>NZ_CP147026.1:817500-3850000 GCF_056632455.1 Aeromonas sp. MTB
ACAAGCAGTGGGAGCCCTTCGGGGTGACTGCGTACCTTTTGTATAATGGGTCAGCGACTTACATTTTGTAGCGAGGTTAACCGTATAGGGGAGCCGTAGGGAAACCGAGTCTTAACTGGGCGTCTAGTTGCAAGGTGTAGACCCGAAACCGGGTGATCTAGCCATGGGCAGGTTGAAGGTTGAGTAACATCAACTGGAGGACCGAACCCACTAACGTTGCAAAGTTAGGGGATGACCTGTGGCTGGGGGTGAAAGGCCAATCAAACTCGGAGATAGCTGGTTCTCCCCGAAAGCTATTTAGGTAGCGCCTCGGACGAATACTACTGGGGGTAGAGCACTGTTTGGGCTAGGGGGTCATCCCGACTTACCAACCCCATGCAAACTCCGAATACCAGTAAGTAATATCCGGGAGACACACGGCGGGTGCTAACGTCCGTCGTGAAGAGGGAAACAACCCAGACCGCCGGCTAAGGTCCCAAAGTTCTGGTTAAGTGGGAAACGATGTGGGAAGGCTCAGACAGCTAGGATGTTGGCTTAGAAGCAGCCATCATTTAAAGAAAGCGTAATAGCTCACTAGTCGAGTCGGCCTGCGCGGAAGATGTAACGGGGCTCAAACCAGGCACCGAAGCCGCGGATTCACACTTATGTGTGAGTGGTAGGGGAGCGTTCTGTAAGTCTGCGAAGGTGTATCGAGAGGTATGCTGGAGATATCAGAAGTGCGAATGCTGACGTAAGTAACGATAAAGGGGTGAAAAGCCTCCTCGCCGGAAGACCAAGGGTTCCTGTCCAACGTTAATCGGGGCAGGGTGAGTCGACCCCTAAGGCGAGGCCGAAAGGCGTAGTCGATGGGAAGCAGGTTAATATTCCTGCACGACTTGTAATTGCGATGGGGGGACGGAGAAGGCTAGGTGGGCCAGGCGACGGTTGTCCTGGTGAAAGTGCGTAGGTGGTGTTTCTAGGCAAATCCGGAGACACAACACTGAGACACGAGACGAACGCACTACGGTGCGGAAGCCATTGATGCCCTGCTTCCAGGAAAAGCCTCTAAGCTTCAGATTACAAGTCATCGTACCCCAAACCGACACAGGTGGTCGGGTAGAGAATACCAAGGCGCTTGAGAGAACTCGGGTGAAGGAACTAGGCAAAATAGAACCGTAACTTCGGGAGAAGGTTCGCTCTTGATGGTGAAGTCCCTTGCGGATGGAGCTGTCGGGAGTCGCAGTGACCAGATGGCTGGGACTGTTTATCAAAAACACAGCACTCTGCAAACACGAAAGTGGACGTATAGGGTGTGACACCTGCCCGGTGCCGGAAGGTTAATTGATGGGGTTAGCGCAAGCGAAGCTCTTGATCGAAGCCCCGGTAAACGGCGGCCGTAACTATAACGGTCCTAAGGTAGCGAAATTCCTTGTCGGGTAAGTTCCGACCTGCACGAATGGTGTAACCATGGCCATGCTGTCTCCACCCGAGACTCAGTGAAATCGAATTCGCCGTGAAGATGCGGTGTACCCGCGGCTAGACGGAAAGACCCCGTGAACCTTTACTACAGCTTGGCACTGAACATTGAACCTACATGTGTAGGATAGGTGGGAGGCTTTGAAGGCGTGACGCCAGTTGCGCTGGAGCCGTCCTTGAAATACCACCCTTGTATGTTTGATGTTCTAACGCAGGGCCCTGAATCGGGCTCGCGGACAGTGCCTGGTGGGTAGTTTGACTGGGGCGGTCTCCTCCCAAAGAGTAACGGAGGAGCACGAAGGTTGGCTAATCCTGGTCGGACATCAGGAGGTTAGTGCAATGGCATAAGCCAGCTTAACTGCGAGACGGACAGGTCGAGCAGGTACGAAAGTAGGTCATAGTGATCCGGTGGTTCTGAATGGAAGGGCCATCGCTCAACGGATAAAAGGTACTCCGGGGATAACAGGCTGATACCGCCCAAGAGTTCATATCGACGGCGGTGTTTGGCACCTCGATGTCGGCTCATCACATCCTGGGGCTGAAGTCGGTCCCAAGGGTATGGCTGTTCGCCATTTAAAGTGGTACGCGAGCTGGGTTCAGAACGTCGTGAGACAGTTCGGTCCCTATCTGCCGTGGGCGTTGGATGATTGAAGGGAGTTGCTCCTAGTACGAGAGGACCGGAGTGAACGAACCTCTGGTGTTCGGGTTGTCACGCCAGTGGCACTGCCCGGTAGCTAAGTTCGGAATCGATAACCGCTGAAAGCATCTAAGCGGGAAGCGAGCCCTGAGATGAGTCATCCCTGACCCCTTGAGGGTCCTAAAGGGCCGTTGGAGACCACAACGTTGATAGGTGGGGTGTGTAAGCGCGGCGACGTGTTGAGCTAACCCATACTAATTACCCGTGAGGCTTAACCATACAACACCCAAGAAGTGTTCTAAGACTTGTAGCAAATAGAACGAACTACTCAAATTCAGTGGTAATGACAAAGCACAGTAGCCAAGTCGTTATTCACGTCAGCTTTCTAGATTAAGAATTTGCCTGGCGGCCATAGCGCCGTGGAACCACCTGATCCCATGCCGAACTCAGAAGTGAAACGCGGTAGCGCCGATGGTAGTGTGGCATTCGCCATGCGAGAGTAGGACACTGCCAGGCACCCAATACAAGAAACCCCGCTCAATGAGCGGGGTTTTTTATTGCCTGCAATTCAGCAAATAGCCTGATAATTGCTCCGTTTTATTCCTCTCCCTTTGAATTCCTCGTCTTTCCCGTCTGTTTTACTCATAAAAAACGGTCGCAACAGCTTAAAATGGCGCTTTATTTCGTCGGAGATAGCCCATGTTTTGCCCAAAATGCGGCGGTCAAACCCTGCAGAGCGTCAGCCCCAAAGAGTTTAGCTGTGGCTGCGGTTTTCATTTTTTCCAGAATGTGGCGACGGCTGTAATGGTGGCGCTTTGCTGGCAGGATGAGGTGCTGGTTGCGGTGCGTGCCCGCAATCCGGGCAAGGGATTGCTGGATCTGCCGGGGGGATTTGTCGATCCCAGCGAGTCGCTGGAGGGGGCGCTGGTGCGCGAGTTGCAGGAGGAGTTGGGGCTCGATGTTAGCGCCCAACCTTTTACCTATCTCGGTTCCTTCCCCAATATCTACCCCTACGATGGCATCACCTATCACACCTGTGACACTTTCTTTGCCATCATGCTGAGCGAAAAACCGGTTATCCAGCCGGCTGACGATGTGGCCGCCTGTCAGTGGCTGAAGATCAGCGATATCCCCTTGCCCCGCTTTGCGTTCGAGTCGACGCGCACCGCGATGGCGCGGTTGCAGCAATCCCCTTTGCAAGCCTGATCCTTGCTGATGACGATGGGGATTGGCAGCGACCATCCCTGTCTCATCCTTGTCCGCTTTTGTCCCGCAGACCCCATTCGTCAGACGGTGAGTGGTATAGTCTGCAGTGGATCCGGATTCAAGGAGCATATCGTGAAGAAGATAGTTCTCATCTTGCTCGGCATCGCCGTGGCGGCCTTGCTGGCCATAGTGACGCTGATAAGCCTTATCGACCCCAATCAATTCAAGCCCCAACTGGCTGAACAGGTGCGCAAGAGCACGGGCCGGGAGCTGGTGATGGCGGGGGAGATTGACTGGCGTTTCTGGCCGAGTCTCGGCCTCTCGCTGGAGAAGGTGGCTCTGCGCAATCCGGCCGGTTTTGCCGAGCCGGATCTGATTCGTTTCGAACAGGGTGAGGCCTCGGTGGCCCTGTTACCGCTGCTCTCACATCGTCTGGAGATCGGCAAGGTGGCCCTGAGTGGCGCTCATCTCTTTATCCAGACCAAGGCGGATGGCAGCTCCAATCTGAGCGGACTGATCAAAGATGCCACTGCTGATGCAAGCGAACCGGTCGTCCCCGCAACCCCTGCGCCAACCGCTGATAGCAAGCCCTGGCAGATCAGCTTGCAGGGTGTCGCGCTCTCCCAGGCCAGCGCGCTGGTACAGGATGATCGCAGCGGCACCTCGCTGCGACTGGATCGCCTCGATCTCGATATGGGGCAGCTGGTCACCGGTCAGTGGGTACCCGTAACGCTGGCCGCCAAGGGGAGTGCCGACAAGCTCGCTTTCGATATCAAGGGTCAGACCCAGATCAAGCTGGCGCAGGAGGTGATGGCCAGTGAACTGAAAGACTTGAGCCTCAGTGGCAGCCTGAGTGATCCGTCCCTGCGACTCGACAGTTTCTCCATCAAGGGAGACCGACTGGCCCTTGGTGAGTGGAGCAACCTCACGTTGGCGCTGAAGGGGACCAAGGGTGAGGGGCAGCAAGCTTCATTGGCTGGCTCGCTGGAAGGAACACTCAAGGGACGGCTCGATAAAGAGATGAAGCTGGCCGAGCTCTCCGATGTGCTGCTGACGGCAGCGCTGGAAGGTGATGCGCTGCCACGCCCGCAGATGAAGCTGAAACTGGCCGGGTTTGCCCGTGCTGAGCTCGACAAACAGTTGATTACCCTGAGCAAGCTGGTGATGAGTGCCGATGAGGCGCTGCTGAGTGGTGATGGAACCGTGCAGCTTGGCGCTGTTCCCGCAATCAGCTTCGAGCTCAAGGGGGAGAAGCTGGATCTCGACAAATGGCTCGCCAAATCGGCACCGACCACGACCGCACAGCCGAAAGAGGACAAACCGGCGGCCGGTGTTGCCAACACCGCTGCAAGTGGCAATAAAGCGGTAACCGGCAAGAGCGAAACCCTCTCCGCGGTCGAACCGGATCTGGGCGCGCTCAAGGGGATGGATCTGGATGGTCGGCTGCAACTCGGCAGCCTGCGTCTGAAAGGGCTGGATCTCGGTGCTGTCGATCTGCAGGTGGCTCTGGCCAAGGGACTGCTGACGCTCAAGCAGTTCAGCGCGACCGTGGCTGGCGGTCAGGTAAGCGCGAACGGGGTACTCGACGCGCGCCAGCAGCCCGCCACCTACAAGGTGCACAAGCAGGTGGCCGGAGTGAATATTCGCCCCTTGTTGCAGACTCTGGCTCAGAGCGATCTGCTGGAGGGCAAGGGCGATCTCGATGTGCAGGTGCAGGGCCGTGGTCTCTCCGCGTTGGCACTGCGCAACGGGATGCAGGGCAAGGTTACCTTGAAACTGAGCGACGGTGCCCTGCATGGCATCAACCTGCCGGAGATGATCCGCGAGGCGCGGGCTACCCTCACCGGCAAGGGGGCCGAGCAGGTGAAGGAGGCGCGCAAGACCGACTTCAGCGCCCTGACCGCCAGCTTCCAGATTGCCAACGGCATCGCCCGCAGCAACGACATCCAGCTCTTTGCGCCGGCCTTGCGGGTCAAGGGCGAGGGGCAGACGGCGCTGGTGCCGGAGAGCCTCGACTTCCTGTTCCTCACCTCCATCGTCGAGAGCAGCAAGGGGCAGGGAGGCAAGGATGTGGACGAGCTCAAGGAGATCACCATTCCGGTGCGGATAGGCGGCCACTGGCAGGCCCCCAGCTACCAGCTCGATGTGAAGGCGCTGCTCAGCAACAACAAGCTGCTGGAGGATAAGGCCCGCAAGGAGGCCGAACGCGGCCTCAAGAAGCTGCTGGGTGACAAGGCCGACAACGAGGCCGTCAAAGGGGTGGCCGACCAGCTGCTCAAGGGGCTGTTCAAATAGATGACGGTTCATATGGGCTGGCGCGAGCCGCGCCAATGCCGTTAGCGGTTGACCGGATGTCAGCGCCATTGAAAAATGGCGCTGACATTTTTTATGGCGCAGTGATCTGCTGCGCCTTGATCCGGAGTCATCTCGAGTTGAACCCATGCGCCTGATCCTGCTGCTCTGCTCCCTGATCTGCTACGGCATGACGTATCCCGTGCTGGCCGGGCCGCTGGCGGATCGTCTGGCGGGCGAGCTGGCCAAGCAGGCTCCCGAACAGGCGCTGCCTCTTGACGAGGTGCAGCGGCTCGATCGTCGCCTGATCGCTCCCGACTCCCTATATCCCGCCTGGCAGCGTTATCCACTGCGCCAGTTGCAAGCCATCTATCGCTATCAGCAGGAGTGCGGGACAGAGAATGCGTTGCCTGCCGAGTGGCTGCCACTGCTGCAGGCGCTTTGTGGCCAAGGGGCTGCGCCCTCGACCAGTTGGTTTGCCGCTCACCCCATCTATCCGCTGGGCGGCTCCAGCGTGGCTCGCTGGCAGGCTGGTCATCCGGCGGCCGGGCTCAACGCTCTGCTCCATGTGCGGGAGCGGCGCGATCGGTTGGGGCAGCTTGGCGAGCTTGATGATGACAACCTCGACGCCCTGCTGCGGGGGGAGCGCTGGCTGCTGCAATCGGGTCAGCTCTGGCTGCTTGCCGATGGGCAGTGGCGTCGTTACGGCGCCGGGCAGTGGCAGCCGCTGGCCGAGCGGCTTGGCGTGACGCTGGATAGCCGTACCGATGGTCCCTGTGAAGAGCGAGTCGGAGCGATTTGCTTCAATACTCGCCCCACGCTTGGCTGGCAGTGGCTGGCGCTGGCCAGTTCCCTTGGTTTCATTCTGCTGCTGGGGTGGGCCAGCTGGCAGCGCTGGCGCCTGCTGCGGGAGCGGCGCGTCGCGTTGCAGATGCTGACTCATGAGCTGCGCACCCCCATCATGGCGCTCTCCGGCATCAGCGAGGAGCTGCGCCACGATTTCGATCGGCTGCCCCCTTCCGCCCAGCAGAGCGTGGGTCAACTGCTGGGCTGTGTCGCCCGTCTGCATCAGCTGGCGCAGGCCAGTCGCCACTATCTGGCGGCAGAGACCCTCGAGGATGAGCGGGTGGCGGTCAGTCTGGCCGAGTGGCTCCCCCTGGCCTGCGAGCGGCATGGCGCTACCTTCTGCCTTGAGCGTGAGATGACTCTGGCGCTCCCCTTCTACTGGCTCGATCTTGCCCTCGACAACCTGCTGCGCAACGCCAGCCAGCATGGCCGTGCACCGGTTCGAGTCAATGCCAGCTGGCAGGCGGGGCGTTTGATCCTCGCGGTTAGCGATAGCGGCGAGTTGCCGAGTTACCGGCTCGCCACCCTGCTGCGCCGCGGTGCCCGTGCCGAGGGTTTGGGGTTGGGGCTTGCCATCGTGCGCCATCTGCTGCGCCGTCTTGGCGGGCGCCTCACCCTATCCGGCCCGCCCACTACCTTCACCCTGACGCTGTCCTGCCAACTCTGGAGCGACACCGAATCATGAAGACCATCTTGCTTGTCGAAGACGAGGCGCTATTGGCGGAGAACCTGCAACGCTATCTGACCCGTGAGGGGTATCGCTGCCTCTGGTGTGACACTCTAGCTGCGGCGGAGCAGCAGTGGCTGGCGGCGGATCTGGTGCTGCTCGATCGCACCATGTCGGAGGGGGATGCCCTCGACTGGCTACCCCAGTGGCTGTCGCGCAAGGCGCTGCCGGTGATCGTGCTCACCGCAAGGGTGGAGGTGAGCGATCGGGTGGCCGGGCTCGATGCGGGGGCGCGCGACTACCTGACCAAGCCCTTCTCCCACGACGAGCTGCTGGCGCGGATCCGGGCTCAGCTGCGCCAGCTGGGGGATGGCACTCAGGCGGTGGGCGGCTTGCAGCTCCACCCCGCCCGGATGCAGGCGAGCTGGCAGGATGCGGAGGTGAGCTTTACCCCCACCGAGTTTGCCCTGCTCACCCTGCTGGTGCGGATGGCGGGGCGGGTGCTGAGCCGGGAGGAGATCCTCAACCGGGTATGGGGCTATCAGGCGTTTCCCTCCACCCGCACCGTTGATACCCATATTCTGCAGCTGCGCCAGAAGCTGCCTGGGCTGGCCATTGAGACGGTGCGCGGTATCGGCTACCGGCTGGAGGTGACAGCGTGAAGCGTGCCACGCTGGTTGGGCTGCTGTTGGCTCTAAGCGTCGGCCTTCTGAACCTGGGCCTTCTAAACGTAAGCAGCGTGATGGCAACCGAACTCCTCCTGGAAGCCGATCGCGCCGACCCGCTGCAACCGGCTACGTTGGCGCTGTTGCAGGGGGATAACCGGCACGCCTGGCAATCTTTGCAGCAGGCATGGCCCGCCCTCACAAGTGATGCCGAGCGCCGTAGCTGTCAGGGGATGCTGGCTGCGCTCAGTGCCCAGCACTGCGGCAAGGATTTCCCGCTCACTCTGCCTGATGGGGTGAGCGAGCTGCGCCTTGAGCTGATCCAGCGCGATGCGCCGCTGCTGCGGGACTATCGGGTGCAGTTGACCGGGGAGGGGCCCATCACCACCGCGGAACTTATCGATTCCGCTGGCCGTGACCGACTGGCAGGTGCCCAGTGGGAGGCGGAAGAGAACTCCGGAGTCAGGGTCGTGGGGTCCGATCTACCGACGCCTTTACCAGTCGGGCTCTATCAGCTGCGGCTGACGGTGGCGGGTAAGGAGTGGCAGGTGGCACTGCCGCTGCCTGCGGTGCAGGATCTGGACTGGCTCTCCCGCTCGCCACAGGCGGTAGCCAATCCCCCCGCCAATCCCGCTTCCTGTACGCCGCTCTGGCTTGAGCAGACTGTGCTGGCCCGCCCGCAATATTCCCTGCTCTGGTGGCACCGCATTGCGCCCGATGAGCCGGTGAACTGGCCTGCTGCCACGCCCGACAGCTGGCGTACCCTTTCGCTGGTGCAGACCAGCCAGCGCGGCCAGCTGGTGTTGCAGCTAAGCCACAGTCAGGCTGGGCCGGTTGAGTAATGGTCGTCGTGATGGTCAGTTGCACGCAATCCTGACATTGGCCTGACAATCGCAGGCGGCCAATCTGCTGAAATGGCGATTCCCGTGTGTTATCAGGAATCACCGACCATGACTCTTCTTCCCGTGCTAACGAGCCGGATCCGCCCGCTGCTGCTGTTGGCGCCGCTGTTCTCCCTGCCTGCCGAGGCGCTGACCCTTGCCAACGATCAGTGGCGCATCGAGCTGGATCCCGCCACCCTGGCGGCCGAGGCTGTGCTGCCATCGGGCAAGCACCTTCTCATCTCTTCTCCCGGCCCGCGTCAGCCGGTCACCGCTCTGCAGCAGGAGGGGGAGCGCGCCAGCTGGCTGACCCGTGCCGATGGCGAGGTGCGGGCCTTGGCTCGCCTCGAGGGCAATCGTCTGATCCTCACCCTGAGCCGTGCGAGTGCTGGCGAGCTGGTGTGGCCGCGGGTACCGGCAGGGGCGCAGGCGCTGATACTGCCGATCCACGAGGGATTTCGCATTCCGGCTACGCACACTGCGTGGCGCAAGGCGCTGGCGCAGGAGTATCAGGGGATCAACACCACGGATAATCTGACCCTGCCGGTGGTTGGGCTGGATCACGGCGATCAGCAGCTGGCGATCCTCTTTGCCAACCCTTTCAACAACCGGCTCACCTTTGCGCCCAAGCAAGATGGCATTGCCCTCACCGCGACCCATAGCGTCAATCGCCTCAATCTGGCTGACCCCTATGAGGTGGCAGTGTCGTTGCAACCGGGCAACGACTGGCTAGCGGCGGCCAAGGCCTATCGCAGCTGGTTGCAGGAGCGGGGCGAGCTGGTCTCGCTCGAGAGCAAGCTGGCGGCAGTAAAGGATGGCAAGCGGCTGATCGGCGCCTCTCACCTCTATCTCTGGGGTGAGCGACTGCTGGTGCCACAGGATGTGAAGAGCTGGCCCGCGCTGCGCCGCCTGATCCCCGCCGACTGGCTCAAGGGGGAGAGCAAGCGTGCGCTGCAAGCGCCCTTTCTGGCCCGCAACCGCTACCTGCAAAATTTGGTGTTGGCCGGGGTAGAGCAGGCGCTGGCGCTGCGCCATCCGGGTCAGCAACTGGCCGATATCAAAGCCCGGCGCACGCTGGCGGCCACGCAACTGGGTGCAGCGCTCAACGAGCCAGAGAGCTGGGGCGATGGCAGCTCGGCCAAGATGATTGATGCCCTCAAACAGGCTGGGCTACCAAAACTCTGGCTGGGGTTGCCCCAGTGGACGGCGGGTTTTGCCGCGCCAGAGGGGATAGCGCTTGCCAAACAGGCGGGCTATCTCATCGCTCCCTACGACTCCTACGATACCGCGCTGCCGGAGGGGAATCGCCAGCAGAGCTGGCTCACCGCCCAGATGGGGCAGGATATTTACCTGCGCTGCGGCATCATGCAGGAGAACGGACGGCGCAAGAGCGGCTTTCAAAATAGCGGCGTCTACACCAATCAGGCCTGTGTGCGCCCGGTGATGGAGCAGCGAGTGCCCAAATTGCAGCAGGCGAGCCACTACAACAGCTGGTTCCTCGATGTGGCGGCGACCGGCATGGTGTTTGACGACTTCGACCCGGCCAAGCCGACCAGTCAGGCGCAGGATGCGCAAAACCGGATGGCCGGGATGGCGTGGATTGCCAGGAGTCAGGGTGTACTGGTGGGCTCCGAGGAGGGCGGGGCGGTTGCCAATCGCACCGCGGCCTTTGCCCACGGCCCCCAGACCAGCGGCTTTGGCTGGCAGGATCCCGATATGCGCCGCAACAAGCGCTCTCCCTACTATCTGGGAGCCTGGTATCCGGAGCATCAGCCTGCGTTCTTCTTTCGCCAGAGCCACCTCAAGCCCGAGTATGAGGGGCTCTACTTCGATCCGGCGCTGCGGTTGCCGCTGCTCCAGAGCGTTTTTCACGACAGCATAGTGACCACCCACCACTGGACTATGGATAGCCTCAAGTTCAAGGAGAGCCGTCAGGTCACCGAGCTGTTGCAGCAGCTCTACAACGTGCCGCCGCTGCTCAATCTCAGTCTGGATAGCGCCAGCGCGCGCATTCCCTACCTCAAGGGGCTCGATGCTTTCTTCCGCCCGCTGCATGAAAGGCTCTACAACCAGCCCCTCACCGGTTTTCGCTGGCTCGACAAACGAGGAGTGGTGCAGCAGAGCGAGTTTGCCGATGGCACTCGACTGATAGCCAACTTCGGCCCGGCCACCGAGCAGGCGGGGATAAAACTGGCCGCTCAAAGCGTGTTGGCGCTGTTGCCCGATGGCAGTCAGCAGCAGTTTGTCTCGCAACCGGATGGCGCCCGCTAATCTGGCGTTCTGGCTTTTATTTCATTAGAGGATGATGTGGCGGAACTTTTTATGTATAGATGAACGTTCTGCAAAATAGATGAGAGGCAGTTCTGATGATTGAGAGTGAAGTGATTAGATAGGTAAACCATCCGGCGTGGCCGCTGGTCTGGCAGATCTATGGCGAGAGTTTTCCCCGCTACGAGCAGCGCCAGTCACAGCATCAGCCCCAGAAGATGCGGGATCCTCGCTATCACTGCCAAATCTTTTATCAGGACGGCCTGCTGCTCGGTTTCATCTTCTGGTGGGCGTGCGGTGAGCAGATCTATATCGAGCATCTGGCCATCAATCCGGCGCTGCGCGGCCGCAACTACGGCAGCCGCCTGCTGGCCGAATTTTGCGCGCGGGAAGGCAAAACCGTCATTCTCGAGATCGATCCGCCAGAAGATGAGATTGCCATTCGCCGTCTGCGCTTCTATCAGGGGCTGGGTTTTTGTCTCAACGACTATGCCCATCTCCACCCGCCCTATCATCCTGATTATCAAGGACATGCGCTGAGGGTGTTGAGCTATCCGGGGCTCCTTGAGGAAGAGGCCTATCAGCGTTTCAACCAGATGCTGGTGGAGACGGTGATGGAGCACGGCTTGAGTTGTAAAACGGGGATGTTCATTGCGAGATGAAGGGGGGATTATCCCCCCTCCTAATTTCAACTATTCATAGACTGATGTCGCGGTCAGCAACTGATCTGCAAAGGTAAAGATTTCATCGATCGAGGAAATAGGATGCCTAGTCTCTTTTTTGTCTGCATCGAATAAACCGATATATTTCTGTCTTGCATTAAAATGCAACCGGCATAACGGCTTGCGATTATTATCGTCGAGGAGAATACCAAAATAACTTTGGGTATCTCTTGCCGCGATTCTTGTTACATCAAATCGCTGTCTCAGAATTGCTTTGACAACATTAAAGCCTTCCATCTCTTCAATCGTTGTATCGACCTTTGATTTTTCCTCACTACAGCCTTCGGCATTATTGTTATCACTTGATGGATTACTATCAAATGCCGGTTGGATAGTTGAGGAGTTGACACTGCCACCAATCGCAGATTTCAATCTTGCATTGATGCTGTCATTCAGAAATTGGCTAAGTGCCTTCTTGGTAATGTCGGTAAAGGACTGTTTGACCTTTGCCGTCAGTACACCGTCATAGATTCTGGATGCAAAAAACTTAACAAAGTCTTCTTCCGGTGAGCCAAATTGTTCGGCTAGCAATTTTTTGATCTGGCTAAGGTACTTCAGTTCACCAGCTGCATCGACAACTGAATCAACATCGAAAGAGGTTTTGGTTAGTTTTAATACCTCAGGCACTATGTGTTCATCTATGTCTTCCAGATCGAGCGTCAAAAATGGTTTTTCGTCCATTTTGTTTGGGGCATCAAGGTCTGTGTAGAACTCATATTGTGCCCCATTGGTAAGAATGCCGATTCGAGCATTGGTAACTGAAAAATAGCGAAAGAGTTGACCAGAGTGCTTGGCCGAGAGTTTTTCACTGTATTTTTTACACTCAACCAGAATTTGCACTTGGCCATCTTTGAGAATGGCGTAGTCAACCTTTTCCCCTTTTTTGATGCCTGTATCTGCGGTGAATTCCGGAATCACCTCCGTAGGATCAAACACATCATAACCAAGTACACGATTGAGAAATGGCATGACAAATGCGTTTTTGGTTGCTTCTTCTGTGGTGATCATCGATGACTGTTGAGCAATCTTTTTGGCTAGACTCTGTAGCTGCTCTGAAAAATCCATTGTTTCCTCTCTGCGCTGGGACTGGAATTGTTGAGTTGATATTCACCCGTCATATCTGGCCAAAATCAGGTGAGGTCATAGAGACGGTTTATCTCTACGTATATTCAGCAAAGTGCCATACGATTCCAAGGCTGGTATGCCTGAAACAGGATCCAGCTCACCGCTATTGAGTGTTATATGAAGAAAATATGAGCTTGTAGCTGATATTTATATTAGAAAGGGGCGCCCAAGCGCCCCTTTCTCGTTGAACCTGCTGTGGTTTATCTCACTCCCCCAGCAGCTTGTGCCAGACGGCGAGCACATGGCTGCGCTCGTTTTGCAGCTGATCGTCGCTCACCTTGCGGGAGATCTCCGAAAGGTTGAGGCGATGGCCGAGGTTGCGGATCTCCAGATAGGCCTGTTTCAGCCCCTCCGCCTGCTCCAGCGTCAGCACCCCCGCCATCACGCACTCATCGAAGATGCGCACGTTATCGGACCAGCGGGTGAGGGCATCGGGCTCGCCGCAGGCGTGGGCCAGCACCAGATACTGGGCGATAAACTCGATATCCACCATGCCGCCGGGTGACTGCTTGAGGTCGAACTCGCCGGCACCTGCTTTGAGCAGGTGATCCCGCATCTTGTGGCGCATCTCGCGTACCTCGCGGGCCAGAGTCGGCAGCTCCCGCTCCCTGGCCAGCACATCGCGGCGGATGCGGGCAAACTCGGCAACGATGGCGTCATCGCCATAGATAGGGCGGGCCCGCACCAGCGCCTGATGCTCCCAGGTCCACGCTTCGTTTTGCTGATACTGCTCGTAGGCCGACAGCGACGAGACCAGCAGGCCGGAGTCGCCGGAGGGGCGTAGCCGCATATCGATCTCGTAGAGGATGCCGGAGGGGGTGCGGGTGCTGAACAGGTGCAGGATCCGCTGGGCGAGGCGCAGGTAGAACTGGCGGCTGTCGATGGGCTTGCGCCCGTCGGTGTAGCTGTTGGGGTCGCCGCCGTGCAGGAACACCAGATCCAGATCCGAGCCGTAACCCAGCTCGATACCACCCAGCTTGCCATAGGCCACCACCGCAAAGCCGCGCTGACCGCTCACCGCCACCTCGGGCGGCACCCCGTAGCGATCGCTCATCTGGGCCCAGGCCTGATTGACCACCTCCTCGGTGATCGCCTCCGCCAGCCAGGTGAGGTGGTCGCTCACCTTCATCAGCGGCAGGGCGCCGGCGATATCGGCCGCCACGATGCGCAGCAGCTGCACCTGCTTGAACTGGCGCAGCGCCTCCATCTGCTGCTCCACATCTTCCTCAGGGATGCGCAGCAGGAACTGACGCAGCTGGGGTTTGTACTGATCGAGCGGGGTGGGGTGGTAGAGGTGCTGGGGATCGAGCAGCTCGTCCAGCAAAATCGGGTAGCGGGCCAGCTGCTCGCTCACCAGATGGCTGGCATCGCACAGCCGCACCAGCTGGCGCAGGGCGCCCGGGTTTTCCGCCAGCAGTTGCAGATAGGCGCTGCGGGTGAAGATGCGGGTCAGCAACTCGCACACCCGCTCGAACAGGCGGGCGGGTTGCTCACTGGCGACCACCAGTCGCAGCAACTCCGGCATCAGCCAATCCAGCGCGATACGCCCCTGCGGGCCGACCTGACGGCGTTTGTACTCCTCTTTGAAACGCAGCAGCGCAGCGCAGAGCGGGGCGGGCTCGGCCACCCCCTGCGCGGTCAGCAGTTTTTCCAGCTCGGTGGCGTCGAGCTCGGTACGCCACAGATCGAGCCAGAGCTGCTCCAGATGGGCGGGAGCCTCTTTCTCTTCCCCCACCACGGCGGCGAACTCCTGATGGACGGCGGCCATCTCCTCATCGAGATGAGCCATAAAGGCGCCCCAGTCAGCAAAACCCAGAGCCGCGATCAGCCGCTGGCGATCCCGCTCCTCGGTGGGCAGGGTCTGGGTCTGCTGATCGCCGATCTCCTGCAATATGTTCTCGACCCGACGCAGGAAGCGATAGGCCTCCAGCAAGCGATCGCAATGGGCAGATTCGAGGGCGCCACATTGGGCGATGGCGGCCAGCGCCTCCGGCAGGTGGCGCACCCGCAGCGCCGGTTCACGACCGCCGCGAATAAGTTGCAGCGCCTGGGCGATAAACTCCACCTCGCGAATGCCGCCAGCCCCCAGCTTGATGTTGCCCTCCAGCCCCTTGCGGCGCACCTCGGCGGCGATCATCGCCTTCATCTGGCGCAGGCCGTCGATAACGCCGAAGTCGATATAGCGGCGAAACACGAAGGGGCGCAGCATTTCGGCGAGCTCCACTGCGTGCTCGCATTGGGGGCCCAGCACCCGCGCCTTGACCATGGCGTAGCGCTCCCAGTTGCGGCCGTGGTGCTGGTAGTAATCCTCCATGGCGGCGAAGGAGATGGCGAGCGGGCCCGCATCGCCAAAGGGGCGTAAGCGCATATCGACCCGGAACACCTGACCATCCTGGGTGGGCTGGTGGAGGGCGTTGATGATGCGCTGGCCCAGCTTGATAAAGAACTGCTGGTTGGCGAGCTCGCGCCGCCCGCCGACCGTGTAGCCGTTCTCGGGGAAGGTGAAGATAAGGTCGATATCCGAGGAAAAATTCAGCTCGCCACCGCCGAGCTTGCCCATGCCGAGGATCAGCAGCGGCTGCGGGTTGCCGTTGCCATCCATCGGGGTACCCAGCTCGCTGCACTGTTTGGCGTAGAGCCAGTCGCGAGCGGAGCAGATGAGGGCATCCGCTAGTTTGGTGAGATGGATAAAGCTCTCTTCCACCGCCGCATGGCCCAGCAGCTCGCGCCAGGCGATCACCAGCATGCGGCTGCGGCGGAACTGGCGCAGGATGCGCTTGAGCGCCTCTTCATCGCTCACCTCGGCGAGCAGGGCGGTCAGATCGCTCTGGTAGGCGGGCCAGCGCTCGGAGCGCTCCAGATCCCCGGAGGCGAGCAGTTCGGTCAGCAACTCCGGCTGTTTGAAGAGGGAGTCGGCGACAAAATCGGAGAGGCCAAGCAGGGTCAGCAGGGTCTGGCGAACGGGCTCGGGCAGCGAGCCATAGTCGGGGGCTAGCTCGACCAGTCGCTGCCATTGGCGCTCGGCCTGTTCTTGCAGCAGGGGGGAGAGGGCGGAGAAAGAGGGAGAGTGCTGGGCCACGGTTGCCGTCCTTGTGGTTAACGAAACTGCCGGATAAAAAGCTGGCTGCCAATCTAGCACTGTCAGGCCCCCGCGTCACAGCGCAGGGGCGAGAAGCATGATCCGGTGGGAATTATTGGCCGCCAGTCAATCAGGTGCGCTGGTAGATGGCAGGGTTGTAGATCTCCATCAGGCTGTCTGGGCTTGCTGGGGGCGCAAAGCCAAAACCGGCATAGAGGCCGTGAGCATCAGAGGTGGCGAGAGCGAGACGCCGTAATCCCTGCAACTCGGGATGGTCGACAATGGTTGCCACCAGTGCCTTGCTGTAACCCCGGCCGCGGTACTCAGGCAGCACGAAGACATCGGCCAGATAGCCAAAGGTGGCCTTGTCGGTGATGACCCGGGCGAAGGCAACCTGCTGACCGTCGACATAGCCGCCAACGCAGAGGGAGTGGTTGATGGCCCGCACCACAGTGCTGTGGGGAATACCGCGGCACCAGTAGGCCTCTTCGGAGAGAAAACGGTGGATCAGCGGCACATCGAGCCGCCCCTTGTCGTCACTGAGCTCGAGTGGTGGGGGCGTTGCATTCTGCTGCATATTGGCTCCTTGCCGTGCGCTGGAAATGAGAAAGGCCCCTCAAGGGGCCTTCCAGTCTAACCGGATTGGGGCATGAAAACAGTCAGACGAGTTTGAAGGACTGGATCTGGCTGTCGAGCTCCTTGCTGTGCTGCTCGACCAGCTCGGAGGCCTCTTGCAGTTCGCGCAGCACCACGACGGAGCCTTCGGCGATCTGCTTGACCTGCTCCAGATTGCCGCGCATCTCTTCGGCGACCGAGCTTTGTTGCTCGGAGGCGGCGGCGATGTGGCGGTTCATGTCGGCGACACCCTGTACCCGCTGCACTATGGTGGCGAGCTGGGTACCGGCCTGGGTCACCTGTTCCACCCCCTTGTCGGCCTGCTGTACGCTTTGGGCCATCAGCTCGCCAGCCTGATGGGCATTGCCCTGCAGCTGTTCGATCATCTTCTGGATTTCGACGGTGGCGGCCTGAGCCCGGTTGGCCAGCTCGCGAACTTCGGAGGCCACCACGGCAAAGCCGCGACCCGCTTCACCGGCGCGAGCCGCTTCGATGGCCGCGTTCAGCGCCAGCAGGTTGGTCTGCTCCGAGATGCCGCGAATGGTGTCGACCACAGAGCCAATGCGCTCGACCCCCTGCTCCACCTCGTTGACCACGGTGGCGGAGCGTTGGATGTTGCCGGAGAGGGTGTCGATGGTGCTGACGGTGTCGGCGACGCAGCGGCTCCCCTCTTCCGCCAGCTGGCTGGTTTCGGCGGTGGCGTGAGAGGCCTGATCCGCATGGGCGGCCACTTCGCGAATGGCGCCGACCATCTGGCTCATGGCGCTGGCCAGCTGTTCGATCTGGGTGAACTCTTCGTTGATCGCTTCGTTGGCCTCTTCCATGCAAAGGGTCACCTGGGAGGCGATGTCGTTGAGCTCCTTGCAGGCGGCGCGCTGGTTGCCAAACACCTCTTTGAGGTTCTCCTGCGAGTGGGAGACTGCCTTGGCGATGTCACCGAATTCGTCACGAGACTTGAGCAGTACCTTGTGGCTGAGGTCCCGCTTGGCGAAGCGCTCCAGCAGGCCCACCAGATAGTGCACTTGCTTGACCATCAGGCGGGAGCCGGTGAGCAGCAGGATCACGAACAGCAGCCCCATGATGGCGGTCTCCATCAGACCGGTCCAGAGCAGGCGATTGGAGATCGCATCCGCCTTGGCGGGATCGAGCCCTTCGCTGAGCAGGGTCGCTTCCAGATTGTTGGCGTCAAACCAGAGTTTTGTCAGTAGCAGGAGGGTACTGAACACCATCAGCAGCACCACTTTGGGTACCAACCGGATGTTGCTCATTCTTTTCTCCAGCAGGTTCAGCTGCATTGTCATTCTCCTTTTAAAAGCCGTTTTTTCCTTTGCCCTCAGGACTATCGGCATTATCTTCTCTTTTATTAATTTGCACTGTGCTTAAAGTTGGAAAATGTATGCGACATCACTTAACTCATCTGCGGGCGATGGATCTGCTGATGGCATTTCTGTCGATTATCTCGGTTGTGCTGGTGACGGCCCGCTGGTGGGGCCATGAGAGCCTGACACCACAGACCCTGCAGCTCTTCTATGACCTCGACAGTCTGATCTGCTACTTCTTCCTCGCGCACTTTGCTTATGGCTGGATCCGGGCCTCCGATCGCAAGGCCTATTTCAAGGCCAACTGGATCTATCTGCCGGGTAGCCTGCCGATGGCGGAGCAGTTGCGCTGGGCGCGGTTGATCCAGCTTTGGCGGGTCTATCAGCTGTTCAAGGAGCACCCGGATCTCTGGGCCATGTTCCGTCGCGAGCGCAACGAGACCACTCTCTCCGGCATCCTGTTTCTGTTCTTCCTGCTGCTGGGGGTGGGCTCCGGCGTCATGTACTGGATTGAGTCAGGCCAGCCCGGCAGCCAGATTGAGACACCTTACGACGCGTTCTGGTGGACGCTGGTGACCCTCTCGACAGTGGGTTACGGGGATCTGGTGCCCAAGACCGAGGAGGGGCGGTTTGTCGCCAGCCTGCTGATCCTGTTCGGGGTCGGTCTGTTCGGTGCCATCAGCGGTTTTATGGCCAGCCTGTTTTTGCAGCCTAACAAGGGGGATGGCGAGACCGACAAGTGGCGTCATCACTACAACAACCAGCAAGAGGAGCTGCTGCGGGAGATCCGCGCCCTGCGCAGCGAGGTGCAGGAGCTGAAAAACAAGTGAGGCCGCGGACGGGCAAGTTGCGAGGTGACTCGCAACTCTGCGCTCTTTAATCCGGGGGAGGTGCTTTTTCTTTGCTTGTCCTTTAACCTGCTGGCGGCTTAACATTCAACCTCTTGTCCAAACCTGAAAAAGAGAATCGATCGACCATGCGCGCCCTTCTCGGGATTTTTATCTGCTTATGTGCCCAACAGGCACTGGCCGATACCCGTTATGTTTCAGACAACATCTTTACCTATATCCACAATGGTCCGGGTACCCAGTACCGGATCCTTGGCAGCGTCAAGGCTGGTGAACCGCTGGAGGTAAAGGCGGTGAACAGCGAGGCCGGTTTCACCCAGGTGGTGGACGGTCGTGGCCGCGAGGGGTGGATCAAGAACAGCGAACTGCAGAGCCAGATCAGCCTGCGCGAGCGTCTGCCCCAGGTGGAAAAAGAGCGCGATGAGCTTAAAGATCGCCTGCAGAACCTTAACGGTGACAACGAGAAACGCTTCACCGAGAAGGATGGCCAGATCGCTGCCCAGAGCAAGGAGATCGCCGCCCTCAAGGCTCAGCTGGTCAGTCAGGGTGAGGAGATGAGCAATCTCAAAGAGCAGAATGATGCCCTGACCCAGAGCTACGACAACCAGGAGCACGACATGCAGATGGACTGGTTTATCCGTGGTGGTGCCATGGTGGGGGCCGGTATTCTGCTTGGCATCCTGCTGCCGATGCTGCCCCGTCGTCGCAGCCGCGGCGATCGCTGGATGAACTGACTACATCTGGCTGAATGAATTGCTTAGAAGGGTCGCCGTGGCGGCCCTTCTTTTTTTGGGGCGTATTGGGCGGAATGCGTGGCTGCTTTGCGATAGAGCGGCGGCAGATCGTATACAAAATGAAGTCAGATGACCCTCACGCATGCTGGCGTATTAGCTTCAAAAGGGAATTCATGGGGGGAATGAGCGATCTTTGTTAAAGAGTGGCAACAAATTCATTTCATATAGGGTGCAACATTGTATACATTATCGGCGTTTCGGCGGCGCGTCCGCCTTTGTCGATATCAGCCCTAGGGCGTACAGGAAGACCCCATATGTTCAAAGCTACTCAAGTGCTTGCCGCTGACTATATCCCCTCTGATCTGGCCGCCCTGCGCGAAGCCATCACCCAGAACTATGTGGTGGATGAAAATGCCTATCTGGCCGAACTGTCGGCCATGCTGCCGGGGGATGGCGCCTCGCTGGAGCAGGTGACCCAGCGTGCCCGTACTCTGGTGACCAAGGTGCGCAAGGAGAGCGGCTCCGGTGACGGTATCGACGCCTTCCTGCAGGAGTACAGCCTCGATACCCAGGAGGGTATCATCCTGATGTGTCTGGCCGAGGCGCTGCTGCGCATTCCCGATGCCGAGACCGCCGACGCCCTGATCAAGGACAAGCTCTCCGGCGCCAACTGGTCATCCCATTTCCGCAAGAGCGACTCCACTCTGGTTAACGCCTCCACCTGGGGACTGATGCTGACCGGCAAGATCATCAAGCTGGACAAGAAGCTCGACGGCAACCCGGCCAACCTGCTGGGGCGGATGGTCAACAAGCTGGGGGAGCCGGTGGTGCGCTCCGCCATGTATGCCGCCATGAAGATCATGGGCAAGCAGTTCGTGCTGGGGCGCGACATGAAAGAGGCGCTCAAGGCGAGCCGCAAATCCCGCGAGCTGGGTTACACCCACACCTACGACATGCTGGGTGAGTCGGCGCTGACCATGCAGGATGCCGACAAGTATCTGACCGATTATCGCAACGCCATCGAGGCTGTCGGCAACGAGCGGATCAGCGACGGCGGCCCGGCCCCCTCCATCTCCATCAAGCTCTCGGCGCTCCATCCGCGCTATGACGTGGCGAACCGCGAACGGGTGCTCGGCGAAATGTGCGAGCGGCTGGTGGGGCTGGTGCGTCTCGCCCGCGACAAGGATGTGGCCATCAGTATCGATGCCGAGGAGATGGACCGCCTCGAGCTGTCGCTGGATCTGTTTGAGCAGCTCTACCGCTCCGATGCCAACCGCGGCTGGGGCAAGCTCGGCATGGTGGTGCAGGCCTACTCCAAACGCGCCCTGCCGGTACTCTGCTGGCTCACCGCGCTGGCCCGCGAGCAGGGTGACCTCATTCCGGTGCGACTGGTAAAAGGCGCCTACTGGGACAGCGAACTGAAATATGCCCAGCAGGCGGGCCTGCCCGGCTACCCGCTCTTTACCCGCAAGGCGGGTACCGATATCTCCTACCTCGCCTGCGCCCGCTACCTGCTGAGCGAGCCGACCCGCGGCTTTATCGCTCCCCAGTTCGCCACCCACAACGCCAATACCGTGGTCAGCATTCTGGAGATGGCCGGTGATCGCCAGTTTGAATTCCAGCGTCTGCACGGCATGGGCGAGGAGCTGCACAACGCCGTGCTGAGCGACAATCCCGGTCTGCACTGCCGCATCTACGCGCCGGTCGGCGCCCACAAGGACTTGCTGCCCTATCTGGTGCGCCGCCTGCTGGAGAACGGGGCCAACACCTCCTTCGTTCACAAGCTGGTGGATCCCAATACCCCGGTGGACTCGCTGGCCGAGCATCCGCTGCGGACCCTCAAGCGCTACTCCGGCTTTGCCAACGACCGCATTCCGCAGCCGGTGAACCTGTTCAGCGACCGCAAGAACTCCAGCGGCGTCAACATGAACATCCTCTCCATCCAGCGCCCCTTCTTCGCCCGCTTGAAAGAGCTGGAGAGCAAGCAGTGGCTGGCGGGCCCCATCGTCGATGGCGAGACCCTCAAGCGCAGCGAAGCCCGCACCGTGCTGAGCCCGCAGGATGTGAGCCTCACCGTCGGCAAGATCCACTGGGCCGACGAGCAGGCGGTGGAGCAGGCGCTGGCATCCGCCTACGCGGCCTTCCCGCGCTGGCGTGAAACCCCGGTGAGCGAGCGGGCTGCCGCGCTGGAGAAGCTGGCAGATCTGCTGGAAGCGAACCGCGAGCAGTTTGTCTCCCTCTGTACCCGTGAGGCGGGCAAGCTGCTGCAAGATGGCATCGACGAGGTGCGTGAAGCGGTGGATTTTTGCCGCTACTATGCGGTGCAGGCCCGCAGCCTGATGGGGCAGGCGACCCTGCTGCCGGGCTACACCGGCGAGCAGAACGAGCTGTTCCTGCAGGGGCGCGGGGTGTTTGTCTGCATCAGCCCGTGGAACTTCCCGTTGGCGATCTTCCTCGGCCAAATCGCAGCTGCGCTGGCCACCGGCAACACCGTCATCGCCAAACCGGCGGAGCAGACCGGCCTTATCGCCCATCTGGCGGTGACTCTGGCCCATCAGGCCGGTATTCCGGGCGACGTGCTGCAACTGCTGCCCGGTGACGGTGCTACCGTCGGTGCCAAGCTGACAGCGGATCCGCGCATCGGCGGTGTCTGCTTCACCGGCTCCACCGAGACCGCCAAGCTCATCAATATGACCCTGGCCCAGCGCGATGGCGCCATCCTGCCGCTCATCGCCGAAACCGGCGGTCAGAACGCCATGATCGTCGACTCCACCGCCCTGCCGGAGCAGGTGGTGCGGGACGTGGTGAGCGCCGCCTTCCAGAGCGCCGGTCAGCGCTGCTCTGCCCTGCGGGTGCTCTACCTGCAGGAGGAGATCGCAGAGCGGGTGCTGGAGATCCTCACCGGCGCCATGCAGGAGCTGAAAGTGGGCAACCCGGCCGAGCACAACACCGACGTCGGCCCGGTGATCGATGCCGATGCCAAGGCGGGGCTGGATGCCCATTTGGCCCGGATGATCCCGCGAGCTCGCCTGATTGCGCAGGCGCCGATGCCGGCCGCGACCATGGAGGGGCACTTTGTCCAGCCGACCGCACTGGAGATCGGTTCCATCCGCGAGCTGGTCAAGGAGCAGTTCGGCCCCATCCTGCACGTGGTGCGCTACGCCACCCGGGATCTGGACAAGGTGATCGGCGATATCAACGGCACCGGCTACGGTCTGACGCTCGGGATCCACAGCCGCAACGAATCTCACGCCGAGGAACTGGCGAGCCGTATCAACGTGGGCAACGTCTACATCAACCGTAACCAGATCGGCGCCATGGTCGGGGTGCAGCCGTTCGGCGGCCAGGGGCTCTCCGGCACCGGCCCCAAGGCGGGCGGCCCTCACTACCTGAGCCGCTTCGTCACCGAAAAGACCCGCACCATCAACACTACGGCGGTGGGCGGCAACGCCTCCCTGCTGGCGATGGGCGATGCCTGATCCGCGTCGATAGAGGCCGGATACGGGATACCGGATAACAACGGGCCGCCTTCGGGCGGCCTCTTTATTTGCACCATCCGTTTTTTACGAATGGGACAATCGGCCACAGCGGGGTCGTCAGCGACCTGTGCTGGTCGTAAGATGGGAGCCATTCGCGCGGCGTTTGCCCCTTGGCGGGCCCGCCGTAGCCAAGGTTTTGTTTTAACGAGAGTGTTTATCTGATGTCATTAACCGAACAAGCCCGCTGGTTCGTGCTGGGGGGCGATCATCTGGTACTGCTCGATCAGCAGGGAGAGGTGCCACAGGGCAGTAAAGCGTGCCTGCCCACAGCGCTGGCTGACGCCCATTTCGAGCGTTTTGATGAGTGGCAGGGGCTGCCCTGCTATCTGCTCGATCTGGGGGCTGAGGCCGACACGAGCGCCATGAGCCCCATGAGCCCGCTGCGCCAGCTGATGGTGGCGGGGGACGAGGAGGGTTTTCGTCTCGCTGGCCGCGCCTGGCAGCTCGTCACCTTTCGGCGTACCCACCGCTTCTGCGGCGAGTGCGGCGCCCCCATTACCCCGAAGGCAGGGGAGTGGGCGCAGGTGTGCCACCATGGCCATACGGCTTATCCGCGCATTTCACCCTGCATTATCGTGGCGGTGCGCAAGGGGCCGGAGATCCTGCTGGCGGCCCATCGCCGTCACTATCAGGCGGACGATCCCATGTATACCGTGCTGGCCGGCTTTGTGGAGGCGGGAGAGAACCTTGAGCAGTGCGTGGCACGGGAGGTGTTCGAGGAGAGCGGCATCCGGGTGCGCAATGTGCGCTATGTGGCGAGCCAGCCCTGGCCCTTCCCCCACAGCCTGATGATGGGCTTTACCGCCGACTACGAGAGCGGCGAAATCAAGGTGCAGGATGACGAACTGGTCGCTGCCGCTTTCTTTGCCGCCGACCAACTGCCGCGTTTGCCACCCCACGGCACCATTGCCCGGCGGCTGATCGAGTTGTCACTGGCTGGCGAGGGGTAACGGCGCTTATCTTTTCGCCAACCTTTTTGCACTTCATTTTAAAAACGGGGCGCTCTGGTTTGCGCCCCTTCACATCTTTGCAACCGCGCGCCCATTTGCCACGTTTTGGGCAGTCCGCTCCGGTGGGCAAAGTGGTATTATGGTCGCCATTTTATGCGTGATACGAACTCAGGAACTGGGATGAAAGAGCTGAAGAACGATCGATACCTGCGCGCCTTGCTGCGTCAGGATGTAGACATGACCCCGGTATGGATGATGCGCCAGGCTGGCCGTTATCTGCCGGAATACAAGGCGACTCGCGCCCAGGCGGGGGATTTCATGTCCCTGTGCCGCAATGCCGAGCTGGCCTGTGAAGTCACCCTGCAGCCGCTGCGCCGCTACCCGCTCGATGCCGCCATCCTCTTCTCCGACATCCTGACCGTGCCCGATGCCATGGGGCTCGGTCTCTACTTCGAGCAGGGTGAAGGCCCGCGTTTCGAGCGTCCGATCACCTCCATGGCCGACGTGCAGGCGCTGCCCATTCCGGATCCGGAAGATGAGCTGGGCTACGTGATGAATGCGGTGCGCACCATCCGCCGCGAGCTGAAGGGCGAAGTGCCGCTCATCGGCTTCTCCGGCAGCCCATGGACTCTGGCCACCTACATGGTGGAGGGGGGCAGCTCCAAGGCGTTCACCAAGATCAAGCAGATGATGTACGCAGAGCCGCAAACCCTGCACCTGCTGCTCGACAAGCTGGCCGACAGCGTGATTGCCTATCTCAACGCCCAGATCAAGGCGGGTGCCCAGGCGGTCATGGTGTTCGACACCTGGGGCGGCGTGCTCACCCCGCGCGATTACCGCGATTTCTCCCTGCAGTACATGCACAAGATTGTCGATGGCCTGATCCGCGAGCACGACGGTCGCCGTGTGCCGGTCACCCTGTTCACCAAGAACGGCGGTCAGTGGCTGGAGCAGATTGCCGCCACCGGTTGCGATGCGCTGGGTCTGGACTGGACCACCGACATCGCCGACGCCAAGCGTCGGGTCGGCGACAAGGTGGCGCTGCAGGGCAACATGGATCCCTCCATGCTCTACGCCACTCCCGCTCGCATCCGTGAAGAGGTCGCCTCCATTCTGGCCGGTTTCGGTCACGGCAATGGCCACGTCTTCAACCTCGGCCACGGCATCCATCAGGATGTGAACCCGGAGCACGCCGGTGTGTTCGTCAACGCGGTACACGAGCTCTCTGCTCAGTATCACGGTCGCTAAGGCCGGGGTGAGAGAAGAAGAGTTTGTTTGAAATCCGGGGCCGTCAGGCCCCGTTTTACATTGAAATAGGCGCTGCAACGACGAGAAAGTGGCGCCCGTGCAGGAGGCAAGATGAGCAGCAAGTCACTGGATTGGGGTATCGATCTTGGTGGTACCAAGTGTGAATGCGTGGTGCTGGATGGTGACGAGGTGCTGCTGCGCCACCGCATCCCCACCGAGCGGGCTGGCGGTTATGAGCACATGATCGGCCAGATCGCCAAGCTGGTAGCTGAGTGCGCTGAGAAGATTGGTCAACGCCCGACCGTCATCGGCATGGGCACGCCGGGGGCGCGGGATCCGCAGACCGGCCTGATGAAGAACTGCAACACCACCGAGCTCAACGGCAAGCCGTTCAAGGAGGATCTGGAGCACAAGCTGGGTGTGCCGGTGCTGATCGCCAACGATGCCAACTGCTTCGCGCTGGCAGAAACTCATCTCGGTGCAGTGCGCCAGCACCATCCCGATGCGAAAGTGGTGTTCGGCATCATCATGGGCACCGGGGTCGGCTCCGGCATCGTCATCAACGGCCAGATCCTCAACGGCCACCACGGCATCGCCGGTGAGTGGGGCCACAACGTGCTTTCCCCTGATGGCCCCGAGTGCTACTGCGGCAAGCGCGGCTGCGTCGAGACCCTGATCAGCGGTCCGGCGCTGGAGGCTTGGTACGAGGCCAAGGCCAAGCGCCACCTCTCGCTTGCCCAAATCGCGGCTGCCACGGCTCACGATCATGTGGCCAAGCTCACCATCGACCGGCTGCATCTGCTGTTTGGTCAGGCGCTGGCCAACGTGGTCAACATTCTCGACCCGGATGTGATCGTCATCGGTGGCGGGGTGGGCAATGTGCAGAGCCTTTACAGCGCCGGACGGCAGACAATTTTGCCCTTCCTCTTTAATCCCCGCTTCAGAGCCCCCATTATTGCTCCTGCCCTTGGTGACAGTGCCGGGGTATTCGGGGCCGCACTGCTGGCCCGCGGTGAATTCAAGGAGGCCCTGCTGTCGTAGCCGGGGCTCCCGGGCGGCCGGTGCGCCGCCCTGTTGCTGGTTCAAGGAAACGGATTCTCGATGATCAAGATTGCCATCAATGGTTACGGGCGGATCGGTCGCAACGTGTTGCGAGCCCTCTATGAAAGCGGGCGCGACAAGACCATCAAGATCGTCGCCATCAACGAGCTGGCGGCCCCCGAGGCCATGGTGCACCTGACCCGTTACGATACCAGTCACGGTCGCTTCCACCATCCGGTGCAACTCGCGGGCAACAGCATGCTGGTGGGGGAGGATCTCATCTCCCTGTTTGCCGAACGGGATCCGTCAAAGCTGCCGTGGCGGGCGCTGGGGGTGGATGTGGTGCTTGATTGCACCGGGGTGTTTGGCTCGCGGGCCGATGCCGAGCTGCATCTGGCGGCGGGGGCGGGCAAGGTGCTCTTCTCCCACCCGGCGGATGCCGATGTGGATGCCACCGTGGTCTACGGGGTCAATCATCAGGTGCTGACGGGTCGCGAGCGAATCGTCTCCAACGCCTCCTGTACCACCAACTGCGTGGTGCCGGTGATTGAAACATTGCATCGAGAATTCGAGATAAATTGTGGTACTATTACGACAATTCATTCGGCCATGCACGATCAGCAAGTCATCGATGCCTACCACAGTGACTTGCGCCGAACCCGCGCTGCCAGTCAGTCCATCATTCCGGTGGACACCAAGCTGGCAAAGGGGCTGGAGCGTATCCTGCCCCACTTCGCCGGCAAGTTTGAGGCGATCGCGGTGCGGGTGCCGACCATCAATGTAACAGCGATGGATCTCAGTATTACTGTTCGTAAAAAAGTGACAGTTACTGACGTAAATCAAGCCCTGCAACGGGCATCCAGAGGTACATTACACGGTATTCTGGATTACACGGAAGAACCGCTGGTCTCCGTAGACTTCAATCATGATGCACACTCCTGCATCATTGATGGTACCCAGACCCGGGTGAGCGATGCCAACCTCGTCAAGATGTTGATGTGGTGCGATAACGAATGGGGCTTCGCAAACCGGATGCTGGATACCACCCGGGCCATGATGGCCGCAGGCTGAGCCTGCCCCGGGCGAAAGGTTACTGTTTTTAACATTACCTGGAAAATATAGAGGACTGAATATGTCTGTTATCAAGATGACTGACCTGGATCTGGCGGGTAAACGCGTTCTGATCCGTGCTGACCTGAACGTACCGGTAAAAGACGGCAAGGTCACCTCCGATGCACGTATCGTTGCGACTCTGCCGACCATCAAGCTGGCTCTGGAAAAGGGCGCCAAGCTGATGATCACCTCCCACCTGGGTCGTCCGACCGAGGGTGAATACAACGAAGAATTCTCCCTGGCTCCGGTTGTCAACTATCTGAAAGACGCTCTGTCCTGCCCGGTTCGCCTGGCCAAGGATTACCTGGATGGCGTAGAAGTCGCTGCCGGTGAGCTGGTTGTGCTGGAAAACTGCCGCTTCAACAAAGGCGAGAAGAAGAACACCGAAGAGCTGGCCAAAAAATACGCCGCCCTGTGTGATGTCTTTGTAATGGATGCGTTCGGTACTGCTCACCGCGCCGAAGGTTCCACCTACGGTGTTGCTCAGTTCGCACCTATTGCTTGTGCCGGCCCGCTGCTGGCGGGTGAACTGGAAGCGCTGGGCAAAGCCATGCTGAAGCCCGAGCGCCCGATGGTTGCCATCGTTGGCGGCTCCAAGGTCTCCACCAAGCTGACCGTTCTGGAATCCCTCTCCAAAATCGCTGACCAGCTGGTTGTCGGTGGTGGCATCGCCAACACCTTCATCGCTGCTGCCGGTCACAACGTCGGCAAGTCCCTGTGCGAGCACGACCTGATCGACACCGCCAAGAAACTGGCTGCCGAGACCAACATTCCGGTGACCACCGACGTGGTTGTAGGTGCCGAGTTCTCCGAGTCCACTCCGGCCACCATCAAGTCTGTTAACGATGTGACCGACGGCGACATGATCTTCGACATCGGCCCGGATTCTGCCAAGGCTCTGGCTGACATCATCATGAACGCCAAGACCATCCTGTGGAACGGTCCGGTCGGTGTGTTCGAGTTCGACCAGTTTGCTGAAGGCACCAAGGTTATCGCTGAAGCCATCGCTGCTTCTCCGGCCTTCTCCATCGCTGGCGGTGGCGACACCCTGGCTGCTATCGACAAGTTCGGCATCGCTGACAAAGTCTCCTACATCTCCACTGGCGGCGGCGCCTTCCTGGAGTTCGTAGAAGGCAAGGTACTGCCGGCTGTTGCGATTCTGGAACAGCGCGCCAAAGCCTAATTGACCCGGAACGGGGGGCAAAAGCCTCCCGTTTCGTTTATCATGTGCCCGCTGTGCCGGTTCATGATGAACCCCCCATTTTTTATTAACGGCATACGAGACAGGACGATTAAACATGTCTAAGAAAATTTTCGACTTCGTAAAACCCGGCGTGATCACTGGTGATGACGTTCAGAAAGTGTTCGCCATCGCTAAAGAGAACGGCTTTGCTCTGCCGGCCGTAAACTGCGTTGGTACCGACTCCGTGAACGCCGTACTGGAAGCTGCCGCCAAGGTTAAAGCGCCGGTTATCGTTCAGTTCTCCAACGGTGGTGCCGTGTTCACCGCCGGTAAGGGTCTGAAGCTGGAAGGTCAGAAAGCTGCCATCCTGGGTGCCATCTCTGGTGCCAAGCACGTTCACGCTGTTGCCGAAGCCTACGGCGTGCCGGTAATCCTGCACACCGACCACGCTGCCAAGAAGCTGCTGCCGTGGATCGACGGTCTGCTGGAAGCGGGCGAGAAGCACTTTGCTGAAACCGGCAAGCCGCTGTTCTCCTCCCACATGCTGGATCTGTCCGAAGAGTCTCTGGAAGAGAACATCGACATCTGCTGCGAGTACCTGACCCGCATGGCCAAGATGAACATGACTCTGGAGCTGGAACTGGGTTGCACCGGTGGCGAAGAAGACGGCGTCGACAACAGCCACATGGATCAGTCCGCTCTGTACACCCAGCCGGAAGATGTTGCTTACGCTTACGAGCGTCTGTCCAAAATCAGCCCGCGTTTCACCATCGCTGCCTCCTTCGGTAACGTACACGGTGTATACAAGCCGGGTAACGTCAAGCTGACCCCGTCCATCCTGGACGCTTCCCAGAAGTACGTTTCCGAGAAGTTTGGCGTTCCAGCCAAGTCTCTGGACTTCGTATTCCACGGTGGTTCAGGTTCCACTCTGGAAGAGATCCGCGAGTCCATCTCCTACGGCGTAGTGAAGATGAACATCGACACCGACACCCAGTGGGCAACTTGGGAAGGTCTGCTGAACTTCTACAAGAAGAACGAAGCTTACCTGCAAGGCCAGCTGGGTAACCCGGAAGGCGCCGACAAGCCGAACAAGAAGTTCTACGATCCGCGCGTATGGCTGCGTGAAGGTCAGACTTCCATGATCAAGCGTCTGGAACAGGCTTTCTCCGACCTGAACGCCATCGACGTACTGTAATTCGTTACAGCACCTTGATTGCATGAAAAGGCGCCCTTCGGGGCGCCTTTTGCATTTCTGTGATCCGTGGTAGCTGGTTTGCCGTGCCGTTGCTGGGTATTATCGAAACAAGTTTGCTTATTTTATTAAACAATTTGCAACAAGGCAGGATGCTGAACATGCAGGCAGGAAAGCACATCGGATATCAGGAGCACGCGGCCTCCTACTACGCCGCGACCCGCAACGATCCGCAGCAGTGGCCGGAACTCGAGGCCGAGCTGAAAGCGGATGTCTGCATTATCGGCGGCGGTTTTACCGGTCTCAACACCGCCATCAACCTGGCTGACGCAGGCTACAAGGTGGTGCTGCTGGAGGCTAACCGCATCGGTTGGGGCGCCTCCGGGCGCAACGGCGGCCAGCTTATTCGCGGTATCGGCCACGATACCAGCCAGTTCGCCCGCTGGATTGGTGAGGAAGGGGTACGCGAGCTCGACCTGATGGGGCTGGAGGCGGTGCAGCTGGTGCGTGAGCGGGTTGAGCGTTTCAATATCGAGTGTGACCTCACCTGGGGTTACTGCGATCTGGCCACCCGTCAGCGCCATCTGGCCGGCTTCGAGGAGGATCTCGACCATCTGGCGAGCCTTGGCTATGAGCACGAACTCAAACTGGTGCCGCGGGAAGATATCCATAGCGTGGTGGGGTCTGATCGCTATATTGGCGGCCTCATCGACATGGGCTCCGGCCATCTCCATCCCCTCAATCTGGCGCTCGGCGAGGCACGTGCCGCCGCCAGCCTCGGGGTCTCCCTGTTTGAACACTCCCGAGTGACCCATATCGATTACGGCAAGCAGGTGGAGGTGACCACGGCTCATGGGCGGGTCACCGCCGATTATCTGGTGATCGGCTGCAACGCCTATCTCAACGACCTCAACCCAGAGCTGGGAGGGCGGGTGCTGCCCGCGGGCTCCTATATCCTCGCCACCGAGGTGCTGGATCGCCGCTTGCGCCAGCGCTTGCTGCCGCAAAACATGGCGGTGTGCGATCAAAATGTGGCGCTCGACTACTACCGTCTCTCCGCCGACGGTCGTCTGCTGTTTGGTGGGGCCTGCAACTACTCGGGAAGGGATCCCCGCGATATCAAGGCCTTCATGCTACCCAAGTTATTGCGGGTATTCCCCGAGCTGGCTGGCACTGCCATCGAGTTTCAGTGGGGGGGCATGATCGGGATTGGCGCCAACCGGCTGCCGCAGATTGGCCGTCTCAAGGAACACCCCAACGTGTTCTACGCCCAGGCCTACTCGGGTCACGGCCTCAACTCTACCCATATGGCGGGCAAGCTGGTGGCCGAGGCGATCCGCGGCGAAAGCCGGGGTTTCGATCTCTTTGCCAGCGTGCCCCATATCACCTTCCCCGGCGGCCCGGCGTTGCGCTCCCCGCTGTTGGCACTGGGTATGCTGTGGCACCGGATGAAGGATATCTTCTGACCCCCATTGTCAGCCTGTGCAGTGATGGCTGAACTAAGCCCCCTTGCCAGCCCTTGTTTATAGCGGGTTAGCACTATCGTTCCGCCCGATAGACCAAAAGATGCATTCGCGCCAATCTCGTCCGATTGGCGCTATCTTTTAGGTGTGAGAGCGGTTATCTGCCAAGGGGCAAGGGGTTGTCAGATTGCCGGAATATTTGCCGAGAAAGGGCCGAGGACGGGGAGAGGAGGGCCAAGATGGAGATAAATGTGGTCGCGTCAGGCGGGCTCACCCCGCTGGCGCAACGGCAGGGTTCTCCCGCCGTGCAGGCACAGGAGCGGGCTGTGACTTCACCATCAACGGGCAGTGACAGCCTGGTGCGCGACCTTGGCGCTGTGCTGGATGAGCTGGGGCTGTCACCGCAAGGGGAGAGCAGCGGCGGTGGCACTGTTTCAATCAGGGATTCGCTGGAAGCGTTCATCAACACCATGATGGGCTCCCTGCAACAGCAGCAGGAGCAGCAGTTGGCATTGCAGCAACAACAGCGGCAAGAGCAGGAACAGCGCAAACTCGCCATCGCCGACAGCAGCGAAAACCCGCTCAAACGGGATCTGGAGCGCCTGCTGGAGACGCTGGATCAGCAGGGCGGACAGGGAAAAGAGAGCGAGCAAGGAGCCGAAAGCGAAGCGTTGAACCCCTTGCAGAACCAGCTGACCAAGCTGCTGGAGAGCAGTGGTGCGGCAGAGAGAGGGGTCACCCTCAAGGAGGTGCTGTCAGGGTTGGCCAGCAAGTTGCCGAGCGAAACCGCCGAGCGAAAAGGGTATCGGGTCGATACCCAGGTTTGAGCTGGTTGGCAACGGCAGTCCAGTCGTTGCAGTGCGTAAGGGGTGGGCAGCCCTTTATTGGGCCGGTTCCGCCAGCCGCCATCCCTGTTCGTCCTTCATCATCCACACCTCGGCCTCTTGTGGCAGCACCTGGCCCGCCTCGAACTCGCCATATTTTCGCTCGAGCTCCATCAGCCCCATCTCCTGCTGGAAGGGGCCAACCCGGTCGTAGACCAGGTCCTCGTCGTGCAACACCTGCAACTGATCGAGCCCCTGCTTGAAGTGGAGCTGGTAACTCACCTTGACCAGATAGACCCCCTCCATCCGCTCCTCCTTGCCGAGGATGGTGAAGTCGCTGATATCGAACAGGTTGGCGTCTGTCTCGGCCAGTAGCTTGGCGGTGACCTGCTGGCGGATATCCTCTTCACCGGGCCCTGCACTGCAGCCATAAAGCCAGAGGGCTAGCAGGGGGATGAACCACTTTTTCATCAAAACTCCGGACAAGTGCAAAACGAGAGGGGCGATTGTGCCACGCGAATGCGCGGCGGCAAACCTCGGCTCACGGTTCCAGTGAACGTTCCAGCACGATGGCCTCGGCCCGATAACCAGCCAGCTCGCGGCGATAGCACTCGGTGAAGCCTCTGCGCAGCCAGAAGGATAGAGCACTCTCATTGCTGGCAATCACTGAGAGGCGAAGCCGGGTAGCCCCCCATGAGCTTGCCAGCGTGCAGGCGTGAAGATAGAGCGACTGACCACGGCCACTCCCTTGCCAGGGTTCCCCCACCAGTAACAGACCCAGATAGGCGGTGTCTGGATTGGGGTAGCCGCGCAGCAGATCAATGACAGCGGTGAGTTCTCCCTGCTCCCAGCGGCCGATGAGATGTTTGTCGGAGAGAGGCAGGCCGGATGGGCAGGCGACAAGTTCCTCTTCTCCTGCCTGTGCAGAGAGAGGGTCATTGCTCACCGCCGCCTGATAGGAGGGGGTCTGCTCGAACAGCCGCTGCAAGGCAGGTGCATCGCTTGTCTGCAGCCGACGCAACTCAGTGTGCATCACTTACCATCTCGAGGTGTTTGGCAAAGGGAATAGGCGCCATAAAACCGGTGACCCGCTGGCCTGTCAGCTCCTTGCCCTCGCGGTCGAAGAAGATGAGGGTCGGCAGCCCCAGCACATTGAGACCGTTGAGCAGCTCGACATCGGCATCGTCGTTGGCGGTGACATCCGCCTGCAGCAGCACCATCTGGCCGAAGCGCTCGCGCACTGCCGGGTCGCTGAAGGTCTTGTGCTCGAACTCCTTGCAGGCGACGCACCAGTCGGCGTAGAGGTCAAGCAGCACCGGCTTGCCGCGGGCGGCGGCTAGCTGCACCTTGAGATCATCCAGGGTCTTGATGCGGATAAACTGCGGCGCCGTTTGACTGGCATCCGCCGTGACGGCAGCAGGGGGGGCCGGTTGCAGCAGATCCTTGCCCACTACCACGGCGCTGATCATCGCCAGCAACAGCACGAAGCCGCGCACGCTTTTGGCCACCGAGTGGGGCTGGTGCTGGTTGTGGTGATAGAGATAGCCGCACAGCAGCAGCCCCCAGCCGAGCCAGGCGAGAGTAGCAATCTGATCGCTCCAGAGCCGTGACAGCAGCAGGATCGGCACTGCCAGCAGGGCAAAACCAAACAGCTGCTTGATCACATCCATCCAGGCGCCCGCCTTGGGCAGTAGCTTGCCACCCGAGGTGCCGAGCAGCAGCAGCGGCAGCCCCATCCCCAGTGACAGCGCATAGAGCGCCGCCCCGCCAAGCCAGAGATCACCGCTCTGGGCCACGTAGATCAGCGCCCCCGAGAGCGGCGCCGTGGTGCAGGGGGAGCAGACCAGCCCGGAGATCATCCCCATGATGGCGACCCCGACTACCGAGCCGCCCTGCTGGCGGTTGGAGAGGCCGGAGAGACGGGTTTGCAAACTGCTCGGCAGTTGCAGGGTATAGAGTCCGAACATGGAGAGGGCCAGCAGCACGAACATCACCGAGAGGCCGATCAGCACATAGGGGTGTTGCAGCGCCGCCTGGAATTTCAAACCCGCCGAGGCCACTACCAGACCCAGCAGGGTGTAGGTGACCGCCATCCCCTGCACATAGACCATGGAGAGCAGGAAGGCACGACCGGTAGAAAGGCGATGGCCGGCACCGGCGATGATGCCGGTCAGAATGGGATACATGGGGAAGACGCAGGGGGTGAAGGCGAGCCCCAATCCCAGGGCGAAGAAGGCGACGATGCTGAGCCAGAACCCCTGATGGCCGAGGGCGGCGGCCAGCTGATCCTGCTGGCTAACCGGTGCGACGCTTTGTGCCGTTTCAGCAGTGGACGCTGTGGTTGCCGTGACCAGCGGGGCCACGTCGATCAGTTTGTCGGTCGGCGGGTAGCAGAGGCCGTCGGTACAGCCCTGATAGCGCACCCGCAGGGTGGCGCCGTCACCCACGTCTTTGAGCGGCACCGCGATGCTCACCTGCTGGTAGTAGACCCGGGTCTTGCCGAAGAAGTCATCCTCGTGCTCGGTGCCTTCTGGCAGGGTCGGCTCGCTGAAGGTGAGATTGCTTCCCTTGAAGCGCAGGCTGTGGCGATAGAGGTAGTAGTCGTCGGCGATATGGAGGGTCAGCAGCAGCTGATCGCCACGCTGTTCGCTCTCGATCTGAAAGGCCTCATCGACCTGCAAAAATTTGGGCTTGGCGTTGGCCTCAATACCCAGCGAGCTGAGCAGATCGGCGCCGCTGGCGCGGGCAGGGGAGCTGCCCACTGTTGTCATCAACAGGGCACAGAGCAGCAACAGGGGAAAGAGCAAGCGATTGAACGTCATGAGGTCTCCCCATTGAGCCAGTCGAGATAGGCAGGTAGTCCGGCACTCACCGGCAGGGCCAGCAGCTCGGGCACCTCATAGGGGTGATTGGCTTGAATACATGCCTGCAACTCGGCAAAGAGTGGCTGGCGGGATTTGATGATGAGCTGAATCTCGGTGGCGCGCTCCACCTTGCCTTGCCAGCGATAGACGGAGGTGACGCCCGGCAGTTGATTGATGCAGGCGGCCAGCCGCTGGTTCAGCAGCTGCTCGCAGAGAAGGTCGGCACTGGTTTGATCTGGGCAGGTGCAGAGCACCACAATGGCGTCGGTCATAAAGCGGATCTTCACCTCGTTGGGGTAAACCGGGCAGGCGCCCTTGCCGTCTCATCCCTGTCTGTGGATGAAGGTGAAAAAAGCGCCTGAAAATCAGGGGCTACTATACCCCAGAGGCGCTTCAAATAGCATCTGTAGCCATTTGTGAGCCAGCGCCAAAAATTTGTGGGGGGCATGAGATAGACGCTGTCATGGGGACAGGGCAGAATGAGCGGGCTTGTTCCCAATTGACGTAAGGAAATGTATGACCCAACAGAATGAGCAGCAGAGAAACCGCATGTTGAGCCTGCTGCGCGAAGGTGAGCGCCGCATGTTGGTTCAATTGGCCGGGCTGCTGCGCACGACCGCCGATGAAATCAATGCCGAGCTGGAGAAAGAGGAGCTGATGGCCACCCTGGAGCAGCCCATTACAGTGGAGTATCTCAACGGCGTGGTGCAGCACCATCTGTTCGAGCGCAAACACAAGGGAGATATGGCGGTTGCCCAGCAGATCCTGAGCGATTATCAGAGCGAGCTGGAAGCGCTGCAGGCCGCTCAGGCGCAGCCTGAAGAGGCTGTCGCAACTGACGAGAGCGGCGAAGAGCTCAAGGCCCAGGCTTGAGCGACGGGCAGGCCTGAATCCTTACCTCTGAATCAGCCGGCCTGCCAGCGCTGATCCCTGTTGCGGCCCCATCATGTCTGTCATGATGGGGCCGTGTCGTTTCTTCTGTAGTCTTTCCTTGTTGACCTTCACTTCTCGGTTTCAATCCAACTGATTCGTGCCTTAGCGCGCCTCTTGTGGCATGCCGTGCGGCACTTCGCGGGGGATGGGGAACACCTTGTCATAGCCCCAGTTGTAGACGAAGGCATAGATCAGATAGAAGACGACGAAGCCCAGATCCAGCACCAGCGCTTCCAGCAGGCTGACGCTCAGCCACCAGGACATGACCGGCAGCGCGACGATCAGCAGACCGCCCTCAAAGCCGAAGGTATGCAGCACCCGTTGCCACAGGGTTTTGTGGGTATGGCCCTGATATTTGAGCAGCAGCTTGTCGACCCCGATGTTGTAGATGTAGTTCCAGACGGTGGCCAGCACCGAGAAGAACAGTGCCAGCGGGCCCATATGGTTGAGCCCTACCCCGGTAACCCAGCTGGCCAGCGGGGCGGCAATCAGCAGGCCAATGAATTCAAAGCCAATGGCATGGCGCAGGCGATCGTTACGGGTACGCATAAGTCACTCTCTCAATCAGGTTCATTCACGAATTGCAGGTTAATCTATAGATCTTTAGCGATAGATTCATGTTGGTATCCATCGCTAAAATAGATTGATGAGAGGGCTTGCCGGAGGGCCATAAGATGACGCCATCACTGGAACAACTGAGGATCTTGCTGGCGGCCGCCGAAACCGGCTCGTTTTCCGCTGCCGCCCGCAAGCTGGGCAAGGCGCAGTCGGTAGTGAGCAGCGCCATCGCCAATCTGGAGATCGATCTGGCGCTCACCCTGTTTGACCGCAGCGGCCGCTATCCGCAGCTGACGGAGGCGGGGGCACGCATGGTGCAGGAGGCGGGGATCCTGCTGGCGCAGAGTGAACGGTTGCAATCCATTGCCGGAGAGCTGGCGGCCGGGGTGGAGACGCGCCTCACCCTGGCCATCGATGATGATTCCCACCTCCCCTGGCTCGGCACCCTGCTGGAGGATTTCGCCACTCGTTACCCGACCGTGGAGCTGGAGCTGCTCTTCCCGCTGATGGAGGATGTGACCGAGATGCTGGTGACCGGCCGGGCCCAGCTCGGCATCAGTTATCAGAAGGTGCATCCCCAGCGAGAGATTGTCGCCCATTCGCTGGGGGAGGTGACCATGCCGCTGGTGGTGTCACCGGATCATCCGCTGGCCCGCAAGCAGCCGCTGCGGGAGGTCGATCTGCAGGGGGCACGCCAGCTGATGGTGACCGGCCGACGGGAAGGGAGCGAGCGCCAGCGTTTTCGCATCTCGGCTCAGGTGTGGTGGGTCGAGGGGGATCTCGGGGTGCTGGAGCTGGTCAAGCGGGGCCTTGGCTGGTCCGCCATCCCGGAATTTCTGCTGCATCAACCGCTGAAGCGGGGCGAGGTTGTTGTGTTGGAGCCGGACTTTATCGCCAGCCACGCGCTGGCGCTGGAGCTGCAGTGGCATCGCGCCCGCCCGCTGGGGCAGGCGGGGCGCTGGCTGAAGGAGGCACTGCTGGCGCGCGTGCCTCGCTAGCCGACCTTACTCGGTCAGGGCGTAAGGCAGGGGTTGCAGGGTGAGGCGGGAGCCTTCGTCCTGCTTGAGGCGGAATTGGGCGTCAGCCTCGGTATCTTTTGGTAGCACGGCGGTGAGCCACACCTGCCCGGCCTGTTGCCAGGCGTTGAGCACCATGCCGCTGCGGCGCCAGTTGTCACCCAGTTGCAGCTCCAGGGTATCGCCGCTGGCGACCGGCTCGCCGGTAGTCCCCGCCAGAAGGAACAGGGCGCGGTTGTTGGCGCCGCGATACTTGGCGCGGGCCACCGTCTCTTGCCCCATGTAGCAGCCCTTGTTGAAGCTGATGCCGTCCAGTGCCTGCAGGTTGAGCATCTGCGGGATGAACTCCCCCTGATGCACCGCCTCCATGTGCGGCAGGCCCGCCTTGATCTCGAGCCCCCACCAGAGTGATTCGTCACCTTGCGGCAAGGCGTCGGCTTGCTGATTGCTCACCAGCAGCCAGCGATCCTGCTCAATCTTCACCGCCATGCCGCCGTCGATCAGACCGCTCTGCAGAAGGCCAAACTGCTCGGCGATCCACTCATCGCTGCCCGCACCGGCGATCCCGGTGGCGTGGCGTTCATCGGCGGCGATCTCGACCTTGGAGAAGACGGCAAATTTCTTCAGCTCCGGCAACTGACGCTCCAGTACAGAGGGGCTGGTCAGCAGCAGCAGACTGTCGTCGAGGCAGAGCAGGCGGAAATTGCTCCACAGCTTGCCCTTGGGATCACAGTGGCCGCCCGGGGTCTGTTGCCCCGGTTGCAGGGCGTTGACATCACAGGTGACCTGACCTTGCAGATATTTGGCGCGATCCTGGCCGCTGATACGGGTGATGGCCAGCTTGGTCAGGGGGAAGCGGGTCGGCTCGGCAGGAAAAACAGGTGGTTGCAGGCTCACGATGGTATTCCAGAGAGAAAGTATGTGAGCTGCATGGTAAAGACGTAACTAATGTTTGTCAGCCGGAAAATCCAGCTGGTACCATCCCCCGGTCTTTGTAAGGAGAGTGCCATGTTGAGCCCAGTTGAAAAATCCCGCCTGAAGTGGGCCTGCCGTCGCGGTATGCTCGAGCTGGATGTGATCTTTATGCCCTTTTTCGAACACGAGTTCGACTCCCTGAGCGAAGCCGATCAGCAGACCTTTATCCGCCTGCTGGCGAGCGACGATCCGGATCTGTTCAAATGGTGCATGGGTCATGGTGTCCCTGCCGATCCCGCATTTGCCGCCATGATCCCGATGATCCTGGAGCGCAATCAGGCGCGCCACGACCGCCAGGGGTAATACCGTGGAGCGGGTGATCATGACGGTTCACCCCTCCCGCCATCAGCAATATTTGCTGGTGGCCCTCTTTTTGTTGCTGCTCTGGCCGGTGGCTGGCCTGATTGCCGGTTGGCAGTGGGCACTGTGGCTGCCCGTCTGGTTGGTGTCGCTCTGGCTGAGCTGGCGTGCGCTCGCCGCGCCCCCGTGCGAGCTCGTCTGGGATGGCCAGTGGCTACAGTGGCAAGGTCGTCGCTATCAGCTTGACAAGAAAAGCCGCATTCTGCCCGGTGTGCTCAGGCTGGCGCTTTGTCCCGATCCGCAAGAGAGTGGAGCCGTGTCGCCACGGCAACTGTGGCTCTTCTCCGATGCCCTTCCCCCCGAACATTACCGCCTGCTGGCGCGAGCCATCCACTTTCTGCCGTCCCGGCGCTGACGCCTGCTTTCCGTGATGACCATGCGCTGATTTATCGCGATAAGCTGCTGCAATGTGGCTGGCGGCACTCTTTTTGTGGCTGAAAAGCGGTTGAAAACAAGTGACCCCGCCGGGGCGGGGTCACTGATTGCTGTAACGTTTGACAGGAAGGGGGATTAATCCCGCTCCGGGGTCAGTACGGTCGGCTTGGAGTCCGGCAGCATATCCGGATAATCCAGGTTGTAGTGCAGGCCGCGCGACTCCTTGCGCTGCAGGGCGCAGTTGACGATAAGTTCGGCCACCTGCAGCAGGTTGCGCAGCTCCAGCAGGTTGTTGGAGACGCGGAAGTTGGCGTAGTACTCCTGCACCTCCTGCTTGAGCAGGTCGATGCGGCGCTTGGCGCGGGCGAGGCGCTTGTTGGTACGCACTATCCCCACGTAATCCCACATCATCAACCGCAGCTCGTGCCAGTTGTGCTGGATCACCACCAGTTCGTCGGAATCTTCCACCTTGCTCTCGTCCCACACCGGCAGGCGCGGTGGCTCCACGCTCATCGGCAGCTTGGCCAGAATGTCGGCCCCCGCCTGATGGGCATAGACCACGCATTCCAGCAGGGAGTTGGAGGCCATGCGGTTGGCGCCGTGCAGACCGGTGTAGGTCACTTCACCGATGGCGTAGAGGCCGGGGATATCGGTCTGGCCGTTGTTGTCGATCATCACGCCGCCACAGGTGTAGTGGGCGGCCGGCACTATGGGCATCGGCTCCTTGGTGATATCGATACCGACCGCAAGGCAGCGCTCATAAATGGTCGGGAAGTGCTTGATGATGAAGTCGGCCGGTTTGTGGCTGATATCCAGATACATGCAATCCGCCCCGAGCCGCTTCATCTCGTGGTCGATGGCGCGGGCGACGATGTCGCGCGGCGCCAGCTCGGCCCGCTCGTCAAACTCCGGCATAAAGCGGCTGCCGTCCGGGCGGCGTAGATAGGCCCCCTCGCCACGCAGTGCTTCGGTCAGCAGGAAGTTGGGGTCGTCCGGGTGGAACAGGCTGGTGGGGTGGAACTGGTTGAACTCCAGGTTCGCCACCCGGCAGCCGGCCCGCCATGCCATGGCGATGCCATCGCCAGAGCTCACATCCGGGTTGGAGGTGTACTGGTAGACCTTGGAAGCACCTCCGGTGGCCAGTGCCACGAAACGGGCACGGATCACCTCGACCTGCTCGGCATTGCGGTTCCAGACGTAGGCGCCCAGTACCTTGTTGCCCGGCAGGTTGAGCTTGCGGGTGGTGATGAGGTCGACCGCGTTGAAGCGCTCCATCAGCTGGATATTGGGGTGAGCGCGCACCTGATCGATCAGGGTCAGTTGCACCGCCTTGCCGGTGGCGTCGGCCGCGTGGAAGATGCGGCGATGGCTGTGGCCCCCTTCCCGGGTGAGGTGGTACTGAGACTCGCCGTCGGCGTTCTCCTCCTGATCGAAGGGGACCCCTTGCTGAATGAGCCACTGGATGGACTCGCGGGCGTGGCGGGCGGTGAACTCCACCACTGCCGGGTCACACAACCCGGCGCCCGCGTTGAGCGTGTCGCTCACGTGGGATTCGATGCTGTCGGTTTCGTCGAAAACGGCAGCGATGCCTCCTTGCGCATAGAAAGTGGCCCCTTCACTGATGGGCCCCTTGCTCAGAACCAGGACTTTGGCGTGGTCTGCCAATCGCAACGCGAGGGACAAACCAGCGGCACCGCTGCCAATGATCAGTACATCGCAAAGGTATTCAACACTTGCTTTCATAAGTATCATTGGCCTGGATTAAGAACTGGCACCATGGTAGCCCAAGCGAGGGCGAGGATGCAGCCTGCATCACATTTTTTTCAATTGAAGCGAACTTTCTTTGATTCTCCCTGTCTGAACTTGTGCGCTTAGGAAGGGCCGGAAAAGAAAAACGATAACCTGATGGGGGTTTTACGGCTCTGATGAGCGACCAGAATCTACTGGACGAACAGCTGGTTGAACGGGTCCAGCGCGGCGATAAAGCAGCTTTCAACCTGTTGGTAAAAAAATACCAGCATAAGGTGGTCAACCTGGTTGCCAGGTATGTCAACAATCCCGGTGATGTGCCCGATGTGGCGCAAGAGGCCTTTATAAAAGCCTACCGTGCATTGCCGACATTCCGTGGCGAAAGTGCTTTTTACACCTGGTTGTACCGAATTGCCGTGAACACGGCGAAGAATTATCTCACCTCCCAGGGGCGCAGGCCGCCCAGCAGTGATGTGGAGGCTGACGAAGCGGAGTCTTATGGCGGTGGTGAAGCCTTGCAAGAGGTCTCAACCCCCGAAAACCTGGCGCTGACTGACGAGATCAAACGCACCGTGTTTTCAGCCATAGAGGCATTGCCGGAAGACCTGAGGACAGCTATCACCCTTCGCGAACTGGAAGGGCTGAGCTACGAAGAGATTGCCGAAATCATGGATTGCCCCGTGGGTACGGTCAGATCCCGTATCTTCCGGGCGAGGGAAGCAATCGATAAAAAGCTGCAACCTCTGATCGAGAATTAACTGGGGAAAGACGGGTTAACTTATGGCAAATAAAGAGCAAATCTCTGCCCTGATGGATGGTGACCTGAGTGACGCAGAGGTACTGAACGAGCTGGAGATGGACTCCGACTTGCAAGATACCTGGGGTCGTTACCACCTGATCGGCGATGCCATGCGGGGTGACCTGCCGGTCAATCTGCAACTGGATCTCAGTGACAGCATCATGGCTGCGCTGGAGGATGAGCCCACCATACTGGCACCCAAGCCGGTTGAGGTTCTGCCTGTGCTGCAACCTGTCGTTGCACCGGTCAAGACAGATGCCAATGTGGTTCCGTTGTTCCGCCGGGTCGGTCAGCAACTGGGTCAATATGCCATTGCGGCATCCGTGGCCGCTGCCGTTATCTTCGGGGTGCAGCAGTATCAGGGACAGGATGGCGTTCCGGCCAATCCGGTGCTCAATACCATTCCAATCGGTGGCAGTGCTGCACCTGTGAGTGTTCACTATCCGCAACAGGATGGCGCCCGTGCCCGTCAGCAGGGGCTGACCGAACAGCAGATGCAGGAGCAGCGGGAGCGGATCAACGCCTTCCTGCGTGACCACCAGTTGCAGCAGCGCCTGTTGCAAGACAGACAGATCCAACAATAACGAATTGTCAGGGATACAAACGTGCGCCAGTCCAGCCGTATTTTGCTGGCCTCTCTCCTGCTGATCAGTGCCAAGGCCTCGGCCGACGATAAGTCGGCCGAGGCCTTGTTGCAGCAGATGCAGAGTGCCGTGCAGCAACAGAATTTCGAGTTGTCCATGGTCAAGGCCCGTCAGGGGCGTCTTGAACCGATCCGGATCAGCCATGCCGTGATCAACGGCAAGGAAGTGGCCCACCTCAGTTACCTCGACGGCAAGGCGATCGAGTATCTCCAGCGCCAGAACGAATACACCTTCTTTGAAAACAGCCACGATCCCTACACCCTGAAGGATGCCCGCTTCCCCGGCATCTGGTCGACCCTGGTGAAGATGCCGCTGGCACAGGTGCTGGAGAGCTATGATCCTGTGCTGGCCGGCCGCAGCCGGGTTGCCGGTGTGGTGGCGCAGGTGGTAAGGCTGGTGCCTAAAGAGGCCGACAAATATGGTTTCGTGCTCTGGATTGATGAGCAGAGCCACTTGCTGCTGCGGATCGACATGGTCGAGCGGGAAGGCAATCTGGTGGAGCAGGTGCTCGGTGTCGAACTGGATCTGCAGAGCAAACCGGCCCCCTGGCTGGTGAAGCTGGCCAACAGCAAGCAGCCTCCGGCGCTGGCGCTGGAGGATGCCTATCCGGCGCCACAACAGCAGTTGAACTGGCAGATCACCTGGCTGCCCGATGGCTTCAAGGTGCTGTCGCAAGACCGGCACCAGCTGGTGACCACCAGTATGCCGGTGGACTACATGATGCTCTCCGACGGGCTGGTGGATCTCTCGGTCTACGTCTCCCGGGTGGATCCCAAGCAGGCGGTGCGCCAGCAGCTGATCCGCCAGGGGGCGACCTCGCTGGTGAGCTATGTCAACGAGGTGGGGGTCGAGATCACCGTGGTCGGTGAGGTGCCTGCCGAAACCGCCAAGCGCATCGCCGAGTCGGTCCAGCCGCTGGCCCGCAACGAAGCGGTGCAGTAACGGGGGATGCGGGGTTCTTCACCGCTTGCCGAGCGTGGCGAGTCGTGGTCAGATCCCCTGATTGTGTGAACCCGAGGTGTTGCCGTGAATGAGATGAGTGAAGAGCTGGCGACCGTGGTGGCCATTGAGGGTGACCATGCCTGGGTGGAGTGTGAGCGTCGCTCCGCCTGCAGTGGTTGTCAGCAGCAATCCAACTGCGGTACCGGCACCGTGGCCAAGGCGTTTCCCCTGAAAGCTCCCCGCTTGCGGGTCAGGCTGACCGCCGAGGTGCGGGTTGGCCAGCAAGTGAGGCTCGGTATCCCGCAGGAGAGTCTGCTGCGCGGGGCGGCGCTGGTCTATGTGCTGCCGCTTTTCTGCCTGTTGGCCGGCGCCTTGCTGGGGCAGCTCTGGCTGGCACCGCTGCTCTCGGGCGGGGAGGGAATTACCATTCTCTGCTGCCTGCTGGGGGGCGTGCTGGGCTTTTTACTGGTTCGTTACTTTTCCAACCGCCTGGATCAGGGGCGCTACGGCCCGCAGATGCTCGGCGTGGTCGTCCCTGTCCGCATTCTCCCCTGACTGAACAGGCGCTATTTCACTGGCGCTGGCGACTAAAGAATGGCCGTCAGCCGGGTTATCCAGTAAAATCTCGCCTCCATAACTGACCTTAACTAATTTTGAGTGACTCTTGCTCGATGAAACACATTCGTAACTTTTCGATTATTGCGCACATCGACCACGGTAAATCGACCCTGTCGGACCGTCTGATCCAGACTTGCGGTGGCTTGTCCGACCGCGAGATGCAGGCTCAGGTGCTTGACTCCATGGATCTGGAGCGCGAGCGCGGCATTACCATCAAAGCACAGAGTGTGACCCTGAACTACCAGGCACAAGACGGTAACACCTACCAGCTGAACTTTATCGACACCCCGGGCCACGTGGATTTCTCCTACGAGGTCTCCCGCTCTTTGGCGGCCTGTGAAGGGGCGCTGCTGGTGGTGGATGCCGGCCAGGGGGTTGAGGCACAGACTCTGGCCAACTGCTACACCGCCATGGAAATGGATCTGGAAGTGGTGCCGGTGCTGAACAAGATTGACCTGCCGGCCGCAGAACCCGAGCGGGTTGCCGAGGAGATCGAAGACATCGTCGGTATCGATGCGGTCGATGCGGTGCGCTGCTCCGCCAAGACCGGTCTGGGTGTTGATCTGGTGCTGGAAGAGATCGTCGCCAAGATCCCGGCGCCGGAAGGTGATCCGGATGCCCCGCTGCAGGCGCTGATCATCGACTCCTGGTTCGACTCCTATCTGGGTGTTGTCTCTCTGGTGCGGATCAAGAACGGTTCCCTGAAGAAGAACGACAAGATCAAGGTGATGAGCACCGGTCAGGTGTGGGGTGTCGATCGTATCGGTATCTTCACGCCCAAGCAGGTGGATACCCAGAGTCTGGGCTGTGGCGAGGTAGGTTGGGTTGTCTGCGGTATCAAGGACATCCACGGCGCGCCGGTGGGCGATACCCTGACTCAGGCCAAGAACGGTGCCGACAAGGCGCTGGCCGGCTTCAAGAAGGTGAAGCCGCAGGTTTATGCGGGTCTGTTCCCTATCTCCAGCGATGACTACGAGTCGTTCCGTGACGCCCTCGACAAGCTCTCCCTGAACGATGCCTCCCTGTTCTTCGAACCGGAGAGCTCTACTGCACTGGGCTTCGGCTTCCGTTGCGGCTTCCTCGGCATGCTGCACATGGAGATCATTCAGGAGCGTCTGGAGCGTGAATACGATCTGGATCTGATCACCACGGCGCCGACCGTAGTCTACGAGATCGAGCTGACTGACGGTTCCACCATCCACATCGACAGCCCGGCCCAGATGCCTGCCATCACCAGCATCAAGGAGATGCGCGAGCCGATCGCCGAGTGTCATATCCTGCTGCCGCAGGAGTACATGGGCAACGTGATCACCCTCTGTATCGAGAAGCGTGGCGTGCAGACCAACATGGTCTACCACGGCAAGCAGGTGGCACTGACCTATGAAATCCCGATGGCGGAAGTGGTGCTCGACTTCTTCGACCGTCTGAAATCCACCAGTCGCGGTTACGCCTCGCTGGACTACGGCTTCAAGCGTTTCGAAACCTCCGACATGGTCCGTCTGGACATCATGATCAACGGTGAGCGCGTCGATGCCCTGGCAATCATCACCCACAAAGACAACGCCCAGTATCGCGGTCGTCAGGTGGTGGAGAAGATGCGCGAGCTGATCCCGCGCCAGATGTTCGATATCGCCATTCAGGCGGCCATCGGCAACCAGATCATCGCTCGCAGCACCGTCAAGGCTCTGCGTAAAGACGTAACCGCCAAGTGCTACGGTGGTGACGTGAGTCGTAAGAAGAAACTGCTGAACAAGCAGAAAGAAGGTAAGAAGCGGATGAAGTCCCTCGGCCGTGTCGACGTGCCGCAGGAAGCCTTCCTCGCGATTCTCCACGTCGGAAAGGATTAATAGATGGCAAGCACGTTTTCCCTGATCCTGGTGGTGGTCTGCGCGATCACCGGTGTTATCTGGTGTCTGGACAAGATGATTTGGTCCAAGCAGCGCGCCGCCAAGATTGCCGTGGCTCGTGCCCATGGCGGTGCCCACCTGGATGAGAAGACCCTGGCCAAGGTGGCCCCCGTGCCGGTCTGGATTGAGCAGACCGCCGGGGTCTTCCCGGTCATCACCTTTGTGCTGATCCTGCGTTCGTTCATTTTTGAACCGTTCCAGATCCCGTCAGGTTCCATGATGCCCACCCTGCTGGTGGGCGACTTCATCCTGGTGGAAAAATTTGCCTATGGTCTGCGGGACCCGGTGACCAACACCAAGTTCCTCGAGACTGGCGAGCCCAAGCGTGGCGACGTGGTGGTGTTCAAGTATCCCCTTGAACCGCGCGTTGACTACATCAAGCGGGTGGTCGGCATGCCGGGTGATCGGGTCATCTATCGCAACAAGGAGCTGATGATCCGGCCCAAGTGCGAAGAGCAGGAAGGGAAAACGTGCCCGGGCTTCAAGAAGCTCGACGTCAAGTTTGAACAAAGAGGCGAATTTACCCAGATGGGGATCCCCCTTGACCGCTATACCGAGCAGTTGGGTGATGTCTCCCACGAGACCCTGCGCAATCCGCTGATGCCCGACATGGTTGGCCGTTACTATCGCCAGCCCGGCACCTACCCCGACGAGTGGGTGGTACCGGAAGGTCAGTATTTCGTGATGGGCGACAACCGCGACAACAGCACCGACAGCCGCTTCTGGGGCTTTGTGCCCGAACAGAATCTGGTCGGCAAGGCGGTCGCTATCTGGATAAGTTTTGAATTCGAGCGCGAAGAAGGCTCCCTGCTGCCAAGTTGGGTACCGACAGGTGTGCGCTTCAACCGCATTGGCGGAATCAAGTAAATGAATATCAAGATGAACAGACTGCAGTCCCGTCTCGGGCATGTTTTTGCGGATCTGGAACTGCTGACCCGGGCGCTGACTCACCGCAGCGCCGGTTCCCGTCACAATGAACGACTGGAATTTCTGGGGGACTCCATTTTGAGTCTGGTGATTGCCGATGATCTGTTCCACCGTTTCCCGCAAGCGGCGGAAGGGGATCTCAGCCGGATGCGCGCCACCTTGGTGCGCGAGAAGACCCTGGCCGAACTGGGCCGGGAGTTTGACCTCGGGGATCACCTGATCCTCGGCCCCGGCGAACTCAAGAGCGGCGGTTTTCGCCGCGAATCTATTCTGGCCGACACGGTCGAGGCGGTGATCGGTGCCGTCTATCTGGATACCAATCTTGAGACGGTGCGGACACTGCTGCTGAGCTGGTATGCCAGCCGCCTGGAAGAGATCAAGCCGGGCATCGAGCAGAAAGATCCCAAGACCCGTCTGCAAGAAATTTTGCAGGGAAGCCGCAAATCCCTGCCGACCTACACCGTGACCAACGTCAAGGGCGAGGCCCACAACCAGGAGTTCACCGTCCAGTGTGACGTGGAAGGTCTGGATGGTCCCCTCGTCGGGGTCGGCACCAGCCGTCGCAAGGCCGAACAGGCCGCGGCGCAGCAAGCATTGGAAAAACTGTCATGACAGATACCACCTACTGCGGCTTTGTCGCCATCGTGGGCCGCCCCAACGTGGGCAAGTCCACCCTGCTCAACAAGCTGCTTGGCCAGAAGGTCAGCATCACCTCGAAGAAGCCCCAGACAACCCGTCACCGGATTTTGGGGATCGACACCGAGGATAACTACCAGACCATCTATGTAGATACCCCGGGTCTGCACATTGAAGAGAAACGGGCCATCAACCGCCTGATGAACCGTGCCGCCACCAGTTCGCTGGGTGATGTGGCCATGGTGGTGTTCATGGTCGACGGTACCCACTGGACCAAAGACGACGAGATGGTGCTGGGCAAGCTGCGCAATCTCAAGTGCCCGGTGGTGCTGGCGGTCAACAAGATTGACAACGTCAAAGAGAAAGAAGATCTGCTGCCCCACCTCGAGTGGCTGGGCCAACAGATGAACTTCGCCCATATCCTGCCCATCAGTGCCGAAAAGGGCACCAACGTGGAGAAGATCCGCGAGTGGGCCAAGGATCTGCTGCCGGAAAACGTCCACTTCTTCCCGGAAGATTACGTGACCGACCGCTCCTCCCGCTTTATGGCCTCCGAAATCATCCGCGAGAAGCTGATGCGCTTTACCGGTGAGGAGCTGCCCTACTCGGTGACGGTGGAGATCGAGCGCTTCAAGGTGGAAGAGAACGGCCTCTACCACATCCACGGCCTGATCCTGGTCGAGCGCGATGGCCAGAAGAAGATGGTCATCGGCAACAAGGGCGAGAAGATCAAGACCATCGGCACCGAAGCGCGCCTCGATATGGAACGTCTGTTCCAGAACAAGGTGCACCTCGAGCTGTGGGTCAAGGTCAAATCCGGTTGGGCTGACGATGAGCGCGCCCTGCGCAGCCTCGGGTATGGCGACGACTGATTGCTGACCCCGGCTTTCGTCATCCACAGTCGGCCCTATCGGGAGACCAGCCAGCTGGTCGAGGTCTTCACCCAGGATAGTGGCCGATTTACTCTGGTGGCTCGCGGTTCTCGCGGGCCACGCTCCCCTCTCAAGGGGCTGCTGCAACCCTTTACCCTGCTCACCATCGCCTGGCGCGGCAAGGGGGATCTCAAGAACCTCACCCAGGTCGAATGCCCGGATCACTCCCTGCGTCTCGGTGGCGATCGCCTCTTCTACGGCCTCTATCTCAACGAGTTGGTCTACTACCTGCTGGAAGCGCACACCCCGTTCCCCGAAGTATTCGACGCCTATGCTCGTGCCATCATGGCGCTGGCCGACGGCGAGACGCCGGAGCTGCCGCTGCGTCGCTTCGAGTTCCTGCTGTTGCAGGCGCTCGGTTATGCGGTGGATTTCGAATACACGGCGGACGACGAGTCGCCCATCGAGCCGACCCTGCTCTATGGCTTCGAGCGTGAATTGGGCTTTGTTGCTTGCGAGCGGGCGCCGGATCCCCGTACCCTGTTTCTCGGTGCCCACCTGCTCGCCTTTGCCGAGGGACGTTTCGATACCCCTCCCTTGCTGCAGGCGGCCAAACGTTTCAGCCGACTGGCACTGCAACCCTATCTGGGCAAGCGCCAGCTAAAGAGCCGGGAGCTGTTTTTAAAACGCAAAGCCAGTATGCAAGGCTGACACAGATTACAGACATACGGATATTGGCGCGGTGTGATTCGCTGACCGCGCAGTCAACAGATGAAGCCTTTCAAGGAGTTCTCAATGAGTGAAATCTATCTGGGTGTGAACATCGACCATATCGCCACCCTGCGCAACGCCCGTGGCACCCAGTATCCGGATCCGGTACAGGCCGCGTTCGTGGCCGAACAGGCCGGGGCTGATGGCATTACCGTGCATCTGCGAGAAGATCGCCGCCATATCACCGACCGTGATGTGGAGATCCTGCGCCAGACTATCCAGACGAGGATGAACCTGGAGATGGCAGTGACCGAAGAGATGATCGGCATCGCCTGCCGCATCAAGCCCCACTTCGTCTGTCTGGTGCCGGAGAAGCGCACCGAAGTGACCACCGAGGGCGGTCTGGACGTGGCCGGCCAGTTGGACAAGGTGACTGATGCCGTTGCCCGCCTCTCCGCGGTGGGGGCGCAGGTATCCCTCTTTATCGACGCCGATCCCATCCAGATCGATGCGGCTGCCGAGAGTGGCGCCCCTTTTATCGAGATCCACACCGGTCGCTATGCCGATGCCACCACAGATGCCGAGCGCAACGCCGAGTTCAAGCGTATCGCCGCCGGCGCCTCCTATGCCGCTGGCAAGGGCTTGAAGGTCAATGCCGGCCACGGCCTGCACTACCACAACGTCAAGGCTATCGCAGCTATCCCCGAGCTCTATGAGCTCAACATCGGCCACGCCATCATCGGCCGCGCCGCCTTCGATGGTCTGGCCAAAGCCGTGAGCGACATGCGCCTGCTGATGAAGGAAGCCCGTCAGGGGATCTGAGTTGCAAAATAGGCCCGCGGCCTGAGACCGGCCGCTAGAAATAACAAAGGACGCCGTGGCGTCCCTTGTTGTTTTTGGCCCTGTTCAAACAATGGCGACTCCCGCGCCGTAATAACCCAGCACAATCGGCTATAAGCAGTTGATGTCAAAAGGGTTACACTGGTTGACCCTGTGAGCTGGACGAGATTGTTATGGATCATCCCTTGTACCACCCCGATATCACCGAACTTGAGCCTGTCGCCCGCGCGGCGGGAGCGGCCATCATGGCCATCTACAGCCAGCCCTTCGCGGTGGAGTACAAGAGTGACGAGAGTCCGCTGACCGCAGCCGACAAGGGGGCTCATGCGGTGATCGTTCAGGCGTTGGCACGGCTGACTCCGGATATTCCCGTACTGTCTGAGGAGTCGGGGCCCGAGGTGATGGCGGCGCGCCACGGCTGGTCCCGCTACTGGCTGGTGGATCCCCTCGACGGCACCAAGGAGTTTGTCTCCCGCAACGGCGAGTTCACCGTCAATATCGCGCTGATTGAAGAGGGGGCACCGCGCTGGGGGCTGGTCTATGCCCCTGTGCTGGACAAGCTCTGGTATGGCGGAAAGGGTCTCGGTGCCTGGCGCATCGCCGATGGCAAGCGCGAGCCTATCCAGACCCGGCCTCATCGTGAAGGCGAGGCGTGGCGAGTGGTGGGCAGTCGCAACCACCTGTCGCAGGAGACCCTCGATTTCTTGGCTCCTTTTGGCGAGCTCGAGCTGGTCTCCATGGGCAGCTCCCTCAAGTTCTGCATCATTGCCGAGGGGGGCGCCGAGCTCTATCCGCGCCTTGCTCCTACTTGCGAGTGGGACACCGGTGCGGCGCAGGCTTTGCTGGAGGGGGCCGGTGGCAGCGTCACCCAACTCGATGGCTCATCCCTTGCCTACAACAAGCCCGATATCCTCAATCCCTGGTTTGTCGCCAAGGCATAAACGAGATATCGGGATGCAAAAAGGCCGGACTGGAATGAACTTCCAGTCCGGCCTTTTTTATTTCGCTATTCGCTTCGGGTCAGAAGACCTTTTTGAACGGCTTGATGGTGACCTTGGCGTAAACACCGGCGGTCACATAAGGGTCGGCATCAGCCCAGGCTTTGGCGTCAGCTTGCGAGGCAAACTCGGCGATAACGGTGCTGCCGGTAAAGCCTGCATCTGCTGGATCCTCGGCATCGATGGCCGGGTTGGGACCGGCGGTCAGCAGGCGCCCTTCACCCTGCAGGGCTTGCAGGCGAGCCAGATGGGCAGGGCGAACCTGCTTACGCAGTGGCAGGCTATCGGGGACATCTTCGGAGTAGATGAGATACCACATGAGACAATCCTTTTCTGATGAGGGTTATTTTTTTGGTTCGTCTTTTTGCTGGGACAACTGCTCGGCAGGGATGTGGCGATAGAGATAGACGCCGCTCAGCAGGGTAAAGACCAGCGTCATCCCCAGCAGACCGAACACCTTGAAGTTGACCCACATCTCTTGCGGCAGGTTGAACGCCACGTAGAGGTTGAGCAGGCCACAGACGGTAAAGAAGCCGACCCAGCCGAGATTGACTGTGTCCCAGACCTTATCGGGTGCTTGCAGCTCTTTGGCCAGCATCTGTTTGATCAAATTTTTGCCAAAGCCGTAGCGGCTGATGAGCAGGCCCAGTGCGAACAGCACGTTGATGACAGTCACTTTCCACTTGATGAAGGTGTCATCGTGGAAGAACACGGTGAGACCGCCAAAGAAGCCGACCAGCAGGAAGGTGAACAGCTGCATTTTCTCGACTTTGCGATAGCGGATCCAGCTATAGGCGAGCTGCAGACCGGTGACCACCACCAGTGCACCGGTAGCCATGTAGATGTCGTAGAACTTGTAGACCGCGAAGAAAACGATAAGTGGAATAAATTCAATAAATTGCTTCATTGTTGGCGCCTAGTCCTCAAAGATGGCCTGCAAATTTCGCCCAGTCTACCTGTACAGCAGACAACGGCAAATGAATAAGACCGCTCATTTTTACGCCGGTTCCGCGCCGTCGCCAAACAGTTGGCGTGCAATAGAGATCCCCAGTCGCTGCTGATCGGCCAGCAGGTCGCGGATATGGCGCTCTTCAATCAGAGGGTTGAGCAGCACGGCGCGCAGCAGGGTGAGCGGTTGGGCACCGTAGCGTACCACCGCTCGTTGGGTGCGGGAGACAAAGCTGTGCCCCTCGGCCCGTTGGGCTTTTTGCAGAGACACGTTGAAGTCGTTGATCTGCGCATTGGCCGTCTCATCCAGCACCTTGCCCTGCAGATGGGGTGGGATGCAGCGATAGGAGAGCAGATTCATCACCGGTGCCGACATCAGCTCGAAGGCGGGGTCGCTTTCGATGAGCTCGGCCATCAATCTGGCTCGGTCGTAGTTGGCTTCGATAAGCTCGGCATAGCCTTGCTGGCCGAAGACCTGGAAGGCGGCGTCCAGATAGAGTGCATTGGCCGGGCGGGTGCCCTCCAGGGTAAAGCGACCCTGATCAAACGAGGTGGCGCGAATAGCGTAGGGCGCCTCTCGCTTGACCGCCATCATCAAGTCTGGCTGGCGGCAGAGCAGCATGCCGGTACCGAGCGGCACCAGCAGTTGCTTGTGACCATCGAGGGTGACGGTGTCGGCGTGCTCTATTCCGGCCAGCAGACCTTGATAGCGGGGGGAGAAGAGGGTCGGGCCACCCCAGGCGGCATCCACGTGGAAGTGGATCTGCTCGCGCTCGGCGATGGCGGCCAGCTCAGGCAGGGGGTCGATGGAGCCAAAGTCGGTACTGCCAGCCACGCCGACCAATGCCAGTATTTTCAATTTCTGCTCTTTGCACTGGATCAGCGCCTGCTCCAGCGCAGCCAGACTGAGCCGGTTCTGTTCGTCAGTCTCAAGGCGCCAGACGCTGCGGGCGCCCAGTCCCAGCAGATCCATCCCCTTGTCGAAGGAGTAGTGCATCAGCCGGGAGCCCAGAATGACGGCGCCGCGATAGCCCTGCTCATAGAGGGCGAACAGGTTGTCGCCGCAGGCGCGGTTGCGGGCCAGCCAGAGGGCGGTGACGTTGGCGATGGTACCGCCGCTGGTCATGACGCCGAGGGCGGCATCCTTGGCATGCATCTGCTCGCCGTAGAAGGCATCATCCCTGCCATAGATGAGGCGGTGCAGCTTGGCCAGCACCTCCCGCTCCAGAAAGCTGAGCAGACGGGAGGACTCCATCTTCATCGGATTCTGGTTCAGCATCACCAGCAGGCGCGACAGCTCGGCAGTATAGGCCGGCAGTGGTGCCGTCATGTGGCCCATATAGCGTGGCGAGGTGAGGTGCGAGGCGCCGGGCACCAGAGTAGCCAGCCGCGCCAGATACTCCTCGATAGGTTGGCCGACTGCAGGCATGCGGGATTGATCGAGCTGGTGGGTGAACAGGTCGCGCTGATAGGGGGCCTGACTGTCGTCGGAGTGGTGGAAGCTCTCCAGCAAGGTGTTCATCGCCTCGCCAAAGGCGGGATCCGCTTGTGCAAACAACTCAGTCAACTTCATCAGGTTCTCCAGACCAGGTCACCGGGTTAGGTGTCTATGCCGCTTGTCTCGGGCATCGGCGGCAGAGCATACACCAAAGGGGGGCGGGTGACAGCCACCCCATTTTTAAGTGAACACTTGTACTCTGAAATGGTGCTGGGTAGAGTGAGCCGCAGTTATTGTGGAGTCGATGTTATGAGTGGTGTGATTGATTACTCCCCCCGGGAGGAGCTGGCAAACCGGCTGAGTCACGGTGCGGGATTGTTGCTGGGGATTGTCGGGCTGGTGTTGTTGCTCATCAAAGGATGGGGGCAGGGTACGCAGGCGCTGGTGAGTTACAGCCTTTATGGCGGCAGTCTGGTGCTGCTCTATCTCGCCTCGACCCTCTATCACAGCATGGCGGAAGGGCGGGCCAGACGTTGGTGCAAGGTGTTTGATCACTGCGCCATCTATCTGCTGATTGCCGGCACCTATACCCCCTTCCTGCTGGTGGCGCTCGACACGCCGCTGGCGAAGGGCTTGATGGTGGTGATCTGGGCCCTGGCGCTGGCTGGTGTGGTGTTCAAGCTGGTGTTTATCAACCGCTTCAAGAAGTTGTCGCTCTTTACCTACCTGATGTTGGGCTGGCTGTCGCTGGTGGTCATCTATCAGCTCTATATCCATCTGGCCGGTGAGGGGCTGCTGCTGCTCGGGCTTGGCGGCCTTATCTACAGCCTCGGGGTCATCTTCTATGTGGCCAAGCAGATCCCCTATAACCACGCCATCTGGCATCTCTTTGTGCTGGGTGGCAGCGTTTGTCACTTTATGGCCATTTACGGCTACGTCGCCTAACGTCTTGCAACTAGCCCTTAATTGGTATTTTGGGCGCGTAAAAGGATAAATTCGTGCGGTATCACACAGTTGGCATCAGCGTTTGCTGACAAGCTAGGGCCAGTTCAATTCGCAAAGGATGCACGAAATGAGTGAAATCGCGCTTTCCATCAGCATGTTGTCGCTGGTGGCAGTGCTGGGACTCTGGCTGGGAAACTGGCGAGTCTATGGCGTTGGCTTGGGAATAGGGGGGGTGCTGTTCGGCGGCATCATAGTGGGTCACTTTGCAGGCGCCTCCGATCTCGCGCTGGATGCACAAACGCTTCACTTTATTCAAGAATTTGGCCTGATCCTGTTTGTCTATACCATCGGCATCCAGGTCGGGCCGGGTTTCTTCTCGTCATTGCGCAGTTCAGGTCTCAAACTCAACGCCTTTGCCGCTTTGCTGGTCATCCTTGGCTGCGTGGTGGCCGCTGGCTTGCATCAATTTTTCGATGTGCCGTTGCCGGTCATTCTGGGGGTCTTCTCCGGTGCTGTCACCAATACGCCATCCCTCGGTGCGGGCCAGCAGATCCTGGCCGAGCTGGGCGCCGCGCCCGGTTCTACCGGCCTGATGGGGATGGGCTATGCGGTTGCCTATCCGTTTGGCATCTGTGGCATTTTGCTCACCATGTGGCTGGTCAGGGTTTTCTTTCGCATCAAGATCGACGATGAAGCCGCCCAGTTCGAGCTACAAACCGGTAAAACCAAGGAGAGCTTGCAGACCATCAACATCGCGGTGCGCAACCCCAACATGCACGGCCTGATGCTGAGCGAGATCCCGAGTCTCGACGAGTCTGATGTCATCTGTTCACGGCTCAAACGGGGCGACGAGCTGATGGTGCCACGGCCGGAATCCCGTATCGAACTGGGTGACTTGCTGCATCTGGTGGGTGAGCGTCACGCGCTGCACAAGGTGTTGTTGGTGTTGGGGGAGGAGGTGGAGACCTCGCTCTCGACCCGTGGCACCGATCTGCGCGTCGAGCGGGTAGTGGTGACCAACGAGCAGGTTCTTGGCAAGAAGATCCGCGATCTTGACATCAAACAGCGCTATGACGTGGTGATCTCCCGTCTCAACCGTGCCGGTATCGAGCTGGTGCCGACCAGCCAGACCAGCCTGCAGTTTGGTGACATCCTCAACCTTGTTGGCCGTCTCGACGCCATCGAAGCGGTGACCAATGTGGTCGGCAACGTGCAGCAAAAGCTGCAACAGGTGCAGATGTTGCCAGTATTTATCGGGATTGGCCTTGGCGTATTGCTCGGCTCCATCCCCTTCTATCTGCCCGGTTTTCCGGCCGCCCTCAAATTGGGTCTGGCGGGTGGGCCGCTGGTGGTGGCGCTGATCCTGTCGCGGATCGGCAGCATCGGCAAGCTCTACTGGTTCATGCCCCCCAGTGCCAACCTGGCGCTGCGGGAGATCGGCATCGTGCTGTTTCTGGCTGTGGTCGGCTTCAAGTCCGGTGCCGGTTTCGTCGATACCCTGATCAATGGTGATGGCCCAGCCTGGATGCTCTACGGTATGGCGATCACCCTGATCCCGCTGGTGGTGGTCGGTGTGCTGGCACGCCTCTACGGCAAGATGAACTATCTGACCCTGTGCGGCTTACTGGCCGGCTCCATGACAGATCCTCCCGCGCTGGCCTTTGCCAACGCCATGCACCCGACCAGTGGCGCCAGTGCGCTCTCATACGCGACTGTCTACCCGCTGGTGATGTTCCTGCGGATCATCTCGCCACAACTGCTGGCTATCATCCTCTGGGCGGGAGCCTAGGGTTAATCCTGACGGGAGCAGGCCTTGTCATGCTCCCGTCATCATTCTGTAATTTATTGATAATTTTGGTTTTTACCATTCTCGCAACCTCGTTTTACACACTTCTGTCTGGCTGAATAGTTCAGCCTCAAATCGGTCTATCCTTTCGAATTTTCGAGCTGGTTATTTTTCCCCTCAGTCTGCAAAGTAGGCTGTGGCTTATTGCATTCAAATCAGGATTCAGGAGAGAACATGATCACCAATGCCGTTACCTTGGAACTGGGCGTAACCGTAACCCAACTTAAAGGACAAATTTATCTGGTTGCCGCAGATGGCAGCCGGAAGCTGTTGGCTGAAGGTGATGTGCTGCCGAAAGGGGCGGTGATCATGTCGCCGGATGGCGCCAGTTTCATGGGCGGCGGACAGTCGTTCAATGTGCAACCAGCCAGCGAACAGAGTGAGCCTGCCGAAGAGGGAGATGCTCCCCAGCTGGCGCAAAACGGCGCTGCAGGTACTCCTGATGATATCAATGCCCTGCAACAGGCGATCTTGGGGGGCGCTGACCCGACCCAGGCCTTTGAAGCCTCTGCAGCAGGTGGTGCACCTGCCGCCGGTGGTGGCGGTATTGGGGGCGTCGCCGGTGCCAGTGGCAACGGCGGTTTTGTCACCATCGACCGTACCGGTTCCGCAACCATTGCCGAAGCTACCTTCGATACCACCTACAACGCCAATGGTGAGCCACTGCTTGAAGCAGTTGGTGAAGATGATCCTCTTTTTACCTCCGCCGACCTTGTCTTGAGTGCAGATGCACAGGTGAATGAAGGTGGGTTTATCACCTTTACTGCGACATTAGATGAACCTGTTTTTGGTTCTGACTTGGTTATTCAGCTGTCAAATGGTGTAGTGATCACCATTCCCGTCGGCCAGAGTTCCGGTTCAGTCACTGTTGCTGCTCCAGCGGACAGCCCTTATGTCGACCCGTCAACGATCACCGTTTCGATTACCGGTACTCAGGGCGGTGGTTTCAACCAGATTATCACTGGACCTTCAACGACTACCCAGATTAACGACACCGTGGACACCACCACGGTGACCCTGAGCGCACCGGCGCAGGTCAACGAAGGTGGGCAGATCACCTACAGCGCCAGTGTCAACAACGCCCCGCAGAGTGACCTGGTGCTGACCCTGTCCAACGGCGCCAGCATCACCATCAAGGCGGGCGAGCTGAGCGGCAGCGTGACGGTCGATGCCCCGAGTGACGACGTTTACAAAGATGGCAGCAGCCTGACGGTGAGCATCACCGGCAGCAGCGGTGGCAACTACGAGCAGCTGGACACCAGCAGCAAGGTGACCACCGAGGTGGCCGACACCGTGGACACCACCACGGTGACCCTGAGCGCACCGGCGCAGGTCAACGAAGGTGGGCAGATCACCTACAGCGCCAGTGTCAACAACGCCCCGCAGAGTGACCTGGTGCTGACCCTGTCCAACGGCGCCAGCATCACCATCAAGGCGGGCGAGCTGAGCGGCAGCGTGACGGTCGATGCCCCGAGTGACGACGTTTACAAAGATGGCAGCAGCCTGACGGTGAGCATCACCGGCAGCAGCGGTGGCAACTACGAGCAGCTGGACACCAGCAGCAAGGTAACCACCGAGGTGGCCGACACCGTGGACACCACCACGGTGACCCTGAGCGCACCGGCGCAGGTCAACGAAGGTGGGCAGATCACCTACAGCGCCAGTGTCAACAACGCCCCGCAGAGTGACCTGGTGCTGACCCTGTCCAACGGCGCCAGCATCACCATCAAGGCGGGCGAGCTGAGCGGCAGCGTGACGGTCGATGCCCCGAGTGACGACGTTTACAAAGATGGCAGCAGCCTGACGGTGAGCATCACCGGCAGCAGCGGTGGCAACTACGAGCAGCTGGACACCAGCAGCAAGGTGACCACCGAGGTGGCCGACACCGTGGACACCACCACGGTGACCCTGAGCGCACCGGCGCAGGTCAACGAAGGTGGGCAGATCACCTACAGCGCCAGTGTCAACAACGCCCCGCAGAGTGACCTGGTGCTGACCCTGTCCAACGGCGCCAGCATCACCATCAAGGCGGGCGAGCTGAGCGGCAGCGTGACGGTCGATGCCCCGAGTGACGACGTTTACAAAGATGGCAGCAGCCTGACGGTGAGCATCACCGGCAGCAGCGGTGGCAACTACGAGCAGCTGGACACCAGCAGCAAGGTGACCACCGAGGTGGCCGACACCGTGGACACCACCACGGTGACCCTGAGCGCACCGGCGCAGGTCAACGAAGGTGGGCAGATCACCTACAGCGCCAGTGTCAACAACGCCCCGCAGAGTGACCTGGTGCTGACCCTGTCCAACGGCGCCAGCATCACCATCAAGGCGGGCGAGCTGAGCGGCAGCGTGACGGTCGATGCCCCGAGTGACGACGTTTACAAAGATGGCAGCAGCCTGACGGTGAGCATCACCGGCAGCAGCGGTGGCAACTACGAGCAGCTGGACACCAGCAGCAAGGTGACCACCGAGGTGGCCGACACCGTGGACACCACCACGGTGACCCTGAGCGCACCGGCGCAGGTCAACGAAGGGGGCAGATCACCTACAGCGCCAGTGTCAACAACGCCCCGCAGAGTGACCTGGTGCTGACCCTGTCCAACGGCGCCAGCATCACCATCAAGGCGGGCGAGCTGAGCGGCAGCGTGACGGTCGATGCCCCGAGTGACGACGTTTACAAAGATGGCAGCAGCCTGACGGTGAGCATCACCGGCAGCAGCGGTGGCAACTACGAGCAGCTGGACACCAGCAGCAAGGTGACCACCGAGGTGGCCGACACCGTGGACACCACCACGGTGACCCTGAGCGCACCGGCGCAGGTCAACGAAGGGGGCAGATCACCTACAGCGCCAGTGTCAACAACGCCCCGCAGAGTGACCTGGTGCTGACCCTGTCCAACGGCGCCAGCATCACCATCAAGGCGGGCGAGCTGAGCGGCAGCGTGACGGTCGATGCCCCGAGTGACGACGTTTACAAAGATGGCAGCAGCCTGACGGTGAGCATCACCGGCAGCAGCGGTGGCAACTACGAGCAGCTGGACACCAGCAGCAAGGTGACCACCGAGGTGGCCGACACCGTGGACACCACCACGGTGACCCTGAGCGCACCGGCGCAGGTCAACGAAGGTGGGCAGATCACCTACAGCGCCAGTGTCAACAACGCCCCGCAGAGTGACCTGGTGCTGACCCTGTCCAACGGCGCCAGCATCACCATCAAGGCGGGCGAGCTGAGCGGCAGCGTGACGGTCGATGCCCCGAGTGACGACGTTTACAAAGATGGCAGCAGCCTGACGGTGAGCATCACCGGCAGCAGCGGTGGCAACTACGAGCAGCTGGACACCAGCAGCAAGGTGACCACCGAGGTGGCCGACACCGTGGACACCACCACGGTGACCCTGAGCGCACCGGCGCAGGTCAACGAAGGTGGGCAGATCACCTACAGCGCCAGTGTCAACAACGCCCCGCAGAGTGACCTGGTGCTGACCCTGTCCAACGGCGCCAGCATCACCATCAAGGCGGGCGAGCTGAGCGGCAGCGTGACGGTCGATGCCCCGAGTGACGACGTTTACAAAGATGGCAGCAGCCTGACGGTGAGCATCACCGGCAGCAGCGGTGGCAACTACGAGCAGCTGGACACCAGCAGCAAGGTGACCACCGAGGTGGCCGACACCGTGGACACCACCACGGTGACCCTGAGCTCGGCCACCAATGGCCAGACCGTGACCGAGGGCGGCAGCATTGTCTACACCGCCAGCGTCAGCAACCCGGTGACCGGCAGTCCGCTGACCGTAACCCTCTCCAACGGGGTGGTGATCACCATTCCGGTGGGCAGCAGCAGCGCCAACAGCGAGCCGGTGCCGGTGCGGGCCGACGATGCCTATCAGCAGGGTAACGAGACGCTGAGCGTCAGTATCAGCGGTATCAGCGGCGGCAACTACGAGAGCGTGACCACCGCCGGCAGCGTCAGCAACACCGTGGTGGACGACAGCGACGTGACCACCGTGACCCTGCGCGGGCCAGGCAGTGTGGTGGAGGGCGAGGCTACGGCGACCTACACCGTGACCCTGAGCAATGCAGCACCGGTCGGTAGCATCGTGACCCTGAGCTACACCTACACTACTGCCAGTGGTGCTGACATCACCGAGACCACACAGGCGGTTATTGGTGCCGATGGCAAGACGGCAATGTTTAGCATTGCGACGTTGGTTGACTCTACTTATGAAGGAAACGAAATTTTTGAGGTCTCTGTCAGCGGCATTCAAGTGCCTGCAGGTACTTTAGGTTTTGAGAAACTGGATCTGTCAGACGCGAAAATCAAGACGATTATCACTGATGATGCAGACCGTCCAACCCTGGCCGTCAGCGATGCGGGCAATGTGAATGAAGGCAGCAATGCCGTGTTCAACGTCAGCCTGTCCAATGCCACCGAAGCACCGCTGGTCATCAATCTTGGCCTGGTGTACGGCACTGCCGAAGCTGCCGACCTTGGCACCATGACCGTCACTTATGTGGACGGCAATGGTCAGACCCAAACCTTGACTGTGGCCACCAATGGCGATGTGACTGTTCCGGCGGGTGTCACCAACCTGACCGTGACCGTCGCCACGACCCAGGACAGCGTCTACGAAGGCCCTGAAACCTTCAGCCTGAAGGTGACCGAGGCCAATGGCATCACCACCAATGGCGCTGCTGGCGTCAGCGGCAATGCCACCATCAAAGACGATGGCACCGGCCCGGGCCCGAATCCGGACAATGACAAGCCAGCTCTGGCCGTCAGCGATGCGGGCAATGTGAATGAAGGCAGCAATGCCGTGTTCAACGTCAGCCTGTCCAATGCCACCGAAGCACCGCTGGTCATCAATCTTGGCCTGGTGTACGGCACTGCCGAAGCTGCCGACCTTGGCACCATGACCGTCACTTATGTGGACGGCAATGGTCAGACCCAAACCTTGACTGTGGCCACCAATGGCGATGTGACTGTTCCGGCGGGTGTCACCAACCTGACCGTGACCGTCGCCACGACCCAGGACAGCGTCTACGAAGGCCCTGAAACCTTCAGCCTGAAGGTGACCGAGGCCAATGGCATCACCACCAATGGCGCTGCTGGCGTCAGCGGCAATGCCACCATCAAAGACGATGGCACCGGCCCGGGCCCGAATCCGGACAATGACAAGCCAGCTCTGGCCGTCAGCGATGCGGGCAATGTGAATGAAGGCAGCAATGCCGTGTTCAACGTCAGCCTGTCCAATGCCACCGAAGCACCGCTGGTCATCAATCTTGGCCTGGTGTACGGCACTGCCGAAGCTGCCGACCTTGGCACCATGACCGTCACTTATGTGGACGGCAATGGTCAGACCCAAACCTTGACTGTGGCCACCAATGGCGATGTGACTGTTCCGGCGGGTGTCACCAACCTGACCGTGACCGTCGCCACGACCCAGGACAGCGTCTACGAAGGCCCTGAAACCTTCAGCCTGAAGGTGACCGAGGCCAATGGCATCACCACCAATGGCGCTGCTGGCGTCAGCGGCAATGCCACCATCAAAGACGATGGCACCGGCCCGGGCCCGAATCCGGACAATGACAAGCCAGCTCTGGCCGTCAGCGATGCGGGCAATGTGAATGAAGGCAGCAATGCCGTGTTCAACGTCAGCCTGTCCAATGCCACCGAAGCACCGCTGGTCATCAATCTTGGCCTGGTGTACGGCACTGCCGAAGCTGCCGACCTTGGCACCATGACCGTCACTTATGTGGACGGCAATGGTCAGACCCAAACCTTGACTGTGGCCACCAATGGCGATGTGACTGTTCCGGCGGGTGTCACCAACCTGACCGTGACCGTCGCCACGACCCAGGACAGCGTCTACGAAGGCCCTGAAACCTTCAGCCTGAAGGTGACCGAGGCCAATGGCATCACCACCAATGGCGCTGCTGGCGTCAGCGGCAATGCCACCATCAAAGACGATGGCACCGGCCCGGGCCCGAATCCGGACAATGACAAGCCAGCTCTGGCCGTCAGCGATGCGGGCAATGTGAATGAAGGCAGCAATGCCGTGTTCAACGTCAGCCTGTCCAATGCCACCGAAGCACCGCTGGTCATCAATCTCGGCCTGGTGTACGGCACTGCCGAAGCTGCCGACCTTGGCACCATGACCGTCACTTATGTGGACGGCAATGGTCAGACCCAAACCTTGACTGTGGCCACCAATGGCGATGTGACTGTTCCGGCGGGTGTCACCAACCTGACCGTGACCGTCGCCACGACCCAGGACAGCGTCTACGAAGGCCCTGAAACCTTCAGCCTGAAGGTGACCGAGGCCAATGGCATCACCACCAATGGCGCTGCTGGCGTCAGCGGCAATGCCACCATCAAAGACGATGGCACCGGCCCGGGCCCGAATCCGGACAATGACAAGCCAGCTCTGGCCGTCAGCGATGCGGGCAATGTGAATGAAGGCAGCAATGCCGTGTTCAACGTCAGCCTGTCCAATGCCACCGAAGCACCGCTGGTCATCAACCTCGGCCTGGTGTACGGCACTGCCGAAGCTGCCGACCTTGGCACCATGACCGTCACTTATGTGGACGGCAATGGTCAGACCCAAACCTTGACTGTGGCCACCAATGGCGATGTGACTGTTCCGGCGGGTGTCACCAACCTGACCGTGACCGTCGCCACGACCCAGGACAGCGTCTACGAAGGCCCTGAAACCTTCAGCCTGAAGGTGACCGAGGCCAATGGCATCACCACCAATGGCGCTGCTGGCGTCAGCGGCAATGCCACCATCAAAGACGATGGCACCGGCCCGGGCCCGAATCCGGACAATGACAAGCCAGCTCTGGCCGTCAGCGATGCGGGCAATGTGAATGAAGGCAGCAATGCCGTGTTCAACGTCAGCCTGTCCAATGCCACCGAAGCACCGCTGGTCATCAATCTCGGCCTGGTGTACGGCACTGCCGAAGCTGCCGACCTTGGCACCATGACCGTCACTTATGTGGACGGCAATGGTCAGACCCAAACCTTGACTGTGGCCACCAATGGCGATGTGACTGTTCCGGCGGGTGTCACCAACCTGACCGTGACCGTCGCCACGACCCAGGACAGCGTCTACGAAGGCCCTGAAACCTTCAGCCTGAAGGTGACCGAGGCCAATGGCATCACCACCAATGGCGCTGCTGGCGTCAGCGGCAATGCCACCATCAAAGACGATGGCACCGGCCCTGGCTCGACCCCGGACAATGACAAGCCAGCTCTGGCCGTCAGCAACGCCGGCGACGTAAATGAAGGCAGCAATGCCGTGTTCAACGTCAGCCTGTCCAATGCCACCGAAGCACCGCTGGTCATCAATCTTGGCCTGGTGTACGGCACTGCCGAAGCTGCCGACCTTGGCACCATGACCGTCACTTATGTGGACGGCAATGGTCAGACCCAAACCTTGACTGTGGCCACCAATGGCGATGTGACTGTTCCGGCGGGTGTCACCAACCTGACCGTGACCGTCGCCACGACCCAGGACAGCGTCTACGAAGGCCCTGAAACCTTCAGCCTGAAGGTGACCGAGGCCAATGGCATCACCACCAATGGCGCTGCTGGCGTCAGCGGCAATGCCACCATCAAAGACGATGGCACCGGCCCGGGCCCGAATCCGGACAATGACAAGCCAGCTCTGGCCGTCAGCGATGCGGGCAATGTGAATGAAGGCAGCAATGCCGTGTTCAACGTCAGCCTGTCCAATGCCACCGAAGCACCGCTGGTCATCAACCTCGGCCTGGTGTACGGCACTGCCGAAGCTGCCGACCTTGGCACCATGACCGTCACTTATGTGGACGGCAATGGTCAGACCCAAACCTTGACTGTGGCCACCAATGGCGATGTGACTGTTCCGGCGGGTGTCACCAACCTGACCGTGACCGTCGCCACGACCCAGGACAGCGTCTACGAAGGCCCTGAAACCTTCAGCCTGAAGGTGACCGAGGCCAATGGCATCACCACCAATGGCGCTGCTGGCGTCAGCGGCAATGCCACCATCAAAGACGATGGCACCGGCCCGGGCCCGAATCCGGACAATGACAAGCCAGCTCTGGCCGTCAGCGATGCGGGCAATGTGAATGAAGGCAGCAATGCCGTGTTCAACGTCAGCCTGTCCAATGCCACCGAAGCACCGCTGGTCATCAACCTCGGCCTGGTGTACGGCACTGCCGAAGCTGCCGACCTTGGCACCATGACCGTCACTTATGTGGACGGCAATGGTCAGACCCAAACCTTGACTGTGGCCACCAATGGCGATGTGACTGTTCCGGCGGGTGTCACCAACCTGACCGTGACCGTCGCCACGACCCAGGACAGCGTCTACGAAGGCCCTGAAACCTTCAGCCTGAAGGTGACCGAGGCCAATGGCATCACCACCAATGGCGCTGCTGGCGTCAGCGGCAATGCCACCATCAAAGACGATGGCACCGGCCCGGGCCCGAATCCGGACAATGACAAGCCAGCTCTGGCCGTCAGCGATGCGGGCAATGTGAATGAAGGCAGCAATGCCGTGTTCAACGTCAGCCTGTCCAATGCCACCGAAGCACCGCTGGTCATCAACCTCGGCCTGGTGTACGGCACTGCCGAAGCTGCCGACCTTGGCACCATGACCGTCACTTATGTGGACGGCAATGGTCAGACCCAAACCTTGACTGTGGCCACCAATGGCGATGTGACTGTTCCGGCGGGTGTCACCAACCTGACCGTGACCGTCGCCACGACCCAGGACAGCGTCTACGAAGGCCCTGAAACCTTCAGCCTGAAGGTGACCGAGGCCAATGGCATCACCACCAATGGCGCTGCTGGCGTCAGCGGCAATGCCACCATCAAAGACGATGGCACCGGCCCGGGCCCGAATCCGGACAATGACAAGCCAGCTCTGGCCGTCAGCGATGCGGGCAATGTGAATGAAGGCAGCAATGCCGTGTTCAACGTCAGCCTGTCCAATGCCACCGAAGCACCGCTGGTCATCAACCTCGGCCTGGTGTACGGCACTGCCGAAGCTGCCGACCTTGGCACCATGACCGTCACTTATGTGGACGGCAATGGTCAGACCCAAACCTTGACTGTGGCCACCAATGGCGATGTGACTGTTCCGGCGGGTGTCACCAACCTGACCGTGACCGTCGCCACGACCCAGGACAGCGTCTACGAAGGCCCTGAAACCTTCAGCCTGAAGGTGACCGAGGCCAATGGCATCACCACCAATGGCGCTGCTGGCGTCAGCGGCAATGCCACCATCAAAGACGATGGCACCGGCCCGGGCCCGAATCCGGACAATGACAAGCCAGCTCTGGCCGTCAGCGATGCGGGCAATGTGAATGAAGGCAGCAATGCCGTGTTCAACGTCAGCCTGTCCAATGCCACCGAAGCACCGCTGGTCATCAACCTCGGCCTGGTGTACGGCACTGCCGAAGCTGCCGACCTTGGCACCATGACCGTCACTTATGTGGACGGCAATGGTCAGACCCAAACCTTGACTGTGGCCACCAATGGCGATGTGACTGTTCCGGCGGGTGTCACCAACCTGACCGTGACCGTCGCCACGACCCAGGACAGCGTCTACGAAGGCCCTGAAACCTTCAGCCTGAAGGTGACCGAGGCCAATGGCATCACCACCAATGGCGCTGCTGGCGTCAGCGGCAATGCCACCATCAAAGACGATGGCACCGGCCCGGGCCCGAATCCGGACAATGACAAGCCAGCTCTGGCCGTCAGCGATGCGGGCAATGTGAATGAAGGCAGCAATGCCGTGTTCAACGTCAGCCTGTCCAATGCCACCGAAGCACCGCTGGTCATCAATCTCGGCCTGGTGTACGGCACTGCCGAAGCTGCCGACCTTGGCACCATGACCGTCACTTATGTGGACGGCAATGGTCAGACCCAAACCTTGACTGTGGCCACCAATGGCGATGTGACTGTTCCGGCGGGTGTCACCAACCTGACCGTGACCGTCGCCACGACCCAGGACAGCGTCTACGAAGGCCCTGAAACCTTCAGCCTGAAGGTGACCGAGGCCAATGGCATCACCACCAATGGCGCTGCTGGCGTCAGCGGCAATGCCACCATCAAAGACGATGGCACCGGCCCGGGCCCGAATCCGGACAATGACAAGCCAGCTCTGGCCGTCAGCGATGCGGGCAATGTGAATGAAGGCAGCAATGCCGTGTTCAACGTCAGCCTGTCCAATGCCACCGAAGCACCGCTGGTCATCAACCTCGGCCTGGTGTACGGCACTGCCGAAGCTGCCGACCTTGGCACCATGACCGTCACTTATGTGGACGGCAATGGTCAGACCCAAACCTTGACTGTGGCCACCAATGGCGATGTGACTGTTCCGGCGGGTGTCACCAACCTGACCGTGACCGTCGCCACGACCCAGGACAGCGTCTACGAAGGCCCTGAAACCTTCAGCCTGAAGGTGACCGAGGCCAATGGCATCACCACCAATGGCGCTGCTGGCGTCAGCGGCAATGCCACCATCAAAGACGATGGCACCGGCCCGGGCCCGAATCCGGACAATGACAAGCCAGCTCTGGCCGTCAGCGATGCGGGCAATGTGAATGAAGGCAGCAATGCCGTGTTCAACGTCAGCCTGTCCAATGCCACCGAAGCACCGCTGGTCATCAATCTCGGCCTGGTGTACGGCACTGCCGAAGCTGCCGACCTTGGCACCATGACCGTCACTTATGTGGACGGCAATGGTCAGACCCAAACCTTGACTGTGGCCACCAATGGCGATGTGACTGTTCCGGCGGGTGTCACCAACCTGACCGTGACCGTCGCCACGACCCAGGACAGCGTCTACGAAGGCCCTGAAACCTTCAGCCTGAAGGTGACCGAGGCCAATGGCATCACCACCAATGGCGCTGCTGGCGTCAGCGGCAATGCCACCATCAAAGACGATGGCACCGGCCCTGGCTCGACCCCGGACAATGACAAGCCAGCTCTGGCCGTCAGCAACGCCGGCGACGTAAATGAAGGCAGCAATGCCGTGTTCAACGTCAGCCTGTCCAATGCCACCGAAGCACCGCTGGTCATCAATCTCGGCCTGGTGTACGGCACTGCCGAAGCTGCCGACCTTGGCACCATGACCGTCACTTATGTGGACGGCAATGGTCAGACCCAAACCTTGACTGTGGCCACCAATGGCGATGTGACTGTTCCGGCGGGTGTCACCAACCTGACCGTGACCGTCGCCACGACCCAGGACAGCGTCTACGAAGGCCCTGAAACCTTCAGCCTGAAGGTGACCGAGGCCAATGGCATCACCACCAATGGCGCTGCTGGCGTCAGCGGCAATGCCACCATCAAAGACGATGGCACCGGCCCGGGCCCGAATCCGGACAATGACAAGCCAGCTCTGGCCGTCAGCGATGCGGGCAATGTGAATGAAGGCAGCAATGCCGTGTTCAACGTCAGCCTGTCCAATGCCACCGAAGCACCGCTGGTCATCAATCTCGGCCTGGTGTACGGCACTGCCGAAGCTGCCGACCTTGGCACCATGACCGTCACTTATGTGGACGGCAATGGTCAGACCCAAACCTTGACTGTGGCCACCAATGGCGATGTGACTGTTCCGGCGGGTGTCACCAACCTGACCGTGACCGTCGCCACGACCCAGGACAGCGTCTACGAAGGCCCTGAAACCTTCAGCCTGAAGGTGACCGAGGCCAATGGCATCACCACCAATGGCGCTGCTGGCGTCAGCGGCAATGCCACCATCAAAGACGATGGCACCGGCCCTGGCTCGACCCCGGACAATGACAAGCCTGCTCTGGCCGTCAGCGATGCGGGCAATGTGAATGAAGGCAGCAATGCCGTGTTCAACGTCAGCCTGTCCAATGCCACCGAAGCACCGCTGGTCATCAACCTCGGCCTGGTGTACGGCACTGCCGAAGCTGCCGACCTTGGCACCATGACCGTCACTTATGTGGACGGCAATGGTCAGACCCAAACCTTGACTGTGGCCACCAATGGCGATGTGACTGTTCCGGCGGGTGTCACCAACCTGACCGTGACCGTCGCCACGACCCAGGACAGCGTCTACGAAGGCCCTGAAACCTTCAGCCTGAAGGTGACCGAGGCCAATGGCATCACCACCAATGGCGCTGCTGGCGTCAGCGGCAATGCCACCATCAAAGACGATGGCACCGGCCCGGCCCGAATCCGGACAATGACAAGCCAGCTCTGGCCGTCAGCGATGCGGGCAATGTGAATGAAGGCAGCAATGCCGTGTTCAACGTCAGCCTGTCCAATGCCACCGAAGCACCGCTGGTCATCAATCTTGGCCTGGTGTACGGCACTGCCGAAGCTGCCGACCTTGGCACCATGACCGTCACTTATGTGGACGGCAATGGTCAGACCCAAACCTTGACTGTGGCCACCAATGGCGATGTGACTGTTCCGGCGGGTGTCACCAACCTGACCGTGACCGTCGCCACGACCCAGGACAGCGTCTACGAAGGCCCTGAAACCTTCAGCCTGAAGGTGACCGAGGCCAATGGCATCACCACCAATGGCGCTGCTGGCGTCAGCGGCAATGCCACCATCAAAGACGATGGCACCGGCCCGGGCCCGAATCCGGACAATGACAAGCCAGCTCTGGCCGTCAGCGATGCGGGCAATGTGAATGAAGGCAGCAATGCCGTGTTCAACGTCAGCCTGTCCAATGCCACCGAAGCACCGCTGGTCATCAACCTCGGCCTGGTGTACGGCACTGCCGAAGCTGCCGACCTTGGCACCATGACCGTCACTTATGTGGACGGCAATGGTCAGACCCAAACCTTGACTGTGGCCACCAATGGCGATGTGACTGTTCCGGCGGGTGTCACCAACCTGACCGTGACCGTCGCCACGACCCAGGACAGCGTCTACGAAGGCCCTGAAACCTTCAGCCTGAAGGTGACCGAGGCCAATGGCATCACCACCAATGGCGCTGCTGGCGTCAGCGGCAATGCCACCATCAAAGACGATGGCACCGGCCCGGGCCCGAATCCGGACAATGACAAGCCAGCTCTGGCCGTCAGCGATGCGGGCAATGTGAATGAAGGCAGCAATGCCGTGTTCAACGTCAGCCTGTCCAATGCCACCGAAGCACCGCTGGTCATCAACCTCGGCCTGGTGTACGGCACTGCCGAAGCTGCCGACCTTGGCACCATGACCGTCACTTATGTGGACGGCAATGGTCAGACCCAAACCTTGACTGTGGCCACCAATGGCGATGTGACTGTTCCGGCGGGTGTCACCAACCTGACCGTGACCGTCGCCACGACCCAGGACAGCGTCTACGAAGGCCCTGAAACCTTCAGCCTGAAGGTGACCGAGGCCAATGGCATCACCACCAATGGCGCTGCTGGCGTCAGCGGCAATGCCACCATCAAAGACGATGGCACCGGCCCGGGCCCGAATCCGGACAATGACAAGCCAGCTCTGGCCGTCAGCGATGCGGGCAATGTGAATGAAGGCAGCAATGCCGTGTTCAACGTCAGCCTGTCCAATGCCACCGAAGCACCGCTGGTCATCAACCTCGGCCTGGTGTACGGCACTGCCGAAGCTGCCGACCTTGGCACCATGACCGTCACTTATGTGGACGGCAATGGTCAGACCCAAACCTTGACTGTGGCCACCAATGGCGATGTGACTGTTCCGGCGGGTGTCACCAACCTGACCGTGACCGTCGCCACGACCCAGGACAGCGTCTACGAAGGCCCTGAAACCTTCAGCCTGAAGGTGACCGAGGCCAATGGCATCACCACCAATGGCGCTGCTGGCGTCAGCGGCAATGCCACCATCAAAGACGATGGCACCGGCCCGGGCCCGAATCCGGACAATGACAAGCCAGCTCTGGCCGTCAGCGATGCGGGCAATGTGAATGAAGGCAGCAATGCCGTGTTCAACGTCAGCCTGTCCAATGCCACCGAAGCACCGCTGGTCATCAATCTCGGCCTGGTGTACGGCACTGCCGAAGCTGCCGACCTTGGCACCATGACCGTCACTTATGTGGACGGCAATGGTCAGACCCAAACCTTGACTGTGGCCACCAATGGCGATGTGACTGTTCCGGCGGGTGTCACCAACCTGACCGTGACCGTCGCCACGACCCAGGACAGCGTCTACGAAGGCCCTGAAACCTTCAGCCTGAAGGTGACCGAGGCCAATGGCATCACCACCAATGGCGCTGCTGGCGTCAGCGGCAATGCCACCATCAAAGACGATGGCACCGGCCCTGGCTCGACCCCGGACAATGACAAGCCAGCTCTGGCCGTCAGCAACGCCGGCGACGTAAATGAAGGCAGCAATGCCGTGTTCAACGTCAGCCTGTCCAATGCCACCGAAGCACCGCTGGTCATCAACCTCGGCCTGGTGTACGGCACTGCCGAAGCTGCCGACCTTGGCACCATGACCGTCACTTATGTGGACGGCAATGGTCAGACCCAAACCTTGACTGTGGCCACCAATGGCGATGTGACTGTTCCGGCGGGTGTCACCAACCTGACCGTGACCGTCGCCACGACCCAGGACAGCGTCTACGAAGGCCCTGAAACCTTCAGCCTGAAGGTGACCGAGGCCAATGGCATCACCACCAATGGCGCTGCTGGCGTCAGCGGCAATGCCACCATCAAAGACGATGGCACCGGCCCTGGCTCGACCCCGGACAATGACAAGCCTGCTCTGGCCGTCAGCGATGCGGGCAATGTGAATGAAGGCAGCAATGCCGTGTTCAACGTCAGCCTGTCCAATGCCACCGAAGCACCGCTGGTCATCAACCTCGGCCTGGTGTACGGCACTGCCGAAGCTGCCGACCTTGGCACCATGACCGTCACTTATGTGGACGGCAATGGTCAGACCCAAACCTTGACTGTGGCCACCAATGGCGATGTGACTGTTCCGGCGGGTGTCACCAACCTGACCGTGACCGTCGCCACGACCCAGGACAGCGTCTACGAAGGCCCTGAAACCTTCAGCCTGAAGGTGACCGAGGCCAATGGCATCACCACCAATGGCGCTGCTGGCGTCAGCGGCAATGCCACCATCAAAGACGATGGCACCGGCCCGGGCCCGAATCCGGACAATGACAAGCCAGCTCTGGCCGTCAGCGATGCGGGCAATGTGAATGAAGGCAGCAATGCCGTGTTCAACGTCAGCCTGTCCAATGCCACCGAAGCACCGCTGGTCATCAATCTTGGCCTGGTGTACGGCACTGCCGAAGCTGCCGACCTTGGCACCATGACCGTCACTTATGTGGACGGCAATGGTCAGACCCAAACCTTGACTGTGGCCACCAATGGCGATGTGACTGTTCCGGCGGGTGTCACCAACCTGACCGTGACCGTCGCCACGACCCAGGACAGCGTCTACGAAGGCCCTGAAACCTTCAGCCTGAAGGTGACCGAGGCCAATGGCATCACCACCAATGGCGCTGCTGGCGTCAGCGGCAATGCCACCATCAAAGACGATGGCACCGGCCCGGGCCCGAATCCGGACAATGACAAGCCAGCTCTGGCCGTCAGCGATGCGGGCAATGTGAATGAAGGCAGCAATGCCGTGTTCAACGTCAGCCTGTCCAATGCCACCGAAGCACCGCTGGTCATCAACCTCGGCCTGGTGTACGGCACTGCCGAAGCTGCCGACCTTGGCACCATGACCGTCACTTATGTGGACGGCAATGGTCAGACCCAAACCTTGACTGTGGCCACCAATGGCGATGTGACTGTTCCGGCGGGTGTCACCAACCTGACCGTGACCGTCGCCACGACCCAGGACAGCGTCTACGAAGGCCCTGAAACCTTCAGCCTGAAGGTGACCGAGGCCAATGGCATCACCACCAATGGCGCTGCTGGCGTCAGCGGCAATGCCACCATCAAAGACGATGGCACCGGCCCGGGCCCGAATCCGGACAATGACAAGCCAGCTCTGGCCGTCAGCGATGCGGGCAATGTGAATGAAGGCAGCAATGCCGTGTTCAACGTCAGCCTGTCCAATGCCACCGAAGCACCGCTGGTCATCAATCTTGGCCTGGTGTACGGCACTGCCGAAGCTGCCGACCTTGGCACCATGACCGTCACTTATGTGGACGGCAATGGTCAGACCCAAACCTTGACTGTGGCCACCAATGGCGATGTGACTGTTCCGGCGGGTGTCACCAACCTGACCGTGACCGTCGCCACGACCCAGGACAGCGTCTACGAAGGCCCTGAAACCTTCAGCCTGAAGGTGACCGAGGCCAATGGCATCACCACCAATGGCGCTGCTGGCGTCAGCGGCAATGCCACCATCAAAGACGATGGCACCGGCCCGGGCCCGAATCCGGACAATGACAAGCCAGCTCTGGCCGTCAGCGATGCGGGCAATGTGAATGAAGGCAGCAATGCCGTGTTCAACGTCAGCCTGTCCAATGCCACCGAAGCACCGCTGGTCATCAACCTCGGCCTGGTGTACGGCACTGCCGAAGCTGCCGACCTTGGCACCATGACCGTCACTTATGTGGACGGCAATGGTCAGACCCAAACCTTGACTGTGGCCACCAATGGCGATGTGACTGTTCCGGCGGGTGTCACCAACCTGACCGTGACCGTCGCCACGACCCAGGACAGCGTCTACGAAGGCCCTGAAACCTTCAGCCTGAAGGTGACCGAGGCCAATGGCATCACCACCAATGGCGCTGCTGGCGTCAGCGGCAATGCCACCATCAAAGACGATGGCACCGGCCCGGGCCCGAATCCGGACAATGACAAGCCAGCTCTGGCCGTCAGCGATGCGGGCAATGTGAATGAAGGCAGCAATGCCGTGTTCAACGTCAGCCTGTCCAATGCCACCGAAGCACCGCTGGTCATCAACCTCGGCCTGGTGTACGGCACTGCCGAAGCTGCCGACCTTGGCACCATGACCGTCACTTATGTGGACGGCAATGGTCAGACCCAAACCTTGACTGTGGCCACCAATGGCGATGTGACTGTTCCGGCGGGTGTCACCAACCTGACCGTGACCGTCGCCACGACCCAGGACAGCGTCTACGAAGGCCCTGAAACCTTCAGCCTGAAGGTGACCGAGGCCAATGGCATCACCACCAATGGCGCTGCTGGCGTCAGCGGCAATGCCACCATCAAAGACGATGGCACCGGCCCGGGCCCGAATCCGGACAATGACAAGCCAGCTCTGGCCGTCAGCGATGCGGGCAATGTGAATGAAGGCAGCAATGCCGTGTTCAACGTCAGCCTGTCCAATGCCACCGAAGCACCGCTGGTCATCAACCTCGGCCTGGTGTACGGCACTGCCGAAGCTGCCGACCTTGGCACCATGACCGTCACTTATGTGGACGGCAATGGTCAGACCCAAACCTTGACTGTGGCCACCAATGGCGATGTGACTGTTCCGGCGGGTGTCACCAACCTGACCGTGACCGTCGCCACGACCCAGGACAGCGTCTACGAAGGCCCTGAAACCTTCAGCCTGAAGGTGACCGAGGCCAATGGCATCACCACCAATGGCGCTGCTGGCGTCAGCGGCACGGCCACCATCACTGACAACGACAGTGCACCGAAGGTGGCGACCATCGTGGGTGACACTGTGGTGGAAGGGAATGCCAACAGCTTTGCGGTGGGGCTGACCAACACCTCGAGCACCCCGACCACGCTGACGCTGACCCTGGCCAGCGGCACGGCTACCAAGGGGGCCGACTTCAGCGGCACCCAGGTGACCGTCACTATCGGCGGGGTAGATCAGGTTGTGAACGTCAATGCAGACGGCACCTTCAACGTGACGGTACCGGCCAACACCGGCAGCTTCAGCGTCAAGGTGAGCACCGTGAATGACACCGTGTTCGAGGCGAGCGAGAACTACACCCTGAGCGGTGCAGGCACCAGCAGCACCGTGACCGGCACGGCCACCATCACTGACAACGACAGTGCACCGAAGGTGGCGACCATCGTGGGTGACACTGTGGTGGAAGGGAATGCCAACAGCTTTGCGGTGGGGCTGACCAACACCTCGAGCACCCCGACCACGCTGACGCTGACCCTGGCCAGCGGCACGGCTACCAAGGGGGCCGACTTCAGCGGCACCCAGGTGACCGTCACTATCGGCGGGGTAGATCAGGTTGTGAACGTCAATGCAGACGGCACCTTCAACGTGACGGTACCGGCCAACACCGGCAGCTTCAGCGTCAAGGTGAGCACCGTGAATGACACCGTGTTCGAGGCGAGCGAGAACTACACCCTGAGCGGTGCAGGCACCAGCAGCACCGTGACCGGCACGGCCACCATCACCGACAACGACAGTGCACCGAAGGTGGCGACCATCGTGGGTGACACTGTGGTGGAAGGGAATGCCAACAGCTTTGCGGTGGGGTTGACCAACACCTCGAGCACCCCGACCACGCTGACGCTGACCCTGGCCAGCGGCACGGCCACCAAGGGGCTGACTTCAGCGGCACCCAGGTGACCGTCACTATCGGCGGGGTAGATCAGGTTGTGAACGTCAATGCAGACGGCACCTTCAACGTGACGGTACCGGCCAACACCGGCAGCTTCAGCGTCAAGGTGAGCACCGTGAATGACACCGTGTTCGAGGCGAGCGAGAACTACACCCTGAGCGGTGCAGGCACCAGCAGCACCGTGACCGGCACGGCCACCATCACCGACAACGACGCTCCTCCTACCGTGGTGATCAATAAACCTGCGGTGGTGTCCGAAGAGGGGCTGGCCAACGGGTTGCCTGATAACGCAGGTAATACAGATACCACCAATGCGACCGTCGCCAGCGGCACTATTACTGTGGGGGATGTCGATAGCAGTAGTGTGACGGTCAGCCTCTCTGGTCCATCCGGACTCAAGTCCGGCGGTCTGGATGTGAAGTGGAACTGGGATGCATCAGGCAAAGTGTTGACCGGGTATACCGGTACCTTGGGTGGTGCGGACTACAAGGCTGTGCTTGATGTCAAGCTGACTTCACCAGCAGGTAGTACCAAAGGAGATTGGGGTTATGACGTTACTCTGAAAGGCGCCCTCGATCATCCGGTGACTACTGCCGAGGACACGCTGAGTCTCAACATCGGAGTCTCTGTTTCTGATGGTCAGAGTACTACGATTGGTTCGCTGTCCATCACTGTGGAGGATGATGCCCCCATTGCTGGCGATGCTGCCGCGGTTTCGCTGGTGAAAACCAGTATTCCTGATGTATTGACCGGCAAGTTCAGCATGACTGGTTATAGCGGGGATCGCACCAGCATTGATGGTGGCAAGTTCACCATTACGGCTAAAGGGTTCCTCTCTTCAACGTCTACTGTCTTGACCGGTGCTCTGGTTAATGGCTCGGGCGAAGGCATTGGTGTCAAGAGCTCGACAGCCCCTTACCACAATATTGAGAACGAGGTCGATTTCCGCAAACTGGCAGACGGCTCAGGGGTATCTGAAGAGCTGGTGATCAAACTGGATGCTGGCACTGTGGCTTACGGTGCCAAGATCGAGTTCAGCAAGATGTTCGGTGGTGAGCTGGAGAGCGGCGTGGTCGAGTTCTACCGTGACGGAGTACTGATCTCAACACTTCCCTTTAGGTCGGATGCTGCGGGGGGAGAGTACAACCAGAACTTCCAAGTGCAGCAGGGTGGTTTTGACACCATGGTGATCAAAGCAACCGATAACGGCAATTCGTTCAACGTCAAGGACAACAGCGACTTTACCGTCAAGTCTATCGAGTTCCTTGGCTCCTCTACTCCGCAGGCAATTGCCTATGGCTCGGGGACCGCGGCACCGCAATGGGGGGCTGATGGCAAGGGACATATAGGGCTTTTGGGATCCAATGAAGTGGGTTTGATGACAGCTACTGGTAAAGAGATTTCCATTTCCAGCAAACCGGGCTTACCCAATACCCTGTATGGCGAAGCCAGCGATGGCACCCTGGTGTTCCGTCTGGAATTTACCCCTGCTACCGGCAAGTGGGAATTCTTCCAGTATGCAGAGATGCAGCGTCCGGTTGGTGATGGCGACATCGACTTCACCTTCAAGGCCTATGATCGGGACGGTGACGGCTCGCAAGGCAGCTTTGCAGTCAACCCGCTGGCGCGCCCTGATGTAACCGGCGTATCGAGTGCCACTGTGGTTGAAGGGGCTACCTTGCAGCATGTTGTGACCTTGAGTGGTGCGACTAATGTAGCGACTGAGTACAGCCTCTCAATCGCGGGCAGTGGTACTCATGCTGCCTCTAACTCTGACTGGGGAACTCTGCAGTTCAGTCACGGTGTTACCTATAACAGCAGCACAAGCAAAATCTCAGTACCAGCCGGTGTGACGAGCTTTACCGTGTCAGTGCCGACAGTGAATGACAAGCTGGTAGAACAGACTGAAACCTTGTCTCTGACTGTAGGTGGTGCGACCGGAGCCGGAACCATTACTGACAACGATCTCTCTGTGCGACTGGGCAATGGTCTGGTTGATGAGGATGGTTTGTCTGGCGGAAATGCACACTTGCCTGAGCCTGTGGGTATGCCTGCTAGCGGCCCGCTTTCTGTGACTCAGTCGCTGCAGGTGACGGATGGCACTGGTAGCAGTGTCTCTGGCGTACAACTCAAACTGGTTGGCATCGCGGGTCTGAGCGGGGTGACGGGTATTGATGGTCAGCCGGTCAACGTTGTTCAGGATGGCGCCGGGCTCAAAGGGTACTTTGGTAACAACCCTGCCAATGTGGCCTTTACTGTGACGGTGGATAACAGTGCCAATCCACCGAGCTACACCTTTACTCTGCTCAAGCCGCTTAGCCACACAGTGGATGGTCAGAGCACAGTGTTGACCAGCCAGGATGAACTGCGCTTTACCGTCAACTATGAGGTAAGCAAATCTGGAGCTGAGACTGCCACTGGCTCGTTTGACTTGGCTGTGCGTGACGATGTACCGGTTGCTGGCCCGATCTTCCATGCCGTGGAGTCAGAAACCAAGGTTGGCGCCAATGTGCAGCTGATTTTGGATATTTCCGGCTCGATGGGGCGAGATGCTGGCAATGGGAAGACTCGCCTTGATGTCATGAAGGAGTCTGCCAACCAGTTGCTGGATCAATATCTGGCACAAGGGCAAACTCGGGTGCAGTTGGTACTGTTCAGTGATGCAGCTCGTATGGTTAATCAGGGCACGAGTAGCAACCCGATATACTGGATGACTGTTGAACAAGCCAAAACATGGATCAACGGTTTGACTGCAAATGGGGGCACGGATTATGACGATGCTATTAAATTGGCCGAGACGAATTGGATTGGTACTAATAATGCGAAACCGTTAACCGGTGCTTCCAACGTAAGCTATTTCCTCTCTGATGGCGTACCGGAAGGTAGCGATGGCGGCAATCCCAACACCATTGAGGCGAGTGAACTGGCAGCGTGGACGAAGCATCTGCAGAACAATAAGGTGACTGCGCTTGCATACGGCATGGGGAACAGTGTGCCAGCTGGCGAGCTGAACAAAGTTGCATTTGATGGTTACTTGAATGTGGATGGCAATGCGGTAATTGTCCCGGACGTGACCAAGTTGCCTCCCATTCTGTTGCAATCTGTGGTGCAGCCGATAGGCGGTAATTTGTTGAGCGGTGTTGAGGGATATGGTGTTGGTGCTGATGGTGGTTTTGTTGGCCAACTTACTATCCGCGGCGTGACGTATAACTTTGACGGCAGCACAGTTACTACTGCAGGCAATTCGAGTGCGCTCAGCCATAGCTTTGATGCTGCAACCAAAACGCTGACTATCTACATCGATAACAAGCATTCGCTGATTGTCGATCTTGATAACGGCAGTTACCAGTTCTTTGGTGCTGCAGTGTCGCCCTCGGTCAAGCTTGATTTCGGTTACACCTTGAAAGATCTCGATGGTGACACCAGTGCAAGTACGCTGACCTTTGTTGTGGGTTATGACATCAAGTCAACGGGCGATATGATCGACTCTGTGCAGATGTATGACCCCACAGCCAGTAATCAGAAAGTGCAATGGTCGACATCCGGAACTGGTACCCCGATCGACAAGACGCTGCAGCACGTTGAAAACGGCATAGTTGTCGATGTGGGTGTCGGTGGCGACAAGGTCTACCTGGGTAAGGGTAACGATATTATCTATCTGGGAGACAGCCATGTATCCGGTTTCGATAGCAATTCCCAGCAGAAACAGGATGCAGCAGAGCTTGCCGTGGATAACTTCAGCCGTGGAGCAGATTCGCTTCTGCTGCAAGACCCCAACAATGAAAACAGCGACCTGAAAATCACTGCAAACAGCAATGCCTATCTGGACATTGCTCATGGTGGTGGTGGAGATGACCGAATCTATGGTCAAAATGGCTCTGATGCCATTTTTGGTGGTTCGGGTAACGACCATCTCTACGGTGGTGACGGCAAAGATGCGCTGCGTGGAGGGAGTGGAAGCGATGTGCTGGATGGTGGAACTGGTAATGACTATCTGATCGGTGGTTTGGGCAATGACATCCTGATTGGTGGGGAAGGGGCTGATACCTTTGTCTGGAACAAGGGGGATACCGTATCAGGCTCCCTGACCAAGGATTACATCATGGACTTCAACAAGGGGTCAGGCACCATCAACCGTTTGGAAGGTGACAAGCTGGATCTGAGCGATCTGCTGGATCACGATGGTTCTCACAGTACGACTGATCTGAAGAGTCTGCTCTCGGTGTTCCAGGACAATGAAGGGGTGCACCTGCAAGTCAAGGAGAACAGTACTGCGCCGGTGACTCAGGAAATTGTGCTGATGAACCATACCTTCGACAGTCTGACGGGCGGTTCTGGCACCACGGCCAACCAGGTGATCGATTACATGTTGACCAACAACATGCTCGATATCGACAAGTAAGCCTAACTCGGGGCAATAAAAAAGCGGCAGAGCAATCTGCCGCTTTTTTTATCTTTGCAGGGAAGCGAAATCAGTTGCCGAGGGTGGCGAACAGGCTCTGCTCCAGGGTGCCGCGGGAAACGCAGACCGGCTTGATGGACGGGGCCGGTACGCGTTCGCCTGAGGATTCAACGAAGAACAGTTCGGTGTTGCCCTTGACGTTGACGGTTGCCACGCTGCTGTTGCCGCTCTGGGTGATGATCAGGTTGATCTGCAGGTTCGGGTTGCCCAGTACAACTTTGGAACCCATGGTGCCGCAGTCCAGCCACTCCAGCCCGTCGGTTGACTGGTTGACGTTGGCGGTCATCAGGCCGGAGCCACGCTGGCTGTTTTCGATGGTGAGGCCGTGATCGGTGAACCACTTCTCGGCGCGAGCCCACACCAGATCCACCGGGATCGCCATTTCCTGAGTGTTGTTGGTTGCCTTGGCAATTGGCGGGTTGTAGCGATACTCCTCACCGCCGTTATTGTCACCAGCACAACCAACCAGCAGCAGCGCCAATGCGCTCCCCATAATCTTTTTCATCTTGTTTCTCTCATCCATATCACCAGGCCATTGGCCAACCGGCGCCTATTATCGCCGGAGCGACAATCTCTGTCAGCAACCATCCAGCGTTCGATGTTATGGGGAGGTGATCGGGGTGCTTTACAAAATTGGTTTGCTATCATAGATTTGCTCGAAATTCCTCCATAAGCACCCCTGTGACCAACATGCTCACCCCGGATCTGCTGCAGCAGATCATCGACCAATTGCCAATGAGTATCTTCTGTCGGGATAGTCATGGGCGTTACCTGTTCGCCAATCGTGAGTTCGCCCGTGAAGCCAAGCTGGAGTCGCCTGCCGAGGTTGTCGGCAAGACAGATGCAGATATGCCCTGGGGCGATCTCTTTCGCAGTGAGGATGAGCAGCTGCTTGCCGGAGGCGTGCCGATGCTGTATCAGCAGCTCCATTGCAACCGGGGTGGAGATACCTGCTGGATGGAGGTGCACAAGGTGCCTCTTTACACCCCGCAGGGGGAAGCGTGCGCAGTATTCGGGGTGGTTAATGAGATTGCCCAGCGCAAGAGCCTAGAACAAACGGTCAAACAGCAGCAGTTGTTGCAGCGTTTTCTGCTCGATGCCATTCCTGACCTGATCCGTTTTGATGATCACAACGGGGTGTTGCTGGAGTGCAATCAGGCGTTTCTCGACTTTATCGGCCAAGGGGCGGATGAGGTGCTGGGTCAGCAACTGCCGTTCCGGTTGGCGGCGCCGCAGGGGATGGGGCATGGCGAGTGCTGTCTGCTGGATGCCAGCGGGCAGGGGCGACACATGGAGATCACCCGGGTCGATGTCCCCGATGGTGACGGCCACTCCCTCGGGATCCTGACGCTGGGGCGTGACATTACCGGCCTGCGCACCACTCAGGCGCAGTTGCAGCAGGAGCAGCACTACGACAGTCTGACCGGGCTGCTCAAACTCTCCCGGTTCTTGCAGACCAGCCGCCATCTTGGGGGACGCAGTGCCACATTGGTGCTGGTCGATCTGCATCATTTTCGTGAAATCAACGATCGCTTCGGGATCCGGATTGCCGATCGCCTGCTCAGCCAGGTGGCCAAGCGGTTGCAGCAGTTGGTACCGCCGCGTTCCCTGCTCTGTCGGGTCGCTGCCGATGACTTCAGCCTGCTGCTGCCAGATTTCAACGAGCCATTGCAGGGGTGGAGCCAGCATCTGCAGCAGCAGTTGATGGAGCACTATCAGGTGGAAGATCACCGCATCCAGATCCCGGTGTTTCTGGGGCTGGCCCAGGGGCGGGCAAGCGATGCCGAGCGGTTGCTCAGTCATGCCGAGGCTGCGCTGGCGCAGGGCAAACGGCAGCAGCAGTACTGCACCTTGTTTGATCCCGAGCTGCATGCCCGGCTCAAGCGGCGTCAGTTGATCGCCGCCCAGTTGCCGCTCGCCATCAAGTCCGCCCAGCTGGTTGCCGTCTATCAGCCGATCATCTGTACCCGCACTCACCGGCTGCATGGCGCCGAGCTGCTCTGTCGCTGGCCCCATCCTGAGCTTGGGATGATCTCCCCCGACGAGTTTATTCCGTTGGCGGAAGAGATGGGGATCATCGGTCAGCTTGGCCAGTTAATGCTGGAGCAGGGGTGTGCCCAGCTGGCGCAGTGGCAAACTGCGCAGCCGGATATGGTGCTCTCCATCAACCTCTCGCCGCTGCAGTTCCGTGATCCGGCGCTCTGTGAACGGGTCTCTGCCTGCATCGCTCGCCATGGTCTCAAGGCCAGTCAACTGGAGCTGGAGATCACCGAAGGGGTGTTGATGGAGAACGCCGACGAGATTGAGACCAACCTCGACAACCTGATTGCCGCCGGTTTTCAGCTGGCCATCGACGACTTTGGTACCGGTTACTGTTCGCTGGCCTATCTGCCGCGTTTGCAGGTGGCGACCCTCAAGCTGGATCGCAGCTTCACTCAGGGGCTCGCCAGCAATAGCGCGACTACCGCTATCGTGCGTTCGGTCATCGGGTTGGGCCATGAGCTTGGGATCCGGATTACGGCCGAAGGGGTAGAGACACCCGAGCAGCAGCTGTGGCTGACCGAGGCGGGGTGTGATCGGCTCCAGGGCTATCTGTTCAGTCGCCCACTGCCGCCGGCGGAGTTTGCTGCCAGCTATCTGGCGTGAGAGATCGTCAGAAACAACAAGGCCACCGCAAGGTGGCCTTGTTGTTTTACGATGGAGGCAGGATCAATCCTGGAAGTAGGTGCCCCAGCCATCGTAATCCACCCCATATTTTTCCAGGATGGGCAGCATCTTGGCGATATCGGCAACGATCGCTTCGACATTCAGCTTGCACTCGATGGTGGCATCGAAGCAGAAGATGGTGGCGCCGTCATCCAGCTCCATCTCTTCGGCATCGGTCACTTCAAAACCGGCCTTGAACAGGTCAACCGCTGCTTTTTCCAGACGGTCGAAATCCTGGCAGGCGAAGTGGTGCTCGATGTCGTAATCCGCATCGGGATTGCTGCCATCGGCCAGCAGTTCGTTGACGATCTCGGTGGTCTCATCACGCCACTCTTGCATATTCAGACTCATGTTGCCTCCAGGCGGTATCATTGCGGCAAAGCATACTCGCAGAGTGGATTCGGCTCAATGCGGCGGACCCACTGAACCTCGAATTTCCATCATATTGGCGCAGCCTGCAGGGTGTTCAGAGGCCAGTAAGTACGGCAAACAGGACTGAAATGGATAATAAATGGCCGCTTCGTTCGGTTGTTGAGCGAACGCGCTTTTTATCGTGCCATCATGGTTGACACTCTGCGCTGGAAAGGGTTTAATGCGCGCCGTTGCCCAGATAGCTCAGTCGGTAGAGCAGGGGATTGAAAATCCCCGTGTCGGCGGTTCGATTCCGTCTCTGGGCACCACAATTCCTCCTTAGTTCAGTCGGTAGAACGGCGGACTGTTAATCCGTATGTCACTGGTTCAAGTCCAGTAGGAGGAGCCAAATTCGAAAAGCCCGCTCAATCGAGCGGGCTTTTTCATTTCTAGTTGCTGTTGCATGCTGCCAAAAAGAGCGTTGCGCCACAGGTGGCACTGAACAGCAGCATTCCGGTCTGCAACATGCTGCCAGGGCATGGCTTCTTCTCTCTTTTTCTGGCCCTGATCCACTTCGGTTTCATCACATTCCCTTATCCATTTTGTCGGCCTGAATGGCTGCACTCCTGTGCAGGCGAGCCATCTTTGTTGAATGGCGCCATGGCGTCAATCTCCCCCGCAAAACAATTAATTCAGCACCGTTGAAGAGCGGCTTGTCTGGTGATGTTTCGACCTTTAAGCCATTGTTAACATTTTGGAAAACTGGAGTGACCCTGTGGCCGGGCGGGGATATGATGGGGTCAATGATGTTCCCATCCTGACGGAGAGATCCCAGATGAACAGCCCCTTGAGCTATGTACTGGACGGCATTCATTGCGAGCCGCACTTTTTTACCGTTCCCCTCGATCATGATGAGCCGGATGGTGACAGCATTACCCTGTTTGCCCGCACCCTCTGCCGTAAAGACAAGCTCGATGAGAAGTTGCCCTGGCTGCTGTTTCTGCAAGGTGGGCCGGGATTCGGGGCGCCGCGCCCGACGGCCAATAGTGGTTGGCTCAAGCGGGCGTTGCAGGAGTTCAGAGTGCTGCTGCTGGATCAGCGTGGCACCGGGATGTCGAGCCCCATCCACGGGCATAGTCTGGCCAAAATGACCCCGACCGAGCAGGCGGAGTATCTCGGCCATTTTCGCGCCGACAGCATAGTGCAAGATGCCGAGTTCATCCGGCAGGAGCTTAGCCCCAAGCATCGCTGGAGCCTGCTTGGTCAGAGCTTTGGCGGTTTTTGCTGCCTGACCTATCTCTCGCTCTTCCCCGATAGCCTGCGGGAGGTCTATATCACCGGCGGCATCGCGCCGATTGGCCGCAGCGCCGAGGAGGTTTACCGCGCCACCTACCAGCGGGTGGCTGACAAGAACCGAGCCTTCTTCGCCCGCTTCCCCCATGCTCAGGGGATTGCCAACCGGCTGGCCAACCATCTGCACCAGCACGATGTGCGACTGCCCAACGGCCAGCGCCTGACGGTGGAGCAGTTCCAGCAGCAGGGGCTGGATCTCGGCGCTACGGGTGCTTTCGAGGAGCTTTATTACCTGCTGGAAGAGGCCTTTATCGGCGACAAGCTGAGCCCGGCCTTTCTCTATCAGGTGCAGAGCATGCAGCCATTCAATACCAACCCGCTGTTTGCCATTCTGCACGAGGCTATCTACGCCGAAGGGGAGGCGACTCGCTGGGCGGCTGATCGGGTCAGAGTGGAATTCCCGGCGGTGAACTGGGCACCCGGCAAGGATTTCGCCTTCACCGGCGAGATGGTTTACCCCTGGATGTTCGAGCAGTTCCGCGAGTTGCTGCCCCTGAAAGAGGCGGCTCATCTGCTGGCCAACAAGGCGGACTGGGGGGCGCTCTATGATCCGGCACAGCTGGCCCGCAACCAGGTGCCGGTCGCCTGCGCCGTCTATGCCGAGGATATGTATGTGGAGTTTGACTACAGTCGCGAGACCCTGCGTGGCCTTGGCAACAGTCGCGCCTGGATCACCAATGAGTATGAGCACAACGGTTTGCGTGCCGATGGTGAGGCGATTCTTGATCGTCTGATCGCGTTGAATCGCGACCGTTAATTGCCGTTATCGGCAACTATCGCGGGAGCCCGGACTCCCGCGATGGTTGTGATGGATAGTTGTTATGAAAGCGTGACTCCCTGAACCTTGACCCGTATCCGCCAGACGATGAGTGGATAGCCGGCTGATTAATTTCCCCCTCTTTCACTGTCTCTGTCGATCCCTCACCATATACTTGCCAAACGACTCTGTATTGAGCAGCGGTCAAACCGATTGACCAACCCGTGCTCGTTACCATTAGAAAGTCGCTCCGATGCTCTGTATCCCGCGTATCTGATATGCCATCTCTGCATGCCCCGCTATCCGGGGGAGGGGATGGTCGTGCTTTTCAATCACAATAAGGATGTATGATGAGAAAGTCTCTGTTGGCCTGCTCCCTGTTGCTGTGCCCTGTCGTGTTTGCTGCCACCCCCCATTGGGAATATAGCGGTGAGGCGGGGCCTGCCCACTGGGCCAAGCTGACCCCGGAGTTTGGCCAGTGTGCGGGCAGCAATCAGTCGCCGGTTGACCTGCGCGGATTGGTCGAGGCCAAACTGGCCCCGCTGGTACTCCACTATCAGGCGGGTGGCAACACAGTGGTCAACAACGGTCATACCGTGCAGGTCGGTTATGCCCCGGGTAGCACCTTGCAACTCGATGGCACCACGTTTGAACTCAAGCAGTTCCACTTCCACGCCCCGAGTGAAAACCTCATCGAGGGCAAATCCTATCCGCTGGAAGGGCATCTGGTGCATGTCAGTGACAAGGGAGAGATCGCCGTGGTGGCGGTGATGTTCGAGGCTGGCAAGGCTGGCAAGGCCAATCCGGCGCTGGCGGCAGCCTGGAGTGCATTACCTGCCAAGGTGGGGGAGACCCAGGCCCTCAAGACGCCGCTCGTTGCGGAGCAACTGCTGCCCGAGAACCGTGACTACTATCGCTTTAGCGGTTCCCTTACTACGCCTCCCTGCTCGGAAGGAGTGCGCTGGCTGGTGATGAAGCAGCCTGTCGAGGTCAGTCAGGCCCAGATCGACGCCTTCAAGGCGGTGATGCACCACCCCAACAACCGGCCGGTGCAGCCACTCAATGGGCGCGTGGTACTGCAATAACACAGCGTTGCAATAGCGCTGCAGATAGCAAAAACAACAAGAGGGCCGCGAGGCCCTCTTTTACATGGTGAGGTATCGGTGTGCAATTAAAGCGCGGCGGCGATGCGGGCGCCAAGTGCCGCGTTGTTCAGTACCAGCTGGATATTGGCCGCCAGCGAGTTGCCGCCAGTCAGCTCGCAGACGCGGGCCAGCAGGAAGGGGGTTGACGCCTTGCCCTTGATCCCCTGCTCATCGGCTTCACGCAGCGCTTGGGCAATGGCTGCGTCGATATCGGCTTTCGGCATGGCGTGTGTGCTCGGGATGGGGTTGGCCACCACGGCGCCGCCCGCCAGTCCCAGCTCCCACTTGAGGCGTAGCGCCTCGGCGATGGCTGCCGGGGTATCGAGGCGATAATCGACCTTGAAGCCGCTCTCGTGGGTGTAGAAGGCGGGCAGCTCCTCGGTTTGATAGCCGATCACCGGTACGCCCTGGGTCTCCAGATACTCCAGGGTCAGCCCGATATCGAGTATCGACTTGGCTCCGGCGCAGACTACGGCCACCGGCGTTTGTGCCAGCTCCTGCAGGTCGGCCGATATATCGAAGGTCTCCTGCGCGCCGCGATGTACCCCTCCAATGCCACCGGTGGCAAAGACCCGGATCCCCGCCATGGCGGCGATGATCATGGTGGAGGCGACCGTGGTGGCCCCCATCCCCTTGCGCGCCAGTACGAACGGAATGTCGCGGCGGCTGCACTTGGTCACGCTGTGGCCTGCCCGGCCGAGCGCTTCCAGTGCACCCGCATCCAGACCCACCTTGAGGCGGCCGTCGAGGATGGCGATGGTCGCCGGAATGGCGCCGTTATCGCGCACCACCTGCTCCACCTGACGGGCCGTCTCCACGTTCTGCGGATAAGGCATGCCATGGGAGATGATGGTGGATTCGAGGGCAACGACCGGTTTGCCAGCGGCCAGTGCGGCAGCCACTTCCGGTTGGATATCGAGGTAAGCGTTCAGCATGAGTACTCCTCCAGTATGCGGTCAACGGCGGTCTTGCTCAGACCGGAAAAAACGGTATCGGAACAATTGACGGTGAGGGCGGCGCAGCCCAAGGCAAAGCGGGTGGTTTGGGCAATGTCGAGCTGTTGCAGCCAGGCGTGGGCGAGGCCAGCCATAAAGGCATCCCCGCCGCCGGTGACGTTGAGCACCGGACTGCCCAGCACCGGCAGGTGGCCCTGCTGCTCGCCATCGCTGTAGAAGATCCCCTGTTCACCCAGACTGAGGAACAGTCGCTTGACCCCGGCGCGGTGGAACCAGGCGGCCACCATGGGCCAGGTTTCGGGCCCGGCGATGGTCATGCCGCACAGCTGTTCGGCCTCGCTGCGATTGGGTTTGAGGGTGTGGATCTTGCCGAGCCAAGGGCGGATCTTCTCCACCTTGGCCACCGAAACGGTATCGACAAAGATGGCGTGCTCCCCCTGTCGCTCGAACAGCCAGTCGAGGGTGTGGATGGCCAGATTGGTGTCGAGTACCCAGAGCCGGGCGCCGCCGAGAAAGCCTGCGAGGGGTGTCAGGCGGGCAGGGGTGAGCTGCTCTATGATGGCCATGTCGTTGATGGCGCAGCTCATTTCGCCGCTACCATCATGCAGGCTGAGATAGCAGGAGGTGGCGTGACCATCGAGCACCAGAGTCTGGCGCACATCGACGCCGGCCCGCTGGCTCACTTCCAATAGATGGTGGCCATACTGGTCGTTGCCGACCGCTGTCAGCAGCCGGGTGTCGCTGCCGAGCCGCGCCAGATTCTCGGCGATATTGCGGCCAACGCCGCCCGCCGAGGTGCGTACCTTGCCCGGGTTGGAGTCGCCAAGCAGCAGGTTGTCATGGCTGGTGCCGCAAATATCCATATTGGCACCGCCGATCACCACCACGTAGGGGCCCTCTCGCAGTACATAACCTCTGCCTTGCACATATCCCTGCCGGATCAGGCTTGAGATGTGGCTGGCCAGCGCGGAGCGGCTGATGCCGAGGCGATCGGCCAGCTCCTGCTGGGCAATCATGGGATCCTGACGCAGCAGGGCGAGGATCTCTTGTTCACGCTCAGTCATAGACAAACATCCATTTACAAACGTTTGTCTATTATTGCTGGGAAACGTTTGCTGGCTATCGGCTTGTACAAAATTTGTCGGCTTGCGCACAAAAAATCGACATTCAAAGCTGGGTTGGCAAGCGGTTTAGCCGGGGAGGGGACTTTTAACGGGTCGGTGGCCCTGCAACGGCTTATAATGGCCGCCGCAAGATGAGGAGAGATGATGGAAAAGAGTGCATTCTGCTGCGTGGGGCTGGTCAATCCCAAGTCTCCGGAAAATGTCGGCTCAGTGATGCGGGCTGCGGGCTGCTACGGGGTGGACGAGGTCTACTACACCGGCAACCGCTTCGAGCTGGCGCGCCGCTTTGCCACTGATACCAAGCAGATGGTGGAGAAGATCCCGCTGCTCGGGGTGGATGATCTGATGGCGTTTATCCCGCAGGGATGCGTGCCCGTGGTGGTCGATCTGATCGACGGAGCCACGCCGCTCCCCGACTATGTCCATCCGGAACGCGCTTTTTATATCTTCGGGCCGGAGGATGGTACGCTCGATCCCGCCCTCTATGGCGCGGTGAAAGATGTGGTCTATGTGCCGACTCAAGGCTGCATGAATCTGGCCGCCTCGGTCAATGTGATCCTCTATGACCGCTTGGCGAAGGGATACCGGCAGCCCTGAGTTGTGGCGTGGCAACGGTGACTCAAACCGCAATGGACAAGGTGTTGCTTATGGGCTGGTTGCTGGCAGTGGCTGCTGTTGATGGGGCTGCGGCATCCTTCTCTTTCCCCTATGGTGGGATCAGTTTTCGCCGGCCTTGACCGCCTGCTCCTCGAGAAAGTCGCGGTAGTAGTCATAGAGGTGATAACGGCGATATATCTCGGCCAGCGTGCCGCGACGGATCAGATTCACCATCTCTTGATCCCACAACTGCAGTAGCCGGTCGCCCTGCTCGGTATCGGCAAAAATGGGGTAAGTCGGGATCCAGCGCAAAATGGTGCGGTACATATTGGCCGGGGTCTCATCGGTAGAATGGAGCACGCCAGCGGTCAGGTAATAGCGATAGCGCCCCTTGCCAATCAGCTGCAGGGCCATCTCATGGTTGTCGATCTCATGCCATCGCATGGTGACCGGAAGATATTTATCCAGCACCCATCCTCTACGCCAGAGCACGGTCTCTCCCTCCAGGCTGCGCTCTCCCCGCCATTGTGGCTGCCACTGCTTGAGCATGAAGACGGTCACATCATCGGCGGAGGCTGGCTGACGGGGCTGTTTGACCCCTTTGATCTCGTCCAGATAGACACTCATCGCCATATCCCCCTCTTGCCTGGCTACCATGGCGACGGCGCGTTTGTAGGGCACGATATGGGGCACGATCTGATAGCCGTGGGGTTGGTAGATGGTTCGCACCAGATCGAGATAGATACCGCGGCCATCCGGTTGGCAGAAACCGGCCCAGCCATCGCAATAGACGTGAATATCGGCTGTGCTAGCGTGGGCGATCGCACACAGACAGTAAAGCAGCAAACAACCGATGCGCAGCATGGTCAGCATTATCCTCGCAGGGGTGAGGAGAGCATTTATCACCTGATTTATACCATGCATTGATCGCGGCGGGCGGAGAAAACATCTCGCATCTCCATTTTGCGACAGGGTCGAGGGTTATTTGCGGTCGGATCGTTATGATCGAGTAAAGATTCAATAGCACCCCAATCAGTAGAGGAGACTGTATTATGCCATCGATCAAGACTCTGCTCTGTCCCGTCGATTTTTCCCAAATGTCTCGCGCGGTACTCGACTATGCCGTTTTCATGGCACAGAGCCATCAGGCCCAGCTCAAGCTGATCCACGTGGTTGATCAACTACACGGTTTTGACAGTTACAAGATCCTTCATATGACGGCCATCGAGATCACTCACGAGATGGAGCGTCAGGCCAGAACCCAGCTCAAAGAGCTGGTTGCCACCCTGCCGATCCCGGCCACCTTTGATATTCGCTTTGGCCGCGCCGCCGATGAAATTGTCATTCAGGCCAAGGAGGATGAGGTTGAGCTGATCGTGATGGGCAGCCACGGTCGCTCTGGTATCAGTCATCTGCTGGTAGGCAGTGTCGCCGAGTCTGTGGTGCGTCATGCACCCTGTCCGGTACTGGTGGTGCGCCAATAACGCGCCACGTTTAGTGTGAAAAGCGTAACAAACAAGGCCAGCGATTGCTGGCCTTGCGTTTTCTGGTGTTGTGCCCGCTAGCCGTGAGCGTAGATGACACTCCCCCCCTTGATGGTATCTATGATGGCTCTGGCCTGCTCTTTGGGCAGGGCGGGGCAACCCCAGCTGCGGCCCAGCTTGTCATATTTGCGCAGATGGGTCGGGCTGGCATAGGCGGCGCCATGTACTACGATGGCACGCTTGCGGGCATTGCTGTTCTTGCCGGGGCTGAGTCCGTCCAGCCGCAGGGAGTAGCCATGCTTGCCCAGATAGGTTTCTGCGGTGCGATAGACGCCAAGGGAACTTTGGCGGGAGTTGAGCTGGTTGGAAAAGCGTTTTGCGGCCAGTTCACCTGAGTTGCGGCCATGACTGACCCAGGTGTGATAGAGCAGCTTGTGGCGTTTCATATCGATGACAAACAGCCTGCGCTGGGTGGATGGCTTGCTGTAATCGATGATGGTGAGAATGGGTTTGCGTTTGTGGCGCACAGTTTGATAACTGTTGAGTGCCTGACGAAAGGTCTGTTTATCCAGTTTGCCGGCCAGACCCAGTTGACGATAGAGGCTCTGATCCCAGCTGGCATCTGCCGTGCTGCTCCAGATGAGCGATATCAACAGCAGTGGCAACAACAGCCACCCGCGTTGCCAGTCTATGTTACCGCGCGCTTGTCTCATCCGTGAATATCTCCTTGTCACTCCCTGTCAACGGCGCGGATATTGCCATCAATCCGCTCGATAGTTATATGCAAGGTGCTGAAAAGGCGCAATAAAAAAACCGGCCGCAGAGCGGCCGGAAGTAATTCAAACAGTAGACATTGGTATCACAGGGTATAACTGACTTCCAATTACTTAGAAGTTGTACTGCAGGGCAACCGCGACTACGTCATCGGTGTTCTTGCCCAGAGAGTTGGTGGACTTGCCATCTACGGAGTCCAGCAGGTTCAGCTTGTAATCAACGTAGGCGTTGAAGTTCTCGGTGAAGTTGTACCAGGCACCGATAGATACGTACTCAGTGTAGGTATCATCGATACCACGAGCGGAGTCTTTCACGTCAGTGCGCAGGTAGGCCAGAGAAGGCTTGAACTTGCCGATGGTGTACTGGGCAACGGCTTCGTAGCCATCCATCTTCTCGGCGTAGCCGTTGTTGACGAACAGGTGGTCTTCACCGTGGGAGTAGGTTGCAGCCAGGTAGAGGTCGCCAGTTGCATATTTGGCGCCGAAGCCCATCAGCTTGGCATCCTTGTCGCCACCGAAGGCGGCATAGCGAGCTTGCTCGTCGGTCTTGCCAGCTTGGTTATAGGCAGCACCCAGGCTCAGGCCCATATCGAAATCGTAGTTGGCAGATACTGCGAAGCCTTCTTTGGAACCTTTCTTGTTCCAAGTAGTTTGGCCATTTACATCTTTGAAGTTGGAACGATCTGCATTCTGCGGATCATTGTTACCAGTGAACTGGGCACCCAGAGTCAGACCCTGGTAGTTATAGATGTACTGGGCCAGACCGTTGGTACGGCCGGTACCGAATACTTCAGTATCTTTGCCCAGGCCGTCACCGCCCCACTCAGGCAGGACGTCGGTATAGTTGTTGACGGCCTTGGTGAACAGGCCATCCTGACGACCATAGCTGAATGCGCCGAAACGGTCGTGCTTGATGCCGGCATAGGCATAACGCAGCTCGTCGTTGTCAGAACCGGAAGTCGGCAGGTTGTACTCGGCAAAGCCGAACGCCTTCATCTCGGGAGCAATCTTGGTCTCGCCAGCAACGTGCAGACGGAAGTAGCTCTGGTCACCTTCGGAACCGTTGTCGTCAGTACCGTAGTAAGCACCTTGTGCACGGCCGCCGATTTCCAGCTTGGTATCGTTCTGGTTGTAAACGGTAGCAGCATGGGCGCCGCTCGCCAGCAGCAGGCTGGAGATAGCAATAGTCAGTGCAGACTTCTTCATATGCGTTATTCCTCTGATGTAAACACTTCCGAACTTGTTGTCGGTTCTGTGAAATCGGAAATAGTCCGATAGCCACACGGTAGGCGTCCCAACCTTGACTGGGCCTGAATCCATCGTTGTTTAATTGAGGTGACGAAGTCGTTATCAAGACTGGGTGTGACGGTTTTTGACAAGATAAAAGAAGATTAAATTCAATGAATTATTTTCTAGTGACTTTTTTGACATCAAGGCTGTTCTGAGCAACAAGGTCGATGGCTCAAGTTGTGAGCTAGATCACGCAGGGGAGAATGGGGCGGGGCGGGAAAAACGGGGCGGGAGCCTTGCAAGGCTCCCCCCAGTGATCAGATGGGCTTTTGCCACAGGGTCAGCAGCAGATCCTGTTCCAGTTCATTCGGGCCCTGTTGAGCGAAAGCATGACGCTGCTCACCGGTTGCCCGCCAGCCAAGACGGCTGGTCTCCAGAATAAAGCTGCGCATGGCCTGATCCATGGTGAGGCTGAACTGGCAGCGCTGTTGAACCATCGGATTGAGACCGCCGAGGGTGGGCCAGCTGAGGGGGTGTTCCATGCTCACCGGATTGAGGCTGACCCGCAGTTGCCACTGATGGCGCGGGCCCGGCTGCAGATAGAGCAGATAGCCACCGGGGGCCAGCCAGCTGACCAGCTGTTCGGTCTTGACCTTGAGATCGTTGACCAGCAGCACCTGAGCAGAGCCCGGTTGCAACGGCGCACGAGCGGGATCGGCAATGACAAACTGGCCGTCCGGCTGCGCTTTTTTGGCGGCAAAGATAGTGTTCTTGGCGATATCAACCCCAGCAAACTGCCAGCCGGGCAGGCGCTCTGCCAGCGCGCGGCAGTAGTAGCCTTCACCGCACCCAAGATGGATCAGCTCTTGTGGGGCCAGCGGAGCGAGCAGGGCGGCCATGGCCTCGACCAGCGGCAGTTGGTGGCCGGCTTCCAGGAAATGGTGCTTGGCGCGCATCAGGGCACGGCTGTCGCTGTCTTTGGGGTTTTTCTTGCCGGGGATGAGATCCAGATAACCTTCCGGTGCCGGATCGAAGTGATGCTTGTTGTCGCAATATCGCCCCTGGGAGGCTTCATGAAGATGGAGCGGACTGCGGCAACGGGGACATTGAAGATGCATAGTAACTCTCTGGGCGAATGCCGGAACAGTGAAGGGCGTTCGGGATTATAGGGGAGAGGATCAAAAAAGGCTGCCGTAGCAGCCTTTTTTATCCCAAGGCCTCAGTCAGGCCTGCGGACGGGTCATCAGCGAGTGCCAAATACCACAATGGTCTTGCCGTGAGCAGAGATGAGCTCCTGCTCTTCCAGCATCTTCAGGATGCGGCCCACGGTTTCACGAGAGCAGCCGACGATCTGGCCGATCTCCTGACGGGTGATCTTGATCTGCATGCCATCCGGGTGGGTCATGGCATCCGGCTGTTTGGCCAGGTTGAGCAGGGTCTGGGCGATCCGGCCGGTCACATCCAGGAAGGCGAGGTTACCCACTTTCTGGCTGGTGTGTTGCAGGCGCTTGGCCATCTGGCCAGAGAGACGCATCAGAATGTCCGGGTTGACCTGGATCAGCTGGCGGAACTTCTTGTAGGAGATCTCTGCCACTTCGCAAGAGCCTTTCGCGCGAACCCAGGCGGAGCGCTCGGGATTCTCGTTCTCCTCGAACATCCCCATCTCGCCCAGGAAATCACCCTGGTTCAGATAGGAGAGGATCATCTCTTTGCCCTCATCGTCCTTGATCAAGACGGCCACAGTGCCCTTGACGATGTAGTAGAGGGTCTCCGCTTTTTCACCCGCATGGATCAGGGTGCTCTTGGCGGGATACTTATGAATGTGGCAGTGCGACAAGAACCATTCCAGGGTGGGATCGCTTTGCGGTTTGCCAATGACCATGAGAATTCCTCTGTAGTGTCTTTTTATGGACTTGTGCGTCCGGGCAAGCTGCCAATCTTGCCATTCCTTGTATTGGTCGCAGTAGGATAAGAGCCTTTGCCTGTGCTGACAAGGCTTTGCGGGCTTTTGACAGAGCCCTTTGAGTAATGCCTGCTGCGCCGCTCCGGCCATTCTAGGGAAGATAGAGGTCGGAGATGTTGATTTTGATCTATTTCCATCCCAACTCGCCCTGTTCGGCAGAGATAAGCGACTGGGTTATGCTAGGGATCCATCATCATGATTAACAGGAGAGAGTGCGAGATGAAAGCCAAGGTCAGCTGGGTGGAAGGGATGAAGTTTGTGGGTGAGAGTGAATCCGGTCACAAGGTGATCCTGGATGGTGCCAACCCCGGTGAGGGAGCCAGCCCGATGGAGATGATCCTGCTGGCGGTCGGTGGCTGCAGCTCCATTGATGTGGTTTCCATCCTCGAAAAAGCGCGCCAGTCGGTAACCGCATGCCATGTCGATGTCAGTGGCGAACGGGTCGATAGCGTGCCCCGGGTTTTCGAGAAGATTAATCTGCACTTCGTGGTGACGGGCAAGGGATTGGCAGAGAAACAGGTTGCCAGAGCGGTCGATCTGTCGATGGAAAAATACTGTTCTGTTTCCCTGATGTTGGAAAAAGCGGTACAAATTACCCATAGTTATCAAATTGTTGAAGCTTGATAACGATAGTTTCGTTGGTACCCTGGCATAAGGCCGTTACGTAAGGCCACTGCACAAGGCCATGACATAAAGCCATTACATAAGGAAAGTGCAATGAAAAAATTGATCGCTCTGCTTCCCCTTTTGGGTCTGGCGGCATGCAGCAGCCCGCAACCTACCCAGTATCAATACAGCCAATACCAGTGTGGCGAAGAGATGCTGGCCGTTACCTATGATGCCCAGGCTGACATGGTGCAGTTTCCCTATGCCGGGGTTTACCACAAGCTGACGCGTGTTGAGTCTGAATCTGGCGCCAAATATTCCGACAGCGTCACCACTTTCTGGAATCAGGAGAAACAAGCTCTCCTCACCCAGAAAGGGGTTACACTGCTGACCTGTACGCTTAAATAAGTGACCACAGGTAGCTGAAGGTGTGCGGCTTTGTGCCCGGGTCTGGCCTAGGCCGGATGGGGTCAAGAGGTTGAGACCACAAAAAACGGCTTGCCGGGAGGCAAGCCGTTTTTCTATCCATCCGTTATCACTAAACAAGCGCTAGTTGGTGGGGACGCGATTGAGCAGCTCGGCAGCGAGCTGCTGGCTGAGTGCCTGACGCTGGCTGTCTGCAATGTTCACATCGCTGGTCAGCTGGATGATGCTGCTCCAGACCGCTTTCTGGGTTTTGCGATCGAGCAGCACGATGGCCAGCGACCCTTTGCGCTGGTTGGCCGAGGCATATACCCCGGGCGTCATGCCAAGACGGGCGAAAATCTCGCCGTCACTCATATCCTTGCCGCCCGCGACGCCTATGGCGACCCACAGATCCGCATCGTCGAGCGGTGCACTCTGCCACCCCTTGCTATTGAGCTCCCGGCTTACCGCCTGCTGCATTGGCTCCAGCCACCCTTCCGCCAACTCACCGGCAAATTGATACTGCTCGGCCAGGGCGTAGAGCGGGGTTGCACCATAGGTCCAGTTGCCCATCGGGCGAACCAGCATGGTGCCGGACTCCAGCGTGGGGGCCGCCGGCCCGCTGCTGCAACCGCCAAGCAGGGTGAGCAGTGCCACAGAGAGATAAGCAAGCCGCATCGTGAACTCCTTTGAATCAGGTTATTTTGCCGGTTTCGATCAATTGCTGGATGAGCGGGCGCAGGATCAGCTCCATCGCAAAGCCCATCTTGCCACCCGGCACCACTATGGTGTTCATCCGCGACATGAATGAGCCATCGATCATCGACAGCAGGTAGGGGAAATCCACCTGCTTGATACCGCGAAACCGGATCACCAGCATACTCTCGTCCAGACTCGGGATCACCTTGGCGCTGAAGGGGTTGGAGGTATCCACCGTCGGTACTCGCTGGAAGTTGATATGGGTGCGCGAGAACTGCGGGGTGATGAAGTTGATGTAGTCATCCATGGAGCGCACGATGGAGTCGGTCACCGCCTCGCGGGAATGCCCTCGCTCCGAGGTATCGCGGATCAGCTTCTGGATCCACTCTAGGTTGACGATGGGCACTACACCTATCAGAAAATCCACGTGGCGCGCCACATTGTGAGCCTCGGTGACCACGCCGCCGTGCAGCCCTTCATAAAACAGCAGATCGGTATTGCTGGGCAGATGCTGCCAGGGGGTAAAGGTGCCGGGCATCTGGTTGAAGGGCACCGCCTCGTCAAAGCTGTGCAGGTAGCGGCGATACTGGCCATTGCCATCCTGCCCATAGCCTTGGAAAAAGCTCTCCAGCAGCCCGAAGTCATTGGCCTCAGGGCCAAAATAGCTGATATGACGCCCCTGTTCGCGCGCCTTGCGGATCGCTACATCCATTTCCGGTCGGGTGTAGCGGTGAAAACTGTCACCTTCCACCACAGCCGCGGTATATCCCAGTTGATGGAACATGGAGCGAAAGGCGTTGGTGGAGGTGGAGGTGCCGGCACCGGACGAACCGGTAACAGCAATAATGGGGTGCTTGGCCGACATGGGATTCTCTCTTCCTTGGGAATTCCGTTATAAGGTCCGGATTGCGGTTGGGTCAAGACTGCTCGATGAAGCGGTCTTTCATCACGATATTCACCGATTCGTGCAGCTCGCTATAGACGATGACAGCTTTGCCTTGCTGTAATTGTTCTCTCACTGCATCGACTTTGACGCCAAGCGGTACATCCTGCTCTCCATATTCTGTTCCCTCCTGCAACACAAAGTGTTCGATCAGGTTGGTCAGGGTGTCGCCGTCCAGTTCTTGCCAGGGAATGATCATTTAAAGGTCTCACAGCAAAAGAGGTGATCGTCAGGCTATTGTTGTGTTGAATCCCGCGAATGCAATCACTTTTTACCTTTTCACCGGAGTCTGAGAGATGTTGTCTGAAGCGCAGCGCAGCGCGCCGTTAACCCTGACTGAGCATCTGGACAGCGCACGTCGAGAGGCGATTGCCCGAGGCATGGTGTGGTTCTGGTTGTTGAACTGGCTGGTGGTATTGTTTCTTTCGATACGCTACGAGGTTTACAGCCAGGTCGGGCTAGCCAGTGATGACAGCTTGCCCTGGCGCTTTCAGAGTGAGCTGGCCCTGGTCATGGTGGTGTTATTGCTGCTACCTGTTGTCAGCCTGTTTTGTGACCATCTGCAGGACCGCCTCTGGTTACGGATGGCTGCACTGGTGATGGTGCTATGGGGCGGACTCTGGACGCTGCATATCTATACGATTGGTCAGGTGGAGCTGCGGGGAGGAGTCAGCTATGCCAACGGGATCATGCGGCTCAACCTGCTGGCCGCGCTCATCGCGTTTTATCCCGATCGCAAGGTGTTGTATGGCTATCTCTTGGGCCCGATGACGGTGGGTGTGGGGTTGGAACTCTTTTTACGCGTCGATTTTCCCCAGATCTACCTGCTTGGCGTGTTGTTTGGCGTGATTGCGCTGGAGGTCGGCCGCCGCATGCTGCACCGCTGGTTTGAGTTGGCGATCATGCGGGAGCATGAAAATCTGACGCTTCTGCGCCAACTTGATCAGCTCGCCAAGCAAGATCCTCTGACCGGTGTCGCCAACCGGCGGCATTTCAATATCGAGTTGGATCGCGCGTTAGCCTATAGCCAGGAGAGCGGCGCTCCGCTATCGCTCATCCTGATCGATGTGGACTATTTCAAGCGCTTCAACGACCACTACGGCCATCAGGTGGGAGATATGTGCCTCAAGGAGGTGGCACAAGCGCTCAACCGTGCGGTACGCACACCATCTGATCTGGTGGCCCGCTATGGCGGAGAGGAGTTTGTGCTGCTGCTGCCCAATACCGACCGTCAGGCGGCGGCCAGCGTGGCGCAGCGGCTCCAAGATGGCTTGGCCAGCCTGCGGCTGGAGCATCTGGCGTCCGAGGTTGCCCCCTGGGTGACGGTGAGTCAGGGGATTGCCAGCAATGTGTCCGGCGAAGGGGCGAGCCAGTTGCTGGAGCGGGCCGATCAGGCGCTCTATCGGGCCAAGGAGTCGGGACGCAATCAGTTCTGTGTTGCGGAGTGACTCTGTTCGGCAATCCAGCGACTGATCCGTTCATCCAGCCAAAACCGTGGCCGCCAGGGCGTGCCGTGCAGAAAGCCGACATGGCCGCCGCGCTGGCTCAATTCATAGCGCACCGTGGGCGAGAGTTGCTCCGGCCGGGGAATGACCGCGCGTGACATAAAGGGATCGTCGGCGGCGTGCAGGATAAGGGTAGGGATGGGGATTTGAGCCAGCAGCGGTAGTCCCGAGCAGCTCTGGTAGTAGTGGCTGGCGCTGTGAAAGCCGTGCAGAGGCGCGGTAACCAGCTCGTCAAAATCGCGCAGGGTAGCAATCTGTTCCACTTGTCTAGGTTGCCAGCGTTCACTCGCTTTCTGCTGCTGGCGGATCTTGCTGAGCAAATTGCGGCGCATGGTTCGCAGCAGATAGTTCTGATAGACCTTCGAGAAGCCCTGATTGACCCGCTCGGCGCAGCTCGCCAGTTGCAGCGGGGCCGAGACCACCACCGCCGCTTTCAATGCCGCAGGACAGCCCCGCGCCAGCAGATTGACCAGCATATTGCCACCCAGTGAAAAGCCGATGGCGATCAGCGGTTTGCCCGGGAAGCGCTGGCTCAGCTCGGCAATCAGCTCCTGCGCATCACCGATGGAGCCGGAGTGATAGGCCTGCAGGTGGCGATTGGGCTCGCCACTGCAACCGCGAAAGTGCATCAGCACGGCCTCTCTGCCCTCTTGCTGCAGGTGGGCGAACAATCCCTTGGCGTAGTGGGAGTGAATGCTTCCCTCCAGCCCGTGAAACACCACTATCAGCGGCCGTTCATCAAGGCTGACTTCCCCGCTCCAGGCGAGGTCGACAAAGTCCCCATCCTGCAGTTCAAACCGCTCCGCCACAAAACGGGCAGGGGGGCGGCGCAGCCATTTGGGCAATATGGTCTGCAGATGAGGATTGCGTGCCCACCAGGGGGCGTGGAAGTGGCTCTCGGTCAGCATGGGGTCAGTCGGTCTGGGTCGAAGATAAGGAGGACGGGAGGAGTGTTCCTCCCGCCAGTCATTGGCTTATTTCAGCAGGCGATCGTGATGTTCGGCACCGCGCAGCATGGCCTGGATCAGCTCGTTGGCTTCGAACTTGGTCAGCGCCTCATGAGCACCCACCTGATGGGCTCGCTCCACACTGATCTCGCTGGAGAGCGAGGTGTGCAGGATGATGTAGGCCCCCGCCAGTTTGCTGTCGCTCTGCACTTCGAAGGCCAGCTCATAGCCATCGAGCCCTGGCATCTCGATATCGCTCACCAGAATATCGATCGGGGTCTTCTGGCTCGCCCGTGTCTGCATCAGGGTCAGTGCATCCTTGCCATTGGTGCAGACCTCATAGGGGATATTGATGTAGTCCAGCGCGGCCATCAGCTGACGGCGGGCGACCGAAGAGTCATCAACCAGCAGGATCCGCATCGGCTTGATCCGTTCCCGCTGCACATCGGTCAGCACCGGGTAGAGGTGGCTCGGATCATCCGGATAGACCCGGGAGAGGATCAGCTCCACATCCAGCAGCTGGATCAGCTGGTCATTGACCCGGGTCACTCCGGTTACGAACACATTGTGACCGAGAGAGGCGGGGGGCGATTCGATATCGCGCCAGTTGCACTCGGTGATCTTGTCGATGCCCCGTACCAGAAAGCCCACCAGGGTGCGGCGGCAGTCGGTAATTATGATGAAGCAGTGGGGCATCTCCTCCTTGCTGATGGGGCGATAGCCCACCGCCATCGCCATGTCGATCACCGGAATGGTGGAGCCGCGCATATTGGCGGCCCCCAACACGGTCGGGTGCGAGTGGGGCATTGCCGTCAGCTGGGTGTAGGGCACTATCTCCTTCACCTTGAGGGTACCGATGGCAAAGGATTGTTTGGCTGAAAGGTGAAACAGCAACATGCCCTGGGATTGATTGGCTTTGCTCGTCATGGCAGATGTCCTGTTGGTCGAAACGTTGGCAGTCACTTCAGGCCTCTAGCATAAAGGATTACGGGGGGAATGGCCCTTCCTTGTTAACGACCATCTGGCAAAAAACTGGACTCATTCAGCTAATTTAGTTCGCGCATTCACACCAGCGTCCGGTTATTGATCACCATCTTCGCCAACGCCCCACTGCTGGCAGGCCGCTTGCAATGCGGTCTCATCGGCATAACCCAGCTTGCTGGCCACCTGCGCGGGTTTGCTGCCGCCCTTGAGCAATCTGAGCGCTTGCAGCAGTTGCCACTGTTGTTGCAATTCACTCCCTTCCACCGGCGCATCGGCTTGTTGTGCCCACAGTTGCAGAGACTCCGGTTGGCCATTGGCCAGCGCTTGCCAGCAGGCTTGCAGCTCACCGTGGCCCTGCTGGCTGATGGCGCACTGTTGCAGCTCATCCAGGATCACCTGCAGTCGCTGACCGTAGGCCCCTTGCCACTCTTTTGGACGTTGCCACCGGGCCAGCGAGCCGAGCAGGGCATCGAGCAGGGGCGTGGCCTGCAGCCAGCCTGCCTGCTGCGGCTGAGCCACGCGCAAAGAGACGCTCAGCTGATCGTACTCGCAACCGCTGAGGGGGCTGAAGGCCGCGAGGGCATCGGCGCAGAGCCAGAAGCTGCTGCCTGCCGGCAGCAACAGCTCATGTTGGCCCAGTCTCAGCAGCGCGGCGCCCCGGGTGATCCGCAACAGCTGCCCGACCGGGGTCCGTTTGCGGTTGCCGGCGTGCAGGCCCTGGCAGGAAAAATGGTGATACTCGATGGCGTGATGCATGTAAAAACCCTGATATGATGCTGCCTGGAGGTAACAAATATGGAAACCAGACGTAAAAAACGCTTCATTGCCGGTGCAGTTTGCCCGGCGTGCGGCAAGTTGGACAACATGATGCTGTATCTGGAGCATGGAGTCGAGAAGGTGACCTGTGTCGCCTGTGGCGATACCCAGGTACAAACGCCTGCCGAGGTCGACAAGCAGACTCGCGAGGCGGAAGAGGTGATCGGGGTGTTTCGCCCCTGATAAGGGAACGGCGGGTGGAATGCGGGTCTCCTCGCTGACGCTGTTGCCGTTTTTTTCGTCACTCCGTGGCGCGGCACGGCATATGCGCGGCCCGCTTTTTAGGGTATTCTGAGCCCGTTTTTTTCTATCCGCAGGATCCTGACATGAAAGTAGCTCCTCTGAGCGTGGTTACGCTGGAATACACAGTCACCGACGAGCACGGTGAAGTCATCGACAGCACTGTCGGCAAAGAGCCGCTGGTCTATCTGCACGGCACCCGTTACCTGGTCTCTGGCCTGGAAGCCGAGCTGGAAGGTCGCGCGGTAGGTGAAGCCTTCGAAGTGACTTTGGCACCGAGCCAGGCCTACGGCGAATATGACGAGACACTGGTACAAGAAGTACCGGGCGAGCTGTTCGACGGCATGGAAGTCTCCGAAGGGGATACTTTTGTGGCTGAAACCGACGATGGCCACCGTCCTGTGACCGTGGTTGAAGTGTCCGAAGAGTTCGTCAAGGTGGATGGCAACCATCCGCTGGCAGGCGTAACCCTGGGCTTCAAGGTCGAGATCAAGGATGTGCGCGCTGCCACTGCCGAAGAGCTGGCTCACGGCCACGTTCACGGTGCCGGTGGTTGCGGTCACGATCACGGTCATGACCACGATCACGGCGGCTGCTGTGGCGGTCATGGTCACGACCACGATGAGGATCACGGCCAGGGCGGTTGCTGCGGCGGTGCTGGCCACGGTCACGATCATGGCCACGGTCACGATCATGGCCACGATCACGGTGACGACCATGGTCACGGCGGCTGCTGCGGTGGCGGCGGTTGTGGTGGCAAGGGCCATCACCACTGATCACGGCCATGCCGATGATAAGAAATCTGCCGTAGGAGTCATACCGAGCAATTAATGCTCATTAATTGCGCCTCCTTGGATGATGAAATCCGAAGCCGGTTGTTCTGGCTTCGGATTTTTTATGTCTGTCAAATAGGCTCGCGGCTTTTCCCAAGCTAACAGGGGCGCTTATTTTTGGTTAATGCTCAACATTATTCCCTCTCGGTTCCGCGATGGGGCTTTTGCGCGTAGCGCAAACGTCATCTACAAACGAGTCATCAAATCGGTGTATTCATCAGCACAATATGACCAAGTTACTTCATGTCCCAACAGCTATAACGAGCCAGCGTCACTCTCTATTTGGTCTCGTTGTGCCCCATAAAAAAATAGCCAGTCAGGCTTAACTGACTGGCTATTGCCTAGTGACTAACTGATAGGCGCGAAGCCTTACAGCTGCTCGATACCGACGATATGCCAGGGGGCATTGTTCTTGGCCAGATCGCGCTCGAGGTGCCACACCTCTTTGATGTCTTCTTCGACCTGCTCCTGACGGTCCATGTAGCGGCCGCTGAAGCGCACGCTCACCTGAGCCCAGTCGCTGCCGTAGTCGGCGCGTACCAGCTGGGTGTCGACGTACATCACTTCGGTGTGCTGGTCGCCAGTCAGTTCGGCGCGCTCGGCTTTGAGCTGTTCAAACAGCTCGGGGCTGACGTATTCGCGCACTTTTTCCAGATCGTTCTTGTTCCACGCCTCTTGCAGAGTGCGATAGTGATCGCGGGCACCGGCCAGGAAGCTATTCATGTCAAAGCCCGGCGGCAGGCGGAACGGCACGTCGCTGTCGGCAAAGCCGGTGGCTTGCGGTGCGCTGTTGCTCTGCTCAAACTGCTGCGGGGCAGCAGATTGCGGCGGCTGATAGCCCGCATAGGCCGCCTGTTGTGGCTGTGGCGTCGCGACCTTGCCCTTGCGCAGGGTACGGATCAGGAAGACGGCACCCAGCGCCAGCAGGGCGATCAGCAGGAAGTCCATTCCTTGCAGACCTTCAAAGGCACCGCTGCCCAGCAGGTAGGCAAACAGGCCGCCAGCCAGCAGGCCGCCCAGCAGGCCACCCATCATGCCGCTCTTTTTCGGCGGAGTCTGGGCATTCAGTGTCGGATTCTTGTTGTCGACCGGTTTGGCCGCAGGCTGGGCCGGCGCAGTTTTGTAACTTTTACCAAAGGATTTGCCGCCGCCAAATTTCTTGGCTTCGGCGTGAGGTGCCCCCAGGCCAATGGCCAGGATCACGGCAAACAGGGTCAGCATCTTTTTCATTTTGACTCTTTTCACTCTCGTCTGTGGGTGGGGCATGCTCCGCTTTGGCAAGCTCAGCAAGGCGCATGGCAGGCTGCCTGTCCCTAATTGTGTCGCAGCTTGTATTCATCAATATCACCTCTGGCATGAATTATTCATGAACGAGGTTGCCGCGATACGGCGTCAAACAAGAGGAGTAAACCGGATGAAAAGCAGAAGATTGAGTCGCAAGGAGCGCAAAATGCGAAGCAAAATCAAAATGGTCAAGGTAGAGCAGACTCTGGTTTGGCCCTTTATGATGGTATGAGCCGCCAGATAGGGCTCGCCGTAGTTGGCTTTCTTTTGTAAAATTCCCGTCCCCTTCCCGCTGCGGTTTTTATGTGTATGGCAGAGCAAGTGACGGCGAAAAAAGACGCCAAGACACAACAGCTGAAAGTTCCTCCCCACTCTTTTGAGGCCGAACAGTCCGTACTGGGCGGCCTGATGCTGGATAACGATGCCTGGGATCGGGTTGCCGAACGGGTGATCGATCAGGATTTCTACAGCCGTCCGCACCGGTTGATCTTCCAGGCCATGACCCGCCTCTCCAACGCGGGCAACCCCATTGACCTCATCACCCTGCAGGAGGAGCTGGAACGCTCCGAACAGCTGGAAGAGGCGGGCGGCTTCGCCTATCTGGTGGAGATCGCCAAGAACACCCCGAGTGCCGCCAACATCAACGCCTACGCCGAAATCGTGCGCGAGCGGGCGGTGGTGCGGGAGATGATCTCGGTCGCCAACGAGATAGTCGAAGCGGGTTACGAGCCACAGGGCCGTACATCAGGCGATCTGCTGGATCTGGCCGAGAGCAAGGTATTCAAGATTGCCGAGCAGCGCACCAGCGCCAACGAGGGGCCCCAGCCCCTGAAGCTGATCCTCGAGCAGACTGTCGACAAGATTGAAGAGCTGTTCAAGACGCCGCACAACGGTGTTACCGGGGTATCGAGCGGTTACAACGATCTCGACAAGATGACCGCCGGTTTGCAGCGTTCGGATTTGATCATCGTGGCGGCCCGTCCTTCCATGGGCAAGACCACCTTTGCCATGAACCTGTGCGAGCATGCGGCCCTCACTGCCGACAAGCCGGTGCTTATCTTCTCGCTGGAGATGCCCTCCGAGCAGATCATCATGCGTATGCTTGCCTCGGTCGGTCGCATCGATCAGACCAAGGTGCGTACCGGTCAGCTCGATGACGAGGATTGGGCGCGCCTATCCTCCACCATGGGATTGCTGCTCGAGAAGGGCAAGATGTATATCGATGACGCCTCCGGCCTCACCCCGACCGATGTGCGCTCCCGTGCCCGTCGGGTGGCGCGCGAGCACGGTGGCCTATCCATGATCATGGTGGACTACCTGCAGCTGATGCGGGTGCCGGCGCTCTCTGATAACCGTACCCTGGAGATCGGCGAGATCTCCCGCTCCCTCAAGGCCTTGGCGAAAGAGTTGCAGTGCCCTGTGGTGGCGCTCTCCCAGCTGAACCGAAGTCTGGAACAGCGGGCCGACAAGCGCCCGGTCAACTCGGATCTTCGTGAATCGGGCTCCATCGAGCAGGATGCGGATTTGATCATGTTTATCTATCGTGATGAGGTTTATCACGATGACAGCCCGGACAAGGGGATTGCCGAGATCATCATCGGCAAGCAGCGTAACGGCCCTATCGGCCGGGTGCGCCTCACCTTCCAGGGTCAGTTCTCCCGGTTCGACAACTACGCCGGTCCTGCGTTTGACGATGATTATTGATAAGTAACAATCATGGCAATCCTGTGGTCAGGATTGCCACCACCGCTCTGACCCGCTTGCCATTCACTGCAAGGCAGCCCGTCAGAGCCTGTTTTCCCGGTTCGACAATTATGCCGGTCCGGCCTTCGACGACGATAAGTGAGTGGCGGTCTTCGGCCCGATGAGGGGGAGACCATTTGTGCCCTCGTAAGGGAAAACCATGAAAGCGGCTACTGCCCAAATCAACACTGCGGCCTTGCGCCACAACCTCGCCGTGGTCAAGCGCCACGCCCCCGCTTGCAAGATCATCGCTGTGGTCAAGGCCAACGCCTATGGCCACGGACTGCTGCCGGTCGCCCGCACCCTGGTGGATGCGGATGCCTACGCTGTGGCCCGTATCGAAGAGGCGCTGATGCTGCGCTCCTGCGCCGTGGTCAAGCCCATAGTGCTGCTGGAGGGCTTCTTCTCTGCCGATGATCTGCCGGTGCTGGCGGCCAACAATCTGCAGACGGCGGTTCACACCTGGGAGCAGCTCGAAGCGCTGGAGCAGGTTGAGCTGCCAGCGCCCGTGGTCGCCTGGCTCAAGCTCGACACCGGCATGCACCGCCTCGGGGTGCGGGCCGACGAGATGCCCGCCTTTATCGAACGACTCGGCAAGTGCAAGAACGTGGTGCAGCCGTTCAACATCATGACCCACTTCAGCCGTTCCGATGAGCTGGAGCAGCCCACTACCCGCGAGCAGATCGACTTGTTCAGCAAGTTGACCGCACCGCTGGCGGGCGAGCGGGCCATGGCCAACTCGGCGGGCATTCTGGCCTGGCCAGACTCCCACTGCGACTGGGTTCGCCCCGGTGTCATCCTCTATGGCGTGTCGCCCTTCCCCAACACGGTGGCGGCCGATTACGACCTGCAGCCGGTGATGACCTTGAAGACCCAGCTGATTGCGGTGCGGGATCACAAAGTGGGCGAGCCGGTGGGCTATGGCGCCAACTGGGTGTCGGATCGCGATACCCGGCTCGGGGTGATCGCCATCGGCTACGGTGACGGTTATCCGCGCATGGCGCCCAATGGTACTTCCGTGCTGATCAACGGCCGCATCGTGCCGCTGGTGGGGCGTGTCTCCATGGATATGAGCACGGTCGATCTGGGCCCGGGCGCGACCGACAAGCCCGGCGACGAAGCGGTGCTGTGGGGCGAGGGGTTGCCGGTGGAGCGGGTGGCAGACGAGATTGGCACCATCCCCTACGAACTCATCACCAAACTCACCTCCCGCGTCTTTATGGAGTACGTCTGATGTGGCAGCAGTGCCTGCTGACGTTGAAGCCCCGTTCGCGGGGCTTTCATCTGGTGACGGACGAGCTGGTGGCCAAGCTGCCGATGCTGGCGGATTACCGGATTGGCATGGCGCACCTGCTGCTGCAACACACTTCTGCCTCGCTCACTCTCAATGAGAACTGCGACCCCAGCGTGCGCAGCGATATGGAGGCCCATCTGCACCGGCTGGCGCCGGAAGATGCCCCCTACTATCGCCACACCTATGAGGGGGCGGATGACATGCCCGCCCACATCAAATCCTCCCTGCTCGGGGTGAGCCTGCTGCTGCCAGTTCGCGATGGTCAGTTGGCGCTCGGCACCTGGCAGGGGATCTGGCTTGGCGAGCATCGCATCGATGGCGGTGCCCGCAAGGTGTTGGTGACCCTGCAGGGTGAGTAATCAGGCTGCAACCAGCTGAAAGATGAAGATAAAAAGAGGGATGGCGCCGAGCCATCCCTCTTTTGTTTTTACGATTTTGCGAGCTATCTGCTTGCCAGTAGTGAAGCGCTCTTCGTGGCTTAGCCGACCTTGAAGGGGGTCAGCTCGGCCAGCGGGGCGGCGTCCATAAAGGCTTGCGGCTCCTGGCCGTGTTTGAAGATCTTGAAGTCCTGCTCGCGGGCGCTCCAGTACTCCAGACGCTCGCTGCCGTTTTCTCCGGTGATTTGCAGCAGACTCGCTTCGCGCAGGGCCACCACGTATTCGCTCGGGTTGATGGCGCAGAACTCCGCCAGACGCTCGTCGCGGGTCTCGCCCATGTGGCCGCTGATGCTGGCATCCAGATAGTGCGGGTTGATCTGCAGCGGGAACAGGCCCAGCGCGGGCAGCACGGCGGCGCTGCAAACCGGCATGTCGTTGGTGGTGCGGATGCTCGGGGTCGCTACGTTGCAACCGGCGCTCCAGCCCACATAGGGGACGCCCCGCTCACGCACGGCGCGCTGGATCGGCACGATCAGGCCGTTTTCATGCAACATCTGGTTGAGGCGCCAGGTGTTGCCGCCGCTGATAAAGATGGCGTCGGCCTGATTGACGGCCTCGACCGGATCATCGAAGTGGTGGATGCTGATGGTCTCGATCCCGAGGCTCTCGGTAAGTTCGTTGGCACGGGCATCCCAGTCGCTGCGGATCACCGCGTAGGGGATGAGCAGGATGCGTTTGACCTGTTTGCGAGCCAGCAGGCTTTGAACCCGATCCCGGGTCCAGCCGAGCAGACCCGGAAATTCGTTGGCTTTACCGTTACTAAGCAGAAGCAGTTCCATCAGATACGTCCTCAAAAAGTGAAAGCGGAGGAGGGAGGGCCACCGGAACCGCCGTGCGGCCGGATGGCAAGAGCGGGCATGCTACCACCATTGGCGTGGCGGTTCTGTGATCGCGAGGCCCATTCAACGGCCATTGAGGAGCTATGGATGGATAACTCACTGCCAAGTGGTGGATTAATAAGCAGCGCTCCGCTCGCTGCCATCGCCAATAAAAGACCCCGCCGCAGCGGGGTCATGTCAGGGGAAAAGCCACTCGTCCATCAGGATGCGGTCGCTTCAACCACCTTGTAGGAGGGCTGCTGGCGCAGCTTCCACAGCTCGCTCCATTTGCGCAGGGCGGAGAGCAGGATCAGCATTCCCAGCACCAGCATGATGAGGGAGATGATGCCGTTCATCGGGTTGTAGCCCTTGGCCGCGGCGTTGAAGTAGACGTTGCTCATCATCCAGTAACCGGCGTAGTTGACGGTGACGAACAGATAGGCCAGCGGGATCAGGCAGGTCAGCATGTAGCGGCGCTTGCTGGCCAGTCGCAAGATGATGGTGGCACCGATGATCAGGCCCACCGATGCCATCAGCTGGTTTGAGACCCCGAATAGCGCCCACACAGATCCAATATCACCGGACATCAGCAGATACCCCCACATCACACAGGCGAGCACGCTGGCCCCGATGGCGCCCGGCATCCAGTCGATGCGCTTGAGGGGCGGGTAGAACTCGCCGAAGAAGTCCTGGATCAGGTAACGGGAGACCCGGGTGCCGGAGTCGACGGCGGTTAAGATAAAGACTGCTTCGAACATCACCACGAACTGGAAGAAGTAGGAGGCGAGGTTACTGAACCAGGGCACCTTGGTGAAGATGTAGGACATGCCCACCGCTAGGGTGACGGCGCCGCCGGTGCGGCCGTTCAGGTCCATACCGATCTCCTGGGAGAGGAACGGCAGATCCACCACCTGCATCCCCAGTTTGGCGAAGGCCTCCGGGGTGGCGTTGATGGCGAAGTAGTCAGCCGGGTGCAGGGCAGTGGCGGCGATCAGCGCCATCACGCCCACCACGCACTCGGCCAGCATGGCACCGAAGGCGACCGGCAGAATGTCATTCCACTTGTCCACCAGTTTCGGGGTGGTGCCTGAGCCGATAAAGGCGTGGAAGCCTGAGATGGCGCCACAGGCGATGGTGATAGAGATAAAGGGCCAGACCGGGCCACCCAGTACCGGGCCGCCGCCGTGGACAAACTGGGTCATGGCGGGGAACTGGATCTCCGGGTTGATGCAGATAACGCCGATCACCAGCGCGCCGAACACGCCGATCTTCATAAAGCTGGAGATGTAGCCGCGCGGGGTGAGCAGCAGCCAGACCGGCAGCGCGGTAGCGAAGAAGGCGTAGATGGGCAGCGCCAGACTGATGGTCTCGGCACGCAGGGTCAGCCAGGCACCGAAGGCGCTTTCCTGCACGTAGGGGCCAAAGAAGACGCAGGCCAGCACGGCGGCAAAGCCGACCCAGGAGGCGGCTTGCAGGTTGCCGGTCAGCTTGTGCCAAATTCCCACCACCATGGAGATGGGGATGGTCATGAACACCGCGAACACGCCCCAGGCGTTACGCTCCAGTGCGTGTACCACCACCATGGAGAGACCCGCCATGGTGATGGTGATGATGAACAGCATCGCGAGCCCCGTGCACCAGCCGGCGATGGGACCGAGTTCGGCCTTGGCCACCTCGGAGAGGGACTTGCCCTGATGCTTCATGGAGGCGAACAGCACCACGGTGTCGTGTACCGCGCCGCCGATGACGCAGCCGATCAGCAGCCAGAGAAAGCTCGGCAGGTAGCCGTACTGGGCCGCCAGAACCGGGCCGACCAGCGGGCCAGCGGCGGCGATGGCGGCAAAGTGTTGACCGAAGTTGACCCACTTGTTGGTCGGCACATAGTTCTTGCCATCTTCCAGCTGGTGGGAGGGGGTGACTTGCTTGTCGTCAGCCTGCAGCACCTTGCGCACAAAGAACACGCCGTAGAGGCGATATGCGATGGCGAGGATGCAGAGGGCCGCAATGACAAAAGTGATTGCGTGTTGCATGGGGGAGTTTCCTTTTCCTGTGGCCAGTCTGGCCGGGCTCAGGCTGTACTCTATCCATGCGGTGGGGAAAGGGGAGCGAAGAAAAGGTCAGTGGCCGGGTTCTGCCCGCGAGTGGCTGAAAAGCGACCCCGAGTGGTTTGGCGGGAGTGTCGACGGCCGTGGTCAGCGGGTGAGTGGTCGCTGGCAGAGCGGGAGCGGGGTGAAGCATAGCGCGCCATCAGGGAATATCGAGCAGCTCCTTGAGGGGCTTAAGGTAGCGGCGACTCACCGGCACCTTGTGGCCGCCCTGAGTCACCACTTCCGCCAGCCCGCCGTCCAGCAGCAGGATTTCGCGGATCTGGCCCGGATTGAGCAGGTACTGGCGGTGACAGCGCACGAAGCCGGTCTTCTCTTCCAGGGTGCGCAGGGTCAGCTCGGTGGTGCCCTGCTGCTGGCCGCTGATCACCCGGTTACCGGTGAGATCGCTGTGGATGAACTCCACCTCGCCAAGAGGCAGCAGCAGAATCCGGTTGTGGCCGCTACAGGGGATGCTGCGCAGGGGCTGGGCGATGCGGGTTGGATCCGGCAGCGGTTGGCCAGCTAATTCACCTTTGGGCGAAAGCAACCGCTGGATGCGCTCCAGCGCCTTGTTCATCCGCTCTGCCGTGACCGGTTTGAGCAGGTAGTCGAGGGCGTTCTCCTCGAACGCGCGCAGGGCAAACTCGTCGTAGGCAGTGATGAAGACGATGTGGGGGCGCAAGTCCGGGTCCAGCATGCTCACCAGCTCCAACCCGTTGATGCGCGGCATCTGGATGTCGAGAAACAGCAGATCGGGTTTGAGGCGATGGATGGCGGGCAGCGCCTCCATGGCGTGGGCACACTCTCCCAGCAGGCGGATATTGCCCGCCTGCTCCAGCAGCAGGCGCAGCTCCTCGCGGGCGAGGGGTTCATCGTCAACGATCAGGGCGGTCAGCATGGGCTCTCCTGCAGGGGAAGGGTGATCCTCACCCGGGTTGATTGATGGGGGACACAGTCGATGGCGACCCCGTACTCGGCGCCGTAACGGGCCTTGATGCGCCGATCCACTATGTTCATGCCAAGGCCGCTTCCTTCCTGTTTCGTCTGATAGAGCCCGGCGTTGTCGCACACCTCCAGCACCACCCGCTGTGCTTCGACCCGGGCAGTCAGGGTCAGCAGGCCGGGTTCGAACATCTGGGAGATGCCGTGCTTGACCGCGTTCTCGACGATGGGTTGCAGGGAGAAGGTGGGCAGCCGGTACTCCAGCAGCGGCTCTGGAATGTCGATCTGCACGCTCAGGTGCTCGGCGAAACGGGCCTGCTCGATGTGCAGGTAGGCGTTCACGTGCTCCAGCTCGTCGGCCAGGGTCACCTCGTCCCCCTGTCGTTTGAGGTTCTTGCGAAAGAAGGTGGAGAGGTTGTGCACCAGAGTACGGGCGCTTTCGGGATCGCGCCGGATCACCGCCGACAGGGTGTTGAGGGCGTTGAACAGGAAGTGCGGGTTGATCTGCGCCTGCAACAGCTTTATCTCCGACTGGGCCAGCAGCCGCTTCTGCTCGTTGTATTTGCCCGCCAGGATCTGGCCGGAGAGCAGCCGGGCGATCCCCTCTCCCAGGGTGCGGTTGATGGAGGAGAAGAACTTGCGCTTGGGCTCGTAGAGCTTGATGGTGCCCACCACGGAGCCCTCTTCCCCCCGCAGCGGAATGACCAGCGAGGAGCCAAGTTTGCAGCCGGGATGGATAGTGCAGCTGTAGGGGATGAGGTTGCCGTCGGCATAGACCACCTCGTTGTACTGGATCGCCTTGAAGGTGTGCCGGGAGTTGATGGCGGTGCCCGGCAGGTGGTGATCCTCGCCGATGCCGATAAAGGCGAGCAGCTTCTCCCGATCGGTGATGGCCACTGCGCCGACCCCGGTCTCCTCGTAGAGAATGCGCGCCATCTGCTGGCACGCCTCCTGAGTGAAGCCCTTGTCCAGCACCCGCATCGCCCGCTCGGCGATCTTGAGGGCGCGGGCGGAGAAGGCAACTGAGTACTTCTCCAGCATGGCGCGGTGATCGAGGATCATCCTCATGAACATGGCGGCCCCCAGCGTATTGGCCACCAGCATGGGGGCGATGATGTTCTCGATGAGGTGGATGGCGTCATCGAGAGGGCGAGCCACCAGCAATATGATCCCCATCTGCATCAGCTCGGCGACCAGGGCCACCGAGCCCACCACCCAGGGGCTGAACAGCAGATCAAGCCGGTGGCGGGCGACGAAGTGGCGGTGCACCAGCCCGCCGAGCAGCCCTTCGGCGATGGTGGAGAAGGTGCAGGCCAGCGCGGTAAAGCCCCCCAGTGAGTAGCGGTGAATGCCGCCGGTCAGCCCCACCAGCAGTCCCACGGCCGGGCCGCCGACTATGCCCCCCAGCACGGCGCCAATGGCGCGGGTATTGGCGATGGAGTCCTCGACCCTCAGGCCAAAGTAGGTACCCATGACGCAGAAGCCGGAGAAGATGAGGTAGCAGAGGATCTTGTGGGGCCAGCTCAGGGTCACCTGGGTCAGCGGCATGAACAGCGGCGTCTTGGAGAGCAGCCAGGCGATCACCAGATAGACGCAGAGCTGCTGGAACAGCGAGATCACCAGAGTGAATTGTTCAAACGCCACGGCTCGTTGCCCCGGTAATGGTTGGTCATTTAATGGACGCGGAGTATTAGCAAACCCCATACCCCCTTGCAAGGCAGGGTTATCGGAATGGTGGCGTAGCGCACGATTTGCCGAATCGTCTGCCGCCGTGGCAGGCGCTAACTGTCTGGTTACTCAGCATGGTGCTTGAGCCAGCGGCAGACGTGGCGATATTGCGGCAACAAAAAGGGGGCCAAGAGACCCCCGAATTGACGGTCAGTGGGTGGTTCAATCGAGTTTGAGATCGACCCATACCATGCGGTGATCCGAACTGACACCCTTGGCGATATTGGGTTTGCCATCGATAACGCTGTACACCAGATGGTAACCGGCCTCGAAGCTGGCCGGCCAGAAGACGCCGCTCTTGACCGCGTTGAGGTTGGCGGAGGGGATGACGTGATCCAGCTGCAGCACGCTGGAGTTGGTGATGCGTTCCGGGCTGGGGCGATTGAGGTTACGTTTGCAGTCGGCCCCTTTGCTGACACACTCCGGGCCCCCTTCGCTGACCGGGATCAGGGTGCCATTGGTGATGGCCTGATTCATCAGCGGGTTGTTTAGCAGATCCTGAATGGCGGTCAGGTCGCCGTCACCGGTGAGCGGATCGGCGTTGAGATCCCCGGCGATGACGAACTTGGCGTTTTTGGCCAGCCCACCCTTGGTGCCCTTGTCATCGGTCATGTAGTTGAGACCCTTGACGTAGTCGTTCCAGAAGGCGATCTCGGCGCGGTTGTGCTTGACGGTGTGACGCGCCGCGTTGGCAAAGATCGGCGGGGTCGGGTGGGAGATCAGGAAGTGGATCACCTCTTCACCCTTCTCGGTTTTGATCAGCACCGGCACATCGGCGTGGTTCTTGGAGGAGAGTGGGTACTGCTGCCAGGCAGCGTCTGAATACCAGGCATCACCACACCGGCGGCTGGCCGGGATCTTGACCTTGGGATTGTTGCAGTCATCGATGATGGGGTTCTGCTCGCCCGGCATATCCTTCCACTTGAAGTTTTGGAAGGTGCGGATCTGCTTGGTGTCGATGGGGTATTTGGACATCACCGCAAAGGCGTACTGGCCGTGGTAGTTGCCAAAGCCCCAGGCATCGTCGGGGCCGCTGTTGACCTTGCCATCCAGATTGAGGTCATAACCGCTCATCAGGCCGGTGTTGGTGGCGAAGTTCTGCATCACCGGATAGCTGATGGCCGTCACCTCTGCGTGCTGGGCGTGAGCCAGATAGTTGTCGTTGAAGGCTTTCAGATCGGCGGTGCTCTCGCCTTTGCCGTCGTTGTCGAACTCGTTGAGCAGGAACACATCCGGACGGGTGCGCTGGATGATCTCCGCCACGTTGCGGATCTGCTGCACGTTCTTGGCTTTGGTTTCAGTGGCGCCGCTCAGGCTCCCTTCGGCGAGGCGGGCCAGCAGGGCATCCTGCTCGGTGCGGGTCAAGGCCAGCTCACCGGTCAGCATACCGGCGGCAGTGCGGTCAAAAGAGAGGTTGAAGGTGGCAAAACGAACCATGGGATCAGCTGCCTTTGAGTCGTTGTCGCAGCCTGCCAGCATCCCGAGAGAGATGGCGGCAGCCAGTAGGGTCTTGTTGATATTTTTCATTGTAATTATTCCGTAGCATCAATGAGTTATGCCTTCTGTGAGGCGGCGCCATTATAAGTAGACGGTGATGCTGCGGGGGTTTTGCCTGAGCAAAGTGTGAGGATATTCACACCACATATCTGGCGATGATGAATGTTAGCAGGGCGATATGGGGTGTGAAAAACCGGTTTATATGCTGCAGTTTCCGGGATGAATGGCGCGCTTCCTGCCGTTACCGCACTCTGAGTTTGTCACACCACCATCGGCAGGCCGCTCTCGGGGTGGTGGATCACCTGTGCCGGATAGTCATAGAGACGGGCGATCAGCTCAGGGGTGAGCACCTCGGCAGGTGTGCCATCGGCCATCAGCTTGCCACGTTCCAGCATCACCAGCCGATCGGCATAGCGCGCCGCCAGATTGAGGTCGTGCAGCACCACCAGCACTGCAGTATTGCGGCTGGCCAGGGCGCGCGCCATGGTGAGCAGTTGATGCTGGTATTTCAGATCCAGTGCCGAGGTAGGCTCGTCGAGCAGCAGCAAGCGGGGTTGCTCAGCCTGTTCGGTCGGAGAGGGTGCCTGCCAAATCTGCGCCAGCACCCGGGCAAACTGCACCCGCTGCCGCTCGCCGCCGGAGAGCCCGGGATAGAGCCGCTTGGCCAGATGCTCGACCCCGGCATGGGTCATGGCCGCCGCCACTATCTCGTCACGCCGCGCCGCCGGTTCACTGTGGGGCAAGCGCCCCATGGCGATCACCTCCTCGCAGAGAAAGGGGAAGTTGAGGGAGGAGCTTTGCGGCAATACCCCGAGCCGGTGGGCCAGCTGGCTGCTGTCCCACTGCTGGCGATCCGCGCCAAACAGGGTGATGGCGCCCTCATATTCCAGCTCGCCGGTCAGGCACTTGAGCAGTGAGCTCTTGCCCGCCCCGTTGGGGCCGAGCAGCGCGGTGAGGGTTCCGCTCTCGAGGTCGAGATTGAGCCCATCCAGGATCTGGCGCTGGCCACGGCGCAGGCTGAGTCGGCTGCAGCTCAACAGGGGGGCGGAGAGTGAGGATGAGAGTGGTTGCATAACAGTCCGTATCACAGGGCACGGCGGCCTTTTACCAGCAGCCAGATGAAGAAGGGGGCGCCGAGCAGGGCGGTGATGATGCCCACCGGCAGCTCGGCAGGGGCCAGCAGGGTGCGCGCCAGCATATCGGCCGCCAGCAGCAGGGCGGCACCAAGCAGGGCTGAGAGCGGCAGCAACCTGACGTGGTTGGGGCCTGCCAGCAGGCGCACCAGATGGGGCACTACCAGCCCGACGAAGCCGATCATCCCCGCTACCGCCACCGCTACCCCGACGCCCGCTGCGGTGAGCAGGATCAGGCGGCGTTTGAGGGATTGCACATTGACCCCCAGATGACGGGCCTCCCCTTCACCCAGCAGCAGGGCGTTGAGGGGATTGGCATCGCGCATAAAGAGCCACAGCAGGGCCGTCAGGGTGAGCAGGGCCAGCGCCACATCGGCCGGTTTGCCTGCTGCCAGCGTTCCCATCTGCCACAGGCTCAGGTTGCGCAGCATCTGATCGTCCGCCAGATAGGTGAGCAGGCCGATCACCGCGCCGGAGAGCGCCGTGATGGCGACCCCGGCCAGCAGCATGACGGTGACCGAGGTGCCGCCCTCACGGGTGCCGAGCAGATAGACCAGGGTGGTGGTGAGCGCGCCGCCGAGAAAGGCGAGCAGCGGCAGCAGGCCAACCCCTATGGTGGCTTGCAGCTGCTGGCCGAGGGGGGCCAGCAGCACGATGGCGAGCGCCGCACCGAGCGCCGCACCGCCGGAGACACCTATGATGCCGGGGTCAGCCAGAGGGTTGCGAAACAGCCCCTGCATCACGGCGCCACAGAGCCCGAGGATCCCGCCCACGGCGATGCAGAGCAGGGTACGAGGCAGGCGAATTTCCTGCACGATCAGCAGCTTGTGCGACTCTATCCCGCTCTCCTGTCCGGCAAACAGCGCCCGCAGACTCTCGCCCAAGGTGAGGGTCATGGGGCCGGTTGCCAGCGAACCGAGCAGCAACAGTGTCAGTGCAGCAGTGGTGAAGGCCAGCAGCCAGGAGAGGGGCAAGCGCATCATGACCCCTGCTTGATCCAATAGGCGATCTGGTTCGCCTGCTGCAGGGAGTTGAGGCTCAGGCCCCCTTGCAGGGCGTGACCGTCGATGGCGTGAATGGCGTTGCGCTTGCCTGCCGGGGTAGCCGCCAGGGCGGGCACTTCTGCCAGCACCTTGGCCGAATCGGCATACTGCTGCCAGTCACGACCGCTGACCAGCACCAGATCGGGTTGCATCTCGATGAGGGATTCGGCGGATACCGGCTTGTAGTTGCGCAACTCGGCGACCGGATTGATGCCGCCTGCCAGCGAGATCAGCGCGCTGGCTGTGGTGTCCCCTCCGGCGATGCTGGTGGGTTGCCCCTTGTGCAGCAGCAGGAAGGCGACCTTGAGCGGTTTGTTCTGTTTGGCTTGCGCCGCCAGCTGATCGGTCTGGGCCTGGATCTCTGCCTTCAGGCGATCGCCAGCGGCTTTATCGCCCAGCAGGCTGGAGAGGGTGTCGATACGCTGGTTGAGGTTGGCGAGAGTCGGCGCGGTATCCAGCACCTCCACCTTGACCCCGGCACGACGCAGCTGATCCAGGGTCGGGGCCGGCCCCATCTCGTCGCTGCCCACCAGTCGGGTGGGGGAGAGGCTCAGGATCCCTTCGGCGGCCAGCGCCCGGTGATAACCCACCTTGGGCAACCCTTTTGGCAAGGGGCTGCTGACATCGGTGGCGATCAGGCTCGATTCACCACCAAGTGCCAGAATGAGTTCTGTGGTGGCGGGGCCGATACTGACGATACGCTCTTTCTGTCCGTCGGCGGCAACGGCAGAGAATGGGGACAGTGAACTGCAGAGCAGGGTGATGGCGAGGGCAAGACGACGGCCCATGCTAACCTCCGAAGGGGTGAATGAAACGGGTGTGCCGCCGAGAATATCAAGGCTTTGGAAAAAATGCACTGATAATGATAGCAATTATCAATTGCATTGGTTTCGGTGCTTTATTAGAGTAGCCGCCATGATAAACAGCGGGACGACCTGGTCCCGCAGAGGGAGAAAACATGAGCATTGCACAACGCATTCACGCGCTGCTGGAGCAGGATCCCGGCGCTCATCCGTCCACCCTGGCGGCCCAGCTTGCCATCAGCGAATGGGAGGTGGTTCGCCATCTGCCCGCCGAGCTGGTGACCCTGCTACCCGCCGATCGCGCACAAGGTCTGCTGGAAGATCTGGCCGACTGGGGCCCGGTGACCACCATCGTCGAATCAGAAGGTTCCATCTTCGAGGTAAAAGCCCCCTTCCCGAAAGGCAAGGACGCACGCGGTTACTACAACCTGATGGGCCGCGACGGTGAGCTGCATGGTCATCTCAAGCTCGACAACGTGGCGGGGATTGCGCTGGTCAGCAAGCTGTTCATGGGCAAGGAGGGGCACTCCTTCCAGTTCTTCGGTCACTCCGGCCGCTGCATTTTCAAGGTCTATCTGGGTCGCGACGAGAAACGCCAGTTGCTGGACGATCAGGTCACCCGTTTTATGGCGCTGCGCCACAACTCTCAAGAGGAAGTCAAAGCATGAGTGAACGTCAGGAGCGTCTGCAGAACCGCCTGCAACCGGAGATCCGCGAGTTTCGCGACAGCTGCCGCACCCTGCAGCTCGCCACCGTCGATGGCGAAGGCAATCCCAACGCCAGCTATGCCCCGTTCGTGCTGCAGGAAGATGGCTACTATGTGCTGATCTCCGAGATCGCCCGCCACGCCCGCAACTTGCAACAGGTGCCGCGGGTATCCCTGATGCTGATCGAGGATGAGAGCGGTGCCCGCGAGCTGTTTGCCCGCAAGCGCTTGACCTTCGATGCGGTGGCTGAAGTGGTTGCCCGTGACGACGCCCGCTGGAGCAAGGCGGTCGCTGCGCTGGAGGGGCGTTTTGGCGAGATCATCAAGGGTCTCTCCAACCTCAAGGATTTCAAACTGTTCCGCCTCAAGCCGGAGCAGGGGCTGTTCGTCAAGGGCTTCGGTCAGGCGTTCGCGGTCTCCGGTGACGAGCTGGTGGATTTCGTCCATCTGGTGGAGGGGCACAAGCGCATCGACAACGGTGCCGAGCTCACCAGCCCGGCCGATGCGCCGGTCTGACGATCCCTGTCGACCACGACAGCCGTCATAACAAAACGGGCAGCCAATTGGCTGCCCGTTTTTATTGCGTTATCTCATCCGGCCTGATCAATCCTGCCAGCTGGCCTTGTTGGGAAAAGCGCGACGATCGGCGTCGGTGGCCGTTTCGTTGCACTCTCCCCGCACCTTCCAGGAGGTCTGGCTCAGTACGATGTAGCCCTGGCGGCAATACTGCTTGGTCGCCAGGGTCTCGGTCAGCAGATTCTCCTGTAACGCCTCCCGCTGCTCCAGCAGCCGCTGGCTCTGGGCTGCCGATAGGCCGCGCGGCAAGGTGTCGTTGGGCGCGGCTTCAAAGGTGAAGCGCTTGCTCCCCTCCTCGTTGATGTGGGTCAGAAACAGGGGCTCCGGCCCGTCATACTTCTGTCCGGGCAAGCTGGAGCAGGCCGACAGCAGGGGAACAATCAACAACAGGGTGGCAGACAACAGGCGCACGACAGACTCCAGTGAGAAACGAGGCGAGGCTCGCAGATTAGCACGGCTGCAGGGCGGGTGTTACTGCCAGCAGCTCGTCGGTGGTGAGCAGGGTCACACTGTGCCCCTCCGGCAGGCTGAGGTGGCGCCACATCCAGTGATGGTGCTCGGTGATCTGGGCCGCGCTCAGGTGGGGGCGATCGGCGGTGGTGTGACCATCGCTCAACACCAGCACCTCGAACCCATGGGAGGCCGCACTGCGCACCGTGGTATCGACGCAAAAATCGGTGGCGCAGCCACAGAGAATGAGCCGATCGACCGGCTGCTCGGCCAGCAGGAAGGCAAGCTCGGTATCGAGAAAGCTGTCACAGGCTGTCTTGCGTACCCGGCTCTCCCCCTTGGCCGGTTGCAGCGCACTGTGCAACTGCCAACCCGGGGTGCCCGGTTCCAGTTCGGTACCGGGGGGCGAGTCATGCTGGATATAGATGACCCGTCCCTGTTGCTGCCTGACATGGGCCGCAGCCCGATTGATATTGGCCAGCACTTGCTCCTGGCGGTAACGGGGCTCGTTGAACAAGCCTTGCTGCACATCGATGATCAGTAACACATCCATATTTTACCCGCCGTTTCCTGGAAGATTAGGGTTGCAGCCACTGGCTGCAGTCACGACTGCGGGATTGATGCAGCGCGCCCATATCTTGCTTCATCTCGTCACTGTTTTGCCAGCGCTTAGGCAGCGGCATGATGGTTACCTGCACATCGGCTGCGGGATCTGCAACAGAGGTCTCATCTGTACGGGGCACGACCAGCGCTACCTTGAGGGCAGGATTGCGGCTGGCGATGCGACTGGCGAGCCCAAGCCCCCCCTCGACGTGGAAATTGCCGGCGATATGCATGATCTGCTGGCCCGGGTGCTTGGCGAGATAATCCACCATGCTTTCGGCCATGGTGTCATCCCAACTGGTCTGGGCGGCGAAGCGGCGGGCGTTGCTGTCGGCATCGCCGTGGTGCATGGAGGCCATAAATTTCTGGCGATAGGGATCATCCCCCAGCGTCAGCTGGCGGGCCAGCTGGCTGCGACGCGACGCGGGCAGTTTGTCGAGCCACTCAGCCCCCTCCTGACCGACACAGCTCACCAGCGGCTTGGGGGCGTTGGCGGCGATCACCGGCATCCGGTGAGCCTTGGCAAACTCTACCAGCGGGCGGTAGTCGCTCGGATAGTTGGGCCAGGCGTTGCCTTCGCGGATCAAGGCCGCTTCACCAATCTGATTCGCCAGATAGGCATCCAGCGTCTTCTGATCGGCGCGGCTGAACTGCTCCATGGAGAGGGCCAATGGCCGACCGTGCTGCTGACTTGCGGTGTAGAGCCCGCTCAGCAGGCGCGATTGCAACAGATGCACGGCGGGATGGCTGTGCAGCTCACCCACCAGAATGATGTCGGCGTCGGCAATGCGCGCGATTGCCTGCTCCAGCGTCAGGTCTGCTTCTCTTTCGCCGCTTAGCCGGTAGTCATAGAGCGTCTGCAACTGTGATGACTGGGTCGGTTGGGTGGGGGTGGCACAGGCTGCCAGTAGCAGCGGCAGGGCGAGCAGGGGAAGTCGTCTAATCATGGGATCTCACGGCTGATATGCCCGGATGCCGGTGCATCTCGGGGGGCTAATAGAGAATAAGGGCAACACAGGGCGACAGTGTAAAACCAATTTGGTTCAAAACAAATGAGAATGATTTCGTTTCCTGTTGATCTTTGTCGGGAGCCGGGTAATATGCGGTCTGTTTGATAATAGTTCTCAATAAGGATTCGCTGTGACCCATCATAACGCACTCTCTCTGGTTGCCCTCGCCGTGGCGGCCGGTCTCTCCTCCCAGGTCTTTGCTGCCACCCAGAAGGCGGATGAAGTCGTGGTCGTCAGCGGCTCACGGATGGAGCAAAAACTGGAAGATGTCTCCGGCCCCATCTCGGTGATCACCGCCAAGCAGATTGAAGAGCAGGTCGTCACCAACGTCGCCGACCTGTTCCGCTACGAACCCGGTGTGACCGTGCTCGGCGGTCAGGGTGATGCGCAGACCTTCATCATCCGCGGCATGGGTGAAAACCGGGTCAAGGTGGTGCGCGACGGTGTGCGCCAGAATGATGCCTACAGCAAGGGCGGTGTTGGCCAGAGCTACTTCGATACCGACATGATCAAGCAGGTAGAAGTGGCCAAGGGGCCCGCTTCTGCGGCCTACGGCTCCGATGCGCTGGGTGGCGTGATTGCCATCACCACCAAGGATGCCAGCGACTTCCTCAAGGGCAAGGATAGTTATCTGGATGTGACCAGCGGTTACGCCTCCAGCAGCCACCAGAAGATGGCGGGCTTTACCGGCGCCCTGCGCACTGGTGAAGTGGAGAACCTGCTGCGCTACACCTGGCGCGATGGCGGTGTGACCCAGAATTTCGACTCCACCAAAAACGACTTCGATATCGGTACCCACGCCCTGCTGCTCAAGAGCAAGTGGAACCTCTCCGATGAGCAGTTCCTCAAGCTGACCGTTGACTACCTGACCGATGGCGAGGAGCCGGATGCGGTCAAGCTCAACAAGGTCGGTACCGGTACTGCCCGTGTCTTTGATCAGCCCATCACCGACAAGCAGACCGACAACCTCTCTGTGGTGCTGGATCACGGCATCGCGCTGAATCAAGGTTGGGCCGATCGGATGGATAGCAAGGTTTACTTCGCCCGCACCAAGCAGACGCTGGATCAGTACGCCTCATCCAAGTATCCGGTCAGCCCCGGCAACCCCTATGTGACCAAAAACTCGCTGGATCACAACGTGTTCGATCAGAAGAACATCGGCGCCCAGCTGCAGTTCCACAAGGCGGTCGCCAACCACCGCCTGGCCTGGGGGGCTGAATACGAACACACCGACAACGAACGTACCCGTTACAAGGGGCCGACGACTCCCGGTGATTTTGTCGGCTACAACGAGCTGAGTTTCCCGGCTACCACCAGCGAGCGCAGCGCCCTGTGGGCCTTTGACGAGATCAAGTTTGGCGAGCGCTGGGTACTGACCCCGGGTGCCCGTTATGACTACTACCGGATGACTCCGGACAACGATCCGGCCTACACAGGCGACAAGCTGCACAAGTTCTCGGAAGGGGAGTTGTCACCCAAGCTGGGTCTGGTGTTCAAGGCCCACGAGGCGGCCAACCTGTTCGCCCAGTACAGCCACGGCTTCAAGGCCCCCATGTATGACAGCGCCTTCTCCACCCTGAACCATCAGGCGTACGGCTATCGCATCGAGCCCAACCCGAACCTCAATCCGGAGAGCAGCGACGGCATCGATCTCGGTGTGCGTGGCAGCAGCAACGGCTTCAGCTATGAAGTAGCCAGCTTCTACAACAAGTTCGAAGACTTCATCGAGATGGTGGAAGTGGGCAAAGAGGGGAGAACCGCCGTCTACCAGTACCAGAACCTGAGCAAGGCGACCACCAAAGGGGTCGAAGCCAAGGCGGATTACTGGCTCAACGACATCGTCAATGTATGGGGCAACCTCGCCTACATCGAAGGCAAGGATGGGGATGGCAACTACATCAACAGCCTGAGCCCGCTCAACGGCTCCGTCGGTGTGCGTCTGGAACAGTCCCAATGGAACTTCAACACCGCGCTGCGCTTTGCTGACGACATGGACAAAGTCCGTAAAGACAGCAAAGGCAAGGATTACGTGAAGAGCGCCGGTTGGGGTGTGGTAGATATGTACGCCCAGTTCAACCCGATGACCGACCTGCAGCTCAACGTCGGGGTCTTCAACCTGTTTGACAAGGAGTACACCAGCTACGAGCGTATCGCCGGTCGTGCCGAGGGCTCCGATAACAGCATGATGACCGAACCGGGCCGCAACCTGAGTGCACGGGTCAAATACATATTCTAAAGAGCAAACAACAGACGCAGATGATCAAAGGGGCTTCGGCCCCTTTTTTGTCGCCGCAATGTTGTGACGATGGAGCAGAGCAGATGTTTGCCTAAAAAAGAAACCCGCCATGGGCGGGTGGAAGGATTGCAACACTAACCAGGAGGAGGTGTTACCAAGTAGACCCCACCTCTTCGGTAATAGTTCAATTTTATTGAAGTTTTTTCGTTTTCTTCGCGGGGTTTCCATCGGGATCTGCGGGGGCGGATGGGTTATCATTCTGCTCCCGTCATCCGGTTGCAGAGGATTTATGCCCGCGTTCTCCTGGTTAGCGCTCTTTTTCGGCGCCTTCTATTTTGTCTACGGCGCTTACTTGCCGTTCTGGTCGCTCTGGCTGGAGGGGGTGGGCGTCAGCGCCGAGATGATTGGTCTCCTGCTGGGGGCGGGGATGGCGATCCGCTTTGCCGGCAACCTGATGGTGATGGGGCAGATCAAGGGGGCGGGCCATCTGTTGCCGGTTACCCGGTTGCTCTCCCTGCTCAGTTTGCTGGCGTTTCTCGGTTTCTATCTCAGTCATAACCTCTGGTGGCTGGTGGGCTTGACCCTGCTGGCGAACTTTATTTATCCGACCCTGATGCCGGTGGGGGAGGCGCTGGCGACCCGCATGGTGGTGCAGGCGCACCTCGATTACGGCAAGGTGCGGCTGTGCGGCTCCTTTGCCTTTATTGTCGCCTCGACCTTGGTGGGGGCGCTGGTGGGGAATTTTGGTAGCGACTGGATTTTGCACACCATGGTAGCGGGGTTGGCGCTGATGCTGCTGCTCAGCTGGTTGCCGCTCTATCCGGCGCCACAGGATAGTCAGGGCGAGCGGGCCAAGGCCTCTTTGCTGGCGACTCTGCGCAGCGCACCGGTGCGCCGTTTCCTGTTGCTGACGGCGTTGCTGCAGGGGAGCCACGCCGCCTATTACGGTTTCAGCGCCATCTACTGGAAGGCGCAAGGGTATAGCGGCACCATCATCGGCTATCTCTGGGCGCTCGGGGTAGTGGCGGAGATCTGCATGTTCGCCGCCGACAAGCGTTTCCTGCAACGCTTTGGCGCCCAGAGTCTCTTTATCGCCGGTGCCATCGGTTGTGTGGGGCGCTGGGTATTGCTGGGGGCCTCGACCGAGTTGTGGGTACTGGTGCTGGGGCAACTGCTCCACTCGGTCACCTTTGGCATGAGCCATCTGGGGGCGGTGCGCTTTATGACCCGTCAGCTACCGGCCGAGCAGTTGATCCCGACTCAGGCGCTCTATGCGGCCCTTGGCCTCGGCATGACGGTGGCGGCCCTGATGGCGCTCTGCGGCGTGCTGTTCGAGCCTCTCGGCGGTGGCATCTTCTTCCTGATGGTGCTGGTGGTGTTGCCGGTGTTCTTCCTGCGGCTGCGCCCCTTTGCGCCGTCTGCGCAGGAGAGTGCTCCAGCCTGATATTTGTCTATTTCACCTAACAAAAGGGAGAGCCACGGCTCTCCCTTTTTCGTTGCTGCGGTTTGCGGCGTTACTGCTGCTCGCCCAGATAGAGGCGGCTGAGGCGGTGCCAGGTATCCGAGCCGATGGTGCCAGCAAGCAGCTCATTGGATGCAGCATCAAAGCGGCCATCCGGCAGCCAGCCCAGTTGGGGCAGCAGTTGGGCCAGCGTTACGTCATTGTGCTGCAGCTCCCGCTCCAGCGCTTCCCAGAAGGCGCTCCCCTTGATGTAAAAGAGCGGGTAGTAGGAGCGATCGCCCGCCAGCACCTCGCGAGCGGCCCGATAGAGGCCGCTCTCGCTATGGGGTAGCAGTTTGCCCCGCTCGGCCAGCTCGTTGACCGCCGTGACCTGATGCAGCCGAAAGCGGCGCAGCGCCTTGATGGCGAGGTACTCGGCGAGGCTCTCGTTGACCCAGGTGGGTTGTGGAGCAGAGTGGCGAGCGCTGAGGATATGCACCGCCTCGTGGGCCGAGGTGCGCAGCAGGCGCAAGGGGGCCTGTGGCGTCGGTTTGCCAGCCTCGGTGGGATAGTTGGCGACAAACACCTGATCTCCGGCGGCGCCGCCAAGGGAGCGGGTCGCCACATCCCGCCCCAGCCACACCAGTTGCCATGGATGAGTGGGAGGATCCACATCGAGCTGGAAGGCCAGATAGTCGATGATCTCATTCAGTTGCTGCTGCAAGGCCGGCAGATCGAGCTGGTTGGCGGTCTCGTCATGGCTCAGCACCAGCCGCGGATCCGGCTTGGTGACGGGCACTGTGTCCAGACCAAACGGCAGGATCAGCGGCGGCTGGTTGACATCCGGCAGTGGTTGGCAGCTGCCATCCGGCAGACAAACCTTTCCTTGGCGACTCCCCATCTGGCGCACAAAGTTACCCCACTCGGTCAATAGCCACTGGTTGGGAGCAAACAGAAGCGACTGTTGGGCCGAGGCATCTGCACCCAGTGCCGGAGCGGGTGTGAGCGTGATTTGCCAGCCAACCTCTTTGCAGGAGAAGGGCTGGTTGAGGGCAACCGGCTGGTTGTCTGCAAGGCAGATCAGCGCGGGGGAAACCGGCGTGGCACTGCCCGGCAACTGACGAGCGGGTAGCAGGGTAAAGGGAGGTTTGCCCTGCATGGTGAGGCGCACTTGCAGCACATTGGCGCTGGCGCCCTGCTCGATATGGTAGCGGGGGCCGCTCGCGTCATTGCCAGCGCAGGCCCACAGCGGCAGCAGCCACAGGGCAAACAGGGTGATATGACGACTCATAAGGGATTAGCGCTCCTGCTCGTAGCCCAGCAGATCGCCGGGCTGGCATTTGAGTTCACGGCAGATGGCCTCCAGGGTGGAGAAGCGCACCGCCTTGGCGTGGCCATTCTTGAGGATCGAGAGGTTGGCCTCGGTGATGTCGATGCGCTGGGCCAGCTCGCGGGCGGTCATTTTGCGCTCGGCCAGCAGGGCATCGAGTCGGATGATAATGGGCATACGTTCCTCACACCGTCAGTTGCTGTTCATCGGCCAGCAGTTTGGCCTCGCGCATGACCAGTGCCAGCGCCAGTACGATCAGTCCCGCCAGCAGTACCCGGAAATCGGAGGTACTCAGCGCTATGGTACCGAGTACTTCCGGGCCTCTCATGGTGAGCACCGTATCCAGCAAGGGGGTCAGGATCAATTCGACCAGGAAGGTTGCACAGAGCAGCAGTCCGATCTGCCGGTAGCGGCGGATCTGCTCGAAGGTGAAGAGCAGACCGGCGCGGTAGCCGCGAAACAGCTGACGCAGTTGCCAGAGCATCATCATAAAGACCAGATCCGGCAACAGCTGTACCAGGGTGCCGAGCAGCCGGGTGGAGAAGTGAAGGGGATAGTCGGCAGGATTGATGCCGGGACGGCTCAAGATGGTGTTGAGCTTCTCCTGCAGAAAATCGGCGCCACCGAAGGGGGTCCACACCTCCAGCAAGGTGATCAAAGGGGTCGCCAGCAGTGCCAACAGTAGCAGCCATTCGATCAGCATGCTCGAGCGTTCGAGTTTGTTGGAGATCATCTCATTCCTCACTGTGATGGTTTTATCTGAAAGGTAAAGTTTATCGTTTATCAATATTCACACCGGCAATGTTTATTGTTTTGCGATATACAGTCAAGATAAAACTTATTGAAAAACGATAATTTCAATCTGTCCGAAGGGGATGACTTTTGGCTGCAGCCTCTCTAGACTGGCGAGGTTGTATACAAAAACTCAACATGGACAAGGAGTTATCGATGCACCAGGGATGGCTGCTGATCGGATTGTCGCTCACCTATCTGGGGCTGCTGTTTCTGATCGCCTTCGTGGCAGACAAGCACAAACGGCACCGTCTCAAGGGGCAACCGCTGCTCTACAGCCTGTCGCTGGCGGTCTACTGCACCTCCTGGACCTTCTTCGGCACCGTGGGGCAGGCGAGTGAATCGCCCTGGTCGCCGGTGCCCATCTACCTTGGCCCCATGCTGGTCTTTCTGTTTGGCTGGCGGCTGCTGGCACGCCTTATTCTGGTAGCCAAACGGGAACACATCACCTCCATCGCCGACTTTATTGCTGCCCGTTACGGCAAATCCCAGCGGCTCGCCATGGTGATCGCCCTTATCGCCATCATGGGGATCCTCCCCTATCTGGTGTTGCAGCTCAAAGCCATCGTCACCGGGCTGGATCTGCTGATGGTCAACAGCGGCGGCATCAGCCCGACCAGCAATACCAGCGAGTTGGCGCTCGGGGTTACCCTGCTGCTGGCGCTGTTCAGCATCCTGTTCGGCACCCGCCATCTCGATGCCACCGAGCACCACAGGGGGATGGTGGTGGCCATCGCTTTCGAGTCGGTGGTCAAATTGCTGGCCTTTATCGCGGTGGGGGGCTTCGCTCTCTGGCTGATCTTGAGCAAACCCGGCGAAGCTCACGAGCAGGTGACCCGCGACTTCTTTGCGCAGGTGGTGGCGGTGAGCCCCGGCAACCTGCTGGAGCTTGCCATCTATACGGTGCTGGCGATGTGCGCCGTTATCTGCCTGCCGCGCCAGTTTCATGTGACTGTGGTGGAGAACAATCAGGGGCAGGATCTTCACTGGGCGCGCTGGATCTTCCCGCTTTACCTGTTCGTGATGGGACTCTTTATCTGGCCGCTGGCGCTGGCGGGCAAGCAGTGGGTGGGTGCCGATATGGCCTCCGACACCTATGTGATCAGTTTGCCGATGGCCCTCGGTTTCGATGGCATGGCGATGCTGGCGTTTCTCGGCGGCACTTCGGCGGCCACCGGCATGGTGATCGTCTGCACCATCGCGTTGGCGATCATGGTGAGCAACGATCTGGTGCTGCCGGTGTTGCTGCGCCGCTTCTGGCGGCAGGGGCGCGACGAGCGGCTGGTAAGGCTGCTGTTGCAGGTGCGCCGTGGTGCCATCCTGCTGATCTTGCTGGCGGCCTGGGGGCTTTACCTCTGGCTCGGCGATCTCACCAGCTTGTCGCGCATCGGCTATCTCTCCTTTGGCGCGGTGGCCCAGTTTGCGCCGGCCCTGCTGCTCGGCCTCTACTGGCGTCACGGCAATCGCAAGGGGGTTTATCTTGGGTTGAGCCTCGGGGTGAGCCTCTGGTTCGTCACCCTGCTGGTGGAGAGCGGGCTGCTGGCCGGTTCACCACTGGCCGAGCTGCTGGCGCCGCCGGACTGGCCCGCGTTTCGCGAGCTGAGTCTCGGGGCCTGGTGCATCTTCCTGAGCCTGCTCTTCAACCTGCTCGGCTATGTGGCTGGCTCGCTGCTTTCCCGTCCGGCGGTGAGCGAGCGGCTGCAGGCGGCCAACTTTGTCGGCAAGCCGAGTCGCGATACCGCCGCCCTCTATCAGGCGCGGGTCTCGGTCAAGGAGCTGGAGATGCTGGCGGCCCGCTTTGTCGGCTCAAGCCGGGTCAAACGCGCCTTTGGTCGTTTCGCCGGTGAGCGGGGCGGCACCCTGGCGCCCCAGATGCAGGCTTCGGCCGAGCTGATTGCCCACACCGAGCGGCTGCTGGCGGGGGTGTTTGGTACCTCATCGGCACGGCTGGTGCTCGCCTCGGCCCTGCAGGGGCGCAACATGCAGCTCGAGGAGATCGCCACCATAGTCGATGAGGCCTCCGACGTGTTTCGCTTCAACCGTGGCCTGCTGCAGGGGGCGATCGAGCATATCGGGCAGGGGATCTCGGTGGTGGACAGGGAGCTTCGTCTGGTGGCCTGGAACCGCCGCTACATCGAGCTGTTCCACTATCCGCCGGGGCTTATTCAGGCAGGGCGTCCTATTGAAGAGATCATCCGCTACAACGCCCAGCAGGGGCTCTGTGGCCCCGGTGATATCGAGGATCACGTGGCGCGGCGGGTCGCCTTTATGAAGCGGGGCAGCGCCCATATCTCGGCGCGGGAGCGCCCGGACGGGCGGGTGATCGAGATGCAGGGCAACCCCATGCCAGCCGGCGGTTTTGTCATGACCTTTACCGACATCACGCCGTTTCGCGATGCGGAGCGGGTGCTGCGCGAAGCGAACGAACATCTGGAAGCGCGTGTGGCCGAGCGCACCCGTGAGCTCTCCGATCTCAACCGTCAACTGCTGCTGGTGAACCAGCAGGTGGAGCGGGCCAATCAATCCAAGAGCCGTTTTCTGGCGGCGGTCAGCCATGATCTGACCCAGCCCCTCAATGCCGCCAAGCTGTTTACCTCCTCCCTGCTGGAGATGCTGCCCGATGCTGGTGAGCAGGCCCGCATCGCCCGCCATATCGACGATGCGCTGGGGGCGACCGAGGATCTCATCACCGATTTGCTCGATATCTCGCGGCTCGAAGCGGGCAAGTTCAAGGCCAAGAAGCTCGACTTTGCCCTGCGCGATCTGCTCGACAACCTCAAGGCGGAGTTTGGCGTACTGGCGCAGGCGGGGGGGATCCACTTCTCGGTGGTGGAGAGCAAGCACGCGGTGCACAGCGATGTGCGGCTGCTGCGCCGGGTGCTGCAGAACTTCCTGACCAATGCGTTTCGCTACAACCCGGGCGGCAGGGTGCTGCTTGGTTGCCGCCGGATGGGGGAGAAGATCCGCATTGAGGTATGGGACAACGGCCCCGGTATCCCGCAAGACAAGCAGGAGGCGATCTTCGACGAGTTCTCCCGCCTCGATCACTCCCGCACCGCCAAGGAGCAGGGGCTAGGTCTGGGGCTCGCCATCGCCCGCGGCATCTCGCAGGTGCTCGGTCATCAGCTCACATTGCAGAGCTGGCCGGGCAAGGGATCTGTCTTTGCGGTGACCCTCAATCTGGCGACCCGGCCGGTCACGGCCCATCAGCTGGCGGCGCCGGTGGTGCGTGACAGCCAGCTGGAAGGTGTAGCCGTGCTCTGTATCGACAACGAGCGGGACATTCTGACCGCCATGAGCACCCTGCTCGGCCGTTGGGGCTGCGAGGTGCGCTGCGCCGTCGATCTGGCCGAAGCCGAGGCGCTGGTAGCAGAGGGGTTTGTGCCGAGACTGGTGCTCTCCGACTACCACCTCGATGATGGCAAGACCGGGTTGGAGGCGCTCGCAGCCCTCCAGCGAGTGTGTGGCGACGAGCTGGGAGGCATCATCATCAGCGCTGATCGCAAGAGCGAGCTGCAGGTGCAGATCCGCGAGCGTGGGTATGGCTACATCAGCAAACCGGTCAAACCACTCAAACTGCGAGCCCTGATGAACAGCCTGCTGCTGCGCTAGCCGCATCCGGGGCAGCTAGCCGTGAACCGGCTCACAAAACCGTGCAATGATCCCGCAGGCCCTGGTCATGGATGAATGCCGAAAACAGAGATTTATTGGCGAAGATCTCTTCATCTTCCAGCGCAATCGCCGCCAGTTACAGTATTGGCTTGCCACTGTCGTTCAACGCCGACAGTGGCAGACCGGATTGGCTCACTCTATAGTCGGGATGCGATTTTTTGCATCGCAAATGAAGTAACCGAAGGGCAAACCGATCGCAAGGTCGGGACGCAAAGCTTCCGGTCCAGGGATGAGCCGTACTTGAGATAGCGGGGCCACCACAGGTTGTTGTGCACCTTTGCCAAGAGGCCGCACTGCCGTCTGCGTTACCTGTCAGGGCGTAGCCCTTTTCGTTGCCAACATAACGAAATAGGGAAATATAAAAAATGCTAAGTCCAAAGCCTACCATGCTGGCCCTTGCGGTCGGTCTGTGCTGCGCCTCGTCCGCTTATGCTGCGGCGCCCGGCAAGCCGACCATCGGATGGGGCCCCACCAAGTTTTCCATCGTTGAAGTCGATCAGGCGGCTACTGCCTACAACAATCTGGTCAAGGTAAAGGATGCCGCCGATGTGGAGGTGAACTGGAACCTCTGGAGCGGCGATCTGGGCCAGAGTGCCAAGGTGCTGCTCAATGGTCAGGAGGTGTGGTCCGGCCCCTCGACCGCAGCGGGCAGCGCCAAATTCAAGGTGAAGAAAGGGGGGCGCTACCAGATGCAGGTGGCGCTGTGCAACGCCGATGGCTGTACCCTCTCTGATGCCAAGGAGATCGTGGTCGCCGATACCGACGGCAGCCATCTGGCGCCACTCAAGGCGCCGCTGCAGGAGAACAACAAGCCCTACGCCAACAAGTCCGGCAAGGTGGTGGGGACTTACTATGTGGAGTGGGGAGTCTATGGCCGCAAGTTTACGGTGGACAAGATCCCGGCCCAGAACCTGACCCATATCCTCTATGGCTTCACCCCCATCTGCGGCGGGGATGGCCTCAACGACAGCCTCAAGGAGATCGAAGGGAGCTTCCAGGCGCTGCAACGGGCGTGCGCCGGCCGGGCGGACTTCAAGGTGGCGATGCACGATCCCTGGGCCGCCATCCAGATGCCGCAAGGCAACCTCACTGCTCATGACGAGCCCTACAAGGGCAACTTTGGCGCCCTGATGGCGCTCAAGCAGGCCTATCCGAACCTCAAGATCCTCCCCTCGGTCGGTGGCTGGACCCTCTCCGATCCCTTCTACTTCCTCGGTGACAAAACCAAGCGCGATGTGTTTGTCGGCTCGGTGAAAGAGTTCCTGCAGACCTGGAAGTTCTTCGACGGTGTGGATATCGACTGGGAGTACCCGGGCGGACAGGGTGCCAACCCGAAACTGGGCAGCCCGAGTGATGGTGCCACTTATGTGGCCCTGATGAAGGAGCTGCGGGCCATGCTCGACGAGCTGGAGGCCGAGACCGGTCGCCAGTATGAGCTCACTTCCGCCATTGGAGCGGGGGGCGACAAGATCCAGGATGTGGACTACAAAGCGGCCCAGCCCTACATGGACCACATCTTCATGATGACCTACGACTACAACGGTGCCTGGAGCAACACCGAGCTCGGTCACCAGACCAACCTTTATGCGGCGAGCTGGGACCCCGATACCAAGTACACCACCGACAAGGCAGTGAATCAGCTGCTGGCGCAGGGGGTTGAACCGGGCAAGCTGGTGGTTGGTGCCGCCATGTATGGCCGTGGCTGGACCGGGGTGAGCGGTTATCAGGGCAACAACCCCTTCACCGGCAAGGCGACCGGCAAGGTGAAAGGCACCTGGGAGGACGGGGTGGTGGATTACCGCGACATCGTCAACAACCGGATGGGGGCGGGCTGGGAGAAGGGCTACGACGAGGTGGCCGAGGCGCCCTATCTGTTCAAGGCGGCGACCGGCGATCTCATCACCTATGACAACGATCGCTCGGTCAAGGCCAAGGGGCAGTATGTGCTGGCCAACAAGCTCGGTGGCCTCTTCTCCTGGGAGATCGACGCCGACAACGGCGACATCCTCAATGCCATGCACGAGGGTCTGGGTCACGGCGAGGGAACCACTCCACCAGCCAACAAGCCGCCGCTGGCCAACGCGGGCAGTGACCTCAAGGTGACCGGCCCGACCGAGGTGACGCTGGATGGTTCGGCCTCCCACGATCCGGAAAACAGCGCGCTCAGCTACAGCTGGAAGCAGATCTCCGGCCCGCAGGCTGCCCTGCTCGATGCCACTCAGGCCAAGGCCCGTGTTGTACTCGATGCGGTGACTGCCGACATCAATCTGGTGTTCGAGCTGACGGTGACCGATGACCAGCTGTTGAGTGCCAAGGATCAGGTGGTGGTGACCAACAAGGCGCCGCAGGCCAATCTGGCGCCTGTGGTGAGTCTACCTGCCACGGCCTCTGTGGAGGCGGGCAAGCAGGTGACCATCAAGGCGACCGCCTCCGATCCGAACGGTGATCCGCTCACTTATCAGTGGAGCGTGCCGGCAGGCATCACCGCAACGGGCCAGAACAGCGCCACTCTGGTAGTCACCGGCCCGAGCGTCACCAGCGACACCGGCTATGACCTGAGCGTCACCGTCTCCGACGGCGGGCTGGATGCCAGTGCGGCAACCCGTCTGACGGTCAAACCGGCCAGCAGCGGCGGTGGTTGCACGGCGACCGATCCGGATGCGGCCAACTGGCCAGTCTGGAAAGCGGCAAGCACCTATAACAGCGGCGACAAGGTGAGCCATAACCAGCTGGTGTGGCAGGCTAAGTACTGGACCCAGGGCAACGAGCCTAGTCGCACCGCGGATCAGTGGCTGCTGGTGAGCAAGGTGCAACTGGGTTGGGATGCCAATGTGGCCTACAACGGTGGCGAGCTCACCACCCATAACGGCCGTCAGTGGAAGGCGCAGTACTGGACCAAGGGCAATGAGCCCGGCAAACACGACGTCTGGCAGGATGTGGGAGCCGCCAGCTGTAAATAAGCATTGAATGGTGGCGGGGCATGCCAGTCATGCCCCGTTTTTTCTCCCCGCTTCGCCACATTCTGGCGGGTCTGCCAATCGGTTTCCCCACCCAGCTTCTCTTTTGTGCCTGCAAAGCGGCCCTTCCGGGCTAGTGATTAATGCTCTCCCCGCTTGCTGGCATCTGTGCCGCACGCTGCTCTTTGTGGTGCCGCTTGTGTTGATACATGTCGGCATCGGCTCTGGCAAACGCGGCAGCAAAGTCGCCGCGATAGGGGGCCATCCCCATGCTGCACGAGATAGTCGGGGAGGCGCTGGCCAGCATGGCCGTCAGCCTGGCCATCGTCTGTTGCAGCTCGGTCGGTGTCAGAGTGGTGAGCAGCACAAACTCATCCCCGCCGAAGCGGGCGGCAATCACCCCCTGACCGAAGTGCTGGCGTATGCCATCTGCGATAAGGCGCAGGGCCTGATCACCGGCCAAATGGCCACTGCTGTCATTGAGCTGCTTGAGATTATCCATGTCGATCAGCAGCAGGGTGCCTTCCGGCTGTGCTTGCAGAGCGAGTTCGAATTGCTGTCGATTGGCGAGCCCGGTCAGCTGGTCGGTATTGGCCAGCTGATAGATGCGGCGGGACTGCTGATAAATGGTGATGGCGTGGCGAATATCCCGCGCCAGGATCGCCATCAGGTGGCTGTCGTAGCGGGTAAAGGCATTACGTTTGCTGCTGTCCATATTGATCATGCCGTAGAGCTGACCATCGATATGGATCGGGGTCGCCAGCGTGGCCTGGATGGGCAGGTCGGTGCAGTTGACCAGCAGCTCTCTGTCCTGTTCGGACAGGGGCATGGTGGCATTTATCTTCGACAGGTCGTTGATCAGCAGTGTTTTGTTGCAGCGCCCCTGAGTCAGCTTGTACTGAAAGGTGTGCTCCAGCGGCAGATTGATCCGCCGCAGTTTCACCAGATCCATGCCGATGGCCGCTTCATATCTCAACATGCCTGTGCCCGGCAGCAGCTTGATCAGGCAGCCCATCTCGGCTCCCGGGATCAACATTACGGCTCGTCTGAGCAGATCCTCCAGAAAGGCCTCTTCGGTCTGGTATTGCGCCGAGTTGCGGGCCAGTTCGGCGGTGGTTTCGTTGATCTTGAGCGCCTCACTCAGATGCTGCCACTGGCGGTGCAGATGGTAGCGGTAGTGGCGATAGAGCCAGAAGGTGCAGATAAGGTAGCTCTGGACTAGCAAGGTGCTGGCAAGCGGCGCCCTTTGCCAGCCATTGAGGCTGTTGATAAGCCAGATCATCCCGGCCAGTGGCAAGGCATAAATCGTCAAACGAACAAATTTGTCGTATCTGGATAACCGGGTGCGTGAGGGCAGTTCGTTGGGCATGAAGACACCTGCTGGCCATGCAAAGCGGCGATTATAAATTCATTAGTTGCGACACAGATGGGTCTTTTGTCGCATATTGTTCTTACTCATTGATTTTTCTCAATTTGGTGTGATGCAGATCAAAAAAATGGTGTGAGGTATCTGGTTGGAGGTGATGAGATTAGGTCTGCATATCCGGCTGTTTTTTAAACATTAATTTCTTGAAAGTGGGTAATTGTCAGGGTTGGTAACTGGTGGGCTGGCAATGGTCCGATTTGCTTACTTATCAGAATTACCCTACAGTCAATCGGCGATTATTTATCGCCAGAAATAACGTTGTGACAAGGGCAAACCGATTGAAAAGTCGGGACGCAAAGCTTCCGGTCTAAGGGTCAAGACGGCCTAGGATAGCGGGGCCACCACAGTAGAATGCAGGCTGCCTTTGCCAAGGGGTGGCCGTTTTTGTGTCACCTGTCGTGTTGCGTTGCCCTTTCGTTTTTCCAATAACGAAAAGGAAAGCAATATGCTAAGTCCAAAACCTGCACTGCTGGCCATGATGGTCGGCACCCTGCTCGCCTCCGCCGCCGCTTATGCGGCGGCTCCCGGCAAACCCGCCATCGGTTGGGGCCCCACCAAGTTTGCCATCGTCGAAGTCAGCCAGTCCGCGACCGCTTATAACGAGCTGGTCAAGGTGAAGAATGGCGCCGATGTGACCGTCACCTGGAATATCTGGAACGGCGATATCGGCCAGAGTGCCAAGGTGCTGCTGGATGGCAAGGAGGTGTGGTCCGGTCCCTCTTCCGGCGCTGGCACAGCCACCTTCAAGGTGCACAAGGGGGGCCGCTATCAGATGCAGGTCGCGCTGTGCAACGGCGATGGCTGCACCCTGTCTGATGCCAAGGAGATCGTGGTCGCCGATACCGATGGCAGCCACCTCGCACCGCTCAAGCCTGCCCTGCAGGAGAATAACAAACCCTATGTCAACAAGTCCGGCAAGGTGGTCGGTACCTACTATGTGGAGTGGGGGGTCTATGATCGCAACTTCACCGTGGACAAGTTGCCGGCCCAGAACCTGACCCATATCCTCTATGGCTTCACCCCGATCTGTGGCGGTGATGGCCTCAACGACAGCCTCAAAGAGATTGCCGGCAGCTTCCAGGCGCTGCAACGTGCCTGTGCCGGGCGCAAGGATTTCCAGGTCGCCATTCACGATCCCTGGGCCGCGCTGCAAAAAGGGCAGGGGTCACTGGTCGCCTGGGATGAGCCCTACAAGGGCAACTTCGGCAATCTGATGGCTCTCAAGCAGGCTTATCCGGACCTGAAGATCCTCCCCTCCGTCGGTGGCTGGACCCTCTCCGACCCCTTCTTCTTCATGCATGACAAGGCCAAGCGTGACGTGTTCGTCGCCTCGGTCAAGGAGTTCCTGCAGACCTGGAAGTTCTTCGACGGTGTCGATATCGACTATGAGTTCCCGGGCGGCGACGGTGCCAACCCCAATCTGGGGGACAAGACCAAAGATGGTGAAACCTATGTGCTGATCATGAAGGATCTGCGCGCCATGCTCGACGAGTTGGAGGCCGAGACCGGTCGCACCTATCAGCTCACCTCTGCCATCGGTGCCGGTTACGACAAGATTGAGGATGTGGATTACAAGGCTGCCCAGCAGTACATGGATCACCTCTTCGTGATGAGTTACGACTACAACGGTGCCTGGAGCAATACCTCCCTGGGTCATCAGGCCAACCTCTATCAGGCCACCAACGGCTCGGCCAACAAGCGCTACAACACTGATGCAGCGGTGCAGCAGTTGCTGGCGCAGGGGGTCGACTCCGGGAAGCTGGTGATCGGTGCCGCCGCCTACGGTCGCGGTTGGAAAGGGGTGAGCGGTTATCAGGGCAATGACCCCTTCACCGGCACCGCCACCGGCAAGATCAAGGGCACCTGGGAAGATGGCGTGCTGGATTATCGCCACATCGTCAACAGCCACATGGGGGCGGGCTGGGAGTACAACTACGACGAGACTGCCGAAGCGGCCACCCTGTTCAAGCCCTCCACCGGCGAGCTGATCACCTATGACGACGAGCGCTCGGTCAAGGCGAAAGGCCAATACGTGCTGGCCAACAAGCTGGGCGGGCTCTTCTCTTGGGAGATCGATGCCGACAACGGCGACATCCTCAACGCCATGCATGAAGGTCTCGGTCACGGTGAAGGGGTTACCCCGCCAGCCAACAAGCCGCCAGTAGCCAACGCGGGCAGCGATCTGAGTGTCACCGGCCCGACCGAGGTGACGCTGGATGGCTCAGCCTCCCATGATCCGGAAAAAGGCTCTCTGACCTACAGCTGGAAGCAGGTCTCCGGCCCGCAAGCTGTGCTGGGCGATACCACGCAGGCCAAGGTGCGGGTCGATGTGAATGCCGTCAGTGCAGATACCGCGCTGGTATTCGAACTGACTGTGACTGATGACCATCAACTGACCGCCAGGGATCAGGTGGTGGTGACCAACAAGGCGCCGCAGCCCAACCTGCCTCCGGTGGTGACTTTGCCTGCCAGCGTCAAGGTGGAAGAGGGCAAGCAGGTGACCATCACTGCCAAGGCATCCGACCCCAACGACGACGAGCTGATCTATCAATGGCAAGTGCCTGCCGGTATCACGGCGACCGGCCAGAACAGCGCCACCCTGGTGGTCACCGGTCCGGCGGTGGATGTCGAAACCGGTTATGACCTCTCTGTGACCGTCTCCGATGGCGCACTCGATGCCAACGCGGCCACCCGTCTCACCGTCACGCCAATCAACGAAGGCGGTGAAGGGGGCTCTTGCAACACCACAGATCCGGAAGCAGCCAACGTTCCCGCATGGCAGGCCAGCAAGGTCTACAACGGCGGTGACAAGGTGAGCCATAACCAGCTGGTATGGCGTGCCAAGTACTGGACTCAGGGTAATGAGCCGAGCCGAGCCGCCGATCAGTGGGCGCTGGTGAGTCAGGTTGATCTGGGCTGGAACGCAGCCGTTGCCTACAACGGCGGGGATCTCACCAACCACAACGGCCGTCAGTGGAAGGCCAAGTGGTGGACTCAAGGCAATGAGCCGGGCAAGCACGATGTCTGGCTGGTTATCGGGGCAGCAAGCTGTAACTGAGGCCTCCTCACCGATGACGGGGCATGGCGACATGCCCCTCATTCCCGGTAGCAATATGAACGAGAACCCGACAATGACCACAAATGTGACCCGAATCGCTGCCCTCATCATGGCAACCCTGGCGGCTGGCCCCTTGTCTGCCACCACCTCGCCCCTGATATTCAATGAGACGACACCGCAAAGCGATCTGACCGGCAGCCTGGCTGCCAGCGTGCAGTTTGCCCAGAGCCAGATCCTGCCGTCTCATCCCAAGGAGGGGGATCGCCAACCCATCCTGACCAGCCTGCGCAAGAGCCTGCTGCTGGTGAAACCGCTCCAGGCCGACGGGGTGACCCAGATGACGGTGGAGGCCCGTGACGGCAGTGGCACGCTGCTTGGCACCCTGACCTTGTCACCGCCATCGGCGCTGCCCGAGACTGTCTACCACCTCGCGGGGGTTCCCGAAGGGGGAGTGAGCTTCATCCCGGAGAGCGGCAGCACTGCCGTCATCAGCAGCAGTGCTGATTTGGCCAAACTGAACGACAAGAGCGGCGCCTTCCTCAAGGAACGGCTGACCGGGCGCGCGCTGGTGGAGATCCAGACCGCCGACGGCCGCTGGGTTCGGGATATTTACCTGCCCGTAAGCCCGGAGCTGGAGGGCAAGATGGTGCGGATCCGCTCCAGCGCCGGTTATAACTCGACGGCCTTCTATGGCGAGCGACAGGTGACCGTCTCCCGTGGCCAGACCCTGCAGTTCAAGTTTGCCAATGGGCAGTGGTTCCGTGAGGGGGAGCTGGAGAACAACCGCATCACCTATGCAGCGGATACCTGGAGCGGCGAGCTGCCTGCCGAGTGGATCCAGCCCGGACTGAACCTCTCCGTTCGTCAGGGCAATCTCAGTGGTGAACTGCGTGACATCAAGGTCGGCGCCCCCGGCGAGCTGCTGCTGCACACCATCGACATTGGCATGCTCACCACGCCACGGGATCGCTTTGCCTTTGCCAATGACAAGGAGGCACATCGCGAATACTTCCAGACCATTCCGGCCAGCCGGATGATTGTCAGTCAGTATGCACCGCTCTCCCTACCTGAGGTGATGCTGCCCAACGGTACATTGCTGACCGATTTTGACCCGAGCGAAGGGGGCTGGCGGCACCATGCGTCAGCGCATCGGCAAGGAGCTTATCTCCCACGGGATCGACAATGCCAACTACGGCATCAACAGCAGCGCCGGTGAAGGGGAGGGGAGCCATCCCTTTGTGGTGGCCCAGCTGACGGCGCACAACAGTCGCGGCAAGTATGCCAATGGGGTTCAGGTGCACGGTGGTTCCGGTGGCGGTGGCATCGTCACGCTGGATGATTCGCTGGGCAACGAGTTCAGCCACGAGGTGGGTCACAACTTCGGCCTTGGCCACTATGTAGATGGTTTCCGCGGCTCGGTTCATCGCAGTGCCGATCAGCTCAACTCCAGTTGGGGCTGGGACAGTGACAAACACCGTTTCATCCCCAACTTCTCGCCGACCCGCACCAATGAGGATGCCTGTCTGGATGGCCAGTGCCAGCCACCGTTCGATGGCCGCAAGTTTGGGCACGATGCGATGGCGGGCGGCCGCCCTCTCTCCGGCGCCAACCGTTTCACCCTCTATACCCCCAATTCGGCCGCCATTATCCAGCGTTTTCTGGAGAGCAAGGCGGTGTTCGATGCCAACTCGGCCACCGGCTTTAGCAAGTGGAACAGTGCGACGGCCAGGATGGAGCCCTATCAGCACACAATCGAGGGGATCGAGAAGGTCGATGCCCCCATGGATGCCTTGAGCGAGGCAGGACTGAGTGCCCTGCTGGCGGACTACGGCTTGGTCAGGGTCGCCATGTGGGATGGTCGCTGGACCCGTGATATCCGGGTGCCGGTTGCCTCTGCGGACAATCGGGGACGCAGTCTGACCATCGATCACGGGGCCAGTTACAACAGCCACCTCTTTATCAACGGCAAGGATATCCTGGTGAGCAGGGGCTTCAAGAAGAGCTTCACCTCGGATGGCCAGAGCTGGGTGGAGGTCTCCCCCATCGATACCAAAGTTGCGCGCAAGCCCGAGCAGTTCGGCGTGCCGGTGACCACCCTGGTGGGCTATTACGATCCGCAAGGAGCCCTGCGCAGCTACATCTATCCGGCTCTGTACGGCGCTTACGGCTTCACCTATCCGGATGACAGCAACACCCTGTCCGGCAATGACTGCCAGTTGCAGGTGGAGACCCGCGATGGTCTGCAGCGCTTCAGGCTGGCCAATCACAGAGCGGCGAGCAGCGTCATGAACAAGTTCCACATCAACCTGCCCACCGCCAGCGAGCCCGGTCGCGCCACTATCCAGTGCCGTGGCCAGACACTGGTACAGCAGAGCTTGTTGCCACCGCAGCAGACCCTCTCATTTACCGTCAACGGGCGGCCGCTGGATCAGGGCGTGGTGGAGAACCAGCCTCCGGTAGTAACCGTGCCGGCACAACTCGGCGGCATCGGTGGTGAGTGGCTGACCATCACCGCCGAGGCGAACGATCCCGAGGGGGATGCGCTCAGCTACCGCTGGCACTTCCCGGCGGGCTGGCAGGCGGAGGGCGAGACCAGTGCCAACCTGCGTCTGTTACCGCCGGTTGTCACCACCAGCGAGCAGCATGAGCTGAGTGTGAGCGTCTCGGACGGGGTACATCAGAGCGAAGGGCGCATCGTGCTGACGCTGGAGCCCGTGGTCGACGGCTCTTGCAACACCACAGATCCGGAAGCGGCGAATGTTCCCGCATGGCAGGCCAGCAAGGTCTACAACGGTGGCGACAAGGTGAGCCACAACCAGCTGGTATGGCGTGCCAAGTACTGGACTCAGGGCAATGAACCGGGCCGCGCCGCCGATCAGTGGGCGCTGGCGAGTCAGGTTGAGCTGGGCTGGAGCGCTACCGTTGCCTACAACGGCGGGGAGCTGACCAACCACAATGGCCGTCAGTGGAAGGCCAAGTGGTGGACTCAAGGCAACGAGCCGGGCAAGCACGATGTCTGGCTGGATGTCGGGGCGGCAAGCTGCCCCTAGGTTGAGTCCATGATGAAGATGGCGGAGCCTGTTCAGGCGGACTCCGCCTTTTGCCACAAAACCATAGAGAGCAACAATAATGAAAAAAAACCGCATCACCCTTCTGCTTGCCGGCATGATGCTGAGCGGCCACCTGTGGGCGGCCGAGGCATACGACATCAACAAATCCTACCCGGGCGGCAGCCAGGTCAATTACAACGGCCAGGTTTTCGAGGCCAAGTGGTGGGTCAACCCGGGTCAGACTCCGGGCATGGCGGCCGCCAATGAGTGGGATACCCCGTGGAAGCTTGTCGGCGAAGGGGAAGTGACCCCGCCGGACACCGGTGGCGATGACAAGCCCAATCCGCCGACGCCTACCCCGCCGGATGGCAGCACCACCCCCGTCTATATGAGCCAGGCCGAGCTGGATGCCAAAGAGAAGGCGCTGACCGACTTCCCGGCGATGGAAGCGGTCAAGGCCTCCATCGCTACCCGGGACAATCTGGTGGTCGAGGCGGTGCAGCCGGGCCGTGCCGACAACCCGGGCAACGTCAAGCGGGTCGAAAGCCTGCTGAGCGAGAGCCAGTTCAACTACCTGTTCCCGCTACGCGCCCCCGAGTACACCTATCGTGGCCTGTTGCAGGCGGCGGCCAAGTTCCCGGCCCTGTGCAGTGACTACAGCGACGGCCGCGATGCTGACGCCATCTGCCGCAAGACGCTGGCAACTATGTTCGCCCACTTCGCCCAGGAGACCGGTGGCCATGAAAACTGGCGCCCGGAGGCCGAGTGGCGTCAGGCGCTGGTCTACGTGCGCGAGATGGGATGGAATGAGACCATGCGCGGTGGTTACAACGCCGAGTGCCGCCCCGATGTGTGGCAGGGTCAGCAGTGGCCGTGCGGTACGTTCGACAATGGCGAGTTCAAGAGCTACTTTGGCCGCGGCGCCAAACAGCTCTCCTACAACTACAACTATGGCCCCTTCTCCGAGGCGATGTTCGGCACGGTGCGCACCCTGCTCGACCGTCCCGATCTGGTGGCCGACACCTGGCTGAACCTCGCCAGCGCGGTGTTCTTCTATACCTATCCGCAGCCGCCCAAGCCCTCCATGCTCCATGTCATCGATGGCACCTGGCAGCCAAATGACCATGACAAGCAGAACGGTCTGGTGCCGGGCTTCGGGGTCACCACCCAGATCATCAATGGCGGGGTGGAGTGCGGCGGTCCGGTCGAGCATGCCCAGTCCCAGAATCGCATCAACTACTACCGCGAGTTTGCCAACTACCTCGGGGTGGCGGTGCCATCCGACGAGGTGCTGGGTTGCAAGAATATGAAGGTGTTTGACGACAATGGCGCTGGTGCCTTGCCCATCTACTGGGAGCAGGACTGGAGCTATGTGGCAGAGAACCCCAACGGCGGCAAGAGTTACGCGTGCAAGCTGGTGGGCTACCAGACCCGTTTCAGCGCCTTCAAGGCAGGGGATTACAGCCGCTGCGTTCAGCACTTCTATCCGGAGGTGGTGATCGAGGATAACGGCGGTGGCACTAACCTGCCGCCGGTGGCCAATATCACCGGCCCGGCGCAGGCCGAAGGTGGCAGCAAGGTGACTCTCTCCGGCCAGCACTCCAGCGATCCGGAAGGCAAGCCGCTGACTTATGCCTGGACAATCCCAGCCGGTGCCTCTGCCCCGGCTCTGGATCAGGTCACTCTGGAGTTGACTCTGCCCAAGCCGGCCAGCGATACCAAGCTGGAGATCAAACTGACGGTGACCGATGAAGGGAGCTTGAGCCGTAGCGCCACCCATAGCCTGCTGGTGAAAGGGGAGGAGGGGGGCGTAACGCCGCCTGACTATCCCGTCTATAAAGAGGGGACTCCCTACAAGGCGGGCGAGCGGGTCAGCAACGGCGGTGCCAGCTACGAGTGCAAACCGCACCCCTACACCGGCTGGTGCGCCGGTGCCGCCTGGGCTTATGAGCCGGGCAAGGGTACGGCCTGGGCCGATGCCTGGATCAAGCTCTGAGCCGTTTCAGGGTTACAAGGTTTGCCGACAAGCCAGCTGACAATCCGGAGCAATAAAAGATGGGGCCTGCGGGCCCCATTCTTGTTTGGTGGAGTTCAGGTTTGGCCGTGGAACATCTGGCCCGGACAGGACAGCGCCTCGAAAGGGCTGTGTGATGATGTGTGTTGTAGTTTTATTACGTTTTCCGTGAAAGGCTTTCAGCAATTACTTGCCGTAGCGGAAGTAGTATTCACGGGTGGAGGGGGCATAGGCATCTTTCTCTACAACGCCGTTCTTGGTGGTTGCACCGCGCAGGTGGAACAGGACTGCCAGATTCTCAAACATGGTTTACCTCATCGCTCTGTCATTTATGGTTATGGTGTGTGACCTGGGTCACGGTTTGATCCTATGGTCATTTGTGAGCCAGATCAACTTTCCGTGTTGTAAATTTACAAAAATCATGGAAAGGGTTTTCAAATGCAATGCCCTTTATGGAAAGGCTTTCCCGAGGTGACGGGGGAGAAGCTGATTACCAGCCAGCATAGAGAGGTCTGAGAGCGGGGGGCGTTGCACGGGGAAAGAGGCTTGCTGCACGGCCTCTCCTTTATAGGTGCTTGAGCCGATTTGTGACATAAAACAGAGAGATAGCACGCGCCTTGCTGGTAAAAACAGCGAACTGCTGCAATTTTGACTAAACGAATCAGTCGCGGTTATTTTAGGGTTGACAGCAAAGCGGGTGATGCCTATCATGCGCCTCCGTTGCCGGAGATAACTTCGTCAGCGCCGAGGTGAGTTGGGGTTATAGCTCAGCTGGGAGAGCGCTTGCATGGCATGCAAGAGGTCCGCGGTTCGATCCCGCGTAGCTCCACCAAATTCTCCTCGAACAATCTGGAATCAAAGGGGTTATAGCTCAGCTGGGAGAGCGCTTGCATGGCATGCAAGAGGTCCGCGGTTCGATCCCGCGTAGCTCCACCAGATTCTTGATTGTTGTATTGAATACCCAGGGCTGTGTGGTGTGTATCACCCAAGCCGACCTTTGTGGGGTTATAGCTCAGCTGGGAGAGCGCTTGCATGGCATGCAAGAGGTCCGCGGTTCGATCCCGCGTAGCTCCACCATTATTTAGGATGAATGGCCGCCAGAACCATTCGTTCAGTACCGAATTTGGGGTTATAGCTCAGCTGGGAGAGCGCTTGCATGGCATGCAAGAGGTCCGCGGTTCGATCCCGCGTAGCTCCACCAAATTCAGAGTGACTGCCGGTCATTCACACAAATCGGGGTTATAGCTCAGCTGGGAGAGCGCTTGCATGGCATGCAAGAGGTCCGCGGTTCGATCCCGCGTAGCTCCACCAAATTCTTGTTACAAGAAGCAAAAGGCCACCGCATCGCGGTGGCCTTTTTGTTTTCTCCATCATTTATTTTCTCCATACGTCCGCGCCTTTCATTTGTAAATCCAATGACCTGAATGAAAAAGCCCGCGAGAGTCGCGGGCTTTGCTTGCACTATTCAGATGCGCCTGTGATTAACGGCGACGTCGCCAGGCCAGCGGCAACAGGGCCAGCAGGCCGAGTCCCAGTGCACCACCGCCTGAGGAGGTGTCCGGTTTGGTGGCATCGCTCTCCAGTCTCAGGTCGACGATGATGGGATCATGGTCGGAGGCACTGAAGGGGTTGTCAGACTTGAGCAGGGAGCCGGTGTACTGGCTGCCGTATTCGAACAGGGAGCTCTCGAAGGAGTTGATGTGCCAGTCGGCGACACCTGCCACCTTGCTGGCCAGCGCCGGGTTGGCGAGGGCATAGTCCAGGGTGCCCAGCTCCCCGTCGTAGCTGTAGGAGATGGCTTTCTCCTTGTTGAATTTGACGTTGAGATCGATCAGGCCGTAGCTGCGAGTCACTTCGCGACCGAGCTGTTCATAGGACTGCTCACCGATAAAGGTGTGGGAGGCCGATACGATCTTCCGCTCGCTGGTGGCCGGGTTGTAGTCGGTCAGTACCCGGATCGGATCTTCCTTGGCGTAGGAGTTGAAGTCGCCCACCAGCAGCACCTGGCCCGGCAGTTTGCTGACCGCCTCACCCAGCACCTTGGCGGCAGAGACCCGGAACTCGGTGCACTTGCCCTGCAGGTCGGCCGGTTCTGACTTGCCATCGCCATTTTCGTAGCAGCCTGACCCCTTGGATTTGAGGTGGTTGACCACCAGTGTCAGCGGCTCCTTGCTCTTGGCGAGGGTGAAGGTCTGAACCAGCGAGTCGCGCTGACCGGCTGTCTTGGCCACACCACCAGTGGTGTAGCGCTGCTCCGGCAGCTTGATGACGCTGGCATCCCCGCTGGGGGTGAGCAGGGCAGGACGGTAGAGCATTGCCACCATGATGGCGTCTCCACCGAAGAACTTGCCATCGGTAAGGGCAGTGACCGGCAGGCGGACATAGGCGTAGTGTTTGCTCGCATCCTTCTGCTGTTCGTTGAGGCGGGTCACCAGATTGTGGAGGGCCGAGTTATCCTCGAAGCCGTTGTTCTCCATCTCCATCAGGCCGAGCAGATCGGCATCCATTGCGGTAATGGCATTGACGATCTTGGTGCGCTGCTTCTCGAACTCGGGCTGGCTCTTGGCACCCCGGTTGCAACCTTTGGCGTTGTCGGCATCCGCCTGATCCTTGCACAGGATATTGAGTGCACCGCCGATGCTGGAGTGACTGGTGAAGTAGTTGAGCACGTTGAAGCTGCCGATCCGCAGATCGCTGCCAGCGAGGCGAGCCGGCGCGTCTTGACGATCCTCTTCAGGGCTGCGCAGCAGGGCGCCGGCAGTCAGGGTGACATCGCTCGGTACCACCAGACGGAAGGCATCCTTGTTGTATACGATCACCCCCTCCAGCCCGGTCAGTTGATCACCGATGCGCAGATAACCCTGATCGGCATCCCAGCCAGGGAACCAGGGCAGTACGCCATCCGGCGCTTTGTAATCAGACTCGACTACCAGACGGTTGCTGCTATTTTGGGTGGCTAGTGCGACAGCGTCCGCACTGTTGGCAACATGAAGTTGGGTCGGTTTGATCTGCGGGGTTTTGTGGGCCAACTCTACGTTGTTGCGATAGACCTTGTAGTCGAAGCCGTAGTTGCGGGTCAGGTGCAGGTCACTGCTGCTGTCGAGACGTACCCGCATCCCTTCGTGGCGATTGAGTGCCTGCGCCAGCGTCTCCCCTTCATTGACCTGCAATACGCTGGTCGGCACATTCAGCCCTTGTGCGGTGACTTGCAAGTGGACTTTTTTGGTGGCCTTGTCGACTAACGGGGTCAGCTGGGTGCCGCCGTAAAACTCTTGCACCTGTGCTTCCAGACAGACTTCGCTTCCCGGTTTGACGTCTTTATATTTGGTCGCGAAGTCCTTGTCGTTCAGATAGACAAAGATGCCATCAGAGGTGGCCGGATTGCCATCGCCCACCGGGTCAGTCAGATAGAAACCCTTGGTCAGACTTTGGCCAAGCGTCGTCACGATACCGCGAACATTGAAGGTGCCCGGGCTGATTTTGCCGGTCACCTTGCCGTTATTGTCGGTCACGGTCTGGGTAGCCAGCGCGCTGGCGGAGCCTGTACCCTGAATGGTCGGGATGGGGGTGAGTTGAGCCGGATCGGACGGGCAGACAAATGCCGCATGGGCGCCTGAGGATGCAAGTGCCAGCCCCACGGCCAGCGACAGCAGGGTACGAGTACCTTTCATAGGTGTTCCTTTTTTATTTTTGCCAGTGATTCCATAGCCTTGGCTCGTTGACCAAGGGCGCGCATTGTCACATTTCTGGCATGTCATACCAGTGAGCCAACGCACATTAAATGAATCTGGGAAGGTGCGGGAAAGCGTTTTTATGATCCCAGTAACGATATGATTTTTTTGATAATTCAATCAATTTTAACCCTGAGATCATGACGCTTTCGTGGCAGGGGATAATTCTCTTTGAGAATAAAGATTGAGGGGATCTTGTCGCCTTCCTATACTGGGTTCGTTCCTCACGGAACCCAGGTAAAGGGCAAACCGGCAGTGATGTCGGGGCGCAATGCTTCCGGTCTCGCTCGTGGATCCAGATAGCGGGGTTTCCCTGGGTGAGGGGTGGTTTTTGTGGCAGGTCCATTGCCAGTTGTCTGCGCCCATCATGCAGGTTGCGATTGTTCTTTGCCTTGGTGACCAAGCCAAGACAAAACAAGGAAGATAACAATATGCAACAGCTCTTCAGACCCAGCAGGCTTGCCATGCTGGTCGCCCTTGCGGCTGCGCCCGCCTGGGCTCAGGCCGCTTATCCCGCCTATAAATCCGGTACTGCCTACAAGGCTGGCGATATCGTCAGCAACGTCGGTGCCCTCTACGAGTGCAAAGAGTTTCCCTATTCAGGCTGGTGCGGGGCATCCCCCTATCACTATGAGCCGGGTGTCGGTGTGGTCTGGGCAGATGCCTGGAAGCCCTATGGTGGCGAGGTGCCTCCTCCTGCGCTCGGCGTAGCCATCAGCTCACCGGCTGCCGGTGCCAGCTTCAACGAAGGAGCCAGCGTGGCGCTGGCGGTGAGCCTGAGCGGCCCGGTAACGGCCTTGGCCCGGGTGGAATATCTTGTCGACGGCACGCTGGTCGCCACGGCGAGCGCCTCGCCCTGGAGTGCCAGCTGGAGCGCCGCCGGAGTGGGGGGCCATACCCTCAAAGCTCGCGCGCTGGATAAAGATGGCAAGGTGCTGAGCGAGGCGGATTCGAGCTTCAATGTCGCCGCCGTGGTCGCGCCAGAGGGGCCCAAGTTGAGCATCAGCAGCCCGGCCAGCGGCGCCAAGGTGACCCTGGGTCGCAGTGTGGCGGTGAGCGGTAACGTCACCGATGCCAACAACGATGTGGCCAAAGTCGAGCTCTATGTCGACGGCAAGAAGGTGGGCGAAGATACCACTGCCCCCTGGCAGGTTAACTGGACACCGGATGCCAAAGGCAGTGCCGCCCTCAAGCTGGTGGCCACTGACAAGACCAATCTGAGCGGCGAGTCGGCGGCGGTGACCGTCAATGTCGAGGAGGCCGCGCTGCCGCCCACCGGTGGCAACCTCTCTTGTGACATTCGCCAGATCTATCGCCCGGATGGTTACGAGTGCATGGGGGATGACCATGCCCGTCGGGTCATCGGCTACTTCACCTCATGGCGCACAGGCAAGAACGGCCTGCCCGCCTATCTGGTGAGCGATATTCCATGGAACAAGATCACCCACATCAACTACGCCTTCGCGGCGGTGGATGAGCAGAGCCACACTATCAAGGTGGACGATGCAGCCACCAAGATGACTTGGGATGGCGTGCCGGGTGCCGAGATGGATCCTGAATTCGCCTACAAGGGCCACTTCAACCTGCTGTCGAAGTACAAGAAGCAGTATCCGGACGTGAAGACCCTCATCTCGGTCGGCGGCTGGGCCGATACCCGCGGCTTCTACACCGCCACTACCAAGGGTGACTGCTCGGTCAATACTGCCGGTATCAACACCCTGGCTGACTCGGCGGTGAGTTTTATCCGCCAGTACGGTTTTGACGGGGTCGATATCGACTACGAATACCCCACCTCGATGAAGGATGCGGGCAATCCCAACGACTTCCCGCTCTCCAACCAGTGCCGGGCCAAGCTGTTTGCCAATTACGAGGTGCTGATGAAGACCTTGCGGGCGCGGCTCGACAACGCCGGTAACGAAGATGGCCGCAAGTATATGCTGACCATCGCCTCACCGGCCTCGGCCTATCTGCTGCGCGGGATGGAGAACTTCCAGGTCACCCAGTACCTCGACTACGTCAACCTGATGACCTATGACTTCCACGGCGCCTGGAACCACTTTGTCGGTCACAACGCGGCCCTGTTCGACAACAATGCCGACCCCGAGCTCTCCCATTGGGGCGTCTATACCCAGACCCAGTTTGGCGGTATCGGTTACCTCAACGCCGCCTGGTCTGCTCACTACTTCCGCGGTGCGCTGGCGGCTGGCAAGATCAACGTTGGCGTGCCCTATTACACCCGCGGTTGGCAGGGGGTGAGCGGTGGCAGTCATGGGCTGGGTGGCAAGGCAGCCCTGCCGAGCCAGAACGAGTGCCAGCCGGGCACAGCTGGCAGCACCATTCCGTGCGGCAACGGGGCGGTCGGCATCGACAACATCTGGCATGATCTCGACAAGAACGGCAAAGAGATCGGCGGTGGCGCCGTGCCCATGTGGCATGCCAAAAACCTGGAGCATGCAGCCAGCCTCGGCATCACCACGCTGCCGAGTTATGGCACTGCCTGGGGTCTGGATCCCAACAATCCGGCTCACGTGATGCAGGGCAAGTATGTGCGTTACTACGATGAGAAGGCCCACGCGCCCTGGCTGTGGAACGAAGAGAAGAAGGTGTTCCTCTCAACCGAAGATGAAGAGTCCATGGGCCACAAGCTCGACTACATCATCAAGCGCGGTCTGGGTGGCGTGATGTTCTGGGAGATGGCGGGTGATTACGCCTTCGATCCGGCCAAGAACGAGTACGGCATGGGCAGTACCCTGACCACCCTGGCTTATGAGAAGTTTGCCAAGGCAACTCCGTACAACACCAAGCAAAACGATCTGGCCGCGCCGAGCGCCCAGCTCGACATCCAGGTCAGCCTCTCCGGCTTCAAGGAAGGGGACTCCAACTATCCGATCAACCCGAAACTCAAGCTGGTCAACAAGTCGACCCAGACCATTCCGGGCGGCGCGCGCATCGAGTTTCTGGTGCCCACCTCTACCTCTGACACCATCACGGATCAGAGTGGCATGGGCCTGAAAGTGGTGGAGAGCGGTGGCAACGACAACTCGGAAGGTATTGCCAATGAGAAGGATTTCCACAAGGTCGCCATGAACCTGCCGGGTTGGCAGACTCTGGCGCCGGGGGCCGAGATTGAAGTCGCCATGACCTACTACCTGCCCGCTGCTGGCGTGCCAAGCGGCATGCGCATCATCAGCGGCAGCCAGACCATTGGTCTCAAGGCCGAGTTCCCGACCCTGCCGGAGGCCGTGTTGGGCTCGGGTGGCGGCGAGAATCCGGGTACCAGCTGCAGCAGCCAGAACGTCAATCCGGCGGCCTACAAGGCCTATCCGAGCTGGCCGCAGGGGGATCATGCCAATGGCGGTGATCGCATTACCCATAACAAGGTAGTGTGGCAGGCGAACTGGTGGACCAGCAGCGAGCCCAAGGCAACCGATGGCAGCTGGAAGTCTGTCTGTAGCTATTGATTTTAAAATCAATGAGATAAGTGAGGCTTCGGCCTCACTTTTTTTGTCTGGTTGGTCGCTCTGGTTGAAAATGCGCCTGCCTTTCCTGGCGGGCAGCCTCTATAATAGAGTCGATTAATAATCAGATGGATATCAGCGTATGGCGAGTATATTGGATTCCGTTGATCAACGAACTCAACTGGTGGGTGAAAACCGCCTCGAGTTGTTGATGTTTCGTCTCGGCACCCGTCAGATGTTCGCCATCAACGTCTTCAAGGTACGGGAAGTGGTCAAGTTGCCCCATCTGAGCAAGATGCCGGGCTCCCATCACAATATCAGCGGGGTGGCCAATATCCGCGGTACCTCGATCCCGGTGATCAACCTGCGCAGCGCCATCGGCATGCGTCCCATGCCCATCGACAGTGAATCCAACCTCATCATCACCGAGTACAACCGCACCATTCAGGGCTTTCTGGTGGGGCAGGTGGCCAACATCGTCAACATGACCTGGAAGGATATCCTGCCGCCACCGCGCTCTGCCGGGCGTGCCAACTACCTCACCGCCATCACCCGCATTCCCGAAGATGGAGTGGAGCAGATCGTCGAGATCATCGACGTGGAGAAGGTATTGGCGGAGATCATCACCTATGACATCCGCATCTCCGAAGAGGTGCTGGATCGGGAGATCCTGCCCGAGATGCATGGACGCAAAGTGCTGATCGTCGATGACTCCAGCACCGCCCGCAATCTGGTGCGCGAGACCCTGGGCCAGCTTGGGCTTGAGGTGATCGAGTGTCAGGATGGTTTACAGGCGCTGACCCTGCTCAAGGGGTGGTGCGATGCTGGCAAGAAGGTGACCGACGAGATCCTGCTGATGATCACCGATGCCGAAATGCCGGAGATGGACGGCTACCGCCTGACCCACGAGGTGCGTAGTGATCCGCGTATGTCCGATCTCTTTATCACCCTCAACACCTCCCTGAGCGGCAACTTCAACGAAGCCATGGTCAAGAAGGTGGGGTGCGACCGCTTTATCTCCAAATTCCAGCCCGATTTGCTGGTCGGCGTGGCCCAGGAGCGGCTGCGTCAGGTGCTGGAAAGCTGAGAAGCTGCCTGCCGGTTATGCTAAATCAATAACAACACATCCCGCTTCGGCGGGATGTGTTGTTATTGGGTATTGGCGATGGATAGGTTGAATCAAGGTGCCACGCAGAGATCGTCGACCATTCAAAACATCCGATTTTGGCGGGATTTTTTGTTATGGGATATTGGTGATAGACGGCGGGCTTATTGGCTGAGCAGCGGCTCCATAAAGCGGGCGACTTTATCGCGGATTTGTGGCTGGGCCGCCGGGGTGGGATGAATGCCATCGTTCATCATAAGTTCAGGGCGCAGCGCAATATCATCCATAAAGAAGGGCAGCAGGGGCAGATCGTTAGCCAGGGCCAACTCGGGAAAGATCTGTTCGAACTGGCGCAAATAGCGGGCACCATAGTTGCGGGGCAGCTGGATTTGGGTCAACACCACACGGGTCTGCTGCTCCTTGGCGAGCGCGATCATGCTGGCCAGATTCTGGCGGGTAATGGTCGGTGCGAAGCCGCGCAGGCCATCGTTGCCTCCCAGTTCGATCAGCAGCCAGTCCGGCTTGTGCTCCTTCAGCAGAGCGGGCAGACGGGCCAGCGCCCCCTGGGTCGTTTCACCGCTGATGCTGGCATTGAGCAGAGTGTGTTTGCCCCCCTCCTCCTGCCATTTCTGGTTGAGCAGGGCGGGCCAGCTCTGCTCAACCTGCATCTGATAGCCGGCGCTCAGGCTATCTCCCAGTACCAGCAGGGTCTGGGCCTGAGCCGACGAGAGCAGGCTGCCGAGGCCAACCAACAAGGCAAACAGAATACGTACCATCAATTCAACTCCCGCTATGGATTGTCATCAAGGGATTGGAACAAAGGATACAGAGCATGAGTTCAACCCCCATTATTGTCGTCAAGGGCCTCGGCAAATCGGTTCGCCTCGGCCAGGAAAGCCTCACCATCCTTGAAGGGATCGATCTGCAAGTCAATAGCGGCGAGACGGTGGCTCTGGTCGGCGCCTCCGGCTCCGGCAAGTCCACCCTGCTGGGACTGCTGGCCGGGCTCGATCTGCCGAGTCAGGGGGATATCGAAATCCTCGGCAAATCCTTGGGCGAGCTGGATGAGGAGGGGCGGGCCCGATTGCGCGCCGAGCAGATCGGCTTTGTGTTCCAGTCGTTCCTGCTGCTCCCGACCATGACGGCGCTGGAGAATGTGATGCTGCCCGCCGAGTTGCGCGGCGAGCGGGATTGCGAGCCAAGAGCCCGTGAACTGCTGGCGGCGGTCGGGCTTGGCGAGCGGTTGCACCATCTGCCGCCACGGCTCTCCGGCGGTGAGCAGCAGCGGGTGGCCATTGCCCGCGCCTTTATGACTCGTCCAAGCCTGCTGCTGGCGGACGAGCCGACCGGCAACCTCGACAGCAAGACCGGCGAGAAGGTGATCGAGCTGCTGTTTGAACTCAATCGAAAGCATGGCACCACGCTAGTGGTAGTGACTCATGACCATCAGTTGGCCGAGCGTTGCCAGCGGCAAGTGGTCATGACGGCGGGTCGGCTGGAGCGCGAGGTGCCCCATGATGTGGTGTAACGGGGTGAGCTGCGGGTCAGGTGGGAGATGCAAGGGATGATGCAGTGGCGATTGGGATGGCGACTGCTTCGCCGGGAAGGTTTCAGCGGCGAACTGCGCTGGTTTGTGCTGGCGCTAGCGCTTAGCGTGGCGTGCGTCTTGAGTGTGGCGCTGGTTGCGGATCGGCTCGATGCCGGACTCAAGGCGTCGGGCCGAGACTTTATCGGAGCGGATCGGGTGTTGCGCACTGCCGCTGCGCTGCCGGATGGCTGGCTGGCCCGAGCGAAACAGGATGGCTTGGCGGTGCAGACCACCGTCAGCTTCAACAGCATGCTGTTTCACGGTGATGCGTTGCAGCTTGCCTCCATTCGGGCGGTGCCCGACGGTTTCCCTTTCTACGGCAAGCTCATTCTGGAACCTGCCCGCGCCCCGGCTCCCGGCGAGATCTGGCTCTCCGCCCGGGTGATGCAGCTGCTCAAGGCCAAAACGGGGGATGAGCTGGAGGTGGGCAATACGGTGCTCAAGGTGGCAGGCCTGCTTGGCGAGGAGCCCGATCAGGGCTTCAGCCCCTTCCTGTTGGCGCCGCGTGCACTGATCCACAGTGCCGATATCGAAGCGACCGGCGCCCTGCTCCCCGGCAGCCGCCAGCAGTGGCGCTATCTGTTCAAGGGGCCGCGGGAATCGCTGGCCCGTTACGAACAGTGGCTGCTGCCGCAATTACAGGCCGGACAGAAGTGGATCAAACCGGATGACAGCGAATCCCAAGTGGGTCGCTCGCTGGCCAATGCCGAGCGTTTCTTCCGGCTTGCCTCGCTAAGCGGGGTGTTGCTGGGGGCGTTGGCGATGGGGATTGCGGTGCGCCACTTTGCCGAGCGCCAGACCAATATGGTGGCGCTGCTCAAGACCCTGGGGGCATCTCGTCGCTCGCTCTGGCAACTGATGGGAACCCTGCTGCTGTCGCTGACGCTGATTGGTGCGTTGCTGGGTCTGGTGGCGGGCACAGCCATGCAGTGGATCACCTTGCAGCTGCTGGGGGACCTGCTGCCGCCGGATCTGCCCCCCCCCTCCTGGCGCCCCTTTGCGCTGGGGGTGGCGGTGGCGCTCTTTATCACCCTGCTGCTCGCTTTTGTGCCTTTCTTGCGGCTGCTGAAAGTGCCGCCGCTGCGGGTATTGCGCCGGGAGCTGGAGGCGGGTATTCCCCCCTGGCTGGCCCTGCCGGTCGGCCTGTTCGGGCTGTTTGCGCTGGTCTGGGGCTTTACCGCCGATGTACGGCTGGCGCTGGGTCTGGTGGGGGGCATGGGCTTGCTGATGGGGCTGCTGGCCCTGCTGGCGGCGCTGATGTTGCGGCTGGGGGCAAGAGTGAGCGGGCCTCATGCCTTGCGGCTGGCGCTGGCCCACCTGTCGCGCGAGCGCAGCAGTGGCCTGTTCCAGCTGGCGGGCTTTGCGCTGGCATTGATGCTCTTTGGCTTGCTATGGGCGGCCCGGGTCGATCTGCTGGATGAGTTTTCGGCACGTCTTCCCGTCGATGCGCCCAACCGTTTTCTGGTCAATGTGGCCGAGAACGAGCGGGAGGGGATCCTGAGCGAGCTGGCGGCAGCCGGGGCCACCACTTCCGATTTCTATCCCATGGTGCGCGGCAGGCTGACCCATATCGCCGGTGAGGCGGTGGGCGAGGGGGCCAGCAGTGGTCGTGAAGGGGTCGATCGGGAGCTCAACTTCACTACCACGGCAACCCTGCCAATCGACAACAAGCTGGTGGCCGGTAAATGGCTTGCCGGGCCCGGCGAGGTGTCGGTGGATAGCGAGTTAGCCAAGCGACTCGATATCAAGCTGGGGGACATGCTCGCCTTTACCATCGAGGGGCGCAGCTTCGGCGCCAGGGTCACCAGTTTGCGCAGCATCAAGTGGGACAATATGCGCCCCAACTTCTACATGATCTTCTCCGAGGATCTGCTGGCACCCTTCTCCCGAACCTGGCTTGGTAGTTACCGATTGCCCGAGGCTGGGCGCTCTGCCGAGGTGGAGCTTATTCGCCGCCACCCCACGGTGAGTCTTATCGATGTGGATGACCTGATTGCGCGGCTCACTCAGGTATCGGAGCAGGTGAGCCGGGCACTGGCGTTGATGCTGGGGCTGGTGACAGTGGCGGCGCTCTTGGTGCTGCTGACCCAGACTCAGGCCAGCATGGCCCAGCGTCGGCGCGAGCTGTTGCTGATGCGTACCTTGGGCGCCAGCAGCGAACTACTGAAAAAGATGCTGCGCTGGGAGCTGGTGGCCAGTGGTGCGCTGGCGGGGCTCTGTGCCGCCATGGTGGTGGAGCTCTGCTCCTTTGGCCTGCAGTGGTGGTGGTTCGAGGGGCAGTGGCAGTTCCACTGGGCTATCTGGCTCGGCCTGCCGACGCTGGGGGCACTGCTGGTGACGCTGGCGGGGCAGGGGATGCAGCGCCAGCTGCTGGCTGGCACCCTGAGCGATCGGCTGCGGGGACTGGGTCAGGGGTTGTTGTAATCCCGCCAACGCGAGCCGATGCACACAAGGTGCAATAGCGCAGCCACAATAAACGAGCAGCCCGGCCATTGGCTGGGCTTCTTGTTATGCGAGGTGCTGACGAGCGGACGCCGCGAGCGGGTGTGAGTTAGCGGGGCTCGCGCAGCAGATTGGTGAGGGCACTCGGCAGCTCGGGATAGCTGAAGTGAAAACCGGCCTGTTGCAGCCGCGCTGGTATCACCTTTTGTCCAGTGAGTAGCAGATCTGCCGCTTCCCCCATCACCAGTTGCAACAGCGGCGCCGGGACGAAGAAGATGTGTGGACGGTGCAGCGTGGTGGCAAGGGTCTGGCTGAACTCCCGGTTGCTGACCGGATGAGGGGCAGTGCCGTTGAAGATGCCGCTGCACTCTTCGTGATCCAGCAAGAACAGCATGGCGCGCACCAGGTCCTGCACATGGATCCAGCTCATCATCTGGCTGCCCGATCCCATGGGGCCGCCGAGTCCGAGTCGGTAGGGAGGGAGCATTTTGGGCAGGGCGCCGCCATCCATGCCAAGCACCAGTCCGATCCGCACGATACAGACCCGGGTTTGGCGGCTCTGGGCTTCCTGCGCCAGGGTCTCCCACTGCTGGCAGAGCTGGTGGGTAAACTCGTCGTTGGGAGAACGGCACTGCTCGTCGAGGGTTTCGGTACCCTGTCTGCCATACCAGCCGATGGCGGAGGCGTTGATCAGCACCTTGGGCGGCGTGCTGGATAGCTTGATGAGATCCACCAGCTGCTCGGTCAACAGCCAGCGGCTATCGCAGAGCAGCTGTTTGCGCGACTCGCTCCAGCGTCCGGCGGCGATGGGTTCGCCGGCCAGATTGATCACCGCGTCCACGTCATTGAGGTCATCGAGCCGGTCGAGGTTATCCAATACCTTGATATCGTGACCGAGCAGGGAGTAGGCGCGGCTCCCCTGCCTGCTCAAGACCACGACCTCGTGATTGACCTTGAGATGGGCAACCAGCTTGCGGCCGATAAAGCCGGTTCCTCCGGTAATAAGAATCTTCATCGCTGCATGCTCCTGCTGCCGTTTGCTCAACTTTAATGGTGTGGCTTCCCTTCAACAAGTGAGACGTGCTTCGGGAGTTTTCTGTTTGACGTTTGTTAACTCTATCCTCTTCTTACGACATATTGTTGAACAATAGTTTGAATTGATTGATTTTTGTTGGGTGGACATTTGTTGAACAATCGCTATTATGGCGACCCTTTTCGCCTGTCCACCGAGGCTGTCACCCATTATCCGAGCATCAAAGAGGCCGCCATGCCATTTCGTCGTTTGAAACGTCGCCAGCTTTACTCGAGGATTTTGTTGGCGCTGCTGATGGGGGGCGGGATCCTGCTGCTGGGGGTTGTTGCCGTTATCTGGCAGACGGTGACGGAGACAGAGCGTGATGCCGATTCACGGTTGCAGCATGCCCGTGTGATGTTTGAGCGCTCCATCGGCCATGCCCGGCAGGCAGCCATCAATGTGAAGGGGATGCTTGGTCACTCGTGCAAGGAGGCGGCACAACTGCTGCGCGAACAGGTGGCCACGGTGCCTTATGTCCGTTCCGCCAATCTGGCTGTCGGCAGCCACATCTATTGCACCTCGCTCTATGGTGACTACGATGGCCCCTTCAATCCCGACCGCTATGTGGATGGCAGGTTGCAACTGCTGCCAGGCAATGAGGTCACACCGGATCGCCCCTTGATCGTGCTGCGTCATGAAACGGACAAGGGGAGTGTGCTGATCGGTGTAGATGGCTACTACCTGCGCAATACCCTGGAGATCTCCAGCAAGAACTCCCCGATGGCTCTGGTGGTGGGGCAGAGGGCTCTGTTTGGCTCAGGTCAGGTCGGGGCGGCGCCCTCTCCGACAGAAGAGGGTTATATTGCCCTCGCTTCGGCCGATTTCCCCTATCAGGTCGTCACCCGGGTCACGGTGCATGACTACTGGAGTCACGCATGGCGCTACTCCAGATATACCTTGTTCCTCTCTCCGCTGCTGGCGCTGCTGATTGGATTCGGCACCTTCAGGCTGATGGGGCGTAGCAGCTCACCAGCGGAGGAGCTCAAGCGGGCGTTGATCGAAGAGGAGTTTATCCCCTACCTGCAGCCGGTGGTCTCCGGTGAGGATGAGCAGTGGCGTGGCTGTGAGGTGCTGATGCGCTGGCAGCATCCCAAGCAGGGGATGATCTCGCCGGATCGCTTTATTCCGCTGGCGGAAGATAGCGGGCTTATCGTGCCCATGACCAGCCTGTTGATGGCCCAGGTGCGCGACCACTTCTCCCCTTATGCCCGCAAGCTGCCGGCAAAGTTTCATTTTTGCTTCAATATCAGCGCCAAGCACTTTCAGGATCTCGACCTGTTGGCTGACTGCAAGGCGTTTCTCGACGCGTTTAAGGACAATCCCGTTGATTTAGGGCTGGAGCTGACTGAGCGTGAACTGCTGGTGGCTGATGAGACAACGGCCCGGATGTTTGCCGAGTTGCGCAAACTGGGCGTGTTGATCTCTATCGATGATTTTGGCACCGGTCACTCCAGTCTCACCTATCTGCAACAGTTTCAGGTCGATGCAATCAAGATTGACCGGAGCTTTGTAGAGATGATCGGCACGGATGCACTCTCCAGTCATATCGTTGAAAACGTGATTGATCTGGCGAAGCGACTTGAATTGATCCTGATCGCGGAGGGGGTCGAGAAGCAGTCGCAGGCGGACTACCTGCGGGCGCGCCACGTTGACTATCTGCAAGGGTATCGTTACAGCCGCCCCATTCCGATGAAGCAGTTTTGCAAGACCCTGTTTGGCTGAACGGTTGAATGGGGAGCATAAAAAACCAGCGATCACTCGCTGGTTTTTTTGTTGATACGGTTTGGCTTGGGCGATCAGAGCATGCGCTGGAGGGCGCGGGCCAAGCGTTTGACCCCCTCCTCGATGGTCGCTTCATCGACGCAGGAGAAGCTCAGGCGCAGGGTGTTCTTGATCTCGGGTCGCACGTAGAAGGGGGCGCCGGGTACGAAGGCCACCTTCTCCTTGATCGCCTCGTCAAACAGCGCCATGGCACTGATGTGGGCTGGCAGGGTCAGCCAGAGGAACATACCCCCTTCCGGTCGGGTGTAGCTGACGCCGGGCGGGCAGTGACGGGCCAGCGCGGCCTCCATGGCGGCACGCTGGCGACCATAGACCTCTTTGATTTTCTCCAAGTGAGCGTCGAGGGAGTTGTCGGTCAGGAAGCGGTGCAGCACCTGCTGGCTGAAGGCGTTGCTGTGCAGATCGGTCGCCTGCTTGGCGATGGTCACCTTCTTGCGCAGCCACTCCGGCATCACCATCCAGCCCAGACGGAAGGCAGGCACCACGGTTTTCGAGAAAGAGCCGAGCAGCACGGTATTGTTTGGCGCCAGCTTGGCAATGGGGGGGAGATGCTCCCCTTCGAAGCGCAGCTCGCCGTAGGGATCATCTTCCACCATCAACAGCTCGTGGCGAACCAGCCGCTCGGCCAGTGCCTCGCGGTTGGAGCGGCTGTAGGAGACACCGCTCGGGTTCTGGAAGTTGGGCACGCCGTAGAGCAGTTTGGCATTGGATCCGCTTGCCAGCAGCGCATCCAGCGCTGCCAGGTCCAGTCCCTCTTCTTCCAGGGTGATCGGCTTGAAGGTGGGCTGGTAGACAGAAAAAGCCTGAATGGCGCCAAGGTAACCCGGCTCTTCGATGATGAGATCCTGACCCTCGTCGATCAGCACCTTGCCCAGCAGATCCAGCGCCTGCTGGGAGCCGCTGGTGATGAGGATGTTGTCCGGATTGATCTGCATGCCGTGGCGGGCCAGATAGCGGTCGGCAATATATTGGCGCAGCGGGGCGAAGCCCTCGGTCGCCGCATATTGCAGGGCGGCAGCCCCCTGTTCGCGCAGTACATCCTGACAGGCCTGATCGATCGCCTTGACCGGAAACAGGTGGGGATTGGGCAGGCCACCGGCGAAGGAGATGATCTCCGGATTGGCGGCAACTTTGAGGATTTCACGGATAAAGGAAGGTTCAACCTTCTCGAAGCGCTGGGCAAAAAACGGCTGCATAGACAATTCTCTCGGCATGTGGGCGGTCGCTCCATTCGACCGCCAGGTTATCCGTTTGTATCAGATTTCAGAAATGAGGCAATGATTGTCACAAAAATCGCCAAAAAAGGGCTGGAACGACTCTACTGCGGATTATATTAGACGGTTAGTCGGTGTGGTGATGCCAGTGAGGGAGCAGGGAAGTGGATGGCCGGAATATTTGTTGCGCGAAACACTTGCGCCTTGGGCCTATCTTGGGATAATTCGCTCCCCTGTTTTCGCGGGTCGATGAAATGCCGAGCCGCGAGCGGTCCCGCTCGGGATCGAACACAAGATGTATTACCCGGATTGATGAAATAACGAGACCATTATGCCTGTGACCCAAGATGTATTTAACGAAGACGGCAAGTTCATGCGCAAGATCCGCAGCTTTGTCCGTCGCGAAGGCCGCCTGACCAAAGGGCAGGAGAAGGCCCTGGAAGAGCTCTGGCCGGTCATGGGCATCGATTTCGAGCCAAAGCAGCTCGATCTGGTCGCACTGTTTGGCCGTGAAGCACCTGTGGTGCTGGAGATCGGCTTTGGCATGGGCGCCTCTCTGGTAGAGATGGCCAAGAATGCCCCCGAGAAGAACTTCATCGGCATTGAAGTGCACTCCCCGGGCGTGGGCGCCTGTCTGGGTACCGCTCAGGAAGCGGGTGTCACCAATCTGAAGGTGATCTGCCACGATGCGGTGGAAGTGCTGGAGCACATGATCCCGAACGGTTCACTCTCCTGCCTGCAGCTCTTCTTCCCGGATCCCTGGCACAAGAGCCGTCACCACAAGCGCCGCATCGTACAGCCTGCATTTGCCCAGGATATTCGCCAGAAGCTGGCCATCGGTGGCGTGTTCCACATGGCGACCGACTGGGAAAACTATGCCGAGCATATGCTGGAAGTGATGAGCGCCGCCGAGGGTTACGAGAACACCTCTTCCACCGGCAACTGGGTGCCTCGTCCGGACTGGCGTCCGCTGACCAAATTTGAACAACGTGGCCACCGTCTCGGCCACGGGGTTTGGGATCTGATTTTCAAGCGTGTCAGCTAAGCTGGCACGTCAACACACCTAGCGTATCAACTAACTTGAGGAGCTATCATGGCCAATCGTAGCCGCCGCCTGCGCAAGAAACTGCGCGTCGATGAATTCCAGGAAATGGGTTTCGACATCAGTTTCAACTTCCCGGTCGGCACTGCCGAAGAGACCATCGATGCGGTAGTCGATGCGATGATCGATGAGGTTGTTGAACCCCGTAAACTGGCTTTTGCCGGCTCCGGTCACCTGGCCTGGGAAGGGATGATCTGTACCCAGCAACTGGGCAAGTGTACCGAAGAAGACCGCGCCGCCGTCAAATCCTGGCTGGAAGGCAAGGGGATGGAAGCCGTGGTCGTTACCGAGCTGTTCGACCTCTGGTACGGTGAACCGGCCTGATACAAGGCTGCCGCATCTGGCGCCTTGTTGTGGGTAACTGAAAAATCCCGCCGCTGGCGGGATTTTTGTCAGTGGGGATGGGATCTCCACCGCTGTTTTAGTCATGGAATCGCTTATTGCTTATGGTGTTGTCATCCGAATTACTGGCCAGCATCCTTGAAGAGGTGCGCCCGTTGCTGGGACAAGGCAAGGTGGCCGACTACATTCCGGCACTGGCTCAGGTGCCTGCCGATCGGCTGGGTATCGCAGTCTGTACCGTCGAGGGGGAGCTGTTCACCGCCGGTGACGCTTTTGAACCCTTCTCCATCCAGAGTATCTCCAAGGCCCTGAGCCTGACCCTGGCACTCACCCTCTATCAGGAGGAGGAGATCTGGGCCCGTGTCGGCAAGGAGCCCTCCGGCCAGCCCTTCAACTCGCTGGTTCAGCTCGAGTTCGAGCAGGGGATCCCCCGCAACCCCTTTATCAATGCCGGGGCGCTGGTAGTGAGCGATCTGCTGGAGACCCGCCTCACTGCGCCCCGTCAGCGTACCCTCGAGCTTGTGCGCCGCCTTTCCGGCAATCCGGCCATCATGGCGGATCAGGTGGTAGCCCGCTCCGAATATCAACACTCTGCCCGCAACGCCGCCATCGCCTATCTGATGAAGGCCTATGGCAACTTCGAAAACGAAGTGGACAAGGTGCTGCAAAGCTACTTCAATGCCTGTGCCATCCGCATGAGCTGCGTCGATCTGGCGCGGGCATTCATCTATCTGGCCAACCGTGGTGTGCCACTGGGCGAGAGCGTGCCGCTGCTGCCCGCCCGTACCACCAAGCAGGTCAACGCCCTGCTCGCCACCTGCGGCCTCTATGACGAGGCGGGCGATTTTGCCTATCGGGTCGGCATGCCGGGCAAATCGGGTGTCGGCGGCGGTATCATCGCCCTGATCCCGGGCGAGCTCTGCGTCTGTGTCTGGTCGCCCGAGCTCAACAAAGCTGGCAACTCGCTGGCGGGCACGGCGGCGCTGGAGCTGCTGGCCGAGCGGCTGGGTCGCTCCATTTTTTAACCTTGTTCACTATGAATCGAGAAATCACCATGAAACGACATCTTCGCTTCCTGCAGGCCGCGCTGGCGACCTTACTGCTCTGGTGTGCCCTGCCCGCCGTGGCAGGGGAGTTGCCACCGCTCTCGCTGGCCGATGCCAAGGCCAAACAGGCTGTCATCCTGGATACCCGCGCCAGCTACTTCTATCAGGGGTGGCCGATGGAAGGGGAGAAGCAGGGCGGCCATGTGGTGGGCGCCGAGAACCTCTCTGCCGAGTGGAAATACAGCGATGAAGAGTGGCCAAAGGCGCTCGAGATCAAGGGGCTGAAGGCCGATCGTCCGGTTGCCCTCTACGGTGCGTCCCGCGAAGTGGCCGAGGTGGCCCGTCTGCTGCGCAAGCAGGGGATCAAGCAGCTGTTCGAGCTGCAAGGGTGGCAAGCCGCACCGCGCGAGTCGCTGGCACGCTGGCAGCAGCTGGTCTATCCGCGCTGGTTGGCGGATCTGCAAGAGGGCAAGCCGGTTGCCGCTGCGCCCAAGGGTGACTGGAAGCTGTTTGAAGTGGATTGGGGTTCACCCAAGGCCTACCTCATCAGCCACATCCCGGGGGCCGGTTATATCGATACCAACAGCCTCGAAGAGGAGCCGCTGTGGAACAAGGTCTCTGACGAAGCGCTCAAGAAGCTGCTGCTGGATAACGGCATCCGTCACGACACCACCGTCATCCTCTATGGTCGAAACACCATGGCGGCTGCCCGTGCCGCGCACCTGATGATGTATGCGGGGGTGAAAGATGTACGCCTGCTGGACGGTGGTCTGGATGCCTGGTTTATCCAGCATCTGCGCACCGAAACGGGTCTGCCCAACAAATATGAGCCGGTGAAGGAGTTTGGCGTGGCCATTCCCGCTCACCCCGAGTACTACACCACGCTAAGTCAGGCGAAAGAGCTGCTCAAGAAGCCCGATAGCGCGCTGGTCAGTGTGCGTACCTGGGACGAGTTTGTCGGCAACACCTCAGGTTACAGCTACATCAAGCCGAAGGGCGATATCCCGGGGGCCAAGTGGGGTCATGGTGGCGTCGATGCCAACAGCATGAGCGACTTCCACAACCCGGACGGCACCATGAAGCCGGCCCGCGAGATCCTCGCCATGTGGGACCAGTGGGACATCGAGCCAACCCAGCAGGCGGCGTTCTACTGCGGTACCGGCTGGCGCGCCTCCGAGGCCTTCTTCTACGCCTGGCTGATGGACTGGAAACAGATCAGCGTCTACGACGGTGGTTGGTACGAGTGGAGTTCCGATCCCAAGAACCCGACCGTGACCGGTGAGCGTCAGCCTGCCAAGTCATGATTGCGCATTTGCGCTTGAAAGAAGAGGCCGGACAGATGTCCGGCCTTTTTCATTGCGCTCGCCACCCGGCCAGATAACTAGGCTAAGTCGCTGATTATTGACGGCGATCCCGCTTTGCTCATCCCGCCATCCCGTGCCGTGCGATTGAACTAGGCTTCAAGAAACATCCTCGTTGTGAGGATGATCGCAGAAGAGGCCGCAATGAAAAAACTGATGATGATCCTGGTGTGTGCCCTGGGGCTGGTGGCATGCAGCTCCCAATACATCATGAGCACCAAGGATGGCAAGATGATCACCACAGAGAGCAAACCCAAGCTGGACGAGAGCACCGGCATGTATCGCTATTACGATCATGAAGGGCGCGAGGTAATGATCAAGAAAGATGACGTGACCCAAATCATGGAGCGCTAAGCGCTCTCTTGCCGCAAGGGCCGCTATCTGCGGCTCTTCTCTTTTTGCCGAAAAGTCGTGCTGTTTTCTCTGTTTATCCCCGCACATTCGCAGCAAATTCAGCCGTGATACAGCTTCCGTTATGGTTTAACCCTTATCATCACACTCCATTTTTTATTGGAGGTGTTATGTCCTTGATGTCTATCTGGAATTCCCGTTTTTCTGCACGCAGCTTGCTGGGTGGTGTCTTGCTGGTGGTGGCGTCAGCCAGCCATGCCGGTGACGATCAGTTCACGCTGGGGCGGACTATTTTGCTGGGAGCCGGTGATCATGGTGCGACAATTCCTTTGGTGGTTTGCCGTCAGACCAAATATATCAAGGTGAAGGCGGAGCGTGATTTGACCCTGGATCGGGTGGTGGTGACCTATGGTGGTGATCGTACCAAGACCATTCGTTTCGATCGGGAAATGAGCAGTGATAAAGAGACCGAGTGGAAATCACTGGGCTCGCGCCGTTGTGTGAAAAAAATCGAAGTGTACGGTAATTCAGAGCGCAGCAAAGCGGGCGTAAAAGTATTTGGCCGCAAATAATTGATGCGGTTTCTCTGCGCAGACAGATGAGTTAAAAATAATGGCGAGCCGTGGCTCGCCATTATTTTTTATGGTCGGGTTCGCTATTTTTTCGGCCTAAATGGCTTGATGACAGTTTCATCGCACTCGAGATACGGCCCTTCCATCAAATCGATGCAGTAGGGGATGGCAGGGAAAACTGCATCCAGACATTCGCGGATTGATTTGGGCTTGCCCGGCAGATTGACGATCAGGGTATCGTCGCGCAGTCCGGCAGTCTGGCGCGATAGAATAGCAGTCGGCACAAACTTGAGGGATTCGGCCCGCATCAGCTCGCCAAAGCCCGGCATCATGCGATCACATACCGCCTCGGTCGCTTCCGGCGTGACATCCCGCTTGGCCGGGCCGGTGCCGCCTGTGGTGACGATAAGGCAACACTGCTCTTCATCCGCCAGCCGGATCAGGGTCGCTTCAATCTGCTCCTGCTCATCGGGGATCACCTGATAGACAGGTTCCCACTCCGAGGTCAGATAGGCGTTCAGGGTGTCGATGATGGCCTTGCCGGAGAGGTCTTCATAGATGCCCGCGCTGGCGCGATCGCTGACGGTGACGATACCGATTTTTGCCTTGCTCATGGTCTGCTCTTGAATGTCCGATAAAAGTGGCAATTAAAATAACATAATCAGTGAGATATGTTAAACCGTCAGGAGATGACGCGGGTCGGTGAGGGAAGAATAAAGTGTCGAATGAAGCAAAATAAGGCCACCCGGATTTTTATTTGCAATAAAAAACAGAAAATCACAACCTAAAATGTATAAGTGTTTTATCTCGCCTGAATTAAAAACAATCGCTTGTTTCCAAACACAATTAAAATAGATAGACACCCTCGTAGTGACCATTGTCCGGTTTAGTCCCCAGTGGATGGATTGAACCCTTTTTCGCCGCATCGTATATACAGATTTATATGGCTGGGACGTGATGGTGTGGTACCGCAGTGTGTTGCCAGCAATAGTCGCCAAGGAGGGCATATGGAGTTGCCTGATTTTGACACCCTGAAGGCGTTGGCTGCGAGTGAGCCCTCCCGGCTGGATGCGATTCTGGAGCAGCAGATCGACCAGTTGATGGCCCGAGCGAGCCCCGATCAGCAGCGCCGTCTGCGCGGGCTGCAGTTCAAGATTGATGGTCAGCGCCGTCTGGCGAAAAACAATCTTGATAGCTGTATCCGGATTACCAACATGATGCGGGAATCTTTTTATTTGATGCGCAGCGAAATGAGCCAGTTCAGAGAAGAGGGGGACCCTCCGCCTGAAAGCGATGGCAGTGGTAAAATAATCCGTCTGGCGGACTATCGACGTCGTAAATAATCTGCAATAACCCCCTTGAATGATATTTCAGCCAAATCGGTGAGGCCATAATAAAGGGGATTCCTGGCGACCTGATTGTTATGGTTTTTAATGTTAGTCGTAATGTATTTGTGATGTAATTTCTTTTCTCCTTCTTGTAATAACTAATTAGTCAGGTTGTGATAGGGGTGGATGAATAACAGTAAAAGTTAGGCTAATATGGCCGAAATTTTTATTGCTACGACTCGAAGGGATTATGAGAAGTATCACACCAAGACGGGTGTTGTCGCGGGAGCAACAGACAGAGATCACCCGCATTATCGTCAAGGTGGGTCAGATGTTGGCCCAGTTCGGGGCGGAGAGCCGGATCATCGAGCAGACCACGGTGCGGTTGGGGATGGCGCTGGGGCTGGAGAGTGTCGAGATGGCCATCTCTTCCAGTGCCATCGTGCTCACCAGCCTCTATCAGGGGGGCTGTGTTACCACTACCCGGCGGGTGCGCGAACATGGCATCAATATGCAGGTGGTGTGCGAGATCCAGCGGATCTGCATCATGGCGGAAAAAGAGCTGATCGGTGCCCGTGAAGTGCGCCAGCGCCTCGAAGCCATCGTCCCTTTCCACTATCACCCCTGGTTGGTGGTCCCCATGGTGGGGCTCTCCTGTGGTGCCTTTAGCCTACTGTTTGGCGGTGACTGGCCCATCTTCCTGGTGACCTGCTTCTCATCTGCCGTGGCGATGCGGGTGCGCCAGCTGATGGCTCGCCATCACCACAGCCCGCTCATCAACTTTGCCGCCACCGGCTTTATTGCCACCCTGCTCTCCTCCAGCGCCACCTTCTTCAACTGGGGTGACCAGCCCTATCTCGCCATGGCGGCCAGCGTGCTGCTGCTGGTGCCGGGCTTTCCGCTGATCAATGCGGTCTCCGATATGGTGAAGGGCTACTTCAACATGGGGCTGGCCCGCTGGGGGACTGCGACCCTGCTGACCATCAGCGCCGCCATAGGTATCATTTTGGCCATGTCGGTCACCGGGATCTGGGGGTGGAAGGTATGAAGGCTGTCGACTCTGTATCGGCCAGCAGGAACGGGGTTGCCCTGCTCACCATCAGCGCACGGATCAATACCGGCATCATTCTCGCCATGTCGGTCACGGGGATCTGGGGGTGGAAAGTATGATGGATTTGCTCTGGCTACTGGCCAAGGATGCTTTCTGGTCCTCCATTCCGGCGGTGGGGTTTGCCATGCTGTTCAACGTGCCACCACGGATGCTGAAGTATTGCGCCATGGGCGGCGCGCTGGCCCACAGCTTACGTACCCTGCTGATCCACTATGGTATGCCCATCGAGTGGGCGACGCTGGCGGCGGCTACCACGGTCGGCTTTGTCTGCGTCTACTGGTCGCGCCGTCTGCTGGCGCCGCGTCCGGTGTTCAGCGTTGCCTCCATCATTCCGATGATCCCGGGCAGTTATGCGTTCAAGACCATGATTGCGGTGGTAGAGCTCAACATCAACGGCGTGACCATGGAGTTGATCCAGAGTGCGGTGGAGAACGGCCTCAAGGCGCTCTTTATCGTCGGTGCCCTCAGTTTCGGTTTGGCTATTCCGTCTCTGGTCGTGTATCGTAACCGCCCCATTATATGAATGGTGAAGTGAGATACTGATACCGTGAAGATTTCTATGATTGCTGCCCTCGCGAAAAAGCAGGTGATCGGCAAGAATAACCTGATGCCCTGGCATATGCCTGCTGACTTGGCCCACTTCAAGCGTGTCACCCTCGGTAAACCGGTATTGATGGGGCGCAAAACCTTCGAATCCATCGGTCGACCGCTGCCCGGACGGCGCAATCTGGTGATCAGCCGCAATCCCGACTATCAGGCTGAGGGCATTGAGGTGGTGGGCTCCGTCGAGGCGGCGCTGGCGCTGTTGGCAGGCAGCTCGGTGGAGGAGTTGATGGTGATCGGTGGTGGTCATCTCTATGCCGAGATGTTGCCGAGCGCGGATTGTCTCTACCTGACCCGCATCGATCTGGCGGTGGAGGGGGATACCCGCTTCCCTGCTTTTGACGATGGTCAGTGGCAACGCGTTGATTGCGAGAGCCACCCTGCCGATGAGAAGAACCCGCACCCCTATAGCTTCGAGACCTGGCAGCGCCGCTGACGGACGAATGCCAATGGGCAAATAACAGCAAGGGCATCTTCGGATGCCCTTGTTGTTTTGTTGGGTTTTCAAGACGGGATTAGATGCCTGAGCCGTCGTTCTCGCCATTTTCCTCGTGCAAACCGCACTCGCGCTTGAGGCCGAAGAAGCGGGTCTGCTCCTCGCTCATGCCCGGCTCCCACTTGGCGGTGGTGTGGACATCGCCCACCGAGAGATAACCCTGCTCCCACAGCGGGTGGTAGGGGAGGTCGAACTCCTTGAAGTAGTAGAAGACATCCTTGTTGCTCCAGTCGATCACCGGCAGGAACTTGAAGCGGCCGCGCTGGATGCCGAGCACCGGCAGCTTGCCACGGCTGCCGGACTGCTCCCGGCGCAGGCCGGAGAACCAGGTCTGGGCCCCCAGCTCACGCAGGGCGCGGTCCATCGGCTCCACCTTGTTGAGCTGGTTGTAGCGGGTGATCCCCTCCACCCCCTGCTCCCACAGGAGGCCAAATCGCGCCTCCTGCCAGGCCGGTGACAACGCGGCCTTGTATATCTTCAGGTTGAGTGCGAGGCGCTCGGTCAGCTCGTCGATGAAACGGTAGGTCTCCGGGAAGAGATAACCGGTATCGGTCAGCACTACCGGCACGTCGGCCCGCTCGCGGCTTACCAGATGGAGCATCAGCGCCGCCTGAATGCCGAAGCTGGATGAGAGCACATGCTCCCCCGGCAGATTTGCCAGGGCCCAGCGCACCCGCTCGGGGGCACTCATGGGATCCAGCTCCCGGTTGAGGGGCGCGAGTGCCTCGACTTGCTCCTCACGGCCGAGGGCCAGCAGTGCCTGCAGGTCAAGGCGGCCATCTTCAGTGACATTAAGCGGCAGATTAAGCGGCATAGAAGTCCCTCGCAGAGTCGATAACGGGGGCAATCACCCCAACCCGGATCACGAAGTCGCCGAAGCACTCACCCTGATTGCGCTCGGTGGCCCAGCGGCCGATCAGCGCGTCCAGTTCGGCCAGGATCTGCGGCTCGGTGATGTTCTCCTGATAGAGGCGCGGAATGCGGGTGCCCTCCAGGTTGCCCCCCAGATGCAGGTTGTAGCGGCCGGGCGCCTTGCCCACCAGACCCACTTCTGCCAGCATGGCGCGGCCGCAGCCGTTGGGGCAACCGGTGACCCGGAAGATGATGGCGTCATCGGCGAGATCGTGCTTGGCCAGCAGCCCTTCGATGTCGGTGACAAAGGCGGGCAGCATGCGCTCGGCCTCGGCCATCGCCAGCGGGCAGGTGGGCAGGGCTACACAAGCCATGGACTGCTTGCGCTGCTCGCTTACGCCGTCATCCAGCAGGCCGTATTGGCGTGCCAGCCCTTCGATGCTGGCTTTTTCGCTGGCAGGTACCCCGGCGATGATCAGGTTCTGGTTGGCGGTCAGGCGAAAATCCCCCTGATGCACCTTGGCGATCTCCAGCATGCCGGTTTTGAGCGGCTTGCCCGGGAAGTCCAGCAGGCGGCCATTTTCGATAAACAGGGTGAGGTGGTGCTTGCCGTCGATCCCCTCGACCCAACCGAAGCGATCGCCACGGCTGGTGAACTCATAGGGGCGAACCGGCCCGAACTGGATGCCAGCGCGGCTCTCCACCTCGGCCTTGAAGGCTTCGACGCCAACCCGTTCAAGGGTGTACTTGGTCTTGGCGTTCTTGCGGTTGACCCGGTTGCCCCAGTCGCGCTGGGTGCTGACCACGGCGGCCGCCACCTCCAGCACGTGAGAGAGCGGAATAAAGCCAAAGTCGCTCGCCTTGCGCGGGTAGGTGGTGGTGTCGCCGTGGGTCATGGCGAGGCCACCGCCCACCAGCACGTTGAAGCCTACCAGCTTGCCACCTTCGGCAATCGCCACGAAGTTGAGATCGTTGGCGTGGATATCCACGTCGTTGTGAGGCGGGATCACCACGGTCGTCTTGAATTTGCGCGGCAGGTAGTTGGACCCCAGGATCGGCTCCTCATCCTGCCCCAGTTTTTCACCGTCCAGCCAGATTTCCACGTAGGCGCGGGTCTTGGGCAGCAGGTGCTCGGAGATCTTCTTGGCCCACTCGTAGGCCTCCTGATGCAGCTCGGACTCCACCGGGTTGCTGGTGCAGAGCACGTTGCGGTTCACATCGCCGGCGGTGGCGATGGAATCGATGCCGGTGCTGTTGAGGGTCTGGTGCATCAGCTTGATGTCGCGCTTCAATACCCCGTGGAACTGGAAGGTCTGACGGGTGGTCAGGCGGATGCTGCCGTAGAGGCTGTGCTCTTCGGCGAACTTGTCGATGATCTGCCACTGGGCCGGGGTGATGATCCCACCCGGCAGGCGGGCACGCAGCATGACGTTGTGCAGCGGCTCCAGCTTCTGGGCGGCGCGCTCCGGGCGGATGTCGCGGTCATCCTGCTGGTACATGCCGTGAAAGCGGATCAGCTGGAAGTTGTCGCCGTTAAAGCCGCCGGTGAGCGGGTCCTGCAGATCTTGCTCTATGGTGCCGCGCAGGAAGTTGCTCTCGCGCTTGAGGCGCTCGTTGTCGGCCAGCGGCCCTTCGACCGGTCCCGCTTTTGGGTGAGAAAGAGGTTGTTTGCTCATCAATAGACATCCCTTTGATAACGTTTGGCACGACGCAATTCGCTCAAATACTCTTCTGCTTCCTCACGGCTCTTGTGGCCGTGTTCGGCAATTACATCCAGCAGGGCCTCCTGCACATCCTTGGCCATTTTGTTGGCGTCGCCACACACATAGAAGTGAGCGCCTGCTTCCAGCCACTGGTAGAGCTCAAGCCCTGCCTCGCGCAGGCGGTCCTGCACATAGATCTTGTTGGCCTGATCCCGGCTGAAGGCTAGCGAGATCTTCGACAGCAGCCCCGATTTCACATAACGCTGCCACTCCACCTGATAGAGGAAATCCTGGGTAAAGTGGGGGTTGCCGAAGAAGAGCCAGTTCTTGCCTTCTGCGCCCTGAGCTTCCCGCTCCTGCATAAAGGCACGAAACGGGGCGATGCCGGTGCCCGGACCCACCATGATGACGGGGGTATCTGGGTTGGCAGGCAGGCGGAAGTTGTCGTTGTGCTCCACGAATACCCGCACCTCGCCATCCTCAATCAGCCGATCCGCCAGATAGGAGGAGGCTGCGCCAGAGCGCACTGTGCCATCTTCCTGCGGGTAGCGCACCACGCCGACGGTCAGGTGCACCTCCTCTTCCACCTCGCTCTGGGCGGAGGCGATGGAGTAGAGGCGCGGGGTGAGGGGGCGCAGCAGGCTGACCAGCTGCTCGGCCGTGAGGGCGGTCGGGAAGCGTTTCAGTACATCCACCACCTGAGCGGAGGCCACCAGTGCATTGACCTGGGCCTTGTCGCCTGCCAGATCTTTCAGCGCTGCGTTGTCCGATATGTCAGCGAGTCCTGTGATAAAGCCGCCGTACAGCCGGGTCAGTTCGAAGTGACTGGTCAGTGCGGCGCGCAAGGTGCCCTGGGCCGTGGCTTCATCGCCAGAGAGGCCGGTCAGGGCCAGCACTTCACCCACCAGTTCGGCGTCATTGTCGAACCAGACACCGAGGGCATCCCCCGGCTGATAGGTGAGGCCGGAGTCGGCCAGATTGATCTCTATATGGCGGATATCCTTGGTGGAATCCCGGCCGGTGATCTTCTGATTGACCGACAGGCGGGCAGGGAAGGGGTTCTCCTTGCTGTACTGGTTGTGGCCAACCGCCTGCTGCACCGCGCTGGTCACGCTGCTGCTGGCCACACCGGTAGAGAGGGTCGCGGCAATGGCGTTGAGCGCCTGTTCGCCCCACGACTTGGCTGCATCCTGATAATCCACATCGAGGCTGGCGAGCTCATAAATGCGCTCGGCCCCAGCGGTGGCGAGGAAGTTGTCAAAATCTTTGCCGGTCTGGCAGAAAAATTCGTAGGAGCTGTCACCCAGCCCCAGTACCGCGAACTTGAGCCCGTCCAGCTTGCCAAGCTTGCCTTTTTTAAGTTGCTCGAACAGATCGACGGCGCTTTCAGGTGGTTCACCCTCCCCGTAAGTGCTCACTACCACCAGCAGGTGACTCTCTTTCTTGAGCTGCTTGGGTTTGTAGTCGGCCATCGACGCTAGGGTGACGGGTAGGCCGCGGGCCTCGGCCTGCGCCTTGATGGCAGTGGCGACCCCTTTGGCGTTGCCTGTCTGGGAGCCGTAGAGAATGGTCAGGCTGCCGCTGGGCGCAGCCACGGCGGCGCTGGCAGCAACGTTCTGGTGACCGCTCTGGGAGAGGCCGTAGAGATATCCGCTCACCCAGGCCAGTTGCTGGGTATTGAGGGTCGAGAGTACCTGGCCCAGCTGACGTTGCTGCTCGTCAGAGAGAGGGGAGAGGTTGAATGGGGAATCCTTCAATTGCATCACACGCGTCTTCCATGGTCTGATTTTTGGCCAGATTAAAGGGCGTGTTGGATAACAACAAAGAATAAAAATGTCTTCTTTATTCTATTAATGCATTAAAGGGGCAGAGGTACGCCTGTTCCCGCAGCAAAAGAGGGGCGTGGTATAAAGGGCGTTAAATGAGAGCCACTTGATAACACAGGAAGTGCCATGTCCAATATCAGATTGTTTCATGTCAATGCGTTCAGTCGGCAGCCCCTTGGTGGCAACCCCGCAGTGGTTGTATTGGGACCCGCCCTGCCGGATGCCAGCCAGCTGGCGATGGCGGCCGAGTTCAACCTCTCCGAGACAGCCTTTCTGGTACAACTTGGCAGAGCCCATTATCAGTTGCGCTGGTTCACGCCGAAAGTCGAGGTTGATCTCTGCGGTCATGGCACCTTGGCGGCTGCTCATGTGTTGTGGCAGACAGGGGCGGTAGCTGCACACGAGACTATCCGCTTCGAGACCCGTAGTGGTGAGCTGCTGGCCCAGCGCGAAGATGAGTGGATTTGGCTCGATTTTCCACGTATCGCATTGGCTCCACTGACTCTGGACCTAGCCTATGCTGCCGCGCTCGGCTGCCAGCCACGACAGACCCTGGCGGTCGGGGCCAAGTTCTTGCTGGAACTGGCAAGTGAAGAGGAGATCCGTACGCTTTCGCCTGATTTTCATGCTCTGCGCGCCCTGCCGGGACGGGGGGTGATAGTGACGGCGCCCTCAAACGACCCGAACCATGACTTTGTCTCCCGCTATTTCGCCCCTTGGGTGGGCGTCGATGAGGATCCGGTTACTGGTTCCAACCACTGCGCTCTGGTGCCCTTCTGGGCCGAACGGCTTGGTAAACGGCAACTGCGGGCCCGTCAGATTTCGGCCCGTGGTGGTGAGTTGCGGCTTGAACTGCAGGAGGCGCGGGTACTGATGGCCGGTCTGGCCGTCACCTTGTGGCAGGGAGAGTGGCTGCTACCGCCAGCCTCATAAGCGGTAAGCATTCGTCAATTGTTGTGAGCATTATAAAAAAACGCCCCGCAGTCGCGGGGCGTTTTTATGGGCTATCACGCTCGGGATTGACCCAAGGGATTTAGCTGGCTTCTGTGGGCCTTACTTCTGCGGACGCAGGGCCGGGAACAGAATGACGTCACGGATGGTGTGGCTGTTGGTGAACAGCATTACCAGACGGTCGATACCGATACCCTGACCGGCAGTCGGCGGCAGGCCGTGTTCCAGTGCGGTGACGAAGTCTGCGTCGTAGAACATGGCTTCGTCGTCGCCAGCTTCTTTCTGATCAACCTGATCCTGGAAGCGCTTGGCCTGGTCTTCTGCATCGTTCAGCTCGGAGAAGCCGTTGGCCAGCTCGCGGCCACCGATGAAGAATTCGAAGCGGTCGGTTACGTCCGGGTTCACGTCGTTGCGGCGAGCCAGCGGAGAAACGGCGGCCGGGTACTCGGTGATGAAGGTCGGTTGCAGCAGCATGTGCTCCACAGTCTCTTCGAAGATCGCGGTGATCACGTGGCCCAGTTCCCATCCCTTCATCAGCTCGATGTGCAGACGCTTGGCAACGGCCTTGGCGCTCTCGAGGGTAGCCAGATCGTCCAGGGTTACATCCGGGTTGAACTTCAGGATGGACTCGACCATGGTGAGGCGCTGGAACGGCTGACCGAAATCGATGGTCAGGCCCTCTTCGCCCTCTTTGGCGTAACGGATCTTGGTGTCGCCCAGGATGTCCTGCGCCAAGGTGCGCAGCAGCTCTTCGGTCAGGTCCATCAGATCGATGTAGTCGGCGTAGGCCATGTAGAACTCGATCATGGTGAACTCGGGGTTGTGACGAACCGAGATACCTTCGTTACGGAAGTTGCGGTTGATCTCGTAGACACGCTCGAAGCCACCGACCACCAGACGCTTCAGATAGAGCTCCGGAGCGATACGCAGGTACATGTCGATGTCCAGCGCATTGTGGTGAGTGACGAACGGACGCGCGGAGGCACCACCCGGGATGACTTGCATCATCGGGGTTTCCACTTCCATGAAGCGCTTTTCGTTGAAGAACTTGCGGATACCGGCAACCACCTGGGTGCGGATCATGAAGGTCTTGCGGGACTCTTCGTTGGCGATCAGATCCAGGTAGCGCTGGCGGCAGCGGGCTTCCTGGTCGGTCAGGCCTTTGTGCTTCTCGGGCAGCGGACGCAGCGCCTTGGTCAGCAGGCGGATATCGGAAACGTGAACGGAGAGCTCACCGGTCTGGGTCTTGAACAGGGTACCTTCGACACCCACGATGTCGCCCAGATCCCACTTCTTGAACTGCTCGTTGTAGAAACCTTCCGGCAGGTCGTCACGGGTGACGTAGACCTGGATCTTGCCGGCCATGTCCTGCAGGGTGGCGAAAGAAGCCTTGCCCATGATCCGGCGGGTCATGATGCGACCGGCAATCTTCACCCGTTTACCCAGGCTCGTCAGCTCCTCGGCGCTTTTGTCGTCGAACTCTGCGTGCAGATCGCCAGAGAGGCTGTCGCGACGGAAGTCGTTGGGGAAAGGATTACCCTGGGCGCGCAGGGCGGCCAGCTTGGAACGACGCTCGGTCATCTCGTTGTTGAGTTCGAGAGTTTGGTCGACTTCCGGAGTGATGGTTTGTTCAGACATGGTGATTCCTGCTTGTTTACAGACCTGATTTCAGGCTGGCTTCGATAAACTTGTCCAAGTCACCGTCGAGCACCGATTGGGTATTACGGGTTTCGACGCCGGTGCGCAGATCCTTGATACGGGAGTCATCCAGCACATAGGAACGGATCTGGCTGCCCCAACCGATATCAGACTTGGTCTCTTCCAGGGCTTGTTTCTCAGCGTTCTGCTTCTGAATTTCCAGCTCGTAGAGCTTGGCTTTCAGCTGCTTCATACACTGGTCTTTGTTTTTGTGCTGGGAACGGTCGTTCTGGCACTGTACCACGACACCGGTCGGAACGTGGGTAATACGCACTGCGGATTCGGTTCGGTTAACGTGCTGACCACCGGCACCGGAGGCGCGGTAGACGTCGATCCGCAGATCCGCCGGGTTGATCTCGATATCGATATCGTCATCGATCTCGGGGTAGACGAACACAGAACAGAAGGAGGTGTGACGGCGGCCACCGGAATCGAACGGAGACTTGCGAACCAGACGGTGAACGCCGGTTTCGGTACGCAGCCAGCCGAACGCATATTCGCCGGTGAACTTGATGGTGGCGGACTTGATACCAGCCACGTCGCCTTCGGAGCATTCAATCAGCTCGGGCTTGTAACCGTGGGCATCGCCCCAGCGCAGGTACATGCGCAGTACCATGTTGGCCCAATCCTGCGCTTCGGTACCACCGGAGCCGGACTGGATGTCGATATAGCAGTCGGAGCCGTCGTGCTGACCGGAGAACATGCGGCGGAACTCGAGATCCACCAGCTTGGCTTCCAGCTGTTCGGATTCGGCGATGGCTTCGTTGAAGGTCTCTTCGTCTTCCCCTTCCACGGCCAGGCTCACCAGCATCTCGACGTCATCCACGCCCTGGGTCAGGGTGTCGATGGTGCCGACCACGTTTTCCAGCGCTACGCGCTCTTTGCCCAGCGCCTGTGCGCGCTCGGGTTCATTCCATACGTCCGGCTGTTCCAGCTCGGCGTTGACCTCTTCTAGACGCTCTTTCTTGGCGTCATAGTCAAAGGTACCCCCTAAGAAGCTCGGTCCGCTCAGACAGCTCCTTAAGTTTATTTAATACGGGATTAACTTCGAACATCGTGAAAACTCTCAGGGTCGATGTGATTTAAAAACGGGATATTCTAGCCAATTGTGGAAGGAATAAACAGGGTTGCCTTGGCTTGTGCGGCTCATGCCGTCAATTTCTGGTGCACTTTTCTCCACCTCGGTAGAAAATATCGCCCGCCGACCCATTTTCAGGTTCAGTTTTGGCCATTCGGGTCGCTAATGACTACGTGTAGTGTTGTGCAATTTAGGGAAAAACCCGCTCCTCACCTCAATAAGAAGAACACATGATGAAAAACCTGTCACTCAAGCAGAAGATACTGTTGTCAGTGGTGATCGCCCTTTCGTTGGTGATTTTGTTGCTCTCCTGGCAGAGCTATAGCAGCCAGAAGTCCCTGTTGCTGCAAGGCAGCCAGGAGCAGTTGCAACGGCTGGGTACCCAGCAGGCCGAGCGAGTCAGCGACTGGCTCGCCGCCCGTCGCGACGTGATCCAGGCGCTCGGCAACAAGGCCAGTGCCGAACCCCTCAATGCCTTGCAACAGGCACAAGTTTCCGGCCGTTTCCAGCTCACCTATTTCGGTGAGAGCAGCGGCAAGATGAATGACTCAGATCCTTCCATCAACCGCGATGGCTACGACCCGCGCTCTCGTGGCTGGTATCAGGAGGCGATGAGCAAAGGTGGCCTGATTGTCACCAAACCCTATCTCGACGTGGCTTACAACATCATGGTGGTGACCCTGGCCCAGCCGGTTTCTGGCGGGGTCGTCGGTGGTGACCTCTCCATCGCCTCGCTGGTGGAAGACGTGACCAAGATGCAGCTGCCTGCCGACGGTTTCGCCATCATGATGCACAAGGATGGCACCATCATCGCCTACAAGGATGCTGCCAAGGCGATGAAACCGGCCAGCGAGATCGACAATGATCTGACCAATGCTCTGATCGAGCAGAGCAAGGCGAGCAAGGATCTGGTGTCGGCCTATTTCGACAACGAAGGTCGCGACAAGCTGCTGTGGGCGGTTGATATCCCCGACACAGACTGGGAACTGGTACTGGTGCTGGACAAGGCCGCGCTGGAAGCGCCGCTCTCCTCCCTGCTGATGACCCAGCTGGGGATGGCGCTACTGGTGCTGGTGGGTAGCATCCTCGCTATCTCCTGGCTGGTCAGCATGCTGCTTGGCCCGCTCACCAAGGTCTCCCAGGCGTTGGCCCGCATTGCCGATGGTAACGGTGATCTGACCCAGCGTATCAAGATCGACGCCAACGACGAAGTGGGCCAACTGGCCAACAGCTTCAACCGTTTCGTCGGCAGCCAGCATCAGCTGATCGGCAATATCCGTCAGCTGGCCAACGAGTTGAACGCCGATGCCGAGCGCAGTCTGGTGACCAACCAGGCCGCGGTGGACGAGTTGCAGCGTCAGCAGCAGGAGGTGACCATGGTCGCCACGGCGGTCACCGAGATGGCGAGCGCCACCATGGAGATCGCCGGCAACGCCGAGAACACCGCCGCCGCTGCCCAGCAATCTGCCCAGAGCAGTGAGCAGGGCAAGATGCTGGTCAACAAGACCCGCCAGTCCATCAATGGTCTGGCCGAAGAGGTGGGGCAGGCGACCGAGGTGATCGGGGAGCTGAGCCGCCACGCGCAGGCCATCACCAGCATTCTCTCCACCATTCAGGGGATTGCCGAGCAGACCAACCTGCTGGCGTTGAACGCGGCCATTGAAGCGGCCCGTGCTGGTGAGCAGGGTCGTGGTTTTGCGGTGGTGGCTGATGAGGTGCGGGTGCTGTCGCGCCGTACTCAGGACTCCACCCAGCAGATCCAGTCCACCATCGAGACCCTGCAACAGACCACTGCCCGCGCGGTGAGCCTGATGCAGACCAGTCAGGGGCTGGCGGACAACAGTGTGCAGGATGCCGATCAGGCGGTGCGTGCGTTGGAAGAGATCACCAGCGCCATCTCCCTCATCTCCGACATGGCGGGTCAGATCGCCACTGCCGCCGAGGAGCAGACCCAGGTGACTGGCGAGATCACCCAGAACACCACCGCCATCAAGGATGTGAGTGACGAGATCACCGCCGCCGCCATGCGCGATCTGGATCAGGCCCACAGCCTCAAAGGGCGTGCTGCTGACCTGAACCAGCAGGTGTCGACCTTTATCCTGTAAGGTGCACGTCCCGGTCTGTTCCGGCTGACATAAACAAGCCCCGCCCTCTGTCGAGTGCGGGGCTTTTTGTTGTTCGGGGGGAGTGCGGGATGTGGGGATTAAGCTCCGTCCGGGTTGCTCGCGGGTCACCCTGGTACCGGATACGTGCCACGGCTCTGCCTGCGTCAGCTGGCGAGTAGAGAACAAACAAAGAGCCCACCGAAAGGTGGGCTCTGATCATATACGTCTGACGGAAAGGGAATTACAGGAATGGCATCGCCATAAACAGCTTGATCACCATGGCGTTGATGATGTCGATAAAGAAGGCGCCCACCATGGGCACTACCAGAAACGCCAGGTGGGAGGGACCGAAGCGCTGGGTGATGGCCTGCATGTTGGCAATCGCGGTCGGGGTGGCCCCCAGGCCAAAGCCGCAGTGACCTGCCGCCAGTACGGCCGCATCGTAATTTTTGCCCATCACCCGGAAGGTGACGAAGATGGCGTAGAGCGCCATCGCCACTGTCTGGGCGGCCAGCAGAATGAAGATGGGCAGGGCCAGGCTGGCCAGATCCCACAATTTCAGGCTCATCAGTGCCATGGCGAGGAACAGTGACAGGCTGACGTTGCCCAGCAGGGAGACTTCTCGATCGCTCACCTCATGCCAGTTTAGCAGGGTCAGGACGTTGCGCAGCAGCACGCCGACAAACAGCACGCAGACAAAGATCGGCAGCTCGAAGGCGCCCCCTTTGAGGGAAGCAGAGAGCAGCTCGCCGCCCTTGAGGCTGATGGCGATCAATGCCAGCGTCTCGATAACGCTGAAAGTGGTGAGGGGGCGCTCCATATCAGGCATTTCGAAGCCCTGGGGGGCCTCATCCTGATTGTGCTCCTCACCGGGCACCTGCACTTTCTTCACCAGATAGCGGGCGACCGGGCCACCGATCAGGCCGCCCAGCACCAGACCGAAGGTGGCACAGGCGATGGCGAGCTCAGCGGCGGATTGCACGCCGTACTTCTCGGAGAAGGTGGCACTCCAGGCCGCCCCGGTGCCATGGCCGCCGGAGAGAGTGATGGAGCCGGCCAGCAGCCCCATGTGGGGATCCAGACCGAGCAGGGTCGCCAGACCGACACCCAGACTGTTCTGCACCAGCAGCAGGCCGGTGACCACCATCAGGAAGGTAACCACCGCCTTGCCGCCGCGTTTCAGGCTGGCGAGATCGGCGGAGAGACCGATGGAGGCGAAGAAGGCCAGCATCAGCGGGGTTTGCAGGCTGGTATCAAATTGCAGCTCCATCTGCAGGGTGGAGCGCAGCAGCAGCAGTACCAGCGCGACCACCAGGCCGCCGGCTACCGGTTTGGGGATGTTGAAGGTACGCAGCAGCCCGACTCGGGTAACCAACACCCGGCCAAGCAGCAATACCAGAGTGGCAGCGACCAGCGTTGCGTAGGAATCAAGTTGTAACATTCAGTACTCCCATGTTGATTGGCTGTGTCTTTCATAGCAAAAGACTTACAGATTCAGCCGGGATGAAAACAGTGTGGCTCATGCGCCAACAAAGAAGGGGAAACATCTCCCCGCCCCAGGAAAGATGGGGCTTGTGCGGGCCTGAAATGCTCAGGCATCCAGATGAGATTTTAGTAAAATCCGGCGGATTGTAGCAAAAAGCATCGTTTAATTCCATCTTTGTCGTATTAATGCTCGTTTTAGTGGTTTATTGTGACATTTAGCACTATGTAGGTAGAGGGCAGAAAAGCCGAAAAGGGTGCATGGAACGGCTGTCATTTGGGGCGCCAGTCTCTATAATTCGCCGGTTTCCGCTGCACGCAGAGGCGCTGGCGGGCGTTGACATTGTGGTTCACCCCGACATGGTTCATGTTCCGGCGGTGTTCACTTCATCAAGAGGAGAGGGTGTGAAGAAGTCTATCTACATTGCCTACACAGGCGGCACCATTGGGATGCAGCGTTCCGATCACGGCTACGTGCCGATGGCGGGCTTTATGGAAGACTGTCTGGCGCGGATGCCCGAGTTCCACCGCCCCGAGATGCCGGATTACCATATCCACGAATATGCGCCCCTCATCGACTCCTCCGACATGACCCCGGCGGATTGGCAGCGCATCGCCGAGGATATTCGCGACAACTACGAGAAATACGATGGTTTCGTGATCCTGCACGGCACCGACACCATGTCGTTCACCGCCTCGGCGCTCTCCTTCATGCTGGAAGATCTGCACAAGCCGGTCATCATCACCGGCTCCCAGATCCCGTTGGCCGAGTTGCGCTCCGACGGTCAGCAGAATCTGCTCAACGCCCTCTATATCGCGGCCAACTACCCGATCCACGAGGTGACGCTGTTCTTCAACAACCAGCTCTATCGCGGCAACCGCAGCAAGAAGGTGCATGCAGACGGCTTCCACGCCTTCGACTCCCCCAACTATCCGCCGCTGCTCAATGCCGGGATCGCCATCTCGCTGGAGGCGGGCGAGCTGGGCGTGCCCTCCGAGCGGCCGCTGGTGCTGCACGACATCACCCCCCAGCCCATCGGCGTGGTGACCCTCTATCCGGGGATCTCCAGCGAGGTGATCGCCAACATCCTGCAACAGCCGGTGAAGGCGCTGATCCTGCTGTCATTCGGGGTCGGCAATGCGCCGCAAAACCCGGCCATGCTGGCGCTGCTCTCCGAGGCTTCGGCCCGCGGCGTCATCATCGTCAACCTGAGCCAGTGCCTGCACGGCAAGGTCAATATGGGGGGCTATGCCACCGGCAACGCCCTGTCGCGGGCCGGGGTGATCTCGGGCTTTGACATGACCGCCGAAGCTGCGCTCACCAAGCTCCACTTCCTGCTGAGCCAGGATTTGCCCTCCCACCGCATTCGCGAGTTGATGCAGCAGTCCCTGCGCGGGGAGCTGACGCCCTGAGCATTGCGGCCCTCACCCTGACCCTCTCCCGGCGGGAGAGGGAATAGAGCGAGGTGCGGTTGGCCACGAGGCTTGCCATGAAGATCGCCTGCAGGTGGCCCGCTTACTGTCTGCAGGCTGCGAGCCTGCTCCCTTCTCCCCTGGCGGGAGAAGGGCCGGGGATGAGGGGGATGAGTCACCCTGCAGAGAGAGGGAAAAAGAGGGGAGCCATGATGGCTCCCCTCTTTGCTATTTATCGCACTCTTTATCGAACTATGTATTGCTCTCTCGCTATTCGATTGGCCGCCGCGAGACGGGATGGCGAGCGGTCTCAGTGGTTGAGATTGACCCGCACTATCTCCTCTTCAACTGGCTGATTTTCTTCACGAAACAGCCGCTTGAGCTCGCTCTTGCTCTTCATCACGATTTCGCCGTCACGACCTATGTTCATATGTTCGGGATTGTCGAGATGCATCGCCTGCCAGGCCATCACGGCTTGCAGGGAGGTGGCCTTCTGCTCGTCGGTGAGGGGCTTGCCATCGGGCCACTTGCCCAGCTCGACTGCGGTTTTGAGCCGCTCGTACACCTCTTCGGGCATCTGCCTGATTGCTTGCAAAAACTCACCCTGTTGAAACGACATCCGGCCTTCTCCTTGAACTATTGAGCCATAAACTGCGGGATCTGACGGGCCATGCAGGTAGACCCTATCGGGGTCTATGCAGGTAGATCCTGGCGGACTACGCCAGCCATCTGCTCCATCACCCGCACTACCTGACAACTGTACCCGAACTCGTTGTCATACCATACGTAGAGCACACAATGATCCCCCTCGGCGATGGTCGCCTGGGAGTCGACGATGCCCGCATAACGGGAACCTACCATGTCGGAGGAGACCAGCTCGGTACTAGCGCTGAAGTCGATCTGGCGATGGAGGGCCGAGCTTAGCGCCATCTGTTGCAGATAGGCGTTGAGGCTCTCCCGATCGGTGGCCTGCTCCAGCGACAGATTGATAATCGCCAGCGAGACGTTGGGAGTCGGCACCCGGATGGCGTTGCCGGTCAGCTTGCCCTTGAGTTCCGGCAGCGCCTTGGCCACCGCCTTGGCGGCGCCGGTGCTGGTCATCACCATATTGAGAGCTGCGCTGCGACCGCGGCGCTCGCCTTTGTGATAGTTGTCGATGAGGTTCTGATCGTTGGTGTAGGAGTGAACCGTCTCCACGTGGCCGTGGCGGATGCCGTACCGCTCCTGCATCACCTTGAGTACCGGAGTGATGGCATTGGTGGTGCAGGAGGCGGCGGAGATGATCCTGTCATCCGGGCCTATCACCTCATGGTTGACCCCGAACACCACGTTTTTCATCTCCCCTTTGCCGGGGGCGGTCAGCAGCACCTTGGCGGCACCGCGCGCCTTCAAGTGCTCGGAGAGGCCTGCCTCGTCACGCCAGACGCCGGTGTTGTCGACGATCAGCGCATCGTGAATGCCGTAGGCGGTGTAGTCGATGTCGGCCGGGCTATTGGCGTAGATCACCTGAATGAAGGTGCCGTTGGCGATGATGGCACTGCGCTCCACATCTACCTCGATGGAGCCGTTGAAGGGGCCGTGCACCGAGTCGCGGCGCAGCAGGCTGGCGCGTTTTTCCAGATCCCCGTCGCGACCACCGCGTACCACGATGGCGCGCAGGCGCAGCGGATTGGCAGCGCCGGTACGCTCGATCAGCAGGCGGGCCAGCAGGCGGCCGATACGGCCAAAGCCGTAGAGCACCACGTCGGTCGGCTGCGGCATCTGGCTGCGGCCAAGGGCCGGTGCCAGTCGCGCTTGCAGATAGTCCTCGATCCCCGCCTCATCCTGATGATCCTGCCAGTAACCAACCGCCAGCTTGCCAAGGTCAACCTCGGCGGCGGTGGGTTTGAGGGCAACGATGGCCTGAAGCAGGGGGAAGCTTTGCTGGATGGGGAGGGGCGCGCCCTGGTGGCGGCGGACGACCCGGTGGGCCTTGAGGATATCGATGGTGGAGGCGTTTTGCAGCGGGCGGCCGTAGAGGGTGATCTCGACCCCTTGTTGTCGGTAGAGGCGACCAATCAAGGGCTGCATGGCTTCGGCGAGCTCCTGGCTCTCCTGCCACGCTTGCAAGTAGTGCTCGTGGGTCATTGACCAGATCCTTTATTTCACGTTGTTGGTGTAAATAGAAAATTCGTCGAATGCAGATCAGTGTAGGGGTGTATATTTCGTTATATTATTCTGCAATCGCGGCCTTATATGGCGCGCGCATTGTAATGGATATGTAACCGGTTTGCTAGCCGGAGGTGGCCCGTAAAGGCGCCAGTTGTTACCAACCCGCGTTACCAACAAGATGTGAACCATGGCCAATTTCCCCCTGCGACAGACCTTCATCATGCTTTCAGTCGGCCTTGCCGTGGCTGGCTGCAATGACGATCGGATCCACAACATCTGTGGCAATCATCCCGAGCTCTGCCAGGATCTGGTGGACGATGGTTGGTGTCGCTACGAGCGTACCGATGTGATCCGCAGTCGCTTCTATCTCAAGGAGGAGGGGACGGATCGGCGCAAGTACGAGCTGATGCGCAACCTTGAGCGCTATCTCAAATGTGCCGAGCGCTCCACCAGCATTGAATACAAGAATGCCCGCGAGCAGAAGAGTCCACGGGTCGAGGGCATGCTGGCGGCCGGGGATCAGTTGGCCCAGCTCGATGCGGCGACCCGCAATTCACAAGATCCCTACCTGCTGCTCTGGCACTGGACCAACAACACCAACGAGCTGGCTCGCCAGCAGTTTATGGCGCTGGAAGGTACCAAGGCGCTGGATGAACCCGAGCTGCAACTGGCGCTCGGCGGTATCTACGCCAAGAGCGACCCCGAAAAGGCCATCGCCACCCTGCAGCACGGCCTATCCCTCTATCAGGAGGGGGATAAGGTGAACAGCCGCATATTCACCTCCCTCAGCACCCTCTATATGGGCCAGAAACAGTATGGGCTGGCCTATCTGTGGGGCAAGGTGAGCGAGTCGTTTCAGGATGCGCCAGAGATCTCTGCCAAGCGTTTTGGCATCTACCACACCCTGAGCAAGACAGAGCAGGATGGCTACGATGTGCGGGCTGCCGAAATTGTCGAGCAGCTACAGCATGGCAACTACCGGCCCTGATGCAGTGATGACGATGTTCTCCCCGGCCAGCTGCTGGCCCAATCCGTTCGATCTCTCTTTCGTTCATGGCGAGGTACGTACCGATGGCCGTACTCTGGAGCGCCTCACGGTGCGCGCCGTGGTGCCCCGTGGTGACGAGCTGCTGCTGGTGCACTCCCGGGTCAATGGCGATCTGATGTTCCCCGGGGGCGGCATTGAAGCGGGGGAGAGCCACCATGTGGCGCTCGCTCGCGAGCTGCTGGAGGAGTGCGGTGCCGATTTGCGGGAAGTGGGGGGCCTGCTTGGCGAAACCCGTGAATATCGCGCCGCCCGCGAGCCGGGGTTCGATGCCTACTGCATCCGCTCGCTCTACTACTTGTGCCGGATTGGCGATCAGCTGGTGGCGCCCCAGCCGCAGCCCTACGAGATCCGCCTTGGCTTCGTGCCCGGCTGGTTTGCCCTCGACGAGGCGCTGCAGACCAACAAGACCCAGCTGGCGGGGCCCTGTCCCCAGTGGACGGCGCGGGAGACCCGGGTGCTGGCCCAGCTGCAACGCTGGCATCAGCAGGGGATCTTCGACCACGGCTGATGAGTACATCAAGCTGCAACTGTCAGTGATCTCAATTAAAAAGAGCGCCAATAGGCGCTCTTTTTAATTGAGATGGAGGCGGTTATTTGGCCTCTCTGTCGTGCGAGATCATTTGACCTCTTCGCCCTTGGCTTGCAGATCAGCATGGTAGGAAGAGCGAACGAAAGGACCACAGGCGGCGTGGGTAAAGCCCAGCTCCATGGCGACATCTTTCAGCTCGTCAAACTCTGCTGGCGGCACGTAGCGCTTGACCGGCAGGTGGTGGCGGCTCGGCTGCAGATACTGACCCAGGGTCAGCATGTTGACGCCGTGGGCGCGCAGATCCTTGAGCACCTCGACGATCTCTTCGTTGGTCTCGCCAAGGCCCATCATCAGACCGGACTTGGTCGGCACGTGAGGGTGCATCTCCTTGATGCGGCGCAGCAGCTCCAGCGACCACTTGTAGTCGGCGCCCGGGCGGGCGACGCGATACATGCGCGGCGCGGTTTCCAGGTTGTGGTTGAAGACGTCCGGCGGGGTCTCGCGGAACACCTCCAGCGCCTGCTCCATCCGGCCACGGAAATCCGGAGTCAGGATCTCTATGCGGGTCTGCGGGCTGTGCTCGCGGATCTCGCGAATGCAGTCGGCGAAGTGCTGAGCACCGCCGTCGCGCAGATCGTCGCGGTCCACCGAGGTGATCACCACATACTTGAGGTTCATCTCCTTGATGGTCAGCGCCAGCTTCTTCGGCTCCTCCGGATCGAGTGCCAGCGGGCGGCCGTGGGCCACGTCGCAGAAGGGGCAACGGCGGGTGCAGATGGCGCCCATGATCATAAAGGTGGCGGTGCCGTGGTTGAAGCACTCCGCCAGGTTGGGGCAGGAAGCCTCTTCACAGACCGAGTGCAGCTTGTTCTTGCGCAAGGTGCTCTTGATGTGTTCGATCTTCTGGCTGGAGGGGGGCAGCTTGATCCGCATCCAGTCCGGCTTGCGAAGGAGTTCTTCGTTGGGATCCGGCATGAATTTCACCGGGATCAGGGCCATCTTGTCGCCATCGCGCAGCTTGACGCCCGGCTCCATACGAACGGGTTTGCTCATGATTCACTCTCGGTGTTTGTTATTGTTTGATAGCCAATCAGGCGAGCCAGCTCGGCCACCAGAATGGATTGCGCCTCGGCCACGCTTTGCGGGCCGCCCAGAGCGCTGGTCTGGGTCATGGCCATGCCCGCATAGCCGCACGGATTGATGTGCAGGAAGGGGGTCATGTCCATGTTGATGTTGAGGGCCAGCCCGTGGAACGAGCACCCCTTGCGGATGCGCAGACCCAGCGAGGCCAGTTTTGCCTCCATACCAAGGTCATTTTTCACATAAACCCCGGGGGCATCGGCCTTGGCATAGGCCTGGATATCGCTTTTGGCGAGGGTGTTGATGATGGCTGTCTCCAGCGCGGTCACCAGCTCGCGAACCGAGAATTTGCAGCGGCGGACATCCACCAGTACGTAGAGCACCAGCTGGCCCGGGCCGTGATAGGTCACCTGACCGCCGCGATCGCTCTGCACCACCGGGATATTGCCCGGATTGAGCAGGTGTTCGGCCTTGCCGGCCTGGCCCTGGGTGTAGACGGGATCGTGCTCGACTACCCAGAACTCGTCCGGGGTGTCGCTGGTGCGGTTGTCGGTGAAGGCTTTCATGGCGTCCCATACCGGCTGGTAGGGGCGGCGACCCAGCTGCCTGACAATCAGGCTGGACTGGGCGGGGATCTGGGATGACATGGCGTCCTCGCGGCGTGCTGCGGCCAAAAACAGTCGCCCCGCAGAACGGGGCGAGAGAGAAATTACAGTACGTATTTCACCAGCTCGATCTTGCCAAGGGCGTGGTACATCGCTTCGATGTGCTCTTTGCTCTGGGCAGTCACGGTCACGCGGACCGAGTGGTAGTTGCCCTTGGAGCTGGGCTGGACGGTCGGGCTGTAGGTGCCGGGGGCGTGCTGCTGCAGCACTTCAACCACCATTTCCGGCAGTGCCGGGTCGGCAACGCCGAGTACCTTGAACGGGAATTTGCAGGGAAACTCCAGCAGTTCATCAAACTTGGTATTCATTTACTCACCTTTTTCGTCATCACCGGGATGACTTCATCTTGGATGGCTAGTGGCCGATGGCCCGTGGAGGCCGCCATTTCAAGTCTATATGGGCACGGCTCATAACTATATGGGCGCTGCCCGGACCGGGATCAAGGCCAGGATCGGTCAGACAAGGATGGAAGTGCTGCTTTTTACCACAAATCAGGGTGAGGCGGAACCTGCAGTTTACAGGGTTATTCACTGCCTTTGCCGGTCACAGACAGCAGCGGCGCCTGTTGGCGCCGCTGTTTGGTGAGGATTGTGCGTTGGATTACTTGAACCAGCTGGTGACCAGCAGTACCAGATAGTCCCACAGACGGCTCATCAAGCCACCTTCCTGCACCTCTTCCAGGGCAACCAGCGGCACCTGCTTGATCTCTTTGTCGCCCTGTTTCAGGAACACGGTACCGACGCGCTGCCCCTTGGCCAGCGGCGCTTTCAGCTCGCTGTCGAGCTGGAAATCAGCCTTCAGGTTGTTACCCTGACCGCGGGTGACCAGCACGGAGACATCTTTGTCGACGCCCAGTTTCACTTCCGGTTTGTCGCCCATCCAGATCTTCTGGGTAACCAGCTCGGTGCCTGCCTTGTACGGGGTCAGGCTCTGGAAGAAGCGGAAGCCGTAGGTGAGCAGTTTTTTGCTCTCGGCGGCGCGGGAGGCTTCGCTGCTGGCGCCCAGTACCACGGCGATCAGGCGCATGCCTTCGTTGTTGGTGGCAGAGGAGACCAGGTTATAGCCGACCTGACTGACGTGGCCGGTCTTGATGCCATCCACTTGCAGGGATTGATCCCACAGCAGGCGGTTGCGGTTGTGCTGGGTGATGCCGTTGAACACGAAGGATTTCTGGGAGTAGATCTTGTACTCCTCCGGCAGGTCGCGGATCAGCGCCTGACCCAGACGGGCCATATCGTGAGCGGTACTGTAGTGACCTTCCGCATCCAGACCGTGCGGGTTCATGAAGTGGCTGTCGTTCATGCCGAGCTTGGCGGCCCAGCTGTTCATCAGGCTGGCGAAGGAGTCGGTGCTGCCCGCCAGGAACTCGGCCATGGCGACGCAGGCATCGTTGCCGGACTGGATGATGATGCCCTTGTTGAGATCATCGACGGAGACCTGCTTGCCCACCTCGATAAACATCTTGGAAGAGTCGGAGTAGTTCTTGGACCAGGCGTTCTGGCTGATGGTCACCATGTCGGTGCGCTTGATGTTCCCCTTCAGCAGCTCCTGGCCGATGATGTAGGAGGTCATCATCTTGGTCAGACTGGCGGGCGGCAGACGCTCTTCGGCGTTCTGCTCGGCCAGCACCTGACCGGAGTAGTAGTCGATCAGAATATGGGCCTTGGCGGAGATCTCCGGCGCGGCGGGAACCACCATGGGCATGGCATTCGGGGTCGGTGTCGGCACCGGCGTATTGGCCTGGGCGGTTACGCTGATCAGTGAGGCCAGAAGAACTGAACGGGCAAATTTGGACATCTTGAAATTCCTGCGAGCCAGATGGGGATAAAATGCGGGCCTAACTATACCAGATGCGCCCGCAGGTTATAGCCCGAGATGGCGATCAGAACTGGTTTTTTATCCATCACTCCCTGTCATCACGCCATAAAACGACGTGATGACAGTGAGTAAGCGGTTAGTCACATCCGCGGCAAAGTGGGGCGATCAGGGCACGATAAAGGCCTGTTCCAGCCCGCCCTGACGTACTTTTTCCAGCACACTTGCCTGCTGGTCGGCGGCGACCGGGCCAATCAGCACCCGGAAAATGGCGCCATGGGCATCGATCCGGTAGGGCACGCCGTAACGCTGGGTCATCACCTTGCCCATCGCCTCGGCCCGATCCCGGGAGCCGCTGGCCAGTACCTGGATCATCTTGCCATCCCCACTGCTGGCGGGCGCTGCAGCCTTGGCTGGTGCTGGCTTGACTGGTACCGCTTTGGCGGGCTTGGCGGCGGGTGCCTTGACAGGAGCCGGATCGGCGGCGGGAGTAGCCATCGCCAGTGCGGTCGGTTCACCCAGGAAGCCATCTTGCGACAGCGTGTTGGAGGCCGCAGCCGGAGTGGTCGGAGTCATTTCGATGGGCTTCATCGGCTCCATGATCACCATCTGATCCGGAGTGTCGCTGATCAGCTCCAGCCGTACTCGGGCCTCACCGCTATCGACCATCTCCAGCTGCTTGGCCGCTGCGTAGGAGAGGTCGATCAGGCGCGGGCTGTTGAATGGACCGCGATCGTTGACCCGCACTATGGTCTCCAGCCCGTTGTCCAGATTGGTGACCCGCACATAGCTCGGGATGGGCAGGTTGCGGTGGGCGGCACTGAACAGCTTGCTGTCCAGCACATCGCCGTTGGCGGTCTTCTGGCCGTCCAGATCCGGCGACAGCCAGCTGGCGGTGCCCTCTTCGCTGTAGTGTTTGATGTCGCGCCACACCTCGTGCTTTTGCTTGCCGATCCAGTAGTCCCGGTTGCCGCTGGCACTCAGGGGCTCGGGGCGCGGAATGGCGCCGGTGGCTTGCGGGATCTCGATAACGGGTGGCTTGCTGACCGGTGCTTGCGGCTCGACGGGGGCGCTCTGTTCCGGCTGGCTGCTACAGGCGGCCAGCAACAAGCTCAGGCTGAGCGGGAGGAGTTTGTGACGAAGATGCATACGCTTCCTGAATGGCTTGGCTAAGTTGATACACCGCCATCGCATAGAGTGGGCTGCGATTGTAACGGGTGATCACATAAAAGTTATGCCGTGCGACCCAGTATTCCGGTCCATCGGCTTGGGCAAACGCCAGTAACTTGACCGGCGTCTGTGGGGCCAGCGGCGTGGCGAGCTCAATCCCTGCCGCCGCCAGTTCTGACCACTGTTGTGTTAACTCGGGCTCAGGCCTGAGTAGAGGTTCGACTGCCATCAACCCGATCTGGGCCGGTTCCACCACGGATTCGCCCCAGCGCCACTGGTGGCTGGCAAAATAGTTGGCCACGCTGCCGATGGCATCGACCGGGTTGGCAAACAGATCCCGCTTGCCATCCCCGTCAAAATCGACGGCGTAGTGGCGGTAGCTGGAGGGCATGAACTGCCCCATCCCCATGGCGCCGGCATAGGAGCCCTTGAGGGCATCGAGTTGCCACCCTTCCTCTTTGGCCAGCACCACCAGCTGGGCAAACTCCTTGGCAAAGAAGTCGCTGCGCTCCGGGTAGTGGAACCCCAGGGTGTAGAGGCTATCGAGCACCGGATGATGGCCCATCTGGCGACCGTAGAAGGTCTCGACCCCTATGATGGCCACGATGAGCGAGGCGGGCACCCGATAGGTCTGCTCCGCGCGAGCCAGCGTCTCGGCATGTTGCTGCCAGAACTGCTGGCCGTCACGGATGCGCTCCGGGGTAACAAACAGCGGCCGGTAGCGATGCCAGGGTTTGGCCTCCCACGGCTTGCTGATGGTGTCGAGCACCTCTTGGCGCAACTGGGCGCGGGCGACCGCGGCCTGCAGCTCCGCCAGCGGCACCTGCTGCTGGTCGGCGAGCAGGGCCAACCGATCCGGCGCCACGGCGGCGGTCGCCATCGTGGTGGCGAGCGAGAGCAGCAATCCAACCCGTCTCATCAGGCGAGCAGTCTTCTATGAGTCTGAATGGACATCAGGATACCGAATCCGGCCATCAGGGTCACCATGGAGGTGCCGCCATAACTCACCAGCGGCAGGGGCACCCCTACCACCGGCAGGATGCCGCTCACCATGCCCATGTTGACGAACACATAGACGAAGAAGGTGAGGGTGATGGCGCCGCCCAGCAGTCGCTCGAAGCTGTTCTGGGCCTGCATCGAGATAAACAGGCAGCGGCTGATGACGTAGAGGTAGAGCACCAGCAGCAGGGCAACCCCTACCAGACCGAACTCCTCGCTGAATACTGCGAAGATGAAGTCGGTATGGCGCTCAGGCAGGAACTCCAGCTGGGACTGGGTCCCTTGCAGCCAACCCTTGCCAAAGACGCCGCCGGAGCCGATGGCAATCTTGGACTGGATGATGTGATAGCCGCGGCCGAGCGGGTCTTTCTCCGGGTCGAGCAGCATCAGCACCCGCTGGCGCTGGTAGTCGTGCATCAGGAAGAACCAGAGCACCGGCATAAAGGCCAGCATCAGCAGGACCGCCAAGCCGATCAGCCACCAGCTGAGCCCCGCCAGGAAGATGACGAAGAAGCCGGAGGCGGCCACCAGAATGGAGGTGCCAAGGTCAGGCTGGGCGGCGATCAGCAGGGTGGGCAGCAGCACCATGATGAGGGCGATCACTACATGGCTGAACTTGGGGGGCAGCGAGTGGCGACTGAGCCAGGCGGCCACCATGATGGGCATGGAGAGCTTCATCACCTCGGAGGGCTGGAACTTCATAAAGCCCAGATCGAGCCAGCGCTGGGCCCCCTTGCCGATGTGGCCGAATACGTCCACCGCAATCAGCATCAGCACCACCACGGCGAACAGCGGCACCGACCAGCGGGCGTAGAGGGAGGGGGGCAGCTGGGCCAGGCCGATCATCAGGGCAAAGGCGAGACCGCCGCGCACCAGCTGGCGCACGATGGAGTCCATATCCTGACCGGAGGCGGAGTAGAGCACCACCATGGAGAGGGTCATCACGGCCAGCAGACCGAGCAGCAGGGGCAAGTCGATATGCAGCTTGTACCAGATGCTCTGCTGGCGGGCAGAATTACTCATTGGGAGCGACCTCACTCGGTTGGGACGGCTTTTCCGGTGCCGGTGGCAGTTGCGGATCAGGGGGCAGCAGATAGGCATCCAGCATCTGGCGAGCAACGGGGGCCGCATTGGTACTGCCACCACCGGCGTTCTCCAGCACCAGCGCCACGACTGCCTTGGGTGTTTCATAGGGGGCAAAGGCGACAAACAGGGCATTGTCGCGATGCTCCACTTTCATGGTTTTGGCGTTGTAGACCTGATTCTCTTTCATGTTGACCACCTGGGCGGTGCCGGACTTGCCTGCCGCCACATAGGGGGTGTTGGCAAAAGCGCGACGGCCGGTACCTTCGTGGCCGTTGATCACTCGCCACATCCCCTCCCGCGCCACCTGCCAGTAGCTGTCGCTCTTGGTTTTGAGCGCCATGTTCGGGTTGATCGGAGCATCGACCACTCCCGCTTGGGAGGCGGTGCTCTTGAGCAGGTGCGGGGTGACGTCGTGACCATTCTGGGTCAGGATGCTGATCGCCTTGGCCAGCTGGATTGGCGTGGCGCTCCAGTAACCCTGACCGATACCGATGGAGATGGTGTCCCCCTGATACCAGGGCTGACGCCAGCGGGCCATTTTCCAGTCACGGGACGGCATGACCCCCTTGGTCTCTTCATAGAGGTCGACGCCACTGTACTGACCGAAGCCGAACTTGGTCATGTAGCTGTGGATCTTGTCGATGCCGACTCGATAGGCGAGATCGTAGAAGTAGGTATCTGCCGAGACCTCGATGGCGCGATAGACATCGAGCCAGCCATGACCCCAGCGGCGCCAGTCGCGAAACTTCTTGGTGGTACCGGGAATGGAGAAGCTCGGGCCGCCGAAATAGCGATAGCCCGGGGTAATGGCCCCCTCGTTGAGCCCCATTACCGACATCATGGGTTTGACGGTGGAGGCGGGGGCATAGATGCCCTGAGTGGTGCGGTTCACCAGCGGCCGCGCCGGATCGTTGAGCAGCGCCGAGTAGTTGGCGCTGGAGATGCCGGTCACGAACAGGTTGGGGTCATAGCTGGGGCTCGACTCCATGGCGATGATGGCGCCGGTTCTCGGGTCCATCATCACGATGGCGCCGCGCTGGCCGGCCAGCAGTTGCTGGGCCTTGAGCTGCATCCGGACGTCGATATTGAGGTAGATATCCTTGCCGGGAATAGGCGGCTGGAACTTGAGGGTGCGGACAATCCGACCGCGGTTGTTCACCTCGACCTCCTGATAGCCCGCCACACCGTGCAGCTCATCTTCGTAATACTTCTCCACCCCCTGCTTGCCGATATCCTTGGTGGCCGCGTAGTTGGCGAGTTTTTCTTCCTTCTCGAGGCGCTCCACGTCACGGGTGTTGATCTTGGCCACATAGCCCAAAGCGTGGGTGAGGGTGTCACCAAACGGGTAGTAGCGTTTGAGGTAGGCCTCGATGCTGGCGCCCGGGTAGTTGTGCTGGTTGACCGAGAAGAGGGCTACCTGATATTCGGTCAGTTTTTCGTAGAGGGGGACCGGCTTGAAGCGGCGCTGGCGCTTCACTTCGGCGAGGAACTTCTCCTTGGTGCCCTCTGGCAGACCCAGCAGGGTGATCAGCTGGTCGGCGGTTTTTTCGAGATCTTTGGTCTCTTCCGGCACAATTTCCAGACTGTAGACCGGGCGGTTTTCCGCCAGCAGCACGCCGTTGGCGTCATAGATGAGGCCCCGTGGTGGCGCCACCGGTACCACGCGGATACGGTTGGAGTTGGAGCGAGTCTGGTAGGTGTCGTAGGACTCGACCTGCAGATAATAGAGATTGCCCAGCAGCACCAGCATCAGCACGACGATGCCGATGTAGGCTACCAGGGTGCGCCGGAAGAACAGATTGCCCTCGGCACTGTGATCGCGCATTTCGATGCGTTGTTTCAGCATGCCTTTACCTCAAGACCCTTGGGGGCAATAAGAGCAGGAACTGCATTGTTCACTCTCTGTGATAGGGGTGAATATGAGAGGTGAGACTCCAGAGACGCATGGCTCACTCTCTATGATACGGATGGTTGGTGGTGATGCTCCAGGCCCGATAGAGGCTCTCTGCCACCAGCACCCGCACCAGCGGATGGGGCAGGGTGAGCGGTGACAGTGACCAGCTCTGTTCGGCGGCAGCCTTGCACTCGGGGGACAAACCTTCCGGCCCGCCTACCAGCAGCGCGACATCGCGGCCATCGAGTTTCCACGCCTCCAGCTGGGTCGCCAGCTGTTCCGTGGTCCAGGGCTTGCCCGGAATGTCGAGGGTGACGATGCGCGAGCGCCCCGCAGCCGCCAGCATGGCTTCCCCTTCCTTCTGCAGGATGCGGGGAATGTCGGCATTTTTGCCCCGTTTGCCTGCGCCGATCTCGACGAGTTCAAACGGCATGTCTTTCGGGAAGCGGCGACGATACTCTTCGAAGCCATGCTCTACCCAGGCGGGCATCTTGGTGCCCACCGCAATCAACTGGATCTTCATGGTCGTTACACTTGTGCTCTTATTGCGTATTCATTTGGGCGGCACCGCTCCACAGCTTTTCCAGTTGGTAGAAGTCACGATGTTCATCCTGCATCACATGCACGATCACCGAGCCCATATCTACCAGCACCCATTCACCGCTCAGTTGCCCTTCCACGCTCAGCAGATCCAGACCCGCGTGGCGGGCCTCGCTGGCCAGATGGTGGGCAATGGCGCTGACGTGACGACTGGAGTTGCCGGAACAGATGATCATGGTGTCAGTAATGCTGGATTTGCCGCGTACATCGAGGGTGATGATGTCGCGGCCTTTCATGTCATCGATCTTGTCGATGATAAAGGCATGCAATTCTTGGCCTTGCAATGAGTCTCTCCTGTATTCCGGCGCGCAGCGTTTGCGTCAGGGCGGCGGATTATATCATGGTCACTCCCGTTTCCCATCGGGTGGGGCGGGATTACGACAGGGGCTAGCGGCGGTTGGCGCGGTAGAGCCCCTCTTGATCAATATAGTGCGCAACCGACTCGGGCAAGAGGTAGCGGGTGTCTTGTCCCGCATCCAGCAAGGCCCGCAGTCGGGTGGCTGACAGCTCGATGGGCTGGTTGTCCGCCAGCCAGATATGACCGGCCAGACGCAGATGCAGCGCGTTGGCATCTGTGGTGTGCTGGCGCGCCAGCAACTGCGCCACCTCGGCCGGATAATCCGGTTGCCAGCCCGGCCGTACGCTCACCACCAGATGGGCATAGTCGAGCAGCTCCTGCCAGCGGTGCCAGCTTGGCAGGCTCAGCAGGGAATCCATCCCCATCAGAAAACAGAGCGGCGTATCGGGCAGTTCATGACGCAGCTCGATCAGGGTATCGATGGTGTAAGAGGGCTTGTTTCGTCTCAGCTCCCGCTCATCTACCACAAAGTGGTGGTTCTCCGCCGCCGCCAGTTTGACCATGGCAAGGCGCTGTTCGCTCGAGCAGAACGGATTGGCGCGGTGGGGCGGGATATGGTTCGGGATCAGCCGCATCTCGGCCAGCCCGAGGGCATCGCGCGCCTCGATGGCCGGGCGAAGATGACCGATATGGATGGGGTCGAAGGTGCCGCCAAGCAAACCGACAGGCGCCTTCAGCACGGGCTGCTCTCCATCACCAGCGGCAGCGGGGTGCCATCACGAAAGCCGAGGGCAATGGTCTGCAGCATCAGCCAGGCCTGTTCGGTATCGAAGCGGCGCTGGGCATCGTCCGATTGGGCCATCAGTTGCCACAGTTGCTGCAACTTGGCAAATGGCAGCCGGGTCAGTGCTTGCTGAATGAGCTGCTGGCGGCTCTGCCAGATGCGCAGGCGGCTGAAGTGCTCACCCAGCGGCTGGCCGTTGCGCATCGCCAACGACAGCTCGGTCAGCTGCTCCAGCTCGCGGCAGAGGGTCCAGGCCAGCATCCCCGGCTCGGTACCTTCGGCCCGCAGGGCGGCCAGAATGCGCTGGGCCCGGTTCACCTTGCCCTCCAGCAGGGTATCGACCAGCTGGAACGGGGTGAAGTGGGCGTGACGGATAATGGTCTCTTGCAGATAGGTGACGCTGATGGGCTGGGGCGGCGAGAGCAGGGTCAGCTTCTCGATCTCCTGGCTGGCGGCCAGCAGGTTGCCCTCGTAGGAGTGGCACATGAAGTTGATGGCATCCGGCAGCGCCTTGAGGCCGAAACGCGCAAAACGGGCGCTCATCCAGCGGGGGAAGAACTTGGGCTCCGGATGGTTGACCGGCACATAGGTGCCAATCTGGTAGAGCTTGTCGAACCAGGCCGCCTTCATCTGGGTCTGGTTGAGGCGCCCGCCGCTCAGCACCAGCAGCAGGTCGGGATGAAGCTGCTTGCCAATTTCGCTGATACGGGCAGCCAGATCCTTGTCCACCTTGGCGGGCAGTTCCAGCTCGATGATCTGGCGGGCGGAGAAGAGGCTCATGGCCTGACAGGCATCGTAGACCTGATTCCAGTCCAGCCCCTGTTCCACCACGAAGGTGTGGCGCTCATCGAAACCCTGCTTGCGGGCGACCTGACGGATGGCATCGATGGCCTCCAGTCGCAGCAGGGGCTCGTCGCCAAAAACGAGATAGCAGGGCCGAAGCCCTGCTTTGAGGTGGTCACCAAATTGTTCCGGGTAGATCCGCATCAGAAGCTGACCTGACTCAACTGCCGGATCACCTGATTGGCCGCCTGCTCCTGCATCTCGCGGTTGAGCTGCTCCTGCTCACGGGAGGAGGCGAGCGCTGCATCCGGCTTGTTGAGGAAGCTGCGGTTGAAGTTGATGGGGAAGACCTGAGTCGGCTTGCCCGGTACCGAGATGGTGAACTGGGTACCAAAGCCCAGCACATATTCGGTGTCCGTCCCCAGCGCGTTGACCGAGGCGACCTGACTGGTGCTGCCTACGCCGCCCAGAGTGAGCACCGGAATGCCCTCCTTGTCGGCCAGGGTCACGCCAGAGGCCTTCAGGCGGGTGGTAACCATCCGGTAGAAGTCGCTCTTGTTGTCGCCCACGACCTTCATGGTCATCAGCTCGCTCGGAATGCCGTTGCCGCGCATGTGAAAGCCGCAGCCTTGCAGCAGCAGACCAGCCAGCACGATGGCCATCCAGCGGGTGAAGATGGTGCCCATAGAAAATCCTCTTTGCATTAAGGGAAAGCGGCGGGCGCAGGGCCCGCCGTTATCATCCGTTTGCTGTCACAGATTGGCAATGATCAGTTGGTAACCAATCAGTTGGCAGCCAATTAGTTAGCGACAATATTGAGCAGCTTGCCAGGTACATAGATCACCTTGCGCACGGTCAGACCGTCGGTGAACTTCTGTACCGAGGCATCGGCCATCGCCAGCTTCTCGACGTCGGCCTGGCTGATCTCGGCCGGCACGGTCAGCTTGCCGCGCATCTTGCCGTTGATCTGCACCACCACCAGCTTCTCGGTCTCGACCATGGCCGCTTCATCGGCCACCGGCCAGGCTGCGTGATCGATGTCGTCGCCCTTGCCCAGCATCTTCCACAGCTCGAAGCCGATGTGCGGGGTGATGGGGTAGAGCATAACAACGACAGCTTCCAGCGCTTCCTGCATCAGGGCGCGGTCCTGCTCGTCGTTGCCCAGCTTGGCCAGATTGTTCATCAGCTCCATGATGGCGGCGATGGCGGTGTTGAAGGTCTGACGGCGACCCACGTCATCGCTCACCTTGGCGATGGTCTTGTGCAGTTCACGGCGTACCGCTTTCTGCTCGTTGGTGAGAGCAGCCACATCCAGCGCGGCAACGGCGCCACCGGAGACGTGTTCGAAGGTGACGCGCCACAGGCGACGCAGGAAGCGCTGGGCACCCTCTACGCCGGAGTCGGACCACTCCAGTGTCATCTCGGCCGGAGAGGCGAACATCATGAACAGACGGACGGTATCGGCGCCGTAACGCTCGACCATCAGCTGCGGGTCGATGCCGTTGTTCTTGGACTTGGACATCTTGGTCATGCCGGAGTGCATTACCTCACGGCCTTCGTTGTCGATGGCCTTGGTGATACGACCCTTCTCGTCACGCTCTACCTTGACGTCGGTCGGGCTGACCCAGACGTTGCCGCCCTTCTCGTCTTTGTAGTAGAAGGCGTCGGCCAGCACCATGCCCTGACAGAGCAGGCGCTTGAACGGTTCGTCACTGTTCACGAGGCCAGCGTCACGCAGCAGCTTGTGGAAGAAGCGGGCGTAGAGCAGGTGCATACAGGCGTGCTCGATGCCGCCGATGTACTGATCCACCGGCAGCCAGTGGTTGGCAGCAGCCGGATCCAGCATGCCCTTGTCGTAGTCCGGGGAGCAGTAGCGCGCGTAGTACCAGGAGGACTCCATAAAGGTGTCGAAGGTATCGGTCTCGCGGAACGCTTCCTGACCGTTGTAGGTGGTCTTGGCCCACTCGGCATCAGCTTTGATCGGGCTCTGGATACCATCCATCACCACATCTTCCGGCAACAGTACCGGCAGCTGATCTTCCGGTGTCGGCACCACTGTGCCGTCAGCCAGGGTCAGCATCGGGATGGGGGCGCCCCAGTAACGCTGACGGGAGACGCCCCAGTCACGCAGGCGGTAGTTGACGGTGCGCTTGCCCTTGCCCAGCCCTTCCAGCTTGCTGGCGATGGCATCGAAGGCGCCCTGGAAGTCGAGACCATCAAACTCGCCGGAGTTGAACAGCACGCCCTTCTCGGTGTAAGCCGCTTCGCTCACGTCGACGTCGCCATCAACCGGCTTGATCACCGCCTTGATGTCGAGGCCATATTTGGTGGCGAATTCGAAGTCACGCTGATCGTGGGCCGGAACCGCCATAACGGCGCCGGTGCCGTAGTTCATCAGCACGAAGTTGGCGACCCAGACCGGTACCTTGCGGCCATCCAGCGGGTGAACGGCATAGAGGCCGGTGGCCATGCCCTTCTTCTCCATGGTGGCCAGCTCGGCTTCGGCTACCTTGGTGTTCTTGCACTCTTCGATGAAGGCGGCCAGCTCCGGATTGTTCTGGGCTGCTTGCAGCGCCAGCGGGTGACCGGCAGCGATACCAACATAGGTGACGCCCATGAAGGTGTCCGGACGGGTGGTGTAGACCTCCAGCTGCTCAGCCTGACCCTCGATAGCGAAGCTGATGTTGACCCCTTCGGAGCGGCCAATCCAGTTGCGCTGCATGGTCTTGACCATCTCCGGCCAGCCTTCCAGATTGTCGATGTCGCTGAGCAGCTCTTCGGCGTAGTCGGTGATCTTGATGAACCACTGGGGGATCTCTTTTTGTTCCACCGGGGTGTCACAGCGCCAGCAGCAGTTGTCGACCACCTGCTCGTTGGCCAGCACTGTCATGTCGTTCGGGCACCAGTTGACGGAGGAGGTCTTTTTGTAGACCAGACCCTTCTCGTAGAGCTTGGTGAAGAACCACTGCTCCCAGCGGTAGTAATCCGGTTTGCAGGTGGCGACTTCACGATCCCAGTCATAACCCAGACCCAGCATCTTCAGCTGGTTCTTCATGTATTCGATGTTTTCGTAGGTCCAGGGCGCCGGTGCGGTATTGTTTTTGATCGCGGCGTTCTCGGCCGGCAGACCGAATGCATCCCAACCTATGGGTTGCAGCACGTTCTTGCCATTGAGGCGTTGATAACGGGAGATCACATCACCTATGGTGTAGTTACGAACGTGCCCCATGTGTAGTCGACCAGACGGATAAGGGAACATGGACAGGCAGTAGAACTTCTCCTTGTCTACCTTCTCCACGGCCTTGAAGGTTTTCTTGGCATCCCAGTGCTTTTGCACTGCTGGTTCGATTGATTGGGGAACGTATTGCTCTTGCATTGGTGACATCCGGATCTGTGAAATGAATAGATAAATCAGCTGGGAAATCGCAATAGAATACCCATATCCTGCGGCGGCAACAACCGCCAGCGTCCCTTGGGCCTTAAGCCGGGCCAGATCAGGGTTTAGTAGAGGAGTTAGAGCCATGGACAAACGTCAAAAAGGGTACGAAGCCTTCATTGCCGAGCTGCAAAAACAGTGGCAAGAGACTGAAGAGTTCCAGGGGGAGCGCCTCAACCGGATGATTGCCAAGGTGCAGGCCTATCTGGAGGCAGCAAGTGACCTGACTCAGGACGAACTGGCGCTCATCGCCGAGTATGTGAAGCGGGATCTGGGCAACTATGACGAGGGGCGCCATGACGATAGTGCGCAGGTCGAAGAGTCTGCTTTTATGCTGGCGCTCAAAGATACCGCCTGGTCCTGGCTGGCGGATGTGACCGACCGAGCCCAGGTGGAGTGGCGCGAGCTGGCCGACGAGCTGGAGCACAAGGGGGTTTACGAAGCGGGTGACTGGGTGGGGCTCGGGGTCATGGTGTGCGACCAGTGTGGCTGGCGCCATACCGTGCTGCATCCCCAGCAGCTCGATACCTGCCCTGAGTGCGGCTGCGCCGAATATCATCGCGAGCCGCTCTCGCCCTGAGTCATGCCATCAATGCGGACGAGATAACGAGCAAAAAGGCGCCATCAGGCGCCTTTTTCTTGCTTGCAGATTTCGTCGGGGCGTTTACTTGCCCGCGACGGAGAGGCCGCCAAAACGGATCTGCGGGGCGTAGAAGCCCTTGCTGTCGTTGTGGTGCATGGTGTCACCGACCGCTTCCAGCTCGCCCAGCAGGCGGTAGAAGTTGCCTGCTACCGTGATGCCGCGCACCGGCTGCAGTCGCACCCCATCGCGGCAGAGGAAGCCCGACGCGCCAAAGGAGAAGTCACCGCTCACCGCATCGGCACCCGAATGCAGGCCATCCAGCTTGACCAGCTCCAGATAGTCGCCGCTCTGCACCTCCGCTTCACAGTGAGGGCCCGCGCCAAACACTAGGTGGCGAGCGGTCACATCGAGGGCGCTGCGGGCACCGCGGGCGGCCGAGCCGTTGCTGGCCACACCAAAGTGGCGGGCGGTGGCGCTGTTATGGAGCAGGGTCTTCAGCTCCCCTTCGCCAATCAGCAGCAGATCCGAGCTGGCCGCCCCCTCGCCATCAAACGCCTTGATGTTCATGCCGCTCGGCATATAGACCCTGCTCTCCAGAGTGAGCCAGCGTGACGCCACGCTCTGGCCGATCTTGCTGCGCCAGGGGTTGATCCCTTGTTGGGCCCACTTGCCCGACAGCACACCCTGAAAGCAGCCAAACAGGCTGGCGAAGCAGTTGGTGCTAAAGATGACGCTGTAACGACCGCTTGGTACTGCCTCGCCCGGCAGCAGGTCGCTGGCGACGGCGTAGATCTGCGCGATGAGCCGCTGGCTATCCAGCTCGTCAAAGCAACGGCCATACAGCCCTTGCGAGTGCATCGACTGGCGGCCATCCCGTTCGACCAGTGCCGAGGTGTAGCAGCCGACGCTGAACTCACCGTGCTGGCAGAGGGTGCCCTGACTGTTGGCGAGCCAGAGCTGGCTCTCCCCTTCGAAGAAGCTGTTGTAGGGGGCGCCGCTCACATCGGGCATGGCCAGCATGTCTGACTCCAGGCGCAGGGCCAGAGCGATCTTCTCCTCAATCGGCGTAGTATCGGGTTGATTGATCTCGGCGCAATCTGTGGTGAGCCGGCTACTGGCCACCGAGATGCGCTGATCCGGGTCTACCTTGGCAAAGCGGCTGGCATCTAGCGCATCCTGCAGCATGGCATCGAGCGCCGCCTCATCGAGGGATTCCGAGTAGGCGATGCCGACCCGGCCCTCCCTGATCAGACGAATGCCGAGCTGCTGACTGCTGGTCACCTTGTATTCGCCGAGTTCGCCCTTGTCGGCCTTGAGGGAGAAGGCTCTCTCCTGATTGGCGATGATGTCCGCTTCGGCGTTGAGTTCGGCCACCTTGTCCAGCAGGCGGGTGAGCAGTTGGTTCATGTCGAGTTGGCTCATCAGGCGTTCCCTCCCACCAGAATATTGTCCACTTTCAGCGCCGGCTGGCCCACCGAGGTGGGGACCGAGCCCGAGACCGAGCCGCACATGCCGGCGGCCAGCGCCAGATTGCTGCCCACCATGGAGATCTCTTTCAGCACCTGCGGGCCGGTGCCGATCAGGGTGGCCGACTTGAGCGGTCTGGTGATTTTGCCGTGCTCGATGAGGTAGGCCTCCTGCACGTTGAAGTTGAACTCGCCGGTGCCGGGCTGTACCGAGCCGCCCCCCATCTTTTTGGCGTAGATGCCGTGCTCCACCGTGGCCAGCATATCGTCGAGGCTGTGGTTGCCTGGTTCGATATAGGTGTTGCGCATGCGCGAGGTGGGGGCGTACTTGTAGGATTCGCGCCGCCCGGAGCCGGTGCGGGCGTAGCCCGTCTTGAGGGCCCCCATTCTGTCCACCAGAAAGCCGGTCAGTACGCCATCCTTGATGAGCTGGGTATGCTGGGTCTCCATCCCCTCGTCATCGACGTTGATGGAGCCCCAGGCGTTGCCTTGCAGCCCTTCGTCCACCGCATTGACCACCGGATTGGCGATAAGCTGGCCCATCTTGTCGTGGAATACCGACGCCTTTTTGGCCACCGAGGTGGTCTCCAGCAGGTGGCCGCACGCCTCGTGGAAGATGACGCCGCCAAAGCCGTTCTCCATGATGACCGGCAGGGCGCCGCTCGGGCAGGGAGCCGCGCCCAGCTTCACCAGTGCCTGACGGGTGGCGGTGAGGGCCAGCTCGCGCGGATCGATGCGATCGGCATGCTCCCAGCCCATCAGGGCGCCGGGGGCCTCGTAACCGACGCTCTGCTCGCTCCCTTCCATGGCGATGGTCTGGGCCATGATGCGGTTGTAGTGGCGGCGATCGGCCACTTGCACCCCTTCGCTGTTGAAGATCTCCACCTCCTGCTCCCAGCCCAGCACGTTGCCGGAGAACTGGCTCACCTTGCCGCTCTCGGCGCGGGCCGCCGCATCCATGGCGTGCAGATAGGCGATCTTCTGCTCCAGCAGCTTGTCTGCCGAGAGCGGCAGCTCGACCGGGTTGCGATCGCTCAGGCGGGTGAAATCGAAGGCGGTGGCGGTCACCACGGGGTCGCGGCGGTCTTTGGCCGCCAGCAGGGTGACGATGCGCAGCAGCTCGTCGCGGCTGGCTTGGTTGGTGTAGCCGTAGAGCACCTTGTGGCCGTAACAGAGGCGCACACCGATGCCGAAATCGAGGCCGCCGCTGATGTTCTCTATCTGGCTGGAGAGCAGGCTGAGCTGGCTGCGGCGCTTGCGCTCGACAAACAGCTCGGCGAAATCGGCCCCGAGTGCCAGTGCGTGATCGAGCACGTCGCGGGCGATAGCGGGGGCCAACAGGGAGAATGGAGTCATAGAATATCCTTTTCTGGTCTGTCCGTTTGCTTCCGACATCCGGCTCTGATTGTTATGGGATGTCGAGTCCATTGTTGCAGACCAGCACAAAAAAGTCGCTATAGCGTCATGCGATGATACCGATTGAGAAAATCGGTGCGATAACTGCGCCCGGCGGCCAGGGCCAGGCGCTCAGGGTCGTTTTGCCAAAACGTGGGAAAGATCAGAGCAGGGCGTGAATTTCGCTCAGGATCTGCTCGACCCACTGCTCGATGCGCGGATCGGTCTGGTCATATTGGTTGGCATCATCGAGGGCCAGCCCGACGAAGTGACGGCCATCGTCGATCAGTGCCTTGGAGGCATCGAATTCGTACCCTTCGTTGGGCCAGTAGCCCACCAGCTTGACCCCTTTTGGCACCAGCTGAGCGTGCAGCATGCCGAGGGCGTCCTGGAACCATTCGCCATAACCGAGCTGATCGCCGAGGCCAAACAGGGCCACGATGCGTCCCTCCAGATGGAGATCGGCGATATCTTCCCAGCGGGACTCCCAGTCCTCCTGCAGTTCGCCAAAATCCCAGGTGGAGATGCCGAGGATCAGGATCTCGTAATCCTCCATCCGGCGCAGGGAGACATCCTTGATATTGTGAATATCCACCAGCTCGGGGCCGATGAGGGCGCGGATCTTCTCGGCAGCCATCTCGGTGTAGCAGGTGGTGGAACCGTAAAACAGACCAATCTTCATCGCTCTTCTCTCTGTTGGCGCTTTCTCGCTTGCTTTTGGCGCGTTCTCGCATGCTCGTGTGGGCAGCGCCATGTTGGCAACACGATGGGTAACGTAAGGGGAGGGCGCCAGTCTAGCAGATTGCCATTCGACCTTCACCGCCCGGCAAGGGGCGTGGCATACGAGCCTTACCTTTCCAATGAAAGTGCCTTGTCTTTCCAAGGAGTTGGCGCGTTACAATGGGCCATCTTTCCCCTGATTGCAGCGCACCATGAGCAAGCCTGACCCCCATCCCCTGATTGAACCCTTCCTCGATGCCCTCTGGCTGGAGCGGGGATTGTCTGACAACACGGTCAGCTCCTATCGCAGCGATCTGGAGAAGTTCTCCCTTTGGCTCGACGAGCAGGGGAGCTCGCTGCTGCTGGCGGGGATGGACGAGATCCAGCACTACCTCGCCTGGCGGGTCGATCACCAGTTTGCGGCCAGCAGTACGGCCCGCTTCCTGTCGGCCCTGCGCCGTTTCTATCAGTATCTCAACCGTGAGAAGCTGCGCAGCGATGATCCGACCGTGCTGCTGGGGGGGCCCAAGCTGCCGAAAAAACTCCCCTCCGATTTAAGCGAAACGGAGGTGGATGCGTTGCTGAGTGCGCCGCTGGTGGATGACCCGCTGGAGTTGCGGGACAAGGCGATGCTGGAGCTGCTCTACGCCACCGGGCTGCGGGTTTCCGAGCTGGTGGGGCTCACTGCCGAGCATGTTAGTTTGCGTCAGGGCTTGGTGCGCGTAGTGGGCAAGGGCAACAAGGAGCGGCTGGTGCCGATGGGCGAGGAGGCGATGCACTGGCTGGAGCGTTACTACCGGGAGGCCCGCACCCTGCTGCTGGGGGGCACCAGCTCGGATGTGGTATTTCCCTCCAAGCAGGCCCGTATGATGACTCGCCAGACCTTCTGGCATCGCATCAAGCTCTATGCCCTGCGGGCCGGGATTAACGGCGAGCTATCCCCCCATACCTTGCGCCACGCCTTTGCAACCCATCTGCTCAACCACGGCGCAGACCTGCGGGTTGTGCAGATGCTGCTGGGTCACGCGGATCTCTCCACTACCCAAATCTACACCCATGTGGCCAACGAGCGACTCAAGGCGCTGCACGGGGAGCATCACCCCAGAGCTTGAGTGGCTGGCCTCCCAAAAACAAAAAACCGCCAGCAGGCGGTTTTTTATCTCTACACGACAGGAGATGGCGCTTATTTCCCTTGCTGGGATTTCAGCAGATCACGGATCTCGGTCAGCAGCTCCTGATCCTTGGTTGGGCCTGCCGGGGCGGCGGCTTCCTCTTCCTGCTTTTTCTTGAGGGTGTTGATGGCTTTCAGTCCCATGAAGATGGCAAAAGAGATGATCAGAAAGTCGATGATGGTCTGGATGAACTTACCATAGGCGATAACTACGGCGGGTGTTGCACCTTCTGCGGCCTTCAGAGTGACCGCCAGGTCGCTGAAGTCCACGCCGCCCAGGATCAGGCCGATGGGCGGCATGATTACGTCACCGACAAAAGAGGAGACAATTTTGCCGAAGGCGGCACCAATGATGATACCGACCGCCATATCGATGACGTTGCCGCGGGCGGCAAAGGCTTTGAACTCTTGAATCAGACTCATTATTTCCTCCGAAATTAAACAAGATAGCGCGTTGATTACCCTTACCAAAGGGCGAACTCTTGTCAGGAAAAACAGAGGCTAAGCCGCGTTATTCCTGTCGTCCTGACTAGCTTGCGGGCGTTATGAGTCCTTGGCAATCGGGGGGAGCCATTTTTTTGGTACAAAGTGATATTAATTTTTTGGTAAGTAGCTGGTTGAATGATGAGCTGTGCTGCTGTAGTTTGCTGGGTCGATTCATTCATACCACGTGAGTAAACAAGTGAAGTATTTACTACTGGGAATGATGCTTTTGTGCACATTTGCTGCCAGAGCGGGGATGGATACCCAAGCCTTGAAACAGACCATCACGGCCCGGCTGGGGGTTCCCGTCTATCTGGTTGAACCGACCCCGATTGCGGGGTTGTATATGCTGGGCACCTCACAGGGGGTGCTCTACAGCGATGCCAAAGGGGATTATGTGGTGCAGGGGGTCATGCTGGATATGACTCGCGACATGAAGAACCTGACCATCTCGGGTATGCGCGAGCAGCGCCGACTTGGGCTGGCGCAGGTGGCTCATGCCCCCATCGTGCTCAAGGCCCGTGATGAGCGTCACCGGGTTGCACTGTTTCTCGGCGAGCAGGATGCCAAACGTCGTCAGCTCTCCGGCACCTTGCAACACCTGCAGGCATCCGGGGTGAGCGTGGCACTCTATCCGGTGATTGATCACGCCGAGCGGGCCGCCGACTGGTGCAGCGATCCCCTGCTGCAAAATGATCCGTTAAAAGCCTATTTGCCTCAAACGGCATGTAGTGAGACCCTTATCCAAAATATTGGCCTGAGCCAATGGTTGGGGGTCAAGGTACTGCCGGCCTGGGTCTCCTCCGACGGGGATCTGGTGCGCGGGTATCAGAGCCCCGAACAGCTGCTCAAGATACTGGATCATATTGATGTCCCTGCAAATCCGTCGTCGTCCGCGAGTTGATGATTCCCATCTGCCTGCCACTTTGCATCCTCTGCTTCGCCAAATCTTCGCCAGCCGTGGCGTAGAGGATCCCGCCCTGCTGGAGCGCAGCGCCAGCCAGCTGTTGCCGCCCCAGCGCCTCTATGGGATGGAGCAGGCGGTGCCGCTGCTGGCGGATGCCCTGATTGCCCAGAAACGGATCCTGATTGTCGGCGACTTCGACTGCGATGGTGCCACCAGTTCGGCGCTGTGTGTGCTGGCCCTGCGCGCCATGGGGGGTCGCCACATCGATTTTCTGGTGCCCAACCGCTTCGAGTTTGGCTACGGCCTCACCCCCGAAATTGTTGAGCTGGCGGTGGCCCGCGGCGCCGAGTTTCTGATCACGGTGGATAACGGCATCTCCAGCATCGCCGGGGTGGCGGCAGCCAAGGCGGCGGGCATGCAGGTACTGGTTACCGATCACCATTTACCGGGTCAGGAGCTGCCTGACGCCGATGCCATCGTCAACCCGAACCAGCATGGTTGCGATTTCCCCTCCAAGTCGCTGGCCGGGGTGGGGGTAGCCTTCTACCTGATGGCGGCCCTCAACACCCATCTGCGTCAGCTCGGCTGGTACGAACGGCAAGGGTTGCGAGCCCCCAATGTGGCGGATTACCTCGATCTGGTGGCCCTCGGCACGGTCGCCGACGTGGTGGCGCTCGATGGCAACAACCGCATTTTGGTCCATCAGGGCTTGCAGCGGATCCGGGCCGGGCGCTGTCGCCCCGGCATTCAGGCGCTGGTGGATGTGTCGGGCCGCGATGGTCGTCGCCTCACCGCCGCCGACCTCGGTTTTGCACTGGGGCCACGCCTCAATGCGGTGGGCCGTCTCGATGACATGTCCCTCGGGGTCGCCTGTCTGCTCTGCGATGATCTCAATCTGGCGCGCCAGCTTGCGGCCGAGATGGACAGCCTCAATCAGGAGCGCAAGGAGATCGAGCAGGGGATGCAGCAGGAGGCCCTCGCCACTCTGGAGCAGATCCGGTTTCGCGATGGCGAGGTGCCGTCGGGCATAGTGCTGCACCGCAACGAGTGGCATCAGGGGGTGGTGGGGCTGGTGGCTTCCAAGGTGAAGGAGAAGTACTACCGCCCGGTCATTGCCTTTGCCGAGAGCAGCGAGAGCGAGCTCAAGGGCTCCGGCCGCTCCATCCCCGGCGTGCACTTGCGCGATGCGCTGGAACTGCTCGATACCCGCCACCCGGGCCTGATGGGCAAGTTTGGTGGCCATGCCATGGCGGCGGGGTTGACCCTGCCCAAGGCCAACATTGAGGCGTTTGGTCGGGCCTTTGAGGCGGTCATCAGCGAGCTGGTGATGCCGGAGCTCTTGACCGGGGTGCTGCTCACCGATGGCGAGTTGTTGCCGGATGAGCTCAATATCGAGCTGGCGGAGCTGATTCGCGCCTCCGGCCCCTGGGGTCAGGCCTTCCCCGAGCCGCTGTTTGACGGCGAGTTCGTGCTGGTGCAGCAGCGGCTGGTGGGGGAGAAACACCTCAAAATGATGCTGACCACCGATTCCGGTCACGCGGTGGATGCCATCGCCTTTGGCGTCGATCTCAAGCGCTGGCCCGATGCCACGGTCAAACGGGTGCGGCTTGTCTACCGGCTTGACGTCAACGAGTGGCGCGGCAACCGCAGCGTGCAGCTGCTGGTGGAGCATCTGGAGGCAGCCGGTCTCTGAGTCAAGAGCATCGCAGCCCTATCGCTGACAACGGCCACCCTCGGGTGGCCGTTTTTGTTGGCGGATCTCTGGAAAAGGGCGTTGACCTGTCTATAGCTTTACAGTTTAAGCTCGTCTCTATCGGGTCACCTGAGGGCCCGCACCGTGAGTGATTGCCATGAAAATATCCGAACTGGCCCGCCGCTGCGGCCTCGCCCGCTCCACCCTGCTCTATTACGAGAAGCTGGGGGTGATTGCCGGCACCCGGGCCGCCAACGGCTATCGCCACTATGACGAGGGGGATCTGCAGCGACTGCAGATGGTGCAGGCCCTGCAGGCAGGTGGTCTCAGCCTCAAGCAGTGCCTCGCCTGTCTGGCTGGCGAGATAGATCAGGCGGCATTGCAGGCCCGGGTCAGGGAGCTGGATGAGGAGCTGGCGCGGATGCAGCGCGCCCGGGATCTGTTGGCGGATCTGGCAGGGCTGCGCCCGCGCTCCGGTGAGGAATTCAAGGCCTGGCAGCTGCAACTGCAGCGCGAGGCACCGGAGGCCTACTTCGCGTGGGTGATGAAACAGGGTTTTAGCGAGAAAGATCGCTACCACTTGCAATGGTTGAGCAAAGATATGAATGAACATGAGCGTTACATCAAAGACTTTATCCAGCTGCTGGATGGCATGAGTTACTGGGGGCCGGGGGATCGCGCCTTCACCCAGCAGCAGTTTGCCGCCTTGCCCATTCGGCCGCGCCGGATCCTCGACATGGGCTGCGGGCGCGGTGCCTCGACCATGGCGCTGGCTCAGGTGACCGATGCCGCCATTGTGGCCATCGATCTGGAAGAGGAGGCGCTGGCCGCCGTGGCGCACTCCGCCCGTGCAGCAGGCTTTGAGCATGTCTCCACCCTCTGCGCCAACATGGCGGCACTGCCGGACGATCTGGCCCCGGCCGACCTCATCTGGGCAGAGGGGAGCGCTTACGTGATGGGGGTTGCCAATGCACTGAAGGCGTGGCGTCCGCTGCTTGCGAGCCCACAGGCTTGCATCGTGCTGAGTGATGCGGTCTGGCTGACCGATAACCCGCCCGAGGAGGCATTGGCATTCTGGCAGCAGGATTATCCCGCCTTGCAGACGCTGGCGGGCCTGCTTGAGACGGTACAAGCGGCAGGCTACCGCTGCCTGTCACACACTCCCTTGCCGATGAGCGCCTGGAACAACTATCTGGACCCTATCGAGGTCAATCTGGTGCGCTATCGAGACGAGCTGGGGGAGAGCCCCGCCTGGCAGGACTTGAGTCGGGAAGTGGCCATCCACCGCCAATATCTGGGCAGTTACGGCTATGTGATCTGCTGCCTGCAAAAAGATGCGTGATTAGCTGTCGTAAAAAAACGAGGCGCCTGCGGGCGCCTCGTTGTTTATCAGGGATGGTGGATGGCCATTACAGCTCGCGGGCCCAGGGGTGGGCCTTGGGGCGCAGCGCCAGCGCCAGACCCAGCAGCAGTACGGTCAGGCCATAGAGGGGCCAGCTGCCAAAGCGCATGTAGGGGGTCTCGCCGTGGGCGGGACGTACCTCGCTGCGCAGCACGCCCGCTTCAAACTGCGGGATCTGGCCGATGATGCTGCCGTCGATCTCGGTGACGATAGTGATGCCGGTGTTGGTGTCCCGCAGCAGCGGACGAGCCAGCTCCAGCGCGCGCATCCGGGCGATCTCCATATGCTGCCAGGGACCGATGCTGGTGCCGAACCAGGCATCGTTGGAGACGGTCAGCAGGAAGTCGGTATCGGCATTGACGTTGCGGCGTACCTCCTCCGGGAAGATGATCTCGTAGCAGATGGCGGCGGCAAACTTGAGCCCCTTGGCGATCAGGTTGGGCTGCACTTCGTCACCCCGGCTGAAGGAGGACATCGGCAGGTTGAAGAAGGGGGCGATGGGGCGCAACAGATCTTCAAATGGCACGAACTCGCCGATGGGCAGCAGGTGGTACTTGTTGTAGCGGTTGGGGTGGTTGTAGAAGTAGGACTCCTTGCCATCCGCATCCTGCACCCCCATGCCGAGCACGGTATTGTAGAAGCGCTGTTGCTGCTCGTCGTAGTGAATGATCCCAGCCAGCAGGCCGGTATCGTTCACCTTCATCGCCTTGTCCAGATTCTCCAGATAGGGGCCCATCGCCTTCTCGATGGCCGGGATCGCCGATTCCGGCCAGACGATGATGTCGGCATCCTGATTCTCGCGGCTCAAGTCCTGATAGGTGCGCACCGTGGGGGCCAGCGCCTCCGGATCCCACTTGAGGGACTGGGCGATATTGCCCTGCACCAGTGCCACCTTGACCGGCTCGCCACGGGTCACCCAGTTGAGCTGCATCAGACCGTGAGCACCGGCCACCAGCATGGCAGGCACCGCCAGCCAGAGAGGGGAGCGGGACTTCCACACCAGCCAGATAGCGGAAGCGGAGAACAGCAGAGCAAGGGTGATGCCCTGTACCCCGAGAATGGGGGCAAAGCCCTTGAGGGGGCCGTCGATCTGGCTGTAGCCAAACCAGAGCCAGGGGAAGCCGGTCATCACCCAGCCGCGCAGCCAGTCAGCCACCAACCAGAGGGCCGGGAAGGCGAGCAGCCAGCGGCTCCAGTGACGGCCGCCAAAAAAGCGGGCAAAGACCCAGCAGGCGAGCGTCGGGTAGAGGGCCAGATAGGCGGAGAGCCCGGCCAGCAGCACAAAGGCGACCGGCAGCGGGATGCCACCAAACTCGGTCATGCTGACGTGGATCCACCACAGGCCCGGCAAAAAGAGTCCCATAGCGTAGCCAAAACCGCGCCAGGCAGCCTGTTTCGGCGTGGCTTTGTCCAGCAGAGCGTAGAGGCCAAGCAGGGAGGGGATCACCAGCGGCCAGTAGCCGAAGGGGGAGAAGGCCAGCACGGCGATGGCGCCAGAGGCCAGCGCGCTAAGGCTTAACAGAATTTTGGAAGTAACAGGGGATATTCTCACGGGCGATGGTGCTCGTCTTGGTGTGCAACTGGGGTCGAATGGCCGGTATCTTAACCTGTAAGCGTGGCAACGGCGAGCCTCGATGCCGGTGGCAGAGAGCACAACGCCCCGAGGTCGGGGCGTTGTTTCACACATCGAGCAGAGCTGCCTATTGCGGCTCGGATTGCGCCGCCGCGTGGTGTTCGGGGATCTTCACCTGCAGTTGCTGCAGACGGCGCCGGTCGGCATGCATCACCTTGAACAGGTAGCCGTCCAGCTCAATCTCCTCGCCCTTCTTTGGCAAGTGGCTGAAGGCGTGCATTACCAGACCACCCACAGTATCCACCTCTTCATCGCTGAATTTGGTGCCGAAGAAGTCGTTGAAATCCTCGATCTCGGTCAGGGCGCTGATGGAGAAGACCCGCTTGCTGAGGCGGCGGATTTCGTCCGGCTCATCCTCGATGTCGTCAAACTCGTCGTCGATCTCGCCAACGATCAGTTCCAGTATGTCTTCGATTGTCACCAGACCGGAGACGCCACCAAATTCGTCGACCACGATGGCCATGTGGTAGCGCTCTTCACGGAACTCCTTGAGGAGACGGTCAACCCGTTTGCTTTCAGGCACGATCACCGTGGGGCGCAAGATTTTCTCGAGCTGCAGCGGCTCGCTGGCGTGATGGCCGCCAAACCCGAAGGGGAGCAGATCCTTGGCGAGCAGTATGCCCTCCACATGATCCTTGTCCTCGTTGATCACCGGGAAGCGGGAGTGACCGGACTCGATGATCACTGGCAGGATCGCATCCACCGGTTGGGACTTCTCGATGGTCACCATCTGGGAGCGGGGGATCATGATATCGCGCACGCGAAGATCGGCGATCTCCAGCACCCCCTCGATCATGTCCTTGGTATCCTGATCGATGAGGTCGCGCTCTTCGGCATCGGCTATCACGTCTACCAAATCATTGCGGTCTTTTGGCTCGCCCTGGAAGAGTTGGCTGAGTTTGTCGAGCCAGGTTTTCTTCGGCGAGCCGGTACTAGGGTGATCGTCGGTCATTTTCTCTCTTGGTTACTCGTATGAACACACTTGAAATAGTTCGGGTTATATAAGGATGGCCATATGCTGTTTCAAGTCGATGACCGTCCGGCGTTTTACTCTTCGTCGTTCAGATAAGGATCGGCAAAACCGAGCTCCTGCATGATGTCGCGCTCAAGCGCTTCCATCTCTTCGGCTTCCTCATCCTCGATATGGTCATAACCTAGCAGATGCAGACTGCCGTGCACAACCATGTGGGCCCAGTGGGCCATGAGGGGCTTGCCCTGCTCCTCGGCCTCGCGCTCTACCACCTGACGGCAGATCACCAGATCGCCGAGCAGCGGCAGCTCCAGACCGGGTGGCGCCTCGAACGGGAAGGAGAGCACGTTGGTGGGCTTGTCCTTGCCGCGATAGGTGAGGTTGAGTTCGTTGCTCTCCGCCTCGTCGACGATGCGCACCGTCACTTCAGCCTCCTGCTGGAAGCCGAGAATGGTGCCGTCGAGCCAGCCTTGCAGCTGGGCTTCGGTGGGCAGGCCGTCAGTGCTGGCACTGGCCAGTTGCAGATCCAGGGTTACGCTCATTGCTCACTCTCTTTGCTGGAGTTTGTTTGGCCGGCCACCTTCTCGGTTGCCTGTTTGGCATCGAATGCCTCGTAAGCCTGCACGATACGGGCCACCACCGGGTGGCGCACCACGTCTTTGGACTCGAAGAAGTTGAACGACAGACCATCGACCTTTGGCAGCACTTCCAGCGCGTGGCGCAGGCCGGATTTGGCGTTGCGCGGCAGGTCTACCTGGGTGATGTCGCCGGTGACCACGGCCTTAGAGTTGAAGCCGATGCGGGTGAGGAACATCTTCATCTGCTCGGTGGTGGTGTTCTGGGCCTCATCGAGAATGATAAAGGCGTCATTGAGGGTTCTTCCGCGCATATAGGCGAGCGGCGCCACCTCGATGATATTGCGCTCCATCAGCTTCTCGACCCGCTCAAAGCCCAGCATCTCGAACAGGGCGTCGTAGAGGGGGCGCAGGTAAGGATCCACCTTCTGGGAGAGATCGCCGGGCAGGAAGCCCAGCTTCTCGCCTGCTTCCACCGCTGGGCGGGTCAGCAGAATGCGGCGAATTTCCTGACGCTCCAGTGCATCCACGGCTGCCGCGACCGCCAGATAGGTCTTGCCGGTACCGGCTGGGCCTATGCCGAAGCAGATATCGTGGCGCACGATGTTGGCAATGTACTGAGCCTGATTGGGGCTGCGTGGCTTGATGAGACCGCGCTTGGTCTTGACCGTCACCTCCTTGCCATAGGGGATGCTCGGCGCCGGTTCGTCATCCTGCTCCAGCACCCGCGACTCCTGAATGGCCAGATGGACCATGTCGGGGGTGATATCGGTCACCTTGCCACCCTTGAGGGGCTGGGTTTCCACATAGAGGTGCTTGAGGATGACGGCGGCGGCATCCAGCTGGGCCGGTTTGCCCACCAACTGGAAGTGGCTGTCACGGTAGCTGATCTCGACGCCGAGGCGGCGCTCCAGCTGCTTGATATTGTCATCGAAGGGGCCGCACAGGCTGGCAAGGCGCTGGTTGTCGGCGGGCTCCAGATGCAGATTCAGGGTCGAGATGTGTCGGCTCAAAATATCCTCGTCTCAAGGCGTTCCCCATCCGCCGGGCGCATGGGGAGGAGGGGATTAATGGGGAGTGAAGGCGGCAACGCCCAGCTCGTCCGGTACGTTATCCGGGCGACGGGCCAGGATTTCGCTCGGGGCGGTGGCGATCCGCAGGTTCATCTCGCTTTCGCCGCGGATGAACTTGCCGCGCAGGGAGTTGGGACGTACCTCGGTGATCTCCACGTCGGCAAAGCCGCCGATCAGGGTGTGCTGGCCTTCGAAGTTGACTACCCGGTTGTTCTCGGTGCGGCCACACAGCTGCATCGGGTCGAGCTTGGAGGGCCCTTCCACCAGGATGCGCTGGGTGGTGCCCAGCATGGCGCGGCCAATCTGCATCGCTTGGTTGTTGATGACGTGCTGCAGGCGGGCCAGACGGGCTTTCTTCACTTCCATGTCGACATCGTCGGGCATGTCGGCGGCCGGCGTACCGGGGCGCGGACTGAAGATGAAGCTGAAGCTCATGTCGAAACCCACATCCTCGATCAGCTTCATGGTCGCTTCAAAGTCTTCGTCCGTCTCGTTCGGGAAGCCAACGATGAAGTCGGAGCTGATGGTGATGTCGGGACGGGCGGCACGCAGGCGACGGATCTTGGATTTGTACTCCAGGATGGTGTGCGGGCGCTTCATCATTGTCAGAATACGGTCGGAGCCGCTCTGCACCGGCAGGTGCAGGAAGCTGACTACTTCCGGGGTGTCTTTGTAGACTTCGATGATGTCGTCGGTGAACTCGATCGGGTGGCTGGTGGTGTAGCGAATGCGATCGATACCGTCGATGGCGGCCACCAGACGCAGCAACTCGGCGAAGGTGCAGATGCCGCCATCAAAGGTCGGGCCGCGGTAGGCGTTGACGTTCTGGCCGAGCAGGTTCACTTCGCGCACGCCCTGCTGGGCGAGCTGGGCGATTTCGTAGAGCACGTCGTCCAGCGGTCGGCTCACCTCCTCGCCGCGGGTGTAGGGCACCACGCAGTAAGTACAGTATTTGGAGCAGCCTTCCATGATGGAGACGAACGCGGTGGCCCCTTCGGCGCGCGGTTCGGGCAGGCTGTCGAATTTTTCGATCTCGGGGAAGGCGATATCAACCTGGGCACCACGGCCCTCTTGCACTTCCTTGATCATGGCGGGCAGGCGATGCAGGGTCTGCGGGCCGAACACGATATCCACATAGGGAGCGCGCTGGCGGATGGCATCGCCCTCCTGAGAGGCAACACAGCCACCCACGCCGATCACCAGACCGGGCTTGTTGGCCTTGAGCTTTTTCCAGCGTCCCAGCTGGTGGAACACCTTCTCCTGCGCCTTTTCGCGGATGGAGCAGGTATTCAGCAGCAAGACATCTGCCTCTTCGGGCTCTTCGGTAAGGGTGTAGCCATTGCTGGCATCCAACAGGTCGGCCATTTTGGACGAGTCATACTCGTTCATCTGGCAACCCCAGGTTTTAATGTGAAGTTTCTTGCTCATTGCTTCTCTTGACTTGTTTTGAAATCGGCATGGTCAAAGGACCGCGCATTTTACTCCGCAATCTGGATACTGCCTAGCTAATATCCAGCTGGCAATGGTGCTCACCCGATACCTGTTGCCAGCAAGCTCAATAAGCTTTCTCCTTGATTTGACGCAGCAATTCCCCGTTTGTCTCACTGTTTATCAGTCGCCCTTGCGCTATCATGCAGCCATCCGGTTCACGTCCGGGCGCTGTCGCCGGACGCACCCTTTCAGGAATAAATGTATGGAACAGTGTGATATCGCCATCGTCGGCGCCGGTATGGTGGGCGCCGCCACCGCCTGCCTGCTGGCAGCTCAGGGCCTCTCGGTGCGGGTCATCGAGACCCAACTGCCGGAGCATTACGCGCCGGAGCAGCCGCTGGATCTGCGGGTCTCCGCCATCAGTCAGGCCTCGGTGGCGCTGCTGGAGCAGGCCGGTGCCTGGCACCATCTGCAGCAGATGCGGCTCTGCCCCTACCGCCGGCTGGAGACCTGGGAGCTGGACGGTTTTGCCACCCGCTTCAATTCCGCCGATCTCGGTCTGCCCCAGCTCGGCTACATCATCGAAAACCGGCTGGTGCAGCTCGCCCTGCTCAAACGGATGGAGGATTTCCCCACCATCCAGACCCACACCCCGGCGGCGGTGACCAGCCTGCGCCAGAGTGCAGATGAAGCTGTGCTGACTCTGGACGATGACACCGAGCTGGCGGCCCGCTGGGTGCTGGCTTGCGATGGTGCCGAATCCCACACCCGCAAGCTGGCGGGTATCGGCGTATCGCGCTTCGAGTACCGCCAGCACTGCATGCTGATCAATATCGACACCGACTTTGCGCAGGAAGATATCACTTGGCAGCAGTTCACCCCGAGCGGCCCGCGCGCCTTCCTGCCACTACCAGGCCAGCACGGCTCTCTGGTGTGGTATGACAGCCCGGCCCGGATCCGGGCGCTGGCAGCCATGAGCAACGAAGGGCTTGCCGCCGAGGTGCGTCGCCACTTCCCAAGCCGGCTCGGCGGATTTACCGTCACCGGCAAGGGGAGCTTCCCGCTGGTGCGCCGCCACGCCAACGACTATCACGCCGGTCGGGTGGTGTTGCTTGGCGATGCTGCCCACACCATCAACCCGTTGGCGGGGCAGGGGGTCAACCTCGGCTTCAAGGATGTAGCCTGCTGGGCTGATCTGCTGCAAGGAGCTGGCGCCGACTGGCATCAACTGGCGTTGGCCGAGCGTTACGAGCGGCGCCGTCGCCCCGACAACCTGCTGATGCAGTCGGGAATGGATCTCTTCTACGGGGTATTCAGCAACGAGATTGGCCCCCTCAAGCTGGCCCGCAATCTGGCCCTCAATCTGGCGGATAAAGCTGGCCCCTTAAAGGAGATGGCGCTGCGCTATGCACTGGGGCTGGTTTGACAGGTAGAAACCAGATAGCACGGGCTGAATGCGCGAAGGAGCAAAGGTGATGAACAAGGCACTGCTGGTGATCGATTTTATCAACGACATCGCCCACCCCGACGGGCGCATTGCCGCCTCCGCAGCCCACGTGGTGGAGCAGGATGCCATTGCGCATGCCAATCAGGCGCTGGCCCATGCCCGCGCTCATGGCTGGTTGTGCTGATCAAGGTGGGCTTTGACGGCGGCTATCAACTGCAGCCCAAGGGGTCTCCCATGTTTGGTCGCACTCACCAGTTGGGGGCGCTCTCTTTGGCTGACAGCGGCACCGACTTTCATCCGGATCTGGATGTGCCGCCCGGCGATCTGGTGCTGACCAAGCCCAGGGTCAGTCCCTTCTATGGCACGGCGCTGGAGCCTGCGCTGCGGGCCAATCACATCGACCACCTCTATCTGTGCGGGGTGAGCACTAGCTGGGCCATTCAGGCGGCAGCGCGGGATGGTCACGATCGCGACTACGCCATCACCATTCTGGAGGATGCCTGCGCCGCCGCAGATGCCACTGAGCATCACACCTCGCTGCGGATGCTGGGTCGCATCGCCGAGATCATCAAGGTGTCCCGGCTGGCTTGATCCTTAACGCAGGCTGCACCCGATCACCGTTTTGAGATTGACTCTGCGGCCCCCTGTCGGGCCGCAGCACTTTTGGGCAACATGATTGTCGGGCAAGATAGTGCTCACATGGATAACAACAAGGATGGACAGATGCGTTATCAGGGACGGATCGCGAGCTGGAACGAGGCGCGCGGCTTTGGATTTATTACGCCGGAGCAAAATGGCGCCGAGCAGGCAACCAATGGATCACGCAGTGCGGGGCTGTTTGTGCATGTTACGGCGCTGCAATCAGATGGCCGGGTGCCAGAGCCGGGGGAGCGTGTCACCTATCTGATCGGTAGTGGCCAGGATGGCAAGCCAAGGGCGTTACAGGTCTTTTTCCCCGATCGCCCGCTCACGTTGGCGGATGCCGTGCCCTCGGCCGCATCATCGGCGGCGCCATCATTTCGGGCGGTAAGTCAGCCGCCACGACCCACTTCTACCAGAGAGCGGAGTAACCCCTATCGACGTCGCAAGAGCAGCTGGAGTGGCAAATTGATCCCCCTGCTGGTGCTCGTCGGCCTTTTTTCCATCTATACCCGTTTCTCGGCCGAGTCGATGGCGCCATTGCCGGTCTCCTCTTTCAATCAGGAGGAGGTCAGCACGCCACAGGCAACGACCTTTATTCGCCAGTGTGATGGTCGGCAGCATTGTTCCCAGATGACCTCCTGCGAGGAGGCAATCTGGTTTTTGCAACATTGCCCGAACACCAAAATGGATGGAGAGGGCGATGGCATCCCTTGCGAAAATCAGTGGTGTGGTCATTAAATGTGACTTATCAAATACATATGCTCATGATGTGCTCTTGTTATCCGGAACAGGGAAACTGGCCTGAAACCTTGCCGGATGGTGTTCGATGGTGAAATTTGGTCTCAGTTGGCTAAGTGGGAATGGGGTGCTTTACTCTATCTGCTGACTCAATTGTTAATAGATGGCGGTATGCCACTTTTGCCACAGGATGGCCACCATGGCGGATGATATACAGAAGCGGCAGAGTCACTTCGCCGAGCGAGCCCATCATCTGGCTGCGCTGCTGGATTCGCTGGAAGACCAGATATCGGTGATAGATCGGGATGGCGTGATCCATTACACCAATCTCGCCTGGGATCTGTTTGCCGAGCAAAACGGCATGCCCAAGGGATATAACTGGATTGGGGTCAATTATATGGGGGCTTGTGACGCTGAAGCCGAGCCCTCTGGATTGGCTGCCGTGGAGGGGATCCTCCGGGTTATCCGTCATCAGCAGGAGAAGTTCTATCTGGAATACCCCTGCCACAGCCCCGACACCCAGCGCTGGTTTATGATGCGAGTCGCGCCGGTCCCCGGTCTTGATGCCGAATATTTTTCCATCGCCCATATCAATATCACCGAGCGCAAGCTGCTGGAGCTGGAAGTGGAAAGCCTCTCCCTCCACGATCCTTTGACCGGACTGGCTAATCGGCGGCTGTTCAACAGTTTTTTGCATAACGAGTGGCGGCGCAGCATGCGGGAACATACCCCGCTCTCCCTCATCATGCTGGATCTGGATAACTTCAAGGCGTGCAATGACCATCTTGGTCATCAGATGGGAGATGGCTCGCTCCAGCTGGTGGGCCATCTTCTGCAATCCTTCTGCCAGCGTCCGGCGGATCTGCCCTGCCGTTTTGGTGGTGACGAATTTGCCCTGATCCTCGGCAATACCGACCAAAATACGGCCCAGCGGATTGCGGAGGAAATCCGCCAAGCCATCAACGATCTCGACATCGTGGTGGCAAATAATATTCAGCTTAGCGCCAGCATTGGCATTGCTACCTACACGGCAGAGCAACTGCTGGAGGGGGAAGGGGCGTTGCTGGCTGCGGCCGATGCGGCGCTTTATTGCGCCAAGGGGGCGGGTAAAAACCGTAGCCACTGCGCCAGCTGTTGAGCCGCATTGCCGCTTTTGTCCTGCATGCGCCCCCTTGATGGGGGCGCACTGTTTTGACGTGGCACGATGTTGGCTACCAGCGAGCGTTGGTTTCAGCGCTCGGGCGTGGCCGACACCGGCAGGGGATGGCTGGCGATCACCTGCCTGACGAAGTGATCCCGGATGGGGTCGGCAAAGTCCGGATTCCATACCATGCTGACCTCCCACTCGGAGCTGGGGCCTGAGAGGGGATAGAGGGTGACATCGGGCCCTGCGATAAAGCTGACGCTGCGCGGCAGGATGGCGTTGCCGATGCCCGCCGCGACCAGCGCCACCAGCGTCTGGATATCTTCGGCCTCCTGAACCATGCCGGTCAGCCGATTGGCGCCGAGAAAACCGGCGATCTGCTGGCTGAGACCGGGGCAGCGGTGGCCCACCATCTGCAACAGGGGTTGACTGGTCAGTGCCTGCTGGACGTCGAATGCGGTCGGGTCTGGCTCGCTCATCCGTGTCGGCACCGCCAGCACCAGCCGGTCGATCAGCAGTCTGTGCTCCTGCAACTGCGGCGTCTGAGGTCTGCGCATAAAGCCAAGCTGCAACTGGCCGGAGAGCAGCTGCTCCTGCTGGATGGCGGAGGGCATATCCTGCAGATGGACCATCACGTCCGTGACCTGCTGTTTGAAGCGGGCCACCAGCGCAGGGGCCAGTGCGAAACTTGACAGACCGAAGCCAATCTTGAGCCGACCGGCCACGCCGCTCGCCACCGCCAGCGCATGGCTTTCGAACTCCCGACCGTGCTCGACCAGCGCACTCGCCTGAGTGAGCAGCTGGGCACCGAGCGCTGTCAGCTCGGCGCCGTGGCGACCCCGCTTGAACAGGGTGCAGCCCAGTGTCTGCTCCAGCCCCTGGATCTGCTTGGTGAGGGCCGGTTGGGTGATAAAGAGGCGGCTGGCCGCTTCCCGGTAGTTGGCGGTGTCGGCCAGCGTCACAAACGCCTGCAGTTGCCTCAAGTCGAATTTCATTCCAATTGGTTATCCAAAGTAGTGATTTATTGATTATAAATTATCTAATCGCCTTGTTCTAATGGCGTGGCAAGGGGGGAATCGCCCTCCTCTGAACCGGAACAAGGAGCCATATCATGTCTACCCAACGCTATCTCTTTTTGATCAAGGGCACGCTGGTGCTGGCCCAGCCATTGGTGGCCCCGGAGACGGGGGAGCTGCTCGCCAGCCTGTTGCAACAGGGGTTTGTGGTCGGCCCCTTGCAAGTGTGGGCTGGCAGTGCCGAGCAGGCGTTGGCCTGTTATGAGCGTGCCGCCCAGCAGCAGGCCTTTGCCGATGCACTCTCTGGCTCTCTGCCCGAGCTGGCCGGGGTGCCTGTATGAGTGCTGGCATGAACACGATCACCCTGTCGGTATCCGCCCTGCTGCTCGATATGGATGGCACCCTGGTCTGCTCGACCGGCGATGTGGAGAAGGTGTGGCGGCTCTGGTGTCAGCATCATCAGCTTGCCCCAGAGCCGGTACTGGTTATGTGCCACGGTATGCGTTCACGTGAGGTGATCCGGGCGCTGGCCCCGCAGCTGGATGTGGAGCGGGAGGCGGCGCGCCTCGACGAGCTGGAGATGCTGCATACCGGTGGCGACGCCATCTTTGGGGCTGGCGAGTTGCTGCGCCGCTTGCCGCCAGAGCATTGGGCCATTGTGACCTCCGCCAGTGAGCGGGTTGCTCGCCATCGCCTGAGTTGTGCCGGTTTGCCGCTGCCCCATGTACTGGTGGGGGCCGAAGCAGTGATCAATGGCAAGCCCGATCCCGAGCCCTATCTGCTGGGGGCTGAACGGCTTGGCGTCTCGCCCGCTCGTTGCTTGGTGTTCGAGGATGCCTCGGCCGGTATCGAGAGCGCCCTGCGTGCAGGTTGCACCGTGGTGCAGGTAGGGGACGATGCGCCGCTCAATCCGGCGGTGGTGGCGGTGATCCGCGACTGGCGCGAGGTGAAGGTGGCGTTGGGGAAAGTCGAGTCCCTGCTGGTGACGCTGCTCACCTGAGCGGTGGATAGAGCGTATTACGACCGCAGATTGCGGTATGAACCATCGCCATCAACACTGTATGCCGCAATAAAAACGCCCCCGAGATGCGGGGGCGTTTTGCTTTCTCAACGGTTATTTGAAAACGCGGAAACGGGTAGCGTCGTCGATAAAGGTCTTGTCACCGGCCGGTTGCTTGATGCTGCCAAAGGGCATCTGGGCGCGCAGCAGCCAGCTGGCGGGCAGGTTCCACTCCTTGCGTACCGCCTCGTCGATCAGCGGGTTGTAGTGCTGCAGGGAGGCACCGACTTTCTCCTGCGCCAGCGTTGTCCAGACCGCAAACTGGGCGATGCCGGTGGCATGTTCCGACCAGATGGGGAAGTTGTCTGCGTAGAGGGCAAATTTTTGCTGCAGATCCTTGATGACGTCGGTGTCTTCGAAGAACAGCACGGTACCAAAGCCTGCGCGGAAGCTGCCATCTACCTTGGCCTCACTCTGGGCGTAGGCTTCCGGCGGCACAATCTTTTTCAGCTCGGCTTTGACGATATCCCACAGCTTGTGGTGCTGGGCGCCAAACAGGATGACGGCACGGGAGCTCTGTGAGTTGAAGGAGGAGGGGCTGTGCCTGATGGCATCCTGGATCAGGGCCGTCAGCTGCTCCGGTGTGTGGGACACCTGGTCGCCCAGGGCATAGATGGTACGACGTGCTTTGATCTGTTCGATAAACGGACTGCTCATAACATCTCCTTGTTCTGCTTGGCGTTGCAGCCGGTGATGGACGGTTTGTCCAGCACCGGCCGAATCAGGTATAGACTATAACACCCGCAATGCAGAGCGGGGTTAACCCGGGGTAACTAGCGTTTTTCCTGTCAGTTGATATTCGTTTGCGAACCATGACGTTTCGTTAGTGTTGGAAGTGTCATTTAAGGGGCGCGAAAGTGATATTAATCAATGATTCACTCTCCTTTCTCTCCCACAATCCCCGTATGTTTTCTTGGTTCGGATGTGATGTGAGCCGTTCGTATCTCAATAAACGCTACTATGTGCTGGTCCCCCTCTCTGCATTAATTGGTTTGATGATCCTGATAGTGACGATCATCATGGCTATTGCCAGCTATCTGAGGGATATCGATATGACGGTATCCGGCTTCGGCCACATGGCCTCCTCCGTTGAAGCGTCCCTGATCCACGAGATGGTGAAGGTCAATGAGCGGCAACTGGCAGTGTTGGAGGCCTCGCTCGACAAGGAGAAGATCGCTCGCGGCGGGCTGGCCGACTCCCCCATCTGGGCCATTGCGCACAAGATCAAACCAGGTAACCACTACATCTACTTTTACAACCTGAACGCGGATCGTATCGACAGCTACCCGGACTGGCTACCGCCCCCCGGTTATCAGGCGGCGCTGCGACCCTGGTATCAGGTGACCACCATGCCGGGCGACGAGCTCGTCTGGTTTGGCCCCTACCCTGAATACAATACCAATGAATTGATACTCAGCCTGATCAAACGGGTGCGGGACGATCAGGGGCAACTGCTGGGGCTGCTGATGGTCGACATGTCGTTCGACTCGCTGCAGCAGGCGCTACAGCGGACGGTTGGTGGCAATCAGGCCGCACTCTATCTTACCTTGCGCGACAGCGGCCAGCTGGTGGTGGGCAGCAATATGGATCTGCTGGCAGATCACCCTATCGAGCAACATCAGGGCCAGCAGTGGCTCGGTCTGGATGTGTTGTGTCATGGCACTTTCCTGAAGCGCGAGCTGGCGGATATTGGCTGGGATCTCAATATCTATCTGCCGCCCGTGCTGTTTCGCAACAGCCTCTATGAGGCGCTGCAGATGGTGGTTTTGCCATTGATCTCCCTGTTTGCCATCTGGTGTTGCACACTTAGTCTGCTGGTGCGGATCTTCCGCCAGGAGCAGGCGCTGGTGTCGGGTTCACTGACCGGTATCGTGCGCAATCTGGAGAGTTCTCCCCCCATCACCAAGGCCAATACCTGGTTTGTGCGACGCAGCCTGAACGAGATCGATCAGGTCAGGGCCAGCTTCCTCAAGGGGCAGGATGCGCTGTTGCGGGACCCTCTGACCGGTATCATGAACCGGCGAGCCTTCGAGCAGCACAAGAGCGCGCTGGAGCTGAGGGGGGAGCGCTTCTGGCTGCTGCTGTTTGATATTGATCACTTCAAAGGACTCAATGACAGTCGGGGTCATGCCTTCGGCGATCAGGTGCTATGTCGGGTGGCCAATTGCCTTGCTGATGTGCTGGGGGTGAGCACGGTTTACCGGATTGGTGGCGATGAGTTTGCCGCTCTGCTGCAACAGCCACAGGATGAGCTGGCGGAGAAGCTCAATTGTCTGCTGGACGTAGTGCGACATCAACAGTGGCGTGAGCACAAGGGACAGGTCACCTTGAGTATCGGCGGCGCCTGCCATTCACCCGTTGCCGACCCCATCTTCGAGCGTGCTGATGCAGCCCTTTATCGTAGCAAGGAGGCTGGCCGGGACTGCTGGCATTTGGCGGATGAGGCTGCTGACTGACAGCTTTTGTCCCAGCGCGGCGGGCCTGTGCCGGGACACGACAACCAGATTGTGGGTCACCCTGCCGTAATAGTTTGGCTTTTTGGTGATTTTAATCTTTAAATTCAATCGCTTGATTTTACTCTTCCATTTTTGGCAGTAGCCGTGCGGCCATTGACTGTCGCATCCCTCATTTCTACTGGCTGGCGAACCCCGTGGCGCTTTGTATAGTGCCGCTGAATATTAATCAGGTTTGACAGGAGTACCCATGGAGATGAATTCGCGTGCTCTTCGCGCACTGGCACTGCTGGGCGCCTTGCTGGCTGGCAGCACGACCGTGCACTCCTCCGAGACCCTCAATACCATTTTGGGTGGCGGCGCAGGCGGTGTAGCGGGCACCATGATCGGTAAGGAGCTGGGTGGCGATACCGGTGCGCTGGTGGGGGCGGCATTGGGCGGTGCTGCTGGTGGTGCGGCGACGGCCAACAAGGGCAACAAGAATGAAGCGGCCCTTGGCGGTGCGGTGGGGGCGCTGGGCGGTGCCGCCATCGGCAAGAGTGTCGGTGGTGATACCGGTCAGCTGATCGGCGCCGGGGTCGGCGGGGCGAGCGGTTCTGCCATCGGTGCCAAGACCGGCGATGGTCACAAGAGCCAGGATCGCTATTACGATGATGACGACGATCATCACCATCACAAGCACCACAAGAAGTACAAAAAGCATAAAAAGCACAGATGGCATGACGACGATTGATGCGTGTGCAGTGAGTGCGGAAGATGCAAAACGGGGCCTGTTGGTCCCGTTTTGCATGGTGTGGTCACTCGATTTTGCGGTGACTCGCTCGTGCGGTTACACCAGCCGGTGCTGGCGGCGACCGGCGGCAAAGGCGTTGATGTTGTCGATCAGCTGATCGGCGAGACGCTGCATCGACTCTTCGCTGGCCCAGGCCACATGGGGGGTCAGAATGAAGTGAGGGTATTGCAGCGCCTTCATCAAGGGATGGTCGGGTGGCGGGGGTTCGACGCTTGCCACATCGAAACCGGCGCCACCGAGGCGGCCGTTGGCCAGCGCTTGCAGCAGCGCCTCCTCATCCACCAGCCCGCCACGGCCGACGTTGATCAGCAGGGCGCCCGGTTTCATCAGATCCAGCTCCCGCTCGCCAATCAGGTTGCGGGTGTAGGGGGTGAGCGGGCAGTGCAGGCTGATCACATCCGAACTTTGCAGCAACTCGTCGAGGGGCAAGCGATCCTCGTCGTGACTGGCGCCGACCTGGCTCTGGGCGTAGCGTACCGTCATCCCCATTCCCTTGGCCCGCTCGCCGAGCGCCTGTCCGAGCGTCCCTTTGCCGATGATGCCAAGCTGCTTGCCGTGCAGATCCATGATGTTGTGGTCGAAGAAGCAGAACTGTCCGCTCTGTTGCCAGCGCCCCTCCAGCAGCGACTGGCGCCAGCAGAAGAGGTTGCGCGACAGGGCCAGCATCAGCGCCATGGCGTGCTCCGGCACCGAGGGGCCCGAGTAGTTGCGGATATTGCACACCCCGATGTTGGCGGCGCGGCACGCCTCAAGATCCACGTTGTCGCTGCCGGTGGCGGCGAGCGCGATGAGTTTGAGCTCTGGCAGCTGGGCCAGTTCGGCGGCGCCGATCCGTACCTTGTTGATGATAGCGATGCTGGCATCTTTGAGCCGTTCCACCACCTGTTCCGGGGTAGTACTTGGATAGCTCTGCCAGTGGTGGGGGAAGTCGGGGTGATGCAGGGTGATGCCCGCATCCAGGGTATCGCTGTCGAGAAATACGATTTGCTGCATGGACCTTCCTGCCATTGTTCAGGTTCGAGAGGCCATGATGCCAAAGAGGATGCGGTCAGGGCCAGATCGTCGCCGTGGCAGGGTTGGGCTTTATCCGGCAGATGTGAGCTGGCGCGCGCTTTATTGCGCCACGGTGGCGGCTGGTTTAGAGCCAGCCCAGATGGTTGAGCCAGCCCTGAATGCGGGTGGGGGTCTCCTCCAGCTCCATCAGTGCGTAGGGGCGATAGTTGAGCTTGTTGCTGCGCCGGCTCTCGCTTTTGCGGGCCTCGGCGGCCAGCAGTGGCCAGCGACCGCCATCCTCCTGATAGAGGTCCAGGGTGGGGATGGCCGCCTGAGCCACCTGTTTGGCCAAGGTCTGGTTGCTCTGCTGGTTGGGGAAGAAGCCATCGAGCAGCACCAGCGCATCGGGGGCTGGCAACTGTTCGCTGGCGATGAGGTTGGCTGTCCAGGCGGCGCCGGTACCTTGCGCCAGGATCAGCTTGAAGCCCCCCTCCTGCAGCTTGGCATCGGCCAGCTTGCTGATCCGCTCGGCAAACTGCTTGCGAAACTCATCGCTGTTTTTCGCTTTTTTCTCGGCGGCTGGGTCCAGTTCGGTCTGTTGGGGGGAGGGCAGCAGCAGCAGGGTATCAAAGCCCAGTCGACGAGGGCGCGAGTCAGTTGCCAGAGCTGGCCGCTGCGCTGCCAGTCGGGCAGTAAAATGGCGAGCCCCAGATAGTTTTCACTGTCGTGTCTGGCGAACAGCACCGTCTGCTTTTCGATCCGGGTGGCTTCGGGTTGCCCTTTCCAGTCGCTCGCTTGCCAGTGATCGAGGGGCATTGGCTCGGCAACGGGGGGCGCGACCTCGCTCGCCTCTGCCCCATAGCCAGCCAGCAAGGTCAATAACAGCAGTGATAAGGATAATCTGGCCATAGTGTGCTCCCCCGGTTATCTGGGTTAGCGGCTGCGGCGGGATTTTCTGAAGGCAAGCGGTGCGATGGCAACTCGCAAGCAATAAAAAAGCGAGCCGGTGGCTCGCTTTTTTGCAATCAATTCAAAGCGGTCAATTAGTTGACGCGACGCTTGAATTCGCCGGTGCGGGTATCGATTTCGATCTTGTCACCGATCTCTACGAAAGCGGCAACAGCCAGCTCGTAGGTAGTTCCTTTCAGACGGGCAGGCTTGGTCACTTTACCGGAGGTGTCGCCACGGGCAGCCGGCTCGGTGTACTCAACTTCGCGCACGATGGTGGTCGGCAGTTCTACGGAGATGGCTTTCTCGTTGTAGAAAGTCACTTCGCAGATGTCTTCCATGCCGTCTACCAGGTAGTTCAGCACGTCACCCAGGTTGTCTTTCTCTACGTCGTACTGGTTGTACTCGGTGTCCATAAAGACATACAGGGGGTCGGAGAAGTAGGAGTAGGTGCACTCTTTACGTTCCAGCTGAACAACGTCCAGCTTGTCGTCGGCCTTGAAGACGGTCTCGGTAGCGCTGCCGTTCAGCAGGCCCTTCAGCTTCATTTTGACCACGGCGGAGTTACGGCCGGATTTGTTGAATTCAGCCTTCTGAACCACCATCGGCTCGGTGCCGATCATGACTACGTTACCAGCGCGGATTTCCTGTGCGGTTTTCATGTAAAAAATTCCTGTTCGTGAAACGGACGGATAAAAACTGCCAGATTATATACGGCTTTCTAAAAATTTCACCAACCGTGTGACGAGATCCCCATCCCGGAGCAACTTCTGTGACCAGCTTCGCCCATGTTGCTGCCAAATGGCGCTATATCGGGGCCATTGAGCCCAAAGTTCGCCGCAATCTTCGCCACGATTGAGGGCTAGATTGAACCAGCGTAGCCATTGAGCACATTCGGCGGGCAAATCGGATAAGTAGTGATCGAGGAACTGCTCCAGCTTGACCAGATGAGCCTCCTCCTCCTGTTGGTAGATGTGCCAGAGGAAAGGACGAGCCGCCCACTGGGCCCGTACGAAGGAGTCCTCCCCACGCACCAGATTGAGATCGCAGCTCCACAGCAGTCGATCGTAACCGGCCTGATCTGTCATCGGCAGCAGCTTGATGGTGAGGTTGCCCGAGTGGAGCAGATCCCCCGCTTTGGCTGCAGGGATGGCATCAGTCAGACCGGCACCGGTGAGCACATCGTTGAGAGAGCGCCCCTGCGGCAGCAGCAGGGTGACGGGCGTGGCACTTTGGCACCAGCTCTCGACCAGACTCTTCAGCGCATCGCTCTCGTAGGTAAAGAGGCTGACCCGCAGCTCGTGCTCTTGTTTTGGCGGCAAACCGAGACTGGCCCAGTAGGCTGCCAGTCCCGCATCATCTTGCTGCCACTGTTCCCGCTCGGCGATGAGGTCGTGCTCGCACAGGAGACCGCCGGTTTTAGCGGTAAAGCCCGGGAAGAAGAAGTATTTGTTGAGGCTCTGGTTGCCCACCCGCTGGGGCGAGGCGAGGCCGTGGCAATCCTCGACCCAGCTCTCTGCCGAGAGGTACTCCAGATTGATCCAGCATGGGGGGCTGGGTTGGCTCGCCATCAGCTCTATGAAGGGGGCGGGCAGCTCGCAGGCAAAGGCCTCGATCACCACCCTGGCCGGTGTCATGTCGCTCGGCAGGGTCTCATGCCAGTGCTGGATATAGATGCCATCGACCCACTGGCCATCCTGCGCCGGGTCGAGGCCCGGACAGATGCGGGCAAAGCTTGCCAGATCGTCCACCCAGAGCCGCACCTGAACCTCATCGCCATGTGCCGCAATATTCCCCTCCCGTTTTAGCTGGCGGGCGAGTCGCCAGGTGACGCCGATGTCACCGAAGTTGTCGACGACGCAGCAGAAGATGTCCCAGTCAAACGGGGGCAGGGGAGTTCTCATGGCTCGGGATCCCAGATGCAAAAAAACCGGTGCGCAGGGTAGCACACCGGTTGACTGGCTTCTAACCGTCAGCGTGTGACGGCGGTCTGTGGCAGGTTACTCCTTGCCGTAGACGTTGTTCTCTTGCTCGCGTACCCGGATAAAGGTGGTGCGCTTGGTGAGCTCTTTCAGCTGGCTGGCACCCACGTAGGTACAGGTGGAGCGCACGCCGCCCAGAATGTCGCGCACGGCGTTCTCGACCGGGCCGCGGTAGGGCAGCAGTACGGTTTTTCCCTCGGAGGCGCGGTATTCCGCGACGCCGCCGGCATGTTTGTCCATGGCGCTGGAGGAGCTCATGCCGTAGAACTTCATGAAGGGTTCGCCGTCTACATCGACGATCTCGCCACCGCACTCCTCGTGGGCTGCCAACATGCCGCCCAGCATGACGAAGTCGGCGCCGCCGCCGAATGCTTTGGCGACGTCGCCCGGGCAGGTGCAGCCGCCGTCACCGACGATCTGGCCGCCGAGGCCGTGGGCCGCATCGGCACACTCGATGATGGCGGAGAGTTGCGGATAACCGACACCGGTCTTGACGCGAGTGGTGCAGACCGAGCCAGGGCCGATGCCGACCTTGACGATGTCGGCGCCGGAGAGGATCAGCTCTTCGACCATCTCGCCGGTCACCACGTTGCCCGCCAGAATGACGTGGTTGGGGCAGGCTTCACGAATCTTGCGTACAAACTCGACGAAGTGTTCGGAGTAGCCGTTGGCCACGTCGACACAGATGAAGCGCAGCGCTTCGGACATGGCGAGGATCTGGCGGGTCTTGGCGAAATCTTCAGCCGAGGTGCCGGTGGAGACCATCACATGGCCCAGCAGCGCCGGGTCGGTCTCGTTGACGAAAGCTTGCCACTGCTCAAGGCTGTAGTGCTTGTGTACCGCGGTCATCATCTCGAAACCGGCCAGCGTGCGCGCCATGGCGAAGCTGCCGACGGTATCCATGTTGGCGGCGATGACGGGTACGCCTTGCCATTGGGTCTGAGTGTGTTTGAAGGTGAACTGACGGGTCAGGCTTACTTGGGAACGGCTCTTGAGAGTAGAGCGCTTGGGGCGGAACAGGACATCCTTGAAACCGAGCTTCAAGTCTTCTTCGATACGCATTACAAATTCCTTATTGAGCCTTGTTGAAAGTCACTTTTGCAGTGGCAAATTTTCGGCAGGCGCAAAAAAACCGGTGGTTTTCAGGCCCTCCGGTTTACAACAGTGTAGGCAAAAATCCCTTCAGAACAAGACTGATAATTTGTAAATCCTTGTGGTAGCCTTTGGCGTCACAACCTGAGGTTAACCACCAGTTTCATCCAGCACTGTTCGGTGCCTTGCTCTCCTTCGATATTCCCGCCCGCTTGGGCCGCCGTTCGGCCACACTTTGTCGTCTCTCTCCTGACCCGCCAGATATTATCCAAGTAGCTGAAATAAATCGGATTGACCCACAATGGGACTGTGGTAGATCTGGGCGCAGGATTGACAAGGCAGGGCAGTAAAATGGGCAAGATGATGGTGGGGATCACCCTGATGCTGGCACTGTGTGGCAGTGCGCTGGCTGAGACCCCGACCAGCTATGGCTGGATCGAGAAGGGGCTTATTTTGCCTAGCGGCGTGGCGGTGAAGATGAAGCTTGACACCGGAGCGCTCACCTCTTCCCTCGATGCACGCGCCATCACCAGATTCAAACGGGATGGCAAGCCCTGGGTGCGCTTCATGCTGGTGGTGACCGATGCCGACAGCGGCAAACTGGTCAAACAACAGTTCGAACGGAGGGTCGAGCGCAGCGTGACGGTGCGCGGGGCGGGCGGTATGGAGCAGCGGCCAACGGTGACCATGTCCATCTGTCTGGGGGACAAGGTGTATGAGGAATGGTTTACCCTGCGGGATCGCAGCAAGATGATCTATCCGGTGCTGCTGGGCCGCCGGCTGCTGGCCGAGCTGGGCCCGGTGGATTCCAGTCGAACCTTTACCGTGCAGCCAGATTGTCATTGAAAGTAAAGAGCCCGCATCGCGGGCTCTTTACTTATCGCTTATCTTGCCGGCGGGAGCGGGAGTAACACGCTCACCTCCAGCCCCCTTTCCGGCCGGTTGTGGACATCGAGGTCGGCGCCGTGCAACTGGACGATGCGCGAGACGATGGCCATGCCAAGGCCGACGCCATCCCCCTGCTGGGGATTGACCCGAAAGAAGCGTTCATACAGCCGGGGCAAGGCGCTGGCGGGAATGCCGGGGCCGTTGTCGCTCACATCCACCCTCACCCGGTTGCCCTCTCGCAGTACCCGCACCCTGATCTCACCCTCCGGCTGGGTGTAGCGCAGCGCATTGTCGATGAGATTGCTGAACAGCAGTTCGAGCAGGGTGGCCTGCCCCATCACCAGCAGCGGAAATTCACACTCCAGCGATAGCTGCTGATCCTTCTTGAGCGCGATGGGAGCCAGCGTTGCCAGGGTGCCTTGCAGCAGGTGGCCTATCTCCAGCTCGGTCAGCACCAGTCCCTGCTGGTTGTCGATACGGGCCTGGGTCAGCAGTTGGCGGATCAGCCGATCGCTGCGATCGAGGGCTTGCAGCATCTTGTGCAGGGATTGCTGGCGGCTCACTTCATCTTCGGCAGTCAGGGCATTTTCACTGTGGATCCGCAGCACCGCCAGCGGGGTGCGCAGCTCGTGGGCCGCCTCGTTGGTGAACTGCTTCTCCCGCTCTATGGTCTCCGCCAGCGCCTGCATCAGCCGGTTGATCTCGTTGGTGAGGGGGGTCAGCTCCTGAGCGCTTATCTTGAGGCTGAGGGGGCTCAGGTTGGCGGGGTGACGTTCGCTGATGGCCTGGGCCAGCTGGCGCAGGGGTGCCAGCCCGCGGGTGATGAGCCACCAGAGCAGGGCCAGCAGGAACGGCAGGGTGATCAGTAGCGGCAGCATGGTGAGGGTGGCCATCTTGCTGGCCAGTTCGCTGCGCTCGTCGTCCCGTTCGGCCACCACCAGCCAGGTCTGCTCCTGCTGGTTGTAGAGGGTGAAGGTGCGCCACTGGTGATTATCTTTTTCGACCGTGTCAAAGCCGATAGCCAGGGTGACCAGCGGCTGATCCGGGGCGCTGGGGGCGCGCAGCAGCAAGCCGCCCTTTTCATCGAGCAGCTGGAAGTAGAGATTGCGTTCGAACTCGTGGCCGTAGGGGGTGATCTCCCGATCCTCGCCGGTCAGGTTGAGGCTGGGGTCTTTTTGCCACTCATCGGGATTTTGCGCCTCCCACTCCTGATAGACGGTGCCGTTGGCGGGCAGTTGCCCCTGCTGGGCCATGTAGCGAGCCAGCAGCTGGTTGGTGATGCGGGCCGACTGTGCGAGGCGGGCATCAAACAGCTCCTCCATTTCGTGGCTCGCCTCCATGTAGCCGATAAAGGCGCTGATGGTAAGACTCAGGCTCACCAGCGTCAGGATACCGGTGAGCAGAAAGCGGCGAATGGAGCGCGGGCGTTTCATCGTGCGGGTGTCCGGCTTGGCTGTTCGAGCTGCGGAATGATGTAGCCGACCCCGCGAATATTGCGGATGAGGTCGCTGTAGAACTTCTTGCGCAGATGGTGGATATGCACCTCTACCGCGTTGCTCTCGGCACCTTCATCCCAGCCGTAGAGGCTCTGTTGCAGCTGATCCTTGCTCAGCACCCGGCCGCTCTGGCTGATCAGCTCCTGCAGCAACTTGTATTCGTGGGGGGTGAGTTTGACCGCCTCCCCCTGATAGGTGACCTGCTGGGATTCGGGATAGATGAGGATGTCGCCATACTCCAGTACCGCCTGAGCCTGCCCCTTGCTGCGACGAACCAGGGCGCGCAGGCGGGCGTTGAGCTCCTGCAGGGCGAAGGGCTTGACCATGTAGTCGTCGGAGCCGGCATCGAGGCCGACTACCCGATCGTCCAGCGCATCGCGGGCGGTGAGGATCAGCACCGGCAGCTGGTGTCCTTCACGCCGCAACTTGCGCAGCAGGCTGAGGCCATCGATGTCGGGCAGGTTGAGATCGAGGATCAGGGCGGCGAACTCGTCGCTCTTGAGGGCTGCCAGAGCGGGCAACCCCTGTTGCAGCCAGTCCACCGTATAGCCGCTATGGCGCAGTGCATCCTGCATACCATCCCCCAGCATCACATCATCTTCTACCAGCAGGATCCGCATTCTTTTCTCCCTTGGTTTGTTGGGTGTGGCGATCTGGCTCAGCGCCAGGGCGTGCCGTGGCATAAACAACCCTGCCCACCAGTATGCAAGCTGGTGGGCAGAGTTTAAATAGTTCTTTGATCCATCAGGGTTTTATAGCTTGGCCAGTCGATCGCGGATCTCCATTCTGCGCCCTTCGTCGGCCACTTCGCGGCCCGGGCGGGCCGGGGCGGCCAGCGCCTTGTCGAGATAGGTTTTGGCCTCGGCTTTGCGACCCTGATCCAGCAGGAAGTCGCCATAGAAGAAGTTGGGGTCGATGCCATCCGGATTGATGGACAGCGCCTGCTTGAGCAGCTGTTCTGCCTTTTCGTCATCGCCAAAGCCGACCGGCCAGCCGGGCACCTGATAGTAGAGGGAGCCCAGACTGGTGTAGGCAGAGCCGTCCAGCGCCTTGGGATCCTGCTTGAGCGCCAGCTCCAGCTTGGCCTTGGCCTCTTTCACCAGACCCAGTGCCCCCAGCCCCCCTTTGGCCCCCGCCCAGGTGCTCTTGACGATGGCAGACCAGATCAGCAGATCGGCGCGAAAAGGCTCCTTGGCGCTGGCCGCTTCGGCCTGGGTGCTCAGGGTTTCGAGGCAGCTCTCTTTCGCCTTGCCGGTCTGTTGATACTGGCAGACGGCCCACTGTTGCTGGATGGGGACGAGGGCATCACCCGCGGCCATGACCGAGGAGGACCCCAGCAGGATGGCGATGGCACAAGAGGTCACGGATTGACGGAAAAAATTCATATTAATGCTCCTTCTTGGTCGGGATCGGGCGGGACAAGTCTGGTTGTGGCGCACTGTTGGCGCAGGTATCAGTCGTCCCTGGCTGAAGATGACGGGCATAACGTTTGATGATCGGCAGCTGTCTGGCCAGCGCCTTGTCGACAATGCCGGGCAGCAGGGCATTGAGCCGCACGAACAGTTTTTCCGGCCAGCCGAGCCAGCTGCGGCGGGTTTCGTTGCACAGGGCGATGACCGCCTCTTCGGCCACCTCCTGCGGGCTGTCGGTCTGGGTGCCGAGCGCTGCATTCATCTCGTAAGCGGCCTCAGAATTGAGCTTGGTGCGGGTGGCGCGGGGGGCAAAGTGCAGCACCTTGATGCCGCTCCCCTCCAGCTCCCGTCCCAGCGCTTCGCTAAAGCCGCGCAGGGCAAATTTGCTGGCGCAGTAGACGCTGTAACCGGGGTAGCCGATGCTGCCCAGGCTCGACCCCATGTTCATGATGATCCCCGGCTTGCGCATGGTTGGCAGCAGGGCACGGGTGAGCTGGATGGGCGCCTCGATATTGAGCAGCAGCTGGCGCTCCACCTGCTCGAAGCTCTGATCTTCCAGCCAGGCAAACTGGTTGCAGCCAGCGTTGTTGATCAGGATGTCGATCCCGTCCTCCAGCGCAGGGTGTTGCAACAGCTTGGCCCGCTCCTGTGCTGAGCCGAGGTCGGCGAGCACCACCTGATGGCGCTCGGGGTGGGGCAGTGACTTGCACAGCCGCTCCAGTGCCGGGCCGCGACGTCCGTGCAGCAGCAGGTGTGCCCCTTGGGCGGCCAGCTCCTGCGCCAGCTCTTCACCTATGCCACCGCTGGCGCCGGTGAGCAGCACGAGTTTCCCTTCAAGGTTCATGGTATGGATTCCCTTTTTGCTGTCTGCTGCCGACTTACGGTGTGGCGGTGAGGTTGTAGAGCATCTCGCCATAGAGGCGGTAGACCACCTTGGCCCCGTGGATGATGGCGGCCTGATCCGCCGGACTCTCGACCCGATCCATCAAGGATTCAAAGAACTTGAGGTGCTCCTGATCCAGGGCGCCGTGGGAACTCAGGTAGCTCATCGCCTGGGGTGGCAGGCCGAGACCCTTTTTCAGCTGGTCGGCGACGGTGAGAGCGATGGCCACGCTGGTGCCTTCCAGTACCTGCACCATGCCGAAGAAGCCCATGGGGTTGCCGCGCTGGATCTGGTCGTAGAGGAAGGCGACCATCAGCTCGATGGGCAGCCCGGGCTGGCCGTGACGCACCGCCTCGGCATCGCCGCCACAGGCGCGGATGTCATTGAGGATCCACTCCTGATGGCCGTACTCCTCGTCGATGTACTCGGCAATGGCGCCGCGAACCCACTCGTACTCCTGACCCAGCTTGCCGCCGGTTGCCATCAGCAGCGGAACTGTGTGGCGCACGTGGTAGTAGGCCTGCGCCAGAAAGGCGAGATAGGTGTCACGGCTGATATCGCCACGGCGGCAGGCTTCGATAATGGGGGCGTTGAACAGATGCTCGCGCTCACTGGCTGTAGCTTGTTGCAGAGTCTGGTAGAAGCTCATGACGATTCTCCTGTAAGGCATTGGCTGATTTGCCGGGAAAAGTGTTGGTAAATTTCGTTGCGACGGGGGCGCCCGTTGGCGGTCAGCAGGCCGGGATGCTGGTCGAGTACCACCGGCAACCAGTAGTGCAGCCGGGCATAATCGGGCAGCCTCTGGTTCAGACCGGCGATCTGGCGTGGCAGATCCGCCTCTTTGCCCGGCAAGGGCTGGATCAGCGCCACGTTGGCTGGCTGACCATCGCCAAACACCACGATGCGTGCGATGGCGGGGCAGAGCTGGGCCTCGGCTTCCACCCACTCTGGCGAGAAGTTGCGGCCAAAGGCGGTGATCTGGACATTCTTCTTGCGCCCGGTGATATGGAGGTAGCCCTCATCATCAAGATGACCCAAATCGCCTGTGGCGATCTTTTCGGGAGTCGGTTCGTTGCTGCCGAGATAACCCAGCATGGCACTGCCGCTCACCATAATTTCGCCGTCGCTGGCGATAGTGACCTGACAGTGGGGCAGGGGGCGGCCGACGCTGCCGGGCTTGTCAGCATCCGGGCTGTTTAGCGCCACCACAGAGCCACATTCCGAGAGGCCATATCCCTCATACACCGGCAGGCCGAGCTGGCGGGCATGTTTGATCAGGTCGGGAGCCACCTTGCCGCCACCGACGGCAATAAAGCGCAGGCTCTTGAGCTGCTGGGCCAGCGTCGGGGTGCTGGTGCAGAGCGCCAGCAGCAGGCGCAGCAGTTCGGGCACCAGCACCAGACTGTGGGTCGACCAGCGCAGCAGCGCTTCCCCCAGCATGGCTGGATTGAGCGAACTGGAGCCGGTGAAACCGAGCTCACCGAGGGACGGAATGCGGCTGCAGGCACCGGTCAGCAGCGGCACATAGAGGCCGGTGATGTTCTCAAGCAGGGTGGCCAGCGGCAGCAGGGTCAGGTGTTTTTCCACCTTGGCTGGCGCGACTCGCTCGGCCAGCGCATGGCTCACCGCCATCATCTGGGTCAGTGACAGGCAGACGCCCTTGGGCTGGCCCGTGGTACCGGAGGTGTAGGTGATCTTGGCGGTGCCCTTGGACAGCGCCGGTCGATTGGCCGGGGTATGGCGCCAGAGCGGTAGCTCGCCGGTGATCAGCGAGATCGGTTCGGCGGCATGCCACCCCTGATGATATGGGCCGACCAGCGCATCGGCGCCGCTGCTCTCCAGCAACCAGGCCTGCTGGGCCTGACTGAAGAAGTGGGGCACAGGGATCACCACGATACCGGCGCGGGTGCAGGCGAGATCCAGCAGCGCCCAGGGCAGGCCGTTGTCCAGTTGCAGCGCCAGACGGCTGATGTCGAGCTGTTGCAGCTGACTGGCCAGACGCTGGATCTGTTGCCACAGGGTCTGGTAATCGAGACGCTGCTGGCTGCTCAGCAGCGCAGGGGATTGCGGATCCTCGTGGGCATGTTTGGCGATGGCGTCGAACAGGCTCATTGGGCGCACCTTTTTTGATGGGTCTGGTTATCACTGCTCTCGCCGGCATCGTCAAACAGGGTCGGCATGGGGGCCAGCAGATTGAGCAGCAGGCTGCGCTGGGCCAGCACCTCGCGCCCCTGATTGATGTCGCCCACCATCACCTTGGGTTGGCAACGGTAGTACTCACCCCAGGCGTCGGCGTCGGCCCCCACCTGATGGGCCTGGGCGGGGGCCAGCTCCACCGGATTGAGTTGCAGGCGGGCAAAGCTGTTGCGCAGCTTGGCCGTGCCGGTAAAGACCACGTAGTCGAGGGCGTTTTCACACAGCAGACGACACAGGGCCGCAAACATCAGGCGGGCATTGCCCGGTTCGCTGCAGGCCAGATTGCCCACTTCGATAATGCGGTTGCGTGCCGGATAGACCCCGAGGCGGGTGTTGATGGCGGCCTCGATGGGTTGCTCCAGATACTGTTCCAGATAGAGAGGCCCCTCACTGGCATGATTGAGACCACAGGCGCCGACCAGCGTCCCGTCCGCCCGATAGAGCCCCAGCAGGCAGGGGAGAAAATGGGGGATGCGGGCGTTGAACTCGAGGGTGTAGGCGGCCTGGATATAGGTTTGCAGCGCAATGACCTGCTGCGGGGACTTGGCTAGCAGCAATCGGTAGGGGGCCTGGATCTCGATGGTCATGGGTGACTCCTTCTCTTGCGATGGTTTGAGAGTAAAAGGGCAAACTTAAGAAACCCTTAAGGAGCAAAAAAAGTTGTCAGCGAGGCAGCGGGCAGGCAATCTGCGCCGCTGTTATCCAACAGGAAGCCCCCAAGAGGAACCGCCATGTCATCCACCGTCAGCTGCCCCCTGTGTGCCAGCCATCGCAGTTATCCCCTGCCGGTGGCGGGCAAGCGCTATCATCGCTGCCTCGTGTGCGAGCTGGTCTGGCTGGATGAGGCGGATCATCTGGATGAGGCGGCGGAGAAGGCGGTCTATGACGGTCACGACAACCGGGTGGATGATCCCCGTTATCGCAGCTTTCTGATGCGGGCTTTTGGTGAGGTGCTGGCGCGGGTGCCAACCCCTGCCAGTGGCCTCGATTTTGGCTGTGGCCCAGGGCCGGCGCTGGTGGCGATGGGGCGCGAGGCGGGTTACCAGATGGCGGGGTATGACAAGTTCTACGCCGATTTTCCCGAGTTGCTGACGCGTCAGTATGACTTCATCACCAGTACCGAGGTGATCGAGCATATCGCCGAGCCGCGCACGGTGCTGGCGCAGTTGTGGGATTGCCTCAAGCCCGGTGGCCTGCTGGTGCTGCAGACCCAGCGGGTGCTCAGTGACGAGCGGTTTAAAAACTGGCGCTATCGCCACGACCCGACCCACATCGTCTTCTTTGCCGAGGCATCGTTTCAGGTGTTGGCCGCCAGCTGGCAGGCCGAGCTCAGCTTCCCTCACGCCGATGTGGCGGTGTTCACCAAACCTGAACAGGGTGTATTCATTTGATCATGGATTGGGCATGCTGATCGCCTGACTTCTGGAACGGATGCCCTGTTTTCATGTCCATACCCCACCTCTCACTGCAGGATGCCCGTCATCTGCAACTGGCGGCGCAAGGGCTGCTTGCCCCCCGTCGCAGCAAGGCGACCCCGGCCGATCTGCTGGCCACCATTCGCCGCATGGCGCTGCTGCAGATCGATACCATCTCGGTGGTGGCACGCAGCCCCTATCTGGTGCTCTTTAGCCGCCTTGGCCAGTATGAACCGCGTTGGTTGGAGCAACTGCTGGCTGACGGCGAGATCTTCGAATATTGGGCCCACGAGGCCTGCTTTGTGCCCCGCGAAGATTACCGATTGCTGCGCCACCGGATGCTCGACCCCGTCGCTATGGGCTGGAAGTTTTCGGCCAACTGGCTTGCCACCCATCAGCAGGAGATCGACCTGCTTATCGAGCGCATTCGCCAGCATGGCCCGGTGCGGGCGGCCGACTTTGAACGCACAACCGGCAAGGGGAATGGCTGGTGGGATTGGAAGCCGGAGAAGCGCCATCTGGAGGTATTGTTTACCACCGGTAAGCTGATGGTGCGGGAGCGGCGCAACTTTCAGCGGGTCTATGACCTGGCCGAACGGGTCATCCCCGATTGGAACGACCAGCGGGATCTGCCGAGCGTCGAGCAGGCGCAGCGGGATATGGTGCGCGCCAGCTGCCGGGCGCTGGGGCTGGTCAAAACCGGTTGGGTGGCGGACTACTACCGGCTGCGGCGCGGCAAATACGATGACCTGCTCCATCAGCTGGCGGACGAGGGGGAACTGCTGCCGGTACGGGTGGAGGGGTGGCAGCACGGTGCTTTTGTGCACGCCTCGCTGGCCGATGAGCTGGCAAGGGCACTGGCGGGCACCCTCAAGGCAACCCATACCACCGTCTTGTCGCCGTTTGACCCGCTGGTGTGGGATCGCAAACGGGCCAGTGAACTGTTCAATTTTGACTATCGCATTGAGTGCTACACCCCAGCCCCCAAGCGTCAATACGGCTACTTCGTGTTGCCCTTGCTCCATCGCGGCAAGCTGGTGGGCAGAATGGATGCCAAGGCTCATCGTCAGCAGGGGATCTTCGAGATCAAGAGCCTCTATCTGGAAGCCGGGGTGAGAGTGACCCGTACGCTTGCACAGGATCTGGCGAAAGCCCTGCAAAAGCTGGCTGACTGGCACCAGACCCCGCAGCTCCGTTATGGTGCCATTCCGGCCAATTTGCTGGCGTTGTGGCATGAAAGCGCCCCTGCAAAGTGAGCTCTATCCCTTCTGGGCTAAGCTGCAAGAGGGATAAACAGTTCGGGAGCGGGAGATGAGGCGAGCGGCAACATGGTGGGCGGGATTGGCGATGGCCATCTTGTCCCCCGCGCTATGGGGGCAAGAGCCGCCAGTGAAGATCTGTCTGGGGGAGGGCAACGAGTGGGCCCCCTTTACCTACTGGGAGCGCAAGGACGGGGTGCCCGATACCAGCCGCCTGACCGGTTCGGCGACGACGCTGGTGCTCGATGCCCTGCAACAGAGCGGGCTCTCGCACCAGATCCGCTATCTGCCCTGGGCGCGGGTGCAGCAGGAGCTGGCGGATTTTCGCCAGAATGGTCTGTGCGAGCTGACCTGGGATGCCAGCTACAAGCCGGAGCGGGCCGAGTTTGCCTTCTACAGCGTTCCCCTCTATTACACCCACCTCGGTTTCTTCTATCTCAAGCGCCGCTACCCCGAACCGCCGGATCTGCAGACGGTCAATCGCTCCCGGGTGTGCGGGGTGATTGGTTACAACTACACACCTTACGGGCTTGCGCAGGAGCCACGCCGGGTCAAGCAGTTGCAGCAGGCGCTCGATATGCTGGAGCGGGATCGCTGCGATTTTCTGCCGAGCGAAATCGAACCTCTGGTGGCAGGCATCAGCCTTGGCATCTACCGCAGCGAGAGCGGGTTGCTCAATCTCGCCCTGCCCAGCCGCAAGGGATTCTATCTGCTGGTGAGCAAGGGCTCCCCCCGCGGTCACCAGCTGGTGAACATCCTCAATCAGTCGCTGGTGGCATTTCAGGAAGGGGGGCATACGGATGAGGTGATGCGCCGCTTCTTGCCACCGATGGAGTAATAGCGAAGGGGGGCTGTCATTCAGGAGGAGCAGATAAACAGAGGGCCAGCCGGTGCAAACCGGCTGGCCCTTTTCTACGTGAGAGGCTGTCAGGCCGCCAGACGGGTCAGTACCTTCACCAGCAGCTCGATGCGCGGGGCAATGCTGGCCAGATCCAGATACTCCTCGTCACTGTGGAAACCGGCGCCGATAGGGCCCAGACCATCCAGAGTGGGGATGCCGAGGGCGGCGGTCAGGTTGGCATCTGAGCCGCCCCCCACCTCCTGCCAGCTGATCGGCAGTCCCAGTTCGGCGCCACACTCCTCCACCAGCTGCATCAGTGCCTGGGTGCCTTCTGATGGCACCATGGCCGGTTTGTGGGCCTCGCGGGTCAGCTGGATGGTGACACCGTCCAGATGCGGCCGCTCGGCCAGGGTCAGCAGATGATCGTCGATCTGGTGGTACTCCTGATTGTCCCAGAAACGGACGTCTACCACGGCGCTGGCATGGGCCGGCACTATGTTGGCGCCATTGCCCCCCTCGACAGTGCCGATGTTGAGGGTGGTGCCGCTCTCGAAGTTGGTCAGGGCGTTGATAGCCAGGATCCAGTGGCCCAGCTCGGTGATGGCGCTGCGCCCCTTCTGCGGTTCGTTGCCCGCGTGAGCCGCCTTGCCGGTGAAATCGATGCGATAACGGGCCATCCCCTTGCGCGCCTTGACCAGCGAGCCATCGGCGCGGGCCGCTTCGGCCACCAGCACCTGTTTTGCCTGTTTGGCCACCGTTGCCAGCCAGTCGCTGGAGTGCAGGGAGCCGATCTCCTCATCCGGGTTCATGCAGACGCAGATGCTCAGGCGATCGCGCACCTCGCGGGGCAGTTCACGCAGGGCATAGAGGATGTTGAGCAGGCCGGATTTCATGTCGGAGACACCGGGGCCGTAAGCGCGCTCGCCATCGATACTCATCGGGCGGGCGGCGGCAGTGCCGAGGGGGAAGACGGTATCCATATGGCCGATCAGCATTACATCGATCTGTGCCGCATCAGGCTGGTTGCGGATCTCCAGTCCCACCCCGGCTGCGCCACAGTCGACCCGCTTGATCTGCCAGCCGCCCATCGCCTCATATTTGGCGGCCATCAGGTCGGCCACTGCTGCAATGCCCGGCTGGTGCAGGGATCCGCAATCCAGATTGATCAGCGGGGCCAGTTCGGTCAGGTATTGATCCAGAGAAAAAGTCATTGCTTGCTCCACTATCAGGTTCGGGTCAGAGAAGGATGTTCATCACCAGCATGGCGCCGAAGGCGTTGAGTACCGAGATGGCGACCATGATGGGGATATAACGCCCTTCGGTGCCGATACAGCCGAGGATGCGGCCCATGTACTGCACCTGGGAGCCCATCAGGTAGATGGCTGGCGCCAGAATGGCGATGTGGGTGCCGTTGAGGATCCCCTGATCGAACAGGGTGATGACCACACCGACTGCACCGCCCATCGACATCCAGGCGCCGATCAGCACGGCTGCCGCCTCACCGGGCAACCCGAAGATGGCCATGACGGGGGAGAAGATGGCGCCCATGGCATCCAGCGCGCCGGTGATCTGCAGCGCCTTGATGATGACGAAGGCCATCAGTACGTTGGGTACGGTGGAGGTGGTGGCGATGACCCAGCCCTTCTTGGCCCCTTCGACGAAGATATCGGTGACGATGGGTTTCTTGATGTTGGCCTGGCTCATTTGGCTTGCTCCTGAGTGTTGAGAGTCTGCTGGGTGTTGTTATCGGTCTGCTTGCCTTCGCTCATATTGAGGTAGACCCGGAACAGGTTGGCCCCGACAAATTTGAAGGCGAACATCACGATGACTGCCAGACCGATGGAGGAGCTGACCGCCGGGCTGCCATCCGCCAGCGTCAGGGTGAACAGCACGGCGCCGGAGGAGAAGAAGTTGACGATGGTGGCGCCAGCGGAGAACTGGAACATGGTGAACACGTCGGTTTCACGCTTGGTGATGAGCCCTTCATCCTTGAGCTGACGAGTCATGGCGGCACCGGCATCGGTACTCTGCAGGGAGGCGATCAGTGCCAGACCTGTATTGCCCGGGATCCCCATCAGCGGACGCAGCAGCGGGGTCAGCAACTTGCGGGCCGCTTCCAGCGCGCCGTAGTGCTCCAGCACATTGATCATGCCAAGGGCAAACATCACGGTGGGGATCAGGGTCAGGGCAAACAAAAAGCCATCGCGAGCGCCGTTGCCCCCCTTGCCGCGCATGTCGGTCATGGCGGTCTTGATGCCGTCACCATTCTCGCTGACGCTCTGGACCATGGTGCCGAACGAGCCGTTCAGCGTGGTGAAATCGAATACCCCGTACCACTCGCCGGATTGCAACAGTCCGGAGAAGAAGACCACGGCGAAGGCCAGTGCCAGGTAACTGCCTATGCTCACCGAGCGTGTTTTGTCTGTCATTAGCTAGCTCCATATGAATAATTATTTAATCTGAATAATTATAATTGATATGGATGTCACTAAATTGATGGTGGTCAAAATGGTTTGCTACAAATGACGAATGTATTGGGGTTATGTGACTGTGATCGCCATATGATTGGACGATAATCTGGTTTTTATCGAATTGTTTGAGTGAATAAAAAGCAGGGGCGGGATAGCGGGGCAAAAAAAACCGGGCACGAGGCCCGGTTTGGTCAATCAGTCAGATGTGATTACTGGAGTACCAGTACCATCAGCAGGCCGACACTAATGGCAGATACCAGGAAGGCAAAGCCATAGAACACATAGTGGTGCAGCTTGGTGGTGTGGATCCCCAGATCGTGCAGACCGTGGTAGATACGGTGCATGCCGTGCCAGACTGGCAGAGCGATGATCACCAGCAGGATGCAGGCACCCCACCAGGAGCTGGCGAACGCGTGCACGCGGTCATAGCTCATGGTTTCCACGTCCATGATGCCCATGGGCACCAGCAGACCGGTGATGAGGACAATGACCGGCAGCAGCATGGCAACGACCATGCCACCCGCACCAAACAGACCCCAGTAAATTGGTTCGTCAGAACGTCTCATTGTTTTCTCCTCAGGCCACGATGATCAGGACAAGCAGGGACACCACCGCCAGCGCCACATACTGGGCGAGAACGATCGGCTTCTCCGGTACCAGGTCTTCACCACGGAAGATACGCATGGCTTTCGGCGCCAGGGCGAACCAGGTTTTGGCATGGAACAGGCACGCCGCCAGAGCGACGACATGGAACAGGATGGCGATCGGGCTTTGCAGGGATTCCAGCCAGCCGTTGAACGCTTCCTGACCCTGAACCAGGCGCATCAGGCCCCACATCAGCACAACGGCGTAGATGGAGACGAAGATACTGGTGCCTTCACGGATCATGTAACCGGTGTAGAAGGCGTTCTTCAGCCACCAGTCTTTCTTCATTTCGCGGACGTAAGGTTTACGTTTGCTATCAGTGTTGTTCATGGTCTCAATCCTGCTCTCAATCTGGCTTGAACATGGCGATCATGTAGTCCTTGGCGCTCTCGACCTTGCCAAGCTGGATGGCCGCTGCCGGATCGACGCCTTTCGGGCACACTTCGGAGCAGTAGCCCACGAAGGTACAGCCCCAGACGCCTTCGTCCTGGCTGATGATGCGCATACGCTCTTTGGCGCCGGCATCACGGTTGTCGACGTTGTAGCGATAGGCCAGAGCCAGTGCCGCCGGGCCGGTGAACTTCTTGTTGATGCCGTACTGCGGGCAGGCCGCGTAGCAGAGACCACAGTTGATGCACTGGGAGAACTGCTTGTACTGCGCCATCTGGGCCGGAGTCTGGATGTACTCGCCATCACACAGGCTGCGCGGCTCGCTCGGGATGATGTACGGCTTGATGCTCTCCAGCTTCTCGATGAAGTCGGACATGTCGACTACCAGATCGCGCTCGATCGGGAAGTTGTTGAGCGGCTCTACGGTCATCTTGCCCGGCAGGTAGTCGCGCAGGAACGCCTTGCAACCCAGCTTGGGCACACCGTTGACCATCATGCCGCAGGAGCCGCAGATCGCCATCCGGCAGGACCAGCGGAAGCTCAGGGTAGAGTCCAGGTGATCCTTGATGTACTGCAGGGCGTCCAGCAGAGACATCTCTCTCTGGTATGGCACCTGGAAGGTTTGCATCCAGGGCTCGTTATCCTGTTCTGGACGGTAGCGCAGGATCTCAATTTCAATCATCTCAGCCATTCTTCTTAGCCTCGTCTTGTTTCTCACCCTCGGAGCCGTACACGCGTTTTGCCGGCTGGGACTTAGTGATCTTCACATCGGAGTAATCGATGGAGGGCGTTTCGCCATTTTTGTAGAACGAGAGCGTGTGCTTGAGGAAGTTCACGTCATCGCGCTCTTCGTAACCATCCAGACGCTGGTGGGAACCGCGGGACTCTTTACGATTGATGGCGGAGTGCGCCATGGCTTCAGCCACGTCCAGCATGTAACCCAGTTCGATGGCGTACAGCAGATCGGTGTTGAAGACAGAGGACTTGTCGTTGATCTTGACCTTCTTGTAACGGGCTTTCAGCTCGTTGATCTTGTCGATGGTGCCCTGCATCAGCTCTTCGGTACGGTAGATACCGACGCCGGCTTCCATGGACATGCCCAGTTCGTTGCGGATATCGGCCGGGTTTTCGGTACCGTCTATGTCCATCAGGGAGAGGTGCTGCTTGATGAGCGCCTCGGCCTTGGCGGCCAGCGCTTCGGTGTTGCCATGCTTCTGAGTCTTGGCAAATTCACCTGCCTGCTCACCGGCCAGCTTGCCGAATACCACGATCTCGGACAGGGAGTTGGAACCCAGACGGTTGGCACCGTGCAGACCGACGGAGGCACATTCGCCCGCGGCGTAGAGGCCGGGCAGACGGGTGGCACACTTGTTGTCAGTCTCGATACCACCCATGGTGTAGTGGGCAGTCGGACGTACCGGGATAGGCTCTTTGGCCGGATCCACGTTGACGTAGGCTTTGGCCAGTTCGCAGATGAACGGCAGACGCTCTTTCAGGTACTTCTCGCCAAGGTGACGCAGGTCGAGGTGAACCACATCGCCCATCGGGCCCTGAATGACGCGGCCTTTCTGCTGCTCTTGCCAGAATGCCTGGGAAACGCGGTCGCGCGGACCCAGTTCCATGTATTTGCTCTTCGGCTGGCCGATCGGGGTTTCCGGGCCCAAGCCGTAGTCTTGCAGGTAGCGGTAGCCATCCTTGTTCAGCAGGACGCCACCCTCACCACGACAACCTTCGGTCATCAGGATGCCGGTGCCCGGCAGACCGGTCGGGTGATACTGGACGAATTCCATATCACGCAGCGGTACGCCGTGACGGTAGGCCAGTGCCATGCCGTCGCCGGTGACGATGCCACCGTTGGTGTTGTAGCGATAGACACGGCCAGCACCGCCGGTTGCCACGATCACGGATTTGGCCTGGATGAAGCGGGTGATACCGTTCTGGATGTCGAAGGTCAGTACGCCCTGAACGCGGCCGTCGTCCACGATCAGATCAAGACAGAAATGCTCGTCGAAGCGCTTGATGCTCGGGTATTTGACGGAGGTCTGGAACAGGGTGTGCAGAATATGGAAACCGGACTTGTCTGCTGCGAACCAGGTACGCGGAACCTTCATGCCACCAAACGGACGCACGTTGGCTTTACCATCCGGCTTGCGGCTCCAGGGGCAACCCCAGTGCTCCAGCTGGATCATCTCTTTGGTTGCGTTGTTGACGAAGTATTCCACAACGTCCTGCTCGCACAGCCAGTCACCACCGGAGACGGTGTCGTTGAAGTGGTTTTCGAGGGAGTCGTCATCACGGACGACACCGGCGGCGCCGCCTTCGGCAGCAACCGTGTGGCTGCGCATCGGGTAAACCTTGGAAATCAGGGCGATGTCCAGGTCTGGCTGTGATTCGGCTATAGCGATAGCGGCGCGTAAGCCGGTACCGCCAGCACCGATGATGGCCACATCGGTCTTGATAATATCCACATCTGCCTCCTTAGGGATAGATTTGCTGGGCACGATTTTGCTCTATGAAAAAAATTCAGGCTTGATGCAAGTCAAACTGCTAGGTTTTATTCCCTTTTTATTGGTTATTTTTCTATAAAACACCCAAATCCCTGGATGAAAATGTCGTTATTATCGTCATTTTTTGGTGTTACTGAGCAGTTGAACACCTAGCTACGAGTACTTTAACTTCTGGATTGTACGTAGTTTTCTTTCAATAAAATGCGAATCACCTCTCTTTTTAGGTACTCTCGAAAAAAATTTTAAGTTTTTTATTGTAATTTTTTAATGAGAATTATTGGCGTTTATCTATTCGGATAGAAATAGGTAATCCGAAATGCTGTGGTGGCCACGGCGGAGATCTGATAATTCCAGACGAATTACAAGGATTTCAAGGCGGGGTATTTGGCGGGTAATGTGAGATTACTCACTGAAAATTAAGCGCTATTTAGAAAAATAAAAGGGGCCTGTACGGCCCCTTTTGCTCATGCTCAAATGCGGAACATGCCGACCTGATTGCTCAGTTCACCCGAAATATTTTTAAGTTGCTCAGAGAGATGGCGTGAGCTGTCTGCATCCACTGCCAGTTCGTCCGAGACATCTTTCACTGCCTGAATGTTGCGACTTACTTCGTCGGTGACGGCCCGCTGCTCTTCAGCCGCGCTGGAGATCTGGGTCGCCATGTCGGAGATCTGGTTGATCGAGGTGGTGATCTGTTCCAGCGCATGGGTGGCGTTGTTGGCGTCATCCACGCTGTTCTGGGCCAGCAGCTGGCCTTCGTGCATGGTACTGACCGCTCCCTGGGTATTGCGTTGCAGGGTTTCGATCATATTGCGGATCTCGACGGTGGAGCTGTGGGTACGCTGTGACAGGACGCGCACCTCGTCGGCTACCACCGCAAAGCCGCGGCCCTGTTCACCGGCACGTGCCGCTTCGATGGCGGCGTTGAGTGCCAGCAGGTTGGTCTGCTCGGCGATGCCCTGAATGGTGGAGAGGATGGTGTTGATCTCCTGAGCGTTTTTCTCCAGCTCCTGAATGATGTTGGAGGCCTGTTCCACCTGGGTGGCCAGATCGGTGATGGAGCGCTGGTTGCGGGCGATCACCTGCTTGCCATGCTCGCAGCTGCTGGAGGAGCTGCGCGCCGCTTCGGCGGTCTGCTCGGCGTTGCTGGCAACCTCGACCGCGGTGGCCGACATCTCGTGTACCGCAGTGGCGATCTGGGAGATCTCGTTTTGCTGGCGTGCCAGCCCCTGATTGGCCTTCTCCGCCATGCTGTGGGAGGACTTGGCCTGCTGGTTGAGTTGGCCGGAGGAGTTGGAGATATCCTGCACCATCACATGGATCCGCTCGATGAAGGTGTTGACGTGTTTGGCAACCGCGCCTACTTCATCCTCACGTTCAATCTTGATCCGGCGGGTCAGATCGCCATTGCCACGGGAGAGATCGGCAATCGCTTCGCCCAGGGTTTTCAGAGGGGCCAGCGAGCCGTTGATGGCGACATAGGAGAAGCCTGCCACGATCAGTATGGTGATAAGCCCCTGAATGAAGGAGGAGGTAACCATGCGGCGTACCGACTGGTAGGCGATCTCTTCATCCACCATCATGCCGTAATACCAGTTGGTATTGGGAATGGCATTAAAGTCGTAGACCTCTTTCTTGCCGCTGATCACCAGCTCGTTGATCATGCCGTCATGGGCGACCTGATTGATGTAGGCCGCAGTCAGTTCCGGTGCCAGAGCGGTGGCGGATTTCAGACTCAGGGAGGCATCTGGGTGCGCGATGATGGTGCCATTGCTGTCCACCAGCATGGCGTAGGTGCCCTCGGTGGTGACCGCCAGAATATCCGAGATCAGTGAGCTGATGGAGACGTCACCGGCGATGACTCCCTGGGTATTGCCGCGCTGGAACGGCTCGGCAATGGTGACAATCAGCTGGCCGGTGGAGATGTCGGCATAGGGGGCTGTAATGACCAGCTTGCCTGCGGCGGCCGCGTCCTTGTACCAGGGGCGTTGACGTGGGTCATAACCGGCGGGCAAGTCGGTTGGTTTGCTCTGGATCATTTTGCCGTCTGCGGTACCGGCATAGACCAGGTCGAAGCCACCGGCATTCATGGACTGGGCCAGATGACTGATGGGCTCGTCTTCTTTGGCGAATGCTTCCTTGGTGGTGCTGACCATGCTGATCCGGGAGTCGACCCAGCGGGAGATCCCCTTGACGTTGGCCATGGAGCTTTCGTCGATGATGTTCCAGACCAGTCGCTGGGTCTCGCTGCGCAGTTGCGAGGTGTTGTACCAGACCTGCAGGCAGGTGATCACCAGAATGATGACCCCGATAGCCAGAACAAGCTTGTTTTTAATGGATAAGTTCATAGTTACATCCTTGTGAGCGTCAGTCTGAAGTGTGTGTGGAATCTAGTTATTGTTATGAGCCTCTGTTTATCGGCTGAAGTTGAACTCTTTGTATCCCGGTCAGCTATTTAAAGTTAGTGCCTAAATCAGTGGTTATCCATGCGCGTATCGCCCCCTCACTGCGTCAGAAAACGATCTGGTCGATTGGTGAAGATTCCATCGACCCCCATGCTAGAGAGCGTTTCATAATCTTCTGGATCATCAACGGTATAAACCAGAACTTTGAGCCCCCGGCGATGTGCATCTGCAACCAGAGATTGATCCACAAAATCCACGTCGCAGTTGAGTGACCAGGCCCCCAGTTCGTCGGCAAACTGCGCCAGGTTGAGCGGCAGGTTGGCGGTCAGGGCACCGAGCCGGATATCGGGCCGCGAGGCGGCAAATCGGGCCAGCTCCGGGTGATGGAAGGAGGAGACCACCCACAGGCCGGGAGTAAAGCCCAGCTCGGCCTCTGCCCGTCGGGTCAGGGCTGCCACCGCATCGGCGGTATGGGTGCCTTTGAGTTCGATGTGCAACTCGCAGCGTCCGGCGATGATCTCCATTACCTGCCACAGGGTCGGGATCACCTCTCCCTCACCGGCATCGAGCTGCTCCAGATAGGAGCGGGATTGCTCGGTCAGCACCCCCTTGCCATTGGTGCAGCGCTCCAGCCGCCGGTCGTGGAAGACCCACAACTCGCCATCGGCCGCCTGCACGTCGATCTCGATGGCTGATGCTCCCAGCTCCAGCGCTTTGGCCATCGCCTTGAGAGTGTTTTCGGGGGCCAGGCCGCTGGCGCCACGGTGGGCAATAATCTGCATGTTCTGCTCCTTTTACCTCGCGGATCAGCCGCGGCTCAGGTGAATGTCGATCTGTTGATGGGGCAGGGTAAGTCCCTGCTGCTGCATCTTCTCCAGCACCAGCGAGTGAACCTCGTGGGTGATGGGCATCCGGTGATCCATGTTGTTGACGTAGAGGCGGATCTCGTAGATCAGTGCCGAGTCGGTGAATTCGATCAGGAACACCTCGGGCGTCGGCGTCTCCAATACCAGGGTCGATGCCTGGATGGACTCTTCCAGAATGCGCTGCACCAGTTTCGGATCCCGGGTCAGGCCGATCCGGATCCGCAGTTTGACCCGGGTGATGGCATCGGAGAGCGACCAGTTGATGAACTGTTCGGTGATGAAGGCCTTGTTGGGCACGATGATCTCCTTGCGATCCCAATCCACTATGGTGGTGGCCCGGGTCTTGATCTTGGTGACGGTGCCGGTGAGATCGCGAATGGTGACGGTGTCACCGAGCCGGATTGGCTTCTCAAACAGGATAATGAGGCCGGAGACAAAGTTGGCGAAGATCTCCTGCAGGCCGAAACCCAGCCCCACCGAGAGGGCGGCGACCAGCCACTGGGTCTTCGACCAGTCGATGCCGAGCATGGAGAAGCCGGTGAGGGCACCGATCAGGATCACCAGATACTTGCTGGTGGTCGTGAGGGCAAAGCCGGTACCCGGGGAGAGGCTGAGGTGTTGCAGCAGGGTCAGCTCCATCAGCCCCGGCAGGTTGCGGGCAGTCACCACGGTCAGAATGAAAACGAAGGCGGTCAGCATCAGATCCTGCAAGGTGATGGCCGAGAGCTGCTCGATGCCGCCAATCTTGCTGCTCACCTGCCACACCTCGATATTGCTGAGGAAACTGAAGGCGGAGTTGAGATCCGACCATTGCACTACCACCAGCATGGTAAAGCCCAGCATCAGCAGGGTGCGCACCAGTCCCAGCGACTGGGCGCTGATGGTATCGAGATCCAGCTCAGTCTCTTCCACCACGTCCGGGGTCTCGGAGCTGAGCTCGTCATGCCCCTCTTCCCGGCCGCGCTGGGCCAGGATCTCGGCCCGCTTGCTCTTGGCGCGCTCGAAGGCTAGGCGGCGGCGCTGGATCAGCATCCAGCGTCTGGCCAGATAGTAGACCAGCAGGCAACCCAGCCCCATCAGCAGGCTAAGCTCCAGCTGGCGCAGCAGGGTGCGCGAGGTATAGAAGTAGCCAAACAGGGCGCCAATCACCGCCAGCAGCGGCGCCAGCATCAGGCTGTTCCAGATGAAGTGGTGCAGCAGATGGGGCTTGGTCATGTCGGTCTGGCCCCAGGTGAGCGGCAATCGCTCCCGGTTGAGACGGGCAAAAAAGAGCAGTAGCCAGAGTGCGCCGATCATGAATGCCATCCGGCCGAGGGAGTCGTAGAAGGCGTGCTCCTGATAGCTGTTGGCCATCCCCTGCACAAAGAAACTCGGGATCAGCACCAGCAGCAGGGTGCGAAACTGCCCCCACACCTTTTGCACCTGTTCCCGGGGCCAGCGGAAGTGGTGGATCAAAATCCCCCGCTCCAGCGTCAGATGGCGGGCCATCACCAGCGCCAGCAGCAGAAACCAGATCTCGCCAAGACCGCGCGCCACCGCCACCGCAAACGGGTATTGCCAGGCCCCTTCGAGCAGGCCGCGCACCATCAGCACCATGGCGGGCAAGGGGAGGGCGGCAAGCAGGGAGCGCAGCAGCAAGCGGCTGGTGAGGCTGAATTTGTCCTGGGTTACCTTGCCGATCCGCGGCGCAATATGGTCGCAATAGAGGCTCAGATGACGGGCCAGTTTGAACCAGCTCCAGGCCAGCACCAGCAGACCAATACCGGCCAGCGTGAGGCTCAGCGGGCTGTTTTCGGCGATGGCATAGGGCAGTTGCAACCAGTTGTCCGGGTTGAAGGCCAGCGTCAGCGCGGCGGGAATGCCGAGCATCACCTGTGGGGTAAAGGGGCGCACATCCGGCATCCAGAACAGGTGGCTGGCGCTTATTTCGCGGATCTCGTCGATCTTGCTGTTCTGGCGGCTGTAGAGCAGTTTGAGGCGGGTCTGCTCCTGAATGAGGGTGTCGGAGGTGTCGTTGAGCCGGGTCAGCAGCTGGCGCCGGGCCTTGAGCAGGTTGTCGAGCACCGCTTGCTGTGGCCGATCGAGCGTTACCTCCTCTTCGGCCATCAGCTTGTCGCGCAGCTGGCGGGTATCCTTGAGCCCATCCTGTTCGCTCTCGTACTGGTACTTGGCCATGCGGGCGCTGACGATGGCGGACTCCAGCTTGTCGAGGGGAAACTGGGGTGGCAGATCGGAGAGTTTGCTGCGCAGGTTCTCGCCGTAGGCATTGCTGATCTGCAGCCACTCCAGCTGTTCGCGAACCGAGTTGACCAGCTCATTCAGCTCAAACAGATTTTTGTCGACACTGCGCTGTTCGTCCTGCACCCGATCAATCTGATCTTCCAGTGTGCCGAGCTGGATGGAGAGTGCCTGATTCTGCTGTTGCTGCTCTAGCAGCAGCGGCATGTCGGTGGTGAGCTGCTTGCGCAGCCGCTCGCTCTCCTCCAGCGCCTGCTCGGTCTTCTCCCGCCGCAGCTGGTTCTGCTGGGTCAGCAGGCTGGCTTGCCACTCATCCTCGTCGGCGATAGCCAGATTGAGCTCCTGCAGTTTCAGCTTGCCGAGATCGTTGCGCTGCTGGGCCGAGAGCTGCTCCAGCTCCAGCATCTGGATCCGGTCGGAGAGGCTCTGCTCCTTCATTCTGGTCAGCAGCAGCTGTGCCTCCTGCTGGCGATCCGATTCGCTGCTGAAGCTCAGTCGCTCCAGCTGGCTGCGGGTCAGTTGCAGCTGTTTGCGCAGATCGTCCACCCGCAGGTGATACTCCTGCCCGGTGCTCTCCAGCTGGTTGAGGCTATCCATCACCCCCTGCCGCTCCTTGCGCAGGTTGAGCTGACGGTTGCTGCTCAGACCTATGGCCTGGCGCAGCGCCTCCTCCTTGAGGCTCGCCAGCTGCGGGCGAGCTGCGGGCTGATAGTTGTGCAGGCTCTCCTTGAGGCGCGCCGACTCCTTGGGGTAATCGATGAGGATCTGCTGATAGGCTTTGCTCTGCTCCCGGTAACGCTCGGCCTCTCTGGCAAATTGCAGCGCCTGCTGGTAGCTCTCCCGCAGCTTCTGGTTTTCCGGGGTATCGCTCTTGGGCACGCTCTGCAACAGGGATTCGGCCTGGGCAATGGCATCGTCGGCGCGCACGGTTGGCGGCAACAAGAGAAGGGAGAGCAGCAAGAGGGTGAGCAGGCGTTGCAACATGAGGCTCGTTTCCGTTCAGAAGAGGTGGCCCTAGCCTAAAACAGGGCAGGGAGGCGGGTAAAGCAGTCTATATTAATGATTCATAACACAAATAACAGGAAGTCGTGCTGCCGTTTCGCTATGATCCCGGCCGCTTTCTCTCCACCGAGTCGAATATGTCAGCTGTTGATCTGGGCACAGCCCCGCTATCTCGCCTTTTCTGGCGTTACGTAACCCCGACCGTTGCGGCCATGCTGATCACCGGCATCTATGTCACCATCGATGGCATCTTCGTTGGCCATGTGCTGGGTCAAGATGGCATGGCCGGTCTGATGCTGGCTTATCCCATCTGCGCCGTGCTCTATGCGGTAGGGGCGCTGATCGGTATGGGGGCCTCGTCGCTGGTCTCCTTCTATCTGGGGCAGGGCAACCCGGCCAAAGCCCGCCATATCGTCGGCAATGCGCTGGTGATGGTGTTGCTGGCCTCGGCACTGCTCAGTTTTATCGGGATCCGTTATGGCGAGCCCATGTTGGCCTGGATGGGAGCGGAGGGGGAGATCTTCACCGCCGGGCTCTCCTACCTGCAGGCCTACGCCTGGCTTGGCGTCTTTGCGGTGCTGTCGATGGCGTTCAGCTCGCTGCTGCGCAACGATGGCCGCCCCGGATTTGTCACCCTCATCATGGTGGTCGGGGGGCTGCTCAACGTGCTGCTCGACTATCTGCTGATGGTGGTGTTTCCGTTCGGACTGGCCGGGGTGGCGACGGCCACCATGCTCTCCCAGGCGGTGACGGGCCTCGCCTGCCTGTGGCACTTCTTCACGCCGCGCAGCCAACTGCGGATAAGCTGGAACACCTTGCGCCCCGATCTGCGGCTGATGGGCGAGACGGTGCGCCTCGGGATATCCAGTTTTCTGATGTACCTCTATCTCTCGGTAGTGCTGGCGCTGCACAACAAGGCGTTGCTGGCGGTGGGCACTTCGCTGCATGTGGCAGCCTACGGGGTGATCAGTTACACCGAGGCCTTCTTCTATCTGGTGTTCGAGGGGATCGCCATGGGTATCCAGCCCATCGCCAGCTTCAACGCGGGCGCCGGTCACTGGCGGCGGGTGTTGCGGATCCGCAATCTGGCACTCGGAGTGACGTTGGGGATCGCCCTGTGCGCCATGTTCCCGCTCTATCTGTGGCCGGAGACGGCGGTCTATCTGTTTGCCGGCGACAACGCCACCCTGCTGCCGGTGGCGAGCCTCGGGATCTGGCTCTACTTCTGGGGGCTGCCGATGGAGGGCTTGCTGCTGGTGGGGGCCACCTACTTTCAGGCCATCAATCGGGCCCGCATCGCCTCCCTGCTCACCGGTGGCAAGCTGGTGCTGATCGGCTGTTTCTTGTGGGGATTCTCGACCCTGTGGGGCGTGCCCGGGGTCTGGCTGGCATTGCCAACGTGCAGCTCATTGCTGGTGTTGGTGATGTGGCGGGCGATGCGTCGGGAGTCCGGCGCCCATGCGCTGGCCGGATAGGTAATCAGGTTCGACGTGCAGATAGCAGACAGGCAGCCATGGGCTGCCTGTTTTGTTAGAGGATGTTTTGTTAACGGGCTCTGCCGATTCAGGGCTTGAAGGCGCCGATAAAGATGGCGGGATCGACCCGGGTGTCGTTGAGGCTGACGTTCCAGTGCATATGGGGGCCGGTAGCGCGGCCGGTCGAACCGACTCGCCCGACGATGCCGCCCCGCGGCAGGCTCTGGCCGAGCTTCACATCGATCTTCGACATGTGGCAGAACATGCTGATGAGCCCCTGACCGTGGTCGACAAAGACGGTATTGCCATTGAAGAAGTAGTTGCCGATCAGGATCACCTTGCCTGCGGCGGGGGACTTGATCGGGGTGCCGGCACCCACTGCGAAGTCGAGGCCGGAGTGGGGATTGCGCTCCTCGCCATTGAAGAAACGACGCAGGCCAAACGGGCTGGAGAGGGGGCCGTTGACCGGCTTGTCGAACAGCAGGTTGCTCGGCTGGTTGGGGCTGAAGGTCTGGTAAGCCCGGGTCTGCTCCGCCAGCTCGCGGTTGATACGTGTCATATCCTCGGCGAGCGGATTGACCTGACGGCTGTTCTTGAGCTTGATGTGCTGCTCGCGGTAGTGCTTGGGGGTGACGGTGAAGCCGAGAGTGCGGCCATCACCTGTGGTCAGTTGTTGGGCGCCGGGCTTGCTTTTCAGAGAGATGCCGACGATGGCGATCCACTGGTTGTCTTCGCGCACTACCAGCACGGGTTTGTCGTGATAGCGGGCCGTGGGGGCAGTGGGTGACGCGCCAAGAGGGATCACCGCAACGCCACCTGGCACCGGATGGTTGAGCAGGCGACTGATAAAACCCTCGGCCAGAACTGAATGGCTGGCCAGTAACAACAACAGACAACACACAACTCTCATGACGATATCACTCGATGTTAAAACGCCCGGGATGGCGGGATGACAACCCCCTGTCCGGTATTCGTCGATCACTAAAGGGTGATCACGACACGTAGGCCACGACAGGCGCGGCTGGGGAAGGGGGCAGATTGTGCCTCGTTATGGTCGGGGCAGCCAGTGGCGGGGCGTGGCTGATGCCCCTTTTGTGCGTAGCTGCGTCAGGTTTTATGTCGTGGTCGGGCCGCTTCGCCATTGAGTCGCCCCCGCCCTGGCTCTAGAATCGGCTTCCGGCACTGATGCCACCGACACTCCGAGGAGACGATATGAACGGATTACCCCCTTTGCGCACCATTCCGGCCCGGTACACGACAGGTCGTGGCTGGCTCTGGGTTCGCAGCGGGTTCGATATCTTCAACAAGGGGATGGGGATCAGCGTGGCCATGGTGCTGGTCTGGTTTATGGTGGGTATGCTGCTGGAGCAACTGCCGGCGGGTGGCCTTATCTCCCAGCTGCTCTACATGGTGTGGGGCGCGGGTTGGGTGGCGGTCGCCGCTCGGGGTTATCGGGGGGAGCCGCTGCAGTTTGCCGATCTCTTCGCCGGTTTTCGCCACAAGCTGACCCCGCTGATGCTAGGCGGTCTGCTGGTGTTGCTGCTGTTCAGCCTGGTGGGCCTCGTCTGTCTCGGTCTGCTCTCCATGTGGGGGCTGCTCCCGCTGCTGACGCAGGATCCCGAGAGCATGGTGGTCTCTGCCAGCCAGTTGCAACAACTGCTGCTGGTGTTGCTGGTGGGTATGCTGCTTATCATTCCCGTGCTGATGGGGGTCATCTTTGCTCCTGCGCTGATCTACCACCACGATATCGGCATCATTCAGGCGGTACGGCTGAGCTTCTTCGGCTGCTGGCGCAATATTTTTCCCTTCTTCTGGTGGGGGCTGCTCTCAGCCATTTTGTTGCTGTTTGGCGCTGTGCTGTTGCTGGTAGGTCTGCTGGTGGTGATCCCGGCGCTCAACTACTCCATCTATGTGGCTTATCGGGATATTTTCCTGGACGAGAGTGCGCAGCCGGAAGCGCCGCACTCAGAACCATTCGGATTTGAAGCCTGATCAAGGGATCAGAGTGAGAAGGGGCCCGCAGCGGCCCCTTCGTTATGTTTGGGTGTGCGGAGTGCTTACTCCTGCCAGATGGGATCCGCCGCCATGCGGGCCAGCAGAAAATCGAGGAAGCTGCGCAGCAGTGGCGACATCTGTTTGCGGGTGGCATACACCCCGTATACCCCGAGGCGCTTGGGCTGCCAGTCGGTCAGCAGGGGCACCAGTTCCCCGCGCTCCAGATAGGGTTGTGCCGAGTAGCGTGGCTGCAGGCTGATCCCTGCGCCTTCCAACGTTGCTTCCAGCAGCAGGTTGGAGATATTGGCGCTCAGGTTACCGCTGACCGGCACTGACTCGGGACCCTCCGGTCCATTGAACTCCCACAGGCTCTTGCCGAAGTAGGTGTAGGTGAGGCAGTTGTGCAGCGCCAAATCCTGCACCTTGTGTGGCATCGGATGACGGGCCAGATAGGCCGGGCTGGCACAGACTACCGAGTGGCAGGTGCCGAGACGGCGCGCCACCAGATTGGGGTCGAGGTCGTTGGTGATGCGCACCGCCAGATCGATCCGCTCCTCCACCAGATTGACGGTTCTGTCGAGCAGCAGAATGTCGATGGCCGTCCCCGGGTATTGCGCCAGATAGTCGTTGGCAGCCCCGACCAGCAGTGCTTCTGACAGGGAGTAGCTGCTGGTGATCCGCAGTTGCCCCTTGGGGGCGTCATCCCCCTTCACGGCGATCTGCTCCATCTCCTCGCCGAGTGCCAGCATTGCGCGGGCCCGGTTCAGCGCCTCCTCTCCCGGCCCTGTCAGGCTCAGACGACGGGTGGTGCGGTGCAGCAGGCGGGCGCCCATCCAGCTCTCCAGCTCGGCCAGATAGCGCGACACCATGGCGCGCGACATATCCAGTTTCTCTCCGGCGCCGCTCAGGCTCCCTTGTTCGACTACGCTGACAAAGACCCGCAAGGCGGTCAGTCGATCCATGTACGGCTCTCTATATGTTCGATATGTGCAACAGTGATGCGCTTTTTATGCTGTATTTGCACCTTAAGTGATCCAATACACTGTGTCCATCAAATGAACCCCCGAATACTTAATGAGGAATAGATGATGAACAACACCCTGATCCGCAACCTGACTCTGGCGACCACCCTGCTGAGTGGCGCCGCACTGGCCGCCCCCCTGAGCGTGACCGTCTACAACCCTGGCGAGAAGGCGATCTTCCCGGTCTCCTCCTCACTGGTGACCGGTGACAAAGAGGCCATCCTGATCGATGCCCAATTCGATGTGCAAAATGGTCAGGCGCTGGTCGACATGATCAAGAAGAGCGGCAAGAAGCTGACCACTGTCTATATCAGTGCCGGTGACCCCGACTTCTACTTCGGTCTGGAGCCGGTCATGGCGGCGTTCCCGGATGTCAAAGTGCTGGCCGACCAGCATGTGGTTGACCATATCAACCAGACCAAGGATGCCAAGCTGAGCTACTGGAGCCCGATCCTCGGCAAGGGCGCACCGAAGAGCTTGACCGTGCCGCAAGTGATGACCGCCAGCCACCTGACGCTGGATGGCGAGAAGATTGAAATCAAAGAGATGAATACCCCGAATGCCTACCTCTGGGCCCCTTCCATCAAGACTGCTTTTGGTGGTGTGCCGGTCTACCACGGGGTGCATGTCTGGATGGCGGACAGCCAGACCAAGGCGGCTCGCAGCAACTGGGTCAAGGCGCTGGATAACCTGCTGGCTCTGAAACCCGAGCGCGTGGTGCCGGGCCACTTCCTGGGCACGGCTCCCAAGGGCACTGCTGCTGTGAGCTTTACCCGTGACTATGTAGAGCGTTTCGAACAGGAGCTGGCCAAGGCGAAAAACTCCGGTGAGCTGATTGAGGCTCTGAAGAAGGCCTATCCGGCACTGCCGGTTGACGATGGTCTGGCCATCGGTGCCAAGGTCAATACCGGCGAGATGAAGTGGTAAGCCACAGAGCCTGCTTTCCCTGTGTTTTTTACCGGGCCTAAGGGCCCGGTTTTTTATCCGAGATCGAAGCGAGAATAAAGATGATCGAACAACAAACCACCCTCCATTATGTCTATGACCCGCTCTGTGGCTGGTGCTACGGTGCCGCCCCCCTGTTGCAGGCGGCAGCCACCATTGCCGGACTCAAGATCGAGCTGCATGCGGGCGGTCTCTGGATGGGTAGTCGCCGTCAGCCGATGGGCGAGGCATTGCGTGATTATGTGCGCCCCCATGATCAGCGGATCGAAGCGCTGACCGGCCAGCATTTTGGCGAACGCTACTTTAACGAACTGCTGCTGCGGGAAGGCTGTCTGCTGGACTCCGAGCCGCCGATCCGTGCGGTTTTGGCCGTCACGGCGTTGGGGGGCGATGGGCTGGTCATGTTGCACCGGATCCAGCAATCCCACTATCGGGACGGGATCTGGATTGGTGAGCCGGCATTTCTCGCCACGCTGGCAGCAGAGCAGGGAATTGCAGCCGAGGCATTCCAGCAATCCTATCTGCAGGCCCCCTTGCTGCAACATCTGGCAGATAGCCAGGGCTGGATGAAACGGCTGGGCGGTCAGGGTTATCCTACTTTGGGTATAGAGCGAGGGGGAAAACTCGAAAGGATAGAGGTCAACCAGTATCTGGGGGAGCCGGAGTTGCTGATCCCACGACTGTTGCGTGCAATAGAGTAAACCGTTAATAGTCTGCGGTAGTTAAAGTGGCCCTCTCTGCGTGTCGATAGCGATATATGGTGCTTATGCAAACTACAAAAGCACAGCTCTACGGCTATGCTCAATTACAAAAACATGAACACATAGCTCCTATCAAAACCGACATTAAACGATGACACGCAGTTAAGGATGAATCTATGCTCCAGAATATGTCCATAGGTCAGAAGTTGAGTACTGGCTTTGCGGTGCTGGCACTTTGCGTATGCCTGCTTGCCGGGTATGGCGTCTCACGACTGTCGTATCTCAATCAACAAAACACTGTATTGGCAGAGAACCTTATCCCTTCTGTTCGCTATGCAAGTCAGATGCATATCGCACTGCTTGATGCTCGGCGTTTCCAATTATCTATGGTGATCGCGATGGGCTACAACGACAGTGCGGATATTGAACGAACCCAACAAGGTGTGATGGATTCAAAGGCACGTTTTGAGCAGGCTGCGGCTAATTACGGCGGATTGGCTTTTAATGCTGCTGATGAAGAGCAAACCTTTAACGCGTTGAAGACTGCCGGAAATGCCTTTTTTACAGCGCATGACCCGCTATATCAGGCTGTGAAACAGAGTAGTGACAAGACAAGAGAGATTTTGCAAGGGAATCTCAGAACCACGCTGGAGCAGGCAACAAAATTAACGATGGATTTGCGTGAGATAAATGAGCGTATTGGCAAGGAGATGGATGCCCAAGGTGAAGAGGCATACACCAGCTCCAAATTCCTCAGTATCTTGACTGGCGCAGCGACTCTCATTTTCGTGGTGTTGATTGCATGGTATTTGAGTCAGCAAATCAAACGACCCGTTAATCGCTTGCTGGAACTTGTTGGTAGCGTCGCGGCTGGTGATTTGACTCATCGTGTGGAGTTGAATGCGTTTAATCAGGATGAATTAGGACAACTGGCGAAAGGCTTTGCGCAGATGCAAGAAAACTTGCGCAAACTGGTTGGGGAGGTATCCGGTTCTGTTGTACAGATGAGCTCTGCGGTAGAAGAGATCAGTGCCGTAGCAAGGCAGTCAGCCAACAATATGAATGCTCAGCAACATGAGCTGAACCAGCTGGCGACGGCGATGAACGAGATGCAAGCCACGGTGCAGGAGGTCTCTCGCAATACCAGCGATGCGGCCAGTGCCGCCACCTCGGCCAGTGAGACGGCCGAACTTGGTGCGCAAACGGTGAATGACTCCATTCAACGTATTGAACGGGTCGCCGGTGCCATCGAGAGTACCGCGGTGGTGATCCGCCAACTGGGCGATGACAGTCGCAATATCGGCATGGTGCTGGAGGTGATCCGCGGCATTGCCGAACAGACCAACCTGCTGGCATTGAACGCAGCCATTGAAGCGGCCCGTGCCGGTGAGCAGGGGCGGGGGTTTGCGGTGGTGGCCGATGAGGTGCGTACTCTGGCCAAGCGCACTCAGGACTCCACCTCCCAGATCAACACCATCATTGCCGAGTTGCAGCAGCGTGCCGAACAGGCGGGCAGTACTATGCAACAGAGTCAGGAGCTGATGAATACCACGGTTGCTACCGCGCGGGAAGCGGGCGAGTCTATCTCCCAGATCAGTGGCTCGGTCAGCAGCATCTCCCACATGAACATCCAGATTGCGACAGCCACCGAAGAGCAGGGAGCTGTGAGTGAGGAGCTCAACCGTAACGTGGTCAATATCAGCCATGCTTCCGAAGAGGTCGCCGCCGGTGCCACCCAGATGGCTCAGGCGTGCAACGAGCTGAACCATTTGGCTACCCAACTGCAGGATATGGTGCGCCGTTTCAGGGTCTAATCCCTCGGCGAGCCAAACAGCCCGATTACCGCAAGGTGATCGGGCTTTTCTGTTTTGGAGGGGCAGCCAGAGAGGTTCACCGCGAGCGGATGACTTGTCCCGCCGGACGATATTGTGCATGCTGATGGCCCATTTTCCAGGCAGGACTCTTGCTGTATGAATCTTCGCGATCTCGAATATCTGGTGGCGCTGGATGAGGAAAAACATTTTCGCAAAGCCGCTGAGCGCTGCTTTGTCAGTCAACCCACCCTGAGCGGCCAGCTGCGCAAGCTGGAAGATGAACTCGGGGTCATTCTGATCGAACGTACCTCGCGCAAGGTGCTGTTTACTCCGGCTGGCGATGCCATGGCCCATCAGGCGCGTCGGGTGCTCAAGGAGGTGCGCGAGCTCAAGAGCATCGGTCAGCACTTCTCCGAGCCGATGTCCGGGGAGATCCATATCGGTTTTATTCCGACAGTGGGCCCCTACCTGTTGCCCCGCATTATTCAGACCTTGCGTGAGCGTTTTCCCCAGCTGGAGTTTTACCTCTATGAGGAGCAGACCCAAACCCTGCTCAAACGGCTGGAAGAGGGGGAGCTGGATTGCGTCATTCTGGCCGAGATGCCGGGGATGGAAGGGTTTGGTTCAATCCAGCTCTACCACGAGCCGATGTGGTTGGCGGTGCCTTGCCATCACCCCGAAGCACAGGCCAGACAGGTGCCGCTCGGTAATCTCAAGGGCAAGAAATTGCTGATGCTGGCCGATGGCCACTGTTTGCGGGATCAGGCGATGGGATTCTGTTTCGCCGGCGGGATAGGTGAGGATCAACGCTTCAAGGGGACCAGTCTGGAGACGCTGCGCAACATGGTGGCCGCCGGTAGCGGCATGACTTTGGTACCAAAGCTGGCCGTACCTGCCGATCATGATGAGGGAGGGGTGAGCTATCGGCCGGTGGTTGACCCTGTGCCGGGGCGTACCATCTCGCTGCTCTATCGCCACTACTCGGTGCGTCGCCCCTGTTTCAACGAGCTGGCCGCCTCGATCGCTACGCTGATGAGCAAGCAGTTGGCCCAATAAAAAACCGGCAGCCAAGGCTGCCGGTTTTGCTTTTGCCGCGAGAGCAGCTTAGAAGATATCGTCGGTTGAGACAGGCCCTTCCACATCGGGGTTGTCACCGCCGTAGACCTGATTGCCATCCGAGCTCGGTGCTGCGTAGCGGGTCGGTTCGGTCCCTTCCTTGAAGTATTCGTCGGTGCCGCCACTGGTCGCCAGCAGGCCGGTTTCGCTATCAATCTTCACCGTCATGATCCCCTCGGGAACCGGCATCTTGTGCTCAGGCAGCTTTTTGAGGGCGACTTTCATGAAGTCGATCCAGATAGGCTGCGCGGCGCCACCACCAAACTCGGCACGGCCAAGGCCACGCTGGTGGTTGTCAAAACCGATCCATGAGGTAGCAACGATGTCCGGGGTGTAGCCGGAGAACCAGGCATCCCGCGATTCGTTGGTGGTACCGGTTTTGCCGGAGATGTCGTGACGTTTCAGGTCGCGGGCTGCACGCCAGCCGGTACCACGCCAGCCGTTGCCACCCCAGATGGCTGTGCTCAGGGTGTCGGTGATCAGGAACGCACTCTGGGCACTGATGGTATGCGGTGCGATGGTTGGCGCGAGAGGGGTCTGCGTGCCATCTTGTGCGGCACCATCAACAGTTGGCTCTGGCAGTGTGCTCTGCTCGGGCGCGGCCTGCTGTTCGCAGGTGGTGCAAGCAATAGCAGGATTGGCCTGATAGAGGGTGTTCTCCAGACTGTCGGTCACTTTGTCGATGAAGTATGGGGTCACCAGGAAGCCACCGTTGGCCAGAACCGAGTAACCACGCACTACCTCGAGGGGGGTGAATTCGGCAGCACCCAGCGCCAGCGACTCATGGGGAGAGATAAAGTCGCGGGGGAAGCCAAAGCGGGTCAGACCGTCGATATAGGTATCCAGACCGATGGCGCGCATCAGTCGAACCGACATCACGTTCTTGGACTTGGCCAGTCCCAGACGCAGCGGGGTGGGGCCATCATAAACGGCCGGGGAGTTCTTGGGCTGCCACATGGGCCCTTTTGACGGATCCCACTGGTTGATCGGCGCATCGTTGATGAGCGATGCCAGGGTATAGCCGTGCTCCAGCGCGGTCGCATAGAGGAAAGGCTTGATATTGGAGCCGATCTGACGACGAGCCTGATCGACCCGGTTGAATTTGGAGAGTTCGAAGCTGAAACCACCGACCAGTGCTTCCAGCGCGCCATTTTTCGGGTTCATGGCAACCAGCGCGGCGTTGACGTCCGGGATTTGGGCCAGCAGCAACTCTTCGCCTTCTTCCCGTACCCAGATCTGGGCGCCGACTTTCAGCACATCGCGCGCCGATTTTGGGGCATAGCTCTGGCGGTCGTCGGTAATAAAGGAGCGAGCCCATTTGATGCCATTCCAGCCGAGCTCTGCTTCTTTGCCATTTTTCAGTACCAGCGTGGCGCTGCGATCACCGAGCTTGGTCACGACTGCCGCCATCAGCGGATCATAAGTGGGCTGCTTGCCAAGGTGAGCGACGATCTGCTCGTAATCCCAGGCTGTCTCGCCAGCTTTCCACAACTGAGCCGTCGGGCCGCGATAGCCGTGGCGCATATCATAGGCAAAGACGCCATCCAGCAGCGCCTGTCTGGCTGCCCGCTGACGTTCGGCAGAGACGGTCGTGTAGACGTGCAGGCCCATGGTGTAGGCATCTTCACCGAACTGCTCGACCATCTTCTGGCGCGCCATTTCACCGAGATAAGGGGCGTGCAGGGTCACTTCGGCGCCGTGAAAACGGGCCTTGATCGGCATTTTGGACGCTTCGTCAAACTGGGCTTGGGTGATCTTGCCGGTTTCCAGCATCCGGCCCAGCACGACGTTGCGGCGAGCAAAAGCGCGCTCGGGGGAGCGGATGGGGTTGAGCATGGAGGGGGCTTTCGGCAGACCGGCAATGATGGCGATCTCGTCCAGTCCCAGATCCTTGACCTCTTTACCAAAGTAAACCTGTGCCGCAGCACCGATCCCGAAGGAGCGATAACCGAGGGGGATCTTGTTGAGGTAGAGTTCGAGGATCTCGTCTTTTGAGAGATTCTGCTCGATCCGCCAGGCCAGGAAGACCTCCTTGATCTTGCGGATGATGGTCTTCTCATTGCTCAGGAAGAAGTTACGGGCAACCTGCTGGGTGATGGTACTGGCACCCTGACGGGCATGGCCGGAAACAGCCCAGACGGATGCGGCTCGAATGATACCAATCGGGTCAATGCCCGGGTGCTCATAGAAACGTGCATCTTCGGTCGCCAGTACGGCATCGATCATGGGTTGCGGAATTTCGTCCAGACGCAATGGAATGCGACGAATTTCGCCATATTGGGCGATCAACTCCCCATCCCGGCTGTAAACCCGCATCGGGGTTGCCAGCTTGACGTCACGCAGTGCGGTGACATCGGGCAGTTGGGGTTTGATATAGAAGTAGATACCGATGAGGCTGGCAACACCCAGCACTGCACCCAGCATCATGACAATAAACAGGCGAACGAGCCATTTCAGCATGGAAGAACTACCAATCGTCTTAAAATTAGCCAACGGGCGCAGAGTATAGCCCTTTTGCCATCGGGAATTCGAGGTTTTCCTGTGGCGAGCCACCCACCTCAAAAGGATGCGAGAGGTTAGCACTACAGGGAGCAATAACCAAGGAGGGCCACTTGCCATGAAGAAAGCGAGATGGGTCACTTTTCGGCATAAACTTTATGACATTGATAGTTAGAGCATTTAGGATGAGTGAAGCACTCCTCTGATCGGGTGTCCTACACTCTGTTCAGGAATAAAACCAAATAACGCATGGATGTGTATATGTTTGGGCTTTTTAACAAGGGATCCCTCCTCCCTCTGGTGGGCATTGATTTTGGCAGCCAGACCATCAAGGCCGTTACCCTCAGTGGCCGACCCGGCAAGCTTCATCTCGAATCTGTCGCCGATATTGCCACCCCGAAAGGGACGCTGGTTGACTATCAATTGCAGGATATCGAGCGTGTCAGCCAATCTCTCAAGAGCCTCAAGCGCCTGATCCCTGCTCACAGCGACTATGCCGCCACTGCGGTGACCGGCTCCAACGTGATAACCAAGGTGATCCAGATTGATGCCCGCCTCAGCGACAAGGAGCTGGAGAGTCAGGTGCAGCTGGAGGCCGAGCAGATCATTCCCTTCCCCCTTGATGAAGTGAGTCTCGATTTTGAGGTGCTGAGCACCAACAATAGCGAAGATCGTCAAGATGTGCTGCTGAGCGCAGCCCGCACCGAGAGTGTCAACGGCCGGGTCAGCGCCCTTGCCGAAGCCGGTATTGCCGTCAAGGTGGTGGATGTGGGCGCCCATGCGCTGGGCCGTGCCGTGGTGGCATGTCTGCCCGAATTGCAGGAGAGTGAACGGCCGATCGGGGTGATAGATATCGGTGCCAGTGCCATGACCTTTGCGGCGCTGGTCAAGGGAGAGGTGATCTACTCCCGCTTGCAAAACTTCGGCGGCGATCAGTACAGCCAGGCGCTCTCCTCCTTTTATGGCATGACGCTGGATGAGGCTGAGCAGGCTAAAACCAACGGTACCTTGCCTGTTGACCATGAGCTGGATGTGCTGATGCCCCACATCAACTCGCTGTTGCAGCAAGTGCGGCGCAATATCCAGCTCTTTTGCAGTTCATCCGGTTATCGCGACATCGCAAAACTGGTGCTGACAGGGGGAGGCAGTCTGCTACCCGGTTTGTTGGTGCAGGTAAAAGAAGAGGTCAATTGCGAGGTGTTGCACCCGGATCTGTTCGCCCTGTTTGGCAAACCGAAAGGGGAGGCCGAGCTGGTACATGGTGCTAAATATATGACGGCATTCGGGTTGGCTCTGAGGAGTTTCACACCATGTCAAATATAAACCTTCTACCCTGGCGTGAAGCCCGGGCCCAGCGCCAAAAGAAACAGTTCGGGGCCTTGCTGGGGATTTTTGTGCTGGCCACGGTCGCGTTGGGATTTTTTGCCAACTGGCTGGTTGATCGCCAGATCGTCGCCCAGCAGCAGCGCAACCAGAGGCTGGTTCAGGAGATGACTATTCTGGATGCCCAGCTGGGGGAGATCCGTCTGCTCAAAGAGCGTCGCAAGGAACTGATCGATCGGATGCAGCTCATCGAGCAGTTGCAGATGCGCCGCAATGTGCCCGTCCGCCTCTTCAATCAGCTGCCTTCATTGGTGCCCAACGGGGTTTACCTCAACACCCTCTCGATGCAGAACAATATTATTGATGTAAATGGCAAGACCGAAGCCTATGGTCGGGTGGCCAGCATGATGCGGCGGATTGATGGTTCCGGCTGGCTGGGTCAGGCAAAGATAAGCACTATTTTTGCGGCTGACGTTGCGCCAGTGTCATTGAGCCAGTTTTCCATGATGTTCCTGATCGCCAACAATGCTGCGGCTGCAGGGAATGTGGCCAAGGAGCAACAATGAACCTTCAGCAACTCAACGAGTTGGATATCAATGACATAGCAAGCTGGCCAAAATGGGCAAAAGGGGTCTTCATCTTTTTCTGCTGCGTGTTGACCGGCGGCGCCATCTACTACTACGTGATTGCCAACTCACTGACCAGTTTGACTCAGGAAGCGGGGAAAGAGACCGAACTGAAAGCCCAGTTTGAAAGCAAGGCGATGCTGGCTGCCAACCTGGGGGCATACAAGGCGCAAATGGTTCAGCTTGAGCAACTGGTTGATACCCAGCTCAAGCAGTTGCCCAATACCCATGAGGTCGCCGGTCTGCTGGACGATATCAGCTTTATTGCTACCGACAACGGCTTGAAATTGAACCGGATCAACTGGGAACCCGAGGTAAAGCACGAGTTTTCAACCGAGCTACCAATGCGTATCGAAGTCGTGGGCACTTACCATGAAATTGGCAAGTTTACCGCTGACATGGCCGCTTTGCCCCGTATCGTCATCCTTGACTCCTTCACTCTGGGTCAGAGCAAGGATGAAGGGGAGCTGATTTCGATGTCGATGCTGGCCAAGACCTACAAGTACAACGGTAAAACAGTGGAGCCGAAACAATGAGACGCATCTGCTGGTTATTGCCTGCCCTCTTGCTGGCGGCCTGTGGTGGTCAGGAGGACATGGATAGCTATGTCGCCCAGACCAAAGCAAGGCCACCCATACCTATCGAGCCCTTGCCCGAGCTGAAGCCTTTTGCCCCTATGCACTACCAGCAACGCGAGTTGCGCAGCCCCTTCATGGTTCCCCAGCCTGAGGCGACGGTCGGAAGTACAAGTACTGCCAAGGCCCAGCCGGATTGTGCACAGACCCTGATGGATCGTGAGAAAGAGGTGCTGGAAAATTATTCGCTGGCCAGTCTGTCGATGCATGGTTCTTTAGGTAAGGCGGGTCAGTTGTGGGCCTTGATCAGCACCCCGGATGGCAAATCGATGCGGGTCGGGCTCAACCAGTATATGGGGCTTGATCAGGGCCGGGTCATCAAGATCACTGACACTGCCGTGGATTTGTTGGAAACCATTCCGGACGGGAAGGGGTGCTGGGTAACAAGAGAAACCCAGTTGGCGATGGCCAATGTGCAAGAAAAACAATAATCAGGGACGAACAGCAATGAGAACAACAATAGAGAGTGTATCCAAAGTGGCTTTGCTGTTTTGCGCCAGCGCCCTCAGTCAGGCGTGGGCAGTGGCAACCCTGCAGGAGATCAAGGTCAATCCGCTGCTGGCCGATCAATTGCTGGTGGAGCTCAGTTTCAGTGAGCCGGTCACGGGCTTTACCGATCGTCTCTCTTACCAACCCAATCAGCTGTTGTTGCATGTTCCCGGTGCGGCAGGGGCGCTGAAAGTGAACCCGCTGCCGATCCAGCGCCTGGGGGTTGATAATATCAAGGTTGAGGGTAAGGGCGCAGGTCTGGATATCAAGATCGCACTCGATCAGCTGGCCCCCTATCAGGTTCAGCAACAGGGGAACAAATTACTGGTGTCATTGGGCGAGGGGGCCTCTTCCGGGCTCATCAATGGTGAGAGCGCGCTGATTGCACCCGCAACCTCGGCTACTCCTGTGACAGCACCCTCTGCGATGGTGGCCACACCCTCTCCCTCGGCACTGCTCAATCCTCAGGTCGTCGCCCGGTCGATGCCTGTTGCGCCCGTGACTACGCCGGTAGCCACACAGCCTGCCAGCAAGCCGGTGCTTAACAACTATCAGAGCAGTGGGGGCGGCGCCTATTTCAACTCGGTTACCGGTGTGGATTTTCGTCGTGGTAAAGATGGCCAGGGGGAGTTTCTGGTCACGCTCGATAACAGCTCGGCCGCCGTCGATGTGAGCAGCCGAGGCCAGACCGTACTGGCCAAGTTTCATGGCACTCGGGTGCCGGATGGCTTGCTTAATCTGATCAACGTGCAGGATTTTGCAACGCCGGTCTCTCAGGTTGAAGTCTCCCGGCAGGGGAGCGATACCCTGTTTGAACTGTCGATCAATGGTCAGTTTGATTACCGTTACGATCAGGCAGACAAGCTCTTCATTATCGAGGTGAAAAAGCGGACGACGGCCACGGCATCCAAGCAGTATCAGGGAAAGCCCATCTCATTGAACTTTCAGGATATTCCAGTCCGTACCGTGTTGCAGCTGATCGCTGATTTCAACAACCTTAACTTGGTAACCACAGATTCGGTAGCAGGCAATATTACCCTGCGTCTGGATGGGGTGCCGTGGGAGCAGGCGCTCGACATTATTTTGAAGGTACGGGGTCTGGATAAGCGGTTGGATAACAACATTCTGTTGGTGGCTCCGGCGGAAGAGATCGCAACGCGCGAGAAGCAGCAACTTGAGAGCCGCAATCAGGTTGCTGATTTGGCCCCGCTCTATACCGAATATCTGCAGATAAACTATGCCAAGGCCTCGGAAGTGGCGGCCCTGCTCTCTTCCGAAAGTACCAAGTTGCTGTCACCCCGTGGTGCGGTGAGCGTGGACGAGCGAACCAACGTGCTGGTGGTCAAGGATACTGCCGATGTCATCAGCAGCATCAAACGGATGCTCGATATCCTCGATATTCCGGTCAAGCAGGTGGTTATCGAGGCGCGGATGGTGACCATTGATGACGGTTTTGATGAAGCGCTCGGGGTGCGTTGGGGAGTGACCAAAAACGATGGTCACGGCAACAGCACTTCAGGCTCTATTGAAGGGAATGATTCGTCCGGTAATAACGACGGTAGTTCAACGATTACCAGACCTTCCGAGAAGCAGCGGATGAATGTCAACCTGCCGGTGACCAATGCGGCCGGTACTTTGGCCTTCCAGGTTGCCCGTTTGGCTGATGGCACCTTGCTGGATCTCGAGTTGTCGGCGCTGGAAAAAGAGAGCAAGGCCGAGATTATCGCCAGTCCGCGCGTGACCACGGCGAACCAGAAACCGGCATTGATCGAGCAGGGTACCGAGATCCCCTATGTGGAGTCCTCTTCCAGTGGTGCTACCTCGGTTACCTTCAAGAAGGCGGTCTTGAGCCTGAAGGTTACCCCGCAGATCACCCCTGACAATCGGGTGATTCTCGACCTGACCGTGACCCAAGATACCAAGGGGGAAACGGTACCGACCGGTACCGGTGATGCGGTTTCCATCAACGCCCAGTCCATCACCACTCAGGTGTTGGTGAACAATGGCGAGACGCTGGTGCTGGGCGGCATCTATCAGCAGACCATCAAGAGCGATGTAACCAAGGTGCCTTTGTTGGGCGATATCCCCGGATTGGGGGCCTTGTTCCGCAAGACCACCAGCGAGAACAAAAAGCGGGAGTTGCTGATTTTCGTGACGCCCAAGATAGTCACCGATGCCTTCTGAATGCTTTACATGTGAAGGTAAAACACATATAACCTTACGCCCCAATGAGGCTGGGGCGTAAGGGCTGCGGTTGCCAGTCCCGATATCTATTGAGATAATCCCCCTCCTGATCCATCGCAAGATAAGGTTCATAGGTACCCCGATCCAGTATTCATCGGGGTCGTACAGTTTGTAATTACTAACGAAAAGACATGGCTGAGAAACGCAATATTTTCCTGATAGGTCCCATGGGTGCGGGCAAGAGCACCATAGGTAGACATCTGGCAGAACAACTGCATATGGAGTTTTTCGACTCAGATCATGAGATTGAGCGCCGCAGTGGTGCTGATATCGGCTGGGTGTTCGATGTTGAAGGCGAAGAAGGTTTCCGGATTCGCGAAGAGAAGGTGATCGGCGAATTGTCAGAGCAGCAGGGTATCGTGCTGGCGACGGGTGGCGGTGCCATCAAGAGTCGCGAAACCCGCAACAAGTTGTCTGCTCGTGGCATCGTGGTCTACCTCGAAACCACTATTGAAAAGCAGCTGGCGCGCACACAGCGAGACAAACGCCGCCCTCTGCTACAGACCGAAGAACCTGCACGCGAAGTGCTGGAACGTCTGGCACAAGAGCGCAATGCCCTGTATGAAGAGGTTGCCGACTTTGTTGTGCACACCGATGACCAGAGCGCAAAAATCGTTGCCAATCAAATTGTAAAGCTGATCGGTATGTAATCTAGAGGACGTCCATGGAACGGTTGAAGGTCGAACTGGGTGAACGCAGCTATCCCATCGAGATAGCTGCCGGGTTGTTGCAGCGCCCCGAGGCGCTGGTATCGACCATCAAGGGCAAGCGGGTGATGATAGTGACCAACACGGTCGTTGCTCCGCTTTATCTTGAACAGGTAACCGCTCTGCTGTCGGGCTTTCAGGTTGAACACCTGATCCTGCCTGACGGCGAGGCGTACAAGAACCTGGCGACCTTTGAGCAGATCATGTCTGCTCTGCTTGAAACCAACCATGGGCGCGATACGACACTGATCGCTCTGGGGGGCGGCGTGATCGGGGATGTGGTGGGCTTTGCGGCAGCAAGCTATCAACGTGGCATTCCTTTTATCCAGATCCCGACCACCCTGCTCTCCCAGGTTGACTCCTCTGTTGGCGGTAAAACCGCTGTCAACCACCCCCTCGGCAAGAACATGATTGGGGCTTTTTATCAGCCTAAACAAGTTGTTATCGATACCGAATGTCTGAGTACCTTGCCAGCCCGCGAATTTGCCGCAGGGATGGCCGAGGTGATCAAGTACGGCATCATTTGGGATGCTGATTTCTTCAGATGGCTGGAGCAGAACATGGTGCGTCTGCAACAGCTGGAACCTGCCGCGCTGGCCTACGCCATCAAACGCTGCTGCGAGATCAAAGCCGATGTGGTCGGTCAGGATGAGACCGAGCACGGCGTCCGTGCGCTGCTCAATCTGGGTCACACCTTTGGTCATGCTATCGAGGCCGAGCAGGGGTATGGCAACTGGCTGCACGGTGAAGCAGTATCCGCCGGCACCATGCTGGCAGCCTGGACTGCGCAGGCCCGTGGCGATATGAGCGAAGAGGACGTTGCGCGAGTGCGCGCCCTGCTGCTGGCCGCCAATCTGCCCATTCATGCGCCTGCCGAGATGGATTTCGCCGCCTTTATTCGCCATATGCGCCGTGACAAGAAGGTGCTGGAAGGCAAGCTGCGTCTGGTGTTGCCGGTTGGCATCGGCCATGCGCAGGTGGTGGGGGATGTGTCCGATGCCGAGTTGCTGGCGGTGATCGAGTCTGGTCGTGACGAATAAACTGCTAAAACTTCCTTCCCAGCGGCAGCTGGTTGACCGGCTGCTGCATCTGATTGAATTCAATCACCCTTTCATTTTTCTCTCCGGTAAACCCGGTTGTGGTCGCGGTACCCTGTGCGAATCTCTGCTCGGCGTGTTGCCGGAAAAAGTGCGGGTGGTAAGCCTGATTGGTACGCCTGCCATGAAGATGGTCGATGTGCGCCAGCTGTTGCTGCCACAGGTGGTGGCGCGCCCGCTGTTCAATCCACAGGATGCGCTGGCGGAGAGCTTCTTTCGCATGTTGGAGGGGAGCAAGCCAGCCACCCTGTTGCTGCTGATAGAGCGGGCCGACCAGTTGCCAGCCGAATTGCTGGGAGAGTTGTGGGCGATCATCCGTCATAACGATACCCTGGCGGCGCCCCATCAGCTGGCAATTATTGTCTCGGGCAGTGACGTCTGGTGTCGTACCCAACGGCCGCAGCTCAAAGGGCGTGCCATGCCAGCCCTTGAGCTGGAAGTGCCGCCACTGAGCCCGCCCGAGCAGCGCATCTTCTTGTATGAGAAAGCCAAAGAGCTCAAGATCCCGGCGACCCTCTTGCCCAAGCCGCAAGTGGAGGAGATTCTGAAAACGGCGAAGGGACATCCGTCCACCATCATGCAGTTACTGGAGGATATCATGACCGACAGAAGGCCCAAGAAGCGTCAGGCGGAGTTGCCTGTCAAGAAGATTGCCACTGTTATCGCGCTGGTCGCTGGCGGCCTGTTGGCGTTGAGCTACCTGCTGCCTGCGCTGTTTGACAATGAAAGCAAACCGGCGCTGCAGGATCCGGCGCAGAACACGGCATTGCCGATCCCGGTAGCGGGAGGCGATCCCCTCACCGCTGGCGGTTCGAATACCGATGCCGCTGCACAAGGCACGCAAAACAGCGATGCAGCCAGCAATCCCAACGGGGTTGTGAAGGATTGGCAGCCGGAGGCGAAAGTGCTGCCCAAATCGGTGGAGAGCGAAACCGTGACCACCGAATCAACCAATTACGAAGGGCGTCGGGTGGTGATCTCTGACGAGGTCGTGCAAAAGCTGATGACCGAACCCAAGGTGAGCGGCGCTCTGCCTACTGACGTGGTGGACGAGCTGACCGGCAAGAACCCGAGTGGCACAGCCCCCAGTGGTGCAATCGCAACCACGGCGCCAGCCAGTACCTCCAAAGCACTGAATCCGGCGACAACCGCAACGCCTGCTTCTACCACCAAAACAGCCAGCAACGAGCCGGTTGCCGCGCCAGCACCCAAAGTGGCCCTGACACCGGTCGCCACCTTGAACAAGAAGCCGCGCAACCACTACAGTGTTCAGCTGATGGGGGCGAGCAACACCAAGGCGGTGGATCAATTTGTCGCCGAGCATGGTCTGGCGGGCAAGGTATGGGTCTATCAGACCAAATTCCGTGGCAGCCCCTGGTATGTGGTGCTGCAAGGGGATTATGCCGGTCTGACCCAGGCCAAGAGTGCCATTCGCAAGCTTCCGCCAGCCTTGCTGAAAGGTCAGCCCTGGCCCAAGTCGTTTGCACAGGTACAAAAAGAGCTGAAGCAATAGCCTTGATACCGGATAAGGGGGTAGAATCGTCCCCCTTTTTGGGTCTTGCCTTCTTACACACCGGATTTCCATGAAAAAAACACGCGCTTTTTTAAAATGGGCCGGGGGAAAATACTCCCTGGTTGAAGAGATCGCCGAGCGCCTGCCGGCCGGGCGTGTGTTGCTGGAGCCCTTCGTCGGGGCCGGGTCTGTGTTTCTCAACACCGACTACGACGCGTATGTGCTCAACGACATCAATCCGGATCTGATCTGCCTGTACAACCACCTCAAGCTGACGCCGGACAGTTTCATTGCCGAGGCGCGCAAGCTGTTTGTGGCAGAACACAACCACAAGGCGGCCTATTACCGGCTGCGTACCCAGTTCAATCAGACCGAGACCACCTTCGAGCGGGCACTCTTGTTCCTGTTTCTCAACCGTCACGGTTTCAACGGACTGTGCCGCTACAACAAGAAGGGCGGCTTCAACGTGCCGTTCGGTTCCTACAAGAAGCCCTATTTCCCGGAAAAAGAGCTTTGGGCCTTTGCCGAAAAGGCGCAGAAGGCGACCTTTATCTGCGAGAGCTACGCCGACGCCATCAAGCGTGCCGAAGAGGATTGGGTTATCTATTGTGATCCACCCTATGCGCCGCTCTCCACTACGGCGAGCTTCACTACCTATGCCTCCGGTGGTTTTACCCTGGATGATCAGGCGATCCTGGCGCGGCTGGCCCGCCACACAGCCGCTCACAAAGGAGTGCCGGTGCTGATCAGCAACCACGATATCGAGCTGACTCGTGAGCTTTATCGCGGTGCCCGCCTCGACGAGATCCTGGTCAAGCGCACCATCAGTCGCAACGGCGGCACCCGCAACAAGGTGGCCGAGTTGTTGGCGCTCTATCCCCCCGGAATCGAACCTGAGCAGGGCTACTATCCCAGCGACAGTGAACTGCTGCCACTGACGTAACAGACCATGCGGCGCCCAGGGCGCCGTTTTTTATGGGCGCCCCTGGGCCCGTGCCGATGCCGCAAAACCCGGGTGGCTGGGGGAGGGGAGGCGATTGCCCCATTTACCCCGCATTCGAGTCGTTTTCGCCTGCCTTTTACGTTAAAATTGCGCCGCTTTTTCTCCCTGGCTGCCAATGGATGATGCTGATGAAAGACTTTCTGATTGCCCCCTCGATCCTCTCTGCCGATTTTGCCCGTCTGGGTGACGATGTAGCCAAGGTACTGGCTGCCGGTGCCGACGTGGTTCACTTCGACGTGATGGACAACCACTATGTCCCCAACCTGACCATTGGCCCCATGGTCTGTCAGGCGCTGCGTGACTACGGTATCGAGGCCCCCATCGACGTGCACCTGATGGTCAAGCCGGTGGATCGCATCATTCCCGATTTTGCCAAGGCCGGTGCTTCCCTTATCACCTTCCATCCGGAAGCGTCCGATCACGTTGATCGCTCTCTGGGCCTCATCAAGGAGATGGGCTGCCAGGCCGGTCTGGTGCTGAATCCTGCTACCTCGCTCTCCTGCCTCGAGTATGTGATGGACAAGCTGGATGTGATCCTGCTGATGTCGGTCAACCCGGGCTTCGGTGGCCAGAGCTTTATCCCCGGCACCCTCGACAAGCTGCGTCAGGTGCGTCGTCTGATCGACGAGAGCGGCCGCGATATCCGCCTCGAGATCGATGGCGGGGTGAAGGTCGACAACATTCGCGAGATCGCCGAAGCGGGCGCCGACATGTTTGTCGCCGGCTCGGCCATTTTCAGCCAGCCTGACTACAAGGCGGTGATCGACAAGATGCGTGCGGAGCTGGCTCATGTCACACGCTGAGCGCGCATTTGATTTGGTGCTGTTCGATCTGGACGGCACCCTCATTGACAGCGCCGCCCAGCTGGCGCTGGCGGTCAATCTGACTCTGGCAGACCTCGGTCTGGCGCAGGCTGATGAAGCGGTGATCCGTACTTGGGTCGGCAACGGGGCCGACAAGCTGATCCAGCGGGCGCTCGCCTATCGCGAGGCCGATCCCGAGCTGTTTACCAAGGCCAGACCGATCTTTTTCCAGCACTACAACGCCTGCCTGCTGCAAGGGCTGGCTATGTATGACGGGGTTGCCCAGAGTCTGCGTCGCTTGCAAAGCCTGGGCTACAAGCAGGCGATCGTCACCAACAAGCCGAGCGACTTTGTCGCCCCTATTCTGGATGCCCTCGGTATCAGCGATTGCTTCGCGCTCTGGCTAGGTGGCAACTGCGTGCCGGTCAAGAAGCCGAGCCCGGAGCCCTTGCTGCACGCTTGCCAGGAGTTGGGGGTGAGCCCGGCTCGCACCCTGATGGTGGGCGACTCAGAAAATGACGTGCTGGCGGCGAAGGCGGCTGGCATGAAGGTGGTGGGTCTTACATACGGCTACAACTATGGTCGTCCCATCGCCGACTCCCATCCAGACTGGGTATTCGAGCAGTTTGCCCAGCTCGATGCACTTTTGGTCTAATAGCGCAGCTGGGCTGGCTGAAGAACAAGGATTAACACTCTCATGACTAAACCAATCGTATTGAGCGGAGCGCAACCCTCCGGTCAACTGACCATCGGCAACTACATGGGGGCCCTGCGTCAGTGGGTCAACATGCAGGATGAGTTCGACTGCCTCTACTGCATAGTCGATCTGCACGCCATCACCACTCGTCAGGACCCGGCTGCCCTGCGCAAGGCTTGTCTGGACGCAGCCGCCCTCTATCTGGCGGTCGGTATCGATCCCAACAAGAGCACCGTCTTCATCCAGTCTCACGTGCCGCAGCACGCTGAGCTGGGCTGGATCCTCAACTGCTATACCCAGATGGGTGAGCTGTCGCGCATGACCCAGTTCAAGGACAAGTCCGCCCGTTTCGAGAACAACGTCAACGTCGGCCTGTTCGGTTATCCGGTGCTGATGGCTGCTGATATTCTGCTCTATCAGGCCAATCAGGTGCCGGTCGGCAACGACCAGAAGCAGCACCTTGAGCTGACCCGCGACATCTGCACCCGTTTCAACAACCTCTATGGTGAGGTGTTCACCATGCCGGAGCCCTTCATTCCGACCGAAGGGGCACGGGTGATGAGCCTGCAGGATCCGACCAAGAAGATGTCCAAGTCTGATGACAACGAGGCTAACTTCATCGGCCTGCTGGAAGATCCCAAGCAGATCGTCAAGAAGATCAAGCGTGCGGTGACCGACTCCGACGAGCCGGCGGTGGTGCGTTTCGATCCGGAAAACAAACCGGGTGTCTCCAACCTGCTGACCCTGATGTCTGGTGTGACCAGCCGCTCCATCCCCGAGCTGGAGCAGCACTTCGAAGGCAAGATGTACGGTCACCTCAAGACCGAAACCGCCGAAGCCGTGGTGGCGCTGCTGGAACCGATCCAGGCCCGTTTCCACGAGTTGCGTCAGGATGAGGCCCATCTGATCGCGATTCTGGCAGAAGGCGCACAAAAGGCGCGCGAAAGAGCTGAAAAAACCCTGACCAGCGTATATGATGTAGTCGGCTTCGTTCCTCGAGCCTGACATACTGGGAAGGTGTAGTAGAAGAGAGCTGGGTATTTGCCTGGCTTTCTTTATTTTCTGCCCGGCTATTTTGTTTAATTTCTTTATTTCAACCTGGGTAATATCCCCAAGAGAAAGCATGCCTGTTCAACCAACTATTTCTGCTGAAGAGCTGAGTGACAAAGGTCACTGGCTACGTAAATTTCGCAAGGCGAAAAACCTCAATACCCTGCAGTTGATGGTCTCCAATGCCATCGACAAGCACCATAAAACCCCTGCCGTTGCTGCCGCCATCTATCTGGCCGAGTGTCAGCGTGAACGGGAAATGGAACAGGGTCGTTATCTCGATCGTTAATTCTCCGCTGTTGGTTATCTCATGCTGTTGTTGATCGATAACTACGACTCTTTTACCTGGAACCTGGTGCAATATTTCGGCGCCCTGGGACAAGAGGTTGTGGTCAAGCGCAATGATGAACTGACGCTTGATACCATAGCGCAGCTCTCCCCCCGTTTTCTGGTGATCTCTCCCGGTCCCTGTACGCCCAATGAGGCGGGGATCTCTCTCGATGCCATCAGCCACTTTGCTGGCAAGCTGCCCATTCTCGGCGTCTGTCTCGGTCATCAGTCGCTGGCGCAGGCCTTCGGCGCCCGCGTAGTGCGTGCCCGTCAGGTAATGCACGGCAAAACCTCGCTCATCCGCCATCGCAATGAGGGGGTGTTCAAGGGGCTCAACAACCCGCTGCGGGTGACCCGTTACCACTCGCTGGTGGTGGAGCGCGACACGCTGCCCGACTGCTTCGACATCACCGCCTGGAGCGAGCATGCCGATGGCTCGTTTGACGAGATCATGGGGCTGCGCCACAAGACGCTCCCCATCGAGGGTGTTCAGTTCCATCCGGAGAGTATTTTGAGCGAGCAGGGCCATCAGTTGCTGGCCAACTTTCTGGCGCGTTCATAAAAAGTTGTGATCGCCTTCTCAAGTTCGAGAGAAGGCAAAAAAAATTTCCCTGACACTTTATTCACCCCCTCTCCTGCCCAAATTATCTCTTGCCAAGCCCCCCTGAGTCGTTATGCAATGCGGTTGCCTAAAATCTCAAGAGCAATCGAACATTGTTCCTTATAGGCCGTCTTGTTACAGACTTTTTACTTTATTTCTGTGATAATCCCGTCACGTTTACACGGATTTAACTTTTGGGCGGTGGATTATTCTGTCGCCGAATCGAAGGAGAGCTATATGTCAGAGTTGTTGGCAGTGACACGTGAAGTGTTTGATGAAGTGATGGTTCCCAACTATGCGCCCGCCAAGATCATCCCGGTGCGTGGTGAAGGGTCACGTGTCTGGGATCAGGAAGGGCGCGAGTATGTCGACTTCGCCGGTGGCATCGCCGTCAACGGTTTGGGTCACTGTCATCCCAAGCTGGTCGAGGCCCTGAAAACCCAGGGCGAGAAGCTGTGGCACCTCTCCAACGTCATGACCAACGAGCCAGCCCTGCGTCTGGCCAAGAAGCTGGTCGCCGCCACCTTCGCCGACAAGGTCTACTTCTGCAACTCAGGCGCCGAGGCAAATGAAGCGGCCCTCAAGCTGGCACGCCGCTATGCCATCGAGAAGTTTGGCGAGCAGAAGACCCAGATCATCGCCTTCAATCAGGGCTTCCATGGCCGCACCTTCTTTACCGTCAGCGTCGGTGGCCAGGCAGCCTACTCCGATGGCTTCGGTCCCAAGCCCGGTGACATTACCCACGTACCCTACAACGATCTGGCTGCGCTGGCCGAGGTGATCTCCGACAACACCTGCGCCGTGGTGATGGAGCCGCTGCAGGGGGAGGGGGGCATCATTCGTCCTACCGACGAGTTTGCCAAAGGGGTGCGCGAGCTGTGCGACAAACACAATGCCCTGCTGGTGTATGACGAAGTGCAGTCCGGCGTCGGCCGGACCGGTGATCTCTATGCCTATATGGGTTTGGGCGTCACGCCGGACATCCTCACCAGCGCCAAGGCGCTGGGTGGCGGTTTCCCCATCGGCGCCATGCTGACAACCAACGAAATCGCCTCTTACTTGAAAGTGGGCACTCACGGCTCTACTTACGGCGGCAACCCGCTGGCCTGTGCGGTCGCCGAGGCGGTGATCGACGTGATCAATACTCCGGAGGTGCTGGCTGGCATCAAGCAACGCGAGCAGCTGTTCCGCGATGGTCTTGAAGCCATCAACGCCAAATACCACTGCTTTAGCGAGATCCGCGGCAAGGGTCTGCTGCTGGGCGCGGCCCTGAGCGATGCCTACAAAGGGCGCTCCCGCGACTTCCTGCTGGCCTCCATCGATCAGGGGCTGATGGCACTGGTGGCTGGTACCAACGTGGTTCGTTTTGCCCCTTCACTGGTGATCCCGGAAGCGGACATCAAGGAAGGGTTGGCCCGCTTCGAGAAGGCGGTTGCCCAGGTGGTTAACGCCTGATTCCAAATTGAGGTGGGGAGCTCTCCCGGCAGGAGCCGGGACCCCACCTGTCGTCAATGAAAGGGAGTTGTCATTTATGTTGGTTATCCGTCCCATCGAGCAAAAAGATTTTGCCGGGCTCAAGACCTGCGCCATCGAGTCCGGCACCGGCATGACCTCGTTGCCCGTCAACGATGAGCTGCTGCAGCGCAAGATTGACGCCTCTACCCAGACTTTTTCCGACAAGCCCGCCGGCAAGGGGGACTGCCTCTACTTCTTCGTGGCCGAGGATCTGGAGACCGGCGAGATGGTGGGCACCTGTGCCATCGATGCCGCGGTTGGCCTCTCCCAGCCGTTTTACAACTACCACATCGGCAAGGTGGTGCACTCTTCTCCCAAGCTCGGCATCTACAACGTCGTTGAAACCCTGACCCTCTCCAACGACTACACCGGCAACTCCGAGCTCTGCACCCTGTTTTTGCGCGAATGTGCCCGCGAGGGGCTCAACGGCCGCCTGCTCTCCAAGCACCGCTTTCTGTTTATGGCCGAGCACCCCGAGCTGTTTGACGAGACCGTCTTCGCCGAGATGCGCGGCGTCTCCGATGCCAACGGTCACAGCCCCTTCTACGAGTGGCTGCAAACCCACTTCTTCTCGATGGATTTTCCAACCGTCGACTATCTGACCGGCATCGGCAAGAAGCGTTTCATCGCCGAGTTGATGCCCAAGTACCCCATCTACGTCAATTTGCTGAGCAAAGAGGCGCGGGCCGTTATCGGTCAGACCCACGAGAAGACCCGCCCCGCCATCAAGATGCTGCAGGACGAGGGCTTTGTGAACCGTGGCTACGTCGATATTTTCGATGCGGGCCCCACCGTCGAGTGCGACGTGAAGAATATCCGCAGCGTGCGCCGCAGCAAGAAGCTGCGGGTGCTGGTGGGCGAGCCCATCGGTGGCAAGACCCACCTTATCTGCAACAGCCGTTTCGAACATTACCGCGCCTGCTACGGCAATATCCGCGTCGATCTCGACAAGCACGAAGCCATCATTCCGCCCAAGATGGCGGCGGCACTCAAGGTGCAGGATGGCGACATGGTGCGGGTGGTTGACCTCGACTGAGGCAAACAGGACAAGCAAACCGATTATCAGACAGGCAGCCGAGGCTGCCTGCCAGCGACAGGGAGTGAATGGATGAGCCAGTTAGTGCAATTTATCGACGGTCAGTGGCTTGCCGGTGAAGGCAAGCCGTTCGAGTCAACCGATCCGGCCAAGAACGAGGTGATCTGGCAGGGGGCTGCCGCCAGTGCGGCGCAGGTGGATGCCGCCGTCAAGGCCGCCCGTGCCGCCTTCTACCACTGGGCGGACATGCGCCTTGAGGATCGTCTGGCCATAGTGCGTCGTTATGCCGACCTGCTTGGCGAGCAGAAAGAGGCGCTGGCCCTGACCATCGCCCGCGAAACCGGCAAACCGCTGTGGGAGACCCGTACCGAAGTAGCCGCCATGCAGGGCAAGATTGCCATCTCCATCCGTGCCCATGACGAGCGTACCGGCACCGTTGAAAATGCCATGCCGGGCGCCAAGGCGTTTGTCCGTCACAAGCCCCACGGTGTGGTGGCGGTGTTCGGCCCTTACAACTTCCCGGGTCATCTGCCCAACGGCCATATAGTCCCGGCGCTGATCGCGGGTAACGCCGTGGTGTTCAAACCCTCCGAGCTGACCCCCATGGTGGCCGAGGCCATGGTCAAGGTGTGGCAGGAGGCCGGATTGCCCAAGGGGGTGCTCAATCTGGTGCAAGGGGAGGTCGAGACTGGCAAGGCGCTGGCGGGCAATCCCGACATCGACGGCCTCTTCTTTACTGGTTCTTCCCGCACCGGTCATTTCCTCCATCAGCAGTTTGCCGGTCAGCCGGGCAAAATTCTGGCGCTGGAGATGGGCGGCAACAACCCGCTGATCGTGAAAGATGTGAGCGACATCGACGGCGCTGTGCATGCCATCGTCCAGTCGGCGTTCATCACTTCCGGTCAGCGCTGTACTTGCTCTCGCCGTCTGTTTGTCGAGCGCGGTGAGCGTGGCGATGCCCTGGTCAAGCGACTGGTCGAGGTGGTCAGCCAGATCAAGGTCGGCCTCTATGACGCCGCCGAGCAGCCTTTCATGGGGTCGATGATAAGCGAGAAGGCAGCACAGGGCATGGTCGAAGCACAAGCCAACCTGCAGCGCCTCGGTGGCGAGAGCCTGCTTCCCCTCAAGCACCTGGAAGCGGGTACCGGCTTTGTCTCCCCGGGCATTATCGACGTGACCTCAGTGAGCGCGCTGCCGGACGAAGAGTACTTCGGCCCGCTGCTGCAACTCATTCGCTATGACGATTTCGATGCCGCCATCGATCAAGGCAATGCTACCCGTTATGGTCTCTCGGCCGGTCTGCTGGGTGACAAGGAGGCGGACTGGAATCACTTCTTCAAGCGGATCCGCGCCGGCATCGTCAACTGGAACAAGCCCATTACCGGCGCCTCCAGTGCCGCGCCGTTTGGTGGTATCGGTGCCTCCGGCAACCACAGGGCAAGCGCCTACTACGCTGCTGACTACTGTGCGTATCCGGTTGCCTCTGTCGAAGACAGCAAAGCCGCCATGCCGGATCAACTGTCGCCCGGCCTGCGCTTCTAATAACGACACGGGGCATCCAGCGGTGCCCCCATCTGTACCCGCAATCAAAGGAAAGAGAGATGCAAAAGGATATCGACACCCTGTTCAGCCATCTGTGGGACAACTACATCAAGGTGACCCCGAGCGCCCTCAAGGTGCACACCCTGCTGGGTGGCGGCGAGCCCATCGTCAACGATCACGTGGCGTTTCGTACCTACAACCTGCCCAAGCTGGGGCTGGAGAAGCTGGCCGCCCACTTCCTGGCGCTCGGTTACGAGCAGAAGGGCGAGTACGTTTTCAAGGCCAAGAAGCTCTACGCCAAGCACTTCGAGCATCAGGATCCGGACGCTCCCAAGGTGTTTATCAGCGAGCTGAAGGTGGAAGAACTCTCCCCAGCGGCGCAGGCCATCATCCACAAGCTGGCGGATCAGGTGCCCGATCATCTGACCGATACCCCGGCATTTCTCTACACCGGTGCCCCCTGGCAGGTCTCCTATGCCGATTATCAGACTCTGCTGGCGGAGAGCGAGTACGCGGCATGGATGGCAGCCTGGGGTTATCGTGCCAACCACTTCACGGTCAATATCAACAAGTTGAAGGATTTCGACACCATCCATCAGGTCAATGCGGCGCTCAAGGCGGCGGGTTTTGTCCTCAACAGTGTGGGTGGCGAGGTGAAGGGGGATCCGCAGGTGATGCTGGAGCAATCCTCCACCATGGCAGACAAAGCCGAGGTGCCGTTCAGCGATGGGGTGCGTACCATCCCGAGCTGCTTCTACGAGTTTGCCCTGCGCTATCCGCAGGCCGATGGTGTGCTCTATCCGGGCTTTGTCGAGGCCTCGGCGGACAAGATCTTCGAATCGACGAATGCCATGTAACGGGAGCCACCCTGTTTCAGTCGCAACGCCTCCTCGTGGAGGCGTTTTGTTTGGCGCCGAGTGACGGTGGCGAGTGTTGTCTGACGCCGCGTGAAGAGGGGATTTGGACGGAGCTCAACCGGTAAAGGTTTGTTGATAAAAATGTGAACTAGATCACTTGATACGTCACAGATTGACGCGGGCGGCGGAGCAAAAAGGAGTAGAATGGCGCTTTATTTTTGCGGGGCCAATCGATGCCTAACTATCACTTTTTCAAGCAGGGTCAGGCGCTTACCTATCTAGATGCCAATGCACCCAACTATAGCGATGAGCGTCGTCAACTGGTCGAACAGGGATTTGCCGCCATCGCCGCCCCCACCTTTGCAGATACCCCTGCCGAAGCCCTTGAGCTGCTTCGCACTCATCAGGCACTACAGGATGAGGCCAACGCCCTTTGTTTGACGGTTGCCACTATTCCGGCTGCGATCGCAACTCTGTCCGGGCACTGACGCTGCCGCCAAGCTCACATGAATAAAAAATGGTGCCACTGTCATGACACCATTTTATCGGTTTGCCTGCTTGCCCTGAGTACTTTACCGCTGGTGCAGGTCACCTTCGATAACCAGCACGGTATCCATCCCTGCTGCCTTGCCTGCCTCAAGCCCGATCCGGGTATCTTCAAACACCAGACAGTTGGCGGGATTGGCGCCGAGCAGTTCGGCCACCTGCAAGAAGGTGTCGGGGTGCGGTTTGTGGTTGGTGACATCATCGGCACTGACCACCACAGAGATATAGGCATCGAGCCCGGTGCTTTTGAGGATGGAGTCCGCCTGATTGCGCGGTGAGCCGGTGCCAATCCCCATCTTCACCTTGCCGTGATAGTGCCTGACCAGCTCCCACATCTTGGGAAAGACGCTGACCTTGTCGATATGTTCCATATAGAGGGCAATCTTGCGACGGGTAAAGGCCTCGACATCTACCGTCAGCCCCTGCTGCTCGGCCAGCATGGCGATGATCTTGCGGGTGGGAATGCCGCCATACTGATAGAGCTGATCCCGCTCGAAGGGGATGCCGAATTCGGCGCAGGTAAGCTCCCACGCATCCAGATGAAGGGGCATGGAATCTACCAAAGTGCCATCCATATCGAAAATCAGGGCATCATAGTGATCAAACCCGTACTGCTCACGCTCGCTCATGGGGGCTCCTCGAATCAAATAGAGCAGGCTAGCAGAAACGGTCGGCGTTTTGTGGGATCGGCCTCATGGTTGGGCAGATTGTGGCCGCCGTTTTTTCTATCTCTTGCTGATTTGTGAGACAATAATCCGTTCATTGCCGGATACTTTGGCATATCAGATCAGCGAGTCCGCTTATGACCTCGAAAATATCCCCCAAAACCATTTTCTCTAGCGTGGCGCTGGTGATCGCGCTTGGTTCACTGGAAAAGAGCATAGTCACCACCCCGCTGCCCATGATTGGCGCCGAGCTGCACGCTGGGGCCGCCCTCACCTGGGTGGTCACTGCCTACCTGCTGGCGGCCACCGCCGTGCTGCCCCTCTATGGCAAGCTGAGCGATCTCTTTGGTCGGGTGCGGATGCTCAATATCGGCATCGGCCTGTTTCTGGCGGGCTCGGTGGCCTGCGCGCTCTCCCAGGATCTGCCGACCTTGCTGGCTGCGCGGGTGCTGCAAGGGCTGGGGGGCGGCGGCCTGATTGCCCTCGCGTTTACCGTGATTGCCGACACCATTCCACCGCGGGAGGTGGGCAAATATCAGGGCTACATCTCGGCGGTCTATGCGGTCTCCAGTATCGCTGGCCCCTTGCTCGGCGGTTATTTCACCGAGCAGCTCAGCTGGCGCTGGATCTTCTGGATCAATCTGCCGCTCGGGGCGCTGGCGGTCTTTCTCATCAACCGCAACCTCAAGCAGCTCAACGTGCGTCGCCATAGTCGCTTCGACTGGAAGGGGGCGGGTCTGCTGATTACTGTCACTACGCTCACCCTGTTGCTGCTCTCGCCGGAGGCGGCGCTGCCCGCAGTCTGGCTTTCGGCGGCGCTGGGCGTTGCGCTGCTGCTGCTCATTCTGATTGAGCGGCGTGCCCACGACCCCATATTGCCCGCCCATCTGGCCCGGCTGCCCGGCTATCTGGTGAGCGTGCTGCTGGTGATGCTCTCCCAGTTGCTGATGTTTGCCGTGCTGGTCTATCTGCCGTTGCAGATGCAGTGGCAGAAGGGGTTGAGCGCCAGCGAGAGCGGGATGAGTATGGTGATCTTCATGATCTGCATCACCGCCGGCGCCTTTGTCGGTGGCAAGCTGATTGGCCGTACCGGTCACTACAAGAGCTTTGTTGCGGTGGGCTTTGGCCTCGCGGCGGTGGCGCTGTGGCAGATCCACTTCGATGCCTGGGTCAGACTGGCGCTCGGGTTTGCCGGTATTGGTCTCGGTCTGGTGCTGCCCGCCCTCTCGGTGGTGGTACAGAATGCCCTGCCGCGGCAGGATCGCGGCATCGGCATGTCGCTGTTCAACTTCGGGCGGGAGCTTGGCGGTGCCGTCGGCGTGGCTATCTGCTCCATGCTGTTTCACTTCCGCCTGCCAGCCGGCAGCGATGGCGATCTGAGCCGGCTTGCCCCCGATCTGCTGGCCCCGGGCTTCAGCGCGACCTATATCGGCATGGCACTGATCGCCACGCTGGCGCTGCTCATCACCTTGCTGGCGTTGAAGCGCCACGAGCTGGCCTCCATCAGCGCCTGATCCGGCCTGTGCCGACATAGGCTCACCATAGATAGCATCAGGGCTCCCCGCGGGGAGCCCTGATTGTTATTTGGCGAATAGCGTGGCTGTTGCCATCAAGCCATGCGCGAGTTACTCCTGCGCCGGACTCTCCTTGCCCGCCAGCTGGCTCAGCCAGGCGAAGCGGCGGTTGGCCTCCTGCTCCGCCTCTTCATAGAGCTGGCTGGCCACCTCCGGCAGCTGGCGCTCCAGCCGCTGGAAGCGGGGCTCATGGCGCAAGGTCTCGGCCAGCGAGGCATTGGGGGCCCGCGAGTCGAGCGCCAGCGGCAGTTTGCCCTCGTCAGCGCGGCGCGGGTCGAAGCGGTAGAGCGGCCAGAAGCCGGTGGCGGTCAGCTGTTTCATCTGCTCATGGCTCTCGGCCATGTCGTAACCATGCTCCTCGCAGGGGCTGTAGGCGATGATGAGCGACGGCCCCGGATAGGCTTCCGCCTCCTGAATCGCTTTTACCGTCTGGTTCATCTGGGCGCCGAGGGAGATCTGCGCCACATAGACGTGGCCATACATCATCATGCTGGCCCCGAGATCCTTGCGCGCCTTGCGTTTGCCCTGCTCGCCAAACTTGGTGATGGCCCCGAGTGGCGTCGCCTTCGACTGCTGGCCGCCGGTGTTGGAGTAGCACTGGGTATCGAGCACCAGCACATTGATGTTCTCCCCCAGACTCAGCACATGGTCGAGCCCGCCAAAACCGATGTCGTAGGCCCAGCCATCGCCGCCGATGAGCCAGACCGATTTGTCCACCAGATAGTCCGCATCGCGAACCAGCTCTTGGGCTGCCGGGATCTGGCTCTCCTGCAGCAGCGCTCGCAACTGCTGGATATGGGCCCGCTGCTCGGAAACCGGCAGAGTGGCATCGCCGAGCGCCTCGCGCTGCGCTGCCGGTATGGTGTCGCCCAGGCTCGCCAGCAGACGGCGCACCCGCTCCCTGTGTTGATCGACGGTAAGACGGAAGCCCAGTCCGAACTCGGCGTTGTCTTCAAACAGCGAGTTGGCCCAGGCCGGCCCGCGCCCGTCGGCGTTGGTGGTGTAGGGGGTGGTAGGCAGGTTGCCGCCATAAATGGACGAGCAGCCGGTGGCGTTGGCAATCAGCAGCCGATCGCCATAGAGCTGGGTCAGCAGCTTGATGTAGGGAGTCTCGCCACAGCCGGAGCAGGCGCCGGAGTATTCAAACAGCGGCGAGATGAGCTGGGAGGTGCGGATGTCGATGCGTTCCAGCTGCTCGGCGCTGCGCTCTGGCAGGTCGAGGAAGAAGTCGTAGTTGGCCTTCTGCTCATCGAGGTGATCGAGGCGTGAAGCCATATTGATCGCCTTGCGAGCCGGGTTGCTGCGATCCTTGGCCGGGCACACCTCGACGCAGAGATTGCAGCCGGTGCAATCCTCCGGCGCCACCTGCAGCACATACTGCTGGCCGCGCATGTCGCGGGATTTCACATCCAGCGCATCCAGGGTGGCGGGGGCAGCGGCCAGCGCATCCGGTTCCACCACCTTGGCGCGAATGGCCGAGTGGGGACAGGCGGCGACACAGTAGTTGCACTGGGTGCAGAGCGCCGCCTCCCAGATGGGGATCTCCTTGGCGATATTGCGCTTCTCCCAGCGGGTGGTACCAACCGGCCAGGTGCCATCCGGCGGGAAGGCGGAGACCGGCAGGCTGTCACCCAGCCCAGCCAGCATGGCGGCGGTGACGGTCTGGACAAAATCGGGGGCCTTGGCCGAAACCACCGGCGGGCGGGGGCGGCTGGCGGGATCCAGCTCGCCAAGTGGCACCCTGGTCAGGGCGGCGCAGGTTGCCTCCAGTGCCATACAGTTGCGCTCGACCAGTGTCTGCCCCTTGCTGCCATAGCTGGTGGCGATGGCCTGCTTCAGCAGGCTGGTCGCCTCTGCGGGGGGAATGATGGCGCTGAGCTGGAAGAAGGCCATCTGCATCACGGTATTGATGCGGTTGCCGAGCTGGCAGTCGCGGGCAATCTTGGCGGCGTTGATGATGTAGAAGCGCGCCTCTTTCTCGCGCAGGGCATGCTGTACCTCGCTGGGTAGTCGTTGCCAGATCTCCGCTTCGCTGTAGGGGGTGTTGAGCAGGAAGATGCCGCCCGCTTTCAAGCGCTCAGCCATCCGGTACTTGTCGACAAACTGCCACTGATGGCAGCCGATAAAGTCCGCCTCTTCCACCAGATAGGGCGATTGCAGCGGCCGCTCGCCCACCCGCAGGTGAGAGACGGTAAGTCCCCCCGCCTTCTTGGAGTCGTAGACGAAATAGCCCTGCGGATAGAGGTCGGTGTGGTTGCCGAGGATCTTGATGCTGTTCTTGGCCGCCGAGACGGTGCCATCGCTGCCAAGGCCGTAGAAGAGCGCTTCCAGCTTGTGTTGCTGGCTGTGGATGGGGCTTTGCGAATCCAGCGTGGGCAGCGGTAGCGAGAGGCCTGTGATGTCATCGAAGATGCCGACGGTAAAGCGCGGACGCGGGTTCTCCTGCGCCAGTTCAGCAAACACCGCCAGTGCGCAAGCGGGGCCGAACTCTTTGGAGGAGAGGCCATAGCGACCGCCGATCACCCGCGGCAGGCTTGCCCGCTCGCCCCGGCTGACCGCTTCGGCCAGCGCCGTCATCACGTCGAGATAGAGGGGCTCGGCCTGTGCGCCCGGCTCCTTGGTGCGATCCAGCACGGCAATGGCGCGGGCACTCTCGGGAATCGCGGCTAACAGGTGCCCGGCCGAGAAGGGACGGAACAGCCGCACCTTCACCAGACCTACCTTCTCCCCTTGGGCCAGCAGGCGCTCGATCACCTCTTCACAGGTACCGATGGCCGAGCCCATCAGCACCACAATCCGCTCCGCCTGCGGGTGGCCGACATATTCAAACGGCCGGTAGTGGCGGCCGGTCTGCTTGCCAAAAGCCTGCATCGCCTCGCTCACATGACCATAGGCAGCGTCATACCAGGGGTTGCTCGCCTCCCGACACTGGAAGTAGGTGTCCGGGTTGGCCGCGGTGCCGCGAATGACCGGTTTGTCGGGGGTGAGCGCCCGGTCACGATGAGCACGGATGGCATCTGCGGGCAGCAGGGTGCGCAGGGTGTCATCAGCGAGCGGCGCTATCTTGGCGATCTCGTGAGAGGTACGAAAGCCGTCGAAGAAGTGGATAAAGGGGAGGCGGCTGTTGAGGCTCGCTATCTGGGAGATCAGGGCAAAGTCCTGCGCCTCCTGCACATTGCTGGCACAGAGCATGGCACAGCCGGTCTGGCGCACCGCCATCACGTCCGAGTGATCGCCAAAGATCGATAGCGCGTGGGTCGCCACGGTACGCGCCGCCACATGCAGTACGAAGGGAATGAGCTGACCCGCCAGCTTGTAGAGGTTGGGGATCATCAGCAGCAACCCCTGCGACGAGGTAAACGAGGTCGCCAGCGCGCCGGTCTGCAGGGCGCCGTGGACGGCGGCAATGGCGCCCCCTTCCGACTGCATCTCGACAACCCGGGGCACATCCCCCCAGAGGTTCTTGCCCCGCTCGCTCGACCAGGCCGACGACTGCTCAGCCATGGCCGAGCTGGGGGTGATGGGGTAGATGGCGATGACTTCGCTGGTGCGGTACGCCACCGAGGCGACTGCGTTATTCCCGTCTGTGGTGATCATCTGTTTTCCACTTTGCTATGCCAGTTTGAAGGCCGATAGTTGCATCGGCAATGGATAGGTCGCAGGCATAGTAAGAGGGGCAATGAGAGCGTATCAAACGGGATAAATAATCAATTAATAAGTCAGTAATAGTGGTTAATTTAATCCTGTTACGTGGGGACGTGATTTTCTGCTAGTAGCCGGTGGGATGGCGATTGACGGGCCATTGACATGGCCCGTTAGCACGGGGTTAACCCTGCTCCACTCGCAGCCAGATGGCGCACTGATAAGGGGCGAAGAGCTGCATCGGTTCGCTTGGGTAATTGGCCAGCAGCAACCGCATTCCGTCTGCCACCTTGTCGAAGTGGAGCATCGGCAAGGGGTTCGCCGTGAGATTGGCGAGCAGCAGCAGGGTGTGTTGCTCGCCGCTGGCCGGATCCTGCCAGTGGCGGCGATAGCTGATGCGCTCGGGATCATCCCCATCCAGCAGCTCGAAATTGCCGTGGCGAACGACAGGGTGAGCCTTGCGCAGGGCGATGAGCTGGCGATAGCAGTGAAACGGCGAGTCGGGGCGGGTCAGCTGCTCGTCAGCATTTATCTCGACGTGGTTGGCATTGATGGCAATCCAGGGCGTGGTGGTGCTGAAACCGGCGTGGGGGCCAGCGTCCCACTGCATCGGGGTGCGGGCATTGTCGCGGCCGATGGCATCGAGCCGCCGACTCAGCTCGGCAGGATCCAGCCCTGACTGGCTGGCGCGGTAGTTGAGCGCCTCCACATCGCGCAGCTCGCCCGGCTGCCAGTGGCGGTTGGTCATGGCGAGCTCCTCCCCCTGATAGATGAAGGGAGTACCCTGCATCATGTGTAGCACCATGGCCCACAGCCTGGCGCTGGTTTCCCGCCACTCAGGCCTGTCATCGCCAAAGCGGGAGACGGCGCGGGATGACCACTTGTCACTGCCGAGCCCCAGATGCTCGAAGTTGAACACCATGCTGAACTCGCTGCCATCGTGGTTCGAATAGTTCTGCATATGGGCGAGATCGGCCCCCCAGGTCTCCCCCACAGTAATGATCCCCTTGCCGCCGAAGCTCGCGGCATTGAGCTCGCGGATATAGTCGTGCAGGCGCGGGCCGTTGCTCATGGCAAGCCGGTCCCACTCCTTGCTCACCATATCGATCACATCGAAGCGAAATCCCTTGATCCCTTTGCCCAGCCAGAAGTTGATCACCTCTGCCATTTCGGCACGCACCGCCGGGTTGTCCCAGTCCAGATCGGCCTGACTGGGATCGAAGTTGTGCAGGTAGTAGCGATCAAGCGCTGGCACGTACTGCCAGCCGCTGCCGCCAAAAATCGAGGTAATGGGGTGAGCATCGACAAAGGCTTGATCCCGGAATACGTAATAACCCTGATAACGGGGAGCGCCGGCCAGGGCCTGCATAAACCACTCGTGCTCGGTGGAGGTGTGGTTGGCGACGATATCCATCATGATGCCGATGCCGTGGGCGGCCGCTTCGGCTATCAGCTGCTCCATCTCGGTCAGGGTGCCGAAGGCGGGGTCGATGGCACGGTAGTCCGCCACATCGTAGCCGTTGTCCCGCTTGGGGGAGCGATAGATGGGGGTGAGCCAGAGCATATCGACCCCTAGGGTGGCCAGATAGTCGAGGCGCTGACGAATGCCGTTGATATCGCCCATGCCGTCGCCATCGCTGTCCTGAAAACTCATGGGGTAGATCTGGTAGATGACGCAGCTATCGAGGTCGATGTCGGGTGTGTGAAGGGAGTGCGTATTCATCAGCGTGGCCGGTTGGGGAGGAGGCTTTCCATCTTACGCAGATGAACGGGTACTCGACAGGGCAGGGGAAACCTTGAAAAGGGTTCCATAGTTGGCTGATTGCCAAAAGTGCGGGAAGGGTCACAAAGGTGCCATCCCGGGCCACGGCTGTGGTCGGGATGGCACTGCACTTAGCGTTGATGCTATGCAGGAATACTGATTATTGAGCAGCCTTGGCCTGCTCGCTGCGCTGCTCCTGCTGGCGTTCGGTCTGTGCTTCCAGCTCCTTGCCGAGGAAGTAGTTCAGGAAGGTGCGGATCACCGCGATGATGGCGAGGCGGATCAGCTCCTCCTTGCTCGGTGCGACCGTAGTGGCCAGGATGTCGGCGGCGAGCTGGAACTCCAGCGCCAAGATGAGCCAACTGCCGAAACAGAGGCGAATGCGCGGAAAGCCGGGTTGGTGATCCCGCACCCGTGCCGCCAGCCAGAGGGTCTTGCCAAGGCCAATGACCACACAGGCGATGGAGATGATCTCCAACAGCAGCTGGAACAGCTCGACTCCGTGCATCATCCCCTCTTTCAGGCTCGCTATCTCAAACACTCGGGTCACCTCCCTGATTCAAAAGAGGACACTATTAACACATCGCTCGGCAAAGGCCAAATCAGAGTCTCCTGATAATCAGTGAGAGCTGTTCAATGAGCTGACGCGCAGCGGGGCTGACTCCGGCCAGTTGGAAGAAGCCGTGTATAACACCCAGTTGCCGCTGACAGGTGGTTGTGACACCGGCTTGCAGCAGTTTGCGATAGAGGGCTTCCCCTTCATCGCGCAGCGGATCATATTCCGCCGTTACGATATGGGTCGGTGGTAATCCTGACAGGTCGGAATAGTGAAGCGGGCTGGCTTCGGGATGAGTGGCGGGTAGCTCGCCCAGATAGGCGTGAAAACCGCTTAACAGCATGTCGCGGGTGATGAGGTAGTCATCCCCTAGATGCCGATAGCTGTCACTGTCGCCCGCAGCATCGAGCATCGGATAGATGAGCAGTTGGGCGGCCGGCAAAGGGGCGCCTTGCTCCTTGAGTCGCAAGGTGGTGATCAGGGCTAGGTGGCCGCCGGCACTGTCTCCCGCAAGGACAATCCTTGCCGGATCCCCATGCCATTTCTCCACATCGGCCATGATGGCGAGCGTAGCAGCCAGTGCGTCATCGTGTGCTGCAGGATAGGTGTGTTCAGGGGCAAGGCGGGTATGTACCGCGAACACCAGTGCTTCGGCGCGATTGCACAGCATGCGCATCTGGCGGTCGTGGGTGTCGAACTCGCCGCTGACAAAACAGCCGCCATGAAAGTAGATCAGGGCCGGACGGCTTGCGTTTGAGGTTGGCGCTGGCTGATAGAGGCGAACGGAATAATGGCCGTTTTGCCACTCTTCGACAGCGCCAACCTCTTCCCGTTCACCACCCAATATGGCAGAAGCAAGATAGCCTTCACGCCGCTCCTGCCAGCTCAGGCTGCTCGCCTTGGGGCGGCCTGCAGCAATGAACTCCGCCACCATGGCCGCAATGGCCGGTTCAAGTTGTATATCCATAACGCACCAATAACTGTATATAAAAACAGTTATTTTGCGCCTTTAGCCAGAGAGCGCAACCGGCGTTAGCTGAGGCAGCTCACAAAATCAGGCTTCAAGCAGCTGGAATTCAATCACATAGAGCGGCGGCAGATCGGGGTAGATCTCGCGGATCACCTGTTTGAGCTCGGGGAGGGTCATGTTCTCCTGACGGGCATGCTCGTCGTTCAGTTCATCGAAGGCTACAGCATTGACGGAGATCACCTCTATGGTGCCGAAGGGCTGGTGCTCCGGGTTGGTGAACAGCGCCAGCCGCTGGCCGGGTTGCCAGTTGGCCTCGCTCTCGTCGCGGATGGTGATGGTCTTGCGGCCCGCCTGAATGTCGGCAACGAAGCGGCTGAAGAAGGTGAATTCGGGATAGGGATGGGCAGACATGGTGACTCCTGACAGGGTGAATCGAAATGAGGTGAATGGAAATCAAAGATCGAGATAGGCGCGCAGCCTGGCCAGATCGGCGATGACGGGGCCGTCGCTGCTGTCGGCGACTATGCCCTGCTCGACCAGCTCCTTGAGGGCGCGGCGGTAAACCCGCTCGGTGGTGTCGAAGCGCGCTGCCTCATGGGCGCGCTTGCGTGACCCCAGCATGGGGGTGCGCTGGCGTTCTCGCCACAACTCATAGGCGATGTTGTAGGCGATGGGGTGGAGCAGCCGGCTGGTGGTGATCTCCAGGGTATCGAGATAGTCGCTGGCAAGCGCGGCGGCAAAGAACAGGGTCAGTTCGGGCTCGGCCAGCAGCCGCTGGGCCAGCTTGTCGGCACAGATGACCCAGGCGTCCAGCTCGGTCTCGGCCACCACGTTCCACTGCACCGGAGTGGCGCTGAAGAACTCCATTTCTCCGAAAATCTGGCTGTGACACTCAATCTCGCCGAGCTGGAAGCAGCGGCCAGAGTGTACCGTGCTGTTGAGGGAGACCCGGCCATGTTCGACCAGATAGAGCTGCTCGCTCTGCTCCCCCTGCCGCATGATCAATTCGCCCGGCAGGTAGCGGCGCAGAAACAGGGTGCAGGCGTCGAGCGCCGCGGCAAAGCGGGGTTCAAGCTGCTGGAGTTCGGCGTGAAAACGGCCGAGGGGGTAGGGCTGTTGCTGCATGACTTGCCTGTCGCACCGGATGACGAGGGCCATGAGGCTAGCAAGAGTGCGGGCCGGATACCAGCCCGCACGGTAGCGGATGTGCCGTAGTTAACGGTTTGCGGTTTATTGTGCCAACGCGTGGAGGGCGGCGGCGATGGCTTGCTGCTCACCTGCCATCATCGCCTGTTCGGCGCTGGCGTAATCCGCTACTCCTTGTTGCACATCCTGCTCGAACAGCACCACGTTGCAGAGCACGGCGGCGACCCGCACCTTGCGCAGGCGACCCACGGTCAGCAGGGAGGCAGTTTCCATGTCGGCGCCCAGTACGCCACGGGCATGCCAGTAGCGGCACACCTCCTGCTCGTCATCCCGATAGAAGCTGTCGTGGGAGCGTACCAGCCCGTGCCAATGAGGCTGGCTGCCGGTCGCTAAATGGTTGAGCAAGGCGGCCTGCAGCCAGATATCGGCGCAGGCGGGGTACTCGGCGGGCAGATAGGCCTGCGAGGCCCCCTCATTGCGTACCGCCCCTTCCACCACGATAAGGTCGCCCAGCCCGATGTCGTGCTGCAGGGCACCGGCGGAGCCGACCCGAATGAGCGAGCGGGCACCGGCTTGCACCAGCTCCTCCAGCGCTATGACGGTCGAGGTGCCGCCGATGCCGGTGCTGCAGACCGTGATGGGCAGCCCCTGATAGTGGCCGTTGATGAGGCGAAACTCCCGGTTTTGCCCCAGCACTTCACACTGTTCGAGCTGGCTGGCGATGCGATCGACCCGGGCCGGGTCGCCGCACAGTACCACCCGCTCGGCAATCTGGTCGGGGCGGCACTGGAGATGGGGTAACAGACTCATGGCTTACAGACCTTGTGGCTGGCGCTTGGCGGCAATCACCCAGAGGCGAGTGCCGTTGGCGGCGATAAACAGCAGGATCAGGTATTCGAGCGACATGGCGTAAACGCCCTGCGCGGCATAGACACCGATGCTGATGATGTTGATGACGACCCAGAGGATCCAGTTCTCCACGTATTTGCGGGTCATCAGGATCTGGGCGACCACCGAGAGCACCGTCATGGTGGCATCCCAGAACGGGAAGGCATCAGGGGAGGGCTCGGGAGTGGCAAGTCCGGCACCAAACAGGTTGAGCAAAGCGACCGAGGTGCGCGCCAGGGTGGCGAAGACCGGGTCGATATAGCGTGTCAGCAGAGCGATGGCCAGCGCGCTCACGGCGGCGGTCACCATCAGTTTGGATTTGCTGAGCCAGCGGATCTGCAGGGTATCCCCCTGATCGTTGGCCGGGCGGGTCCAGGCGTACCAGCCGTAGACGTTGGCGCAGAAGAAGAACAGCTGCAGCATCAACAGTCCGTAGAGCTGGATCTGGAAGAAGATGATGGCAAACAGGCTGACGTTGATCAGACCGAACAGGTAGTTGATGGTCTTCTCCTGACTGGCGAACCAGATACAGGCCAGCCCGAACAGGGTGCCGATGGCTTCAATCCATGACATGGCATAGCCGCCACCCAGCGGTATGGTCACCAGCGTGTTATTGATGCTGAACAGCTCGAATATGCTCATTTTCTGATCCTTGGGCATGAGGGTAAGTATGCGAGGGCGCCATTCTAAGGGGTGAGGGGGAGGAGGGGCAGGACTTTTGTCCGCCCCGGGCTTGGCCCATATCAAAGAAATCGCCGCTGGTGCCCGGTTATTCCAGCAGTGATGGGTTATGGGGCCCCGGCGGGCCGGACTTTATTGATATTTAGCAAGATGATAGCGCCGTGGCTGTGGTCTGATAGAGTCCACTCTCCGGGAGGAGAATCACGTGATAAAAGGAGGTTGTATTGAATTCTGAGCTTGTCTGGGTGCTCTGTCTGCTGGCTGGCGCCATCTATCTCTTTATGACCAACAAGGTGCGGATGGATGTGGTCGCCCTGTTGATCATTATCCTCTTCGTGCTGAGCGGCACCCTCACCCTGTCGGAGGCGCTGGCGGGCTTTAGCGATCCCAACGTCATTCTGATTGCCGCCCTGTTTGTGGTGGGTGAGGGGCTGGTGCGCACCGGTATCGCCTATCAGGTGGGGGATGCATTGGTGAAGGTGGCGGGCAGCAGCGAGACCAAGCTGCTGGTGTTGCTGATGGTGGCGGTGGCGAGTCTGGGGGCTGTGATGAGCAGCACCGGGGTGGTGGCCATCTTTATCCCGGTGGTGCTGAGCGTGGCGAACCGGATGGGGATCCCGGCCGGTCGCCTGATGATGCCGCTCGGCTTTGCCGGGTTGATCAGCGGCATGATGACGCTGGTGGCCACCCCCCCCAACATGGTGGTCAACAGTGAACTGATGCGTCACGGCATTCACGGCTTCGGGTTCTTCGATTTCACCCCCATGGGAGTGCTGATCCTGGGGCTGGGCATCCTCTACATGCTGCTGGTGCGCGGCTCCCTGGTGGGCGAGGGGGAAGAGGGCAAAGGCAAGCCGACCGGGCGCCGCACCCTGCGCGATCTGATCCGAGACTACCGACTGGCCGGTCGGGCCCGTCGTCTGGCGCTGCGGCCGGACTCCCCGCTGATTGGCCATACCCTGGATGAGCTGCAACTGCGCGCCCGTTATGGTGCCCACGTCATCGGGGTGGAGCGCTGGCGCAAGTTTCGCCGGGTGATGGTGCCGGTGTCGGGGATCAGTGAGTTCCAGGCCAAGGATGTGCTGCTGATCGACATGTCAGACCCCGAGGTGGATGTGCGGGCGTTTTGCACCGAGGCACGGCTCGAACCCATGATCCTGCGCGGGGAGTACTTCTCCGATCAGGCGCGGGAGGTGGGGATGGCCGAGGTGTCGCTGATCCCCGAGTCCAAGCTGCTGGGTAAAAGCGTGCGTGAGGTGACCTTCCGCTCCAGCTATGGCCTGAGCGTGGTGGGGCTGCGCCGCGATGGTGAGGCACTGGCAGGCAAGCTGGTGGATGAGCCGCTGCAGATGGGCGACACCCTGCTGGTGGTAGGGAACTGGAGCCACATCAGACAGTTGCAGACCCATAGCCGCGACTTTCTGCTGATGGGGCTGCCCGCCGAAGTGGACGAGATGGCCCCCGCCCGCAGTCAGGCGATCCATGCCCTCTTCTGTCTTGGAGTGATGATCCTGCTGATGGTGACCGATCCGGTGCCCAACGTGATTGCCGCGCTGATCGCCTGTCTGCTGATGGGCAAGTTTCGCTGCATCGATATGGAGAGTGCCTACAAGTCGATCCACTGGCCGACCCTGATCCTCATCGTCGGCATGCTCCCCTTCGCGCTAGCGCTGCAAAAAACCGGCGGGGTGGATCTGATCGTCGGTGGCCTGATCAATGCGGTGGGGGAGATGGGGCCGCGGGTCATGCTGGCCAGCCTGTTTGCCCTCTGCGCGGTGATCGGGCTCTTTATCTCCAACACCGCGACAGCTGTGCTGATGGCGCCCATTGCGCTGGGTACGGCGCAACAGATGGGGGTATCGCCCTATCCGTTTGCCATGACCATTGCCATTGCCGCCTCGGCCGCTTTTATGACTCCGGTCTCGTCACCGGTGAATACCCTGGTACTGGGGCCGGGCAACTACAAGTTTGCCGATTTTATCCGTATCGGGGTGCCATTCACCCTGTTGGTGATGGCGGTCAGCGTGGTAGCGATCCCCTGGTTCTTCCCGTTCTGATAACCGGGATGATGAATGTGTGCACCAGCGGCCTGCGGGCCGCTTTTTTATGGCCGGGAGACAAGAGTGGCAAGGCGTGATCGGAATCAGTGAAGAGTGACGTGAACGGGAATTAACGTGGAGATGGGTTAATAGAGGAGCGAGAGAAAAACTGGGGAGAGGCAAATTTCAGATACAAAAAAACCAGCGTGAGCTGGTCTGTTTGGTACTGCAATTAATGGTGCGGAAGGAGAGACTCGAACTCTCACGCCTAGGGCGCCAGAACCTAAATCTGGTGCGTCTACCAATTTCGCCACTTCCGCAATATTAATGGTGGCTATGACGGGATTCGAACCTGTGACCCCCGCATTATGAGTGCGATGCTCTAACCAACTGAGCTACATAGCCGTTTGTTATCAACCACTGATGTGGAAGAGAACAGAAAAATGGCTGGGGTACTAGGATTCGAACCTAGGGATGGCGAGATCAAAACCCGCTGCCTTACCGCTTGGCGATACCCCAACAGAAATAATGGTGGCTATGACGGGATTCGAACCTGTGACCCCCGCATTATGAGTGCGATGCTCTAACCAACTGAGCTACATAGCCGTTTGTTATCGACCACTGATGTGGAAGAGAACAGAAATATGGCTGGGGTACTAGGATTCGAACCTAGGGATGGCGAGATCAAAACCCGCTGCCTTACCGCTTGGCGATACCCCAACAGTGATGCCTGACAGAAACTATCAAACACCTTTCAAAAATGGCTGGGGTACTAGGATTCGAACCTAGGGATGGCGAGATCAAAACCCGCTGCCTTACCGCTTGGCGATACCCCAACAGCGCTCCTCAACAGTCATGAGACTGGCAAAGAACTTTTAAAAATGGCTGGGGTACTAGGATTCGAACCTAGGGATGGCGAGATCAAAACCCGCTGCCTTACCGCTTGGCGATACCCCAACTAGAGATGGTGGCTATGACGGGATTCGAACCTGTGACCCCCGCATTATGAGTGCGATGCTCTAACCAACTGAGCTACATAGCCAACCTTGCTTCCGGTGAGTCGTTACCTCGTCACCGTGCGGGCCGAATTATGCGTATCTGGCTCTGGGGCGTCAACCCTTTTTTTGCCAGAAAAACGCAATTTGAGTGCGTTTGACCAGTTATTGGTCTCTGTTGCGCAAAAGCCCAACAATCTGCTTTTTTTTAAGACATTGCCATGATTGCCCGGGCAATGGCAGATAAAAAACAGGCCAGCAAATGCTGGCCTGTCATGGGATTAGACGTTGAACAGGAAGTTCATGATATCGCCATCTTTGACGATGTAATCTTTCCCTTCAGCGCGCATCTTGCCCGCTTCCTTGGCGCCTTGCTCACCCTTGTAGTTGATAAAGTCTTCAAAGGCGATGGTTTGGGCGCGAATAAAGCCTTTTTCAAAGTCAGTGTGGATTTTGCCTGCCGCTTGCGGGGCGGTGGCACCGACCGGAATAGTCCAGGCGCGCACCTCTTTCACACCGGCGGTGAAGTAGGTCTGTAGGTTGAGCAGCTGGTAGCCGGAGCGGATAACGCGGTTCAGGCCCGGCTCTTCGATGCCCAGGTCAGCCATGAACTCGGCGCGATCTTCATCGTCCAGTTCGGCGATGTCGGCTTCGATGGCGCAGCAGACCACGACCACGACCGCGTTCTCGGCGGCGGCGATTTCACGCACCTTGTCCAGATAGGGATTGTTCTCGAAGCCATCTTCCGCCACGTTGGCGATATACATGGTGGGTTTCAGGGTCAGGAAGTTGAGGTGGCTGACGGCGGCCAGCTCTTCTTTATCCAGCTTCATGCCGCGGATCATCTGGCCGTTTTCCAGTGCGACCTTGATCTTCTCAAGCACTTCCACTTCCAGCTTGGCATCCTTGTCGCCGCCTTTGGCGCGCTTGGACTGGCGGTGAATGGCGCGCTCGCAGGCGTCCAGATCCGACAGGGCCAGCTCGGTGTTGATCACTTCGATGTCGTCGGCAGGGGAGACCTTGCCGGCAACGTGAATGATGTTTTCGTCGTCGAAGCAGCGCACTACGTGGCCGATCGCTTCGGTTTCACGGATATTGGCCAGGAACTGGTTACCCAGGCCTTCACCCTTGGAGGCACCGGCAACCAGACCGGCGATGTCGACGAATTCCATGGTGGTCGGCACAACGCGCTGCGGATTGATGATGGCAGCCAGCTGATCGAGGCGGGGATCCGGCATCGGCACCACACCGGTGTTCGGCTCGATGGTGCAGAACGGGAAGTTGGCGGCTTCGATACCGGCCTTGGTCAGCGCGTTGAACAGGGTGGATTTGCCTACATTGGGCAGGCCCACGATACCGCATTTAAAACCCATGGATTGTTACCTTACTTGATGGATGCTGTTGGGGGTCGCCCGCAGGCGGCCCATGTCATGCTTGTTCTGGTCGTTGCTCATGTACCGGCACAATGCCCGTACAGGGTCAAACCGACCTAACCCTTTTCAGCCTTGAAGCTGTGCAAGCGATTCATGGCCTTGGTCATATCTTGTTTGAACAGGATATCGGTGGCGCGCAGGGACTCGTCCAGCGCGGCGTCGATCAGGTTCTGTTCACTGCTGGGGGCCTTGGTCAGGACGAAGCCAGCCACCTGCTCTTTGCTGCCGGGATGGCCGATCCCGAGACGCAGCCGGAAGAAGTTATTGTTGTTGCCCATCTTGGCGATGATGTCCTTGAGGCCGTTATGGCCACCGTGACCACCACCCTGCTTGAACTTGGCGATGCCAGGCGGCAGATCCAGTTCGTCATGGGCCACCAGAATCGCTTCCGGCTCAATCTGATAAAAACGCGCCAGTGCGGCCACCGCCTTGCCAGAGAGGTTCATATAGGTGTTCGGGATGAGCAGCCGTACATCCTGCCCCTCGACCAGGATGCGGGCAGTATGACCGAAGAACTTGGGTTCTTCACGCAGGCTGACATTGTGCCAGCGGGCCAGTTGCTCCACATACCAGGCGCCCGCGTTGTGGCGGGTCTTGGCATATTCCGGGCCGGGGTTGCCCAGTCCGACGATCAGTTTGATTTCGCTTGTCACGCTTGATGTCTTCACTCGCAGCTGCCGTGGGCACACTACCCAGGGCAATAGGACGCAATATTCTAGCCGCCGAGTGGCGATCACTCAACCAATGCGCATGTTATGGCGGGATTTGCAGCATTATTGCGGCCAATGGGTGGCTAACGGTGGGCAAACGGGCCTCTTGCATGAGGCCCGTTTCAGTTGACCGATGGATTGTGCCCGGTTGACTACCGTCGTTATTTGGCACGCAGCAGGGTGACGGTCTCTTCATCCAGTGCGGTCAGGGTGGGACGGGCATCGCGCACATACTCCACGAAAGAGGCTGCATCGGTGCCGCAATCCACGCCGCTGGCTTTGCAATCGAGGGGCTGGCCCGGGGCATAGACGGCGCTCAGCAGCTCGCCGTTTTGTGCCACCTTCAGCACCGGGAAGGCGGTCAGCTTGCCATTGACGCTGGCGATATCGACCCGCTCGCTCTTCTGGCGCTGGGCATTGGCCAGTGCCTGCCAGCCATCGTTGCCGTTGGCGCTGTAGGCGTTCATCACCACCCGATAGCGCTGGCTATCCACCAGATCCTGCCACTCGCCGCTTGCGGTCTTGCGCTGCAATTGGGTCAGGGTGCCCGCTTTGCCTGCGTCGGTCTCCTGGAAGGTGTAACGCAGGTGGCCGCCATAGGGGAACTTGCCGGCATGGGCGCTGGCGGGCAGGGTGGCGGTGATGGTCTCGGTCAGCAGGGCACGCACCTCGGCGCCAGTCAGGGTCAGCACCGCGAGCTGGTTCTTGAACGGCAGCAGGGTGAGGGCGCTATCCCCCTCACGCCATTCGCCAGCAGGCAGGTCGGCGCGCACGCCCCCCACCGCCACCAGAGAAAAATCGACCGGGCCGCCAGTCAGGGCTTGCACTGCTGGGGTATTGGCCCAGTAGAACTCCCCTTCGGCAACCAGCGGCGCCACGTCGGAGCCGTGGCTGTCGCTGCCGTTGTCGCCGGGGCGACGGGCATTTTGCAGCTGCTCGGGGATGGTGCCGATCACCGGGCCGTAGGCTTTCTCCAGCGCCGGTTTGTAGTGGCTGTCGATGATGCCGCGCAGGCGCGGATCTTCATCCACGGCCACCAGATTGGGCTGGTTGTCGACAAACTGGCTTGCCTCTTTGCTCCGGGCATCGTCGAGCACTTGCTTGCGCGCCGCATCGGCGAAGAAGTCGCGGCTGGCCAGCAGGCTGTTGTGGCCCTGGCAGTCAGTCACCTGACCCTGGCTGTCAAAGGTCACCTGTGCCAGACCGATGGCCTGGGCGTAGGAGCCCGCCTGCACCACGCAGGTTTTGCCGATGCCATCCGGATTGGTCACCAGCTTGGCGTAATCGCCGGTCTTGCCCCAGCCAATATTGCGAAAATCGCCGAGCAGGCTGTGGGAGTGGCCGCCGACGATGGCATCGAGGCCGTTTACCTTGGCGGCCAGCGCCAGATCCCGCTCGTTGCCGATGTGGGTCAGCGCCACGATCTGATGGATCCCCTTGGCTTGCAGCATGTCGACCGTGGCCTGAGCCGAGGCGACCTCCTTGCCAAAGCGCAGCTTGCCGACGTTGGGGGCGATATTGCCCATGTCTTCCAGTACCAGACCGATGACGGCGACCAGCTGTTTGCCTTGTGGCAGGTTGTCGAGATCGGTGACCGGGCTCTTCTGGTTGCCGTCAAAGGCGTAGACCACGAAGGGCTTGAGGTTGTCAGCCTTGCTAAGGGCCGGATCGGCCTTGGTGTCGAGGTTGGCGGCCAGCACCGGGAAGTTGACCCCCTCGATGAAGCGGGCCAGCTTCTGGTTATCCAGATCGAACTCGTGGTTGCCCAGCGCCATGGCATCGAGGCCGAACTGGCTCAGCAACTCGGCGTTGGCCATCCCCTCGTTGAGCTTGAAGTAGCCACTGCCCTGCCAGGCATCGCCGCCGTGCAGCAGCAGCAAGGGCTGGTTCTTGGCCAGCGCCTCGGCCTGATAGGCTTTCGCCATGGTCAGCAGCCGCGGATAACCGCCAAAGCGGGTATAGAGGGTGTCCGTCTCCCCCTGCTGGGCAAAGATCTGCCCTTTGATCTCGGCATTGACCGGATCAAACTGGGAGTGGGTGTCGTTCATGTGAGCCAGGGTCAGCACGAAGGGCGGGTTCTCTTTGACGGGCTGACAGGCGAACAGGGCGGAGGTGAGGGTCGCGAGCAGGAGGGGACGCAAGCAATTCATGGGAAAATCCTTAAGCCTGCCGGGGGCAGGGTCGTACCAGATAGCAGAAAGTTGGAAAGAGAAGGTCCAGAAAGACGAAAACCGCCTGATGGCGGTTTTCGTTATTGCTGAATCTATCAATGCTCAAACATGGCAGAGATGGACTCTTCGTTGCTGATGCGACGAATGGCTTCGGCCAGTACAGTTGACAGAGTCAGCTGCTTGACCTTGCCGACCGCTTTCATCTCCGCAGTGAGCGGGATGGAGTCGGTGATGATCAGTTCATCGATCACGGAGTTCTTGATGTTCTCGACGGCGGAACCGGAGAAGACCGGGTGGGTAGCGTAGGCGAATACACGCTTGGCACCGCGCTCTTTCAGGGCCTCTGCGGCTTTGCACAGGGTGCCGCCGGTGTCGATCATGTCATCAACGATGATGCAATCGCGGCCGGCAACGTCACCGATCAGGTGCATGACCTGGGAGACGTTCGGGCGGGGACGGCGCTTGTCGATGATGGCGATGTCGGTGTCATCCAGCAGCTTGGCGATGGCGCGGGCACGCACGACGCCACCGATGTCCGGGGAGACAACGACAGGAGACTCGAGGTTCTTGGACTTCATGTCTTCCAGCAGCACCGGGCTACCGAACACGTTGTCTACCGGAACGTCGAAGAAACCTTGAATTTGTTCGGCATGCAGGTCAACGGTCAGCACGCGATCCACACCCACGCTGGAGAGGAAGTCAGCGACAACCTTGGCGGTGATGGGTACACGGGCGGAGCGGACGCGGCGATCCTGACGGGCATAACCAAAGTAGGGGATAACGGCAGTGATACGGCCAGCTGAAGCACGACGCAGAGCATCCACCATGACGATCAATTCCATCAAATTGTCGTTGGTCGGGGCACAGGTGGATTGAATGATGAAGATATCGCCACCACGTACATTCTCATTGATCTGTACGCTGATCTCGCCGTCGCTAAAGCGACCTACGGCAGCATTGCCGAGTTTGATAAACAGGCGATCTGCGATCTTCTGGGCTAGTTCCGGCGTTGCGTTACCAGCAAACAGCTTCATGTCAGGCACGGTTTGAAACCTCGGGGTTGCATCCAGTATGTGGGGGAGTCTGAAATCAGACCCTATCGTTTTGGGGCAAACGATTTATCAAGATAACGTACAAGGTGTCTGCTGCCCAATGAATGTGATGATACCGGTAACCCGAATCCGTGGCCGAGTGCAAAACCGGCCACGTTAATCATCATCAATACCGTTCGGTAAAATTGGCTGGGGTACTAGGATTCGAACCTAGGAATGGCGAGATCAAAACCCGCTGCCTTACCGCTTGGCGATACCCCAATCATTTGAACTGTTGCAATGTGGAGAAGAGAGGTGATATGTTCTCGCCCTTGGCGACAAACCCATCAAGTCCCTTCGGCACGCAGGCCAACACTTCCCGAGCAGTCACTTCGTCTTCAAATTGAGCAAAGACGCAGGCTCCTGTGCCCGTCATTCTTGACGGCGCGTATTCTAGCAACCAGCCGAGCGCATTGGCAACCTCGGGGTGGCGCTTTTTCACCAGTGATTCGCAATCGTTTTTCCACTCGCCTTCCAGCAGGTTGTCCAGCGCCATTTTCGGCGTGGCTCTCGGCAGGTCCGGATCCTGGAATACGGCCGCGGTCGCCACATGGCAATCGGGCTTGAGCACCAGATACCAGGCATCGGGCAGTTCGACCGGTTGCAGCCGCTCGCCCACTCCTTCGGCAAAGGCCGCCTTGCCACGAACAAACACCGGTACATCAGCCCCCAACTGGACGCCGAGCGCCGCCAGTTCATCTTCACTCAAACCCGCTTGCCAGAGGTGGTTAAGCGCCACCAGCGTGGTCGCTGCATCGGATGAACCGCCGCCAATGCCGCCCCCCATGGGTAGCACTTTCTCCAGCCGGATATGGGCACCTTGCGGGCTCGGCAGGGTTGCTTGCAGCAGGCGCGCCGCCCGGATAATCAGATTCTGCTCATCCGGCACCCCGGGAATGGCCGGCGTCAGGGTGAGAGTGTCGCTATTCGGTATCACCTCGAACTCGAGCCAGTCGCTGTGGTTGAGGAAGATAAACAGGGTCTGCAGCTCGTGATAGCCATCGGGACGACGGCCATTGACGTGTAGAAACAGGTTGAGTTTGGCCGGTGCCGGCCAGCGTGTGGAAGCCATTAACGTGCAAGAGTCCATTGGTTGATCTGAAGCTTGAGGCGGCTGTTCTGGCCGGTCATGGTCAGCTGGTGCGGCAGGCGGTAGCCATCCTGATCCCGATAATCGCCATAGACGATCTGCCACTGGCCGTCACGCACGCTGGCCAGACTGCTGTCGGGGTTGAGTTCAAACTCCGCCTGACCCGGCAGCCCCTTAATCCACTCTGGCAATCCCGCAACCGGAATATTCCAGCCGGTCAGTTGATAGATGAGTGCTTCGGCATCCTGGCTCTGGTGGCGATTGCCGTCGCTGTCGAGCAGGGTGATCTCCCCCTTGCTGCGGGAGAGCTCCAGAATGCTGGTGCCGATCAGGCTGGTGAGGTTGAGGCGATAATCCTCCCCATCCTGCTGCCAGTTGAGACGGGCGCTGCCCTTTTGCTGTGGCGTGATGATGGCCATCTTGCCGGATAGCTGCCAGTGGGTCAGTTGCTCGAGACGGGTCCGCTCCTGGTTCCAGTTCACCTGGTCACGCTGGGGCTGGGTGGTGGCACAACCGGCCAGCAACAGCAGGCAGGTGAGGGTAAAAATACGTAGCAGCAAGAGACGGCTCCAGAGAGAGGAATTTGCCACAGTATACGGGGCGGCCGTATTGCTTTTAAAGACTTACCCTTTCTCGTACAATTGGCAGCCTTTGCACCCAGCGTATGAAATGATCGTCGCCCACTCATGAGTTTGCTTGCCCTCGGAATCAACCACAACACCGCCAGTGTCGCCTTGCGGGAACGGGTCGCCTTTGGCCCGGACTGCATCGATCGCGCCTTGCGTGAGCTGGTGAGCCAACCCGGTGTCAGCGAGGCGGTGATCGTCTCCACCTGCAACCGGACCGAACTCTATTGCAATCTGGAGGAGGAGCGGCAGGAGCAAGTGCTGCGCTGGCTGCAGCAGTTCCACGGGCTGGACGCGGCCGAACTGGTCACTGCCATCTATCAGCATCACGATGAAGAGGCGGTGCGCCACCTGATGCGGGTGGCGTGCGGGCTCGACTCGCTGGTGTTGGGGGAGCCGCAGATCCTGGGGCAGATCAAGCAATCCTACGCCCATGCCCAGCAGGCGGAGTCGGTGAAGGGAGCGCTGGAGCGGCTGTTCCAGAAATCCTTCTCGGTGGCCAAACGGGTGCGTACCGATACCGAGATTGGCGCCAGTGCCGTGTCGGTGGCGTTTGCCGCCGTCAGTCTGGGTCGGCGGATCTTCTCCGATCTCTCCCAGACCAAGGTGCTGCTGGTCGGGGCGGGGGAGACCATTGAACTGGTTGCCCGTCACCTGCGCGAGCAGAACGTGACCAAGATGATGGTGGCCAACCGCACCCTGCAGCGCGCCCAGACCCTGGCGGCCGAATTCGGTGCCCAGGTGATGACGCTCGAAGAGATCCCCGACTATCTGCACGAGGCGGATATTGTCATCAGCTCGACCGCCAGCCCACTGCCCATCATCGGCAAGGGGATGGTGGAGCGCGCGCTGAAGGCCCGCCGCTTCAAACCCATGTTTCTGGTGGATATTGCCGTGCCGCGCGACATCGAAGCCGAAGTCGATGAGCTCTCCGATGCCTATCTCTACACGGTGGATGATTTGCAGGGGATCATCGAGCAGAACCTCGAAACCCGTAAACGGGCTGCCGCACAGGCGGAAGTGATCGTGCAGGAAGAGCGCGACGAGTTTATGGGCTGGTATCGCGGCCAGAGCTCGGTCGATCTCATTCGCGATTACCGCCATCAGTCACAGCAAGTGGCTGATGAAGAGTTGCAACGGGCCCTGCTGGCATTGGCGCAGGGCGAGAGTGCCGAACAGGCGCTCAAGGCGATGGCCCATCGCCTCACCAACAAATTGATCCACGCGCCGACCCAGGCGTTGCGCCAGGCTGCCTCCCAGGGGGATCAGAGCGAGCTCTCCCGCTTGCGGCAGGCGCTGGGGTTGTCACAAGAGCCATAATTTTCGGGCAACCTGCCGGTTGTCCCGTCCTCCATTGAGAATGCAAGAGTTATGAATCCGTCACTGATCAGAAAGCTGGAAGGCCTCATCGAGCGCCACGAAGAAGTACAGGCCATGCTCGGCGAGCCGGATGTGGTCTCGGATCAGGATCGCTACCGCGCCCTGACCCGCGAATATGCCCAGCTGGAAGATATCGTTCACGCCTTCCAGCGTTACCGTCAGGCTCAGGATGATCTGGAGACCACCCAGATGATGCTGGAGGAGGACGATGCTGACCTGCGCGAGATGGCGCAGGAGGAGCTGCCGCTGGCCAAGGCCAATCTGGAGGCGCTGGAGCAGGAGCTGCAACTGATGTTGCTGCCCAAGGATCCCAAGGATGACAATAACTGCTATCTGGAGATCCGCGCCGGTGCCGGTGGCGACGAGGCGGCCATCTTTGCCGGTGACCTGTTCCGCATGTATTCACGGTTTGCCGAGCGTCAGGGCTGGCGCGTCTCCATCGTCAGCTGCAATGACGGTGAATACGGTGGCTACAAGGAGGTGATCGCCAAGATCGACGGCGAGCGCGTCTATGGCCGCCTCAAGTTTGAATCCGGTGGTCACCGGGTACAGCGGGTACCGGAGACCGAATCTCAGGGGCGGGTGCACACCTCCGCCTGTACCGTCGCCGTGCTGCCGGAAGTGCCGGAAGCCGAGCAGATCGAGATCAACCCTTCAGATCTGAAGATCGACACCTTCCGTGCCTCCGGTGCCGGTGGTCAGCATGTCAACAAGACCGACTCGGCCATCCGCATCACCCACCTGCCGACCGGTCTGGTGGTGGAGTGTCAGGACGAGCGCTCCCAGCACAAGAACCGCGCCAAGGCGATGTCGGTGCTCTCCGCCCGCCTGCAAGCGGCCGAGGATGAGCGCCACCGCGCCGCCGAGCAGAGCACCCGCCGCAATCTGGTGGGCTCCGGCGATCGCTCCGAGCGCATTCGTACCTACAACTACCCGCAGGGTCGCCTCTCCGAGCACCGCATCAACCTGACCCTCTATCGCCTCTCCGAAATTTTGGAAGGGGATCTGGACTGCGTCATCACACCGCTGGTGCAGGAGTATCAGGCCGATCAGCTCGCCTCGCTGGCCGAGAACAACTGATGCAAATGGTGATCCGGCAAGCTCGCATTAAGTGTCGTGCCCATAAGGTGGAGTGGCACTGATGCAGATCCAGCAGGCCCGCGCCCATATCATGACTGTGTTGGCTGAGGGGGAGTCCCCCCGCGCCGATGCCGATGTACTGCTCTGCCATCTGCTCGGGTGTCGTCGCAGCTATCTGATGACCTGGCCCGAGCGTGAGCTGGATGCCGCCCAGCAGGCCATCCTGCAGGGGTGGCTGGCTCGTCGTCTCAACGGCGAACCCATCGCCCATCTGGTGGGCGAGCGGGAGTTCTGGTCGCTGCCGCTGAAAGTGAGCCCGGCGACCCTGATCCCGCGCCCCGATACCGAGGTGCTGGTGGAGCAGGCGCTGACCAGAATCCCGCAGGGGCCGTACGCCGTGCTGGATCTCGGCACCGGCACCGGCGCCATCGCGCTGGCGCTCAAGTCCGAGCGGCCCGAGGTCGATGTGTGGGCGGTGGATCGGATGGCGGATGCCGCGGCGCTGGCCCGCGAGAACAGCGCCGCGCTGGGGTTGCCCATCGAGGTGCGCGACGGTAGCTGGTTCGAGCCCCTTGGCGAGCCGGATCGCGACAATACGCCACGTTTTGCGGTGATTGTCTCCAATCCCCCCTATATTGATGGCGCCGATCCCCATCTCGAGCAGGGTGACGTGCGCTTTGAACCCCGCTCGGCGCTGGTTGCCGATGACGCCGGGCTGGCTGATATCCGCCACATCGTGGCCCATGCTCCCGCTTATCTGTTGCCTGACGGCTGGTTGCTGCTGGAACATGGCTGGGATCAGGGGGAGGCGGTGCGTCAGTTGCTGCGTGATAGCGGCTACCGCGAGGTAGCCACGGTGCGCGATTACGGGGATAACGACAGGGTGACGCTGGGCCTCTGCCCGCTGCGCTGACGGTTCCTCACTGTTACACGGCGGGTTGCCTGTGCGCCCCCATGCAAGGATTGAATATGGTTTTTGTGCTCAAACACCTGCACCTCACCCTGATTGCCGGGGCCGTGCTGATGTTTATGCTCCGCTTCTACTGGGTACAGACCGCCACTGGCCGAGCCTATAGCGCGCCGGTGATGAAGGTCAGCGGCTGGCTCAACGGTCTGGTGGTGCTCTCCGGCGTATTGCTCTGCATGGTGCTGGATCTCAACCCGCTCAATAACGGAACGCCCTGGCTCAGCGAGAAGCTGATGGCCATTCTGGTGCTGGTATTTCTGGCGGCGATGGCGCTGCGGCTGGCCAAAAGCAATCTGGTGCGCTGGTGCTCCTTTCTGGGGGCGCTCGGCTGGATCTACTTTATTGCCAAGTTGGCAGTGCTCAAACAGACGAGTGTGTTCGGCTAAGGCATGAAGAGAATGTTACACATAGACGAATGGACCGATTTTGAAGCCCACGACATCACCGAGCTGGCGTTGTCAGTCAGCGACGAGATTTATGGCTCGGTCGAGGAGGGGATCCGCGAGTTGAACCTGCTGGACGAGTGGCTGGATGAGCAGATTGAAGAGGGCACCTGCGACGAGGTGCGCCAGCAGTTGCTGCAGGGCTTCTACCACAGCCTCGGTTTTCATGGCGACTGGCAGGATTATTTCTCTGCCAACAACTGCGATCTCAATCAGGTGCTGGTTCAGCGCAAGGGGATCCCGGTCAGCCTCGGTATTCTCATCATCCAGCTGGGACGCAAGCTTGGGCTCGATGTGGAGGGGATCTGCTTCCCCGGCCACTTCCTGGTGAGCTTTGCCGGTGGTGAGGGGGAGGTCTATGTCGACCCCTTTACCGGCGACGAGCTGAGTCTGGCCCGCATCGAGCTGCTGCTGCGCGGTGCGTTGGGGGACTTGGCGACCCTCACTCCCGACTACCTGCAGCCCTCCGGCCAGTGGGAGATCATTGAACGGCTGCTCAACGTCAGCAAGGGGGCCCTGCTGCGGGAAGATCGCATGCCCGAGGCGCTGCGTTGCAGCGAGCTGTTGTTGCGGATGAAGCCCGGCGATCCGCTGGAGACGCGGGATCGCGGCTTTATCTACGAGCAGCTCGATTGCCCGCGCCAGGCCGCAGACGATTTTGAATATTTTATTGAACAATGCCCGGACGATCCGGTGGCCGATGTGCTGAAAGTGCAACTGGCCGCGCTGGATCTGAGCCCCAAGCCCCTCCATTAAGGGCGGCTTGAAACTGAAACAGAAGAATATCAAGGCCGCTGCGTCCGGTCGCAACGGAGTAACTAGGCTTCAGGCCCTTTTATTAAGGATGTCTTAGATGGAACAGAAGAATATTAAGATCAACCAGATCGACGTTGCCAACGATAAACCGTTCGTGCTGTTTGGCGGCATGAACGTGCTGGAATCCCGCGACATGGCGATGGCGGTGTGCGAGAAGTACGTGGAAGTGACCAGCAAGCTGGGCATCCCGTTTGTCTTCAAGGCGAGCTGGGACAAGGCCAACCGCTCCTCCATCCACTCCTACCGCGGTCCGGGTCTGGAAGAGGGGATGAAGATTTTCCAGGAGCTGAAAGCGACCTTCGGCATGCCGGTCATCTCCGATCTGCACGAACCCCATCAGGCCAAGCCGGTCGCCGAGGTGGTTGACGTTATCCAGCTGCCCGCCTTCCTGGCGCGCCAGACTGATCTGGTGGAAGCCATGGCCCGCACCGGCAACGTTATCAACATCAAGAAGCCGCAGTTCCTCAGCCCAAGTCAGATGAAGAACATCACCGACAAGTTCGAGGAGTGCGGCAACGATCAGCTGATCCTGTGCGAGCGCGGTGCCAATTTCGGCTACGACAACCTGGTGGTGGACATGCTGGGCCTGGGCGTGATGAAGAAGAGCACCGGTGGCTATCCGGTGATCTTTGACGTGACCCACTCCCTGCAGTGCCGTGATCCGCTGGGTGCCGCCTCCGGTGGTCGTCGCGAACAGGTGACCGAGCTGGCACGTGCCGGCATGGCGGTCGGTCTGGCCGGTCTCTTTATCGAATCCCACCCGGATCCGAGAATTGCTCGCTGCGATGGCCCGAGTGCCCTGCCGCTGGAGAAGCTGGAAGGCTTCCTCAAACAGATGAAGGCCATCGATGACCTGATCAAGGGCTTCGAACCCCTCGATACCTCGGCCTGATCCCGACGCTGTCATGCCTGATGAAAATGCCCCGCAATGCGGGGTATTTTTTGATAAGGATGCGGCGACAAGCACGCATAAAAAAAACGGCCGATTGGCCGTTTTTTTGTGCTGATACTGCGAGTATCAGCTGTTCACTGTAGGGCGCTGATTACAGGCTCTGGGTGAAAGTACGGGTAACCACGTCACGCTGCTGTTCCGGGGTCAGGGCGTTGAAACGCACTGCGTAGCCAGATACACGGATGGTCAGCTGCGGGTACTTCTCCGGGTTTTCGATAGCATCTTCCAGAGTTTCGCGACGCAGCACGTTGACGTTCAGGTGCTGGCCACCTTCAACAGCAGGTTCAGCCTGAACCGGCAGTTCGCGGTATTCGAACTGACCCAGGTCAGCCAGTTGCACTTCTTGATCGGCAGCGAAAGCATCGCCTTTGACGCAGATGCAGCGAGCTTGTTGCTTCTCTTCGTCCAGCAGCCAGAAAGAGTTCAGCAGAGCGGTGTTGGCGGCCTGGGTGATTTGAATGCCTTTGATCATGGTATGACTCCTCAATGGGAACGCGAATCCAACTGTAAGGAAATTACCCTGATGTATTTAAGCTACCGTCGATGGCGATGACTTAAAGGGCCCTTGCCTTACACCTTTTCTTTGATGGGGTCATATATACCACGGTGGTAATATTACCAAAATTGATCTAGATCAAGAAAATCCGACAAAGCACCATTTCAATGGGATTAAATTCTTGAGTTGAATCAAAAATAGGTCATTTTTCTGATTTTGTAAGATATCCAAATTATGCATCTTTTATCTCGTTAATCTAGTAATTTAACTACATCTTTTCGGCTTTTTCTGAGGTTAATTGAGGGGTTGGCTACACTCAGCAAAAAAAAGCGAGGAGAGTGTCGGGTGAATAATGGGTGGCGAAAGTGGGCATGGCTGGCCCTGTTCTGTTGCTGGGCAAGCAGTGTTGCGGTGCGGGCCGAGACGGTGCGTATTGCTGTGGGCGAGTGGCCACCTTATATCAGTGAGGCGCTGCCCAATCAGGGCTTTCTCTGTGAGGTGGTGCGTCAGGCCTTTGCCGAAGAGGGGCTCGATGTCAGCTTTCACTTCTATTCCTGGGCCGAGGCTTACCGACTGACTCTGGAGGGGCGCTATGTGGTCACCATGCCCTGGTTTCGCTCCCGTGAGCGGGAGCAGCTTTTCTATCTCTCCGCCTCGCTCGGCCATTTCACCACTCGCCTGATGACGCTGACCGGTACGCCCGTGGTCAATCTGGGTGAGCTGAAACACGAGCCGGTCGGGGTGACCCGTGGCTATTTCTATGGCGATGGTTTTGCCGCTCGCCAAGCCGGGCTTACCCTCGAGTGGTCAGATTCCGATGAGGAGAGCATGGGCAAGCTGCTTGACGGGCGGATCCACTATCTGGTGATGGATGAGCAGGTGGCACAGACTCTGTTCCAGCAGGCGCTCGTTCGTCATCCCCAATCGCTGTCACTGACCGGTGCCGCCGACCCCATCTGGTCGCAACCGGGATACCTGCTGATGCGCAAAGCCGATCCCGAGGCGCGCCGTCTGATGCTGCTGTTCAATAGCGGCCTGCGCAAGCTGGAGCGCTCGGGGCGCCTCGCCAGGCTCTGGAAAGCGTGAGCCACGGTTGCGTCTTGCGGGCTGGCCCCCTATCCTGAGCCCTTCGCCGTATCAAGTGAGGAGGCCGGGGTGCTGACCTGGAGTGATGTGATTGGCTCTGAGAAAGAGCAGGACTATTTCAAGAGTACGCTGGCAACTGTCAGAGCCGAGCGGGAAGCGGGCAAAGTGATCTACCCGCCAGCTACCGATGTGTTCAATGCCTTCAAGCTGACCGAGCTGGATCAGGTCAAGGTGGTGATCCTGGGCCAGGACCCCTACCACGGCCCCAATCAGGCGCACGGTCTCTGTTTCTCCGTTCTGCCCGGCGTGCGTACGCCTCCCTCACTGGTCAACATCTATAAAGAGATGCAGCGTGACCTGCCTGGTTTCGTCACACCCAATCACGGCTTTCTCGAATCCTGGGCCAAACAGGGTGTCTTGCTGCTCAACACTGTGCTGACGGTGCAGGCCGGTCAGGCCCATTCCCACGCCCATCTGGGATGGGAGACTTTTACCGATCGGGTCATCGAGCAGATCAATGCCAGTTGTCAGGGGGTGGTGTTCCTGCTGTGGGGTGCCCACGCCCAGAAGAAGGGACGTTTCATCGACCGCCAGCGCCACTATGTGCTGACCGCGCCGCACCCGAGCCCACTCTCTGCCCACCGCGGTTTCATCGGTTGCGGTCACTTTAGCGAGACCAATCGCTTGCTGGAACAACAGGGCAAGAGTCCGATAGAGTGGAAATCTGTCTGCATCCCACTTGATTGAGTGCAAAGTTCGGGCGACAAATGACCGTATACTCAGGGACATAAGATTAATTCAGAGCCAAGGAGTGCCCATGTTATCCAGTCTGCACAAGGATCATCTCAACATCGCCCGACTTTTGGAGCTGCTCAAGCACAAGCTGGCAGCCATTCGTGCCGAAGAGCCCATCAGTTATTTTCTGGTGCGCGATGTCATCGACTACCTGCGGGAGGTCTCTGACAAGTACCACCATCCCAAGGAAGACCTCATCTATGACTACTACCTGAAATATCGGGTGGTGGAGGGGGAGGTCGCCAACCGCCTGCAGGAGGAGCACGTCAAGCTGCTGGAGGCCGGGGCCGATCTCAAGGAGATGGTGGAGATGATCCTGATGGATGCGGTGATCCCCCTCGATCAGTTCACCACCAAGCTGGAGCGCTTCGTGGAGCTGCAAGAGGCACACATGAACTATGAAGAGGGGGTGATCTTCCCCCATCTGCGTGACTCCCTGACCGAGGATGACTGGCGTCATCTGGAGCAAAACTGGCAGAACCGCGCCATTGGCGACCCCCTGTTCGGGGCCGAGGTGAGCCAGCACTTCCAGGCACTGGCCAAACGCCTCTCTTTGCCGCTCACGAACGGCTAAGACGAGCCCGTACCTGCCGTGTGGTGGGTATTGTGTGAGTGCAACTTGAGTGAAAACAGAAAGGCCTCCATCTGGAGGCCTTTTGCATGGTGGAGCAAGCTTACGCCTGTGGTTTCAGGAAGTTGCGATAGAGCATATAGAGGTGGGCCGAGCTCCAGCTGAAGTTGCTGGCCCCCTGCATGGCGCCGGTCTCCGGATTGTAGTTTTCGCGGATGGGGCCGCTGCCCGCCAAGCCTTCTGCGTTGTTGAACAGTTTGTTGACCAGTGCTTCGGCATCGCTGCGGTAGCCGTAGTTTTCGAGCCCCTTCACCCCGAAGTAGAACTGATCGAGCCATACCCGGCCGCGCCAGTAGATATTGGGGTCGTAGGCCGGGTTGGTCAGCGCGGCTGTGCCCAGCGGAATCTTTGTGTTGAACTCCTGGGCGTTGAGCATCACCTCGCGCACCCGCGCTGCTTTCTCCTTGTCGGCGACCTCTGCCCAGAGCGGGCTCCACCCTTCCGGGCCACGGCCGCGGGCGGTCAGCAATTTGCCGACGCAGCCGTTGCCGTCAGCAACATCCCCCTGAGCAATCTGACGATCGTAATAGAAGCCTGATGCCTCATCGAACATGCAACTGTTGATGTAACCAGCCAGCTGGGTCGCGCCATCGCGGTAGCGGCTCGCGTCGTTCGGCTTGCCAAGCAGGTCGGCCATGTCTGCCAGAATGCGTTTCTCTTTGGCGAGGAAGGCGTTGAGCTCCACTGACTCCTGATCGATGGAGAAACCGATCAAATCGCCATTGTCCTGATGGTTTTCAAAGAAGGCGACGTTCCAGTCCTGACGTGCCTTGGCCAAATCTCCGCCATAAGTCTTGTCGGCATAGCGTTGCAGCTGGCCCGGCTCGATAAAGCCGAAGCGGGCGGCGTTGTCCATGCCTGACTCCCAACCGGCGCCGTGCTGGGCACCGATATCCATGTCGCTGTAACCGCCCACGTTCAACACCTGTTGATAGAGCGGCATTCCGGCGCAGGCATACCAGCCATCCCCCTCACTGGTACAGCTTGAGAGATCCAGCCCGGCGGGAATACCGTTGGAGTACTGCACCTTGAAGGTAATATTGCCGTACTCGTCGTTGTGCTCCACATGCTTGGTGGCGCCATATTCGATGATGCCGTTGCGGTTGTTGTCCCGCGCGCGGTACCACCAGTCGTGGTAGGCCTGCAGCTTGGGATACATCTCGGCGATAAAGGCCTTGTCCTTGGTGGCGCTGTAGATTTCCCAGATGGCCCAGGCGGAGAGGGGCGGCTTGGTGTCGCGCTCGTTCCAGTTGCCGCCATCGCCACCGCGATCCGCCAGCTTGTTGTAGAAGACGGCGTCGATCACCATGCCCGCATCCTGTGGTCGCACCGGATCATCCGGCTGTACTTGATAGTCATACATGGCGCGCACGTTGCTCTTGGCCACCTCAGGGTTGAAGTGTGCCATGGCATAGGCGTGCTTCCAGCTGTCCCAGGCCCAGACGCCGTCGAACCAGCGGGCGGTATTGGAGGGGGTTACCCCGTCGTGGAGGATGGCGCCAGCCGGGGAGCGCCAGTTGCCATTGAGGGTCTCCATCGCCTTGACGGCGATGCGACGCTCCGACTCGGGGATACCCTGATTGGAGAGACCCTTGGCAAGGTAGTCCTCCCAGCGGCGGATGGAGTCGGCAAAATAGCTGGCCGGGTTGGCCAGCAGGGCCTGACGGCTCTGCTGATGGCGGCTGGCGTCATCTGCGGAGTGGAGATAGCTCTGCAGGGTGTAGATATCCTCGCTCCCCTTGGCGGCCAGGGTAATGCTGGCGTCGCTTTGGTAGCCCAGTATCTTCTGGTCGAGGGTGGTGCGGCTTGGCAGGGTGCGGTCGATGCGATAGCGGGCGCTGCCGCTCTGCATGATGTTCCAGGTGCTGCGCAGTTTGCCGAACTGGAATTCGATTCCTTTGTCGCTCTCGCTGATGGTGCGAGTCCAGCCTGGATATTTGCTGGCAATCGTATCCTTGGCATCCCATTGATTGAGCAACTCGCCCTGCCAGTTGAGGTTGAGGGTGAGCGGTGCATCGGTCTGATTGATGAGTCGGGTGCGGATAAGAGCGGTGCGGGCATCGCCATAACGCAGCTCCAGCTCCAGCGTGAAGGGCTCGAACTCGAAGCGTTGCACCAGTGCGCCCGGAATCGCGTACACCTCCTGCTTGCGGGCACTGGTGAGCGGGAACGGGCGGCCGCTCGCATCGCTCAGGGTGAGCTTGTCCAGCTCGCTGGCAAAGAAGAGGCTGTACTCCTCGGAGATGACCATGGGGCCGGTAAAGCCCCCCCACTCCTTGTCGCTGGCAGGCAGCAGGAAACCGTGCCATGCCCCCAGATCGAGCAGCGGGTTGTATTTGAGGTTGGAGTAGCTGTCAAAGTCGCGGAATTGGGTCGGTGTTCCCCGACGGTCGATCACGTCCTTGTACTGGATGGCCTGCTCCGGTTTGGCGACTGTGCTGCTCTCGGTCTGGTTATCGTTGCAGGCGGTCAGTCCGAACAGGGCGGTGCCGAGGGCTACCGAGAGTAAAGTTTTACGAAACATTTCTCGCTCCAATTCCGTTTATGTAGGTTAAAAGGAAGATTTTTTACGCTTATTTTTAGTGAAAAGGTGTTCGGTAGCCATTGTATGGCAAGGAGAAAGGGAGCGTTGGCGCGAGATCACACTCTGAAGAGGCGGCAATGTGAGCGGGATCACCGGGTTACATCAGGTTACATAGAATGATCTTTAAGTAATATTTTACTTTTCGTTGCTCGCCAATCTGGCAGGGCAGGTGTGCAGGTATTGGTGGGGCGTCAGGCCGAACTCCTGTTTGAAGCGGGCGGCAAAGCGGCTTGGGGAGTCATAACCGCAGGCGAGGGCGACCTCCAGCGGGGTCATGCCCTGTTGCAACAGGTTGAGGGCGTGGCTCATGCGTACCTGAGCCAGCAACTGGCGAAAGCTGCGACCTTCGGCGGCCAGCTTGCGCACCATGGAGGCGCGACTCATGGAGAAGTGGGGGGCCACCGCCTCCAGGGTGTGGTCGATGCCGGGTTCCACCGCCAGGTAGCGTGCCAACCGCTCTGCGAGGGTCATGGTGCTGGCGGGAAAAAGTAACCCGAGGGCGTTGGCTGCCCGCAGCTCGGCATAGAAGCCGCGCAGCAGTTCGGCCTGGGTCGCCTCGCTCAGTCCCCGTTCGGCCATGGTGCTGATGAGCTCAAAGCAGAAGGCGAGCCCGGGGGTGACCTTGACGGCGGGTTCTTCCAGATCGGCGTGGGAAGGGGCTGACTCGGCCAGCCATTCTGGTGGTGGCGGAATGAGCAGCGTGATGGCGTGGGAGCGAAACTTGCCCTGATCAGGTTGATTGACGAAGGTGAGCTGGTGGCCTGCCGGGATCAGCAGCCACCGCTCCCTGTTAAACGACAGACGTCGCTCGCGCCACCACAGTTGTTTGCTCCCCTGGGTGACCCAGATGAGGGTCGGGGCGTAGATGAGCACCCGATGCAGGGGCTGCTGGCGGATCCCGAGATAGTGGCTCTGTTGCAGCAGGGGAGTGCTCATCCGGTTGGCTCCTAGGGGGTGACGAAGGTGGCGGTCAGGGTGGCTTTGCCGAGCGCCATGCTGTTGAGCATGTAGCCTACCATAGCCGGCGGGGTATCAGCCTTTACCTCGAGATCATGGGGCAGGGCCCAGGCGGTGAACTGATAGCGGTGCATGCCGTGACCAGCGGGCGGGCAGGGGCCGCCATAACCCTGGTTGCCAAAGTCGGTGCGGATCTCCAATCCCTGCTTGAGCTTGCCTGAGGCATTGCTGGCCAGCTCGCTCTGGGTGGCAGGCAGGTTAACCACCAGCCAGTGCCACCAACCGCTGCCGGTAGGGGCATCGGGGTCATAGGCGGTGATGGCAACACTCTTAGTGCCTGCCGGCAGATCCTGCCAACTCAGCTGGGGCGAGTGGTTGTCGCCGCTGCAGCCAAAGCCGTTGAAGCTGAACTGTTTGTCCATCAACTGGCCTTCGTGAATGTCCGTGCTCTTCAGGGTCATGGCAAAGGCTGGCATGGCCGTCAGGCAGAGCAGTGGCAACAGGGCACTCTGTTTGAGCAATTTCATCGGGTGACTCCTCGTGTGGTAACGGGTTCACTTTAACGAGGTCAGGGTAGAATGTTATTGCAGAACGGCTCAATGTTAGGTCGATTGGTGAGTTAATTGAGCCTTTTGGTGGTTTTATGGCAAGAAGGTAAACGGCAGCCATAAAAAAACCGGCATCAGGGATGCCGGTTTTTTGTTTGACGATGAGAAGTGCGGCTTAGCGCAGGATCATCTCGTCACGGCCCGGGCCGACGGAAACCATCGGAACCGGTACGCCGAGCAGCTCTTCGATACGCAGCACGTACTGCTGGGCAGCGCGCGGCAGCTCTTCGAAAGTGCGGCAACCGGTGATGTCTTCGCTCCAGCTTTCCATCTGCTCGTAAACCGGCTTCAGGGCAGCGGTTTGCGGCCAAATCGGGTTCTCGGTGTGGGCACCTTCGTAAGCCACGCAGATCTTCAGATCCGGCAGACCGGTCAGGCAGTCCAGCTTGGTCAGGGCCACTTCGGTGGCGGCTTGCAGCTCGACACCGTTCTTGGTGGCGACGGCGTCGAAGTAACCGACATCACGGGGACGGCCAGTGGTAGCGCCGAACTCGTTGGTGATCTTGCGGAACTCGTCCTGGTTCTCCATGGCGGTCAACAGGGTGCCGGTACCGACAGAGGAGCTGAATGCCTTGGCCACAGCGATGACGCGCTCCGGGCGCAGACCCGGCAGACCGCCACCGATACCGGCGTAGGCGCCAGATACGTGGGAGGAGGTCACCCAGGGGTATTCGCCGTAGATCAGGTCACGGCCAGCGCCCAGCTGCGCTTCGAACAGCAGGGTCTTGCCTTCGGCCTGCAGCGCTTTGAGCGGCATGCTGACGTTGCAGACGGCGTCGATCCAGGGTGCAGAGACTTCCAGCAGCCAGTCAGCCATCTCCTGGGCAGTCTGGGTGAATTCGAAGGAGGGGTAGATAGCCTTCATCTGCGGCAGTTTCCAGTCCAGCATGAACTGGATGCGCTCGACCAGTACGTCCGGCTGTTTCAGCCAACCAACCAGGATCGCTTTTTTCATGACGCGATCGCCGTAGGCAGGGGCGATGCCCTGACGGGTGGAGCCATAGGCGCCGTCACCCAGGCGTTGCTCTTCAAGGGTATCTTCCAGTGCGTGCAGCGGCAGGCACAGGGTTGCGCGGTCAGAGATGGCCAGCTTCGGAGTCACGCCGGAGGCTTTGACTTCCTCGAGCTCGACGGTCAGTTTCTCGGGGCTGATCACCATGCCCGGGCCGAGGACAACCAGGCAATCCGGGTTGAATACGCCACTCGGAACCTGGTGCAGCTTGAAGGTGCCAAGGTCGTTGACCACGGTGTGGCCAGCGTTGTTGCCGCCCTGGAAGCGAATGCTGGCGCCAGCTTGACCTGCCAGATAATCCACGATGCGGCCTTTGCCTTCATCACCCCAGTTAGCACCTACGACTACGATAGACGACATGACTCTTTCTCCTAAGACGTTAGGCGTCCATCCTAGGAGCCTGATGCGGATTAGAAAAATTAATTATCTTTATAATTCCGATAAGAGAACCATATAATTATGGCCAATTAAGCGGCAAACTGCTCGATTTTGCCTGGCAAGCCCCGCACCTCGCGGGTTGAGGGACTCTTATGCTGGATATTCACTGGCTGCAAACCTTTGTCACCCTGGCCCGATTGCAACATTTTGGCCAGACCGCCACCGAGCTGCACATGACCCAGCCCAATGTCAGCCTGCATATCAAGCGGCTGGAGCAGGCGACCCGGGTGCGGCTGATCGAGCGCAGCCCGTTTCGCCTGACGCAGGCGGGGGAGCGGCTGCTGCAAAGCGCCGAGCGCACCATCGCCGAGTTGCAGCTCTGCCAGTCCGATCTCAATGCCCTCAACCAGCTGAGTCAGGGGACGCTGGCCATCGCCGCCAGCGACATCATCTCCCGCCTGCTGCTGATCCAGCCGTTCCAGCGCTTCAAGCGGGAGTTCCCCGGCATCGACCTCACTCTGTTCAACACCACTTCGGATCAGGCGGCCGAGCTGGTCAAGGCGGGCAAGGCGGATCTGGGTTTTGTCATGGCGCAAAAGCGCAGCGAGCCGCTCTTCTATACCGAGCTGCAACAGGTGACCTGGTGCGCGCTGGGCCACGGCCTGGCCCGCTGGCAGGCGCGGGCGGTGGCGGGGGAGAGCGATCCCCTCGATGAGCCGACCCTGATCCTGCTCGGTCACGACACCCGCACCCGGGCGCTGATCGACCCGTCCCTGCCGCTGCTGGCCTTGCCCCCCTGTCGCATCATGGAGGTGGGCAGCGTGGACGCCCAGCTGGATTGGGCCGAGGCGGGCTTTGGTGTCGCCATCGTGCCGGACTTCTCCCTGCATCCGCGCCTCAACCTCACCGCGCCTGTCACCAGCCTCGGCGACTTTCCCGGTACCAGTCTGGGCTACGTGGTGCGCCAGAATCAGGTGTTGTCGCGGGCCATCAAGCAGTTGCTGCACTGGGTGGAGGAGGAGATCCAGAAGCCCAACCCCTATCTGACCCGGGTGATGGAGCCGTAGCGGTACGGCAAGGTGAGCAGGCCAATCGACTTCACCACTATCGAACGCGCGTAAACAATCAGGGCAGCCGAGGCTGCCCTGATGCATTTGTGGGCGCTGACCACTCAGGGTTGCTGCGGTGTGGCTGCGCTGGTGGCAGGGGAGGGTGACATGTCGGCCTTATCCTGCGGTGGGGTTTCGTCAGCAACCGCGCTGCTGGCAGGCTGGGTTGCCTGCTCTTGCGGCGTAGTGGCCGCAGAGACGCTCTGTGGCAACTGAGTCGACACGGCAGCCGATGGTGGTGGAACCGTTGACGCTGCGGCAGAGGGGGCCACGCTCCCACCCTCGGTGGTCGGCGTAGCAGTGAGCTCGGAGGCGACCTCAAGTGCCTCTTCGGGCAAGGGATTAACCTCTGTGGCTTCTGTTGCCACTGCGGCACTGCTGGTGGCGGTCGCGTCAGAGGGCGCAGTCGTCCCGTTGGCGGCGCTCACCGGCCCTGTCGTGGGCACCGCCTCCGAGGCCGATGGCGCTGGTGTTAACGGCTCCGGTGTCAGCTGTTCCGCTGTTAACTGCTCGGGAGTCAGTGACAAGGGAGCTGGCGGTTGATCCGACATCCCAGCATGGAGGGGCAGCTCGGTTTGCGCCTGCAACTGCTCGGGGGTCACTTTGCTAAGGGCGGGATGCAGCCGACTGAACTGTTTGACCCGGGCCAGCAGGGTATCGCGCACGGTTCGGACGATGGGGTCCGGCAGGCTGGCCAGCGCCACCAGTTCGGCACTCATTCCGATGTTGTTGATGGCAGTAGTCTGTCCCGGATAGAGGTTGGCGGCGATACGGCTGCGCTGGTAATAGGGGTGTTGCTTGAGCAGCGTGTCGATCTGCTCCCCTTCGATGGGGATGAGGCGCACCTTGCAGCGGCTGATCAGATCGCCGACCGCCAGACTGGGGTGACCGGCAACCACAAACGCGGCATCCAGCGAGCCATCGCAGAGTCCTTCCAGCGGTTCGCTGTCCGATTTGAGCTGATAGGCAGCAAACTGCCCGGGTTGCCATCCCATGGCCGCCATCAGGGCCTGGCTGGTGATCTGCTCACCGGCGCCTTTGTTGCCCGGATAGATCCGCTTCCCTTCGATATCTGCCAGGGTGGTGATGCCGCTATTGGGGGCGGCCAGCAGGGTTAACGACTCCTGATAGAGGCGAAACAGGCTGCGCAGCTCATTGTTGGCCCCCTGCCCGCTGAAGGGGCCGGAGCCGTGCAGGGCGTGGTGCAACACATCGGACTGCACCAGCGCCAGCTGTACGTCCCCCTTGTCGAGTGCCTTGAGGTTGGCCATCGAGCCACGGGTGCTCTGCACGGTGCAGCTGTCCCCATGCAGGGCATGGCCGGCATTGAGCACCCGACAGATGGCGCCACCGGTCGGGTAGTAGACCCCGTTGAGCGGGCCCGTTCCGATAGTCAGCGCCTGGCTGCCAAAGGGGAGCAGCGCAGAGAGTGCACAGAGGGGAAGCAGAAGGTGATGCAAGATCCGTAGAGACATAATTGACCGTTGACTGAGTTGACCGCTGGCTGATGACACAGGGGAAAAAGGGATGGGGCTTGCCCATCCCGTTGCTGGCTGATCAGGGCTTGTTGTTGAGGATTGCCCGCTCCATCCGCACCAGCGCGTCGGTCAGTCGTGCCCTGGTGCAGCCGAAGTTGAGCCGCACAAACTGACCATCGCCAAACTGGGCGCCGGGGGAGAGACCAACGCCGGCTTGCTCGAAGAAGGCGATGGGATCGGCAAGGCCAAGGGCGCTCACATCGATCCAGGCCAGATACGTCGCCTGATGACTGGCCAGCTTGACGCCGGGCCAGCGGGCAACCGCTTGCTGGATCAGGGCCAGATTGGCTGCCAGATAGTCGAGTTGCTCGGTCAGCCACTGTTCGCCACCCTCATAGGCCGCTTCGGCGGCGACAAAGCCCAGCAGATTGACGTCGGCGCTGATGCCGCGCATCGCCTGCTGTAGCCTGAAGCGCAGACGGGCGTTGGGGATAATAGCGAAGGAGCAGCAGAGACCGGCGATATTGAAGGTCTTGCTCGGGGCCATCATCACCGCACAGCGCTCGGCCGCTTGCGCACTGATGGCGCCGTAGGGAATGTGGCGGGCGTTTTTATCCAGCAGCAGATCGCAGTGGATTTCATCGGAACAGATCACCAGATTGTGGCGCGCAGCAATGGCATCGATGGCCAGCAGCTCGTCACGGGTGAAGATGGTGCCGCCCGGGTTGTGGGGGTTGCAGAGCAGCAGCAGATCTGCGGCGGGGGCCTGACGCTCCAGCTCTGCCAGATCCAGCACCCAGCGACCCGCCTCTTCAACCATCGGCACGGTGAGCAGGGGACGATCATTGAAGCCCGGCGCCTGCAGGAAGGGGTAGTAGACCGGCTTGGGGGTGATGATGCCGCGGCCATGCTGGCTCCACGCCTTGCAGGCGAGGTTGAGCCCCGGCACCACGCCGGGCAGGAATACCAGCCATTCGGGCTCGATGGCCCAGCCATAGCGGGTCGCCATCCGTTCGATAATGAGTTCGATCAGGCGCGGCGAGGGGCGTGAATAGCCGAAAATGCCGTGGGCGACCCGTTTGGTCAACGCCTCAATCACGGACGGGGGGGAGACAAAGTCGGTATCGGCAACCCACATGGGCAGCACATCCTGACCCTTGTACTTGTCCCATTTCAGGCTCATGGTGCCACTGCGGTCTACTTCCTGATCAAAATCAAACATGCGAACTCCTTGTGCTGGCAGGATGGGCTTTCACTCTACGGGGTCGCGGCCTCCCTCGCAAGGCGCACACCCGCTTATGCCATCCTTGAGCCCGCTCTTGATAGTGACATAAGATAGGCGCCGAATTTTCATACGGCTGCCGCCCGCTAGCCCGTATCGTCCCTCCAATCAGTGGTAACTCTATGAGCTTGTCGATAGCGGCGGTCAAACGCCCTGACCCCGTCTCTCTTTCATTTCTTGCCGTGACCTTTATGACCGGCGTCGCGGTGGCACTGCAGGTGCCTACCTTAAGTCTGTTTCTGGCCGAGGAGGTGCAGGTGCGCCCCTTTCTGGTCGGGCTCTTCTATACCATCAATGCGGTGGTGGGCATTCTGGTCAGCCAGTGGCTGGGCCATCGCTCCGATAACAAGGGGGATCGCAAGCGACTGATCCTGCGCTGCTGCTTTGCCGGGGTGGCGCTCTCCTTGCTGTTTGCCTGGAACCGCAACTACTGGTTGCTGGCGAGTCTGGGGGTGATGCTGGCGGCGCTGGCGGCCACGGCCAGTCCCCAGCTGTTTGCGCTGGCGCGGGAGTATTCTGACAGCCGCAACCGGCGGGCGGACATGTTCAGCTCGGTGATGCGGGCCCAGTTTTCGCTGGCCTGGGTCATAGGCCCGCCCATCGCCTTCGCGCTGGCCATCGGCTACGGTTTCGAGCTGATGTACCTGGCCTCGGCACTGGCCTATCTGCTCTGTGCCCTGGTGGTGTGGCGCTGGTTGCCCTCGCTGCCACTGCCCAAGCTGGCTGAAGAGAGCGAGCGGGTCAGCAGCTGGCGGGATCCGGCGGTGCGGGCACTCTTTATCGCCTCCACCCTGATGTGGACCTGCAACAGCATGTACCTCATCAATATGCCGCTCTACATCACCCGCGAGCTGGGGTTGGATGAGAAGCTTGCCGGTATCCTGATGGGCACGGCAGCTGCGCTGGAGATCCCCTTCATGCTGCTGGCGGGTTACTACACGGCGCGCTTTGGCAAGCGCCCCATGATGTTGCTGGCGGTGCTGGCTGGCGCGGCCTTTTACACAGGTCTGGTGACCCTCACCGACCAATACGCCCTGATCGCCTTGCAGCTGTTCAACGCCATCTTCATCGGTATCGTGGCGGGGATCGGCATGTCTTACTTTCAGGATCTGATGCCGGGCCGGGCCGGGGTGGCGACTACCCTGTTTGCCAACAGCATCCGCACCGGTTCCATCATGGCAGGGGCCATCGCCGGTGTGGTGGCGGAGGTGTGGAGTTTCCACGGGGTCTTTATGGTGGCGCTGGGATTGGCACTGGTGGCACTGGCCGCCAGCTGGCGGGTGCCCAACGTCTGACGGGGGCTGGCTGTTATTTGTCGTGCCGGGGCTGGGCGTGCGGAAGCGGCGATGATTCGCCCTGATATTCGTTACGCAGGCAGCGCAGCAGCAGCTCGGTCGCGGGGCCGAGGGATTCGGGGGAGAGGGTCAGCAGGTAGGTGTAGAGGTGGCGCTCGTTGCCGCTCTCCAGATCCAGCTGTATGAGCGAACCTTCCGCCAGCTCCCGCTCCACCAGATGACGCGGCAGCCAGGCATAGCCGAGGCCAAGGCGCAGCATGGCGAGCACTTCGTGGTAGTGGGTTGCCTTCCAGCCGGTGTCATCCGCATCGTTCCAGTCCACCGAGCGGTGAATGGGGGGATGGAGGCTGATCTGGTTGTGGCTGGTCAGCACGTCGCTGCGGATGGGCCCCTCCTCCTGTGCCAGCGGATGGCTGGCGGCGCAGAGGGGCAGCAGGCACACCTCGTCCAGCAGCAGACCGGTGCGATCGCCGGGCAGGTGCTCGGAGAGCATCAGATCCCCCGGTTGCAGGGCGTTGAAGTGGCAGTGAATACGTTCGTGCAGGTTGACCCGGCAACCCCGACTGCGAGGATAGAAGCTGGCCAGCGCCCGATAGAGGCGATCCCTTGGCTGCAGCGCCGAGACATAGAGGTTGATCTGCGGCTCCCACTGCCGCTCCAGGTTGTTGGCCAGATTTTCCAGCTCTTCCACCTGTTGGCTCAACTGACGGGCCCGCTTGAGGAAGATCTCGCCCGCCGGGGTCAGCACTGCCTTGCGGCCGCGCACCTCCAGCAAGGGCACCCCCAGACTCTGCTGCAACTTTGCAACCGCATGATTGAGGGAGGACTGGCTCTTGTTCAGCGCCTCGGCCGCCTGGGCGTAGCCGCCGCAGTCGACCACCGCCTGAAAGATCCGCCATTGCTCAAACGTGCTCTTGGGACGAAACATAGTTCAACCTGATTGGAGATAGGATGGTCAGTGGTTCGAACAGGGAGCCTGTGCCCCCTATTCAATTTAACCCCTGCCGCACAACACTCTGGGTATTTTATTGATTTATTTGGGCTGGGCCACGCAACTTGTTTATTTTGGCTGAGCCACAAAGGTCTGGCCGGTTTTGCTGCGGCTGTCCGACCCCATCAGGTAAAGGTAGAGCGGCATCAGGTCGGCCGGGGTCTTGAGGTTCATGGGATCTTCCGCCGGGAAGGCGCTGGCGCGCATCTTGGTACGGGTACCGCCCGGATTGAGGGTATTGACCCGCACACCGGTGTTCTCAAGCTCGTCGGCCAGCACTTCCATCATCCCCTCGATGGCAAATTTGGATATGGCATAGGTGCCCCAGTAGGCGCGCCCCTTGCGTCCCACGCTGGAGGAGGTGTAGACGATGGAGGCATCGCCCTGCGCCTTGGCGGTCTGGCGCAGCAGCGGCAGCAGCGCCTGGGTCAGCAGGAATTCCGATTTGACGTTGACCTGCATCACCTCGTCCCACTCCTTCTCCTGAATATGTTCAAACGGGGAGAGGGTGCCGAGCAGACCGGCGTTGAACAGCACGCCGTCGAGGCGGCCAAACTGCTGGGCGAAGGTTTCGGCCATGCCGCGGTAGTGGGCGGCGGTGGCCCCTTTCAGATCCACCGGCACGATGGCGGGCAGCGGATAACCGGCCGCTTCAATCTGGTCATACACGGCTTCGAGTTTGGCGCTGGTGCGGCCGAGCAGGATCACGGTGGCACCGTGAGCGGCGTAGGTGAGGGCGGCTTCGCGGCCGATCCCGTCGCCGGCACCGGTGACCAGAATGACTTTATCCTTGAGCAGATCGCGGGGTGCCTGATAATCGAGCATGACAACTCCTGTTAACAAATTCCGGCCATAAGTGCATGGCAATCGGCGCCAAGTGTACTGATCTGCGCGCCTGTTTGACCAGCCAGCGGCAAGAAAAATGTGAAGAAAATAGAGAGGTTGTGATGCTCGGGTTGGTTTTTCCGGGCACTGGCTGCGATTTTTTGCGCGCCTCCATCAAACTCCCTAGAATGTGACGAAAACCGATCCATTCTGGAGTCCATCGTGACATTTCTGACCGAATATGGCCTGTTTCTGGCCAAGACAGTGACCTTCCTGCTGGCCATCGGCGCCATCATCCTGATGATTGTGAGCACTCGCCAGCCGAAAGCGCGCAAGGGTGAGCTGGTGGTGACCGATCTCTCGAGCGAGCTGGAGCAGGGGCAATTTGCGCTCAAGAGCGCGCTCGCCAGCAAGGCCGAGCGCAAGGTGATGGAAAAGCAGCAAAAAGAGGAGCAGAAGAAGCGTGCCAAGGCGGGGGATGAGCGCAGTCGCCTGTTCGTGCTCGATTTCAACGGCAGCATGGATGCCAAAGAGGTGACCTCCCTGCGCGAGGAGGTGAGCGCGGTGATTGGCGTCGCCCAGCCCGGCGACGAGGTGCTGCTGCGACTCGAATCCGGTGGCGGCGTAGTGCATGGCTATGGTTTGGCCGCTTCCCAGTTGCAGCGACTGCGCGATCGTGACATCAAGCTCACCGTGGCTATCGATAAGGTGGCGGCGAGCGGTGGCTACATGATGGCCTGTGTGGCAGACAAGATCCTGGCTGCCCCCTTTGCCATCGTCGGCTCCATCGGGGTGATCGCCCAGATGCCGAACTTCAACAAGTTGTTGAAAAAGCATGACATCGAGTTCGAGATGCACACCGCCGGTCAGTATAAGCGCACCATCACCATGTTTGGCGAGAACGACGATCTGGGGCGCGAGAAGTTTCGCGAGGAGCTGGCGGCGATCCACGAGCGCTTCAAGGCCTTTGTGGCCGAACACCGCCCGCAACTCGATATCGATCAGGTCACGACCGGTGAACACTGGCTGGCGAGTCAGGCCAAGGGGCTGGGGCTGGTGGATACCCTCTGCACTAGCGATGACTACCTGCTGGCGCAGGCCAGCCACCACAAGGTGATCGGCATCAGCTATCGCAAGCCAAAAAGCCTGACCCAGAAGTTGGGGCAGCAGGGCGCACAGGCGCTGGAGGCCGGGTTTGGCCGCTTGTGGCAGCAGAGCCCCTGGCGCTGAGTCGCGACCCGCAACGAGCGTGACAAGTGGTGAGCGAGGCTAGTCGGGGCAATCCGGCTGGCCTCGATTTTTGGCCACGTTGCAGGCCGTGTTAGCGATGAGGCAACGCTGTGGCGAGGAAGGTTGTCTCCATTCAACTCCTCTGTTACAACTGAAGGCTTTCCCCTTTCATTGCTGGCCCCACGGGCCAGGGAGCATGCCAATGCCATGGAGTACCTTCAGGCAATTTACCCCACTGGTCTGGATCGTCATTCTGGGTACCTTCATGGTGCGCACCAGCTACTACATGGTGTGGCCCTTCCTCTCCATTCTGCTCTATCGGGAGTATGACCTTTCGGCCACTTTGATTGGCCTGTTGCTGGGTGGCTCGATGGCCCTCTCTACCCTGGTCAGTTTTTACGGCGGCTGGCTCTCTGATCGCTTCGGGCGGCGCAGCATACTGCTGGCCGGTTGTCTGGTGGCGATGATCTGTTTCGGCCTGCTCGGTTTTTCGCACGAGGTATTCTGGCTCGGGGTCGGGGTGATGGGCAGCGGCCTCTCGTCGGGGCTCATCGATGCCCCCGGCAAGGCGTTGATGGCCGACAGTCTGGCCTCGGCCAAGGCGCGGGAGTTGGCACTGCACCTGCGTTATTTTCTGCTCAACCTGGGGGCCGCGCTGGGGCCGCTACTGGGGGTGACCCTCGGGATCAACGCCCAGCAGGAGACCTTCCTGTTTCTGGTGGTGAGCTATCTGCTGCTGGCGCTGGCCTTTGGCTGGGGATTTCGCCGGGCTGGCAGCACAGGCAAGCCGGGTGCTGCTGGCCCCGGACTGCGGGATGCCATCAAGGTGTTGCTGGCGGATCGCGCCTTCCTGCTGCTGGTGATGGCCAATCTCCTGATGGTGCTGGTCTACTCCCAGTTTCACTCGCCGCTGGTGCAATACCTGACCAGGGCCGGTATGCCGCAGGTGGCCGAGCTGGTTGCCCTGCTGGTGGCGACCAATGCCCTGACCGTGGTGCTGCTGCAATTTCCGCTGCTGCGGTTGTTGTCACGCTGGCCGGTGCGGGTACGGCTTCATATCGGCATGGCGCTCTTTCTGGCGGCCCAGCTGCTCTTCGCACTGGGGGACCCGATGGTGCCCAGCCACTGGTTTGGCGCCGTGCTGCTGCTCAGCATCGGCGAGACTATCCTCTTCCCCCTGCTCAACGTGCTGATCGATCAGATGGCCCCCGCTCATCTCAAGGGGAGCTACTTTGGTGCCAGTGCACTGGCCGGGTTGGGAGGAGCCGCCGGCGCCCTGCTGGGAGGCTGGATCCTCGAGCAGTGGAGCGGTCAGTGGCTCTATGTGCTGATGGCGCTGCTTTGTGTGGCGATTTTTGCGCTTTATGAAGCTGGCGCCCGACATCATGGTCGGCGAAGTGCCCGGCAGGAGTCGGTGATAGGCTAACCGGGCTGACTTCGCCGCTGGCCAGCCCCTTATGGTTCAGAAGGTCAGCACCTTGTCGGCAGCCAGGGTCCATTGGGCCAGCATCGGCAGGGTGCCGACCTCAATGCCCTCGATCAGCGGCAGGGCGGTGATGCCACGGGCATCGGTGCAGGTCTTGCACAGGCGAATGGTGACGCCTTGTGCCAGCAGGATCTCCAGCATCTGGCGCAGGTTGTACCCTTCGGCCGGAGCCTGACCGGCCAGTGCTGCACTCACCGCATCTGACATCAGGAACAGCTTCAGGCTGGCACCACCCTGTTCGTTGATGGCGATAGCGAGACGCAGGGCGTTGAACAGGGATTCGCTGCCATAGGGGGCACCGTTGGCAATGACCACAATTTGTTGATTCATAACAGACTCCCGATTGGAAAGAGCGTCATTGTAGAACCAACAGGGTGGCAATTGCGTGATGTTGCACAACTTCTGTCGCACCTTTTTCCCGCTTGCTTGACCCTGCTGCCGATCGAGGTTTTTATGGTCAGCTCGCAAACAAGACCGGATGAATCGAGATGTGGAAAGTATTGGGAGCCGGCTTGCTGCTGTTGGCGGGTCAGGCCTTTGGCAGTGAGGCGGTCGGTTGCAAGGCCCGTCTGCAGGCCGTCAACGACCAGCTGGTGTTTGCCAAAGCACACAACAATGCCGGGCAGATTGCCGGGCTCGAACAGGCAGCGCGCAATATCAAGGCCAACTGTACTGATGAAGGTCTGCTCAAGGAGCAGAAAGAGCGGGTTAACAAACTGCGTGGCGAGGTGGATGAGCGTCTGCTTGAACTGCAGGAGGCGAGGGTCAGTGGCAAACCGGAGAAGATTGCCAAGCGGCAGGCCAGGTTGGAGGAGTCCCAGACCCGGATGCTGGAGGCCCAGCGTGAGCTGGACAAACTGATCCGGCTGGTCGGCAAGTGATGGCCAGCCGCTGAACTCAGGAGCAAAAAAGGCCGATTGCTCGGCCTTTTTTCGTTTTATTGCCTGTGCATCCGCACAAATTTCTCCATCAGCTGATCTTCGGTCTCCACATGAGCGGGATCCCAGATGATGCAGTCGATAGGGCAGACACTGATGCAGGTCGGCTTCTCATAGTGACCGACGCACTCGGTGCAGCGACTGGGGTCGATCTCGTAGATCTCCTCACCCAGGCTGATAGCCTGGTTGGGGCACTCGGGATCGCACATGTCACAGTTGATGCACTTGTCGGTGATGAGCAGCGCCATCTCAGGCCGCCGTGTGCGGGTTGCGGGTATCCTGGCTGTCGCCCAGATTGCGCAGCAAAATGCCGTAGTTCACATCCAGATCTTTCGGGACCGGCACATAGACCACGTGACCGTTGCCCGGCGCGGTATCGATAAGCTCGCCCTTGCGGTTCTCCATCTGCTCCAGATTGAAACGGACGTTGCCCTGCGGGGTCATCAGCTCCAGGTTGTTGCCTACCAGGAACTTGTTCTTCACCTCGACCTCGACCATGTCACCTTTGCGACCGGTGATCTCGCCGACAAACTGCTGGGTGTCGGAGACGGAGTAGCCGTAGTCGTAGTTCTGGTATTCGCTGTGGTTGTGACGGCGCAGGAAGCCCTCGGTATAGCCGCGGTGGGCCAGATTTTCGAGGGTGCCCATCAGGCTGCGGTCGAACGGACGACCCGCTACCGCATCGTCGATGGCCTTGCGGTAAACCTGAGCCGTACGGGCGCAGTAGTAGAAGGATTTGGTGCGCCCTTCGATTTTCAGGGAGTGAACGCCCATCTTGGTCAGTCGCTCGACGTGCTCGACGGCGCGCAAGTCCTTGGAGTTCATGATGTAGGTGCCGTGTTCGTCCTCGAACGCGCTCATGTACTCGCCCGGGCGGTTGGACTCTTCCAGCAGCACCAGCGCATCGGTCGGTTTGCCAAGGCCCAGGGTGTTGTCCGGACGCACTGCGATGGGCTCCTGACGGTGGACGATCTGGCCCACGTCATCTTCTTTACCTTCGTGCACCTTGTACTCCCAGCGGCAGGAGTTGGTGCAGGTGCCCTGGTTGGGGTCACGCTTGTTGATATAGCCGGAGAGCAGGCAGCGGCCGGAGTAGGCCATGCACAGCGCGCCGTGAACGAACACTTCCAGCTCCATCTCCGGTACCTGCATGCGGATCTCCTCAATCTCGTCCAGCGACAGCTCACGGGAGAGGATGGCGCGGGTCAGGCCCATTTGATGCCAGAACTTCACCGTGGCCCAGTTGACCGCGTTGGCCTGCACCGAGAGGTGAATGGGCATATCCGGGAAGGCTTCACGCATCATCATGATGAGACCTGGGTCGGACATGATCAGTGCATCCGGCTTCATCTCAACCACAGGGCGCATGTCGCGGATAAAGGTCTTGAGCTTGGAGTTGTGGGGCTGGATGTTGGCCACCACATAGAACTGCTTGCCCAGTGCATGGGCTTCGTTGATGCCCAGCTGCAGGTTTTCATGATCGAATTCGTTGTTGCGCACCCGCAGGCTGTAGCGGGGCTGACCAGCATAGACGGCATCAGCGCCATAGGCATAGGCGTAACGCATGTTCTTGAGGGAACCTGCGGGGGAGAGCAATTCTGGTTTAAACATGGCGGACTCTTTATATCTGATTGCAAATCAGGACGATGCCACCTGATGGCATCGTAGTGGTTGAGTTGCGGTGCAAGATGCCCTCCGAGAGGAGGCTCAATGCAGCGCGACCCGATGACGGCATATCCGGGGCCTATCTACAGACGATGCGCCGGATATTCGGGGTGCAGGATTGTACTCGCCCCCACGTCATCATGCAATTTGGCAGGAATATCATGCGAATGGAAAATCAGTTTTTGGGTAATCTGTGGTGGTGGGTTAGCGATAGTTGTTGATGTTCAATTATCCATTGCGAGTTGAAAATCGGGAAACTGTTCGTTCATAAAATTACTGGGGCAGTTGCCATTGCCTGCGCTGGCTAGCCATTCCCAATCCAGTCTTGGCGAACCCGCTTTGAAGCGTTGATAGGCAACGCCCTGATGAATGGTCAGAAAGAGGGTCGTGGGGAGTCCCAGCTTGTTGCTGTAGCGCACCATTAGATCACCCTGATAGTCGTTGCTGATTCTGACTTTGAGCGCCTGCAGTGTCAGACCGGTGGCGTGACCATGCTCGTCCCAGACTTCAAACATGATATGAACACTCTAATGTTGATGATGCCACGATGAGCAAGATGGGATGCAATTGCAACTGTCAGATCTGACAAGGCCGAAAAAGTGTGAGGGGAATGGCAGAAAGCGAAAACCCGGCGCGAGGCCGGGTTTTCTTGAATGATGGTGGAGGGAGAAGGATTCGAACCTTCGAAGGCAGAGCCGTCAGATTTACAGTCTGATCCCTTTGGCCGCTCGGGAACCCCTCCACAGGGGCAAAGCAAATTGTATTCAGCCATTGCAATCAGGGAAATGGTGGAGGGAGAAGGATTCGAACCTTCGAAGGCAGAGCCGTCAGATTTACAGTCTGATCCCTTTGGCCGCTCGGGAACCCCTCCACAGGGTATTTCCTGATTGTCACTACTTTGCACTTGAATGGTGGAGGGAGAAGGATTCGAACCTTCGAAGGCAGAGCCGTCAGATTTACAGTCTGATCCCTTTGGCCGCTCGGGAACCCCTCCCCAAGTGCGAGGCGCATACTATCAGATCCAGAGGCTTTGTGAACCCCTTGATGAGGCATCTGGCAGTAAAAAATGACTGTTCGTCGATTTTTTGATACATCCAGCTCAAAATTCAAGCTTATCAGCAAGTTGTGCGCTGCTTTTCTGCACAAAACAGCATCTGTGCAATTTGGCGATCGCGCTGAAGAGAAGGCAGATAGCAGAAGACCGCCAGTGTCGGCGGTCTTGCCGGGCATCACATCTAGCGCTGGAACGGGTAGACCGAACCCAGTTTCAGGATCTGGGTCAGCTCGTCCAGTGCGCTGCGGGACTCCTGCACCAGTGCCGGATCCCGCAGGTCATCGAGGGTCAGGCGGTCGCGGTAGTGGCGATCGACCCAGCCATCGAGGCGGGCAAACTGGCTGTCGTTGATCAGGCAGGCCGGATTGACCGCGGCGAGTTCCTGATCGTTCATGGCAACCCGCAGTCGCAGACAGGCCGGGCCGCCACCATTGCGCATGCTCTGTTTCACATCCATATAGTGGACCGCCTTGATCGGAGTCTCCTGCGTCAGCAGCTTGCCAAGATAGGCCGACACCGCCGGATTGTCGCGGCACTCGGTGGGGGCGATGATGGCCATCTCGCCGCTCGGCAGGGTGAGGATCTGGGTGTTGAACAGGTAGGATTTCACCGCATCCAGCACGGATACCTCGGCAGTCGGCACTTCGATAAAGTGCAAATCTCCCTCGCCAAACTTGCCGCTGATCTCGGCCAGCACCGCTTCGGTGTTGAGGAACGCTTGCTGGTGGAAGAAAAGCACGTTCTGGTTACCCACCGCGATCACGTCGTTGTGGAACACTCCCTGATCGATCACCTCCGGGTTTTGCTGGATAAAGACCACGCTCTCCTCGCCAAGGCCATGCAGGCGGGCGATGGCCTGGCTTGCCTCCAGAGTCTGGCGGGCCGGGTAGCGCTTCGGCGCCGGGCGGGAGTAGTCAAAAGCGCTGCGGCCATAGACGAACAGCTCGACCCCCGCCTCGCCATAGGCGCGGCAGAGCCGGGTGTGGTTAGCTGCCCCCTCGTCGCCGAAGTGGTCATTCTCCGGCAGATGGAGGTGGTGGCTGAAGTAGCGATCATTGTTGAACACGGCTCGCAGGATACGGCCCGTGACGTCCGGCTCCAGGGAGCGGTGAAACTTGTTGGTCAGGTTGGCGGGGGTGAAGTGAATGCGGCCATCCTGGGTATCAGCACTGGGAGAGACGGTGGCGGCGTTGGCGGTCCACATGCTGGAGGCCGAATAGCAGGCAGCCAGTACGGCAGGAGCCTGCTTGGCGGCCTGCTCCAGCACCCGGGCATCGTTGCCGGTGAAGCCTAGGCGGCGCAGGGTGGCGAGATCGGGACGCTCTTGTGGCGCCAGTAGCCCCTGGGTCATGCCAAGCTCGGTCAGCGCCTTCATCTTGCGCAGCCCCTGTTTGGCGGCCTCTTTCGGATTGGAAGCCTCCTGGGCATTGCTCTGGGAGGCAACGTTGCCGTAGGAGAGGCCAGCATAGTTATGAGTCGGGCCGACCAGACCGTCGAAATTTACCTCGAAGTGCTTCATTGAGTACATCCTTTCGATTTTTATGATGGGTAGCGGTTCCTTCCGCGCGCAATGCGTCGGGGTGGGGCCATTATAAAGAGATTTTATGTTTTTGTAACAAGCCGGTAACCAGCAGACGTTTTTATGTCGTTTCAGATATAAAAAGAGGGGTGGTATGGCAGAAAATTGAAAAAGCGGTTGCGTCCGGCCTGTTGCCTTCGCATTAATAAATAAAGAAGCAATAAAAGAAGCCGTGTGGTTCGGGCTGGTCAGGCAAATTTGCTCACAAGATTGCTTTTTCGCGCCAAATCTCTTATACAGCCCCACAAAACCGCACACCAACCCTGTCGGGTGCAATGAGGATAATAGTTACAGCATGGGCAAATCACTGGTCATAGTGGAGTCTCCGGCCAAGGCCAAGACGATCAACAAATATCTGGGCAAGGACTACGTGGTGAAATCCAGCGTTGGTCATGTTCGCGATCTGCCCACCAGCGGCAGCGCCAGCACCGAGCCCAAGAAACCTGTCATTCGCGGCATCAAGTTGAGCGAATCCGAGAAGGCTGCCAAGGATCGCAAGGCCCTGTTTGCCCGGATGGGTATCAATCCGACCGCTGGCTGGCAGGCTAACTACCAGATTTTGCCCGGCAAGGAGAAGGTGGTCAGCGAGTTGCAGAGTCTGGCCGAGAAAGCCGACACCATCTATCTCGCAACCGACTTGGATAGAGAAGGAGAAGCGATCGCCTGGCACCTGCGCGAGATCATCGGTGGCGACGACAGCCGCTACAAGCGTGTGGTGTTCAACGAGATCACCAAGAGCGCCATCAAGGAGGCGTTTGCCCAGCCGTCCGAACTTAATATTGACCGCGTCAATGCACAGCAGGCCCGTCGTTTCCTCGATCGCGTGGTGGGTTACATGGTATCCCCGCTGCTGTGGAAAAAGCTGGCCCGCGGTCTCTCCGCTGGTCGGGTACAGTCCGTTGCGGTGCGTCTTATCGTCGATAAAGAGCGCGAAATCAAGGCGTTCGTTCCGGTCGAATTCTGGGATCTCAATGCCGACCTGCTGACCGCAGACAAGAGCGATCTGCGGATGGAAGTGGTCAGCCGCAACGGGGCCGACTTCAAGCCGGTGACCCAGGCCGAGACCTTTGCCGCTGTCGCAGCCCTGGAAGGGGTCGATTACAAGGTGGTGAACCGGGAAGACAAGCCGACCGGCTCCAAACCGTCCGCGCCGTTTATCACCTCCACCCTGCAGCAGGCGGCTTCTACCCGTCTGAGCTTCGGGGTCAAGAAGACCATGATGATGGCCCAGCGTCTCTATGAAGCGGGTTACATCACCTATATGCGTACCGACTCCACCAACCTCAGCAAAGAGGCGGTTGAGGCGGTGCGTGAATATATCGGCGAGCAGTATGGCGCGGCCTATCTGCCAGCCGAACCGAATCTGTATGGCGCCAAGGCCAATGCTCAGGAAGCGCACGAGGCGATCCGTCCCTCCAACGTACAGGTGACTGCCGAGATGCTGGAAGGGATGGAGCCGGATGCCATGCGTCTGTACGATCTCATCTGGCGTCAGTTCGTTGCTTGCCAGATGACCCCGGCTCAGTACGACTCTTCTACCCTGACCGTCAAGGCGGGTGAGTTCGAGCTCAAGGCCCGTGGTCGTACCCTGCGCTTCGCCGGTTGGACCAAGGCACTGCCGCCGATGGGTCGCAAGGGCGAAGATAGCCAGCTGCCGGCGGTGACCGTGGGTGAGGTGCTGAAACTGGTCAAGCTGGATCCGCGCCAGCACTTCACCAAGCCGCCTGCCCGTTTCACCGAAGCAGCGCTGGTGCGCGAGCTGGAAAAACGCGGCATCGGCCGTCCGTCTACCTACGCCTCCATCATCTCCACCATCGTTGATCGCGGATATGTGCGGGTCGAGAGCCGCCGTTTCTTCGCCGAGAAGATGGGCGAAATCGTCACCGATCGTTTGGTGGAGAACTTCGTTGAGCTGATGAACTACGAGTTCACCGCCAAGATGGAAGACAAGCTCGATGGCATCGCCGAAGGGAGCCTGGAGTGGAAGAAGGTGCTGGACGCCTTCTACGCCGAGTTTACCCAGGAGCTGGAGAAGGCTGACAAGGCGCCCGAAGAGGGCGGCATGCGTGCCAACCAGATGGTGATGACCGACATCGACTGCCCGGATTGCGGCCGCAAGATGGGTATTCGTACCGCCACCACCGGCGTGTTCCTCGGCTGCTCCGGCTATGCCCTGCCGCCGAAAGAGCGCTGCAAGAAGACCATCAACCTGGTCTCTGCCGACGAGTTTGTCTCCGCCACTGACGGTGAAGAGGCGGAAACCGAAGCGCTGCGCGCCAAGCACCGCTGCGGCGTCTGTGGTACAGCGATGGATGCCTATATCATCGACGACAGCCGCAAGCTGCACGTCTGTGGTCGAAACCCGGATTGCGATGGCTACGAGATCGAGAAGGGCCAGTTCAAGCTCAAGGGCTACGAAGGGCCGAGCATCGAGTGTGACCGTTGCGGAGCCGAGATGCAGCTCAAGAACGGCCGTTTCGGCAAGTACATGGGCTGCACCAACGAGACCTGCAAGAACACCCGCAAGATCCTGAAAAACGGCGACATCGCGCCGCCGAAGGAGGAGCCGGTGCCGCTGCCGGAGCTCAAGTGCACCCAGTCCGATGCTCACTTTGTGCTGCGTGACGGGGCTGCCGGTCTGTTCCTGGCGGCCAGCAACTTCCCCAAATCCCGCGAGACCCGCGCGCCGCTGGTGGAAGAGCTCAAGCGCTTCAAAGATCGCATCTCCGCCAAGCACAAGTATCTGGCCGGTGCCCCGCTCACTGATCCGGACGGCAACCCCGCCATCGTGCGCTTCAGTCGCAAGACCAAGGAGCAGTACGTGATGAGCGAGGTCAACGGCAAGGCGACCGGTTGGACCGCTCACTACGACAACGGTACCTGGCAAGAGAGTTTGCCAAAGGCTAAAAAAGCCTGATGAAAAGAGGCCCCGACAAGGGGCCTCTTTGCTTATGGATAGCGGTATACTGAGACAACTGCAAGGAGTGCAGCTGTCGTCAATCGCGAAGTAGACAAGGAGGTTGAGATGGAGATTAACGAGATCCGGCCAGGCATGAGCTGCATGACTAGGGAAGGGGCGGCCTATGTGCTGGAGGTGGACCGACAGAGCTTGCTGGTGCTGCTGCAGCGCGCGGATGAGACCATACCGGTGCAGGTGCGCAGCGACGAGATCCTGGCGCCGCTGGAGTGATCCGGCTGTGACCCCCTCAAAACGGCAGTAGAAAAAGCAGCTCGGCCAGATCGGGCTGCCATTGCCACTCCTTCATTCTGACCCGCCCACCGATCACCACGACCCCCTCCTGCTGCAGGCGTCCCGTCTGTTCGGCAAAGCCTGGCGATCCTTTCGGTAACGAGATAGTGCCCGCTGCGCCCAGCACCCGATGCCACGGCAGTACCTTGTCGGTTTCCCGCAGCACCTTGCCCACCAGTCTTGCCCGTCCGGGCAACCCCGCCAGATCGGCCACCTGACCGTAACTGACCACCCGGCCTGCCGGGATCAGGGCGATGATCGCTTCGATACGGGCAGTTTTGTTCAATGGGGATGGACTTGGTTCAATGCTCATAGACCCGATTCGTCAAAAACAACAGAAGCGCCATTGTGGCGCTTCTGTCATGGGGCTGGCAATGATTCAGCCGAAGGTCTGGCTAAGCCCCTTCAGTTGCTTGGCCCGTTCCAGCAGAGCCTGACTGGAGTGATCGACATCCAGCATCTTCTGACTGTTGGCATGGGAGTACTCGGAGATCTGGTGGATACTGCGGCTGATCTCCTCCACGACCGCTTGTTGCTGCTCTGCAGCGGTGGCGATCTGGGTGGAGTGTTCGGTGACCAGCTCTATCTCTGTCAGCACGGTATGGAGGCTGCTGGCGCCCTGGCGGGTCATCTCGGCACATGCGCGGGTCTGTTGCAGGTTCTCCTGCATCATCCCCTTCCAGCGTCCCAGCGTGTGCTGGATCTGCTTGATGCTGCCCTGGATCTGCTCGGTCGCCTTGTGGGTGCGGGTCGATAGAGTACGCACCTCGTCAGCCACCACCGCAAAACCACGGCCCTGCTCCCCGGCGCGAGCGGCTTCGATGGCCGCGTTGAGGGCCAGCAGGTTAGTCTGCTCGGCGATGCCCTGGATCTCGCCCATGACACTGCCAATCCGTTCGGATTCGCTGGCGAGCTCTACCGCCGAGTTGAACGCCAGCTCTGCCTGTTTGGCGAGCTGTTCGATCTGTTGCTCGGTCTGGTTCAACTGCTGGTTGGTTTGTTCACAACGATTGCGAGCTTCGTTGACCTGACCGTTGGAGTCCTGAATGTTGCGGGCGATCTCGTGAGCTGTGTTGGCCATTTGAGTCATAGCCGTAGCCATCTGCTGGGTCTGGGCATCTTGCTCGTTGATATCGAGACAGGCCTGATGAGAGGCCTGCTTCAGATTGATGGCCAGGGTTTGCAGAGATGCCGTGGCATCGTTGATCCGCCCCAACACGGTTCGGATGCGGGCCTGCAGCATCTTGATATGAAAATCGGCAATGGCGCCGGGGTTATCACCGGAGTAGACCAGCCGGGTCAGACTGTCATATTCGCGGCCCAGCTTCTGTAGATAGTGGGGCAGGGCAAAGAGCTCGCGCCAGTAGGCTCCGCCAATAAGCAACAGAGGCAGCAGCATCAGCAGGACGGTCATGGCCCCTTGGCTGGCGAAGGTCCAGCCCATCAGGCCGAGCAGCAGCAGGGTAATGGCCGGGGTGCGCACTCTGACAAGAGAGGGAAGGTTGCTGCTGTTGCCGCGCTCGGCCTTGAGCAGGGCTTGGTAGGTCTGAGCGGCGATGCGCTTGAATTGGGGCTCGGGCTTGCAGCGTACCGACTGGTAGCCGCTGATCCTGTTGCCTTCGTAGATGGGGGTGACGTAGGCATCTACCCAGTAGTAACGACCATCCTTGCAGCGATTTTTGACGATGCCGCGCCAGGGTTTGCCCTCCTTGAGGCGGGCCCAGAGATCGGCGAAGGCGGCCTTGGGCATGTCGGGGTGGCGTACCAGATTGTGGTTGTGTCCCACCAGTTCATCGACCGTGTAGCCTGCGATTTCGCAAAAGGCCGGGTTGGCGTAGGTGATCACCCCGCGCAGGTCAGTGGTGGAGACCAGTTGTACGTCGGCAGGAAACTCCACTTCGCTATCCAGGGTATGGACATCTCTGCGGGCCATAGGAATACGCTCCGATGTTCTTGTTGATAATGTTGTCGTTGTTATTGTGGCAGATCTGGAGGTGGCCGCAGGCTCGCGCCAGCAGGAGGCAGACCAGCTTCATTGGGGGCTGGATTTTGCCAATAATGGCGGATGAATGGTAGGGGGAAGTTGATGTTTTGTTGGCTAATCGTAAAAAAGGCGGCCGATTGGCCGCCAAAGTAGAGACAACATTACCTCTGTGGCATCCGGTAGCGCACCTGCAACTGATCGAGGATCTGCAGCTGACCCGGCAGGCGGGCTGCGAAGTGCTCCCAGCCCTTGTGGGCGGGATCGCTCCAGGCAACCTCGGCCGTGGCCAGCATACGCGGGAACAACATGTAGTCGAGACGATCACGGCTGGTGATCAATTCTGACCACAAGGGGCTCAGCACCCCGAGGATGTTATCGTTGGCATGGAAATCGGCTGGGGCAGGGTCACACGAGTAGATCTGCTCCAGATTGAGGGTCCCCGCCCAGTAGAGGCCGGGTTCATGAATATTGGCGCTCCAGGCCAGATCCAGATAGAGGAACTGGGCGGGCGCCATCACCACCGGATAACCGGCCGCGGCAGCATCCAGCCCCGCCTGAAAGCTGGTCCAGGCACAGATGGCCGCTTTGCGGCTCACCTTGTCGCCATGCAGGATCTCCTCCCAGCCGATCATCTGTTTGCCTCTGGCGGCCAGATAGCGCTGGCAGTGGCGCAGCAGATGGCCCTGCAGCTCGCGGCAGTCGGCGTAGCCCTGCTCGACCATCAGCTGCTGGCAGGCGGGGCTGTCGGTCCAGACCCCGGTCGGCACCTCGTCACCCCCCATGTGGATCTGCGGGCCGGGAAAGAGCTCGCACACCTCGTCCAGCACCGCCTCCAGAAAGCGGTAGGTGCCGGGCAGGGCGGGGTTGAGCACGTTGTCATCGAAATGCTGAACCGAGCGGTAGCGGGAGTGATCCGCCGTTTCGATCAGCAGCTCGGGCAGCGCCTTGATGGCGGCGTGGCAGTGGCCCGGGATGTCGATCTCGGGAATGACGGTGATGCCGAGCTCACCGGCATAGCTCACCAGCTCCTTCACCTCGCTCTGGGTGTAGTAGCCACCATAGGGTTCGGCGCCGCCGCTGAGCTGGGGGCCGATCGCCAGATTATGGCCGCGCCAGGCTCCCACGTCGGTCAGCTCCGGGAAGGCTTTTATCTCGAGTCGCCACCCCTCGTCATCGGTCAGATGCCAGTGGAAGCGGTTGAACTTGTAGAGGCTCATCAGTTTGAGCAGACGCTTGATGGTGGCCGGAGTGTGGAAGTGGCGGGCGCAGTCGAGAAAAATGCCGCGAAAGCCAAAGCGCGGGGCATCCTCCAGCGTGACGCAGGGCAGGCTCTCGCCATGTTGCAGATACCACTGGGCCAGCGTGACCAGCCCATGACGCCAGCCCGCTTCGTCGGCAGCGGCAATCACCACCTCCTGCGGCGTGATGGTCAGTTGGTAGGCTTCAGGGGCCAGTTTGGCCTCGGTCAGCCGGATTTCAGCGTCGTGATCCTGCTCCAGCGCCAGCGACGTCAGCTCGTTGAAGTGGGCCAGCAATTTCGGCACATCGCGGGGGGCGCTGACATGAGCCCGCTCGGCCAGCCGGAAGTTCCCCTCCAGCAGTACCAGATGGGCCGGTTGCGGCACTATGCCGGGCTGGGGCTCGACATCCGGCAGGTCGGGGCGGGTTACCGGCGGGTTCTCCAGTCCGAGATCCTGCGCCGCCAGCGTCACCGGTAGCAGCTGGGCACCCGTGGTCGCCTCCGGCAAGCTGAGGAAAAAGCCCTGCGGCATGTCGGAGAGCTTCTTGATGGGGGTCTGGCGGCAGCAAAAGCGCAGCTCGCAGCTGCCAGCGTTCGGGATAATCACCTTGTAGCTGCCGCTCTGGCGCTCCAGCTCCCCCCCTTGCAAGGAGTCGGGGTCGATATGGCGAGCCAGACAGAAGTGCAGCTTCCACTTGGTATCAGGCATGCGGGAGAGGGTGAAAGTGAACCAGACATCCTCGCCGTCACGTCGGGCTACCTGGGTGTGGATCAGGGGTGTAGACATGGAAAATCCTCTGATTGGGCAAACAGGATGGCGCCATCGAGCGCATCTGCCTGGGGGGGGAGCAGGTTGAGCTGGCCGAGACGGGGAGCGAGGCGGGTGCCAATCCCCCCCAGCAGGGCGATCTGTCTGGCACCGAGCTGGGTCATTCCCTCCAGCAGGATCCGCAGCTGTTCGCAGGTTTCGTCCAGCAGCTGATTGGCGAGCTCGTCGCCATCGCTGGCGGCATCGAATACCCAGGGGGCAAAGTGGCCATAGTCCGCCGGAATAGCGCGGGCGGCCCAGCGTACCACCTCGGCCTGATCTCGCTTGAAGCGGTCCATCAGGCGGATGGCGAGGGTGCTGGGGGGCAGAATGCCGTCGTGGCAGAGCAGGGATTGCTGGATGGCGCGCAGCCCCAGCCAGGCGCCGCTGCCTATGTCTGAAATGGGGAAGCCGCGGCCGGAGCAGGTGCGGATCTGCCCCTCCTGATAGACCAGCCCCACCGAGCCGGTACCGGCGATCAGAATGGCCCCCTCACGGCCGCCAAAGGCGCCGAGGCAGGCACCGAAGGCATCGGAGGTGAGCCTGACGCTGGCAAAGGGGAAGGGCATCTCGAGCAGGGCGTGATAGCAGTCGGCCAGCTCGGCGGAGGCGAGCGCCAGTCCGACCCCCATCTGCTGTTCACTCTCGATAGCGATCCCGGCGGCAAGGCGGGCGCTGGCGATGGCGGCCAGCACATTGGCGTGGGCATGGGGGATGCCCAGCTCCAGATTGGATCCTGCCGCGCGCCCCTCTCCGAGCAGCTTGCCCGCCCGATCCCGAATGCGGGCGCGGGTGTGGGTGCCCCCGCCATCGACGCCGACCCAGAACTCAATCATGGCGACCTCCTGCGGCATTTTGCCAGCTGATGGCCAGGGCAAACCAGGCTGCGTGGGGGATCCACTGCTCGCCCCAGCGCCAGTTCTGATCTAGCCGATCCTTGTACTCCTCCGGAATAAAGGCCACCTCATTTTCGTCATCAAACCCTGAGGTGATGCCGTTGCAGATACCCCCCTGCGCATTGGGATACCCGGCGGTATAGGTGGGGTTGTTGATGCCGTGGCCCGCCAGCATGCAGGCGTTGAAGGGGTTTTGCCCGAGGATCCAGTCGAGTTGGCGCTGGCCATAAGTGAGCAGTGGCTGGCTCTGGCGGGGGAAGTGGCGGGCGCCAGCAAAGGCCATGGCCGCCAGCGATGCGAGGCGAGCATTCTCCCCCTGCCACCAGTAACCGGACTCGTTGTTGTGGGGCATAAAGAAGCTGACGCGCGACGCTTCATCCACCCCTTTCACATATTGGCGGGCGAGGGAGAAGGGGTTGCCCGCCCGTGCGCACAGTGCCAGCTCGGCGGCCAGCGCCTGCTCCACCACGGTTTGTACCCTAGCCTTGTATTCCTGATCCGGCTCTACGCCCAGATATTCCAGTAGCGCCAGCACCGGCAGACCCGCCTCAGCGGCGTGGTAGTAGGGGCGCGAGCCATCCTCGTTGGCCGACCAGTAGTGACCCAGCTCAGGATGAGGGCGCTGGCGGGCACAGAGCTTGCTGGCGCGGGCTCTCGCCTCATTCAGCCACTCGTTGCCGAAAGTGCGGGTCAGCTCCACCGCTGCCAGCAGGGCGCAGTAGTCGTCGATGATGTTTTCGACCCCGTCATCGAGGTAGGCAAAGCTGTGCTCACGCAGATGCAGGTAGCCGCGTTTGGCTGCCTCGGCGTAGCGGCTGGCATCGAAGTCGCCACTGACGCTCTCGCGGGCGGCGCGGGCCAGCGCGGCGATAGCCATGCCACCCCCTTGGCGAAAACCCGCCTGCCAGTTGGCGGATTTGACACCCTGCTGGGTGGCATAGGCGCACAGCTCGCGCTGGGCGGGATCCTTGCTCCACTTATCGAACAGGGTCATGTAGAAGAAGCCCGACTTATCCTGCATCCGGCAGAGGAAATCGGCGCCGTGCAGCGCCTCGTCATTGAGCCGCTTGCAGAGGTTCACCCCGTCGATATCGCGGCGCGGGGCCAGCAGTTCGCGGCACTTGAGCAGGGCCCACACCACCATGGGGGTCTGCTGGGGGTTGAGGTAGTTGGCGTAGGAGAGGTGGCTCAGGTACTTGCTCATGTCGCCGCTGGCATCGAACCAGCCGCCGTGCACATCTCTGTGCTGGTCGGTGCCAAACAGGCGGGCGCTGCGGTCGGCCCGATCAAAGGTGCCGCTGGCGCGCTGGCCCTTGAAGTAGTGGATGACATCGGAGAGACAGCGGCTGGCCAGCAGATCCTGGCCGATGGCAAAACGGGTGGAGCGGACTATGCCTTGGGCAGTGATCGCCTCCAGCCGATAGTGGCCGGGCTCCTTGAAGGCGGAGAAGTCGGCACGCCAGTAAGCGCGGCCCTGCCAGCCGGGGACGCTGCCAGCCGGTTGCAGCGGGGTTTCAAACAGGGTCTGGCCATCATCGAGGCGTTGCAGCCTGACATAGCCGCCTAGATCAGGGGCGGGGGAGGTTTGCAACAGGGCGACCTTGTGTCCGTCGCACTCGTAGCCCACCTGATTGATCAAGAGTTCCATCAAGGTATTACTCCTGTGGTTCACCGCCGGGCGGTGAGGCACATCACGGGGCTGTGGCCGCCCCGTATCGAGGCATGGCCGGACAGGGTTGTCCGGCCGGTATCGGGTTCACCTTCACTCGTAGAGGTAGCAGCGCACGAAGTGGTTGTCGGCAAGCTTGGTGATGGGTGGCAGCGCCTCCTTGCAGCGGGGCATTGCCTGATTGCAGCGCCCGGCAAAGGGGCAACCGCAGGACTCCGGTGTCCAGAGCGGGATCTCCCCCTTGCGGCCCCCCTCCAGCTCGGCGTGGATACTCTTCTCCGGGTCGGGCACCGCCGAGATGAGCAGCTGGGTGTAGGGGTGCTGCGGGTGGTGCAGGATCTCGTCCACCTCGCCCCACTCCACCATGTGCCCCACATACATCACCGCCAGATCTTCCGCCACATAGCGGGCGGTGGCGATGTCGTGGGTGATGTAGAGCATGGAGACGCCGAGCTCGTTCTTCATCTGCTCCATCAGGTTGAGGATGCCGATGCGAATGGAGACGTCGAGCATGGAAGTCGGCTCGTCCGCCAGCACCACTTCCGCCTCCACCGCCAGATTGCGGGCGATGTTGACCCGCTGGCGCTGGCCGCCGGAGAGCTGGTGCGGATACTTGGCCGCCGTTGCTTTGGCGGGGGTCAGGCCGACCTTTTCCAGCAGGGCGTAGACCATGTCGGGCAGCTCTTTTTTGTCGATCACCTTGCTGTGCAGCAGCAGGGGACGGGCGATGTGGTGATAGATGGTGTGGGTCGGGTTGAGCGAACCGAACGGATCTTGCCACACCATCTGCACGCTCTGGCGATAGTCCAGCAGGGCGGTGCCCTTGTTGAACTCCTCCAGATCGTGGCCGCGATAGAGAATGCGCCCGGCACTGAGCTTGTACATCTTGGCGATGATTTTGGCGATGGTGCTCTTGCCGGAGCCCGACTCCCCGACCACCGCCAGGGCGCGGCCCCGGTGCAGGTTGAAGGTGATGTCGGAGAGCGCCCGCATCTTGCCACTCTTGATGGCATTGGAGTTGATGGGGAAGTCCTTGTAGAGGTGCTGGACTTCGATGATGGGTGCATCGGTTTTGGCGATTTGCATGACAGACATCCTTAACAGCCAGCGGCCTTGTCCAGATAGATCACGGAATCTTGTTGCAGTCCCTGCTCCTCATAGAGGTGGCAGGCGGTCTGTTGCCCGGGGCGGATCTCGGCCAATCTGGTGTACTCCTGACGGCAGCGATCGTGCACCTTGCCGCAGCGTGCCTGAAAGCGGCAGCCGACCGGCACCTCCAGCAGGTTGAGCGGGGTGCCCGGGATCCCCTCCAGCACCTTCTTCGGCCCGTGCAGGGGCGGGAAGGAGTTGCCCAGCCCTCTGGTATAGGGGTGCAGCGGCGCGGTCAGGATCGCCTTGGAGGGGGCGACTTCCACCAGTTCACCGGCATACATGATGCCGATGCGATCGCAGAACTCCACCATCAGGGAGAGGTCGTGGGTGATGAACAGAATGGAGAAGTTGAACTTCTCTTTCAGGGCATAGACCTTCTGCAGGATCTCCCGCTGTACCACCACATCGAGCGCCGTGGTTGGCTCATCCATGATGAGCAGCTCGGGGTTGAGCGCCATGGCGATGGCAATCACCAGCCGCTGGCGCATGCCGCCGGAGAACTGGTGCGGGTAGTCCTTGAGCCGGCTCGGGTGGATATCGACGATGGTGAGCAGCTCCTGGGCGCGCTTGATCGCCTCGTAACGGGTCATGCCGGGGTTGTGGGCCAGCAGCACGTCGCAGAACTGCTCCTCCATCCGCAGCACTGGGTTCAGGGCGTTCATGGCGGACTGGAACACCACCGACACCTGTTGCCAGCGGTAGGAGCGCAGCCGCTCGTCGTTGTAGTGGAGGATGTTCTCCCCCTTGAACAGGATCTCGCCACCGCTGATGTAGGCGGGCGGCTTGTGCAGCCGGGCCACCGAGAAGGCGACGGTGGATTTGCCGCAGCCCGACTCACCGGCGAGACCGAAGATCTCGCCCTGTCTGATATCGAAGCTCACCGAGTTGACGGCGCGCACGTCGCCATTTTCGGTGATGTAGTCAACGCAAAGATTGCGTACTGACAGCAGGGGATGCTTGTTCATGCTGTCTTCTCCTGTGCTGTGGCAATCGGAGTTGTGACCGGCGCCGCGAGTTTCTTCCAGCGGCTCAACCCTTTGTGGGAGCGCAGCTGCGGGTTGGCAATCTCGTCGATGGCGAAGTTGAGCAGGGCCAGACCGGCACCCAGGGTGGCGATGGCAAAGCAGGGGGCCAGGATCTCCCACCAGGCGCCGACCAGAATGGCGCTGGAGGTCTGGGCGTTGTAGAGCATGATGCCCCAGCTCACCACGGTCGGGTCGCCAAGCCCCAGGAACTCCAGGGTCGCTTCGGTGACGATGGCGTAGATGATGGAGCCGATGAAGCTCACCCCGATGATGGAGATAAGGTTGGGCAGGATCTCCACCAGAATGATGCGCCAGGCCGGCTCGCCCAGCACTTCTGCGGCGATGACGAACTCCTTCTCGCGCAGGGCCAGGGTCTGTGCGCGGATGACCCGCGCGCCATAGGCCCAGGAGGTCAACCCTATTATCACGGCAATTACCGCCGGTGACGCCTCCCCGATAAAGCTTGCCAGCACCAGTAGCAAGGGGAGGTTGGGGATCACCAGCACCACGTTCATCAGGAAGGTGAGGCACTCATCCACCAGACCCCCGAAGTAACCGGCGGTGATGCCGATGGCGACGGCCAGGGTGCAGACCAGCAGGCCTGCACTGAAGCCCACCAGCAGCGAGATACGGGCGCCGTTGGTGAACTGGGCCCAGATGTCGTGGCCCATGCGGGTTGAACCCATCACGAACTCGGCACTGGGCGGCTGGTGCGGGCGAGCCACCCGTTTGGTCGGCTCGTTGCTGGCCAGAATGGGGGCAAATATGGCCATCAGTACGAAGGCAACCACGATGGCGAGGCCACAGGCAGCCTTCTTGTTGCCCAGCAGGATTTTGAGAATGGTCGGCATACGCATCTTATTTGCCTCCTGTACGCAGACGGGGATCCAGGAAGACGTAGAGCACGTCGGCCAGGAAGTTGAAGCTGAGCATGGTGATGGTCATGATGAGCAGCTGCCCCTGAATGAGCGGGTAGTCGCGGGCCAGAATGCCCTGATAGAGGGTCAGGCCCAGGCCGGGATAGTTGAAGATCACTTCGGTGATGAGGGAGCCACCGATGACGAAGCCGAGCGCCATGGAGAGGGCGGTGACGCTGGGCAGAATGGCGTTACGGGCGCCGTAGTTGAAGATCACCCGGTTGCTGGAGAGCCCCTTGGCCTTGGCCATGGTGATGTAATCCTCGCCCAGCAGGTTGATCATGTTGTTGCGCATGGTGATGAGAAAGCCCCCCACCTGTACCACGGCCAGAGTCAGCACCGGCATGATGGCGTGGGTCATGATGCTCTTGATGTGCTCCCAGCCCCAGTCAGCCTTGATCTCCGGGCTGTAGGCGTAGCCGATGGGCAGCCATTCGAGGCTGACCCCGAACAGGAACAGGGCGAGCAGGGAGACCACCACCGGCGGAATGGCCTGCATCACCAGGGTGAGCGGGGAGAGAATGCTGTCCATCCGGCCGCCGCGATACCAGGCGGCGAAGATGCCGACGATGGAACCGAGGGAGAAGCTCAGGATGGTGGAGGTGCCGACCAGAAACAGGGTCCAGCCGATGGCACGGCCCAGCACGTCAGAGACCTGCTGCGGGTAGAAGCGCACCGAGGTGCCGAGATCCCAGGTGAAGACACTCTTCACATAGGTGAGAAACTGGGTGCCGATGGGGCCGTCGACAAAGCCGAAGGTGGCTTTGAGGGCTTCCAGGGCGGCGGGTTCCATCATGGCGCCAGCGCGGGCAAACATCACGGAGACAGGATCCCCTGGCATGGCACGGGGTAACAGGAAGTTGATGGTGGCGGCTACCAGAAAGGCAACCAGATAGAAGGAAAAGCGTCTCAGTATGAATCCCATGATAGTACCTTTTACTGCAAGTCTGCCCCGCGTCGGGTATAGCGAGCCCAACCCCGGCGGTGCCGGGCAAGAAAGGGGTTAACGGGGAAGATGGCCCCCCGCAGGGGGCCGGGATTGTTTAGCTGTTTGGCTTGAGGGACAACACGTGCAGCAGACGCTCAGGGGTGTCCGGGTGGAGCTGAGGTTTGGCTACCGGGTTATCAGCACTGAACCAGCCGTTGAAGCGCTTGGTGCTGTACTCGTACCAGGTCGGGTTGTTGAAGACCGGAATGATGGTCTGGTTGGCACCAACACGATCCTGGATGGCGAACATGATCTCCTTCTGCTTGGCCGCATCGGCGGTCTGGGTGAAGTCATCGATCAGCTTGTCGAGCTCGGGATCCTTGTAACGAGGCGCGGCGAAGCGGTTGCCACGGTCGCCCATGTTGCGGGAGTGGAACGCAGTCTCGAAGTACTTGTGCGGGTTGGCACCGGCAAAGTAACCCTGCAGAGCGACGTCGAAGTCACCGGTGATCAGGTTCTCGGTCCAGACGGTCGCTTCCGGGGTGGCGGTCTTGGCGTTCAGGCCCAGCGCCTGCAGTCCTTCTACACCAATCTGAACTGTGTTGACCCAGTCGGTCCAGCCGTTCGGTACCAGTACCTTGAACTCGATCTTTTTGCAGCTCGGGGTGTCGAGGAACTTGTCGCCGTCACAATCCTTGTAGCCTGCCTCTTTCAGCAGGGCCTTGGCCCCTTCCAAGTCGAACTTGTTGTACTTGCCGTACTTCTTGTCCACTTCCGGGTTGTTCCAGGAGTCAAAGGCTTTGCCCAGACCTGACGGGTACTCGTTGACGGTAGGGTAGCCGTAGCCTGCGATATCCACCATGGACTGGCGGTCCATCGCCATGGAGAAGGCGCGGCGGAAGTTGATGTCGTTGAAGGCTTCGTTATTGCCCAGGTTCTTGGTCTGGAAGTTGACGTTGAACGCCACGGTACCGGAGGCCGGGAACCAGTATTTGTTGTTCTTCGGATCGTTGCCGACGTAGAGGCGCTCGATATCCGGTACGAAGGAGCCGAACCAGTCGATGTCACCCTTCATGACAGCTGCCAGCACCTGGTCGTTGGTGGCCATCTGCGGCATACGCAGACAGTCGATGGCGAGGTTGGCGTTATCCCAGTAGTGCGGGTTGCGGCACTGGGTATAGAGCTGGGCGGAGAAGTTGTCCACTTCGGTGAAGGGGCCAGTACCAACCGGCTTGTCGTTGGTGAAGGCAACCGGATCTTTCACCGATTTCCACTGATGCTCCGGCACTATGGGTACCAGCACCAGATCATTCACCACGTTGGTGTTGACCTCGGTCAGGTCGAATTTGACCTTGTTGGGGGCCAGCTTCTCGACGCTCTTGATCTGGGTCCAGATTGAGCGCTCATCCAACGCTTTGTTGGCCTTGACCAGATTGAAGGAGAAGATGATGTCATCGGCATCAAAGGCTTCGCCGTCAGACCACTTCACGCCGTCACGCAGATCGAAGGTGACGGATTTCAGGTCATCGCTGAACGCATAGTTGGTGGCCAGACGATAGACGGGTTTGCCCCCTTGCATATCGTTGAAGATCACCAGCGGTTCATAGATGAAGTGACGGGTGGTGTGCAGCAAGCCCGCTTGCAGGAAGGGGTTGAAGTTCTTGACCCAGGCGGTTTCCTGCTGTGCGACCATGGTCAGCACGGTTTTGTTTTCTGCGGCCATGGCGTTACCGGCGGCACCGGCAAGCATCATGGTTCCCAGCATTACAGCGGTAGAGATTTTGGATACTTTGGCAAGCATATGTTTTCCTTTCTTATTTTTTGGCATTCCCGAGGGTTCGCCTTGTTTTGTGTGAGCACCGGTTTCGCATGCTGATGAAATCGGCCCTCTGTGTTGGTCAGGTGTCTAACCTTTGTCGTTCTGTTTTCCAACGCCCTAAGCAAACCAGAATTAACAGGAAAACAACAACTATTGATTTCGTTGTTTTCGTAAAAATTGACGGTGTTACGTCAATCTCGTCAAAATGCTTTTTTATCTGTTTAGAATCATTGGTTTGCGTTATTTGCTCTCGCGTAGGAAGTGGTTGTGAAAATGGCGTATATGACAAATTTGTGAATTGGATCTGCTCTCGGTTTCGGGGTCGGGCGGGGCTTTGTTTTGCATAAAAAGAAACCAGATTGCCAATTGTGATCCGGCGCCCGTTTAGGGCGCCGTGTCACGGCTTGCGGTTGGCGAGTTGACGCAGGGTCTGGGCGCTGTGCTGCAACTGCTGGCGCTGGTGGTCATTGAGCGGGCAGTGGCCCAGCACATACTCGGTGGTGGCCACTACCGTCTTCCAGCGTGGCGACTTGGGCAGGGTGTCCAGACTCAGGTATTTGTCGAGGGTACGGGTCTGCGGGCTGGATCTGTCCATATAGACCCGCCACAGCTTGCTCTTCTCTGCCAGCACGATTTTGCCCTTGCCGGTCCCCTGCTGCCAGGCATCCAGGGTGAGCTGCATGGTCTCTACCAGCGCCCGGCGCAGCGGCTCGTCATCCTGCTGGCGAATGAGGTCGTCGGCCAGCGAACGGAACTCGCCACCCAGGCGGCTCAGCTCGCCCAGCAGCTGTTCATCTTCGATGATGGCTTGCCGCGAGAGGTTCTTGAGGGCGTTCTCCAGCGCCATTACCCGGTTCTCATCCTGACGCAGCTCGGTACTCAGAGTGAGGGCGAAAGCGGCCTGTCCTCCGAGCGCGATGGGCAGGGCACGGGCGTTGAGCACGTCCTTCTGCCCGGCCACCAGAAACTCCAGATTGTGTTCCCGCTCGCTGGCAAGATCGGGCCACTGCTGTTGCAGCGGGGTGGCGAGCCACTCATTGAGGGGCTGCCCCTCCATGGCTTCCGGCTCCTGTCCCAGCAGGCGCGCCAGTACCCGGGAGGCAAACAGCACTATGCCCTGCTCGTCGATAAAGATCATGGGGTCGGCCCCTTCACCGAGCAGGGCCAGCAGGCGCTGCTGATCCTGATGCAGCCGCTCCTGCAGGGTGAGGCGATGTTCGATCTCCTGCTTCAATAGCCGGTTCTCTACCAGCGAGGCGCGTCCGGCCTTGGCCTCGAGCAGCGCCTTGACCCGGGCAAACAGCTCTTCTTTGCAGAAGGGTTTGACCAGATAGTCGTTGGCACCGGCCCCGAAGCCCTCCTCGATATCCTTGGGCTGGTTGAGGGCGGTGAGCAGCAGCACCGGCAGCATATCTTTCGGGTGTTGCTGGCGCAGGCGACGGCAGACGTCAAAACCGGAAAGGGTCGGCATCATCACATCGAGCAGGATGAGGTCCACCGGCTCCTCAGCCAGCTTGACCAGCGCATCGTGGCCGTCACTGCTGGGCAGGATGCGGTAGCCGCAGGGCTGCAGCAGATGGCGCAGGATGTGCAGGTTGATGGGCTCGTCATCCACCACCAGAATGAGCGGCGCACCCTCGGGGGGAGGGGGCAGATCGTCGCTCTCCCAGTCCGGCAGGATCAGCGGTTGCTGGCGCACCAGCTGATGCTCGATCTGGCGGCTGTCGAGAGTCAGATTGGCCGCTTTGCCGGTGGCAAGGGGCAGGGTAAAGGCGAAGGTAGAGCCAACGCTCGGCTCGCTCTCGACAAACAGCTCGCCCCCCATCAGGTGCACCAGCTGACGGGTGATGGAGAGACCAAGGCCGGCCCCCTGCTTGCTTACCTCCGGGCTCATCTGCACCAGCGGCTCGAAGATATGTTCCAGATGATCGGGGGCGATGCCGATGCCGGTATCCGTGACCTTGATGCGCAGGAAGTTGTTCTCGACGATAGCACTGAGCACCACCTTGCCCTGCGGCGTGTACTTGATGGCGTTACCCACCAGGTTGTAGAGCACCTGTTCGAGCCGCTGCTCGTCGGCCAGCACCGGCGGCAGTTCGGCCGGGCTGATATCCACCAGAGTGAGGGGTTTGGCCTGCACCAGATGCTGGCAGAGATCCAGCACCAGCCGGATAACCCCTTTTGATGAGACGGGTTGTGAGTGGATCTCCAGCTGGCCGTAGCGCATCTGGTGGTAGTCCAGCAGATCGTCAACCAGACGGGCCAGGCCGTCGGCGCTCTTGATGATGAGGCCGAGCTGTTTTTGCTGCCCTTCGGTCAAATCCTGCTGGCTGGCGAGCATCGACTCGGCCATCCCCTTGATACCGTGAATGGGAGTGCGCAGCTCGTGGGAGGTGTTGGCCAGCAGTTCATCCTTGAGCTTGTCCGCTTGCTGCAGGCTGAGGTTCTGCTTGTGGGTCAGCTTGACCTGCTGCTGCAGCTCCTGGGTCTGCTGCTCGATCAGTTCGATCTTGTCTTTCACCGAGCGCTGCATATGGCGAAACGCTTCGGCCAGCCGGTCGATATCATCGCCGGTGCGCTCGATGGCGATGGGGTGATCCAGCGCGCCGTCGGCCACCTGCTCGGCCGCTTCGGTCAGGGAGCGCAGCGGCGCCGTGATGGAGTGGGATAGCCAGCGGGAGAAGAGGATCAGCAGCAGTACCGAGCCCGCCCCCAGCACAATCACCAGAGTTTCCAGCTGGCGGATCGGGGCATAGGCTTCCCGGGTGGAAATCTCGGCGATAAAGGCCCACTCGGTGTCGAACACCTTCACCTGGGTGTAGGCGGCCAGCACCTCGTCATCCTGATAGGAGTGGAACAGCCCGACCCCCTGCTCGCCGGAGAGCGTCTTGGTGATGAGGGGCGTTTGCAGTGGACGGAAGTTGGGGCTGAAGCTGTTCTCGACGCTGAACTCCGGTGCCAGCCAGGCATCGGCGCGCATCCGCTTGTCGGGGCCGATCAGGATGGTCTCGCCGGTCTCGCCCAGCCCCTCCCGCTCCGCCATGATCTGGTTGAGCTTGTCCGGCAGCAGCTCGAAAATTACCACACCGCGCACATAGTCGTACTGCATCACGGGGGCCGCCATGTAGGCAACCACCTGCCCGGTCAGCTCGTTGCGGCCAAAATCGGTGAACTCGAAGATCTGCTGCGGCTTCTGGCCACCATCGAGGCGGCGTTTGATCTTGGCGAAGGTCTGGCCCAAGCCACTGCCCTGATAAGGTCCTGAGAGCAGATTGGTGGCAAAGTTAGGGTGCTTGGTGACCGAATAGACCACATCACCGTTGAGGTCCACAAGAAAGATGTCGCTGTAGTTGGACTTGCGCACCATGTCGGCATAGCCGCGATGAAAGCGCTGGTGCACCCGGTCATACATCTCGTCGGCGAGGATCAGCGCGGTGATGGAGGGTTCGATCTCCACCTGACTGTCCGGTTTGCGCAGTTGATCCCAGGAGCCGGGCAGATAGCGGGCCTGGGCACGGCTGCGGGCCTCCTGCGGTGTGGTGCCCAACTTCTCGAAGGCGCCGGTAAAGCCATAGAAACGGCCGATACTGTTGCCGGCAAAATCCTGCTGGGAGAAGTTGATGATCTGCTCTTTGAGGTTGTTGAAGTAATCCTCGAGCTGACTCTTCTTGATATTACGAACGGAGACCAGATGGTTGGAGGTCTGGGTGGTGAGATCCTTGCCGTGGCTGTATAGGAAGAAGAGGGTGATGACCAAAAAGGGCACCATGCCCAACATGAAAAAAGCCAGCATTAACTGCGGCCTGAGCCCACGAAGCGTGAAGATCCATTTCATCTTGTGATTTTCAATTGAGAATCCGGTTATTAAGCCGCTCAAGTCTCGAACGAAAGCGTAATCATTTCAACGACTTTATCCCAAATTCGCTTGGTGGGTCACAGCTGACTGGAGAAAAATGCAGCAAGGCGTTTAAACCCTGAGCAAACAGTCTGCATCAGGGCTTAAATTGCGAAAAAGGGGTTGTGCTGGCGCTCGTGGTACGTATAATGCGCCTCGTTGTCAGGCAACTGGCACGAAAGCAGTAACGCGGGAATAGCTCAGTTGGTAGAGCACGACCTTGCCAAGGTCGGGGTCGCGAGTTCGAGTCTCGTTTCCCGCTCCAATTTTCCATCGCACCAACGATGGAACTCACTTTCAAGACAATCAGTCTTGTCAGCATGGCGCGTTAGCAAAGCGGTTATGCAGCGGATTGCAAATCCGTTTAGTCCGGTTCGACTCCGGAACGTGCCTCCATATTTTCTCTGTTTATCTCAATCATCACTCTTCGAGTCTGAGCCTTGGTCAGTATCCTTGCTGTACCAGTAACTGTTCGCAGCCAGCCTGTTTCCACTCCCGCTCGAGATAGTGGCTCACATCCGCCATGTTTTGCCCCCGATATTGAAACTGCACCTCGGCACTGTGCTGGTTGAGATCCGCAATCCGTTGCTTCAGCGTGCCGCATTGCCACAGACTGACGGTGGGCACGCCCCGTTCGGCCAGCACGATGGCATCTTCCCGATTCAGTTGCCACTCCTCCAGTTGTGCCCGTGTCAGGGCAACCATCAGCACCAGCAGTGCCACTTCCGGCAGTTTCATGCGTGTCTCCCTACTGCATGTTTTTCCCCTGATAACTGTGGCAAAGCGCACGATTTTCGCAAGTTTGTTAACTGTTGGTTAATAACGTAACCCGTTTTCAGTATTTCCCGTTTTTCACCATTTTTTTATAAAAAAATGCGTTGGTGATGTAGTAATCCTACATGGAGTGGGGTAATCTTTGCTCAGTGGTCTTACCAGTAAGGAGTTACATCATGTTTCATCCCTTTTCCCTGACTCAGATTATTCTTCGTCGCATTTATGTATTGCTGGTGGGCATTCTGGCTTTCCCCGTGATGCTGTTTCGCAGCGATCGTGCCCGCTTCTACAGCTATCTGCACCGCATCTGGAACAAGACCAGTACCAAGCCGGTCTGGCTCAAGATGAGCGAACGTGGCGAGCGGATCTTCTACTAAACCCCATTCGCACCATGTGCAAAAAGAGACAGCCAAAGCTGTCTCTTTTTTTATCTGCTTGCTGCAACTCCTGGCTCCCAACACCACTCAGATTGTTTATTTCTTGTTTCTTTAAAGTTGCATCCAGCCCTGCCTGTTGGCGGGGCTTTGTTATGTCTGATGCATCTCTTTTGATGGAAGCAGTGAAGAAGATTAACGGGATGAAAGCACCATATGGCACTTTCCTCGTTCATTAATGGGTGGTCGTCGAGAAATTTTCAATGATGAAATAGCTGTTTAAAATCAATTGATTGAGTGTCTTTCTTTGGGTTTTTTTAACTCTTTTTGTGTTTTTTTTGAAAGGGAATATCCCGTTTGCCGGTTCTATTGCAGGTACCCGGTTGCGACAAATCGGGGATATCAGCGACATCCAACGACATCAAAAGGAACATGAACATGAATGTTAAAAAAAGTACTGCTATCGCTTCCGCCATGACCGGTCTGCTGGCGCTGGGCGCCCAATTTATCGCGGCGCCAGCCATGGCTGCCGATGAAAAGGAGAAGTGCTACGGCGTGGTCAAGGCCAGCAAAAATGACTGTGCGACCAAGAGCAGCTCCTGCGCCGGTACTGCCAAGGAAGATGCTCAGGGTGATGCCTTTGTGGTGATGCCCAAAGGGCTGTGCGAGAAGCTGGTCGGCGGTTCGCTGCAACCCAAGTAAGAGACATCGGGCAGGGGATGGCCAACGGGCCGCCCCCTGCATCTTCTCTGATTGGTGAAAGTGAGTCTTGCGATGAACCCTTTGATTGGTATCGGATTACGCTCTCCCCATTACGACGAGATCCGGCAAACCCTGCCGGCAGTCGGTTGGCTGGAGGTGCATAGTGAAAATTACTTCGAACGGCACAGCCACTGTTTTCAGGTGCTCGCCGAACTGGCGCAACACTACCCCGTCAGTCTTCACGGCGTTGGCATGTCCCTCGGTTCTGCCGACCCGCTCGATCCGCACCATCTGCTGCAGTTGTCGACACTGGCCGCGGCGATAAAACCGGTACGGATCTCCGAACATCTCAGCTGGGGCAGCATTGGCGGGCGTTACTTCAACGATCTGCTGCCGGTGCCCTATACCCGAGCCTCCCTGCGCAACATGAGCGACAAGATCCAGCAGGTACAACAGACCTTGGGTTGCCGCATGCTGATTGAAAATCCCTCCTCCTATCTGCAACTGCCCGGGGAGATGAGCGAGTGGGAATTTCTGGCCGAGCTGCAGCAGCGCAGCGAGTGCGGCATTCTGCTCGACCTCAACAATCTCTATGTCAGTGCTTTCAATCACGGTTTCTCTTGCGATGAGTATCTGGCGGCGATCGATCTCGCCACCGTCGGGGAGATCCATCTGGCCGGTTATACCGAGAAACAGCTGCCGGAAGGCTCTCTCTATATCGACACCCACAGTGCCCCTGTGGTGGCACCGGTCTGGGAACTCTATCGCCAGATCTGCCGCAAGCAGGCCATTCCCACCCTGATTGAGTGGGACCTCGAGATCCCGCCGCTGCCGGTCTTGCTGGCAGAGGCGGCGCAGGCCAGCGCCATTCTGGATGAGGCGTGCGCCATGAGTGCGCCACGGGAGGTGGCCCATGGCTGAACTGGCACAGCTGCAACAGCATTTTGCCGATGGTCTGCTGGGGGCGCCTGACGCCATTTCCCCTCACATCAGCTCCCGGCTCTTTTCTGCCGAGTCTGTGCTGCAGGTCTATCGCAACCACTTCATCCTGAGCCTTGGCGAGGTGCTGGCGAGCAGTTATCCCGCCGTCAAGGCCATGGTCGGGGATGACTTTTTTGCAGCGGCGGCCCGTGGCTTCGTATTGGCCGAGCCGCTCAGGGAAGGGAGCGTCATGCACTATGGCGCCGGATTTGGCCAATGGTTGGCCCGCTTGCCGACTACAACCGGACTGCCCTGGCTGGAGGAGTTGGCGCAGTTCGAATGGCTGCTTGAGCGTGCCAGTCTGCTGCCGCTGGAATCCCGCTGCTGGCCAGCCGAGCGTCTGGCCGCATTATCGCCGCAACAATGGGAGCGGCTGCGACTCTTGCCAGCCACGGATCTGCTGCTGGTTGCCAGCGATTATCCGGTACTGGCCCTGTGGCAGATGGCACTGCACTGTGGTGAAGCTGTGGAGGTGCTTGATGCCCCTGTCTGGCTGGCATTGAAGAAACAGCCGGATTGCCGGGTTGCCCCCTTGCCCCTGACGGCGGGTGAGTGGGCGCTGCTACAGGGATGTCTCGCTGGTACGGCGCTGGTTGAGCTGCTTGCGGCCGACCCTGCGGCCAGTGAACATCTCACTCGCCTGATAACCCTTGGTCTACTGGTGGACATGGAGGTAATGCCATGATGGCAAACAAATGGCTGGCGCTGGCCAGCTCGAGTGGTGATTTGCCGCGCTGGAGCGTCGCTGGTGTGCTGTTGCTGGCGCGGCTTTGGGTCGCCTCGGTTTTTTTCACTTCAGGCTGGCTCAAGCTGACGGCGTGGGATTCCACCCTCTATCTGTTTGAATCCGAGTATCAGGTGCCCCTGCTGCCCTGGTTGTGGGCTGCTTATCTGGGTACGGCGACCGAGCTGCTGTTGCCGCTCTTCCTGCTGGCGGGGCTTTTTACTCGCCCGGCCGCCTTGCTGCTGTTTGGCTTCAATATCATGGCGGTGATCTCCTACCCGACCCTCTGGGCGGGTGGCTTTTACGATCACCAGCTGTGGGGATGGATGCTGCTGACCCTGATCATCTGGGGCGGCGGTGTGCTGAGCCTGGATTATTGGCTGACTCGTCGCAGCCATTGATTTATCAGTGATTTACCCAATGACAAAGAGCGCCACAAGGCGCTCTTTGTCATAATGACGGCCGGTGAAAATTCCCATGAGAGAAAAGGAGCAGCCAATGATCATTCGTCAGGCAAGGGCCGCAGATATTCCCGCACTGGTGGCGCTGCGCATGGAGCTGTTTTGTGAGGTCGGTGAGCTGGTGACGCCGCAGGCAGACCCGACCTTGTGGCAAGCCACCCTTGACTATTTCACCCGGGCGATGAGTGAAGAGAGTGCTTTATCCTGGCTGGCTGAGGCCGATACGCAGGAGGGCGGCAAACAGATCGTGGCGGCCGGGACGCTGGCACTATTTGTACGGCCACCCTATCCCGGCAATCTGGCGGGGATGGAGGGGTATCTGCTCAATATGTATACGCGGCCACAATGGCGCCAGCAGGGGATCGCCACGGCGCTGCTCGATGCCATAACGGCCTTCGCCAGCGCGCGTCAGCTGGGCAAGGTGTGGCTCCATGCCAGCGAGCAGGGGCGTCCTCTCTATGAGAGGATCGGCTTTGTCGCCAATCCGGCCTATCTGGAGTGGGATCTGGCACCTTAATCGATGGGCCCCCGTTATCTCTATGGTTTCTCGTCTAAAGTTCATGCAGATGTGACGTAGTTGTAACCAGGTAATAGAGGGGCAGGGCAGATGTTCAACTTCAAACTCAAAGCGGAATTACAAGCGTGTCAAATGCAGTTGGCCCAGGCCCAGGCATTTATTGATGCAGTAAAAGTCGGTGTCGCTACCATCAGTTTCACTCCAAGCGGCGAGATCCTCGAGGCGAACCCGCTGTTTCTGAGTGTGGTGGGCTATAGCGAGCAGGAGGTGATTGGTAAACACCACCGGATCTTTTGTGATGCCCACTACGCCCAATCATCCTCCTATGCCCAGTTTTGGGAGCAGTTGCGTCAGGGGCATTCCCACAGTGGCATCTACCAGCGCATTGACAAACATGGCAGGGAGTTGTGGCTGGAGGCGACCTACTTCCCGGTCAAGGTTGAGGGCAAGGTGGTCAGGGTCGTCAAGATAGCCTCCGATATCACCGAGAGTTATCAGCAGTTGAGTCGTCAGAAAGCGATCATCTCGGCACTCGATCGGGCACTCGCCATTATCGAGTTCACCCCCAAGGGGGAGATTGTGACGGCCAATCAGAATTTCCTCTCCTGCGTCGGTTACTCCCTTTCGCAGCTCAAGGGGCAGCATCACAGGCTGTTTTGCGATGAAAGCTTCTATCACGAGCAACCTCACTTCTGGGACGATCTGGCCCACGGCCAGCTCAAGTCGGGGCTGTTCAGTCGTCGTGACAGCCACGGCAACGAGATCTGGCTGGAGGCTACCTACAACCCCATCAAGGATGAGAGCGGCAAGGTGGTCAAGGTGATCAAGTTTGCCAGTGAGGTGACAGAGCGGATCAAGCGCGCCCAGGCAGTGAGCGAGGCGGCCAACATAGCCCAGACCATTTCGCAGGAGACCACCCGCTTTGCCGAAACCGGGTCTGAACTGCTGGCGGCATCGGTTGCCATTTCCAGCGCCATTTCCGAACAGGTGAGCCGCACTTCCGGTCTGATTGGCCAGCTCAATGAGCAGTCGAAAAGCATTGAAGCCATCGTATCGACCATCAGCAGTATTGCCGAGCAGACCAATCTGCTGGCCCTTAACGCCGCCATTGAGGCAGCCCGGGCCGGCGATCAGGGGCGCGGTTTTGCGGTGGTGGCCGACGAAGTACGTCAGCTGGCTGCGCGCACCTCCCTCTCGACCGGCGAGATCGCCAGCGTGGTTCAGAAAAACCGCGAACTGACGGCCCAGATCACCGGCAACATCAATGAGGTGGCCACCAGTGCCCAGCGTGGCAAGGAGCAGATCGGCGAGGTGAGTGGCGTGATGTCACAGATCGAGCAGGGCGCCATCAATGTGACCGAGACAGTCTCCAATCTGGCCATCGGCTCCTGACGGTTATTGGTTGTTGAACGAGGCACCGAATGGATGATTATTCCATCGGTGCTTATTTATTGCGCACTTGATATGCCAATCTGAACCCCTCCTGTATCGTCCCGCCATTGTGAATTGTCCTCTTCTGGCCCCTTGATTAGGCTTGCCGCCTCATTTATTTCAGAGTAGGAACAGAACACGATGGCATTACAACAGAAGGGGCGGGCAATGGCCCTGCTGGTTATGGTCGCGAGCATGGGTCTGGGCGGCTGTATGGGGCAGATGGGGCTTTCCGGCATGGTCACCAAGGGCAACCTGAGCGTGGTGGATAACCGCTACGCTCGTGCCGGGGTCTTTATGCTGCTCTCCCCTGTCTACGGTCTGGCCGCGACCGCTGACCTGTTCGTCTTCAATACCATCGAGTTCTGGTCTGGCAAGAACCCCATCACCGGCAAATCTCCGGCTGTGGTGGACATGAAGGCCAATCCGGTGATCAAGGTGAACCAGCATCTGGATCCGGCCCTCAAGACGGTGCCGCTGGCCATGCTGCCACAAGGGGTGCGCGAGGTGGAGATCAGCTACCCGGACGAGCATACCGCCCAGATGGAGGTGCACTATCTGGATGGTCGCCGCAGCATGATGCGTGGCGAGAAGCGTGGCGAGTTGATGGATATCTACTTCGATGGCCGCTTTGTCTCTACCCTGAGCCGCGCAGAGCTGGAGCAGATGAGCGAGAACGCCCGCACGGCGGCCTGATCATCAGTGCCTATGCCGACAAGAACGCCCCGCAACTGCGGGGCGTTTTGCATTGGGCCTAATCGGGCTGCTTGCGATGGGGTGGGGTGAGGATCAGCCCCAGCAGGCGGCGCAGGTGGGTGAGCTGCTCGGTCAGCTGGACGTTGAGCCAGAGGTAACCATTGATGGCCGCCTCTGCGTTGGGCGGCAGCGATACCTGGGTCGCCACCTCGTGCAGGCGGGCGATGGCGGCATCGGCCCCGCGACCATCGCCGGTTTGCATCATCAGGGCAAGCTGGTTGATCGCCTCCTCGGTGGCCAGATGGCAGGCTTGCAGCGCAGCCGTGCTCTGCATCAGGAAGTGGCTCTCCCGATCGTTCCAGTAGGTGTTGGCCAGCATCTCAAGAGTGCAGAGGGTGTTGCGCATGGTGACCTGCACCGCATCAAACAGGGCGACGCTGTGGCGTGTCTCCTTGGCCGCGGGGGCCAGCAGGGCCCGCAGTTTGCCGGTCTGGGCCAGCAACTGGGAGAGATTGTGCTTGAGGCGCGGGCGCTCCAGCACATTGGGGGAGAGGTGGGTGTGATAGAGCCGCCCCGACTGCTGCAGGATCTGGTGCAGTTGCAGCCGCCAGTGGCTGTAAGCCCGCTGGGGATAGATGCTGCAAAAGAGCAGCGCCAGCAGGGAGCCCAGTATCACGTCGGCACTGCGCCACAGCGCCGTCTCTATATCCCCCGGCATGGCCCCCATGGTGACTCCCAGGGTGATGCCGATCAGCAGCCCCACATAAGGGCGCTTGCCGAGGGCCAGATAGCCGCAGAGGAACATGATGCACCCGCACCAGATCAGGGTGAGTGGCAGGGAGTAGATCTCGAGATAGAGCGCTACCACCCCGCAACTGGCACCGAAGATGGTGCCCACCACCCGCTGCAGGGCGCGGGAGAGCACATTGCCCCAAAACGAGATGGGGCCCATCACCACCACCAGGGTGATCAGCGGCCAGGTGCTCTCCGGCAGTTTCAGCTCGCGGGTCAGCAGAAAGGTGAGCATGAAGGCGAGCGCAATGCGCAGGCCATGGACGATCCGGTAGCGGCCATAGACCAGCAGATCGAGTCGGGAGAGGGGGGCATCAAGACGCACGGTCTGCCTCCTGTCAGGTGGGTGACGGGGCGCCGTGCATCCGGCCGACGCCCCGTCGGGATTTAGGCCAGTCGTCCCTGCAGGGGATGGATCCAGACCCGCTCGCCAACGGCGATCCCGGGTTGGTCCGGTACGATTTCGATCAGGCAGTTGGCATCGGCCATGGAGCTGAGAATGCCGGAGCCCTGTGGCCCTGTGGTGCGCACCCGCAGCTGGCCGTTACGGTCCTGATGGAAGATGCCGCGCAGAAACTCGGTGCGCCCCGGGCGGCTCTTCATCTTCTCGTCTGCCAGTGCCGAGAGGCGCAGCGGCTGCCACCGCTTGCCTTGCAAGCGGGCGATGGCAGGCTCGACAAACTGCAGCACGCAGATCATCGCCGCTACCGGATTACCCGGCAGGCCGAAGAAGGGGGTCTGCCCCAGCTTGCCAAAGGCGAGCGGGCGGCCCGGCCGCATCTGGATGCGCCAGAAATCGATCTGGCCCAGCTCCGCCAGCACCAGCTTGATAAAGTCGGCATTGCCCACCGAGACTCCGCCCGAGCTCAACACCAGATCGGCGCTGGCGGCGGCCTGCTCCAGCTGCTGGCGCAGAATGGTCTTGTCATCGGGAATGATGCCAAGGTCCATCACCTCGCAACCGGCGGCGCGGATAAGGGCCATCAGGGTGAAGCGGTTGCTGTCGAAGATATGGCCAGGGGCGAGCTGCTCGCCCGGCGCCTGCACCTCGTCACCGGTACTGAACAGCGCCACTTTCAGCGGGGTGCGCACAGTGAGACTGGCTTGACCGAGTGATGCGGCCAGCCCCAGCTGGGGGGCACCAAGCAAGGTACCGGCCGGGATGGCGACCGCGCCCTTGGCGAGATCTTCGCCGGCGAGGCGCACATTCTGTCCTGCGCGGATCGGTGCGGTGACGGTGACCCACTCACCTTCAATCTGCGTCTCTTCTCGCATCACCACGGTATCGACACTGGGGGGCAGCGGGGCGCCGGTCATGATCTGCACCGCCTGACCGGCCAGCACAGGCTCGTGGCGCTGCTGGCCCGCCAGCACTTCCCCCACCAGCTGCCAGCGACCGGCGGCGAGATCGTCGCTGCGAAGGCCAATACCATCCATCGCCGAGTTGGCATGGGGCGGCACATTGATGGGGCTTATCAAATCGGCGGCCAGCACGGCGCCGTGGCATTGGGCCAACGGTTTGTCGCTGCAGGCCGTGCTCGGGGTGAGGGCCGCCAGAATGGCGTTGCGGGCCGCTTCGACCGAGAGAAAGCCCTTGCCCGCCTCAGGCTCCTTGCTCTGGCAGCCGTCAAGCCAGCGGCAGACGAAGTCGGCAATGGCCGCCAGATCGTTGATATCGAGGCAGGGCAGGCTTGTCTGCAGTTGTTCGCCACTCTGTTGGGGCTGATCGCTGGCCAGTGCGATGATGTCGCTGTCTTCGGGGAAGAGCAGCGGCTTGCCAATTTCGGCGCGGTGCAGCTCGATTTTCGGGAAGTGTTCGTGCTTGAACCCCTCTACCAGCAGCAGATCGAGCTCTGTCTGATCGAAGCTGGCCAGCAGCTGGCGAAAATCGGCTTCGGCCAGTTCCGTTTCGCCGTGCGTTGTTTCAGTAATGCGCGCATGGCGGCGGCGGGAGGCCACCATCATCTGCTGGGCACCCGCCTTGCGCAGGCGGTAACTGTCCTTGCCCGGCTGGTCGATATCAAAGTCGTGGTGGGCATGTTTGAGCACCCCGATGCGCAGGCCGCGATCCACCAGCAGGGGGATCAACTGCTCCAGCAAGGTGGTCTTGCCGGTGCCGCTCCAGGCGGCGAAGCCGAGCAGGGGAAGAGTGGGGGCCGGGGTCATGAGGTGACTCCTTGTTGGGGGTCGATAGCCGGGGCGAGCAGACGGGCCTCGTAGGCGGCCAGCTCGGCAGGGCTGTTGAGATTGATAAAGGCATCCGGCTGATCGGCAAAGTTCACCACCGCCATATTGTGGCGGGCAAACCAGATATCGATTTTGCGCTCACCCTCTGCCAGTGCGGCGGTGAGGGAGGGGAGCAGGGATTTGTGCAGCAGGGCCACCACGGGTTGCAGCCAGTCGCCATCATGGGCTACCACCAGCTCGGTATCCGGGGTCAGGGCGGCGCGAAAGCGGCTCATCAGATCCAGCGGTAGGGCGGGGCCATCGCAGGGAACGAACAGCACCCAGTCGTGACGGGCGGCGGCAAGACCTGCCTGCATGCCCGCCAGCGGGCCGAGATAGTCGTTGTTGTCATCGCTGATGACCGGGGCCAGCGCCTGATAGCGGGCCTGACTGCGGTTGGCGTTGATCAGCACCTCATCCACCTGGGGGCGCAGGCGCGCCAAAACATGGTCGATAAGAGGGCGTCCCGCCAGTGTTACCCATCCCTTGTCTTCGCCCCCCATCCGGGTGGCGCGGCCGCCGGCGAGGATCACTGCCGACACGGGAAAAGGGCTAGAGGGGGATTCGCTTCTTGAAGTCATGTCGCTCGATGATTTTTAAAGGGGTTGTCTCTTGCAGCTGGCCACGGGCGAGGGTCCATTGCCGCTCGCACAGGGAGGTCAATGCGTTGCTCTGGTGGCTGATGACGACCAGGCCGCTGCCATGTTCCCGCAGATCTTGCGCCAATGCGGCCATCAGGGCAACCGAATGTGTGTCCAGATTGGCGGTGGGCTCATCCATCAGCAGAAAGGCCGGTTGCAGTGCCCAGGCACGGGCCATCGCCAGCCGTTGCCGTTCGCCACCGGACAAAATGCTGATGTGCTCCCGCGCCAGCCCCTCCAGCTCGACCCGGCGCAGCGCCTCGAACACCCGGATCTCGCTGCCGAGCTGTTTATCGAGCGCCCAGGCGACGTTGTCGTGCACCGTGCGATCGAACAGATAGGGGGTCTGGTGCAGATAGGTAACCCTGCCTGGTCCCAGCTCCCGCTTGAGGAGCCGGTTTAGCCGCTGTTGCCAGCGCCCCGGCAGATTGGTGTGGCCGCGGGTGGGGGCCAGCAGCCCTGCCAGGATTTTGAGCAAGGTGGTCTTGCCCACCCCGTTGGCTCCATGCAGCCAGATGGCATCCCCCGGTGCGATGGCGAGCCGGTCAATCTCGAACAGCTGGCGCTCGCCAAAGCGCATCGTCAGCTGGTGGGCGGTCAGGGCCATGGGGTACTCCTGTTGATACACAGTGGGGGCATGGTCAGTTCTTCAGATAGCTGTGGCCGCGACAGGCCGTCAGCAGCAGGTTGAGCAAGAGGGCGAGGGTGAGCAGCACTATGCCGAGCGCCACCCCCTGAGTGAAGGCCCCTTTCTGGGTTTCCAGCGCGATGGCGGTGGGGATATTGCGGGTGAAATGCAGGATATTGCCCCCCACCATCATGGAGCAGCCCACCTCGGTGACGATGCGGCTAAAGGCACCGATGATGGCGGCCAGCAAGCCAAAGCGGCACTCGTGCATCAGGCCGATCAGCGCCTTGGGCCAGGAGACCCCCAGGGTCAGGGCGGTCTCCCAGGCGCGCCGGTCGCTCTGGACAAACGCCGCGTGGGCCATGGTGGCGATCACCGGAAAGGCGATCAGCATCTGCCCCACCACCATCGCCTGCTGGGTAAAGAGCAGCTTCCAGTCGCCAAAGGGGCCGGCCCGCGACAGCAGCATGTAAAGCAAGAGGCCAATCACCACGGTCGGCACCGATTGCAGGGTATTGATGCAGGAGAGCCAGAGCCAGCGGCCGGGCAGCGGCAGATAGGCCAGGGCAAAGCCCAGCAGCAAGGCGGGCAGCAGCACCAACAGCAGGGCGATGCAGGAGACGGAGAAGGAGACCCCCACCACCTGCCACAGTTCGGTGTCACCACTGAACAGCAGGGCGAGGGCTGCTAATGTCGTGTCGAGCAGCGTTGGCATCAGGCGCCTCCCTCAGCGAACCGGGGGAGGGCCATCAAGGTCATCGCAGGGGTCAGGGTTGCCATTATTTCCCGTTGGCATCCGCCACAAACAACGCCTGACCGGCTACCTTGAAGTCGCCGATCAACTTCTGGCCATGCTCGGAGACCAGCCAGTTCTTCAGGGTGCGGGCCCCTTCGGTGTTGAGATCCGGGTAGCGCTTGGGGTTGACCAGGATCACCTGATAGGGGTTGAACAAGCGCTTGTCACCCTCCAGCAGCACGGCGAGATCCAGCTTGCTCTGGTAGGCGAGCCAGGTGCCGCGGTCGGTCAGGGTGTAGGCACCGAGCTCCGAAGCCATGGTCAGGGTCGGGCCCATCCCCTGGCCGATGGATTTGTAACCGGCAAACTCGGGTTTGACGTCTGCGGCTTGCCACAGGGTCTTCTCCTTGATGTGGGTGCCGGACTCGTCACCGCGGGAGATAAAGGTCTGGCCCTGCTCCTTGATGGCCTGCAGCCCCTTGGCCGCGTCGTGCAGTTTGCCGAGACCCGCCGGATCTTTTGCCGGGCCGACGATGACGAAGTCGTTGTACATCAGGTGTACCGGCTCGATGCCAAAGCCCGCATCGACGAACTTCTTCTCGGCAGAGGGGGCGTGGGTCATCACCAGATCCGCATCGCCGTTCTCGCCCATCTTCAGGCTCTGGCCGGTACCGGCCGCCATTACCTGCACCGGATAACCGGTCTCTTTGGTGAACTGGGGCAGCAGCCAGCCCAGCAGACCGGACTGCTCGGTGCTGGTGGTGGTGGCGAGGCGGATCGGCGCTTTTGTGGCGTTAGTATCCGCTTCGGCGTGGGCCGCACCGGCGATCAGCAGGCTGGCGGCGAGGGAGAGGGCAAAACGTTTGAGGTTGGTTTTTATCGTCATCGTGATGCAACTTTTTTCAGGGTGGCTGAGGAGAGGGCAAGAGTAAGCAAGCAGGGTGCCAAACTGTTCCTTTGCCGCTGCATTCACGGTTTGCCGTTTAAAAACAGAAGCTTATTAAAATCAATTAGGTGAGCTTGTTATCGCTTTTAATAATTGGTGTTGGTGCTTTTGATACGGTAAGGACAAAATGTCCCACTAAGGTTCCGGTTATCGGGACATTCACCGACCGTACGTGCATCCGAGGTACTTTTTTCCATGACACTCCCTCCCAGCCGCTGGTCTGCCCTCTCCCTGCTTATCGTTGACGATGAGCCCGGCATGCGCAGCTTTCTGGCCAAGGCGCTGGCCAAGCGTTTTGCCCAGATTGAGACTGCCGCCAGCGTGGAGGAGGCGGAAGCCCTGCGCTGCCGCCTTCACTTTGACCTTATCATCGCCGACATCCGGCTACCTGGGCGCTCCGGCATTGAGTGGCACGAGGCCATCGACCCCGCTACCCGTCGCAGCGACATCATCTTCATGACCGGTTTTGGCGATATGGAGACCGCCCTCAAGGCGCTGCGCCTCGGCGCCAGCGACTTTATCCTCAAGCCCTTCAACCTCGATCAGATGGTGCAGGCGGTGGACAGAGTCATCGAGCGCCGCCAGATGGAGCGGGAGAACCTGCTGCTGCGCCGGGAGGTGAGCAAGCTGTTCCCGCCCACCCTGATTGGCGACAGTGCCAAGACCCGCGAGCTCAAGACGCTCATCGCCAGAGTGGCCCCCTCCAACGCCGCCGTGCTGGTGGAGGGGGAGTCCGGCACCGGCAAGGAGCTGGTGGCCCGCGCCCTGCATCAACTCTCTGGCCGGATGGGGGCCTTTGTGCCCCTCAACTGCGCCTCCATCGCGCCGGAGCTTTTGGAAAGCGAGCTGTTCGGCCATGTGCAGGGTGCCTTTACCGGCGCCCGCAAGGGGCGTGACGGCCTGTTCCGGGTCGCCCATCAGGGCACCCTGTTTCTCGACGAGATCGGCGAAATGCCCCTTGCCATGCAGGCCTCGTTGCTGCGGGCGCTGGAGCAGAAGGCCATCCGCCCGGTCGGGGCCGAGCGCGAATTGGCGGTGGATGTGCGCATCGTCGCCGCCACCAACCGCAACCTCAAGGCTGAGGTGGAGGCGGGCCGCTTTCGCGAAGATCTCTTCTATCGCCTCAACGTGGTGGCGCTGCCGGTGGCCCCGCTGCGGGAGCGGATAGACGATATCCCCGCGCTGGTACACCACTTCACCCGCCAGCTCACCGCCGAGATGGGAATGGGTTCCTTGAGCTGGACCCACGAGGATGTGGTGGCGATGCAGGCCTACCCCTGGCCCGGCAACGTGCGGGAGCTGCGCAACCTCATCGAGCGCTGCCTGCTGCTGGGCAAGCCCCCGGCGGATTACTGGCAGAGCAGCAAGCTTGCCGAACAGGGCGCGAGCGAGGAGGGCTACCCGCTGGCATGGCCGCTGGCGGAGGTAGAAAAAGCCCACATCCTGCAAGTGGTGGCCAGCCATGATGGCAACAAGTCGGCCGCCTCTCGGGTGCTCGGGGTGGCGCGCAAGACGCTGGATCGCAAATTCAAGGAGTGGGCCATCGAATGAGGAAGGCTGACTGGATGGGGTGGCGATGAAACTGACCCTGCTCTCCCGCTGCATGCGCGCCCTGTTGCCCCGTTGCGTCCGCACCAAGGTGCGCTGGCGCCTGCTGCTGCTTACTTCGGTGCCCATCATGCTCACCCTGGTGGGCATGATCGCGCTCACCCTCTACTGGACTCTCACCTACAGCTGGCAGAACCTGCTCACCACGGTGCGCAGCGATCTTGGGGTGGCCCATCACGCCATCACGGTGCAGCAGCAGCGCCAGACCGAGCATCTGGAGCATCTGCGCGATGCCTGGGCCTTTCAGCTTCGGCTGCGGGAATCGCCGGATCAGCTCCATGACTGGGTGATGCCGCTGGCGGCCAACTATGGTCTCGATTTTCTGCGCTTGCGCCGTGGCCCCGAGCTGGATCAGCTGACGGCGCAGGAGCGTGCCGCCCTCACGGCCGGACGCAGCGTCAGTCACTTTGTGGTCTGGTCGCAGCAGGAGATGCTCGCCCTCTCCCCGCAACTGGCCAAGCGGGCTGTGTTGTGGCAACGGGATGGCACCAGGGTGGTGGAGGACAGGGGGCTGATCAGTCTGTCACTGACCCCTGTGATGGGCCGCGACGGCTCCCTTTGGGCCGTGCTGGAGGGGGGCGAGCTTGTCAACGGCAGCACCCGGCTGGTGGATGAGCTCAAGGGTCAGGTGTTTGCCAAAAACACCCTGCCGGATGGCAGCGTCGGCACTGTCACCCTGTTTCTCGACGATCTGCGGGTGAGCACCAACGTACCGGTCAGCAGCAGCCGTCAGGTGGGGCGGGCGGTGGGTACCCGGGTCTCGCCGCCGGTGCGCGAGCAGGTGTTGGGGCGGGGGGAGATGTGGGTTGACCGCGCCTTCGTTCACGACGCCTGGTATGTCTCTGGCTACGAGCCGCTGCTGGGAGCCAGGGGCGAGCGGCTCGGCATGCTCTATGTGGGCTTTCTCGAGTGGCCCATCATCCGCACCTACCTCACCAATCTGGTGGAGCTGGGCTCCGGCGTAGTGCTGCTGTTGCTGCTCTCCGGCCTGCTGGTCTATCGCGGCGCGCGGGATCTCTTCTCCCCCATCGAGCGGATGCACAAGGTGGTGCGGCAGGTGCAGGCCGGGGAGTCCGCTCGAATCGGCCCGCTGGCGCTCGATCCCGACCACGAGCTGGCCCAGCTCGGTCGCCAGTTTGACGCCATGCTGGACAGGCAAGAAGCGCATCAGCAGCAGATGGCCCGCAGCGCCGATGAGCTGGAGCAGAAGGTGGCCGAGCGCACCCAAAGCCTCGAGCTCAAGACTGCGGAGCTGGAAGATCATATCCATATGCTGACCGAGGCGCGCCAGCAGCTGCTCATCAGCGAGAAGCTGGCGGCCCTTGGCGAGCTCTCGGCCGGGGTGGCCCACGAGATCAACAACCCGCTGGCGGTGATCCTCGGCAATGTGGAGTTGATGAAACTGGAGCTGGGGGAGGCGGCCGAGCCGGTCAGCGAGGAGCTGGCGCTGGTGCTGGCCCAGATCGAGCGCATTCGTGCCATCACCCGCAGCCTGCTGCAATACTCTCGCCCCGGCGACTACGAGACAGCGCCTGTGTGGCAGCACCTTAACCCCATCATTGAGGAGAGCCTGACCCTGGTGCGCTCTGCCCTGCGTCAGCAGCAGGTGGAGCTGGTGGCCGATCTCAGGGCCCAGCAGCCCATCGAGGCGGATCGTCAACAGCTGCTACAGGTGCTGATAAACCTCCTGGTCAACGCCAGCCACGCGCTGGGGGAGCAGGGGGAGATCCGGGTCGAGAGCCGCGACTGGGTCGATGAACTGGGTCAGCTGCGCGGGGCCGAGGTGCGGGTGATCGACAACGGTAGCGGCATCGAGGCGGCCATTATCGACAAGATCTTCGATCCCTTTTTCACCACCCGCGCCACCGGCACCGGTCTGGGGCTGGCCCTGAGCCACCGCATCATCAGCCGCTGGGGCGGCGAGCTGCTGGTGGACTCCACCCCGGGGCAGGGGAGCTGCTTTACCGTACGGCTGCGCAGCCACGCCCTGCTGCCAAGCGGCGGCGAGCCTGCGAAACTGGAAGGGTGGCGCATCGCCCTCAATGCCGAGGGGCGTGAGACAAGCGATTGATGCTGTTATAAAAAGGCCCGTGATAAAAACAGCCCGTCAACATGGTTGATGGGCTGTTTTGTCGGTGGGTGAGTGGTTATTTACTGCGGGCTCCACACCAGCTTGCCGCTTTGGGTCAGGTCATAGCCGCCGAGGCGGGCCGCCAGCTCGCGCCCCTCGGGGGATTGCAGCCAGCCGATCAGCTGTTGCAGCAGGGTGCGAAAGAAGACCCCTTGCGGCATCACCAGATCGAAGCACTCCTGCGACAAGGGCATAAAGCCGAGGCCAAACTCGGTGGCTGTGCTCTGGGCGCCGGGCCCGACATCCGCATCGCCGCGGCTGATGGCGGCGGCCAGCTCCCGCTCGCTGTTGACCTCGAGGGTGCGCTCCAGTCGGGTCAGCGACTCCCCCTGGGTTTGCAGCCACTCCTGCAGGGCACGCTGGCTGCCAGCCCCCTCTTGGCGCATGGCCCAGCGCCAGTCGAGCGCCTCTTTCGCCTCCTTTGGTTGTAGCCCCTGGCGCAGCACCAGTCCCTGCACCCGGCGAAATCCATGAACGATCACCCATTGCCGGTGGCCCTGATACTGCTGCACCAGCGCCGGATGGCGCAGGTGGGCCTCTTCGGCCTGCCCCCAGTGGATGGCGCACAGATCCACATGGCCGCGCGCCAGCATCGCCAGCCCCTGACGGGTGCCGCACGGGGTGTAGCCTACCAGTGCCTGGGTGCCGAGCTGCTGTGCCAAGCGGCTGCTGGCGTAGTGCAGCAGCACATCGTCGGAGCCCGCCAGCAGCAGCCGGTCGTTCATCACCCCCTCGTGGCAGCTGCCGAGCAGCCAGCGGTCGAGCAGGGAGCGGGGAAACAGCCACTTGCCGGTCGCCTTGGTGGCGGGGATGCGCGCCTCGTTGGCGAGCTGGTAGACCTTCTTCTCGTTGAGATCGAGGTATTCCGCCACCTGCTTCACGTTCATAAACTCGTTCATGAGTTAATCTCGCATCCCGCGACCAGCCGAACCGGGCGCCAGCACCGGTGGCTTCTCGTCCAGCACCATATGGTCGTGGCCGCTGAATACCTCGAAATGGCGCCCCTTGGCGCGGGCAATCATGGTGATGCCGAGCTGGCGGGCGAGATCCAGCCCCATCTGGGTGACGCCGGAGCGCGACAGCAGCACCGGAATGCCCATCTGCGCCACCTTGATCACCATCTCCGAGGTGAGCCGCCCCGTGGTGTAGAAGATCTTGTCGTGGCCACTCTCGCCGCGCATCCATAGCTCGCCCGCCAGGGTATCCACCGCATTGTGGCGTCCCACATCCTCGACAAAGGAGAGGATTTCGCTGCCGCGACAGATGGCGCAGCCATGGACAGCACCGGCCATCTTGTAGGTTTCGTTATGGGCCGACAGCGCCTTGAGCAGGGCGTAGAGGGTGCTCTGTTTAAGCGTGGGCGCCGCCAAAACCACCCCTTCGAGCTTCTTCATCACGCTGCCATACATGGTGCCCTGACCGCAGCCGGAGGTGACCGTCTTCTTCTCCAGTGCTTGGTCGAGATCTTCGGCCTGCTGACTGCTCACCACGGCGGCGGCCTCGCTCTCCCAGTCGACGATCACTGACTCGATGGCTGCAATGTCCTCGATAAAGCCCTGATTTTTCAGATAACCCAGCACCAGCGCCTCGGGGCGGGCCCCCAGCGTCATCAGGGTTACTATCTCCTTCCAGTTGAGGTAGACCGTCAGTGGCCGCTCACAGGCGATTTGGCGGGTTTGCAGCGTGCCCTGCTCATCCATCACCTCGACGGCCATGGTGAGCTGGGCGGCAGCATTGCTTTTGATAAAGGTCGGTGTCATGGGCCCCTCGCGACCGGTTGCTGGGATCTAAGGGGAGGAACACAGCAAGTTTTGTTCCAGATTAATGAAAGGCTGCATGTGTGCTAAGCAATCATTTTCTGAACTAGTTTGACTTCATTTTGAGCAATAAATAAAAATACCGGCTTTTCTTTGAACGCTCATATAGTTAGACTTGGGCTCAAATTAAGCTCATCCACAATAATGTTTTGGTTGATAAGCAACCATGTAAGAGGTAGAGAGAATGGACAGCCTGTGGGCTAATGTATCAGCAACAGTTATTGGTGGTTGTATTTTAACATTTCTGTTCTTTTTGATTAGGGAGAAAATATCACCCCTCCCAAATATCAATGGCATGTGGCATTTGAAAAATATTACAGCAAACAGTGTTTATAATCCATATAAAGGGATGACGCTAGGTTATACGGCAATTCTTTGGTGTGAGGGAAACAGAGTTTCAGGAACTACAGAAAAAGTTTATGAAGATTCCGTGAATGGAGAGAGAGAGTTTGTTGGTAAAAATAGATGTCGTGGTGTTGTTGATGGATATATCCAAAAAAACTATCTATCAAAAGACAGGATTGTATTGCATGTTGTAGAAGAGGGTTTTGGCAGGGAGTCTACTTATTCGTATGAACTTAAAGTTCACAATAAAACAAATACGCTAGAAGGTGTTTTTTCTACAATGGTTGCGGATCAAGATGGATATACAACTTGGAGTCGGGAGAAAATTTGAGGTACATATATATAATATTATCTTTACCCTATGTTTTAGCTTACTATTTTGTGTACGCGGCTAGCCCATATTTTCGTGAGTTACAGCGTAAAGTAGTCAACTCAATTGGCGAGCTTTATTATGAGTTTCCACCAGATTATAAGTATTACCTACAGATAGCAGAAGACCATCGAGGAGATTATCACTACGGTATCGATCAGATATCTTTTTTTAGAATTATTGCTCAATATGTTTTTAAAGGTATAAAGCAGGGCGGGAGCACAATTGAACAGCAATTAGTTAGAACTATTATTGGTCATTATGAGCCTACGTTGAAAAGAAAGTTCATCGAACAACTATTAGCCATATCCGTTGCTAGAAAGTTTAATAAAGAACAAACCATATCTGCATATATTCAAATCGCATATCTAGGGACTAAGATTTCTGGGGTTTTTGAATTGGCCAAAGCTCTTGAGTTAGATGTCTTTCGAGATAGTTCAAAATTATCAATTGAGCTGGCCATACGATTAAAATACCCCGAACCATCTAAATATAGTGTCATGTGGTATAAAAAGTATCAACGCAGGAAAAATCATATAGTCAAACTATCGAAGATGCGACGGTCAAATTTTGTACATTTGGCTAAATCGTAGGTTGGTGCTGAACGAAGTGAAGCCCAACGTTTACCGTGGAATATTTCAAAAGCAATAATCGGATAATTCAGTGTTATTCGGTTATTACCATCCCTCTTGATTAGACTCTGGCGGATTGGTTTTACGCCGCATGTTGGGCTTCGCTGCGCTCTGCACCAACCTACGCCCGCGCCAACCCATATCCCGCACGACGCCCCAACCCACATCAAAGCCCCCATCAACCACTAGACCGGCTTTGGCCCCACTCTTGCTATGTCTTATCCCATTGATGGCCGTGGCCGCCATGAATCTCCTGCTGTGATCCGCCCCGAACGGGGTGGTTAAAGGGGGAGGGCGGCCCGGCAGAGACCTTCTGATGGGAGCCGTGACAGTGCAAGAGACAACCAAACCCCTCTCCCCGCAGCGCTGGCTGCAACTGGAGTTAAAGGCCATCGACAGCCAGGTTGGCCGCTGGCAGAGCCGCCGTTTCGAGATTGCGGCGCTCCACCCCGCCGAGCCCGAGGCTGCCGGTGCCTTGCCCCTGACCCTGTTTCGCGATGAGCGGGGGGATTATCGCTTCAATCTGAGCTCCGGCTCGCCCCGCCTGTTTGTCACCGGAAGCCGCGTGGACAGTGGCTTTGTGGCCGATGGCCTCACCCTGAGCCAGACCGTGGCCGCTGCCTATATGGATGGCGAGCGGCAGGTGCTCTCCTGCCCGCTGCCCGAAGCGCTGCAAGCCTGGGTGGAGGCCTTTATCGGCCGCCACGGCGAGCTGCTGGAGGCCCGCCGCAAGGGCAAGAAGGGCAAGGGTCGGGCGCAGGATCAACTCGGTGTCGATACGGTAGATCAAGCCAGCTGCGGCGCCGTCAAAGCCACCGGCCCCGATGGTCGTGAGCGTGGCAGCGACGCCGGAACCAGTGCCGTAAACAAGGCCGGAAACAGCGCCCATGAGTGAGTTCCTCAAGCGCTGGTCGTCTCGCAAGCATCAGGCATTGCAGCCGAGGGAAAAGGCCACCCCCGAGGCAGTTGTCGCCCCCATCGAAGGCAGTGGCGAAGCTGAAAATCCAGATACCCCGCTGGATAGCACCTTAGTCAGCACTGACAAGGGGAGCTGTGACTCCCTTGCCTTTGAGGGGGCCGAGAGTGGCGAACCGCCGCTAACAACAGCCCAGCCGGGCAAGGCCAAACTCCCCGACAAGGAGACGCTGCGGGCCATGTTTCGCAGCCACAAGCCGGATGGACTCGACGACTACACCCAGGATTTCAGCCAGCCCGAATTGCTGCCCGCAGCCCTGACCGCCGGGCTGCGCAACTGGCTGGTGGATCAGGTGACCGCCTCTGACAGCGAATCGGCCAATCCGCCAACCGGATCCGCTGAACCGGTTGCGCTTGCCAGCGAACCTGCCGCCGAGCCGCCCGAGCTGGCTGATAACCATTCTCAAACCCCCACCGATGATCGGGACATTTTGGTTTCCTCTGGTGGACAAAATGTCCCAACCAAAGGTGGGGAAATGGAACCCTCAGGATCCTGACTCCCTGTCAGTCACTTTTTTTCCGGGGGAGTTGGCTCGCCTCTTGCTCTCTCGGCTTACCAACAAGCGCCCATCCCATGAGGTGGCGCGCGCAGGAGTGTATGTGAGCACTGAACAAACATTGCCAAATCTGAGCCCAAATCTGGCCTCCAATCTTGCCCATGGGGCGGGGGCGGCCGAGCATAATGCGCGCGCTCGCGCCTATGCCCTGCAGCATACGGTCAAGACCGACAATCTGATCCCGGCCACTGTCTCTTACCAGAGTCAGGGGCGTCTGCTGCTGGTCGGCCCGGAGGATCGCATTCGCCGCGCCGCCAGCCTGCTGCCTGCCGGGGTGAAGCCCACCCTGCTGGTGACCGAAGCGGTCCATGATGCCGAGGCGGCCGATCTCGAAACCATTTTTGATGCCACCGCATCCCTCGCTGCCCTGACCCTGCGCGAGCCGAGCCTGACAGGGTATCTTGGCCAGTTTCAGCTCACCGGCCTCAATGGTCAGGGTGAGCGGGTTAATCTGGCGGCGCTCTGTTTTACTCAGCAGGCCGCTGCAAATGGCGAACCGCGCTTCGATCTGGTGGCCGATCTGGGCCGCGCCCCGCTCTTTGCGCTGGAGCGCCCGCCGGTCGGTTATCTGCATCTCTTTGATGACCAAGGGCTGGCCGAACAGCTTGCCGAGCTTTGTGCGCTGACCGGTATCTTCGACAAGCCGCGCTATTTTCGCCTCGACCCCGAGGCCTGCGCCTTTACTGCCCGCGGCGTGCCCGGTTGCAGCCGCTGTCTCGATGTCTGTCCGACCGATGCCCTCACGCCCATCAATGGTCGCATCCAGATCGATCCCCATCTCTGTCAGGGCTTCGGCAGCTGTGCCTCGGCCTGTCCGACCGGGGCGATTGCCTATCATCAGCCCGATGCCAACACCAGCGGCGACTACCTGTTCCGATTGCTCAAGCATTATCGGGAGGCGGGCGGCGAAGCCCCCCAGCTGTTGATCGCCGGCGAAAGCGAGCTCGAATGGGTGGAGGCCGAACTCACCCGCCTGCCCGCCAACTGGCTGCCGGTCTGGGTGGAGGAGAGTGCGAGTTTAGGCATCGAGAGCTGGTTCGCCGCCCTTGCCTATGGCGCCAGCGCGGTGAGCATTGCGCTCGGTGACGATGCCCCCGAGAGCGTCCGTGCGCTGGTTGAGCGGGAGCTGGCGAGCGCCGCCGTGCTGCTGGCGAGCGCCGGCCTTGCTGCCGATCGCATCGCCCTGTTTAACGTTGATGCCGAACAAGATAAGCCGCTCTCCTGTGAGCCGGCCCTTGCCCTGCTGGACAAGCCGCTGAAGGGGGACAAACGGGAAAACCTGTTTGCCGCCTTCGATGTCCTCTGGCAGGCCAACGAGGGGAGCCGCGAGCCGCTGGCGGTGCCCCACGGCGCCCCTTACGGCAGTGTTGAACTCAAAGAGTCTGACTGCACCCTCTGCATGGGCTGCGTGGCGGTCTGCCCGAGCCGTGCCCTGCATGCGGTAGGGCATGCGCCCGGCCTCAACTTTATCGAGCAGGATTGCATCCAGTGCGGTATGTGCGAAAAGGCGTGCCCCGAGCAGGCCATCGTGCTGGTGCCCCGTCTGCAACCCGTGCCCGAAGCGCGCCGTGCCGTGCAGAGCCTGAAAGCCGAAGAGGCTGCCTGCTGCATTCGCTGCGCCAAGCCGTTCGCGCCCGCCTCGATGATCCGCCGCATCCAGCAAAAACTGGCCGGTCACTCCCACTTCCAGAACGAGGCCGCCCAGCGGCTGCTGATGTGCGAGGAGTGCCGGGTCAAGGACGTGTTTGCAGCGCTGGCGGCGGATCCCGTCTCCCAGCTCAAGGTGTGAGGGGCCAGTGATGAGTGAACAACATAACGAAAAGGCTGGCGAACTGACCATGACCGAACTGGAACAGAGCAGCGCCGATCTCTACGCCCTGCTGGCAAGTCTCTGGCGCGCCGCCCCCCGTGGTGAACAGCTCGCCTGGCTGCAAGGGTTGCAGGCTATGCCGGGCCCCTTTGCTAGAGGGGTGGGGCTGGTGCAGCTGGCTGCCAGCAGCCACCACGAAAACGAGCTCGCCGAGGAGTATCAGGATCTCTTTATCGGGCTGGGGCGCGGAGAAATCGTGCCGTTTGCCTCCTGGTATCTCACCGGCTCTCTGATGGAGCTGCCGCTGGCGGTGCTGCGTGCAGATCTCCAGTCGCTCGGTTTCGAGCGCCAGAGCGGAGTGTGCGAGCCGGAAGATCATCTCGCCGCCCTCTGTGAGGTGATGGCGGTACTGATTGGCGAGCAGCACCCGGATCGCAACCGCTTCTATGAGCGCCACCTTGCCCCTTGGGTACTCGCCTGCTGCCGCGATCAGCAACAGGCGAAGGGGGGCAGCTTCTACCGGGCGGTCGGGGCTCTTGCCGAAGATTTCTTCAAGCTGGAAAACGAATTGCGCCTGCCGTTTGGCGCCTGCGTGGTGACGGGCTGAATGCCCTTATCCACCCACAACAAACGAGCAGACGAGATATCCCATTGGACGCGAAGCTGGCGCGCAGGCGCCGGACATTACAAAAACAGAGGTCACAAGAATGAGCGATGAACAGCTGAAAGACCCGTCCCGCCGCAATCTGATCAAGGGAGTTGGCGTGGTCGCCACCATAGGCGTGCTGGCCGGTGCTGCCGGTCGGGTGGTGAGCAAAGAGGCGCTGACCCACGATACCAAGCCTGATCAGGGCTATCGGGAGACCCCCCATGTTCACGACTTTTATCGCACCCTGCGCGGCACCGACTGAGCCGGATCAGTGAAGGAGAACTCATGAAACTGACAAAACGTGCCGAGCAGCCCCAGGCGGGTGAGCAGGGCAATGAGGCCATTCGCGGCCAGGGGCTGACCCGCCGCGCCTTTATGGTCAACTCCGGTCTGGTGGCCGGTGGCGCCGTGGCCGCAGGTTGGCTGGCCCCCGCCATGATGCAGCGGGCCGAGGCCAAAACCGTGGCGGCCGAGGTGCCGGTCGAGGTGAAGCGCACTATCTGTTCCCACTGCTCGGTGGGCTGCGGCGTCTATGCCGAGGTGCAAAACGGCGTCTGGACCGGTCAGGAGCCGGCCTTTGATCACCCCTTCAACCTTGGCGGTCACTGCGCCAAGGGGGCGGCCTTGCGCGAGCACGGCCACGGTGAGCGTCGCCTCAAGTACCCGATGAAGCTGGTGGGCGGCAAGTGGCAGCGCATCAGCTGGGATCAGGCCATCGAAGAAGTGGGCAACGAAGTGCTGCGCCTGCGCAAGGAGTCCGGCCCCGACAGCGTCTACTGGCTCGGCTCCGCCAAGCACTCCAACGAGCAGGCCTACCTGTTTCGCAAGATGGCGTCCCTGTGGGGCACCAACAACGTGGATCACCAGGCGCGGATCTGCCACTCCACCACGGTCGCTGGCGTAGCCAACACCTGGGGCTACGGCGCCATGACCAACAGCCTGAACGACATGCACAACAGCAAGTCGATCATGTTTATCGGCTCCAACCCGGCGGAGGCCCACCCGGTCGCCATGCAGCACATCCTGCTGGCGAAAGAGCGCAACGGCTGCAAGATCCTGGTGGTCGACCCGCGCCGCACCCGCACCGCCGCCAAGGCGGACATGTACCTTTCCCTGCGTCCGGGCACCGACGTCGCCTTTATCTGGGGCATGCTCTGGCACATCTTCAAGAACGGCTGGGAAGACAAGGAGTTCATCCGCACCCGCGTCTACGGCATGGATGAGGTGCAAAAAGAGGTGGCGCGCTGGACTCCGGCCGAAGTGGAGCGGGTGACCGGCCTCAATGAACAGCAGGTCTATGGCGCCGCCAAGCTGCTGGCCGACAACCGCCCCGGCTGCGTGGTCTGGTGCATGGGCGGTACCCAGCACACCACAGGCAACAACAATACCCGTGCCTACTGCATCCTCGAACTGGCCCTCGGCAACGTGGGCAAGAGCGGAGCGGGCACCAACATCTTCCGCGGTCACGACAACGTGCAGGGCGCCACTGACTTTGGCGTCACCTCCGATTCCCTGCCCGGTTACTACGGGCTGGAAGAGGGCTCCTGGAAGCACTGGGCCCGGGTGTGGGATGTGGATTACGAGTGGATCAAGGCGCGTTTTGACAACAAGGCCTACAACGGCAAGCTGCCGATGAACAACAATGGCATTCCGGTCTCCCGCTGGGTGGATGGTGTGTTGGAGAACGCAGATCTCATCGAGCAGGGCTCCAACATCCGCGCCATGTTCTACTGGGGCCATGCGGTCAACTCCCAGACTCGCGGCCCCGAGATGAAGAAGGCGATGCAAAAGCTCGACATGATGGTGATTGTCGACCCGTATCCCACCGTCGCCTCTGTGATGAACGATCGCACCGACGGCGTCTACCTGCTGCCGGCCACCACCCAGTTCGAGACCTATGGTTCCGTCACTGCCACCAACCGCTCCATGCAGTGGCGCGACAAGGTGATCGAGCCCCTGTTCGAATCCAAGGTCGACCACGAGATCATGTATCTGCTGAGCAAGAAGCTCGGCTTTGCCGATCAGCTGTTCAAGCACATCAAGGTGGAGAACAACCAGCCGCTCTTGGAAGACATCACCCGCGAATATAACCGCGGCATGTGGAGCGTGGGCTACACCGGCCAGAGCCCGGAGCGGCTCAAGGCGCACCAGCAGAACTGGCACACCTTCCACAAGACCAACCTCAAGGCCGAGGGCGGCCCGGTCAGTGGCGAAGTGTACGGTCTGCCGTGGCCCTGCTGGGGCACCCCAGAGATGAAGCATCCCGGCAGCCATATCCTCTACGACACCAGCATTCCGGTCTCGGAGGGGGGTGGCGGTTTCCGCGCCCGTTTCGGCATCGAGTATCAGGGCGTCTCGCTGCTCGCTGAAGACTCCTGGCCGAAAGGGAGCGAGGTGGAAGACGGTTATCCCGAGATCACTGCCGACCTGATGAAACAGCTTGGCTGGTGGGATGAGCTGACCGAGGCCGAGAAGAAAGAGGCCGAGGGCAAGAACTGGAAGACCGATCTCTCCGGCGGTATCCAGCGGGTGGCCATCAAGCACGGCTTCGTGCCCTACGGCAACGCCAAGGCGCGCTGCGTGGTGTGGACTTTCCCGGATCAGGTGCCCAAGCACCGCGAGCCGCTCTACACCCCGCGCCGCGACTTGCTGGCCGACTACGCCACCTGGCCTGATTCGAAGAGCCTGTGGCGCCTGCCGACCCAGTACGCCTCGGTGCAGGAGAAGGATGTCAGCAAGGAGTTCCCCATCATCCTCACCTCGGGCCGTCTGGTGGAGTATGAGGGGGGCGGCGACGAGACCCGCTCCAACCCCTGGCTGGCTGAATTGCAGCAGGAGATGTTCGTCGAGATGAACCCGGCGGATGCCAACGACGTCGGCGTGCGCGACGGTCAGGATGTGTGGGTCGAGGGGCCGGAAGGGGGCCGGGTCAAGGTGAAGGCACTGGTGACCCCGCGGGTCAAACCGGGGCTCGCCTTTATGCCGTTCCACTTCGGCGGCCACTTCGAGGGCAAGGATCTGCGATCCAAATATCCGGAAGGGTCTGACCCCTATGTGCTGGGGGAGTCGGTCAACATAGTCACCACCTATGGTTATGACCCGGTCACCCAGATGCAGGAGACCAAGGTCACCCTGTGCCGTTTTCGCAAAGTAGGAGCCTGATCCCATGGCCAGAATGAAATTCATGTGTGACACCAAGCGCTGCATCGAGTGCAACGGCTGTGTGACGGCGTGCAAGAACGAGAACGACGATGCCCTGGAGTGGGGCATCCAGCGCCGCCGGGTGGTGACTCTCAACGACGGCCTGCCGGGTGAGACCTCCATCTCGGTCGCCTGCATGCACTGCACCGACGCCCCCTGCATGGCGGTCTGCCCGGCCGACTGCTTCTATCACACTGACGACGGCATAGTGCTGCACAACAAGGATCTCTGCATCGGTTGCGGCTACTGCCTGTTTGCCTGCCCGTTCGGGGCGCCCCAGTTCCCGAAGACCGCTGCCTTTGGCGATCGGGGCAAGATGGACAAGTGCACCTTCTGCGCCGGTGGCCCGGAAGAGGATCACAGCGAAGCGGAGCGCCAGAAGTACGGCGCCAACCGCATTGCCGAGGGCAAGCTGCCCATGTGTGCCGAGCTCTGCTCCACCAAGGCGCTGCTGGCAGGGGATGCGCAGGTGATCTCCGATATCTTCCGCGAGCGGGTTGCCTATCGCGGCGCCCCTCATGCAGCTTGGGGGGCTGATGAACAGGCGCTCTATCGTGACGCCAGCAAACCTCACGATGGCAGAGGCAAGGGGCTCAAGCTTGGCAAGCAGGAGGATGGCCAATGAGACACTGGCTGACAGCGCTGCTGACGGCCTTGCTGCTGTTCAGCGCGCCCGGCTTCGCTGATGCGCAGAAAGAGGCGGTCGGCTTTGCCGGCGCCGATTACTGGCGGGCGGTGAAGGATGGGCAGGAGGGGGTGACCACCTCCCGCTCGCCGGAGCACGGGGTGCTGATCTCGGTGCCGGGCCAGCTCTGGTTCGAGGTGAAGACCAAGTGGGTGTCGCCGCTCGGCGCCATCGCCATCTTCGGATCGCTCGCCATGTGTGGCCTGATGTACCTGGTGGTGGGGCAGACCAAGCTCTCCAAACCGCGCACCGGGCGCAAGCTCAAGCGCTGGAGCAGGCTGGATCGGGCACTGCACTGGACCACGGCGGCCATGTTCCTGACCCTCTCCGGGTCGGGCCTGGCCATCATCTACGGCAAGTACTTCATCAAGCCGGTGGTGAGCCTCGGGGTGTGGGAGAACTGGATCTGGTTCGCCAAGGTGTTCCACAACTACGTGGGGCCGCTCTTCTTCCTCTGCCTGATGGGGGTGCTCATCAAGTGGTTCCGCCACAACATCGTCAACATGGTGGATGTGCAGTGGTTCATGAAGTTTGGTGGCATGCTCGGCAAGCACAAGGGAAGTCACCCCTCGGCGGGCTTCTCCAACGGTGGCGAGAAGGCGATCTTCTGGCTGCTGATCTGGTTTGGCGGCATTGTGGTGGCGACCGGGCTGTTCCTCGACTTCCCCATCTTCGGCCAGCTGCGCCGTCAGATGGAGTGGGCCAGCTTTATCCATATCGTAGGCGCCTTGATCCTTATCTGCGGTTTTATCTTCCATATCTACATGGGCCTGTTCCAGCTGGAAGGGGCGCTGGAGGGGATGGTGACCGGCGAGGTGGACGAGACCTGGGCCAAGGAGCACCACGACCTCTGGTATGAAGAGGTGAAGCACACTCTCGATGAGCCCAAGGCGGGCAAATCAAGCTGATGGTCGACAAAGAGTAAAGAGAAGGGGCGCTACGGCGCCCCTTTTGATGGCGGGTCTATCGTGATGGCAAATTGATTGAGCGATGCCGCGAACGGCGATGGTTTTTTGGGCCACCTTGAGCAACAGTAACAGGGGTTCCATTCACACAAGGGATGACAAATGATGAGAAAAGCATGGCTGGCAGCGGTATGTGCATCTGCGCTCTTCGGTGGTATTGCGGGCGTGGCGCAGGCGGCTGACGGGATCAAGACCCAGCAGGTGCAGTTCAAGAAGGGGGAGTCAGGGGCAACCATCAACGGCACCATTCAGGGTCGCCAGACCCTCGATTACAAGCTGACGGCCAACAAGGGCCAGAGCATGGTAGTGATCCTGACCGGCAAGCCCTACTTCAATATTTTGCCGCCAGGCAGCAAGGGGGAGGCGATGTTTATCGGCTCTACGGAAGGGAACAACTTTGAGGCGACCCTGCCCGCCAAGGGCACTTATACCATTCGGGTCTACCAGATGGGGGCGGCCGAGAGCAGCAAGGCCAAGACGCCGTTCAAGCTGGAGGTGGGCATCAGCGGCTAATGCCAGCCGCTGACAAGCATCACAGAGGTGGCGGCCACAAAGGGCCGCCACCGTTGTTTTATCCTCTCTGTTTTTGCCTCGCCAAGGTCAATATTCCCCCCGGGAAAGCTGTTCGAAGTAGCGCTTATAACGTCCGCTGGCGATGGCCTGCTGCAACTGCTGATTGAACTGATCCCGCAGTTTGGCTGAATCCGGCATTTTGCGCGGGAACATCACGAAGCTGTCGTTGCGCAGAAAAGGGGTCTGACTGTGGGTGATGAGTGCCGCGCTGGCGGGGTCGAGCTGGCTCTGCAACTGGGCCAGACCGACTCGCAGCTCTTGTGGATAGAGGTCGATCCGCCCGCGCAGCAGCTTGCCGAAATTCTGCTTCACGTCGGTGACTTTCTGTTGGGTTACCTTGCCATCGGCCACCATCTTGTCCAGCTCGGGCCCGTAGCTATAGGCGATATCGCCCCCCAACCGCATGCCGATGATCTGCTCAAGGCGCTCGGCTTGCAGCTGCCGTGATTTGAGGGAGAAGAAGACAAACTGCTCCTGCAGCACCGCTTCGCTGAACAGAAAATCCAGCTCCCGCTCCGGTTTGTGCATCCAGACGGCGGTGGCATCGTAGAGTTGGCTGTTAGCCGCCAGCGAATAGACCCGACCCCAGGGGGCGAAGTGGAACTTCACCTCATAGCCCGCCTCCTTGAAAAGATCGCTGATGAGGTGGGCCACTGGCCCGTGCTGTTTTGACTGCTCGGAGACGAAAGGGGGCCATTCACCCACGATGATGTTGAGTACCCGGCCCGGTGCGGCGAGAGCCGACTGGCAGGTCAGAAACAACCACAGAGCAAGCAGCGGGATCAGGCGCATGGCTGAAAGAAGGGGACGCAGGCTGGCAGAGGCGAGGGCATCAGATCACTCCCGGCTGTGATGCGGTGAAAGGGGCTGGGTTGCCCGCAATGCTAACATGAGTCTCATTCCTTGCCGTGGATATTTGTCTCGCCGGGGTCGCCGGGCGCCTATTTTGGCCGCAGGGTATGCCCAAGCTCACAAAACCGATCGAGTAAACGTCATATGATTGATTTCATTATGAGTCTTGCTCTCCTGCCGAACGGCAATTTCACGTAAATCAAAGAGAATGACTATGGCTACCGGACAATATCTGCTGTGGAAAGATGCACAGGGACAAGATTTTCGCCCCGTTGCACTGACCGGCACTGATCTGCTTAACAATCGATACCTCAACAAGGGCACGGCCTTTACCGAACAGGAGCGGACCGATTTTGATCTCGATGGTTTGCTGCCGCCTCAGGTGCAAACTTTTGAAGCCCAGCTCGAGCGAGTGTATGAGGGGTTCAAAAGCGCTTGCAGCGATATCGAGAAGTACCAGAACCTGCGTGCCCTGCAGGATCGCAACGAGACTCTCTTCTATGCCCTGTTGTCACGCCATGTGGAGGAGATGACTCCCTACATCTATACCCCGACTGTGGGCAAGGCGTGCCAGGAGTTCAGCCACCGCTTCCAGAAGCCGCGCGGCCTCTACATCACTCCGGACAACGTGGATGACATGGGCAGTCAGGCCCGTCACTTCGATGCCAAATCGATCCGCATCATAGTCGTCACCGACAGCCAGGGCATTCTGGGGATCGGCGACCAGGGTGTTGGCGGCATGGGCATCCCCATCGGCAAGCTGGCGCTTTATACCCTGGGTGCCGGTATTCACCCCGCCTGCTGCATGCCCATCGCGCTGGATGTGGGCACCGACAACCAGAAACTGCTCGATGACCCCATGTATCTGGGCCGCCCCCACAAGCGCATTCGCGGCAAGGAGTATGAAGAGTTCATCGACAAGTTTGTGCAGGGGGTCAAGCGCCACTTCCCCAATGCCGTGCTGCAGTGGGAAGACTTCAGCAAATCCAACGCCTTCAACAATCTGGCCCGCTACCAGCAGGCACTGCCGTCATTCAACGATGACATTCAGGGCACCGGTGCCGTGGTGCTGGCCGGTATCATAGGCGCGGTCAAGGTCAAGGGGGAGACCCTGGGCCAGCAGAACTATCTGGTCTATGGCGCTGGCGCCGGCGGGGTTGGCGTCGCGGATCAGATCTGCGCGGGAATGATCCGCGAGGGGATGGATCCGCAGGCGGCCCGCGATCGCATCTACATTCTGGATACCCAGGGGCTGGTGTGCGACAACCGGGACGGGCTCGACGAGTACAAGCGTCGCTACGCCAAGCCGGGGCTGCTGCTGGCGGGTTGGGATACCGAGGTGCCCGGCAAGGCCAATCTGGCCGATGTGCTGCGTCATGTGCCCATTACCGTGTTGTTGGGTACCAGCGGCTCGGGCGGTGCCTTCCAGGAAGAGCATATCCAGCTGATGCTGCAGCATTGCGAGCGCCCCATGGTGTTCCCGCTCTCCAACCCGACCGCCAACTGTGAAGCGCTGCCGGAGGATATCTACCGCTGGAGCAAGGGCAAAGCCATTGTCGCGACAGGCAGCCCGTTCAAGGATGTGAGCTACGAGGGGCAGGAGTTTCGGGTCGGGCAGGGCAATAACGTCTTTATCTTCCCCGGTGTAGGTCTGGCGGCCATCGTCAGCCAGCTCCGCGAGATTACGCCCGATGTATTCACTACCGCCGCCTTTGCGCTGGCCGAGTGCGTGAGTGAGGTGGATCTGGCGAAAGGGGCCGTTTATCCCCGCATTCGCGAGCTTCGCAGCATCTCGGTGCATGTGGCGACCGCCGTGCTCAAGGATATAGTGCGCCGGGATCCCTCCCACCCGCTGATCGGTCAGGATCTGCAGCAGCATATCCTCAACCACATGTGGGAGCCGGTTTACCTGCCCTATCGTCGGGTATAGGTTACGCACGGGTTTAACTAACACATTGACCGCAGAGGGGGATGGCATGGCTATCCCCCCTTTTTTATCGCAGTGTTCTGGTTTTGGTTGCTAGAGTGGGTAGCCAGATAGTGAGCGTGTTAGCATATGGGTCAAGTACCCGCCGTTTTCTTCATTTAGCGTACAAAACATCACCCTGTTGAATGGCGTTTCAATAAACCGGTCAGAAAAACGATTGGCGTTCGTCACAATAATGCGTAAAATCGCATACTCGATGCTTGTAGCAACGAATCCCGCCTAAAAAGCCAGTTTCATGCCCTTCCCAAGCAGTAAAAGGTAACAAGTGACGCATTTGTGTTCATTTTGCGCCTTGAAAAAGTCTTGTGATAACTGAAAAGTGATAAATATCCCCATCAGTTATCAAAAAATTAAGGACATCCATGTTTTCCTTAGTCAAGCAAAGTGTCGCCGGGCTGCAAATCCTGTTTGTCGCCTTCGGTGCCATGGTTCTGGTGCCTCTGCTCACCGGATTGAACCCCTCCATGGCCCTGCTTGGCGCCGGTGTGGGCACCCTGTTGTTCCAGCTCTGCACCCGCCGCCAGGTCCCAATTTTCCTCGGTTCCAGCTTTGCCTTCATCGCTCCCATCATCTACGCCACCCAGACCTGGGGATTGCCATCCACCATGTTTGGCCTGTTTGCCGCCGGTTTCATGTATTTCATTCTGGCTGCGCTGATCCGGGCAAAAGGGATGGGCTTTGTGCACAAATTGCTGCCGCCCGTGGTGATTGGCCCGGTGATCATGGTGATCGGTCTTTCTGTGGCGCAGGTTGCCTGCAACATGGCGATGGGCCGCGCCGGTAGTGAGCAGGTGGTTCCTGCGGGAACTGCGCTGACACTGGCCGGTATCTCGCTGGCTGTCACCCTGATTGCAGCTGTGTTTTGCAAGGGGTGGATCAAGCTGATCCCCATCCTGTGCGGCGTGATTGCCGGTTATGTCTCGGCGGTCTTCATGGGCCAGGTGAGTTTCGATGGCATGGTGAACGCCCCCTGGCTGGCGCTGCCCCACTTCGAAACCCCGGAGATCAACTGGGCTGCTGCGTTGTTCATGTTGCCGGTAGCCATCGCCCCCTGTATCGAGCATATCGGTGGCGTGTTGGCGATTGGTGGCGTGACTGGTAAGGATTACACCAAGGAGCCGGGTTTGCACCGTACGCTGGCCGGTGACGGCATCGGCGTCTGCTTCGCCGGTTTCATCGGTGGCCCTCCCGTGACCACCTACGCCGAAGTGACCGGTGCCGTGATGATCACTCGCAACTTCAATCCGGTCACCATGACCTGGGCAGCCGTGTTTGCCATCATTCTGGCCTTCTTCGGCAAGTTCAATGCACTGCTCACCTCCATCCCGATGCCGGTGATGGGCGGTATCATGCTGCTGCTGTTCGGATCCATCGCTGCCATCGGTCTCAAGACGCTGGTGGAATCCAAGGTGGATCTGGGGCTGTCACGCAATATCGCCATCGTCGCCGTGACGCTGACCGTCGGTGTCGGTGCGCTGGAGATGAAGATTGGCGACTTCGCGCTGGCCGGCGTTGGCCTGGCCTCTGTTGCCGCCATCCTGCTCAACCTGATCCTGCCTGCGCACTCCGAAGAAGGTGTGATGGAGGCGGCCAAGGACTGAGTTTCACCAGACGTTCATTGTTGATTTGGAGAAGGCCACCTCGCGGTGGCCTTCTGTTTTTCGGGTATCTCGCGCCACTTTGTGGCTCGGCGGAGCTCATCTGGAATCTAATTTGGAAGCAGATGAGGGGGTTAGCATTCTCATTTGACGTATCTCTTTTCGTGACCTTAGCTAAAGGACAGGTTTGGCTCTGAGGTCTCCTCGAGCAGTATGGGAAAATGGATGTTGGCGTTTTCTATCATTTCTCTCCCAGACCCCTGTCATAAAACGATGCGCTTTTTCTTTGCCACGGCGCTGTTGTATGGCAGAGGCTTATCCGCCCCACTCCGCACTCCCCTTATGCTGCCCTGGCATTTTTCCACCTCGATTTGTTGTGAGCCTGCCTCGCCGGTTGCGTTTCGTTGCGCACAGGCAAAATCCGGATCTGTTTGCTGCTGCACATGAGTGGGCGGCGAGCCGTGAAAGCCGGCATGACCCCAGCGGGTCAGACGTGCACCGCCATCGGTAACGGCGGATGTTCAGGGATGAATGGCAAGCAAAGCGAGGTTGCAATGAACTATCAACTGCTGTGGAAAAGTGCAATTTTTTCAGTCTCTTCCATGATGGCGATAAACGCTGTTCAGGCTGCGCCACTGAACGTGATGACCGAGGATTACCCGCCATTCAACATGCAGGGAGAGGGGGGCAAGATTGTCGGGCTGTCGACCGAGGTGGTCGAAGAGCTGTTCAAGCGTGCAGGGGTCGAATACAAGCTGACCCTGATGCCCTGGAAACGGGCGTACGAAGATACCCTCGGTACTCCCAATACCGCCCTCTACTCCACGACCCGCACTCCGGAGCGGGAAGCACTGTTCAAGTGGGTAGGGCCGCTGGTCAATAACAACTGGGTGTTTTTCTCCAGCTCGACCACCAATATCACGGTCAAGTCGCTGGAAGATGCCAAGCAGTATTCGGTGGGTGGCTATAACGGCGATGCAGCCGCCGAATATCTCAAGGCCCAGGGATTTGCCAAGTTGCAGCTTGCTGCCAACGATACCGCCAACGTGAAAAAACTGGAGGCGGGCCGCATCGATCTTTGGGCAACCGGCCAGTATCTGGCACCTTATCTGGCCAGCAAGGAGAAAGTAGCTTCACCCAAGCCGGTCTTCGTGTTCAAGGAAACCCAGATGAGCTTGGCGTTTAACAAGGACACGCCCGATGAGCTCATCACCAAGCTTAACGAGATCCTCGCTGCCATGAAGGCGGATGGCACCATCGACAAGATCAATGCCAAGTACCAGTAACAGTACCAATAGCAAGTGCCGCTCAATGGCACTGCGCCGGCTGCCGTAAAACCGGGAGGAAACCATGGATTGGAAAAGTCTGACGTTCAGGATTGCCGTGTTGACCTCCCTGTCGGTGAGTCTGCTACTGGTGTTGTTTGGCGGTTACAACTACCACGCCGTCAAGGCGGAGAGCTACAGCAAACAGAGTGCGCTGGTCGAACAGGCCATCGGCCGGCTGCAGCTCTCTCTGCCCGGCCCGCTGTGGAATTATGAATCGGCCTTCATCGAGGCATCGCTCAAGTCCGAGCTGGCGGCCGATATCCTGAGTGCTTTGCTGGTGGTCAACAAGGACAAGCTGGTGGCCGGGTTTGCCCGTGACACGGCGGGGAGCATTGCCCCCGTGACAGCCATGCCTGCCGATGTGTCTGCCTACGGGGGGTATGATCTGGTCTATGACGACAGCGGCCAGAAAAACACCGTGGCCCGATTGCTGGTGCAAACCAGTGATGCCGCCATTCAGGCCCAACTGCGCCAGCAGTTGATCACCACCGTCTGGCAGATCCTGGTGCTCGATCTCTGCATCATCGCGCTGCTGATGGTGCTGATTCATCGCAATGTGCTCAGGCCGCTTCACCAGATGAATCAGGCGGTGTTCGATCTGGCCAAAGGAGAGGGGGATCTGACCCGGCGTCTGAAGATCAGCCGCCAGGATGAGATGGGCGCGCTGGCCACCAACATCAACCACTTTATTGCCAAGTTGCAGGAGATGGTGGCGGAGATCAACGAGCTCTCTGCCGGTGTGTTGCAAACCGCCGAACTCTGTGACTCCCTCTCGGCAGATACCCGGGTAGGCAGTGACGCCCAGCAATCCGAGCTGGATCAAGTCGCCACCGCCATCACCGAAATGAGTCAGGCTGTGCAGGAAGTGGCTGGTAACGCGGTGAAAACCTCTGGCGCCACCGATGAGGCCAACCTCTATGTGGAGCAGGGTTACAATCTGGCGGGCCATGCCAATGAGGCCATCCATCAACTGGTGGGGGAGGTGGAGCGAGTCGCCACCCTGATGCGCACCCTTTCGACCGAAAGCAGCAGCATTGGCACCATCATTGAGGTGATCAACGGCATTGCCGAGCAGACCAATTTGCTTGCCCTCAACGCGGCCATCGAGGCGGCGCGGGCGGGTGATCAGGGGCGCGGTTTTGCGGTGGTGGCGGATGAGGTGCGCACCTTGTCGGGCCGTACTCGCCAGTCGACGGAGGAGATCAGCGCCAGTATCAAGCGGTTGCAGCAAGCGACCCAGAATGTCGGGGCCGGCATGCAACAGAGTCAGGAGAAGGCATCCCGCGCCGGAATCGAGGCGGCAGATGTGCAGACATCGGTGGAGAAGATTAAAAATCAGGTCAGCCTGATCCGCGAGATGAACATGTATATCGCCCAGGCATCGGAAGAACAACACTCGGTGGCGGAGGCGGTCAGCCACAGCGTCAACCGGATTGCGACGCTCAACAGCGAGAGTGCAGCCAGAGTGGCACAGGTTGCCGAGGCCAGCAGTGATCTGCGGCAGCTGTCGGCCCAGCTCGACACCCTGCTCAAGCAGTTTCGGGTCTAGTCAGTTCACTTCGCCCCGTTGGATCATCCTGCGGGGCAGGTAAGGTTCCCTTTATTGTGAAGTGCGGCGAGATGTTGTGAGGGGCAAGGGGCCTTGTCCAGCAGAGCTTTTCGTCATGCCCATGTCACTGTTCAGCTGAGATTGGCGTTGCCGCGATAGGCGAAACTCGCAGCATCATGCTCTGCCCGATACGCAGTCCGACAGCGCTGGACGCATATTTTCATTTTCCCCGCTCGTGCCTGCCTGCATCTATTGTGCCGCTGATCCCGACCCTTTAGAATTTCGTTTAATTACAGCGAGTCCTGAGCCGCCATCTGGCTTTATCAGGTGTGGAATCCCATCTTCTTCATGATGAATGCAAATAACAGGTGGTTGGTATGACGGGGGTTGCGCCAGGCAATAACATATCAGCCTATCACTTCGGTGATTATGTCTTTGATGTCAAAAGGCGAGAGCTGATCTTCTGTGCCGACAAGGACAACTTGCAAAGCGCCCGGGTGGTGCGCTTGTCATCGGCAGAGAGCCTCATTTTCAGCTATCTGCTCGATCACCATGACGAGGTGTGCGACAAGGATCTGTTGCTTGATATCGGCTGGTTGGGTCGCCCCATCAGCCCCAACTCACTGAACGTGGCCATCGCCAATATTCGTCGCCACTTCGCCTCATCCCCCCAGACGCTGGATATCAGAAGTACCCCGAAAAAAGGGTACTCTCTGCATCTGAACTGCAAGATGAAGAGCTATTACGGCAAGGCACTGCCAACAGAGAGTGAGCCCTTGCCCGAGCCGATGAGCGAACCCACGCCTGCAGCGGCTGCGCAGCCACCGTCGACATCACCAAGCTCCGACCACGAGGTCATCAAAGAGCCTGCTGCTCCCCGTTCTTTTGGTGAGCGCGCCAAACTTGCCTTTCTCAGCGGTATCGGGCGGCCAATGCTGGCAAGGGTCCTGATATACGTCAATCTGCTACTGGTTGTGCTGGTGGCGTTTGTCGCCAGCTATCTCCATTTCGAGTGGCTCCATGTGCACTGCACCGACTCGCCGACCGGCGTTGTTTGCCAGATGGAGGCACGGAGCGATGTGCCACCAGTCAAGCCGGCATCGCTGGTGCTGGTCTCCGGCCACCAGGTTCGCGTGCTTTCCTATAAAGAGCTCGAAAAAACGCTGTAAGGGATCTCTGATGAAACGAACGCTGAAAAATACCTTGCTGCTGTTGCCACTGCTTGTCGTGCTGCTGTTTGTGGTCGGGATGTTTATCAACAGTCTGGGCTGCCATTACGACCTGAAAATGTCGGCCAATGGAGTCAACTATCACGGTGTGTGCCGCTGGGGCAAAATCACCGTGATCGAAGAGGAGGAGGCGACCAGGGAGAAGTGGCGAGTGACCGGTTTTCAACTGACCTTCTTCAACCAGCTTGTTTACCTCATCGACAGTCGTACCCAACTGCACGAATCGGGTAACGATGACTCCTATCTCAATGAGTACAACCTGATCCAGTCGCAATATGCGCTGGTCAACTATGCCTGGGTGCCGCTGACCGAAAACAAGGTGGCGATCTTCCAGCGCGATCCGGTGCATGAGGTTGTGATTGCCCAGCGAGATGGCTGGTTCGATCTCTACCGCTGGTTCTTCCCCCCAGCACCGCTGGTGCCTGTTCAGCCGCAAAGCGCAGGTGCCGGGCGTCCCGCTAGCTTCTAAGCAACTTGCACCAGGGGCCGGTGACTTCGCAGTGGCCTGTCTCATCACTGTTTTGCCAGCCCAGCCGATGGTAGAAGGCTACTGCCGCCGTGTTGCGGGTCGCAACCTTGAGCGAGCCGTGCGGCGAATCAGCGAGGCCCCGCTCCAGCAGGGCGCGCCCGATCCCCTGACCATGCCAGTCGCTTGACACATAGAGGTGATGGACGAAGTGATCGGGCTGCCAGATGGCGATAAAGCCGCAAATATTGCCCCCCTGCTCGGCCACCCACACCTGTTCACCTTTGGTCTGCTCCTCGAAATCTTCGAGCTGGAAGCGGGCGGGATCGACCCAGTGAAAGGTGTGGCGGCGGCTCTTTAAAAACAGCCGGGCCAGTTGGGGAATGTCTTTCTCTTCCATGAGCCGGATCATGATGACCTCCCGGGTCAAGTCACTGTTCGCTGAGGCAACCGCGTGGCGGCAGCTTAATCTGATGCAAATGACAAGGGTGTGATTAAGCTCTGTCCATTGTATTTGCCATGGGGCTATACTGCCGGAGTCCCTTGTATGGATGGCTTGAGGATCGCTGATTTATGGACAATAAACTGATTGAAGGCAACATTTTTGTTCCGGCGCACATAGACGATGTCTGGCACGCCTGGACTACCGAAAGCGGTCTGCGCAGTTTTCTGGCTCCCGAATGTTTGATGGTGGCCGAACCGAATGGTCCTTTCGAGATCTACTTCAGGCCTGATGCCCCGCTGGGTGAACGTGGCAGCGAAGGGTGCCGGGTCATGGCCGTCATGCCCTATGACTTGCTCAGTTTCAGCTGGAATTTCCCGCCCAGCCTGCCCCATATCCGCCAGCAAAAGACCCAGGTTTGCCTGCGCTTTGTGCCGGAAGGGCAGGGCACTCGCCTCTACTTCCTGCAGAGCGGTTGGGCCAATGATCCGGATTGGGATCAGGGTTATGCCTATTTTCGGGAAGAGTGGCTGGAGACCAGCCTGCCACGGTTGCAGTACCGTTTTACCCACGGTCCCATCGACTGGAACAATCCGCCAGACAAGGTGCAGTTGAAGGCGCTGGCTCAGTAATCCCGGATATCAGACATAAAAAAAACCGGCCAAAAGGCCGGTTGAAACAGTTCAGGCTTGTCAGGTGACAAACGTATCCAGCGGATGAGAGTCGCTTTCCACTCCTTGTGAAGCACAACACTCTTGGTTACGTGCGGCTACTTTATGCCATTCACACTGAATCGAGGCTGAACCATGGATGATCCCGCCTCGTTCCCCTCTTCATCAGATAGTGATCCCCATCGACTGGCGCAAGTAAGCGCCCGCACCGAGCAGCCCCGGCCCTTCATGGGTGATCAGGAACACGGGGATCTCCTTGAGGTAGGACTTGAAGCGCCCCTTGTCTTCAAAGGCGACCCGGAAACCGGAACCGGTAAAGAACTCCTGGAAGCGCGGCACTATGCCACCTGCGATATAGACGCCGCCAAAGGTGCCCATATTGAGGGCCAGATTGCCGGCAAAGCGGCCCATCAGCACGCAAAACAGGCTCAGGGTGCGGCGGCAATCGAGGCATTCCCCGACCAGTGCGCGCTCGGTAATGTCTTTGGGGGCGAATGGCTCAGGCTCACGGCCATCGGATTTCACCAGCCCGCGATAGAGATTGACCAGACCCGGGCCGGAGAGGAAACGCTCTGCCGAGACATGGCCCAATTCGCCTCGCATTACTTGCAGCACTGCATCTTCCTCTTCGGTGTTGGCAGCAAAATCCACATGACCACCTTCACCCGGCAGGCTCAGCCACTGCTCACCCGCCTTGACCAGATGGGCGACCCCAAGGCCGGTGCCTGCACCATAGATGGCGATGGGCTTACCCGCTACCGGCGCGGCGCCGCCAAGCTGGATGCGATCCGATTCAGCCAATACCGGCACAGCCATCGAGACCGCAGTAAAGTCGTTGATCACTTGCAGGCGTGCCAGCCCGAGATTGCTCTGCATCTCGCTGATGGAGAACTCCCAGCTGTGGTTGGTCATGGCAACCCAGTCACCGTTGATGGGGCAGGCGATGGCGATGCAGGCTTCAGCCACCTGTACCTTGTGTTCTTCCAGATAGAGGCGTACCACGGCTTCAAGGCTGGGATGAGCCAGACCTGAGTAGGTCTTTGCCTGAGAGATAGTACCGGTGGCCAGCTCACACAGGGCCAGACGCGCATTGGTGCCGCCGACATCGCCGACCAGCGCATGGGTATGCTGCATAACAACTCCTTCGTTACAGGATGGGGACGACTCTGGTGTCCCGAGATTATTGTTGGATTATGACGGCCCATTCTATCCGAGCTCAGGCTTGCTCACCCGCCGGATCGATACAAACGTGCGCCTGCTCACAGTGTTGTTGCTTTGCAACATTTGTAAGCGCTTTCATGGCAAGGTGACGTTTTGTAACGAAAAGTACGAAATAATTAGAGATGAGTCATACTTTGTATGGCAGGCATTAGTTGCGATAACCGCTTGTCTTGTATAGTCCTTAGCTTGAATGGAAACTTGCTTAGCCGTAGATTGAGTGCAAAGACACTGAAGCTAAATTACAAAAACGCCTGGTGGTGATGATGAATACCCTTGATAAAATTACGAACAACTTGGAAAGTTTCAGTAAATCAGAACGCAAGGTTGCCGAGGTGATCCTGGCGTCTCCCCAGACCGCCATCCACTCCAGCATCGCCGCTCTGGCCAAGATGGCCGATGTCAGTGAACCGACCGTCAACCGCTTTTGCCGCCGTCTCGATACCAAGGGCTTTCCTGATTTCAAACTCCATCTGGCCCAGAGCCTGGCCAATGGCACCCCTTACGTTAATCGTCATGTGGAAGCGGAAGATGGGCCGGATACCTACACCGCCAAGATTTTCGAATCCACCATGGCTTGTCTGGATGCCGCCAAAAACAGCCTGGATATCTCTGCCATCAACCGCTGCGTCGATATCCTGACCCAGTCCAAGAAGATCAGCTTCTTCGGCCTTGGCGCCTCCTCCGCCGTTGCCCGCGATGCCCAGAACAAATTCTTTCGCTTCAACATTCCGGTAGTGAGCTTTGACGATATCGTCATGATGCGCATGAGCTGCATCAACAGCAGCGAAGGGGATGTAGTGGTGCTGATCTCCCACACCGGTCGCACCAAGGCGCTGGTAGAAATCGCTGCGCTGGCCCGCGAGAACGACGCCACCGTGATCGGCATGACCGCCAAGGACTCCCCGCTGGCCCGCGAGTGCAATCTGGTGCTCTCCATGGATGTGCCGGAAGATACCGATGTCTATATGCCGATGGCATCCCGCATCGCCCAGCTGGCGCTGGTGGATGTGCTGGCGACCGGTTTTACCCTGCGCCGGGGGATGAAATTTCGCGAAAATCTGAAGAAAGTAAAAGAGGGATTGCGCGAATCCCGCTTCGAAACCCCGCACTCTTCCTGAACCGTCGGGGGCTCCGGCCCCCGACTGTCTATGCCACCCGCCTTGGTGTAGTATTGTAATTTAATAACAAAAACCACCCAGATGGTTTGTAAACGGGTGCATCGAGCCATGGGCTTGATGGGGCAGAATCTCAAGTCATATCAACTTCATATTGGAGTCTTTCATGCCTAGACGTACAAAGATTGTAACCACACTCGGTCCGGCTACCGACCGCGAAGGGATCCTCGAAGGGATCATCCGCGCCGGGGCCGACATGGTGCGGATGAACTTCTCTCACGGCACTGCTGAAGACCATATCCTGCGCGCCAATCAGGTGCGTGACATTGCTGCCAAGCTCGGTCGTCACGTCGCCATCATGGGTGATCTGCAAGGCCCGAAAATCCGTGTTTCCACTTTCAAGGATGGCAAAATCTATCTGGCCATCGGTGACAAGTTTATTCTCGACGCTGCACTCGGCAAGGGTGAAGGGTGCCAGGAGCAGGTCGGTATCGACTACAAGAGCTTGCCAGACGATGTGGTACAGGGCGACATCCTGCTGCTGGACGATGGCCGTGTACAGCTGAAGGTCGAGCAGGTTGAAGGCACTCGCATTCACACCACGGTGACCGTGGCCGGGCCGCTCTCCAACAACAAGGGCATCAACAAGAAAGGGGGCGGTCTCTCCGCTCCGGCCCTTACCGAGAAAGACAAGGAAGACATCAAGACCGCTGCCCGCATGAATGTGGACTATCTGGCTGTCTCCTTCCCGCGCTGTGGCGATGATCTGCGCTACGCCCGCGAGCTGGCCCGCGAAGCCGGTTCCAATGCCAAGATCGTGGCCAAGGTTGAGCGCGCCGAAACAGTCGCCACCGATGAGGCGATGGAAGACATCATCCTTGGTTCCGATGCTGTGATGGTCGCTCGTGGCGATCTGGGTGTCGAGATCGGTGACCCCGAGCTGGTTGGTGTACAGAAGAAGTTGATCCGCCACTCCCGTCGTCTGAACCGTGTGGTGATCACCGCGACCCAGATGATGGAGTCGATGATCAACGCGCCGCTGCCGACTCGTGCAGAGGTCATGGACGTGGCTAACGCTGTGCTGGATGGTACCGATGCGGTGATGCTATCCGCCGAGACTGCCGCCGGTCAGTTCCCCATCGAGACCGTGACCTCCATGGCGAGCGTTTGTGTCGGTGCCGAGAAGCACCCGAGCCTGAACGTCTCCAACCACCGCATGAGCTACACCTTCACTTCCGTTGAAGAAGCTGTAGCCATGTCCACCATGTATGCGGCCAACCACCTGGAAGGGGTGAAGGCGATCGTTGCACTGACCGAGTCCGGCACCACTCCGCTGCTGATGTCCCGTATCAGCTCCGGTCTGCCGATCTTCGCCATGTCTCCCCACAACAAGACCCTGGCCTGGACCAATCTCTATCGTGGCGTCACTCCGGTGATGTTTGACGGTGACGAGACCAAACCGGTCTACGAAGTGTGCCGCGACGCGCTGGCCGTGCTCAAGGAGAAGGGGCTGCTGCAAAGCGGTGACATGGTGCTGCTGACTCACGGTGACAAGATGGAAACCGTGGGTAGTACCAACACCTGCAAGGTGATGATGGTCGAATAAGCCCGTCCGGTTTTACTGTGCTTAACAAGGCTGCTCCTCTTTGATGAGCAGCCTTTTTGTTAACCGCTGTCGGGCTGTGGCGAGATAAACAGGACTCAATGATTGCTTAACCGGATTCCCCTTCCGATAATGCGGGAGTGATTTTCAGCGGGTAGCCTGTTGTAGGTGATCGCCCCAGGTAACCCAGACACTCGACAATACGGGAGTGAAAAAATGAACAAGCGTAACTGGTTGCTGGCCCTGTCACTGAGTCTGGCCTTCTCACCCTGTTATGCCGACTGGGCCAAGCTCAAGGCCGCAGCGTCCGATCTGGGAGCGGCAGTGAGCGAGACCAGCAAGGAGGTGTGGCAGGATGTCAGTGATTTTTCCAAAAAGAGCTGGGCTTCTATCTCGGCCTGGGGAGAGGATGCCTTCAATACCGCCGGGGTCTGGACCGACAAGAGCATCGCCACCGGCAAGGAGTGGCTGAAGGCGGCCGACAAGGAGCTCAACGAGATGCTCAACCCCAAGACGGCTAAAGAGGCGAGGATCGCGCTCAATACCATGGCCGACACTGCGCTGATCCGGTTGTTCAACGAGCAACCATCAGCCAAGTTGTTGTTTGACAAGGCTTATGGTTATGCGGTGTTCGATTCGCGCAAGTTCTCCCTGATGCTGCATACCAATCAGGGGGCCGGGGTGGCAGTCAATCGCAAAACCGGCAAGCACACCTATATGAAGATGTTTGGTGCGGGTCTGGCGGCCGGGATTGGCGGCAAGTTCTATCAGCAGGTGATCCTGTTTGAAGACAAGGCCAGATTCGATGCCTTCGTGACCCAGGGGTGGGAGGCTACCTCCGAAGTGGGCGTGGTGGCCGGCAAGGAGAGCGCCGAGCTTACCGCCAAATACAATGGCGGCATGGCCATCTACCAGATTGGTGAGAAGGGCCTGCTGCTCGATGCCAATATCTCCGGCTCCAAGTACTGGATTGACAAGGACTTGACTGAAACGAGCCGCTAATCCCGCCGTTATCGGTTGCTCACTGCACGCCATGCGCTTGTCGTGATCTCGCAAACAGGCCCGCAATGCGGGCCTGTTTGTTCTCTCGGTGTCAGTGGGCTGAATAGACCTGCTTGCCCTTGAACATGGTCCAGAGCACCTTGGTCTCCTTGAGCTCTTCGCTTGCTATCTGTTCCAGATTGCGATCCAGCAAGATCAGGTCAGCACTCTTGCCCGCGCTGATGGAGCCAATCTCTTTCTCCCGTCCAATTACCTTGGCGGCGTTGAGGGTATAGGCCTGCAAGATGGCCTGACGGCTGATCTGCTCGCTGGCGGGGGGCAGCAAGCCAAGCTCCCCTTGGCGGGTGATCGCGGTATACATGGCGAGGAAAGGGTTGGGGCTGGAGACCGGCCAGTCACTGGCGCCGGCGATAATGGCGCCGCTTTGCAGTAAGCTGCCTGCCGGATAGAGGCGGGCTAGCAGTGCCGGGGGCACTTTTCCTTCAAGCAGCAGGGTGGTCGCCACGTTTTTCCCGGCCCACAACAGTTGCATCGATGCGGCCACATTGAGTGGTTTGAAACGGGCAATGCTGGCCGGGCTCACCACCTCCAGATGGGTGATGCTGTGCAGCAAGCGGTGATCCCGATTGTGGGCCCGGGCATAGGCGATGGCATCGAGGGATTCACGGACGGCCCGATCGCCGATAGCATGAAAGTGAGCGATAAGTTGATGGGCATCCGCGGTGCGGATCAGCTCGTTGAAGCGCTGCTTGTCCAGATCGTCCTTGCCGCTGTAACTGGGACGGTTGAGGTAGGGCTCGCTCAACTTGGCGGTCTGGGATGGATACTCGATGACACCATCTTGCAGGATCTTTATCCCCACCAGTTTCACGTCCGGGGCATCTTGAAACTGCTGTTGCAGCGCCAATACGTCATCAATGATGGCGGGCGAGGCGTGGATCCCCACCAGTGCCAGTGCGGACACATGTCCGGTCAGCTTGCCTTCCCGGGAGAGCATGCGGTACGCCGGCAGCAGGCCGGTATCGCGGCGATCCGGCTCGGCGTTGAAGATGGGGGCGAGGGGGCGAATGTTGCTGATAGGGTCCATCCAGGCGGTAATGCCCACCTGATTGAGTTGTTTGGCGGCAGTCATGATGGCACTGGCAATCGTCTCGTCGCTGACGGGGGGCAGCGCCTTGAGGATGGCATCCCAGCCGCCTTCCGAGGCAAAGCCATTGAGCATGCCGGATGGGGTGAGGCCAAAATTGCCTTTCAGCGGAGCATAACGACCGGCAAGGGTGTCGGCATCAATGCCAGCCTTGCGCAGCATGGCCTGATTTGCCCAACCGGTGTGGGCATCCGAACCGGCAAGCACTACTGGGATCTGCCGGTATTGCGGGCCATTGAACACCTGATCGAGCAGGGGAAGCTGATGCCAGTAGTCGAGGGAGACATTGCTGTATAGCTCTACATCGCCCAGTGTCAGGCGGGGATCATCCTTGCTGCGGGTCAGAAATTGCTGCACCTGCTCAACCTCATTCATGGCATCGGGAAAGTTAACCGTCATCCCCTGAAAACCGGCAAATGCCGCATGAACATGGCTGTCGATGAGGCCTGGCATCAGGTACTTTCCTTTCAGATCAAGACGCTTGGCATGGCTGCCAAGGCGGGCGCTGACCTCCTGATAGCTGCCGACTGCCACTATCTTTTTACCTTCAATGCCGACCGCTTCCGGGTGAGGGTTCGCCGGATCACCACTGTAGATGGTGCCGCCAAAGATCAGCGTCTGGCTCTGTGACTGGGCATTGGCGGCTGCGGGAAGCGTTACCAGCAGGCTGGCTAGAAACAGCGTTTTGATATTCATGGGCATGACTCCGTCGCTTCGGTGCCCGAAGGCACCGAAGTGGGTAAAGGAAATGAGGTATCGGCTTATCGGTTGATCAGCGGGATACAGATATCAAACACGTAATGATCCCGGTCGGAGTCCGTGCCTGCGTGGTATTGCTCGTAACACGGGCGATCGTCGCAGTTCAGCCCTTGGCCCACTACCCAGCGAAACGCCGTCTCCCAGCAAGCGACCAGTTGATCGCCGCGAGCGATAAACTGACAAACCGCATAGGGTCCCGCGGCGATGGTCTGGGTGGTTAACTGGCGCCCAGCGGGGATCTCTGGCCCCAGCTCGATGCAGACGTCAGTACGGCAACGGGTCTCATCGGTGATATCGGGGATATCCCAATAGAGACTCAGGGTACCCGCCGGTGTCATCGCCTCGTCTGAGGCGAACAGCGCGAGCAAATCCCGATGGGCTTGCTCGCAGGTCTCTTTGCCATAGGGGCCCAGGCGGCGCATGTACGCCACGCGCCGGGCGGGCATCTGCCTGATGCTAGCCCCCTGCAACAGACCCGGGTGTTCGGTGACCGGGTGCATGACCAGGCCATCATAGGTGTCAAAGGGAAGGGGATCGTTTCCAATCTTGCTTTTCCAGTTTCCCCCCTGCTGCAGGCGGTATTCCGAGGGGCTCATGGCGAAGTGCAGGCGAAAGGCTTTGGCGAAATTCTGCGAGCTGGAGAACCCGGCGGCCAGTGCGAGGGTGGTGATGTCGCTCTGGGGGGAGGCGAGCAAGCGACGGGCAGCGCGCTCCATACGCAGGCGCCGGGTAAATCCGGCAATGGTCTCGCCGACCATCGTCTTGAAAATACGGTGGAAGTGGAAGGTGGAGATGGCTGCCGCCGCTGCGACCTCATCCAGGCTCGGATTGTCATCCAGATGGTGGCTGATGTAGTCCATCGCCTTGAACACGGGTTTGCGATAATCCAGAGCGGACTCCTTGCCAGCCAGCAAAAGTGGGCGTCAGAGTCGGATTTAATCAGAGCCACCTGCCGTTGTCGAACCCGTCCGGCCTGGTCAGGCCACTCATCCGCATCGCGCTTTTAACGCATTGGCACTCTAATTGCTTGTTGCATGCCAGCGTCAATGATTTGTCTGGGGATGGAAAATGGAAATTAGTGCAAGCAGCCTGATGCAAGAGATGCAGGCGCTCAAGATCGAAGCAGGCGCAACGCCGCTGGCACAACCCGGTCGTCAGGTAACCTCCGACTTTGGTCAGCTGCTGCAACAGGCGCTTGGCAACGTCAACGAACTGCAAGGCGCCGCCAATGATCTGCGCACCCGTTTCGATATGGGCGACAAGTCGGTGGATCTGGCCGAAGTGATGATCGCGGGCCAAAAATCCTCCATCGCCTTTGAAGCCACGGTACAGGTGCGCAACAAGATGGTCGATGCCTACAAGACCATCATGAACATGCCGGTATAAGCGACGCCAATAAACCATGACGACTGAACATCATGAACATGTCAGCAATAAGGACATAAATCGTGGCTACTGACCAAAACGGCGATCTGCTGATAAACGATGAGGGCACCGCCGCCCTCGATGAAAATGAGCAGAAGAGTTCGGCGCTGGGCTTCCTGTCCAACACCGATGTGCTGCGGCAAATCACCCTGATCCTGGGGCTTGCCATCTGTCTGGCCATTGCGGTGTTTATCCTGCTGTGGGGCAAGGAGCCGGACATGCGTCCCCTCGGCACCTACACCACCCAGGAGCTGGTGAAGACTCTCGACTTCCTCGATCAGCAGAAGATCCCCTACGAGGTGGATGGCAAGAGCGTGCTGGTCAACGCCGAAAGCTACCCCACTATCCAGCTGGCCCTGACCCGTGCCGGTCTTGCCAATGCCACCGATAGCAGCATCGGTGGTGAAGATATCCTGCTCAAAGATTCCAGTTTCGGCGTCAGCCAGCGGATGGAGAGTGAACGTCTGAAGCTGAGCCGCGAGCGCCAGCTGGCGAGCGCCATCGAGCAGTTCCAGAATGTGGCCAAGGCCCAGGTGCTGCTGGCTATCCCGAAAGACAACGTGTTTGCCCGCAACGAACGCAAACCCAGTGCCACAGTGGTGCTCAACCTGAAAGGGGCTGCGCTGGGGCAGGGGGAGGTGGACTCCATCGTCGATATGGTGGCCTCCGCCGTACATGGCCTTGAGCCGACCCGCGTCACCGTCACTGACCAGAATGGCCGTCTGCTCAACTCCGGCTCGCAAGACCCGATCTCGGCCCAGACTCGCAAAGAGTTTGCCATGCAGCAGAAGCAGGAGCTGGAGTACAAACAAAAAATTGACGCCATCCTGATCCCGGTGCTGGGGGCCGACAACTATACGGCGGAAGTGGATCTCTCCCTCGACTTCTCCCAGCAGGAGCAGACCCGCAAGACTTACAACCCGGATCTGCCTGCAGTGCGCTCCGAGATGACCATGGAAGAGAATAGCGCCAGCGGCAGCAACGGTGGTGTGCCCGGCGCCCTCTCCAACCAGCCCCCTGCCGCCTCCAATATTCCCGAGGAGGCGACCGGTGGTGATGGTGCCAGCGCTGCTGCTTCGGGCCGTTCCCGCAAAGAGGCGACCCGCAACTTCGAGCTGGATACCACCGTCAGCCATACCCGTCGCCAGATGGGTGGCATTCGCCGCATGACCGTCTCGGTTGCCGTGGATTACAAAGCGGTACCCGGTGCCGACGGGGCCGTGACTCGTGAGGCGCGCACCCAGGCAGAACTCGATACATTGCGTCGTTTGCTGAGTGGTGGCCTTGGCTTTGATGTGACCCGTGGTGATACCCTTGAGGTGGTCGCGATTCCGTTCAATCGCCCAGAGCTGGATACCGTGGCTGAAGTGCCGCTCTACGATCAGCCCTGGTTCTGGCGTGCGGTGCGGATTGCCGCCTCGGTACTGGTGATCATCGTCTTGATCGTCACCGTGGTTCGCCCCATGCTCAAGCGACTGCTCTATCCGGATGCCAAACCGGAAGGGGAAGTGGATTTCGACAACCACACCGTACTGGGTGGCGACGACGAGTTGAGCCTGCTGTCAGCACAAGTCGAGAACGATCAGGTATTTGGTGTACGCGATGGCCAGCTGAAACTGCCGGATCTGCACCGTGATGAAGACTTGCTCAAGGCGGTACGTGCGCTGGTGGCGAACGAGCCGGATCTGGCCGCTCAGGTCATTAAAGAATGGGTAACGAACAAAGATGCCTGAAGAAAAGAAGAGTCAAGTCACCGGCAATGACATCACCGACAGTCAGCGCCAGATCCTCGACCAGATGTCGGGGATGGAGATGGCTGCGGTGCTGATGCTGAGCCTCAATGAAGAGGATGCCGCCCAGATCTTCCGTCATCTCGAGCCCAAGCAGGTGCAGCGGCTCGGTATGTCGATGGCCTCCATGTCTGACTTCAGTCACGATCGGGTGGCGGCGGTGCACCGTCAATTCATCGACGATATCCAGAAGTACACCAACATCGGTATCGGCAGCGAAGACTTCGTGCGCAAGGCGTTGGTGGCGGCCCTTGGCGAGGACAAGGCGAGCAATCTGGTGGACCAGATCATTCTCGGTTCCGGCGCCCGTGGCCTCGATTCGCTCAAGTGGATGGATGCCCGTCAGGTGGCCAGCATCATCCAGAACGAACACCCGCAGATCCAGACTATCGTGCTCTCCTATCTGGAGCCGGAGCAATCCGCCGAGATCCTGAGCCAGTTCCCGGAGCAGGTGCGCCTCGATCTGGTGATGCGTATCGCTAACCTCGAAGAGGTACAACCGGCGGCATTGCAAGAGCTGAACGACATCATGGAGAAACAGTTCGCCGGTGCGGCCGGTGCCCAGGCAGCCAAGATGGGCGGCCTGAAGGCAGCCGCCAACATCATGAACTATCTGGATACCAATATCGAAGGCCAGCTGATGGACTCCATCCGCGAGTCGGACGAAGAGATGAGCCAGCAGATCCAGGATTTGATGTTCGTGTTCGAGAACCTCATCGATGTGGACGATCGCGGCATCCAGACCATGCTGCGGGAAGTGCCGGGGGATCTGCTGCAACGCGCCCTCAAGGGCTCCGACGATCAGATGCGCGAGAAGATCTTCAAGAACATGTCCAAACGGGCGGCCGAAATGCTGGCAGACGATCTGGAGGCCATGGGGCCGATCCGGGTCTCCGAAGTGGAAGCGGCCCAGAAAGAGATCCTCTCCATCGCCCGTCGTCTGGCGGATGCTGGCGAAATCATGCTGGGTGCCGGTGGCGGCGAGGAGTTCCTCTAAGCCATGGCCCATAAACCGAATTGCGATGCCAAACCCGCATCAGGCAGTGGTGAGGAGCCGCGCAAAGCATGAACAACAAACTGCGTGGGTATGTGCGCCCCGAGGGCGATGATGCCCGGGTTGAGACCTGGGGCTGGCCCGAGATGGAGGTCGAGGTAGAGGCGGGGGCGCCTACCAATGCTCTTGGCCTGGCCCCTGACTGGTATCAGCAGGAAGAGGAGGTGGTGGAGCCGGAGCCCGAACAGGAGCCGACCCCCAGCATCACCGCCGAAGAGCTTGAAGCGATCCGTCAAGCCGCCTGGGAAGAGGGGATGGCCGAGGGACGCGAGTCCGGTTATGCCAAGGGGATGGAAGAGGGCAAGCTGGAAGGATTGCAACAGGGCCACTCTGCCGGTCTCGAACAGGGGCGTGAGGAGGGGCTGGCTATGGGGCGCGAGCTGGTGGAGCAGGAGATCGCCCACTGGCAGGGGCTCGCCGCCCGCCTTGCCAATCCGCTTAACGAGCTGGATCAGGCGGTGGAGCAGCAGTTGGTCTCGCTGGTGATGCAACTGGCCGCGCGCTCATTCGTCACGAAGCGGAGACCTCCCCCGCATTCTGCTGGAGGCGCTTAAAGAGGGGCTGGCCTTGCTGCCTGCCGCCGAACAGGGGGTGACTCTGATGTTGCATCCCGACGATATAGCGCGAATCGAGCAGGCATTTGGCGCCGACGAGTGCGCCAAGCGCCACTGGCGATTGCAGAGCGATCCCACCCTCTCCCCGGCGATCTGCAACTGGCGACCGAGCTCTCCAGCATCGATTTGACCCTCTCCGGGCGCATCGATCAGTTGCTGCGCAACTTCTTGCGGGACAATGCGTCGCAGAAACCGGCTTCGCAGGACTCACGCCCATAACCGATGCCGGACGTTGCCGTCCGGCTGCACTTTTTAGCTCTCAGGAGGCCAGATGAGCGGCTCGCTACTGAACCGGTTGCAAGGGTACAAGGTACGCGACAGCGCCCCCAAACCGCCGGTCGCCGGCAAATTGACCCGGGTGGTGGGGCTGACCCTCGAAGCCATCGGCTGCCGCGCCGCCATCGGTGCCCTCTGCCGCATCGATACCCTTGATGGGACGCTGGAGGCTGAAGTGGTCGGTTTTTCTGGCGATCGCCTCTATCTGATGCCGAGCGAGCAGCTCAAGGGGGTGATCCCCGGTGCCCGGGTGGTGCCCATCACCGAAGAGCACGGCATTCCGGTTGGGATGAACCTGCTTGGTCGGGTCATCGACGGCATTGGTCAGCCACTCGATGGCCTCGGCCCCATTCTCTCCTCCCAGACCGTGCAGTTTGCCCAGCACCGCATCAACCCGCTCTCTCGCCGCCCGATCCATCAGCCGATGGACGTGGGGGTGCGCGCCATCAACGCCGTGCTGACGGTGGGTCAGGGCCAGCGGATGGGGCTGTTTGCCGGTTCCGGTGTCGGTAAATCGGTGCTGCTGGGCATGATGACTCGCGGCTCGGTGGCGGATGTGGTGGTGGTCGGCCTCATCGGTGAACGGGGCCGGGAAGTGAAAGAGTTTATCGAAGACATTCTGGGAGAGGAGGGGAGAGCCCGCTCCGTGGTGGTGGCGGCTCCCGCCGATGCCTCGCCGCTGATGCGGCTAAAGGGGTGTGAAACGGCGCTGGCCATCGCCGAGTATTTTCGCGATCAGGGGCTTAATGTGCTGCTCTTGATGGACTCCCTCACCCGTTATGCCCAGGCCCAGCGTGAAATCGCGCTGGCGGTGGGCGAGCCGCCGGCGACCAAGGGTTATCCGCCCTCGGTATTTGCCAAATTACCGGCGCTGGTGGAGCGGGCGGGCAACGGCAGTGACGGCCAGGGCTCCATCACCGCCTTCTTCACTGTCCTGACCGAGGGGGATGACCTGCAAGATCCCATTGCCGATGCGGCGCGGGCGATCCTCGATGGCCACATAGTTCTGTCGCGCGAGCTGGCCGATGCGGGCCACTATCCGGCTATCGATATCGAGAAGTCCATCAGCCGGGTCATGCCCATGGTGACTTCGCCGGAACATATGGATCTGGCGCGCACCCTCAAGCAGTTCTACTCCCTCTATCAGCAGAACCGGGATCTCATTACCATCGGCGCCTACAGTCAGGGTTCCGATCCGCGCATCGACCGCGCCATCATTCAAAAACCCTATCTGGATCAGTTCTTGCAGCAGGGGATGCGTGAGGTCATTCACTACGATGATGGCCTGCAAGCCTTGCAGATGGTGGCGATGCCATTGATGCGCTGATGATGGTCGGTAACAGAGAGGTCGACGATGAGTAAAGGGTTGGTACTGTTGGCCGATCGGCTGGTGGAGGCGGAGCAGCAGTGTGCGCTGGCGCTGGTGAAGGCGCAGCAGGATCTCAAGCTGTTCATGGATCAGCAAAATGCCCTCAACCAGTACCGCCAGATCTATCACCAGCAGTGGACCGATCGCGGCCTGCAGGGGATTTCGCCCCAGCAAAATACCCAGTATCACGCCTTTATCAACAAGCTCGAACAGGCAGCGACCCAGCAGTACGAAGGGGTGTTGCAGGTGCGTCAGGCGCTGGAACAGCGCCGTGAAGAGTGGCTGGCGGCCCAGCAGCGGCGCAAGGCGGTGGAGCTGTTGCTGGAGAAGCAGGCGAGCCGCGAGCAGCAGAAAGCCCAGCGTCAGGAGCAGAAGATGCTGGATGAGTACGCCATGTTGCGACGCTTTCATCAATCTGGCCTGTAACTTGCTTTGATATGGACATTGTCGGCGGCCATCTCTTTGGGGGCCACCAGAATTCAGGGATCCCATCATGATGCAGACACTGTTGACACAAACGCCTTCGGCTCCGGCCAACGGGTTGGACAAAGCGCCTCTGAGCGGTTCCGTCGAGAGCAAAAGTATCGATGGGGGAACCGGCAGCGACAGCAAGGGTGATTTCGCCACCCTGATTGCCAAGGCCCGGAACAGCGAACAGGGCGCCGCCGAGGCCACTCAGGGCGGTAACCATGTCCGATCAGCCAAATCTTTGGCGACCGAGAGCGCCTCTCTCAAAGAGGAGACCGGCAAGGAGGAGGATCCAGACGCCGACAACAAGGTGGAGGAGGTCCCTGCTACCGACTTTCTGCTGCGCCTGCAAGACTCCCTCAAGCTTGATACCTCGCTAGTGACTCCCCAGCTGGCGGTGGCGGCCCAACAGAGCGCCACTGCGGTAGACGGCAATCCGTTGCCGCAAGAGGGTGAGCAGGAGGGGATTGCACTTGATGAAGGCGAGCAGACTCCTGCCGCTGCCAGAATTGCCAGCCAGCTTGCCGGTCAGACCGGGGCGCAGTCGCCGCTGGCGACGACCGCCAATTCGACTTCAGAAACCACCGTATCCTCCTCAGTGGCGCGAGTGGTGGCGAAGGGCGATGCCTCTTCTGCCGTTCTCTCCTCTGAAGGTGAAGATGCCGCCACTACTGCGGATGGGCAGGCCGGGGAGAAAGCCTCTGCCAAGGGCGAAACCCTCGGGGCTGATGGCAAGCACACCAAGCCCCTCACAGGGGCAGAGCGAATGGCCCAGCTGGCCAAGGTGCTGCCGGTCGATGAGTCGGCAAACACCGCCAAATCCGCTGAGTCACTCGCTGCAAAAGAGGCTGGCGACAGCAAATCCGATCTCGCCGTCAGCAATGCTTTGACTAACAAGGGGCAGGCGACGCAAGCCGCGACTCAGGGGGCTGCGCTCAAGGCGTTCAGCGAGGGGCTCAAGCCGCCTGAGGCTGGCACAGCTACAGCCACTGCTGAGGGCAGTGGTGCAACTAGCAAGGGGGCAGAAAAGGGGGCCGCCGAGGGAAGCCAGCAGCCAGCCACCGCCGCCAATCAAAGTTCGGCGCCCGTGACGACGGCGCAAAGTGCCGCAGCCCAGAGCAGCGTAACGACAAATGCGACGACTCAGAGCGATAGCGCTGCCGCTCCCGTGATGGTGGCGCCGCAGCAGGTGTTGGCACAGGCTGAATCTCAGGGGCCGCAAGCGCCGTTGTCGACCATTTCAGCCGGCATCAAACAGATGGAAGTGACGGGCACCGACGAGGTACGCAAAGCGGTTTCGCTTGAGGTAAAACCGAAGGCCGGTGAGGCGGAGAAGAGCCTGGTTGCGGCGACATCGAGCGGTGAGAGCAGCCAGAACCAGACTGTTCAGCATGGCCAGAACAGCCAGACTCAGCCACAGGTGGCCGATAGCCGGGCGCCCGCCGCTGAGACGACGCTGCGCCGTGAGCCGCAGAATTTACCCCATTTGAAACTGGCCAGTCAGGAGGCGCCTGCCGAATTGCACCAGAAGGTCAATGTGATGCTGGCCGAAAAACTGCAACAGGCGGAAATTCAGCTCGACCCCCTCGGCCTTGGCAAGATGAAGATCCAGATCCAGATGGGAGCCGACAGCCAGGCCAACGTCCATTTTGTGGTACAACATGGACAGACCCGCGAGATGCTGGAGCAGGCGATGCCCCGGCTGCGTGACATGCTGGCAGGGCAGGGGATCCAGCTTGGTCAGACGCAGGTGCAGCAGCAGTCGCAACAACAGCAGCAACAGGGCCAGCCCACCTTTAACGGGCAGGGTCAGCAGGGGCAGAGTAGTGGTCAGCCGAGGTCCGGTAACGGGCTGGTTGAAGGGGAACTCACCACATCCAACCCCAGTTTGCTGGTGGAATCGACAAACGGTTCCGGAATTGATTTCTATGCTTGATGCAATCCCGAGTAAGTTTATGATATCGAACAAGTTTGAGACTAGGGTGGACAAGGGATGGCTGACGATAACGAGTTGACGCTAAAAGACCCGGCTGCGGGCAAGAAAAAGAAGCTGATCATTATCATTGCCCTGGCGGTAATTTTGCTGGGCGGTGGTGGTGCTGGCGCCTTCCTGATGCTCTCCGGCTCCGATAAACCGCCCGCTGAAGCGGCGGAAGGAGCCGAGGCCACACCCAAGGAGGAAGCGCCTAAACCTTCCCTCTATGTCGGTATGCCGCGTCCCTTTGTTTTCAACGTCGCAGGTGCCCAGCGAGATCGACTGGTGCAGATCAAGATCCAGCTGATGGTGCGCGGTACCGCCGACGAGACGCTGGCCAAACAGAATATTCCCCTGATTGAAGGCACCTTGCTGCGGGTATTCAGTGCAGCCAGTGCCGAACAGCTGATGACCTTTGAAGGCAAGGAGAAGCTGCGCAAGGATTCACTGGAAGAGTGCCGTCGGGTGCTCAAGGACCTAGTCTCTTCCCCCGTTATCGAACAAGTGCTGTTTACCGGCTTTGTAATGCAGTAGGTGAAGCGTGAGCGATCTGTTAAGTCAGGACGAAATTGATGCCCTCTTGCACGGTGTCGATGATGTCGAAGAGGAAGAGATAGGCGGCGCTGGAGACCCCGGCGTAGCCCAGTTTGACTTCTCCTCCCAAGACCGCATCGTCCGTGGTCGCATGCCGACGCTGGAGCTGGTGAATGAACGTTTCGCCCGCCATATGCGGATCAGCCTGTTCAACATGATGCGTCGTACCGCCGAGGTCTCCATCAACGGCGTGCAGATGCTCAAGTTTGGCGAGTATGTTCATACCCTGTTTGTGCCGACCAGTCTCAACATGGTGCGCTTCCGCCCGCTCAAGGGGACGGCGCTCATCACCATGGAGGCTCGACTGGTCTTCATTCTGGTGGAGAACTTCTTCGGTGGCGATGGCCGTTATCACGCCAAAATTGAAGGGCGCGAATTTACCCCGACCGAACGGCGTATTATCCAGATGCTGCTCAAACTGGTGTTTGAGGATTACAAGGATGCCTGGGCGCCGGTGATGGATGTGGGGTTCGAGTATCTCGACTCCGAAGTGAACCCGGCAATGGCCAACATCGTCAGCCCGACCGAAGTGATCGTGGTCAGCTCGTTCCACATCGAGCTCGATGGTGGCGGCGGCGACTTCCACGTGGCGATGCCTTATTCCATGCTGGAACCGATCCGCGAGCTGCTGGATGCCGGTGTGCAGAGTGACAAGGGGGATACCGACGTACGTTGGAGCAAGGCGCTGCGTGACGAGATCATGGACGTCAAGGTGGAGCTGCGGGCCAAGCTGCTGGAGACCGAACTCACCCTGCGTGAACTGATGGAGCTGCGACCCGGCGATATCATTCCGGTCGATATGCCGGAAAATTTGCTGGTTTTTGTGGAGGACTTGCCCACTTTCCACGCCAAGATGGGCCGCACCAAGGATAATGTGGCGCTCAAGATCACCGACAAGCTCAAACGTCCGGAAGGGGTCAAGACGGAGATGCATCTGGTGACCCGGGGCGGGGTACGAATTGATGGCGAGGCCGAGCTGGAAGAGCTCGAACGCAGTATCGAAGATCAACAGCGATAATTGACGGTTTATTACGGTAAACGGTCACGAAGTAGCATAAGGAAACAAGATGAGCGGAACTGAGGAAGAGGATCTGATGGCTGATGCCTGGGCTGCGGCTCTGGAGGAGCAGGTGACGGCGGAAGCCAAGCCAGCCCCGCTGGAAGAGTTGAAAGATGATGCCCCCATCAGTGCCGAGGAGCGTCGCAAGCTCGACACCATTCTCGATATTCCGGTCACTATCGCCATGGAGGTGGGCCGCAGCCAGATCAGCATCCGCAACCTGTTGCAGCTGAACCAGGGCTCGGTGGTGGAGCTGGATCGGGTTGCAGGCGAGCCGCTGGATGTATTGGTCAACGGTACCCTGATCGCTCATGGCGAGGTGGTGGTGGTGAACGACAAGTTCGGTATCCGCCTGACTGACGTCATCAGCCAGATTGAACGGATCAAGAAGCTCAAATGATGCGCCTCCTGTTGTTATTGCTGCCTGTTCCGGCCTTTGCCGAGACAGCGGCATCTGCCAACGTGCCTAGTCTGAGCTCCTGGTTGCTCTCCAGTCTGATGGTGATTGGTCTCATTCTGGTGCTGGGCTTTCTGCTCAAGAAGAGCAAGCTGGCGACCGCCATGGGGGGCGGCCAGATGCGGGTCATCGCCTCGTTGCCGGTGGGTTACAAAGAGAAGCTGCTGGTGGTCAAGGTGGGCGAACAGCAACTGCTGGTCGGCGTAACACCGCAGCAGGTCAACTTTCTCTACCGGCTGGAGGAGCCGCTGGACGAAAACCAGCCTCAGGCGTTTTCCCAGCAGCTTGGCAAATTGATGGGCAAGCATGAAAAAAGCTAACGGCTTGTGGCTGAAAACGGGGCTGCTGGTCAGCCTGCTGATACCACTGTTTTGCTCTTGGCCTGCGTTGGCACAGGATGCCATGTCGGCGGTGACCGTCAAGACCATGGGGGATGGCTCTCAGGAGTACAGCCTGACCCTGCAAGTACTGGCGCTGATGACCGCGCTCTCCTTCTTGCCGGCCATGGTGATCATGATGACCTCGTTTACCCGCATCATTGTGGTGTTGGGTATCTTGCGCCAAGCGATCGGTCTGCAACAGAGTCCCTCCAACCAGGTGTTGATCGGCATCGCCCTGTTTATGTCGTTCTTCATCATGTCGCCGGTGCTGGATCGCATCAATGATGAGGCGTTGCAGCCCTATCTGGCCGAGACCATTCAGGCAAAGGAGGCGCTGGAGCGGGCCGAGTTGCCCATCCATCAGTTCATGCTGGCCCAGACCCGGATCAAGGATCTCAACACCTTTATGGAGATCGCCAACGTGCAGGTGGAGAAACCTGCCGATGTGCCGCTACGAGTGCTGATTCCTGCATTTGTCACCAGCGAGCTGAAAACCGCCTTCCAGATTGGTTTTATGCTGTTCCTACCGTTCCTGGTCATCGATCTGGTGGTCGCCAGTATTCTGATGGCGATGGGGATGATGATGCTCTCGCCGATGATCGTCTCGCTGCCCTTCAAGTTGATGCTGTTCGTGATGGTGGATGGCTGGAACCTCATTCTGGGGTCACTGGCCAACAGTTTCGGACTGGGTGCCGGTTAGCCGGTCGAGCGCAAGGAGCCCGAACATGAGTCCTGAAACCTTTGTCGACGTCTTTCGCGAGGCGCTCTGGCTGGTCAATATCATGGTCAGCGCCGTGATCCTGCCCAGCCTCGCTATCGGCCTGGTGGTAGCCATTTTTCAGGCGGCCACCTCCATCAACGAACAGACCCTGAGCTTTCTGCCCCGTCTTATCGTGACCCTGCTAGCCTTGGGAATTGGTGCTCACTGGGGAATGCAGAGTCTGATGGACTTCTTCATACTGATGGTCAATCAAATCCCCGAGGTGGTGGGATGACCTACACAACCGCTCTGATCATGGAGTGGTTGTCTTCGATCCTCTGGCCGCTGGCGCGGGTGAGCAGTCTGCTGATGGTGATGGCGGTGTTTGGCAGCCGTCTTGCTCCTGCGCGGGTACGGATGGGGCTGGCGCTTGCCATCACCTTTCTCATTGCCCCGCTGCTCCCGAAAATGCCTCCTATCGAGCTATTCTCTGCCGGCAGTTTTCTGGTATTGGGCCAGCAACTGCTGATCGGTATTGCTCTCGGCCTGATGACCCAGTTTCTGATGGAGAGCTTCGTGATGGCCGGCCAGGTCATCGCCATGCAGACCAGCCTCGGCTTTGCCACCTTGGTGGACCCGATGAATGGCCAGTCGGCCCCAGTGGTGGGTCAGTTTTATCTGATGCTGGCGACCCTGGTGTTTCTGGCATTGGATGGTCATCTGGTGATGCTGCGGCTGGTCATTCTTAGTTTCGAGACACTGCCTGTCTCCGAGCACGGCCTCTCGGTTTCATCCATGAAAACCCTGAGTGCGTTTCTGGGTGTGATGTATCAGGCTGCTTTGGTGATGTCGCTCTCAGCCATCGTCGCCTTGCTCTTAATCAACTTCGCCTTTGGTGTCATGACCCGGGCGGCGCCGCAACTCAACATTTTCAGTATCGGTTTTGCGGTCAGCATGATGTCGGGTCTGCTGATCCTCTGGCTCACTATCGGCGGGTTCCTCGGCCACTTCGACATCATGTGGGAGCGGGTGCAGGAGGTCAGCTGCGAGCTGATCAACACCCAGTGCTTCGGGGGCGCTCATGGCTGATACCGACCAGGAACGTACCGAACAACCCACGGGCAAACGACTGCAACAGGCCCGTGAAAAAGGGCAGATTGCACGTTCAAAAGAGTTGGGAACCGCCAGCGTTTTGCTCTCGGCGGTATTTGGCCTGCTGATGCTAAAGGGCTCGCTGGCGACCGCCATGATCAAGGTCGTCACCATGGGCTTTACTCTGGACAGGGAGCAGGCTTTCGATCCCAACGCCATGATCGCCATGCTGCCGGCGCTGCTGGGGGAACTGGTTCTTCCGCTGGGGCTGTTGTTCGCGCTGGTGGCGATTGCCGCCTTTATCGGCAACACCCTGATGGGGGGGATGAACTTCTCCACCGAAGCCATGATGCCCAAGATGAGCAAGTTGAGTCCGCTCAGTGGCCTCAAGCGAATGTTCGGGGTGCAGTCGCTGATCGAGCTGGTCAAATCCATCGCCAAAGTGGTGTTCATCACCCTGTTTGCCTGGTGGATGCTATCCAGTCAGTTTAATCATCTGCTCAATCTCTCCATGGAGGGTTTCCCCGGCGGTATTATCGATGCGCTGGAGTTGTTTCTCTGGATGTTGATCATCCTCTGCTGCGCCCTGCTTCCCATCGTTGCCATCGACGTGCCGTTCCAGCAGTGGAACCACATGCGTCAGCTCAAGATGACCAAGCAGGAGGTCAAGGACGAGTTCAAGGACAGCGAAGGCAAGCCCGAGGTAAAGGGCAAGATCCGCCAGTTGCAGATGCAGATGGCGATGCGTCGAATGATGGGGGATGTACCCAAGGCTGATGTGGTGATCACCAACCCGACCCACTACTCGGTAGCGCTCAAGTATGATGCGGGCAAACCCGGTGCCGCGCCCAAGGTCGTGGCCAAGGGCACTGATGAAATTGCAATGAAGATCAGGGAGATCGCCAGAGAGTACGAGATCCCCATCATGCCGTCACCAGCCTTGACCCGTGCGATTTACCACTCAACCGAGCTGGGCCACGAGATCCCGGAAGGGCTGTTTGCTGCGGTTGCCCAGGTGCTCGCCTATGTCTTCCAGCTCAAGAAATTCCGTCGTGGTCAGGGTCGCCGTCCCCAGCCGCTGGCTAAAGATCTGCCCATTCCGACCGAATATCGAAAATGACAAAGTTCTGACGTAGTCAAAATAAATCCATTGCATTTCAATACCTTGTATTGTTGGCTTGATGTTTGCTTTAATCTGGCACCAGCAGGTTGAAATTGAGAAGCGCGATGGAATTCAAGGCAGTATTGGGCCAGTTCAAAGAGTACCGGGGGGTTTTGGGCAAAGGCCTTGGCACCCCTCTGCTGGTATTGGCCGCGCTCGGCATGGTGGTGTTGCCCATCCCGCCGTTGATGCTGGATGTGCTCTTCTCCTTCAACATTGCCCTCTCCATCGTGGTGCTGCTGGTATCCGTCTATACCCGCCGCCCCCTCGAATTTGCTGCCTTCCCGACCGTACTGCTGCTCGCTACCCTGCTGCGGTTGGCGTTGAACGTCGCCTCGACCCGGGTGGTGTTGCTGGAAGGTCATAATGGTAGTGCGGCGGCCGGCCATGTGATCGAGGCGTTCGGTAACGTGGTGATCGGCGGCAACTATGCGGTCGGCATCATCGTTTTCACCATCCTGATGATCATCAACTTTGTGGTCATTACCAAGGGTGCCGGGCGGATCGCGGAAGTGAGTGCCCGTTTTACCCTTGATGCGATGCCGGGCAAACAGATGGCCATCGATGCCGATTTGAACGCCGGTCTCATCAATCAGGAAGAGGCGAAGAAGCGTCGTCAGGATGTAACCCAGGAAGCTGACTTCTACGGCTCCATGGATGGTGCCTCCAAGTTTGTCAAAGGGGATGCCATTGCGGGCATCATGATCCTCTTTATCAACATCATCGGCGGCTTCATCATCGGGATGATGCAGCACCAGCTGACCTTCAGCGAATCTGCCGAGATCTATACACTGTTGGCCATCGGTGACGGTCTGGTGGCGCAGATCCCCTCCCTGCTGCTCTCAATTGCAGCCGCCATCATAGTGACCCGTCAGAATACCGATCAGGATATGGGAACCGCGGTGCTGGGTCAGCTGTTTGACAATCCCAAAGCTCTGATCATCTCTGCCGGTATTCTGCTGATGATGGGACTGGTGCCGGGGATGCCGCATTTCGCCTTCCTGAGTCTGGGGGCTCTTGCCGCCGCTGGCGCCTGGTGGTTGCTGCGCCGAGAGAAACTGGCGGCCGCCAAAGCGGCCAAGGGTGAGCTGCTGCCTGCCACTGCCGAACAACCCCATGAGCAGAAAGAGCTGAGCTGGGACGATGTGATGCCGGTGGACATCATCGGGCTGGAAGTGGGTTATCAACTGATCCCGCTGGTGGATCGCAATCAGGGTGGCGAACTGCTCAACCGGATCAAAGGGGTGCGCAAGAAACTCTCGCAAGAGCTGGGTTTTCTGGTCCCGGCCGTCCACATTCGCGACAACCTGGATCTGGCGCCAAACCAATACCGCATCACCTTGATGGGGGTCAGTACCGGCGAGGCCAATGTCTACAATGATAAGGAGATGGCCATCAATCCGGGGCAGGTGTTCGGCCAGATCCAGGGGATAGCGACCCGGGATCCCGCCTTCGGACTTGAAGCGGTCTGGGTTGCCAAGGAGATGGTCTCTCAGGCACAGACACTGGGGTATACGGTGGTGGATACCGCGACCGTGGTGGCTACCCATCTGAGCCAGATCCTGACCAACCATGCGGCTCTGCTGCTGGGCCATGACGAGGTACAACAACTGCTCGACATGATTGGCAAACATCAGAGCAAGCTGGTCGAAGGGCTGGTGCCGGAAGTAATCAGCATGGGTAACCTTGTGAAGGTATTGCAGAATTTGCTCAATGAAGGCGTGCCAATCCGCGATATGCGCACTATCCTGCAGACCCTGGTTGAATACGCGCCGCGCAGTCCGGATCCGGAAGTGCTCACGGCCGCTTGCCGGATTGCCCTGCGTCGCCTGATTGTGCAGGAGATTGCAGGCCCCGATCCCGAGCTGCCGGTGATTACCTTGGCGCCGGAATTGGAACGTATATTGCATCAATCCCTGCAGGCAGGTGGTGGTGATGGTGCCGGTATTGAACCGGGTCTGGCAGAGCGGATGCAGCGTTCGCTGGTGGAAGCCACTCAACGACAAGAATTGGAAGGCCAACCGGCCGTGCTTCTGACATCGGGGATCTTGCGCAATACCCTGGCAAAATTTGTCAAGAATGCCATTCCTGGATTGCGCGTTCTGTCTTATCAGGAAGTGCCCGACGACAAGCAGATCCGCATCGTCAGTGCGGTAGGGCAGAACTAGTTAGCGGAGACGACGGGTGAAGATTAAGCGGTTTTTTGCCAAGGATATGCGAACGGCTCTGGCCGAGGTCAAGGAGACTCTCGGGCCTGACGCCGTCATCATGTCCAACAAGAAGGTTACCGGAGGGGTAGAGATAGTCGCCGCAGTCGATTATCAATCCCAGGTCCCGGGGCCCAAAGATGCGCCGGTTCGCCGTCAGCTGAACGATGAGAGCGTCAATATTTCGTCTGCTGCACGGCAGATGATCCGCCCCGAGCCGGCGCCGGCGAAGGAGCAGAACGAACATTATGCCGATACCCTGGCCGCCTTGCTGGCGCGCCAGCAGAAGCTCAAGCCGGGCAATGGGGCGCCACTGGGTAATACCCAATCAGCCGGTCTGGCCGCTGCCAATGCAGCGCCCAGAACATTGGCCGAGCAGGGGCAGTGGGGAGCAGCTCCCGAACCTGCCAAGCCCAAAGCTCGGGTTGCGTCCGGCCAGCGCCCCCCTCAACCTGCCCAGCGGGATCAGGAGATGGAAGGGATGCGCAAGGAGATGGCCAGCATCCGCAAATTGTTGGAGCACCAGATCTCCGGGCTGATGTGGCAAGAGGTGGAGCGCCGCGAACCGATGCGGGCCCTGTTGATCAAGGAGCTCAAGAAACTGGGCTTTGATGATGCCTTTGCCGATCAATTGGCGGGACTGATCCCCGAAGATATGTCCATCCATCAGGCGATGGCCCAGTTGGCCGAAGTGCTGACGGCCCAGCTCAAGATCAGTGAGGACGAGATCATGCGTCAGGGCGGCGCGGTGGCGCTGCTTGGTCCGACCGGGGTGGGCAAAACCACCACCATCGCCAAGCTGGCGGCCCGTTTCGCCATGAAGTATGGCGCCGAACAGGTGGCGCTGATCACCACCGATAACTACCGGATCGGTGCCCATGAACAGCTGCAGACCTATGGCCGCATCATGGGTTGCCCGGTACGTCAGGTGCGTGATGCCGAAGAGTTGGCCAATGCCCTTTATCAGTTCCGCCATCGTCGGCTGGTACTTATCGATACGGCCGGGGTTGGCCAACGGGATATCCGGTTGACCGAGCAGCTCGATACCTTGGTCAAGAATGCCAAGGTGCGGATCCGCAGTTATCTGGTGATGTCGGCAACTTCCCAGCGTCGGGTGATGCAGGAAGCGGTTGACCATTTCCGGCGTATTCCATTAAGCGGCTGCATACTTACCAAATTGGATGAAAGTCTGAATCTTGGCGAAGTGATTAACGTGTGTATCCAGAATTCATTGCCCATCAGCTATATCACTGACGGACAAAGGGTTCCGGAAGATATTCAGGTTGCCAATGCGGCGCAGCTCGTCGGGGCTGCCATGGGCTCGCTGGAGCGAGAAACAGAGGAGCCCTATTTCTGGGGCGCAGGCTTTGGCGAGGCCGAAGATTCGGAGTTTTATGAGTAACATGTATATGGATCAGGCGAGTGGTCTGCGCAAAATGCGTCAAAACAATCGAGTAAAAGTAATCGCCGTTTCCGGTGGTAAAGGTGGCGTGGGCAAGACCAACGTGACCCTGAACGTGGCCGGAGCCATGGCCGCCCAAGGCAAGCGGGTGATGGTGCTGGATGCCGACCTGGGTCTGGCCAACGTCGACGTCATGCTGGGGCTGCGGGTTCATCGCAACCTATCTCATGTCCTGGCGGGTGAATGCACCATCGACGATATCATCGTCGAAGGCCCCTACGGCATGATGATCGTACCTGCGACCTCGGGCACCCAGTCCATGGTCGAGCTTTCTCCGGTGCAGCATGCCGAGCTTATCCGTGCCTTCAGCGAGATGAAGACCCAGGTCGACATCCTGCTGGTGGATACGGCTGCGGGGATCTCCGACATGGTGCTGAGCTTCACCCGCGCAGCTCAGGACATCATGGTGGTGGTCTGTGATGAGCCGACCTCCATCACCGATGCCTACGCCCTCATCAAGATCCTCTCCAAGGATCACGGTGTGTTTCGTTTCAAGGTTGTGGCCAATATGGTGCGCAGTCTGCGCGAAGGGCAGGAGCTCTTTGCCAAACTGACCCGGGTAACGGATCGTTTCCTCGATACCTCGCTGGAACTGGTCGCCTGTGTACCCTATGACACCAATCTGCGTGCCGCTGTGCGCAAGCAGAAGCTGATTGTCGAGGCGTTTCCCAAGTCGCCGGCCGCACTGGCGTTCCGGGCCCTTGCCAACAAGGCTGCGAGCTGGCCGGTTCCCAACCAGCCGGGCGGCCATCTGGAGTTTTTCCTGGAAAATTTGTTGCAGAAACCGGCCACAACACAGGAAGGTTCCCGTGAATAAAGCCCAAGCGTACTTGCGTCATCAGGATTCCTATGTGCTGGTGGAGCGTCATGCTCCCCTGGTCAAGCGAATTGCCCAGCATTTGTTGGCTCGCCTGCCCAGCAGTGTCTTGCTGGATGACCTGATCCAGGCAGGTATGATTGGGCTGCTTGAAGCTTCCCGCAACTTTGACGGTAGCAAGGGAGCAAGCTTCGAGACGTATGCCGGGATCCGCATCCGTGGCGCCATGCTGGATGAGATCCGGCGTGGTGACTGGGTGCCCCGTTCAGTGCATCGCAACAGTCGCGCTATCGCAGAAGCGATCGAGAATGTCGAGCAGACTCACGGGCGTGACGCGCGAGATACCGAGGTTGCTGCCGAGATGGGGGTCTCCATCGCTGATTACCATGCGATGCTGCAAGACGTCTCCTGCGGCAAAATTATCGGCATCGAAGATTTGGGAGTCAGCGAGGATGTGATCGGCAACCCCGATGACGCCCCTTCCGGCTCGGGATTCGATGAATTGGCTGCCGAGCGATTTCAGATTCAATTATCCGAGCAAATTGGTCGTCTACCAGAGAGAGAAGCTTTGGTTCTCTCTCTTTACTACGATGAAGAGCTGAATTTGCGTGAAATTGGCGAGGTTTTGAATGTCAGCGAGTCGCGTGTGAGCCAGATCCACAGTCAAGCAATGCACAGATTGCGTGCTCGTTTGAGAGATTGGCATCTATAAGTGTTTGTACTGGCTACACTGAGATGAAACTCTAAGGCATAATCCGCACGACACAACCCGTTTTTAGCATCATGTAAGTGAGCCACTCTAGTGGCTATTTAGGAGGGAATTTTGGACAAGAACATGAAAATCCTCATTGTTGACGATTTTTCAACGATGCGCCGGATTATCAAGAACTTGCTGCGCGACTTGGGATTCAACAATACCCATGAGGCGGATGACGGCAATACAGCGCTGCCGATGCTGAAAAATGGTGATTTTCAGTTTGTAGTTACCGACTGGAACATGCCTGGCATGCAAGGTATTGACCTGCTTAAAGCCATCCGTGTCGATGAGAAGCTCAAGCATCTGCCGGTACTGATGGTAACCGCTGAAGCCAAACGTGAGCAGATCATTGAAGCCGCCCAAGCTGGCGTCAACGGTTACATCGTCAAGCCCTTCACCGCAGCAACGCTCAAAGAAAAACTCGACAAAATTTTCGAACGAATTGGCTAAGGAGCTGCAGGGATGATGGCCAAAACGAGAGCAATGATTTCGCTCGACCAGGCAAGGATGCTTGTTGCTCATCTGGAGCAAGGCGAATTTGAGCTGGCCGATGAACTGCTTGCCGAAGTATGTGCCCCCAACGCAGCCGATCTGTTTGAAAAAGTAGGTCAGCTGACCCGACAACTGCATGATTCACTTCAAGAATTTCGCCTTGATCCCCGTATTCCCGATTTGGCTACCCATGACATTCCCGATGCTCGGGAGCGTTTGAGCTACGTTATCGATATGACCGACAAAGCGGCCAATCGCACAATGGATGCGGTGGAAGCCAGTTTGCCGATAGCGGATCGCCTGAATGACAATATCCAGCTGGTGATGCCGAACTGGAATGCCCTGATGTCTCGTGACATGAGCGTGGGGCAGTTCAAATCCTTATGTCACCAACTTGATGATTTTATTAAGGCTTCAGAGTCTGATGCCGATAAATTACGGCAACTGCTGACAGAAATCCTGATGGCACAAGATTTTCAGGATTTGACAGGTCAGATGATCCGCAAGGTCATCAAGCTTGTTCAGGAAGTTGAAACAAAATTAATAGAAATGCTGACCATGTTTGGTGAGGCTTCTGCTGAGCATTCAACTCGTAGTATTCCTGTCAACGGGATTGAAGCAGAGGGCCCTATCATGAACCCCGAGGCTCGTGCCGATGTGGTCAATGGTCAGGATGATGTGGACGATCTGCTGTCTAGCTTGGGATTCTAATGGAGTGACGCATGGCCTTCGAAGTTGATGAAGACATACTGCAAGACTTTCTGGTCGAAGCATCCGAAATATTGGAACAGTTGTCTGAACAACTGGTCGACTTGGAAAAGCGGCCCGATGACAAGAACCTGTTGAATGCCATCTTTCGCGGTTTCCATACCGTGAAAGGGGGGGCAGGTTTTCTGTCGCTCGGTGAACTGGTTGATGTATGCCATGGTGCGGAAAACGTGTTCGATATCTTGCGTAATGGCAAGCGAACCGTTACTGCGGAGCTGATGGATGTGATCCTGCAAGCGCTGGATGCCATCAATGTCATGTTCGCCCAGGTTCAAAATCGCGAAGCACCCAGCCCTGCGTCAGATGATTTGCTTCATGACCTCCATGAGTTGTGCAAGCCAGAAGGGGAAGAGCAACTGCGCACTGCTACCAGTGCGGCTGCGGCTGTAGAATCTGAACCTGCAGCACCGGTAGTTGTTGAAGAAGTTGCTCCAGAAGTTGTTGAACCCGCAGCCATCAGCAGCGAGCCTGCACCTGTCAATGGCGGCGGCTCGATCGATGAAATTTCTGCAGACGAATTTGAACGTCTGCTGGACGAGCTCCACGGCGTGGGTGGGGCTCCTACCAAGACTGCAGCAGCAGCCCCGATAGCGGGTGGCTCTGGCGATATCACCGATGATGAGTTTGAGGCCTTGCTGGACCAGCTCCATGGCCAGGGACAGCACATGGGGGCGCCAGAGGTGAATCCTCTGAAGTCGGTGCAAAAAGAGGTGGACGAGCTTATCGATGATGATGAGTTTGAGCGTCTGCTTGATGAATTGCATGGCCGTGGCCAAGGGCCTCAGAGTACTCTGGCACCTGCCGCACCTGCCGCACCTGCCGCACCTGCCGCACCTGCCGCACCTGCTGCGGTGACTCCGCCCAAACCGGCCACTCCTGTTGCCAAACCAGCACCGGCAGCTACCGCAAAACCCGCTGAAGCGGTCAAGGCACCAGCGCCTGCCGCCAAGGCGGCGCCTGCGCCAGCAGAAAATAGTGCCGTGCAAAGCGATACGACGGTGCGGGTGGATACCAAGACCCTCGATGTCATCATGAACATGGTAGGTGAGTTGGTACTGGTTCGTAACCGGCTGGTGAGCTTGGGTATTGCCAGCAATGATGAAGAGATGTCAAAGGCGGTTGCCAATCTGGATGTGGTAACGGCTGACCTGCAAGGGGCGGTGATGAAAACCCGCATGCAGCCAATCAAGAAGGTATTTGGTCGTTTCCCGCGCGTGGTGCGTGATCTGGCCAGAACCCTCAAAAAAGAGATTGAGCTGGTGATGGTGGGGGAAGAGACCGATCTTGATAAAAACCTGGTAGAGGCGCTCGCAGATCCTCTGGTTCACCTCGTTCGCAACTCCTGCGATCACGGGGTCGAAATGCCGGATGTGCGGGAGAAAGCGGGCAAGCCGCGGCAAGGGACAATTACCCTTAGCGCCTCCCAGCAAGGTGACCATATTCTGCTTTGCATCGAGGATGATGGGGCAGGGATGGATCCTGAGAAACTCAAGTCCATCGCAATCAGTCGCGGTGTTCTGGATGCAGATACTGCCGCTCGCATGAGCGACAACGATGCCTATAACCTGATCTTTGCTCCGGGCTTTTCAACCAAGGCCGAGATCTCCGATATCTCTGGCCGTGGTGTCGGAATGGATGTGGTTAAAACCAGCATTGTCAGCCTCAATGGATCGGTGCACATCGATTCCACCTGGGGGAAAGGTACCCGTCTCGAAATCAAGGTTCCGTTGACGCTGGCCATTCTGCCAACTCTGATGGTGGAAGTGGGTGAGCAGACTTTCGCACTTCCCCTTGGTTGTGTGAATGAGATTTTCCATCTGGATCTGAAAAAGGCCAACATGGTTGATGGCCAGCTCACCATCATTGTGCGCGAGAAGGCGATACCGCTCTTCTATCTGCACAAGTGGTTGATTCGTGGCGCCAACAAGCGTTCACGTCAGGATACCGGACATGTGGTGATTGTGCAGATTGGCACTCAGCAAATCGGGTTTGTGGTAGACAGCCTGATTGGTCAGGAAGAGGTGGTGATCAAGCCACTCGATAATCTGCTGCAAGGCACCCCTGGCATGGCCGGGGCGACGATTACCAGTGATGGCGGAATTGCTCTTATTTTGGATGTGCCGAGTCTGCTCAAAGCATATGCGCGTAGACATTAATAGCTCAGGCCCAAGGAGTTAGAAAAACAACAATGGCAGTCAAGGTATTAGTTGTCGACGATTCGAGCTTCTTTCGCCGTCGGGTGAGCGAGATCATCAATCAGGATCCCATGCTGACGGTGATTGATACGGCCCAGAATGGACGTGAGGCGGTGGACAAGGCGATGTCGCTGCGCCCTGATGTGATCACCATGGACATCGAAATGCCCGTGATGGATGGTATCAGTGCGGTGCGGGAGATCATGGCCAAGTGCCCAACCCCCATTCTGATGTTCTCCTCCCTGACCCATGAAGGGGCCAAGGCTACGCTTGATGCGCTGGACGCCGGTGCACTCGACTTCTTGCCCAAGAAGTTTGAGGACATTGCCAGAGACAAAGATGAAGCGGTCAGACTGTTGCAACAACGGGTGAAGGAGATCTCCCGCAAGCGCTTCCTGATGACATCCGCTGTTCGTCCCAAAGCACCTGAACCGGTTGCTCGTGCTCCTCTGGGCAGCACAGCGCCCAGAACTCCTGATCGTCAGCTTGACCTGCAACGTACGGTGCCAAGTGCCTCATTCAAGCGCAGTGGCAAGAGTTATCAGTTGGTGGCGATCGGCACTTCTACCGGCGGACCAGTTGCTTTGCAAAATGTGCTGACCAAGTTGCCGGGGGATTTTCCCCATCCCATCTTGCTTATCCAGCATATGCCAGCCACTTTTACTGCCGCGTTTGCTGCCCGTCTCAACGGGTTATGTCAGATTGGCGTCAAGGAAGCGGAAGATGGCGATGTGCTTAAACCAGGGCATGCCTATCTTGCTCCCGGTGGCAAACAGATGCTGCTGGAAGGTCGTGGTGCAGGGGCTCGCATTCGCATCGTGGATGGCAACGACAAGGTCAATTACAAGCCTTGTGTGGATATTACCTTTGCCTCTGCGGCCAAGACCTATGCCGACAAGGTATTGGCGATTGTGCTGACAGGTATGGGCGCAGATGGCCGTGATGGCGCCAGACTGCTGAAAGAGCAGGGATCAACCATCTGGGCTCAGGATGAGGCTTCCTGCGTGGTATATGGTATGCCCCAAGCAGTAGCCAAAGCGGGGATTGCCAGCGAATCACTCCCTCTGGACAAGGTGGCCCAGCGTATTCTGGTTGAGTTGGGGCGCTAATCATGGGCTTGCTCGGTCTGCTCCTGGCATTGGGGGCTATTGCCATTGCCCAACTGTGGCATGGCGGCTCCCTGTTGACGCTGGTGGACGGCCCCGCTTTTTTGATCGTGCTGGGTGGTACCGTCGGCGCCGTCACGTTGCAGACTCCAGCCAAGTACATCCTGCTGGCGTTGCGCCAGCTGTTATGGATTTTTATCCCTCCCCGCCAAGATCTTGCGACGCAGGCCGAACTGTTGCAGTCATGGGCAGTCTTTGCGCGCCAGCAAGGGCTGCTTGCCCTTGAAAATCAGGCCGAGCAGGAGGAAGACAACTTTACCCGCCAAGGGCTTGGTATGATTGTCGATGGGGTCTCCACAGAGGATATCCGTATGCTGCTGGAAGCGGACATCGATATCGAGCAGGAGCGTAATGAACATGCCGCCAGAGTATTTGAAGCCATGGGGGGATACAGTCCGACCATCGGGATCATCGGTGCCGTGCTGGGCCTGATCCAGGCCATGTTTCATCTCGAAGACCCGTCAGCACTTGGGGCGGGGATCGCAGTGGCATTTGTGGCAACCATCTATGGAGTGGGGTTTGCCAACCTCATCTACCTGCCTATCGCTAACCGGCTACGCGCGTTTCACTATCACTATGCACTCTTTCAGGAGATGACTCTGGAAGGGCTGCTGGCTATTGCCCATGGTGAAAACGGCTTGCAGGTTGAACGCCGGCTCAGAGCCTATTTGAAAGGAGAGTAGCCATGCGCAAGCGCTATCGGTTGCACTTGCAGGGGCGCGAGCATCTTGACCGTTGGCTGGTCTCCTATGCCGATTATATGACGCTGATCTTTGCCTTGTTCGTGGTGCTCTACTCTGTTGCGCTGGTGAACAAGGACAAGTATCGCGCGGTGATTGATGGTATGAGCCAGGCGTTCAGTGTCATGCAGTCTGGCGGCAATGGCTTGCTTGAAGGGCAGGGGAATTCCCTGCTGGATAACGCGGTATCTGCCTCTCCATCGTTGCTGGAAAGCCCTGCATCCCCCTCTCCTTCACTTGCTCCTATTTCTGGTGTGCCAGTGCTGCAAGATGGCGCGACACTTGCAAAACTCGATATGCAGTTGCAACAGAGCATGGGTTCGCTGGTGGATGCCGGTATCGTCAAACTGACGCAAGATGAGAACTGGCTGACGGTTGAACTCAGTTCCGGCTTGTTGTTTGGCAGCGGCAGTGCCTTTTTGGGACCAAACGCTGCACCGGTCATTAATACTCTTTCAAGTATTCTCAAACCGGTCGATAACTATGTAAGGGTTCGGGGTTATACCGATAACCAACAGATAAATAATGAAATTTATCGTTCTAACTGGGCGCTTTCTGCTGCTCGGGCCGAGGCGGTACTCAATGGCTTGATTGCCGATGGGATCGCCCCTCAGCGTCTGGCGTTCGAGGCATATGGCGAGTTTTCCCCCTTTGCTGACAACGGCAGCGAGCAGGGCAGACTGCAGAATCGCAAGGTTGTGGTCGCTATCTCCAAATTTGCCTGGGTGCCGCCGGCACCTGTGGTTGCAACGCCTACTGTAGTTGCTGAACCGGTTCCTGCTGTACAACAGGCGGTGGATGCAGGAGAGATAAAGGTGATCACCTTGCCCGGTGGTGGCATACGCATAACAACAAGGCAGGATTGATACAGTGATTGTTTGGACGGTTGCCAACCAGAAAGGTGGTGTGGGTAAAACCACCACAGTGGTCTCGCTTGCGGGGATCCTGGCCCAGCGTGGCCAGCGGGTGCTGTTGATTGATACCGACCCCCATGCTTCGCTGACTGCATATCTTGATTTTGATTCAGATCGCCTGGATGGAACCCTCTATGAGTTGTTTCAAGCTGTCAAACCGACAGCCGAGCTTGTCAATAAACTGACACTCAAGACCAAGTTCGAAAATATCAACTTACTGCCAGCATCTATTACCTTGGCGACCCTTGATAGGGTGATGGGCAATCGTGAGGGGATGGGACTGGTACTGAAGCGGGCACTGCTGCGCATTCAGGATCAATATGATTACGTGCTGATCGATTGCCCGCCAGTACTGGGGGTGATGATGGTCAACGCGCTGGCTGCCTGCGATCGCATTCTGGTGCCTGTCCAGACCGAATTTCTGGCCCTCAAGGGGTTGGAGCGGATGATGAAAACATTCGAGATCATGCAGCGTTCCAAGCGTGACAAGTTCCGTTATACCGTGATCCCGACCATGTTCGACAAGCGCACCCGTGCCTCTCTGATGACCTTGAAGTCGATCAAGGATCAATATGGAGATTCAGTGTGGAATGCGGTGATCCCTATTGATACCAAGTTTCGGGATGCCAGCTTGCTGCATATTCCCCCGTCTATCTATTCTCCCGGGAGTCGTGGAACCTATGCATATGAAACGCTGCTCAACCATCTTGATGCCCTTGAGCGGCAACGGGTTCATGAGGTGACGGCATGAGAGATACCATTCAAGTTCGGGCGATGGATGACTATTTCCACTCCCTGTTGCTCGATGAGCCACTGGTGCTGGATGAAGTGGAAGAGGTTCAATCTGCCCCTGTTTTACAGTTGCAACGTCAGCCCCAAAGCGTCCCCGAGGTAGTCGCCGCACCATACCTCGAAAGCGATCCACGGCTTGCCCAGCTCGGTGAGCTATTGGCTCAGGTGGGACAAGTCCAGTTCGAAAATGATGCCTTCACCCAGGAGATAACACTCACCGCACCGCTGGAGATTGTGGCGGAGGAGTCACTGTTGCCGGTGGAGCCTGAGTGGCCTGCGGAGGTGCTGCTTCCCGAGGTTGCGGAACCCCATACTACTATCCTGACCGAAACGGCGCTGGAGGTTGCTCCGGTAGAGGCCAGTGAACCGGTCGCCTGGGAAAATATCGATACCGGTAAAGAGTTTCAGGCCCTTTTCTTTGAAGTCGCGGGCGTGACGTTTGCGGTGCCGTTGACCGAGCTGGGTGGTATTCATCAACTGGGCGAGATCACCTCCCTGTTTGGCCAGCCTGGCTGGTACAAGGGGATCATGACCTCTCGCGAGCAGAAGATGAATGTGGTCGATACTGCCCAGTGGGTCATGCCGGGTCAGCATCTCGAGATGGATGATTACAAGTATCTGATTATGCTTGGTGAATCGCCGTGGGGATTAGCCTGCCATCATCTCAAAGGGACTGAATTGTTACACCGTGACCAGGTGAAATGGCGCCATCAGGAGGGCAAGCGCCCCTGGTTGGCGGGCATGGTCAAAGAAAAAATGTGTGCCCTGTTACATGTCCGCGAACTGCTCCTGTTGCTGGAGCGTGGGGTTAACATAGAAGGTCGCTGATAACTTCTGCAATCGAGCTGTTTTATTGCTAGTTTTAGCAGTAGACGTTTTCATAAAAGGAATAAAAACATGACAGAAAAGCGCAATATTGCACAGAATCTGGCCGAAGATGAAGTGCTGCAATGGGTAACCTTCCAACTGGAAAACGAAACCTACGGCATCAATGTGATGCAGGTTCAGGAGGTGTTGCGCTACACCGAAATTGCACCGGTGCCGGGTGCGCCTGAGTACGTACTGGGGATCATCAACCTGCGTGGCAATGTGGTGACTGTCATCGATACCCGTTCCCGTTTCGGTCTGCCTTCCGGTGATGTGAGTGAAAACTCCCGGATCGTGATCATCGAGGCAGAGAAGCAGGTGATCGGCATCATGGTCGACAGCGTGGCGGAAGTGGTTTATCTGCGTTCTTCTGAAATCGATGCGGCACCTGCGGTCGGTACTGAAGAGAGCGCCAAGTTTATTCAGGGGGTGAGCAACCGCGATGGGCAACTGCTGATCCTGGTTGACTTGAACAAGCTGCTCTCCGATGAAGAGTGGGAAGATATCGGTTCCCTCTGATAAGTAAGGTGATGTTTTGATAATCGAGATGGTTGCCTTGGGGGTGTCCCTGATTGCCTTGGCGTTTGCCTCTTATATCTGGTTCAAGAGCAAGCGCAGCAAGCAGGAGTCCGAGGCCAGTGTGGCAACCCTGCAAGGTCAGTTGGAAAGCTTGCGCAAGCAGATGATGGAACTCCATACCGGCGCCATTGGCATGGGGCAGCGTCTGCAGTCGGTGGAAGGGGCTATGCAGCAGGTCAACGAGCGCCAGCAAGAGCTGACCATGCAGGATCCCGAACGCAGGCTCTACAGCCGAGCGGCAAAGATGGTCGAACTGGGCGCCGATCTTGATGAAGTCATGAGTGAGTGCGAGTTGCCAAAGGCAGAGGCCGAGCTCTTGATATCGTTGCGAAAAGGTCGCTCTTGATGATTCAGGAAGGCAATTGCCTTCCTGAATTTTATGGCGTGCAGCCGCTTGTCCCCCAGCTGCGTTGAGCAGGCGGTTTCTACCGTATTTTCTTTGTGATCCCGGTCGCCAGTCAGTTCAATTGTTGCATCTTTGAAAAGACGTATTCCAATACTGTGTTAAGATGCAGACCGCTTCATTTTCTCTGAAAAAATCCCCATGCTGCTTCAAGTTAACAATCTGAGCTGCGTGCGCGAAGATCGCACTCTGTTTGAACACCTCTCTTTCTCTGTTGCGCCCGGCGATCTGGTGCAAATTGAAGGGCCCAACGGGGTCGGCAAGACCAGCCTGTTGCGATTGTTGACCGGGCTGTCGCAGCCGTTTGCCGGTGAAGTGTGCTGGAATGGGGAGAATATTCGTCACTGTCGCGATGAGTATCATGCCAATCTGCTCTATCTCGGTCACCAGCCCGGTGTCAAAGCGGCGCTGACCCCTTTTGAAAACCTGAAGTTCTACCAGCAGTTACATCACCCGCAGCAAACAGAGATCGACTTGTGGCAGATATTGGCCCGGGTAGGGCTGGCCGGGTTTGAAGAGAACCCGACCGGGCAACTCTCTGCCGGCCAGCAACGCCGGGTGGCTCTGGCCAGACTCTGGCTGTCACAGAAACCGGCACTCTGGATCCTCGATGAACCCTTTACCGCCATCGACAAGCAAGGGGTCAAGGTGCTCGAGCAGCTCTTTCTGGCCCACGCCGAGCGGGGCGGCATGGTGATCCTCACCACTCATCAGGATCTGACCCTGATGCAGGGACGGCTGAAGACTATCTCGTTGACCCCCTTCGCATCGACATTGCAGGAGTAACGCCATGTTGCGCGCTGTTATGCACCTTATTCACCGTGAACTGCTGATGGCTCTGCGCCAGCGTTCCGATATTCTCAATCCGCTCTGGTTTTTCCTCATCGTCATCACCCTGTTTCCGTTAGGCATTGGCCCGGAGCCCAAACTGCTGGCCCGTATTGCCCCGGGGATCATCTGGGTAGCGGCGCTATTGGCGGCCATGCTGTCGCTGGAGCGACTGTTTCGCGACGACTTTGCCGATGGCGCGCTGGAGCAGATGATGCTGATGCCGCACCCGCTGGGCTTGCTGGCGCTGGCGAAAGTGGTTGCTCACTGGCTGCTGACCGGCTTGCCGCTGCTGCTTATCTCTCCCTTGCTGGCGATTTTGCTGTCGCTGGATATGAACACCTATCTAGCCGTCGTCGCGACGCTGGCACTGGGCACTCCTGTATTGAGCCTGCTCGGCGCGGTCGGGGTCGCGTTGACGGTGGGATTGCGCAAAGGCGGGGTGCTGCTCAGTCTGCTGATCCTGCCGCTCTATATTCCGGTACTGATTTTTGCCACCTCAGCCATCGATGCCGCGGGGATGAGCTTGCCCTATGGCGGGCAGCTTGCCATTCTGGCCGCCATGCTGGTGGGGGCTTTGACACTGACGCCGCTGGCTGTGTCGGCGGCGTTGCGGGTCAGTCTCAACTGATGGCTGTGAGTTGAACCGAATTTGGCTCCGAATGGGGTCTTTCTGCAAAAAATAATGTTGCGATGGATCAAGGAGAGTGCCGCTTATTGCTTTCGGGGTATTTGATGCTGCCCCGTGGTCGGTATGGTAGGCCTCGCCAAACGATTAATAACAAAAAGGTTTTGTGAGCTATGTGGAAATGGTTGCACCCTTATGCCAAACCGGAGCGTGCCTATCAGCTGGCAGGCACGCTGTTGCCCTGGTTTGCGGTGATTAGTCTGCTCTCGTTTGTGATCGGTACTGTCTGGGGCCTCGCGTTTGCGCCAGCGGATTACCAGCAGGGAGATTCGTTCCGGATCATCTATATCCACGTGCCTTCCGCCATTCTCTCCATGGGAGCCTACTCCACCATGGCGGTGGCCGCCTTTATCGGCCTGGTGTGGCAACTGCGGATGGCGGACATGACGGTTGCAGCCATTGCGCCGGTCGGCGCCGTATTTACCTTTATTGCCCTCTTTACCGGTGCCGCCTGGGGCAAACCCATGTGGGGTACCTGGTGGGTGTGGGATGCGCGGCTCACCTCTGAACTGATCCTGCTGTTTCTCTACCTCGGCGTGATTGCTCTCTACAACGCCTTCAGCGACAAGGTGGTCGCTGGCCGTGCGGCCGGCATTCTGGCGCTGGTCGGGGTGATCAACCTGCCCATCATTCACTACTCGGTGGAGTGGTGGAACACCCTGCATCAAGGGGCCACCATCACCAAATTTGACAAACCCTCCATTTCACCCGAGATGCTCTGGCCGCTGCTGATCATGATCCTGGCGTTTGCCGCATTTCTCGGGGCTCTGACCCTGATGCGTTTTCGCAATGAACTCCTGATGCGGGAGTGGCATCGCCCCTGGGTCAAAGAGATTGCAGAGCAGGAGAAGTAAGCATGCACTTTGCCTCTTTCAGTGATTTTATGGCGATGGGCGGTTACGCCTTCTATGTCTGGCTCTCATTTGGCCTGACGCTGGTGTGTCTGGTCGGCATCATCATTTCTACCCGCATGAAAACCCGCAGCCTGCTCGCCGAGTTGCGCAGCAAACAGGCGCGTGAGGCCCGTCGCAAGGCGGCCCAGCAGATGGAGAACACCCTATGAACCCGAGACGCAAAAAACGCCTCACCATCATTCTGGCCATTACCCTGGGTCTGGCGACCGTCAGCGGGCTGGTGCTCTACGCCCTCAGTCAGAATATCGACCTCTTCTATACCCCGAGCGAGCTGGTGGAGGGGAAGGGGCCGGACAAGATCAAGCCGGAAGAGGGGCAGCGCCTGCGCATCGGTGGGTTGGTCGTGCCGGGGTCGGTGCAGCGGGATCCCCAGAGCCTCAAGGTTGCCTTCAAGCTGGTGGATAACGGCGGTCATCTGGTGAAGGTCGAGTTTGACGGCATCCTGCCGGATCTGTTCCGTGAAGGGCAGGGGATTGTTGCCCAGGGCACTCTCAAGGATGCCACGACCGTAGAGGCGTTCGAGGTGCTGGCCAAGCACGATGAGAACTACATGCCGCCGGAAGTGGCCGATGCCACCAACGGCATGCACTTCAAGCCGGAGTATACCGAGGCGCAGTTGAAGGGAGCCAAGCAGTGATCCCTGTGGTGTTTGCCTTTTCCGCTTTGCCTGCCGTGCGTGGTGCGGCTGTTGTCACCGTTCAATTGAAAGGAATGCCTTCATGATCCCGGAATTAGGTCAGTTTGCGCTGATCCTGGCCTTTGCCACCGCCCTGCTGCTGGGTAGCTACCCGCTGCTGGGCGCCAGTTGGGGGCGTCTTGGCATGATGTCGGCGGCCCGTCCGCTCGCCTATGCCCAGTTCTTGCTGCTGCTGCTGTCGTTTCTCTGCCTGACCTGGGCCTTTATCGATAACGACTTCACCGTGCAGTATGTGGCCACTAACTCCAACAGCCTGCTGCCGCTAGCATATCGCATTTCCGCCGTATGGGGCGCCCACGAAGGCTCCCTGCTGCTGTGGGTACTGACCCTGGGTGGCTGGACCGCGGCGGTAGCCATGTTCAGCCGCCGTCTGCCGCTCGATGCTGTCGCGCGGGTACTCGGCGTGTTGGGGCTGATCTCGGTCGGCTTCACTGCCTTCGTGTTGTTCACCTCCGATCCCTTCACCCGCACCTTGCCCTATTTCCCGGTAGATGGTCGTGACCTCAATCCGCTGCTGCAGGATCCGGGTCTTATCTTCCATCCGCCGATGCTCTACATGGGTTATGTGGGCTTCTCGGTAGCGTTTGCCTTTGCCATTGCTTCGCTGATGACCGGTCGTCTCGATGCGACTTGGGCCCGCTGGTCTCGTCCCTGGACCATGGCTGCCTGGGTATTCCTGACCCTCGGCATAGTGCTCGGCTCCTGGTGGGCCTATTACGAACTCGGTTGGGGCGGCTGGTGGTTCTGGGATCCGGTAGAAAACGCCTCGTTTATGCCCTGGCTGGCGGGTACCGCTCTGCTGCACTCGCTGGCGGTGAGCGAGAAGCGCGCCACCTTCAAGGCGTGGACCGTGCTGCTGGCCCTCTCCGCCTTCTCGTTGAGCCTGCTGGGTACCTTCCTGGTGCGCTCCGGCGTGCTGGTGTCGGTCCATGCGTTTGCCTCCGATCCGACCCGCGGCCTGTTTATTCTCGGCTTCCTGCTGGCGGTGATCGGTTCATCCTTGCTGCTGTTTGCCTTCAAAGGCTCGCAGGTGAAGAGCCACGGCAAACACGAGCTGTGGAGCCGCGAGACCCTGCTGCTTTGCAACAACATCATGCTGGTGGCGGGTCTGCTGACCGTGCTGCTCGGTACCTTGCTGCCGCTGGTGCACAAGGAGCTGGGGCTGGGGAGCATCTCTATCGGTACTCCCTTCTTCAACCACATCTACAGCTGGCTGATCATCCCGTTTGCCCTGCTGCTGGGGGTTGGCCCGCTGTTTCGCTGGCGTCGTCAGGAGCTGGGGGAACTCAAAAGCAAGGTGGTCGTGGCACTGGTGCTGAGTCTGGCCGCAGCCTTGCTGTTGCCGCTGCTCTTTGCTGAAACCTTCAAGCCGTGGGCGGCGGTAGGGATTGGTCTGGGCGCCTGGATCATCGTCACCAGCGTGCAGGAGACCTGGGCGCGTGCTACCCACAAGCACAGCTTTGCAGTCGGTGTGCGCAAGCTTGGCAACAGCCACTGGGCCATGATTCTTGGCCATGTGGGGCTGGCAGTCAGCATCATAGGTATCGCCTGCACCCAGAACTACAGCATCGAAAAGGATCTGCGAATGCAGGCGGGTGATCGAGTGCACTTTGCCGATTACGAGTTCGTCTTTGCCGGGATAAAAGAGAAGAACGGCCCCAACTACGATGGTTTCAAGGGCGTGCTGGAAGTGCACAAGAATGGCAAGCAGGTCGCCCTGCTCAAGCCCGAGAAGCGGATGTACAAGGTGAGCCGGATGCCGATGACCGAAGCGGCCATCGATGCCGGTATCACCCGCGATCTCTATGCGGCGCTGGGGGAACAGCTCGACAACGGCGCCTGGGCGGTGCGGATCTACTACAAGCCGTTCGTGCGCTGGATCTGGTTCGGCGGCGTCTTTATGGCCATTGGTGGCGTGCTGGCGATGCTGGACAAGCGTTACCGTTTCGGCCGTCGTGAGGAGGAGGCCAAGGCATGAACAAAAAGACCTGGTTGTTTTTAATCCCCTTTATCGTCTTTTTGCTGGGGGCGGTGTTCCTGTTCAAAGGGCTCTACTCCGATCCCACCAAGCTTGAGTCCGTGATGGTGGGTAAAGAGGTGCCGGTGTTCACTCTGCAGGACATTTACGATCTGAAAAAGCAGCACGATCGCAGTATCCTGACTGGTCGCCCCATGCTGCTCAACGTCTGGGCTACCTGGTGCCCCACCTGCTATGGCGAGCACACCTACCTCAAACAGCTGGCAGGGCAGGGCATTCCCATCATCGGCATGAACTACAAGGATGAGCGTGACAAGGCGATCAAATGGCTGGCGGAGCTGGGCAACCCCTATCAGGTCAACCTCTATGATCCGGACGGCATGCTGGGGCTGGATCTCGGGGTATATGGCGCACCGGAGACCTTCTTTATCGACAGCAAGGGGATCATCCGGTATCGCCATGTGGGGGATATCAACCCCGAGAACTGGGCGTCGACCCTCAAACCCATCTTTGATGCCATGAAGTGAGGGGAGTCCTGATGAGAGTATTTATTGCTTCCCTGCTGCTGTTGCTGGGATGGGTGGTGCAAGCGCCCGCCATGGCCGCTATCGATGTCTACACCTTCGACAACGACAATCAGGAGCAGGTCTTCCGTGAACTGACCAAGGAGCTGCGTTGCCCCAAGTGTCAGAACCAGGATATCGCCGACTCCAATGCTGGGCTGGCCAAGGACTTGCGCGACAAGACCTACCAGATGGTGCGCGAGGGTAAGGATAAAGAGGAGATCGTGGATTACATGGTGGCCCGCTACGGCAACTTTATCCTCTATAACCCGCCCCTGATGGCCTCCACCCTGATCCTCTGGCTCGGCCCGCTGCTGGTGATCCTGATCGGTGGCGCCGTGGTCGTGATGCGCAGCCGCCGGCCACCTGCGGTGAAAAAACAACTGGATAACGCCTTGAGCGAGGAGGAGCAGCGCCGACTGGCCGAGCTGCTCAAAGAGGAAGAGAAACAATGACCGCTTTTTGGATAGTTATTGCGGGCTTGCTGGTGCTGGTGAGTCTGGCGCTCGTCGTGCCGCTGTGGCGTGGTGAAGGCAAACAGAGCATCAGTCGCTCGGCACTCAACAAACAGCTCTATCGCCAGCGGCTGCTGGAGATTGGCGAAGAGCGCGAGCAGGGTGTCCTGGCTGAGGAGTCCGACTCGCTGGTCGAGCTGCAACGAAGCCTCTTGGATGATATCCCCGATGTGGAGCAGACTGCCCGCAGTGGCAAGAGTCTGATCTGGATCCCGGGTGTACTGGTGCTGTTGGTGGTGAGTCTGGGGCTCTACTACAAGTTGGGCTCCTGGCAAGAGGTGAGTCGCTGGCAAGATGCCAGCAGCCGTCTTGGCGAGTTTAGTAACCGTATTTTGGTGGAGCGGGATGCTCAGGTGACCGAGCAGGATCTGCTGGATTTCACGCTGGCACTGCGTACCCGCCTCAAGGATGAACCGAACGACTACCGCGGTTGGCTGTTGCTGGGACGTTTGGCGCTGGATGGCAATGATCCTGAAATGGCCAGCGAGGCGCTGGAGCGGGCCTACACGCTGGCTCCCCAGAAATCGCTGGTGGCGGTGCCCTATGCGCAGGCGCTGATGATGACGGGGGATGAGGCGCAAGCGGATGCCCTGTTGCAGGCTGCTATCGCGCAGGATCCGGACAATATCGAGGCGCGTTCCGTCTATGCCTTTATGGCGCTGCAAAAAGAGGACTTCCAGACCGCGCTGTCTCGCTGGCAGGCGATGTTGCCACTGATGGAGAAAGGCACTCCCCGTTACGTGATGGTCGAGCGCTCCATGGAGTATGCCCGCGCGCAGCTTAAACAGCGCGGCATCGAGGTGACGAATTCAGGCGCAGCCAACGCGGGCGAAGCTGAGGGAAAACCGCTCGCGGTGAAGGAGGGGGAATTCCCCATCCACGTCACGTTGGCGGCGGGCATTCAGATGCCGGAAGATGCCCATCTCTTCGTCTTTGCCGTGGTGCCCAACGGGCCGCCCATGCCCATCGCCGTGAAGCGTATCGCAGGGCCAACCTTGCCTGTTACCCTGTCACTCGGGGATGGCGATGCCATGATGGAAGGTAGCAAACTGGCGGCCTATCCGGAGCTGCAGTTCAAGGCACGTCTCTCGCGCGGTGGCAATGTGATGAACAAGGAAGGAGCCTTCGAAGGGGTATCCGTGCCGGTCAAGACGGCCGAGATCCCTGCTGCTCCGATTGACATCCGCATCGATCACGCCCTCTAATATGCCTTTGGATAACCCGGCTCCTGGATAGGAGCCGGGTTATCTATACTTCTGATAAATCAAAATAAAACGTCAGGACAATCATATGTATCTTCGTTCAGGGGCCATACTGGCAGCCCTCTTGCTGGCTGGCTGTGCCGGTGGCCCACCCAAGCCTGGCCCAGAGAGTCTGGATCTCAATCCCGGCATGAATAATCCGGGAGCCACCAGTACGGCGGCCGATCCGCGCGATCCCTTCCAAGGGGCCAACCGGGCCATGTGGGCGGTCAACTATGATGTGCTGGAGCCCTATGTGGCACGTCCTGTGGTACATGCCTATGCCCGCTACATTCCGGTAGGGGTGAAGGATGGCATTGCCAACTTTGTTGCCAACTTTGATGAGCCAAGCAGCATGGTGAACCATCTGATCACCGGTGATTTGAAAGGGGCAGGCACCAACCTGGGGCGCTTTACCCTCAACACCACGGTCGGTCTGCTGGGTATCTTCGATGTGGCCAAACATGCCGGCCTCGAGCGCAACAAGCTGGAGATGGATACCGTGCTGGGCAGGGCCGATATCGGTAATGGTGCCTACATCATGGTGCCTGTCTACGGCCCGACTACCACCCGGGAGCTGGTTGGTGATGCGATTGACAGCTTCTACTTCCCCTATGCCCTGTTAACCTTCCCGATGAAGGTTGCACACTGGGCACTGGATGGCTTGGGCACACGTGCCAAGCTGATCGATCAGGAGCGGATCATCGACAACTCCCTCGATCCTTATGCGCTGACCAAGGACTTCTACCTGCAATATAACCAGGGCAAGGTGACGGGCAAGCAGACCGAGCTGAAAGCGTCTCAGCAAGAGCAGGCTGACGACGCCAATCTGGATGAATACATGGACGAGCTGGACCAGTAAGCGGGTCATCTCGATATGTAAAAGGCGCCCGCGGGCGCCTTATTCATTTACGCAGCCATCTCGAGATAAAAAAACGCCCCGCAGTGCGGGGCGTTTTGGCAAGCGAGGCTGATTAGGCAGCCAGATTCTTGGCCACGAATTCCCAGTTAACCAGAGCCCAGAAGGTTTCCATGTACTTCGGACGCAGGTTGCGGAAGTCGATGTAGTAGGCGTGCTCCCACAGGTCAACGGTCAGCAGCGGGGTGGTACCGGCTTCAGTCAGCGGGCAACCGGCGTTGGAGGTGTTGACGATAGCCAGAGAGCCGTCAGCTTTCTTCACCAGCCAAGTCCAGCTGGAACCGAAGTTGCCGATGGCTGATTTGGTGAAGGCATCTTTGAACTCGGCGAAGGAGCCGAATGCCTTGTTGATGGCCTCAGCCAGGGCGCCAGTCGGCTCGCCACCGCCATTCGGGGAGAGGCAGTGCCAGTAGAAGGTGTGGTTCCAGATCTGGGCGGCGTTGTTGAAGATGCCGCCGTTGGAGGTCTTGATGATCTCTTCCAGAGACTTGCCTTCAAACTCGGTACCCGGCACCAGATTGTTCAGGTTGACCACGTAGGTGTTGTGGTGCTTGCCGTGGTGATATTCCAGAGTTTCCTGGGAGATGTGCGGTTCCAGAGCGTTGATTGCATAGGGCAGAGCGGGAAGTTCGAATGCCATTTTCTACTCTCCATTGGCTGGACCGTGCGAAGGCGACGGTTGCAAGACATTGCGTACTCTTTTCTATATGTGAAAAGAGTTGTTTTTAAAATGATGGGGCTGGGTAGCCCAAAGCCAAGGGATTGTAGCAGTATCAAAGATGGCCTAACAACTCTTGATTGGCGCCATGATCGCGATCAATCCTGTGTGGGTTCTTTGCACAATTCGAGCCGGGTCACCCCTTTGTCAGTTTGTGCTCGGGCAAGATTGCAGTAGAATGGCCGCCGAAATCGCTCTAGTGAGGCACCTATGGAAACTATTGAAAAGATTAAGCAGCAGCTGGCTGACAACCCCATCATCATCTACATGAAGGGCTCCCCCAAGCTACCCAGCTGTGGCTTCTCTGCCCAGGCCTCCCAGGCTCTGATGTCCTGCGGCGAGCCGTTTGCCTACGTTGATATCCTGCAAAATCCGGATATCCGCGCCGAATTGCCAAAATTCGCCAACTGGCCGACCTTCCCCCAACTGTGGGTTGAGGGTGAGCTGATCGGTGGCTGTGACATCATGATCGAGATGTTCCAGGCTGGCGAGTTGCAGGCTCTGATCAAAGAGACTGCTGCCAAGTACAAGAAAGATGATGCTGCAGCCGAGTAATCGGTTCTGTGTTGTCGAGAGGGAGCCTTATAGGCTCCCTTTTTTATTGTCCCGGTTCTGGCAGGAAAGCAACTGATTGCCGGTTGCAAAAAGCAACGCAATTGCCCTGAAAAATCTAATCTTTACGGCTTTGTTTTGGAGTTGTTAATTATATTGCTTGCCAATATCTGATTACTTTTTTTAATCCATTTGGATTCAAGTGTTGCTGCCATCACATTTTTTGATAATTTCACCGTAACGCAGTCTCTTTGTAGATTTTTTTGTGTTTATGCTCACATTAATTGCAAGTGATAGAACCTAGTATCGCTTCGCCCTGTGAAATAAAACCCTACAAATTAATAAATAAAAAGAGATTTGCGATGAAGATGTATAGCAATCTGCCCATTGGTCTTCATGATATTACTGAAGCCAAAAAAAGACTGACCAATCATATATACAAGACCGCGCAACTACCCTCTAACTACATCAGCGAACGTTGCCATGGCGAGGTTTATCTCAAGCTTGAAAACATGCAACGTACAGGCTCTTTTAAAATTCGTGGTGCCTTCAACAAACTCAGTTCATTAAGTCTGGAAGACCGACAAAAAGGAGTTGTCGCCTGCTCGGCGGGCAATCATGCCCAAGGTGTATCACTCTCCAGTGCTATGCTGGGAATTGATGCCAAGGTGGTCATGCCTTGCTGTGCCCCCAAATCCAAAATTGCTGCAACCAGTGACTATTCAGCCAAAGTGATCCTCCATGGAAATAGCTTCAATGACACCATTGCCAAAGTCAGCGAAATCGTGGAGATGGAAGATCGCGTATTTATTCCCCCCTTCGACGATGCAAAAGTGATTGCCGGCCAGGGCACCATCGGCCTGGAAATTATCGAAGATTTGTATGATGTCGATAACATCATAGTGCCGATCGGTGGTGGTGGTTTGATTGCCGGTGTTGCCATGGCTATCAAATCTATTAATCCGACCATCAAGGTGATTGGTGTGCAATCCGAGAATGTGCACGGTATGGCGGCTTCTTTCTATGCCGGTACCATGACCAATCACAGAACCAGCAGCACGCTGGCCGATGGCTGTGATGTGGCAAGACCCGGTTCACTGACCTTCGAAATCGTCAAACAATTGGTGGATGATATTGTACTGGTCACCGAGGATGATATTCGTCATAGCATGGTTGACCTTATTCAGCGCAACAAGGTGATTACCGAAGGGGCGGGAGCTCTGGCCTCGGCAGCGCTGCTCAGTGGCAAGCTGAAACATTATGTCGAAGGTAAAAAGACCGTCAGCATTATTTCGGGTGGCAATATTGATCTGACCCGGATCGCCGAAATTATCGAACAGAACAATATTCGTCAATTTAGCCTGTAAGGAATGCAGTCATGATATTAGACAGTGTTGTCACCGGCAGTAAAGAGAATACGCGTGCATGGCGTAAATCGGATACCACATGGGGATTAGGTCTGTTCGGTACTGCTATCGGGGCGGGTGTCTTGTTCTTTCCAATCCGGGCCGGATATGGTGGCCTGATCCCGATATTAATCATGCTGGTGCTGGCTTATCCCATTGCATTTTATTGCCACAGAGCGTTAGCCAGATTATGTCTTTCTGGCAGTAATCCATCGGCAAATATTACCGAGACCGTTGAAGAGCATTTTGGCAAAATGGGTGGAGTAGTAATTACCTTCCTCTATTTCTTTGCCATCTGCCCACTGCTGTGGATATATGGTGTGACGATCACCAATACCTTTATGGCATTTTGGGAGCATCAACTACAGTTGGTTCCGCTTAATCGAGGTGTGGTTGCACTGGCATTGTTGATGTTGATGGCATTCGTGATCTACTTCGGTAAAGATCTGATGGTCAAGGTGATGAGCTATCTGGTCTTTCCCTTTATTGCCAGTCTGATCGTTATCTCTCTCTCCCTCGTCCCGTACTGGAACAGTGCCGTCTTTGATCAGGTCAATCTGAGCGAGATATCGATGTTTGGTCACGATGGTATTCTGGTTACCGTCTGGCTGGGGATCTCCATCATGGTCTTCTCCTTTAACTTCTCGCCGATTGTCTCCTCTTTCATCGTCTCCAAACGGGAAGAGTATGAGCAGGAGTTCGGTCGTGATTTTACCGAGAAGCGCTGCTCGAAGATTATCTCCGGTGCCAGCATGCTGATGGTGGCCGTGGTGATGTTCTTTGCCTTCAGCTGCCTCTTTACCCTGTCACCGCAAAATATGGCGGAAGCCAAAGCCCAGAATATTCCGGTGCTCTCCTATCTGGCCAACCACTTCTCCTCAATGACGGGCAGCAAGTCTGCGTTTGCCACCACCCTGGAGTATGCGGCGTCCATTATCGCGCTGGTTGCTATCTTCAAATCCTTCTTCGGTCACTATCTGGGGACGTTGGAAGGGTTGAATGGCCTTATCCTCCGCTTTGGCTACCAGGGCGACAAGAGCAAGGTTTCCAGTAAAAAACTCAATATGGTCAGTATGTTGTTCATCATGGGATCCACCTGGCTGGTCGCTTATGTGAACCCCAACATCCTCGACCTGATTGAGGCAATGGGGGCGCCAATCATCGCTTCCCTGCTCTGTCTGCTGCCGATGTATGCGGTGAGCAAGACACCGGCACTGGCAAAATATAAAGGTCAGGCCAGCAACCTGTTTGTCACCATCATCGGTGTGCTGACCATCCTGAATATAGTTTCCAAGCTGTTCTGAAAACCTTTTCTGCAAGTCATCAACCATTCAGGCCCCCCTGGTGGGGTCTGGATGGTGCAGTCAGACATGAGCAATAACCGGTTCTTCGTTGGCCACAATTATGTGGGCCCCGGGTAAGGCTTGCCGTTTTTTGACTTTCTGTTTATGGCGAAATGCCCTGACTGCAGTGACTCGACACTATTAATCTCGAGGCGATGTAATGAAGTTTGATTCGTTGTTTCTGGTTATCAATTGCGGCTCCTCATCGGTCAAATTCTCGGTACTGGAGAGTCAATCCTGTGAGGTGGTGATATCCGGTATGGCGGATGGTATTGAGACGGCCCATCCACAATTGCAAGTGGGTAAAGAGCCCGCAATGTCATTAGCTGAAAATAACCACACCTGTGCATTGGCTGCCATTGCAGCTGAATTGAAAAAACGGGATCTTCTGGATGCCATTGTGCTGATTGGTCATCGGATTGCGCATGGTGGTAGTGAATTTAGCGAAGCCGTGATCATTGATGAACATGTCTTGGCCAAAATAAAGCAGGTGTCACCCTTGGCTCCCCTGCACAATCACGCCAATTTAAGCGGCGTGATGGCCGCCCGCCAGCTATTTCCCAACCGGCCACAAATTGCGGTATTTGATACCGGTTTTCACCAGACCCTGAAGCCGGAAGCCTATATCTATGGGCTGCCTTATCAATATTTGCAGGATTACGGTGTGCGCCGTTATGGCTTCCATGGCACCTCTCATCGCTATGTCGCCGAGCAGGCGGTCTCCTTCCTTGAGTTGAATGGCAAAGATGCCGGTCTCGTCATTGCTCATCTGGGTAATGGTGCCTCTATTTGCGCGGTGCAGGATGGCAAGAGTGTCGATACCTCGATGGGGATGACCCCGCTGGAGGGGCTGATTATGGGCAGTCGCAGCGGTGATATCGACTTTGGTGCGCTGGCCTATATCGCCAGCAAGACCGGGCAATCCATCGAGGATATCGAGCGGATATTGAACAAGCAGTCCGGCCTGCTGGGTATTTCGGGGCTCTCCTCCGATATGCGGGTATTGGAAGCAGCCTACCACGAAGGACATCCCGGGGCAAAATTGGCTATTCACGCTTTTGTCCATCGAATTGCCCGCCATATCGGCGGCCATGCCACCTCATTGCGCCGGCTGGATGCCGTTATTTTCACCGGCGGGATCGGCGAGAACTCGGCCTTTATCAGAAAGCTGGTATGCGAACGGCTTCAGGTATTTGGCGTAGCGATCAGCGAGCCGTTTAACCAGCGTCCCAATAGCGAGGGTTGTCGGGTTATTTCGGCGGCAGAGTCCATGGTGCTGGCGGCGGTTATTCCCACCAATGAAGAGAAAATGATCGCGCTGGATGCCATTCGTCTGGGGCAGCAGGTTCGTCAGGCCGAGGGCGTCTGACATTTTCCACTGTAGTGTCATGAGTAGTGAATGAGGTTTATTTGATGAAAGTTGATATGCAATTGGATCAGGATAAATTCCGTCAGGCATGGCAAGGGTTTGCCGGTGAAAACTGGAAGCACGAGATCAACGTCCGTGATTTTATCCAGCAGAACTACACCCCCTATGAAGGTGACGAACAGTTTTTAGCGGATGCCACAGAAGCGACCACCACTTTGTGGAACAAGGTGATGGAGGGGATCCGTATCGAGAACGCCACCCACGCACCGGTCGATTTTGATACCAATATTGCCACCACAATCACCGCCCACGGGCCGGGCTATATCGAGCAGGGGCTGGAAAAGATTGTTGGCCTGCAAACCGACAAGCCCCTTAAAAGAGCGCTGCACCCGTTTGGCGGTGTAAATATGATCCGCAGCTCTTTTGAAGCATATGGCCGGGAGATGGATCCCGAATTTGAATATACCTTCAGCGAATTGCGCAAAACCCATAACCAGGGAGTGTTCGACGTCTACTCTCCCGAGATGTTGCGCTGCCGAAAGTCGGGGATTTTGACCGGTTTGCCGGATGGTTACGGCCGTGGTCGCATTATCGGAGATTATCGTCGGGTCGCGCTCTATGGCATAGATTATCTAATCCGTGAGCGGGAGCTGCAGTTTGCCGATCTGCAACCGGCGCTTGAGCGGGGAGAGCAGCTGGAGCAGGTGATCCGCCAGCGCGAGGAGCTGGCCGAGCACAAGCGGGCACTGGTGCAGATCAAGCAGATGGCGGCCAACTACGGCTTTGACATCTCCGGGCCAGCACGCACGGCGCAGCAGGCGGTGCAGTGGCTCTACTTTGCCTATCTGGCTGCGGTGAAGTCGCAAAATGGCGGGGCCATGTCCCTCGGTCGTACTGCCACCTTCCTCGACATCTATATCGAGCGGGATCTTAAGGCGGGGCTTATCAGCGAGCAGGATGCCCAGGAGCTGGTTGATCACTTCATCATGAAGATCCGCATGGTACGTTTCCTGCGTACCCCCGAGTTTGACTCCCTCTTCTCCGGCGACCCCATTTGGGCCACCGAGGTGATTGGTGGCATGGGGCTGGATGGTCGTACTCTGGTGACCAAGAACTCTTTCCGTTACCTCCACACCCTCAAGACCATGGGGCCGGCGCCCGAGCCCAACCTCACCATCCTTTGGGCGGAAGGGCTGCCGCGGGCCTTCAAGACCTATGCGGCCCGCGTCTCCATCGATACCTCATCCCTGCAGTATGAAAACGATGACCTGATGCGCACCGACTTCGAGAGCGATGACTATGCCATCGCCTGCTGTGTGAGCCCCATGGTGATCGGCAAGCAGATGCAGTTCTTCGGTGCCCGTGCCAACCTGGCCAAGACCCTGCTCTACTGCATCAACGGCGGGGTGGACGAGAAGCTTAAGATCCAGGTTGGCCCGAAAGTGGCGCCCATCATGGACGAGGTGCTGGATTACGAGACCGTCATGGCGAGCCTCGACAGCTTTATGGATTGGCTGGCGGTGCAGTACATCAGCGCGCTCAACCTTATTCACTACATGCACGACAAGTACAGCTACGAAGCCTCGCTGATGGCGCTGCACGATCGCGACGTCTATCGCACCATGGCCTGCGGCATTGCCGGTCTGTCGGTGGCGGTCGATTCGCTGGCGGCCATCAAGTACGCCAGGGTCAAGCCGGTGCGCGATGCCGACGGGCTGGCGGTCGATTTCGTGATTGAGGGGGAGTATCCCCAGTACGGCAACAATGACGAGCGGGCCGACTCCATCGCCTGCGATCTGGTCGAGCGCTTCATGAAGAAGATCCAGGCGCTGCCGACCTACCGCAATGCGGTACCGACCCAGTCGATCCTGACCATCACCTCCAACGTGGTCTATGGCCAGAAGACCGGCAACACCCCGGATGGCCGCCGTGCCGGTGCGCCGTTTGCACCGGGGGCAAACCCGATGCACGGTCGGGATCGCAAGGGAGCGGTCGCTTCGCTGGCCTCGGTGGCCAAGCTGCCGTTCAAATACGCCAAGGACGGGATCTCCTACACCTTCTCCATCGTGCCGGGGGCGCTCGGCAAGGAGCCGGCCAATCGCGAGAGCAATCTGGTGGGGCTGATGGATGGCTACTTCCATCATGAGCGGGATGTGGAAGGGGGTCAGCACCTCAACGTCAATGTGATGAATCGCGAGATGCTGCTGGATGCCATCGACAATCCGGACAAGTACCCCAGCCTGACCATCCGGGTCTCCGGTTATGCGGTGCGCTTCAACGCCCTGACCCGCGAGCAGCAGCAGGACGTCATCTCCAGAACCTTCACCAACATGATGTAACTCTCATGCCCGGGGTGAGCAGGCTTGCTCCGGGCCTACTTTTTGTTTGTCAGCACGAGGAAGTAACAGATGCGACAGGTTATCACTACCAAGGCGGCGCCGAGCGCCATCGGCCCCTATGTGCAGGCCACCCGGATTGGCAACATCCTATACACCTCCGGTCAGATCCCGCTGGACCCGGTGAGCGGCGACGTTGCGGAGGGGATCGAAGCGCAGACCCTGCGCTCCCTGCAAAACGTACAGGCGATTGTCGAGGCGGCAGGCGGCGAGGTGCGCAACATCTTCAAGACCACGGTGTTTGTCTCGGATTTGAACGACTTTGCTGCGGTGAATCAGGTCTACAACGACTTCTTCACCGAGCACGATGCCATGTATCCGGCTCGCTCCTGCGTAGAAGTGGCTCGGTTACCGAAGGATGTGAAGATCGAGATAGAGGCGATTGCTGCGCTGTAACCCCATCGGGAGTGTGTCAGCAAGCCAAAACAAAGCGGCTGCCAATGGCAGCCGCTTTTGTCTATATGGTCATCGGGCAGATCAGGCGATCCGTTCGATACGAGCCATGTAGAAGCCGTCGAAGCCGGTCTCGGACGGGCTCACGGTGTGATCGTCACGCAGACGGAAGTTTTCGTTGGCGGCGAGGAACTTGTCCACCTGCTGGCGGTTCTCCTCGGGCAGGATGGAGCAGGTTGCATAGACCAGCAGGCCGCCCACTTTCACCATCTGGCTGTAACGCTGCAGGATCTCTTCTTGCAGCGCGACCAGCACCGGCAGACGCTCGGCGGTATCACGCCACTTGGCATCCGGATTGCGCTTGAGTACGCCCAGACCGGAGCAGGGCACGTCCAGCAGTACGCGGTCGGCGCTCTCTTTGAGGCGCTTGACGGTCTTGCTGCTGGTGATGACCCGGGTCTCCACGTTGTGGGCACCGGCGCGACGAGCGCGTTGCTTGAGGTTCTCCAGCTTCCACTCTTCCACATCCATTGCCAGCAGACGGCCTTTGCCCTGCATCATGGCGGCGATATGCAGGGTCTTGCCACCAGCACCGGCACAGGCGTCGATAACGCGCATGCCTGGGGCAACTTCCAAAGCGGCAGCAACCAGCTGGGAGCCTGCGTCCTGCTGTTCGAAGCAACCATCGGCAAAGGCCTTGGTGCGGAACAGGGCGGCGTCGGAGGTGACCTGCAGTGCAGTCTCCACACCTTCAACCGGAATGGTGGTGACCTGCTCTTTGGCCAGCATGGCTTGCAGCTCATCACGGGTGCACTTGAGGGTGTTGACCCGCAGGTAACGCTTGGGCATCCAGGCTAGGGCTGCACGCTCGGCAGGCCAGGCTTCACCCAACTGCTCGCTACCCAGTTTCTCCAGCCAGCTCGGGCAACCATCCATCAATACCGGGTTCTTCTTCGCCTCGGTCAGACGGCGGCGGAATGCCTCTTCATTGAAGCGATCCAGGGTCGGGTGGTTGGGCTGGGCAATTTTGTGGAAGGCATGCCAGCTGTGCAGCAGCGGCCAGACATTCTTTTCGGCCTGACGCACCTGAATGCCGGTGAGGAAGCAATAGAGGCTGAGACGGCGCAGCAGGTCGCCGGTGACCAGGGCAATCCTTGCCTGTTCTTGCGGTTTGAGTTCGATGCCGGAGAAGTGACGGGCATAAGCGCGGTCGAGGGTAAGACCCTGACCGAGCACATCGTCAACAATGGCAACGACCAGATCCCCGAAACGGGGCAACAGTGGGGATTTGAGCATGAGATTAACCTTGGCCAGATAAAGATGAACCGCACCTTTGTGAAGAGGGGCAGTTCTAAAATTGACAAATCCGCGCAATGATAGGGGTTAGACGGGGTTGGCGCAACACTCCCCATGGGTGAGTGGCTGAAACAGTGGCGCCGGGCTTTTTGATTCGGCGGGATAATGATGCCGGTAATGGTTCAAAAAAGTGCATGACTACAAGGATGACAAAGATGCATGTGACCAGTAAGTGTTCGTTGGCCCTGTTGGTGGCCAGTTTGTTAGGGTCAACCAGCCTGATGGCCAGCGAGTGGAGTACGGTAGCCGCCAGAGCGACTGCGGAGCAAGGTTATGAGGTGCGGGCCAATCAGTTTCGGGTGGCCAAGGTGCCGCTCGACTATTTTGCCGGGCTGCAAGCCGGGGCGAGTGAGCTGACCCTGCCGCTGCCCGATGGGGGGGAGGTCACCTTTGCTCTGGAAGCCTACGACTTGCTGCCTGCAGATCTTGCCGCCAAGTATCCGCAGATCCGCACCTTCAAGGGTCACAACCCGGCGCATCCGATAGAGACGGGGCGTTTCGATCTGGGGCCGCAAGGTTTCCACGCCATGTTCAGCCATCAGGGCAAGATGGTATTTGTCGATCCGCTGCGCAATGCCGAAGGCTACGCCGTCTATTACCAGCAGGATGCCCATAGTCGATTGGAAGAGGCTGCAGATGAGGTGATAGGGCCCAAGCTCAGCAAACTGGTGCGCAAGGTGCAAGTGGATGGCAATGTTCGCAAGCGCTACGTCATTGCCATTTCGGCGACAGGAGAATTTACCCAATACCACGGTGGCTCCAAAGCGCTTACCATGGCGGCGATTGCGACCTTGCTCAACCGCGTCAATCAGGTCTATCAACGGGATGTGGGCGCCGAATTCGTGCTGGCCAGTGGCAATGACAACCTGATCTTTACCGATCCGGCCAGCGACTTGTTTGCCAATGATAATTCGGATGCGCAGACCAATATCGGGGTACAGGCTTATTACTTTACCAATATGCAGCTTGGCAACTTTGATATCGGCCATGTACTCAATACCGGTAGCGGTGGTCTGGCCGGTTTGGCAGTGCTTTGTACCAACGATAAATCGGGCGGGATGTCGGGTTCACCCACACCGGTAGGAGATGCCTTCTTCGTTGACTATGTGGCTCATGAAATTGGCCACCAGTTTGGTGCCGATCATACCTTCAACGGCACTACCGGGAGTTGCGGTGCAGGTACCCGGGTTGCCAATCAAGCCTATGAGCCAGGTAGTGGCAGCTCCATCATGGCCTATGCCGGTATTTGTGGTGATGAGAATATCCAGACTCACAGCGACCCCTATTTTCATAGCAAGTCCATCGAGCAGATGCGTGCGCACATGGCGACCGTATCGACTTGTGGAACCACACTCGCGTTGAGCAATAATGCCCCGCAGGCAGCTGCAGGGGGGGACTATGTGATCCCTGCCAATACGGCCTTTATGTTAAAAGGGGCTGGTGGAGATCTGGATAATGACTCTCTGCTCTACAACTGGGAGCAGATCGATCTGGGCACTGAATCGAGCAGTGCCGCCACCATGATTGACGATGGCTCCCGGCCGCTGTTTCGTTTTGTCTCTCCCACGGCATCGTCGGAGCGGATCCTGCCGAGTTTGCCATCCCTGCTCTCCGGCACGCTTGCCAAAGGAGAGGCCTGGCCGACTACCAACCGGGATCTCAATTTCAGACTGACGGTGCGTGATGGTCAGGGTGGCGTTGCCAGTGATGACATGAAAGTGCAAGTGATCAATACCGGTGCGGCATTTCGCATCACCAACCCGTTTTACGGGGTGACTCTCACTCCGGGGGCCAGTCAGGCCATAGCATGGGATGTGGCGGGCACAACTGTGGCGCCGATCAGTTGCAGCAAGGTGGACATCTCGGTGACCCAGGATGAGGGCGCAAGCTGGACAATGCTCGCCGCCGGACAACCCAATAACGGCGCAGCAACGGTAACGTTGCCTGCCGATCTCACCAGCAGCGTCAGGCTGAAAGTGGCATGCAGCGACAATATCTTCTTTGCCATCAGTCCCCTCAAATTGCCTCTGGTGCAAGGTGGCTCGACTTCAGGTGGCGGCGGTGGTGGTGGGGCGCTCGGATTGTGGACGCTCGCTCTGGCGCTGCTCGGCTGGCAACGGAGGCGCACATGAAGGGAGTCCCTCTGTTGCTGCTTGTCATGCTCGGCGGTTGTCAGGCCGATGCCAGCACGCTGGAACAGGAGCTGAGTGCAAACCTCGCCAGGCAGGATTACCGCCTGATAGTGATAGCCGGGCGGGGAGAGTTCGCCCCCGGTATTGCAGCCGAGCAGCAGGCAGAGGCCAAGGCGCGCTGTGGCAAGCGTTATCTGGATGGATTGGGCGATGTGATAAGGCCCGGTCAGCAAGAGATACATGCCAAGTTGAGTGCTTACGCCAGCGAGTATAACCAGCGTATGGTGATTCATTGCCCAATAGCATCGGGCGCTGGCAAGCAGTAATACACCAACGAACCAATCCAAATGGAGGGGATACTCATCCCCCTATCTATCCGTGAAGGCGCCAATGGCGCCTTCACTTTTTTCCGTTGTTGAATGGGGCCAATCTGTATTGCCTGAGATGGGGAGCGCGGGTGTAGCACGATTTTTCAGCGTGACAGAAGTTTTGTGCGAATTTTCTTTTCTGTCTGTCACGCAGATCGTCAATTGACGCTGCACCATACTTGTTGTCACCAAGGTAGGGCAAGGAGGCTCTATGAAGCATGGCATTGCGGTGATTATCACCAGTTTGTCTGTTCAGGTTGCGGCAGAACCACAGTGGACCTTCATGGATGAAAACTTGGAAAGGGGAGGGGTCTATGATGTGCGAGCTGAAAAGGTCAGAGTGGTGGTTCCTGACAAGCCTTTTGAACCCGGGCATCTAGCCAGTGTATTGACCTTGCCATTGCCGGATGGCACTACGGTGCAGTTTGATGTTCATCCCAATGCCTTGCTACCGGAGCCTTTGGCCCAGCGCTACCCTTCTATCAATACTTACAGTGGGAAGGCTATTGATCGGGCGGCGGATACAGGCCGATTTGATGTCACCATACATGGTTTTCACGGTATGTTTACCCATCAGGGGCGTACCTTTTATGTCGATCCGCTTCAGGACGGTTTCTCTTATGCCGTTTATGAACAGCAAGATGCCTGGCGGCGACAGGATGTGGATCAGGTGATTGATCCTCATGGTATCGAGCGTGAGCGAGCTGTGCTGGTCGATGGCAATTTGCGCAAGCGCTACACTATCGCCATCTCGGCAACCGGGGAATATACCCAGTATCACGGTGGTACCAAGGTTGCAGCACTCTCGGCCATTGCAACACTGCTTAATCGGGTCAATGAAGTCTATCGCCGTGATGTGGGGGCCGAGTTTCAGCTTGCAGCTGATACGGACAATGTGATTTTCACCGATCCTGCGACGGATCCTTTCACCAACTCGACTCAGGATATCGCAATCAACCAGACCCAACAGGGGGTGTTGCTCAATCCTTCTTTTGATCTGGGCCATCTGCTGGCGACATCAGGCGGCGGGGTGGCGACCCTGAGATCCCTCTGTAACCCGTTTAGCCGTTCACGGGGCATGACCGGAGGGTCACAGCCTATCGGCGATGCATTCTTTATTGATTATGTGGCTCACGAATTGGGGCACCAGCTGGGGGCCGAGCACTCCTTCAATGGCATGGCCGACAGTTGTGCCACGGGTCGCAAGGCTAGCTCAGCTTGGGAACCGGGCAGTGGCTCGACCATCATGGCCTATGCCGGGATCTGTGGTGAGGAGAATCTGCAGGTTAACAGCACACCTTTCTTTCACAGCAAGTCGATCGAGCAGATGCGGGCTCTGATGGCCTCTCTGCCCTCCTGCGGCACCGACCTGGCGCTTGCCAATAACGCGCCGGTTGTGGATGCGGGGGGCGATAGGGTGATCCCCGCCAATACGCCTTTCACTCTTGTCGGTAGTGCGCTGGATCTGGATGGTCATCCCCTCAGTTACACCTGGGAGCAGGTTGATCTTGGCAATGCATCCTACAGCGTGGCAACCATGGTGGATGATGGAACCCGCCCGCTGTTTCGCTTTGTTTCACCAACATCGGATCCCCGTAGAACATTGCCTGCCATGAGCTCTCTGATATCGGGTGTCTTGGCCAAAGGAGAAGCGTGGCCTGCGACCAATCGCAATCTCCAGTTCCGCCTTACCGTACGTGATGGTCAGGGGGCGGTGAGCAGTGATGAAATGGTGGTTCAGGTGATCAATACCGGCGCGGCATTTGCCATCACAGCTCCGCAGATCGGCGCCATGGTGGCGGGTAGTACTCAGCTAGTGACATGGAATGTTGCCGGGACCAATCAGCCTCCTATCAATTGTCCCAGCGTGGATTTGGCACTGACACAGAATGGTGGTTCTACTTGGACTACGCTGGCAAGCGGGCTTGCCAATAACGGTTCGGCCAGTGTGGTGTTGCCTGCACCGTTGACCAGCACGGCCAGGCTGAAGCTGGCATGCAGCAATAATATTTTTTTCTCTATCAATGGGATAAGAGGTAATGCGTCTGCCACTACGGAAAGTGCAACTGTCATTACCGACAACAATGCGGGTGGCGGCGGTGGTGGTGGTGCAGTGAATCTTATCGTGATCCTCCTGATGGGAGGGGCAGCCGGATGGCGCAGGTATTACGGTTAGCCGTCAGTTTGCTGTTTCTATATATCTGCGCAGCGCCTGTTGTGGCCGCATCACTGACCGAGGCAATAGATGAAAGTCTTGCTGCTCAGGATTATCGGCTCATCGTGCGTGGCGGACGCGGTGGTATGGCTCCGGGGGTTGTGGAGTCATTGCAAGCAGAAGCGAGAACCCGGTGCGGAGTCCGTTATCTGAAAGGGTTCGGTGATGTGATTGAGATGGGTAAGGAGTCGGAGTTTGAGCAGCGGATTGACTATGCCACCCGATATAACCGACAGATGCTGGAAAGGTGCATGCCGGAGGCGATTTCAAGGCCGTAGTGGCTGTTCAACAACGGCGTGTAAATCGGCATGATTGGAGTTATAACTCTAATATTCCAAACATAGTGATAGCCTCATGGGAATGATTCGATGACTCACATATGAGCCTCCATATAATTTTTTTGGAGTTTTAACTCTATTAAAAGAACTGCTTAAAATGCTAACAAAATGAGCTGCTTATAAAATTTAACTCACTAACCTTATGATTTTAAATGAAATAAAATTCATTTAATTTTTATTGAAAAAGTTGAATTGTGACTTGTGTCACGTTATTCTCGCCGGCTGTTCAGTCAGGTGATTAATAATGATGAAGTTCACAATAAATGCAATCTCAGTTGTCATCGCAATGTCAGCCAATATCGCGCTGGCATCCCCATGGCATATGGTCGAAAAACGCAGCAAGCAGGCCGATGAACCTGTAAGGGCTCGTGCATACAATATCTTCGAGGTAGAACCGGATTTTTTAGAAAATCTGCGCTTGGGCCAAACCGTGATTACGCTACCATTGCCTGATGGCAAGATGGTGCAATATGAGTTGGAAGCCTATTCCGTATTGCCGCCTGCGTTGGCAGCAAAATACCCAGATATCATGACCTATAAAGGACATGAAGTGGGCACACCCAGCAATACCGGTCGCTTTGATATTTCTTCGCGTGGTTTTAACGGCATGTTTATGCATGCCGGAGAGCAGATATTTGTCGATATTCAGCGTAACGGTACCTACGCTGTCTATTACAAAAAAGATGCACATTCAATGAATGGCAAGAATATCAAGGAGATCATTGAAAAATCCGAGCTAAAAAAAAAGTTAGCACACAAAACTGAAGCGGCTCGTAACGAGACTAGCTATAGCAAGCCAGAGCTTACCAAGTATAAAATTGCATTCTCTACAACTAGCCAATATACCGCGCACTTTGGCGGAAAGGTGCAAGCATTGGCATCACTGGCAAACTTGGTTAACCGTTTAAACGAGGTATATGAAAGGGATTTAGGGGTTCGTTTCGAATTGGCAGATGGGAATGACAATGTTATATTCGAAAATCCTGTTGACGACCCTTTTGTGAACGGTAAATATCCAAAGTTTAAAAGCATCAGCACTATAAATGCTGTAGTTCAGAGAGAGAAACTGAATAGTAATGAGCTTGGCTATTTCGATATTGGTCATGTAGTAACGCAAACGGAAAAAAATGCAGGGAGTGCAATCCTTGGGTCATTGTGTGATAAAATAGATTCATATGCATCATATAGGTCTAACGCTGTTACAGGAAACAAAAATCCTGTTGGCGATGCATTTTTTATTGATTTTGTGGCGCATGAGATTGGTCATCAATTTGGCGCTGACCATACCTATAACGCTGATCAGGGACAGAGAGAGTCCTCCATGGCATGGGAGCCTGGCAGTGGTAGCTCCATCATGGCTTATGCAGGGCTGATGGGGGAGCAAAACGTACAGCTCAACAGCGATGCCTATTTTCATAGCAAGTCGATTGATATGATGCGCAAGCATATCAACAACCGTGAAGCTCAAGCAAAGAAGAGTGAGATCCTATTTGTTGGTGCGCCATTAGTGCTTGCTCCTATTTTTTCCTCGCGTTGTGGCACTGCTATCCCGAACCAAAATGGTGATAATCAGGCGCCAGAAATTACCGATGTGCCAGCAGAACATGTGATCCCTAAAGGGGTGGCATTTAGTCTGAGTGGCAAGGGTAATGATATTGACGGCGATACCCTTACCTATACCTGGGAGCAGGTTGATCTGGGGGATGCAACGACGAGTGGCGATCAATTGAGTTCAGGTCGCCTTGCAACCGGCCCCCTGTATCGTTACGCCGCGCCGACAACATCCCCGGTTCGCCACTTTCCTTCGCTGGCTACCCAGTTAAAAGGGGAAGCTGAGAAAGGTGATGTCTGGGTCAATGTGCCGCGCACCCTTAACTTCCGTCTGGTCGCCCGTGATGGCAAAGGCGGTGGTGCCTATGGTGAGACCTCGGTCGAAGTGGTCGATACAGGTTCACAAACCTTCAAGATATTGCCAGCCCCTGACCAGCGTATTCTGGTTGGCAGCCCGACCACAGTGAACTGGCAAGTAGCTGGCACGGACCGTCATCCTGTCAACTGTCAGCGGGTCGATATCAGTTATAGCAATGATGAAGGCAAGAGTTGGCAGCCGCTGGTCAATGGCGTGAGCAACAATGGCGCCCATGAGGTGACCATTCCGGCCAATGCTGGCAGCGCTGTTCGCCTCAAGCTGGCCTGTAGCGACAATATCTTCTATGCCATTACGCCAAAACTGGCGACCAAGAGCAGTGATACACCGGCTCCCCAGCCTGAAAGCAATGGCGGCGGTGGTGGCGGTTCGACCGGTCTGTTCGCGCTGCTGGGCCTTGGTATCGCTGCGCTGCTGCGTCGTCGTGAGATCGTGAGCTACTAAACCAGATAACCCAAGGGTGAGATTACCCATCTTTGGTAAATTGATAAACCAAGCGAAGAGGCGTTAGCCTCTTCGCTTTTTTTGTATGGTTTACAAGGTCGCTTTATCGAGCGCACAATGCCTGCGTCACTCTCTTGATGGTCGTGGAACCATTATTTATTTGAAGGAAAATCAAGATGATGGATGTTGCTGATCTGCGCCGTGAATACTCCCGTGGCGGGCTGCACCGGGCCGATCTGCCGGCCGAGCCGCTGGCGCTGTTCGAGAAGTGGTTGGCGCAGGCTTGTGAGGCCAAACTGACCGATCCCACCGCCATGGTGGTGGCGACGGTGGATGCCGATGGTCAGCCCTGGCAGCGTACCGTGCTGCTCAAGCACTACGACGCCCAGGGGATGGTCTTTTACACCAACATGGGCAGCCGCAAGGCGCAGCAGCTGGAAGGCAACCCCCGTATCAGCCTGCTCTTCCCCTGGCACACGCTCGACCGTCAGGTGCATGTGACCGGTCGGGTGGAGAAGATGAGCACCTTCGAGGTGATGAAGTATTTCCACAGCCGTCCCAAGGATAGCCAGATCGCCGCCTGGGTCTCCAAGCAGTCGACCCGCATCTCGGCCCGCGGCGTGCTGGAGGCCAAGTTCCTCGAGCTAAAGCAGAAGTTTGCCAATGGCGAAGTGCCGCTGCCGAGCTTCTGGGGTGGATTCCGGGTGGTGATCGAGACGGTGGAGTTCTGGCAGGGGGGCGAGCACCGGCTGCACGACCGCTTCTACTACACCCGCGACGGGGATGGCTGGCATATCGAGCGTCTGGCTCCCTGAGCGCGCTATTCAAATCTGTTTTCACAAGGAGTGTGTATGCGTCTGTATGGTGATCTGCGTTCCGGCAACTGTTACAAGGTGTGGCTGTTGGCCCGCTGGCTGGAGTTGCCCCTTGAGTGGGTTGAGATGGATATTCAGGCGGGGGATACCCGTACCCCCGCATTTCTGGCCATGAACCCCAACGGCAAGATCCCGGTGCTGGAGATTGGCCAGGGCGATACGCTGGCGGAATCCAACGCCATCCTCTTCTATCTGGCGCAGGGCTCGTCTTTGTGGCCAACCGATCCGCGCCAGCAGGCCGAGGTGCTCAAATGGATGTTCTTTGAGCAGTACAGCCATGAGCCCTACATCGCGGTGGCCCGCTTTATCGTTCACTATCTCGGCCGACCCGAGTCGCAGGAGGCGCGGCTCGACGGGCTGAAAGCCGGTGGCGAGAAGGCGCTGGCGGTAATGGAGCAGCAGCTGAAACAGAGCCTCTACCTGTGCGGTGATGCGCCGACCATCGCCGATATCGCCCTTTATGCCTACACCCATGTGGCAGAGGAGGGGATCTTCTCCCTGCAGGGGTGGCCCGCTATCCGTAGCTGGATCGCCCGTATCGAAGCCCATCCCCGCCATCAGACGCTGCCAGCGGCCTGTCAGGCCAGCTGATGGAACTGCTGATCGAGGCCAGTCTGTGGCAACCGCAGTGGACTGCGCTGTTGCAGGTCTGGCAGCTGCAGGGGCATCGCTGGCAGCTGCTACTGGGCAAAGAGGCGGCCGCTGCCCTCGATCAAACCGATGCCCCCTGGGCGAGCAGTCCTCCTGATGGGGTGCTCTGCCCGGGGGCCCTGCTGGCTGCCTGGCTCGATGGGGATCTGCTGACGGATTTTCATGTTGATCCCAGCCGCCAGATCCTGATCAGTGCCTCTACCTCCCTATTGACCCTCGCCAGGGAGCAGGGACTGCTCACCCTTGGCCCTGTGGGGGCCGATCTGCCGCTCACCCCTGAGGCCGATTTGGGCGCCGTGCTCAATCGCCTGCTGGCGTGCCGCGTGACGGTGTCGACCCTGGCTGAGGGGCATTCGCTATCAGGTGTCGTATTGCGACCACTGCAGGCCGACGATGAGCGTGAGATAGTGCGCTACTGCAGCGACGAGGCGCTGGCGCGCTACACCCTCAATATTCCTCACCCCTATCCGCCGGAGGGGGCCCGCGACTGGTTGGCGCTCAGCTGGCGCAAAGCGGCGCTTGGCCTTGGCTGGAGCTGGGCCATCACCTTGCCAGAGGAGCACGGTGCGGCGTTGCTTGGGGTGATCTCCCTGCAATGGAATGGCGAGCTCGCCTGGTGGGTGGGCGTGCCCTGGCAAAATCGCGGTCTGGCGACCCGGGCCGCTGGTTTGGTCAAGGGGTTCGCCTTTGACCAACTGCAACTGCCTGCGCTGACGGCTCGCCATATGCCAGACAATTTAGCCTCCGGCCGGGTGATGGCAAAAGTGGGCATGCACTATCGCGGGCGGCGCCATATCAGTGGTCGCCAGCCGTGTGAGGTGAGTTACTGGCGGCTGGATCGCGCTCCCTCCTTACCCAATCCCTTGGCCGAGGAGATTGCCTGCTGGCTTGCTGATGAGCGGATCGCCGTGGTGATCCTGTGGGATCCTGTAACGTTGGATCGGCAGAGTGCCAACGGCAAGCTGGCCATCTCGCTCTTTGTGGATGAGAGGGGCGCGGGGGAGAAGCCCTGTTTTCTGCGCTGCCCGCCGCATCTTGAGAGGTCTCTGGAGCTGCACTGTTACCCCGTCGAACTGCTGGAGCAGGCCGAACCGGAGCAGTTGTCCCATCTTGGCGGCGTCTTGCTGAAAGACAGGGATGAACAGGGGCTGGCGTGGTTGCTGCAACTGGCCGCGCTGCAGCGTCAGGGGCCCGAGCTGCTCAGCCGCGAGGAGCGCGCATCACGGCGCCACTGGTTCAACCAATTGATGGCGCAGGCGCTGGGTGATCAGGGTGACTCTTCGCAGATACGCTATCAGCAGTTACGGCTGCTGGTGGAGCTGCCGGAGCTGGTCGATGAGCTGGATGGCTGTTGGCATCAAACGCCCGAACTGACCTTTGATCGGTTGGCGCGGGAGGCTCCTGCCCTCTGGTTTGCCTACCGTGAGGCGATGAACAGGGTCACCCCGGCTACGCTAACCGCCTTGCAGCAGCAGTTTGCCGCTCGTTTTCCTGAGTGCACCCTCCCATTTTTGGACAAAGGTACTCAGAATGACCAGCCGTTGTGTGGAATAATGCCCGCTCTGCTGTACGAGGAGTAATACCTGATGTTGAGAACCGAGCGCCCCGGTGACATGCTGCCGGTTTATGAGCTGCTGAGTGCCGCCTTCGGTCGTTCCGATGAGGCCGAACTGGTCAACCGCCTGCGCGAATGTGGTGCTGCCGTGGTGACCATGGTCGAAGAGGAAGAGTACGAGTTCATGGGGCACCTGATGCTAAGCCCGATCACCATTAATGGCATGGAAGGGCCCTGGCTCGGTCTGGCGCCGGTCGCGGTTCATCCCGACTGGCAAGGTCAGGGTATTGGCTCTGATCTTATCCGTGAAGGGCTTGACACGGCGCTCGAGATGGACTGGAAAGGGGTGGTGGTACTCGGGGATCCGGCCTATTACAGCCGTTTCGGTTTCCGCCCGGCCAGCGAGTTTGGCCTGCACTGCATCTATGAGGTGCCTGCCGACTGCTTTATGGCGATGGAGTTGCAGGAGCGCGGTTTTGCGGGTGTGCAGGGTGAGGTGCTCTATCACCCCCTGTTTGATGAACTTCCCGACGAGCTGCCGGACGCGCAGGCAGAAGAGCCCCATTTCTAGCGAGAAGTTGCAGCGACAAGCTATAACGAAAAAGCCCTCATCGAGGGCTTTTTCAGTTTATATCAGTCCCTGCCGGGCTTATTCGAGCAAATAGGCTCAGGCAATGATGTCGAGCTGGGTGCCCTTGCGATTATCTTCGCCCACCATGTCACCCATCTGCTGGGCGAGCGGGCTCTGCTGGAACTGAATATAGTCGCTCAGATTCTGCTGGCGCTGGTAGCGATTCGCAGCCTGATACATATCAGCCGTGTTCGGGCCCGATTTGCTGTCGCTCTCCTGACCGCTGGCTTCCAGGTAGCGCTCCACCACGGCTTTCTCCTGCTGGTTAGCCGTATAAGAGACCGCCAGGGTTCTGCGAGCCGTTGCTTTCTCTTCGCTCTGTGCCTGTAATTCATCCTTCTTGATCAGCGCTTCGTTACGGGCCTGATTGACCTGTTCGGGCGTGACAGCCGGAGAGGAGGGGTATTTGCCGTAATCGGGCAGCGGCATGGGCCGGGAGGTGATTTGCATGGTGGTGCTTCTCTTTTGAACAGGGACGGGCGCATGATACTGATCCATTTTAGTTCAATAAATGACCGCTTGTCGGTTCATCAAGAATAGGTTCAGCTTCGCGCATCAACTGTTAATTGAACCGCCTCTGAGTGACAAAAAAGGCGCCATAAGGCGCCCTTTAATCTTTCGCTACTGCAGGATCAGTTGAAGAACCAGTAACCACGGTTGACCAGACGGGTCAGCAGTTGCAGGAAGCCAGCCTGATCGGCCAGCTCCACCATGTCGGCTTGAGTGATGATGTCTTTGTCACACAAGAGCGAAATGGCTGCCGCGTCTTCGCTTTGCAGAGTCCAGGCTTCGCCGTCGATGAAGCACTGCTGGCTCTCGCCGCTGAACCAGACGGTGCGCAGACCCGGCACCTTGATGGCAGGTTCGCCCTGGGTCAGCAGGTCGGCTACCTCCTCGGCGCTGTAGTCCGGCTCGACCGGATTGACGTCCAGATCGTGCTTGGCCTCGGAGATCATGGTGCCGAACCACTCCTTGAACAGGGTCTCGTCATCGAGGGCCTGCTGCATCAGCTCGCGCAGACGGTGCAGCTCGTGGGGCTGGATCTCGCCGTGACGGGCGCGGGGCTTGAGATCGGCATCGCCGTAACGCTCGGTACGCACCTCGTTGTCGATCAGATGATCGGCAAAGGAGGAGATAAGCGCCTTGGCATCTGGTGCGCGGAAACCCACCGAGAAGTTCATGGAGGGCTCGATGGCGTAGCCTTCGTGGGGGAATCCTGGCGGAATGTAGAGGATGTCGCCCGGCTCCATGATGACGTCGATGATCGCCTCGAACGGCTCGCAGTGCAGCAGGGCGGCGTGGGCGGCGAACTCGTTGAGCGGCTTGGCATCGCCAACCCGCCAGTGGCGTTTGCCCAGACCCTGGGTGATAAACACATCGTAATTGTCGATGTGGGGGCCGACACCCGCATGGGGGGTGGAGAAGCTCACCATTACATCGTCAAAGCGCCAGCCCGGAATGAACTGGAACGGCACCGCCAGCTCGTTCACCTCGGGAGCCCAGTGGTTGCAAGCCTGTACCAGAATGGTCCAGTTCTCTTCGCCCAGATGGTCGTAGGATTCGAAGGGGCCGTGGGCAGCATCCCACCTGCCGTCGAAACGGGTGACGAGGCGGGACTCTACCACCTCTTCCATGGCCAGACCCGCCAGCTCGTCCGGGCTGATGGGATCCTGAAAGTCCTTGAAGCCACCCTTGATAAGGAGCGGGCGCTTCTGCCAGTAGTGCTCAAGGAAGTGAGCGATATCCAGATTGAGTTCGTACATGCTGTTTCTCGTGTCTCGCAAAGAGGTTTTGCCCAAGGCGGGCTTGGGAAAAGCCACTCGGGATCCTGCCGTGGCAGGGAAAATAACAGGGGCCCTGTGGCGTATCGTGCACAGGGCCCCTTCGTCACTGCCGGTTGGCTTACTTCAGCAGATCAACCAGACGCTGGGCGTCACCGATGTAGTTGGCCGGGGTCAGCTTCTTCAGCTCGACCTTGACCGCTTCCGGCAACTCCAGGGTGTCGATAAAGGTGCGCATCCCTTCAGCATCGACGCGGCGACCACGGGTCAGCTCCTTGAGCTTCTCGTAAGGCTTCTCGATACCGTAGCGGCGCATCACGGTCTGGATCGGCTCGGCCAGCACTTCCCAGTTGGCATCCAGATCGGCAGCCATGGCGGCGTCGTTGGCTTCCAGCTTGGAGATGCCCTTGAGGGTCGCCTGATAGGCAATCAGGGAGTAACCCACTGCCACACCCAGGTTGCGCAGCACGGTAGAGTCGGTCAGATCACGCTGCCAGCGGGAGATAGGCAGCTTGCTCGCCAGATGCTGGAACACGGCGTTGGCCAGACCCAGATTGCCTTCGGAGTTCTCGAAGTCGATGGGGTTGACCTTGTGCGGCATGGTGGAGGAGCCGATTTCACCGGCGATGGTGCGCTGCTTGAAGTGGCCCAGGGAGATGTAACCCCACACATCGCGGTCGAAGTCGATCAGGATAGTGTTGAAGCGGGCCATGGCGTCGAACAGCTCGGCGATATAGTCGTGCGGCTCGATCTGGGTGGTGTAGGGGTTCCAGGTCAGGCCCAAGGAGGTAACAAACTCCTCGGAGAACTGGTGCCAGTCCACATCCGGGTAGGCGCTGAGGTGGGCGTTGTAGTTGCCGACCGCACCGTTGATCTTGCCGAGGATCTCCACCGCCATGATCTGCTTGAACTGGCGCTCCAGACGGTAGGCGACGTTGGCCATCTCCTTGCCCATGGTGCTCGGGGTCGCCGGCTGGCCGTGGGTGCGGGAGAGCAGCGGCATGTCACGGTACTCGTGAGCCAGACGCTTGAGCTCGCCGATCAGCTTCTCGCAATAAGGCTTGATGACCTCTTCGCGGGCGGTTTTCAGCATCAGACCGTGGGAGTTGTTGTTGATGTCTTCCGAGGTGCAGGCGAAGTGGATGAACTCGCTGACAGCCGCCAGCTCCGGGTTCACTTCGACTTTCTCTTTGAGGAAGTACTCCACCGCTTTCACATCATGGTTGGTGGTGCGCTCGATCTGTTTGATACGGGCGGCGTCACTCTCGTTGAAGTTGCTGACGATGCCGTCGAGCAGGGCGTTGGCGGCCGCGCTCAGGGCAGGGACTTCCGGGATCCCGGCGTGGCTGGCCAGTTTCTGCAACCAGCGAACCTCGACTTCAACGCGAAAACGCAGCAGGCCGAATTCGGAGAAGATAGGGCGCAGGGCATCGGCCTTGTCGCCATAACGACCGTCAATCGGGGAAACAGCAGTCAGCGCGGACAGCTCCATGGGGTGAACTCCTGATGATTGGTGTGGGGGATCCGTATTCACTTGCGCGCCGGTCGGGGTGTATCAAGGCTGATGTGCGGCTGTTCACCTTGTCTCCCTCTCCCTGCGCGCAAGCCAATGATTAGTAACGCTTGGCCAGTTCCACCATCTTCTTGCGAGCGAAGATGATCTGGGTGCGGCTGCCACCGAGCTGGCGCCACAGCACCACGGCGCGGATGCCTGCCAGCAGCAGGGCGCGCACCTTGTGCTGCACCAGCGGCTGCTGCAGGAACAGCGGGGTGCCTGCCACCTGAATGCGCGGCCCGATGGGGCTGATAAGATCGCTGTAGATGCTCGCCATGTTGGCCAGGATCTGCTCGTCGAGCAGGTCGAAATGCTGTTGCTGGCGACCGATCTGGCTGATCCGCTCACCCAGCATATTGAGAATGTCCTTGCGCTTGGCCAGCTTGCGCTCCAGCGCAATCAGGCTCACCACGTAGCGGGTCAACTCGGCATTCTTCTGGCTGCCATCGGCTCCCAGCTGCTCGACCAGCGCGCGGTAGCCGTCGCGAATGGCCAGATGGGTGTTGTTGAACACCTCGAGCGGGTGGCTCGGGTTGGTCACCAGAATGCTGGAGAGGCTCTCGCGCAGGGCGGCCTCGTCACAGCTGCCGTCTCGGGCCACCTTTTGCACCAGATACGCGGCCTGGCAGATGCCGGCAAAGGCCATTGTTCTGTCTTGGAATTTATCGCTCACGTCTGCTGCCTTCTGTTAAGGATTCAAACCGGATGGCTGAAACGCTGTTCGATGATGCCGCCGCCCAGACACACTTCCCCGTCGTAGAAGACGGCGGACTGGCCCGGGGTTACCGCAGCCTGTTTCTCGTCGAAGATGACCCGGATGGTCAGATCGTCGATGGGCTGGATCAGGCAGGGGATATCCTGCTGGCGGTAGCGGGTCTTGACGGTGCAGCGATGCGGCTCGCGAATGGGGGTGCGATCCACCCAGTGCAACTGGCTGGCAATCAGGCCATCGGAGTAGAGGCGGGGATGTTCGCCCTGCGCCACCACCAGCACGTTGCGCTCGACCTCTTTGTCGACCACATACCAGGCCTCTTCGGTGGCATCTTTGCGACCACCGATGCCGAGCCCCTTGCGCTGGCCCAGGGTGTGATACATCAGACCCTGATGCTCGCCGATCACCTTGCCATCCACGGTCTCGATTTTACCGGGCTGGGCGGGCAGGAACTTGGCCAGGAAGTCCTTGAACTTGCGCTCACCGATAAAGCAGATGCCGGTGGAGTCTTTCTTCTTGGCGGTGATGAGATCGAGCTGCTCGGCGATGCGGCGCACCTCGGGCTTTTCCAGGTCGCCAACCGGGAACAGGCTCTGACCCACTTGCTTCTCGCTCAGGGTATAGAGGAAGTAGCTCTGATCCTTGTTGGTATCGAGACCGCGCAGCAGGCGCGGGCGGCCGGTGCTGTCGTCACGGCGCACATAGTGGCCGGTGGCGATGTAGGTGGCACCCAGCTCTTCGGCGGCAAATTCGAGGAACGCCTTGAACTTGATCTCCTTGTTGCACAGGATATCGGGGTTTGGCGTGCGGCCAGCCTTGTACTCTTCGAGGAAGTGCTCGAACACATTGTCCCAGTACTCGGCCGCGAAGTTGATAGTGTGGAGTTTCATCCCCAGCTTGTCGCAGACGGCCTTGGCATCAGCCAAATCCTGGGCGGCAGAGCAGTACTCGTCCGTGTCGTCTTCTTCCCAGTTCTTCATGAACAAGCCTTCGACCTGATAGCCCTGCTGCTGGAGCAGGTAGGCCGAGACGGAAGAATCCACGCCGCCGGACATGCCGACGATCACCTTGATTTGGCTGTTGTCTGTCATTAGTCGAAGTTACCAGTTCGTTTAAACGGGGCGTATTCTACCAGAGTTTTGCGCCCCCGGTCACATATCCATGCCGCAGTTCCCATCAGGAGCCTGATAGCAGGAAATCGTTTTTCTGTTGTTGGTCTTTGTCACCGAAAAAGAGTGTCAAATGGCCTCAGATAAAGGCCTTGAGTGCCGACAGTGGCAGCCGTGTCCCCGCCAGATAATCCTGAATGCACTGCCACACCAAGGGGCTGCGCAGGGCCGGTTTGCATTCCGCTATTTCTTCCAGAGTGAGCCAGTGGCAAGCCAGCACATCGCCGTCAGGATCCTCTGGATGGTGCTGACCCGGCGCTTTTTCAAGGTCGAAGATGATGGCGGTACGCACATAGGTGGCCTCGCTGTCGGCCGGTTTGAACAGATAGGTACCAAGCCAGGCGGTCGGCATGGCGGTCAGCCCCGTCTCCTCTTTCAGCTCACGACAGGCCGCTTCAAGCAGGTTTTCCCCCGGCTCCACATGGCCGGCGGGTTGGTTGAAACGGCGCTGGCCTTTTATCTCCTCTTCCACCACCAGAAAGCGCCCCTGCCACTGCACCAGGGCGGCGACAGTCAGGCGCGCCTCCATGCGGGCGTGGCTGGTGGCCGATTGCTCTGCCTGATTGTTCATCATGACTCCTTGTCGCTGCTATTGGGATTGCCCGCACGGGCGGGTCGGCGTGCCGTTCCTCGCCCGCTGCTGCGGGGTTTGCCGCCGGTCGGGTTCGTGGCTGCGCGCTCGGTTGGGTGAGTGCTGCGGGGGCGCTCGTCCCGTCTCGGCTGGCTGGCCCGCCGTGGCGCCTCCCCTGCCGGTTTGGCCGGTTTGGCGGTATGAGCGCCTGAACGGGATGAGGAGGGACGCGGGCGGCTGCTGGAGCTCGGCACCAGCTCGGGGGCGGGCAGGCTGCGGCTCTCGCCGGGTGCCAGACCATCGAGGGTCCAGTCACCGATGGCGTAGCGAATAAGGCGCAGGGTGGGGTGGCCGATATGGGCGGTCATTCGCCGCACCTGCCGGTTGCGCCCCTCGATGATCTTGATCTCCAGCCAGCTGGTGGGGATCTCCTTGCGCTCGCGAATGGGCGGATTGCGCGGCCACACCGCAGGTTCATCCATGATGCGCGCTCCGGCGGGCAGGGTCATGCCGTCGTTGAGCTCCACGCCGGCGCGCAGGGCGGCCAGTTTCTCTTCGCTCGGGATCCCTTCCACCTGCACCCAGTAGGTCTTGGGGGTCTTCTCCCCCGGTTGGGTGAGGCGCGCCTGCAGCTTGCCATCGTTGGTGAGCAGCAGCAGCCCCTCGCTGTCGCGATCGAGCCGCCCTGCGGCGTAGATGCCGGGCTCTTTGATGTAATCCTTGAGGGTCTCCCGGCCCGCCTCGTCGGTGAACTGGCAGAGCACCATATAGGGCTTGTTCAGCAGGAGCAATTTGCGATCCTCTGGGGCCAGCTCCGGTTTGCGGGGGGAAACATGGCGGGGTGCGGCTGGTTTGGTAGTCGTGCGCGGGGCGTTATCGCGCGGCGTACGGTTGACAGAGAGACGGGAGCGGGGAGATTTCATCGGATACACACTTCAGACAGACGATGGCAGCGAGTGTACCACAGGGTGCTGAGGGCTGGATGAATGGCTGGCGTTACAGCAAGAAGCGCCCAGAGCCAATTCGCCTAGCTCAGCAGGCTCTCGATCACGATAGCCTGACGGGCGGGGGCCGAGCCCGCCAACAGCAGGGCGTGGCTGACCACATCGTCGATCATCGCCTGCGCCAGTCGGGTAAGGGGGCGCAGGGTCTCCCGTCCGCTACCAACCGGCACCGCCAGCAGAATAATGGTCTGTACCGGCCCTATCTGAGAGCCCCATTCTATGGGCTCTTTGCAGCTAAGCAGGGTCAGCGCTGGCTGGCTGATCCCTTCGCTCAATACATGGGGCATGGCAAGGCCGGGGCGGATGATGGTGGCCGAGACCTGCTCGCGCCGCTCCACCGCGGCGGTCAGTGTGGCGCGGTCGGTGATCAGCTCGGCGGGCAGCAGATCGATCAGATGCTCGAGCGCTTCGGCCTTGGTCAGCGGTTCGGGGCTGTGGGCCAGCTGGCGCAGGGCAAAATGGTAGTCGGGCAGGGCGTTGGCCAGTCGCAACTCCGCCAGCGCGGCGGTGCGCGGGCGCACCAGCGGTTGACCCAGCTCCCCGCACCAGCAGGTGAAGGCCATGTGGGCGAGCTCGGCATCGCATCCTTCGATCTGCAACTGGCAGAGATCGCCGGGCTGGGTGGCGAGGGTCAACAGGGAGAGCTGGTTGCTGGCGGCAACGGTCTGGCGCCGGGTGAGGTTGGCACAGCGGATGGTGGATTTGAACATCCCCGCCAGCCGGTTCAACTGCTTGGCCTGGGTGATGCTCAACCCCTGCTGGCAGTAGAAGGTGATTTCGCGGGTCAGCATCAGGCCGGGATCGGCAGGGCCTTGAGTACGGCGTTGGCATCCAGCAGCACGGTTTCCAGTCTCACCTGATGGATGGTGCAGCCGAGGAAGCGCTCTTTCTGCTCAATCTCGATATCGGAAGCAATCAACACCAGGTCGGCGCTGGCAATATCGCGGGCGGTCAGCATGTTCTCCATGCCCATGGCGCCCTGTGTCTCGACCTTGATCTTGAGTCCCAGCCCTGTGGCGGCTTTTTGCAGGGCATCGGCAGCCATATAGGTATGGGCGATACCGGTCGGGCAAGCGGTGACGGCGACGATCTTCATCTGCTCTCTGTGATGCTGGCAAGGGGAGCAACAAGATAGCGCCAGCGGGGGGCTTTTACCAAAAGTCCATATGAAAAGTGGGATCTTGATGGGGATATGCCCGTCCCTTGAACGGCAATGCAGGCTCATGCCGGGCCAGTCGGATGTCTGGTTGCCCCAAACAACAAGGGCCACCCCTGTGGGTGGCCCTGAACAATCTGCGTCTGTTGTGATGGCTATCAGGCGGTCTGGGCAGCCAGCTCGGCGGCTTTCAGTTCGCGCTTGATGCGGCGGATCTTGCGCTCCTCGGCGACCGCGACACAGCCCATCAGCACCAGACAGGCGGCGGCTGCGATATCCAGCGCCGCGAAGGTGCCGGTCCAGCCGGTCAGACCGAAGATGGGGGTGCCATCGGCGATCATGCCCAGACCCAGTTTGGCGAAGCTGTCACCAATCAGGTAAGCGAAGGTGCCCTTGACGCCATCGGCCACGCTGATGCCCTGCTTGGGGACGAAGCCCACGGCGGCGACGCCGATCAGCAGTTGCGGACCAAACACCAGGAAGCCCAGGGTGAACAGGGAGCCCAGGAACATAAACTGGGTGGTCGCATGCTGGTAGAGACCCAGGGTGGCGATGATCAGCGCCAGCGCCACGCAGGCAACCAGACCACGACGGCCATTGGCCAGATCGGAGAGGTAACCCCACATCAGGGTGCCGACCAGAGCGCCCACTTCGAAGAAGGTAAAACCCTGAATGGCCACGTCTTTGGAGAAGCCCAGCTCTTGGTGGGCATAGACGGTGGACCACTGGTCGATACCGATACGCACCACGTAGAGGAAGATGTTGGCAAAGCAGAGCAGCCAGATCACCTTGTTGAGCAGCACGTACTTCACGAAGATCTGCCACTTGGTCAGCTTCTGCTCTTCGGTAGCGATATCCTCTTCGCTCGCCACTTCGTCAAACAGCTCTTCCACCTTGCCAAGGCCATAGGCTTCCGGCGAATCGCTACCAAAGCGCAGGCCGATAAAGCCGACGATCAGCGCGATGATGGAGGGGAAGATAAACATGCCGAGCACGTTGCCATCGAACAGGTAGTTGGCACCGAACAGCGCCACACCGGCCGCACCGGCACCGCCCACGTTGTGGGAGAGGTTCCACATACCCAGATAGGTGCCGCGCTTGTTGCGAGGGGTCCACTTGGTGATGGTGGAGTAGCTGCACGAACCGCCACAGCTCTGGAAGAATCCGCTCAGGGCGTAGAAGAAGATCATGAAGTAGAGGCTGAAACCTGTGCCGCCCATGCTGGCACTGAAGCCCAGCATGCAGAGCGCGGAGAGGATCAGCATCAACGGCAGGAACTGCTTGGTGTTCTTGCCATCGGCGTAGTAGGAGACGATGGTCTTGCCCACCCCGTAGGTGATGGAGAAGCCAAGGCCGATCATGCCAAGCTCGGTCATGGAGAGACCGTACTCCTGGATCATGTCATTTTGCGCAATGTTGAAGTTCTTGCGGATCAGATACATGGTCAAATAGCCAATAAATACAACCAGATAAGATTGCATAAACGGCTTGAACCAGAGCTTGCGCCGGGCTTCGACCGGCAGGTCGAGGGTGGGGACCCGGACCTGTTGGAGCAATTTCAACATCTTCGTTCATCCTCTGCGAGATAGACGGTATTTCCGCCGCGCCCCTCATTTGTAGATAGGTTGTTCGAGGTCACGCCACGGAAGGGGGAACGGGACGTCAGGGCTGTCAGCCGTTGCTGCGCTCGACGCTCCATCCATATAAACCCGGGCCCGGCACGGGATAACGGGGCGCATTGCCCATCGCGGTGCGGGTCACGACATCAGGTGAGGTGACTCTAATAAGAGGGGCAAAAAATGGCTTGAGAGCCATCCCTAGTGGGGCTAGGAAATTTTCCTAGTTTTTGCGCTTTCGCGGACAAAGCGTGAGAAACATCACACCGCTGACGCCGGATTGCTGCCATTTCAGCCAGTTTGGCGCTCTGTGCGAGTGCTGGGTTGAGGAGGGGAGAGGCCAGAAGGGAGCCAGGGAAAGGAAAGGGGAGCGACGAGGAAGAGTGCTTATCGACCACTATTTCTCGGGGGCGATATTGGGAAATACGGCCCGCCTGCCATCCCAAAAACAAGAGGCCACCCCGTGGGGTGGCCTCTTTTTATGCTCTAGGAGCCTCGATGGTGAGGGGGGACTCAGGCCGCCTTGGCCAGAGTTACCTCATCACTCTTTTTGACCCGCAGTTTTTTCAGGGCAACCGCCACCACTCCGGTGACGATGGCACCGCAGATCATGCAGAGCAGGGCCAGCAGGGGCTTGTTGACCGCACCCAGCAGGGCCACGATGGGGCCACCGTGGGCAACGCTGTTGGTGATGCCAAACAGGAAGGCCATCACAGCTGCGGTCATGCTGCCCAGAATGTTGGCCGGGATAACGGCCAGCGGATCACGGGCGGCAAATGGAATCGCCCCTTCGGAGATCCCCACCAGACCCATGGCGCCGGCGGCTTTGCCCGCTTCGATTTCAGACTCGTCAAAGATGCCGAGCTTGCGACCGAGCACGGTCGCCAGCGACATGCCAAGGGGCGCAGCCGGGATGGCGCAGGCCATGGCACCCATGAACTGGGTCTGACCGGATGCGATCATGCCGACCGAGAACAGGAACGCCACCTTGTTGACCGGGCCACCCATATCAAAGCCGGCCATACCACCCAGCACGATACCCAGCAGCACCAGACTGCCACCGCTCATGGAGAGCAGCATGGCGTTGAGGCCGGTCATCATGTCGGCAATCGGGGCGCCGATGATGAAGATGAATACCGCAGCGATAAAGAGCGACCCGACGATGGGGGCGATCAGGATCGGCACCAGCGGTTGCACCATCTTGTGGTACTGACGGGTGGCAATCCAGCGCACCAGATAGCCGACCAACAGGCCCGCAATGATGGCACCGATAAAGCCGGTACCGGCGTCAGCGCCGTAGAAGCTGCCGTTGTTGGCGATCCAGCCGCCGATAAAGCCCGGTGCCAGTGCCGGACGGTCACCGATGGCGTAGGCGATATAGCCCGCCAGAATGGGGATCATCAGGGTGAAGGCGGCCACGCCCACGTTGAGGATCTGGTTCCACATGCTCCCTTCCGGGATCTGCATGCCGCTCGGGGTCGGGTTGCCGCCGATGGCCAGTGCCAGCGCAATCAACAGACCGCCGGTCACCACGAACGGGATCATGTGCGATACACCGTTCATCAGGTAGCGATAGAGATCGGAACTGCCACCCGCGCTCTTTTCTTCACCTTTTTTATCCTCTTTGCCAGCCACGTAGGCGGGGGCTTTCAGGGCTTGCTCGATCAGACCCTTGCCATCCTTGATGGGGGCCTTGACGCCGGTTTTGATGAGCGGCTTGCCAGCGAAGCGGGCCATGTCCACCTGCTTGTCACAGGCCACCACGATGGCGGTGGCGCGAGCGATCTCGTCCGCGGTCGGGCTGTTCTTGACGCCGATGGAGCCGTTGGTCTCCACCTTCACCTCATAACCGAGCTCCTTGGCGGCGCGCTCCAGCGACTCGGCCGCCAGATAGGTGTGGGCGATACCGGCCGGGCAGCCGGTGACACCGATGATCAGCCCCTTGTTGGCCGCAGGTGCGGCAGCCGCTTCCTCTTTCTTGGCCAGCAGCAGTGCCAGCGCATCGGCCGGGGTGTTGGCCGCCAGCAGCTTGGCGATAAAGCCCTCTTCGATCAGCTTGCCGGAGAGCTCGGCCAGCACCTCGATATGGTGGTTGGCGCCGCCATCGGGGGAGGCGATCATAAAGAAAATATGGGACGGCTTGCCATCTTCGGCGCCGTACTCGATGCCGTTGCGGCTGATGCCGATGGCGACCGCCGGGTTGCATACCGCCGCACTCTTGGCGTGGGGCAGGGCCACGCCCTCTTCAAAGCCGGTGTTGCCCAGCTCTTCACGGGCCCACAGAGCCTTGATAAAGGCCTGCTCGTCGCTGACCTTGCCTTGCGACGCCAGCAGGCGGGCCATCTCGGTGAAGACTTCTTCCTTACGCGTCGCTTTCAAATCGAGGTTGATCAGATGTTCATTGATCAAGGTGGTTATCATGGCGCTCTCCCCGCTTCCGGTGACGGAAGCTATGCGTGAGTACGTATCGACGTACTGGATAAAAATGACCTGATCATTATCGCGGCTCGCCTGCCCCCTCCCTATCGGACAAATGTGCTAATCACTGGATTTTTGTGCGAAGCAAAACGCGATGTGATGAAGATCCCGTTTTCAGGCAGGACTCGCCATTTTCAGTCTGCCATCCATTTTTTCTTTAAAAACAGATAAATGTATTGATGCCAGGCTCGCCATCAGGTTTGTAATGCGCCATATCAATAAATTAATCATCAGCATGGTCTGGATTTATATGTGGTTAAACGGCGCCATCAGATGTGACCCTTCTCACAAAAAGTCGCCATTTCGCCGGGCGGATTAGGATTTTTATGCGCCATTTCTCCCCCTGCCTTTTGTCCTCGCTGATAGCGGATTGGCGCGCACTGGAATGATGCCAGGGCGAGCTTTAATGAGTCCCTAAACCTCTTCGTTGGAAAAAATAGTTTGTTGCATATGCCATAAACTGAGCGTATACATGGCATATGCCAATTACGGCAGCATCATGATCAGACGCTTATCGAGCCGAATGATGCGTGACTAAACCAGTAAAAGTTGATGCGTACGGCTCTTCATCTGGTTGCTGCAAGAGGCTGGGAACATGGCCATGCCAACCGGCAAGCCTGCGGGAAGATCCTGAACAAGGGGACGAATGCAGAGTGGCAAGGGGCAGGGCCGGAATATCAACAGTGATAGCAGGAGGTCAAATGACCATCATCACAGCCATTCCGATGAATGACGACCATATCGCAGGACATTTTGCCAAGGCAGAGCGCTTTGTATTCGTAGATGAACAGGGGAGCACCCTGGCAGAAATCGCCAACCCGGTGGCAGGCAACGAGTGCAAAAGTGCGTTGGCGGAGCTGCTTCAGGCGCAGGGGGCCCGTCGTATCGTGTTGAAAAATATTGGTAGCAAGATGCTTGGCAAGCTGCTGGGCAGTGGGCTTGCCGTCTATCAGGGCAGTCAGGGGCGTCTCGCTATGGCCGACATGCTGAGCAATGAGTCGGGCAATCTGACCGAGCTGACATCCGCTGAACAAGGCAGTGCATCGCGCTGCGCCGAGGGGGCTGGCCATCACGGCAAGGGAAGCCGTCAATGCGCTCCCCGTGGCCGCCTTGGCAAAGGGGGGGGCTGCAAGTCAGCCTCCGGACAACAGCAGGGCTGTCAGGGTAACCGTCAGCGCAACCACAAAAAATGTTGTGAAGAGTAAGCACAACCGCTAGGCCGAACTGGAGGGGAACGTTGATGGAAAACCTGAATCAAGAGGGTAAGCAAATCCCCTCCATAACCAAGATTGCACATATGCCTGTCACACTGTTTTCAATCATCATGGGGCTGACGGGGGCGGCGATTGCCTGTCGCAAGGCATTTCCGGATCTGCTGCTGTTGCAGTCGGCAGGGTTCCTGTTCGGGGTCTTGTCATCCCTGCTACTTGTGACGTTTCTGGCGATGTATGGCTGGAAAATCCTCAGACACAATGACGAGTTCCGGCATGAGCTGAAACACCCGGTCAGGATCAATTTCTTCCCGACCATCTCAATCAGCTTGCTGCTGCAATCCGCCTACTGGGCCAGCTGGCATGATGCAGCGCTGGCCCTCTGGTCGGTGGGAGCCAGCTTGCAGCTGCTCTTCACCCTCTACATCATGAGCAACTGGATCCATCGCGACCATTTCACAATCACCCACACCAACCCGGCATGGTTTATACCGATTGTCGGCAATATCGTGGTGCCCCTGGGTGGCATGCCGCTTGGCTTTCACGAGATCAGCCTGTTCTTCTTCAGCATTGGCCTTATTTTCTGGTTCTCTCTGCTGACCATAGTGCTCTATCGGCTGTTCTTTCATGAGAGCCTGCCCGAGAAGCTGATGCCCACCATGTTTATTCTGCTGGCACCACCTTCCATCGGATTTATCTCGTATAGCGAAATAGCCAGCTCCAGCGACCTGTTTGCCCATGTCATTTATTATTTTGCGCTGTTTGTATTTATCTTGCTGATGTACAACACCCTCACTTTTTTGAAACTGAAATTTTTTCTCTCTTCGTGGGCGTACTCATTTCCACTGGCGGCATTTTCCGCAGCCTCGGCCATGTTTGCCGACGCAACCGGGAATATCATTCCATTTTATCTGGCCAAAATAGTGGTGTGTGCCCTGATTGTATTGATCATCTGGTTAATCAGCATGACAGTGCAGTCATTCTATAAAGGTGAGATTTTCACACCGGAGAAATAACGTGATGAAAAATTATCGAGATATCAATAAAGAACAACACCAGCTTGGCTCTGCTTATCGCAAGAGCAGCCCGGATACCATGAATGCGTTTATTGCGCTGCACAAAGCCGTTATGAAAGAGGACGAGGCGCTGGCGTTGAAATATCGGGAAATGATCGCCCTCGGTATTGGTATTGCTTCCCGCTGCGATGGCTGCATTGCCGCCCATGTTGCCGGGGCCGTGAAGGCCGGTGCTTCGCGAGCGGAACTCATTGCCACCGTGGATGTCGCGGTATTGATGGGAGGCGGCCCCTCCATCATCTATGGCACCCAGGCACATGCCGCCATCGAAGAGCTGCTCTCCTGGCACTCTGTTCTCAACATGCGAGTGACCAAATAGCGAGTGAACAGATCAAGTGGATGAATATCAATCAGAGAACTATCAACAGACCATGATGTCCCACGCCCGTTGCATGGTGTGCGGCACTCATAACCCGGATTCACTGGGAATTCGCTTTTATCAGGGGGAGGAAGGGACGACGGAAGGGCTGTTTATTGCCGACCAGCGCCATCAGGGTTACAGCGATATTTTGCATGGCGGCATGACCAGCACCCTGCTCGATGCGGTGATGACACATGCGTTGCTGCAACGGGGAATAAGAGGATTAACAGCGGAGCTGACCGTTCGTTTTATTGCTCCCATCGATATCGGCAGCAAAGTAGCGCTCTCGGCCAGAATAGTCGACCAGCGTCACGGTATCTATCGTCTGAATGCCGTAGCGTCGGTCGGCGGGATGATTGTTGCAAAAGCATCGGCCAAATTTATCAAGCCGAAAGCCAATAACAGGAGTTAGCGTGATGAAAAAAGAGAGTGTGGTTTTACCAGAAATGGATATCGGTATTTCAGCCGCCGATCGCAAGAAAATTGCAGATGGATTGTCGGCACTGCTTGCCGATAGTTACACCCTTTATTTGATGACCCACAATTTTCACTGGAACGTAACTGGCCCGCAGTTCAACAGCCTGCACAATATGTTTATGGATCAATACACCGAGCAGTGGAATGCGCTGGATGTTATCGCCGAGCGGATCCGCGCATTGGGCTTTCCCGCTCCCGGCACATATAAGGAGTTTGTCCGTCTCTCCTCCATTGAGGAGGTCGAAGGGGTGCCCTGTGCCAGTGAAATGCTCAAACATCTGGTGTTGGCGCAAGAAGCCACGGCGAGAACCGCCAGAAAACTGTTCGATCTGGTCGATGCCGTCAATGACCAGCCCACCGCCGATGTGCTGACCCAGCGCATCGATATTCATGAAAAAACCGCCTGGATGCTAAGAAGCATGCTCTCCTGATGGCACGGGGCTGCCATATCTTTGGCAGCCCGATCTTCCCTTACCTGTTTGGTCCAACCGGGCCCTTTGGCTGCTGTCGTTTGGTTCGATAGCGATGCACGAGCCAGTCAACTCCCGCCATTGCCGCCGCGACGCCAATCATGATCAGAGTGAGGCGGCCGCCCTCCTGCCATGAGAGCAAATCCAGATGAAAGTCCTGCCGAATAAATTCCGGGATCAGGCCGATAGGCATGGTAATAGCCAGATAGGATATAAATTTTCTGAAAAACATATGGTCAGGTTTTGGAGTCTGTTTGTATTGCTCCATCAAGTTTCCTGGTAGCTGTTAACGGTCAGTTGAGTGAGATAGCTATTTACCGCTTCACGAGTCGTGAAATGGTGCTTGTCGTTTGGGAATCGATCAAACAGCTCGCGATGGAAGTGGCGGGAGCTTTTGCCAGCTCGCTGCCCATATTCCGATGCCCACACCAGCAGTTGTTGAAAGTTCTTTTCCGCTGCCACTGCATCCCGTTGCCTGGCACTTTGTGATCCGCGCGATAGCAGTGAATCACGGCATACCGACCAGTCGAGATCCAGAAAGAGCAGGGTATCAGCGGCATCAAGCAGTTGCTCGGCCAGGGCACCAAATACCCCTTCGACCACCCATGATGGCTCTTGAGCAAGTGTTTGAATGGCATGGTCAATCTCATGCTGGGGCCGTTTTTTGTTAAACCCGCCCGGTTGCCAGACGATGGTATCGAGATTGACCTCGCGGATAGTTAACCCCTCAGCCAATCGAGCCGCCAACCAGCTCTTGCCCGATCCCGAGTTGCCAATAATCAGTATTCGTTTCATCTATGAGTGCTCTTCAAATACCCAATTGGCTGGTGACTATATCGGTTGCCACTCGCTCTGAAGGATGGCCAACACCACGGTATCCCACTACTGATCTTTGAAGAAACGATGTTCGTGAAAATGGGCCTCTTGTCTCATACCCAACGCCTTGCATAACCGAATCGCAGGGCGATTCTGGCTGATGGTTTCTGCATAGATCTGGTGTACGCCCAATTCGCGAAAACCAAGGTTCATCAAGGCGTGGGCGGCTTCATGTATGAGTCCATTCCTCTGATATTCTCGGGCCATACCACATCCCATCGATGCCTGATTATCCGCTTCAAGACGCAGGTAAACTGTACCAATAAATCCCCTGTTTGCCTTGTACTCGATGACCAATTGATAGGCGGTGCGAGGGGGCTCATTCGCCTGTTCAATAAACAGTCTGGATATTTATCCGGGTCACAATCTGATTCACTGTAAAACCGCTGATATTTGCTCTCTTGCGAGATGGCGACAAAATACTCTGCATCCGTAGGCTGCAATGAACGAAGTGAATTGCACAGCTTGCTCGGTAACAGAATATATAAAGGCTGGAAGGTAGACTTCATTATGCGGGCATTCGAATGCAATTAGCTATATAATGCCCCTAAATTAATAATATAGCGACATGAAATCATGAATATCTTGAGCTAATAATGAAATCACATAGTTCTTTTATTTTAGGTATCAGGGATGGGTGCTCAATAGATATATTTAGAACTACACTTGATATGTATTTTTTTGCAACTTTGACCTTGTTCGCAAGTCGCTGATTATCACCAGTCTTGTATTTCATTAGATTAGCCCACATTCCTTCCTCAGTATGAGATGTGAAACTTTTATGTACACTTGATATGGCATGTTTTAAATGTAATGGATTTAGATAATTTTCAATTTCCCTACCATCAGTTACCCAATGTCTTATAGATGATTTCTTACACTCAGATATAATTCTTAATTTGGTGTCATTTAACTGGTCATCCGAACTCTTAAAATCACTATCCATAATTATAAAAGAGTTTGGATTGATTTTTAATATTGAAATGAAATCATTGCTTTCAGACTCATTAATATCGAAGTGGCTCAGGTTCTTTCCGCCATAATATAGAAAGCTATAATCACTCCCTTCAATCAAACGATTGTCAATGCACTCTATCCAATGCTTTATATAGATTCTATCTGATGGGCCTTCAACCCATATTATGCAGTTTGATTGGAATATATCTGATGGTCTATATCCTAACTCAGCTAGTAATATACGTTCATGTTTTAATGCTCGAATTGCCCCACCTCTTGCATGAAATATAGACAAGTTATCTTTTGTATCAACATTGATCAGCGTCGGTGAATGAGTTGAAATAAAAATTTGAATATCATTTTCATTGCATATTGTATTGATTCTATCAATCAACAATCTTTGTAGTCTTGGATGTAAATGTATTTCTGGCTCTTCTAATAGGCATATACTACCTCTTTTCAATTTTTGGATGTATGACGTAATTTCCGCATATTTTCTCCAACCAAAAGGTAGCCAAGAGACGGGAATGATGTTTGGCATGTCAACATCTTCTTTTAACCATGCCTCAACAAGCCCATCATTACTTAGAATAATGTTGTTTGTATTCACAGGTGTGAATTCATCATCAGATGCTCTATCATAATATCCATTTAGCTTTTCATTTATAAGGTTCAGCTCGTTAATATATGCCTCATCTGGGTTTGTTATTTCTGGTGGAGATGTATTTTTATAATAAATAATGTCATCCATACCAAGTGATATTTCTTTTAAAAGATCTTCGTTTATATCTACTTGAAATTTTGATATATTGGAGGAAAATAATTTTTTATTATTTTTGATTATGTCGCAGTGAACATATTTTAATGGGTCAGCCGGATGTGGGGCTGGGTGGTAAAGAATAGATATTTTGCTACCATCACTGAATTCTACCTTAAAATATGGAGATGTTCTAGATAATGGGTTTTCTTTTGGTAAACTTGATATGACACTCATTTTTTTTAAACTATGTATCATATCAATTATCGTGGATTTTCCTGAACCATTTTCACCAATTAATATGTTTATTTTCTCGCCAAAACACAGTTCCTCAAGAGAGTTATTAATGTTTACATTTAATCTTCTAATTGAGTTAATCGTAATCTTTGTTATTTTCATTTTATCTGTGCGTTAATGTATTGTAAGTGTAAATTGAGGGTGGTGATCGGGATTTTTGGTAAGATATATGATTTTTAATTTTTATTATTATCCAGCTCCTTATATCGACTTTAACCGTCGCAGAAAATGGTTGTAAACATAACCGTTATTAAAGCCATCAACATTCTGGATAGAGAATATAAGCGGGATATCCCGTTATAGCAGAGTCATTTTTTGCGCTCAGATCGCCACTATATTGAGCAATCCAATGCAGGAGAAGGAGGGCACACTCACGCTACCGCCCGTGGATTACAGCCTCCAGCCTGCTGCGGTTATCCGGCGATGTGGTGGATGGCGAAACGGCTGCACAGGGTTATCTCTGCAAGAGTGGTTGCCAAGTGGAGCATGTTAGTCGAGAGCGGGGCAGCGTAAAACCGTGGTTGAGCGAAAACCTGCAAAATATCAATTAATTACTTATTAAGCGGCAGCTATCCGCCCACTTGGCACAGTGACCGCAGGCAGCACTTCGCCCCCTTGCTGGAGGAAACAGACACTCAATACTCCAGAAACGTCTCCCCGCAGCGTTCGCAGATAAGATGTTTTACATGGGTGGCCTGATAGGCGAGGGTCTGGCCGAAGACCGCATTGGTCAGGCTGCTGGAACGAAAGGCTTGCCAGAAGGCTTTGCGCGGGTCTTTGGGCATCACATCCTGGCTATGATCCCGTGGCACCAATACCACGATATGGCGGGTGCGCTCCCTGCATTTGTCACAGCGATGGATTTCAGTTGGCGGGTTCTGGTCGTGCGGGTTGCTCATAAAGGGGCTCGTGAAGAGAGTGGGTGCCCATCATATTCCTCTCCACTTGGCTCTCAATCTTTCCTTGCCAGCGCAGTGAGCAGGCTCACGTTTTGCGCCCCTTCTTTACTACTTGACCTCGATAGCCCCTTGCCCGCGCGTTGCAACCGTGCGCCTCAGGCCGGTTCCCGCTTCTGCGGTTTGCTGGTGAGCGGTGATGATATGGCGGGTGGGGCGAGCTCGGGTTGCTGCAGATGGGTCAGCCTTGCCAGCTCAAGCCGACTCCCGCTTTTGCAGATTGGGGGTGATGATATGGCGGTTGGGGGCGAGCTCGGGCTGCTGCATTCGGGTCAGCAGTCGTTTTGCCGCCTGACGGCCGATTTCGCGGGCCGGTGAGCTGACGAAGGTGAGAGCGGGGGAGGTGAGTTCGGCCTCCGCCACATCGTCAAAACCGAGCAGAGCCACCTGCTGGCCGATGTAGTTGTCCTTGCCCACGGTGCGGCCGCTCGCCTCGACGCCATAGATGGCACCGAGCGCCACCTCGGGGTAGTGGCAGAGCACGGCGGTCACCTTGGGGTGCTGGTGCAGCAGCTGGGCGATGGTGTCGGCGGCGCTGCGCTGGGTGCGCTCGCACTCCAGTACCCACTCCGGTTTGAAGGGCAGGCCATATTGCAGCAGGCTGGCGCAGTAGCCGCCGATCCGCTCGGCGCGGGTGAGGGAGTCGGCCCGCCCGCCGACGTAGGCGATATGGCGGTGGCCCTGCTCGATAAGATAGGTGGTGGCCTGCTTGGCGGCGTGGGTGTTGTCGGGGCCGATAAAGTCCACGTCATCGCGATAGTAGGAGCGGGCGGCGCACACCACCGGCAGCTCGGAATCGAGCAGGGTCTCCAGGGTTTTGGCCGCCGCGCCGCGCACCGGATTGAAGATGATGCCCGCTACCCCCTGCCGTGACAGGGAGTGGATGCTCTGCTGCAGCCGCTCCGGGCTGTGGCCGCACTGGGTCAGAAACAGCAGATAGCCCTGCTGCTCCAGCACCTCGCTCACCCCGGCGGTCACCTCGGTATAGAAGGGGTCGGTGATGTCGCGCAGGATCAGCCCCACCAGATTGGATTGCTGGCTGCGCAGGTTGGCGGCGGCGCTGTTGGGCACGTAGTCGAGCTCTTTTATCGCCTGTTGCACCCGCTCGGCGGTGGCCGGCGAGATGCGCCCCTTGCCGTTGAGCACCATGGAGACGGTGGTGACCGACACTCCCGCCCGCTGGGCGACATCGGTGATCTTGGTTGCTTTGGCAGAGAGGGATTTGGGCGACATAGGGCGAACGGACGACGGACAGTTGAAAGCGAGGCCCCAGCATACCTGCTCAGATGCTCAAGTGAAACGTTACATCACCATTGGGCCGATCCGGCTCACAAATTTGGATCCTGCTGACAGCCAGCCCCCTTATTCTGTGATCCTGTCGGCACTTGTAAATTGATAAAACGTTTTATCATTCGGCAAAACCTGATGCTGACCCGCGCCTTTTGCTTCGAGATTGCCTCGAGCGGGGGAGGGCAGCCGCAGATATTGCTGTCTATTCACAAGGAGCCGTTTCATGGCCAAGCCTCAAGCCAAATCCACCATCTGGGAGTTCCTGCAGAGCCTCGGCAAGACCTTTATGTTGCCGGTCGCCCTGCTGGCCTTCTCGGGCATCCTGCTCGGTGTCGGCAGCTCGCTCACCAGCGATGCGGTCAAGCAGAGCATGCCCTTCCTCGACAATACCGTGCTGCAACTGCTGTTCCTCTGGATGACCAAGGTGGGGCTGGTGGCCTTTATCTACCTGCCGGTGATGTTTGCGGTGGCCATTCCGCTCGGGCTGGCGCGAGAAGAGAAGGGGGTCGCGGCCTTTGCCGGTTTCGTCGGCTATGCGGCGCTCAACCTCTCCATCAACTTCTACCTGACCGTGGCCAACGTCATCGGTGACGCAGCGGCGGAGAAGGCCTACGGAGTGAAATCAATCCTCGGCATCAGCTCCATCGACACCGGGATTCTGGGGGCTATCATCGTCGGGGTGATCGTCGCGAAGCTGCACGCCCGTTTCTACACCTACAAGATGCCCGATGCGCTCGCCTTCTTCGGCGGTGCCCGCTTCGTGCCCATCATCACTGCGCTGGTGCTGGGTGTCGTCGGTCTGGTTGTGCCGTTCGTCTGGCCCTGGTTTGCGGCCGGTATCAACGGTATCGGGGCGCTCATCTCCCACGCTGGTCCCTTCGGCCCCTTCCTGTTCGGTACCGGTGAGCGTCTGCTGCTACCGCTCGGCCTGCACCACATTCTGGTGGCGTTGATCCGCTTTACCGAAGCGGGCGGCACCCAGCTGGTATGCGGTCACGAGGTGAGCGGCGCCCTCAATATCTTCTACGCCGAGCTCTCCTGCGCCGACACTTCCGGCTTCTCGGTCTCTGCCACCTCCTTCCTCTCTCAGGGCAAGATGCCTGCCTTCCTCGGCGGCCTGCCGGGTGCGGCGCTCGCCATGTATCACTGCGCCCGCCCGGAAAATCGCGGCAAGATCAAGGCGCTGCTGGTCTCCGGTGTGGTGGCCTGCGTCATCGGGGGCATCACCGAGCCGCTCGAGTTCCTGTTCCTGTTCGTGGCGCCGGTGCTCTACGTTATTCACGCCATCCTGACCGGTCTGGGCTTTATGACCATGGGGCTGCTCGGCGTCACCATCGGCAACACTGACGGCAACCTCATCGATTTTCTGGTGTTCGGCGTGCTGCAAGGCACCGCTACCAAGTGGTATCTGGTGCCGGTCGCGGCCGCTATCTGGTTTGCCATCTACTACAGCGTGTTCCGCTTCGCCATCGTGCGCTTTAACCTGAAAACTCCCGGTCGTGAAATCGAGACCAGCGAGGCTGCCCAGCCCGCAGGCAAGAAGGCCGGCAACAGCGGTTACAACGGTGAAATCATCCTTAACGCCCTGGGCGGCGCCGATAACATTCTCGCGCTCGATAACTGCATCACCCGCCTGCGGATGTCGGTGCAGGACATGAGCCGGGTCGATGACAAGGTATTGAAAGCGAACGGTGCCATCGGGGTGATCAAGCTCGATGAGCACAACCTGCAGGTGGTGATTGGCCCGCAGGTGCATCTGGTGAAAAACCAGCTGCAGAGCCTGATGGGGGCCTGAACCGGCCAATAAGAACCGAACGGGGGGCGCAAGCCCCCCTTGTTTGCCTCTCACAATATGTCTCCTGTTTATGGAGGGAGAAACTTCATGCACGATATTTATGACTTCGACCGCGTGGTCGACCGCCACGGCACCTACTGCACCCAGTGGGACTATGTGGCCGACCGTTTTGGTCATGCCGACCTGCTCCCCTTTACCATCTCCGACATGGATTTCGCGACCGCCCCCTGCATTCGCCAGACGCTGGCAACCCGCCTTGAGCACGGGGTTTTTGGCTACAGCCGCTGGAATCACGACGACTTCAAAGGCGCGGTGAGCAACTGGTTTGCCCACCGCTACGGGGCGAGCCTCGACCCAGAGGCGCTGGTCTACGGCCCCTCGGTCATCTATGTGATTGCCCAGCTGGTGAGCCTCTGGTCGGCGCCGGGGGAGGGTGTGCTGGTGCATACCCCCGCCTACGATGCCTTCGGCAATATGCTGGCTGCCAACGACAGGGTGCTGCTGCCATGTCCGCTCAAAAAAGCAGAAGGGAGCTATCAGGTCGACTGGGTTTGCTTCGAGCAACAGGCAGCCCGTCCCGATTGCCGGATTTTGCTGCTCTGCAGCCCCCACAACCCCACTGGCCGGGTCTGGACGCGGGATGAACTTTGCCGGATGGCCGTCATCTGCCAGCGTCACGGGGTCAAGGTCATCTCGGACGACATCCATATGGATGTGAGCTTTGCTCGCTACCTGCCGTGGAGCGAGGTGGCGCCGGACGATGCCTGGGCGCTGGTGAGCTCTGGATCCAAATCCTTCAATATTCCGGCCCTTGGCGGCGCCTACGCCTTTATCGCCAACGCCGAGGCGCGGGCCGCCTATCTGCAACGGCTCAAGGCGGCCCACGGCCTCTCATCGCCGCCCATCCTCGGGGTGCTGGCCCATATCAGCGCCTATCGGGAAGGCGGAGCCTGGCTCGATGCCCTGAAAAGCTATCTGCACGGCAACCTCGCCCAGGTGGCGGCGCGGCTTAACGCAGCCTTCCCCGCCATCGACTATCGGGTGCCCGAGGGAACTTATCTCGCCTGGATTGACTTGAACGGCCTTGGCATCGACACGACCGAGCGGATGGATGCGCTGCAAGCCTTGCTGGTGGAAAAATACCGTGTCGCCATCATGCGCGGCGACACCTACGGCCCGGAAGGCACAGGCTATATCCGCCTCAACGTCGGTTGCCCACGCTCGAAGGTTGACCAAGGACTCGACGCCCTGATCGGCGCACTGGGGAAGGTGGTGTAGAGCAAATCCATTCAACATGAGAAACAAAACGGGGCCATCAGTGATGGCCCCGTTATGTGGGGAAATATAAAAAACCGCCCCGGAGATCCGGGGCGGTTTTTTATTTAGCGATACCGAGATGAGCCGTGGGCGACATAAGGGCTCAGCGATAGCGGCCACGTACCGAGCTGCTGGCACGGCCGGCCATCTTGATCAGGCTCTGGCGGGTGTGCAGGTGGCAGAGCGCGACGCCGAGGGCATCTGCTGCATCCGCCTGCGGGGTGGCGGAGAGTTTCAGCAGATGGGTCACCATATGCTGCACCTGCTCCTTGGCGGCGCCGCCAGTGCCGACCACCGCCTGCTTGATCTGGGTGGCAGAGTATTCGCTCACCGGCAGATAGGCGTTGACCGCGGCGACGATGGCGCTGCCCCGGGCCTGCCCCAGTTTCAGGGCCGAGTCGGCGTTGCGGGCCATAAAGACCCGCTCGATGGCAAACTCGGTGGGCTTGAACTGGGTAATGATCTCGCATACCCCGTCATAGACCTGCTTGAGGCGCTCCGGCAGCTCGCCGCAATCGGTGCGGATGCAGCCAGAGCCCAAGTATTCGGCCTTGCCGCCCACGACCCGGATAACCCCGTATCCGGTGATCCGCGAACCCGGATCGATGCCCAAAATAATGCTCATGGGTGTTGATTGCTCTAAACGCGAGTGATGGCCGCCAAGATAGCAAACTGTGGACCGTTTGGCTGTATATCCCGGGTCAAGCGGGCAAAGATTGGCCAGCCGGTGTCAGGCGTGGCTACCCCTTGAACAGCGCTATGGTGTCGCCATCCTGCAGGCTGCCGGCACCGCGTACCACCACCCGGTCCCCCTGCTTGAGGGCGCCGCTCACCGCCACCTGCTGGCTGTCGCCAAACAGCACGGTGACCGGCACCCGATTCACCTTGAGCGCCTTGCCGCTTCTCGCCACCTGATAGACCACGCTGCCATCGGTGCCGAGCACCAGGGCGTCCCGGGGCAGCAGCATGCTCTGTTGATCCCCCAGTGGCAGGGCAACCCGCACCGGCGAGCCGATGATGAAGGTGCCCGCTTCCGGTTTGAGGCGCAGCTCGATGAGGCGCGACTTGGGATCGGCGCTGGCGGCTCGCTGGTAATAGACGCCGTGACCGCTCAGCTGCTCCCCCTCCACCCGCAGCCGGGTTTGCGGCGCCAGCTGTTGGGCCCAGAAGATGGGGGCCTGCAGGCGGATATCCGGCTGATCCGGGTTGACCAGCTCCAGCGCCTGCTCGCCCGCGTCCACATGCTCGCCGGGCTGGATGAAGTGGTTGTTCACCACCCCATCGAACGGGGCATAGATGTGGCTGCGGCGCAGCTGTTCTTCAATCTGGTTCACCTGTATGGCGGCCAGCCGCTCGGCCAGCGCGGCCTGCTCCACATCATAACTGGCCTTGTCGTACTGGCTTTGGGAGGCGCTCTTTTGCTGGTGCAGCCGGGTGATCCGCTGGGATTCGGCGCGAGCGAAGCGCAGGTTGCTCTGCCATTTCGCCTGCTCGGCGCGAGCCTGCTCCAGCGAGAGGCGCAGCGCCGTACTGTCGAGGCGCAGCAGCTCATCTCCTTTTTTGACCCGGCTGCCAAATTCGGCGATCCACTCCACCCGGCCGCTCACTTCGGCGCTGAGCGCCGCTTGCTGGCGACTCGCCACCGTGCCGCTGACCCAGATATTGGCGGCCGCATCCCCTTGGGTCACATCCGCCAGGGTCACCATCTTGCCCTGATCGGCCAATACCGGTAGCGCACTGCCTGCTATCAGCACAGCGCCAGCCAACATTCGGGTAATCATATGTGTCATCGATGAGCTCCTTGCTCAGGCCCGCTGGCGCAGGGGTTGTGGGATCGCCACCTGCTCCCCGAGACGCAGGAAGGCAGGCAACAGGATCAGGGTAAACAGAGTGCTGCAGCTCATGCCGCCAACAATGACGGTGGCGAGCCCGCGGTAAATTTCGCTCCCCTCGCTTGGGCTCAGCATCAGCGGCAGCATGCCGAAGATGCTGGTGAGACTGGTCATGGCGATGGGACGCATCCGGCTTTGCAGGGCATCGGCCACCGCCAGCTGGCGGCTCATGCCGTCCCGCTCGGCGGTGCGGGTCTGATGCACCAGCAGGATGGCGTTGTTGACCACCAGTCCCAGCAGGATGACAAAGCCGATGATGGTGAGCAGGTCCATCGGCAGCGGCACCAGCAGCCCGCTCAGTTGCAGCGCCAGCACGCCGCCAACCGAGGCAAGGGGCAGGGTGAGCAGCACCAGCATGGCATCCTTGAGGGAGGCAAACACCCCCCACAGCAGCACCAGCAGGATCACCACGGCGAACAGGAAGATGGTCCCCAGATTGTCGAGCGCCTGTTGCAGGCTGTCGGCATTGCCGGCAATGCGCAGCTCGCCACCAGCGGGCAGCAGGGGGCGGATGGCGGCAAAACTGCGGTTTTTCAGGGTGTCGATCACCTGCTCCATTGTCATGCCCGCCGGGGGGGCTATCTGCAGGCTGATACTGCGCCGCCCATCGGCCCGGAAGATACTGGCCGGGCCCATGTCGTGCTCTACCCGTAGCAGCTCGCCAAGGGGAACGATGCGTCCGGAGGGGGTGGCCAGCGGCACAGCCTTCAGTTCGTCCGGATTGGCGGAGCTCTGTCCCATCAGCATGATGTCGAGCCGATCTTCGCCGTCGAAATACTCGCCAACCCGCAAGCCGTCGCCAAAGGTCTGGATGATGGTGGGCAGGGGCGTGCGATCCCAACCCACTTCGGCCAGACGCCGATCTTGCGGCACCAGTTTGAGCTCGGGGGCGGTGAAGTCGAGACTCGGCTCGGGCCGGATCTGTGCTCCCGGCAAGTCCTTGCTGAGGATCCCCATGCTGGCACGGGCCGCCTGATAGAGCTCGGGCAGGTTGCCTCCCTGCAGCAGCAGGGAGACGCCGTTTTCGCTGTCAAAGCCGCCAAACAGCGACCCCTGACCGCCGAACACCCGGGTGTCGGGAATACCCACCAGCAGCTGTTTCATCAACAGGCTCTCCAGCTCCTTGATGCGGGTCTCGTCCTTGGGTCGCACGCCAATCTGGGCGCCCCCCGGGTAGCGCAAGATGTAGTAGTTCTTGAGGGCAGGCTCTTTCTCCCCCTTCATGTAGGGGGCGAGGCGGGCGATCAGGGTATCGATCACCTCTTCGCGCTGGGCCTTGAGATTGACCCCGGGGGTGAAGTTCATCCAGACATCTACCGCGTCCCGTTTCACGTCCGGCAGATAGTCCATCTTGGGCAGCAGCGCCCAGGTGGCCAGTGCCGGCAGGCTCATCATCAGGGTGATGACCGTCCAGCGCTGGCGTGAGGTCGAGGTCCAGCGGATCACGTGATGGGTAGTGCGCTGCCACAGCGACTCATAGGGATCGGTCAGCGTTTCATGTCCCATCCAGCGCGCCGCCACCGCAGGCAGCACGATGACGGCGACCAGCATGGAGACCGTCACGGCGCAGGCGATGGTGAGCGCCAGATCGGCAAACAGCTGACCCTCCACATCGTTGAGCAGCAGCACCGGCAGGAAGATGGCGACCGTGGTGAGGGTGGAGGCGACCAGCGCCGTCCACACCTGACGGGTGCCTTCAAGCGCTGCCTCCGCCTTGCTCAAATCCCCCCGCTCGTGGCGCCGGTAGATGCTCTCCAGCACCACGATGGCGGCGTCGAGCACCATGCCGACGGCAAAGGCGATGCCCGCCAGCGAGATGATATTGAGGGTGCGATCCATCACCTTGAGCAGGCAGAAGGTGAGCATGATGCTGATGGGGATGGCGAGGGCAATCATCAGGGTCGCCTTGAGCTGACGCAGGAAGAGCCAGAGGATGGCACAGGAGAGCAGCACCCCGAGCCCCAGGTTGGCGGTGACCATGCTGACGGCACGATTGATGTAGAGGGAGGCATCGAACGACTGCTCCATGTGCAGCCCGACCGGCTCCAGCACCTCGCGGTTGAGCTCGTTCACCCGAGCCTTGATCGCCTCAAGGGAGGCCAGGGCATTGGCGCCGCTCTCCTTGAAGATCTGGGCGGCGATGGCGGTATTGCCGTTCTGGATCCGCAGCACCGGGTTCTCTTCCCGGGCCACCCTTACTTCTGCTACATCCCGCAGATAGATGGGCAGGCCATCGCGCCAGTCCACCACCTTGTCCCCCAGCGTCTCGACATCATAGCGACCGGCGAAGCGCAGCTTGTACTCCCAGCGCCCGATGTCGAGGGTACCGGCCGACACGTCCCAGCCGGTGGTGGCCCGGCTGGCCAGCACCGGGATCTCCACCCCCAGCTCGGCGGCGCGATAGGGGTCGAAGCGGATCTGGATCTGGCGCTCGTTGATCCCCTCGACTGCGACCGTCGAGACCCCTTCGATGCGTTCCAGCTCGGGTTTGACCCGCGCCTCGATCAGCGCCTGATGGTCATCGATCACCCCTTTGGCGCCGGGCAGCTGCTGGATGAAGAAGAAGGTGAGGGTATCGTTGCTGCTGTAGTTGTTGACGTAGGGGCCGCCAATCTTGTCCGGCAATCCCGAGACCCGGTTCAATCGCGAAATCACATCGAGCTGGGCCCGTTGCATGTCGGTGCCGAGGGCAAACTCCATGTCGATTTCGGTAAAGCCGGGATAGCTGTTGCTGACAAGGCTCTTGAGCCCCTGAACCCCCTGCATCTCCTGCTCGATGGGGTCGGTGATCTCCGACTCCATCTCTTGGGGCGAGGCTGAACGCCAGCTCACCGAGATGTTGAGGTGTGGACGGTCGATGTCGGGGAACAGCTGGATCGGCAGTCCCCGGATGCTGAGCAGGCCCAGCAGGAAAATCAGCACGATCGAGACCGCCACCCAGATGGGGCGTTCGATCGCCGTTTTGGCGAGGTTCATTCACTCTTCCTGAGTTGTTGTTATCGGCCATTCCGCTGGCCTTGCTTCCAAAGCCCCTGCAACAGGGACTCAAGCATTTAACTGGAATTCTCCCGGCTTGTAAATGCATGGTTAACAAACAAAAAAACCGGCCACGAGGGCCGGTTTGGTACTGGTTTGCCAAGGGATCAGGCTGCGTGCTCGACCTTGTTTGGCTGCTTGTTTGCTTGCTGGGAGAAGCCTTCCAGCTCGCCCGGGGCGAAGTTGTCTACCTGGATCGCTTCGTAGCGCAGGGCATCGGCGGCCAGCAGCTTGTCCGCTTCGTCCTTGCTCAGGATGGAACCGGTCAGCGCGGCGGCAACCAGCTCCGGCAGAGCCAGTTTGCGGGGCAGTTTGCCCTCTTTCTGGGCCTGCACCAGCTTCTTCTCGTAGGGCTGCACAGCGACCATGGCCTGGAAGGCGCGCTCCATCAGGCCGACCGGATCCGCATCGTCCTTGCCGACATAGCAGAGAGCGGTCAGACGGTCGCGGAACTCGCCCGGCTTCATCATGGCCAGACAGATGGCGTGGCAGCGATCGTCGGCCGGCATCTTGTAACCGACGCCGAACGGGAACACCACGCGCTTGAGCACGGCACCCACCACCTTGTTCGGGAAGTTCTGGAAGAAGCCCTCGAACGCCTTGCCAATCAGGTAGAGGTTGCGCTCCACCGCGTACTGCACGAACGGCAGATCGGAGACCATGCGGCCCTGATCCTCGTAATGCTTGAGGGTGGCGGAGGCCAGATAGAGATGGCTCAGCACGTCACCCAGACGGGCGGAGATCATCTCCTTGCGCTTGAGATCGCCACCCAGCATCAGCATGGAGACGTCGGCGCACAGGGCCAGCCCTTTACTCATTCGGGAGAGCTGCTTGTAGTAGCGGGCGGTTTCACCGGCTACCGGCGCGCTGTTGAACTGACCCAGAGTCAGCCCCTGGAACAGGGAACCGAAGAAGTTGCCGGCGCCGAAGGCGATGTGCTTCATCAGCAGGGCGTCAAACTTCTCGAGACCGCGTTCCACGTCGGTATCGGCCGCCGCTTCCAGCTCGGCAAAGACGTACGGGTGGCAGCGGGTAGCCCCCTGCCCGAAGATCATCAGGTTGCGGGTCAGGATGTTGGCCCCTTCCACCGTGATGGCGACCGGAATGCCCATGTAGGCGTAGCCGGTGTAGTTTTTCGGGCCCAGCTGGATGGCTCGACCGGCGTGGATGTCCATGGAGTCATCCATGATCTGTCGCGCCATCTCGGTCATGTGGTATTTGGATATCGCGGTGACGATGGCCGGTGCTTGACCCAAATCCAGCGAACCTGCGGTCATGCGACGGGCCCCTTCCAGCTGATAGGTGAGGCCACCGATGCGGGCCAGCGCCTCTTGCACTCCTTCAAACTTGCCGATGGACATGCCGAACTGCTTGCGCACGTAGGAGTAGGCGCCCACGGTGCGGCTCGCCATGTGACCGCAAGCGGTGCCAAGGGCAGGCAGCGAGATGCCGCGACCGGCGGAGAGGCATTCGACCAGCATGCGCCAGCCACGGCCGGCGTAATCCGGGCCGCCGATGATCCAGTCGAGCGGAATGAACACATCCTTGCCGAAGGTCGGGCCGTTCAGGAACGCCAGACCCATGGGGTAGTGGCGATCGCCGACACGCACGCCCGGGTGGCTGGTGGGGATGAGGGCGCAGGTGATGCCGAGCTCTTCCTTGTCACCCAGCAGTTTTTCCGGGTCATAGAGTTTGAACGCCAGCCCCAGCACGGTGGCGCGGGGCGCCAGGGTGATGTAACGCTTGTTCCAGTTGAGGCGAATACCCAGCACCTCTTCACCCTTGTGCATCCCCATGCAGACGATCCCCTTGTCAGGAATGGCGCCCGCATCGGAGCCCGCTTCCGGCCCGGTCAGGGCGAAGCAGGGCACTTCCTTGCCATTGGCCAGCCCCGGCAGCCAGAAATCTTTCTGGGCCTGGGTGCCGTAGTGCATTAGCAGCTCACCCGGGCCGAGAGAGTTCGGCACCATGACGGTGACCGCCACGCTCAGGCTCTTGGTCGCGATACGGGTGACGATGGTGGAGTTGGCAATCGCAGAGAATTCGCGGCCACCGTAGGATTTCGGGATGATCAGGGAGAAGAAGCCTTCCTTCTTCAGATAGTCCCACACCGGCTCTGGCAGGTCTTTGGTTTCATTGACGATCTTGAAGTCGTCAACCATGGCGAGCAGGGTTTCGACCTGATTGTCGATAAAGGCCTGCTCCTCTGCGGTCAGCTCAGCCTTGCCGTAGCCGTGCAGTTTTTTCCAGTCGGGGTTGCCGCGAAACAACTCGCCATCCCACCAGACGGAGCCGGCTTCCATGGCCTCCCGCTCGGTAGCTGACAAGGGCGGCAGTATCTTTTTGAAGATGCCGAACACCGGACGGGTTACCACCTTTTTACGGATGGAGGGTACGCCGAGCACAACGGCTATCGCCAGCACCAGCAGGACAAGCAATGTGATCATACCGAAGTTCCTTCTATTTCACTGTTTCCGTTGATTTATTGTTGGTTGTTACACGGCCAGGGAGAGCCTGGTCGACTCCACGGGCGCCCCGACTCCGGACGCCAGATAAGGAATAACGTTGCGCACCAGCCCTTCCACATCGAGTTGCTGGCCAAAATCGGCCAGGGCGATGTCGCGCAGCGCATCGGCAGAGGCCATGGTGAATACGACGGTGCCCAGAGTGAAGTGCAGGCGCCAGAAGAGATCTGCCGGCGACAGGGCAGGATTGGCTTTGGAGATGGCCTGGGTGATCCGCTGTAAAATGGGGCCGTAGTGGGCGGTGATGAAGCGGCGCAGGTGGCCCTGGCTGTCGATATAGCCGCGTCCCAGCAACTGCATGAAGATGGCCGGGCCGTTGGCCCGCACCGCCGAGAGCTTCATCAGCGGCTCGACAAAGCTTTCAAACAGTTGCAGCAGGGTCAGCTGCTCCTGCTCCATCAGTACCCGCAGGCGCGCATCGAGATCGGGCATAAACAGGCTCAGATAGCGGTCGAGTACCGCCTGGATCAGCTCCTTCTTGGAGCCGAAGTGATAGTTCACCGACGCCAGATTAACGTCGGCTTCACTGGTGATCAGACGCAAAGAGGTATCGGCGAATCCCCGCTCGGCAAACAGCACTTCAGCGGCGTCGAGAATACGGTTTTTGGTATCGATTTTACTCACTGGACACCTCACTTAAACGAATGTTTAAAAAGTACGTTTCATAACGCGAAGTGTCAAGAGAATGTGAATGAGTGTTAGCAGAATGTTTTTCGATGAAAAAAGCAAAGTGGGCGGAACTTAGTCAAAAAGCAGGACTCTATATCTATGCCACTGCAATTAAACATTAAGTCTCGCCCAACCTGCACCATGCTAGTTGGGCCTTTTTTTGCGCGTCTGTTACCGGTTTGCGGTTTGCAGGCAAAAAAAACCGCCGCAGGGCGCGACGGTGGGGAAAGTGAGTTCGCGTCATCCTGACGGCAAACTGTCGATGCGAGTTCAGGCATGTATCGACGGGGGCAGTATGCCAGCCAGAGCCCCTCAGACTATGTCAGCTTCGCGGTATTTTGTGACAAAGTGTGGCAAGCACTGGCGTGGCCCAAGCTACCGCTCTTTGCTATGCTGCCCTTTCAAAATATGAGGGGAGAGAAGATGAAGTACCCGGTCGATACCCACACTCACACCATTGCCAGCACCCATGCCTACAGCACCATCCACGACTATCTGCCGATAGCCAGGGCCAAGGGGATCAAGCTGTTCGCTACCACGGATCACGGGCCCGAGATGGCCGATGCCCCTCATGTCTGGCACTTTGCCAACTTGCCGATATTGCCAAGAGTGGTGGATGGGGTAGGGATCCTGCGGGGTATCGAGGCAAACATCAAAAACCTGGAGGGGGAGATCGATTTTCCCGAGCGCTATGAGTCGCGCCTCGACATGATCATGGCGGGTTTTCATGAGCAGGTATTCCCTCCCTGCGATCAGGCAACCCATACCCAGGCGATGATCAACGCCATCAAGAGTGGTCGGGTCGACATGATCAGCCACCCGGGCAACCCCGCATTTCCCATCGACATTCAGGCGGTGGTCAAGGCGGCGGCCGACTATCGGGTGGCGCTGGAGGTCAACAACTCCTCCTTCATTCATTCCCGCCCGGGGAGCGAAGGCAACTGCCGTGCCATAGTCGAAGCTGCGCGAGATCTGGGGGCCTATCTCACCTTCGGCTCCGATTCCCACGTGGCATTTACTCTTGGCGATTTTGACCACTGCCACCGTCTGGTGACCGAAGCGGGCTTCCCGCAAGAGCGGATCCTGGTGCGCTCCCCCCGTGCTCTGCTCGATTTCCTCGAAAGCCGCGGCCGGGCCCATATCCCCGAGTTTGTCGATCTATAAATCGTGCTCTAACACCATGAGCCAACTCATAAAATCGAGCTGGCTCAATTGACTTGCCGATCATTTTTTATGAATGTGGAGAGTAACAAGCCGGTATAGCTCAGTTGGTAGAGCAGCGCATTCGTAATGCGAAGGTCAGGAGTTCGATTCCCCTTATCGGCACCAGATCGTGAGGGCAGGTTTCATTTGTGAAACCTGCCCTTTTTACATGGCTTTTGCCAAGGCTCGCTCCACATAGAGATAGCCAATCCCCATCACCTGCTGGGTGCGGCTGAGCTGGCCGAAACGGATATGGGTGGCGTTGACCGCATCGCTGCAGTCGAACGGGTTGGCGCCGGTCTGACTGACGATCGTTTGCAGCCAGGTTTCACCAAAGTGGCAGCTGCGGCCATAGAGCCAGATGCGGTTGATATTGAGGATATTGAGGAAGTTGTAGAGGCTCAGGCCAATGGCGCGGGCCCCTTCGTCCACCAGGGCGCGGATCATGGCATCCCCCTGATGGTAGAGCGTGAGCAGTTGGGCGGTATCCAGCTCTACACCAGTCTGCGCCGGGTTGTCGGCACTGGCTTGTTGTTTGAGAAAGACCCGGGCCCGTTTCTTGATGGCAAACAGCGAGGCGACTGTCTCCAGGCAGCCATAGCGGCCGCATGCACAGGCGCTGCCGTCCGGATTGATGATGGTGTGCCCTATCTGGCCGCTGCCAAACAGGGCGCCCCGGTAGATCTGGTCGTTGATGATAAAGGCCGAGCCGATACCGTAATCGACGTTGATGACGCAAAAATCCCCGTTCCCTTCCCGGTCCTGCCACTTCTGGGCCAGCGCCAGCATGATGCAGTCGTTATCCACCATCACCTCGCAACCCAGCCGCTCCTCCAGCAGGTACTTTAGCTCGACCGGTGCGTGCCAGGGTGCTTGCGGCATGGTTTGTGATACCCCGGTCGCCGGGTTGACCTGACCGTGTACCGCCAAGGCCAGCCGGATCGCCAGTCCCTTGTGGCGGCGCTTGTGCTGGTAGTAGTGCGCTTCAATCAGGTGCAGCAGCTCATCAGGGGTTTGTGGGGCAATCTTCTGGTCGCTGAACTCATCCAGCGGGGTGATCAGGTTATCCACCAGGATGCTCTCCAGATGGGTGGGGCTGATATTGAGGCAAAGAATGGCCCCCTGGCCGCTGGCAATGCGGTAGCTGCCGCCATTGATGCCGCGCAGGGAGAGGTTCTGATCGCTGTGGCTGATGGCGCCATCGGCCACCAACTCGTCAAGGATCTTGCTGACCGCCGGAATGGAGAGCTCGCAGTGGCGCGCCAGGGTGGACTTGCTCGCCTCTTTTAACTGATAGAGCAGGGCAAGCAGCACCTGCTTGTTGTGGTGGCGGACCTTCTGGTTGTTCAACCCTATGCTCATCGCTTCACTAAACTCCGCTTACTGTATTGCGTGATCTTTCAGCAATTAATGCAGGTTTAACCATTCTAATCTGGTCTCACTGAAAACTTTACTAACAAATGTTGAGTGAGGCGAGATTAATGAGAGCTGATGTCAAGGTCTGGGTAGAGACCATCTCACTGCCGACCTACGAGGTAGGCGCCGAAGATCCCAACCCCATGTTTCTCGAGAAGCGGGTCTATCAGGGCTCCTCGGGGGCTGTCTATCCCTATGGGGTGATCGACACCCTCACCGGCCAGAAGCAGATGAAGTCCTATCAGGCGGTCTGGCTGGAGAACGACTTTATCAAGGTGATGCTGCTGCCGGAGTTGGGTGGCCGTATCCACCGAGCTTACGACAAGGTGATGAATCGCGACTTCGTCTATTACAACGAGGTGATCAAACCGGCGTTGGTGGGGCTGGTGGGGCCCTGGATTTCCGGCGGCATCGAGTTCAACTGGCCGCAGCACCACAGACCCACCACTTTCATGCCGGTGGACTTCACCATTACGGAGCGGGAGGGCGGCGCCAAGACCGTCTGGCTCGGCGAGGTGGAGCCGATGCGTGGTCTGCAGGTGATGGCGGGCTTCACCCTCTATCCCGACAAGGCGCTCATCGAGATCACTGGCAAGGTGTTCAACGGCAACGACACGCCGCGCCACTTCCTCTGGTGGTCCAACCCGGCGGTGAAAGGGGGCGATGCCCACCAGAGCGTCTTCCCGCCCGATGTGACCGCCGTCTACGATCACGGCAAGCGCGACGTCAGCGCCTTCCCCATCGCCCGCGGCACCTACTACAAGGTGGACTACTCCGCCGGGGTCGATATCTCCCGTTACCGCAATATTCCGGTGCCCACCTCCTACATGGCGGACAAGTCTGACTACGACTTCGTCGGTGCCTACTGCCATGACGAGCAGGGCGGCCTGTTGCACGTGGCGGATCACCACGTTTCGCCGGGCAAGAAGCAGTGGAGCTGGGGCAACTGTGACTTCGGTCTGGCCTGGGATCGCAACCTGACCGATGACAACGGCCCCTACATCGAGCTGATGACCGGGGTCTATACCGACAACCAGCCTGACTTTACCTGGCTGGATGCGGGGGAGGAGAAGGTGTTTGTGCAGAACTTCCTGCCCTACAACACCCTCGGTACCCTGCAAAACGCCAACACCCGCGCCGCCATCAAGCTGGAGCGCAGCGATGACGGCCTCGTCTGCGGGGTCTATGCGGTGGCGCCAATTCGCGGGGCCAGTTTCGAGGTAAGCGACGAGGGCGGAGTACTGTTTACGCAGCCTCTGGATCTGCAGCCGGGTCAGGCCTGGCTTGAGCCGCAGGCCATCACCAGCGAGGGACGCTTGCAGGTACGTCTGCTGGATGAGCAGGGCCAGCCGATCCTGAGCTATCTCGAGCATCAGCCCGCGGGCGAAGCCCTGCCTGATCCTGCCACCGCGCCGGAGCCCGCCGTCAATCTCGACTCGGTCGACGAGCTCTACTTCATCGGCCAGCATCTTGAGCAGTATCTGCACGCCAGCCGTTCGCCCTTTGATTACTACCTGCGGGCACTGGAGCTCGATGGCGGCGACTATCGCTGCAACCTGGCGCTGGCAACGCTGGAGTACAACCGCGCCAACTATGAGCAGGCGCTGACCTACGTCAATCAGGCGCTGGTCCGTGCCCATCGCCTCAACAAGAACCCCCAGTGTGGCAAGGCGAGCTTGCTGCGTGGCCATATCGAGGAACGTTTGGGGCAGTTCGATGCCGCCTTCGATGACTTCTACAAGGCGACCTGGAGCGGTAACTGCCGCGACAGTGGCTTCTTCGGGCTGGCCCGTATCGCCATGGTGCGCCGGGATGCCTCGCAAGCGCTGCAATTTGTCGAGCGCAGCCTCGCCGTCAACGGTACCCACTACGGCGCTATCGCCCTCAAGGGGTTGGCGCTGCTGGAGTCTGGTGAGCAGGAGGCGGCCATCGCCTATATCGACGAGCAGCGCGTTCGTTATCCACTTCACTATCAGCTGGCCTTCTTGCGCTGGCTTGCAAGCGAGCAGCCGACCGATCTCGAGGCGCTGCGCACCCTGTGCAACGGGCGCGGGGTGAATCTCTGCTTCCTGGCAAGTGATCTGCTGGCGCTGGGACGCCCCGAGCTGGCGCAGCAACTGCTCTCAACACTGCCGGTGGAGGAGACCCTGCCGCTGCTGTTCCAGGCTGCATTGTTGCTGGAAGGTGAGGCGCAGGATGCCCTGCTGGCGCGAGCCGAGCAGGCCTTTGGCCGCAAGGTGCGCTTCCCCAATACCCTTGGCGAGGTGGCCATGCTGGCGCAACTGCCACACAGCTGGTTTGCCAGCTACCTGCTGGGCTGCTTCCACTACAGCAAGCGCAGCTACCCGCAAGCCATTGCCCTGTGGCAGCAGGTGTGCGAGCAGGCGCCCGGGTTTGCCCCGGCATGGCGCAACCTTGGCATCTATCACTTCAACAAGAGCGGCGATCCGGTGGCGGCCGAGCAGTGTTTGAGCCGGGCCTTTGCCCTCAAGTCGGATGATGCCCGTTTGCTGTTTGAACTGGATCAGCTGCACAAGCGCTGCGCCATGGCGCCAAACGAGCGGCTGGCGCTGCTGGAGGCGCATCGTGAGGTGGTCCTCAAGCGCGACGACCTGACCGCCGAACTGCTCAGTCTCTATCACATCACCGGCCAGCTGGAGGCGGCGGCAGAGATCTTGCGGCTGCGCGAATTCCACCCCTGGGAGGGGGGCGAGGGTAAGGTGACCGGTCAGTACCTCATCAATCAGCAACGCCGGGCGTTGGCGTTGATGATTCAGGGACGCCACGAGCAGGCTATTCCGTTGCTGCAACAGGCGTTGCACTACCCCCTCAATCTGGGGGAGGGACGTCTGGTTGGGCAGACCGACAACGATATCCATTACCTGTTGGCGCTCTGCCATCTGGCCTGTGATAACCAGAGTCTGGCGGCCCAGTGCCTGCAACTTGCCTGTCTGGGTCAGGGGTCGCTGGGGGCCAGCCGCTACTACAACGATCAGCCGGTGGATTATCTCTTCTATCAGGGTATGGCGCTGGCACGTCTTGGTCGGGTTGCGGAGGCGCAGCGTCTCTTTGAAGGGATGGTCGGCTGGGCCGAGCAGGCGATGGGCGAGTCGATCGAGGCGGACTTCTTCGCCGTCTCACTGCCGGATCTCATCGTGCTGGATGACGACCCGCAGCACAAACATCGCCAGCACTGTCTGCTGGTCAGAGCACTCGGTCTGTTGGGGCTGGGTCAGCGGGATGGTGGTGAACAGACCTTGCGAGAGCTGCTCACCCTTAACCCGGCTCACGACAAGGGACACCTCTTTGCCCTGATCTGCCGCGAGCTGTCACTCCACTCATAACTCTCATAACAAAAACCGGCGCCCCGCCACGGTGAGGGGCGCCACTGCACCCTACAATCGACAAGATAGAAAGGATGAGTCATGGAACGCACGAAAAATCAATTGGATACGAATGGGCTCAATATGAGCTACATCTGGATGATCTGTTTGGTGGCCGCCTGCGGTGGCCTGCTGTTTGGTTATGACTGGGTCGTGATTGGCGGGGCCAAGCCCTTCTATGAGGCCTATTTTGCCATCACGGATCCGGCCCAGTCCGGCTGGGCCATGAGCTCGGCGCTGGTGGGCTGCGTGCTGGGGGCCGCCATCTCCGGCTGGTCAGCCGACCGCTTTGGTCGCAAGAAGCCGCTGATCCTGGCCGCCATCCTCTTCACCATCTCGGCGTGGGGCACGGCTGCGGCCAGCAACTTCGATCTGTTTGTGGTTTATCGCATCATCGGCGGGATCGGCATCGGTCTGGCCTCTGCGCTCTCGCCCATGTACATCGCCGAGATCAGCCCGGCCAACAAGCGGGGCAAGTTCGTGGCCATCAACCAGCTCACCATAGTCATCGGGGTGCTGGCGGCTCAGCTGGTGAATCTGATGATCGCCGATCCGGTGGCGAGCAACGCCACTCAGGCCGATATTCTGGCGACCTGGAATGGACAGTCCGGCTGGCGCTGGATGTTCGGTGCCGAGCTGGTACCTGCGTTGGCGTTTCTGGTGTTGATGTTCTTCGTGCCGGAGTCGCCGCGCTGGTTGGCCAAAGATGGTCAGTATGAGAAAGCCTCCCGCATGCTCGGCAAGATTGGCGGGGATGCCTATGCCAAGCAGACCCTGGCCGATATCCGTCAGACCTTGGTGGGCGAGACCCACAAGGTGTCGCTGGCGGAGCTGGGTAAACCCTCGGTGCGGCCGATCCTCATCATCGGGATTGTGCTGGCGGTGTTCCAGCAGTGGTGCGGCATTAACGTCATCTTCAACTATGCGCAGGAAATCTTTGCCTCCGCCGGGTTTGACATCAACAGCACCCTCAAATCCATCGTCGCCACCGGTCTTATCAACTTGCTGTTTACCCTGATCGCGCTGCCCATGGTGGACAAAATTGGCCGCCGCAAGCTGATGCTGATTGGCTCGGCGGGACTGACCATTATCTACGGCATGATGGCGGCGGCCTACGCCACAGGCGTACTGGGGCTGCCGGTTTTGCTGCTGGTATTGGCGGCCATCGCCATCTATGCCTTGACGCTGGCGCCGGTCACCTGGGTGCTGCTCTCGGAGATCTTCCCGAATCGGGTGCGTGGGCTGGCGATGTCGGCCGGTACGCTGGCGCTCTGGATCGCCTGCTTCGTGCTGACCTACACCTTCCCGCTGCTCAATGCCGGGTTGGGGGCTGCGGGCAGCTTCCTGCTCTATGGCCTTATCTGTTTTGCCGGTCTCATCTTTATCTATCGCAAGGTGCCTGAGACCAAAGGGGTGACGCTGGAGGCACTGGAAGCCCAACTGGCCCAGGGCAAGGTCGAACTGACGCCGACCAAGGCGAGCGCCTCGGCATGACGGTTTACACATTGGGCAACCCGCATCTTCGGATGCGGGTTTCAACACAAGGGGCCTGTCTGCTGGGGCTGGAGGATGAGCAGGGGCGCCCGCTGTTGCGCGACACTGACCCGGCGCAGCCCTGGCATCCCGGCCAGAGCGCGCTGTTTCCCATGTTGCCGCTGGCCAACCGGGTCGCAGGCAACCTGTTCGAGCTGTGGGGAGAGGCGTGTGCATTGCCCGCGAGCGAGCTCGATCCCGATTTCTTTTTGCATGGGGATGGCTGGCTACAGCGATGGCAACCGGTGGCGTTGACCGACAGCTCGGTGACTTTGCAGCTCAACAGCCAGAATGGTCCCTTTCACTATCTGGCGGAGATCGACTATCGGCTGCAGGGGGCGAGCCTGGTGGCGCGGATCAGCCTGACCCATCTCGGGGAGAGCCCCTGTCTCTACGGCGCGGGTTTTCACCCCTTCTTCTGGCGCGACGAGCAGACCCGCATCCGTTTTCTGGCGAGCGGCGTCTGGCAAGAGGGAGCAGATCATCTGCCGAACGACTGGTCGAGCAGGCTGGCGCCCCATCTCGATTTTCGCCAGTGGCAGCGCCCGCAAGGGTGGCTCAACCACTGTTACGGCGGCTGGCGTGGTCAGGCCGAGCTTGACCATCCTGCCCGCCAGCAACGGCTGCTGGTTTCAAGCGAGTGCGACTTCCTGATGCTCTACCAGCCCGATGAGGGGAGTGGCTTCGTCTGTCTGGAGCCCCAGAGTCACGCCGCCAATGCCCACCACCTGGCCGGTCACCCCGGTTTGCGGCTACTCGCCAGAGGTGACCGCATGAGTATCGGTATGACCCTGACAGTGGCGTCCGGGGGCTGATAATGATCTGGCTTGTGGTATTGGTGAACACAATGAGCCACCCGTCGGGTGACTCTTTTTATTGCGGATTATCCTGCCTGTTACCTGATCTCCGGTCAGGCTATCTCCATCTCTGGCTGTGGTGTCGAGGTGTGTTGGCTGGTCAGCTTGTCGATGCGCACCGCTGCCACCTTGAACTCGGGGATCTTGGCGTGGGGGTCGGTGGCATTGATGGTGAGCCGGTTGGCCGGGGCTTCGGCGAAGTGGAACGGGATAAAGACTACACCCGGTTGCATCCGCTTGGTGACGAAGGCGGGCAGTTCGATATTGCCGCGGCGGCTGGTGACCTTCACCCGCTCACTGTTGCTGATCCCCATCCGCTCGGCGTCCGCCACGCTCATCATCACCCGCGGGCCAGCCAGCTTGTCGAGCCCCTTGGTCTTGCGGGTCATGGTGCCGGTGTGGAACTGCTCCAGCAGGCGGCCGGTGGTGAGCACGATGGGATAGGTCTCATCGGGCAGTTCGGCGGCATAGCGGAACGGGGTGGCGACCATCTCCCCCTTGCCACGGGTGAACTGCTTGCCGTGGAGCAGGCGAGTGCCTTCGGGCACCGCGTCGTTGCAGGGCCACTGCAGCCCTTGTGCTCCCACCTTGTCCCACTGGATGCCGGCGTATTGCGGGGTGACTTGGCAGATCTCGGCGGTGATTTCCTGCGGGTTTTGATAGTGCCAGTCGCCCCCCATGGCGTTGGCGATCTGCTGGATGATCCACCAGTCCTCCCGCGCGTCGCCCGGTGCCTTGAGGGCGGGGGAGATGCGCTGAACTCGCCGCTCGGTGTTGGTGAAGTGGCCGCTCTTCTCGGCAAAGGAGCAGGAGGGGAGCACCACATCGGCGAGCTGTGCGGTTTCCGAGAGGAAGATATCCTGCACCACCAGAAACTCCAGCTGCTTGAGCCCCTCGATGACGTGGTGCTGATCCGGATCGCTCAGCACCGGGTTTTCCCCCATCACATAGAGCCCCTTGATGCTGCCCGCACAGGCGGCATCTATGGTCTCGGTGAGGGTAAGGCCGGGCGTGCGCGGCAAATCTGGCTGCTGCCAGGCGGCCGCGAAGCGGGCATGAACCTCGGGGTTGGCCACCTTCTGATAGCCGGGCAGACAGTTGGGCAGCGCCCCCATATCACAGGCACCCTGCACGTTGGATTGGCCCCGCAGCGGGTTGATGCCGCCTCCTTCGATGCCGATGTTGCCGCACAGCAGTTGCAGGTTGGCGATGGCGCGCACATTGTCGTGGCCGGTCGTGTGCTGGGTGATCCCCATCGAGTAGTAGACGGCGGTGCGTTCGGCGGTGCCGATAAGGCGCGCGAGCTCGATCACCCGCTCGGCCGGTACGCCGGTGACGAGGGCGACCTTGTCCGGTGCATAAGCGGGGGAGAGCACCTCCGCTTGCAGCGCCTCGAACCCTTCCACTCGTGCGGTGATATAGGCCTTGTCGTGCCAGTTGTTCAGGATGATCTGCTGCATCAGGCCGTTGAGCAGCATCACGTCGGTGCCGGGGCGGTGGGCCAGATAGAGGCTGGCATGGTCCGCCATCTCGATCCGTTTCGGATCGGCCACTACCAGCCGCGCCTTGCCCATGGTGACGGCCCGCTTGATATGGGAGCCGATGATGGGGTGAGCCGCCGAGGTGTCGGAGCCGATGATGAAGATAAGATCCGAGTGATCGATGCTCGGGATGTCGTTGGTCATGGCGCCGCTGCCAAGTGACGCTTCCAGCCCGGTGACGGTGGAGGCGTGGCAGAGCCGCGCGCAGTGATCCACATTGTTGGTGCCCAGCTCCCGGCGCATGAACTTCTGGAACAGGTAGTTCTCTTCGTTGGTGGTTTTGGCCGACGAAAAACCCGCCAGCGCATCGCTGCCATAGCGTTTGCGCAGTGCGGTGAAGCGCTCGGCCACCAGGGCGATGGCCTCCTGCCAGCTGGCGGGCACCAGCTTGCCATCTTTGCGGACAAGCGGCGTGGTGAGGCGCTCCTCGCTCTGGATAAAGTCAAAACCGAAGCGTCCCTTGACGCAGAGCAGCCCCTGGTTGACCGGTGAGTTGCGGTTCCCCTCCACATAGCGGATGCGGTTGCGCGCCTCATCGACATAGAGGGTGACGCCGCAGCCGACCCCGCAGTAGGTGCAGATGGTATTGACCGGCGTGAGCAGTTCGGTGCGCCCCTGTGACTTGTCGCGGGCATCCACCAGGGCGCCGGTGGGGCAGACCTGTACGCAGGCGCCGCACTGCACGCAGTGGGAGTCGCCCATCGAGAGTCCCGTGTCGAACTGTGGCCGGTTCGAGAGAGTGCCATCGCTGTTCTTGGCAAAGCACAGCACACCCTGTACCGCCTGCTCACCACAGGTCTGTACGCACTGGCCGCAGCCGATGCAGCGGTTGGCATCGAACACGATAAATTCGCTGCTTTTATCCACTGCAAACTTCTGGCACTGGCTGGTGTCGAGAGCACTCTGCTCGACCTTGTATTCGGTGGCGTAGTCGCGCAGTGCACAATTGGTGTTGGCCTGACAGCCACACTCTAGGCAGCGGCTGGCTTCGTTGCGGGCATCGCTGTCACTTAAGCCACGCTCTACCTCGGCAAAGCTCCCTTCGCGCTCCTTATCTGCCAGATGGGGCATGATGGTGCGGGCGATTTTTTTCAGGTGAGCAAACTGGGCGGGATCGACCTGCTTGAGTGTGGGTGCCTTGCAGGCGTTGAAGGGCCGCACCGGATCGATCATGTCACCGTGAAGGAACTGGTCGATGGCCAGCGCGGCCTTGCGACCATCGGCGACCGCTTCGATGGCGGTGGCGGGCCCGCGGCGCAGATCGCCTATGGCGAACAGGTTGCCGTGGCCGCTGTGCATGGTCTCGGGGTGGGACTCTAAAGTCTGCCAGCGGGTGAAGGGGAGGGTGAGGGGCTCCCCTTCCATAAAGCTGAGATCCGGCTGCTGCGACACTGCCGCAATCACGGTATCAAACTCTTCAAGGAAGAACTCGCCGGTGGGCTCCGGGCGGCGGCGACCGGAGGCGTCCGGCTCGCCGAGAGCCATCTTCTCGAGGCGCACCTGACAGACGCGACCAGCCTCATCGGCCAGATTCTCTACCGGATTGGTGAGCATCAAAAAGCGCACCCCTTCCTGCTCCGCTTCGTCGATTTCGTAGGCTTCGGCGGGCATCTCGGCGCGGGTGCGGCGATAGATAAGGGTGGTTTCAGCGCCCAGCCTGACCGCCGTGCGGGCGCAGTCGATCGCGGTATTACCACCCCCGATCACCGCAACCCTCTTGCCGGTGGTGAGCCGCTTGGCCAGCATCCGATCCTTGAGGTAATCGACCCCGAGATAACAACCGGCCAGGGTGCTGCCCGGGTAATCCATCGGCACCGCCTTGGAAGCGCCAACCGCCAGACAGACCGCATCATAGTCGCGGCACAGTGCCGAGAGGGTGATCTGGTGGCCCAGTCGCTGCTGGGTGTGGATCCGCATGCCACTCTGGCACATCAGGTCGATCTCCTGATCGAGGATCGCCTTGGGCAGCCGGTATTCGGGGATGCCGTAGCGCAGCCAGCCACCCGCTTCGGGCATCGCCTCGAACAGATCGACCTCGAACCCCTCGTAACCCAGATAGTAACCGCAGGTGAGGCCACCCGGGCCGCTGCCAATAATGGCCACCCGCTTGCCCTTGGCGGGCTTCTTTGCCGGTTGATAGGGGGCAATCTCGGCCAGATCGAGATCGGCGGCGTGACGTTTGAGCTGACGAATGGCGAGCGGTTCATCCACCAGCGCGCGGCGGCACTGTGCCTCACAAAAGGCGGGGCAGACCCGGCCGATGGAGAGGGGCATCGGCAGGGTCTGCTTGATGACGGCCATCGCCGCTTCGTGATCCCCCATGGCGATATGGTGCAGATAGGATTGAATGTCCACCCCGGCCGGACAGGCGCGCTGGCAGGGGGCTTCGCAATCGGCGTAGTGATCTGCGAGGATGCGGCCGAGCGCCTGCTGGCGGTGGGCGCGCAGGGTATCGCTTTGGCTGGTGATCACCATCCCTGCCTCGGGGCGCGTCTCGCAGGCGCGGCGGATGCCAAGACCGGCAATCTCGACCACGCAGAGATTGCAGGGTGTCTTGGGGCCGCTGGTGTTGTCACCGCACAGGGAGGGGATATCAGTCTGGTGCTGTTTGGCTATCTGGAGCAGGGTTCTGGTCGGGTCAACCGTCAACTGAGCCCCATCGAGGGTGATGGTGATCATGGCGTCATAAACTCGCTTTCAAGGCGCAGAAAATGCTGCATCTGGCGGAGCCAGCAGGGGAAGCGACAGGGAGGCCGCTTGCTATACGCTCACCATAACAAAGATTATTTACAACTTTATTTGATTTTAGACAGCTTATTGTTCAAAAGAGAAAACGATTTCAGGTTGTCTTGTCTACCTCATCGGCTCGGCGCATCGTTGAGAACCATTCCTGTTACAGCAGGCAATTCATTGTCTTATTGTCAGTTTATGCGTCTGGTAGAAGAGAGGCTGCTCTCGCTCGCGGTAGGCGTGATCCGCCAGTAGCACCATTTGTGATGCAACTTATTTTGCATAAATGGTGACTCAAGGCATGCGGCGCATGCAGAGCAAAGGGGGCACTCGGTTGGATAAAAGGTTGGTGGATCGGGGGCGGGCATGCGTGAGTGGCGAGCCTGACACAAAGAAAATGGCCACCTTTGAAGGCGGCCATTCACGTTGTCGATCGGCGCGCTGTTGGCCCAAAGGGTTGGTCGCGGGAGATCAGCCGGATATCAGGGTGGGGAGCCGGGCTTGCCAGATCTGGTGCCAATGCTGCAGTTCGCTGCGTGGCATAGGGCGGGCGGTAAAGAAGCCCTGGCAGATATCGCACCCCAGCTTGGCCAGCAGTTGCCAGGTCTGCACATCTTCCACCCCTTCGGCGACTGATTTCAGCCCCAGCTTGCGGGCCAGCTCGATGCTCGATTCGATAATGGCCAGACGGGAGGGATCGGCATAGCAGCGATCGACAAACGAGCGATCAAGTTTGAGCTCGGTAAAGGGCAGCAGCGCCAGCTGTTGCATCGAGGAGTAGCCGGTGCCGAAGTCATCGATGGAGAGGCCAAAGCCGTGCATCCGCAGCCGGGTCAGCACCTCCAGTGCCTTGCCGATATCCTCGACAAACGAGCTTTCGGTCACCTCCAGGGTGATCAGCTCGGGATTGACGCCCCAGCGCTGGCACTGGTTGATCAGGAAGTGGCAGAGATCTCCCTCAATCAGCGAGGTGGTTGAGAGGTTCATCGACAGATTGAGGGAGAGACCGGTCTGTCCCCACAGATGGCAATCCTGCAGCGACTTGTTGATGATGACATCGGTCAGCTGATCGATAAGGCCGTTATTTTCCGCCAGCGGGATAAACATGCCGGGGGAGATCAGCCCATATTCCGGATGCTGCCAGCGGGCCAGCGCCTCCATCCCCACCCACTGGCCGGACGCAAAGCCGACCTTGGGTTGATACCAGGGCAGCAACTGGTCGTTGTCGAGGGCGCGTTTGAGCTCGTCCACCGAGAGGACGAGGCCATCGTCCTTGCCCGAGGGGGCCGACTTGGGGGCCCAGGAGTCGATCAACTGGCGCAGCCGCTGCGGGCTGGAGGGTTTCTCGATGCGACCCAGCACATGGAGACCATAGGCCGCGCTCATGCGCAGCACGGCCTCCACCACGTCATCTTCCAGCGCGCTGGAGAGGATGATGCCGCCCCGAAAGCCACCCAGCGAGAGGCGGCGCAGCAGCGCCATGCCATCCATGCCGGGCATCCGCAGATCGCAGAACAGGATGTCGACAGTGTGGCTCTGGCACAGCGCCAGGGCTTCGATGCCGTCTGCGGCCTCCAGCAGTTGCTGATAACCGAGCGCCCGGATCTGGTGCATCAGGGTCTTGCGTTGAAACCCGTGATCCTCGACCACCATGATGACCAACTCGTCTGCCGTTCTACTCATCGAGCCACAATCCCATTTCACGTTCAATATTGTTCATCTGTTCTTCCACTCTCTGTGTCAGCAGCGCGAGCTCGCTCAACTGTTTGAGGCGGGCCGCCGATTCCAGTTGCGCCGCCTGCTCGGCCAGGGAGAGCTCCCCGACCATTCTGGCTGCCCCTTTGATGCGGTGGGCGATCTCCACCAGCTCCTGGCTATCATCGGAGGAGAGCGCGCTCATCATAGCGTGGCAATCTTTCCGGTTGGAGGCCAGATACTCCCTTGCCATGCTTTTGGCAATCTCTTCATCGCCAAACAGATCTTGCCAGCGACCGATCATGTCGAGATTGATGGCCTGTCGTGCGGGCACTTTCTCTGTGATCGTAGTCGCGGGCAACCACCGCAGCAGCATCTGGCGCAGTGACTCCAGCGAATAGGGTTTGCACAGCATGCCGTTCATGCCGGCTGCCGTCATATTGACTGCCGCCTCCTCCGAGGTATCGGCGGTGACGCCGATGATGGGGGCCTGCTCCCCTTGTTCTCGCAGGTGGCGGGTCAGGGTGTAGCCATCCATGTGCGGCATGTGGCAGTCGGTGATCAGCAGGGCGAAATCCCGGGTTTGCCAGGCGCGCAATGCCTTCTCGCCATCTTCCACTACCTCGCACTCCACCCCCAGAATCGCCAGCTGACGGGTCAGCAGGGCGCGATTGACCAGATGGTCATCGGCGACCAGCACCCGCCCGCCCAGTTTTTCGATGCTGGCGGCATGGGGGGTCACGGCTCGCCCGGTGATCAGCTCGCGGCAGCTTTCGAGCAACAGATCCGGATAGAGGGGGGATTGGCCGAGGCGCCACCAGTTCTCCGAGCCCATGCGTCCCCGCAACGCTTCGCGAGGGGAGAGGATGACCCCCTTGAGAGTGCCGGACTGTAGCAAGGTGTGCCAATCGCTCCCCATACTGGGCTCCAGCGCGGCCTCTTCCGCCAACAGCAGGCCGTCGAGATCGGCGGTGAGCTGGTGGATATCGAGGGGAGTTAACCGGGCGCCGAGCCGTGCCATGGTGGCCTGCAAGGCGGCATCGCTACCCAGCCACCACCATTCGCTGCCCGCCAGTGCGGGTGGTTCCCACAGGCCATTGAGCAGCGGGATGCTGAAGCGGAAACAGGCTCCTTCACCGAGCTGGCTCTTGACCGTCAGGGTGCCGCCCATCTTCTTCACCAGCTGATCACAGATGGCCAGGCCCAGACCGGTGCCACCAAAGCGGCGATTGATATCGGATTCCACCTGCTCGAACGGGGTAAAGAGCAGTGCTTGCTTCTCTTCGGCGATGCCGATGCCGGTATCCGTCACCGCGATAACCAGCTGCTGGTCGTGATAGCTGGCCTGGATCGAAATGGCGCCCTGCTCGGTGAACTTCACCGCATTGTTGAGCAGATTGGAGACCACCTGGCCCACTCTGACCGGATCGATATCGGCCAGGTCGGGGAGTTGATCCTCCCACTGGAGCGTGACCTTCAGCCCCTTGCTGTAGGCCAGTGCGGCATGGCCGCGGATCACATCGCACACCACGGGTTGTAGACGGCAGGATTGGCGATTGAGGTGCAGCTGACCCGCCTCGATTTTGGAAAAGTCGAGGATATCGTTGACCAGATAGAGCAGGTGGTTGGCCGAGCTCTCCACATTGCGCAGCAGATAGCGCTGGTCATCATTGAGCTCGCTCATGCGCAGCAGCTCCAGCATGCCGTGCATGCCCGAGATGGGGGTTCTCAGCTCATGGCTCATGGTGGCCAGAAAAAGGCTGCGAGCCTGCATCGCCTGCTCGGCCGCGGCGCGCGCCTCACGCAGCTCATGCTCCTGTTGCTTGATGGCGGTGATGTCCTGCACCACGCCGTTGAGCAGGCGATCATGGCCCTGTTGCGCCACAAAGTTGCCGCGGATCTGGATATAGCGCTCCCCCTGAACAGAGGGCACCAGCACCTCCATATCGAGCGGCTCAAGGGTTTGCGCATGTTTGGCCACCTTATCGATAAAGGTTGCCATAGCCTCATCGTTCAAGCCGAGGATCACGCCGCCAGACTCGGCTGCCATCAACTCTTGGTGGGTCATCCCGAGAATGTCGCTGGCCCCCTGGGACAGATAGAGGAATTTCCCCTTGCCGGCCCCTTGCCAGAGATATTGATAGACCAGACCCGGCATGCTGTCGGTGATGTCCCGCAGCCTGCCCTCCACTTCCCGCACCTTGTTTTCGGCGGCCTTGAGGGCACTGACATCGGTCAATACCGTCAGCACCCCCTGAATCGCGCCGTCTGCTGCGCGATAGGGCAACTTGACGTAGACCACGTGCAGGGGAACATCCCCCTCGCGCTGGGTATAACCCGATCCTTGGAAGATCTCGCCGGTTTCCCAGACCGCACGCTCCTCGCGCAGCATCTGTTGCCGCTCGTCCTCGGTCATATAGCCCCAGCGATCACCTTCTTCCCCATCACCGACAAACAGCTCGCGGTATGCCCGGTTGCTGAGGGTCAGGCGATGATCGCGATCCCGCAGCGCCACCATATTGGGTAGGGAGTCGAGCAGGGTCTGGATGAAAACCAACTGTTCATTGAGCGTCTTCTCGGCCCGTTGTCGCTGCACGATCTCCCGTTTCAGGGTACGGTTCCAGGCCCAGAACAGGGTAAACAGCAGGGTGGCTGCCGCGCCGCTCATTACGAACCAGAACAGCACTGTTTCGTTATTGATACCGGTCTGCACGCTCATGGAGAGCCAGCGTCTCTCCACTTTATTGAGCTCCTCCGGCGGTATCGAATAAAGCACCTTGGTAAGGATCCGCTGCAGCATGGGATCTTTGCGCGTGGCCATGGCGACCGGCAGGCGCAAGTCTTTGCCGGCATAGACCACCTGATAGCGTTCGCTCACCCGTTTGTTGACGGATGGCAGAGTGACCATCACGTAGTCGGCATCGCCCGTGTCCAGCAGCTCCAGCAAGCGGTTGTCATTGTTGACCTCTACCGGATGGGCGCCAATGTTGGTCAGTAGATCTTTATCCAGCGAGCCATGTACCATGCCGACCCGTTTCCCTCGCAGCAGTGAGAGATCGGTGATATCAGCACTGCGTTTGGGGGCAATAACGACCCGATCGACAAACAGATAGCCGGGGGTGAACAGCGCAAACTGGCCGCGGTCGTGGTTGGGGGAGATGGCCGGAATAAAATCGATCTGCCGCAACTTCAGCAGGTTCTGAGTTTCCCCCCAGCTATTGGTGCGAACCAGAGAGAACTTCAGCCCGGAGACTTGCTGCATCAGCGCCATCAGGTCCGCCACATAACCGACCAGCCTGCCCCGGTAATTGAACTCGCTCATGGAGGTCCAGTCCGGGGAGACGCCGTAAGTCAGCTCAGGATGCTGGTTGAGCCACTCCTGCTCCTCAGGGGTAAACGGGACAGACTTAACCGCTCCTGAGTCCGCATGTTGGCGAGTCGTGGTGGCGGCCAGCATATGCCGACGATCTTCAACCGGTATCTCGTTGAATGCCTTGCTCACCAGGCTGACCAGTGCCGGGGCGCTCTTGTGCATATTGATGGAGAGAGACGTGCCGCTTATCCATTCCGGGGTGGCAATGGTGAAACCAGCCTTGGGGTGCTGATCTTTTACCATCACCAGTGACGGCATGTCAGCAAGATAGGCGTCAGCCATGCGCTTTTTGAGCATAAAGGCTGCTTCGCTGCGACTCTCTGCCTCGGTCACACGGGGAAATCCCAGTTTTTTCAATTCACTGCCAGCATTGACTCCCGTGACACATACCCAGTGCAAACCATGGGCATCCTGTCGTGACAACTTCGTTTTGCCATTGTTGAGCAGCACGCCGCGCGGCATGGAGAGCAAAAACGGGAGGGAGACAATATTGGATCGCCATTGTTCGCTTGGCTGGTCGTTCACCAGCATGTCGATTGCGCCGTGGTCAAGCCCGGTCAGCGCATCCACGTAGGAGGGGTAAACCTTGAAGCGCAGGGTCAACCCGAGCGTTCTGGCAATCTGCTGCGCAATATCGGGGACTGGGCCGGTAAAACGTTGATCTGCATCCTTATAGCTGTATGGAGGGTCACCCATCATCGGCATGCCGATGACCAACTCCTGGTGTGATGACAGCCAGGCGCGTTCAGACAGATCAAACTCATCTTCATTCAGACTGGTAATGGCGTGCGCCGCCACGCCCCAGAGCAGTAGCAGGAGAAACAGGAATAGACGATCACATTGGCGGAGCATCAGAAGGAATCCAACAGAATTGGGCGCATATTGTAAGTGCATTAAAATGCAGCGGCCAACTTCAATTTACTCAATATTGGGCCACGACATGCCACTGTGCGGCTGTGAGTCCGGCTAGTACCGGGATGGCAACCTGATGATAAAGCCTGCGCGGTGATGCGCCTGATTTTTTTTGCCAAAGGCCAGTTCAAGGGGATATTGGAAAAAAAATCCAACCAGTTTGATATCGGTAAACAACATGGACATGGACAAATAAAAAGGGCCACCTCTTACGAGATGGCCCTTTCCAAACGTTTGGTGGAGCTGGGGGGATTTGAACCCCCGTCCAAAATTACTACATCCTTGGCACTACATGCTTAGTCACTCTTTACATTCGCCAACCCGCTGCGGAGAGACACGCCACGAATTGACTAGCTCGATTGGTTTTAATGCTTCCGCCCCGAGCAGGACTTCCACACGATCCTGTGAAGGATGACCTTCCGATTCCCTAGGACACAGGCAAGCTAGGGTAGAAGGGCTCTATGCAGGTTATTAAGCTGCTAGTGCGTAGTTTTCGTCGTTTGCGACTATTTTTTTGCGGTTTATTAACGAGGCCTACCGCACCTCGGCATGCACCTTGGGTTTCGTGAATCTTGTCGAATCCAGAATCAGCCCCAAGTTGTTAATTGCGATTGTACGCAAAAATGCTGTCATAGCAAGGCGTTGATACCCATTCCCTCTGGCAACCAGTCTGTTTGCCGATTTATTGTACGCAGCTGAGCCTGAAGAGCCAGCTGCGCCGGGGGAAGGTGAACTGACGTCCTGATCCTGCCAGTCGCAGGTTAGCCGCGATGCTTGTTCTTCATGATGCGCGCTTTTTCCCGATCCCATTCGCGGGCCTTGGTATCTTCGCGCTTGTCGTGCTCTTTCTTGCCCTTCACCAGGCCGATCTCGACCTTGACCCAACACTGTTTCCAGTAGAGGGCGAGGGGAACTATGGTGTAGCCCTGACGGGCGATCAGGCTTTCGAGCTTGTCGAGTTCACGACGGCTCAGCAGCAGTTTGCGGGTGCGGGTCGGGTCACATACCACGTGGCTGGAGGCCGCTTGCAGTGGCAGGAAGCTGGAGCCGAACAGATAGGCCTCGCCATCGCGGAAGATGACATAGGCTTCGCTGATGTTGGCCTTGCCCGCCCGCAGGGATTTGACTTCCCACCCTTGCAGGGACAGACCCGCTTCGATCTTCTCTTCGATGAAGTATTCGTGGCGCGCGGTTCTGTTGAGTGCAATGGTGCTGGACCCGGCTTTGTTTTTACTGTTTTTTTTGCTCATGACGGGCGATTTCCGGCAATGACTAGGAGGCTCGTATTATACGTAGGCAGGGACGGCTGTAAAACGCGCAGCAGGTCAAGTGGTGGCTTTCTGAGCGGTTTGGCTGAGGTTTTACCTCCACAACCCCAAACATGGTGATAAAATCGCGCCGATTGGATGAGGAAAAGCCATGCCCCGAATTACGCGCAGTGCCCTGGTGATGTTCAGTGCAGAACAGATGTTCAAGTTGGTTAACGATGTGGATGCCTATCCGCAGTTTTTGCCCGGCTGTGTCGGCAGCCGTGTCCACGAGGCTGGCGATGACTACATGATGGCGTCGGTCGATGTGGCCAAGGCGGGGATTGCCAAGACCTTTACTACCCGCAATCAGCTGGATGTGAACCGTCAGATCAGGATGGAGCTGGTGGATGGCCCGTTCCGCAAGCTGGCGGGCTGGTGGACCTTTACCCCGCTCGATGTCGACGCCTGCAAGGTGGAGTTTGATCTCGATTTCGAGTTTACCTCCAAGCTTATCGAGGTGGCCTTTGGTCAGGTATTCCGCGATCTGGTGAGCTCCATGGTCTCCGCCTTCTCCAACCGGGCGAAGGAGGTCTACGGTGTCTGACCAGCTCAATATCGAGGTTGTCTATGCCTTGCCGCAGCAGCAGACGGTGATTGCCCTGAGGGTGGCGCCCGAGACTTGCGTGCTGGCGGCCATCGAGCAGTCCGGCATCGTGCAAAAGCACCCCGAGATTGACTTGTCGGTCAACAAGTTCGGTATCTACAGCCGCCCGGTGAAAGGGAGCGAGCCGCTGCACGACGGCGATCGTATCGAGATCTACCGCCCGCTCATCGCCGATCCCCGCGAGATGCGCAAAAAGCGGGCCGAGAAGGCCAAAGAGGAGGGGAGAGCCGATAGCGTGACCGGTGGTCGCCCCGATGTGCATCGCAAGCACCGCGAGTAGTGCTCAGGTTTTTCTTGCAGAAAAAAGGCGCCGAGGCGCCTTTTTTGATCCCGTTAGCCGGTGAGCTTGCCGAGGGGATATCAAGAGAGGGCTGCTTCTGCCACACCCAGTCGTGCGCGTGCCCAGGCGGCCAGCAGCTCGACCCCGCTTTGCATCACCCGCTCATCGAAATCGAATTCGTTGTGATGGTGCGGCGCCGCCAGATCGGCCCCCAGGATGAGGTAAGCCGCTTCGCCCCCCTGCTTTTGCACCCGCTCCATCAGAAAACCGGCATCTTCGCTGGCGCCAAAGCGGCGAGTCTGGATGGTGGCGAGCCCCTGCTTGCGGGCCAGCGCCGCCAGCTCGGCCTGCAGTGCCGGGCTGTTGTCGAGGGCAATGGCCTCGCCCTGCTTGATAATGCGGTAGGTGACACCGTGGGCGAGGGCAGTCCCTTCGACGATGCGCTGTACCTGACTGAACATGTAGTCGTTGAGCGCGCTATCGGCGCCGCGGGTTTCACCGCGCAGCTCCGCATGATCGGGAATGACGTTGCGGCCGCTGCCAGCGTGAAGCTGGCCGATGTTGATGCGGGTCATGCCGTCGCGGTGGCGGGGAATACCGAGCATGGCGGTGGTGGCCATGCAGGCGGCTGCCAGCGCATTGCTGCCGGCATTGGGTTCGAGCCCCGCGTGGGCGGCGGTGCCCATAAAGTGGACGTCGAACTTGGTGGAGCAGAGAAATTCGGTGGGATTGATCACCAGCTCGCCGCTGCCAGCGTGAATACCGATATGGAGCGAGAGCAGGGCATCCACGTCATCGAGTGCGCCACCGGCAGCCAGCGCCTTGCCACCGCGGCACCCCTCTTCGGCGGGCTGGAAGAAGAGCTTGATGCGGCCGCAAAGCTGCTCCTTCATCGCCATCAGCTGGCTGGCCAGCCCCATGCCGATGGCGGTGTGGCCATCGTGGGCGCAGGCGTGCATCCACCCCTTGTTGTGGGAGGCAAAACCCTCTTGCTGCGGTTGGTGCTGTTCGGCGTCGGACTCTTCCACCTCCACCGCGTCGATATCGAAGCGAAAGGCCAGGGTCGGACCGGGACGGCCGGTATCCAGCTCTCCCATCAGGCCAGTGACATCGCCGATCCGCTCCAGCCAGTCGGGATGGGCTCCCTGACGACGGGCGCGAGCCTTCTCGGCCGCCACATCCACATCACGGCCCATCATCAGATTGCTGGCCAGCAGTTTGTCGCCAAGCACAATGCGATAACCGAGCTCGCTCAGGTGGTGGGCAATCAGGCTGGTGGTGCGAAACTCTTTCCAGGCGGCTTCCGGCAGGCGGTGCAGGTCGCGGCGCCACAGGATCAGGTGCTCAAGGGTCATCTTGGCTTCCTTGGTGATTCGATTTGTCGGCTATTGTGCCTTTTTTCCCGGCTGACCACACGGGGGTAGCAGCTGGTCGGGGGAGCTATGCGTGCAAGTTGGGGCAATAGGGGGTCGTGAATGGGGATGATTGCCGATAATAAAACGCCTCCACAAGGGAGGCGTTGTCGATAGCTGGTTATCAGGCCGCGTGATGGTAAGCGGAGGCTTCAAACAGCTTCTTGTTGGCCACCAGATCGATGGGGTCAAAATCATCGACGTTGATGGTGCGCAGGCGACTTACTTCGGCGCGGCGCAGCAGCTCGGCTTCGCTCTGGGTCAGTACGCCAGCGGCCAGGCCAATGTCGGCCACCTTGTCCAGCGCGATGAAGGGACGCTTGATACTATCGCTCTTGCAGACTTTCTCGAACAGCGGCTCGGCGGCCAGCACGTCATCGAGCGCCTGCTCCAGCAGACCGAAGGGGTTGCCCTCTTCGCGAGTCAGGTATTGGCCCTTGGCCAGGCGGCTGCGGGTCTCGCTCGGGGTTTGCAGCAGACGGGCAACCTGTTGGTCCAGCTTGTCGCACGGACGGTTCAGGTCACGGCCAAGCGGCAGCACCACGGCGCGCAGGGCCAGACCAATCCAGCGGTTCGGGAAGTTGCGCAGCAGCTCGTCGATCGCCTCTTGTGCCTTGAACATGGCATCTTGCAGTGCCCAGTGCAGCAGCGGCAGGTCGGCCTGCTGGCGTCCCTCATCCTGATAGCGCTTGAGGGCGCTGGAGGCCAGATAGAGCTGGCTCAGCACGTCGCCAAGGCGGGCGGAAACCCGCTCCTTGCGTTTGAGCTCGCCACCCAGAGTACCCATCGCCATGTCTGACAGGAACGCCAGGTTGGCCGAGAGGCGGGAGAGCTGCTGGTAGTAGCCCTTGGTCTGATCCTTGTAAGGGGCCGCGGCAAAGCGAGCGCCGGTCACACCCAGCCAGAAGCTGCGCACCAGGTTGCTGATGGCAAAGCCGACGTGGCTGAATACTGCCTTGTCGAAATCTTTCAGCGCCTGCTCCTTGTCGGGATGGCTGGCAGCCAGCATCTCCGGCAGTACATACGGGTGGCAGCGGATAGCGCCCTGACCGTAGATGATCATGCTGCGGGTCAGAATGTTGGCCCCTTCCACCGTAACGGCGATGGGGGCACCCTGATAGCCACGGGCCAGATAGTTGTTGGGGCCCATGCAGATGGCTTTGCCGCCGTGGATGTCCATGGCATCGATGATGCACTTCTGGGCACGGTCGGTGAGGTGGTATTTGACGATGGCGGAGATGACCGAGGGCTTCTCGCCAAGGTCGATACCGGTCACGGTCAGGTTGGCTGCGGCGCCCATGATGTAGGCGTTGCCGCCGATGCGGGCCAGCGGCTCTTCAATCCCTTCCATCTTGCCGATGGGCAGCTTGAACTGGCGACGAATGCGGCTATATGCGCCGCTCGCTAGGGCCAGCATCTTGACGCCGCCGGTGCTGTTGGAGGGCAGGGTGATGCCGCGACCGACCGACAGACACTCGACCAGCATGCGCCAGCCCTGACCGGCCATGGCCGGGCCACCGATGATGAAATCGAGCGGGACGAACACATCCTTGCCTTGGGTCGGACCGTTCTGGAACGGCACGTTGAGCGGAAAGTGGCGACGGCCGATACCGACACCCTTGATGTGAGTGGGGATCAGCGCGCAGGTGATACCAAGCTCTTCCTCGTCCCCCAACAGGTGTTCCGGATCACGCAGTTTGAAGGCGAGACCCAAGACCGTGGCGATAGGGGCGAGCGTGATATAGCGCTTGTTCCAGGTGAGGCGCATACCGAGAACCTCTTTTCCTTCCCACTCGCCCTTGCAGACGATACCGAAGTCGGGGATGGAGCCGGCATCAGAACCCGCTTCCGGGCTGGTCAGGGCGAAGCAGGGGATCTCTTTACCTACCGCCAGGCGGGGCAGGTAGTAATCCTTCTGCGCGTCAGTGCCGTAGTGCTGCAGCAGTTCGCCCGGGCCCAGCGAGTTGGGTACGCCGACGGTGGAGGCGAGCACGGCGCTGGCGCCGCACAATTTTTGCAGGACGCAGGACTGGGCGTAGGCCGAGAACTCCAGACCGCCATATTTCTTCTTGATGATCATGGCGAAGAACTTGTTGTCCTTCAGGTATTGCCACACCTCGGGGGAGAGATCCGCGCGCTCGTGAGTCACTTCCCAGTCGCTCACCATGCGGCACACTTCCTCGACCGGACCATCCATAAAGGCCTGCTCTTCGGCAGAGAGGGCACTGACCGGGATGGCGTGCAGTTTTTTCCAGTCCGGGTTGCCCGCGAACAGATCGGCTTCCCACCAAGTTGTGCCCGCTTCAATCGCCTCTTTCTCGGTGCGGGACATTTCCGGCATGATCGATTTGTAGATCTTGAACAGCGGCTTGGTTATTTGATTGCGGCGAAATTCCACCAGATTGAGCGGGATGGCAATCACCGCGAACAGCGCCCATACCAGCAAGGGCACATGACCATAGATGGTGCCAAGCACCAGGGCGGCGCCGGTGACCAGGGTGGAGATGAACAGGGATGCCCGGCGATAGGCCAGGGCTCCGATAACCAGGATCACCCCGAGCAGAGTGAGGGTCGTCGTCATTGCTTGCTCCTTGCGTGGTTAGGTTGCCAACGTGGCGTAACTGATCCAGAGGTCTGACCTGTTGGATATGGCCCCTGTTGTAATTCATACGCACAAAGTTATCAAGCTGTTTACATCTTCATTACCTTCTCTCTGTGATCCCCATAACGCTCACGCGCCGCCAGCGCTGTGGCTCGCAGGGGGGCGACTGTGCGATTCGCTTGTGCGAGAATAGCCGCGATCTACACGCACACTAAAAACAGTGGAAGAGACATCATGTACCAAGAATTGATCCGCAATGAACTGACCGAAGCTGCCAGCGTGCTGCAGGCCTTCCTGGCTGATGAGCAGAACCTGAAAAACATCGAAGCGGCCGCCAAACTGCTGGCCGACTCTTTCAAAGAAGAGGGCAAGGTGCTCTCCTGTGGCAACGGTGGCTCCCACTGTGACGCCATGCACTTCGCCGAAGAGCTGACCGGTCGTTACCGCGAGAACCGCCCAGGTTATGCCGGTATCGCCATCTCCGATCCGAGCCACCTCTCCTGCGTCTCCAACGACTTTGGCTATGACTATGTCTTCTCCCGCTACGTAGAAGCGGTCGGCCGCCGTGGCGACGTGCTGCTTGGCATCTCCACCAGCGGCAACTCCGGCAATATCCTGAAAGCCATCGAAGCGGCCCGCGCCAAAGGGATGAAAGTGATCGCCCTGACTGGCAAGGATGGCGGCAAGATGGCAGGTCTGGCGGATGTCGAGATCCGGGTGCCGCACTTTGGCTATGCCGACCGTATTCAGGAAGTGCACATCAAGGTGATCCACATCCTGATCCAGCTGGTCGAAAAAGAGATGGCCAAGTAATCAGGCCATCGTCACCAGACAAGGGCATCACCGGTTGCATGGTTTGCCATCTGCCGGTTGTTGCCAGTCACAGGGGAAGGGATTGCGCCTTCCCCTGCGGTCTGTCGAACCAGCGTGCTGGTCGAACATGACACAAGCCAAATCATGAAAGGAGTCTGCCGGATATGTGCGAACTGCTCGGCATGAGTGCCAATGTGCCGACCGATATCTGCTTCAGCTTTACCGGGTTGATGCTGCGCGGCGGCAAGACCGGGCCCCACAAGGATGGCTGGGGGATCACCTTCTACGAGGGGAAGGGCTTTCGCACCTTCAAGGATCCCGAGCCCAGCGCCCAATCTCCCATCGCCAGACTGGTACAGGCGCTGCCCATCAAGAGCTGCGCCGTGGTCAGCCACATTCGGCAAGCCAACCGTGGCTGCGTGTCACTGGAAAATACCCACCCCTTTACCCGTGAGCTGTGGGGCCGTTACTGGACCTTCGCCCACAACGGTCAGTTGACCGGCTACAAGAAGCTGCCAACCGGCCGCCACCGGCCGGTGGGGGATACCGACAGCGAGCACGCCTTCTGCTGGCTGCTCGATCGGCTGGAGCAAAAATATCCCAAGCGTCCGGCCAACTTTCCCGCCATGTTTCGCTATCTCGCCACCCTGTGTGACGAGCTCAGAGCGTTCGGGGTGTTCAACATGCTGCTCTCGGACGGGGAGTATGTGATGAGCTACTGCAGCAACAATCTGCACTGGCTGACCCGCTGCGCGCCCTTTGGCGAGGCGAGCCTGCTGGATGAGGAGGTGGTGATCGACTTTCAAAGGGAGACCACCCCCAACGATGTGGTCACCCTGATCACCACCCGTCCGCTGACCGGCAATGAGAATTGGGTCAAAATGGCGCCCGGCGAATTCAATCTGTTTCGCATGGGGGAGCGAGTGGCGACCAACCAGGTCGCGCTTGAGCAAGATAAAAAAATACCAGGGTAGATACCTACCCTGGTTCTTCGCAGCAGCCATAAAAGGCAAAAGGGATGAGAGGTGTTGCTGAGCATCATCACTCTGACGGAATTGAGTGTTGATCAATTGTTAATTTGTGGCAATCAGGTTGTTGTCTTGACGGGCGTTTCAGCATCGCTATTTCGATGTTGATCACATTTTTTCCACTTTATTCCCTGAGCCATCCAATCGGGTGCTTCATCACTGCCTGGTCGTGAGCCACGACATCGAAAACTATCTATAGTATGGTCTGTTTGAATACCGTTCTGGAGGAGCCTCGCATGGAGTGGGTGGATCGCAAGGTGTTGCAGCAGCTGGCAGAGGATATCGGTCCGGATATGCTGCCCGTGGTCATCGCAGTCTTTATTGAAGAGGTGGGCGAGCAGCTGAGTCAGCTCAGACCCCTCTATGAACAGGGAGAGTGGGAGGCGCTGGCTCGGGTGGCGCACAGCATGAAATCATCCTGTGGCAGCTACGGCGCCATACCGAGTTATCAGCAGGTGATGGCGCTGGAGATGGCCAGCAAGCAGGCCGATGTGGCCGAGGCAGAGCGCCAGTTGCAACTGCTGGAGGCCTCCTTGCCCCAGGTGCTCGCGTTTCTTGCCGATTATCATTAACGGCGCCATGCAGGGATGCCGGGGCGCCGTGACCGTTGCCTAACGCTGGTTGAGCAGTTGCTGGATGATCCGGTCCAGCGCCAGTTTCAGCTTCAACCGATCGTGCCGATGGGGCAGCTCAAGCTCGCCCAGCTCGGCTTCGATCACACGCCCTTGCCAGTCCCCCGCATCACTCGCGCCCTGTGGGGCCAGGATGGCATCCAGCCGACCCTGACCGACCCGGGACTCCAGCCAGCGACACTGACTCATCAGATCCAGCTGGCTGGCAGGACCGTTCTCCGCCACCAGATTGCAGACGAAAACCAGCATGGCGCTGCTCTCGTTGATGGCCTGGGCGATCTCGGCCAGCAGCAGTGGCGGCATGATGGAGGTGAGAAAACTGCCCGGCCCCAGAATGATCATGTCCGCCTGCTGCAATGCCAGCACCGCTTCCCGGGTCGCTTGCACTTCCGGCATCAGGCCGAGGGAGAGGGGCGGTGTTGCCAGTTGATCGATGGATACCTCTCCCAGGATCTGGGTGCCACACTCCATATGGGCGCAGAGGTCGGTGGGAAATTCAGACATGGGTAGCAATTGTGACTCGATTTTGAGCATGTCACTGATCAGCTTGATAGCATCAAGAGGACGGACACAGAGATTATCGAGCGCCAGCAGCATCAAGTTGCCAAGGTTGTGGCCCGCCAGCTCGCCTTTGCCGGCGAAGCGGTATTCGAACAACAGGCTGCCGATGCTGGGATCGGTCACCAGCTGGTTCAGGCAGTTGCGCAGATCGCCCCAGGCGATGCACTCCTGACTCTTGCGCAGGCGTCCGGTCGAGCCACCATCATCTGTGGTGGCGACGATGCCGGTGAGCCGTTGACCGAGAAACGAGAGGGACGAAAGCACTCGTCCCATGCCATGGCCACCACCGATGGCAACGACCCGATCGAAGTCATTGATGTTTTTTTGCCACATATGGGCGTCCTGTTATTGGTCTCAGTTGACCGCTATGTTAGCAAGCGAAGCGAGATAATTGTTTGATAAAGGTATGATTTTTGCTTGAGGCAGCCATTCGATAAAACAAGGAGATGGTGTTGAAATTTCTGACCGTTCACTCCCTCGCCCAGAATTCATCGCTGGCGGCCCAAGATATCTGCGCGCAGCTGCGCCACCATGCCGATCAGGCCCCCTCCCTGCTGTTACTCTATTTTACCCAAGCCCATGAGGGGGCGATACTGCGCGACGCGCTCAAACGCCAGTTCCCGACGACCCGCCTGCTTGGGTGCAGCTCTTGCGGTGGTGTCATGACCGAGATGGGACACCACGCCCGAGACGGATATGGGCTGGCCGTTGCTGCTCTGTACGATGAGAAAGGGGCCTTCGGGGTAGCCGGTGCCAACGGTGACGGGGTGGATGTGCGGCAGTTGCTGCGCCGAGCCATGAACGACTGTGGTCGGCCGGGCGAGCTGCCCCAGCTGATCCTGTTTCATGCCAGTCCCGGCAAGGAAGAGGGGCTGCTGGCCGGTATTGAGGCCGAACTCGGTGCCTCGGTGCCGGTGGTCGGTGGATCCGCGGCTGATAGCAGTGTCAGCGGTGACTGGCAGCTCTGCTGGGATGAGGCGGTGAGTCAGGATGGCATCGGTCTGGCGGTGCTCTATCCTGATTGCCAGCTCGCTTTTCAGTTTCACTCGGGCTATGTGCCTGCCGAATTCAGCGGCGAGATAACAGCCTGCAACGGGCGGGAGGTACTCACCATCGATCACCAGCCTGCTGCCGAGGTCTATGCCCGCTGGTGCGGGCGCGAGCAGCCCTGGCCGGTGGGGGCTATTTTGCGCGAGACCACGCTCACCCCGCTGGCTCGTCAGGTGGGAGCGCTGGATGGCATTCCTTACTACAAACTCTCCCATCCTGAAGCTGTGACCGAACAGGGCGGGCTGCGGCTCTTTACCGATGTGGTGCAAGGGGAGCGTCTGCTGTTGATGTACAGCAGTCAGGAAGGGTTGTTGCAGCGCAGCCTCAATGCCATGCGCGTCGAGCCAGGGTATGGGGTCGATGTGGAATTGCAGCCTATCGGCGCTCTCATCATCTTTTGTGCTGGTTGCCGTTTGGCGCTAGGTGATATGTTGTGCCAATTTGTCGAGCAGAGCCAGGCTCGCCTCGGCAAGATCCCCTTTATCACCCCCTTTACCTTCGGCGAGCAGGGGCGGCTGCCCAATGGCGAGCTGGCCCACGGCAACCTGATGGTATCGAGCGTGATTTTCCTGACCCGTTGAGTCGGCAGAACATAACAGAGCAGGCAACAAGATGATTGGCAACAGTGAACTGGAAGCCCTCGGCGACAAATTGCAGACCACGCTGGTCGACCTTATGCGTTGCCGCGAGCGCGAGGCCAAGTATCGTCACGAGTCCCAGACTCTGCTGGGGGGCGTTGCCACCCTCGCCGATGCCAAGACGCTGGAGCAGGTGCTGGAGAGCCTTATCCAGGTGCTCAAACCCTTTATCGGCTTTGAGCACGCTGATGTGGTGGCCTGGGAAGGGGAGCAGGGAAGTACCCACCTCAGTACCGAGCCAATGCTATCAGCCCGCAGTTGGCGCATGACCCCGGCATTTGCCCGCGCCATCTCGGGTGAAACTCTGGTGATTTACGATCCCGCCCAGCTGCCCGAGCTTGCGCCGCTGGCGAGCGAGCCGGGCTGGGCCAGCGTGATGCTGACCGGGCTGCAGGCCCCCGGTTTTACCGCTACCCTCATCTGCCGCCACGCTCGGGCGGGCACCTTCGATCTCACCAGCAAGGCCGCCATGGAGCGTTGCCGTCCGCTCATCGCCCAGGCGCTGGTCAACATCACCTATCGGGCTCGCTTGCAGGAGCAGGTCGCGGTAAAAACCGAGGCACTGCAGGCCAGCGAACGCCGTTTTCGCAGCTTCGCCGCCATGGCTTCTGACTGGTTCTGGGAGACAGATGCCGAGCATCGCCTCAGTTATGCCTCAGAGCCGGGTTATCTGGATGAGATGACCCCGCAGGCGACCCGGCCGACCCTCTATGACTACGTCTGCAACAAGCAGAGCTGCGATGCCCAGAAATACCTGCAGCTTTTGGAGCTGCGCCAGCCGGTGCGAGGGGTGCGGATGCAGGTTGCGCTGCAACACGGCCCCTGCTGGATGGAGGTGAGCGCCGAGCCCTGCTTTGACCATGATGGCTTGTTTATTGGTTATCGCGGCACTGCCCGGGATATCAGCAACCAGATCCGCCGTGAAGAGGAGCTGGCGCGGGCACGGGATGAGGCCGAAGCGGCCAACCGTGCCAAGTCCCAGTTTCTGGCCATGATGACCCACGAGATCCGTTCGCCCATGAATGCGGTGTTGGGGATGCTCGATCTGGTGCAGCATGCCGAGCTGGCGCCGGAGCAACAGAGCCTGCTGCGCCATGCCACCCACTCGGCCAGATTGCTGCAAACCATCATCGACGACGTGCTCGATTTTTCGAAAATCGAGTCGCAAACCCTGGTGTTTCACTGCGAGACCCTGCAACCCATCCAGCTTTGCCAATCTCTGGTCGAGCCGCTGCAAGCTCGCGCGACCGCCAAGGGGATCGCGCTGGTTTATCGGGTCGATGAGTCGGTCCCCCGGGAGTTGCAGGGGGATCCGATGCGTCTGTCTCAGGTGATGGGCAATCTGCTGGACAACGCCCTCAAATTTACCGAACAGGGGCAGGTGACACTGCACCTGGGTTGGCAGGATGAGAAGCTGCTGATCTCGGTCTCCGACACCGGGATCGGGATCGCCGATGCGGATCAGGCGCTGCTGTTTGAACCCTTCTCCCAGGTCGACAACTCGGCCACCCGGCGTTTTTCCGGTACTGGCCTAGGTCTTGCCATCAGCAAACGTCTGGTGACGCTTATGGGGGGAGAGATCCACCTGAAGAGCGAGCCGGGCAAGGGAAGCTGTTTCTGGTTCGAACTGCCTGGCATGGCGTTGCCTTGCCATAGCCAGCCGCAGCGGGAGGAGGGGGCTTCGGTACTGCTGCCACTGGATGTGCTGGTGGTGGAGGACAGCCCGGTGAACCAGTTGGTGGTGTCGCTGATGCTGCAAAAACTGGTGGGCAAGGTACGGCTGGCAGCCAATGGTCTGGAGGCGCTGGCGCAGGTGGATGAGCAGCTCCCGGATCTGATCCTGATGGATATGCGGATGCCCCTGATGGACGGGCTGGAAGCGACCCGACGCTTGCGTGAGTTGGGATGCACTATGCCAATCGTTGCCCTGACGGCCAATGCGATGGCGGAGGACAAGGCGTGCTGTCTGGCGCAGGGGATGGATGACTTTCTCGCCAAGCCTATCACCTTGTCACGGTTGAGAGAGTGTTTGCAGCGTCACTTTGGTCAGCGGTTGCCGACGCGCGGATAAAAAAAATGGTCAACTTTGTGGGTTGACCAGTTCTTCAGCAAATACTGAAGAGAGCACGGGATAAATCGGGTTGTATCAATCTATATGAAAAATCTGTGCCAACTTTTTCAGGACTCTTTTGTGTCCAATTTTGGCCGTTTAGCGCAGCGGCTCTCTCTTGTTATGGCGTTCTGCGTTCCTACTCACTCGCAAAATGCGAATTTCACATTTTCATTGTTGGAATAATTGCATTTTGCAACGCTGTTTTTGTCATTGTGAAATCAGGCGATGCAGGAATTTACGGGCTGCTTCGCTGTTTTGTTTGGCAATCAGCATCTGCTTTTCATAAATCGGCATCGGCAATATCTCGAGCCAGCGTTGGCAGAGCCAGGCGGCATCTTCAAAGCGCTTGTCCGGATAGAGCTCATCAAGCTCCGGATACTGCTCGAATACTTCCCGCAGGCGATTGACCAGCAGCTTGTCGTTGAAATCTGAGTGGGTGCTCGGCCAGTTGGGCAGCATCTCCACCTTGGCCCGGCGCAGGCCCATCTCGTCTGTTTCCATCTCGTGGATACAGAAGCGCTCCAGTCCTAGCACCGTCACCCCCAGCAGGCCATCATTGAGGGTGTAGAAGTCGGTCACCTTGACCCGGGTGCCCACCGGCAGAATGCGGCCGGATTGTCCCGAGGTGGTCGACTCTTCCATCACGATGCCAAAGCCCTGATCGTTGATGAATGACTCCTTGAGCATCTGCAGGTGGCGTGGCTCGAACAGACGCAGAGGAAGCTTGCCGCCCGGCAGTATGTGGGAAGGCAAGGGGAACAGTGCCAAAGGTTGTAGTTTCATGTTCCATCCTCCATTGAGTAGTTGCTGAATATGACAATGCAGCGACTGTGCCAGAGAATGAAAAAAGCCACCGGAGGGTGGCTTTTCGGGCGGTTGAGGGCGCTTAATTGCGCTGCTCCAGATACATGACAGCCGCTTCCACGCGGCTTTGCGCCTCGAGTTTCTTCAGCAGGCTCTTCACGTGAACCTTGACCGTTCCCTCGGAGATATGGAGTACCGAGGCGACCTGTTTGTTGGAGAGGCCTTTTGCAATTTCGCGCAGGATTTGCATTTCGCGACGCGTTAAGCTTTCCAGCTTCTGCTGCAGGTGATCCAGCTCGTAGATGTTTTCGAGATAGGGGCGCAGCGGTTCGCTCAGGATCTGCTTGCCGGTCATCACGTCGGCCAGCTGGGCCAGCAGCAGATCAGGCTCGGTATCCTTGAGCAGGTAGCCGTCGGCACCGGCCTTGAGCAAAGCCACCACATCCTGACGGGCATCGGAGACGGTGAGGATCACCACCCGGGAGGTGATCTCTTCGGCCCGCAGCGCCTTGAGGGTATCGAGGCCGGAGAGCCCCTTCATGTTGAGGTCGAGCAGGATCAGATCCGGCTCGGACTCTTTGGCCAGCGCCACGGCATCTGTGCCGTTGGAGGCTTCACCGGTCACCTCCATGTTCTCTTCCAGAGCCAGCAACTGCACAATCCCTTTGCGCATGAGGGGATGGTCATCTACGACCAGAACTGTGTATTTCATCTCGTCCATCAGGCGTCTCTCGCTAGACTGGTGGGAAAGGTCAGATGCACGCAGGTGCCTTGTGGTTGCTGCTCGTTGATGGTCAGCAGACCGTGCAGTTTGCTGGCGCGCTCGTTCATGATGCTCAACCCGTAATGGTTGATCGCCGAGCTGGCGAGTCCGATCCCGACACCGTCATCTGAAATCTGAACCTCAATGTTACCACTGGCGAGGGTCTCACAGCTAACATCAATCACTTGCGCGTTGGCATGTTTGATGGCATTGAGCACTGCCTCACGGATCAACTGCAAAATGTGGATATGCTGGCCCGCCTCCAGGTCGTTGTCGGCCAGCCCGTAATGGAACCGGATTTCGGCCTGGGTTTGAGGCTGCAGTTGATCAAGCATGACGCGGATCGCTTCCCCCAGATTGGCATCGCCAATGGTGAGACGGAAGGTACCGAGCAGTTCGCGCAACTGGGTATAGGCATTGCTAAGCCCCTCGTCGATCTGCTGCATCGCCTCCTGCGCCTTGTCATGCAGCCCCTTGGCGTAAGAGCGCTTGAGCAGGGTGGACTGGATCTTGAGATAAGAGAGGGCCTGCGCCAGCGAGTCGTGCAGCTCGCGGGCGATCACCGCCCGCTCCTCCATCAACAGCAGTCGCTGCTGTTGCAGCAGGGTCTGGTCTTTGTGCAGCACCTGAGCCAGCAGCATGGTGAAGTTTTTAATCAACCGCTCATCGATGGGGTGTTGGCTGATGATGTCGAGGCGGCCGAACTCCTGCTCATCCATCTGCAGATAAAAGCTGGCGACCGCATCGAGATCGCCGGGCCAGCCGGTGCGCCCCGAGATGTAGACCGGCATGGCGTTGTGTTCGAAGCGGGTCAGCCGGATATGGTCGATATGCTGGTGGGCGGCGGCGCGGTCCAGCAGTTTGATAAGGGTACGGGTGCTGAGCGGGGCTGCGTGCAGCTTCTGGGCGGTCGAGTAGAGAAACGAGAGGGTGTCATTGGCCTGCTGCAGCTTGGCTGTTTTCTCTTCCACCTTGTTTTCCAGCTCCCGATAGAGCTTGCCCAGCTCGTCGGCCATGGTGACGAAGGCGCGCGACAGCTCCCCCAGCTCATTTTCGCCGTGGGCGGGCAGCTGAAGATCGAAATCCTGCCGCTGGATCTGGCGGGCACAGTAGACCAGCTGGTTGAGGGGGGCGACCACCTGCTGACGGGTGAAGCGCACCGTGAACCAGGCGATGGTGATGATGGCCAGCAGGCCGAGCCCCTCCGCCAGTGCCAGCATCCGCACCTTGAATTCCACGTGGTACTGCATCTGATTGACGAAATTGTCGATGGCCGCCACAAACTGCTCGGTGTTATCGGTGTACCGTCTGGGGGTGCGATCCTCGATGTGCTGGCGCATCACCTGCCACTGGCCGAGCACCTCGCCATAGGTGCGACGCAGGGAGGCAGGAGTGATCCAGCGCTGGGTCTCCTGCAGCTCTTCGGCGTGCAGGGTCTCTTCAAACTGGGAGAGGCGCCCCAACACGCTGTCGCCCCGCTCGATTTCGTAGGCCATCCGGTAGGCCTGCATCCGCAGCGAACCGGAGAGGTTGATCGCCTTGGCATCGGGTACCGAGTAGAAGAGGGTGACCATGGCGACCAGCGCGATCAGGCTGGCCATGAAGAGGATCAACACCATGGCGCGGCCAATGGCACTGCTGACCGAATGGACCCTGAACCGTTTTCCCATACTGATGCGCACCTCTGAATAGTGATAAGGACCCCGCAAGATGCGTGGGAGTGTACTCCAACTTGTGTTAGCATCGAAAAACTAGATGAACTCCGAGCGGTTTTGCCTAAGTCCTAGCGATAGGGGGAAACCAGCCGTCAGCCGACGTTCGAGCTGTAAGGGTCAGGAAAGAAATGCCCTGGCCTCCCGTATTTGGAAAGGTGTTTATGTTGCCACTTGAAGATGGTTTTTCCCGTCGTTTTTACTATTTGCGTCTGTCAGTGACCGATGTGTGCAACTTCCGTTGCACCTATTGCCTGCCTGACGGCTATCGCCCCCCGGAAGGTCACAAAGCGGGGCGTCAACCCTTTCTCTCGATTGACGAGATCCGCCGCGTGGTCAGCGGTTTTGCCGCCATGGGCACCCGCAAGGTGCGCATCACGGGGGGCGAGCCCTCCCTGCGCCGCGATTTCACCGAGATCGTCAAGGTGATTGCCACCACCCCGGGTATCGAGAAGGTCGCCATGACCACCAACGGCTATCGCCTCAAGGAGCGGGCTCAGGAGTGGTTTGATGCCGGACTCAACGCGCTGAATGTCAGTGTCGACAGTCTCGACCCTCGCCAGTTTCACCAGATCACCGGTGAGAACAAGCTGGCCGAGGTGATGGAGGGGATCGAAGCAGCACTGGCCGCCGGTTTCAAATCGGTGAAGATCAATGCTGTGCTGCTCAAGGGGCTCAACGACTACCAGCTTGATGCCTTTCTGGGCTGGATCAGGTACAAGCCCATCGAGCTGCGCTTTATCGAGCTGATGCAGACCGGCGAGATGGATACCCTGTTTCGTGACCACCATGTCAGCGGCGAGCAGATCAAACAGCGCTTGCTGGAGAGCGGCTGGGTGCAGCAGTTGCGGGGCACGGATGACGGTCCGGCGCAGGTCTTTATGCACCCCGATTCGCAAGGTGGGGTGGGGCTCATCATGCCCTACAGCAAAGATTTCTGTGCCGGTTGCAACCGGCTGCGGGTCTCCTCGCTGGGGAAGCTGCATCTGTGCCTGTTTGGCGACAACGGTATCGACCTGCGGGATCTGCTCGGCGCAGATGCACAATCTGATGAGCTGCAACAGCGCATTCGCGCGGCACTGGCGGGCAAGAGTGCCACCCATCGTCTCCATGAGGGCAATGCCGGCATCACCCCTCATCTCGCCTCGATCGGCGGATAACCGCAAAAAATCGCCAACGATTAAATAGCAATCCTCACATGGAGGTATTTTAACCGATACCTCCATTTTTATTGCGCTGCAAGGCTTTGATCTGGCGCAAGAATCCCCCCTGTTTATCTCCCTGGTGGTATATCCCTTACCTTGTCAGGGCCGCAATATACACCCACTCTTATAATTGGTATCAAGAATGCCAATCATGGACTCGCACTGTCCCCTTTTTCACCAGAACAGGAGTCAAGATGCCGGATGAGATCGATCTTGCCCGCCGCGGCCTGTTCCGGGGGCGGCTGAGAACTGCCGAACCGCCGGTGCAGTTGCCCTGGTCAGTCAACTGGTCGGCATTTGTCGCCGACTGCACCCGCTGCGGGGACTGTCTGGCGGCCTGTCCGGAGCAGATCCTGGTGAATGGCGAGGGTGGTTTTCCGGTGGTCGATTTCCAGCGTGGTGAATGCACCTTCTGCACCGAGTGCGCCACGGTCTGCAAGGCGCCTGTGTTTCGCCCGACCAGCGAGTCCCCCTGGCACTACAAGGCCCATATCGAGGCCAACTGTCTGGCCAATGGTCAGGTGTTCTGCCAGCGCTGTCAGGACAGCTGTGAGCCCAATGCCATTCGTTTTATTCCGGTGCTGGGGCGTGTGCCCACCCCGACGGTCGAGCCGGATCGCTGTAATGGCTGCGGCGCCTGTGTGCAGGATTGTCCAGTTGGCAGCATCAAGGTCGACGGGCGAGCCGCCCCATCCGGTGGTGCGAGCCAGCCCACCCTCAAGCAGGAGTCAGAATGAGTCAGAAGCCGTGTGACACAGAAGCCACAATGGATCAGGAGTTCCATGTATCGAGTCTGGTGGTGCTGACCCAGCCCCCATTGCGCCATCAGCTCGCCGAGCAGATTGGCGCCCTTGAAGGGGCCGAGATCCACGCCGTCAGTGACGAGGGCAAGCTGGTCGTGACCCTGGAAGGTCCGAGCCAGCGGCCGATCATGGCGGCCATTGATGCGATACAGGCGATGCCGGGCGTGCTCTCTGCCGCCCTGATTTACCACCAGTTTGATGAACTGGGCAGTCACTGAAAAGAGTGATGGGATGCCGGGCGTGCCCTCTGCCGCTGATGGCTGGCTCCCGTTCGACAGATTCGACAACTATTACGCGATAAGCAATGTGAGGATATGCCATGAAGCTGAGTCGACGCGACTTTATGAAGGCCAACGCGGTGGCAGCTGCCGCTGCCGTGGCCGGTGTCAGTGCCCCCACGCTGGCAGCCAATCTCATCACCAGTACCGACAAGACGGCCATCCATTGGGATAAGGCTCCCTGCCGCTTCTGCGGTACCGGCTGCTCCGTGCTGGTGGGCTCTCAGGATGGTCGGGTCGTGGCGACTCAGGGCGACCCCGATGCGCCGGTCAACCGTGGCCTCAACTGCATCAAGGGCTACTTCCTCTCCAAGATCATGTACGGCCAGGATCGCCTGACCCAGCCGATGCTGCGGATGAAGAACGGCCAGTTCGACAAGGATGGCGACTTCGCCCCCATCAGCTGGGATCAGGCGTTCGACATCATGGCCGAGAAGTTCAAGGCGACCCTGAAAGAGAAGGGGCCGACCGCCGTCGGCATGTTCGGCTCCGGCCAGTGGACCGTCTGGGAAGGCTATGCTGCAGCCAAGCTGATGAAGGCCGGTTTCCGCTCCAACAACATTGACCCCAATGCCCGTCACTGCATGGCCTCTGCGGTCGTTGGCTTCATGCGTACCTTCGGTATGGATGAGCCGATGGGCTGTTACGACGATATCGAGCAGGCCGATGCGTTCGTGCTGTGGGGCTCCAACATGGCCGAGATGCACCCCATCCTCTGGTCGCGGATGTCCGATCGCCGTCTCTCCAACCCGGATGTGCAGGTGCACGTGCTCTCGACCTTCGAGCACCGCAGCTTCGAGCTGGCGGACAACGGCATGGTGTTCACCCCGCAGACCGATCTGGCGATCCTCAACTATGTTGCCAACTACATCATCCAGAACGACAAGGTGAACTGGGACTTCGTCAACAAGCACACCGTGTTCAAGAAGGGGGTCACCGATATCGGTTACGGCCTGCGCCCGACCGATCCGCTGCAGCAGAAAGCGAAGAACCCGGACAGCGGCGATGCCACGCCGATGACCTTCGAGGAGTTTGCCAAGTTCGTGGCGGATTACGATGTGGAGTCGGTCTCCAAGCTCTCCGGCGTCTCCAAAGAGAAGCTGGAAAAGCTGGCCAAGCTCTATGCCGATCCGGGCAAGAAGGTGGTCTCTTACTGGACCATGGGCTTCAACCAGCATACCCGTGGCGTCTGGGCCAACAACCTCTGCTACAACATCCACCTGCTGACCGGCAAGATCTCCGAGCCGGGTAATGGTCCTTTCTCATTGACCGGCCAGCCCTCTGCCTGTGGCACCGCGCGTGAAGTGGGTACCTTTGCCCACCGTCTGCCTGCCGACATGGTGGTGACCGAGCCCAAGCACCGCGCCATTGCCGAGCAGATCTGGAAACTGCCGGAGGGGACCATTCCCGACAAGGTGGGTTTCCACGCCGTGCTGCAGGATCGCATGCTCAAGGACGGCAAGCTCAACGCCTACTGGGTGATGTGTAACAACAACATGCAGGCTGGCCCCAACATGAATACCGATCGCCTGCCTGGCTATCGCGATCCGCGCAACTTCATCGTGGTCTCCGACCCGTACCCGACCGTCACTGCCCAGGCCGCTGACCTCATTCTGCCCACCGCCATGTGGGTGGAGAAAGAGGGGGCCTACGGCAACGCCGAGCGCCGCACCCAGTTCTGGCATCAGCAGGTGAAAGCGCCGGAAGGGGCCAAGTCCGACTTGTGGCAGCTGATGGAGTTCTCCAAGCGCTTCAAAGTCGAGGAAGTGTGGCCGGCTGAGCTGATTGCCAAGATGCCGGAAGTGAAGGGCAAAACCCTGTTCGATGTGCTCTATGCCAACGGTCAAGTCAACCAGTTCCCGAAAGAGCAGAGCAAGGGGATGCTGAACGACGAAGCCGAGCACTTCGGGTTCTACGTCCAGAAAGGGTTGTTCGAAGAGTACGCCACCTTCGGTCGTGGCCACGGTCACGATCTGGCTCCGTTCGATCAGTACCACGAAGCCCGTGGTCTGCGCTGGCCTGTGGTAGATGGCAAAGAGACCCTGTGGCGCTACCGTGAAGGGTTCGACCCCTATGTGAAAGCGGGCGAGGGGGTGCGTTTTTATGGCAAGCCCGATGGCAAGGCGGTCATCTTTGCCCTGCCGTTCGAGCCCGCTGCCGAGTCGCCGGATCAGGAGTACGATCTGTGGCTCTCCACCGGCCGCGTGCTGGAGCACTGGCACACCGGCACCATGACCCGTCGGGTGCCCGAGCTCTATCGCGCCTTCCCGGATGCGGTGCTCTTCATGCACCCGGACGATGCCAAGGCTCGCGGCGTGCGTCGTGGTGAAGAGGTGATCGTCTCCTCCCGCCGTGGCGAGGTGAAGACCCGTGTCGAGACCCGTGGTCGCAACCGTCCGCCGAAAGGACTGGTCTTCATGCCCTTCTTTGATGCGAGCCAGTTGGTCAACAAGCTGACCCTGGACGCCACCGATCCGCTCTCGAAAGAGACCGATTACAAGAAGTGCGCCGTCAAGGTGATGAAGGCTTAAGGAGGGGGAGTGCGAGATGAGTCGTAGTCGTCGCCAGTTTCTGGCCGACATGGCCAAGGGGGCCTGCGGTGTGGGCCTGCTTGGCGTGGGGCTCGGTGGCGTGGCCCGCCAGCAGGCACAAGCCGTGCCTGCCCAGGCGCTGCGTCCGCCCGCCGCTCTCGATGAAACAGAGTTCCTCAGCGCCTGCGTGCGTTGCGGGCTCTGCGTTGAGGCGTGCCCCTACGACACCCTCAAGCTCGCCCGGCTGTTTGACCCTGTTACCACCGGCACCCCCTATTTCAAGGCGCGTGCCGTGCCCTGCGAGATGTGTGATGACATCCCTTGTGTGGTGGCCTGTCCGAGCGGGGCGCTGGATCAGCAGATGACCGACATCGATCAGGCCCGGATGGGGGTGGCAGTGCTCATCGATCACGAGACCTGTCTCAACTATCTGGGTCTGCGCTGCGATGTCTGTTATCGGGTCTGCCCGCTGATTGACAAGGCGATCACTCTTGAGCTGCAGCATAACCTGCGTACCGGCAAGCACGCCATGTTCCTGCCCACGGTACACAGCGATGTCTGCACCGGCTGTGGCAAGTGCGAGCATGCCTGCGTGCTGGAGGAGGCCGCCATCAAGGTGGTGCCACGCCAGCTCGCTAAAGGTGAGCTGGGTCATCACTACAGGCTCGGCTGGGAAGAGAAGGCCAAGGCGGGGAACAAGTCGCTCATCGGCGACAGGCTCACCCTGCCCACCCGCAAACCGGAGGGGTTATGAGTCGTTATCCGGGGGAAGAGGCGCGCATCAAGCTGGGGTGGTGGCGTTCCCATCGCTTCCTGCTGCTGCGTTGGCTGAGTCAGTTCAGCGTGCTCGGGCTGTTTTTGCTGGGGCCGTTGGCGGGTATCTGGATCCTCAAGGGCAACCTCTCCAGCTCGCTGTTGCTGGAGACGGTGCCGCTGACCGATCCCCTCACGCTGTTGCAGTCGCTGGCGGCGGGTCACTGGCCCATCACCACCCTCTGGCTGGGGGCTGCCATTGTGCTGGCCGGTTACTGGCTGGTCGGGGGGCGGGTGTTCTGCTCCTGGGTCTGTCCGGTCAACCTCATCACGGATGCCGCAGCCTGGCTCCGGGGGCGACTTGGCCTCAAGGGCAATGGCCAGTTCAGCCGTGCGACCCGCTACTGGCTGCTGGCCATGGTGCTGGTGGTGCCAGCGGTGGTCGGGGTGATGGCGTGGGAGCTGGTCAATCCGGTGTCACTCGCCATGCGTGGTCTGCTGTTTGGCATGGGGGCTGGCTGGGCCCTGCTTGCAGCGCTGTTCCTGTTCGATCTCTTCGTGGTTGAGCGGGGCTGGTGCGGTCATCTCTGTCCGGTGGGGGCCTTCTATGCCCTGGTCAACCGGGTCGGATTTATCAAGATTTCTGCCAAGGGGCGCGAGCGGTGCAACAACTGCATGGATTGTTATGCGGTCTGCCCGGAGCGTCCCATCCTGCGCGGGCCTGTTCATGGTGCCAAGCGCGGTCACGGGCCCTTGATTGCGGCTCAGGAGTGTACCAACTGTGGCCGCTGCATCGATGTCTGCGCGGAACAAGTTTTTGAAATCACTGTAGGTTTTGCCGTCAAGGCAGAAAAAACGTCGGAGAACAAATAATGAAAAAGCTGATTGGAGCAATGCTGGCCTGCCTGATGGCGGGATCCTTGATGGCAGCGGCCCCCGAGATCACCAACAGTACCGGTGGCCTCAAGTCCGAGCGTGGCACCACCGATCTGGTGACCGATGCCACCGCCGCGCCCCTGAAAAACTTCCGCAAGGATGGTGCGCCCTACGATCGCCAGTACATGCATCAGCCGCCGCTGATCCCCCACGACATTCGCAACTATGAGGTGGACACCAAGGTCAACAAGTGCCTGGCTTGCCACAGCTTCAAGAATGCCAGCGCCATGAAGGCTCCCAAGATCAGTCCGACTCACTTCGAGACCCGCGACGGCCTGACCCTGGGTGAAGTGTCGCCGCGTCGCTACTTCTGCCTGCAGTGCCATGTGCCGCAAGCGGATGCCAAGCCGCTGGTGGAAAATACCTTTAAACCGGTTGAAGCGCTGAACTGAGGAATCCATAGATGAAATTACCCGGCTTTATCCAGCGTCTGTGGACCACCTTCAAGTCACCATCGAAGGCTGCTCTCTGGGTCATCCTGCTGATGGGCTTCTTCGGTGGCGTGATTTTCTGGGGTGGCTTCAACACCGCCATGGAAGCATCCAACACCGAGGCCTTCTGCACCAGCTGTCACGAGATGAAGGACAACGTGTACGAGGAGTACCGCGATACCATCCACTACGCCAACCGCTCCGGCGTGCGGGCCAGCTGCCCGGATTGCCACGTGCCCCATGAGTGGACCTACAAGATCATCCGCAAAGTGCAGGCTTCCAAGGAGCTGTGGGGCATGATCACCGGCAAGGTGGATACCCGCGAGAAGTTCGAGTCGCACCGACGCGAGATGGCGGAGCGGGAGTGGCAACGAATGAAAGAGACCGATTCGCGCGAGTGCCGCAACTGCCACAACTTCGAGTACATGGACTTCTCCCTGCAGGGGCAGCGTGCCGCCAAGATGCACTCTACCAATCTGGCCAGTGGTGAAAGCACCTGCATCGACTGTCACAAGGGGATCGCTCACCAGCTGCCCGACATGACCGGGGTGAAAGGGTTCTGATCCTGCGACGACAGGCCGGGTTTACCCGGCCTGCGTTTTGTTCATATATGGGACAAGCATCAGATTTGTGTGTCTTTTAAATCCCATATCTCGTGAAACCTTTGATAGAATCAGCCCGCCGTCACACGCTTGAGCAAGTTGGTCACCCCTGTCTGCGTCCGTTTTTGTGCTCTGACAGCTGGCCTCTCATACCCCTTCTCTTCCTGCCTCGTTGACGGCCCATAGCCACAAGGAGCTGCCCGATGGGACAGAAACACAACGCATTTATTCCCCTCAAGATCGCCGTGCTGACGGTTTCCGACAGCCGCACCGCCGCCGATGACAGCTCGGGCGACTATCTGGTCTCGGCCCTTACCGACGCGGGCCATCAGCTGGCCGATCGGGCGCTCTGCCCGGACAACCTGTTTCGCATCCGCGCGCGGGTGAGCGAGTGGATCGCCGATGAGGGGGTGCAGGTGGTACTGATTAACGGCGGTACCGGCTTCAACGAACAGAACCGGGTGCCGGAAGCGGTCGGTGTGCTGTTCGAGCGCACCGTACAGGGTTTTGGCGAGATGTTCCGTCAACTCTCTTTTGCCGAGATTAAAGGCTCCGCCATGCAGAGCCGTGCGCTGGCGGGACTCGCCAATCGCACCCTGATCTGCTGCCTGCCCGGCTCCACCGGCGCTTGCCAGCTGGGTTGGGAGCAACTGATCCGCGATCAGCTCGATGCCCGCACCAAGCCGTGCAACTTTGTCTCCCACCTCTGAGAGCAAGTGATGAACCAGACCGATACCAAGCAGACCCAGCCCAACCTGACGCATCTGAACCAGAGCGGTGAAGCCCATATGGTGGATGTGACCGACAAGCAGGTGACCGAGCGCGAAGCCCGTGCCGAGGCGTTTGTTGCCATGGCCCCCGAGACGCTGGCGCTGATCCTGAGCGGCCAGCACCACAAGGGGGACGTGTTCGCTACCGCCCGCATCGCAGGCATCATGGCCGCCAAGAAGACCTCCGATCTTATCCCACTCTGTCATCCGCTGGCCTTGACCAAAGTCGAGGTGGAGATAGTGCCGCTGGCCGAGCAGAATCGGGTGCATATCCGCACCCTCTGCAAGCTCTCCGGCAAGACTGGTGTCGAGATGGAGGCGCTGACCGCCGCGTCGATAGCGGCGCTGACCATCTACGACATGTGCAAGGCGGTGCAAAAGGACATGGTGATCGAACAGGTGCGGCTGGTAGAGAAAAAGGGCGGCAAGTCCGGCCATTTTCAGTTGGGGTTAACGAGCGGGGAACAAGCATGATCAAGGTACTCTTTTTTGCGCAAGTAAGAGAGCTGGTAGCGTGTGACGAGCTGAACCTGCCCTGCGACTACGCCACCGCCGAACAACTGCGCGCTGCGCTCTGTGAGCGCGGCGACAAGTGGGCGCTGGCGTTGGAAGCTGGCAAACTCTTGGTCGCGGTCAATCAGACCCTGGTGTCCCTCGACACCCCCATCAATGATGGCGATGAGGTGGCCTTCTTCCCACCGGTGACCGGAGGTTAAGGATGAGCGAGGCAACCATGACCGATCGCATTCTGGTGCAGCGGGAGGATTTCTCGCTGGCGGACGAATATGCCCGCCTAGCCACCCGCCCCGACAGTGGCGCCATCGTCACCTTCGTTGGCAAGGTTCGCGACTTCAATCAGGGGGAGGAGGTGAAGGGGTTGGCCCTCGAGCACTACCCCGGTATGACCGAGAAGGCGCTGGCCGATATCGTGCAGGAGGCCCGTCGCCGCTGGCCGCTGCAGGAGTGTACCCTCATTCATCGTATCGGCGAGTTGTGGCTTGGCGATCAGATCGTGCTGGTGGCGGTGAGCAGTGCCCACCGCGACGCCGCCTTTGACGCCTGTCACTTCATCATGGATTTCTTGAAAACCCGGGCGCCGTTCTGGAAAAAAGAGCTGACCGCCGAGGGTGTGCAACGCTGGGTCGAGGCCAAGGAGAGCGACAACGCCGCCGCCGCCCGCTGGCAAGCCTGACCTGTTCATCACGAGGGGCGCAGGTTCAACGGGAACCACGGCCCCGCCAAGGGGCGCGGATGTGCGGGCCCCATCAGGAGAAAGGGAATGAAACCGCTGTTATCTGTTGTCATCGCCGGCGTCTGCGCCGCCACCTTGCATACCGGTGCCGTGCAGGCCGATGAAGTGAAAGTGGCTGTGGCTGCCAACTTCAAGGGAACCATAGATCGTATTGGCAAGGAGTTTACCGCCAAGACCGGCCACACCCTGGCCATCTCGTCTGCCGCCACCGGAGTGCTCTACACCCAGATCAGTCACGGCGCACCGTTCGATCTCTTCCTCTCCGCCGATGCGGCGACCCCCGAGAAGCTGGAAAAAGAGGGCAAGGGGAGCGATCGCTTCACCTACGCCATCGGCCAGCTGGGGCTGTGGAAGAAGGGGGGGCCGGCCCCTGACGAGGCGACCCTGCGCAGCTGGAAAGGCAACCTCGCCATCGCCAATGCCCGCACAGCTCCCTATGGTGCTGCCGCCATGGCGACCCTCACCCATCTCAAGATCGATCCCAAGCAGTACCGGTTGCTGACCGGCGCCAACATCGGCCAGACCTGGCAATTTGTCGACACTGGCAATGCCGAGCTGGGCTTTGTCGCCTGGGCCAATCTGGTTGAAGCGGGCAAGACCGGCGAAGCCTGGGCAGTGCCTGCGAGCTTCTATCCCCCCATCGAGCAGCAGGGGCTGGTATTGAAGAAAGGCGCCGCGGTCGAGGCGCTGGTCGCCTGGCTCAAGGGGCCGGGTCAGGCGCAGATCAAGGCAGCTGGTTATGCCTTGCCTCAATAAGGGGATGGGGCTGACGCAATACCCTGAGTGGTCGGCCTTCGGGTCGGCCACTCTTTGCAATAAGGATGGAGACCATGCCGTTGGGGGCATTTATCAACCGGGAGGTCGGCAATGAGTGAAGGGGATCTGCTGGCGGTCTGGCTCACCCTGAAGCTTGCGGCCTGCACCACTGCGATTTTGCTGTTGCTGGCACCGCCGCTGGCCTGGTGGCTGTCGCGCAGTCAGAACCGCCTGCGGCCGCTGGTTGAGGCGCTGGTGGCGCTGCCGCTGGTGCTGCCCCCCACTGTGCTGGGTTTTTATCTGCTGCTCGCCTTCTCCCCTGAATATGGCTTCGGCGCCTGGTGGCGCGACACCTTTGGTGCCCCGCTTGCCTTCAGCTTTCTCGGCCTGCTGTTTGCCTCCATCCTCTATTCGCTGCCGTTCGTGGTGCAGCCGCTCACCTCCGCCTTCGTCAACATGGGCAACAAGGAGCTGGAAGCCGCTGCGACCCTGGGGCTCGGCCCGCTGGAGCGCTTCTTCCACATCATCTTGCCGATGACCCTGCCCAGCTTCGTGATGGCGGCGGCCCTTGGCTTTGCCCATACATTGGGGGAGTTTGGCGTGGTGCTGATGATTGGCGGCAATATCCCCGGCGAAACCCAGGTGCTCTCCATCGCCCTGTTTGATCATGTGGAGGCGATGGACTATCAGAACGCCCATATTCTGGCGGGCGGCCTGATGGCCTTCTCGCTGGTGATGCTGGTGCTGGTCTACGGGGTACTTCAGCGCAGACAGCGGAGAGTGTTTGGATGAACCAGCCAGCCACTATTTCTTCGCCAAGCAATGCCTCGTGCAGTCATGCCCTGAGCCTCCATGCCCGGCGCGAGTTTGGCCCCTTTACCCTCGATTGCGCACTGACCCTCGAACTGGGGGGGATCCTCGGCCTGTTTGGCCCCTCCGGCTGCGGCAAGAGCACCCTGCTGCGCATCATCGCCGGGCTCGATCGCCAAAACGGGGATCGCTTGCTGTGGCGCGATCGGGAGTGCGCCGCGCTGTTGCCCGAAGCGCGCCGGATCGGGTTGGTGTTTCAGGACTCGCGCCTCTTCCCTCATCTGACGGTGCTCGGCAATCTGCAACTGGCGGCCCGCAAGGGGCGAGGGCGCTGGCAGCCCGAAGCGCTGGCGGCTCGGCTCGGTTTTGCCGATCTGCTGGGGCAGCCTGCCCATGCCCTCTCTGGCGGTCAACGCCAGCGGGTAGCGCTGGGGCGGGCGCTGCTGGCCGAGCCTGATCTGTTGCTGCTCGATGAGCCTTTCTCGGCGCTCGATCGGCGCAGCCGCATCCATCAGGCCCATGTGCTCAAGGGGTTGCAGCAGGAGAGCTGCATCCCGATGATCTTCGTTAGCCACGCCATGGAGGAGGTGAGCCTGCTCTGCGATCAGCTGGTGCTGCTGGAAGGTGGCAGGGTGGAGGCGCAGGGACGGCCGAGCGAAATCTTCGCCCGTACCGACCTGTCGCTCGCCAGCCGTGACGATGCCGGGGTGATGCTGGATGCGACCCTCTCTCACTACGATGATGACGAGCAGATGGCGACCCTGCAACTCGGCGAGCAGCGGCTGCGGGTTACCATGACCCATGTGCCGGATGAGAGCGGCCCATTGCAGATCAAGGTGGCGGGGCGCGATGTGGTGATTGCTACAGCACCTATCGAGCACTCCAGTCTCTCCAACTGTCTCGTCACCCGTCTGCTGGCGGTGCGCGAGGTGCGCCCCGGCCAGACCCTGTTGCAGTTGGCGCTGGGTGAGCAGATACTGCTGGCCCGGATCACCAGCCGCTCCGCCAGGCGGCTGGCACTGGCGCCGGAGCAGCAGATCTACGCTTATATCAAGGCGGTGAGTCTGGTCAGCGAGGGTTGATTGGGCGCCGTGCTGATAACGTGGCAGGATAACCACGGGTGACATAACAACAAGAGATGGTTCAGGTGATGAGTCGAGAGGCAATACACTGATGCGCCGCAATCAGGTGATGAAATTCAACGGCCTTGCCCTGCGCAGTGCGGGGGAGGGCCCTTTGCTGTTGCTGCTGCATGGGCTGGGCTCCTCGAGCCTCGACTGGCAGGCGCAGATCGAACGGTTTTCCGAACACTACCGGGTGGTGGCGCTGGACTTGCGCGGCCACGGTCAGAGCATGCAGGAGGGGCCGTTCGATGTGGCGACCCTGGCAGCCGATGTGGTGAACTGGCTCGACGAGCAGCCGGAGCCCGCTTGGGTTGTCGGATTGTCGCTCGGGGCCATGGTGGCGCTGGAGCTGGCGCTGCAACTGCCCCACAAGGTGCAGGGGCTGGTGCTGGTCAATGGCTTTAGCGAGTTTCTGCTGGAGACCCCCAAAGAGCAGGAGCGTTATGCCCAGCGCCTCAAGTGGCTGCGCTGGTTCGGTATGCGCCCCCTCGCCTGGTGGCTGGGACGCGAGCTCTTCCCGGGCCCGGATCTGGCACAGGTGCGCCACACCTTCCGACTGCGTTTCGTGCGCAATAAAAAGAAAACCTACAAGGCGCTGCTGGAGGCACTACCCGGCTGGTCGGTGCGCGCCCGGCTAGGCTCCATCTGGCAGCCGGTGGCCATCATCTCCACCAGTCACGACTACCTGCCGCTGGCCAAACGGGTAGAGCAGTTTGCCGCCCTGCCCAACGCCACCATCCACACCCCCAACGGCCACCACGCCTGGCCTGCGGAAGATCCCTCGGGCTTTAATCACCTGTTGCAACGGATCCTCACGACCCATTGAGGAAGGGGTTGTTAGGTGCAGGTACCAAAAAGCCGAACCACAGGGTTCGGCTTTTTTGATCCCGTTTGCGTCAAGGATGGGAGCAGACGGGGCAGTCGGGGCGCTTGGGCAGCTTCATCTCGCGGAAAGTGCCGCTTAGGCTGTCGATCATCAGCAGGCGGCCGCTGTAGCTTTTGCCCATGCCTGCCAAGAGTTTGATAGCTTCCAGTGCTTGCAGGCTGCCCACCAGCCCCACCACGGGGGCGAGCACTCCCGCCTCGACACAGGTGAGGGCCTGCTCGCCAAACAGGGCGCTGAGGCAGGCGTAGCAGGGCTCATCTTCCTGCCAGGTGAAGCTGCACAGCTGTCCCTCCAGCCGGATGGCGGCGCCACTGACTAGCGGCACCCTGTGCTGGCGTGCCTTTTGATTCAGCAGGTTGCGAATGGCCAGGTTGTCGGTGCAATCGAGCACCAGCTGATGTCGGGGCAGCTGGGTATCGAGCAGCGCCTCATCGGCCACGGCAGCGTGGGTCTCCACGTTGAGCCAGGGATTGAGGGCACGCAGCGATTGCGCTGCTGAGTCCACCTTGTAGTGACCGATGCGCTCATCGTTGTGCAGCACCTGACGCTGCAGGTTGGAGAGCTCCACCTTGTCGAAATCGACCAGGGTGAGCTGGCCAACCCCGGCCACCGCCAGATACTGGCTGGCGGCGCAACCAAGGCCACCGGCGCCGATCACCAGCACACGGGCCTGCTTGAGCGCCTCCTGTCCCTCGAAGTCGAAGGATTTGAGGATGATCTGGCGGTTGTAGCGCAGCAGTTCGGCGTCGCTCAGGATCTCGCTCACAGCAGCAATCCCCCGAATGGCTCCACGGTCACCGTCTCGCCCGCGGCGACGCGGCCCCGTTCCCGTTCAAGAACGATGTAGCAGTTGGCTCGCGACAGGGAGCTGAACACGGCGGAGTCCTGCGAGCCGGTGCTGCGCACCTCGAGGCCGTTTGGCCCCTGACTCAGTATGCCGCGCTGGAAGTCGAGTCGGCCCGGGCTCTTTTTGAGTGGCTCGGCCGCAATGGCTTGCAGTTGGAGTGGCCGCTCGAAGTGTTGACCTGCGAGCTTGGCCAGCGCCGGTTGCACCAGCTGATCGAAAGTGACCATGGCGGAGACGGGGTTGCCCGGCAGGCCGAAGAACCAGGCATGGGGCAGGCGGCCGAAGGCAAATGGCTTGCCTGGTTTGATGGCGAGCTTCCAGAAGCCGATCTCGCCGAGCTCGTCCAGCAGTTGTTTGGTGAAATCCGCTTCCCCTACCGAGACGCCGCCGGTGGTGATGAGTACATCGGCCTCTTCGTCGGCGCGGATAAAGGCGGCGCGCAGCTGGGCCGGATCGTCGGGGATGATGCCAAGGTCGAGGCAGTCGCAGCCCATGCGCGCCAGCATGGCCCGCACGCCGTAGCGGTTGGAGTCATAGATATCGCCGTGGGCAAGCGGGGTACCGACCGGTTTGAGCTCGTCGCCGGTGCTGAAGATGGCCACTTTCAGCGGTCGACGCACCGCGACGGAAGCTACGCCGAGGGAGGCCAGCAGTGGCATCTCTCTTGGGGTGAGGCGAGTACCGGCTGGCAGCACGCAGGCACCCTTGCCGATATCGCTGCCGGCGCGGCGGATATTCTGGCCCGGTTCGGGCTGTGCCAGAAAAGTGATCCGATCGCCGTCGGCCTGCGTTTCTTCCTGCATCACCACCGCATCGGTGCCTGCGGGTACCGGGGCGCCGGTCATGATCCGCACGCAGTGGCCAGCGGGCCACTCGCCCTGATAGGGCTGACCGGCAAACGCTTTGCCCGCCATGATGAGCGGGGTGCCAGCAGTGAGATCCGAAAGGCGCACGGCGTAACCGTCCATAGCGGAGTTGTCGAAGGGGGGCACGGCGAGGGGAGAGGCGATGTCGCTGGCAAGAACCCGGCCAAGGGCCTCTGGCAGGGGCAGTTGCTCGCTGTCGCAGCAGCAGGCGAGTTGTTCCAGCATCCCTTGCCGGGCATCGCTTAAGGGGAGTAGTCCGCTGGTATCAAATCCCATCGTCATGACCTCTTTCTATGATTGAAGGCGGGATTATCACAAAAATCCCTGGGGATGGGCAGGTTATCTCAAGGATTCTCGGGGTAATCGGCGCTGAAACGGGGTGAGATGGCCATAAAGTATGAGGTGACGCACAAGTTGACTTGAATCTTGGCGGCAATGGCCGTTTACTATGCCGCCATAACAGATGGCCGTTACATCCCGTGTGGCGACCATTACAGCGATACCGTCGGCCCTGTACGCCGCCATAACATAAGGGGTTGCTCCTTGAGCGGCCCTCACAGTCCCTGAGCGTGGGAGAGAAGATAATGACAACCTTAAGTCCGGAAGCCTTGCTGGTCAGGGCTGCCCTCGAAGCCCAGGGACTGGAAACCCCCCTGGTCACCAACGAGCTTAACAGCCAGCAGAAGCGGGAGAAGATCGAAGGCCATATGCGCTCCATCATGGAGACGCTGGGGCTGGATCTGACCGATGACAGTCTGGCCGAGACACCGCACCGCATCGCCAAGATGTACGTCAACGAGATCTTCTCCGGCCTCGATTATTCCACCTTCCCCAAAGTGACGGTGATCGAGAACAAGATGCAGGTGGACGAGATGATCATGGTGCGGGATATCAGCCTCACCAGCACCTGCGAACACCACTTCGTCACCATCGACGGCATGGCTCATGTGGCCTATATCCCTCGGGGCAAGGTGATTGGCCTGTCGAAGATCAACCGCATCGTGCAGTTCTTCGCCCGTCGTCCCCAGGTGCAGGAGCGGCTGACCCAGCAGATCCTGCTGGCGTTGCAGACCCTGCTCGGTACCAAGGATGTGGCCATCAGCATCAAGGCGACCCACTACTGCGTCAAGGCGCGCGGAGTGATGGATTCAACCTCTTATACCACCACCACCTCCCTCGGCGGGGTGTTCAAGACCCAGCCCGATACCCGGGCCGAATTTCTGGGCGGCCTGCGCGGATAAGATGGCGGTTGTTTTGTAACCGCCTTGCTGAATAAACGAGACGCCAGCCTCCATTGCTGGCGTTTTTCATTGGTTCCGGATGAGAGTGGCGGCCTGCAACGGCTTGACCCGCGCGGCTTGCCTTATGCAAACGTTATGCATTTTTTCGATTTATTCATCTGAGCGGTATATTTAATCGAGTACGATAAATCCCTCGTTTTCACCTTACAAAAAGTAACCGGACAGACTCTTTCCGAACCGTCACAATCCGGTTACTCTAGCGCCCCCTCACGGCTCTCGCTGCCGCTCATGGAATTCAGAGATATTCATCAAGGTTGGATGGTGCGCCACTGAACAGGTGGCCAGATAGTTCATGCCAAGAGGGCGTGAACCGGACGAGTGCTACGAATTTAACGACCACCAGGATATCCCATGAATACCAGTACCATGACCATAGGCAAAAAACTCACCGCCGGCTTTGCCGTGCTCGGTTTGATGGTCGCCTTTATCGGCGGTTTTTCCCTTGTCCAGTTTGGCAACATGAATGATGTTGCCATCCGGTTTACCGACAGCATCCTGCCTGCGGTCAATCGCACAAGTGCGATCGGGGATTCTCTCGGTGAGTTGCGTCGTTATGAGCTGGGTTATTTCGTGGTGGCTGCCGAGCCGCTGAAAAGGGCTGAATATCGGAGTATTGCCAGTCAACAGCTTAACTCGATCGCGCAGCAGCTGATTGCCCATGACAAGACGATCTGGCCTGAGGATGTGGCGGAGCGCCGTACATTCGATACGGTGAAATCTGACTGGGATCGTTACGTCGCCTTGCACCAGCGAGTCAAACAGCTGCAAGACAGCGATCAGCTTGCCGAAGCCCAACGCATCTTCCTTGAGGAGGGGGTTCCCCTTTACACCGCGCTGAGCAAGTCAGTGGCCTCCCTGATCCAGATTAACCATGGTTATGCGTCTGAATCCCGCAGCGACATTGTCGACTCTTATCAATCCGCCAATCTGAGTGTCACCATCGCGTTGGTGCTCGGTTTGATCCTTGTGGTGGTGCTCTCCGTGGTATTGACCCGCCAGATCCGCGACCCGCTGATCATGCTGGCCCGTCAGGCCCAGCGTATTGCCAATGGCGATCTGGGTCAGGGCGAACTGCAGCAGTGGATCCGTGACAGCCGCTTCAACCGCGATGAACTGGGCCAGCTGGGTTCCGCCATCAACCGGATGCAGGGTTCCCTCTCCGATCTGGTGAGCGAGATCGCCGGCTCCGTGAGCCAACTCAGCAGCGCAGTGGAGGAGGTGAGCGCCATCTCCAGCCAGTCCGCCAGCGGCATGGCCATCCAGCAGAACGAAGTCTCCCAGGTGGCGACCGCCATGAACGAGATGCAGTCCACCGTCAACGAAGTGGCCCGCAACACCACGGATGCCATGAGCGCCGCCAAGGATGCCTCCCGCACCTCTGCTGCCGGCAGCGAAGTGGTACGCAGCTCCATTGCCAGCATCGAAGAGGTGTCGGTCAAGATTGAGCAGGCGGGCACAGTGGTGCAGCAGCTGGAGGCCGACAGCGCCAACATCAGCGTAGTGCTGGATGTGATCCGCGATATCGCCGGTCAGACCAACCTGCTGGCCCTTAACGCCGCCATTGAAGCGGCCCGTGCCGGTGAGCAGGGTCGTGGTTTTGCGGTCGTTGCGGATGAAGTGCGTTCATTGGCCCAGCGTACCCAGGACTCCACCGCCGAGATCAGCAAGATGATCGAACTGTTGCAGAGCCGCGCCGCCGAGGCGGGCAACGCCATGCAGCTGAGTCGTCACCAGATGCAGGAGAGCGTCGGTCTGGCGCGGGATGCCGGTACCAGTATCGAGACCATCAATGGTGCCGTGGTGCGAATCACCGACATGAACACTCTGATAGCCACTGCCACCGAAGAGCAGAATGCGGTGACCGAAGAGCTCAACCGCAGTATCGTCAACATTCACAATGCCGCTGACGAGAATGCCCAGGGCGCTCATCAGATCGCCCAGGCTTGCGTCGAGCTGAGCAAGCTGGCCAACACCCTGCACCATATGACCCAGCGCTTCACCCTCTAAGGGTTGATGCATGGATAATAGAAGGCCCCGCCAATTGGCGGGGCCTTGTTGTTTCTGGCTGGTTTGTTGATCGTAGGGTCGATTAGCGAAGCGTAATCGGCCGACGCCAGCCCCCTCATCGACCTTTAGCTAAGTCCAATGATCTCGCCATCTTCATCGATATCGATATGGCGATAAGCAGGCAGACTGCCCAGCCCCGGCATGGTCATGATGGGGCCCGCCAGCGCATAGACGAACCCGGCACCGGCGCAGAGCTTCACCTCGTCGATGGGCATCTCGAAATCGGTCGGCACCCCTTTGAGGGCTGGGTCGTGGCTGATGGAGAGCGGCGTCTTGGCCACGCAGATGGGCAAGTGATCCCATCCTTCGGCAGAGAGCTGTGCCAGCTGCTGGCGGGCTCTGTCGGAGAGCTGCACTCCGCGGCCGCCGTAGCCGCACTCCACCAGGGTCGCCAGTTTGGCGTCGAGGCTTATCTCATCGGGGTAGAGCAGTTTCACCTTGCCGGGTTGCTCGCAGGCGGCCACCACGGCGCGGGCCAGCTCGCTGGCACCGGCACCACCCTGAGTGAAGGCGTTGGATATGGCCGCGCCACAGGCACCGGCTTGCTGCGCTTCATGGGCCAGCAGCGCCAGTTCGGCCTCGCTGTCGGTGGGGAAGCGGTTGATGGCGACCACCACCGGCACCCCGTAGCGGCGGGCGTTCCGGATATGCCAGGCGAGGTTGGCGCAGCCCTGCTTGAGGGTCGGCAGATCTTCCCCTTGCAGGCTGGCTGGCAGCGGCTGGCCCGGGCGGATATCGAGCAGGCCGCTGTTGGCCTTGAGGCCGCGCACCGTGGCCACCAGCACCACGCAGGCGGGGGTAATACCGGATTGGCGGCTCTTGATGTTGAAGAACTTCTCCAGCCCCATGTCGGAGCCAAAACCCGCCTCGGTCACCACATAGTCGGTCAGGCCAAGGGCGATGCGATCGGCGATCACCGAGGAGTTGCCGTGGGCGATATTGGCAAAGGGGCCAGCGTGCACCAGCACCGGCGTCTGCTCGGTGGTTTGCATCAGGGTCGGCTGCAGCGCGTCTTTCAGCAGCACCGTCATGGCGCCCGCCACTTCCAGCTGTTCGGCGGTCACGGGATTGCCGTGCAGGTCGCGGGCCAGCTGGATGCGGCCGATGCGCTGGCGCAGGTCTTTCAGATCGCTCGCCAGCGCCAGAATGGCCATCAGCTCGGAGGCGGCGGTGATGACGAAGCGATCGCTGCGTTCCACCCCATCGGCTGCGCCACCTTGACCTATGGTGAGGTGGCGCAAGGCGCGGTCATTCATGTCGAGGGTGCGTGGCCAGAGAATGTTGTCAGCATCGATATCGAGCCGCGGCAGGCCGGTTTTGGCGGTGAACTGGTCGCCGAGTTTGCGCTCATGGAACAGGCGGGCATCGAGGGCTGCCGCCGCCAGATTGTGAGCCGCCGTCAGAGCGTGAAAATCGCCGGTGAGGTGGAGGTTCATCTCCTCCATCGGCACCACCTGGGCGTGGCCGCCACCAGCGGCCCCCCCCTTGACCCCGAATACCGGCCCGAGGCTCGGCTGGCGGATGGTTGCGATGCTGGACTGGCCGATATGGTTGAGCCCCATGGAGAGGCCAAGGGTGGTCACCGTCTTCCCTTCACCGAGCGGGGTAGGGGTGATGGCGCTCACCAGTATCAGCTTGCCGCGCTGTTTGGGCTGAGACGCGAGCAGGTCGAGGCTGAGCTTACCTTTGTAGTGGCCATGAGGGCTGAGCTGGTGCTGGGGGATGGCGAGGCGTTCGGCCAGCGCGTGGATTGAGAGACGGGGGGACTGGCGGGAGATCTCGATATCGCTTAGCATCAGCACCTCGTTGGCATATCGGGGTAAAATATGCGGCGCAGTCTAGTGGAATATAACGGGTAATCCAATGACGAAAACGATTTTATTTGGTGAGGGTGAGGTTCGTCAGAATCCTGTTCGGCTGGATCTCAACGCACTCTATCATCCCCCGAAGCAGCCGATGACGGCGCTGGGGATTGTCAGCGCGCTGGTGCCGTTGTTCGGTTTCGGCTGGCAGGCGATGACCCAGGACCCCGAAACCCAGCTGCGCCACGAGATCCGCAAACGGGTCAACAAGCACAGGACCGACGAAGCAAACCTCATTTTGATCCTGCAGCTGGCCGCCATGTTTGACTGCCCCGAGATTGAAGTGGCGCTCCCCTATGCCCTGAGTGAGCAGCAGTTGTCGGTTGTCCGCACCCGTTTGCCACGCTGGCAGTTACACCCCGAGCAGGAGCGTCTGCTAGCCAAGCTCACCCCTGTTGCCGCATCCACCACCACACCCGACCAGCGTTAGGTTTCAAGCCGGACCAGCAGGCTGTACCCTCCGCTCTGCAATCAGGTCGGCGCATCCCACTGTTGCGGGGCGAGATAGCGCTCCTGCACGAACTCGATAAAGCAGCGCACCTTGGCCGAGACGAAGCGACGGTGCGGATAGACCGCATAAAGTCCCACCTCTCCCTTGTCCCACTCCGGCAGCAGGCTGACCAGCTGTCCTGACCGCAGGGCCTCCCCCACGATAAAGGTGGGCTGCAATATGATGCCCTGATCATCACAAGCGGCGCGGGTCAGCGCCACCCCGTTGTTGGCCCGCAGCGGCCCCTGTGGCCGGATGCTCTGCTGCTCGCTTCCCCGTTTGAAGTGCCACTCCGGCTGGGTCAGGGTGTAGATCAGACAGTCGTGCTGCTTGAGATCCTCGGGCTTTTCCGGTCTGCCCTTGCGCGCCAGATAGGCGGGGCTGGCGCAAAGTTCGACCCGAATGGTGGCCAGTTGGCGCGCCACCAGCGAGGAGTCGCTGAGGTGGCCGATCCGCAGCGCCAGATCGAACCCCTCTTCCACCAGTGCCACCCGCCGGTCGCTGTACTCGATATCGAGCTTGAGATCGGGAAAGCGCTGGCGAAACAGCGGCAGGGCGGGGGAGAGGTGCAGATAGCCAAAATCCATCGGCACCGAGAGCTTGAGGGTGCCGTTGGGCTGCTGGTTGTGGTGAGTCAGCTGGCTGTGGGTCTCTTCCAGCTCCGCCAGCAGGGCGAGGGAGCGCTGGTAGTAGAACTGGCCCGCTTCGGTGGGATTGACCTGACGGGTGGTGCGCGACAGCAGCCGGGTGGCGAGGGACTCCTCCAGCTGCTGCATTAGCTTGGAGGCCATGGCGACCGAGATGCCGAGCTGGTTGGCGGCCTTGGTAAAGCTCTGGCACTCCACCACCTTGATAAAGGTGCGCATGGCGGCGATCTGGTCCATTTTCCATCCTCAGTAAATAATGAATTTAATAAATCACTGATTATTCATCTTCAGAACGAGGTTAGCATTTTAACCACTGATGTGAACCCCAAGATGAAGGAACGAACGGATGAAAATGACCAAGGCTCTGCTGGCCTCCTGCCTGTTTATGGCTACTCCTCTGATGGCGGCGGATTACGATGTGGATGCGGCGCACACCACAGTGCAGTTCAAGGTGGGTCACCTGGGCTTCTCCGAGCTGGTGGGTCGCTTCAACACCTTCAGCGGCACCTTCAGCATGGATGACGCCAACCCGGCGGCCGCCAAGGCGAGCTTTGAAGTGGATGCCGCCAGCGTCGACTCCAATCACGAGGCCCGCGACAAACACCTGCGCAGCCCGGACTTCCTCGACGTGAAACAATATCCCAAGATGACCTTCGTCAGCTCCGCTTACGAGGGCACCAAGGATAAAGGCGTGCTGAAAGGGACCCTGACCCTGCACGGCGTCTCCAAGGAAGTGGCCTTCGATCTGGTCAAAATTGGCGAAGGCAAGGATCCCTGGGGCGGCTACCGCAGCGGTTTCAACGCCTCCACCACCATCAAGCGCAGTGACTTTGGCGTGAGCTACATGCTGCCCGGCATTCCGGACGAGATGAACATCAACCTGTTTGTCGAAGGCGTGCGCAAGTAATGGGCGCGGAACTTCTGCTGCAAACCCTGGCGGCTCCTCTGGGAGCCGCTTTGCTATCGTGGCGCTGGCCGCGACTGGGTTATCTGTGGGGCGCGCTGGCGCTCTGGCTGGTGGGCTCCTTGCTCGGCGGTCTCTATGGTATTCCGGCCAAGGCGTGGCAGTGGCTGCCACTAACCCTGCTGGTCCCCGTCATCGCGGCTCAGGTGAGCGATCAACGCGGCTCGCTGCTGCTCTTTGCGGTGTTCAGTGCGCTGGTGTGGTGGCAGGGATTGGCATCGGTACTGGCGAGCGAACCCGGGATCTGGCTGGCGCTACTGCCCGCCATCCTCTGGTTTGGCTGGAGCACCTTGCGCGGTGACAGCCGCGAGGGGCTCGGGTTTGCCCTCGGCTTTATCTGGCTGGCGCTGGTGATCGGCATCGATGGTAGCCTGCTGATTGCCCAGCTGGCCGGTGCGCTGGCCGCTTTCGCCGGCTTTCGCGCCCTGCTTGCCACCTTTGTTGGCATCAAGGTAGCACCCGCCGGTCTGGCGCTGGCCCTCGCCTTCGTCCAGATGCTGGCCTGGCAATATGTGGAGGTGCCGCTGGTGGTGTTGCTGCCGGTCTGGTTGCTGCCGCTGCTGGAGTGGGCGTTGCGTGACAAACCGTGGCCAGTGCGTTGGGGTGGGCTGATCCTGCTTGCTGCCGCGGGAACCGGGCTCAGCCTATGGTGGGTGTGGCCTGCTGCTTCTTTGTACTGATTTTTGCATGAAAAACAGACAATTACAGTCATTTTTGCATACTCGCTCATACTCTTGGCAGATAATGATTGAGCCCCATATGTGTTTCAGATAAAAAGGATTTTCATTTTATTTGGACACACACAGAACCCGGCCGCGCCGGGTTCTGTTTGCCTGCTTTGCGGCACATAAGGAGGCCACAGTTGCGCAGTCAAGGATCTGAGCATCTGTTTTTTCGCCATTTCACCGGACAGGGACGTATCGACGGTCTCTGCATTCTGCTGGTCACTCACCTGCTTCCCGATCGCCCCCGTTTTATCGACGCTCTCGGTCAAATTGGACGGATTGGGGCCATTTTGCCCAAACCGAAATCGGTACACGGTCCGACCCTGGAGTGGGTATCCCAGCACTATCCGGTGCTGCCCCTCAACCGACGCTGGACCAATGAACCCGACAGCATCATCCAGCAGATTGCGCCGCTGGTGGCCCCCCACGAACGATTGCTGATCCTCGATATTGGCGGTTACTTTGCCAAAACCCAGGTGATCTTGAGTGAATACTTCGGCCCCCGTTTCCTCGGGGTGGTGGAGATGACCGAGAACGGCCACCAGCGCTATGAGCAGGAGGTGCTGGCGACCCCGGTGGTGTCGGTGGCACGCAGTCCCCTCAAGCAGGCCGAGGATATCCAGATTGGTCTGAGCGTGGTCTACTCCGCGGAGTCGCTGGCTCGTAACCTCAACCGTACTTTCAACGTCTGCGAAGCCGTGCTGTTTGGCTATGGCAAGGTGGGGCGCAGCATCGCCCGCGACTTGCGCTGTCGCAACCTCCATCTCGGGCTGGTGGAGACCGATGTGCTGCGACAGGTCGAAGCGCTCTCTCACGGTTTTCGCTTGATCACCAAGGCCGAGGCGTTGAGCCGCGCCGAGCTGGTGATCTGCTCTACCGGCAACGGCTCGCTGGATTTGGCGGATCTGCAGGCGCTGCGCCCAGGCACCATGGTCGCCTCGGTCACCTCGGCCGACGACGAGTTTGCCTTCTCGCTGGCCCAGTTGCCGTGGCCGAGCGAAGAGGTGTGCCCTCATGTGCTGGCCCTTAACCGGCCGGATGGTACCCAGATCTACCTGCTCAACCGGGGCGAGGCGGTCAACTTCGTCCATGGCGCCGTGATTGGTGAATATGTCTATCTGGTGCTGGCGGAGATCATGGAAGGGATCCGGATGCTGGCGGCAGGCCCTCTTGCACCCGGCCTGTTCGAGCTGCCAGAATCGGCGATGCGTACCATTGCCCGCCATTGGCTGGTCGATTTTCATGGGGTTGATCAGCACTGATTTGACCAAACCGGGATCGGCCATTGGGCAGCGGTACGCCACTTCCCGCCATTGTCGCTTTTTTATGGAGTCACTCATGACCGAGTCTGAAACCCTGATCAGCAAACCCCGCATCGAAATCCGCTACTGCACCCTCTGTCGCTGGATGCTGCGCGCCGCCTGGCTGGCGCAGGAGCTGCTCTCCACCTTCGACAGCGATCTGGGGGAGGTGGCGCTGGTGCCGGCCAGCAAGGGGGAGTTCCGCATTCTGGTGGGTGGGGTGCAGGTGTGGGATCGGGTGGTGGATGATGGCTTCCCCGAGGCCAAGGAGATCAAGCAGCGGGTGCGTGACGTCATCGCCCCTGAGCGGGATCTCGGCCACTCGGATCGCAAGGCGGCCGAGTAACGCCAGATGGGCCGAGCGCCTCGAAAAGGTGCTGAGCATGAGAGCGAAAGGAGAGGGAGGCGATGGCCTCTCTCTCCTTTTTTGCCTTTGGCTGTTTGCCTGGCGCCAGCAGGGCTATGAGCGCGGCTCGGTCAGATGGCTGCCGATATAGCGGGCCCGCTTGTGGGACTTGATCCGGCTCACATCGACCCACACCAGCCCATCGATGCAGTGGTTGAAGTCGGGGTCGATGCCAAAATCCATAAACTGGACGCCGCCCGGCTCGCACAGCTCGGAATACTGCTTGTAGAGGGTAGGGATGGCGCAGCCCAGATTGTCGAGACGGGCCTTGAGTGCTTTGAGATCGGCGCCGTAATCCATCCCCTCGAACAGAGGTTGCGTCTCGGGGTAGGGACGGCGGGAGGGGGCCAGCGCCAGCTCGGGGGCAAAGTGCTGGCGGTAGAAGCTAACCAGCAGATCCTTGGCCGCCGGCGGCAGGCTGCCGGAGAGCGACACCGGGCCAAACAGGTAGCGGTAGCGGGGATAGCGGGCCAGATAGGCTCCGATACCGAACCAGAGATAATCGAGCCCCCGCTTGCCCCAGTAGGCGGGCTGAATAAAGCTGCGGCCAAGCTCGATGGCCTGTTCCAGCCGGGGCAGCAGCTTATCCTCAAAGCCGAACAGGGTGTGGCTATAGAGGCCATCCTTCCCCTTGCTGGCCAGCAGCTCCGCCACCGGGGCGAACCGGTAGGCGCCGATAATATCGAGTCGGGCCGGATCCCAGAGGATCAGGTGGTGATAGTCGTTGTCAAAGCCATCGAGATCCCGCCTTTTGCCGGATCCTTCCCCCACTGCGCGAAAGGCGATCTCCCGCAGTCGCCCCAGCTCGCGCAGGATCACCGAGTGGCTCAGTTCGTGGCGGCGGTAGAGGTAGATCCCCTGACCATCCGGGGTGGTGCCGAGCTGTTCGCAGCTTTCGATGGCCTGTTTGAGCTGGCGACGATCCTCCGGCAGGGCGATGGGGGCCTCGGTCTGCAGCCGTCCCGCCTTGCCACGGCCAATCCGGTAGAGGTGGTTGCGCACCAGCCGTGCCGCCGTCTTGGCGGGCAGATCCTGAAAACTGCCGAGTGGAATGCGCGCTCCTATGGTCACCGGCAGGGTCTGCCCCTGCTGGCGAAACAGCTGGCGTACCAGCAACAGGGCGGAGGCGGACTTGTTGAGCCAGGAGGCGAGATAGAACCAGAGGCTGTTGCGCCCTCCCAGATGGATGGGCACCAGCGGGGTGCGGGTGCGCTGGGCCAGCTTGATAAAGCCTGCCTGCCAGGGGCCATCTTTCACCCCCTTGAGGCCAAGCCGCGAGACTTCACCTGCGGGGAAGATCACCAGCGCCCCTTCATGGGCGAGGTGTTCGTTCATGGCGAGGATGGCCTGTCGATCGGTCTTGCCCTCCATATTGTCTACCGGCAATAGCAGAGGGCGCAGCGGCGCGAGTTGTGCCAGCAGCTGGTTGGCGACGATCTTCACATCGGGGCGGATGCGACCGAGCAGTTGCAGCAGCGCCAGTCCGTCCAGCGAGCCGATGGGATGGTTGGCAACAAGAATGACCCGGCCGCTGGCGGGAATATGCTCCAGTTGCGCCTCGCTGACCCGATAGTCGAAATCGAGCTGGGTCAGCGCCTGCTCGACAAAGTCGAGGCCGCGCAGGTGCGGGTAGCGGGCGGCAAAGTTGGCAAAGGCACGTTCGTTGAGCAGCCAGCCCAGCAGCCGCTTGAACAACGGGGTGAGCAGGGGGTAGCCAAGCAGGCGGGGGAAGTGCTGGGTCAGCAGGGTATCGATAGTGAACATCTGGAGGGCTCCGGCGATCCGTTGCTCCCAGCATGATGTGACACTGTTCCCGCGACATGTCAGCGGGATGACAGTTTGATGGCAGTGGCAGCCAGTTGCTCCTGAGCGACCCTCCCCGGTTTCCCTTTGTTGATGGGTGATGGCCAGATAGAAAGGGGGGAGCCGGTTAACCGGCTTCCCCCTTGGTTGTCATGGTAATCGATTAACCGCGCCAGGCTGCGGTGAGGCGCACCAGCTCCACCAGGGTGGCGACCGATTTCTCCATGGATTGCAGCGGGATGAACTCGTGCTTGCCGTGGAAGTTGTGGCCACCGGTGAAGAGGTTGGGGCAGGGCAGACCCATAAAGGAGAGGCGGGCGCCATCGGTACCGCCGCGAATGGGCTTGATCTTCGGCACCACGTCGGCAGCCTCCATGGCGGCCTTGGCCAGCTCGACGATATGCATGTGCGGCTCAATCTGGCTGCGCATGTTGCGATAGCTGTCGGTCAGGGTCAGCTCGATGCGGGCCTTCGGATACTCGGCCTGCAGGGCGGCCACCCGGTTCTGCATCTCGGCTTTGCGTGCGGCAAAGTGCTCGTCGTCGAAGTCACGGATGATGTAGTGCAGGGTGCTCTCCTCCACTGTGCCGCTCATCTGCGCCAGATGGAAGAAGCCCTCATACCCGTCGGTGCACTCCGGGGTCTGCTCGGCAGGCATGGCGGCGTGGAAGCGGGTGGCCAGGGTCTGGCTGTTGATCATGCTCCCCTTGGCGGTGCCGGGGTGGACGTTATTGCCGATAAAACGAACTGTGGCGCTGGCGGCGTTGAAGTTTTCATACTCCAGCTCGCCCAGTTCGCCGCCATCCACGGTATAGGCCCACTTGGCCGGGAATCTCTCCAGCGGGAACAGGTTGGCGCCGCGGCCGATCTCTTCATCCGGGGTAAAGCCGACCCAGATATCGCCACGTGGGATCTCGGGGTGGGCCTGCAGGTGGTCGATGGCAGTGAGGATCTCGGCGATACCCGCCTTGTCGTCGGCGCCAAGCAAGGTGGTGCCGTCGGTGGTGATGAGATCCTGACCCAGGTAGTTTTTCAGGAAGCGGTAGTCACGGATGGCGAGCACCTCGTCACCCTTGCCAAGGCAGATGTCGCCGCCCTGATAGTTTTCGATGATTTGCGGTACTACGTGCTCCGCCTCGTAGTCGGCGGTATCCATGTGGGCAATCAGGCCGATAGCGGGGGCGTCCGGCTGGTTGCCCGGCAGGCAGCCGGTGAGGTAGCCGTGCTCATCCAGGGTGACCCGGGTTAGCCCCAGCGCCTTCATCTCTTCTTGCAGGGCGCGGGCAAAGATCAGTTGGCCTTCGCTGCTGGGGCAGGCTGGATTGGTCTCATCGGAGCGGGTATGAAAAGTTACGTAACGCAGAAAACGCTCAAGCAGGGTATCCATTAGTCAGCCTCTAACCGATTGTGAGCGGCCATTGTGGCCAATCCGTGCGGGGCACTCATTGCGTCAGCGCAGGTTTTTCCCATTTTTTGACGCAAGGGAAGAGCGGCGAATGTGCGGCGAGCGGGGCAACGTCCGGGAGGGAGATCGCATAAATGTGGCATTTATTGCGATATTTAGGCGCTGGCGGTGGCGGCCAAATTCCCCTCAGCGACCGCACAGCAAGGCGTCAGCCCAATCATGGCGTTTTCACACACTTTTCAAGGGGAAACCGGGCTGTCGCATAACCTGCGCCATCCCAGAGCCCGCCTGCTCGCCAGCAAGATTTGATCGACTTATTAAAAGGGGATTTTGAACACTATTTTTTATTGTCACTGCCCGCGGTAAGTGTGTACACTCCGCGCCGATCCAAGGGCAACCCTGAAGCAGGCAGAGCCGCCAGAAACCCGACCGATCATACGCCTATAGGGCGAGGCACGCAGAAACGACAGACACTGCTGGGGAATGGTTTCTTTAATACCGGTTAGGCTCCGGTATCAGGGAGAACAACAGACTCTCATCCTTCATTTGACCGAGTGGGCCACCGGCTCATCATCTTCCCTTGTCATGGGCGGTCACTGACGGTGAGGTGGGCTGTGGTTGTTGTCGTCTATCAACACGCATGCGTGCTGGCGCCTTCGCTTCTCTTCCTTGGAACCCTCTCCTTCTGTCGGGATCGCTGCCGAATGATGAACTGACGGCGTGGCTGATGTCGTCTGTCATCAAAGTACCGCGGCGCTACGGCATAGTGGCACCGCATACCGTTGAGCTTGATGTAAAGCCACCAGCCCCACATCAAGACTCGTTACTTCCCCAAGATCCACCAGGCAGCCTCTGGCTTGCCGCGATGTGCAAAGTGTTGGTTTGGGTGGCTGCGTCTCGTGATGGCAGCGCTCGCCGTACTCTGCACTAGATGGTCTGGATGTGATTGAGGGTAACGAAGGCGACTTTGGGTCGCTCATTTGCGAGGCATAGCCCATGACTAACTGGTCCAGCAAGGACTCCTTGAAGGTCTACAACGTTCCCTACTGGGGTGCGGGTTTTTTCAATATCAATGACGCCGGTCATGTGACCGTCGCCCCCGACAAATCACGCCCTGACGCGCATATCGTGCTCTCTGACGCCATTGAACAGTTGCGTCAGTCCGGGCTGACCACCCCCGTGTTGCTGCGCTTCCCCGATATTCTCAAGAGTCGGGTCGATGCGCTGTTCAACGCCTTTGGTCAGGCCATCGAGAAGTCAGGCTATGAAGGGGACTACCTCTGCGTTTACCCGATCAAGGTAAACCAGCAGCGTCGTGTCATCGAGACCATCAGCCAGTCCTACAGCGACAAGCCCCGGCTTGGCCTGGAAGCTGGTTCCAAACCGGAACTGCTGGCCGTGCTGTCCCATCACCATGAGCAAGGCTCGGTGATCGTCTGCAACGGTTACAAAGACCGCGAATATATCCGCCACGCCCTCTTGGGCAACCTGATGGGCCACAAGGTCTACATCGTGGTGGAGAAGCCCTCCGAGCTGGAGATGGTGCTGGACGAGTCAGCTCGTCTCAACATCAAGCCCAACATCGGGGTGCGTGCCAAGCTCGCTTCCACCGGCTCCGGCATGTGGGAATCGAGTGGCGGCTCCATGTCCAAATTTGGTCTCTCCGCCTCCCAGATCCTGGCGCTGATCGAGCGTCTGCGCGGGCTGGGCAAGCTGGATTGCCTGCAGTTGCTGCACTTCCATCTGGGCTCCCAGATCGCCAATATCCGCGATATTCAGGGCGGCATCCGCGAGTGCGGCCGTTTCTACGCTGAACTGCGTCGCCTCGGTGCCAACATCGAAGTCGTGGACGTCGGTGGCGGCCTGGGTGTGGACTACGAGGGAACCCGTTCCCAGAGCCACTGCTCCGCCAACTACAGCCTCTCCGAGTACGCCAACAACGTGGTATGGGGCATCGGCGATGTCTGCCGCGAGTTCGACCTGCCGCACCCGACCATCATCAGCGAGTCTGGCCGTGCCCTGACCGCCCACCACGCCGTGCTGGTCACCAATATCATTGGTGCCGAAGGGGTGGAGATGAACGACATCAGCGCGCCGGACGAAGATGCACCGACCATTCTGCAGAACATGTGGAAAGGCTGGCTGGATCTGCGCGGCGAAGATCCCTCCCTGCTGGAGATCTTCCATGACTCGGTGGCTGATCTGGGTGACGTGAATACCCAGTACACCATGGGCCTCTTGAACCTTGAACAGCGTGCCTGGGCCGAGATGCTGCACCAGAACACCTGTCTGGCACTCAAAGAGATGCTCAATCCGGTCAACCGCAACCACCGTGCGCTGGCTGACGAGCTGAGTGAAAAGCTGGCGGACAAGTGCTTTGCCAACTTCTCCCTGTTCCAGTCCCTGCCGGATGCCTGGGGTATCGGTCAGGTATTCCCGGTGATGCCGCTGGCTGGTCTCGATCGTCCGCTTAGCCGTCGCGGTATCCTGATGGATATCACCTGTGACTCCGACGGTCAGGTCGAGCACTATGTCGACGGTCTGGGGGTCGAGAGCACCCTGCCAATGCCGGTCTACGGCGAGAACGAAGAGTGCCACGTCGGCTTCTTCCTGGTCGGTGCCTATCAGGAGATCCTCGGCGATCTGCACAACCTGTTCGGTGACACCCACTGCGCAGAAGTGTGGCTGGACGAAGAGGGCAAGATGGACATTCGCAACGTGGTGCGCGGCGACACCGTCGACCAGCTGCTGCGTTACGTCAACATCGACCCGTCCGTGATCCGCGAGAACTACCAGCGGATCGCCGCTCACCCGGCGCTGGACGATGCCACTCGCAAAGCCCTGCTCGACGAGCTGGAGCTGGGCCTGCAAGGCTACGCTTATCTGGAAGACGAATAAGCGCCCGCGCTTGACGTTCGCCGTGAAGGCATAAAAAAGGGAGGCATTTGCCTCCCTTTGTCCTATCTGTGTCCCGTCCTGAATATGGTTTACACCTTTCCCCCCAATACATGGAGAACCCGATGGGACAAGGTGTGAAACGAACACAGCGCGATTACTCACTGACTTTTAAACTGGCACTGGTCGAGCAGATTGAAAAAGGCGAGCTCAGTTGCCAGCAAGCACAAGCCCGATATGGCATTCAGGGCAATTCGACCATTCTGGTATGGTTACGTAAACATGGTCGGCAAGATTGGAGCCAGGGGGCTTCTGTACGTGCCGGCAGGAGCATCACCATGCCTGACCCCGACAACCAGACGCCAGAACAGCGCATCAAGGAACTTGAGCAACAGCTGGCGCTGATGAGCCAGAAGGCCCAGTTCTTTGAGGTCGTCGTCGATGTACTGAAGAATGACTACGGCGTCTCCATCGTAAAAAAGCGACCCGGCAAGTCCTCTCGCAGCGGCAAGTCGAGAAGCTGACCATCGTCAGGGCTTGCCTGTTTCTGGGGATAAGCCGGCAGGCTTACTACAAGCGCAATCGGGTCGCCGACGAGCGCCATGCTCAAGGGCTGCAGGTGGTGCGCTTTGTGCGTCAGGTTCGACTGCGACAACCTCGGGTGGGTACTCGCAAGCTGCATTATCTGCTCCAGGGTAAGGATGATGGCGGGCTCAAGGTCGGGCGGGACAGGTTGTTTCGGATATTGGCCGAGCACCGCCTGCTGGTGCCACCCAGACGGGCTTATCACAAGACCACCCACAGTTTTCACCGTTTCTACCGTCATCCCAACTTGCTCAAGGCGGGGCCAGAGCAGGTCACGCCGGTGGCCCCGGAGCAGGTCTGGGTCGCTGATATCACCTATCTGCCCGCCAGGAGCGGACCGCTGTACCTGAGCCTGGTGACGGATGCGTACTCACGCAAGATAGTGGGCCATCACGTGCACGAAGGGATGCACGCCGAGTCGGTGGCGATGGCGTTCAAGAAAGCGCTGAAGCAACGACGTGGCAGCGGGGAGCTAATCCATCACTCGGACCGCGGCGTGCAGTATTGCTCGGGGCTGTATCAGTCATTACATGAACGGTACGGGGTGAAATGCTCGATGACGGATGGGTATGACTGTTACCAGAATGCGTTGGCGGAGCGGGTGAACGGGATTTTGAAAGGAGAGTTATTGTTGCAAAGCCCGCAGGATTTGACGCAAGCGCGGGAAATGGTGCGTGAAGCGGTGGATATTTACAACGCGGAGCGGCCGCATCATGCGTTGAAATACAGAACCCCCGATGCGGTACATAGAGGGTTCTGAGTAGAAAAATGCTAGTTGAAAATGTGTAAACCTATTTCAGGACTAGACACTGTTTCTCCTGTGGTGGTCAGGTCTGCGAGCTCAGCGCCTTATGCAGATCTCGCTGCAACTGCTGATTGTCGTCTCTTTGCAGCTCCACAATACCCAATTGCAGTCCCTGCTCGATGGTGAGCGACCCATTCAACATGGCGTTGATGGCGGCTTCACTCAGCAGCATCACCCGGTCTTTGGGGTTTGGGCCGCTGGTGTGCAACTGGAGCAGTAGGGACTCCTTGCCTCGTACTCTGGACCAGAGTCCTGAGTCGATAAGCAGGATGGAGATCCCGCCACCTACCCCTGCCTGCTGGAGTCGACTTTTGAGGGTTTGGAGCCATGCCTGGCTACGGGAGAAGCCGGCTTCGCCTGTCAGGGCTGCCAAGGGGGGTAACTGCTCACGGCTCACCGCAGTCGCCGTCGCCATGGCAATATTGACCGTCCCCGGCCAGCTCTGTTCGAACGGATTGGGATAAAGGGCATCATAACCACAGCTCTGCCCCATCCTGGGGATGAGGCAGAGCAGGACCATGCATGCGCGCAAGGTGCGTTGCATCATGGCGTCACTATGTTGAACCAGAAGTTGAACTTGTCGAGCAGGCTGATGAAGTCACTGAACTTCTGCTGATCACCCTCGATCTTGATCTCGCCGTTGGCGATCTTCTGCTCCATGGTGCCCTGACCGAGCTGGATATCATCCAGCGTCTTCTTGCTCAGGGTAATGGTCACATCAGGCTTGGCGGCATAGCGGGTTGTGTGGTTGAGCACCGAGTTCTCCAGACTCAGGGTATGTTTCTCCCCGATGTCGGTGAACGCCATGTTGATGACCATCTTCTTGCCCGCCGCTTTCTCGGGATTAATGCGCACCGAGAGATAGTCAAACAGCATGCTGGGGCTCATGGCCCGGATGGTGTCCGGTGAGGCGGTGACTGTTCCGCCAACATTGGGAACGCCATTGCGCAGCTCATAGGCGCCTTGCAGATAGACGGAGCGCCACGGGCCGGATTCAGCCTGATAGCCCAGCTGCTCCAGTGCATCTGCCAGCAGCAGCTTGCCCTCTGTGTTGTTCGGGTTGGCAAACACCAGATGCTTGAGCACTTCTGCTACCCAGCGATATTCCCCCTTGTCGAACGAAGCTTTGGCTTTTTTCAGTACCTCCTGCTCGCCCCCCATGAACTCGATATATTTGGGGCCGACCATTTCTGGGGGCAGGTTGTCGAGATCGGAGGGGTTGCCGGAGTACCAGCCCATATAGCGCTGATAGATGGCGCGGCTGTTGTGGCGCAGGGTGCCGTAGTAACCGCGGTTCGGCCAGAAGTCGTTGAGCTCGGGGGGAAGGGTGATCTGCTCGGAGATCTCCTCGCCGGTGTAGCCCATGTTCATCAGGCGCACCGACTGATCGTGGATGTATTTGTAGAGATCCCGCTGCTTTTTGAAGTAGTCGACGATATTGGCATTGCCCCAGCGTGGCCAGTGGTGGCTCTGGAACTTGACCTCGGCCTGATCACCCCAGGTTTCGATGGTCTCGTTGAGAAAGCTGGCCCACTTCAGCGCATCGCGCACCTGAGCGCCGCGCAGGGTGAGGATGTTGTGCATAGTGTTGGTGGTGTTTTCGGCCATCCACAATGCTTTGCTGTCCGGGAACCAGGTGTTCATCTCGGCCGGGGCTTCGGTGCCCGGGGTCATCTGGAAGACCATCTTGACGCCATCGACCGTCAGCGTCTCACCGGTTTTGGTGATAAAGCGGGTTGGCAGCAGCAGCGAGGGCACGCCGGTGGAAGTGGTTTGCCCCAGACCGCCGTTGACGCCCCCCTGCGGGTTGCGCGGCAGCAGGGCGCCGTACATGTAGACGGCGCGGCGGGCCATGGCATTGCCGGCGATGACGTTTTCCGACACCGCGTGTTCGGTAAATCCTTCCGGCGCGATGATCTCGACGCCGTTCTTTTTCACCTCGTCCAGCGAGTTGAACAGACCGGCGGCACCGCCGTAGTGATCCACGTGGGAGTGGCTGTAGACCACCGCAGTGACCGGGCGCTCCCCTTGGGTCTTGTTGATGAAGGCCAGCGCCGCCTTGGCGGTTTGCGGGGAGATCAGCGGATCGAACACCACCCAGCCCTTGTTGCCTTCGATAAAGGTGATGTTGGAGAGATCAAAGCCGCGAATTTGGTAAATCTTGTCGGTGACCTTGAACAAGCCGTACTGCATGTTGAGCTGGGCATTGCGCCACAGGCTGGGGTTGACGCTGTCCGGCGCGGTCTTGTCGAGGCCGATGTAGGTCTTGTACTGCTCCAGATCCCACACCACGTTGCCCTTGTCATCCTTGATGATCAGGGTCTCCGGTTTGGCGATAAAGCCACGCTGGGCATCCTCGAAATCCTGCTTGTCATTGAAGGGCAGGGTGGTGAGCACCTGCTGGTTTGCCTTGATGGTAAATTCGCTGGCAGGCTTGGGGTCGATGGCGGCCTTGGCCGACTGCACAAGAGCAGGCTGCACAAGCAGTGCGCCACAGAGCAAGAGCGAGAAAATCGTGGGGGTGGAAAGCCTCGGTTTCATCGGTATGACTCCAGATGGTGGTGTGGGTCGACAGGGCTAAGTGTAGTCAGGCTCAAGTCAGGGAAGAGAAGAAAGGGGGACTTGCGCTACACAACGCCATCCGGGAGGAAAACAGCAGGAATTGCGCCCGCAGGAGCACTGCCGTTGCACATCTTGATCTGTATCAAGATAGGTCGCAGCGGGTTGTTTTACGGTCAGAGTGATGTTGATGGGATGTAACAAAAGGATGTGCATATGGAACTGAAAAGGGACCCGAGATGCTATACCGACGTCTGTATCGACGGTAAGTGGTATCACTACGACCACTGCAGCACCAACGTCTACATGCTGATGGGAGGCGCCGCGCCGAGCCTTCAGCTGGCCTATGAGCCGAGCAGCGAAGAGGAGCTGATCGAGATGCTCCAACAGCTGGGGCGCTTCTGACTTACCGAATTGATATCTTGCCATATGGCCATCGGGCGCGTTGCCACGATGGCCACCACTCTTCACCGCTGTACCTTATCTCAGCGGTTTTTATTGCCCAATAACCCCTTGCCAATCTCCAGCATGGCGACGGCCGCGGCGTAGCTGCTATCGGACTTGCCTATCTCATCCGCCACATAGAGAAAATTGGATTGGTACTTCTCGACGGCCTCCCGTGGGCTGGTCGCGTCAATAAAGTCCTCCTCCACCTCGAATCCTTGGGTCAGCAGTGCCGCCTTTTCACTCAGAAAAGTCGGAGATGCCATGTCGATAAAGGTGTATTGCTGCCGATTGGATGCCGGAATGGTAAAAAACTGGTATCTGGCCATGGGTAAATCCTCGCTTGAAGCGGGTGATAGATGACGTGACGCTGGTTTTAATCTGTGGTTCGCAGACGGCTTGGTTTCCCTTAACATCATCGAGAGTGCGTGTCGGGAATGCCGCATTTTGTTTTCGTTCGAGACTACTTTGTTGGCGTTTGCCCGGCAAGTGGGGCGCAGAGATTTTCTGGATGATCCGTGCAACTCAGACGTTGTAGGCAGGGGCGAGACCGGGATAATGCCGGGCTCACGTTGAGCCCGGCTTGTCAGCGCTCTGTTACAGCACGAAGCTCTGTACCATGGCGCGCAGCTGTTCGGTGAGCTGGTGGATCTGGCGGGCGGCATCGCGGGCGGCGTTGGCCACTTGCAGCGCCTCGTCACTGCCATCGGAGATGCGCACCACGTTGCGTTCGATCTCGTTGACCACTGCGCCCTGCTGCTCGATAGCGCTGGCGATGATGGCGTTGGTATCGACCATCCGATCCACCTTCTCGGTGATGGCGCCGAAAGCCTGTTTTGCCTCCTGCGCCAGCCCGACCCCCTCCTGCGCTTCATGGCTGGCCGCCGACATGGCGGTGACCGAGGCGCGGGCGCCGGATTGCAGCTGTTCAATCATCTGCTGGATCTCGACGGTGGCCCCCTGGGTGCGGTTGGCAAGAGAGCGTACCTCGTCGGCCACCACCGCAAAGCCGCGACCCTGCTCACCGGCCCGGGCCGCTTCGATGGCGGCGTTGAGAGCCAGCAGGTTGGTCTGCTCGGCGATACCGCGGATCACGCTGATGACGCCACCAATCTGACTGCACTGCTGCTCCAGCTGGCCTATGGTGTCGGCGGTGCGCAGCACCTCGCGGTTGATATGATCGATGGCCTTGATGGTGCGATCCACCACATCCTCTCCCTGACCGACCACGTTCTGCGCCTCCTGGGTCATGTGGGCGGCTTGCAGGGCGTTGCCCGCCATGTCTTGTGAGGTGGCGGCCAGCTCCTTGATGGCGGTAGCGACCTGATGGGTCTCCCCTTGCTGATCGGCAATGACCTCCTGCGAGCGGCAGGTGCGCGCTTCGATCTCGGTAGCGCTCTCCACTACTGTGACGCCATTTTCACGCACCCGCAGCATCAGGGTGCGCAGGGTCTCCAGGGTCACGTTGTAATCCCGGCTGATGGCGGCCAGCTCGTCCTGACCGACGATCTCGATATGCTGGCTGAGATCTTGGGCGTTGACCCGGGCGGCAATATCACGCACCCGCCCCACGGTTTCGCGCAGGGAGAGATAGGCACCGATCATCAGGTAGAGGTAGAGCAGCAAGCTGACGGTCAGCGGCGCGGTGACCCACCAGAAGTGGCGCTGGTTGGCGGCCAGCCGCTGATGCAGGTCGGCCTCCAGCCGCTGGCGTACCTGGCCTGCCAGCGCGGTGATAGCCTCGTCCATCTTATCCCCCAGTGCCTGCACCTCCTTGGTGGAGAGCTGCACCAGCTGATCCTTCATCATCTTGTTTTCCATGGTCTCGACCCCCTGACGCACCAGCTGTATCAGAGCATCGGTCTGCTGACCCAGCTCGGCGCGGTAGGCCGGTTCAATCTGGTAGAGCAGGGTCAGATCGGCCTCCAGCTCCTGCAGGGTGGCGCTGATAAGATCAAGACGAAAACGCAGGCCGCTGTAACCCTCGGCCTGAAACAGGCCGAAATCGGCGATGGTGGCGGCGCGATCCCGCACCTGGGCCAGCAGGTCGCGCAGTTGCGGCAACCGCTCGCTGGCGAGGATCACCATGTAGTAGGTACCGAGCGCCGGATCCTGGATCAGGCTGCTACTGGCGGTAATGTGCTTGTAGAGGTGGCGCACCTCGGTCAGCAGCTTGTCGTGGCGCAGGTTGCTCTGCTCCACTTCCAGCTTGCCCGCTTCACTCTGCAGGGCGGCCCAGCCCTGCTGGATCACCTCAAAGGAGGGGTTGTTCTGGCGGGTGTCGGCAAAGGCTTGCAGGCTCTGATCAACGGCTTGCGCGGCTGCCTTGACCTGATCATCACCGACCGGATCCACCTCATGGGCGTGACGGGTCACCAGATTGCGATGGGTGAGCAGGGCTTGCTCGATAGCGGGCACGGGGGTGAGATTGACCACTCCCGCCAGCTCGCGGTTGGCCTGGACGTTGTCATCCTGCAGCCGCCCCAGCAGATTGGTCATGCTGTAGGCCAGTGGCAGCAGCATCAGGCAGGACCAGAGCAGGAATTTGTATTTGAAGGAGAGCTGATTGCCCAGCCGGATGGCGGGGTTGAAAATCCATTTCATGTTAAGCCTCGATACCTGAGTGCGGGCGTGATTCGTGTTGCCTGAATAGTACTCCGAGCGGCCTCCCTTGGGTGATGGCCGGTTGCAAGTTGTGATCCCCTTGGCTTTTTACTTCCGGGCGGGGGCGCGGTCAGCCGAGCCAATAGAAAACGGGCCACCCGAAGGTGACCCGCGGTCGATAAGGGGATATCCGCCTGCAACCGTCAGTTGAACGCCAGGAAGGGCGAGACGCAGAGCAGCAGGCCGGTGACGATGATGATGTAGAGGGAGGTGCCCTTGTACTTGTGCAGCGCCGGTACCTGATAGACCAGATAGGCCGGGATGAGGCAACCCACCATGCCGAAGATGGGGCTGCAGATGGAGGTGAAGCTCAGTACCGGTGCGTTGAGCACGATGGCACCCCAGGAGAGCATGACGGTAAAGACCATGATCCCTTTGCCTACCAATCCTTTGTTGATGCGGTTTTCCGGCATGACGCGGCGCAGCAGGTTCATTGCCAGCCCCTGACAGGCTTCACGAAAGCCCAGATAGACGCCGAAGTAGGCGGTCATTACCGCAAAGATGTTGAGGGTGAGGCTCAGGAGCTTGAGGGTCTGGCCGGGCATCCCCTGGGCTACCATGGCCAGCGCGGAGATGTTCTCTTCAGAGGCTTTGACCGCCTGATCGTGGCCCATGGCAAGAGTGAAGGAGACCGCGTAGAAGAACACCACCACGAACAGAATGCCGAAGGCGATATTCATGGCGCGCATCGCCTTGAAGCGGGCCACTTCCAGCGACTTTTCCCGTGAGCGGTAGGAGATCACCATGGGGCTCAGGCTCTGGATAAAGAGGATAGAGGTGAGGGTAAAGGGCAGCATGATGATAGCATCCTTCATCCAGTCACCGGCGGCGGGCATGGCGGTGATGTTGGCCGCATCCCACTTGTCCACCATCATAAGGCCGAGCACTGCGACCACGCTGATCTTGGTCAGCACCATAAAGGTGGAGATCTTGAACAGCAGGTTCTCGCCGCGCGAGGCCAGAGCCACCAGACCGCAGATCAGCACCAGACCGTAGAGCGGGTTTTCGGAGAGCAGGCCGTCGGTGACGCCGAAGCTCTGCAAGAAGGAGGCGCTGTCATTGGTGATGGCGGTGGAGTAGACGAAGACCCAGATCACCAGCATCACGAAGTAGAGCGCGCCGAGCAGCACACCCCAGTTCTTGCCGAGGTAGCCGGTGATGACGCTGGGGTAATCCTTGCACTCCGGCGAGGTGGCCAGGGTGTTGATAAAGAGGCGCTGGAACATATACATGGCGGGGTAGCCGATCACCGCCGAGAGCAGAAAGACCCACAAGCCCATCAGACCCACCTGTACCGGCAGGAAGACGATCCCTGCGCCGATGGCCATGCCGATGCTCATGATGATCCAGCCCCAGTCGGTGCTGTCGAAGCGAACCGCTTCTTTCCATTCCAGCGTGCCCATCACGGGGCTGGCGAGTGTAGTGCTATGCGCGTCCATTAAAACCTTCTTTTTTGTAGGGATGTGGGAAAGCGGCGCAAATATAGTTGAATGAAACTGTCATAAACAATGCCCATAAGAGTACTTTTGTTCAAATCAGGATGGTGATCACGGTTTATATTGAGGCCGAAAGGTGCCTTTAAACGCCATTTTTGTATCTTTTTGTTGAATGGATAAAATAAAAAGCAAATAATGTTGAACGGAATGAGATTCATGATTGCAAAAAAAATTGCACAAACAGGAGTGGCTATATGAAACGCATCATCACAGCAGCAGCGGCACCTGACGCTATCGGTCCCTACAGCCACGGCACTGCCTATGGCGACCTCATCTTTACCTCCGGTCAGTTGCCGGTCTGCAAGCAACAGGGTGGTGTGGTGGAAGGGGGCATTGCCGCCCAGACCCGCCAGTCACTGGAAAACCTGAAATCCGTGCTGGAAGCCGCTGGCGGCTCGCTGGATACCGTGCTCAAAACTACCTGCTACCTCGCCGAGATCAGCGATTTTGCCGCGTTCAACGAGGTCTATAAAGCCTATTTCCAGAAAGATTGTCCGGCGCGCAGCTGCTTCGCAGTGAAGGATCTGCCGATGGGCGTCAAGGTTGAAGTGGAAGCGATCGCCCATATCGCTCGTTAATGCTGATAAAAAGGTTCAAGTGATGAAACAAGCGTGGCAGCAGTATCTGCAGATTATTCAACAGGTTGTCAAACCAGCGCTGGGTTGTACCGAGCCAATCGCCGCCGCCTATGCCGCGGCTGTCGCCACCCGGCAACTGGGCTGTGAGCCCGGTCGCCTCGAGGTTGCGGTGTCGGACAATCTCTATAAAAACTCGATGGGTGTCTATGTGCCGGGCACCGGCAAGATCGGTCTGGCCATTGCGGCCGCGGCCGGTGCCATCGGCGGCAACGCCGATGCCGGGCTGGAGGTGCTGGCCGCGATCCAGCCAGAACAGGTGGATCGTGCCCAGCAGCTGATCGATGCCGGCAAGGTGCAGGTGAGCCGCACCGCCGCCCCCGAGTTTATCTTCTGCCGCGTGACCGTTTATGGCACTGATGACAAGGGTGAAGAGCACAGCGCCGAAGTGACCCTCTGCGGCGGCCATACCCGCATCGTCGAGCAGCGCCGCGATGGCGAGGTGACCTTCACCGCCGATCAGAGCCAGGGCGGTGCCACCGGTGCCATCTGCGACGGGGTCGATATCAGCATCGCCGCCATCTACGAGTTCGCCACTCAGGTGGAGTTCGAGCAGATCAGGTTCATCCTCAAAGCCTCCGAGCTTAACGGCAAGCTCTCTGCCGAGGGGATGAACAACCCCTATGGTCTCGAGATCGGGCGCACCATGCAGCAGAACATCAATGCCGGTCTTATCGGCGAGGATGTGATGAACCGCATCGTGATGATGACGGCGGCTGCCTCCGATGCCCGTATGGGGGGCGCGACCCTGCCAGCCATGAGCAACTTTGGCAGCGGCAACCAGGGCATTGCCGCCACCATTCCGGTGATGGTGATTGCCGAGCGCTTTGCGGCCAGCGAAGAGCAGCTGGCTCGCGCCCTCATCATGAGCCATCTGGGCGCCATCTATATCAAGTCCCACTATCCGCCGCTGTCGGCCTTCTGTGGCAATACAGTGACCAGCGCGGCCGCCTCCATGGCCATGGTCTATCTGGCGGGCGGCAGCTTCGAGCAATCCTGCTTCGCCATCCAGAACGTGCTGAGCGACAGTGCCGGTATGGTATGTGACGGGGCGAAGGCCTCCTGCGCCATGAAGGTGAGTACTTCCTCCGGTGCGGCGGTGCGCGGTTTCCTGATGGCCCTCAACAGCCACTCGGTGTCGGGGCAGGGGATCGTCGCAGGCGACGTGGATCAGACCATCCGCAACGTCGGCCAGATGGTGAAGGAGGGCATGTCTGCCACAGACAGCACCATTATTGATATCATGTCCGCCTGATGTCCCTGTCGGTTGCTGCCCGGCGCCCATTGTCCGGCAGCAACCCTTGCAAAAAGGTCCCATTGTGAAGCTGCAAGAGTTGAGTCCGAGCGATTTTGAGATCCTCAAGTCGATGGAGAACATTGTGGATGGCATCGCCGCCATGTATGGTCAGCACACCGAAGTGCTGCTCCACAGTCTGGATGCGCGCAATCCCTCGATCGTCAAGATTGCCAACGGCCATATCACCGGCCGCAGTGTCGGCGCCCCCATCACCAACCTGGCGATGATGAAGCTCAAGAGCGGGCAGGATATCTCCAGCCCCTACATGACCAAGTGCGCCACCGGCAAGACGCTGCGCTCTATTACTACCGTGATCCGCAACGGGGAGCACAGGGCCATCGGCTTGCTCTGCATCAACAGCGACATGGATGCTCCGCTGCAATCCGTGCTGCGCACCATGATGCCGGAGTGCATGCATCCCCACGAGAGCCATGCCACCCCGGAGGTGTTCGCCCGCAACATCGACGAAGCGCTCAACAGCACCATCGACACCGTCAGTGCCGAGGTGCGTGGCAACGAGGCGGTGCCTCCGTCCCAGAAGACCCGGGTCATCGTCAACCAGTTGCACGACATGGGGATCTTCGAACTGAAAGACAGCGCCCAGATTGCCGCGCGCCAGCTCGGGATCTCGGTCCACTCCATCTACCGCTATCTGCGGGAGATCAAGAAGGGCTGAGCCGGTTCACTCTGGCCAAATTGATAGCAAACGGGTCGGCACTGACCCGTTTTTTACGCCTGCGTTTACACGTCTGTTTGGGCCATCCACCGGGCTCATCTGCTATCATCGTCCCCTTTATTTTTCTATCTCTCTGAACGTGCTGGAGAAATCATGTCTCGACTCATCTATCTGCTGCGCCACGGCCAGACCCGCTTCAATGCCGAGCAGCGTCTGCAGGGGCGTTGCAACTCCGATCTGACCGACAAGGGGGAGGCGCAAGCCATCGCCATGGGGCGGCGCCTTGCCGACGAGTTGGCGGATCCCGCCCGCTGGACCGTCTATGCCAGCCCGCTCGGTCGCGCCCGTCAGACTGCGCTGCTGGTGTGCGAGCAGCTGGGGCTGTCAGCGGATCGCATCATCTGGGACGATCGCTTGATGGAGCTGGGGATGGGGGAGTGGGAGAGCTGCCAGATCCCGGCGTTGCGTCTTGCCCACCCCGAGCTCGATACCGGCAAAGGGGACTGGTATCTGCAGGCTCCGGGGGCCGAGAGCTTCGAGAGCATTCAGCGCCGGGCACACCTGTGGTTGCAGGATCCTGCCATCGCCGAGCGGGCCATCGTCATCTCCCACGGTCTGCTCGGTGCCATGCTGCGTGGCGTCTATGCCGATCTCGACTATGAGGCGACCTGGTCACAGGAGTTGCCGCAAGATGCCTTCTATAAGCTGCAGGATGGCCACATCACTCGCATTGCTTGCTAGTTGCCGTGAGGTGGCACCATGGCATGGACCATGATTGCCACCTTCGGGTGCCCATTTTTGCCGCAGTTCAACACATCAGAGCACCTTATCGCGGCAAGATGAGGTATCTTATGCCCCGATTTCATCCATTAAACGGATCCGAGACCCCATATGATCATCAAACCCAAGGTTCGCGGCTTTATCTGCACCACCACTCATCCGGTCGGTTGTGAAGCCAATGTTCGTCGCCAGATCGCTTATACCAAGGCCAAGGGCACCATCGAGAATGGTCCCAAGAAGGTGCTGGTGATCGGCGCTTCCACCGGTTATGGCCTGGCCTCCCGGATTGCGGCTGCCTTCGGTAGCGGCGCCGCCACCCTCGGCGTCTTCTTTGAAAAGGCGGGCACCGAGTCCAAGACAGGTACCGCTGGCTGGTACAACTCTGCCGCTTTCGACAAGGCAGCCAAAGAGGCGGGCCTCTACGCCAAGAGCGTCAACGGCGATGCCTTCTCCAACGAGTGCCGCGCCAAGGTGATTGAGCTTATCAAGCAGGATCTGGGTCAGATTGATCTGGTGGTCTACTCCCTGGCTTCTCCGGTGCGCAAGATGCCGGAAACTGGCGAAGTGGTGCGCTCTGCCCTCAAACCGATCGGCGAGGTCTACACCACTACCGCCATCGATACCAACAAGGATCAGATCATCACCGCCACCGTCGAGCCGGCGAACGAGGAAGAGATCCAGAACACCATCACCGTCATGGGCGGTCAGGATTGGGAGCTGTGGATGGCAGCCCTGCGTGATGCAGGCGTGCTGGCTGACGGCGCCAAGTCCGTGGCCTACTCCTACATCGGTACCGATCTGACCTGGCCAATCTACTGGCATGGCACTCTGGGCCGCGCCAAGGAAGATCTGGACCGCGCCGCTGCAGCCATCCGTGGCGATCTGGCTGCCAAGGGCGGCACCGCTCACGTGGCCGTGCTCAAATCCGTGGTGACCCAGGCTTCTTCCGCCATTCCGGTGATGCCGCTCTATATCTCCATGGCTTTCAAGATCATGAAGGAGAAGGGCATTCACGAGGGTTGCATGGAGCAGGTAGATCGCATGATGCGCACCCGTCTCTACGCGTCCGACATGGCGCTGGACGATCAGGCTCGCATCCGCATGGATGACTGGGAACTGCGCGAAGATGTGCAGCAGACCTGCCGCGACCTGTGGCCATCCATCACCAGCGAAAACCTCTCAGAATTGACCGATTACACCGGCTACAAACAGGAGTTCCTGCGCCTGTTCGGTTTCGGTCTGGATGAGGTCGATTACGATGCGGATGTAAATCCGGACGTGAAATTCGACGTGGTCGAGCTCTGAGTCTGACTCAAGTGAAAACAGGGCCCCGCGGGGCCCTGTTTTTTTGGCAAACATTCCGCTAATTTGCGGAATTTTATTATCAGCGATCACCTTTTTCCCATATCAAACCCGCTAGTCTTGCGCTGATCGGATCACAGACGGCATTGCCGAGGTACGGAAGCTATGACCACTCCAAACGAGGCGTCCAAGAAGCGCCAACTCCCCACTGTTTATACCCTGCTTTTCATCATCATCGCGCTGATGGCCGCCCTGACCTGGGTGCTGCCAGCGGGCAAATATGACTATGTCACCGCCAAGACCCAGCAGCCGGTGGCGGCAGCGGCCGTGGCTGACTACAGCGGCGACGAGCGGCTGTTGCCGGTGCCTGGCAGCTACACCGAGTTACCCGCCCACCCGCAGGGGGTGTTCGAGGTGCTCAAGGCGCCCATCCAGGGCTTTCACAAGGCGGCCGATGTGGCGCTGTTCGTGCTCATCATCGGTGGTTTTCTCGCGGTGACCATGCAAAGCGGTGCGCTCGATGCCGGGGTGGGGGCCATTGTGCGCGGCTTTGCCGGGCGTGAGCGGCTGCTTATCCCGGTGCTGATCGCCCTGTTTGCTCTCGGCGGCTCCACCTTCGGCATGGCAGAGGAGACGGTGGCCTTCTGGGCGCTGATCGTGCCGGTGATGATGGCGGCGGGCTTCGATCGCATGGTGGCGGCGGGGATCATCCTGCTCGGCTCCGGGGTCGGGGTGCTCGCCTCCACCGTCAACCCGTTTGCCACAGGTATTGCCTCCGGTTTTGCCGGTATCCCCATCGGCGAAGGGATCGGTTTGCGGGTCATCCAGTGGCTGCTGCTGGTGATCTTTGCCTCCTGGTTCGTGATGCGCTACGCCAAGCAGGTGCAGCAGGACAAATCCCGCTCCGTGCTGGCCGACATCACCTATGACGACGAGTTCTCCCAGATGAAGAGTGGCAACCTCGCCTTCACCGGCAAGCAGAAGCTCACCATGCTGGTCTTCTTCGGCACCTTCCTGCTGATGATCTATGCGGTGGTGCCCTGGTCGGATTTGGGGATCGACGTGCTGCCCACCTTTGGCTGGTGGTTTGACGAGCTATCCACCCTGTTCTTCAGCGCCTCCATTCTGATCGCGCTAATCAACCGGATGCCGGAGTCCAACTATGTGGCGACTTTCCTCAGCGGCGCTCGGGATCTTATCGGGGTGGCGCTGGTGGTAGCGGTGGCGCGCGGCATCTATGTGGTGATGGAGCAGGGCGTCATCATCGACACCATTTTACACTGGGCCGAAGGGTTGGTGACCGGGCTCTCCTCGTCGGTCTTCATCCTGATGGCCTATCTGGTGCACATCATCCTGAGCTTCTTCATCCCCTCCACCTCGGGGCTGGCGACCGTCTCCATGCCGCTGATGGGGCCGCTGGCTGACTTCTCCGGCATCTCCCGGGATCTGGTGATCACCGCCTATCAGTCCGCCTCCGGCTGGATCAACCTGTTCGCCCCTACCGCCGCCCATCTGGTGGCGGGTCTGGCGCTCGCCAAGATCCCCTACGATCGCTTTGTGCGCTGGGTGTTGCCCTTTATCATCGGCGTAGCCCTCATCACCATGGCTGTGCTGGTGGCAGGTGCCCTGCTGCACGGCTGATGGCACGGATACAACGACAGATAACAAAAAGGCTCCCGCGGGAGCCTTTTTCATGAGCTTTGCTTACTGCTTGTAGCCCTTGAGGAAGCGGGCGAGGCGGCCGATGGCATCCTCCAGCTCCTCTTCGCGGGGCAGGAACACCAGCCGGAAGTGATCCGGCGCCGGCCAGTTGAAGCCGGTGCCCTGCACCAGCAGCAGCTTTTCCTGTTGCAGCAGGTCGAACACCATCTTCTGATCGTCGCGTATGTCATACACCTTGGGGTCGAGGCGCGGGAACATGTAGAGCGCCCCCTTGGGTTTGACGCAGGAGACCCCAGGGATCTCGTTCAAGAGCTCCCATGCCTTGTCCCGCTGCTTGCGCAGGCGACCGCCCGGCAGGATCAGCTCGTTGATGCTCTGGTAGCCGCCAAGCGCAGTCTGGATGGCGTGCTGCATCGGCACGTTGGCGCACAGCCGCATGGAGGCCAGCATCTCCAGTCCTTCGATATAACCGCGGGCACGGCCTTTGGGGCCGGTGATGACCATCCAGCCCTGACGGAAGCCGCAGGCGCGGTAGGCCTTGGAGAGGCCGTTGAAGGTCACCACCATCACATCGTCACACAGGGTGCAGACGCTGGTGTGGGAGATATCGTCGTAGAGGATCTTGTCGTAGATCTCGTCGGCGAAAATGATGAGGTTGTGCTGGCGGGCGATCTCGATCACTTCCAGCAGGAACTCGCTGCCGTAGACGGCACCGGTCGGATTGTTGGGGTTGATCAGCACCAGGCCGCGGGTGCGCGGGGTGATGCGGGCGCGGATATCGCCGAGATCCGGGTACCAGTCAGCCCCTTCGTCGCAGCGATAGTGCACCGCATGGCCACCGGAGAGAGTGACGGCGGCGGTCCAGAGCGGGTAGTCGGGGGAGGGCACCAGCATCTCGTCGCCATTGTTGAGCAGTGCCTGCATCGCCATCACGATCAGCTCGCTGGCGCCATTGCCAATGTAGATGTCGTCGATATCGACCTTGCGCATCCCTTTTTGCTGGTAGTACTGCATCACCGCTTTACGGGCAGAGAAGAGCCCCTTGGAGTCGCAGTAGCCCTGGCTCAGCGGCATGTTGAGGATCACATCCTTGATGATCTCTTCCGGCGCATCAAAGCCGAACGGGGCCGGGTTGCCGATGTTGAGCTTGAGAATGCGGTGGCCTTCGTCTTCGAGACGGCGAGCCTCTTTATGCACCGGGCCGCGGATGTCATAGCAGACATCGTCGAGCTTGTGCGACTTGTCGATTGTGAACATGGTGAGTGTGATTCCTTCCCCACAGGGACGCGTTGGCGAAAAAGGCGATTTTTAGTATCAAATTTCTTTTCCCCTATTCTTCACAGAATTGAATGCTAGAACAATCCTCTTTTTAGAAGAATTCCCTGATTTTTAGCCCTAAAACAGGGTTGCTAGAACGTTAAATTCAGCACGATCTTTGGTGCTAACCAAGGTTAACTAGTGAAACATGGGGAACGAATTAACAAAGCTGCCTGACTGTGTTGCAATATCCGGATCCTGTGGCACGATTGGCTTGTGTAAATAATCGTCTTCGTCCCCCTTTTCGATGAGTTGACTGGCACCCATGGTGTCATCTTTATGTGGTTCGCTCATCGGCGTTCACTTCTGTGAGGTTTTCCCATGCAAGCACCCGTTCCAGGCCGCTATCGTCACTTCAAGGGGGGTTACTATCAAGTGCTTGCCCTGGCTTTGCATACCGAAACCCAGGAGCAGCTGGTCATTTATCAATCCGAGCAGGATGGTCAGGTCTATGCCCGTCCCGTTGCCATGTTTATGGAGTGGATTGAGCATCAGGGGCAGGTCGTCAGCCGTTTTGCCCCGGCAGGAGACTGACCACGCCTCCGTTTTTATCGTTCAAGGGATGAGCACTCGAGCTAAATGGTGTCACAAGTTGTCGCATGACGCCCTTGGGTATCAGATGTGCAGCTGGCTGTCTTAATGATAAATCCCTTATCTAATCAACTAATTGTGACGAATATCACATTCAATGAGCTCTGCCTGCCGGGTTCGCAATCTGGACTCACACTCCCATAATGCTGCGCTTGTTCAAGCATGGGCCCTTCTCGGGTCTTGTTCGGTGTTATCTCAAATGGGAGAAATAATGTGAAACCTGTTGCTGCTGAGTTTATGGGCACTTTCTGGCTGGTATTGGGCGGGTGCGGCAGTGCCGTGCTGGCTGCGGCCTTCCCTCACGTCGGGATTGGTCTGCTGGGGGTCTCGCTGGCTTTCGGTCTGACTGTGCTGACCATGGCGTTTGCCATCGGCCATATCTCCGGTTGCCACCTCAATCCGGCCGTGACCGTCGGTTTGTGGGCGGGTGGTCGTTTTCCGGCATCCGGTGTACTGCCTTATATCGTGGCGCAAGTGTTGGGTGGCATTGCCGCCGCTGCCGTGCTTTACGTGATTGCCAGCGGTCAGGCCGGGTTTGATCTCTCTGCCGGTTTTGCTTCCAACGGCTACGGTGAGCACTCTCCGGGTGGTTACAGTCTGACTGCCGCACTCGTATGCGAAATGGTGATGACCGGTTTCTTCCTGTTCGTCATCATGGGCGCCACCGATAGCCGTGCGCCTGCCGGTTTCGCGCCGATCGCCATCGGTCTGTGCCTGACCCTGATCCACCTCGTCAGCATTCCGGTGACCAATACCTCGGTCAACCCGGCCCGCAGTACCGGTGTTGCGCTGTTTGTCGGTGACTGGGCCATCAGCCAGCTGTGGCTGTTCTGGGTTGCCCCGATTGTCGGTGCCATTCTGGGTGCGCTGGCTTATCGCCTGGTGGCGACTGAGCAGAAGTAATCATTTGCGAAACAAAGTGTGGTATCGACACGCCTGCGGGCGTGTTTTTTGTTTCTGGAGGGGCGAGAAAAGAGCATTAACCGAGGCTAACCTCAGAGCCCTTTGGCCTGCAGCATCTCTTTGTAGCGCAGGTGGAGGAGCTGGACGCGCTCCACATAGGCACGGGTTTCCGCATAGGGCGGGATACCGCCATGTTTTTGTACGGCGCCCGCGCCTGCGTTGTAGGCCGCGGTCGCCAGCGCCACGTTGCCGTCATACTGCTTGAGCAGTCCCGCCAGGTATTTCACCCCGCCGAAGATATTCTGCTCCGCCAGCAAGGCATTGCCGACCCCCAGCTCCCGCGCTGTGGCGGGCATCAGCTGGGTCAGCCCCATCGCCCCCTTGCGGGAGACCGCCAGCGGATTGAAAGCGGATTCCGCATGGATCAGCGCCCGGATCAGCGCCGGCTCAACCTGATAGGTTTTGGCGGCCGCCTTGATGGTGCTGGCATAGTCATAGAGAAACAGCCCTGTGGTCTGCCAGTTGACGCTGGATTTGGGATCGCAGGCGAAGCAGTCATTGAACAGCAGTAGCTCGTAATGGCCCTCTTCGGGTGCCATATCGGAGTAGCGAACCACCCCGTTCTGTTGCACCGATTTATAGACCTGGATCTGCTTCTTGCCGTTGGTGGCGACTGCCGCTGTTTGAGCGGTGTCGGGTTGTGAGGCGGGAGTGGCATCTTTGACCGGACGCAAGGGGGAGGGAGCTGCGGTCAGGAAGATCACCTCCGCGGGAGGGGGAGTCTGGCTCCATCCGCTCAGGGGGATCAACAACATATGGCCTGCCAGCATCCATGCTTTCAACCCTAATACTCCTTCTTGTGATGACCATGTTGAGTAAAGCATCATGACGAGGGCAGAACAAGCGGCCAACAGGGGGCAAATGATCCGATTCGGTGACCGGGATCAAAGTATCCGCCGCAATAAAGGATTGTCATCATAAAGCACGGTTTTGGCAGTCAGGCGGTGGGTCATGGCCTCTTCTACCCGGTAAGCAAGCTGCCCATGACGCCCGCTTTTTTGTTGACGAAAGGCATGCTATCGTGCTGGCGTCATGTGGTCGGATTAGCGCACCGTATCTGGCACTAATAACTGATTATCAAAGGATTTGTCTGTGACAAGCAAGCTGGCGATGGAACTCACTTTCGAAGAGTACTGCGACGCCGACCTCTCCCTAATCAGGGACTATTACGAGACGACGTTTTCCCACTATGTGCCGGATCTGGCCGAGCGGATCTTTGTCGTGCGTGATGCTCACTGGCTGGTGGGGGCGGTACGGTTGCGGGACGAGGAGGAGTTTTACCATCTGTGCGGCTTTCGCCTGTTGCCCCACTACCAGTCGCTGGGATTGGGATCACGGCTGCTGCAGCACGCCTGTCACGGTCTGTTGGACAAACCTGTGGTCTGTCAGGCGCTACCCTTCGAGAAGCCTTTCTATCTCAAGGCCGGGTTTGCCGATATGCCCCTCAATCAATTGAGCGGGTCGCTCTTCTCCCTCTACGAGCGGCAGCAGCAGCAGGGTTATCAGGTGGAGCTGCTGGTACGGGATACCACCCAGCCCCTCCTGAATTGAGCGGTTTAGCGGGGTTTGGTCAGCAGGTGGATCTTGCCCGGTGACAGCTCCAGCCCCAGCAGATTCTCCTTCAGCCAGGCCTGATCCGGATCCTTGTCATTGAGTTTGTAGACCGGTTTGGTCTCGAGCCGCTTCTCCATACTCTGCAGCAGCATGTTGAGCATCAGCCCGAACTTCTTCTCGGCCGCCTCCGGCTCCAGCTTGTACTCCACCAGCTTCATGTTATCGAGAAACAGCGCGCTCTGGCTCTTGTCATAGCGGGGTCTCGCCTCATAGGTCATCTGCAGGCGGGCGTCATATTCGGTATTGTCTGGCAGGGCGATTTTGAGCTTGCCCTTGCCATAGACCCGGGCGGTATCGGGGCGTTGGCGACCGATCTGGACATCGCTCTGCTCAAGCGTCACATGGGCCTTGATGATGCCCGGCAGCTCCAGCTGTTTGTCGACTTGCACCTGAGATTGCAGGTACTGGTTTATCTGTTGCTCATTGATGTCATATGAGCCTTGGCCTAGCATGGCCAGGCTGAGCAGCATAGATTGCAGGATCATGCGTGCGACCTGATAGAATGGATTTGCCTTACAGCATACCATCCTGGCCGGTTGGGGTCTGCCCACCGCGCTGTTTGTCGATTAGAAGGAGTCCCCGTTGTTTAACGGTCTGGAACACGATCTTCAACTGCTGTTTTCCCGTTTTCTGGGTTGGCTGCTACTGCTTTTTCATACCGTGATTGTCACCGGTGTGTCGTTTCGGGTGGTGATGAAACGCCGTCCCATCGGGGTGTCGCTGGCCTGGCTGGCGCTGATCTATGCCATTCCGTTTGCCGGGGTGGGTTTCTATGTGCTGTTTGGTGAAATAAAGCTGGGGCGCCGCCGTGCCGAGCGCGCCCAGGCCATGTATCGCCCTTATGCCATCTGGATCCGTCAACTGGCCCGTCTGTTCCCGCAGCACTGCTGCGAAGTGGGCGCCAAGGCACAGCCGCTGCACGATCTCATCCAGGGACGGCTCGCCATGCCGATGCTCTCTGGCAACCGCATGACCTTGCTCAACAGGCCGGACTGGATCTTGCGCGAGATTGCCCAGGATATCCGTCGCTCGACGCTCTCCTGCTATCTGGAGTTCTATATCTGGCATCCGGGCGGTGATGCCGACGAGGTGTGCGAGGCGCTCATTGAAGTGGCGCAACGCGGCGTGGATTGTCGCTTGCTGCTTGATTCGGTGGGCAGTAAACAGTTCTTCCGCTCCCACTGGCCCAAAAAGCTGCGCAAGGCGGGGGTCAAGCTGGTTGAGGTGCTGCCGGTCGGCGCCTGGCGCATTCTGTTCCAGCGTCAGGATCTGCGGATGCACCGCAAGCTGGTGGTGATCGATGACAGGGTGGGTTACACCGGCTCCATGAACATGGTGGATCCCCGTTTCTTCAAGCAGGATGCAGGGGTCGGCCAGTGGGTCGACATTATGATCCGGGTGCAGGGGCCCATGGTGCCGCTGATGTGGTCGATCTTCGTCTGGGATTGGGAGATGGAGACCGGCGAGCGGCTGCTCGACAGTCTGCAGCATGAGCCGGAAGCCTGGCCCCAGACCAACTACCGCGCCCAGCTGATCCCGTCCGGCCCCTTCGTCGGCGGCGACTGCATCCAGCAGAGCCTGCTGCTGGCCATCTATCAGGCGCGCAGCCATCTGGTGCTGACGACCCCTTACTTTGTGCCCGACGATCCGCTGGCGGCCGCACTCAGTTCGGCAGCGGCGCGCGGAGTGCAGGTGCAGCTGGTGTTGCCGGCACGCAACGACTCCATCATGGCCAATTACGCCTGCAACGCCTTTATGGAGGAGCTGCTGGCGGCCGGGGTGGAGATCTACCGCTACGATGCCGGTCTGCTCCATACCAAGAGCGTGCTGGTGGATGATGACTTCGCGCTGGTGGGGACGGTCAATCTGGATCGGCGCAGCCTCTGGCTCAACTTCGAGGTGACCCTGCTGGTGGATAACCCCTCGTTCGTGGCCCAGATGACCCGGCTGGTACAGGGCTATATGGCGGAAGCCACCCCGATGACCCTGGCCCAATGGCAGGCCCGCCCCTGGTACAAGAAGGCGATGGAGAACATCTTCTATCTCTTCAGCCCCTTGCTGTGATGTTGTTGCGAGCCGCAAGAAAGTGGACTCGCCATCTGATTGGACTTGCCTAGCCCCGAGTCCGCCCCGTAGAGTGCAGTGACAACTCCCTGGAGACACATGGATATATGAAAAAGATAGTGGCCCTCGCCGTGGGTGCGGCACTGGTAGGTGGTGGTCTGGCTGCGTGCTGGTACACGGGCAACAGCTTCGACAACATCATGGCGGAACAGATCGCCAAGGTGGAGAAAGAGAGCGGGCTAGACATGCAGTGGCTGCCGGGCAGCAGCAACCTCTTCACCCGTGACGGGATCCTGAAGGTCGTGGTGACGCCGGAGGAACTGGCTGCCATTGACAGCGAGCTGGAGGGCAGTCAGCCCATCGAGTTGCAACTTGTGGTCAAGAGCCAGCTCCTGCCGCTCTACATCAAGAGCCACTTCCTGCTCGATACCCATAATGGCACGCTAGCGCCGGTTTTCACTGCACTGGGCATGGAGCAGTGGGAACTCGGTCTGGAGTCGGTCACCAGTCTCTGGACCCAGGGTAACAGCAGCCGTTTCTGGGCCAATGAATTCAAGATCAAACAGGGGCTGGACGAGTTCAGCTTCCTGCCTCTGAGCGGCGAGTTCCACGGCAATCTGGAGGGGAATGGTCACCTCACCATGACCTGGCAGGGGATGACAGTTCACGAAGAGCAGAGCAAGATGGACTTGGTGCTGGCCGATCTGAAAGGGAGTGCCGACATTGCCGAGATCAGCGGTGTGCTCCTCTCGCCCCAGAGCGAGATGACCCTCTCGGCCCTCACGGTACAACTGCCTGACAGCGTCAAGGTTGCCCTGCAGGGGATGACTACCGAGACTCAGCTGACCGGTGATGATGCCCAGACCCTCTCCAGCAGCTATCAGATGAAAATTGCCAAGCTGGATCTGGAGAACGAGACCGACACCCTAGCGGTGACCGACAGCAAGTTGGCGCTCAACCTCAACGGTCTGGATCTGGAAGGGTATCAGGGGCTGCAGGCCGCCGGTGGCAAGGGAGTTGAAGATGCCGCTATCCAGCAGGCGCTGGACAAGATGCTCAAACGTGGCGCGACCCTTGAACTGGCCGATCTCAGCGCCAAGCTCAACGGTGAGGCGGTGACCATGAAGGGGGACGTGAAGCTGGCCTCCACCTCGCTGGAGCAGCTGTTCAACAGCGACGCGGGGATGCAGGCCCTCTCCGGCGTGTTGCATGCCAGCCTCAGCGACAAGCTGGGCAAGGCGGTGCCGCAACTGGCCCCCATGCTCGATCAGCTGACCCTGATGGGTTATCTGAAGGCCGACAAGCAAGCGCTGACCTCCGAGCTGAAGCTGGAGAAGGGCGCGGTGACGGTAAACGATCTGCCGCTCTGACACTCGGCGCAGAAACAACAACGGCTCCCGCAGGAGCCGTTGTTGTTTCTGGCGTTTGCATACGAGCCATGTGGGCGGATTACTTGAAGACCACCGTCTTGTTGCCGTAGACGAACACCCGCTCGTTCAGTACCCGCTCCAGCGCGCGGCTCAGCACCGATTTCTCCACATCCCGACCCGCCTTGGCCATGTCGTCCGCACTGAAGGCGTGACCGACGTGGATCACGTCCTGTTCGACAATGGGGCCTTCATCCAGGTCGTCGGTCACGAAGTGGGCGGTGGCACCGATCAGCTTGACGCCGCGATCAAACGCCTGTCGGTAGGGGCGGGCACCGATGAAGGCGGGCAGGAAGGAGTGGTGGATGTTGAGGATCTTGCGCGGATAGGCCTCGACGAAGCTCGGGGTCAGCACCCGCATGTACTTGGCCAGGATCACATAGTCAGGCTCATAGCTGTCGATGATGGCGCGTACCTGCTCTTCATGTTCGGTCCGGCTCAGATCCTCGTGACTGACGGTGTGGAACGGGATATCGAACTTGCCGGTGAGCTCGGCCAGGGTATCGTAGTTGCCGATCACCGCAACGATATCCATATCCAGCGCGCCCGCGTAGTTCTTCATCAGAATATCGCCGAGGCAGTGGGTCTCCTTGGTCACCAGGATGACGATGCGCTTCTTGCCCGCCTTGACCAGACGGCGCTGGGCGCCGGTGGGCAGGGCATCATCGAGGTCGGCCAGCAGGGTTTCGTCGTTGAAGCGCCCCTCCAGCTCGGTACGCATAAAGAAGCGGCCATTCTCGTGATCCACAAACTCATCGTTCTTGATGATGTTGAGCTGGTGCTTATAGCAGATGTTGGTGATCTTGGCGATGAGCCCTTTGGCATCCGGGCAATCCGTGAGCAGTATTTTCTTTTCCATCTCTGTCATTTTCCGTTTGTGGTGTTGGCGCTGCTGTCTGCGCCGGCAGCGTTGTTCAGGCTCTCTTTTCGGGCCCTGTTTTTTTGTTTCGGGAACTATGCCATAAACCGATCCGAGCCATAAAGAAATTCGCCAGTCATAGCCTCTCGCGCTGGCGAGTGGGCCGCAGAGCGGGATCCCGGGCGCAATGTTGAAACGCTTTTCAGCCTGCGGGGGATTTTGGCTGGTATCTGCAACCGTTTTTCTTTAGGCTGTCTGCGCTTATTCTCAGGGCGGGGTGCAATTCCCCACCGGCGGTATCCCGATTGACTCGGGGAGCCCGCGAGCGCCCGACTTGGCTGATTGCCGGGTCGGGGTCAGCAGATCCGGTGAGATGCCGGAGCCGACGGTCATAGTCCGGATGAAAGAGGATAAGACAGACCTTGCCGTGTTGGCCCTTGTGGGCTGGCCGCCGCATGCCCATCTCTGTCTGCCTTTCCATGCCCTGATTCTGGTCCTTGTCTTGTTTAGGAGTTTTACCATGAATCAGTCTCTACTCAGTGAATTCGGTGATCCCGTTGCCCGTGTCGAAGCGGCCTTGTCTGCCTTGCGTGCCGGAGGCGGCGTGCTGGTGGCCGACGATGAAGATCGGGAGAACGAGGGCGACCTCATTTTCGCCGCCGAATCCATGACCAATGAACAGATGGCGCTGATGATCCGCGAGTGCTCCGGCATCGTCTGCCTCTGTCTGCCCGACGAGCGAGTTCGCCAGCTGGAACTGCCAATGATGGTGGAGGCCAACTCCAGTCACTACCAGACCGCCTTTACCGTGACCATCGAAGCGGCGCAGGGGGTCACGACCGGTGTCTCGGCGGCTGATCGCATCACCACCATCCGCGCAGCCATCGCAGACGGCGCCAAACCGGGTGATCTGCACCGCCCGGGTCATGTTTTCCCGCTGCGGGCGCGAGCCGGTGGGGTGCTTACCCGTCGTGGTCATACCGAAGCGACGGTCGATCTGATGCAGCTGGCTGGCCTCAAACCGTTTGGTGTGTTGTGTGAATTGACCAAAGAAGATGGCTCGATGGCGCGTCTGCCAGACCTGGTTGCCTTCGGTCGCAAGCACCAGATGCCAGTGCTGACCATCGAGGATCTGGTGCAATATCGTCAATTGTTGTCAGAACGTACAGCCTGAGCCTCATACGAAATTGTAATAAGGCAAAAATTTGGTTAACCTTTGTCCGTGCCCCCACCACATGGCACTCATTTTTTAGACGGATTTGGACAAAAACTGTTCATTCAAAAAAAAATGAGGGTTTTAATGCATTTATCTGTGGTGGGGACTATGCAAAGTAGGATTTTTTTGTGCCATAATCACGCCGCTTGCTAAACGTCTGGCGAGTTCAAGGGAGCTTTAAAAATGAAAAAATTGTTGTTGGTAGGTGTTGTTGGTCTGTCCGCTCTGCTGGGCGGTTGTGCAAACACCAGCGAACTGGAAACTTCCGTTCAGAATCTGTCTAACAAAGTTGACCAACTGGCTCAAGATGTTAGCGCAGTTCGTGCTGATCAGTCCAAAATCGCTGCTGATGTTGCCGAAGCCAAGCAAGAAGCTATGCGTGCTAACCAGCGCATCGACAACATGGCTACTTCCTACAAGAAGTAATCCATGCGAAAAAAATGGCGCAGTTTTGCGCCATTTTTTTTTGCCTGAAATTCACCGTATCTTCACTATTCCCACAGCACCTTATTCCCACAGTACCTTCTTCGTACTTGACCCATGAGGTCATGCCGGTCTCCCGGCACTCCCCCATCATTACCAGCCAGTTCGATTCCGCTCAGTAGAGCAGACTATAGAGTTTGCGACGGTAGCTCTGTGCCGCCGGTGTGCTGCCCATGGTCGCCAGAATATCGAGATAGGTCTTTCTGGCATCGCCGAATGCCAAATCCCGCTTGAGGATCTCCAGCAGCAGTCCCAACGCCTCTTCCTGACGACCAGCCTGGTTGTATTGCACCGCCAGCTCCTGAGTCAGGGCATAATCATCAGGCTGTTCTGCATGACGGGCTTCCAGCGCGCGCAGCTCCGGGCTGTCTGCCGCTTGCAGGGCCAGCGCCAGTCGTGAGCTCAGGGTATGGAAGTGGCCATCCTGCGCCGCCATCGGGATGGTGCCGAGGCGCTCCTGCGCTTCATCCAGCAGGTTGAGGTCGAGCGCAGCTTGAATGAGCCACAGGCTGATGTCGTGACGTTCAGGGGCCAGCTGGTGTGCCTTGGTCAGATGGGCATAGGCGATGCTGGGCTGCTCGTCAGCCAGTGCCTGTTGCCCCTTGGCCAGCAACTCTTCCTCTTCTTTGGGGGCGAAGGCGGCGAAATACTGGCGCAGGGTGGCTTCATCCTGCGGCCCTTCGATGATCCCCTGTTCGTCAGGGCGACCCTGATGGAACAGCACCAGCGCCGGAAGGGCGCGCAGGCCGAGCTGGCTGGCCAGCGGTTGCAGCTGGGGATCGTTCATATCCACCTTGGCCAGGGTGACCTGCTCATTGGCGGGCCCAACCAGTGATTCGATCAGCGGTGTCATCCCCTGGCACTCCGGCATCTGCGGAGCATGGAAATAGATGACGACCGGCTTCTTCATGGACGCATCGATAAGTTCAGCGTGAAAATTCTGGGGAGTAATGTCGACGATCATGAGTTGGACTCTTCAGAAAGGGTGTTGAGTAACATGGGGTTAAGCGAGTGGCAATTCAAGCGCTCATCCAGCCGGTAAAAGGCCACGGGGGCTGCCGTTGCCGCGAGACTGAGCCAGCCGCTGGCAAAGGGCCAATCCTGTACCTGATAAGGGGTGTCATCGAGCCGGTTGTCGAGTCGCCATCTTTCCTCCGGGAGAAACCGCACCTTCTCCAGTCCCGCCGCTATGCCGCCACCGTGGGCTTTCAGTACCGCCTCCTTGCGTGACCAGAGCCGGTAGAAGGCGCTCTCCTGCTCTTGGGCAGGCAGTGTGCAGAGCCACTCATATTCACTCTGTGCATAAAACCGGCGGGCCAGGGGGAGGGGATGATGCCGCCGTTTGCCCAGTTCGATATCCACCCCAAGCGGTCCATGCGGGCAGAGCGCCAACACCAGCCAGCTGCCACTGTGGCTCAGATTGAACTGCCAAGCATCATCATGCAGTCGGGGCTTGCCGTGGGGGCCGTTGCAAAATTGCAGACTGGCGGCGGGTTGTTGCAGCCGCTCGGCCAATAGCTGGCGCAGCAGGGCGCGGCTCACCAGATATTCCTGACGCCGTTCAGGATGGGTCATGGCTTGCCAGATATGTTGCTCATCGGTTGACAGCCATTCAGGCAATTGAGCAAGCAGTTCCTGGCATACCCTGGCCGGTTTTAACAAAAAAAGATCGGTTTCGATCATGATTTTTCACTTTAAAAAGGTGCTGAAGCAGGGATAAAAGCCAGTTATCTATGAGGCCCAAGGCTCTTTTTGCGATTGTATATTGTTTGGGCATGATCACATTAATTATGAAAAATCGTGCATTTCCTTGCAAAAATGTGAGCTTGATAGGGATTTTCACTTGCCTCGATAGAATTCTTGGATATAGTCGGGTGCTGTTGCCTTATAAATTGCCCTTTGGGGCCGTATTTTAACAAGATTTACTATTTAGCGGGGATAAAGGATTGCGCCACCTGATGCTACTGCTGGTCGCGCTCGGAATGGTGGGTTGTGCCTCGGCACCCCAACCCGAGGTCGCGAGCAAGATCGAAGTTTCCATGGTTGAACCTGTCATCGAACCGGAAGCTTCCCAGACACCCGATGTGAATGAAATCCTGACTGTATATAAAGAGTGGCGTGGTGTTCCGTACCGGATGGGTGGCAGCAGCCAGCGCGGTATCGACTGTTCCGCCTTTGCCCGTGAAGTGTTCCGCAATGCCGTCGGTATCGAATTACCCCGCGATACCCGTTCCCAAGTCCATGAAGGGACGCGCGTTTCCAAGCAGGATCTGGTCGAGGGTGACCTGGTCTTCTTCAAAATCAATCGTCGTCTCAACCACGTTGGTATCTATGTCGGCAATGGTGAATTCATCCACGCTTCGACCCGAGCCGGTGTGACGCGCTCCAAGCTGGATAGCCAATATTGGCGCAACAAGTTCTGGCAAGCTCGCCGGATCGATATCTGAGTCAGGCTGGACAAACGGCTCGCAGTACGGACTGTTTTTCCAACCTCACTTGAACCGGGCTCGATAGCCCGGTTTTTTATTGCCCTCGTTTAGACTTTCCCGAGTCAAATCACTATAGTGTGGGCCCGTTTTCTTCGGCAGGCTCAGCATGAAACCCCGCATCCCATCAGCCGGTGGCCCCAAGTCGGGCGACCGCAAATCCGGACTTCACTCCCGTAATCGCCATCAGGCGGGTTACGACTTTGAGGCGCTCTGCCTGCGAACTCCCGAGTTGGCTGCCCACGTCTTTATCAATGACTACGGCACCCGCACCATCGATTTTGCCGATCCCGATGCAGTGAAGACCCTCAATCGCGCCCTGCTGGCCAGTCACTACGGGATTGCCCACTGGGACTTGCCTGCCGGTTACCTCTGCCCGCCTATCCCGGGACGGGTGGACTACCTGCACTGGGCGGCCGACCTGTTGGCCGAGAGCGCAGGCCAGCTCCCTACCGGCAAGGGGGGGAGGGTGTTGGATATCGGGGTGGGGGCAAACTGCATCTATCCGCTGCTCGGCTGCCGCGAATATGGCTGGCGTTTTGTCGGATCGGATATCGATCCGGTCTCGGTCAAGGCGGCCACCCTGCTGGCCAAGAGCAACGGACTCGGCAACCAGATTGAGTGCCGCTTGCAGGGCAACCCCAACCATGTGTTTCGCGGCATCATAGGGCCGAAGGAGCGCTTCGCCCTGACGCTGTGCAATCCGCCGTTCCACGCGTCGCTGGAAGAGGCGAGCAAGGGGACGGAGCGCAAGCTGCGCAATCTGGGCAAGGAGGTGACAGGCGCCCCTGTGCTCAACTTCGGCGGCCAGAAGGCCGAGCTCTGGTGCGAAGGGGGCGAGGCGGCGTTTCTGGCCAACATGATTGCCCAGAGCAAGGAGTTTGCCACTCAGTGCCTCTGGTTCAGCTCGCTGGTGTCGAAAAAAGAGAATCTGCCGGGGGCGAAAAAGGCGTTGAGCCGGGTGGGGGCGCGTCAGGTACGGGTGATCGACATGGCGCAGGGCAACAAGGTGAGCCGGATCCTCGCCTGGTCCTTTCTGGATGAGGAGGGATTGCGTAACGGTTGGTCGAGCGCGCGCTGACTCCCCACCACAAGGCCCGATGAGGGCTTTTTTTCATGATGAGTACCGCTAATTTCCCCTGCTGGCGGCATCTTTGGCAATCGATTTCCTCATTGGCAGATCGTGCTGGTTTACATGGTGTAAGTAGTTACTTCCGCCCTTGGTACAGGTGTACGCCGAGATTTTTTTGCACTTACAGCTGAAACTTTAATAAAATAGGACTGGTTAGACCTCTTTACAGGCATTGAATCAAATAGGGATCGGTAGATGAAAGTTGTCGATTTTCTGAAGCGCAAGCGCGAAATTCTGGCGCAGCACCCCTTTGAGCTCAAGGATTGGCTCTCTCCGGCGATCCGCGACTACTGGCGTGAGTTTCAGCAAAAGGCACATCTTCACCCTTTGCTGGGTCGTGTGCTGGACTTGCAAGCCGAGTCCCAGAGCGAGCAGCAACAGGATGCAGCAACCGTGGCACAAGTAGCCAACGGTCAGCCTGCCGTCGCTCAGGAACCCGCTGTTGATCTGGGGGCCGAGGCGGCCGAGCTCTATGCCGCCCTGCAGGCCCGCATTGGTGAAGAGACCCATGTCGGTGAGTGGCTGCACGTCAGCCAGCAGATGATCGATCAGTTTGCTGCCGTGACCGGGGATCACCAGTGGATCCACACCGATCCGGAGCGCGCGGCCGCCGAGTCGCCCTTCAAGACCACCATCGCCCACGGCTTCCTGACCCTGGCGCTGCTGCCACAGTTGACTGGCTCGGTCGACGAGGCCACCCCCGAGTTCCCGACCGCCCGCATGGTGGTGAACTTCGGGCTGGATCAGGTACGCTTCCCGTATCCCATCAAGGTGGACAGCAACATCCGCGCCCGCACCAAGCTGGCCCGGGTCACCCCCATCAAGGGTGGGCTGGAGCTGCTCAAAGAGATCAAGGTTGAGATCGAAGGGATCCGCCGCCCGGGTTGCGTCATCGAGTCGGTGACCCGCATCTACTTCTGAGCCCCCTCATCGGCATGAATGGTGAAACGGGCCCGCTGTCGTGTGCAACGAACAGCGGGCCCGTTTTTTTGCCTGTTTGTTGCAAGGGTTGAGGCGTCAGCCATAGTGCGCCGACCCCAGCTTGATATGACTCACAAAACGGTGCGCCGTGCAGTTAGCCAGCTCTCATTTTGGCGAGTTGGCGGCATGAGGCGATAGCATGTTATGCCACTATTGGCTTCTTACTCCCGATCCTGGAGACAATAGTGCCCATCAATAACAAGATTATTCTGCCACTGCTGCTGAGCCTCGCCATCCTGCTGATCCCGACCCACTGGATCCCGCTGGAGGGGATCACCGTCATCGAGCAGCGGGTCGTGGCCGTTTTCGTGCTGGCCGCCCTCTGCTGGATCCTGGAGCCCATCCCTATCTTTGCTACCTCGGTGCTGATCATCGTGCTGGAGCTGCTGCTGCTCTCCGACAAGGGGCTCTGGTTCATGACTGCCGACAAGGCTGAACCGGGGTTTGGTGAGCTGCTCAAGTCCACTGAGGTGATGGCGACCTTTGCCTCGCCGGTTATCATGCTGTTTCTCGGCGGTTTTTTCCTCGCCATTGCGGCGACCAAGTACCATCTGGACGTCAATCTGGCGCGGGTGCTGCTGCGCCCGTTCGGTCAGGATCCCCGGATCGTCATGCTGGGGCTGATGTTGATCACCGCCACCTTCTCCATGTTTATGAGCAATACCGCCACCACCGCCATGATGCTGGCCATCCTTACCCCGGTGCTGGCGGCGTTTCCCGACAAGGATCCGGCCAAAATCGGCTTTGTGCTGGCCATTCCGCTGGCGGCCAACCTCGGCGGGATCGGCACTCCCATCGGTACTCCGCCCAACGCGGTGGCCCTCAAATACCTGACCGGCGAGCATGCCATCTCGTTCGGTCAGTGGATGGGATTTGCGGTGCCCTTTGTGGTATTGCTGTTGCTGCTTGGCTGGTTTCTGCTGGGGCGCTTCTTCCCGAGCACCCTCAAGCGGATGGATCTCAAGATTGAGGGGCGCTTTATGCAGACCCCTCGCGCCTGGGTGGTCTACCTCACCTTTATCACCACCATAGTGCTCTGGCTGCTGGGGGATCTGCACGGCATGAGCTCCTACGTGGTCGCCATGATCCCGGTGGCGGTGTTCCTGACCACCGGCATCATCACCAAGGACGATCTGCACAAGATCTCCCTCGACGTGCTCTGGCTGGTATCGGGCGGTATCGCACTGGGGCTGGCGCTGGAGGACTCCGGGTTGGCCGAGCGGCTCATCACACATATTCCGTTCCACGAATACTCCACGCTGGCGGTGCTGGTCGGCGCCTGTCTGCTGGCAGTGGTGATGGCCAACTTTATGTCCAATACCGCAACCGCCAATCTGCTGCTGCCACTGGTGGCGGCACTGGCGGTCAGCATGCCGGAGCTGGCCGAGTGGGGCGGCAGTCATACCCTGATCCTGGCGGTTACCATCTCGGTCTCGCTCGGGATGTCTCTGCCCATCAGTACCCCGCCCAATGCGCTGGCCCACGCCACCGGTCTGGTGGAGAGTCACCAGATGGTGCGCATCGGCGTCATCATGGGATTGGTCGGCACATTGCTGGCGATGGTGTGGATCTACCAGATTGCCGCTTGGGGGCTGATCTAGCGAGCCTGTTCGCCTAAAGCAAAGAGGAGCCGATTTGGCTCCTCTTTGCGTGTTGGGGATCCGAGGCTAGAAACTGGCACCAAGGCTGAGCAGGTGTCTTAGTTCGCTCTCCCGGGGTTCCGGGCTGCCTGTGTCGACAAGGATGTCAGCATCTTCCCAATCCAGCTCACTCGACCAGGAGAGGCGCAGATGGTCGTTGAAATAGTAGCGCAATCCTATGCTGCCTTTCAGATCCTGATTACGGGTGAAATAGGGGGAGGCTTGTGCCAGATATTTCAGATATCGCCCCTGGCTGAACAGCTCCATTTTCTCCTGCCAGAGGGAGAAAGGTTGGCGATAATCCCAGTTAAAACCGGCGAAGGGGTAGTCAATGACCCGTTCACCCAGAAAAATCTTGGGAACCTCGCTATCTTCACGGAAGTAGAGTCGGCTTAATCCCCCTTGGGCCATCAGCTCCAGTCGGCGGCGTTTGTCGTTCCAGAAGCGGTAGCCCGGCCCCGAGCCATAGTCCATATAGAGATAGCGATCTTTATCCAGCATGTCATATTCGGCATCGAGTGAGGTGCGCAAGAACCACTGCTGGTTGAAGAAGTAGTCCAGCGTAGGGTTGAGCTGATAATCATGGCTGTCGGTGATGTTGTCAGCGGTCTCATAGGTATATTCACCGGAGAAGCTGTAACGCCAGTCCAGATTGGCCAGCTCGCTTTTCCACTTGAGGTTGACGTTGTTGGTCTGCTTGTCATTCTGTTTGAGTTTGACATTGAGATCGCCGCTGCCGGTCCAGAGCCAGGCGTTGCGTTCATCTTGGTCATCCTCGAACAGCTTGAGCCCACCCTTTGCCGTTGCCTTGGGTTTGTCCTCTTTATCGATGCGCCAGCGTTTGATGGCCTCCCGCTGGACGGTGACTGCGCCGCTGTAGGGCAGAGCGATGCGCACTGACTGTTCGGTCACCTCCTCGATGTTGCCGGTCAGACGATCGCCATTGTTCATCCAGAGAATGTCCTTGGCCCACAAGGAGTGACAGGCCAACAGGAGTAGGAGGGGCAGGAATTTCATGAGGTAAGGTGACTCCGGTGCGACTCGGGCGCTGGTGACTTAGCCACTGACAAGTTGGCTGCTGATGGGGCGGGGCAGGCCGTTTTTGCTCTCCAGCGCCGCCGTCACCTCATCCTGCATCACGTCAGGTGCACTGATAAAGCTCTCTATGGCCGGAGATAGCACCAGCGGGGCGCCATTTTCAAGCTCCTCTTCGGTGCGGGAGAGCGGGGAGTGTACCTCCAGCCAGCGGCGACCATCCGGTTCGATGGCGACCTTGACCGGTTGGTTGATAACCCGCACCGGCGTGCCAATCGGCACAATCTTGAACAGGGCCTCTATATCGTCAGGTCGCAGCCGGATGCAGCCAGCGCTTACCCGCAGGCCGACGCCAAAATCCTTGTTGGTGCCGTGGATCAGGTAGTCGCGTTTGCCATAACCAAGGCGCATGGCGAACTTGCCAAGGGGATTCTCTGGGCCGGGGGGCACCACGGCGGGCAGGGTGATCCCTTTTTGCTCCAGCCAGGATTTGCGCACCATGGGGCCGGGTACCCAGGTCGGGTTGGGATTCTTCTCGATGACCGTGGTGGTCATCTCGGGTGTCTCACGGCCGATATCGCCAATCCCGATGGGCAGCACGATGACCTCATTCTTCCCTTTGGGGAAGTAGTAGAGGCGCAGTTCGGGCAGATTGATGACGATCCCCTCGCGAGGCACATCAGGCAGCAGCATCTGGGTGGGCAGCGTCAAACGGGTGCCCGGCTTGGGTAAATAGGGATCTACACCCGGATTTGCTTCAAGCAGCGCCAAAAATCCAATTTGCGTATTTTTGCCAACCAGCTCCAGATGCTCATTCTCTTGGATGATGTAATCCTCCAGCTCACCGATGAGGCGACTCCCGGCTGGTGGCAGCGGGTAGCGTTTGGCCTCTGCCGGCGCCGCGCAGAGCAGGATCGCTGCCAGCAGCATGGAAAGGGCGGGCGTTAAGGGTAGGGGCTTGAGTTTCGGCAATCGCATAAGAAGATCCATCAGTTCAATCGGGGCGGAACATCATCAACACAGCCGCCAGAATGGCGCGATTGTTCCTCAATCAGCCCATGATTACCAGCTTGCCGCGCACTCGCAATGATGTGGGGATACATAGGAAACCTGCGAAAATCGGCATCACCCATAAATTTGAGCGCCAAGCAGGAAAAAGAGACGCCTGATAGCAATGGGGCAATATCACGACGTGGATAATGGCCGGGTGTGCGAGCGGGTGGATACAGGGCCATACAAGAGTGGCCTCGCAACGCGAACAGCACGCGCCGCATTGTGAGCCTGCTCCCAGATAGCTAATTCAGCCATTTGATATCTAAGAAATTTTTATTGCATCCTCGGCCCTGCTTGGGTAAAAATCTCTCCCCACGGAGAGATGCCGGAGTGGCCGAACGGGATTGACTCGAAATCAATTGTGGCAGCAATGCCACCCAGGGTTCGAATCCCTGTCTCTCCGCCACATACCAAGCCCAACCTGTTTCGCAGGTTGGGCTTTTTCTTTTGGTGATGTGCTGAGGGACTATCTGGCCGCCTGTGTATCTGTGGTCATCGAGCCGGATTAATGCTGTTGGATGCTCGCCGTGCCTGCCAGGAGTGCAGGCGCTGCTGCGCCCCGATGATGAAGACAAAAAAGACCGGTACGAAGAAGATGGCCAGCAGGGTGCCGCTGATCATGCCGCCAAACACGCCGGTGCCGATGGCGTGCTGGGTCTCCGCGCTGGCGCCACTGGCGAGCATCAAGGGCACCACACCGAGGGTGAAGGCCAGCGAGGTCATCAGAATGGGGCGCAGGCGCAGGCGGGCAGCAGTGACAGCCGCATCAAGCAGTGAGCGCCCTTCGCTGTGCAACTGGCGCGCAAACTCCACGATGAGGATGGCATTTTTGGCCGACAGACCGATGATGGTGATCATGCCTACTTTAAAGAAGACGTCGTTGGGCATGCCGCGCAGCATCACGGCCGCGACGGCACCGAGCAGGCCCAGCGGCACCACCAGCATCACCGAGAGCGGGATCGACCAGCTTTCATAGAGTGCCGCCAGCACCAGGAAGACCACCAGCGCCGACAACAGCATCAGCAGGGGGGCCTGCTCGGCCGACTGGCGCTCTTGCAACGACTGTCCCGTCCAGGCCAATGCGAAGCCTGGCGGCAATTGCGCCGCCAGACGCTCCATCTCCGCCATCGCCGCTCCGCTGGAGATGCCGGGCGCTGCCCCCCCGGCAATACGCACGGCAGGGAAGCCATCGAAGCGCATCATCTGTTGCGGCGATTCGCGCCATTCCGGTGTCACCACCTCCCGCAAGGGGACCATGCCGCCGTTGGCATTGCGCACCCGCAGACCGAGCACGTCATCGAGCTGCATGCGCGCCGACGCGTCGGCCTGCAGAATGACCTGCTGCATGTGCCCGCCGTTGGGGAAGTCGTTGACGTAGAGCGACCCCATTGCGGCCGACAGGGTACTGCTTACGCTGGCGAACGAGAGTCCCATGGCTTCGGCCTTCTGTCGGTTGATCTCGAGGTGAATGCTCTCGCCGGGAGGCAGATTGTCGGGATACACATCACTGACTACCTGGCTTTTGGCGGCCAGTTCCAGCAGCTGTGCCTGAGCGGCCAGCAGCGCGGCATCTCCCCGGTTGGCTCTGTCTTGCAGGAACAGGGTGAAGCCGGAGGCTGTGCCCAGTTCGTCGATGGCGGGCGGCAGCAGGCTCATTACCGTGCCTTCAGGAATATTTGCCATGGCCGCTTGTGCCAGATCTGCCTCTTCGGCTGCCGTGGCACCATGACGCTGATCCCAATCTTTGAGCATGGTGAAGGCCATGGCGGCATTGGGGCCTGCGCCGGAGAAGCTGAAGCCCTGCACCACCAGGTTGGTGTCCAGCGCCTCGCGAGAGGCGACGTGAGCCTCGAAGGCCTTGACCACCTCAAGAGTACGCTCGCTGGTGGCGCCGGTTGGCAGCTGGATGGAGGTCATGAAGTAACCCTGATCCTCGTCCGGCAGGAAAGAGGAGGGCAGCTGGGCGGCGGCGATGGCTAGCACGGCGCAGAGGGCGGCAAAGGTTGCCATCATCCGTCCGCTGCGCCCGACCAGCCGGGTTACCCGCGCACCGTAGCCTGCCGTGAACCGCTCGAAACCCCGGTTGAAGGCACCGAAGAAGCCGCGTTTCTCATGATGATTCGGACTGACCGGACGCAGCAGGGTGGCGCAGAGCGCGGGCGTCAGGGTCAGGGCGAGGAAGGCCGAAATGAGGAGCGACACCGCCATCGACAGGGTGAACTGTTGGTAGATGACCCCCACCGAGCCGCTGCCAAACGCCATGGGGAGGAACACCGCCGTGAGCACCAGGGTGATGCCGATCACCGCCCCGGTGATCTCCTTCATGGCCTGCGAGGTCGCCTCCCGGGGCGACAGCCCCCGGGTGGCCATCAGGCGCTCGACGTTCTCCACCACCACGATGGCGTCGTCGACTATGATGCCGATGGCCAGCACCATGCCGAACATGGTGAGGGAGTTGATCGAAAAACCGGCCAGCAGCATCACCGCGAAGGTGCCAAGCAGAGCGATGGGGGCGACGATGGCCGGGATCAGGGTGTAGCGCAGGTTTTGCAGGAAGAGAAACATCACCAGAAACACCAGCACCATGGCTTCCAGCAGGGTGTGGATCACCTTTTCGATGGAGACCTTGACGAAGGGGGCCGAGTCAAACGGGATCGAATAGGCCATGCCCGCTGGCAGGGTAGGAGCGAGCTGGGCGAGACGGGTGAGCACCGCATCGGCGGTACGCACGGCGTTGGCGCCGGGGGAGAGCTGGATGGCGGCGCTGGTGGCGGCCACCCCGTTCTCCCGGTTGGAGAAGGCGTAGGATTGCGCCCCCAGTTCGACCCGGGCGACATCACCCAGCACCAGCTTGGCGCCATCGCCACCAGCTCGCAGCACGATGGCGGCGAATGCCTCGGGGGTCGTCAGTTGCCCTTGAACCGTGAGGGGAACCGTCAGGCGCTGGCCAGGCAGGGCGGGTTCGTCGCCGAGGCGCCCCGGTGCAATCTGGATGTTCTGCTGCTCGATGGCCTGCGCCACCTCGCTGATGGTCAGCCCGTAGGCGGCGAGTTTGGCCGGATCTACCCAGATGCGCATGGCCTGTTCGGCGCCAAACAGCTGCACTCGTCCCACCCCGTCGATGCGGCGCAGCTCCTGCACAATATTGCGTGCCATATAGTCGTTGAGGGCAACCTCATCGAAGCGGCCATCCGGTGAGGTCATGCCGACCATCATCAGAAAGCCGGATGAGGCGGACTCCACCTGCAGGCCGGTTTGCCGCACCGCTTGTGGCAAGCGAGGTTCGACCGCCTTGATGCGGTTTTGCACGTCCATCTGGGCCAGCTCCGGATCGGTGCCCGGCTTGAAGGTGGCAGTGATCTGCGCGCTGCCCGAGGCGTCCACAGAGGACTCGAAGTAGAGCAGGTTCTTCACTCCCGACAGCTCGCGCTCGATAAGGCTCACCACCGCATCGTTCAGGGTCTGCGGTGTGGCGCCCGGATAGGTGGCATAGAGGGTCACCGACACCGGCGCCACCGAGGGATAGCGGGAGATGGGGAGCTTGGGGATGGCAATGACCCCTGCCAGCACGATGAACAGGGCGATCACCCAGGCAAACACCGGGCGATGGATAAAAAACTGCGGCATGGATAACTCTCCGATTCAGCGAATGCCACCGTCAGCCGGTTGGCTGACAGCGGGTGGTTGCCAGGGGGAAGCTGTGACCTGAACCCCTGGGGTCAGACGGTCGATCCCTTCGATCACCACCTGTTGCCCGGCACTGAGCCCGGACGCGATGCGGTACTGGCTATTCACCAGTTCAGCGGTATTGACCGGAACCAGCTGTGCCTGCCCCTGGCCATCCACCACCCACACGCTGGTCTGACCCGAGGTGCGAACTACCGCCTGCTGGGGCACGGTCAGGGCGTTGGCATAGCGGGCACGGGGGATGCGCGCCTGCACATAGAGGCCGGGCAACAGCCGCCGCTCAGGGTTATCCACCAGCACCCGCAGCAGCACGTCGCCGGTTCCGGCATCGACCTCGATACCGGAGAAGAGGATGTGCCCCTGCATGCCCAGCGGTGTGCCATTGCTGCCGAGGATCTCCACCGCCAGTTCCGGTGCCGTTGAGCCAGCCTGCTGGCGCAGGGATTCCAGCACCGAGGCCGGTTGACGCACATCGACGTAGACCTGATCGATCTGCTGTATTCGGGCCATGGGTGTGGCATCGGTGGGGGACACCAGGGCCCCTTCACTCACCAGCGCCTGATCGATGCGCCCGGCGATGGGGGCCTCCACGCTGGCAAATTGCAGGTTCAGCTGGTGCCGGGCCAGAGTCGCCCTGGCCTGGGCTACATCGGCGGCCGCCTGATCCCGCTGGGAGATCGCATCGTCATAGGTCTGGCGGCTGATGGCGTCGGTGCGCAGCAGCGGCTGCAGGCGCTCAATCTGGATGCGGGCGCGGGCCAGCACGGCCTCGGCCCGTTGCAATGCGGCGGCGGCGCTGTCGACATCGGCCTTGAAGGGGGCCGGGTTTATCTGGAACAGCACTGTGCCTGAGCTGATCTCGGCGCCCTGCTCGAACAGGCGGCGCTGCACGATACCGCTGATCTGGGCGCGAATGTCGGCGCTGCGCAGTGCCGCCACCCGGGCGGGCAGATCCTCGCTGATGACCAGCTCCCGACCAGTCAATGTCAGCACCGACACCTGAGGAGGGGCGGGTGCCTCCTGCTCTTGCGGCGCGACATCGCACCCCGCCAACCCGAATGCGGCAATGACGGCGAGCAGGGCGCCCGCATACCGCTGTTTGACAAACATCATCCACTCACCTCGTTAAACCGTCTCTCCGGTGTGATGTGACCGGAGAGTGCATCGAGGGGCCATTATGGCGAGGGGCTATTGCGAATGATTCGAGGCTTTGTGGAGAATCCATGGAGGCGATGATAAAGTTCAACGCCACCTTTTTTCGAGTCCGACTATGTCCCATCTCAATGCTTCCGCCAGCCCGGCGGGCCAGTCACTGGTACTGATTGCAGAGGATGAAGCCGAGATCGCCGACATCCTCGCCGCTTACCTGCAACGTCATGGCTTGCGCTCCCTGCACGCCGCCGATGGCCGTGAAGCGCTGGCCATGCATCAGGCATTCAAACCCGATCTCCTGCTGCTGGATGTGCAGATGCCGCAACTGGATGGCTGGCAGGTGCTCAGCGAGATCCGGGCGCGCGGCGATACGCCGGTGATCATGTTGACCGCCCTCGATCAGGATCTCGACAAGCTGATGGGGCTGCGTATGGGGGCGGATGACTATGTGGTCAAACCCTTCAATCCGGCCGAAGTGGTGGCGCGAGTGCAGGCCGTGCTCAGGCGCACCCGGGCCGTAAAGCCTGCCACGGCGAACGTGCTGCGGGTCGGCCAGTTTCAGATCGATCTGGAGAGCCACGAGGCCAGCATTTTCCGCGATGACCAGCAGCAGGTGCTGGAGCTGACCCTGACCGAGTTCAAGTTGCTCGCCTCTTTGATGCGGGCGCCGAAACGGGTGTTCAGTCGCGCTGAACTGCTGACTCACTGCCTGCCGGAGGGGGATACCCAGGAGCGTACGGTGGATAGCCACATCAGCAAGTTGCGCAAAAAACTGGAGACACACGGCATTCAGGGGGTCCCCGCCAGTGTCTGGGGCGTTGGCTATCGCTTCGGGGGCGATGCATGAAATCGGCGCCCGGCCTTCGCAGGCAGATCATCCGCTCTCTGGGCTTGATGACGCTTGGTATCATCTCCCTCGCGGTGATCGGCACCTATGTGTTTTATGGCATCGCCGTGGCGCTTGTGCCGGGCAGCATCTCCGAGACCTGGGTGCCCTCCAGAGTCGAGATGATCTGGATCGGCTCCACCATTCTCATTGCATTGGGGATGGCGCTGTACGTGGCTGTTCGCCTCTCTCGCCGCATCCTGACTCCCCTCAACTCGGTGGCAACCAGCCTGCGCGAGGTGGCTGAGGGCAAACTCGATGCCCGCGTGCCGGAGGATGAGCAGGCGATCGGGGAGACGGCGCAACTGGTGCGCGACTTCAACGCCATGGCCGAGCGGCTGCAGAGCATGACCCGCGAGCGGGAGTTCTGGAATGCCGCCATCGCCCACGAATTGCGCACTCCGGTGACCATTTTGCGCGGCCGTTTGCAGGGGCTGGCCGAAGGGGTATTTCCTCCCAGCAGCGAACTCTTCGAGGGGTTGCTGCGTCAGGTGGAGGGGCTCAATCACCTGATCGAGGATTTGCGGGTATTGAGCCTCAACGACAGCGGTCATCTGGAGTTGCAGCGGGCCGAGGTCATGCTGGCCGACGAGCTTGCCGTGGTGCTTGAGGCGTTTGCCAGCCCTCTGGCGGCGAGCGGATTTGTGTTGCAGCGGGAGCTGGATAGCGAACTTCATGTCTGCTGCGATCTGTTTCGCATCCGTCAGGCTCTGATGGCGCTGTTGGAAAATGCCCAGAAGCACGCGCTGCCGGGCCTGCTCACCGTGCGGCTGTATCGCTCGGAGAGTGTGTGCGTCCTGAGTGTGGAAGATGAGGGGCCAGGCATCAGCGAGGAGATCGCCGCCTGTATCTTCGATGCGTTTCGTCGGGGAGATCCGTCACGCTCGCGCAAGAGCGGCGGGAGCGGACTCGGACTCGCCGTGGTCAAGGCGATTGCCGAGGCCCACGGTGGCAGCGCGGTTTGCCAAGCTACTGGGCGGGGAGGGAGCCGATTCGTGCTCTCCTGGCCCATCTCGGCCATGTCCGGTGGCCCTGAAACCTAGCCTGCGGGCGGCAGGTTCTGATGAAGCTATACAGCTGACAGCTGCCCGCACAGGGGCGTTCGACAAGCGACCGTTATAGGGTTTTCTACCGCTTGTGCCGGGTGAGCAGGAGGGGTGTGGACATGGCTCATTTGGCGCGAAATCATGGTTTTTTGCCGCTAAAAATTGAAACCGTTTTCAGAAATCCTTTTCAACTGTGATCCGCTTCAAAGCTTTTTCGGGCGCCAACCTCTAGCATTGGCTCCACGAATTAGGGGCTAGCGCTCCCGATTTTCCCGCTGTGGGAGGTAACCGGATGATCCGGCTATTTCCTTCGTTACTTTCGACGGTCATCATGGATGGCCGTTTTTTTTTGAGTTATTTCACGGTAAAGGGTCGAGCCGCTGGCGCTTTACCGTTAAAATTCCGCTTTTGCACTTGCCCGTGAGTCTTGATGTCTGCGTCCACCCTCTCTTCGGATAGTTATGCCCTGCTCGCCACCCTGCAATTGCAGCGCGTTGCCAGTACCCGTTTGCTGCAAGAACAACTGGCGATAGGCCATGCCCTGATCGATAAACTGACCCGACTGCAGGATGCGGGGCTGGTCAGATTGCGCGGGGAGCAGCAGTGGAGCCTGACCGCCGAGGGGACGCTGGCGCTGATCCTGGGGGTGCGTGCCGGTCTCTGCCCGGCGCCGGACTGGAGCCGGGTGCCCTCATTGACCGGGCAGGATCTCACCCATGCGGTGGTGCGCGAGCTCTGCCGCGGCAAGGCGGGGGTGATCCCCACCTATTTCTCGGCCAGCGATCTGCTGACCCTGCTCGATACCCCGGACGCTCACCAGTTGCTGGCGGGCTCCAGCCCCGCCTGGCAGCAAATGTTGCTGGAGCACTTCTCGCTGCAACTCTTGCTTGATGCCCCCTATGAAGAGCGCTGGCCGTTGGCCAATGCGCTGGTGCGCTGCGCCCCCGAGGTACAGGCCCGGGCCAAAGCGTTCGAGGCGGAGTGGCGCTGGCTCTGCGGGGATGGCGAGAGCACATCGCCAACCGGCGAGGACAAGGATGCCGCCCCCGGCTGGCCAGCTCTGCAGGCGCTGGCCCAGCAGAGCCAGAGCGGCCCGCTTGGCGAGCGACTGCTCACCGCGCTGGGCCAGTGGCAGGCAACCGATGAGGGTGAAGCTGGCCAGTGGCCCCGTTCATTCAGCGCCCTGCTCTGGCTTGGCTGGTTGCAGCAGGCCGATCCCGTCATCGCCAGCGAACAGCGCAAGAAGTGGCAGCGCAGTCTGACTGGCCAGTTCCCCCTGCTTGCCGATCTGCTCAGCCAGTGGGCGGGCGATCGCCACGGTCAGGCGGTTGGCCTGTTCGATACCCTGCAACTGCCGGTGGAGGAGCTCCACTGGGGCTATCTCTGGCTCGATCTCTGCGCGCTGGCCCGTCACGGTGCCCAGAGCCCGCAGGTGGCCATGTTGCACAAGTGGGATCTCTCCCATCTGCTCGATGCCGAGCCCCATCATCGCCTGATGGCCTTTTGTCAGGATCTGCTGCGCATCTTGTTGGGCGAGGTGGCCAAAGGGGCACCCCTGTGCCAACTGCGTGGTAGTGAGGAGAGTGCGCAAGAGGGCAGTGACGAGCAGGATGATGACGGGGACGAGGACAAAACCGCGGCCTCTGCCAGCTGGCTCAACTGGCTGCAGGGGCTGGGACGCTCCAGTGGCGTACGCAAGCCGCAGGAGCGGTTGGTGTGGCTGCTCCATGCCGATGGTCCCGAGCTGGAGTGCAAGATCCAGAAGCTGAGTACCAAGGGGGAGTGGACCGCCGGTCGCCGGGTCGATCCGGCCCTGCTCTCCACCCAGTATGCCGCCATGCTCGACGAGCACGACTGGGCACTGGTTCGCACCCTGCCGCGGGTGATGGGACGACTGCCGCGGGATGTCTGGGCGCCGCTGGCCGATCACCCCCGTTTGTTCAACGCCAAGGGGCAAAAGCTGCAACTGGCCATCAGCGCCCCCCTGTTGCAGGTGGTGGCCACCGAGCAGGGGATGAGCGCGCAGCTCTGCCCCGATGCGGCCGCTCGCGGGGCCCATATCATGCCGCTGGCGCAGGATCTGTGGCAGCTGATCCTCACCCCGCAGCCGCTGCTCGACCGCTTGCCAGCGCTCGAATCTATCCCGCTGCTGCCCGCCGAGGGGCTGGCCGAGCTGCAACGCACCCTGGACGCCATTCCCGAGCTGCCCTGGCACAGTCAGGTTGCGGGGCTTAGCGGCAACGCCGAACTGGCTCCCTGGCCGGGCATTCCTTCGGTGCAACTGGATTGGCAGGATGGTCAGCTGTCGGTCAAGCTGGTGACCCGCTTTGAGGATCTGCCGCCCCAGCCCCTTGGCAAGGGGGAGGCGATCGTGCGGCAGGGGATCAAGGCGTACCAATACTGGCAGCGGGATCTCGGGGCCGAGAAGCTGCAGGCCCAGTTGCTGCGCAATCAATTGCCCATCGGCCTGCCCGGCAGCGAATGGCTGCTGCAGGGGGAACAGGCGCTGGCGCTGGTCAATGCCCTGCCCGAGCTGGTGGACGCCGGTGTGGTCATTCACTGGCATCAGGACAGCGCCCGCCTCAAGAGCCTTGATGAAGCGGCCCTGAGCCTGCGTATCGAGCGGCGGCAGGACTGGTTCCAGGTCGAAGGGGCACTGGCGCTCGATGAGCACCAGATCCTCGACCTGCGCCTTATTCTGCGCCAGATGACCCCGGGGCAGCGCACCGTTCAGCTCGATGAGAAGACCAGCCTGATGCTGAGCGACAAGCTGGTGGAGCGGCTCACCATGCTGGGGGCCATGCTCGATGAAGAGCAGCGCATCAACAACAAGCTGGCCTATCCGCTCACTCGTCTGCTCTCTGTCATTACCACCGAAGGGGATGCGGCGTGGCAATCCCTGCAGCAGGAGTGGCAGCAGGAGGTCGATTGCCCGGACGAGCTGCTTACCTCCCTGCGGGACTATCAGAAAGAGGGGGTGCGCTGGATGGCGACCCTGGCCCATCACGGTTTTGGGGCCTGTCTGGCCGATGACATGGGTCTGGGCAAGACGCTGCAGGCGCTGATTGTGCTGCGGATGCGCCAGCACCTTGGCCCTGCCCTGGTAGTGGTGCCCAAGTCAGTGGTCACCAACTGGCAGGAGGAGGTGACTCGTTTCGCCCCCGAGCTGGATGTGGTGGTGTTCGAGAATCCTGCCGAGCGGGAGGGGATCATTCGCGAGGCCAAGGCCGGTCAGGTGATCCTCATCAACTACGGCATGCTCGGCAGCCTGGCGGAGGCGCTCAAGTCCCGCCGCTGGTCCAGCATGGTGCTCGATGAGGCGCAGCAGATCAAAAACGCCGGCACCCAGCGCGCCAAGCTGCTGTTCCAGCTCGACGGCGATTTTCGCCTCGCCCTCTCCGGCACCCCCATCGAAAACCATCTGGGAGAGTTGTGGAGCCTCTTTACCTTTATCAACCCGGGGCTGCTCGGCAGCCTTGGCGAGTTCAAGCGTCGCTTTGGCAAGGCGGTCAAGGATCCCCAGCACATGGCGCTGCTGCGGGCGGTGATCAGCCCCTTTATCCTGCGTCGTCTCAAGCAGCAGGTGTTGACCGAGCTGCCGGACAAGACCGAGATCATTCACCACATCAGCCTCTCCCCCGAAGAGCGCCAGCTCTACGAGGCGACCCGGCGGGAAGTGGTGCAGCAGGTGCAAAGCGCCGATGGTCGCGCCCTGATGCATGTGCTGAGTGGCCTGACCCGGCTGCGCCGTCTCTGCTGCTCGCCGGAGCTGGTGATGCCCGAGTGGTCGCAAACCAGCAGCAAGCTGGACGAGGCGATGACCTGCTGGAAGAGGCGATCGACGGCGGTCATCGGGTGCTGGTGTTCAGCCAGTTTGTCGATCTGCTGAGTCTGTTGCGGGCCCGCATCGAGCAGAAATCCTGGGATTATTGCTATCTGGATGGCGGCTGTTCTGCCAAGTCCCGTCAGGACTCCATCCTGCGTTTTCGTCATGAGGAGGTGCCGCTGTTCCTCATCAGCCTCAAGGCAGGGGGGACCGGCCTCAACCTCACCCAGGCCGATACCGTGCTGCACCTCGATCCCTGGTGGAACCCGGCGGTGGAAGATCAGGCGAGCGATCGGGCCCACCGCATGGGCCAGACCCAGCCGGTGACCGTGTACCGGCTGGTGTGCGAGCAGACGGTGGAGGAGAAGATCGTCGCTCTGCACGACGAGAAGCGGGCGCTGGCCGATGGCCTGCTGAGCGGCCAGTCCGAGGTGCGCGGGCTGGATGTGGAGAGCCTGCGGGCCCTGCTGATGGGCTGATTGGCGACGCCGCCTGACATACCGTCTATCTATACAGAAAAGGGGAGAACATCCAGAGATGTTCTCCCTTTTCTCGTTTGGGACGCAGATGCGGGATTCGTCGTTTATCGCGGCAAGGCGGCCCAGCTATCCCTGATCCAGCTATTCCTGATCCAGTCACCCCTGATAGAGATAGAGGTGCAGCCGCTCGATGATGGGTTCACCGCCAATCTTGCGATCTCGCCGAGCCTGTCGGCTCTTGGGGGGATAGTTGCCCAGATGGGTGACCGCGGGCGGGGTATCCGAGCAGAGCAGCAGAGGCAGGCTCGCCTTGATCTGCTGCTTGCGTGGGGTGCGCTCCAGCCAGAGCAGATTGATCATCGGGTGGGTCTTGACCGGGCGGCGGATCCGCAGCTCGGCATCGGCGGGCAGACGGCGAATGTCGTACACCTCCTGATCCACCATCTTGCTCCACTCCTCGTTGTTGGAGAGGGCCGGTATGTAGCGGCGGCTGCGCTCCAGCATCTCCAGCACCTGCTCGCGACTGAGGCGATTGATGGTCTGCTTGTCAGCCCAGGTAAAGCCGAGGGATTGCAGCTCCCCTGCCAACAGGGTCAGTTTGCGGTAGACCTGCAGGGTGATCACCCCGGGCAGGGCGGTATGTACCAGCTCGAACTTCTCGTCCCGTCCCCCCGCCTGCTGCACCAGCGCCTTGAAATCGAGCTTTTGCTGGTTGATTTGGTCGATCAGCGGTTGCAGCAAGGGGGCTGCGGCGGCAGGAAAGCGCAACCAGCCGGGCAGCCGATGAGTCGCCTTGGTGGAGCAGCCGGGGCGGGCGCTGTGATCCCGATAAGCGGCGAGGGTGGCCGCCAGCGCGGCTTCACCGTTGAGATAGCCCACCTCGATTTGCTCGATCGGGTCGTGCTCTTCCCCCTGTGCAACCGGGGGGAGAGGATAGACATGGGCCTCCTGCAGGTCGAGCTGGCCAAGCAGATCGGCCAGCTGGTTGAGAGAGGCTTCAATGGCGGCCATCTGTTGACGCAGGGCGGCGGTCGGGGTAAAGGTATCCATCGATGATCCTGTGGTTTCATCCGCCGCTGACGGCATAAACGATGGCGTCAGGGCAGGGGAATAAACTACTGTATAAATAACCATACCAGTATGCCGGTTGCACGCCAAGAGGGGCGTTTTCAGGTCCTCATCGAGGGAGCAGCGCGGGAGGAAAAGTAAGTTTGTTTTATGTTTCATGGTGTTAATTTAAGATCATCAAGAGATCGCTAAATTAACAATCGAATGTAATGACGGGGTTGCCACCCATAGCACGTCTGTTGGCGAGTGCATAGGCAATGCGGTAAATTGCATATGTAAGGTGGTGCCATGCAGCACAATATGCTACGGGCCGTTTATGGTCGAATAGTGACTTAATTATTCTTTATAAATCAAAGCATTAAAATTGTATCAGTCAATTTTTTACTATTAGTTTTCCTAATGTAACGTATCAAAATTCGTCAATTGAGTCGGCCCTGCTCCCTGACTAAGCTTTGCGCATCAAATAAAGCCCAGTGCGTAAACAAATATTCAGAGGAGCCACATCATGGCCAACATGACTTATACCGAAACCGGTTACCAGCATTCCAGCCAATTGAATCTGGTTGCTCGCGTTAAAATGACCGTTCTGACCTGGCTGGAGCGCAGCCGCAGCCGTCGCCAGCTATCCGAGCTGCCCGAGTACCTGCTCAAAGACATCGGCCTGAACGAAGCTGACCGTTATCAAGAGACCACCAAGCCGTTCTGGCGTGGTTGATCTACCGGGCATGGATGCCTTGTTTTTCTGCTGAGTCGTTTGCTGTTCTGCCCCTGTGGGGACCAGCCGCCAGGTCTGTCATTGTCTGTTTTATCTCCCCCCGTTTTCCCCCTGTTATTTGTTGATCCTTTTTCCTCTCCTCTTTATTCCACATCGCTACTGTCATTGCTGTCATCGTTAGATTGTTATCACACTTGTATCGTTAATGTTTGAATTTGTTTAAAAAACGATTTTAAGCCGCGATGCCTTGCGTATAATCCGGCCATAGTATTCCAGAGCGAGAGGGTGAGACGGATGATTCCCCAGCACGATTTTTTGGCCTTGACCCGCAGCCATGAGTGGCAGCTTGAGCCCTTTGAATTTGCCCTGTCCGATGGTGCGCGGGTCAGCGTCTGGGATACCGGCGTGCTCTGTCTGGAGCCTGCCAGTGGCGCGGGCGGCCAGCCGGGAGGGCGCAAGGATATCGTCCTCTCCTGCGGTATCCACGGCAACGAGACTGCCCCCATCGAGATTTGCAACCAGCTGCTGAGTCGTCTGCTCTCAGGCGAGCTGAGCGCCCGCCATCGGGTGCTGTTCCTGTTTGGCAATCCGGCGGCGATGAATCTGGGGCTGCGGGAGGTGGAGGAGAACATGAACCGGCTCTTCTCCGGTGCACACAGCAAGGGGGAGGGGCTGTGCAATCGGGAGCGGATCCGCGCCATGCGCCTCGAGCAGTATGTGAGCCGCTTCTTTGCCGATCCGGCTCGTCCCCGCTACCACTACGATCTGCACACCGCCATTCGCGGCTCGCGCCACGAGAAGTTTGCCGTCTACCCCTTCCCCCACGAGCGGCCTCACTGCCGCGAGCAGGTGCAGTTCCTCGGCGCCTGCGGGGTGCGTACTATTCTGCTCTCCGCCAGCCCGACCACGACCTTCAGTTACTACAGCTCACGCCAGCATGGTGCCCACGCCTTTACGGTGGAGTTGGGCAAGGTGCGCCCGTTTGGCGAGAACGATATGACCCGCTTTATCGAAACCCGCCAAGCGCTGCAGGAGCTGGTCACTCAGGATGAGGTGGCGCTGGAGCCGTGGCGGGCGGATGATTTCACCCTGTTTGCCATCGATCGGGTAATCACCAAAAAATCGGAGCAGTTTCGCTTTCTATTCGCCAGCGATGTCGACAACTTCACCGAATTCCCCCAAGGGTTCGTGCTGGCCGAGGATGGCGAGCTGCGCTACACGGTCGAGAAGCCGCGTGAGGCGGTGGTCTTCCCCAATGCCAACGTGGCGATCGGTCAGCGCACCGTGCTGATGGTGGTGCCGACAAGGCTCTGGGAATAGCGGTGATAGTTTTGCCTGCAGAGCGGTGATGCATCCGCAGGCGGCGCCAAGCCATTGTTTTAGTCGGTGGCTCAGACACCGCAGCGGTTAGCCGCAGTAATAAAAAACGGGGCCAGTCAGATGACTGGCCCCGTTTTTATCGGGTTCAAGCTGTGAGGCTTAGCTGTTGTTCTTCACAAACAGGGTCAGCTCCTGACCGGGCTTGAGGTAATCCCCTTTATCCAGCTGGTTCCAGCGCATCACATCGTTGATGGCCACCTGGAAGCGAGCCGCGATGGAGGAGATGGAGTCGCCACGGCGAACCTGATACACCATCGATTTGTCGCTCTTCTTCCCTTGCTTGGGATAGACCACCAGCTTCATGCCTGGCTTGAGCGCCGACTTGGCATTCAGACCGTTCCACTTGGCGAGCTCTTCGTGGGAGACGCCGTGTGCCTGGCTGATGCTCCACAGGTTGTCACCCGAGCGCACCTTGTAGCTGACTTTGGCCTTCTGGCTGCTGCCACGGCTTGCCAGCTGTTGCGGTTTGCTGGCGGAGCTGGCTTTGCTGCTGACCTGACCGTGGGTCGGGATCACCAGTTGCTGACCGCGACGCAGGTTGTTGCTGCGCAGATTGTTGGCCAGCTTCAGCTCGTTCACGCTGACGCCATGATTCTGGGCAATGCGCGACAGGGTATCGCCACTGGTGACCTGATAGGAGCGGGTACGAATACGCTCGCTCTTGGGCAGATCGGCCAGTGCCAGCTCCAGGGTATCGGCATACTCTACCGGTACCAGCAGGCGGTAAGGGCCACGGGGCGACATCACGCCACGGCTCAGGGCCGGATTGACCTCCTTGAGCTGTGACGTGCGCAGACCGGCCAGTTGGGCGGCCACATTCAGATCGATCTGGCTGCCGGTCTCCACCACTCGCAGCTTCGGCTCGTTGGCGAGCACCGGCAACTGGATATTGTACTTGTCCGCATTGCTGATCATGTCAGCCATGGCGAGGATCTTGGGTACATACATCCGGGTTTCGCGGGGCAGATCGAGCGACCAGTAGTCGGTCGGTTTGCCTGCGCGCTGGTTACGCTGGATGGCGTTGCGCACCCGTCCTTCCCCGGCATTGTAGGCGGCTAGCGTCTGCAGCCAGTCACCGTCAAAGAAGCGGTTCAGGTACTCCAGATAGTCGAGCGCCGCATTGGTGGAGGCCAGCACATCGCGCCGTCCGTCATACCAGTTGTCGTGGCGCAGACCGAAGTTTCTGCCTGTCGCTGGCACAAACTGCCACAGACCGACGGCATTGCTGCGGGATCGGGCATGGGGATCAAACATGCTCTCGATCATCGGGACAGTAATAAGCTCCATTGGCAGCTCACGCCGTTCAATCTCCTCTACCATCAGATAGAGGTAGGGTTCAGCCCGGCTGGCAATGGTCGCCAGATGCTTATCATTGCGCAACAGCCACTCACGTTGCTGGCGGATGCGCGGGTTGTCCGGAGTTTCCAGTTGCATATCATCGCTGATACGCACCCACAGATTGTCCGTATCTGCCATTTCGTCCAGCTGTTCATCGCCAAACAGGAAATGGGAAGAGTGTTTTTTATGCGCTTTTTTCTTGACCTGGGGGGACTTGATCGGCTCGATTGCCGTTAGCGCCCGGTCATCCTGATGGCTCAGGTTTTGGCAGCCGCTGAGCAACAGCGCTGCCAATAAGGCCGTTCGTACCTTCATCTCGTTCCGGTCATTTTTAGGAAAAACAGCTCGCATCATAAGGGGCAATGGCCCCCTGATCAAGGTTTGTTCAAAAAACGTCCTTCCACTGACGCAGGATGGTGAAGGTATCTACCGGATTTTCCACGCATTTTAGCCCATGCTTTTCAGCAGAAAATTTCACTGAATCCTGTTCGCAGCGCAGAAAAATGTTGAAAGTGCGTTCGTCACCCAGCCGGGTTGGCAGGCTTGGCAGCCCTTGTTGCCGTAGTTTGCTGATCAGCCCGATCTGGCGGCGGATCGCCGGGTTGTCCGGCTCGACCGCATAAGCAAAACGCAGGTTTGAGAGGGTGTACTCGTGGGCACAATAAATGAGTGTCTCATCGGGCAGGGCGGCGAGTCGTTGCAGCGAGTGGTACATCTGCTCCGGCGTCCCTTCAAACAGGCGGCCACAACCGGCCGAGAAGAGGGTATCGCCACAAAACAGCATGCCGTTGCCGTGGTAGGCGATGTGGCCGCGAGTGTGCCCGGGCACATGGATCACCTCGAGGGCGAGGCCGTGCCAGTTGATCTGATCGCCATCTTCCAGCCACTGACCGTGGTGATCCGGCATCGGGTCAAGTTTGGGGCCATAGAGCCGGGCGTGGGGGAAGTGGGCAAGCAGGTCGGTGACGCCCCCGACATGGTCGTGATGGTGATGGGTCAGCAGGATGGCATCGAGCACCAGCCCCAATGCCTCGAGCCGCTCCAGCACGGGTGCGGCATCGCCCGGATCGACCACCAGACAGTGATTTTCGTGGCGGATCAACCAGATGTAGTTGTCATTAAAGGCTGGAACTGTGATCACTGGATACATGAGTCTGCTTCTCTTTAGGGAGGGTATCTTATATAACAGGATGGCGTTCGAAACCCCGAGTTGAGCCCTATTATGCAGGTGGCACGTACCGAACAACAAATCGAGATCCCGACCAGCTGGTCTGCATTGCCTATGGGGGACTGGGTGGCGGCCGAGATCCAGGAGCGGCTCGACAACTGGTGTCCCAATCTGTTTGGGTATCATCTGCTGAAAATTGGCGCTCTGAGCGCCGAACTCTCCTGCAAACGCTCCTCCATTCGTCACCAGATCGGTGTCGCCCCCGGCGGGCGGCTGCTCGACATGTATGGCGATCCCCTCGATCTGCCGGTGCGGACCGGCAGCGTCGATGCCTGCCTGCTGGCCCACTGCCTCGATTTCTCTGCCGATCCTCATCAGGTGTTGCGCGAAGCCGAAAGGGTGCTGACCGACGATGGCTGGCTGATCATCAGTGGTTATAACCCCATGAGTCTGGTCGGGATCGGTCACTGTGTGCCGTTCTTGCGGCGCAGAATGCCCTGGTCGGCACGAATGTTCACCCCGGGGCGGGTGACGGACTGGCTGCATCTGCTGGGATGCGAGGTGATGTTCGACGAGCGCTTTGGTTATTCGTTTATGGGAAAACAGAGCTGGCACAGTTGGTGGCGGGAGAGTATCGGGCGGGATTATTGCAGGGCATTTGCATCGGTATATGTGATTGCGGCCCGTAAACGGCGCTTTCCACTGATCCCGGTGCGGCGGCGCTGGCAACTGCCAAAGTCCCTCGCCACACCGGGAATGGCCCGTCAGGGCTGGTAGCCGGTATCCTCGGCCAGATCCTTGCCGCAGGCGGCCTCTCTGGCCAGCTCGTCGCACCGTTCGTTCTCCGGGTGGCCGGAGTGACCCTTCACCCAGAGCCACTCAATCTGGTGGCGACCCACTTCCGCATCCAGCTCCTTCCAGAGATCGACGTTCTTGACCGGTTGCCGGTTGGCGGTCATCCACCCTTTCTTCTTCCAGCCGATGATCCACTGGGTGATCCCCTGGCGGACATACTGGCTGTCGGTGGTGAGGCGCACCTTGCACGGTTCGTTGAGGGTGCGCAGCCCCATGATGGCGGCCATCAGCTCCATCCGGTTATTGGTGGTCAACTTGAATCCGGCGGAAATCTCTTTGCGGTGCTTGCCGTAGACCATCACGGCCCCGTAACCACCCGGGCCCGGATTGCCGAGGCAGGAGCCGTCGGTATAGACATCAATCTGTTTTAACATGAGCAATCAATCTGTTTTAACATGAGGCTTGGGGTAAACTAGCGAGTAAGTAAAGCCGAAGTTTGACATAGATTGGATCATGAACACACCCCAACTGAATCGCCAGATCATTCTGGATACTGAAACCACAGGTATGAATACGGCGGGTGGCCCTGTCTATCTGGGGCACCGCATTATCGAAATCGGCTGTGTGGAGGTGATCAACCGCAAGCTGACCGGTAACCACTATCACGTCTATATCAAGCCTGATCGCCTGGTCGACCCGGAAGCGATCCAGGTGCACGGTATCACCGACGAGTTCCTGCGTGACAAACCGTCGTTCAGCCAGATTGCCGACGAATTCCTTGAGTTCATCCGCGGCGCCGAACTGATCGCTCACAACGCACCGTTTGACGTGAGCTTCATGGACTACGAGTTCAGCAAGCTCGGACTCAACTTCAAGACGGCGGATATCTGCACCATCACTGATACCCTGGCGATGGCGCGGGATCTCTTCCCCGGCAAGCGCAACAACCTGGATGTGCTGTGCGATCGTTACGGTATCGACAACTCCCACCGTACCCTGCACGGGGCTTTGCTCGATGCGGAGATCCTGGCAGACGTCTACCTGCTGATGACCGGCGGCCAGACCAAACTCAATCTGGCCACCGAGAGCAACGAAAACGAAAGCAATCAGGACACCAGTATTCGCCGGCTGGAGAGCAACCGACCCGCCCTCAAGGTGGTGCGTGCCAGTGCCGAGGTTCAGGCCCTGCACGAGGCGAGACTGGATCTGGTACAGAAGAAAGGAGGAAGTTGTCTGTGGCGGCAATGAGCAAGTGGTGTGCCGGTCTGCTGTTGTTGCTCTCGCTGGGGGCAACGGCGACCGAGGTATTTGCCCCTTCCGATATTCCGCTGCTGGATAACCGCTTTCGCATCGATTACGGCGTGAAGGAGATCACCTTCATCATCAAGCGCAAGCCGGGCACCCCGTCCGTGATCCTGGTTCGCCCCGATGGCAGCAAGCTTTACGTGGGCAAGGTCAAACCCGCAGATGTGGGTTGGCTGGCGCTGCCGGAGCATGATCTCATTACCCTGCGCAATCCCATGCCGGGCCCCTGGCAGGCGATTGGCGAGGTGGATCCCGACAACCGGGTGCGCATTCTCTCCGATATCCGGCTCGATATCGCCGCCCTGCCGATGCAGCTCTATCAGGGGGAGGTGGTCAAGCTCAAGGCGTGGTTGCTGATCAATGGTCAGCCGCCGAAAGATAAATACTATCTCTCTGACCTTGGCATGACCGTCAAGCTGCAATCGTTCAGCGATGCCGATAAGAAAGAGGTCGTGCTGGATCAAGTGCTTGGTCACTATCGCGATGATGGCAAGGGGCTAGATGAGGTACCGGGCGATGGCATCATGACGGCGGAAGTGACGCTGCAGGATATTCCCGGTGGCAAGTACCGCGCCATGTTCAGCACAGGCAATCAGGTGTTTGTCCGTGCCCGTTATCAGGATGTGCTGCTGTACCCCTATCCGTTCAGCTATAACTTGTCGCCGCCTTCGGATGAGCTGGGTGCCAAGCTCTCACTGCTAATCGACCGTGATGAGCTGGATCCCGCTTCCGTGGTGGTCAAGGGGAGTGTGACCAGCAATGTGGGCGGCCTATACGAGTTCAGCGAGACCGCCAGCGACCCCAAGCTTGATATCGATCTCTCCAACATCAAGGAGGTCGGTCAGCATGAGGTGAAAGCAACCCTCTATGGCACCACTCGCCTCGGCCGTGAGCTGAAAATCGAGTTGCCGGTGAAAACCTTCAATGTCTTCCCGCCACCGCCGCCTCCTGTAGAGGTGGTGTCGGCCGCTGCACCGGCCTCCAGTGCCGAGGCGACCCATGAAGCTCCGGTAGAGGAGGAAATGGGCTGGCTGATCTGGGCATTGGCGGGTGGTGGTGTGCTGCTGGCGGTATTGGGTGGGGTCGGGTTTGTGGTGATACAAAAACGGCGTGCCCTGAAGCGTGCTCTGGCCGCTGCTCAGGCCGAGAATCAGCAGGCCGGACAACCTGCCGCCAAGCTGGATCTCAATCTGCCAGAGCAGTAACCCTCGTACTGAAGTGGCGTGATGCCAGAGATAAAAAACCGCCCTGATAAGTAGGGCGTTTTTTTTGAGTTCATAAACAGAACAAGCTGGCTATCAGTGTTCGCCGATATAGACATCCTTGTTCTGCTCGCGGATCTCGAGGAACTTGTCCAGATTGGCCATCATCAGCTCGACCAGCTGGGGGTCGAAATGCTGCCCCTTCTCCTCTTCAATCAGGGCCAGCACCTTGTCCAGCGGCCACGCCTTCTTGTAGCAGCGATCCGAACCCAGGGCATCGAATACGTCAGCCAGCGCCACAATCCGCCCCTCCAGCGGAATATCCGTCCCTTTCAGACCACGGGGATAGCCACTGCCATTCCATTTCTCATGGTGATTGCCAGCGATGGTGGCACCAATCTGAAACAGCGCCAGATCGCTGCCGGAGAGCATATCCTGCCCGAGCTGGGCGTGGGTTTTCATGATCTCCCACTCCTCCGCTGTCAGCTTGCCCGGCTTGTGCAAGATGGCATCGGGAATTCCCACCTTGCCAATATCATGGAGCGGCGAGGCACGTTTCACCAGCTCGCTCTGCTCTTCGCTCATGCCCATCAGGTGGCAGAACTGTTCGGTATAAAGCGCGACTCGTTTGACGTGCAGTCCTGACTCTTTTGAACGGGTTTCGACCAGTTCGCCGATGCGATAGATGATCTCCCGCTGGTTGTCGGCGATCACCTCATTGAGCCGGATATTCTCCAGCGCCACTATGATGTTTTCGGTAAACAGGGTCAGCAAACTGGTATCGATCTGGCTGAGCTGGCGGGTGGTCTCGATGTGGAACAGCAGGTGGTGGCGAGGATTCTGGCAGTAGAGCACCATCTGGGTGGCGTTATAGACGTTGCTGCGCTTGCTCATAGCCTGGCGCAGGATCTCCGGCGCTTCTGTGAGGAGCATGGCGGGATGGCCGGGGAGCAGGGGCTCCAATACTTGATCCTTCACCTCATAGGCGTATTGCTTGACGTCGTATATCTGGGTTTCCCCCAGATGGAGCAGGGCGCTGAGCTGCTCCTGGGCGCCTTCGACAAACTGGCGCAAGGCCCGTTTCTCAAAGATCCCCTTGGAGGCTTCGATGACTTTTTCCAGCCCCTGACGGTTACTCTCCAGGGTGCGGATATCCCGATAGGATCGAAGGCTGGCCCGCAGCAGGGTGCGCAGCTTCTGGGAGGTGAGCTCGGTTTTATCCTTGTAGTCGTTGATGTCGTAGTTGGTGACCACGTCATCTTCCGGCGCCTGGCCGGGTTGGCCGGTACGCAACACGATGCGTACCATCTTGTTTTGCAGATCTTCACGGACATATTTGACGACATCAAGGCCAGCGTGGTCGACCTCCATCACCACGTCCAGCAGCAACAGAGCAACGTCCGGGGTGGTGGCCAGCAACTCTTTGGCCTGTGCCGCGGAATAGGCATGCAGAAAATCGATGGGGCGATTGTCAAACTCGAATTTGTTCAAGGTGATTTTGGTGATGCGATGCACTTCAGGCTCATCGTCAACAATCATCACCTTCCAGCCCGCTTGCTGTGCGTCGGGGAGGGAGAGATCGTCATCATCAATAATCAGGATCTGGTCATCCATCATACAATCCTGTTTGGCATCCTGTGCTTACATTAACTGCTTCACTAAGGATAGGAAACTTATTGGGAAATAAAATTTGATCTCGAAAAACTATGGTCGAAATAAGCAAATGGAACCCTTTGTAACTGTGGCGTTGTCCGGCGGCTTTCTTTCCCAATCATGGAGCTAGCGTGCATAAAGCCTATGTCTGGATTGGGGTGTGGACGCCAGTGGTTGGGGATGTTTGAATCCAGCTTGTAGCTATTAGACGAGAGATATTCTTATTTGATAGTGATTCCTATTTGTGTGTAGCATGGGCGACACACTCAACGAGGAGCCCCATCGTGTCCCCATCTCTGCCTCCCAATCGTCCCCGTCTGCTGACTGTCAAAGCCATCACCCAGATCACCCCCCATTTGCGTCGCATCACCTTTGGTTGCAGCGAGTTGGCTGACTATCCCTTTACCTGCGGTGGGGCCCATATCAAGGTGATGCTGGCCCAGCCCCATCAGGTAGAGCCGGTGCTGCCTGCCATGACCCCGAGCGGCCCGCGCTGGAGTGACCCGGCTGACAAGCCGGTGATCCGCACCTACACCATCCGCGCGTTTCGCCGTGATGAGCAGGAAATTGATATCGACTTCGTGCTGCACGGTGACGGCGGGCCCGCCAGCGCCTTTGCTACCCATGCCAAGCCGGGAGAGAAGGTGATCCTCTCCGGGCCGGGTGGTCCCAACCCCATGCTGCAACCGGCCGATCACTACTGTCTGGTAGGGGATCTCACCGCCTTGCCCGCCATCATGGCGATGTGTGAGGTGATGCCTGCCGATGCCAGAGGGGAAATTGCGATTCTGGTGCCGGATCAGGCCGATGCTCAGCCGTTGACACTACCGGTCGGGGTGCGCTGTCACTGGTTTGTCGGCGAGCCCGAGTCCAGCGGCCTGCTGGAGCATGTGATTGCTCTGCCGCTGGTGCGTGATGGTGGCTTCTTCTGGCTGGGTGGGGAAGAGGCGCTGGTGCTGCCGCTGCGCCGCCATTTTCGTTCCGTGCTCGAGGTGGATCGTCAGTCGCTCTACGCCGTGCCGTACTGGCGCCGGGGCAAGAGTGAAGAGGCCTATCACCAGACCCGTCACGATGTGATGGATAATTAAGCGGATGCGAAAGAATACCTGATTCATCCTTGCAAATAAAAATGATTTGCATTTAGTATTGCGCCGTCTGGGTATTCGTCCGGGCGGCGTTTTTATTTCCGTTGACACAAGAGTGCCCTGTTTTCACGTCGGTTTGGCTGCATGTTGTCAGACCCAACGCAAGGAGTCGTAAAGGGTGGTTAAGTACCAGACCCCTCTGTTCTGGCTGGCATTGTTCCTTCTCTGCACGCTGTTTTGCCTCTCGCTCGCCACTGGTGCGGGCGTCTATGGTGCCCGCGAAGTGCTCGGCTACCTGATGGGGGATGCCCGCTGGGCTGGCGACGAGAAGCTCGCCATGGTGCTCAATACCTTGCGACTGCCGCGCACCCTCTGTGCCATGGTGGTCGGCGCCTCGTTATCTCTGGCTGCCTCCTTGTTGCAGAGCGCGACCCGCAATCCGCTGGCGGAGCCCGGCCTGCTCGGAGTCAACGCCGGGGCCGTCTTTGCGCTGGTGGTGGGGCTCACCTGGTTCGGGGTGGAGTCCGCCTACGGCTATCTGCTCTGGGCCGGCCTCGGCGCGCTGCTCGGCAACGTGATTGTGCTGGGGCTAGGCATGATGATTGGCCGCTCCAACCCCCTCAAGCTGATTCTGGTCGGGGTGGCGCTCTCGGCCACCTTCGGCGGTCTCTCCAGCTTTTTGCTGCTCTCCAACAAGATGGTGCTGGAGCAGTACCGCTTCTGGAACCTCGGCTCCCTGTCGGCGGCCAATCTCGATGCCATCATTGCCGTACTGCCCTTCGTGCTGGCGGCGTTTGTCATCACCTTGCTGCTCTGTCGCCAGCTGACCCTGATGCAGATGGGGGACAGTCAGGCCCAGGCGCTCGGGATCCGCCCTAACCGGGTACGAATTGGCGTGCTGCTGGCCGCCACTCTGTTTACCGCCAGTGCCATCGCCATCGCCGGCCCCATCGGCTTTGTCGGCTTTCTGGCCGCCTACTGTGGCCGATTGGTGGAGCCGGTGAAGCTGTCGGTGCAGGTCTGTTTCTCCGCCCTGTTCGGCATGCTGTTTCTGCTGTTGGCCGACATTCTGGCGCGCTGGCTGATCCAGCCGTTCGAGCTGCCAAACGGCGTCATTCTGGCCCTGATCGGTGCGCCTGTGCTGATCGCCATCGTTCATCGCGGGGGCTTTCGTACCCTGCTGACCGTCAAGTGAGGGGCTGATGCGTACACCTACCGATATGCTCTGCCTGCGGGCCGGCAACCGCTCTTTGCTGATCCATCTGCCAAGCTGGCGCTGGCTGGCTCTGCTTGCCGTGGCGCTGCTGGCGCTGGCTCTGCTGGCCTTGAGTGTTGGCGGCGGCAAACTCGGCTTTGCCGGGGTGGTCAACACCCTGTTGGGGGAGGGGACGCGGCTTGAGCAGCTCACCCTGTTCAAGATCCGGCTGCCGCGCATCCTTGGGGTCGTGGTGGCGGGGGCGGCCATGGGGCTCTCCGGCTGCCTGGTGCAGACGCTGGTTCGCAACCGGCTGGCCACACCCGACATGGTGGGGGTCAACAACGGCGCCTCTCTGGCCATCATCGTCTTCTCCCTCTACCTGACGGTAGGCAGCTGGCCCTGGTGGGCGGCTCCCATCGGCGCCATCTTCGCGGCGCTGGTGCTTTATGCCCTCTGCCGTAAACCGGGTGAGCAGGGCTATCTGTTCGTGGTGATCGGCATCGGCCTCTCCGAATTGTTCGAGGCGCTCGGCCAGTTTGTGATGTCCACCCAGGCCCTACTGCACCTGAGCTCCCTCTATTTGTGGAATATGGGCAGCTTTATCGCCGTGGGTTACAGCACCATCACCCCGATTGCCATCCTGTTGCTGCTGCTCTGCCCGTGGATCGTCTATCTCTCCCGCTCGCTGGCGGTGCTGCGCTTTGGCCCCGAGATGGCCAGAGGACTTGGCGTCAACGGCGATCGGGTGCAACTGGGCATTCTAGCCCAGGCCATTCTGGTGGCGGCGCTCGGCACCGCCATCGGCGGGCCCGTGGTCTTTATCGCCATGGCGGCCCCCATTCTTGCCTCCTGGCTGGTAAAAGACCGGGTGGTGCCGCTCTGGCTGGCGGCGCTTAGCGGCGCCCTGCTGCTGCTTGCCAGCGATACCCTGGTCCGGGTGCTGGCCAGCCCCCACGAGGTGGCGACCGGTATCATGACCCGCATTCTCGGCGGCCTGTTGCTGCTGTTTCTTCTTGTTAACGATCGCCAGAGGGCTGACTGATGACGCTCACCGTAAATCGCCTCCATTTCGCCTATCAGCAGACCCCCATTTTGCGGGACATCTCTTTCAGCGTGCCGAGGGGCAAGCTGGTGGGGATCGTCGGCCCCAACGGCTGCGGCAAATCGACCCTGCTCAAGCTGCTATCCGGCCAGATGAAAGCCCAACGCGGCGAGATTCTGCTCAAAGGCAAGCCGCTTGCCAGCTACCCCATGAAGGGGTTGGCGCGGGAGCTCGCCTACCTGCCCCAGCGGCCAACCCTGCCTGCCGGCATTCTGGTGGAGCAGCTGGTGCAGTATGGCCGCCACCCCCATCAGGGCTGGTTCAATCAGTGGGGCGAGGAGGATGCCCGCATGGTGCGTATTGCCTGCGAGCGGATGCAGCTTGAAAGCATCTGGCAGCAGAGCGCCGCGTCCCTCTCCGGCGGGCAGGCGCAGCGGGCGTGGCTGGCGATGATCCTGGCCCAGGACAGCGACATGGTGCTGCTCGACGAGCCCACCAGTGCCCTCGATATCGGTCACCAGACCGAGGTGATGGAGGCGATCCATCGCATCACTGCGGAGGGCAAAACCGTGCTGCTGGTGATCCACGATCTGGCGATGGCGGCCCGCTACTGTGACGAGTTGATCGCCATCGGCGAGGGGACCATTGCCGCTATGGGCCCGGCCCGGGAGGTGGTGACCAAGGATCTAATCGACCGGCTCTACCAGACCAGTGTCGACATTTTGCATGCCCCCGGCGACGGGGCGCCCATTATCGTGCCCCGTCGCCACGAACATGGCCGCGCCCTACGTTCGGCGAGTTGAGTCATATGGGCCTGCTCTGTGGGCCCACCGAGTGTATCCTCGCGGCCGATTATCCGGGCCGTGCAACGAGAAGGAGTGAGATGATGAAGCGTTTTGCCGCCCTGGCAGCAGCCATCCTGATGCTGGCCGCGCCGCTGGTTCAGGCACAGGAGATGCGTGAAGTGACTGATGCGTTTGGCCAGAAGGTGCAGGTGCCAGTCCAGCCAACGCGGGTGGTGGTGCTGAGCGAGCTCGAACTCGACAGCACCCTGACCCTGGGGCTGACCCCTATCGGCGCCGTCAATGGCCGTGGTCAACCCACCTTGCCCCGCTATTTGCTGAACAAGGCGGGCATGGGTATCCAGGTGATCGGTGATCTCGACAGCCCCAATCTGGAGTCGCTGATTGCGCTGGAGCCCGACCTTATCCTTACCGGCCAGACCCGTCCCGAGCTGCTGACCTTGCTGGGGGAGATCGCGCCGACCGTGGTGACCAGCAAGTGGGGTGAGCCGTGGCAGGATAGCTTCCGCCGCACCGCCCACACCCTTAACCGCGACCAGCAAGGGGATACTTTTTTGCTGCAGTATGCCGAGCGGTTGACTCAGGCCCGCAGCAAGCTGGCCAAGCATCAGGGGGAGAGCATCAGCATAGTGCGCTGGAATCCCAAGGGGCCGAGCTTTATGTATCAGGGCACCTTTGCCAGCAGCGTAGTGGAGTCGATGGGGCTGGTACGCCCAAGCAAGCAGCAGGGCACTGGCGCACCCCACTCACCGGCGCTGAGTCTGGAGTCCCTCAATCTGCTGGATGCCGACTGGCTGGTGGTCGGCACCCTGAGCGCCACCGGTGATGCCGTGGATGCCATGCGTCAGGCGGAGCAGACCCCGGCGTTCCAGCAGCTGCCGGTGATCAAGGCCAAGCGCTTTGGCGCCGTGGACGGGTCGCTCTGGACCTCCAGCGGCGGCCCGCAGGCGGCCCTCAAGGTGATCGAGGATGTGGAGCAGTTGCTGGCAACCCGCAGCTGAGTGCTATCGCGCGCCAGAGGTTGACCACACGAACAGGTTGATCAAAAGAAGAGGGAGGCTGATGCCTCCCTCTTGCGTTGTCACTGTCTATCGTGACCTTTTCGGCGAGCCAGAGCCGTTTATTGCGGCTGGATGGCTGTCACTGTGAGCTTGCCGCTCTGGCTTTCGGCATGAAAGTGGATGGCATCCCCCACCTTGAGCCCTTTGAGCTGGGCCGGATCTGCCACTCGAAAGACCATGGTCATGGGGGGCATCTTGAGATTCTCGATCGCCTCGTGCTTGATGCCGACTTTGCCGCTCCCCTCATCGAGGCGGGTAATGACCCCCTTGGTCATCACCATTGCGGCCTGTTCGCTCATCTCACCCGTCTGGCTCATATCGTGCCCTTCATGGTGCATCATCTCTTCTGCTTGCAGGTTGGTCTGGGTGGCAAGGCCAAGCAGCAATGTCAGGGTCAGCGTCTTGTAGTTCATGATGGTTTCCTCATCGTTCAGTCAATATGGATCGTGAAATCGGGTTATTCGGATTGCGGGTTCGCGCTCTTGCCAAGGCTTCGGCTGCGCCACAGGTAATAGGCCGCTGGCAGCACCAAGAGGGTCAGTACCAGCGCGCTCACCATGCCGCCGATCATGGGGGCGGCGATGCGCTGCATCACTTCGGATCCGGTGCCGTGGCTCCACATGATGGGCAACAGGCCCGCGATAATGGTCACCACCGTCATCATCTTGGGGCGAAGGCGCAGGGCGGCGCCCTGGATCACCGCCCGATGCAGCCCCGCCTTGTCCGGCTTGCCGCTGGCCACCAGGTCATCCCAGGCATGGTTGAGGTAGACCAGCATCAAGACGCCGGTCTCTACCGCCACCCCCGCCAGGGCGATAAAGCCCACCCCGACCGCCACAGAGAGGTTGAAGTCGAGCAGCCAGAGGGTCCAGATCCCGCCCACCACCGCCAGCGGCAAGGTGGTGAGAATGAGCAGCACCTCCTGAACGCGGCGAAACGCCAGATAGAGCAGCAGCACGATAATGGCGACCGTGAGCGGCACCACGTAGGTGAGTCGCGCCTTGGCTCTTTCCATGTACTCGTATTGGCCAGACCAGGTGAGGGCGTAGCCCGCCGGCAGCACCAGCTGCTTGCCCACCTCGGCTTTGGCCTCATCGACGAAGGAGCCGATATCGCGGCCGCGAATGTCGACGTAGACCCAGCCGTTGAGCCGCGCGTTTTCGCTTCTGAGCATGGGAGCTTCGTCGCTGATGTAGACCCGGGCCACGTCCGCCAGGGCGATACGCGCACCGCTCGGAGTCACCACCGGCAGCAGCTCGAGGCTCGCCACCGAATCGCGATAGCTCTGGGGATAGCGCAGGTTGATGGGATAGCGCTCGCGCCCCTCGATGGTCTGCCCCACCTCCATGCCGCCCACTGCGGTGGCCAGCACCGCCTGCACATCGGCGATGTTGAGGCCGTAACGGGCCGCTTTCAGTCGGTCGATATCCACCTTGACGTAGCGGCCACCGGCCACCCGCTCGGCGTAGACCGATGAGGCGCCCTCCACCTTGCCAACGATCTGTTCGAGCTGTTGGCCGAGCTGCTGGATCACCTTGAGATCCGGCCCCGCTATCTTGATACCGACCGGGGTCTTGATGCCGGTGGCCAGCATGTCGATGCGGGTCTTGATGGGGGGCACCCAGGCGTTGGTGAGGCCGGGGAAGCGGATGAGGGAGTCGAGCTCCTCTTTGAGCTTCTCCGGGGTCATACCGGGGCGCCACTGGTCCCGGGGCTTGAGCTGGATGCTGGTTTCCATCATCACCAGGTCGGCGGGGTCGGTGGCGGTTTCGGCGCGCCCCGCCTTGCCGAACACGTTTTGCACCTCGGGCACGGTGCGAATGAGCTTATCGGTCTGCTGCAAAATCTCCCGCGCCTTGCCCACCGAGATATTGGCCGCTGTGGTGGGCATATACATGATGTCCCCCTCATCGAGCGGCGGTATGAACTCGGAGCCCAGGTACTTGAGCGGCCAGAAGCCCGCCACCGTCACTACGGCGGCGACAGCCAGGGTGGTTTTCGGACGGGCCAAGACGGCTTTGAGCAGCGGCACATAGCCCTGGCTTAAGCCACGGTTCAGCGGGTTGGCATGCTCCGCCAGCACCTTGCCACGGATGAAGTAACCCATGATCACCGGCACCAGCGTGATGGCGAGCGCGGCGGCGGCGGCCATGGCGTAGGTCTTGGTGTAGGCGAGGGGGTGGAACATCCGCCCCTCCTGCGCCTCCAGCGCGAACACCGGCAGGAAGCTGATGGTGATGATCAGCAGGGAGAAGAAGATGGCAGGCCCCACCTCGATGCTCGCCTCTGTGATGATGCGCCAGCGGTTCTTGTCGGTGAGCGCCTCCCGCTCCATGTGTTTATGGACGTTCTCGATCATCACGATGGCGCCATCCACCATGGCGCCGATGGCGATGGCGATGCCCCCGAGCGACATGATGTTGGCGTTGATCCCCTGCAGATGCATCACGATAAAGGCCACCAGAATGGCGATGGGCAGGGTGATGACCACCACCAGTGACGAGCGCAGGTGGAACAGGAAGGCGAGGCAGACCAGTACCACCACCGCGAACTCCTCCAGCAGCTTGCCGGAGAGGTTGTCGATGGCGCGCTGGATAAGGTCGGAGCGATCATAGACGGTAACGATCTCCACCCCTTGTGGCAGGCTGCTCTTCAGCTCCGCCAGCCGCGCCTTGACTCCGTCTATGGTGTGCTGGGCATTCTCGCCGTAGCGCTGGACTATGATGCCGCCCACCACTTCCCCTTCGCCGTTGAGCTCGGCGATACCGCGGCGGCTCTGGGGGCCGGTGACCACATCCGCCACATCACCCAGCAGCAGCGGGGCACCGCGCACATTGGTACCGAGCGGGATCTGCTTCAGATCCTCGACGCTTTTCAGATAGCCATTGGAGCGCACCATGTACTCCGCTTCCGCCATCTCGATGACGGAGGCGCCGGTCTCCTGATTGCCCTGCTTGATGGCGGTCTCGATAAGGGAGAGCGGGATGCCGTAGGCGCGCAGCTTGTCCGGATCGACCCGCACCTGATACTGGCGCACCATGCCGCCGACGGTGGCGACTTCGGAGACCCCCTCAACCGTCTGCAACTCGTACTTGAGGAACCAGTTCTGCAGCGAGGTGAGCTCGCTGAGGTCATGCTTGCCAGTTCTGTCCACCAGCGCGTACTGATAGACCCAGCCCACCCCGGTGGCATCGGGGCCGAGCTGGGGACGGGCGGAGGCGGGCAGATTGGGCGCAACCTGGCTTAGGTACTCCAGCACCCGGGCGCGGGCCCAGTAGAGATCTGTGTTGTCGTCAAACAGCACATAGACGAAGGAGTCGCCGAAGAAAGAGTAGCCGCGCACCGTGGTGGCCCCCGGTACCGCCAGCATGGCGGTGGTGAGCGGGTAGGTGACCTGATCTTCCACCACCTGTGGCGCCTGGCCCGGATAGGCGGTCTTGATGATCACCTGCACATCGGAGAGATCCGGCAGGGCATCCACCGGGGTTTGCTTGACCGACCAGAGCCCCCAGGCGGTGAGCATAAGGGTCAATAGCAGCACCAGAAAGCGGTTGCCTACTGACCAGCGAATAATCGAGGGGATCATGGCTTGGCTCCCATATCGTGCTGGCTATGGTCCATGCCTTCCATCTCATCCGCTGCGGGTTTGGCTGAGTCGCCGATAGCGGGCGCTTGCTCCTGATGGATGGTAGTGATGCGGTACTCATCCCCCTCCTGCATCACTTGCAGGTGCAGGGTCTGCCCCTCGACCAGCTTGCTGATATCGACCCCGTCGGCGACGGTGAACTCCATCTCCATGGCGGGCCACTGCCACTCGGGGATGGGCTGGTGGGAGACCATCAGGGTACGTTTGGCCAGATCGATGCTTTCAACCTCGCCCTGGGTCCACACCTGGGCGGGGCGCACCGCCGTCATGCGCTGAAAGTCCGAATTGATGGCCGATTCGGAGTCGAGCAGAAACTGGGCCGATCGGACTATGCTGTCCCCCGCTTCCACCCCCGCCTTGATGGCAACCTTGTCGCCAAACTGGGGGCCGAGGGTGACGGCGACCGACTTGAAGTTGCCATCCCCCAACGCCAGCACCAGCCGATCCTGACTACCGGTGCGGATCACCGCTTCGCTCGGCACCACTAACTGCGGTGCGCCTTTGCCAGTGCGAATGGCCACCTTGGCGAACATATTGGGTTTCAAAAATTCGTCCGGGTTGTCAAAGCGCAGTCGCACCTTGAGGGTGCGAGTAGCGGCATCCAGGGTCGGATAGAGGTAATCCACCTTACCTTGCCAGCTGCGGCCGGGGGCATAGTCGAGGGTCATGGTGACCGGATCCCCCACCTTCAGCTGGGCGGCTTGACGCTCGAACACCTCGGCACTGACCCACACCTGCTTGAGGGTGCTGATGTTAAAGAGCGCCGCGGCGGGCTCCACATACTGGCCCTCGCGCACCTTGAGCTCTGAGACATAACCGCTGCTGGGGGCGTAAATGCTGATGGTTTCGCGCACCTGACGGGTGCGCTTGAGGGCTGAGATTTGATCTGCCGGTACCTGCAGGGACTTGAGCTTGCCCTCGGCGGCGCGCAGCAGCAGTGGGTTGGCCGTGTTGAGTGCGAGCAGGTATTCGTGCTGGGCGTTGACCAGATCCGGCGCGTAGAGCTCGTAAATAAGGCTCCCCTTGCTCACCTGCTGCCCCTCGCTCTTGATGGCGAGGGTGCGGATCCAGCCTGCCATGCGAGCGTTGATCGCCTCCAGCCGATCCTCGTCATACCCGACATAGCCCACCGTCTCGATCTGCTGGTGGATAGGCAGTCGCTCGACCTTAGCCAGTCGCACCCCCAGGTTCTGTTGGATCTCGGGGCTGATGGTGACGGTGCCCGGTGAGCCGCCCTGTTTTTCCTCATAGACGGGGATAAAGTCCATCCCCATGTTGTCCTTGGCCGGGCCGTCGCGCTTGTCGCGGGGATCCATGGGGTTGACCCAGTAGAGCGGCGTTTTCTCTTTGGCGCTGGCGCCATCGGAGGTCTGTTTGGCGGCCCAGTAGCCGCCACCAGCGCCGAGGGCGAGCAGCAGGGCCGACATCAGGACGGTCTTGTTCATGACTGGCCTCCGGCGCGGATCTGCATGCAGAAAGTGCAGGAGGGTAATGCGCCCGCAAAGGCAGCAACCTTGGACGGTGAAAAGTGGGATGGTGACATAATTCGTCTTCTCTTGTGCAGGCCGCCGGTCGGGTGAGGTGCAAGGCCTTACCAAAGGGGCTGGCGGCAAATGGGGCGCAGCTGTATCAGTGCGCACGGCTCCCTGTGAGCGGACCGGTTTGGCCGGGGCACAGGGTCAGGCAGGCGGCAGGAAACGGGCAAGTTAAAGCTTGCCTGTGCCGCAAGAGAAGGACTTTCTAGTGGCGTAACACCGACAGCACCAGATGTCGGCGCGGCCAGGAGGGAGGGTGAGTACCGCGCGATCGCAGGAAGGGATCCCGCAACCAGTTGTCTAGCAGCGAACTGGCGAGGGGACTGCCTGACAGCAAGGGAAAGATCAGCAGAGCGACCAGTACACCCAGCAGAGCCATCGCGCCGAAGGAGAGAGCATTGACGCCGGTTTGCATCTGGCACTCATCGCTCATGGCTGACCCCTCGTCTCCCTGATGGCAGGAGAGGGGCATGACATCGCCCGGGTGATCCATAGCGGGCATTGCATGAGAGATATCGTCATCCGCCATCGCCATGGATGAATCGAACATCACCATCGACTGGGCCCTGTTTGGGCTTGTCTCGGAGGAGAGGGGAGAACCATGCCAGCTGATGCAGAGGGTCAGATCGCAGACGAGCAGCAGCGCCAGCAATAGCCGGGCCAGAGCAACAGAGGGCAATCTTGCAGCAAGCTGGGTGAGTGACAATCCGAGCATCCTTCGGGAGCAGATGGCGGGACTGTAAACCTTGCCACGAGGTGAAGGTCAATGGCGCCGGTGATGTCATAGAGGTGCTGTGTTGGGGGGAGGATATTTAAGCAATGCTTAACCATTGCGTATGCCCAACCCTAATGAAGCATGCCCCTCATCCCGTTAGGATGCACCTGTCAGTTACCACGATGGCGTGATGGTTCACTCTTTTGCTCCGGCATAAATGACTGCGGCAGGAGTGCTTGCCGACCTTATCCATCCCGTGACGCCATGAGCGAGCAGTATAAAGCCGCAGGTCTCCCGGATGCTGACAATCAAAGAGTCAAACCGTGTTTTTGAGCAGCACACCTTGCCGGGTGCTCACCATGTTCACTATTCAGGAGTATTGAAATGCAGCCACGACTGCTGTCGCTGATGCTTGCCGCTTTGCTGAGTCCATCAGCCATGGCTGGCGGCCTTGCCCTCTACGAGACCAGCACTGCCAACAGTGCGCTGGCCAACGCAGGGTCTGCCGCCCGTGCCCAAGGGGCAGATACTATCGCAAGCAACCCGGCCGGTATGACCAAACTGGAAGGTACCCAATTGCAGGTCAATGGCGGTGTGGTATACGGCGATCTTGAGCTGGATCTGGACAACGGCGGCAACAACGGTGGAAATGCCCTGCAGACCGCGCCGCTCGGCAGTCTCTATCTGACTCATGCCATCGACGATCAATGGGTCGCAGGTATCGGCATCTTTGGCAGTCACGGTCTGGGTATCGATTATGGCGATGGCTGGGATGGTCGTGGTTATACCCAGTCGGCCAAGCTGACCGGCATCGCCTTTGCTCCGAGTCTGGCGTACCGCATTGACTCAAATTGGTCGGTGGGAGCCAGCCTGATCGCCATGAATGGTTCGCTGGAAGCCTCTGTGGGTCTGACGTCCGGGATGGGGGAAGGGCGGGAATTCTCCAACAGTGACTGGGCGTATGGCGCCTCCTTCGGGGTACTTTACGAGCTGGATCAGCACTCCCGTATCGGCCTGAGCTACTTCTCCGAACTGAAGTGGGAGCTGGAAGATCAGCTCTTCCCACGTGCTGATGTGGCAGGTCTAGGAGTCGAGATCATGATTCCGCAGACCATTACGCTAAGTGGCTATCACCAGCTCAACGACCAGTGGGCCTTGCTGGCCAGTGCCAACTGGCAGCAGTGGTCCCGTTTTGGCGATATCGGTGTGGCATCTGCCATGGGCAGCCAAACCATTGATATGAATTACAAGGATACATGGCATGCCAGCCTGGGGGCACAGGTTGATGTCACCCCTGCACTGCGTTTGAGCAGCGGAATAGGCTATGACAGTAGTGCAGTGAGTGATGAGTACCGTACTGTGATGCTTCCTGTGGGTTCTGGTTGGCGCTGGGGTCTGGGGGCCAGTTATCAGTTGAGCCCAGCCACCAAGGTGGAAGCCAGCTATACCCTGGCTTGGCTGGGTGATATGCCGGTGGATCAGGACGGGATCGGTCGCCCGCACTTGTCCGGCAGCTACAACAACAGCTACCTGAACTTCTTCAACATCGGTGTACAACACCAGTTCTGAGTTGTGAGCCTTGCAAGCCTTCACTGGTTGGGGGCTTCTCCATCCTGCACGTCGCGCCGATCTGGTCGAGCCTGATGCGCGTTATTAGCTGGGTGGCTCGTGAGGTCCACTTGTTTGCTCATCTGTTACTCAAGGAACAACATCAAATGTCATCAGAATCAACCTCTGCGTTAGCGCGGTGGCTTTGGCGCCTGACGTTTATATTGGTCACGGTCGCTCTGGTTCTCTTCTTCTCGAAAGGTGCTCAAATATACCCAATTGAGGCTGCCAAGTTCGACCATGCTTTGCCAGCCATCATGGTACTGCTTGATTCCGAGATCTTTATGGGGGTGATTACTGTGATCACTCTCTATGTGGTCCTCTATCTGGTCTATCTGCTGTGGGAACTGCATGAGATCGCTGTGCATCGTGCCAAGGTGTCTGAGTCGGTGCATATCACCCTGGTGTTTGCGCTCTCCTTGTGCGGACTGTTTATCGACAAGACCTGGTGGGTGCTTGCCGTCATCATCGCCTTTGCCCGTTGGGATGTGCTGAGCGAGCGGATGAGCCTTATTATCGGCCATGGTATTCGACGTGGCCGTCATGAGGGGGAGGCATCATGAAAGAGATCCTGCTGCCCTATATCCTGATCGTCTGGTTGCTGGTCAAGCTGAACATATTGCCTTGGAACCTAAAAACAGGTTTTTGGAGTACCGCAATTGGCGCGTTATTGGCGCTTGGTTTGTTGACTACCTCTCGCCATTTGGCTCCGGTTGATTTTACCGATTCGGCGACGGTCAAGGCACCTCATGCGGTGTTGGGACCCTTACTAGGCATCAACCAGTTTCATCAGATAGATCAGATTTATGTTGCGCATAATCAGCGCGTTGCGCGTGGTCAGCCCATTTATAGTCTTGCGGACTGGGAGAGTAACGGTAAGTCTCAGGCGTTGAGCTATCAGATTGACGCCCAGCATGCCCAGGTGGCGTCAGAGGTAAGCCAGCAGCGAGCGATCCAGTCACGACTGAACCTCAATCACAAGGAATTGGCTCGGCTGACCCAGTTGGGTAACTTCGCCAGTATTCAGAGCCGTGACCAGCTGCAGACCCAAATTGATGGCGATCTGGCGCAACTGAGTGCCAGTGAAGCGAAGGTTCAGGCGATTGAAGCTCAGGTGTTGAATCTAGAGACAGAGTTGGCCTTGCAGGAGCGACGGAATGAAGAGAAGGTGATCAGGGCTCCGTTTGATGGTCAGGTCTCGATAGTCAATATTGCCAGCGGTTCCCGTACCGGCAACATGCACCTATACGACACTTCTCGCAAGTTTCTGGAGTTTCGCATTCCGGATCAGAGTTTTCGCAACATAGCACCAGGCCAGTTTGCCGAGTTTTATGTAGATGCCTATCCCGGGCGCATCTTTCGGGCACGGGTGCACTCAGTACTTACTGGTACGGGGGAGGCCCAGATGAGTGTTGCGCAGGGGGATCAAGATGTACGGCAGCATGTGGGCAACAACATGTCCAGCCATGGCCGGACAGTGGTACTCGACATGCTGGTACCGGACGGTGTGGACTTGCCAATTGGGGCAACCGGCTCAGCCTGGATTTCGGCACATAAACCCCATCGGCTGCTGGGCTTTATCGACATCATCGGTGCCGCCACCGTGCGTCTCAAGGCGATGAAGGCCTATCTGTTTGCGATGTAACGGCGTGAAATAAAAAAGCCCCTCCGTGAGGGAGGGGCTTGGTGAGCTTTACCGGAATAGTCAGGCCCTTTTTTCCGATCCTCTCATGATGAGGCGGAAGAAGAGCGGGATAAAGAAGATGGCGATAAAGGTGGCCGCGAGCATGCCGCCGATCACCGGCCAGCCGAGGGCGTGACGGCTTGCCGCACCGGCCCCGCTGGAGGTGACCAAAGGCACACAGCCGAGGATGAAGGCGAGCGAGGTCATCACGATGGGACGGAAACGCAGGCGTGCCGCCTCCAGTGCCGACTCGATGAGGCTCATCCCTTCTTCGTGCTTCATCACCGCGAACTCCACGATCAGGATGGCGTTCTTGGCGGCAAGGCCGACCAGGGTCACCAGCCCGATCTGGAAGTAGACGTTGTTGGTCAGCCCCACCAGCCAGGTGGCGAGCAGGGCACCGAACAGGGCGAACGGTACGGCGGTGATCACCGCAAACGGCAGGCTCCAGCGTTCATACTGGGCAGCCAGAATGAGGAAGATCATCACGATACCGAAACCAAAGGCCATGCCTGCGCTGCCTGCGGCCGCTTTCTCCTGATAGGCGGAGCCGGTCCACTCCAGCTTGGCGTCGTTGCCAAGAGCCTCATTGGCGACCTCTTCCAGCGCGGCGATGGCCTGACCCGAGCTGTAGCCTGGGGCGGGCTGGGCCATGATCTTGGCGGCCTGGAAGATGTTGAAGCGTTCGACCAGTTCGGGGCCGGTGGCATCACGCACCGTCACCAGACTGCTGAGCGGGATCATCTCCCCCTTGTCGGAGCGGACATAGACGTTGCGGATGTCGCTCTTCTTGGCGCGATAGTCTGCCTCGGACTGCAACTGCACCCGGTAGGTACGGCCGAACTGGTTGAAGTCGTTGACATAGACCTGGCCGAAGGTGGCCTGCATGGTGTCGAACACCGCGTTGATCGGCAGCCCAAGCGCCTTGGCTTTTTCGCGGTCCAGATCCAGATAGACCTGCGGCACGTTGGCGCGGTAGGTGCTGGTGACGCTGGCAAACTCCGGGCGCGCCTTGGCTGCTTCAAGGAAGCGCTGTACTTCGCCGGAGAAGGCCTGGGCGTTGCCGGTGCCACGGTTTTGCAGATAGGCCTCAAGGCCACCTGTGGTGGACATCCCCTGAATGGGGGGCGGGTTGAAGGAGGCGACAAAGCCATCCGCCAGCCCCATCAGGCTCAAGCCCTGGAAGGTCTTGGCCAGCGAGAAGGAGTCCTGTCCGGCCCCCTGACGCTCGCTCCAGTCCTTCAGGGTAATGAAGGTCATGCCGCTGTTGCTGATGATGGCATTGGAGAGAATGTCAAAGCCCGAGAAGGTGATCACATCCTTCACATGGGGGTTGGCCATGGCGATCTTGTCGAACTGATCCGCCACTGCCTGGGTCCGGCTCATCGCGGCGGCATCCGGCAGCATGACGGCGGAGATGAGGTAGCCCTGATCTTCGTTCGGTACCAGTTCGCCTGGCACTTTCAGGAAGAGGCCGTAGATGGAGAGGATCAGCACGGCGATGATGGCAAAGGCGACCCCCACCCGACGGTTCAGGAAGGCCACACCCCGTACATAGCCGCGGGTCAGCTGGTCAAATTTTTCGTTGAACCAGACGAAGAAGCGGGCGGGTTTGTGGTGTCCCTCTTTGAGCAACACGGCACAGAGGGCCGGGGAGAGAGTCAGTGCCACCAGACCGGAGATAGCGACCGAGACTGCGACCGTGATGGCGAACTGCTTGTACATCACCCCGGTCATGCCGCCCATAAAGGCGACCGGCAGGAACACGGCGCAGAGTACCAGCACGATGGCGACCACCGGACCGGAGACCTCCTGCATGGCGAGGATGGCAGCCTCTTTGGCGGAGCACTTCTTCTCGCTCATGATCCGCTCGACGTTCTCGAGCACCACGATGGCGTCATCCACCACGATGCCGATGGCGAGCACCATGCCGAACAGGGTCAGCAGGTTGATGGAGAAACCGAGCACCAGCATGCCGGCGAAGGTCCCGATGAGCGACACCGGCACCGCGATACAGGGGATCAGGGTGGCGCGGAAGTTCTGCAGGAACAGATAGACCACCACGAACACCAGTACGATTGCCTCGAACAGGGTGTGTACCACCTCTTCGATGGAGATCTTCACGAACTCGGTGGTGTCGTAGGGGATCTGGTACTCGATATCCTGCGGGAAGCGCTCCTTGAGTCGCTCCATGGTGGCGTGTACCGCATCGGCGACCGCGACGGCGTTGGCGCCCGGTTGCAGATAGGTGGCGATACCGATGGCCGGTTTGCCGTTGGCGCGGGCGACCAGATCATAATCCTTGCCCCCCAGCTCGACCCGGGCGACATCGCGGACCCGGATCTTGGAACCATCGGGCATGGAGCGGACGATGATGTTCTGGAACTCCTTCACATCCTCAAGGCGCCCTTTGGTCTGCACCGTGTAGGTGAAGTCGATGGGGGCCGTGGTGGGTTGGGCACCGATCTTGCCCGCAGCGAACTGGGTGTTCTGCTCGCGAATGGCGCCGATCACGTCGCTCGGGGTGAGCTCGAGCTGGGCCAGTCGATCCGGCCGCAGCCAGATACGCATCGCATAGTCGGTACCGCCAAACAAGGTGGTATCACCGATGCCGGGAATCCGCTTGAGCTCGTCGATGATGTTGAGCAGGGCGTAGTTCGACAGATAGGTGGTATCAAACGAGCCGTTCGGTGACTGGAGGGTAACCACCTGCAGGATGGAGGTCGATTTCTTCTTGACCGTCACCCCCTGCTTTTTCACCTCTTCCGGCAGCTGGGCCATGGCGGCCGAGACCCGGTTGTTGACGTTGATGGTGGCCTGATCCGGATCGGTGCCGATCTCGAAGTAGACGTTGAGGTTCATCTGGCCGTTGGAGGCCGACCCCGACTGCATGTAGATCATCCGCTCGACGCCGTTGATCTGCTGCTCCAGCGGCGCTGCCACGGTCTGGGAGATCACCTCCGGGGTTGCGCCCGGATAAAACGCCGTGACCGAGACCACCGGCGGAGTGATCTGGGGATATTGCTCGATGGGGAGCGCCCGCATCGCCGCCAACCCGCCCAGCACGATAATGATCGAAATCACGCTGGCGAAGATGGGGCGTTCTATGAAGAACTTGGAAAACATACGGGCTCCTTACTTGGCCGCAGACTGGCTGACCACCTTGCCGGTGATCGCCTTCATCTCGTCGGCAGAGACAGGTTTTACCACGGCGCCGGGACGAGCCTTCATCAAGCCTTCGACGATATAGCGCTCACCTGCCTGCAGGCCGCTCTCGATCAGCACGCCGGAGTCGACTGCCGCGCCCAGGGTCACCGGACGGGGCACTACCTTGTTGTCGGCATCGACCACCATCACCATGCGGTCAGCCTGGGACTGGACGATGGCGCGCGGCGGCACCACGATGGCATTTTTGCGGGTGCCCAGATCGATGGTCATGCGGACAAACTGGCCGGGCAGCAGTACGCCGTCCTTGTTGTCGAAGATGGCGCGGGCACGGATGGTGCCGGTCTGGGGATCGACCCGGTTGTCGGAGAAGTTGAGCTTGCCCGCCTCCGGATAGAGGGAGCCATCGGCCAGACGAATATGGGTGCGCCAGGTGGTGGCATCCTTCGCCTCAATCACCCCTTTCTTTACCGAGTTTTCGAAGTTGAGGCGATCCTGCTCCGAGTAGGAGAAGTTGACGTAGAGCGGATCAAACTGGGTGATGGTAGTGAGCAGGCCGTTGTCGCCGCTGGTGGAGATAAGGCTCCCCTCGGACTGGGAGCTCTTGCTCGCCATGCCGTTGATGGGGGCGGTCACCTGGGTGTAGCTGAGGTTGAGCTCCGCCTCTTTCACCTTGGCCTGAGCGGCCTGATGACTGGCGATGGCCGCTTCGTAGTTGGCGATGGTGTCGTCATAGTCCTTGCGACTCACCACCTGACGCTTGAAGAGGGGAATGATGCGATCCCGATCGGCACGGGCCTTGTTGAGACGGGCCTGCTCCTGAGCCAAAGTCCCTTTGGCCTGCTCCAGCGCCACTTTGTAGGGCTCCGGGTCAATCAGAAACAGCTCCTGACCGGCGGTAACCGGCTGGCCTTCCACATAAGTGCGCTTGAGCAGGATGCCACTGACCCGGGAGCGCACATCGATCTCGCGAAAACCGGCGGTCTCTCCCACCATCTCGGTGGTGAGCGGCACATCGGTCAGCTTGACCTCGGCGACCACCACAGGGACGGCGGGCATGGTCTGGGCCGTCTGGGTCGTCTCGCCGCCACAGGCACTCAGACCGCTGATCAGCGCCAGGGTCAGCAAGCTGCGTTTGTAAACCTCTCTTCCGGCATTGGACACCTTCATCATCACACTCCTGTTGGATCGATTTCGGCTGCTGCGTTCAGCATGTTGCTCCATACACATCATTAACTTCATGATTAAAAAAACAACTTCTTTATGATTGGAATGGGAGATGATAGGGCGGCAACCTTGAACACAACCTTCTCAAAGTGGCAATTAGGGTTGCCGATTGACGAAAAAAGTCTGACTTTTCCGATATGGGCGGGGGGCTTCGGGGATGTTCATCCCGGGCCAGGGCTCTTCGCAACCGTATCACGCCAACCACTCCTTGCTGCAAAAAATAAGGTGCCATAAGGCACCTTGTTTGGATGGGTTTTTTACGCCCTTTTATCGCAGGCAACCGCGAGCCGCTTCACAGTTTACGATTTCGTCGCGGCTCATCGGTTAATCTTGCGCCGCATCAGGCAAAGCAGGCCCAGATGGGGGCGTGGTCGGAGGGTTTCTCGATGCCGCGCAGCTCGTAGTCGATACCGGTCTCGGTCACCTTGTCCTTGAGGGCGTCGGAGGCCATGATGAGGTCGATGCGCAGGCCGCGGTTCTCGTCAAAGCCCTTGGAGCGGTAGTCAAACCAGGAGAAACGCTCGCACTCGGTGGGGTTGGCGGCGCGGAAGGTGTCGGTCAGGCCGAACCCTTTCAGTCGCTCCATCCATTCGCGCTCGATGGGCAGGAAGGAGCATTTGCCATCCCGCAGCCAGCGTTTGCGGTTTGCCTCGCCGATGCCGATGTCGAGATCGGTGGGAGAGATATTCATATCCCCGATCAGCACCAGCTGGTCGTCCGGGGTGTGGTTGGTCTCGAGGTAGTGCTGCAGATCCTCGTAGAACTTCTGCTTGGCCGGGAACTTGGTCTCGTGATCCTGACTTTCACCCTGCGGGAAGTAGCCGTTCATCACCTTGATGAGAGAGCCGTCTTCACGTTCGAAGGTGGCCATGATCATCCGGCGCTGGGCCTCTTCGTCATCGGTGGGGAAGCCTTTCTCCACCTTGACCGGCTTCTGCTTGCTCATGATGGCGACCCCGTAGTGGGCCTTCTGGCCGTGAAACTCCACGTGATAGCCCATGGCCTCCACATCGGCCAGCGGGAAGGCTTCATCGTGCACCTTGATCTCCTGCAGGCCGATCACATCGGGCTGGTGCTTGTCGATGATGGCTTGCAGCTGGTGCAGACGGGCGCGCAGGCCGTTGATATTGAAAGAGATGATCTTCATGTCCGGGATGCTCATGTCATTTTTATAAGTGGCTATTGGACTAGGAATCGGCGGTGGATGCAAGTTCGGGGGCTGTGACTGGTGCAGCTGCTTGGTAACCTGTTCACGATCCGTCGCGAGAGGCTGTCAGCAAGGTGAAGCGCAGCGCAGGAACCGGATTGTATATGTATACATGAGGATTCCGAGCAGCACATGAGCCTTGATCACAGCCTCGCAGTAGGATCGTGGACAGGTTTTCAGCGGGTCATCTTCTTGACGAAAACCACCACAAACAGCGCCAGCGTGAAGCTGCCGGTAAAGGCTTCAAAGGCGGCGAAGATCCTGGAGAGCCCGACCGGAGTGAAGTCGCCGTACCCCAATGTGGTGAAGGTGACCACGCTGTAGTAGAGGCATTCGAGCAGGAAGATGGCATTTTGCTCGAGCGGGGCACCGGGCTGGTAGATGAGGTGCTCGCCCTGAAAATGCAGTCCGCAGAAGAAGTAAAAAATGCTGCAGATAAAGATGAGCAGCAACGAGAAGAGCACCACCCGCATCGGGGCCTCGCCATAGCCGCAGAAGAGATCGACCACCCAGGAGGTGAAGCGCTGGGTCGACCAGAACGGCAGTTGCAGGCGGCGCATGGTGAGCTCCTGCTGGATATAGTTGCCGGACATGGTGAAGATCCCCTGTGCCTCGGAGGCTTTGCGCAGATCCCGGTAGGTCTCTTCTGCCTCCTTGAACCAGATGCGCGCCTGTTTGGGATCCCGTTCGCGGCGCCCCTTGCGATCCTGCATCACCCGTTTGCCGGTCTGCATGTTGTCGAGCCGGGTGTTGTGCCAGCGGATGCCGAGCAGGTTGACGTCATCGAGGGTGGCGCACTGGAGGTTGGCATCACTGAGATCGGCCTTCATCAGGCTGCCGCCCTTCATGCGCAGGCCGTAGAGGTGACCACCGCGCAGGTTGGCGCGATAGAGGTTGCACTGCTCCAGCAAAAATCCCTGATCGGACTCCTTGTTGACCAGATTGAGGCCCGCCAGATTGGCCCGTGACAGCTGCAGGCCGTGGCAGAGTCCGCCAGCGCGAACGTACTGTTCAAGCGCCTCGGCGGTGTGGGCTTCCTGATGGGTATGGTGGGGATCATGCCAGTGGCAGAGATCGTGCTCGCCAGCCTCTTCACTGCAGTGGCGGCCATCGGCCACCAGATAACGACACATCGCCATCTTCATTTCCCTCGCATTGCCGAACTGGTTTCAGCATAGGCGGGGAAAAGGGGGCGCGGCGGCGTCTTAGCTGAACTGGTTGAACTCCTGACGCAGCTTGCGAAAACGCTCCTGCTGGGCCGGGTTGAGGGGGATGCCGTCGAGCACGTCCAGGGTGTCTTTGCACTCGGCACCAAACTCCGGGCTCTTGCGGTTTTTCTGCATCAGTTGCAGCAGCACCTGGATCTTGTTGAGAGCCGCACCGGTATTGGCGGGAGCGCGGCGCAGTGCTTCGCGGAAATGGCCGAGGGCCTGCTCCAGCTCGCCGCTCTGATAGGCCTTGATCCCCAGATCGTTGAGCTGCTGGTAGCGCTGACGCCGCTCCAGCACCGTCTTGTCATCCCGGGTTGCCTGAATGCAGGTGGTGAGCAGCCGATCTTCGTCCTCTGCCAGCAGCCCCTGCAGGCTCTCTGCATATTCGAACTCGCCGAGCTGATAGAGGGCGAGGATGGTCTCGCCAAGCAGGGCGGGGGGCATGGTGGCCGGTTCATCGAGCCAGTTCTGATTGGCGCGATAGAGCATCTTCTTGCCCTTGAGCAACTCACCCAGCGCAATCTGCACCCTGGCCTGACAGATCTGCTCGAACACCGGGTAGTTGAACTCCGACATCATCAACGAGTCGCGGATGCGCGACAGGGCAGAATTGACCTGCTTTTGCAGGTTGGCGATGTGGTAGCTGTCGTTGCTGTTGAGGGCGTAGAGGGTCAGGGTCTGGATATAGGCCCCCAGATAATGGGGCGTGCGGTGAATGGAGTTGCGCGACAGGTCGATCAGCGACATCAGTACATCCTTGGCCTGGGCGTAGTCGTGGCGCTGCAGGCACACCTCCGCCAGCCGACGGGAGAGTTGCACCGACTGGGGGGAGATATCCACCGCCCGTCTGAGCTCCTGCTGCGCCTGCTCGTCATTGCCAAGGGCCAGCAGGGATTCCGCCAGCCAGAGGTGAGCCTCCACCATCAGCGGGGTATTTTTGAGGGTCGCCTGCAGATGGCTGACCGCCTCTTCGTGGAGCCCCAGGGTGTTGCACGCCTTGCCCAGCGTCAGGCGGGCCCAGCTGTTCTCCTGCCCGGCCAGCAGCTGGCGCATCAGGGCGCGTGCCTCCTGCGCCTGACCCAGCTTGAGGTGGGTATCGGCCTGCAGGCAGCGGCAGTAGTTGGCAAAACGGGGCACCGCATCGGCCCGCTCGGCACAGGCGGTAATGAGGCCTGCCAGATTGTCATCGGCCAGCGCGGTAAAGACGCTGGCCAGGGCGTTGCGCCGGGCGAGGGCACGCTTCAAGCGAAACGAGAACTGCTCCTGGGAGAAGGGCTTCATCAGGTATTCGTCGGGCTCGGCTTCCAGCGCGCTCAGTACCATGGCGCGGGAGCTGTCGCCACTCACCATGATCACCACGCTCTGGGGCGGGATCAGGTCTTTGTCGCGCAGGCTTTCGAGCAACTGGCGGCCATTCTCGCCAACCCCGAGATCGTAATCGATGAGATAGATGTCGAAACTGCCCTTCTGGCAGCGGCGCCGCGCATCCTCGGCGGTATTGGAGTAGGTGATGTTGCTGATACCCAGATTGAGCAGCATCGCCTTCATCATCACCTGAAACGAGCGCTGCTCATTGACCATCAGAATGCGTTGTGGCTTGGCTGGGCTCTTTTTTTCTGGCTCTTGTTCAGGTGTCTGCATCTGTCTGGGTCGAGGCGCTGCGGGCTGATGAGGGAAAGTGTGCCACCAAAGCGCCCGAAGAGGCAATTGGCCAAGTTGTCGATTGCGAACCATCTCCGTTTGTCCGCCTTTTGTCCGCGATGAGTGAAAGAAAAAGGCCCTGTTGCCAGGGCCTTGAACTCACCGTTTTTTCTCTGCCAGATAGGGAGCAAATTGCGGCGTGTACTCGGCCTTGAACCCCTGTTCGGTCTTGATGATGAGATAGACCGCCAGCTGGTGCTGTTTGGCAAATGCCATCCCCGCTTCAGGCCCCATCACCATCAGCGCGGTATCGAGGGCGTCGGCCTCCAGCGCGGTCGGGGTGATGACGCTGGCGGAAACCAGCTTGTGGGTGACCGGCTGGCCGGTGGCGGGGTCGATGATATGGGAGTAACGCTGGCCATCCAGCTCGTAGTAGTTGCGATAGCTGCCCGCTGTGCTGAGCGCCATGCCGTTGGGGATGACGATATCGGAGAAGGCCCCCGGCTGATCGGAGGGTTCGACGATGGCCACTTTCCATGGCGAGCCCTTGCTGTTGTTGCCCTTGCTGCGCACCGCACCGGCCACTTCGATCAGGTAGTTGTGTACCCCCTTGCCCTCGAGCAGGGCGGCGATTTCATCCGATGCCGCCCCCTCGCCAAGAGTGGAGAGGTCGAGATAGAGATCCGGGATCGTTTTTTCGAGCAGGAAGTGATCCCCCTGCGGGGTCAGGTTCAGCTTGTCGATGCCCACCTTGTGGCGGGCGGCGGCAATGGCCGCCTCATCGGGCCGCTTGACCGGCCGTTTGTCCGGGCCAAAGCCCCACAGATTGACCAGAGGCCCCACGGTCACATCCAGCTTGTCATCGGTCAGTTTACCGGCATCAATCCCCTGCTGGACTATGATGGCCATGGCGGGCGGGATGGCAAACGGGGTGTTGGCGGGCCCTTGATTGAAACGGGAGATGAGCGAGCCCGGATCGTAGGTGGAGATCTCCTTGTTCATCCGGGCCAGCAGGCTCTCTACGTCGCTTTTGAGGGCGGGCTCCCCACCGGGGTAGCTATCGCTCAGGGTCACCACATAGTAGGTGCCCATGGTCTTGCCCTGAATACGGGTCTGTGCAGGCGGGGTGGGCTGGCAGCCGGCCAGCGCCAGCAGCAGGGTCAGCAGCAGGCCGCGCAGGGCCGCCACGGGGGTTATCGCAATCATCCGGCGCTCTCATCTGGAGAAGGTTCATATCGGGGCGCTAGCTTAGCCAAGGGGCGCCCGCCGGGCGAGCCCTGATAGGGGCAATCGGAGGGAAAAGGGCAGAAAAAATTAAACAGTTTTGAACCTGTGGCGGGAGCGGGTCGTATCGTCCATCCGTGAGGGAGAGAGTGGCGAGTAGAGCACCGTCTGGTGACCTGGCCCGCAGCTTTGGCCAAAAGCCATAGCCGATTGAAGACAATTGAGTAAAATGAAGGTCGATTTAGACGGCATCTTTGCGAAGCGTTCACCGCATCCGCCAAGTCGTTGCCATCCATTGCCAATCAAAGGAGAAGATGATGAAAAAGGCGATTACCCTGCTGTTTCTGAGTACCCTGGCTGCCCCCGTGCTGGCGGATGAGTGTGCACTGGTCATCGAAGGCAATGATGCCATGCAGTACAACCTCAAAGAGATGAGCGTGCCGGCCACCTGCAAGGAGGTGACGGTCACCCTGAACCACACCGGCAAGCTGCCTGTGACCGCGATGGGTCACAACTGGGTGCTGGCCAGCACCGCCGACTATCAGACCGTGGCGACTGCCGGGATGAGCGCCGGGGCCGAGAACGGCTATCTGCCCAAGGATGATCCCCGTGTGCTGGCTCACACCAAGCTGATCGGCGGCGGCGAGAGCAGCAGCGTGACCTTCAAGACCGACGGTCTGGCGGGCAAGGATCTCACCTTCTTCTGCTCCTTCCCCGGCCACTTCGCCATGATGAAGGGCTCCTTCAAGGTTAACTAAGGTGCTGACCGGCACGAGCCGGTTGCCTCAATAGAAAAGCCGGGATTACCCGGCTTTTTCATCTCTGCTGTTTGTGTGTGGCATGACTGCACACCGTCGACTTTCGCGCTATTTGGCCTGCAGGGTAAAGAAGGCGATGGCGGTCTTCTTCTGGCATTCGAAGTGAATGCTCTCTTCCCCGGTCACCACCAGCGTCTCGTTGATGGCCACCTCTTTGCCCTGCACGGCCAGCTGGCCGCTCAGCAGGTGACAGAGGTAGGTCTTCTCTGGCTCGAGGGTAAGGGTCAGCGGGAAGGGGAGGTTCAGTACCCGCACGTTGGCGCTGATGCGATCCGGATGGTAGATAAGCCCCAGATCTGTCACCTCTTTTTTCAGCAATTCGCAGTGGGTCTCCTCATCGCCGCTAAAGTGCGCCGCCTCGAAGGTGGCGTAGGGGTGGCCGTTGAGCACAAAGCCTGCCCCGCTCACCGGCAGCAAAATGCGCTGATAGCCGGGAAAGGGGGAGAAGGGACCCGCGCTCTTGATGGGGGCCGAGCTCAGTCGATAGTCAAAATCGAGTTTGGCAAGGCTGCTCCCCGTGGGGGAGATGAGGATCTGGCTGGTAGTGCCCTGCTGGTTTTTCCAGGGCATCTTCTGGTGGTCAGACTCTTTAATCAGGGTGATCACGGGCACTTCCTCACGATAAAAAAACGCAGGGAGCAGGGGACATCAGCCCCGGCTCCCTGATAGAGATTGGCGATGGTAAAGGCGATCAGCCCTGACCATCCAGCGCAGCCAGCCGCGCTTCCATGGCGGCGAGACGGCTCTTGAGCTCGTTCACCTCCTGCTCCAGCTCGCTCAGACGGTCGGCGGCAGGGGAGGCATAGGCCGCGGCGGGAGCGGCATCCATCATCGCCTGAATATCCACTTCGCCGCTAAACAGGTGGGCGTAGCGGGATTCACGCTTGCCCGGCTCGCGCGGTAGCTTGACCACGTAGGGGCCACGCTCGATGAGCTGAGTCAGTACCGCATCCACCTCGGTGACATCATCGAAGCTGCAGAGTCGGTTGGTGCGCGAGCGCAGCTCCCCCGGGGTTTGCGGGCCGCGCAGCAGCAGTTCGCAGACAATGCCAAGTTCCTGGGCACTGAATTTCAGCTCGCCAAATTCGGTGTTGCAGAATCTGTGCTGATAGCGGGGCACCCGGGCGTTGAAGCCTGCAGTATTGACCACCAGCCGCTTGCGGATCAGCTCGTCCACCACGGCGCGGATATCGAGCTCGGAGAGCTCCAGCACCGGCTCGCGGTTGCTCTTCTGGTTGCAGGCGTTGACCAGTGCATTAAGGGAGAGGGGATATTGATCCGGGGTGCAGATCTCTTTTTCAATCAGACAGCCGATGACGCGGGCTTCCAGCGGGCCAAGTACTAACTCCATTTCCTACTCCCTTCCAAATCGAGACATCAAGAGCCCCTATCTTAGTCATGGTCCGCGCCGCGTCTAGCGTTGCGCGCCATTTTTGCGAGCTGATCAGGGCGTTGGCGAAAGGCTCGCCAACGCCGCAGATCTCCGCTTTTTATCGCTGCCCCTGATAGAAGCGCGCCTTATTGGCATACATGGCGTCGTCCGCCACCCGGCTCAGCTCCGCCAGCGGGGTCTGGTCGCTGCTGCTCCAGCCGATGGCAAAACGCAGCGGGAAGCTGTGCTCCCCATGTTGCACGATGGCGTGCTGCTGGCTTGCCTCAAGTCTACCTGCCAGCAGCTGGCTGGCGAGGTGATTCGCCTCCGCCAGCAGCACGAACTCGTCGCCGCCGATGCGGAAAATCTTCTCATCCTGACGGCAGAGGGTGCGCAGTTGGCGAGCCATCTGGATCAGCAGGGCGTCGCCTGCCTCGTGCCCATACTGGTCGTTGGTGCGCTTGAGGCCGTTGAGGTCGAGCATGAAGAGGGCGAGGTGACGCTCCGGATGGCGCGCCAGCACCGCCTGATAGTGGTGGAAGGTCTCTTCGAACGCCTGTCGGTTGGGTAGTCCGGTGAGGTTGTCGGTGCGGGCGACCCGCGCCAGCTCGTCGGTGAAAAGGCGCCCCTCGATGCCCACCGCCAACTGCTTGGCAAACAGCCGCAAGATGGCCCTGTCTTCGGACTCCAGCCCTTCGGCGCTCACCATCAGATAGCCAAACAGCACGCCGCTCTGGCTACCGGGCAGGGTCATGATCTTCCAGAGTGCGTTATCCCACTGGCATTCGGAGTGTTTGACCTCCTCATCCATCAGTTGAGCCAGTTTCTCCTGCAAGGCATCCCGCAAGGGGGCATCGACCCCCTGGGTCAGGGAGTAGTGGGGCTGGCCATCGCGGCGGATCACCAGTCCCCAGCGGTGGCCAGGATAGAGCTGCGAGAGTTGCAGCAGGGCGGAGCTGGCCAGCTCGGCAATATCGATATCCAGCTGCTGGTGCAGACCGAATTGCAACCAGGATTGCAGGATATGGCGGCTGCGCTCCTCCCGGCTCAGGGCCGAGCGCAGGGCGGTCGTTTGCGAGGCAACCTCTTGCTCCAGCTCGTCGTTGAAGCCGAGCAGCCGCTGGTTGAAGGCCTCTTTCTCGCTATTGGCCTGCTGCAGCTGTTCATTTTGCTGATAGAGCGCCCGCACCTGATCCGAGATGGTGCTGGCCATCTCTTGCAGCAGCTGGCGCACCTCGTCGTACTCCACAAAGCGCAGCGGCGCCTGCCGTTGCTGGTAATTGCCCTTGCCATAGCTGCGCACCAGCGCGGCCAGCGAGCGCAGCGGTCGGGTGAGCCAGCGGGTGAGCCAGACGCAGCCGATGGCCACCAGCAGCAACATGACAGCGATGCTGACGGTCAGCAACTGCTGGGATTTATTGAGCTCGCTGACCCTGTCATTGCTGTAGCTGTAGAGGGTGATGGTGGGGGTGATCTCCTGCTCCAGCTGGGGCCAGCCAATGGCCAGGGGCTGCGCCATCTTGCTTGGCTCCCTGTCATCCATGGCGTTGGCGCTCTGGTGAGCCCCTTCGTAAAGACGGTTCTCGCCCTGGGAGATCACCAGATATTCGCTTCCCTTGAGATAGGGTTCCAGCAACTGGGCCATCTGCCGCCAGGGGAGAATGGCCATCACGAAGCCGGAAGGGGTCTGCATCACCCCTGCTCGCTGGTGGTTGCGATAGATGGGGGCCACCAGCGCCAGCCCGCCGCTGCGGTTTTGCTCCATGTCGTCGACCAGCACGGGATCATCGACGGGCAGCAGCAGATGCTTGCCCTGTTTTGCCTCGCGTGTCTTGCCCCAGGCCATCAGCTGCGGCATCAGGTTGCTCGACTCGAGGTGGGAGGCCTGGCCATTGATGTACTCCACCACCAACCCCTTGTCATCGATGAGGTAGGCCGAGGTGAGCAGGCTGTTGGATTTGACAAAGGTGGCCAGCGCCAGCCGGGCATGGCTGGAGAAGAGAAAGTTGTCGAGGGCCTGATGGAGCACCCGATCCTGGCTGAGCTGATTGAGCTGGGTGCCGATCAGCTCGCTGCGAAAGCGGGCCTCGCGGGTCATGCTGGTGAGGGCCCGCTCCAGCTGTGACTGCTCGCTCTGGGCGATGATCTGGTGCTGGCGGATCAGCAGCACAGTGCTGGCCAGCAGTGCCGGCAGCAAGGCGACGGTGAACAGGATGATGATGAGGGTCGGGCCGAGCCGAAAGGTGCGATGTTTCATGGTGTTTTGACCTGCCGGTACTGCTGATCGGCCAGCTGCTGCATATAGCGGGCGGTGTCGGCGGCACTGATCCCCTCTTTAAAGCGCTCGAACCCTTTCTCCATCGCTTGCCAGGCGATGGACATGGCGCTGTCGGAGGGCATGGGGGTACTGAGGGTGAACTGCTCCAGCAGCACTTTTTCCTGAGGCGTGGGACGGCGGCTGATGGCGGTAAAAGCCTGCTGATTGACCGGCAACAGCGCCCCCTGATGATAGATGAACTGCTGAATATCCTGACGCTGGATAAAGGCCATCAGTGCCTTGATGACGGGCTGGCGATCCTCATCATCCATCGCCCAGCGGGAGGCTCCCATCACGTAGGCGCCGCTCATGGAGTGCATGGGATGGCTTTGCCAACGGGGCAGCAGGGCAACGCCCAGCTTATCCCCCATGTTCTTCACCAGATCATTGAACGCCCAGTCCCCATTGATGAGGTAGGCGCTCTTGCCCTCATTGAAGCGGGCGAGGGCGGTGTCATAGTCGCACTCGGGATCGACCCACTGTTCGCTGGCGACAGTGCGGTAGGCCTCCAGTGCCTGCACCATGGCCGGGCTGTCGAGGGTGATGCGCCCTTCGGTCACCGGCGAGCCGCCAAAGGTGTGTAAAAAGGCGGCGAAGTAGTACATGTCGTGATAGGGCCAGCTGACGGGGTAGACCCCCTTGGCCTTGAGGGCCGGGGTGATAGCAGTCAGTTGCTGCCATTGGGTCACCGGAGTCGAGACCAGCGCCTTGTTGTAAAACAGCATCAGATGGTTGCCCTGCATCATGGGCATGCCCCAGCGTTGCCTATCCAGGGTGACATAACGCAAGGCGCTGGCCATCAATGAGGGGGAAAACCACTCGGCCGGGAGCGGGGCGAGGGTCATCTGGCTATAGAGGCCGATAAAATCGGAGGGGATCAGCATCAGATCAGGCAGCCCCCTGGCCTGAGCTGCCAGCAGGAGATCCGCCTTGATCTTGCCCGGCTCAATCTGGGTGACCCGTACTCTGTGGTTCCCCTCCTGATTGAAGCGGGCGATCACGTCGTCGATCACGTAACCAGCCTGCTGGGAGTGCCACAGCTCCAGTTCAGGCTCCTGAGCCTGCAGGGGATGGCTCAATGCGAACAGGCAAAGCAGCAAGAGATGATAAAAAGATAGTTTTCTGCTCATGTTATCATCACCGTTATTCCCTGAATTCCAAGGGAAAAATGTAACAAACTACCGGCAAGATCGGTAGGCTCGGGTGTCAACTAATTGACTGAAACAACAAAAAGCCCGGCGCGTGGGCCGGGCTGGGGGATAAATTGCTTATCCGCATATTCTTCGAGGCATCTATTGTGGATGTTGTTTGAGGATGTCGTATATCTCCTCTTTCAGTTTGAGTTTCTGTTTTTTCAGATCTCTCACCTCGGCGCTATAGTCGCTGGCGTGATGCTTTTCCAACTTTCTAATCTCCGCATCCAGGTCGTTGTGCAAGTCAAACTTCTTCTGGAAATGGACATCACTGCTCTTCAGTTTCGAGATGAGTTCTCTGTACTCTGGGAACATGTAATGGAGCCTCCTTGGTTTCGTTTGATTGTGCCTGTAAGACCAAAGCTACCCCTTAGTGCCGGGGATAAATGTGATCCTGATCGGATTTGGGGGCAATGATTTGGAGTATTCGGCGGGATATTTATAACTTGTTGAATCAAAAAAAGATAAGTGATTTATCAATCTGAATGGTGAGCCAAACTGTGCGACAAGTCACAACAGAGGCAGTGTTGGCGTGAGGGTGCAGGATCAAAAAAGGGGCCGAGTGGCCCCTTTTTATGGATGCAGGCAACGTTACTCTTTCTCTTCGTCCGCCTGCTCTTTTTTCTTTTTCTTCTCGGGCAGCGGCTTGCCGTCGCGGTGGATCACCTTGCCCGCCTCAAAGCCAATCTGGGCCGCCAGCTCCTCCAGATCCGCCGACTTGGCCTGATCACCGATGGCGTAGCGATAGTTGGCAATGGAGAGCTTTTCGGCCACCGGCGTGCCCGGGACGATAGGCTCGCGCCAGCCCTGGCCGATGTGGGCCACCAGGGTGCCATTCATCAACAGCTCGCCGACGATCTCCTGGGTCGGATTGCCCTTGCCGTAGGTGAGACCCTGCGGGTGTTTCTTGCCGACCAGTGGTTCGTTGCTGGCGGGGATCAGCTTGGTGCGGATCAGCCACTTGGGCTTCTTGGTGTTGCCCACCGCCTTGCCGGTCTGGTACTCGTTGATCTTGATGGTCTTGATCATCTGGGCCATGAAGTCCTTGGTCAGCGCCTTCTGGGCGTCGCTGGTTTCATCGATGGCGATGGGGGCCACATACCAGGTCTGGGTGGCTTGAGCCTTGGGAGCGGCAGGGGCAGTTTGCGCCATGGCCAGGGGGCTGAGCAGGATGGCAGCCAGCAAGAGTCCTATCTTCTTCATTGTGATTCCGCTTTTGTTTCAACAAGAATTTTGTTTTGCCAGCGACGACTGCGCCAGCGCCAGAACATGGCCAGACCGCGCACCCACTCGTCGCAGGCCAGCGCCAGCCAGATACCGACCAGTCCATAACCCTGCATGATACCGAGGAAATAGGAGAGTGGCACGGCAATTCCCCACATGGAGAGCAACGCCATGTAGAGGGGGAAACGGGCATCCCCGGTGGCCCGCAGGGCGTTGATCACCACCAGATTGAAGGTGCGGCCGGGTTCGAGGATAAGGCTGATAAGAAACAGTTGCGCCACCTGAGTGATGATGTCGGCATCATCGGTAAAGAGACTGATGATGGTACGGCCATTGAGGGCCGCCGCCACGGCGATGACGCAGGTGACCGCCAGCCCCAGCTTGAGGCTCTTGAGCAGCTGCTGATAGGCGCGATCGAACTGTCTTGCTCCCGCCATATGGCCGATGATGATCTCGTTGCCAAGGCCGATGGAGAGGCCAAACAGCAGGATAAACAGGCAGATCTGAAAGAAGTAGGATTGGGTCGCCAGCGCCTTGTCACCCAGCAGTCCGACAAAGGCTGTCACCACCATAAACTGCAGCATCCAGGAGAGGTTCTCTCCTGCCGCAGGCAGGCCGATATGGAGCACCTTGCCCAGCATCTCCCGGCTGGGGTGGACGATATCGCGCACCACCAGTCGAATGCCGGTCTTGCGGGCTACCAGCCACACCAGCAGCACCACGCCGATCAGGCGGCCCGCGACCGTGCTGATGGCGACACCGGCGACGCCAAGCTGGGGCAGGCCGAACCAGCCGTAGAGCAGCAGCAGGTTGCCGACGAAGGTGATGAGGTTGACGATGAGGGTCACATACATCGCCTGACGGGTGTGGCCGTGAGCGCGCAGGGTCGCCGCCAGACAGAGGGCTGCTGCTTCCGGTAACAGGCAGAGACCGATGATCTGCAAGTAAAGCGTCCCGTCGCTCATCAGATTGGCAGGCAGGTTCATCAGCGCCAGCATGGTGCTGGCGCCTGCCATCACGCCGATGGCGGCCACCAGACCGATCAGCAGGTTGAAGCCGATAGCGGTGTGGATCACCACCCGACTCTTCTCCCGATCGCCGGCCCCCAGATACTGGGTGATCACCACGCTGGTACCGATACTGACGAAGCTGAACAATGTGATGGCGAGATCGAACACCTGATTGCCGACCGCCAGCGCCGCCACTCCCTGATAGGAGACGTGACCCACCATGAAGGTATTGAGGGCGCCGGTCAGAAAGTGCAGGGCGAGATCGATAAAGAGCGGCCAGGTCAGCGCAAATAGCGTGCCCGGGCCTGCGTGGGATTGAGATTGCATGGCATGTCCAACAGCTGGGAGGGCACGGGGGAGTGTCCTCTGGGGGCGCATTTAACACCAAGGCTAAGGCCGGTGCAATCCTTGTGCAGGATTGCATCGGCCAGGGGATCAGGCCAAGGGATCAGGCAGGCGTGGCGCCCGCCTCCTGTTCGCTTGGCAGGGTGAGGCGAGCCGAGTCGGGCAGGGCATCATCCTGCGGCCAATTCGAGCGGATGGCATCTGTGGTGCTCTCCACCACCGCATCATCCTTGAACACCGGCTCGCGGTAGCAGCGGGTCAGACGTAGCGCCTGATACATATCGGGGCAGAGGATGATCCCTTCATCGCCCACCCGCACACCCGCCTGCTTTAGCCAGTGGGTCATCTGGCCGTGGCGACCCGCCATCACCATATGGATGCCGCGCCGTTTCAGCTCCTTGTGCAGCTCCCCCACCATGCTCATCACGCTGATGTCCTGATGGGTGAAGCAGGCAACCGCATCGATCACCAGACACTTGGGGGCTCGGGGATCCTGCACCAGCAGGGCCAGCACCCGGCGCTTGAAGTAGGGAGCGTTGAAGTAGGTCAGCGGCGAGTTGAAGCGATAGACCAGAATACCCGGGATCGCCTTGGCCTGTTCGTTGTCCCCCAGGGTGCGCACTACCCCCTCGTCATCCATGCCAAGCAGCTGGTCGGTGGGGCGCATCACATTGCGCAGGAACTGGAACAGCCCCAGCAACACGGCGAGGGTGATCCCGGGGATCACTCCCATGGTGAGCACGCTGATAAAGGTGACCAGCGCCAGCCAGAAGGCGGAGCGATCGGAGTGGCGCAGGGCCCAGAGGCCACGAAAATCGGTGAGCGACAGGGAGGCCATCACCAGTACCACCCCGAGGGCGGCGGTGGGAATATATTTGAGCGGCGCCGTCAGATAGAAGGTGATGAGGGCGATCACCGCCGCAGCGATGATGGAGACCAGCTGGCTCTTGCCGCCGTTGGCATCGTTGACCGCGGTGCGTGAATCCGCGCCACTGATGGCAAAGCCTTGCGAGACCGCCGAGGCGAGGTTCGCCATACCGAGGGCCCGAAACTCCTTGTCCGCGTCGATTTCGTAACCGTTTTTGGCTGCAAAGCTGCGGGCGGTCAGCATCATGGAGACGAAGCTCACCATGGCGAGGTTAAGGGCAGGCAGCACCAGCTCCCGCATCAGGCCGGGGGGAAATTCCGGCATCTGGAAGGCGGGCAGGCCGGAGCCCACCGTCCCCAGGGTGGCGATATCAAACTGACCGAGATTAAAGCCCCACACCAGCGCAGCGGTCACCACCATGGCCACCATGGAGGAGGGCCATGCCGGTTTGTAGCGCTTGGCCAGCAGCAGGGTGAGCAGAGCCACCAGACTCATGGCCAGGGTCGGCAGATGGGTCTGGGTGATATAGGTGGCCCCGCTGGCGATCCGCTCGATGAGGTAACGTTCGCTAAAGGTGAAGCCGAAGATCTTGGAGAGCTGGCCCACCATGATGGTGATGGCCACACCATTGAGCAGCCCCATCAGGATGGGGCGGGAGAGAAAGTCCGCCAGCACTCCCAGCTTGAAGCGGCTGGCAATCAGGCACCAGAAGCCGGTCATGGCGGTCATGGTCATCACCAGTTGCCAGTGACGGGTGGGGTCGCCTGCGGCCAGCGGCGTCACCACGGCGGCAATGACCGCGCAGGTGGCGGCATCGGGGCCGACAATCAGCTGGCGGGAGGTGCCAAACAGGGCGTAGACCAGCATGGGCAGGATGCAGGAGTAGAGGCCGACGATGGCACCCACCCCGGCAAGCTCGGCATAGGCGATGGCGACGGGCAGCGCCACGGCCGCCACCGAGAGTCCGGCGCGAAGATCTGGCATCAACCAGGCGCGCTGGTAATGCAGCAGGGCGGCGAGGCCCGGTAGCCAGCGTTCGAGAGAGAAGAAGTCGCGCATTATTTAACCCATTGAGTTACAACCAGCTTTTCCCCTAGTGTGCCCAAGGTTATCGAAAGATTGCAATCAGGTTATGGCCAGTTTACCTGAAGGTCAGGCCAGATAGCCTGCCAGCGTTTCTCCTTGATGCGCTGGGTAAAAATCTGTTTGTCCTGGCGACATCTGGGGTTTGCACTCACTTGCAGCGACCAGTTGATGGCAAAGCCGTAGGGGGCGAGCCACTCGCACTCGCCATCCTGATTCAGGCGCACGCCGATGCAGGTGGGCACTTCGACCCAGTGGCTGAGCGCCTCAAGGCTGTTGGCAAACGGCGTTACCAGCTGCCGCGTGTGCATGCGGGCCTGATTGCGCACTTCCCACTGCTGGTCGGGTAGGCGTTTGGCGAGCCAAGCTTCGTGCTCCGCTTCGGCCAGCCCTTGCGGATCGGTTTTGTCGAGATAGATAAGGTCGATATCGTTGAGCGGGGTGGGCTCCGCCTTGTGGTGAAGGTGATCCCAGATGAGGTTGCGGATAAAGCCTGCTCCCAGCGCCCAGTCGGGCAGATTGAGCTCGGCCGCGGCTTGCAGGCAGGCCATCCGCTGCGGATCGGCCCGCAGCAGGGCTTCAGTTTTGGCTTGGAATTGCTGTTCGAGGGCGGAGTTCAGAGGTTCAGTTGTTGGCATTGCGGCGTAACCAGACATCAATGTAGCGGCAGCTCGGCACTATAGTGAGCCCCTCCGCCTGAGTCCAGTTGAAGAAGGCGCGTGCCAGCTGATCGGCAATCCCCTGCACCCGCAGCTCGGGGGGCACGAAGGTGCTGTAGGCGTCGATGGTCTTGGCATCGAGCCGCCGGTAGCGCAGTCTCGACTCTTTCCCCTCCACCATACAGATGAACTGCTGCTGGTTGGCCTGATGGATGATGTCGCTCATGGTGGGCACCTCTGGCATAAAGTTGGGTCTCTCAGCACAACATAACTGTTAGCCAAGGTATAGAACAGATAGTGGATGATGTATCGATTGTTATCAGGATTATTGAGCCAGCTCTTGCTCTCTGGCTTTTATCTTGGCACGAATCGATGTGGCAATAATCAGCAAGTTCGGAAGAGGTAAAAATGGACACGGTAATGTTGAAAGTTACCCGGAAGGTGTTGGCTCAAAGTCAGAACAGCCCAGATCAGCGGCAGATTGCGATTTCTGATGCATCCAACCCTGAACTCACGGCTCAGTTTGAAACAGCAGGTAAAAATAGAAAAATTCGGCTGTTGTTGGCTAGGAGAATCTCATTGTGGATGGGGGATACGGGGGCTATTTGGTATAGCCACAACCGAGCGAGCAAAAAGAACCAAGATGATTTTGATCAACTCTTTTCATTGTTGGCGCACCATCCTGATGCGCCATTCCAGTTTATTTGTGAGGTTGTAGCCGATTAGCCACTAGGCCCAGGCTCGCTCCAGCAGGGTGAGTAACTGCTCACGGTCGGCATCCTTGCGATTGAACAGCAGGGCACCGTCGTTGATCGCCAGATCGCGGATCTCGGTCAGTAGCGAGCGATCGCTTACCCCAGCCTCACTCATGGTGCGCGGCAGCTTGACCGCTTGCCACAAGGTGTCGCGCAGGGTGCGAATGGCTGTGATGGTCGCCTCCGCCCGCTGATGGGCCGGGGTGGCGGCAAAGCGCTCGGCCCCCACCAGCGGCAACAGCAGCCGGGCCAACTCGCTATCCACCTCGGGGCGGTTGTAGTCGAGCACGGTCGGCAAAAAGAGGTTCATGCACAGCCCGTGGGGCAGATGGCAGCGGGCTCCCAGACTGTGGCCGAGGGCGTGCACCAGCCCCACCATGGAGTTGGAAAAAGCCATGCCAGCCAGCGTGGAGCCTTCCGCCAGTTGCAGCCGCAGCTGCTTGTTTTGCGGGTCGTGGATGATTTGCGGCAGGGCGCTGGCGATCTTCTCCACCGCCATCAGGGCTAGTGCATCGCTCACCGGGTTCTTGGCGGTACCGATAAAGGCCTCGATGGCGTGGGTCATGGCGTCCATGGCGGTAGCGGCGGTGATATTGAGGGGCAGTCCCTGGGTCAGGCGCGGGTCGAGCACCGCCAGCTGGGGCAGCAGGAAGGGGGAGGTGAAGGGCACCTTGCGCCCGCTCGCCTCATCCTTGATCACTGCAACCAATGTCACTTCTGATCCTGTGCCCGCCGTGGTGGGCACCACCGCCAGCGGCTTGAGGGGACGGGTCAGGCAACCGGCGCCCGAGTAGTCGAGCAGATGATCCCCCCATGGAAGTGAGAATGTTGACTGCCTTGGCGGTGTCGATGACCGAGCCGCCCCCCAGCGCCACCAGACTGTCGCAGTCGAGCTCGCGATAGCGTTTGGCGATCCGCTCCACCACGGCAGTGGAAGAGTCAGCCGGGATCTCGTCCCAGATGGCGGCGACCGGCAGCTCCCCCTCGGCCAGCACATTGGCCAGCAGGGTGGCAAGGCCGGTGGCATTGACCCCCTTGTCGGTCAGCAGCAGCGGGCGACGGGCCCCGAGGCTGGCCAGCTCGCTGGCCAGTTGCTCCAGCGCCTGTTCACCGGCCAGCAGTTTGACCGGGCAGAAGAAATCGTAATAGCGGCTCATTTCAAGGCTCCTTGCGCGTTAGCCGGTCACCAGACCCAGATAGATGTTGCAGGCCCGGCCGATCTTGTTGGTCGGGGCGGGATAGTTGCGCAGCAGCGGCCGCGCGATAAAGGCGGGCAGGATCAGGGACTGCAACTGCTCAAGCCCCCGCACCAGATGCATGGCAACGGTCAGGTCTCCCTCCACCAGCAGCCGGTTTTCGCCAAATGCCTGATTGACCCCGAGCCGAAAACTCAGGGCGCGAAAGGCGATATTGGGATGCTTGAAGCGCACCCGCAGCGGATGGATGGTGGCATGGGGGGCGACTGGCGCGCCGGGATACCAGCGGCCACCCTGCTTGTGCATGTTCATGGCGTAGCCGATGCCGCCCACTTCTAGGCGGATTGCCAACCCGTCCGGCAACGGCGCCAATTCGCGGCGTACTGCCTCGTCGGTGCGGGCGGCGCGACAGAGGGTGCGACCCACCACCCAGAGCAGAGTGGTGATCCAGAGGCGGCGACCAAGGGCGGCCGCAGGTTCAAACATCCGTGTTTGCATGGGGATTGGCTCCTGAGATGGCTGACCAGAAGAGGGCGAACGCACTGGCTTGCCAGTAGTCGTCCTCTCCCAGCTCCGGTTGATCGACAAACAGTGATGCGCAGGCGAGGAACTGGCCCTGACACACCTCCAGCAACAGTGGCGCGGGAGCCTGCATCAGCTCGCCGCTGGCCTGCCCCTTTGCCAGCAGAGCAGGCAGAAAGCGCAGGGCATCGTTCAGGATCTGGCTGCGGGCCGGTCTGGCCAGCAGCGGAGAGTGAAAGAAGCCCAGCACAAATTTGAGCTCATTGGGGTTAGCCTGCATCCACTCCATCGCCAGCTGCCAGTAGTGGCGGGTCTGGTCGTACAGCGGCAGGGTGGGATCTGCTTCATGGATGGCGCTCCCCATCCGGGTCTTTACATCCTGATAGAGGGCGAGGATCAGCGCCTCCTTGCTCGGAAAGTGGTGGAACAGAGTGCCGTTGGCCACCCCGGCAGCCTTGGCGATACGGGCGGTGGCGGCCCCCTGCAGGCCATCTTCGGCGCAGAGGGCGAGGGCGGCATCCAGGATCTGGCGGCGCTTGTCGGTCATGGTTTGTGGCTGCGGGATAGCCTGGTTCATGGTCATCTCCATCAGCGCAGGAAGAAGGCCATCATCAGCTTCTGGATCCAGCTGTGGTAGGGCGGATGGATCAGGGAGCCGGTGGTGAACTTGCCGCGGGTCAGCACGGTTTTCGCCTTGGAGAAGGTAAGAAACCCCTCGTGGCCGTGGTAGTGGCCCATGCCGGAGGCACCGATGCCGCCAAACGGCACATCATCGGCAGCCACCTGAAACAGGCTCTCGTTGATCGCCATGCCGCCGGAGTGGGTCTCCCGGGTCACCCGTGCCTGCAACTCGGGATCGAAGCTCATCAGATAGAGGGCCAGCGGGCGGGGCCGTTCAGCCACATAGGCGAGCGCCTCCTCCAGGGTGTCGTAGGGAATGAGCGGCAGCAGCGGGCCAAAGATCTCCTGCTGCATCACTTGACACTGACTCGGCACTCCGGTCAGCAGGTGGGGCACCAGCAGGCGACGCTGGTCGTCGCGGGCCGGGTTGCCACAGGGGTGGAGCTGGGCACCCGCCTGCTCGGCTTCATCCAGCCAGCTGACGAGACGTTGATACTGGCGGTCGTTGATGATGGCGCCGTAGTCAGCACTATTGAGCCCCTGCGGGTAGAGCTTGCTGAAGTGGCGGCGATAGGCGGCGATAAAGTTATCCACCTCGCTGCGGGGCAGCAGCACATAGTCGGGGGCGACGCAGATCTGTCCGGCGTTGAGGCTCTTGCCGAAGATCATCCGCTCGACCGCGGTGGCGACCGGCATGTCGGGGGCGATGAGACAGGGGCTTTTGCCACCCAGCTCAAGGGTGAGGGGGGTGAGCTGGGGCGCGGCGGCGGCCATCACCAGCTTGCCCACCATGGTGGAGCCGGTAAAGAGCAGGTGATCGAACGGCAGCGAGCTGAATGCCGCCGCCATCTGGGCATCCCCCTCGATGATGGCGATCTCGTTTTCGTCAAACACGCTGGTGAGCATGGTGCGCAGCACGGCATTGGTATGAGGGGTGAACTCGGAGAGTTTCAGCATCGCCCGGTTGCCCGCCGCGATGGCGGTGATGAGGGGGCCAAGGCTCAGCATCACCGGAAAGTTCCACGGCACGATAATGCCGACCACCCCGAGTGGCTGGAAGTGCACCTCTACTTTGGCGGGGGCCAGCAGTAGGCCGGTGTGGCGGCGGTGGGGCTGCATCCAGCGCTTGAGCCGCTTCTGGGTGTAGTTGATCTGCATGATGCAGGGCAGCACATCGGCGATCAGGCTGTCGTAGTGGCTGCGCTGGCCATAATCTGCCGCCAGCGCCTTGCACAGCTGCCCCTTGTGGGCGAGCAAGGCCTGCTTGAGTTTGGTCAGCTGCGCCCGGCGCTCGGCCAGGGTAGGCATGGGGTGAGCCAGACTCGCCCGCTTGAGTCGTGCCAGCTGATCCGGCAGGGACAATTTGATGGCGAGGATATCCTCAGGAGTGTGTTGAAGCTGCGCCGCACCCATGTTGTTCTCCGCATGAAAAATGACCGACTGATTAGTCGGTCTAAATCTAGCTGTTTGTTACCGGAATGTAAAGCTGGCAAGCTGTCTGCCGTTCACCATGAGCCGGACGCAAGAGAGAACTGTGTGTCTCCCCACACTTTTGTGGTTTGCTCGTTGGTGACTTATCTAATAAGGGGTAGTTTTTGGCTATTAACCTACACGGAGAGAGCACTATGACCAGGGAACTGAACAGCTTGTTGGCCCGGCTTGAAGATGTGGTTGAGCGGATGCCGGATTGCTTCAACACCTACGAATTCGCCCAGAAGCTGGCACTGCAATATCAGCCGGAATTCTTTGCCGCGGGCCACTCTCTGGCCGAGCACGAGGGCAAGGTACTGCGGGTGCTGCACCAGAAGATCGCCGAAGCGCTGGCGGGCAGCGAGATGGTGATTGAAGGGGCGCTGCTCCCCTGCGTCACCCCCTGGGGGGAGAAGGCGACCTCACCGCGTTGGCACCGCAAGCACTGAGGATCCGGTCAGGCAGATCACTGCCAGATAGCAGATAACGAACAACGATAAAGGGCGCGGCGCTGGCAACAGGGCCGCGTTTTTTATGCTAATTGTCGCCAGCAGCGCCCCGCTGCCGGGAGCAAAGGCCCGCTCTGTGATCCCATGCCGGGATATGGGGCCGTCAGCCGGGTAGACTCTCCCTTTTGTCGCAGGGTTTGTCACCGTAGGAATTTCTCATGACCCATAAAATCATTCTGGATACCGACCCGGGTATCGACGATGCCATGGCCATCCTGTTTGCCGAGGCCCACCCCGCCATCGAGCTGCTCGCCATCACCACTGTTTTTGGTAACGCCACCATCGACAATGGCACCCGCAACGCCCTCTGGCTCAAGCAGAAGTACGGCATGAAGGCGGATGTGGCCAAAGGTGCTGCCGCCCCGCTGCAGCGCGAGCCGGTCGGCCCCACCACCATAGTCCACGGCCCGAGCGGCTTTGGCGACATGGAGGCGGGGGAGGTGACTATCGCTCCGGATCCCCGCCCCGCCTGGCAATATATTGTCGAGGCGGTGAAAGCCGCGCCGGGGGAGATCAGCCTGGTCACTATCGGCCCGCTGACCAATCTGGCGCTGGCGCTACAACAGGCGCCCGAGATTGTCTCGCTGGTGAAACAGGTAGTGGTGATGGGGGGCGCGTTTGGCGTCAACGGCCATCGCGGCAACGTCACCCCCTATGCCGAGGCCAATATTCACGACGATCCCGATGCCGCCGACCGGGTCTTTACCGCCGACTGGCCTGTGGTGATCATCGGGCTGGATGTGACCCAGCAGAGCTTCTTCGGCAGCGCCTATCTGGATGAACTCAGGGACAAGGCGGGGGAGCCGGGCCGCTTCCTGTGGGATGTCAGCCGCTTCTATCTGCGCTTCTACTCCGAGAAACTGGGGCTCTCCGGTTGCCACGTCCACGACCCGTCCGCCATCGCCTATGTCATTGACCCGACCCTCTTTACCCTGCGCGAGGGGCCGGTACGGGTCATCACCAGCGGCCCGGCCATCGGCCACACCCTGCAAAAGTTCGATGGCAAACGCCACTCCCACGATGACTGGGCAGCCTATCGCCCGCAGCTGGTCGGGGTGGCGGTGCGCGATGAAGCCTTGCTGGCGCTCTATCGCGAGACGCTGGTGGGCTGGGGCAAGGATTGCTGAGCAAAGGGGCGCTATTGCGCTGACGCGGGGGCTGTGATCGGCGCCAAACAATCGGAGCGCACGGCCGCTTATACTGCCTTATATCAAGAGGTTGGGAGGGATGAAGATGGCCTGGATTTCCTTGATCGTAGCGATTGTGCTGATCTGGTGGTTGATGAAGCTGGGGCGTGGCGCCCTGTTCGAGATCCGCCTTGCCCCCGGCAAGGTGGTGGTCAAGCAGGGCAAGGTGTCACCCGCCTTTATTGAGCATGCCAAGCAGATCCTACGCCACGACACGGTGCGCGGTCGCATTGTGGGGCAGCGTGATGGCGATGGCGTCAAGCTGATCTTCTCCCGATCCATCCCCGAGCCGGTGGCCCAGCGGTTTCGCAATATCTTCCCCTATGGCGATTACTGCCAGCCAACGGCGCCACTGCCGGGGCCAAAATCCCGCAAGGGATAAGCACCGGAACGTGGTTCATCAATAGCAAACGGGCCTCCAGTGGAGGCCCGTTTTTTATGGCACTTGGCCAAGAGAGAGCTGACAGCCCTTACTCCTTGCCGTGCAGCTCGCGCTGGGCCTTGACCGCCGCCGCCTTGACGGCGGTGCCTTCATTGCCCCAGGAGGCGCGCAGGGTGTTGACCAGCTCGGCGAGCCGCTCGTCATCCATGGTCCAGCCATAGCCCGGCATGTGGTAACCCAGATGGCCGTGGGTGACCGGGGTCTCGGCACCGTGCAGCAGCACATTGATCAGGCTCGACGGATCGCTCGCCAGCACGGTGCGGTTGTTCACCAGCGATGGAATGACGTGGTCATTGCCCTGGCCGTTGACCCCGTGACAGGTGGAGCAGTACATGGCGTAGTCCGCCTTGCCGCTGGCACTGGCGTAGGCGCGGGCCCCTTTCTCCGCCACCTGTTCATCTTTCAGATCGGTCAGATAGGTGGCGATGCTGGCCAGATCGGCGTCGCTGAAATACTGGCTGCTGTGAGTGATCACTTCCCCCATGGGGCCCGCGACCGCTTCATGCTGGCTGCGGCCGGTTTTCAGCAGGTCGATCAGCGCCTGCTTGCTGTAACGGCTGCCGCGAATGTCGGGGGCATACCAGCCATCCAGCGCGGCACCGCTCAGGTAGACGGGATCCGCCTCGGTCAGCGCTTTCTCCTGCATCCCCAATCCGCGTGGGGTGTGGCAGCTGCCGCAGTGGCCGGCACCCTGCACCAGATAGGCGCCGCGGTTCCATTCTTCGCTCTTGCCCGCCACCGGGGTGAAGCGGCTGTCATCGTGGTAGATCCAGTTCCAGCCCATCAGCGGCCAGCGCATGTTGAGGGGCCAGGGGATGTCACTCTCCTTGTTGGCGATGGCCAGCGGCTGTACCTCCTTCATCAGATAGTGATAGAGATCTTCGAGATCCTTATCGCTCATCTTGGCGTAGGCGGTGTAGGGCATGGCCGGATAGAGGCGATGGCCATCGCGGGCCACCCCTTCACGCATTACCTTGATGAACTCCGGCAGGCTGTAGTTGCCGATACCGTGGGTCTTGTCCGGGGTGATGTTGGTGGCAAATACGGTGCCGATGGGGGTCGGGAACCCTTTGCCGCCCGCCAGCGGCTTGCTGGTCTCGCTGGTGTGACAGGCGGCGCAATCGCCCAGCTTGGCCACGTATTCCCCCGCAGACATGGCGGGGGCTGCGTTGGCGGCAAGGGCGGGCAGGGCCAGCAGCAGGGCGCTGGCGGTCAGTGACAGGGCGCGGCTCATTGGGCACCTCCCTTGCTCATGGCTACCAGCTCGTTGACGGCGCGCCACGCTTCGTCGATGGCAGCGTGAGCGTAGGGGCTCCAGCCTGCATCCGAGTTGGCGATGGTGATGTTGCCGATCGGCTGGCGACCCAGTTCAATCCATTTTTCGCACTGCGCTTCGTCATCAAACAGGGTGTTGGTGACATAGGAGTAGCCGTGAGACCAGCGGTTGACCGTGATGGCGAGGATGTCCTGCTCATGGTTGAAACCGGCGCTGCCGAGCATCCCCTGCAACTGCTCGCGGATCATCTGTTCATGCTGCTCGAACGGCATGCCGAGGATCATGGCGCGCCCCTTGCGGGACTGTTCGCGGGCCGACAGACCGCTGCCCGGCAGAGTCGGCACATAGACCATGTGCAGGCACATCGGCTGATCCGGGCTCTTGGGATGCTCGTAGCCACCCATGCTGACCGGATAGTCGAGCTTGACCCGGCTGTAGGGTGCGGCGGGGGAGTAGACCTCGTGTACCCCCAGCTTGACGAAGGCTTGCCAGTTCTTGATCACCACCTTGGTGTAGACCAGCGGCGCCTTGGCATTCTGGCGCAGCGCCTCCTTCTGGGGCTCCGGCATCTCGGGCACCATGTAGGGGATCATCATGTTGTAGCCAGCCATGATCGACTGCTTGGCCCGCACCCGGTGCAGTTTCCCCTCCTTGATGTAGGTAACATCCACCACCAGCTTGCCGTCGGCGAGGCGCACGTTTTTGGCCTGCAACGCCGTGCTGCCAAGGCGCAGTTGCACTTTGTGCTCCGGCAGGTCGAGCTTGCCGTAGTCAAACTTGGCCAGCACCACATCCTGCATGGTGTGACCCGGCGCCACTTGCGGAATGAGCTTGCGTACCATCAGGCGGGTGAGACCGGCGTTGCCATCGGGGAAGTGGAAGATGTAGGGGTCGTCCAGCTCCGCCTGCTCCTCGGCATCCAGCGGCGTCAGATTGAGGCCGTCGAACCCCGGCAAGGCGCAGAGGCGCGCATCGGCGCAGGCGGTGGCGTCGATGCCGACCGCCTGGAAGTCGTTGGTGCGCTGCTGGAAGTAAGTGATCGCCCGCTCGCTGAGGCCCACTTTATCGCGCAGGAAGGTGGTGTAGCTGTTGCGGGTCACCCACTCGTCCTGCTGCTCGCGGGTCATGCCGCTCAGGTAGTCGATCTTCGATTCGTGCAGGGCTAACAGGGCGGCCTTGTCGGCATCATCGAGGGGGAAGTCACCGATAAACTCTGCCAGTGGCCGGCCGTTCAGGCGATCGCGGGGGATGTCATCCGCTACGTTGTGGCCCGGATCCCCGTTCACTATCTTGTTGACGCCAAAGTGCTTCTCGTCGAAATAGACGCCGCGGCTCAGCCCCAGATCCGGATAGAAGGTCTGCTGGAAACCGGCGGCCAGCTCGTCGATGTTGACCTCCAGCGCCTTGAGCAGACCGAGCGCCACCGGGCTGTAGACCGAACGTGGTGATTGCAGGGATTCACTGCCGCCGTAACCCAAGCGCAGGCCATCGGGGGTGGTGAACTCGTTGCGCTTGGCGTGGCCGCCAAAGTCGTCGTGGTTGTCTAGCAGCAGGATCTTCTTATCCGCGCCGAGCAGCTGCTGATAGAAGCAGGCAGCGGCCAGACCGCTGATCCCGGCGCCGACGATCACCAGATCGTACTCCCCCTCAAGGGGAATATTGGCAAAATCATACTGCTTGCCGTCACGGGCGATGCTGTGGGCCGGTTCGAAAGAGCCCGGGTGGTTGCCGCGCAGGCCGGTGAGGGCGGGCGGGTAGGCCAGGGTTTTATCCGCCAGCGTGCTGCCGCCTTCGGCAGCCTTGAGCAGATTGATGGGGGCGACGCCTGCCGCAATGGTGATGGCAACGCCGTTGAGAAAATCTCTGCGTGTAATACTCATGGCTATCCCTGTGTTAGGAGAAGTAATGAATAAGTGGATTCATTATGGGAGGGAGACACAGATCCTGTTCAGGATTGGGCGCCGAATCTACCGCTATCCTCACGCTGAGTCCATACGATTGCTAATGGATTATTAAGCACCATTTTCCTGCTTGTGACGAGAGTGATGCGCTGATGGGGGTGATTTGCCCTGTTGCAGGGCAAATTATCTTCCGGATCGGTCGGTCAATGATTGCCGCAGCTGATTAGTTTGGGAGGCGTTCGGGCATCATTGTCGACTCGGGGGGATGATCGCGCTAAGCTCTTAACTACTTGTTTTATCGACTCTCTTTTTTATTCATAGGCATAAAGGCCACTCAGGAGGCGCAATGAACTGGTATATCTCGGTCCTCAAGCAATATGCGGTATTCAGCGGGCGGGCCCGTCGCACCGAATACTGGATGTTTGTGCTGTGCAACGTCATCGTCATGCTGTTGCTCGGCATGGTGGACAAGCTGATTGGCGGCGACAATGAGCTGATCAGCTCCATCTATTCGCTGGCGGTGCTGCTGCCATCGCTGGCGGTGGCGGCCCGTCGCCTGCACGATACCGACCGCAGCGCTTGGTGGCTGCTGCTCGGGCTTATCCCCATTATCGGCACCCTGGTGCTTATCTACTTTATGGTTTGCAACGGTCAGCAGGGGCCAAACCGCTTCGGTGACGATCCCAAAGCGGCCCCCTCGCAGGGCTTTATCGTCAGCTAACGGGCGAGGCTTGGCCAATCATCGGTCAATAAAAGAGAGGGAGGCATCACGCCTCCCTCTCTTTTTCGTTTTGATGGCCGATCAACGCTCGATCAGCGGGGCGGAGCGGTAGCTCCACATGCCGTAGGTGCGCAGGGCGTCGCGATAGATGCCGAGCAGCTCGCTCTCGCTCGGGGTGGACAGCTCCTCGAGGGGCTTGTCGGGGTAGCTGACGCTCGCCACCTTGATGTTGGCCGGGCCAATCTGGTCGCAGGCGATTTCCAGCACCGTCTGGCCGCGGCGTACATGGCTGGTGGAGCTTACCAGCACCGCATAGTCAATCTGGTGGCGGGCGAGGGCATAGGCGCTGTAGAGGGCGTTATCCACCGTGCTGGTGGCGTAGTTCTCTTCAATCAGGCGGCTGCGGTCGATGCCGTGGTTGGCCAGCCAGTCGGCCATCAGCTTGCCCTCGGTCTGGCGGTTCTGGGGCACGCCACCGGTCAGGATGATCAGCGCTTCCGGGTCGGCCTTGGCCAGCTCAAGGGTGGTTTGCAGGCGGCCCAGCAGGATCTTGTCCATGCTGCCGTCGGGATTGAGGGCGTAGCCCAGAGTGACGATGGCGCGTTTGCCCTCCCTAGTGGCCTTGAGCTGATCCTCGGTCAGTTCGGTCTGCAGCGGGGCGGCGGTGATCCGCTGCACCCGGGCGATGATCTCCTCCAGATCGGCGGCGCGGCCACTGTTGCGATCCGCCACTTTCGCCAGATAGCTGCGGGAAGCCTCCTTGTTACCCTTCACCAACTGCCAGATGGCGAGATAGCTGTTGATGTCGAGATCATCGGGGGCGACGGCCTGCGCCTGCTCCAGCAAGGTGATGGCGCGGCTCAGGTTGCCGTTGTAGATCTGGGCGTTGGCCGCCGAGATGAGCAGGTCGGTGCGGTAGGGCTCAAGCTGGTAGGCGGCCAGCAGCCGCTCGGTCACCAGCTCCATATTGCTCGGCATCTTGGCGGTAAAACCGGCGTGGGAGATTTTCGCTGGCGACTTGTAGATCTGCAGCGCTTCGCCGAGCAGCATGTCCACCGCCTGGCGTTTGCTGACCAGGGTATTGAGGTCGTGCTCCATTTGCATCGAGCTCTCGGCCGCTTGCAGGGCGAGGGGCGAGAGCGCCAGCAGGCCGCCGAGGGTGAGGGCAAGAAGGGTCTGTTTCATCAAAAGGTCCTCTGTCGGGCTGAATCGCGCCGTGGTGCGCCGGCGTGTGGGCCGATGCGACGAGGCAAATGTGCGTCAATTCAGTCTGTTAGTGCCAAAGAGAGGCAATATACCAGTTAACGGTGCGGCAAACTGTGAGTCGGGGCGAGTCGTCGGGTGATGCCACACCTGTGGCCGCAAAAGTGGCCGCAACGGATCAGCTGCCATCTGAAAAGGGCAGGGGGAGCGTGACTCCCCCTGCAGGGAGGGGCGTTGGCCCCTCCCTCTATCGCGATTCAAGAGAGATGGGGAGTCAATCCATCTGTTGGCGAGTGTTCGCAGTCAGTTCCACATCGGGGAGATGCGGGCTTCCAGCGTCTCTTGCTGCTCTTCGGGCATATCGCTGAAGAAGTTGAGCTGGGTCTGCTCTTCCACCTCGCGTACCGAGACCCGGTAGTCGGCGATCTGGCTGATGGGCACCTCTTCCTGCGGCATGATAAAGGCGATGGCCTGCAGTCTGGCCGGGTCCATCACGATCTTGTAGTAGGCGCTCGGGATCGCCACACCCTGACCGATGGACTCTTCAGAGCCGGTAAAGATGGGGCCGGTGACCACCTGTACATCCTTGCGGGAGACCGCCCACTTGTTCACCTTGTCCTCCAGCACGCGCCACGCCTTCTGGTTGAGCACCCCGATCTGCGGCGTCATGTTGCTCAGCAGGAAGCTCTCTTTCATGGTGTTCTTGTTCGATTTCATGTCCCCCGCCGGGGCCTGATGGCCACGGTCGTAGCCCGAGCCCTTGTAGTCGGAGAGGGTGGCGCGGTAGGCAACCGGGATCTCCCTGTCCTCGGCGAAGGCATCCTTGCGCGGCACTGTGCCCTGTGCGCTCTGGGCGGTCATTCGGTAGGAGACCCAGTCCGCCACCTTGTAGTCGTAGTTGTAGCCGACCGCATACCCTTCACGGCAGAGCTTCTGATCCGATTCGGAGGGCAGACCAAAGCGCACGTGGTCGCCACACGTCCAGTGGGCTGCCAGCAAGGGGGTGGCAGTGAGGGTGAGGGTAACAGCCAGAACCAATTTATTGATTTTTATCATTTTTGTGATGCTCCAGTTTAGTAGGCGGAGCCATTTGACATGAGATCTGACCAGCGCTTCAATTGCTGTTTTTTTACACGTCACCGTTCTGTGACGGCTCGCCAAGATCCGTGATGTGACTGGTTAATATGTTTTAAATCAGTGGCTTGGTCGGTGGGATGATATGCGGTTGCTCGGCAGGCAACGAAAAGGGGCCCGTGATGGGCCCCTTGTACTGGTTGGTCTGACTGCTATCAGGCTGCGTTTGCCTTGTTGCCCAGCGTGCGGGCCAGCAGTGCTTCCGGATTGTGGATCGCCTCCTTGGTCTTCACATCGATGACTTCGATATCGGTGAAGCGTTCACGGTATTTGATGGCCACGTCGTGGGCGAAGATAACGCAGCGGGCGTTGGCGACATCCTTGGCGGTAATGCGGTTGATGATGCCGTTGGCGCCCTGGGTCTCGACCTTGATCTTGATCCCCTGCTTGGCGGCAGCCTTCTGCAGGCTCTTGGCGGCGAGGAAGGTGTGGGCCACGCCAGACGGGCAGGCAGTGATGGCCAGTACGTCCGCTTCTCCTTCCGCTTCAATGACTTCGAAGCTGGTTTGGGTGGCGGTCACGTCATCTTCTTCGCTCACCGGCTTCTTCAGCAGGTTGACGATGATGGCGGTGGTCAGGGCGCCGAGGATGGTACCCAGGATGTAGCCCATCTTGCCTTCAACAACCGGCAGGACAATCCAGCCACCCCAGGGGGCGTGGTTGATACTGTGCATCATAAAGCCGGTGATGTTGCCGACGATGCCGCCTGCGACGATGGCCGGGATAACACGCATGGGGTCAGCAGCGGCGAACGGGATAGCACCTTCACTGATACCGATCATGCCCATGATGGCGGCTGCTTTACCGGATTCACGCTCCTCTTTCTTGTAACGCTTCGGAGACATGAAGGTCGCCAGTGCCATACCCAGCGGCGGTACACAGATGGCGATACCGACGCCGCCCATCAGCCAGGGCTGGGTGTTGACCTGAGTCTGGGCAAACAGGGTAGCAACCTTGTTGACCGGGCCGCCCATATCGAAGGCGGTCATACCACCCAGAATGGCACCCAGCATCACTTTACCTGAGCCCGCCATGCTGGAGAGCCAGTGGTTCATCCCTTCCATCATGGCGGCGATCGGGGCACCGATCCCCCACATCACGATGCCACACACCAGGAAGGTACCGATCAGCGGATAGATGAAGATGGAGCCAAGGGAGGTCATGGAGTCAGGCAGCTTGATCCGTTTGAGCTGATTGACCACGAAACCTGCGATAAAGCCCACCAGAATGGCGCCGAGGAAACCGGTTTGATAGTGCTGTACGGCAATCCAGGAGCCGATCATGCCCGGGGCCAGGCCCGGCTTGTCAGCCAGCGAGTAGGCGATGTAGCCACCCAGTACGGCGGTAAACAGGGTCAGACCGGCGATACCCATGGTCGCCATGTCTTTGAGGAAGCCCGCTTCCGGCACGGCGCCCTTGCCGCTCATCATCACCGACAGTGACAGCAGCACACCGCCTGCCACGATGAAGGGGATCATGTGGGAAGTACCAAACAGCAGGTGCTGCTTCATGGTGTTGAGGCGATCCTTGAAGGTGCGATCGGTGGGTTCAACCGGAGCAGTGGCAGCCGGTTTGGCGGCAGGGGCGGGTTTTTCCATTTTCGGGCCTTGCTTGAGCAGAGTCAGGGCTTGCTCGACGGTAGTGGCCGCCTTCATCTGCTCGATAAAACCCGGCTCCAGCAGACGGGTAGAGAGCTCCGCCAGCACTTCGATATGGTGGTTGGCGCCGCCATCCGGGGAGGCGATCATGAAGATCAGCTGGGTCGGTTTGCCATCTTCGGCGCCGTACTCGATACCTTGGCGGCTGACACCGATGGCAATGGCCGGACGACTGACCGCCTTGCTCTTGGCGTGGGGCAGGGCGACACCCTGCTCGAAGCCGGTGCAGTCCAGCTGCTCGCGGGCCCAGATATCCTTGACGAATTGCTGTTGATCAGACACGGCGCCATCGCGCGCCAGCATCTGTGCCATCTCGTCGAATAGAGCCTCCTTGCTGGTGGCCTTCAACTCCAGGCAGATTAGTCTGCCGTTGGTCATGGTGGGTAACATATTACACTCCTGGCTCCGTTGCCGAGCCGCATGATGGGGGGAACAATTGACCTGGATATTGTTCTCCCGTTGGCGCGGTGCCGAAATCGGACAAATGTGCCGTTTACTGGATTTTTGTGCTGTGCAAGTCGTCATGTGACCCAGCTCGCATATCATCATAAAAGCCAACTCATACCGGTGTTTTTATTTTTTTAAATAAAAACAATGAATTGTGGATTGGTTTTGCTACTTACATGAGTGCGACGAAAAGGTCTCGCCTTCGGAGGTATGGAGATTTGTGTTCTACTTTGAGGGCGGAAAATGTGAAGGTGCTGGCAAAACGCGTTGAGAGAACAATCAGAAAGAGGGAGGGCTGCTCTTGATGTGAGTTAATCCCTCCACTGATCACTTGTTATGTGCAGCATGGGTGTCTTCGGGTTTTGTATGGTTCCTTGTTTGACAAAGCCCGCCACTTTTATGAATGGCGGGCTGTTTAGTGCTTCAGCCTTATTGGGCTGATGAATGAGGGGGGCAATCGGGCGTTATGTCCGAAACTTGCGTACAACCTCCTGCAGTTGTGTTGCCAACAGGTTGAGGTCGTTGCAAGCCTGAGCCATTTGTTTGGCGCCGGTCGCCACCTCTTCCGAGGCATTGCTGATGTTGACTACATTGCGATTGAGCTCCTCGCTTACCGCCCCCTGCTCTTCAGTTGCGGTGGCAATCTGAATATTCATGTGAGAGATACTGTTAACCGAGCTGCTTATTTCGGCAATAGAGGCTCCCGCTTCGCGAGCAGTGTGGACCGTCTCGGACATCATATCCTGACTCTGTTGCATGGTGACGCCCGCTTCGTTAGCACGCAGCTGCAGTTCGGAGATGATGTGGTTGATCTGGGAAGTGGAGTCTTGGGTTCGTTTGGCCAGAGTGCGGACTTCATCTGCTACCACGGCGAAACCACGACCTTGTTCACCGGCTCGGGCTGCCTCGATTGCCGCATTCAGTGCCAGCAGGTTGGTTTGCTCGGCAATCCCCTGAATGACTTCAAGCACCATGCCGATATTTCGGCTGTCATCACCCAGCTGGCGGATCACCAGAGCAGTCTCTTCGATGGCGGTAGCCACCTTTTCAATCCTGCCGATTGAGTCATTGACGGTCTCGCTGCCTTGTGCGGCTGTGTCGCTGGCCGACGTTGCTGCGCTGGCGGCGTCGTTGGTGTTGCGGGCCACCTCCTGTACCGTGGCTTGCATCTCGTTCATGGCTGTGGCCAGCTGATTGAGCTCATGCTGCTGGGCGCCCATGTTGTTAGCCGATTGCTGTGCCACCGCGCTGATCTCTTCGGCGGCCGCGCCCAACTGCACTACCGAGCCGGATACCTCGTTGACCAGCATGCGTAGATTGGATTGCATCTCGTTGAACCCCTGAGCCAGCTTACCTAGTTCGTCATGGGAGAATTGCTTCATGTCGAGTTGGCTGGTGAGGTTGCCTGCCGCCACCTGGCGTGTCTGCTCCAGCAGGGTCATCACTGGATTGCGGATCTGCCGGATCAGCAGCCAGGCCACAATAACGACGAACAGCAAGGTTAGCGCACCGACGGTAGTGCTCAGCAGTTTTGCCCGTTCATAGGAGGCCTCACTCTGCTTGGTCAGCAGGTTGGCAACCCGATCGTTCTCCTTGCGCAGCTCCAGACCATCCTGTCCGGCCTGCTCAAGGGCTGCACGGGATTCGTTTTTGATCAGCGACTGCACCTTGGCAATATCTCCCTGCCGTATGGCTGTTTCCAAGTCACCATGGGCTGAAAAATATTTGGCTGCTGCAGTTTTCAGCTCTGCAAACATGTTGCGATCTCGCTCCGACACAAAAGGCATAGATCCATACCGTTGCTCGGCGGCCATGTACTGACTCTTTGCCGCTTCGAAAGACTGTGTGCTGCTGTTGAGGGAGTCGGGATCCTTGCCCAGTGCATCTATCACCATGTTCAGTTCGGCACGGCGAGCGTCCAGCAAGGACACATGCATCTGGCTGGATGCCCGGATGGAGGGAACGATATTGTCGCTGACCTCACTGGCGTCACGGTAAATATTGGAGAGTTGTAAAGTGGCAAACCAGGCAAAACCCAGCATCAACAAAGCGAGAGTGGTAAACGCCATGGTCAGCTTTTGCCCAATTGTCATTTTTGTCAGCATATATCCTCTTTTATCTATTTTTGTCAGCGGATCTTTGTGTGAAATTTATAGCGGCGAATAGATGTGATACCTTAAAAATAAATCAAATAAAAGTGATCTTAATCACAGAGGGTATTTAAGGTCTATTTCTTTACTGCAATGAGGTTTGGCTGGCATATCAAAAAATAAATATCAAATCTCTCATTACCCTGCTTTTAAATTGATTTAATTGTCAGTTCATGCAGCCTGGCTTTATTACGGATTATGTCAGCCTGAAGGTGTGGCGTAAAAGAAAGTGGTTATATATCAACGGCTTGTTTTTTTATTGAGTTATTATTTTCGACAAAGATCGAATGGTCTGCTTGGAATTAAATTATAGAACGACTAAAAAATAGGGCCGCATCTCGAAAATTCAAAAGAGATCCCTTTCGTTTGCATTATTAATGGTTCTGTATGACTACGGCTGCTAAATGTTTACAGACCGAATGATGATGGCCTGGGAAAGGTTTAATGGCGATGCATCTATGTGCTGTTTTAGCTTTCATCAGGGGATGAAAATAGTAGAGAGTAGAGTTGTTATTTTTATTGCCTCCATTTTTTCGGATACTCAGAGTGTCGCCGTTGCTTGTGCAGGCTGGAATTTTCTTCGTATCAGCAAACCCAGTCATCTGCATCAGGGTAGCGCCAAGCTTGGGCGACAAACCTGTGGAGCTGGTTGTGGGCAGGATGCAGTCAGGGATGGACTTCAGAGCGAGATGCCTGAAGGAAGGTAGGCATAAGAGAGCAGTAGAGATACAGACGGACTTGACTGGTAGGCCATATTGCGCTGTTGGGAGGGGGAGGTATCTTCCCCCTCCAACGAGAGTCGGCTCTTATGCTGATTAGCAGCGGTTGCCGGCGCGGGCGACCCGCCCTTCGGCCAGCAGTTGATAACTGCCAGTCGCTGCAGGAATAAAGGCTGATTGCCCCTTTTCCAGACGCAGTGACTGTTCGCCCTGCTTGAGGATCACGGTTGCATCGATGGCAAAGAGGATCTCGGCGCTGGCAGTGGTGAGCTGATGCTCGCCAGCCGGGTAGACGCTGAAAGTGAAGTCAGGTACCGGCACGTCGAAGTGCTGCACCGCCCCTTCAACATGGGGAGCAAGCAGGATCTGGTCGTCCGGCTTGGGCAAGCAGCGCGTGCAGTCCAAGAGCTCTGCCACATCGATGTATTTGGGGGTGAGGCCGGCGCGCAGCACGTTGTCCGAGTTGGCCATGATTTCGAGGCCGGTACCGCGCACATAGGCGTGCGGGGTACAGGCATCGAGGAACATCGCCTGACCGGGTTGGAGGGTCACCACGTTGAGCAGCAGCGGCGAGAAGAGGCCTACATCTCCCGGGTACTGGGCCGCCAGACTGGTGATGAGGGCAAACGTCTCCTCATCCTGATGGGCGGCGGCATAGGTCAGCAGCCCTGCCAGCGCCTCCTCCTTGCGCGCCCCTTCCAGTACCAGCAGCTGGTGGAAGAAGTGCTGCAGGCCCGCTTCATTCTGGCTGGCGGCAAGGGCTGCGGTCAGATCGGTGATGGCCGCCAGATTGACCCGCTCGAACAGTGCCAGAATGGCGGGAATGGCGCGAAAGCCGTTCATCGCCTGATAGGGGGTGAGGGCAAAGACCAGCTCCGGCTTATGGTTCGGGTCCTTGTAGTTGCGATTGCTCGCCTTGATATCGATGCCTGCGGCCTCCTCTTTGGCAAAGCCCGCTTCGGCCTGAGCCTTGCTCGGGTGCACCTGAATGGAGAGAGCCTTCTCGGCACACAACACCTTGAACAGGAACGGCAGGCTGCCAAAACGGGCGAGGGTGGCCTCACCCAGCGCAGCGGCCGGAGCCCTGTCGATCACCGAAGAGAGCTTTTGCACACTGCCCGCCAGCGTCACCTCGGAGCAGCCGTTGGGGTGAGCCCCCATCCAGAGCTCGGCCTGGGGTTTGTCTTGCGGGTTGGGAATGCCAAACAGGGTGGTGAGGGAGTCATGACTGCCCCAGTCATAGCCTTGAATCGGGTTTTGCATCAACAGAAAGGAGGGCAGATCGCTACTGCTCATAAGGGACGCCTCGTCTAGTTTGAAGAAAATCGGGTGCAGAAAAGGGTGGCATTACTGCTGTGGACCGGACTATAACATGGGCGGTCGTGCGCGCCGCAACCGCTTGCCTCTCTCTTGATCAGGATCACCATGTCTCTCATCTTCAGCCAACTGCTCGACGGAGCCCTGAGCGAACAGGTTCCATTTGACCAAATCTGGTTTGCCAGTGAACAGGGGGTACCACCCAGTTTCAGCTATCAGGTCAACTTTCCCCGCCTCGAGCTGGTCTTTAGTGGCGAGTATCTCAACCAGATCTGGGACCGGGAGGAGGGGGTCAGAGAGATCAGCGTGTTACCAGGGCAGGCGCTCTATATCCCTCCCAACGGCTGGAACAAGCCGCTCTGGACCACCGACTGCTCGGTGCTGAGCCTGCTGTTTGGCAAACGCCAGCTGGGGTTCAGCCTGGTGAGCAAGCGCCGTGAAGATCCCGATTTCTTCGATGTGCAAAAGCACAGCATCATGGCGCGGGCGGGCCATGTGATCGAACACATTTTGGCGGCGCTGAACGTACTGACCGAGGATCCTGGTCGCTCCCCCACCGATGATCACCTGCTGCAGGCTCTGCTGGCGAGTGCCCGTCAGCTGTTGCTGGAGTCCGCCACGGATCGGCCACGGGGGGCAGAGCTCTTTCACGGGATCTGCATCTATATCCAGGAGAACTTTCACCGTCCCATCACCCGTGACTCCATTGCCCACCGCTTCAACGTTTCAGCCAGCCATCTCTCCCACCTGTTCCGCGAGCAGGGTCATATGCGCCTTGCCGATTACATCAGCTGGGTGCGGATCGATCGGGCCAAATTCATGCTGAAAAAGTACCGCTTTCGTCTTGAGGAGGTGGCCAGTCGCTGCGGTTACAGTGACGTGAACTACTTCTGCCGGGTGTTCAAACAGAAGACCGGCTTGACCCCTTCCCAGTACCGTTCCCTGAGTCAGCCGCAGGCGGCGGCCAGCGAGCTGGAGGGATAACGGGGCGGGGTCGGTAAGGCGTGGTGACGGCGCACTGGCGGGTGGCTACCTCTTTGGTCTGACATGCTTTCTTGTCGTTTTATTATGAAAATGAATGGGCTAAGATGGCCGCGCGCAACAAACAAGTTGATAACAAACGGAAGTTAGGAGATGCCGATGGAAAGCAAAGTAGTAATCCCGACCCAGGGTCAGAAAATCACAGTCGATGCCAACGGCAAGCTGCAGGTTCCCAACCATCCGATCATTCCGTTTATTGAAGGGGATGGCATCGGTGTTGACGTAACCCCGGCCATGTTGAATGTGGTGAATGCTGCGGTCGAGAAAGCCTACAAGGGCGAGCGCAAGATCGCCTGGATGGAGATCTATACCGGCGAGAAATCGACTCATGTCTATGGCGAAGGTGCCTGGCTGCCGGCCGAAACTCTGGATTTCATTCGTGAATATTGCGTGGCCATCAAGGGCCCGCTGACTACTCCGGTCGGTGGCGGTATTCGCTCCCTCAACGTAGCCCTGCGTCAGGAGCTGGATCTCTACATCTGCCTGCGCCCGGTGCGTTACTACGACGGCACCCCGAGCCCGGTGAAACGTCCTGATCTGACCGACATGGTGATCTTCCGCGAAAACGCCGAAGACATCTACGCCGGTATCGAGTGGAAGGCCGACAGCGCCGAAGCAAACAAGGTGATCGCCTTCCTGCAAAACGAAATGGGTGTGAAGAAAATTCGCTTCCCCGAGTCCTGCGGGATCGGCATCAAGCCGATGTCCAAAGCCGGTACCGAGCGTCTGGTGCGTGCCGCTATCGAGTATGCCATCGACAACGATCGCGACTCCGTGACTCTGGTGCACAAGGGCAACATCATGAAGTTCACCGAAGGTGCCTTCAAGGATTGGGGTTATGCTCTGGCCCAGAACGAGTACGGTGCCCAGCTGATCGACGGCGGCCCCTGGTGCTCCTTCAAGAACCCGAAAACCGGCAAGACCATCGTCATCAAGGATGTCATCGCCGATGCCTTTCTGCAGCAGATCCTGCTGCGTCCGGCCGAGTATGACGTCATCGCCTGTATGAACCTCAACGGCGACTACATCTCCGACGCGCTGGCCGCTCAGGTAGGCGGTATCGGTATCGCGCCGGGTGCCAACATCGGTGACGGCGTGGCCCTGTTCGAAGCGACCCACGGTACTGCGCCGAAGTATGCCGGTCAGGACAAGGTCAACCCGGGCTCCCTGATCCTCTCCGCCGAGATGATGCTGCGCCACATGGGTTGGGTTGAAGCGGCCGATCTCATCATCAAGGGGATGGAAGCGGCGATCCGCAACAAGACCGTCACCTATGACTTCGAGCGTCTGATGGAAGGGGCCACCCTGCGCTCCTGCTCCCAGTTTGCTCAGGACATGATCGACCAGATGTAATCTGCTGCTTGCCAGAAATGTAAAACCGGCGCCATGTGCGCCGGTTTTTTTATCGCGAAAGAGTGCTGGGGCTTATTGCGCCTGCTCTACGTGTTGCTGATAGCGTTGCTGCCATTTGCTGGTTTCTGCTTCATCGCCCTGAGCCTTCCAGAAGGCGCAGATGGTGTTGGCAAGTTCCGAAGCCATCGCGTGATCTCCGTCACGTCGGCTCATCAGATAATCTCCCAGCCAGCTTTGATATTGTTTCATTACCCGATCTCCTTATCTCATGTGCCCTTGAGGGTGCCCACCTTGACGGGAGCCTGTCGGCTCATCTTGGGGGGGAACATCATCAGGCATGATGGTGCAAAGTCACGACCCGGGCAGAGAGCCCGATGGGCAATCTGGCGGCGAACGTGACGCGAGATGTCAAAAAATGAGCGCCATTTTAGCACAAACTGACCAACTTGGGGAAATTGTCGCCATGGATTGCGACAGAACTGCCCCATCCCCTTGTTCCCAAAACAGAAAACCCGCCCTGATGGCGGGTTGATTTGCAGATAAATGTGGCAAAACAGCCTAGATCTTGGCGCTGGCCAGGTACTTTGCCATCTCTTCTGCGGGCACCATGCCACCGCCGGTGGCCCACACCAGATGGGTGGCCTGTGCCATGGTTGCGGCATCGAAACCGCGCCCGGTGAGCCACTCGGGATTGGCTGCCACCCGCCACGGGCCAGCCATACCAGCCAGAGCGGAGGGCTCGAGTGTGATCTGCTCATCGCGCACCAGCAGTCCGAGCAGGTCATACATCTCCTGATCGCTCAGGGTGTAGAAGCCATCGAGCAGTCGTTCCATGGCGCGGCCGACGAAGCCGGAGGCGCGACCTACCGCGAGGCCGTCGGCTGCGGTGAGGTTGTCGATGCCCAGATCCTGCACCGCAATGGCATCGTGCAATCCGGTGTGGACTCCCAGCAACATGCAGGGGGAGTGAGTGGGCTCGGCGAAGAAGCAGTGAACGTTATCCCCGAACGCCAGTTTGAGACCAAAGGCCACGCCGCCCGGGCCGCCACCCACGCCGCAGGGCAGGTAGACAAACAGCGGGTGGTCGGCATCCACCTTGATACCCATCTGGTCGAACTGCTTTTTCACCCGCTCGCCCGCTACCGAGTAGCCGAGGAACAGGGTGCGGGAGTTCTCGTCGTCGATAAAGAAGCAGTTGGGATCGCGCTCGGCCTCTTTGCGCCCCTGTTCCACCGCCACCCCGTAATCTTCGGCATATTCGACCACGATGACGCCGTGTTCGCGTAGCTTGCGCTTCTTCCACTCCCGCGCATCGGCCGACATGTGGACGGTGACGGTAAAGCCGAGCTTGGCGCTCATGATGCCGATAGACATGCCAAGGTTGCCGGTGGAGCCCACTGCGATGCTGTACTGGCTGAAGAACTGGCGAAACTCGTCGCTGAACAGTTTGCGGTAGTCATCCTCTTCCCACAGCAGACCAGCCTTGATCGCCAACTGTTCGGCGTGAGTCAGCACCTCGTAGATCCCGCCTCGCGCCTTGATGGAGCCTGAGATGGGCAGGTGACTGTCTTTTTTCAGCAGCAGTCGACCGGTGACCTCAACCCCGTAGCGCCGGTTGAGCGTAGCCTGCATCGCCGGAATAGCGGCGATCTCGGACTCCAGAATACCGTTGCTGGTGCGGGTCTCGGGGAAGGCCTCGCACATGTAGGGGGCGAAGCGGGCCAGCCGAGTGGAAGCGTCCGCCACATTGTTGTTATCGAGCCCCACATAGGGCAGACCGGCAGCCAGAGTGGTGGTGTTGGGGTTGAACCAGGTGACTGGCTCAAGCGCGATCAGGGATTGCACTAGTGGAAATTGCGCTGTGAGCTGTTGTACGTCGATGTTTTTCATAGTGTTCTCGGTCTTGTTACACGATAAAGGAGAGCAGGAAGGTACCGGCCAGCGCCATCAGGGAGGCGACCAAGGTGGCGGTGGTGTAGTACTTGAGCGTTTCGTTCAGGGTGGCGCCGCAATACTGCTTGACCAGCCAGAACAGAGAGTCAGTCACCATGGTGCAGCCAATGGCACCGGAGCCGATGGCCAGGGTCATGATCTCCGGGCTGATGTTCGGGTAGTGCACCATGATGGGGGAGACGATGGCGGTGGCGCCCATCATGGCGACGGTGGCGGAGCCCACGGCGGCGTGCAGCACGATAGCAACCAGCCAGGCGAGCAGAATGGGGTGCATATCCAGCTGGGAGAGGATGGTGGCCAGGCTATCGCCCAGGCCGCTTGCCTTGAGCACCCCATTGAAGGCGCCACCCGCACCGATGATGAGCAGAATGTTGGCGATGGAGGAGAAGCACTCCTCGGTCTTGTTAAGCAGTCCCTCCATCTTCATCTGCTGGCGGATCCCCAGCACGTAGTAGGCGGTGAAGGCAGCGATAAACATGGCGGTGATGGGGTTGCCGATAAACTCCAGCACGACATAGAGGTGGCTGGCGTGATCCATATTGAGCTCAGCGACCGTCTTGGCCAGCATCAGCAGGATGGGCAGCAGCACGGTAAAGAGCGAGGCGCTCAAGGTCGGGAGAGTGGCCTCATCGCGCGCCTTGATGTCGGCAAAGGCATCGGGTACCCCTTTGAACGGGAGCTGGTTGCCCAGCAGTTTGAGGAACAGGGGGCCGCCGATAAGAGAGGCAAAGAGGCCGACCGCCAGACCATAGACGATGACGGAACCCACATCGGCGCCCAGCTGATTGGTGACATAGAGGGCGGCAGGGTGCGGCGGTACGATGCAGTGCACAGCCATCAGGGCGGTGCAGAGCGGAATGGCCAGGGTCAGCAGCGAGGTTCTGGTCTTGCGGGCGATGGAGAAGGCGAGCGGGATCAGCAGCACTACCCCGACTTCGACAAACAGGGTGATGCCGCACACCAGACCCACCAGTACCATGATGACATCCGGCGAGAGCCAGCGGCATCTCTGTAGGGCGAGACCGATGCGCTCTGCTGCCCCTGACACCTCCATCATCTTGCCGAGTATGGTGCCAAGGCCGATGACGGCGGCGAGAAAGCCTAGCGTGCCGCCAATGCCCTCTTCCATGGCATTGACCATCTTGAGAGGCTCCATCCCCATCATGGTGCCGACATAGAAGCTGGCCAGCAGCAGGGCAAGAAAGGGGTGGATCTTGCCCTTCACTATGGTGACCACGATAAGAACGATGCTACTTAGCAAGGTAGCGATGACCCATACCTCTGAACTCATACTGCGCCTCGACATCTGTTGTGTGTGACTGTTTATGCGCTTATTGAATGAAAATGAGGCGGGGCTGACAAATGATGAAATCGACCACTTGGGTGAGCTGAGGTGATGCAAAGGTGCTACATTGGTCACAATTTATCTAAATCACACTCTTTGGGTCTTTTGACTTCATCCTGAAGGTGGCTTGTGGGTGTATCATCGGTGGCCATTGCGAAGAGGGGGATGAATGTATAACGGGGATAATTACATATCGCGCAACAAGCTGCTGAGTGGCTACCAGCTGGCCAAGCTGCACACCTTCGAGGCGGCCGCCCGCCACGGATCCTTTGCCATGGCAGCTGATGAATTGTCGCTGAGTCCCAGTGCCGTGAGTCACCGGATCAGCGCACTGGAAGAGGAGCTGGGGTTCAAGCTCTTTGAGCGTTTTCACCGCAAGGTGGTACTGACGACGGATGGGCAGCGGGTGTTCTGGGCGCTCAAATCCTCGCTGGAGTTCATCAATCAGGAGATCCTGGAGATCAAGAATCAGGAGCTCTCCGGTACCCTGACCATCTATTCGCGTCCCTCCATCGCCCAGTGCTGGCTGGTGCCCAGGTTGGCGGATTTCTCCTGCCTGCATCCGCAGATCGAGCTCAATATCATCACCGGTAACGAGAACATCAACCTGCATGGTTATGGCATCGATTTGACCCTCTATTTCGATGAGAAGAGCCCGGAGCGGCTTGCCATCCACCCGCTGATGGATGAGTACATGCTGCCGGTCTGCAGCCCGGAATATGCCGAGCAGCACGGGCTTGTCGGCAATCCCGCCAACTTGTCTTTGTGCCGTTTGCTCCATGATCGGCAGGCATGGGGATTTGACTCGGATACCGACGAATGGAGCTGCTGGGCTCGCCACGCCGGGGTCAGCCTCGAGGCATGTCAGCTGAGCATGGGTTTTGATCGCTCGGATCTCGCCATCATCGCCGCCATGAATCACGCCGGGATCGCCATGGGGCGCAAGAATCTGGTGAGCAAGCGACTGGCACGCAACGAGCTGGTGGCCCCTTTTGCCGGGCTGGAGGTCAAGTGCGAGCAGCGTTATTACATGGCGACCCTGCCCAATCGGGCGTGTCCCAAGATCCAGGCCTTTATCGACTGGGCGCAGGAAATGGCGGCCGAGATGGAATGAACCGAGGCCGGTGCGCAAGAGCAAAAAATGAAGATGGTAAAGCGCGAGTGAACGAAGGTAGCGGTTTAACGTAGCGGGAAAATTGGGGGAGATGGGTTGGCTGATGGTGGTTGGTCGCGAGTGGCCTTGCTGCCAACACCGGGTGGCTGGCAGCAAGGGAGCGGTCAGGGTCAGGTGGTCTTTTCCAGATGGTTCTGGTAAATCTGCTGCCACTTGTCCAGTTCGTTTTCATCACCCTGCTGCTGCCAGAACTCGCAGATGGAACTCGCCATCTCGCATGCCATGGCGTGGTCACCGTCACGGCGACTCATCAGGTATTGCCCCAGCCAGCTTTGATACTGTTTCATTGCACGATCTCCTTATCTATTTAACCCTTGATACTGCAGCTGTGGGACACCCGTCCGGCAGTGTCGCGCCACACTCCACTTTCGCCGCACGCTGCTTGTTATCGCCGCGCGTGTTGTCAATCAGGACAGAGAGCGTATGAGAAAGAGGCGAAAGTGTTAAAAATTGGCCACCACCTTATCACAAAATGGTGTGATATGCAGGCTTTGGGGCCAATTGAGTTATAAGCGCGGGTTGTGTGTCCCGACATAGCGACAGGGATTGACGGAGAGTATCGGCACGCAACTTGTGCCGCAAGCAGGCGTTTGAGCGGCTACTGGGTCACCCGACGTGCCTGCCAGTAGCGACTGTTCCAGTAGACGTTGTCGAGGCGGGAGCGGATCACTCCCTTGCTGGTGGAGGCGTGAATAAACTCGCCGGCACCTGTGTAGACCCCCACATGGTATTGCTGCCAGCCGGTCTTGAAGAAGACCAGATCCCCGTGTTGCAGCCGGTAGCGATCCACCGGTTTGCCAATGCTGGCCTGAGATTCGGTGGTTCTTGGCAGGTTGAAGCCCAGCACCTGACTGTAGGCGAGCTGGGTAAAGGCGGAGCAGTCTAGCCCGGCGCGGCTGGCGCCGCCCATGCGGTAGGGAACACCGCGCCACTGTTGGTAGAAGCCATCAAAGGCACTGCTCTGCCGGGGGGGCGGAGGCGGCTCCGGCGTGCTGGAACAGGCGGCCAGCAGCAGAGTCAGCAGGGATAGCAGCAGCTTGCGATACATCGGGCTCTCTCCACGGACGGATCTACCAAACGAGACATTTACCGAGCGCCATATCCTGCCAAATCGTTCTGGGGGCAGGAGGGCACGCGACAACTTTTCCATCATAAACAGGGATCTGGCTCCAGACCTAGTCTCCGAGAGGAAAAATGTGGCGGGGAACTGAAAAACGCCAACCCGAGGGCTGGCGTTTGTTGTCACTCGTTGTGGCTGATCAGCGGTTTAAGCAGCTCGGCCAGTTTGTAGAAGGTCTGTACCCGGGTGGTGCTAGGGCGCCAGACCAGCCCAATCTCGCGATAGGAGGTCTCTCCCGGCAGCGGGATGGCCACCAGATCGGAGTTGGCAAGAATGCCGGCATCGATGGCCATCTGCGGCAGGAAGGTGGTGCCAAGACCCGCTTCCACCATCTGCACCAGGGTGTGCAGGCTGGTGGCGGCAAACGGGTTGATCTTGCTCTTGTCCCGCAGGCGGCAGGCGCTCACTGCGTGCTCGGTGAGGCAGTGCTCCCGCTCCAGCAGGAAGATGCTCTGGTTGGGCAGCTCCTTGTAGTCGAACGGGGTATGCAGACCGGCCGCCATGCTGGCGGGCATCACCATGTGGAACGGATCCTGACCGACGGTCTTGCAGTGAAATCCACCTATCTCGATGGGCAGGGCGAGGATCAGCAAGTCGAGCTGACCCTGTTCCAGCTGCTTGAGCAGATTGCTGGTGGTGTCTTCACGCAGCAACAATTCGAGGTCAGGATAGGTTTTGCTGCACTCTTTCAGCAGCTTGCTCAGCAAGAAGGGGGCGATGGTGGGAATGCAGCCAAGACGTACCGTCCCCTGCATCACGCCGCCCTGATGTTGCCCGAGCTCCATTAGATCCCGTGCATCGGAGAGCAAATTGCGAGCGCGCTCGACGATTTCCATGCCGACCGGGGTCATAATGAAGCTCTTGTGGTCCCGCTCCACCAGTTGCAGGTTCATCATGTCCTCCAGCGTCTGGATCCCGGTACTCAGGGTCGACTGGCTGACATGACAGGCCTTGGCGGCGCGGTTGAAGTTCTTGTGCTCATCGAGAGCGACCAGATATTGCAGCTGTTTGAGGCTGGGCCAACGTTGCATAGAAAAACCCGATTAATGCTATCTATTTAATTTGATTTAACTAATCTACCACCGGGTCTATAGTTTGTCGCTTGAATTAGATGGACTTGGCTCTAGGTAGCCCAATCCTCACCGGATTGTTCACTTCACATAAAGAGGAATTGAATATGGTATTGGTAGGCCGTCCCGCACCCGATTTTACCGCCGCAGCTGTTCTGGGTAATGGCGAGATCGTTGATTCATTCAACCTGTCATCCCACATCAAAGGCAAAGCTGCCGTTGTCTTCTTTTATCCGCTCGATTTCACCTTCGTCTGCCCGTCCGAGCTGATTGCCTTCGATCACCGTTATGAAGAGTTCCAGAAGCGTGGCGTGGAAGTGATTGGTGTTTCCATCGATTCCCAGTTCTCCCACAACGCATGGCGCAACACCAAAGTGGAAGATGGCGGTATCGGTCAGGTCAAGTACCCGCTGATCGCCGACGTGAAACACGAAATCTGCAAAGCCTATGACGTTGAGCATCCGGAAGCCGGTGTGGCTTTCCGTGGCTCCTTCCTGATCGACAAGAACGGTGTCGTTCGCCATCAGGTTGTCAATGATCTGCCGCTGGGCCGCAACATCGACGAGATGCTGCGCATGGTCGATGCCCTGCAATTCCACGAAGAGCACGGCGAAGTGTGCCCGGCTCAGTGGGAAAAAGGCAAAAAAGGTATGCAAGCCTCTCCGGACGGCGTTGCCAAGTACCTGTCCGAGAATGCTGACTCCCTGTAATCGGGTCATACTCTCCTTGAAAAACCGGTGCCTTGGCACCGGTTTTTTTATACCTGAGATTTATCCATCCTCTGACATAGTGGCCACACTCTTCTCGTTCCATCGTTCCATCGTTCCATCGTTCCATCGTTCCATCGTTCCATCGTTCCATCGTTCCATCGTTCCATCGTTCCATCGCTATTCCAAGCAGCCGTTCGCTGGCGTACTCGTTGTTTCGAAATGAGGTGCTGATCCGAATGGCTGGGTGGGGGGATATGCCGACAGACAATCGCCATAAAAAAAGCGCGCCATAGGCGCGCTTAGTTCACAAGCGAAGAAGTTATTCCTCAAAGATCCCGAAGTGATCCTTGGCGAAATTGACCCGCTGCTCCACGTTCATCTTCACCTGGCCCAGCTTCTCGATAGTCTTGAGATTGGGCACCAGGCCGCGACCGTTGGCGATCTGGATGGCAAGACCGGGACGGGCGTTGAGTTCCAGCAGCATGGGGCCGCGGAACTTGTCCAGCACCATATCGGTACCAATGTAGCCCAGACCCGACATCTCGTAGCAGGAGGCGGCGAGGGTGAGCAGGGTATCCCAGTGGGGCACCTTGAGCTCATAGAGGTCGAGGCCGGTATCCGGATGGTGGCGCAGCGGATTGCCAAACTGCACCGCCCGCAGGGCACGACCGGTACGCAGGCACAGACCCACCCCCACGGCGCCCTGGTGCAGGTTCGCCTTGCCGTCCGAGGCGGCGGTGGAGAGGCGCATCATCGCCATCACCGGGAACCCCTTGAAGATGATGACTCGGGCATCGGGTACCCCTTCGAAGGAGTAGCCGTCGAACACATCATCAAAGTTGATGAGGCCTTCCACCAGTGCCACGTCGGGCTTGCCGCCAAGCGAATAGAGCCCCGCCAGAATGTTGGAGACATGGCGCTCCAGATCCTGCCCGTTGGAGGCGCTGCCGTTGGGCTTGTAGAAGAGGCCATCTTCCTGGCGCAGGATCACCAGGATCCCCTTGCCGCCCGAGCCACGGGCTGGCTTGATGCAGAAGCCCGGCCAATCTTTTACCAGCTCGGTGATGCGACCCACATCGTGCTGGGCACGGATGGTACCGATCAGCTCAGGCACGGTAACCCCTGCATCCAGCGCAATTTGCTTGGTCTGCAGCTTGTCATCCACCAGCGGATAGAGGCTGCGCGGATTGTAGCGGCTGATGTAGGAGTGGTTGCGCTTGTTCATGCCGAGGATGCCTGATTGGGACAGGCTCCACGGGGTGGTGTATTTTTCCCAGAACCACATCGGTTACTTGTCCTTACCCGGGGTGACGCCAGATTTCATCTCGTCCACCAGCGGCTTGAAGCGCTTCAGTTCGCTCAGCTTGTAGCCGGTGTAGTTACCCATCAACAGCACGGTCGCCATCAGCACCAGCTGCAGGCCGAGGAAGTTGAAGGTGAGGTGACGGATCAGTTCATTATCCATGGCCAGATAGGCGATGACGGCAACCAGCAGAGAGCCGCCGCCCTGGCGGAACACCTCTTTCGGGCCCTCTTCTTCCCACAGGATGGACATCCGTTCGATGGTCCAGGAGAGGATGATCATCGGGAAGAAGGTGATCTTCATACCGTCGGTCAGCCCCAGCTTGAAGGCGAACGCGGAGAAGATACCGATCATCGAGATAACCATGATGATGATGGCCGATATTCGGGCGACCAGCAGCAGGTTAAGCCGAGACAGATAGGAGCGGATGATGAGACCGGTGCCGACGATCAGCAGGAAGCCGATGAGACCGGTGACCAGCGAGGTCTGGATAAAGGCGACCGCGATCAGCACCGGCATAAAGGTACCTGAGGTCTTGATCCCCACCAGAACCCGCAGGAACACCACCATCAGCACGCCGATTGGGATCAGCAGCAAGCCCTTGAACAGGGTCTGCTCTTCCAGCGGCAGGCTGTGGATGGAGAAGTTCATCATCTCTGATTTTTCGAACTTCTGCGCCAGTGCCACGCTGACCGGCTGCTCCTGCTCGATCATCGAGAAGCTGACACGGGAGTTGTGACCACCGGTCACGTCCAGCAGGGCGCCGGAGTTGTATTCCCACAGCAGCAGGTTGGCCGGACGGCCCTGTTCACCGGTTTGCGGGTTGAACAGCTTGTAGTCGGTCGGGCTGTTGAATACCTGCAGGTAATCCACCAGCTCCTGACGACGGCGGCCATCTTCCAGATTCAGGGCATGCACCACGCGGGTGGGGACGTCAGCATTGTTGAGCAGCTCGGCGATCAGGTTGGCGCGGCTCTTGTGCTTTTTCAGCAGTTCGGCATTCTGCTCCTGCTTCTCGATCTCCTTGATGATCTCGCGAGTCAGGGTGTAGCCGTCGGCAGAGCGCTCCTGGGCCCGCTCGAGGATCTGCTTCATCGCGGTGGCATAAGGCTCACTTTCGATCTGCTTCTCGATGGCGGGCGGCTGCGGATTGGCGGCCGGTTTGGCATGGGCATCCGCCATCATGTCGACGCGGTAGTAGAGCTCCTGACGGCCAGAGGCGGTGCGGATGGACCACTCGGCGCGGGCATCGCCATCTTTCTCGACAAAGGAGAGGCCGTAGCCGGGGCTGGCGGCGTTCTCGTTCATCAGGGTGAAACCGGGCTGGGTGCCCGGAATAGCCAGGGAGGCGATCACCGGCTCACCGGTCGCCTCAAACTCCAGCTTGGCTTCGATGGACCAGATCTGGCGCTTTTCACCGGGCGTCAGCGGCACATCCAACGCGATATGGTGATAGATCGTCATCCCCAGGCCGACAATGTACAGCAGGGCTACCAGCAAATAGAACGGCTTACGGGAAACCATGGATTATTTCACATCCTTGAGCTTGGGTTTGGGTTGGATATATTCGCGGGCCACATCAACCACGGCGATGTCTTTCAAAAATTCGCGACCCAGCAGCACAGGGAAGGTCATGTCGCTACGGTCTTTCAGGGTAAATTCGGCTTTTTCGGTCATGTCGCCAATGCGCACGGCCAGACGCACCACCGGACGGCGGTCCAGATCGTCGGCAGAGGCCTGACGCACCCGTACATGGCGTACCAGCGGCGCTTCGATCTGGATCTTGTCGTCCACTTCCTGATGGCTCAGGAAGAAGCGCACCCAGTTTTTGCCGTTGCGCTCGAAAATGGTGATCTCCTGCGCACTGATGGAGGAGGTGGTCGCACCGGTATCGACCCGCGCCTGGAAGGCGTCGTTGGCCGCATCAACCCAGATCCACTCGGCTTCACCGACCATCAGCTTGCCATCGATGGTGTGACCCTGATTGGGGGCCGGGCACTTCTCGGTGGGGATGGCCATCGGCTTGGGCGGTTCGGAGGGGAGGGTGGCGAGCTTGTGGTCTACTTGCTTGACGGACTCTTTCATATTGGTGACATCTGTGTTGAGCTGAACCAGCAGGTGCTGTTGCTGCACATACTGCTTCTGTTGCTGTTCCATGGATGTTTGCAGGCGCTGCTCGCTCTGGCTCAGCTCGCTACGAAGCTCGGCCAGCGTCAGAGCAGGGACCTGAGGCGCTTTTTCCATATTGACACACCCGCCGAGACTAAGCAGGGAGAGCAGGGTCATTCCTTTTAATTTGCTTTTCATGTCATTCATTTAACTGTGCTTCCTGGAATTGGGTCAGTGTAACTTCCTGAATCGCCATCGGCTAGTCTTTGGCCTTGCGGGCAATCAGTACGGCACGTTTCGGCGCCGGGTGTCCTTCTACCGTGAGTGCCGGATTGTCTGGATCCAGATAGTCACTCAGGGATTCATTAATCATCCAGTCGGTACGACGCTGTTCGTCGGTGCTGGTCATATTCTCGTCTACTATCCGCACGTCGGTGAAGCCGCAGCGCTCGACCCACAGCTTGAGGGCGCTACTTGAGGGAATAAACCAGACGTTGCGCATCTTGCCGTAACGGTCAGTGGGCATCAGCACGTCGTTGACCCCGCCATCGATCACCAGGGTCTCCAGCACCAGCTCGCCATCATCTTTCAATTGATTGCGCAGCTGCTCGATATGTTCGATGGGGGATTTGCGGTGATAGAGCACCCCCATGGAGAAGACGGTGTCAAAGGCGCGCAGCTCCGGCAACTCCTGAATGCCGAGCGGCAACAGGTGGGCGCGCTGATCATTGCCTGCGAAGTGGCGAATGGCTTCGAACTGGCAGAGGAACAGCGGGCTCGGGTCGATGCCGACTGCAAGCCGAGCCCCTTCACCCACCATGCGCCAGAGGTGATAGCCGCTGCCGCAGCCCACATCCAGCACGTAACGGCCTTCGAGCGGGCTGATATGGGGCAGCACCCGATCCCACTTCCAGTCAGAGCGCCACTCGGTATCGATGTGGATGCCGTGCACCGTGAACGGCCCCTTGCGCCAGGGCATGAAGTGGCGCAGCAGGCTCTCGACCTTCTTGCGTTCACCTTCGCCAAGGCTCTCGGCCGAGCCAATCTCGACCCGGCTTTTCAGCTCGATGTTGCCGGGGGAGACCACCGGCAGCTTGTTGAGGGCGCGGTTCCAGCGCGGCAGGTCGCCATGCTGGTTGTCATGTTGCCAGGCGTGCAGCTGGGCGGGCAGGGTATGCAGCCAGTGGCTCAGCCGGTTTTTGGCAATCAGTTGATAGAAATTGGCAAAGTCGATCATGGCTGGGCGTCGCTGGATTTGATGGCAATCATGGATCCGAAGTTGAAGCACTGGAACCAGAGATCCTGATGGACGAAACCGGCATCCCGCAGGCGTGCCTGATGCACCGGCAGGCTGTCGGTGCGCATCACGTTCTCAAGGGCGGTGCGTTTCTGGCTGATCTCCAGCTCGCTGTAGCCATTTGCCCGCTTGAAGTCGAGGTGCAGATCGATGAGCAGCTCGTTGACCGGTTCATCTTCAAAGCGGAACTTTTCGCTCAAGATCAGGATCCCGCCCGGGCGCAGCCCATCGTGAATGCGCTGGATCAGGGCGGCCCGTTTCTCTGGTTCGACAAATTGCAGGGTGAAGTTGAGCACCACCACGGAGGCGTTCTCGATCTCGATGTCGCAGATATCCGCCTCCACCAGCTCCACCGGCACCTCGGATTTGAAACCGGAGAGGTGGGCGCGGGCGCGCTCGATCATCGGATGGGAGAGATCCACCGCGGTGATGCGGCAGCCGGGCTGGCTGACATGGCGACGCATCGCCTGGGTCGCGGCACCCAGTGAGCAGCCGAGATCATAGAGTCGGCTCTCGGGTTGGGCGTAGCGGGCGGCCATCATGCCGATGGCAGAGATGATGTTACTGTAACCCGGCACCGAGCGCTGGATCATATCGGGAAAAACGTCGACGACCTGTTCGTCAAAACAGAAGTCTCCCAATCGGGCGATCGGGGCGGCAAAAATTTGATCTTTGGTATGCATGCTGGCGCAACCTGACAGTCGGGACATCACCCGGCTGTATTGTTCAATTGAGTCGTTGTGTGACACCCATCAGAGTAGATTTATCACCTGTTTACGAACGGGGTGGCTGGTCATGAAATCCTTTGGACCTGTCCTGTTCGTACGGGCCATGTTCCGGACCCTTACTTGGGGCGGTAGTGTAGAGGATTGATGGCCGTTTGTCTTGACGCCAGGGCTTGCCACGCCACAAAAAAGCACTTTTTTTGCAGCGAAACGATGGCCGCAGAATGGGTTGGCTAAAAGCGCAGCACTCCCTGCCGTGCGCGATCGTTTTCCCCCGGCCAGGGGGCCATCTCCTGCTCCAGCAAGCGGGTGATCTGACGGGCCAGCTCAGGTGCCTGGGCGTTGTCGGCAGTATGTATATAGAGGTAGAGATCCTTGCCCTCGGAAAGCCACTGGCGCCAGTGGGGGAGCCAGCTGGGCAGGAAGGGGTGATTGGCCGCTGGATCCGGCAGGCCGATAAAGCGCACCATAGGGGCGTTGGCGGTGGCCAGCAGATGCACCGGCAGGCGCGGTTTCTTGCCCTGGGCATCGACAAGGGCTGGCGTGGTTGCTTGCACCGAGAAGAGTGGCCGGCTGTCGAGCATCACCCGGTTCACACCCTGTTCCATCAGCAGCCGGTTCAAGGCCCGCTCGGCCTCCCCCTTGGCGAAAAAGTCGGGGTGACGCACCTCGAGGGCGTAGCGAAACGCCCGTGGCAGCCGCTCGATAAAGGCCGCCAGTCTGGCCAGCCCCTGTGGCCCGAAACGGGCGGGCAACTGCAGGGTGAGCAGCCCCAGCTTGTCGTGCAGCGGGGCGAGCAGGCGAATAAAGTCGGCTACTTGCTTGTCTGCGCTCACCAGATCGCTCTGGTGGCTGATGGTTTGCGGAAACTTGAAGTTGAAACGAAAGTGATTAGGCACCGCATCGGCCCAGCGCTGTACCGTGTCCGGTGTCGGCAGGGCGTAGAAGGTGGTATTGCCCTCCACCGAATTGAACACGGTGGCGTAGTGGGCGAGGTGTTCGGCAGGCTTGGCGCCAAGGCCCAGTAGCTGGCCGGGCCAGCTGGGGTGGGACCACTGTGGCAGGCCCAAATAGAGGCTCATGGTGGCTATTCTCTTCGCTCTTGGTGCATTCGTGCCGATTTTTTGCCCGCTTTTTGCCATCGAGTGCAAAAAACTGGCGAAAGGAGGCTGCTGGCCATTTTACCCAAAAGGGGGTTTTCCTCTATAATGCCAGCCCTTTTGTTTTTCAATTTCTTGTGACCCATGCCTATCTACGAATATCGTTGCGACGTCTGTGGCCATGAATTGGCAAAACTGCAAAAGCTTTCCGATGCCCCCCTGACCGACTGTCCGGCCTGTAGCAAGCCGAATCTGGTCAAGCTGATATCGGCGGCAGGCTTCCGGCTCAAGGGAACCGGATGGTACGAGACTGATTTCAAACCGGGTAAGAAAAAGAATCTGGCCAGCTGTGAGACAGACGGTGCTTGCCAGTCGTGCCCGGCGGCCCAAGGTTAACCGTCTCTCTACAATTTCGAAGGAAGAAGTCCATGCGCTCTATCTATTGCGGACAGGTCAATGAGGCCCATGCAGGGCAGACCATTACATTGTGCGGTTGGGTTCATCGTCGTCGTGATCTCGGCGGTCTGATCTTTATCGATATGCGCGACCGGGAAGGGATCGTTCAGGTGTTCTTCGATCCGGACAAGCCGGAGGCGTTCGCCCTGGCCTCCGAGCTGCGCGGCGAGTTCTGCATCCAGGTGACCGGCGTGGTACGCACCCGTCCCGAGTCCCAGCGCAACAGCGACATGGCCACTGGCGCCATCGAAGTGTTCGCCCACGAACTCAACATCATCAACCGTGCCGAGCCGCTGCCGCTGGACTTCAATCAGGTCAACAGCGAAGAGATCAGCCTCAAATATCGTTACCTGGATCTGCGTCGTCCCGAGATGGCCAAGTACCTGAAGACCCGAGCCAAGGCCAGCGCCTTCGTACGCCGCTTCATGGACGAGCACGGCTTCCTCGATATCGAGACCCCGATGCTGACCAAGGCCACCCCGGAAGGTGCCCGTGACTATCTGGTGCCGAGCCGCGTGCACAAGGGCAAGTTCTACGCTCTGCCGCAATCACCCCAGCTGTTCAAGCAGTTGCTGATGATGTCCGGCTTCGATCGCTACTACCAGATCGTCAAGTGCTTCCGTGACGAAGACCTGCGTGCCGACCGCCAGCCGGAATTCACCCAGATCGACGTGGAGACCTCCTTCATGACCGCGCCGCAAGTGCGTGAAGTGATGGAAGATATGATCCGCAAACTGTGGCTGCACATCCTGAACGTGGATCTGGGCGACTTCCCGATCATGACCTTCGACGAAGCCATGCGTCGCTACGGCTCCGACAAGCCGGATCTGCGTCTGCCAATGGAGCTGGTTGATGTGGCTGATCTGCTGACTGCTGTCGAGTTCGCCGTGTTCGCGGGCCCCGCCAACGATCCGAAAGGCCGTGTGGCTGCCCTGAAAGTACCGGGCGGTGCCGAGCTTTCTCGCAAGCAGATCGACGAGTACACCAAGTTTGTCGGCATCTACGGTGCCAAGGGCCTGGCCTGGATGAAGGTCAACGAAGCGGCCAATGGTATCGAAGGCGTGCAGTCTCCGGTTGCCAAGTTCCTCTCTGACGCCATCGTGCGCGAGATCCTGGCCCGTACCGGCGCTGCCGACGGCGACATCATCTTCTTTGGCGCTGACAGCAAGAAAGTGGTCTGCGATGCCATGGGCGCCCTGCGTCTGAAAGTGGGTCGCGATCTGGGCCTGCTGGAGAACAGCTGGAAACCGCTGTGGGTCATCGACTTCCCGATGTTCGAGGAAGATGGTGAAGGTGGTCTGGCCGCCATGCACCACCCGTTCACCGCGCCGAGCAACATGAGCCCGGCCGAGCTGAAAGCCAACCCTGTGGGTGCTTACGCCAACGCCTACGACATGGTGATCAACGGCTACGAAGTGGGTGGCGGCTCTGTCCGTATCCACAACAGCGAGATGCAATCCACCGTGTTCGATATCCTGGGTATCACCCCGGCCGAGCAGCGCCTGAAATTCGGCTTCCTGCTGGATGCGCTGAAGTACGGTACCCCGCCGCACGCCGGTCTGGCCTTCGGTCTGGACCGTCTCAGCATGCTGCTGACCGGCACCGAAAACATTCGGGACGTCATCGCCTTCCCGAAAACGACCGCGGCTGCCTGTCTGATGACAGACGCCCCCAGCCTTGCCAATGCCGCCCAACTGGGTGAGCTGGCGATTGCAACCACCGTCAAGGGCGACGAGTAAGCCGATACCGGCACCGGAGGCCGCCGCCGTGCGGCCTCTGTGTTTCCCTTGGGTTAGTCATGATCAGTGTTACTGACATTTAAAAAATAACGGAGAGTCTCTATGGCAGGTCACAGTAAATGGGCCAACATCAAACACCGCAAGGCCGCTCAGGACGCCAAGCGTGGCAAGATCTTCACCAAGCTGATCCGCGAAATCACTACCTCCGCGCGTCTGGGTGATGCCGATCCGGCCAACAACCCGCGTCTGCGTGCTGCGGTGACTGCCGCCCTGACCAACAACATGACCCGCGACACCATCAACCGTGCCATTCAGCGTGGCGCCGGTGGTGGCGATGGCGAACAGCTCGAGACCATCGTGTACGAAGGTTACGGCCCGGCTGGCTCTGCGGTGATGGTAGAGTGCCTGACCGACAACCGTAACCGTACCGTAGCCGAAGTGCGTCACGCCTTCAGCAAGTGCGGTGGCAACCTGGGCACCGACGGCTCCGTTGCCTATCTGTTCAGCAAGAAAGGTCTGCTGACTTTCGTAGGCGTAGACGAAGATGCCCTGATGGATGCTGCGCTGGAAGCGGGCGCCGATGATGTGGTCACCGAAGAGGATGGCACCATCGAGGTGTATACCACCCCGAACGACTTCGGTACCGTGCTGGATGGTCTGGAAGCTGCCGGCTTCAAGGCCCAGAGCGCCGAAGTGACCATGATCCCCTCCACCGAAGCTGAGCTGGATGCAGAAACTGCACCCAAACTGATGCGCCTCATCGACATGCTGGAAGATCTGGACGACGTGCAAGAGGTTTACCACAACGGCTCCATCTCCGATGAAGTCGCTGCGACCCTCTGATCGCTGAATCGTGCTCTCCCGATGGCAGCCTGATGGCTGCCATTTTTTTATCTTTGCATCGTGGCAACTGTTGATGTGTCGGTTGAGCAATCGGCGCAACAATTCTCTTCACTGACAATCTTTCCCGCTTTCTCTGCGCATTATCATTGCTCTATTCATGCCAGTCGGTTGGCCCTGCACGTACGCCAGTCGGCAGTTCTGCTGCGTTGCGTTAGCGAGGTTCCGCTTATCCTGTTTATCACACCTTTAGCTCTTGAGATGGCGTTGACTGCTCACATCTGCCCGTCAGGGTAATTCGTTGCGGGTAGGGGAGAGGAGGTGATGGGGCGTGCTCTTGTTATCACAGGTGCCCATCAATACAGAGTCACAGGTTGGGATGTCGATAACGGATTGGCTGGGGCGAGTTGGTTGGTTGGTTGGTTGGTTGGTTGGTTGGTTGGTTGGTTGGTTGGTTGGTTGGGAAGTTAGGGGCTGCACTACCGCAATCGGCTGGAGAGAGGAGCTCTGTGATAAGTGGCAGATAAAAAAAGCCCGCGCAGTGCGCGGGCTTGTTATCTCAGGACTGGTTATCAGGCCTTGGATTTCTTCTTGCCTTCAACCTTGGCTTCAACCGGGGCAGCAGTTACCGGAGCGGCTTCGGTGAACGGACGACCGTAGTAGGAGTCCAGCAGAACCTGCTTCAGCTCGCTGATCAGCGGGTAGCGCGGGTTGGCGCCGGTGCACTGGTCATCGAAAGCTTCGATAGCCAGCTGGTCAACCTTGGCCAGGAAGTCAGCTTCAGTCACGCCAGCTTCGCGGATAGAGGCCGGGATACCCAAGGTAGCCTTCAGCTCGTCCAGCCAGGTCAGCAGCTTCTCGATCTTGGCGGCGGTGCGGTCACCGGCAGCAGTCAGACCCAGGTGGTCAGCGACTTCGGCGTAACGACGACGAGCCTGCGGGCGGTCGTACTGGGAGAACGCAGTCTGCTTGGTCGGGTTGTCGTTCGCGTTGTAGCGGATGACGTTGCTGATCAGCAGGGCGTTAGCCAGACCGTGCGGAATGTGGAACTCGGCACCCAGTTTGTGAGCCATGGAGTGGCACACACCCAGGAAGGCGTTGGCGAACGCGATACCGGCGATGGTGGCAGCATTGTGCACCTTCTCACGAGCGATCGGGTCGTTGGCACCGTTCTGGTAGCTGGACGGCAGGTACTCTTTCAGCATTTTCAGGGCTTGCAGCGCCTGGCCGTCGGAGTACTCGTTAGCCAGTACGGAAACATAGGCTTCCATGGCGTGAGTCACGGCATCGATACCACCGAAGGCACACAGGGACTTCGGCATGCCCATGACCAGGTTGGCATCAACGATGGCCATGTTCGGGGTCAGCTCGTAGTCAGCCAGCGGATACTTCTGACCAGACACTTCATCGGTTACTACCGCAAACGGAGTGACTTCAGAGCCGGTACCGGAAGTGGTGGTGATACAGACCAGTTCGGCCTTCACGCCCATTTTCGGGAACTTGTAGATACGCTTGCGGATATCCATAAAGCGCATGGCCAGATCTTCGAACGCGGTGTTCGGGTGCTCGTACATCACCCACATGATCTTGGCTGCATCCATCGGTGAACCACCGCCCAGCGCCAGGATAACGTCCGGTTTGAAGGAGTTGGCCATCTCGGCACCCTTGCGAACCACAGCCAGGGTCGGGTCAGCTTCTACTTCGTAGAACACTTCCACTTCCATATTCTGTGCTTTCAGCAGGCTGACCAGTTCATCGGCGTAGCCGTTGTTGAACAGGAAGCGGTCAGTTACGACCATGGCACGCTTTTTACCTTCCAGGTCGCTCAGAGCGATCGGCAGGGAACCACGACGGAAGTAGATGGATTTCGGAAGTTTGTGCCACAGCATGTTTTCTGCCCGTTTTGCGACTGTCTTCTTGTTGATCAGGTGCTTCGGACCCACGTTTTCGGAGATGGAGTTACCGCTCCAGGAGCCGCAACCCAGGGTCAGGGACGGAGCCATTGCGAAGTTGTACAGGTCACCGATACCGCCTTGGGTAGACGGAGTGTTGATCAGGATACGCGCGGTCTTCATCTTGTCGCCGAAGTACTTGATGCGGTCAGCGTTGCGGTCCTGGTCGGTGTACAGACCTGAGGTGTGGCCGATACCACCGATGTTGACCATGTCACAGGCCATATCAACGGCGTTTTCGAAGCTGCTTGCACGGAACATACCGAGCAGCGGGGACAATTTCTCGTGAGCAAACTCATCTTCTGCACACAGCTTGACGCCTTCACCAATCAGGATCTTGGTATCAGCCGGTACAGTCACGCCTGCCATCTCGGCAATCTTGGTGGCTGGTTGGCCAACGATGTTGGCGTTCAGGGCACCGTTGATCAGGATGACTTTACGTACCTTGTCAGCATCTTCTTTGGAAAGCACGTGGCCCTTGTGGGATGCAAAGCGCTCTTTAACCTGGTCGTAGATGGCATCAACAACGATGACTGCCTGCTCGGAAGCACAGACCACGCCGTTATCGAAAGTCTTGGACATCAGGATGGAGGCAACGGCACGCTTCACATCGGCGGTTTCGTCGATAACGATAGGTACGTTACCGGCACCCACACCGATAGCAGGCTTACCGGAGGAGTAGGCTGCTTTCACCATGCCCGGGCCACCGGTGGCCAGGATCAGGTTGATGTCTTCGTGCTTCATCAGGGCGTTGGAGAGCTCAACAGACGGTTGGTCGATCCAGCCGATGATGTCTTTCGGTGCACCGGCGGCAACAGCTGCATCCAGTACCAGCTTGGCAGCGGTATTGGTGGAGTTCTTGGCGCGGGGGTGCGGGGAGAAGATGATGGCGTTGCGGGTCTTGAGCGCGATCATGGATTTGAAGATCGCAGTGGAGGTCGGGTTGGTGGTCGGAACGATACCACAGATGATACCTACCGGCTCGGCGATGGTGATGGTACCCATCTGATCGTCTTCGCTCAGAATGCCGCAGGTCTTCTCGTCTTTGTACTTGTTGTAGATATATTCGGAGGCGAAGTGGTTCTTGATAACCTTGTCTTCGATGATACCCATACCGGACTCTTCCACGGCCATCTGGGCCAGGGGGATACGGGCGTTGTTGGCGGCCAGGGCGGCGGCACGGAAGATCTTGTCTACCTGCTCTTGAGAGAAGCTGGCGAATTCACGCTGGGCTTCCTTAACGCGGGCGACCAGTGCATCCAGTTCAGCCAAATTGGTTACTGCCATGTTTATCTCCTGATTATTTGAAAACTGTTTAGTAAGACGTTGGCAATGCCCGGCAATTATAGTCGCCCTGTCAAGACGGTATCGTTGCAACAGCTTTTTCACATGCCTTACTAAATCGCTTTCTGAGTCGATTATAGAGCGGGGCTGACTCAGAAAAACTTGATCTGGATCATGTGTAACAAAAGAACAAAAGAAATTTTATTTCACAATCCTTGTTTGACTGATGTTATCGGAATGTGCATCAAAGGGAAAGGTGAGAGACTTGTTAACGCATGGTAATAAACCACATTTATCAAGTGGTTAATTGCACTTGGTCATAGGATTGCAGAGCTATTTTGGCGGTATAGGTTAGCAAATATGAGTGAATTGGTTTCAGAATCACCGACAAACGCACTTTATTCCAGCGTTTGTTGCAAAAATGATTGTTGTTTTAATCCATGACTAATCCGCTTTATTCCCCAAGGGGGCCATTTCTGCCCCCTTTCCCGGTTTTTGCATTGTGGCTCTATTGCCGAGTCAATGAAGTGATGTCTGGCCTGAAATAGTAGGAAGGCAAAGCCTGGATTCTCTCGAGTCGCTTGGTCATTCGGTCAGTCATCGTCGGACTCTCTGGTCATGATTAAGCAGGCTTGCGCTCACTTTTCTGGCGCGTGTCGGGCGGTAGAAAGGGCTTTTGGCATCGGTTTATGCCAGTTAGCGCGGATGCATTAGATGAACTAACTAAAAAACCCTCAAAATGGTGAGATTATTTGATTGGTGCCCGCTCTGGCTATGATGTAAATTTACGCACGAAATTAATGGACTGGCCCGCTGGGCCCGAAACTCTATTGGAAGGCGCCTATGGCAGCAATTGACGTCTCGTTGTATCTGAAGTTTTTTGTCGGTTTGTTCGCAATTATCAACCCGCTTGGTTTGTTGCCGGTGTTTGTCAGCCTGACCAGCCACCATACCCAGGCCGAGCGGATGAAAACCAATACCACCGCCAATATCGCGGTGATGGTGATCCTGCTGGTCTCCATGTATATGGGGCAGCTGATCCTCGATGGCTTTGGCATCTCGCTGGCATCGTTCCGTATTGCCGGTGGGTCGCTGATTACCCTGATTGCCTGGTCGATGCTGCAGGGCAAGCTGGGCGAGGTGAAGCACAACAAACAGGAGAAGGGTGAACTGGCTGTGCGCGAGTCTATCGCCGTGGTACCGCTGGCGTTGCCGCTGATGGCAGGTCCCGGTGCTATCTCCTCGGTGATTGTCTATGCCAGCCAGAGCCACTGGCAGCAGTTGCTCGGCATGTCAGTGGTTGTCGTGGTCTTCTCTTTCTGCTCCTGGCTCATCTTCCGCGCCGCGCCGCTGCTGTTCAAGATCATGGGCAACACCGGCATCAACGTGGTGACCCGTATCATGGGTCTTATCATGATGTCGCTGGGTATCGAGATCATGGTGGCCGGTATCAAGGGGGTTTTCCCCAGCCTGATGTGAGCCAGCTCCGCTTTATGAAAGCCGGTCCTCGTGACCGGCTTTTTATTGGTTGCTTTTTGCCCGGTCTTTTCTAGAATCGGTCGTTTGTGTGAAAAACGAGCGCTTTGCTGGTGTTTTAATACTGAAAAAGCGCACGTTAGCTGATTTTTTAACCAGAAAATGACGGTTACCCTGACAATATCTGTTGCATTATCGGAATTGGCAGGGAATTATGCTGGGAGCGGGTTTTAACCCCGTCACTTTAAAAAACGCATGGAATGTTCTTGTTGGAGTAGGGAAATGACTCATAAAAAAACAATGATTAACACATTGCTGGTGGCTGCACTGTTTGGTGGCGTCAATGTGGCTCAGGCTGCCGATGTCCCGGCGGGAACCAAGCTGGCTGAAGTCCAGCAACTGGTAAAAGGCAACGGCTCCGAGCCTGCGACCCTTGACCCGCACAAGACCGAAGGAACGGTCGAATCCAATATTCTTCGTGACCTGTTCGAGGGTCTGGTACTTTCTGGTCCCAAGGGTGAAGTACTGCCTGGCGTAGCAGAATCCTGGGAAACCAAGGATAACAAGCACTACGTCTTCCATCTGCGCAAAGATGCCAAGTGGTCCAACGGTGACCCGGTCACTGCCCACGATTTCGTTTTTGCTTTCCAGCGTGCCGTTGATCCGAAGACAGCCTCTCCTTACTCCTGGTATCTGGAGATGCCGACTATCGCCAACGCCACCGATATTATCGCTGGCAAGAAACCCGCTGATACGCTGGGTGTGAAGGCGACCGACGACTACACCTTCGAAGTGCAGCTTGAGAAAGCCATCCCTTACTTCGTCAGCATGCTCTCCCACACCACCACCTATCCGGTACCGAAAAAGGTAGTCGAGCAGTTTGGTGACAAGTGGACCCAGCCGGAGAATATGGTATCCAATGGTGCCTATGTGCTGAAGAAATGGGTGGTCAACGAGCGGATAGAGCTTGAGCGCAACAAGAATTACTGGGACGACGGCAAGACAGTGATCAATACAGTGGTCTATTTGCCGATCCAGTCTACCAACGCCGATCTGAGCCGCTATCTGGCGGGTGAGGTGGATCTGACTTACACCACTCCTATCGAACGTTTCAAGCAGCTCAAGAAGGATTACCCGAATGAGCTGAAGGTGACCGGCTTGGTGTCCACTTACTATTACCAATTCAACTTCAAGCACAAACCGTTTGACGATGTGCGTGTCCGTACTGCGCTCTCCTACGCCATCGATCGTGATGTGATCGCCGACAAGGTAATGGGTCAGGGCCAGACTCCGGCTTACGGTCTGACCCCAGACTATGTGGATGGTTTTAAGCCAGTGGTCGCCGATTGGTCGAAGATGACCCAGGCCGAGCGTGATACCAAAGCGAAAGCTATGTTGAAAGAAGCCGGTTTCGATGCCAGCAAGCCGCTCAAGCTCGAACTGCTCTACAACACCGACGACAACCACAAGAAAGTGGCCGTGGCCGTGGCCTCCATGTGGAAGAAGCTGGGTGTGCAGGTGAGCCTGGTCAACCAGGAGTGGAAAACTTACCTGGAAACCAAGAAACAGGGGCAGTTTGAAGTAGCTCGTGCCGGCTGGAACGCTGACTACAACGAAGCCTCCTCCATGCTGGATCTGATGCAGACCACCCACGGCACCAACGACGGCAAGTACTCTAATCCGGAGTATGACAAGCTGATGGATGAGTCTCGCGATCAGGTTGACGATGTGGCCCGCAACAAGATCTATGCCCAGGCTGAGGCCATCCTTGCCAAGGACATGCCGATCGCCCCTATCTATCAATACGTTACTCCGCGCATGGTGAAATCCTATGTGGGTGGCTACCCGGCCAACCCGCTGGATAACCTCTACAGCAAAGATATGTACATCATTGCTCACTGATTTAAAGCAACAAGTCGCATAACAAGCAGGGCCCGCCGGACGGCGGGCCTTTATTACAACCGCGACCATTTGGAAGCAGTACAGGACAGGAAATGTCTATGTTGAAATTCATTTTTAAACGGCTATTGGAAGCGATCCCGACTCTGCTGGTCTTGATCACTGTCTCTTTCTTCATGATGCGTTTCGCCCCGGGTAACCCTTTTACCAGCGAACGTTCACTCCCCCCTGAAGTGATGGCTAACATCGAAGCCAAATATGGTCTCGACAAACCCATTGGCATGCAATATCTCACTTACCTGGGCAACCTGGTGCAGGGTGATTTGGGTCCCTCTTTCAAATACAAGGATTTCACCGTCAATGACCTGGTGAGCCAGGCGTTGCCTGTATCCGCCAAGATCGGGACCACGGCCTTCTTCTTCGCCGTGTTGCTGGGGGTCACCTTCGGCACCATAGCGGCACTGAAACAGAACACCATCATCGACTATCTGCTGATGTCGTCGGCCATGGCCGGGGTGGTGATACCGGGCTTTGTGCTGGCGCCCTTGCTGGTGCTGTTCTTCAGTATTCATCTTGGCTGGTTCCCTGCCGGTGGCTGGCAGGGCGGTGGCATCCAGTTTATGGTGCTGCCGGTGTTCGGCATGATGATGTACTACATCTCTGCCATCTCGCGGATCATGCGGGGCAGCATGATCGAGACCATGAACTCCAACTTCATCCGTACCGCCCGTGCCAAGGGCTTGCCGCTGCGCCACATCATCCTGAAACACGCGCTGCGTCCGGCTATGCTGCCGGTGGTCTCCTATCTGGGCCCGGCCTTTGTCGGCATCATCACAGGTTCCGTGGTGATCGAGACCATCTTCGGCCTGCCGGGGATCGGTCAGCTGTTCGTCAACGGTGCCCTTAACCGTGATTACTCCATGGTGCTCGGTCTGACCATTCTGGTCGGCGCCCTCACCATCACCTTTAACGCTGTGGTCGATATTCTCTACGCCTTTATCGATCCCAAGATCCGTTACTAATTCGGGAGTTCATCATGGTTGTTTCAACTGAAAAACGCGATGCCGTCGAGGCGTTCGCGCAAAAGGTCGAGGTGGTGGAGGGGCGCTCCCTGTGGAAGGATGCCCGTCGCCGTTTCCTGCGCAACAAGGCGGCCCTGACCAGCCTGATCATTCTGACCATCATCGGTCTGGCTGTCATCTTTGGCCCCCATTTGTCCCAATACACCTTTGACGATCCGGACTGGGGCGCCATGCAGTCGCCGCCGGATATGGAAGCGGGTCACTACTTCGGAACCGACAGTCTGGGGCGCGATCTGTTCGTGCGCACCCTGCTGGGCGGGCGCATCTCCCTGATGGTCGGCATCATGGGCGCCATGGTGGCGGTCATCATCGGTACTTTGTATGGCGCGGCCTCCGGTTTTATCGGCGGGCGGGTCGACAGCCTGATGATGCGGGTACTGGAGATCCTCAACGCCTTCCCGTTCATGTTCTTTGTCATCATGCTGGTCACCTTCTTTGGCCGCAATCTGGCACTCATCTTTATCGCCATCGGGGCGGTGAGCTGGCTCGACATGGCGCGGATCGTGCGGGGCCAGACCCTGAGCCTCAAGAGCAAGGAGTTTATCGAGGCAGCCCACGTCTGTGGTGTCTCCAAGTGGAAGATCATTACCCGTCACATCGTACCGAACGTACTCGGTATCGTGGCCGTCTACGCCACCTTGCTGGTGCCGGGGATGATCATGTTTGAATCCTTCCTGAGTTTCCTGGGCCTTGGTGTTCAGGAACCGATGACCAGCTGGGGTGCCCTGCTGGATGAAGGCTCCAAATCGATGGAAGTGGCCATCTGGCAACTGTTGTTCCCCGCCTGCTTTATGGTGGTGACCCTGTTTTGCTTCAACTTCCTCGGGGATGGTCTGCGTGACGCCCTCGATCCGAAAGATCGTTAATCGAGCATCGGGTCGACAGGAAAGCATCACGAAAGATCGATAAGGAGTTTTTATATGAAGTTACTGGATGTGAAAGATCTGCGGGTCGAGTTCAAGACCCCGGACGGCAATGTGGTGGCGGTTAACGACCTCAACTTTTCTCTCTCTGCGGGCGAAACCCTGGGGATCGTCGGCGAGTCAGGCTCCGGCAAATCCCAGACGGCCTTTGCCATCATGGGGCTGCTGGCCAAAAACGGCATTATTACCGGTTCCGCCAAGTTTCAGGGTGAGGAGATCCTCAACCTGCCGGAGTCCAAGCTCAACAAGATCCGCTCCGAGAAGATCGCCATGATCTTCCAGGACCCCATGACCTCGCTCAACCCCTACATGAAGGTGCAGGATCAGCTGATGGAAGTGCTGATGCTGCACAAAGGGGTGAGCAAGGCGGAAGCGTTTGAAGAGTCGGTACGGATGCTCGATGCGGTTAAGATCCCCGAAGCACGCAAGCGGATGGGCATGTATCCCCACGAGTTCTCCGGCGGCATGCGTCAGCGGGTGATGATCGCCATGGCACTGCTCTGCCGGCCGCAACTGCTGATCGCTGACGAACCGACTACCGCACTCGACGTGACCGTACAGGCCCAGATCATGACTCTGATGAACGAGCTCAAGCGCGAGTTCAACACCGCCATCATCATGATCACCCACGACCTTGGCGTGGTCGCCGGTATCTGCAACAAGGTGCTGGTGATGTATGCCGGTCGTACCATGGAGTACGGCAAGGTAGACGATATCTTCTATCGCCCGAGCCACCCCTACACCGAAGGCTTGCTGCGCGCCATTCCCCGCCTCGATACCGAAGGGGAAGTGCTGCCCACCATCCCGGGCAATCCGCCCAACCTGCTGCGTCTGCCCACCGGTTGCCCCTTCCAGGAGCGTTGCCACCGGGTCAGCGAGATTTGCGGCCAGCAGTCACCGATCCTGACCCCGTTCAACGACGGTCGGGAGCGTGCTTGTCACTGGGTTTCGGATGCCATGAACAAGGGGGCCAACTAAATGGGTGCCGACAAAAAATTGCTGTTGGAAGTGTCTGACCTCAAGGTCCACTTCAGTATCAAGAGTGGCAAGGCGTGGCCCTGGGCCAAGCCATCCGATTTGAAGGCGGTCGATGGCGTTACCCTGCGCCTCTACGAAGGGGAAACCCTCGGCGTGGTGGGTGAATCCGGCTGCGGCAAGTCGACCTTTGCCCGCGCCATCATCGGTCTGGTACCGGCCACCGATGGCAAGGTGGTGTGGCTGGGTGACGATCTCACCAAGCTCGATCAGAATGCCCTGCGCGAGAAGCGCAAAGAGATCCAGATGATCTTCCAGGACCCGCTGGCTTCTCTGAACCCGCGCATGACCATTGGCGACATCATCGCCGAGCCGCTCATCACCTTCTACCCCAACCTGCCGCGGGAAGAGGTGAAGGAGAAGGTGCGCGCCATGATGAGCAAGGTGGGGCTGTTGCCCAACCTGGTCAACCGCTATCCGCACGAGTTCTCCGGCGGCCAGTGCCAGCGGATCGGGATTGCCCGGGCGCTGATCCTCGAGCCCAAGATGATCATCTGTGACGAGCCGGTCTCGGCGCTTGACGTCTCCATTCAGGCGCAGGTGGTCAACCTGCTCAAGTCCCTGCAAAAGGAGATGGGGCTGTCGCTTATCTTCATCGCCCACGACCTGTCGGTGGTCAAGCATATCTCCGATCGGGTGCTGGTGATGTATCTGGGCAATGCCGTCGAGCTGGGGACCCGCAAGGAGATCTTCGCCAATCCGCTGCACCCCTACACCAAGGCGCTGATGTCTGCTGTGCCGATCCCGGATCCTGAGCTGGAGCGCAACAAGGTGATCCAGATCCTGGAGGGGGACTTGCCATCGCCGATGAACCCGCCGTCAGGTTGCGTGTTCCGCACCCGCTGCCCGGTGGCTGGCCCCGAGTGTGCCAAGACCCGCCCAGTGCTGGAGGGGAACTTCGATCACGCGGTCTCCTGCCTCAAGGTCGATCCGCTCTGATGGGGATGTGTTGAACCTGTTTGCGGGGCTCCTTGATGGGGCCCCGATTTATTTTTGACGGCAGTGAAGATGCCTCTTGGCGTTATCTTTTACCGCTGCTACTATCCGCGCAACAAGGGGAGTAACTTCTCGCCGGTTTGTCGTCATTACGGTGCACCCATTTCCTGCAGTGCACCCGGCAGCCGGGCAGTTGATGCAAATCAGCTGTAAGTGAGACCTTGCCGAGAGGCAAGGTGTATCTGCTCCAAACGCAAACCCACGCCTCTCGGTCGTGGGTTTTGTCGTTTTTGGGAGAAGTGAACATGGGTGAATGGTGGATGTGGACCGGTTTCTTCAGCATAGTGCTGGTCCTGTTATGGATAGACATACGCTTTGTTGGTGGCGGCAAGTCACACAAGGTATCCCTCAAAGAGGCGGGTGTCTGGTCTCTTATCTGGGTCAGCGTGGCGCTGCTCTTCAACCTGGCTATCTGGCTCTGGCTGGATCACAGCGCGGGCCGTGAGATTGCCAACCAGAAGGGACTGGAGTTCCTCACCGGCTACCTCATCGAGAAAGCGCTGGCAGTGGACAACGTATTCGTCTGGCTGATGCTGTTCGGCTACTTTGCCATTCCGGCCGAGCTGCAGCGCCGGGTGCTGCTCTATGGAGTATTGGGTGCCATCGTGATGCGTGCCGGTATGGTGTTCGCGGGCAGCTGGCTCATCGAGCAGTTCCACTGGATCCTCTATCTGTTCGGCGCTTTCCTGCTGCTGACTGGTGCCAAAATGCTGTGGGCGGCCGACAAGGAGCCGGACTTGGCCAACAACCCGTTGCTGGGCTGGATGCGCCGTCGTTTCAAGGTGACCGAGACCCTGGAAGGGGAGAAGTTCTTCGTCTGGCGTGACGGCGTGCGCTATGCCACCCCGCTGCTGCTCATTCTGGTGTTGGTGGAGGTGAGCGATCTCATCTTCGCGGTGGACAGTATCCCGGCCATCTTCGCGGTGACCACGGATCCCTTCATCGTGCTGACCTCCAACATCTTCGCCATCATGGGTCTGCGTGCCATGTACTTCCTGCTGGCGGGTGTGGCTGATCGCTTCGCCCTGCTCAAATACGGTCTGGCACTGATCCTGATGTTTATCGGGGTCAAGATGCTGCTGCTGGATATCTTCAAGATCCCGACCGGCATAGCACTGGGCGTAGTCGCGTTGATCCTGCTGGCATCCATGGGGCTGAGTCTGTTTGTGACCCGAAAAAAGGCCGCTTGAGCGCGGCAGACAATGAAGCAATAACAACAAGGGCTCCCGCGGGAGCCCTTTTTCATATCGTGTTATCAGCGTTTGATCTTCTTGGGGTTGGTGTAGCCCCAGATGGTGTACATGTCCGCCAGCAGGGCGCCGTTGTACTCCTCCAGATCCGCCTGTTTCACTTCGGCTTCACCCTGACGGCCAAACAGCACCACCTCGTCGCCGGGTTTCACCCCTTTCAGATCAGTCACATCCACCATGATGGTGTTCATGGAGGTCTTGCCGACCACCGGCACCTTCTGACCCTGGATCAGCACATAGGCCTTGTTGCTGAGGGCGCGGCGATAGCCATCGGAGTAGCCCAGCGGCAGGTTGGCGAGCCAGGAGTCACGCTTGAGGGTAAAGGTGCGGTCATAACCGACGGTGTTGCCCGCTGCATAGTGGTTGACCGAGGCGACCTGGGTCTTGAATGCCATCACCCGCTTGTATTCGGTGTAGGAGGGGATGGAGTCACCGTAGAGCAGGCCGCCCGGGCGCACCATGTCGAAGTAGGCGTCCGGCACGGCCAGGGTGGCGAAGGAGTTGGCGGCGTGGATGGTGATCTTGCTGCGATCCAGCTTGCCCGCTTCCAGCAGCCACTGGGAGTCCAGTTTGAACTGGGCCAGCCCCATCTTGACGTCCTCTTTCTCCTCCACCGGGAAATGGGTCATGATGCCGACTGGGGTGATCCCCTTTAGCTTGAGCATGGCCAGCGCATCCTGCTTGGCATCGGCCAGACGCAGATCGATGCCGTTGCGGCTCATGCCGGCGGAGTTGAGTGCAATATGCACCGGAATGGTGGTGTGGTGGCGCTGGGCGATATCGGCGATACCCTGGGCACTCACCAGACTGCCGATCAGCTCCTCCATCTTGTAGGGCAGGGCCTGCTCTACTTCATCCGGGGTGGCAGCACGCACCCGCATCAGACGGCCGGTAAAGCCCTTCTCGCGGGCGACGCGCGCCTCTTCGTTGCTGGCGATGCCGATGCAGGGGATATTGGCCTTGACCACGGAGGGAACCAGCAGGTCGATGCCATGACCATAAGCGTCGGCCTTCATGATGGCGCAGATCTGCGGGCCCTGGTCGCCGAGGCGATCCTTGAGGGTCTGGATATTGTGTTCAAAGGCGCCCAGATCCACTTCCAACCAGGCGTTGCTGGCGGTTTGCTCCTGGCCGTTGCGATGATCCGTCGCAAGGGGCAGATAGGGAGCCGCAACGGCTTGGCCCGCGAGCAGGCCGAAGATCAGGGTAGCCAGCAGAGTTTTCTTGTGCATGGTGATTCCTTTTTGTTGTTCGCGTTGGATAGTTTGGACGGGGTCGGCCACATTGGTGGTGGTTTAACCACAACTTGTTGTTATTATTATGATCTTTGTCACTCTCAACAGGCGCTGACTGGTTGGGAGTCTACCGCAACACGGGTTCGGCCGACACTCGTCAGGGGAATAAAATGGTCAATCTTGAGTTACGTTTGCCACCACCGCTGATCTTCCTGCTCTGTGCCGGGGCCATGTGGTGGCTAAGAGGGGAGAGCCAGCTCGGCATCTGGGCAATGGCGCTGATGGCTGTGCTGGTCGTGGCGGGGGCCATCATGGGCTTTGGGGCCCTGCAACGATTTCGTCACCACCAGACCACGGTCAGCCCCACCAAACCTCAGCACACCAGTCGTCTTGTGACCTGCGGCGTCTATCGTGTCAGTCGCAATCCCATGTATCTGGGTCTGCTCTGCTGGCTGGCCGCCTGGGGCTGTTATCTCGGTGGAAGTTGGGTCTGGGTTGGGCCAATCGTGCTGGTGGCCTGGCTGACCCGCTTTCAGATCATGCCGGAGGAGCGGCTGTTGCATGCCCGTTTCGGCGACGAGTATGTGGCGTATTGCCAGCGCGTTCGCCGTTGGTGCTGACTGGTTGTGATCTGCGTGAGCTGAGGGATAAGTCGGGTCAGCCGTGCTGGATAAAGAGAACCCCGGGCGGGCCCGGGGTTCTCGAGGGGCAGGTTAGAAAAAATCGCCCTTCTCGTCCTTGGTGGGTTCGAGGCTCCAGCCAGTGGCATCGCTGCTGCTGGCAATCTGCCCCTTCTCCTTCCACAACTTGATCTTGAGGCGCAGGTTGTTGGCCGAGTCGGCGTTTTTCACCGCCTCTTCTTCCTCAATTACCCCTTCCACCACCAGATCAAACAGGGCGCTGTCGAAGGTGACCATGCCGAGGGCCTTGGATTTTTCCATCACCTCTTTGAGGCCACCAAATTCGCCGCGCTTGATCATGTCGCGGATGGTGTGGGTGCCGAGCATGATCTCCACTGCGGCCCGGCGACCGCCATCGGTGGTTTTCACCAGCCGCTGGGAGACAAAAGCTTTGAGGTTGTTGCCCAGATCGTTGAGCAACTGCGGGCGGCGCTCCTCGGGGAAGAAGTTGATGATGCGATCCAGCGCTTGGTTGGCGTTGTTGGCGTGCAGGGTGGAGATGGCAAGGTGGCCGGTTTCGGAGAAGGCCAGCGCATGTTCCATGGTCTCGCGATCGCGAATTTCGCCGATAAGAATGACGTCCGGCGCCTGACGCAGGGTGTTTTTCAGGGCGGCGTGGAAGCTGCGGGTATCCACGCCCACTTCCCGCTGATTGATGATACTCTTGCGGTGGCGATGAACGAACTCTACCGGATCTTCGATGGTGATGATGTGGCCGCCGCTGTTGCGGTTACGATGGTCGATAAGCGCCGCCAGCGAAGTGGATTTGCCCGAGCCGGTACCGCCGACAAACAGCACCAGGCCACGTTTCTCCATGATGGTGTCGAGCAACACTGGCGGGAGTTTGAGATCTTCAAAGCGGGGGATTTCAGTCTTGATGTTGCGGGCCACCAGAGAGACTTCGTTGCGCTGCTTGAAGATGTTGACTCGAAAGCGGCCGATCTGGGGCAGGGAGATGGCAAGGTTCATCTCCAGATCCTTCTCGAACTGCTGCTTCTGCTCGCCATCCATGATCTCGGCTGCGATCCGCGCCACTTCACCCGGCTCCAGCGGCGTTTCGTTGAGGGGGCGCAGGCCGCCGTTAAACTTGGCGCAGGGGGGCGCGCCGGTCGACAGATAGAGGTCTGAGCCATCCTGCTTGGCCAGGATCTGTAACATGTCTCGCAATTCCATTTTTTTGCCTCGTCGATCAATGAGATGCCATGAGCGGGATGATATTGAGTGTACAGCCTCAGGCGCCGGTCAGTTTCTCGCGAAAGACAAAAAAGACCGCACCGAGAATGCAGAGCCCTGCCCAGAGATAGTCCCATTTCAGATCTTCCTTGAGATAGAAGATAGAGAAGGGGACGAATACGCTGAGTGTGATCACTTCTTGCAGGATTTTAAGTTGGCCCACGCTCATCACCGTATGGCCGATGCGGTTGGCGGGCACTTGCAGCAGGTATTCGAACAGGGCGATACCCCAGCTCACCAGGGCGGCAATGATCCAGGGTTTATGGTTCATGCTCTTGAGGTGAGCGTACCAGGCGAAGGTCATAAAGACGTTGCTGCAGAGCAGCAGACCGATACTGGTGAAAATCGGGTTCATAGGGTTCTCCTTGAAAATCCGGCGCATTTTATCCCTGAACCACGGGTTTTCATACGTGGTGCGGGAGGGTATTTTTAACCAACAGGATAAGCCGTGCGAGGTATGCGACGGGATGGGCAAGTTATGCGGGATAGTGTTGTTACTGTTATTTGCCATGCCGGTGCGAGCGACCCCGACGCTGACGGTGGCCACCGATCTGTGGCCGCCATTTCGCATCCTGCAAGCGGATGGCCGGTTGCAGGGGCTCGACATGGACATCCTGCGCCGGTTGCAACAGGCGAGCGGCATTGAGTTGCAGGTACGGCGGATGCCGTGGGGCAGGGCGCTCAAGCAGATGCAGACCGGCCAGGTCGATCTGATGATTGGCCTCGCCTATACCGCCGAGCGGGCGCAGTTCATCGACTATCTGCAGCCTGCCTACTATCAGTGCTGGCCCGCGTTTTATGGTCAGCCGGTCAATGTGGCCCGGATCCACCAATACCGCGATCTGCAGGGGGTGAAGGTGGGCTATGTGCTCAACTCCGCCTACTTTGAGCCCTTCAACAGTGACAGTCGCCTCGACAAGCACGGAGTACCCACCGAAGATCAGCTGCTGCGCATGGTGCAGCGGGGTCACCTGCCGCTGATGATTGGCACTGACTGTCAGGTGGACTATGCCCTGAGTCAGGGAAATGCCAGCCGGATAGGCAAGGCGGACTACCGCCCCGCCACGCCGGTGACCCTCTATCTGGGGATGAGCAAGCACTCACCTCACCAGTCGCTGCGCCAGCCCTTGCTGGTGGCGCTGCAAAATCTGGTGGCCAGCGGCGAGATAAGGGTGATGGCAAAGCGTTACCAGCCTTGACCTTGGGTGGCAAGCCACTGTTATTATGCCCTTTTCCTGCTTCCCCCCCGGCGCTGCGACCGGGCCGGGGATGAAGCCTTGTTATTGTCGGGGATCCTCCTTGTACCTCTCCCTTATCGCCCGTCAGCAGCGCTGGCAGCGGCGCTGGCTCTGTGGCCTGACGCTGCTGACCCTGCTGCTGTTTCTCTTCTCCCTCGTCTGGGGCGAGTTTGTGCTGCTGCCCTGGCAGCCCCTTGGCGATCTCGAACAGCGCATCCTGCTGGAGCTGCGGCTGCCGCGCGCCTTGCTGGCCCTCTTGGCTGGCGCTGCCCTTGCTTGTGGCGGCGCCATATTGCAGGTGATGCTGCACAACCCGGTGGCCGAACCCGGGCTGCTTGGCGTTTCAAGCGGGGCTGGCCTTGCCGCCATGGTGGCGATGGCGGTTGCCAAGTCCCTCGGCCTCTATCTGCCCGGCTGGGGGCTGTCGCTGGCGGCCTTCGGTGGCGCCCTGCTGGTGACCATGTTGCTCATTCGGCTGGCTCGTCGAGCGCGTCTCGGTCATGCCCGCTTGCTGCTGTTTGGAGTGGCCATCGGCATCCTCACCAATGCGGCCATGACCTGGTTGATGTACTTTGCCGACGATGGCTCCTTGCGTGAATTCATGTTCTGGATGATGGGGAGCCTCTCTTACGGCAGCCAGCAGTTCGGCTGGTGGTGGCTGGTGCTGCCGCTCACCTTGGGTTGGCTCTGTTGGCAGGGCAAAGCGCTGCAACAGTTGTTGTTGGGGGAGACCCAGGCCCGCCTGATGGGGATGGATGTCGACAAGATGCGGGTGCGGCTGGTGCTGGCGGTCTGTCTGCTGACCGGTGTGGCGGTGTCGTTGTGTGGTGTCATCGGTTTTGTCGGGTTGGTGGTGCCCCATCTGCTGCGGCTCTGCGGTGGCAGCGATCAGCGCTTTCTGCTGCCTGCTTCGGCGCTTGGCGGCGGGGCCCTGCTGCTGGCGGCCGATCTGGTTGCTCGATCCACCCTGAGCGCGGGGGAGTTGCCTATCGGCGTCATCACCGCCTCGGTGGGGGCGCCGCTCTTTATCTACCTGCTATTGAGGCAAACTGCCGATGGTGCTGCATGAATATCTGCATGATTTGGTCGGGGCGCGCAGTCTCCTTATTTACCCGTTGTTGAGGCAAGATGCCGATGTCACCCGCTGATCCCATGCCGGTTTCTTCTCGTGCTGCTGCGCCGCTGCTGGAGGCGCGCGCACTCGCCATTGCTGGACGGCTCTCTCCCCTGGATATCTGCTGGCATGGCGGCCAGTTGGTGGCGCTGCTTGGCCCCAATGGCAGTGGCAAGTCGACCCTGCTCGGGGCGCTGGCGGGGATTTTACCCGCCGATGGCACAGTGCTGCTGGGGGGGGAAGTGCTTACTGACATGAGTTGGCCCGAGCTTGCCAAACGGCGTGCCATGCTGCCCCAGCGTCAGCCCCAGCTGTTTCATATTCCGGTGTTTCAGGTGTTGAGCCTGGGGCTCAATGAGGCGGTTGCGCCCGCCAGACAGAACGAGGCGATAAATGTATTGTGCGAGGCATTGGAGCTGGAAGCTTTGCTGGCTCGTGACTTCAGCCGGTTGTCGGGGGGCGAGCAGCAGCGGGTGCTGATTGCCCGCACCCTGCTGCAGGTGTGGCCGAGCCTCAATCCGACCGGCAAGGTGTTGCTGCTGGACGAGCCGCTGGCGGGGCTCGACCTGCATCACCAGCTGGCGCTGTTGCGGTTGCTGAAAACCCTGGCCGGGCAGGGCTTGCTGGTGGTACTCGCCATCCACGATATCAATCTGGCCATCGACTGGGCCGACCGCATTCTCTGCCTGCAAGGGGGCGCGGTGGTGCGCGAAGGGGGTGTCGAGCTGGTGGATGAGGCGCTGCTGGCGCAGGTATTCCAGATCCGCACCGACCGCATCGAAGCGGCGGGTCGGGTCTGGTTTATGCCGAGCCTCTAGCACGTGTTGGCAGTCACTCGCAGGTAAAGAAAAGGGCCGGATATCACGGATATCCGGCCCTTTTGGCATCTCGGGTAACGTGGGATTAGCGAGCTTGCTTGCTCAGGCGCACCTGTGCCGCCTCTGCCAGCATCGCCAGCAGGGTTTCGGTATCGTTCCATGACAGGCAGGCATCTGTGATGCTCTGGCCGAAGGTGGCGGCGCAGCCGTTCTCCACATCCTGACGCCCTTCCACCAGGAAGCTTTCGGCCATGATGCCGGCGATGCCGGTACGGCCGCGGCGCAGCTGATCGCAGATATCTTGCGCCACCAGCAGCTGACGGCGGTGATCCTTCATGCTGTTGCCATGGCTGAAATCGACCACCAGACGCTCCGGCAGGCCCACATCGGCCAACGCTTCACAGGCTTCATCGACACTGGCGGTGTCGTAGTTGGGTCGGTGGCCGCCACGCAGGATCACATGACCAAAGGGGTTACCAGCGGTGCGGTAGATGGTCATCTTGCCGTCCTTGTCCGGCGAATAGAAGATGTGGCTGTGACGGGCGGCGCGCACCGCATCGATGGCGATGCGGGTATTGCCGTCGGTGCCGTTCTTGAAGCCGACCGGGCAGGAGAGGGCCGAAGCCATCTCGCGGTGTACCTGGGATTCGGTGGTGCGAGCGCCGATAGCGCCCCAGGTGATGAGGTCGGCAATATACTGGCCGGTCACCATATCGAGGAATTCGGTGGCGGTGGGCATGCCGATCTCGTTGATGTCGACCAGCAGTTTGCGCGCCAGTTTCAGCCCTTCGTTGACATCGAAACTGCCATCAAGGCGCGGGTCATTGATCAGCCCTTTCCAGCCGACGATGGTGCGCGGCTTCTCGAAGTAGGTGCGCATCACGATGCAGAGACTCTCTTTATACTGCTCGCGCAGGGCGTTGAGGCGCAGGGCATACTCGCGAGCAGCAGCGGGATCATGGATGGAGCAGGGGCCGACAATGACCAGCAGGCGCTGATCGTCTCCGGCCAGAATGGCTTCCACTTCGCGACGGGCATCCAGCAGATTCTGGGCAATGGTATCGGTGATCGGAAACGCGTGTGCAAGCTCGCTCGGAGTGATCAGTGACTCCAGGCGACGGGTGCGCAATTCATCTGTGTGAATGGACATACAACTCAAGTCTCGAGTGGGTGGTGTCAGCCGCAAGGGGCGAAAAAGCAAAGAGATAAAATAAAGCAAAAGTCCCCTGATTGAAACCTTGGGGGGCTCTGATAGGATGTGAGGCCAAAATCGATTCCAAATGAGGTAGATAGCGTGGCAAAGCCAGGGGCAACCGGGGTCACCCGCATCATCAACGCAACCGGTTACAGCATGAAGGGGCTCAAGTCAGCCTGGATTAACGAGGCGGCGTTTCGGCAGGAGCTGATGCTGATCCTGTTGCTGATGCCGCTTGCCTTCTGGCTGGGGGATTCTCTCAACCAGATCCTGCTGCTTATCGTCATCAGCTGGCTGGTGGTGATCGTCGAGATCCTCAACTCCGCCATTGAAGCTGTGGTAGACAGGGTTGGCTCCGAGCATCATGAGCTCTCCGGTCGTGCCAAGGATCTGGGCTCCGCCGCCGTTTTTATCGCGCTGGCCTTGAACGCCCTGGTATGGGGGGCGTTGGTGGGCCGCAATCTGTTGGGGTGGTGGTAAGCCACTACGCTGCCTTTAGGCTCTGCTTCATAAAAAAGCCCGTCATCACGACGGGCTTTTTGCTGCGCAGATAAGGGTCTATCAGTGGAGGATGCGGGCGCGGATGGTGCCGTTGATCTCCTTGAGCTTGGCGAGCGCCTTCTCGCTGTGCTCGGTCTCCACGTCGATCACCACGTAACCGATATGGCTGCTGGTCTGCAGGTATTGACCGGCGATGTTGATCCCCTCTTCGGCGAAGATCTGGTTGATCTGGTTCATCACGCCCGGCTGGTTGCGGTGAATGTGCAGCAGGCGGCTGGAGCCCTTATGGCCCGGCAGCGACACTTCCGGGAAGTTGACGGCAGAGAGGGTGGAGCCGTTGTCGGAGTATTTGACCAGCTTGTTGGCCACTTCCAGCCCGATGTTCTCCTGCGCCTCATGGGTGGTGCCACCGATGTGCGGGGTCAGGATGACGTTCTCCAGCCCACGTAGCGGGCTTTGGAACTCCTCGTCATTGGACTTGGGCTCGACCGGGAAGACGTCGATGGCGGCGCCGGCAATATGGCCGCTCTTGATGACGTCAGCCAGCGCATCGATATCCACCACGGTACCGCGGGCGGCGTTGATGAAGATGGCGCCCGGTTTCATCATCCGCAGCTGCTCGGCACCGATCATGTTCTTGGTGGAGGCGGTCTCCGGCACGTGCAGGCTGATGACGTCAGACATATTGAGCAGCTCGACCATGCTTGGCACTTGGATGGCGTTGCCCAGCGAGAGCTTGTTCTCGATATCGTAGTAATAAACCTTCATGCCGATGCTTTCGGCGATGATGCCAAGCTGGGTACCGATGTGGCCGTAGCCGATGATGCCGAGCTTCTTGCCGCGCGCTTCCACCGAGCGGTTGGCCAGCTTTTCCCACACCCCGCGATGGCACTTGGCGTTCTTCTCGGGAATGCCGCGCAGCAGCAGCAGGATCTCGCCCAGCACCAGTTCGGCAACCGAGCGGGTGTTGGAGAAGGGGGCGTTGAAGACCGGAATACCGCGGATCTGGGCCGCTTCAAGCTCGACCTGGTTGGTACCGATGCAGAAGCAGCCGATGGCGACCAGTTTGTTGGCGGCGTCGAGTACCTTCTCGGTGATCTGGGTGCGGGAGCGCAGCCCGATGAAATGGACGTCGCGGATCTGCTCGATCAGCTCCTCTTCGGAGAGCGAGGTCTTGAGATACTCCACACTGGTGTAACCTGCGGCACGAAAGGTCTCTACGGTGTTGGGGTGAACCCCCTCCAGCAGCAGAACCTTGATTTTATCCTTGTCCAACGAAAACTTGGCAGTCATGACGATCCCTCTGTATGTGCAAACGTAAGTGCAGATTTGGTGTGCGAAGAAAACCGTAAAGTAGCAAAAACGTTTGGGAGAGGGAATATTTGTGACGAAAGTCAAATTCTTTGAAGTTATCAACGAATGTTGTAAACATCCGTATGCAACTTGTTGAGGGATAAATAAAAACGGCGCCATCAGGCGCCGTCATTTATTCACAGTGCAATGTTTGGGTCATATCCCATCCCGGGGCTCAATCAACGCCGCTGCTGCGTCAGAGGTTGCAGAGTGGCGCTGGCGAGGGAGGGAGGATGCCGCTGCACTGTGCTACCGGTGTCGGGATTACTGGGTAATCACGCCGTCCGGCGTACCGATCAGGACAACATCGGCGCCGCGCGCGGCGAACAGGCCGTTGGTGACCACACCAACAATGGCGTTCAGTCGTACTTCCAGCGCCTTGGCGTCGGTAATGGCCATGCCTTTCACATCCAGAATGTGGTTGCCGTTGTCGGTGACCACGCCTTCACGCCACACCGGGTTGCCACCCAGTTTGCGAATTTCGCGGGCCACGTATTCGCGGGCCATCGGGATCACTTCCACCGGCAGCGGGAACTGGCCCAGCACGTCGACGGTCTTGGTGTTGTCGATGATGCAGATGAACTTGTCAGCGACGGCGGCAACAATCTTCTCGCGGGTCAGGGCTGCGCCACCGCCCTTGATCATGTCGCGGTCTGCGTTGATCTCGTCGGCGCCATCCACATAGACGGAGAGGGCGTCGATCTCGTTGAGATCATATACGGTGATGCCGAAGCCCTTGAGGCGCTCGGTAGAGGCAACGGAGCTGGATACCGCCCCCTTGATCTCGTCCTTCATGGTCGCCAGCGCGTCGATAAAGTGGTTGACAGTAGAGCCGGTGCCCACCCCGACGATGGTGCCGGGAACCACATACTTGAGCGCAGCCCAACCGGCCGCCTTCTTCATTTCATCTTGAGTCATGATCGTTCCTTAAGAAAAAAGCGGGCGCATTATATCCAACCCGGTCCCCCGTCGCGACCTTGTTGCTCACGTTCCTGGGCAAAAAGAGGGATTTTGTAAATCGTTTGCCTGTTTATTCTGCGTTTGCGCGCACAAAGCCGGGGCTGCCGGCCAAAAACAGCTTATTCAAAGCGCCAGCAGTGGCTCGGGGTGATGATCTGGGGCAGCGGCACATCCCACTCCTCTTGCGGGACCGCATTCACCTGCTGGCAGTCGTGGGCAATGCCGAGCGGCTTGGGGCCCAGCTTGTGCTCATGCCAGATGGCGAGAGTGCGATCGTAGTAGCCGCCCCCCATGCCAAGGCGATTACCTTGAGCATCGAAGGCGACCAGCGGGGTGCAGATAAGATCGAGCGTGCTGTGGGGCACCACCTGCAGGATATCCAGCTCCGGTTCTTCGATGCCGTAGCGGTTGCGTACCATGGGGCTGGTGGCGGTATAGCGCAAAAAGAGCAGGTGACCCGGGGTAAAGGGGTGGAGCACCGGCAGGTAGACCTCTTTGTGCTGGGCCCACAGCCAATGGATGGTGGGCAAGGGATTGATCTCCCCGTCATTGGCCAGATAGAGGGCAATGCGTTTGGCGGCGAGGATCTCGGGGTGTTGCTTGAACTGGGCCAGCAGCTGTTGGGCCGCCAATTGCTGCTCGGCCGGACTCAGATTTTTGCGGCGTTGACGAACCAGTTGGCGCAGGGATTGACGTTCGGGTTGGGACTCATGCATGGGGAACCTCTGGTATAGCTGCGCATCGATGGCTTGAACGCGCTCTACCTTAGCACATTCACTCTTGACGTTAAGGGGCAGGGGAACTCCCGCCCCGGACGGCTGATGCCCGGAACGGTGGGATAAATGCTGGCGGATCCGTTAGTGAGTCAACAAGGGCCAGGGTGTAGCCCCTGTTGACTGCATGTCGGCGCGCCAGCCTCTGGTTTGTTACTTGTCAGCTTTGCCGCGCATCTGGTGCTTCACAAACACTGCAATAAGTGCTGCTACCGCGAGCGCTAATCCTGTGTAGAAACGCATGGACGTTATCCTGTTACTTGTCAGCCTTGCCGCGCATCTGGTGCTTCACGAACACGGCAATCAGTGCCGCCACCGCGAGCGCCATCGGGTAGAAACTCATGCTTACTACCGCCAACGGCGACAGGGCGAAGATGGATCCCAGCAGCAGCGCCTGTGCGCCCCAGGGGATCAGACCCTGTACCACGCAGGAGAAGATATCCAGCATGGAGGCGGCGCGGCGCGGGGTGACACCGTGGTGTTCGGCCAGCTCCCGGGCTACTTTGCTGGCGACGATAATAGCCACCGTGTTGTTGGCGGTGCAGAGGTTGGTGAGGCTCACTACCCCGGCGATGCCGAGCTCGGCCGCTTTCTCGTTCTGTTCACCATTGTGCTCGCGAGTGAAACGGGCAATCAGGGCGCTGATGCGCTCACTGATCCAGGCCAGACCACCCTGACGCTCCATCAGGGCGCCGAGGCCGCCGATCAGCATGGAGAGCAGGAAGATCTCCTGCATGCCGGTAAAGCCCTGATAGATATCCTTGCTGAACTGACCGATGGCGTAGCCGTTGATCATGCCCACCACTCCGGCGGCCAGAATGCCGATCCCCAGCACCACAAACACATTCACTCCGGCGAGCGCCAGCCCCAGGATCAGCAGATAAGGCATCACCTTGAACAGCTCGATGGCACTGCCGTTGGCAGGGGATTCACCCACTGAGCCCAGGGTCAGATAGAGCAGGATCACCGCGATGGCAGCAGGGGCTGCAATCTTGAAGTTCTCGCGGAACTTATCCTTCATCTCGCACCCCTGACTCCGGGTTGCTGCTATGGTGGTGTCGGAGATGATGGAGAGGTTATCGCCAAACATGGCGCCGGAGAGAATGGTGCCTGCCATCAGTACCGGATCGATACCGGCCGCCTGCGCCACACCGAGGGCCACCGGCGCCACGGCACCTATGGTGCCCATGGAGGTGCCCATGGCAGTGGCAATAAAGGCAGAGATGAGGAACAGCCCGGGCAACAGCGCCCAGCCGGGAATGAGGGAGAGACCCAGCGCCACGGTGGCATCAACGCCGCCGGTGGCCTTGGCCACGCTGGCAAAGGCGCCCGCCAGCAGATAGATAAGGCACATCGCCATGATATTGCTGTGGCCGACCCCCTTGAAGAAGGTCTCCAGATTGCTGTTGAAGCTCTCTTTGCCAAGCAGCAGGGCCAGCATCACGGCAGGCAGGGCAGCAACCGGAGCGGGCAGCTGATAGAAGGCGAATTCGACCCCCTGCAGGGTCAGCCAGGTACCGGTACCGATAAAGAGTGCGAGAAAAACCAGAAGTGGCAACAAGGCCCTGGCACTGGGTTGAGTCTGGATCATGTGTTCCTCTGAAATTGAACAATGACCTCCTGTCATAAACTGCTTTGTACCTGTATCGGATAGGGATAGGGGGAAAACAGGGCGGGCATCCTGCCGCATTGGGGTGCCCACAGTAGTGAGTCAACCTCGCCTGGTCAAGATAGACGTCCAGATGGATAGGTGTTTTTGTTTGACGATTCTGGTGTTATTGAGATATCCAAAGAATATTCGGAAAAAGAAGTTAGTGCTGTTTATTGTTCATTGCTGTTCTGGCTCAGTCAGCGGGTATCTGGGGGTATCGCGTGCCTTTAATAAGGAAAGAGGGAAACGATAAGATCTCTGCATGCCATCTTGGGGATTTCTCCCGCTGCCAAACGTCAGCCGCACCTCTCTCTATCTCTACGTGAGCATGGTACGGATATTTCCAGAACGCGTGGACACAAGACCTGGGCTGTGTGGTTACTGTGTCAGTTTCTCTACCGCCTGAACGGCTGTCGCGAGAGCATCCTGTTCCAGCGTCAGCGGAATGTGGCCAATTCCGGGCAGCAGGGTGACAGGCCAGGAGATGCCGAGACGTCTTAACTCAGGTTCAAGTTGATCTGTTTGGAAGGCTTCGTCATTTGCACCCGCGATCACGGCGCAGGGGCGTTGCACATTGCGTAAATTCTGCTGATAGTCGCGCTCTGGCTGAAAGTTAGAGGCAAGGTTGAAGGAGTAGGAGGGGGTCAGCAGGGATTTCGCCTCATCATTAAGGGCAAAGTTCAGCACGGTCAGATGGTTGAGTGCGGAAATATGGAAACCGTTGAGGATGCTCAGGGCGATGAGGCGAGGCAAGCCGACACGCACCCAGCCACCGCTGTTGGGCCGGTAGTTGGCGGCGGTGGGGCCGAGATAGGGGGAGAGCAGCAGATAGCTCTCGAACAGGGTTTGTCGCGCACTGCCAGCAACACGCAGGACAAAGCCACCCCCTGACGAGAAGCCGACGAGTGTTGCAGGCTTGTCGGGGGCTACCGACTTGATGAAATCTTCCAGATCGTCTTCAAGCTGACCGATGTAGTCAATGGTGCCTTTGTTGCCCGATGCGCCATGGCCGCGAATATCGAGGGCGTAGGCGTCGTATCCCGCTTGCGAAAAGGCGTTCGCCATCTTGTGCATGCTTTGACTGCTGGCAGAAGAGCCGTGAACCAGTACCACGCTGCCCTTGACCTTGTTGTTCTCTGCGTGCTCCTTTGCGCCATAGTGCCGATAGGTCAGCTGCGTGCCGTCACGCGCCGGGTATCTTGAGAGAGGTGGCATATTGCTCCAGTCACTCCCCCTTGAAAGGGTCGTTGATGCTGGCCATCGCCGGTGCCGGGTTCGGCCCGCCAAACAGCAGAGCCGCGGCCAGTATGACCAGGGTCAGTGATATCAACCCCACTGCAAACAGCAATCCTGCGCTCATCCTTGCACCTCATTTGATATCGACACGGGCGTTGCCCTGATTTTGCTTATGCTGGCATTTCACTCGTTCGAACCTATCAGATGGCACCCGGTCTGCCAAATGATGGAGTGAGACGATGAAAAACGGCCTGTGACCAAAAGGAAGTTCTTGGCCAGCCAGTGTGCCCTGCTGTTGGCGAGCGCAGCAAGGAGTGGTGGCATCATGACTTTTCAAACCCGGCGCGGGCTGGTAAAACGGTCTCTTTCCATAATTAAAAGAGATGAGAGGGTGGAGATGGACAATCCGATCCGTGTGGCCGTGATGGGCTGTAATGGTCGTATGGGCAAGGTGCTGCTGGAGGCCATCACCAACACCGATGGCGTAGTGGTCGGTGCCGCGCTGGAGCGGCCGGGTTCGGCGGTGATCGGCCTTGATGCCGGTGAGCTCAATGGGCTGGGCCATCTGGGCGTGGCCATCAGCGATAGTCTGGACAAGGTGCGCGATGAGTTTGATCTCATCATCGACTTCACCCGCCCCGAGGTGACCCTTGCCAATCTGGCCTTTGCGCTGGCCCACCACAAGCAGATGGTGATCGGCACCACCGGTTTTGACGATGCAGGCAAGGCCGCCCTGAAAGAGGCGGGCAAGCAGATCGGTATCGTGTTCGCCTCCAACTACTCGGTCGGGGTCAACCTGGTGTTCAAGCTGCTGGAGCAGGCCGCCAAGGTGATGGGGGATTACACCGACATCGAGATCATCGAGGGCCACCATCGCCACAAGGTGGATGCGCCATCCGGTACCGCGCTCTCCATGGGGGAAGTGGTCGCCAAAACCCTGGGCCGGGATCTCAAGGAGTGCGCCGTCTATGGCCGCGAGGGGATCACTGGCGAGCGGGATCGCAATACCATCGGCTTTGCCACCATTCGCGCCGGCGATCTGGTGGGGGAGCATACCGTCATGTTTGCCGATATCGGCGAGCGGGTGGAGATCAGCCACAAGGCCTCCAGCCGCCTGACCTTCGCCAACGGTGCTGTGCGGGCGGGCAAGTGGCTTGGTCAGCAGGGTGCCGGTCTTTATGACATGCAGGATGTGCTCAATCTCAAGTGATGCCTCTGAGCGGCACTTTCGTACTACTGCTACCCCAGTGAAAAACCCCGGCTTGCCGGGGTTTTTGCTGTTAGTCAGCCAGAGTCTGTGTAAAAAGACACGCTGCCTGAAATTTTTAACTGAACGCCTTATAAATCACACTATTGCGTTATCCACCAGATTTCCCCTTCCTGAATGTCATCACCAGGTAACAGATTTGAGCATCTTTATGGCTGATTAAGCCATTTTTTTACACCGACAAGAAAAGACTAAAAATTCAAATACAGAAAAACGTTTTCCATTTTTCATGTTCACCTTTGTCATCACAAAAGCGTTAGATTTGTCATTAATGTTTTTTGTGTAAAAGTGAATGCTATTGTTTTTATTGGTTTTTTTATTGGTTTTTGTCGCTATTGCTGGCTTGGTGGCATCTTTTGTGGGTGATTTTTACTTTTCTTTCGTTGGAGGGGATTGCAAAGCGGTTGAGTGCATAGATAATGGGTAATGTTGCTTTTTTATTGAATTTAGATGCATTTCATCTGAGAAAAGACGTTGAAATGCCACTTTTTTTAAGTAGAATGCGCCCAATTTGCCAGAAATCTGCCGGGTTCGAGTCCTGTCCAAGGCCGGAACCGAGCCCGCAACACCCAGGTAAATTGCTGAATTTAAAGCTAAATAACTGGAGGTTGTCTTGAATCACACTGCATTGCTAGTGCTGGAAGATGGAACTGTGTTCAAAGGCGTGTCGATAGGCGCCGAGGGATGTTCCGTTGGTGAAGTGGTTTTCAATACGTCGATGACGGGCTATCAGGAAATCCTCACCGATCCCTCTTATTCCCGTCAGATAGTCACCCTCACTTACCCCCATATAGGCAACACCGGCACCAACAGCGAAGATGAAGAGTCCAGTCAAATCCACGCACAGGGATTGATCATCCGGGACCTTCCGATACTTGCCTCCAATTTCCGCAATCAGCAATCCCTCTCCGAATACCTCAAGTCTCACAACATCGTTGGCATCGCCGACATCGACACCCGCAAACTGACCCGCATCCTGCGCGAGAAAGGCGCCCAGGCTGGCTGCATTCTGGCCGGGAAACAGGTTGATGAAGCCTATGCCCTCGAACAGGCCCGCGCCTTCCCCGGCCTGAAGGGGATGGATCTGGCCAAAGAGGTGACGGTTGGTGAAGCGTACAACTGGACCGAAGGGAGCTGGCAGCTTGGCAAGGGGCATGTCACCCCGGATGCCGACCAGCTGAAATACCACGTGGTAGCCTATGACTTTGGCGTCAAGCGCAACATCCTGCGGATGCTGGTTGACCGTGGCTGCCGCCTGACCGTGGTGCCTGCCAAGACTCCGGCCGCCGAGGTACTGGCAATGAACCCGGATGGCATCTTCCTCTCCAACGGCCCTGGCGACCCCGAGCCGTGCGACTACGCCATCGAGGCCATCAAGGCTTTCCTTAATACCAACACGCCGATATTCGGCATCTGTCTGGGTCACCAGCTGCTGGGTCTGGCCTCCGGTGCCAAGACCGTCAAGATGAAGTTTGGCCACCACGGCGCCAACCATCCGGTGAAGAGCCTCGATGACAACACCGTCATGATCACCGCTCAGAACCACGGCTTTGCGGTAGACGAGAACAGCCTGCCGGATTGCCTGCGCGCCACCCACGTCTCCCTGTTCGATGGTTCCCTGCAAGGTATCCATCGCACCGACCGTCCGGCCTTCAGCTTCCAGGGGCACCCCGAAGCGAGCCCAGGCCCGCACGATTGTGCCGGTCTCTTTGACCACTTTATTGAATTGATTAAGCAGTATCGCGCCTAAGAAATAGAGGAAAGAGTTTCATGCCAAAACGTAACGACCTTCAGAGCATCCTGATCCTCGGCGCCGGCCCCATCGTCATCGGCCAGGCCTGCGAATTTGACTACTCCGGCGCCCAGGCGTGCAAAGCCCTGCGCGAGGAGGGCTACCGCGTCATTCTGGTCAACTCCAACCCGGCCACCATCATGACTGACCCGGAGATGGCGGACGCTACCTACATCGAGCCCATCACCTGGGAAGTAGTGCGCGAAATCATCAAGAAAGAGCGCCCGGACGCCATCCTGCCCACCATGGGCGGCCAGACTGCACTCAACTGCGCACTGGCGCTGGAGAAGCACGGCGTGCTGGCCGAGTTCGGTGTTGAGATGATCGGTGCCACTGCCGACGCCATCGACAAGGCCGAAGACCGCTCCCGTTTTGACAAGGCGATGCGCAGCATTGGCCTCGAGTGCCCGCGCGCCGGCATCGCCCACAACATGGAAGAGGCGTGGAGCGTGCAGCAGATGGTCGGCTTCCCCTGCATCATCCGTCCCTCCTTTACCATGGGTGGCTCGGGTGGCGGCATCGCCTACAACACCGAAGAGTTCGTCGAGATCTGCGAGCGCGGTCTGGATCTCTCCCCGACCAAAGAACTGCTCATCGACGAGTCGCTGATCGGCTGGAAAGAGTACGAGATGGAAGTGGTGCGGGATCGCAACGACAACTGCATCATCGTCTGCGCCATCGAAAACTTCGACCCCATGGGTATCCACACCGGTGACTCCATCACGGTCGCGCCAGCCCAGACGCTGACCGACAAGGAGTACCAGCTGATGCGCAACGCCTCCATGGCGGTGCTGCGCGAAATCGGTGTCGAGACCGGCGGCTCCAACGTCCAGTTCGGTATCAACCCGAAAGATGGCCGCATGGTCATCATCGAGATGAACCCGCGGGTGTCGCGCTCCTCCGCGCTGGCCTCCAAGGCGACCGGTTTCCCCATCGCCAAGATCGCTGCCAAGCTCGCCATCGGTTACACCCTCGACGAGCTGATGAACGACATCACCGGCGGTCGCACTCCGGCCTCCTTCGAGCCGGCCATCGACTACGTGGTCACCAAGGTGCCGCGCTTCAACTTCGAAAAATTCGCCGGTGCCAACGATCGTCTGACGACCCAGATGAAGTCGGTCGGCGAAGTGATGGCCATCGGCCGCAACTTCCAGGAGTCCCTGCACAAGGCGCTGCGCAGCCTCGAAACCGGCAAAACCGGCTTCGACCCCATGGTTGACCTCAATGCCCCGGACTCCCTGACCCGCATCCGTCACGAGCTGCAGGACGCCGGTAGTGACCGTATCTTCTACATCGCCGATGCGTTCCGCGCCGGTCTCTCCATGGATGGCATCTTCAAGCTGACCAAGATTGACCCCTGGTTCCTGGTACAGATTGAAGACCTGGTGAAGCTGGAGGAAGAGGTGAAAGAGCGCGGCATGGCCGGTCTCGATGCTGACTTCCTGCGCGCCCTCAAGCGCAAGGGCTTTGCCGATGCCCGTCTGGCCAAGATCCTCGGCGTGGCTGAAGGGGAAGTGCGCAAGCTGCGTGCCCGCCACAACATCTTCCCGGTCTACAAGCGGGTCGATACCTGCGCCGCCGAGTTCGCCACCAACACCGCCTACATGTACTCCAGCTATGACGAGGAGTGCGAAGCGGCCCCGAGCAGCCGTGACAAGATCATGATCATCGGTGGCGGCCCGAACCGTATCGGTCAGGGTATCGAGTTCGACTACTGCTGCGTGCACGCAGCGCTGGCCCTGCGCGAAGACGGTTACGAGACCATCATGGTCAACTGCAACCCGGAGACCGTCTCCACCGATTATGACACCTCGGATCGTCTCTACTTCGAGCCGGTGACCCTAGAAGATGTGCTGGAAATCGTGCGCATCGAAAAACCCAAGGGCGTGATTGTCCAGTACGGTGGCCAGACCCCGCTGAAACTGGCCCGTGCACTGGAAGCCAACGGCGTACCGATCATCGGTACCAGCCCGGATGCCATCGACCGCGCCGAAGACCGCGAGCGCTTCCAGTCTGCCGTCGAGCGCCTCGGCCTCAAGCAGCCGGAAAACGGCACCGTCACCGCGCTGGAGCAGGCTGTGCTGCTGGCCGAGCGGATCACCTATCCGCTGGTGGTTCGCCCCTCCTACGTATTGGGTGGCCGCGCCATGGAAATCGTCTATGACGAGCAGGATCTGCGTCGCTACTTCGCCGAGGCGGTAAGCGTCTCCAACGAATCGCCGGTACTGCTGGACCGCTTCCTGGACGATGCCACCGAGCTGGACGTGGATGCCATCTGCGACGGCACCGATGTAGTCATCGGCGGCATCATGGAGCACATCGAGCAGGCCGGTATTCACTCCGGTGACTCCGGTTGCTCCCTGCCTCCCTATACCTTGTCCAAGAAGATTCAGGACGAGATCCGCGAGCAGGTGCGCAAGCTGGCGCTGGAGCTCGGCGTTATCGGCCTGATGAACGTGCAGTTCGCGGTCAAGGGCGATGACATCTACCTCATCGAGGTGAACCCGCGTGCCGCCCGTACCGTGCCGTTTGTCTCCAAGGCGACCGGTGCTCCGCTGGCCAAGATTGCTGCTCGTGTGATGGCCGGTCAGTCGCTGCAAGAACAGGGCTTCACCAAAGAGATCATCCCACCCTACTACTCGGTGAAAGAGGTGGTACTGCCGTTCGCCAAGTTCCCGGGGGTTGACCCGCTGCTGGGGCCAGAGATGCGCTCTACCGGTGAGGTTATGGGGGTGGGCAGCAGCTTCGCCGAGGCCTATGCCAAGGCGCAGTTGGGTGCCAACCACGCCGTACCGAAAGAGGGTCGTGCCCTCTTGTCAGTGCGTCACAGCGACAAGGCGCAGGTGGTCGACTTGGCTGCCAAGCTGCTGGAGCTGGGTTACGAGCTGGATGCCACTCACGGCACCGCGGTCGCGCTGGGTGAAGCGAGCATCAACCCGCGCCTGGTCAACAAGGTGCACGAAGGTCGCCCGCACATTCTCGACCGTATCAAAAATGGTGAGTACACCTACATCGTCAACACCGCCGAAGGGCGGGTGGCGATCCAGGACTCCAAGCAACTGCGTCGCGCCGCCTTGCAAAACAAAGTGGCTTACACCACCACCATGAATGAGGCGTTTGCCACCTGCATGGCCATCAGCGTGGATGCCACCGCCAACGTCAACTCGGTGCAGGAGCTGCACCAGAAGGTGAAAAACCGCTAAGAGTTTGCAGCGGGCATCAGCCCGGCTTGCCAGACGACCAACCCCCGCCAGCGATGGCGGGGGTTTCTTTTTATCAGGCGCTCACCGTTCGGTTCGGGCCGGGTGAATCCTTGAAGAAGGTCATGTCTTCCTCATCGCAGACAACGGATGGCGCGTGGGGTGGCAAAAGCTGGCAAGGGGAGGGGATGCTGCGAGCGCGGGTTTCAACTGCAGCAGGCAATCCTCTACAATGGCCCCACTTTGCTTGTCAGTGCAGTGCCAGCAGCGCTGCCTGTAGGGCCTACAAAAAATGGACATGCTTATGACCGCTTTGCCTTCCTGTCGTCTTCTTGCCTTCTGCTCTGCCTTGTTGCTGGCCGGTTGTGCCAGTGATCCCGCCTCCGCGCCTGCCAAAGAGGCGAGCGTGAGCAACCCCAAAACGCCGCCTGCCATGCAGCCGCGCAAACCGGCGGATATGAAGAGCCGCATCGTGCGCTTCTTGCCCCGTCAGGTGCCGGACAAACAGGGGTGGGCCAACGACGTGGTGACGGCGCTCACCACCCAGGGGGTGACGGTGAATGATCACAATGTCTGTAGCGTGCTGGCGGTGGCGGAGCAGGAAGCTACTTATCAGGCCGACCCCGTGGTGCCGGGCCTTGGCAAGATCGCCTGGAAAGAGATCAACTCACGGGCCGCCAAGCTGCTGATCCCCGAATTTATGGTGCGGGCCGCGCTCTCCATCAACTCGCCCACCGGCAAGAGCTACGCCGAGCGAATCGACAAGTTGCGTACCGAGCGGGAGATGAGTGAAATCTTCGAAGACATGATCAGCATGCTGCCGATGGGCAAGACGCTGTTTGGCAACCTCAACCCGGTGCATACTGGTGGCCCGATGCAGGTGAGCATCGCCTTTGCCGAGGCCAACGCCCGTGGCTACCCCTATCCAATCAAGGATTCCATCCGCCACGAAGTCTTTACCCGTCGCGGCGGCATCTGGTTTGGCACCAAACATATCTTCGGTTATCCCGTCGACTACCCGGATACCCTCTACCGCTTTGCCGATTTCAACGCCGGCTGGTACGCCAGTCGCAATGCCGCTTTTCAAGCTGCCGTCAGCCGTTTGAGTGGCAAAACTTTGGCGCTGGACGGGGATCTGATCCGCTATGACTCGGATTTGCCCGGCAATACCGAGCTTGCCGTCTACACCCTCGCCAACCGGGTCAATATGAGCAAAAAGGCGATCCACCAGAGCCTGCGTAAAGGGGATACCGCCGAATTTGCCGAGACCGATCTCTACCATCGCATCTTTACCCTGGCCGACAAGCAAGCGGGCAAGCGACTGCCCCGCGCCATCCTGCCCGGCATTCAGCTAAAGAGCCCGAAAATTACCCGAAACCTTACCACCGCCTGGTTTGCCAAGCGGGTAGATGACAGGGAGCAGCGATGCGTGCGGCAGATGGCGACGATTCGGTAAGACTGGGTTTGCTTCGAGACTAGTTGCAAAGCGGGTTGCCATTGTGAATGACAACCCGCACGCTTAATCGCCCCTTCCAATGGAGATCTTTGGCTCGCATCCAGTTATGAACGGTGGCGGCTCCTTCCGAGTGGCATGAGTTGTTACTACTTTTGCAGGATCAGCCGTGTTGGCGGCGGTCGTTGGCCTGGGCCAGTAGCATGCGGCTTTCACGCAGGAACTGGTCGGCATGCTCGCCGAAGAAACCGGAGACCTGTGAGAAGGCGTCGATAAATCCGGCTCTGTCCCCCCGCTCCAGCAGCCCCAGCGCTTCGCCAAAGTTTTGGTAGTAGCGACGGATCATCGCCAGATTCTGCGGTGACGACAAAATGATGTCGGCATAGAGGTGGGGATCCTGAGCGAACAGCCGCCCCACCATGGCGAGCTCCAGCCGGTAGATGGGGGAGCTCAAACTCAGCAGGCGATCCAGATTGGCCTGCTCCCGGGAGAGGTGCCAGCCATAGGCAAAGGTGGCGAAGTGACGCAGTGCCTGAATGAGGGTCATCGCCTCATCGTGGGCCTTGGCTTCCACCTGTTGCAAGCGGGCGCCCCAGATGGTCATCTGATCCAGCAGCCATTGGCTGGCGGCGGGGTCACGACCCTGGCAGCAGACGATCACCTGCTTGGCGAGACTCGCCACATCCGGCCCGAACATGGGGTGCAGTCCCAGTACCGGCCCTTGGTGCGCCGCCAGCATATGTTCGAGCGGCGCCGCTTTCACGCTGGTGACATCGACCAGCAGGCAGTGGGCGGGCAGGTTGCCGAGGCGGTCGATGATCTGGCAGGTGATATCGATGGGCACCGCCACCATCACCAGACCGGCTCCGGCGAGGATCTCGTCAGCGCGCGGCCAGTCGGCTTGTTCCAGCGTCTCGACCCGATAGCCTGAGAGGCTGAACATATGACTGAATAGCCGACCAAGCTGGCCCTGACCGCCGATGATGACCACCTTGCCAAGATCCGGCTTTATGCATTTGAAGCCGGTATCTTTCTCGCTGGCATAAGATTCACGCATCACCCGGCGCAGCACGTCTTCGATGAGATCGCCGGGCACCCCCAACTGCTCAGCCTCGGCGCGGCGGCGGGCCAGCATGCTCGCTTCCCGATCCGGTGCATAGATGGGCAGGCCGTGGCGGCTCTTTACCTCACCCACTTCTCCCACCAGGGCCAGACGGGCGGCCAGCAGATCGATCAGCTGCTTGTCCACCGCATCTATCTTGTCCCTGAGTACATTCAACTCTTCAGCCATATCCAGTCCCTGCTGGCGCCGCGAGCGGCGGCGCCCTGAAATTCAAGATGCAACAAGGTATCACGGCGTGAGCGGTTTGATGCCACCACTAGTGATACCTCGATTGTTCAATAGGTTACGACAAGATACCACGGCTTACCGTGCAGTTCTGCCCTTGAGGGGGTCAGCCAGCTGGTTGTGGCAGCGGGCCAGCAGGGTGGCGGTGGTGTCCCAGTCGATGCAGGCATCAGTGATGGAGACCCCGTAGTGCATCTGCTCCTTGGGCTGCTCGCTGGACTGGTTTCCCTCGAACAGGTTTGATTCGAGCATCACCCCGATGATGGAGCGGTTGCCCTCCTGGATCTGGTGGATGACGTTGTCGGCCACCTTGGGCTGCAAACGGTGATCTTTGCTGGAGTTACCGTGGCTGCAATCCACCACAAGGCTCGGCAGCAGGCCCGCTTTCTCCAGCGCCTCTTCCGCCAGTGACACGTTGACCGAGTCGTAGTTGGGATGTTTGCCGCCGCGCAGGATCACGTGGCCATCCGGGTTGCCCTGGGTCTGCAGCAGCGCAACCTGACCCTGCTGGTTGATCCCCATAAAGGCGTGAGGGGAGGAGGCCGCCTGCAACGCATTAATGGCAGTCCCCAAGTTGCCGTCGGTGCCGTTCTTGAAGCCGACCGGCATGGAGAGACCGGACGCCATCTCCCTGTGGGTCTGGGATTCGGTGGTACGGGCGCCGATGGCTGACCAGGAGAAGAGCTCGGCCAGGTATTGCGGGCTGATGGGATCGAGCGCTTCGGTGGCCAGCGGCAACTCCAGCTCCGCCAGCCAGCAGAGCAGCTCGCGGGCACGGTGCAGCCCCAGCTCCACATCGAAGGTGCCATCCAGATTGGGGTCGTTGATAAAGCCTTTCCAGCCGACCGTGGTGCGCGGCTTCTCAAAGTAGACCCGCATGACAATGTAGAGAGAGTCCTGATAGGCATCATGCAGCGCTTTGAGTCTGGTTGCGTACTCTTTGGCGGCATCCATATCGTGGATGGAGCAGGGACCACAGATCACCAGCAGCCGGTGATCGCGGCGGTGAATGATGTCGGCGATGGTATTGCGGGCCCCTTGCACGAATGCCAGCGCCTTGTCGGAGATGGGTAACTTCTCCTTGAGCTGGGCAGGCGTGATCATCACTTGTTCGGACTGGATATGGATGTTGTTCAGGGGGTCTCTTTGCATGATTTCATTCTCTCTACTGTATTAAGCCAAAAGCGGTTGTACCTATATGTTTACACCGGTACCTGCTTTGTTACGCAACCGCCCTCACCTTACCAAGTAAAAACAAACAATCAAGTGAAACTAGTGGGTTTACCGCTAAAAAGTCAGATAAAGGAGCTGCTATATAGCGCTAACAGGAATAATACAGAGGGTTTTTCGGAGGGGTAATGGTTGTTTTGTAATTTAATGTTTACATCTTGAGGCGTAAAGGCTGCGTTGTCCAGCTGTTTACCCACAGTAAATGGTATCTCTGGGAGACTGCAACTCGATGGCAATGATGGTGTGAGGTGGCTATCTGGTCAGCCATAGAAAGAGGGAGCCATGATGGCTCCCTTTACGGTAGGAAGGGGGATCCCGTCTGGCTGCGGATCAGCGCTTTTGTTTTCCCTGCAGCTCTTTGTTCAGGCGAGTGAGCATCCCCTGGGTGACCAGCACTATGCCCTGCTCGGAGCGGTGGAAGCGACGTGCATCTTCATCGGCGTTTTCACCGATCACCGTGCCTTCCGGCAGTTTGCACCCCTTGTCGATCACCACCCGGCGCAGTCGGCAACCGGCACCAATCTCCACACCTGGGAAGATAACGGCCTGATCCAGAGTGCAGAAGGAGTCGACCCGCACATTGGTAAAGAGCACCGAACTCAGGATGAAAGAGCCACTGACGATGGTGCCCCCGGCAAACATGGAGTTGATGGTCATGCCGTGCTGGCCGTTTCGGTCCTGCACGAACTTGGCGGGAGGAGTCATGTTCTGGCTAGTCCAGATGGGCCAGTCCTGATCGTAGATATCGAGCTCCGGCGTGACGGAGGCGAGATCCATGTTGGCTTCCCAGAAGGAGTCCACGGTGCCCACATCGCGCCAGTAGGGGCGGCGATCCGGACAGCAGCCGACACAGGACATGCCAAACGGGTGAGCGAATGCGGTGCCTTCTTTCACCACGCGGGGGATCACGTCCATGCCGAAATCGTGATGGGACTGCTCGTTGGCAATGTCCTCTTCCAGCAGCTGATAGAGATACTCCGCATCGAAGATATAGACGCCCATTGAGGCCAGCGCGGTGTCGGCCTTGCCCGGCATGGCGGGCGGGTTAGCAGGCTTTTCGACGAAGGCATTGATTTTGCGATCATCATCCACCGCCATTACCCCGAAGGCGCTTGCTTCACTGCGTGGCACCTCGATGCAGGCAACGGTTACCTTGGCACCCATATTGACGTGGTCGAGCAGCATGGCGGCGTAATCCATCTTGTAGATGTGATCGCCTGCCAGCACCACCACATATTTGGGGGCGTGATCGCGGATGATATCCAGATTCTGGTAGACCGCATCGGCGGTACCTCGATACCAGTTCACCTCATCCACCCGCTGCTGGGCAGGGAGCAGATCGATAAACTCGTTCATCTGGTAGCGCAGGAAAGACCAGCCCGATTGGAGATGGCGCAACAGGCTGTGGGATTTGTACTGGGTCACGACACCGACCCGACGAATGCCGGAGTTGATGCAGTTGGAGAGCACGAAATCGATGATGCGGAATTTGCCGCCGAAATGAACGGCAGGTTTTGCACGGTTGTCGGTTAACTGTTTGAGGCGACTACCCCGCCCTCCTGCGAGTACCAAAGCCATGGTCTCGTTCAGCAACTGTCTGGATTTTGCTGTATTGGCAGGTTGTAACAACATCTCATATCCCTTTGTAGATAAATCACTACAATGTTGCCTCCTTTGAGCCCTCAAGAAAGTGCTTTCAGTCACATTTTATGGTTTCTGACGTAATAAAATGACCTTTTTGTTATTAAAAATGACGGGTTGATCCGTCATTGCTTTCAATATGGTCAGTTGTCAATTGAGGCGAGCCGAACGACAAAATGGGCGGCGAGAGAGGAGGGATGAAAAAGCCCCTGCCAATGGTTGGCAGGGGCCCGGTTTGTTGAGACCCGGTGAGCCGGGTCTGATTAACAAGGTTCAGGCTGCGTTGGCCAGTGGCTCCTCGCTCTTCTTCTGGTAGGCCTGCGGGGTGAGGCCCAGCAGCTCCTGCACGGTCGAGGCGACGGTGATGGAGGAGACGGTGCCCACCAGGATCCCGGCAAACAGGGTGAAGGAGAAGCCGTAGAGGGCGTCACCGCCAAACAGCAGCAGCGCACCCACGGTAAACAGGGTGGTGCCCGAGGTGATCATGGTGCGACTGAAGGTCGCCTTGATGGCCACATCGGAGCATTCGTGGATCCCCATCTGGGTACGCGAGCTCAGCAGATCCCGCAACCTGTCCGAGATGACGATGCTGTCGTTGAGGGAGTAGCCGATCACCGCCATCAAACCGGCGATGATGTTCAGGTCGAATTCGATCTGAAAGAGTGACAGCAGCCCCAGCGCTACGATGGCGTCATGGACCACCGAGAGCAGGATGCCGATGGCCTGACGCCACTCGAAACGAAACGCCAGATAGGCCGACATCGCCAGCGAAGCCACCAGCACCGCCAGCATCCCCTGCTGGAACAGTTCGGCACCCACCTGAGGGCCGACGATGGTGGTGCGCAGCAACTCGACCGGTATCCCCAGTTGCTGGGTCAGCATGGTGGCGAGATCCGCCGCGGGCCAGGGCAGTTCGTGGGGGGGCAGTTTGATCAGCCACTCGCCGGGAATACCGGCCGAGCTCAGCTCAACGGCTCCCGCCAGCGGGGAGACCAGCATGGCATTGAGTTCATGGGCTTCTTTCAGGGTCTGGATATGAAACTCCAGCAGGATCCCGCCGGTAAAATCGAGCCCCAGTGTCAGGCCGTTCACCAGCAAGATGGCGACGCTGGCCACGGTCAGCAGGATGGAAGCCCACAGGCCAATATAACGCCAACGGGTCAGCCCCATGGCAACGATCATTCTCAACATAATTCTCTCCTTGGCCAGCCAGCATCTGGCTGTTGGCCCATCACGACGTGCCGTGACACGCCGGGAAAATAGTGTTCTGCTTTGGCCGCTCCGGCCATATCCATAGCCGATGGCGCAGCCAAAGCCGCTCATCAGAGGGACTGCTGTCCCGTTACACCTTCAGCGTGCGCTCACTGCTGCGTCCCCATAGGGGGTTGATGATGGCGCGCGTCCCCCAGATCCCGGTGATCATGCTGGAGAGCAGACCCAGAATGAGGGTGATAGAGAAGCCCTGCAGCGGCCCGGAGCCGATTGAATAGAGCACCACGGCGCAGATGAGCGTAGTGATGTTGGCATCGAAAATGGTGTGGAAGGCCGAGCGATAGCCAAAGTCGATGGCGTTGGCCAGTGAGCCCCCCTCTCGCAGCCGGTCCCTGATCCGCTCGAAGATCAGCACATGGGTATCCACCGCCATGCCCACCGTCAGCACCAGACCGGCGATCCCCGGCAGGGTCAGCACGGCGCCCGGCAGCACAGCCAGCATACCGACCTGCATCAACAGGTTGGCGACCAGCGCCGTGATGGCAACCCAGCCGAATTTGCGGTACCAGGCCATCATGAACAGCATCATGCCTGCCATGCCGAAGGCCAGCGCGGTGAAGCCTGCCTCGATATTCTGCATCCCCAGCGTCGGGCCAATACTGCGTTCTTCCAGGATCTTGAGAGGGGCGGTGAGGGCGCCGGCACGCAGCAGCATGGCCAGCTCCTGAGCTTCCGGCAGACTGCCAATGCCGGTGATGCGGAACTGGTTGCCAAGGGCAGTCTGGATGGTGGCGACGTTGATCACCTCGCTCTGGGCGCGCAGTTTGCCCTGGGCGTTGGTTTTGTACTCGGTGAAGACGGTCGCCATCGGCTTGCCCACATGCTGGCGGCTGAACTGGTTCATCTTGCTGCCGCCCAGGGTGTCGAGCACGATATTGACCTGGGGTTGACCCATCTCGCCCATGTTGGCGCGGGCATCGACGATGTGCTCGCCGGTGAGTACCGGCTTGCGCGCCATGCCGACGGCCTGGCCGTTGCGATCGGCGATATAGAAGTGGCTGTCGGCTTTGGCCTCGTAGAAGGCCAGCGAGGCGGTGGCGCCGATCACCTCTTTCGCCTGCTTGGGGTTGTGTACCCCGGGCAGTTCGATACGGATGCCATCTTGGCCCTGACGCACCACTGAGGCCTCGACGATGCCGAGCTCGTTGATCCGTTTTTTCAGGATCGACAGGTTCTGGGTCACGGCGTTGTTGACCAGCAGGGTACGCTCAGCATCGCTCAGCACCAGTTTCAGATCATTACCGGAGCGGGTCAGCTTCCACTGATCCTGACGGGTACCGGCACTCTCCTTGATGATGGCGAGCCAGCTCTCCTGTTCGGCGACCTCCGGCAGGGTGACGGCTACGGCGCCCTGTGCGCTGCGCGTGACGCTAGCGCCGCGCAGATTGGCTTCACGGAAGCGGGTGCGCAGGGTATCCACCAGATTCTTGGTCTGATTGTCGATGACAAAGTCCACGTCCACCCCGATCAGCAGCTGGGAGCCGCCACGCAGGTCGAGCCCCAGCTTGATGGGGTCGGCGCCGAGGCGGGTGATCCAGGCCGGCGCGTTGGAGTGAAACTCCAGGGTCAGGGCGGCACTGTCGACCCCTTGCAGCTCCAGCAACTGCTTGGCGCGCTGCTGATCGCCCTGACTGGCAAAGACCAGCTCGACCCGCTCAGGTTGCTCAATGACCTTGATCGGGGTCAGGTGTTTGTCGCTCAGCAACATCTGCTGCTGAGCCGTCAGGCGCTGCTGTCCGTGCAGGCCGAGGGAGGGCTGCTCACCAAAAAAGGTGGGCAGGGAGTAAAAGGTAAAGGTCAACAGCATCAACAGCAGCAGTGCGTACTGCCACTTGCTCATGCGGTTGAGAACGGTGCGATTGCTCTTTCTCATGGCAAACAAGCCTCTGTCAGGAGAATGGTGCCCGGGCCGATAGCAACAAGGCTCGGCAAGGCGCAAAAAATGGGATGCATCAGATGCGGATCAGGCAGTTGCCGGATCCGTCAGGAAGAGGAGATGAGCAAACAGTGGATGTGCCAGCCCCTCCGGGGTCAGGCGCTCAGATAGCTCTGGGTGAAGCGGTATTGTAGATGTTGGCGCTGTAGATGGCGCCGGTGGATCGCGCCAAAGCGATCGCGAAAACTCTGTTTGTGATAGAGCTCGGGTGCCAGCATCAGCCAGCCGAGCAGCAACAGCAGGATGGCCTGGGCCGACCAGCTCTGGATCAGCTCGTAGACCACACTCTTGGGCTGGTTGTCACTGCGCAGGGATTGTTCGAGACGCAGCAGGTGATTCTGATGGCTGCCGACAAACTTGATGATGCCATCATCGCTGTCGCTAAGCTGATTGAACACCTGAGTCTGCTGCTGTTCACTCTGGGGAGATGCGGGTAGCAGCGGGCCTTCCATTCGGGCGATGGAACAAAGCAGGGTGAGGGCGATAACCAGAGTTACCAGCACCAGTTTTACTTTGTCGATAAGGCGCAAAAAGTTAATTCCCGATAAATAGAAAGGGCAAACTACCATAAGCGCCCGGTTTGAACAAGGTTGTCCCGGGCTCGCAGCTCCATTCGGTGCCTTATATCAGCTGCCGCTCATCTGCTTGAAGTCGCGGGCGTAGCCCTTGAGCAGGGAGTAGAGATGGGCCCGCTGGGAGATATCCAGCGACTGGCTCATGGCGCTCAGCCAGTTGACGGTACGCTGGCGCGACTGTTCGGTATAGCCGGTAAAGCGGCCATCCATCAGCCCATCCCCCTCGGCCAGCAGGTCAGTCAGCTCGCGGGTAAAGTCGGGACTCTGGCGCTGCTTCATCAGCCTGTCCAGCTCCTGGGTCCAGGACTCCTGAAACTCGAGCCAGGGGGGCATTAGCTCGTATTGCCATTCGGCCCACTGGGCCACCAGTGGCGCCTGTGCCGGTTTCACCTCGCCAATCCAGAACTCGAGCCGCTTGTTCATCTTGTCGCGAAACTCCGCCAGCATCTGCTCTTTGGGCTCAGTGGCAAAGTCCTTTTGCCGCTCCTGTTGCCGCTTGACCCGATCGGTCATAAAGCGGGCCACCTGCTCATCGGTCAGGGTGCGCGCCAGCCTGACCGCGCGGGGGATAGTATTTCCCAGCGTGCGGGTCAGGCTCTGCTGCACCGCATCTAGGTTGGTCGAGATCTGCTCCGGCGTCATGGGGCTGGCCACCGCCTTGGCCAGTGCATCGAGATCCTTGGCGTAGCGCGGCAGCTCGTGTTGGCGATGCCAGGCCATCAGCCCCTTCACTTCGCGGCTGAGCAGATCCTTCTGCGAATAGGAGAGGGCAAAGTAGTCATCCAGCTGCCAGATGATGGCGGTATCGAGCCAGTAGTAGATCACCCGGGTGGAGCAGCCGGTCAGCAGCAGGCCGATCAGCAGCAGACCCCAAGTTTTCGGCTTGTGCCAGCGCACCTTGTTTATCATCTGTTACTCCAGTCGTTGCCGGTTGATGGCGATCAGGGTGTCATAGTCGAGTGAGGGCTGTTGCTCTGCCATCAGCAGGGCCCAGAGCAGGCCGATATAGTCGACCCAGGGTAAAAATGCCTCGCTCTGAAAATCGGGCCACTGTTGGCGCGGCACGGCTTGCAGATAGTGCGCTTCCAGCTCGTCGCGCCGCTCGGCGGGCCACTCATGGGTGCGCTGGATGCTGGCGAGCTCAAAGCCGGGGTGACCTGCCGCGCCATACTCCCAGTCGATGACCCAGGGTTTGCTTCCCAACAAGTTAGCCGGATTGAGATCATGGTGGCAAGGGCGCCAGCAATCATTTGGCTCACTGCTGGCGAGCAAGCTCCGCTCCAGGGCGGGCAGCCAGGAGGGGATGTTGGCCAGTCTAGCGCGATAGCCTGCGGCGTGGGCTCGCACCGCCATCACCACCGCAGGCAGCGGCAGGCGATGGAGCTTGCGCAGTACCTCAGCCAGCAGACGGGGCTGATCGGCTTCCGGTGGTGCCGCGTGCACCCAGTTTGGCTCATCGCACCATTCGAGCAGCATCAGGCCGCTGGCGGGATCGCCATAGTGGCAGGGCAGCGCCAACCCTTCTGCCATCGCCCCCTGATAAAGCTGCCACTCGGTGGGACGGTCGATGCCCAAGCGCAGTGGGTCGGAGTGGCCCTGACGCAAAAAGTAACTGCGCCCCGAGGGGAGGCGCAGTCGATAGTTGCAGTTGGTCAGGCCTAACCCGAGTGGTTCCAGCTGCCCCTCCCGCCAGGGGGCGGGCAGGCTGGCCAGTAGCGGATCACTGTTGCCCGTCAGTGGGAGCCGGTTACCAGCCAAAGGTGGATTTCTTCGCCTGTTTGCGGATCTCTTTCTGATCGGCCCACAGCAGTTCGCCGTTTTGCAGATCCATCAGGTTCATGGTCATCTGGTAGTAGACATCCTTCACCTTGCCATTGTCTTTGACGATGCTGCTGAGGTTGCCATAGACCATGTAGCGGGCGCCGGTCTGCTTGCCTAGACGGACCATGGAGGCCGGGTCTACCATGCCGCTGCTCTGCTGGTATTCGAGCTGCTGTTTGACGGCGGCGACCTTGCTCATGTCGACGAAGCGGAATTTGCCGGCCCGCAGCAGCTTGGTGCGGATGGTATCGGTGATGGCTTCGGTATCGATGTGCTCGGAGGTCTTGTTGCGGATAGAGTCCATAAACATCACCGGACGACTGCCTGCGGTGATCTCGCTGGTGGCGGGGGAGGCGAGCATGGAGTCCGCCATCTTGTCGGCGATGGCCTGCAGGTCGCTTGAGCCGTAATCGACGGTGACGGTTTCGGTTTCGGTCGGATCGCCATAGCTGACGGTGGTGCTGGAGCAGCCGCCTAAGAGCAATGCAGAGGTCAATATCAGCAGGGCATGATTCATTTTCATCAGTAGGATTCCTCAATCACTTCGCGTACGTAAATCCGGTAACCCTGCGCCGCCGGGCTGGGCGCCAGGGCCGAGAGGGTGCGGGTCTGATAGCCATGCAGCTTGATGGGGGTCCAGCCGCGGCCATCGCTGGCGACCTCCTGACCGGCCTCATCATACCAATAGAAGATATATTGCAGCTTGTTATCGCCGCGCTGGGTGCTGGCGGCGGCCACATTGACTTGCAGCAGGCCATTTTGCTGGCGGCGGCTCAGCTCGGTCAGGGTGACGTTGACGTTTTGATGCTGCTCCAGCGTGGGTGCACCGCCCGCCGGGCCATAGAGCGCCACGCCTGAGGTGTTGGTGGCACAGCCGGTCAGCAGCAGCGCGAGCCCGAGGGCCAACCCGTATGCTTTCATCTTGCTCTCCTTAATCGGGGTGAGTGGGGCCGCGTGTGAGCCTGCCCGGTTAATTGTCTTGCTCATCTCTCTTCGCCATCTGCTCAGAGCGGCATCACCCGGGTGGTCAGACCGGCGCCGAGGCGCTGTACCCAGACCAGGGTGGTGCGTCCCTTGTGGATGGTGAGCGGCAATTGCCGCTGCGCCGTCCCTGCGCTCAGGGTGAGGTTGATGTCACCTGCCGGCACCATCCCCTGCCAGCTCGATGCCTGAGCTGGCAGCGTCAGCCAGCTGCGGGTATCGGCCCGCTCCGAGAGGGTGTTGAAGATCCCCACCAGAATATTGCCCACATCGCCCCCCTCTTTGGCGGCGGTGCGGCGCATCTGCTCCTTGGCCACCAGTCGCAGCGCCTGGCGGGTCAGCATGCCGGGCAGCCGCTCCTGCAGATCTTTGGCGGCCAGCGCTTCCAGCCTGACCAGCTCGCTGGTCTGCCAGGCCCGCTTGCCGACTTCCACCGTCAGCGGGCCGGTGTCGCTGGCCCGATTATCGTAATAGGGGATGGCGACGGTAAAGGTGCGAAAATCGCCGCGGGAGGTGGAGATGGGCAGCGGCAGGAACAGTTCGCGCCGCGCCGGGATCAAACCATCTTCAAACAGCACCACCAGTTGGCCTTGATCTTTTGCAAGCGGCGGTGCTTTGCGGCCTATCTTTTTCTCGGTCTCGCGGATCTCGTCCGGTGAGCCACGCAGCCGCGCCAGACGCAGCAAGGCATCTTGCAGGCTGCGGTTGTCCGGCGCTATCTGGTAGCCGCGCTGATAGTCGACCCAGGCATCGTTGAGATCCCCGGCCGCCTCATAGAGCACGGCGGAAAAATAGAAGGTGTAGGCGTTCTGAAAACCGTTTTTGACCTTGCCGATCAACCGATCGAGATCCGGTGCGCCGCGCGACATCAGCTGGCGCATCTCGCCTTCTGCTTCGGCCTCTTCGCTCTCATCCTTCGCCTTGCGCACCTCATCGGCTCGCCGTTTCAGGGCCTGCTCCTGCACCTGATTGGCCCGGCGCACCTCCACCAGAGCGCCATCGGCATCACCCCGTTGCAGATAGTTGAGGGCCAGATAGTGGTGCAGCATGGTGCGTTCGTAATCGGGAGTACGATAGGCCATCGACTGGTCGTTGGTGAGCAGACTGCCCACCTGATCCAGACCGTGGCTCAGCCGGTATTCGGCCTGATTCTCTTCCCACTGAAGGCGGCTGTCGGCGGCGGTGAACGCCTGCTTGCTGCCCGCATCCTGACCTGCCAGCCAGGCAATGCGCCCCTGTTCGAGCCGATCCAGCACAAAGGTGTCATCCCCAAGGGTGGAGTCGCGCACTTCGGGCAGTGCCTCGGCGGCATGGCCCAGCAGCAGCTGGTTGCGCAGGGGCACCATCTGATCGGAGTAGGAGACGAACATATCCTGCCAGCGGGAGGCGCAGCCTCCCAGCAACAGCAGGGCGCCGCAGAGCAACAGGGCGCTGCGGCAGGTTGAGGCGTGGCGATTCATTACAGGCTGAGCAGCGGTCCCAGCGGCTGGCCACCGACCAGATGCATGTGGATGTGGTAGACCTCCTGCCCGCCGTGGCGGTTGCAGTTCATGATGAGGCGGTAGCCATCTTCGGCGATGCCAGCCTCGGCGGCCAGTTTGCGGGCCACGGTGAACATCCGGCCAAGGGCCAGTTCATGTTCGGCTTCCACGTCATTGACGGTGGGGATCAGCACATTGGGGATGATCAGAATATGGGTCTTGGCCTTGGGCTGGATATCCCGGAATGCGGTGACCAGATCGTCTTGATAAAGGATGTCGGCGGGGATCTCTTTACGGATGATTTTGCTGAAAATGGTTTCTTGCGCCATGGCTAACTCCCTTATATGAAACAGAAAATTGAACTAGAACCCCAAGCGGCTCCCGAAAGGGGGGCGAGCAGCACGCCAAGTGTGACACAAGCCGACATTTGACACAGCTGATGTCCCATTCCCTTCAGTTATTGTTAAAAATACCGATAGCCAGAGGGACGTCATCTGCAGCGCCTGTTCAGGGTGGTCTGCAGGGTATCAAAAGGACGGGGTACTCAGGCAAGGGACTTTTGCATATACAGCGGGACAATAATGAAACAAACAATGTCGGATCTCTCCATCTTGCAGCGAGTCTACCTTGGCTTCGCGATCCTGGTGGCCGTGATGGTGGCCAGTTCACTGCTCACATTTCGTAGTCAGGAGACCCTGGGGAACGCACTGGAGCAGGTTACCCAGCAGTCTATGCCGCTGGTGATTGCCAGCAGTCAGACCCAGATCACCCTACTCAGCGCCAACAAGTGGCTGGGGGATGTGCTCACCGAGCAGGATCCCAAACTGCTGCCGGCCGAAGTGGCCGAACTGAAACAGGCCAAGGCTGCGGTGGGCAAGAGCCTCGACGTCTTGCGCCAGCAGGTGGCCCACCACCCCGAACTGCAAGGGGAGATGAGCAGCCTCAGCCAGCAGGTCGACAGCTACCTGCAACTGACCGATACCCTGCCCGGCGAACACGAGGCGCTGCTCACCCGACTGCACAAGGTCAATCTGGCCAAGGGGCAGTTTCAGGTCAGTCTGCCCCAGTTCAAGAAGAGTTTGGGTGACATGATGGTCACCATCGACGACAGCTTTATCAAGATGCTCTCCGAGACCCTGACCACCAAGCTTTCCGCTATCGAACTCTCCACCATGGACGCCCTCAATCAGACCATTCCGGCCCCCATCGAAGGGGCGCTCAAGCGCAACAAGATGCAGATCGAGGGGTTCAACAGCACCATCAAGGATCTACAGGGGGAGCTCAAGAACTTCGAGAACGACATGGGCCACTATGTTCACGGCTTTGTGCGCGACACCACCGCAAGCGAAGGCGTGCTCTCCCAGTATCTGGCGCTGATGAAGCAGCAGGAACAGATGCGGGAGAAGAGCAAGCAGGCGAGCGCCCTGATCGTCGAGATCCAGAACCAGCTTGAGCGGATCACCGGCCAGAGTCAGCAGCTGATGAGTCAAAGCATTCAGCACGCCAAAGCCACTCAGAGCCAGAGCACTCTGACCCAGGGAACCAGCATCGTAGTCGCCATCCTGATCGCCATGCTGGTGGCTTATACCCTGGGCAAGGCCATTCGCCGTCCACTCAGGGAGTTGCTGCGGGTGCTGACCGAAGTGACCCAGGGTGACATGACCCAGCGCATCGGTTTTCAGAGCAAGAACGAATTTGGTCAGCTGGGCAGCCAGATCAACCTGCTGATTGCCCAGATGGGGGAGGTGCTGGCACAACTTTCACAAGCGTCGGCCCAGCTTAATGATGCCGCCCACGGTAACCGCCACACCACCGAATCAGTGCGGGCGGATCTGGAGAAACAGCGGCAGGAGACCGCCTCGGTCGCCGCCGCTATGACCCAGATGGAGGCCTCGGTGCGGGAAGTGGCGCAGGCCGCCAACCAGACCCTGGAGCGGGTGCAGGATGTGGAGAAGGCCTCCGAGATGGGACGCAAGGTGATGGCAGGCAATATCACCACCACTCATCAACTGGCGGGCAAGCTGCAACAGACCGGCAAGGTGATTGGTGATGTGAGCGCCATGAGCAGCCAGATTGGCAACATCCTCGATGTCATTCGCGGCATCGCCGAGCAGACCAACCTGCTGGCCCTCAACGCCGCCATCGAAGCGGCGCGGGCCGGCGAGCAGGGGCGCGGATTTGCGGTGGTGGCGGATGAGGTGCGCAGTTTGGCGGGCCGCACCGCCCAGTCCACCAGCGAAATCCAGACCATGATCGAGAACCTGCAGCAGGGGGTAGCCAAGGCGGTGACCGTGATGCAGGAGTGCTCTCGCGAGATGGACAGCTGCGTGGATCAGAGCTCTCACGCCAACAACGCCATGGAGGAGGTGCAGGGGATTGTGGTGCTGATCAGCGACATGTCGAGCCAGATCGCTTCTGCCGCCGAGCAGCAACAGGCCACCAGCGCCGATATCGCCACCAACCTCAACCGCATCTCCGATATCTCGGATCTCAACTATCAGGGGATTGAGCGGGTAGCCGAGACCAGCCAGCAGCTGGACTCCCTCGCCGAGCAGCAGGAGAGCCTAGTCAAGCGCTTCCGCCTGAGCGCCTGATGGTCGAGAGTTGAAACAACAAGGCCCCGCAGATGCGGGGCCTTCTCTTTATTGCGGCCGTGACAAGGGGATCAGGCGTAGGCAATCGCGCCCTTGCCGACCCCTTCATAGGCGACAATCTTGACGAACTTGTCGCCCACCATCTTCTTCACTTCGCGGGCGATATAGCAGGCCAGCAGCTCGACTGTGGTGTCGGTGTCGATCATCTCCACCTCGGCGGTGGGGATGGCCAGCTGGAACAGCCCTTGCGGCGCCATATATTTGAAGCCGGTGTGATGCTCGCCAAGCTGGGCATTGGCGCGAGGGCTCAAAGCGAGCTCGGTCAGCGCTACCTTGTCCTCCTCGGTGCCGAGGTAGATATCGCCCCAGCGCTCGGCCCAGTTGAGCTCAAGCTCCTGGTCGCGCTCGCCATCGACGTGGATCTCGATGGGAGAGCGGTGGCCGTGGGCGATGCGCTGGCAGTTGCCATCGTGCTTTTTCAGGCCGTGGCTGTAGTGGTAGAAGGCACCGGTGATCGCCTCCTGACGCAGGGTCAGGGAGAGATCCTTGATATTGCCCGGCAGCCGTTTGGCCAGAACCGCCAGCAGGTAGCGGGTCACCGACTCTTTATCAACTTGCGGAGCCGGGATAAAGGCAAAGCCCTGGGATGGACAGCGCAGATGGATGGAGCGACCCGGGCGCAGCAGATCCACTGTGCTTTCGTCACCATCCAGTGTCTCGACGTGGATCAGCGGGCACTCGGTCGGCACCAGCAGCTTGTGGTCCACCTCTTCATCGATGATCGACTTGATCAGCTTCTTTACCCGGCCAAAGTCCAGCAGCATGCTCATTTCGTTGAGCTCACCGCTCATTTCGATATCTACCAGCCAGCTCTCGCCCACCATGCCGCGGCGTTCGCAGAGGTAGCTGGAGTCGATCACGGTCAAATCTCTTACAAATAACTTCATCAGTCAGGCCTTGCTACAGAGAAAGGGCAGTTTTGCGCTATTATGACCCGCGATTATCGGCAAAGGAACTGGAACCCCCCATGAACAAACTGCTTATCAAGAATGCCACCTTGGTCAACGAAGGCCGCATCTATGCCTCCGATGTGTTGATCGAGGGAGAACGGATTGCTCGCATCGCCCCGGATATCGAGGCGCCCGATGCGCTGGTTATCGATGCCGCAGGTCGCCATCTCATCCCCGGAATGATCGATGATCAGGTCCACTTCCGGGAGCCGGGATTGACCCACAAGGGGACTATCGCCAGCGAATCCCGCGCCGCCGTCGCCGGTGGCACCACCAGTTTCATGGAAATGCCCAACGTCAATCCCCAGACCACCACCCTCGACGCTCTCGAAGCCAAATACCAGATCGCTGCCAACTCCTCCGTCGCCAACTACAGCTTCTATCTCGGCGCCACCAACGACAACCTCGAAGAGATCAAGCGTCTCGACCCCAAGCAGTCCTGCGGGGTCAAGGTGTTTATGGGCTCCTCGACCGGCAACATGCTGGTGGACAATCAGGAGACCCTGGCGGCCATCTTCCGCGAGAGCCCGGTGATGATCGTGACCCACTGCGAAGACACCCCGACCATCGCCAAGGCGGAAGAGGCGGCACGGGCCAAGTGGGGCGAGAATGTGCCGATGGACGAGCATGGCCGCATTCGCAGTGACGAGGCGTGCTACAAATCCTCCAGCATGGCGGTGGCGCTGGCGAAAAAATACGGTGCCAAGCTGCACGTGCTGCATCTGACCTCGGCCAAGGAGCTGTCGCTGTTTACCGCTAGCCATGACCTGAGCGAGCTGAAGGACAAGAACATCACCGCCGAGGTGTGTGTGCACCACCTCTTCTTCAATGATGCCGATTACGAGACCCAGGGCAGCCTGATCAAGTGCAACCCTGCGGTGAAGAGTGCCGCCGACCAGCAGGCACTGCTGGATGCGGTACGCAACGACGTGCTCGACATCATCGCCACCGACCACGCGCCCCACACCTGGGAAGAGAAGCAGAACAGCTACTTCAAGGCGCCGTCTGGCGTACCGTTGGTGCAGCACTCTTTGCAGGCGCTGCTGGAGCTCTACCACAACGGCGTGTTTACCCTGGAGACTATCGTCAAGAAGACCTCCCATGCGGTGGCCGAGCGCTTCCAGGTGCAGGATCGCGGTTATATCCGCGAGGGCTACTTCGCCGATCTGGTGCTGCTGGATCTGGGCAAGCCCTATGTGGTCAACGATGACAACATCCTCTACCACTGTGGCTGGTCGCCCTTCAACGGCTACCGCTTCCACAGCACGGTGGAGATGACGCTGGTGAACGGCCAGATCGCCTGGCAAAACGGGCAGGTGACTGACCAGATCCTGGGCAAGCGGCTGACCTTTAACCGCTGATTGTTCGCAAAGCAGGCGAACGCACCGTGGCTTAGGAATTGGCGGCGTTTCCCTGTTGACAGGGCTGGGTCATCTCCATAAACTCTGCCCCCGTCAGCCGAGCTGACTCCGTCGGTGTGTAGCGCAGCCAGGTAGCGCATCTGCATGGGGTGTAGAGGGTCGGAGGTTCGAATCCTCTCACACCGACCAAATTCCCCGGTAAAGGCCTTGTCAAACAACAAGGCCTTTTCTTTTGCCTGCGATTTGCCGCACAGGCGCGAAGCCAGTGGTGATGCGTGCCGGTCGCTGTTGGCGTGAGTCGATTGTGCAGCCACCGCGCTTTATGGTGTAGTAACAACTCTGTTGCTCATTTGCCTGGCGAGGCCTCTCGTGTCTGCATCCGTATCTAAACCCTGTTGTCTGCTGATGCTCACCCTGCTGCTGGTGGGCTGCGCCACCCCTTACGAGAGTGAAAAGTCATTCTGGAACGGCCAGACCGGTTTCTCCCAGACCCGGCTTGGCCCGGACAAGTGGCAACTGGAGTTTGTCGGCAACGATCTGGTGGACAGGGAGACCGCCCGCAAATATGTACTCAAGCGGGCAGGGGAGCTGGCACTGGCAGAGGGTTACTCCTGGCTCAAGGTCGATGAGCTGACCATTAACCGCGATGCCGTCAGGGTGACCCCATCACGGCCGATCTTCGGCTTTGACGAGGATGAACCGGATCTCTTTATGGCCCAGATGCAGGTGCAGCATACCATCTCGGCGCTGCTCACTTTTCGCCTGTTGCCACGGGCACTCGATGAGCGAACTCTAAATGCGAAATATCTCGCCGAAATCAAAATAAACAGTGATTAATATTGATGGTTTGCAAGATCCATATCACATACACCTAATGGCAGGATAAAATTCTGGATAAAGCCTCTAGATTTACCCCCTGCTTTTAGGCATTCTCCCAGCATACCAGCCGCCAGGAATCAACGGCTCGGATCACAAAAACGGACTGTAGTGGCTCCCACGCCACTGTTTACGGCTTGCACCAATCAAAACCGGGACTCCCCCATGAAAATGAATAAACTGACGGTCGCCATCCTCATCTCCATGATGTTTGGCATCCTCACCGGCCAGGGCTATCGGATGTTTGCCGCAGATCAGGCTGCGGATTTTGCCAGTAACATCACGATCCTGACCGATATCTTCCTGCGACTGATCAAGATGATCATCGCTCCCCTGGTCTTCACCACCCTGGTGGTCGGTATCGCCAAGATGGGCGACACCCGCACCGTGGGGCGTATCGGTGCCAAGACCCTCGGCTGGTTTATGCTGGCCTCCCTGATGTCCCTGAGCCTGGGTCTGGTGATGGTGACCCTGATGCAGCCGGGTGTGGGTCTTTCACTATCCCTGCCCAATGACACCGCCAGCTCGGGCATTGCTGCCGGTGCCATTACCCTGAAAGATTTTGTGACCCACGCCATCCCCAAGAGCGTGGTCGAGGCGATGGCCACCAACGAGATCCTGCAGATCGTAGTCTTCTCCCTCTTCTTCGGTCTGGCTGCCGCCGCGCTCGGCGATCTGGCCAAGCCGGTAGTGGTGCTGATGGCCAGCGCTGCCGAGATCATGCTGAAAGTGACCGGTTATGTGATGAACTTTGCGCCGTTCGCGGTATTTGGCGCCATCGCTGCCATGGTGGCCAAAGAGGGGTTGGGTATTCTGGTTACCTACGGTAGCTTTATGGCCCAGTTCTACATCGCGCTGGCCTGCCTCTGGCTGCTGCTGATCGCCATGGGTAGCGTCTTCCTGCGTGGTCGCGTCATCAAGCTGTTGGCGATGATCCGCGAGCCCATCCTGCTTGCCTTCTCGACCGCCAGCTCCGAAGCGGCCTATCCGAAGACCCTGGATCGTCTGGAGAAGTTCGGTTGTGACAAGCGCATCGCCAGCTTCGTGCTGCCGATGGGTTACTCCTTCAACCTCGACGGCTCCATGATGTACTGCACCTTCGCGGTGATGTTCATCGCCCAGGCGTATGGCATCGAGCTCTCCATGGCCCAGCAGATCACCATGCTGTTGCTGTTGATGGTCACATCCAAAGGGATGGCCGGGGTACCGCGCGCCTCTCTGGTGGTGATTGCCGCCACCCTGAACCAGTTCCATATTCCGGAAGCGGGCATTCTGCTGCTGCTGGGGATCGACCACTTCCTCGACATGGGCCGCTCTGCCACCAACGTGCTGGGCAACGCCATCGCCGCCAGCGTGGTGGCCAAGACCGAAGACAGTCTGGGTGAAACCGTCGCGCTGGGCGAGAGTGAGCCAGCCAAAGCCTGATCACAACGTCATGAAAAATAAACAACAACGGCCCGCCAATGCGGGCCGTTGTTGTTTATGGCTCGTCTACACTGCTAGATAGTTTTCATCTGGAGTGTACGGTTATGAACATTGCTCGTCGGCTTCAACTGATAGCGCTGCTGGTTATGCTGGCGCTTGTTTTCCTCAGCTGGTTCAGTATCAACCGCCTTGGGGCTGGCAATCGAGACTTGAGCTATGTGACGGACAATACGGTGCCCAGTATTGCGCTGATCAAGGAGGTGCAGGCTGCGTTTTATGAGCTGCACTCCCGAGTGCAAAGTCACATTCTCAATACCGATGATGGCAAGATGCAGCAGATAGAAGCCGATATTGCCGAGCATCGCAAACAGATCAATTCGCAACTGGAGAAATATAAAGCAGAGATGCTCTCCAATGACGAAGACCGGCGCCTGACCGACGATGATCAGCGCATTATTGCGCAATATTATCAGGAGATAGACAAGGTTCTGCAGCTCTCCAGACAAAACAAGAACGATGAAGCGCGAGACATGCTGGCGGGAGAAGCCACCAGAGTGTTCCAGCAGTTTGCCAAGGCAATCGAGCTTCACGTCAACTTCAATATGGATTTGGGGCTGGCGCTCAAGAAGCAGGGCCAGGAGAATTATGACAACAGCCTGCAAACCCTGTTGTTTATCGCCGGTGGTGCCACCGTACTGACGATGGGGTTGTTTGTCTGGTTGTTCAATCAGGTGGCCAATCCCCTTCGCACCGCCATGGATACCCTGACCCGGATCCAGCGTGACCTCAACTTTACCCTGAGAGCTGATGTGAAACAGCAAGATGAGATTGGCCTGACCCTCAATGCGGTCAACCGGCTGCTCGATACGCTGCAACAGACATTTACCGAATTTTCCGTCGGCAGCTTGCAGATCAAGAGCACTGCCGAATCTCTCTCTCAGGCAGCGCAACACCTGGCCAGCTCGGCTAATCAGGCCAATGATGCCACCAGTCTGATAGCCGCCGGTGTGGAAGAGATGACGGTCAGCATCACAGATATCTCCCAGCGCACTCAGGAGACGAGCCGCATCACCAACGAGTCGGGGCAACTGGCGACCGAGGGGGGCCGGACCATCGAGCGCACCGTTCATGCCATCAACGAGATCGCCGACTCCATTCGGCAGGCCTCGGCCGAGGTCATTGCGCTGGGTGAGGGCATTTCGCGCATTGGCGGTGTGGTCAACGTGATCCGTGATGTGGCGGGGCAGACCAACTTGCTGGCCTTGAACGCGGCCATTGAGGCGGCGAGGGCCGGAGAGTCCGGCCGTGGCTTTGCGGTGGTGGCAGATGAAGTGCGCAAACTGGCTGAGCGCACAGCCCAATCCACCCAGGAGATCTCCGCCACGGTAGAGGCGATCCAGCAGGAGTCGAACAATACGGTCTCCCGCATGCATCTGGTTGAGGAGAAGGTGAGCCAGGGGGTCACCATGGCGACCGAGAGTGGCGCCATTATTGCCGAAATCCGCAGTGCGTCGCACCGGGTGATGGAGCAGGTGGGCGAGATCACCAATGCCATCCGCGAGCAGAGCTCGGCCGCCGAGTCGATTGCCCATCAGGTGGAGCAGATTGCTCAGGTCGTGCAGCAGACCAGCAGCACAGCAGAGGAGACCTCTGCCGCAGCCGAGGAGCTCAATGTCACCACCGAGAGCATCCACCAGCAGATATCCCGCTATCGCATTCAGTAACGCCGACGGTTGTTATCCATCCGCTATCCCCGCCAGCTGGCGGGGATTTTTTATATGGCTTGCTTAGAAGCCTGAGCCCGGTTGCTGCAAAAATGCTACCTCTTCCGGTGTGCTGGTGCGACCCAGTATGTCGTTGCGGTGGGGGAAGCGGCCAAAGCGTTCGATGATCACCTGATGGCGGCGGGCAAAGTCGGCAAATCCGGCAAACGTTGCTTGCGCCGGTGTGCCAGCCTGCTCGGCAGCCAGTGCCTCGAACAGCGCCACACTTCTGGCCTGTTGTTCGCGGGATTCGGCATGCTCCAGCGGCAGATAGAAGAAGACCCGCTCCAGTGGCGAGAGGGATTTGTCCGCCCCGATGGATAGCCCTTTCAGGCAGAGATCCCGTGCCAGCGGATCCTGGGAAAAGGCCGCAGGCGTGCCGCGATGGATATTGCGGGGCAGCTGGTCAAGCAGCAGGATCAGCGCCAGCCTGCCGTGGTGCAGATCGGCCCAGTCGGCCAGCTCCCCGTTGGCGGCCGCCTCTGCTTGCGCGCCAAATTGCTTGGCCAGCAGGGCATCCGTTTCGCTGCTTTTTCCCCACCAGAGGGGGGCTTGCCGTGTGGCCCGCAGGACATCATCGGCTTCGTCGCCAAACCAGAAATCGAGCAGAGGTTGCCAGGGTTGCATGGGAACTCCTTGAGGTGATTCAGAGGGAACCAGGAACAAATGGCTCAGGGGTGCTGCCGAAACGGCGGCTTCTCGTTACACTGTGCCATCTTTTGCCCGAAAGGCGTAACCCCCCGATGGCGAGCGCCGGATTCTTGGCTCGGCCGATGATGGCCTGCGATCGCCATGAGGTGGTCCTGTTGACCCTGGTGGTTATCGGGACGTACACCTCTCTCCCGGGGTTGTTCTCACTGATATAAGGAATCTTTGATATGGCCGGAACCAGTTTGTTGGCCCTGCTCGATGATATCGCCAGCGTGCTCGATGACGTGGCGCTGATGACCAAGGTCGTGGTGAACAAGCGCAAGACATTTTTCGGGAAGACGTTTCTCACTGATATAAGGGATCTTTGATATGGCTGGAACCAGTTTGTTGGCCCTGCTCGACGATATCGCCAGCGTGCTTGATGACGTGGCGCTGATGACCAAGATGGCGGCCAAGAAGACCGCCGGGGTGTTGGGGGATGATCTGGCCCTCAACGCGGAGCAGGTCTCCGGGGTGCGCGCCGAGCGGGAGTTGCCGGTGGTGTGGGCGGTGGCCAAGGGGTCATTTCGCAACAAGCTGATTCTGGTGCCCGCCGCCATCGCCATCAGTGCCCTGGTGCCCTGGCTTATCACGCCGCTCTTGATGCTGGGAGGCGCCTACCTCTGCTTTGAGGGGGCCGAGAAGCTGGCCCACAAGTTCCTGCCCCATGAAGTGAGCGAGGGTGAGGCACACACAGCTCCTATTCCCGATGATCTGGTGGCCTTCGAGCAGCAGAAGGTAAAAGGGGCGATTCGCACCGATTTTATTCTCTCTGCCGAGATCATCGTCATCGCCCTTGGCACGGTACAGGGAGCAAGCCTCGCGCTGCAGCTCTCGGTAGTGGCGGGCATCGCCCTGCTGATGACCATCGGGGTCTACGGGTTGGTGGGGCTGATCGTCAAGCTCGATGACATCGGTCTGCATCTGCTGCAAAAGCCCGATGGCAGCGCCCTGCGCCGCGCGGTGGGGCAGGGTCTGCTGGTGACGGCGCCCCGCCTGATGCACCTGTTGGCACTGGTCGGCACCATCGCCATGTTCATGGTGGGTGGCGGCATTTTGGTGCATGGCTGGCCTTTTGCCTATCACCTGATTGAAGGCGCAACCGCTGTTGTCGCCACCCTGCCCACAGTAGGGGCCGTACTGGCGGCGGTGACGCCGACGCTGCTCAACGCCGTGGCCGGTGTGGTGGCGGGTCTGCTGCTGGTTGCCGTGATGACGCTGGTGAGCCGTCTTGCCCCAGCCAAGGGATAAGCGAGCTTGCGGGCCATTGTCTCTTTTTTCCTCTCTTCATTTTTTGGCCTTCGGGTTGCCCGGTGTCGGACTTGCTGCCCGCAGGTCTGCTGCGCCTCCCGATAAAGGCCTTTGCGAGAAGTTATGTATCAACAACAGTGGAATAACGACCATATCTACCCGGGCCTCGACAGCCCAGAGCTGGAAGCGGACATGCGCGCAGCCCGCCACGCGCTGGAAGAGCTGGCCAGCTATATGGCGGGTCTGGACGGGGTGCGCGACTATGACGCAGCGCTGCTGGATTTCTTGCGGGAAGTGCGGTTGCGCGCCAGTGATATTCGCCATATCGGCTGGAACGTCGCCATTCTGGCCGCGTGCCGCGGCAGTCAGGATGCGCGGGATCCGCAGGCCAAACAGCTGGCGTCCCGTGCCCGCGCCCTCAACGCCGATCTGTTCAAGACGCTGGCGCCGGTGGAAGATCTGATGCTGGCGCTGCCGGAAGATGAATTTGCCGCGCTGATGAGTGATCCGCTGCTCGGCGAGGAGGCGTACCGCCTGCGCCACGAGCGTCGTTTGCAGGATCAGCGCTTGCCGGTGGCGGCGGAGCAGCTGGTGATTGGCCTGGGCACCGATGGTCTGCACGCCTGGGGCAACCTCTATAACGATCTGGTGGGCAAGATCCGGTTAACCATTGATGGCCGCGAGATGGGGCTGGCCGAGGCGAGCAATCTGCTCTCCAGCCCGATACGTGCGCTGCGTTTAGAAGCCTTTGATGCCATCAGCGCCGGTTGGGAAGGGGAGCAGGAGACGGTTGCCGCTATCCTCAATGCCCTTAACGGCTGGCGGTTGGAGCTGGCCCGTCAGCGCGGCAAAACCCGTGTGCTCGATGCGCTGGATCTCTCCTGCCATCAAAGTCATATCGAACGCTCCACCCTCGATGCCCTGATGAGCGAAACCTGGCGAGCCCGTAGGTTGGGCCAGCGGGCGCTGGAGCTGATGGCCGAGCGCCTTGGTCTCGACGATCTGGGGCCGGAGGATCTCTTTGCGCCGCCTCCGGCCGTCAGCAGCCGCGAGATCCCGTTCGAGGAGGCGATCGAGTTGATTGCCGATGCCTTTAGCCGTTTCGATCCCGAGATGGGGGCGTTTGCCCGTATGATGGCCGAGAAGGGGTGGATTGATGCGGCGCCCACGCCAAATCGCCGCACCGGTGCCTACTGCACCAAGTTTGCCGAACCGGTCGAGCCGCGGGTCTTCGTCACCTATGCCGGCACTATGGACAATGTCATTACGCTGGCCCATGAGCTGGGTCACGCCTGGCACAACTGGGTGATCCGCGATCTGCCGATGAGTCAGCGCAGCTACCCCATGACGCTGGCGGAGACCGCCTCCATCTTTGCCGAAACCCTGGTGCGAAGCGCCCTGTTCGAGCAGGCGCAAAGCCCGGAAGAGCAGCTGGTCATCGCTTGGGCCGAAGCCGATGGCGCTGCCACCTTCCTGGTCAATATCCCGGCCCGCTTCGATTTCGAGCGGGCGCTGGTGGCAGAGCGGGCGCAGGGTTATGTGCCGGCAGAGCGGCTCAAGGCGCTGACTGACGAGGCATGGGGACGCTGGTATGAGGGGAGTCTGACCCGCTATCACCCCATGTTCTGGGCGGCCAAGGCGCACTTCTCCATCGCGGGGCTGGGCTTTTACAACTACCCCTATCTGTTCGGTTATCTGTTCAGCCTCGGGGTCTATCAGCAGTTGATGAGCCGCAAGGCGGCGGGGGAAGAGGGCATTGCCGAGGCCTATCGTGCCTTGTTGCGCGATACCGGCCGGATGAGCGCCGAAGACCTGGTAGCCAAGCATCTGGGGCAGGATATCCGTGAGGCCGCCTTCTGGCAGGGGAGTCTGGCACAAGTAGCGCAGGCGGTAGAGCGCTTCACGCAGTTGCCTGCCTGATTGGGTCAGCGGTGATATGAACAACAGGCCCCCGGACAGTCTCGCTGTCCGGGGGCCTGTTTGTTATGCCTGCTCTTGCTGCGGTTTGATGGGGCCAACGAACAGGGGGCGGGTCTGGTGAGTCAGATCCGGCTGATAGCCGTTGAAGAAGAGGTTGAGCAGCACCGAACTGATGGTGGCCAACAGAATACCGCTATGAAAAAGCGGTTGTAGCTGCGCCGGAAGCTGCTGGAAAAAATTCCCGGAGACCGTCGGGATCATGCCAATTCCGAGACTGATGGCGACGATATAGAGATTGTGACGGTTGCTGTTGTAATCGGTGCGCGCCAGGATGCGAATGCCGGTGGCCAGTACCATACCGAACATCACGATACCGGCGCCCCCCAGCACGAAGGGCGGGATGGAGGCGACCAGCACCGACATCTTGGGGATGAGGCCAAACGCGAGCAGGATCCCCCCCGACATCACGCAGACCCAGCGACTCGATACCCCGGTCACGCTCACCAGACCGATATTCTGGGAGAACGATGTGTGGGGGAAGCTGTTGAATATCCCACCAATAATGGTGCCGATGCCATCCACCCGCAGCCCGCGCACGATATCACCGCGCCTAGCCGGATGGCCGACGATGTCGCCAAGGGCCAGAAACATCCCCATGGATTCGATAAAGGTGATGAGCATGATCACCGTCAGGGTGGCGATGGAGATGGGATCGAAGGTGGGCCAGCCGAAGGCGAAGGGCACTATGGGGGCAAACCAGGCTGCCTCGCCGAGGCCATCGAGGCTCACTTCGCCCATGGCGATGGCCACCACGAAACCGAAGATGATCCCCAGCAGCACCGAGATATTGCTGAAAAAGCCCTTGGTGAAGCGGGTCACCAGCAGGATAAAGACGAGCACCAGAAAGCTGGTGCCGATATAGCGCAGGCTGCCATATTCCGGATTGCCCTTGCCCCCCGCCATCCAGTCGATCCCCACCTGCATAATGCTGATCCCGATGGAGGTGATAACCACCCCGGTCACGACGGTGGGGAAGAGCGGCATCAGCCTACCTATCAGCGGCACCAGCAGGGTCGAGATGATACCGGCGGCGATGGTGGCGCCGAAGATGCCCGTCAGCCCCAGATCCGGGTTGGCTCCGATGGCCAGCATGGGCATCACGGCGGCAAAGGTGACCGACATGATGACCGGGAGCCGGATCCCGGCAAAGCGGCCAATCCCGACACATTGCAGCAGGGTGACGATGCCGCAACAGAAGAGGTCCGAACTGATAAGGTAGGAGATTTGATCCTTGGGCAGCCCCAGACTGCCGCCAATCACCAATGGCACCGCCACGGCGCCGGCGTACATCACCAGCACATGTTGCAGGCCCAGGGTAAATAGTTGGCCCATGGGGAGCATGCGCTCCACTTCATCCACCGGCGCTTGCGCGCACCCGGTCGGGGGAGGGGGATTGGTCTCGTTCATGAACAGATCACTCCTTGAAGCCCGCGCAACTGCTACAGGCAAGATAGTGAAAGCCGCAGCTTTCCCGGTCATTGATCTCGTGTATTGACAGAGGTGCCAGATCCCTCGGCAGTAGTGAGAGGGATCCAGTGCTGCACGGGTCAGTGCACAAAACATGCACAACGCCGCTCACGAGAGAAAACGTTTGGCGATAACGCCTTGTTTTTGCGGGATGAGTCACATACCGGCCAGATAAGTGTCCGGCTGTTGGCAGGGGAAAGAGGTGGGGGCATCTCAGATTGGTAAGGGGTTTATCATTATCGGTCTGGCGATCTCACTTTGATAGCCGGGCACCATAACGTTGTTCGCAATGCGCCCCTCTGCATGTGACGGCGCTCGCGGGTCGCAGGGCGCAATCGGGGGCGGGGGCGTGATCCAAAGCAAGAAAGTTGGATGTTTTGGTGGCGCACGGGGCCGCCGCTGGGGTAGTTTCGATAAAACTGACACAGATCCTGAGGTCTTATCCATGATCATCTATCTGCATGGCTTTGATGCCACCAGCCCAGGCAATCACGAGAAAGTGCTGCAGTTGCAGTTTATTGATGATGATGTGCGTTTCGTGCACTACAGCACGGTTCACCCCCGTCATGATATGAGCCATCTGCTCAAGGAAGTGAAAAAACAGCTCGATATGAGTACCGATCCCAAACCGCTGATCTGCGGCGTGGGTCTTGGTGGCTACTGGAGCGAGCGGATCGGCTTTCTGTGCGGTATTCGCCAGGTGATCTTCAACCCCAACCTCCATCCGGAAGAGAACATGCAGGGCAAGATCGACCGGCCGGAAGAATATGACGATATCGGTACCAAGTGTGTAACTGAATTTCGTAAGAAAAATTCAGGAAACTGCCTGTGTATCCTTTCCGTTCAGGATGAAGTGCGCGATAATCGGGACACTGAACGTGAATTGAAGAACTATTACGACATCGTGTGGGATGAGCGCGAGACTCATAAGTTCAAAAATATCTCGCATCATCTGCAGCGGATGAAGGCCTTCAAAGAAGCCTGATCCATCACGTCGACCGATTTCGTTTTAGGGAGCCAATGGCTCCCTTTCGTTTTGAGGAACCGAGGAAAATCATCATGATGAATATTGTCGTTGTAGGCGGCGGCGCCGGTGGCCTGGAGCTGGCCACCAGTCTGGGTCGCAAGCTTGGCAAGAAGAACAAGGCCAAGATCACTCTGGTCGATCGCAACCGCACCCACCTGTGGAAACCCCTGCTGCACGAAGTAGCCACCGGCTCCATGGACGCGGGCATCGATGCTCTGAGCTACCAGTCTCACGCCAAGAACCACGGTTTCGACTTCCAGCTCGGCACCCTGACCGACATCAAGCGTGACGATAAACGCATCGTGCTGGCCCCGATCCACGACGACAATGGCGACATCGTGGTCAACGAGCGCGAGCTGCCCTACGACTATCTGGTGATGGCCATCGGTTCTGTCTCCAACGACTTCAACACCAAGGGCATCAAGGATAACTGTATTTTCCTCGATAGCCCCTCCCAGGCGCACCGTTTCCACAACAGCATGATGAACCGCTTCCTGCAGTTCGCCACCGAATATAAGCCGGGCGACAAAGTGAAGATTGCCATCGTCGGCGGCGGCGCAACCGGCGTTGAGCTCTCTGCCGAGCTCTACAACGCGGTCGAGCAGCTCTACGCTTACGGCTTCAAGAACCTCACCACCGACAGCCTGAAGGTGACCCTGGTGGAAGCGGGCCCGCGCATTCTGCCGGCTCTGCCGGAGCGCATCAGCGGCGCCGCCCATCAGGAGCTGGTCAAGCTGGGTGTGGATGTGCGTACCGCCACCATGATCACCGAAGCGACCAGCGACGGTCTGCACACCAAGGATGGCGAGCTGATTGAAGCTGACCTGATGGTGTGGGCGGCCGGTATCAAGGCACCTGACTTCATGAAGGATATCGCCGGTCTTGAGACCAACCGCATCAACCAGCTGGTGGTGAAAGAGACCCTGCAGACTACCCGTGACGAGAACATCTTCGTTATCGGTGACTGCGCAGCCTGCCCGCAGCCGGATGGCAAGTTCGTGCCGCCGCGCGCCCAGTCTGCCCACCAGATGGCCAGCCAGGCGTTCAAGAATATCCTGGCCAAGATGAACGGCGGCGAGATGAAGCCCTACCTCTACCACGACCACGGTTCGCTGGTCTCCCTCAGCCGCTTCTCCACCGTGGGCAGCCTGATGGGCAACCTGATGCGCGGCTCCATGATGGTGGAGGGCTACATTGCCCGTCTGGTCTACATCTCCCTCTACCGGATGCACCAGATCGCCCTGCACGGCTACGTCAAGACCGGCCTCATCATGCTGGTGGGTCGCATCAACCGGGTACTGCGCCCGACCCTGAAGCTGCACTAAGCCAAGGTTTGACAGAATTCGGAATACCAACAGGAGAGGCGATGGCCTCTCCTTTTTTATGGGCGCAGATCAGGAAAGAGAGAGCTACTTGCCCAGATAGGTGCGGTCGAAGAAGGTATTGACCCAGTGAGGGCGGTAGATGGCCAGCACCGTCATCGCCATGCCGTTGAGCAGGGCTTCGGGGAACAGCAGCAGTGGCCAGATGGAGAGGTAATCCGCCGTGATGGTGTGCCAGGGGTAGCTGTCGCTCAGCCCCATCAGCAGGGCGCTGGCGGCCACCTTGACCGAGATGGTGATGGCGCCGCCGAGAAAGGCAGCCACGAAGATATAGACAAAAAGATGGCGCGGCAGCCAGGCCCAGCTGGCCAGAAACAGCAGCCAGCTGGTGGCTACCGGCAGGGCGATGCCCACCAGCGCTTGCCAGCCAAAATCGGCCAGATTGGTGACACCGAAGTAACCGAGCACCAGCAGGGTCAGGCAGGGGGCGAGCAGTGCCAGCCGCCAGCCCAGCAGCAGGGTGAGGGAGGTGAGCCCGAGAAAATGGACCTCCAGCCCCTCATGCAGGCCGGCTCTTAGATACCAGAGCGGCACCAGCGCGATGGCACTCCCCAGCAACAGGTGCTGATAGAGGGGGTTGTCATGGAGGGTCTGCCACAGGGAGCGGCGCAGGCTGAAGGCCAGCAGTACCAGCCAGATCAGAAGGGCGGCGAGTTGTCCTTCACTCATCTTGTCATCCATTCATGCAGTAGAGTCCGGGCGGTCTTCCCGACCGCCCCATAGCAGAGCAGGCTGACGAGTCAGCCTGCTTTTACCATCAATATTTGACGTTGTTGTGGTACTTGCCGAGGATGCCCTTGACCCGTTCCATGGTCTCCTTGCTGGGGGGCTTGATCCCGCTCAGCTCGTACGGGTCGCCCAGCACGTCCCACTTGTGTTTGCCGAGCTCATGGTAGGGGAGCAGCTCCACCTTCTCCACGCTCTCGCCCAGCTCGGCGATAAACTGGCCCAGCCCTTCAGCGCTCTCGTCGTCGTCGCTCCAGGTCGGTACCACCACGTAGCGGATCCACATGGTCTTGCCTTTGGCTGCCAGATAGCGGGCAAACTCCAGGGTGTATCTGTTGCTGACGTGGGTCAGCGGAATGTGTTTCTCGTCATTGATCTGTTTGATGTCGAGCAGCACCAGATCGGTCTGGTCGAGCAGTTTGTCCACCTGTTCGTCGAGATGACGGACGAAGCCGTTGGTGTCGAGACAGGTGTGGATCCCTTTCTCTTTGCAGGCGGTAAAGAGTTCGGTAATGAAAGCCGGTTGCAGCATGGCTTCACCGCCGGACGCTGTCACGCCACCGCCGGAGGCATTCATGAAGTGGCGATAGCTGGTGATGTCACTCATCAACTCCGGTACGGTCACTTCGCGGCCACCTTCGGTATCCCAGGTATCGCGGTTGTGGCAGTACTTGCAGCGCATCAGGCAGCCTTGCATGAATACGATAAAGCGTATTCCCGGGCCATCGACAGTGCCGCAGGTTTCGACGGAATGGATCCGGCCAACGGTGCCGTGAGCTCCGGCTGGCTGGCTGATTTCAACGGCAGGGATCCGATTAATGACAGACATAAACAACTCCAACGATTCGAGCAGGCCGTTATTTTATTACATAAACCCCTATTGATCCTACACCTTTAGTCCGGCGCCCGGCTGCCAAGCAGCTGCTCCAGCCCCTTGACGGTGAGCGGCCGACTGGTGAGAAACCCTTGATAATGCTGGCATCCCAGTGCTTTGAGGATGGCCAGCTGCGCCTCCTCTTCCACCCCTTCGGCGGTGACGGTAAAACGAAAGACCTGGGCCAGATCGAGTATCGCCTTGACGATGGCTCTGTCCTGTTCGCTGTGTACCAGGGTCTGAATGAAGCTTCTGTCCAGCTTCACCTCATCGGCGGGCAGATCCCGCAGATAGGCCAGCGACGAGTAGCCGGTACCGAAGTCATCGATGGAGATGAGGATGCCGAGCTCCTTGAGCTGGCGCATTCTGGCAATACTCTCCTGCCGATTCTCCAAGACTACCGATTCGGTCACCTCCAGCAGCAGGCGGGAGGGGGGCACACCGGTGTCGCGCAAGATGTACTCCACCTGTTGTACGAAGCCCTGAGTGTGGAACTGGCGAGCGCTGACGTTGACCGACAGATGGGGGATCTGCAGGCCACGGTTGAGCCAGAAGCTGTATTGGGCGCAGGCGGTCTTCATCACCCAGTAGCCGATTTCGAGGATCAGGCTGGTCTCTTCGGCGATGGGGATAAACTCCCCGGGTGGCACCATGGTGCCGTCGCTGCGCTGCCAGCGCAGCAGCGCCTCGATACCCGACAGCGAGCCATTGTCGACCCGGTATTGCGGTTGGTAGTGGAGTTGCAGCTCGTGGTGACGCAGGGCATCGCGCAGTTCATTGGTAAGGGTCAGCCGAATTTTCTCGTGCTGGGCCATCGCCTCGGTAAAGAAGACGTAGTGGCCCTGACCGGCGCGCTTGGCCATGTGGGTCGCGGTGTCGGCCTGTTGCATCAGGACCAGATGATCCGTCTCGTTGCCGGAGAAGAGGCTGATCCCCACCGAGGCGCTGCAGTGCAGCTTGTGATCGCCGATGTCAAACGGGGTGCGAAACAGCCCCATCAGCTCGCGGGCGAAGTGCTCTGCCAGAATTTTGGCGGTGACCTCGCCTTGTCCGAGCTGGGTAAAGAGCAGGGCAAACTCATCCCCCGAGATGCGCGCCTGCACCAGATTGTCCTGGGGCAGCTCCCTGAAACGCTGCACCACGGCCTGCAGCAACAGATCGCCGCAGGCGTGACCGAGGGAGTCGTTGATCGACTTGAAGTTGTCGAGATCCACCAGCAGCAGGGCGCCCCACTGGCCGTTGGGGGCGCTCAGGGTCTGCTGCAAAATATGGTTGAGGCTGCGGCGGTTGTGCAGACCGCAGAGATCGTCGTAGTAGGCGAGCTGCTCGATATGTCTGGCCGCCTCTTTTTCCTGGGTGATGTCGTAGAAGCTGCAGATAAAGTGGCTGAGCTCCCCCTGCTCATCCTTGACGCCGTTCACCATCAAGCGCACCGGAAAGAGGTGACCATCCTTGTGCAGGCAGCGCTCTTCCCCGAGCCAGAACTCCTGCTCGTTGACGGTGCGGCTGACATCCTCCTTGAGATGATCCCCGTAGTAGGTGGGACGCAGCTTGCGAATGGAGTGACCGATCACCTCTACCTCGCCAAATCCGGTGATCCGGCTGAAGGAGTGGTTGACCTTGAGGATGATGCCGTTGTGATCCATCACGATCAGCCCATCGTGGGTATTGAAGGCCACTTCCGCCAGCCGCAGGGCATCGTCGGTGGCGAGGCGCTTGAGCTCGATGGCTGCCCGCTCGTGCTGGCTGCTCAACAGATCCAGCAGCGGCTCGGGCTCCTCAAGAGGGGCATCGAGCAGCAGGGTGATCTGGCCAATGGGGGCGCCGCTCTGGCCATGGAGCGGAATGCCGATGTAGGCGCTGGCATTGAGGGCCAGCAGCCGGGTCGCCTTGGGATAGCGCACGGGCAGATCTTCCACATAGATGGCCTGACCGTGCTGGAACAGCTCCTGAGCGGGGCCGGGGTCGAGCTGGATGGGCTTGAGGGTGGAGCAGATCTCCTCGTTGATGACGCAGCGGGGGATGATCCAGAGATCCTGACCGCGGGGCTGGAACTCGCCGATCCAGCCCACCCGGGCACCGCTGGCGCTCATGGCCCAGCTTACCAGCGTCTTGCAGTAGTCGATGCCGGTCTGCTGGTGCAGTTCGGGCGGGAGGGCCAGCTCGGCGCGGTGCTCTTCCGGTTGCGGTTGCCAGTGGCCGAGCAGTTGGGCGCTGCTGCGCACCAGCTGCAACATCTCCTCGCTAAGGGGGGTGGGATCGAGATACTCCAGACTCAGCACCCCGAACAGCTTGTCCTGCTCCAGCAAGGCACCATCGAGGCGTGAGCGCACACCGGCACTGGTCAGATAGAGGTGATTGCTCAGCATCGGCTGGTGGGCGGCCTCCGAGAAGCTCAACGATTTGCGGGTACGCAGGGCGCGGATATAGCGGCTGTCACCACGAATGGGGTAGAGCGCCTCGACCCCCAGGGTGAACACTGGGGTGAGTTGTTCGCTGCCGAGATCGCCGTTGGCCTGATAGTGCCAGAGGATGAGCCGATCGGCCCCCAAACTCTCTTTAAGGGCCTCGAGCAGGGGCGCATACTGCTGCTGGCTCGCCATCTGGCTGAGGCGCGGCAGTTGCAATGCCAGGTCGGCGATGGGCTCCTGACGAAGGTTCTGCAGACAGATGAGCCAGAAGCCATCCTGCTCGTGGGCGAGGGCGATATGCCACAACTGGCTGGCAAAGCGCACGGTGATCTTGCCGCCATGGCCGTTGGCCAACAGTTGTTCGATGGGCAGGCGCAGGGCATCGGGCAGCTGGGCAGGCCAGGGGGCGCGCGGTTCGTCGAGCCAGTAGAGCGGGGTTTGCATCACGTCGGTCAGGGCGACCAGCCGTTGACTGCGCAGATCCAGACGGAAAAAGAGCGGCGTCTGGAGGGCAGGAGGAAGATGACTGAGTGCGGTAGACGACATGAACAAACAACATCCTGTTAAGCAACCGTCGGGGTTGCAAGAATACTGCAAAATGGTGTGAAACAAAATTTCATTGAATTCTAAATTAGAAAAGTCTAATTTATTGCCCATTATCATGTATGAGGAGTCTTGCAGATGAAACGGATCCTGATTATCGGTGGTGTCGCGGGGGGCGCATCGGCGGCGGCTCGTGCTCGTCGTTTGAGTGAAGAGGCAGAGATCGTGATGTTCGAGCGGGGCGAGTTTGTCAGCTTCGCCAACTGCGGTCTGCCCTATCACATCGGGGGCGATATCCCCGACCGGGATGCCTTGCTGCTGCAGACTCCCCAGAGTTTCAAGCGCCGTTTCAACGTCGATGTGCGGGTCTTCCACGATGTGATTGAGATCGACAAGGCGGGCAAGACCTTGCTGGTGCGCAACCTGCAAACCGGTGAAGAGCAGCGCGAGCATTACGATGTGCTGCTGCTGAGCCCGGGGGCTGCGCCGATCCGTCCTCCCTTCCCCGGTATCGACAGCCCCCATGTCTATACCCTGCGCAACATCCCGGACATGGATCGCATTCTGGCGGCCCTGCATCACGATCAGCCGCGCCACGTTACCGTGGTGGGCGGCGGCTTTATCGGGCTGGAGATGATGGAGGCGCTGCATCAGCGCAAGCTGGATGTCACCCTGCTGGAGCTGGCCGATCAGGTGATGGCACCGGTGGACAAGGAGATGGCCAACATGCTCCATGCCCGCATCCGGGAAGAGGGGATTGACCTGCGCCTGCGCACCGGCCTCACCGCCATCGAGAGTCTGGATCTGCCTGCCGAGAAGACCTCCGCCGTGCCGACCGCCAAAAGCGGTGGCCTGCGCCTGACCCTCAATGACGGTTCCCATCTTGATACCGGTCTCTTGATCCTCGCCATCGGCGTCAAGCCGGAAACCCTGCTCGCCGCCAAGGCGGGGCTGGAGCTGGGCCCACGGGGCGGCATCAAGGTGGATGCCGGGATGCGTACCTCGGATCCCTTCATCTATGCGGTAGGGGATGCGGTGGAAGAGATTGACTTCGTCACCGGCGAATCTGTGCTGATCCCGCTGGCGGGCCCGGCCAACCGGCAGGGGCGCATCGCCGCCGACAATATGCTGGGCCGAAGCGAAACCTACAAGAAGACGCAAGGGACCGCCATCTGCAAGCTGTTCGATCTGGCGGTGGCCAGCACCGGCCTCAACGAGAAGCGACTGGTGCAACTGGGATTGCCGTTCGAGAAGGTCTATGTCCATCCGGGCAGCCACGCCGGTTACTACCCGGGTGCCCATCCGGTCAGCCTCAAGCTGCTGTTTGCCCCGGATGGCAAGATTTACGGTGCCCAGGCCATCGGCAAGGATGGCATCGACAAGCGCATCGACGTGCTGGCGGTGGCCCAGCGCGCCGGTCTCACCGTGTTTGACCTGCAGGATCTGGAGCTCACCTATGCGCCGCCCTTTGGATCGGCCAAGGATGTGATCAACATGGCGGGCTTTGTGGCGAGCAACCATCTGAAAGGGGACACCCTGCTCTGCCACGTGGCCGAGGTGCAGGCTCGTAACCCCCATCAGCTGGTGGTGGACGTGCGCAATGGCCCGGAGCTCGACAAGCTGGGGCAGATTCCGGGGGCGCTGCATATCCCCCTCGACGAGTTGCGTGGTCGCCTCCATGAGTTGCCCAAAGAGAAAGAGCTGCTGATCAGCTGTCAGGTCGGGCTGCGCGGCCATGTCGCCTGTCGCCTGCTGAGCCAACACGGCTTTAAAGTGAAGAATCTCTCCGGCGGCTTCAAAACCTGGCAGATGGCCATCGCCGAGTAACCGTTTTATTTCTGTGCCTGTTTGCCCCTCTCCCTTGTGCGTGCAAGATGAGGGGCTTTTTGTTTCTGCTTTTCGCCCTCCTTGCATTCCCTAATTGCAGCAATATTTCGACACACTTTATTTCCTGTGCCGGACAAAATTAACGTTTTGTTCAGGGGATGGGTGCTATAACCCCTGCCTCGTTCATGATGAACCGTGTAGTAGGGAGAGTGACATGCTGGATATGCTGATGGCCATTTGGCATCAGGATTTTGACGCCCTGGTTCAGATGCAGGCGGTACCCCTGCTGATCAGTTGCCTGATGCTGGTACTGCTGCTGGAGTCCGCATTCGTCTTCCTGCCCCTGCCGGGGGACAGCCTGGTACTGCTGGCCGGTGGGTTGGTGGGCATGGGGGTGTTTGGCCCCGAAGTGACCCTTGTCTATCTGCCGTTGGCTGCTGGCATAGGTTCCGTGCTCGCCTACTGGCAGGGACGGGCACTGCAGCGCACCCGCTTTATGGATCATATCGAACGGATGTTGCCTCCCGACAGCCTGCCCAAGGCGACCCGGCTGCTGAAAAAGTACGGTTTTCTGGCGATGTTCTCCTCCCGTTTTATCCCGTTTGTGCGGGTGCTGACCCCCATGCTGATGGGGATTGGCCGCCTGAGCGTGCTGCGGATGTGCGTAGCCAGCTTTGCCAGTGCCTTTATGTGGGCGCTCTGCCTCAGTTTGGTGGGCAAACTGGCGATGAATACACCCTTCTTCCTCCACCACAGCGAACTGTTGACCCGGGCCCTGCTGATTACCTCGCTGGTGCTGTTTCTGGCGGCCGTCATGGCCATCCTGTTTCGCTGGTTCAAAGGCGGAGCAAAAAACGAGACCAGCCACGACTAGATGACAACCCTTGCCGCACTGGATCGGTGGGCAAGGGGGTTCTCGTGCTGCTGGGGGGCGGAATTGTGTCCATTCGGGTAATGAGCTTTGTGTCGGGTGAGCAGGATGCCTTATCCTGTTTCCAGCCACGCTGCGTTTGCAGCGCTCCAACTCGGGATGGAACCTATGCGCCTCTTCGACTCTCCCTCTGCTTCTCACCGCTCTACTGCTGGAACCGACGCTTTGCGCCGCCGCTGGTCAACCCTGCTGCTTTGCGGGGTAGTCGGTTTGCTGTCTGGCTGCGGCCCTGACAAACCCACCAGCCAAGTACCGACCACAGAATCGACTGCCCAGCAGGAGGCCGGGGCGCCAACTTCTGTAGTGCAGGCCAATGCCCGCCAATATCGCGATGCCCCGGCGCTGGCGCTGGTCTTCTCCGGCCCCCTGTCGCCCAAGGCCAATTGGCAGAGCTGGCTTGCGGTCAGTGAGGGGGGCAAGCAGGTGCAGGGGGAGTGGATCCTCGCCGACGATGGTCGCACCCTCTATTTCCCGAACGTTCAGCCCGACAAGAGCTATGAAGTGAGCCTCAAGGCGGGGCTGGGCCCATCCCCCCAGAGCTGGACCCTCAAGACCCGCCCGCTGGAGGCGGGAGCCTCCTTTACCGCCAGTGGCATGGTATTGCCGCTGCGTCAGGAACTTCGCTTGCCCATCAGCGCGGTCAACGTGGACGAGGTCAATATCGATTTCTTTCGGGTCGATGCGGAATATCTGCCCCGTTTTCTGGCGGAGTATCGCCCCGGTGCCGGCATGGGTAACTGGGAGCTTGAGCAGATCACCCAGCGGGCCAAGCGGGTATTCAGTGGCCGCTATGCGCTGGAGCTTGATGCCAACCGGCGCGAGACCCGCCTCATCAATGTGAAGGAGCCGCAGCTGGCGGAGGCTGGCGTCTACTTTGCGGTGATGTCGCCCCTTGGCAACTACGACTGGCGCAAGGAGACCACCTATTTCGCGGTGAGCGATATGGGGCTCAGTGCCCGTCGTTACCGCGATCAGCTGGAGGTGTTCGTGAGCTCCCTGGCCAGTGCCGACCCCCTCAAGGATGTGCAGCTCTCCCTGCTCGACGAGAAGGGCAACCGGCTCCAGGTGCAACAGACTGACAACCGTGGTCACCGGCGCTTTGACCAGGTGCAGGGGGCTCGCCTGCTACTGGCCGAACAGGGCAACCATCTGGCGGTGCTGCGCCTCGACGGGGCTGCGCTCGATCTCTCCACCTTCGATCTCGGCACCCAGCCCTGGCAGGCCCAGCAGTTGTATCTCTTTAGCGGGCGCGACCTTTATCGCCCCGGCGAGCGGCTCGACAGCGAGATCTTGCTCAAGGGGCAGGATGGCCAGCTGCTGCCCGGTATGGCGGTGGAGCTGGAGGTGAAACAGCCGGATGGTCAATTGCTCGAACAGAAGCGGCTGCTGCCGGACAATTTGGGCGCGGCCCATTACGGCTTGCGTCTGCCGGACGATGCGCCGCTCGGGCGCTGGACCATTAACCTCAAGACCGCCGCTGGCAGTCGTTTCGAGTGGCCCTTTTTGGTGGAGGAGTTTCTGCCGGAGCGGTTGAAACTGCAGCTTGGCAAGGGGCCGGATGGTGAAGTGACGGATTTGGACGCCGCTCTCATACTGCCGCTGCAAGGGGACTATCTCTATGGCGCCCCTGCGAGCGCAACCAAGGCTAAGGCGGAGGTAAAAATCAGCCGCGCTACCATGCCTTTCACCCAATGGCAGGAGTTCACGCTGGGTGACGTACTGCTCGCCGAGCAGGCCAAGGATCTCGAGGCGCGGAGTCTCACCCTCGATGCGCAGGGGCAGGGGACTTTTTCGCTTGCTGATGAGCTCGATGGGGTGCGCGCCCTCGGGCCGCTGGAGGTGGCCTATCGGGTGTCGCTCGCCGAGCCTGGTGGCCGCGCCGTCAATCGCAGCCGCACCCAGTATGGCTGGCCCGCGGGCAGCCAGTGGCCGGCGCTCAAGGCCGATTTTGTGGCGGAGCGGGTAGAGGGGGGCAAGCCGCTCCCCTTCCAGATACTCAACCTCGATGAGCGAGGCCAGCCGGTGGCGGGGGCGGTGAAGGTGCGCCTTATCAACGAGTACCGCGACTACTACTGGCACTACGCCGATGGCGAGGGGTGGAAGTACGAGTTCAACAGCCAGCCCTATCTGGAGCAGGAGCAGACCCTGCAGCTGGATGGCAAGGGGCCGACCCCGCTCACGCTGCAACTGGCGGCGGGCTGGTATCGATTGGAGGTGGAGAACAGTCAGGGCCATCAATCGAGCCTGCGGGTGGAGATCGGCAGTTACGCCTGGGGCGGCGGTGGCGAGCAGGCGCGGCCCGACAAGATTGCCATCACCCTCGACAAGCGCGCCTATCAGGCGGGTGACAAGGCCAAGGTGACCCTGGTGGCCCCGCGCCCCGGCAAGGGGTTGCTGCTGGTGGAAGATGGCGACGGCCTGCGCTGGTGGCAGCGTATCGAGCTCAAGGGGGCCAGTGGCGATGCCAAGGATGCCCGCGGCGAGTTCGAGATCCCGGTCAGCCCCGAGTGGCAGCGCCATGATCTGCACATTTCGGCCCAGATCGCCGCGCCAGACAGCGCCTCCAAACCGGCTGGCAAGCAGCAGGGGCAGAGCCTGCGCTCGGTCGGGCTGGTGCCGCTCACGCTGGATCGGGAAGCGCGCCGTCTGCCGCTCACCCTGAGCGCGCCGGACAAAGCCGTGCCGCTTACCCGGCTGGAAGTGACCGCCACCTCCATCCCCAATAGCCAAGGGCGGGTGGTGCTGGCGGCGGTGGATCGGGGCGTGCTAAACATCAGCGATTACCAGCCTCTCGACCCGTTCGAGATCTTCTTTGGCCGCAAGCGCTTCTCCCTAGATTTGTTCGACAACTACGGGCAAGTGATCCCGCCGCAGGATGGCAAGCTGGCCCGCCTCAACTATGGGGGCGACCGTGCGCCGCTGAAAAAGGGTGGTGCGCTGGAGAGCCGGGTCGAGATCGCCGCGCTCTGGAGTGGCGAGGTGAGTTTTGACCAGCAGGGCAAGGCGGTGATCCCGCTCGATTTGCCCAACTTCAACGGCGAACTGGCTCTGATGGCGCTGGCCTGGAACGAACAGCAAGTCGGGGAGGCCGAGCGCGCCGTCAAGGTGGTGGCGCCCTTGGTGGCCGAGATTGGCTGGCCGCGCTTTGGCGCCAGAGGGGATGAGACCCGGGCGCTGGTGCAGCTGCGCAACATGAGCGGCGAGGATCAGACCCTATCCCTTGCCTGGACCCTCAATGGCGGGCTCAAGGCAAATGGCGAGCTGCCCGGCACCCTGTCCCTTAAAAATGGCGAAGAGCAGTGGTTGACCCTGCCGCTCACCGTGACCGGGGCGAGGGGTGTGGCAAGCCTGCAGTTGGCGGCTAGCGGCAAGGATTTTGCCATCAGCCGCGACTGGTCTCTGCCGCTGCGCTCCCCTTGGCCAGCCGAGACTCGCCAGCGTTACCAGATGCTGGCCCCCGGCCAACAGATGAGCTTTGCGCCAGCTGAGCTGGCCGGTCTGGATCGCGCCAACCTGCAGGGGCTGCTCAGCCTCTCCGGCACTCCCCCCTGGGATCCGGCAGCCCAGTGGCAGGCGCTGGCCGATTACCCCTACGCCTGTCTGGAGCAGACCTTGTCCCGTGCCTGGCCCTATCTGCTGACCACGGCAGATGAGCGCATCGCTTGGAGCAAACCCGCAGAGGGCAAGAAAGCAGCGAGCGAGGCGGATGTGCAACGCGCCCTGCTACAGCGGCTGCAGCGGTTGCAACTGCCAAGCGGTGGCTTTGGCCTGTGGGATGGTCGCTCCGACGAGGAGCAGTGGCTCACCGCCTATGCCGCTGACTATCTGCTGGCGCGCAAGGAGGCAGGCGATGCAGTGCCGGAGGCCATGCTCAATCAGGCTTTGAACCGGCTGCAAAGCTATCTCACCGACAGTCAGTATGGTGAGCGCTGGAGCAGTGCCCCCGAGCACAGCCGGTTGGCCTATCAGGCTTACAGCGCCTATGTGCTGGCCCGGGTGGGCAAGGCGCCGCTCGCTACCCTGCGACTTATCTGGGAGCAGCAGGCCGATCACGCTCGCTCCGGTTTGCCGCTGCTCCACCTCTCGCTGGCGCTCTCGGCCATGGGGGATGAGCAGAACGCCGCCAAGGCCCTCAGCCGGGCATTGGCGACCGAACGCGGGGATGACTATCTGGGGGATTACGGCTCACCGCTGCGCGATCAGGCCCTTGAGCTCTCCTTGCTGCGCCAGCACAAGCTGGCTGCGGAGCGCTGGCCTGATCTCAGCGCCAAGGTGGCCGATACCCTGGCTCACCGTCAGTGGCTCAGCACCCAAGAGCGGCTCGCCTTGTTGCGAATCGCCCGCTTCGATCCGGCCGTCGACTGGCAGGCCAAGGTCGCCTCATCCTCTGGCATCGAAGCCTTGAGCGGTTCGGCCCCGTTGCAACTGGGGGCCCCCGAGGCACTGGCGGCCAGTGTGGTTACCAATGAGGGCAAGGGATCCCTCTATGTGCAGCGTACTCTCATCGGCTATCCCGAGCAGGCTCCTACCCGGTTGAGTCAGGGGATAAGCGTGACCCGCAGCTGGTTCAATAGCGACGGTCAGCCGTTCGATCTGGCCAAGGTGAAGGTAGGCGATCTGGTGGTGGTGCGGCTCAACGTCAGCAGTGAGTCGGCGGTGCCCGATGCCCTGCTGGTAGAGATGGTGCCCGCTGGCTTCGAGCTGGAGAACCCGGCCCTTGGCAACAGCATCAAGCTCGAAGAGCTCTCCATCGAGGGGAAACCGGCGTGGCAGAGTGAGTGGAACGACTATCTCAAGCATCAGGAGTTTCGCGACGACCGCTATACGGCGGCGCTGGATCTGAGTGAGGGGAGCAACCAGCAGCTGGTCTACCTGATGCGGGCGGTGACGCCGGGTCGCTATCAAGTGCCACCGACTCAGGTGGAGGATATGTATCGACCCGAGCTGCGGGCCGTGGGGGAGGATATTCACGAGGTCGTTATCTCTGAGTAGCTGGCGCTTGATGGGTCGCAGACGACCGCTGAGCAACGCCCCCTCCCTCGAGCGGGGCCACCAGCTCACTTTATGGCAGCGCGGTTGGCTGAGGCTTCGCCGCAGTGGCCGCGCCTGTCGGCGTTGGCTGGGCCGTCTGCCACGCTGGCTGCGTTGCTCGGTGCTGGGCGTTGTAGCACTGCTCCTGTCATTGCTGGCGCTGGATCGACTCTTCCCGCCGCCGCCACTCGACCCTGCCTACGCACGGGTGGTGCTCGACATGAAGGGGCGACCGCTGCGCGCCTTTGCCGATACCAGCGGCGTGTGGCGTTACCCCGTGACCCTGGCGCAGGTCTCCCCCCGCTATATCGAGGCGCTGCTCGGCTACGAGGATCGCTACTTCTGGCGTCATCCCGGGGTCAATCCGGTGGCCATGGTGCGCGGGGTCTGGCAGTGGCTGCGCTACGGGCGCGCCGTGTCAGGCGGCTCGACTCTCACCATGCAGGTGGCGCGTCTTATCGAGCCCTACCACAGGAGCGTGCCCGGCAAGCTGCGCCAGATGGTGCGTGCGCTGCAGCTGGAGTGGCACTACGACAAGCGCACCCTGCTCACCGTCTACCTCAACCGGGCGCCGTTTGGCGGTAATCTGGAGGGGGTGCAGGCGGCAAGTTTTGCCTATCTCGGTAAGAGCGCCGCCAAGCTGACCCATGCCGAAGCGGCGCTGCTGGCGGTGCTGCCGCAGGCCCCTAGCCGCAACCGGCCGGACCGGCATCCCGAGCGGGCCCGCGCCGCCCGTGACAAGGTAATGCAGCGGCTGGTGGCTCAGGGTGTCTGGCCCGAACAGGTGTGGTTGGAGGGACGTATCGAGCCGGTGCTGGCCCGAGGTCACTTCACGCCGATGGAGGCGCCGCTCTTTGCCCGCCTTGCCGCTGACAATCAGGCCGGGGCGCTAGTGCACACCACCATCGACGGTGATCTGCAGCGTTGGTTGGAGGGGCGGGTGGCGAGCTACATTCGCCGCTTCCCCGAGCAGACCTCAGCGGCGTTGCTCTTGGTAGATAACAAAACCATGGCGGTGCGCGCCTACGTGGGCAGCGCCGAGTATGGCAATTTGCGCCGCCACGGTTACCTCGACATGGTGCAGGCGATCCGCTCTCCCGGCTCCACCCTCAAGCCCTTTATCTACGGTCTGGCCATGGATGAAGGGTTGGTGCATTCGGCCTCCCTGCTCTCCGATGCGCCGAGACTGGGGTCTGATTATCGCCCCGCCAATTTCTCCGGCGCCTTTCAGGGGCCGGTGACCCTTGCGCAGGCGCTGCAGCAATCCCTCAACGTGCCGGCGGTGCAAGTGCTGGAGGCGCTTGGGCCGGACAAACTGGTCAGTCGCCTCGACAACGCCGGAGTGCGGCTGGCGCTCTCCGACAAGCCCAACCCAGCCATCGCGCTGGGGGCGGCGGGCATTCGACTCGAGCAGCTGGTGGCGCTCTACAGCGCGCTGACCCGGCAGGGGCAGGTGGCGATGCCGGTCTGGTTGGCGGGGCAGCAGGTGGTGTCGCGCCCCTTGCTGAGCCCGGGGGCAGCCTGGATCATCTGGCAAATATTGAGCGCGCAGGGGCGCGCGGATCAGCCCTTTGCCAGCGAGGCGACCGGCCGGGTCAACCGACTGGCCTGGAAGACCGGCACCAGCTATGGCTATCGCGACAGCTGGGCGATGGGGGTCTCCGGTCGCTGGACCATAGGCGTCTGGCTTGGGCGCCCCGACGGTACCCCCATGCCCGGTTTCTACGGTCAGAGCGCGGCGGTGCCGTTGCTGCTTTCGGTCTACTCGCGGCTGGCTGACAACAGCCCTCTGCCGGCCCAGCCCAACACGGTGAGCGAGGCTGAGGTCTGCTGGCCGCTGGGGCGCAAGGCGAGCGCGACCTTGCCTGAGGTTTGTTTGCAGCGTCAGAGCGCCTGGTTGCTGGAAGGGCGCGATCCCCCCACATTGCCGGATCCCATGGACTGGCCCTCGCCGCTGCGCCAAGTGGCGCTGACCGCCGAGGGCAAGCCGACCCTGGCCCGCTGCCAGGATGCGGCGCAATCCGGTTTTCGGGCGCTCTGGCCATTGTCACTGGAGCCGTGGCGAACGCCCGGCGAGCGACGACAGGCGCTGTTGGCAAGTGGTTGTGCTGGGGAAGGGCAGAGCGCCGAGCAGCAAGCTCCAATTCGCATCATGGCGCTGGGGGAGGGCAACCTTATCCGCAGTCAGCGTTACCGGTTGCAGCCCAAGGTGCTCGGCGGTGTTGGCAAGCCAGCCTGGTTTCTCAACGGCCAGCGGCTGCGCTGGGACGGGGATCAGGTGCTGAGCGTGGCGGGGCGCTACCAGTTGGTGGTGGTCGATGAAGCAGGAAACAGCGATCGTATCGAGTTTCGCGTGGTGCATCCTGACGGTGATGCCGGCACCATCACCCGTTGAGCGTTTTGCCGACAGCCATTGAGGTGAATGTAATTAACTTTTTGAAATGCATCAATATTTGATTGGATGAATTAATTTGTGAATAATTACGAATTCATTCAAATCCAATCGGGAGTTCTCTTGTGCTGCGTGTTCTGTGTCCCTTGCTGGTGCTGATGAGTTCGGGTTGTGCCACAACCAATCATGGTGATCACCATGTTTCTCCTGAACGTACCGGGTTCTATTCACCTTTCGAACCTGCTTCCGAGAGTTTTGCGCGTTGCTATCAGAAACAGTTTGCCTGTACCCCTGCCAATATCCGCCGTGACAGGGCGATGGAAGCGCGAAGGCAGGCGCAAGAGCGGGCCAATCACCGGGGTGATGATTGGTAGGCCGCAGAAAACGAGAGGGGTTGGCAGATGCCAACCCCTTTTTCATTCCGCCAATTCAGCCCTGTTGGCGCAGATGACCGAGCCGGGTGAAGAAGTGCTGGCTCTTGCGTTGGTGAAAGTGGCTCTTCTTGATGGGATGGAAGATGAGGGTGCTTTCGGGGTGGCTCGCCTTTAACTGGTGGAGCATGGCTACGGCGGGCAGGCTGGTGCTGACCAGGGTGGTGAGTGGCATGCTGAGGGTCTCGGGCCCGAGCAGTTGATTGAGCCCTTGTTGAGCCTGCTCAAAGCGGGTCAGGGTCGCCGGGTCGGCATAGCCGCTACCCAGCATGGTGAGCAGGTTGTCGAGGGCCAGATGAAATTCGGCCAACTGCTGGCGAAAGCCGCTGCGCCCGCGCAGGGCAATCAGCTCTGCAAACGGAATGTCGGCCAGGTGAGTGGGCACTTGCAACGGGATCTCGAGGAGGAAGCAATCCTGACCGCCGCGATTGTGGTAGCGGGATTCGAGCAGATGGAGCAGTCGATCCAGATAGTCGTGATCGGTAATAAGCGCCCCGTCATTGGCGAGTGCCCACTCACGGGCAAGACGCATGGAGAGCAGGTTGGCAAAGCGTCGCGCCATTCTGATCCCCCCTTCATCCCGGGTCGCAAAGCCGTGAGTAAGGCAAAAGCCGTGCAGCCGCTCCAGCCCTACCTGATCCGGGCAGAAGCAGTCGTGGTTGGCCTCCTGACGCCAGCGACCAATCAGCTCCTTGTTGCCAAACACCTTGTGGCGGACGAAATCGGGGGCCACCAGGCCGCTTATCTGGCTCTCCAATTGCGGGGTAATGGCGGCAAAAAAGGCGGCATCGGGCCGCTCGGCTAGCAGATCGCTCTGCTGTTGAAGGGTATCGAGCAGGGCGGTGAGACCGCTCTTTTCGCTGACGGTGAAGACAAAGGCAAGCCGCTCCAGATAGAGCAAGGCAAATTTGAGCCAGAGCTCGTCGCGTACCTCCATGCCGGGGTAGTAGATATAGGTCTTCATCGGATCAGTCTGTTGTCAAAAATCTGGCGAGGCGCAGGGTCGGGAATATACGCAAGATTGGCGCTGCACGGCAAACACTGCGTGGGGTAATGTGAGCAAACGCTCATCCAGTAGGCGCTGGCCACAAAGTTCTGATATAATTCGCGCCCTTAAATCAAGGTCACCCGAGTCATTACCATGAAGTTCATTATCAAGCTGTTCCCGGAAATCACCATCAAGAGCAAGTCGGTTCGCCAGCGCTTTATCAAGATCCTGCAGGGCAATATCCGCAATGTCCTGCGCCGCTTCGACGACGATGCCCGCGTACGGATGGATTGGGACAAGCTGATCGTGAGCTCCCGCAATGACCAGTTCCGCGAGCAGGCTATCGAAGCTTTGGCCTGTATTCCGGGCATTCAGGCCTTCCTCGAGGTACAAGCCAGCAAGTTTACCGATCTGCACGACATCTTCGAGCAGGTGAAAGCCGTTTGGGGCGACCAGCTCAAGGGCAAAACCTTCTGCGTGCGCGCCAAGCGCCACGGCAAGCATGAGTTCTCCTCCCTCGAGGTTGAGCGCTATGTGGGGGGCGGTCTGAACCAGCACTGCGAAAGCAATGGTGTGCGCCTCAAGAACCCGGACGTGAAGATCAACCTCGAGATCGACGGCGAGGAGCTCTTTATCGTCAGTGCTATTCATCAGGGTCTGAGCGGTATGCCCATCGCGACCCAGGAAGATGTGCTGAGTCTGCTCTCCGGCGGTTTTGACTCCGGTGTGGCTTCGTTCCAGTTCATCAAGCGCGGCTGCCGGGTGCACTACTGCTTCTTCAATCTGGGCGGTGCGGCCCACGAGATCGGCGTCAAGCAGGTGGCCTATCACCTGTGGAACCGCTTCGGTTCATCCCACCGGGTACGTTTCACTGCTGTGGACTTCGAGCCGGTGGTCGCCGAGATCCTCGAGAAGATCGACAACGGTCAGATGGGCGTGGTGCTCAAGCGGATGATGATGCGTGCTGCCGCCAAGGTGGCCGATGAATTCCAGATCCCGGCGCTGGTGACCGGCGAGTGTGTGGGTCAGGTCTCCAGCCAGACTCTCACCAACCTGAACGTGATCGACCGGGTGACCGACAAGGTGATCCTGCGCCCGCTCATTACTTGGGACAAGCCGGATATCATCAGTGAAGCCCGCCGCATCGGCACTTTGGAGTTTGCCGAGACCATGCCGGAGTACTGTGGCGTCATCTCCAAAAAGCCGACCGTGAAGGCCGAGCTCTCCCGCATTGAAGAGGAAGAGGCCAATTTTGACTTCTCCATTCTGGACAAGGTGGTCTCCGAGGCCCGTTACCTCGATATCCGCCGTATCGGTGAAGAGACTGCCGCTGAAGTGCAAGAGGTGGAAACCACCCAGGTGCTGGGCGCTGACGAGGTGATCCTGGATATCCGCTCTGCCGATGAACACGACGAGAAGCCGCTGGTGGTGGAAGATCGTGAAGTACTGCATATCCCCTTCTTCAAGCTGGCCACCGCCTTTGGCGATCTGCCCAAAGAGAAGACCTACCTGCTCTACTGTGATCGCGGCGTGATGAGCAAGCTGCAGGCGCTCTATCTGAAAGAGAAGGGCTTTGACAACGTCAAGGTGTACCGCCCGTAAGCGTGTTTTTACCTTCAATCAAAAAATCCGGCCAATGTGCCGGATTTTTTTATTTCACAGAGTGAGCCCTGACTATCAGGGACAGGGAACCGGAGTGAAGGAGTCTTGCCCCTGACAACGCCAGCCCATTTCCGCCTCCCGCATCTGCCACAGGTTGTTGCTGCGATAGAGGGTCAGGATGTAGATCATGTCGCTCTTGCTGCCGTCGAGGGCGACCGAGAGCACCAGATCATTGTCCAGCTGCTGGGCATGGATGCGGCTGGGTGTGTCACCATGACCGACGAATCGCAGAGCTACCTCACGGTAGTCATTAACCCAGTTTTGCTGTTGATGGCTTGCCTGGCGTATCTGCTGGTTGAACTGCTGCACCGGTGCCGAGGCCAGTCGTCCAAATACCACTTGTGCTTCGGCGTGGGCTGCCGTCACGTTCGCCAGGAGGAGGGTGGTAAGCATACCGATTTTGCGCATGAGAAGTTCCGGCTAACAACGACTGCTTCTATGACAACAGAAAAGCCTATTTGGTTCAACGCGCGGCCCACAGCGACATGATGACGCTGTGGGCCTGCTCTCAATTGCGTTGCAGCGAGAAGGTGGGCAGCGACAGATGCCAGTAGATAGCAGCTACTCGCAGGCCAAACACGGCCGTCATGCAGATGAGCATGGCCGTTACCCTGTCCATGTTCGCCTCCAGCGCCAGGGTATAGAGAATGCCGCCGAGGATACAGGCGGTGGCATAGATCTCTTTTTGCAGCACCATGGGCACCTCCCGCGCCAGTACATCGCGGATCATGCCACCGGCTACCCCGGTCATGGTACCCATGATCACGGCAATCAGCCCCGGGGTGCCGAAGTTGAGGGCCTTCTGGGCACCGATCACGGTAAAGAGGGCCAGTCCGAAGGCATCCGCCACCGGCAGCACATACCAGGGCATTCTGCGGGGCAGTTTGACCATCCACATACCGATCAACGCCGTCGCAATAACGACCCAGATATAGAGGGGATCGCGCACCCAGAACACGGGGGTGGCTCCCAGGATCATGTCACGGATGGTGCCGCCGCCGATGGCAGTGACCGCCGCCAAAACCATGACGCCAAACCCGTCCATTCTGAGTCGGCCAGCCACCAATACCCCTGAAAACGCGAATACCGCAGTACCAAACATGTCGCTGATGTAAACAATCTGCTCAACCAGTGTCTGCATGGAGAACAACTCACGCCAAATTGTTGATGGGGCCGCGATTTTAGGGGCTGGTGAGCCCAATCGCCAACAGTGCTCGACAAAATTGAGAGTCGGGACGGATTTTTTCTCGCAGCACGAACGGTAGTGTCTCGTTTGCTCCCTGCCGTTGGCGAGCTTCAGAAGGTTGAGTCTGTCACTGGTTTTGGCCCGATTTTTTCCTTAAGTATCCCCCCGACCCGCCGATATATAAGGTAAGCGGCGTTAATGCGATGAAGCGTTGAAAAAAATGCTAAAGACATCCAAAAACGGGCCGTTAAATAAGACGCATCGGGCACGGAAAATAATAAAGCCTGAGCAAATAGAAGAGTAAATTTAATAGCTTAGGAGAATAGTCATGGGCCTTTATATCAACACTAACGTTTCATCACTCAACGCGCAGCGTAACCTGATGAATACGACCAAATCACTGGATACTTCCTACACTCGACTGGCATCTGGCTTGCGTATCAACAGCGCTAAAGATGATGCTGCGGGTCTGCAAATCGCCAACCGTTTGACGTCTCAGGTGAACGGTTTGAATCAGGGTAACCGCAACGCCAACGATGGTATTTCGGTAGCGCAAACTGCGGAAGGTGCAATGGATGAGGTGACCTCCATGCTGCAGCGTATGCGTACCCTGGCTCAGCAATCAGCCAACGGCTCCAACAACACTGATGACCGTACCGCGTTGCAGCAAGAGTATGACCAGCTGATGACCGAAATTGATCGTGTTGCAAAAGATACCACATTCGGTGGTAAGCAATTGCTTAACGGTGGTTATGTCGGCTCTTTCCAGGTTGGTGCTGATGCTGCTCAAACCATTACTTTCAGAATGACCACTGCGTTTACCATTGCAGGTATGGCTTCGGCAGCCAAGGGCAATGCAACAATCTCTGCCGGTTCAACTGGTAGCAAAGAGCCTTTCAAAGTAACGGCCTCAACCAGCGCAGTGACTGTGGCAAACATGAATAGCATCAAGTTGGCGAGTTCGGCCCAGTCTGCTATGGCCAACCTCGACTACATGATTAAAGTTGTAGACAGCAAGCGAGCTGAATTGGGTGCAGTGCAGAACCGGTTTGATTCAACCATTCGCAACCAGGCGAACGTCTCAGAAAACGTCAGTGCCGCGCGTTCACGGATCCGCGATGCAGATTTCGCGACCGAGACCGCCAACTTGACCAAGCAGAACATTCTGCAGCAAGCCGCATCGACCATTCTGTCTCAGGCAAACCAGCGCCCGCAGTCTGCACTGTCACTGTTGCAAGGCTAACAAAAGAAAACAGGGCGGTTGTTCAGGCCGCCCTGGTCAAGAGATGGAACAAAGGGGTGTTCGGGTCGCACTCTGTTCTATCGGGAGAGATATAATCTCTACTAGTAATGCCAAGTGTTGTCCAGCTGTTCAGTTCTGTCACGCTTGGTCATATTCTCCTGAGCATATGCTCATCTTTAGGCCGGTTTACCGGCCTCTTTTTATTGTGTCGCCAAATTGACGTCACTCTGTCAGTTCAAAGCATGAACCGTGCCAACGCATCTTATCCCGTAAACGAGGTCATCATCAGCGGTGATTTGCATGGTGATGCTGCTCAATTGATGTTCTGTTGCCGCTTGCCGGAGAAAACTTGCCGCTTTAGGCAACAATTTTCCTAAAGCTTGTATCTGCGCTGCCGTTAAATAAAGTGAAGCAATCGAGGGGTGTTCGGAATCCAACGTTTGCACTACTGCGGGTGACCTGTTCGTTCAAACAGACACCCGCCAGAAGAGACAGGAATGTTCAACCTGCTCTTCAAACGGTGGGACGTCGTTTTGTTTAGACGACGCAACCTGCAGTCGCATGTTCTTCGGGAGAATATTTTATGGCCATGTATATCAACACCAACATTTCATCATTGAACGCCCAGCGTAACTTGATGAATACCAACAAGTCTCTGGATACCTCCTATACCAGATTGGCATCCGGTCTTCGCATCAACACCGCCAAAGACGATGCTGCTGGCTTGCAGATCTCCAACCGTTTGACTTCACAGGTTAACGGCTTGAACCAGGGTAACCGCAACGCAAACGATGGTATTTCTGTAGCCCAGACCGCAGAAGGGGCCATGGATGAAATAACCTCCATGTTGCAGCGGATGCGGACTCTGGCGCAGCAATCAGCCAACGGTTCCAACAATACGGATGACCGCGTTGCATTGCAGCAAGAGTACGATCAACTGACAACCGAGATTGATCGCATCTCCAGTGATACCACGTTCGGTGGTCAGAAATTGCTGGACGGTAAATATAAAGGCTCATTCCAGGTCGGTGCGGATGCTACCCAGACCATTACCTTCAAGATGACCAGTGCCTTTACCATTAGCGGTATTGCTGGCGCATCAAAAGGCAGTGCCACCATCGCCGCCGGTTCTACTGGTAGTAAAGAGCCGTACAAGGTAACCGCTGCGACAACTGCTGTAACTGTTGCCAACATGAACAGTATCAAAACAGCCAGTGGCGCCCAATCTGCTATGGCCAACCTCGACTACATGATCAAGGCGGTTGATAGCAAACGTGCAGAGCTTGGTGCGGTCCAAAACCGTTTCGACTCGACCATTCGCAACCAGTCCAACGTGTCCGAGAACTTGAGTGCAGCACGTTCGCGTATCCGTGATGCGGACTTTGCGACAGAAACCGCCAACCTGACCAAGCAGAACATCCTGCAGCAGGCTGCTTCAAGTATCCTGGCGCAAGCTAACCAAAGACCGCAATCTGCGCTGTCCCTGTTGGGTTAACGGGTAGTGATGAGATAGAAAAGGAGCGACGATATGGCCAATGACATTGGAATTCCCTCATCGGTCACTCCTTCTTCTCTTCAGTCAAGTAGCAAGAGCGGCCAATCGGCCGCTCAAGTGCTATCTGGCATGGCGGAAGAGCAGCGGGTGATGACACAGGATGTGGAAAAACAACAAGAGGAGCAAGCCAAAGAGAAGGTTCGCAAATCCGATGTCTCAGATAAGGATATTGAAAAAGAGGTACAAAACTTGCAGGAGTTCAGCAAGTTGCAGGGATGGACCGTCAACTTCAGCGTCGAAAAGGATCTCGAGCAAGTTGTTATCAAGGTGATGGACGCCAATACCAAGTCAATGATCCGTCAGATCCCAAGTGAAGAGTTGCTGGCTATCAGCAAGCGGCTCAAGGATCTGCGTGAAGTTGATGTTATCGGTGGTGGCTCAAGAGTCGGATTATTGCTTGATAAAGAGATTTAATACGCAAGTTTTACGAGGAGAGTGAGAATGGCCACGATTACGTCTGCTGGTGCGGGTTCACAGTTGGACTTGGAGTCTGTCATTGCCGCGAGCGTCAATGCCAAGAAGGCGCAACTGATGCAGCCCATCACCACCAAAAAGACCAATGCCCAGATCACTCTCTCCGGGGTTGGACAGTTGAAGTCGGCCATCGCCTCTTTTGTGACGACACTTCAGGCCATGTCCAAAGATGATGCGTTCAACAAACGCTCGATTAATATTACCCAGGACAAGGACAAACCCGTTCTCAAGGTGGAGAGCAAGGCGGGGGCTTCCAACGGGCAATATGATATCAGCGTCGAACAATTGGCGAAGACCAGTAAATTTGACGGTACTTTCGACTCATCGACGACTCCCCTTATCACTGAGGATGGGAAGCTGACCTTCAAGGCTGGTGACAAGACCTTCGATGTCGATGTGAAAGCAGGGGATTCACTACAGTCCATCCGTAAACGCATCAACAATGACGCCGACAATTTCGGTTTGAGCGTCAATATAGTCAATACCTCCGATGGTAAATCCAAGCTGATGATCGATTCCGGGGTAAGCGGCAGCGGCAAGGACCTGCAGATCACTGGCAGTACTACCGACCTGACCGATAATCTCGTATCCAAACTGACCAAGCGCCAAGATGCTCAAGATGCCAAGATCACCGTTGATGGAAATACTCTGACCAGTTCATCCAATACCTTCGATGGCACCATTGTCGGACTTAAACTGACCGTGTTGCGGGAGTCGGATAGCACAACCTCTACCGATGCCAGCGGTAATTCGGTCAAGACCTACAGCTCTAACAAGGTTGACGTGACCACCGACAAGGCTGGCATCAAGGACATGGTCAAAAGCTTTGTCGACGGTTACAACGCGCTGGTGAAGAAGAGCAATGAGCTCGGCAAGCGTAATACGATCGTTGAAGGGAAGAGCAAGAATGATGGTGGGGCTCTGGCGGGCGATGCAACGACGCGTGCCGTAGTCAATATGATGAATGGCATCATCACCGAGCCTTCGAAAAACTCCTCTACTTATAAAACGATTTTTCAGATGGGCATAAAGATGGATAACAAGGGGGTATTGTCTATCGACGATACCAAGTTAAACGAGGCCATCGACAAGAATTTCGATCAGGTAGTGGCAGTTTTTGGCGGTAAGGATGGGATCGCCGGTCAGCTGGCCAACCAGCTGGAAACCTATTCCAAGACCGGTGGTTTGTTGGCGAAACGGGAAGACTCTTTGAATTCAGATCTGCGCGAAGTGGGTCGTAAGGAGTCCGATGTTGCCACTCAGCTGACCAAGTATGAAGAGACCTTGCGGGCCCGTTACGGAAGTCTGGATGCTATGTTGGCCAAGATGAATAAATCTGCCTCATATTTAAGTATGCTAAATACAAACAATAGTTAATGTGAAGTCATGAGTGGTGTTTCATATGTATCATAAAAATATAAAGGCCTATACCACCCAGAATCTGCAATCCGAATTGGCAGTAGCCGATCCTTACCGCGTGATTCAACTTTTGATGCAAGGTTGCCTGGAGCGCTTGGCTCAGGCTCGTGGTGCTATCGAACGTCGAGATTTTGAGCAAAAATCCCAGTCTATCTCTAAAGCAATGGCCATTATCAACGGGCTGCAAGATTCACTTGATCTCTCTTATGGTAAGGTTCCCGAAGACCTTTCTGCGCTTTATGACTACATGAAAGCTAGGATGATGGATGCCAGCCGTGATATGGATATCACAGCTGTCGATGAGGTTATGAATCTGATGCTGACAGTTAAAAGCGGTTGGGATGCTATTCCTGTCGAGGAGCGAGATAAGGCCTTGGCTCAACAAAAAGTGGGCGGAACCGAATGAGCAATAACCGTTTGCCAGAATTAATCGCAGCAGGTCAAGAGTTACTGACCTTGTTCGAACAGGAGGATGTGCAAACGGCTGAACAGTTGATCGACCATTATCTCATTCTCCTTGATGCTGTTTTCCAGAATATCCCTCCACATGTGGTTCTTGACATGGATCACCAACAAGCATTGGTGCAGTTTCAAACCCTACATGAGCTGATAGAACATGCAAAGAATCAGACAGAAGCAGCTTTGTGGAAATTTTCAAAAGCAGGTCGAGCATCTGATATGTACAAGCTGAACGCAGGTTAGGCATACATGGATATTAAACAAGAAATTACAAATATCGAGAGTGAACTTGTTCGCCTTGAGAGGCAAAAGCAACAGGAAATTGCTATGTTGGAGGTATTGCCTGTTCGTTTTGCAATGAACATGGATGCCTTTAAAGAATTCATGCCAAGTATATATGATTTTTTTGAATCATATCAACCAGTACGGCCATTCCGTTTTTTTTGCAATGAAAATGGCATCCCTAATATATTGTGGCTTGATGAGCAAGTTTCGTTATACGGTGACGATCCATTCGCAGATGCTGAATCACAAATTGATGACGTAATTGAACAAAGTATTTTGCAATGTATTGATTTTGCACCACAATGGTATTTTGATGACCAAATACATATAAAATATAACAATGAAATATCCAAGCTTAAACAACAATCAACGCTCGAAGGGTTATCACTCAAGAGTGCACTATCAATGGATATCCCATTATCCTTGATGTATGGAATAGGTTTGGGTTATCAACTGGGCTATTTATACGAGCGATGCAAAGTCAAGAATTTGTTCGCCTTTGAACCAGATCTTGATATGTTTTATGCATCTTTATATTGTTTTGACTGGTGCTCTTTGCTGGATTATATGGAGCAAGAGTCATTAAGCTTGCATTTATTTATAGGAGTTGACGAGAAATTATTAGCAGCCGATATGATGGAAGCGCTTCATCGTAAAGGGGCATTCTGGTCTGCAGCATATTTCTCATTCTGCCATTATCATTCGCCAAAGTTGCATTCGCTTATTAACCAGGTTGAAAATGAGTTCTATCTGCTGCGTACGGGTTGGGGTTTTTTTGATGATAATGTCTTTGCTCTAGCTCATAGCCATAGTCATCTGCAAGATGGCACACCATTTCTTCTGCGCCAACGTGATACGTCCTCATCTGAGGCTATACCTGTATTTGTTGTTGGAAACGGGCCATCGTTAGATCAGAGCATTGATTTTATTCGAGATCATCAACGTCAGGCTATTATCATTGCCTGTGGCACTGCAGTCAGTGCACTTTATAAAGCTGGAATCAAGCCAGATATTTATGTTGCTGTTGAGCGTACCAAAAGTTCAGCAGATTTTTTGCATATTTTGGATGCAGGGGAGTTTCTCAAGGATAGTGTTTTTTTAAGCGTGGATGTGATTCATCCTGAGTGCAAGACATTTTTCCGCAAAACCGGGTTGGCATTTAAACCCAATGAGCCCATGTATAAACTGCTGACCACTCACTTTGGTAAGCAGTTTGAATTTGATTCAATTGAATACTCTAATCCATTTGTTGGGAATACCGGTCTTAATTACGCAGCGTTGCTTGGCTTTAAGGATATCTATCTGTTTGGGATCGACAATGGGTATAAGTTTGCTGATAAGCATCATTCTAGTTTGAGCCTGTATTATAATGAAAAGCAGGAGGCAAAATACCATCAGGATCTGAACGAGACATTTCCAGCTCGTGGTAACTTTGGTGGTGAAGTCCGTATCAATCATTTATTTGGTCTCTCTATTCACAATATGGCTCAGGTTTTGGAAAATAATCCTGAAATACGTTGTGTCAATAGTAGTGATGGTGCTTATGTTGCTGGTGCCGAACCTCGTCGGGTTGAGCATATCAACCCCACTTGGCCAGATTTTAATAAGCGAGCCTTCATTGATGATTTGCTGTCACGTTGTTTCAAACCATTTAATGTAGCCAGTATTGATTTCCAATCTGCCATTAACGTGCCGTTTTTTAATGATGTAGTTAATAAACTGCTTGATGATTGGAAAGCAGTTCCTCGTGAACACAACGCAATTCAATCGATGATGCAACGCCATCATGATTATCTGCTGTATTTGTTCATGAGTCGTGATAGTCATCTTTACCGTGTGTTGATAGGATCAATAAATTATTTTTATGCCAATATCATCAGTTTGATGATGGCTCATATCAATGACTCTGATGATGTGCTGACAGAAAAGTTAAACTCTACAATCACTATATTGGAGCGGTTTTTTACTGATGCCAAACATATTTATGCTGGAGCATTGGAACGACATGATACAGCCTATTTTATAGGTCTCAATATATTTAAGTAGTGGTGTGTTATAACGTGTATCTATTGTCACGTTATACATGTGGTGTTCTAAATCACTTATCAGCTATCATTTAGAAACTGTGGCCCCAAACGTGACATGCGTTTGGGGTGTTACTGCGAGCAAGTTTTTTATCATGCTCGCATATGAAATTCCTTTCGTTTCACCCGCTCAGCATTATTATTTCTCTGGCGTTGTAAGAAGAGTCGCGAACTCAACTTCAAGCCAGTCTGCCAATCCCAACCAGTCATGGCGCTCCTGGCAAGCCAGCAGGGCACTCACTATGGTCACGGCATCGCCTTGGTGCTCCGGAGGTAGAGCATGCAATGCCTGCTCTACCAGAGCCGGTAGCAGCAGCGCACTTTCAACATGAAGGCCAAGGCGAAAATGGTGTGCCAGTGCAATGCACTGCTCTGTGATGGTCATGGCATCAGCTCCGGATGATAGTCACAACCGAGCAGGGCCGCACCGTCGCGGCTGCTGTTCCAGAATTTGACTTCCGGGTGGCTTGCCATATAGCGCTCAAGCTCGATCTGATAGGTGGTGAAATTGGGGTTGGTGCTGACGCGCTGACCATGGCCATCCAGTACCCAGCTGAGGGCCTGGCTGGCAACAGGACCCAAAGCACCATCATCCCAGCCGGTATGGGTCTGGCCACCGGGGAAGGCGAAGTCACAGCCGAGCAGAATGATCTCTCTACAACCCATCTTGACGGCGAGATCGACGGTGGGATGGATCACGCTGCCTCCTTGATGGAGTAACCCTTTGGGATGAGTGTGACGAAGTTGCTCATACACGGGGCTGATGGAGTAGGCGGTAAAACGCGGCCCTTGCCAACTTGCAAGCGTCTCATGGGGCACCATGGGGGCATATACCAGAGGAACCGAAGTGAGCCCTTGGCTTGCCAGTCGATCCGGAGTCAGAGCGTCGTCGATAGTTACGACCAGATCCACACTGATGCCGTATTGTCGCAGAGGGGCGAGCGCAGTATCGACACAGAGTACCTTCCACTCGGGATGTTGCTGCAACAAGCCTGCAAGGCGAGGGAGGTGGTGTTGCAGGCTGGGACCGCTGGCGATGACCAGTGCAGTAGCATCCGAGTGTGAGCCAAAAAGCGTGGCAACATCGCCATCTTCACCCACAAGTGGAAGATTCTCGGTCAGTCGCCCGGTAATGCGCGGCAAGTCCGGGACGAAGCGTTGCTTGGTGTAAGTCGCCATCACTTCGCTCACCAGTCGACCACGAATGCGGCAGGCCGCATCTTCGGCCAGCTCCAGTTCGCTGGGGAGGGCGAAGAAGGGGAGGACAATCTCCTGTTCATCGGCCGCGAGGCTCAGCTCTACCCGGGGGTCTTGCAGCCACTCGTCGTGCTCGAGCAAGGCCAGCACCAGAGTGAAGAGATTGTGGTGCATGATATGGACATGGAGGGTTTCTAACCGGGGGCGTGTCAGCAACACCTTCTGCAGATCGCCGAGTCCGGTGCCATAAAGGTGCAGCACGGGTACATCGGGAAGAGTTGCCGCTTGCAGTTCGGCCTCCTTCACCCGATCGTGCCGGCTGGTGAGCTGGATGCCATTGACCAGCAGTGTGCTGCTGAGGCCTTCACACAACTCCACCTGCAGATCGCCCAGCTGTGTCACCGTGAGGTGGGCAGCAAGCTGTGGCCAACGCTGTTCGATTATCGCCAGATGATGGCGCAGCAGATCTTCATTCATCTTGTGCAATCCAATCCCAGTTGAGAGGCTGATTGGCTGCCATGTCGCGGTTGACCTGCTTGCCGATGAGCCGATCGTAATCGGCCGGGGGCAGGCCGAGGGCGGGGCGCACCGATTTGATGTGCTCTGCGGTGAGCACCTCGCCAGCTGCCATCTCCTTGACCAGATAGAGGGAGCGGCGAAAAGCGCGGTTACCCTGTTCACTGGCTGTGAGATGGTAATCGGCCACTCCGAGGGCGGCATGGGCGGTATTGACCGAGGTTACCAGCTCGGTGAGTTCGGCCGGTTCCATTGAGAAGGCGCAATCCGGCCCGCCGTCGGCGCGGGCCAGGGTGAAGTGTTTCTCGATAAGGGTGGCCCCGAGCGCGGTAGCGGCGATGGCTGTGGCCGACCCCAGGGTGTGATCGGAGAGCCCCACCTCGACCCCGAAGCGCTGGCGCAACATGGGGATGGTACGCAGGTTATATTCGGCCGCCGGCGCCGGATAGCCGCTGACGCAGTGCAGCAGCGCCAGCTGGCCGTTGCCGTGCTTGAGTGCCATCTCGACCGCGGCGGCGATCTCGGCCTCGTCCGCCATGCCGGTGGACATGATAAGCGGCTTGCCGGTCTGGGCGGTGTAGCGAATGAGGGGCAGATCCACCAGCTCGAAGGAGGCGATTTTGTAGGCCGGGCAGTCCAGTGATTCAAGCAAGTCCACCGCACTGAAATCGAACGGGCTGCTAAAGACCGTCAGCCCCAGCTCGCGCCCTTTGGCAAACAGCGCCTGGTGCCACTCCCAGGGAGTGTGCGCCCACTCATAAAGGTCATAGAGGCTGTGGCCATCCCACAAACCGCCGTGGATCTGAAATTCCGGTCGATCACTTTTGAGGGTGATGGTATCCGGGCGGTAGGTTTGCAGCTTGACGGCGCTGGCACCCGCTGCTTTGGCGGCGGTCATAATGGCCAGGGCGCGGTCCAGATTGCCATTGTGGTTGGCCGACAGTTCGGCAATCACATAGGGAGCCTGTTCCTGGTTGATGGAGCGATGATCGATCTGCATCTGTGTTCAGATTCCTATGCCAAGTTGCCAGCCTTGCGGCGCCGGTTGCCAAGGGGCAGGGGGCGCTATCTGCGGTGGCTCGGCAAGATAGAGGGGAAATTGGGAGAAAATTGTCTGCAAGCGATGTGCCAGCTCTTGCCACTCCGTGGGCTGAAGTGACCGGGTGGCCTGCCATGTCAGCCGCTGGCCGTTCAGCGTCAGGGTGAGTAGCAGTTGGTCGTCATGGCGTAGTTGCCACTGATGGCCATATGGCAACAGTTGATAATCCGATTGTTGCAGCAACCAGGCGGTGAGCCGATCCAGCCCCAGCCCATCCACCTGTTGCTGGCCGCGGCGTCGATAGTCATCTGCTTGCCATTCAAGTCGTTGCAGGGCTTGCAGCAGCAGCTCTGGCTCGGCCAGCTCGCTCAGAGTCAGCCGCTCGGCCAACTGGAAGCGGGCGATCACCTGGTCGTTGAACTGCTGATTGTCGACGATGGGCACCGCCAGGGTCGGCAGGCCGAGACAGGCTCGCTCCCAGGTCATGCCGCCCGCAGCGCCAATGGCGAAGTCGTGTTGTTGCATCAGTTGCGCCATCTGGTCGCTCTGGCGCAGCAGCACTAGGTCGAGGTCGGTCAGTTCGGCCACTCTCTGCTCCAGCTCGGGCCAGAACGGATTGGCGCCGCCCGCCACCAAGGTCCAGCGGATGGTGCGGGCCCAGGGCAGCCGCGTCAGGCTGTTGAGGGTCGTGAGACAGGCTCCGGCCGGATCAGCGCCGCCAAAGCAGATGAGGCCACGTTGCCACCGGCTGACCTTTTGGCGTGCAAGCTGGCGATAGGCGGGGCGCAGCAGGGCATAGTCGGTGCCCAGCAGCAGCCGACAGTCGGCAGGGACGAGTGACTGGTAATCGGCGGCGCTGCGCAGTGGCCCCTGATCCAGCAGCAACTGACCATGATGAGGGCGATCGGCCAGATCGTCGATCACCAGCAACTGACCACAGTGCATTGCCAGTGTCTGCTCGATCTGTCGATCAATCTGGTAGTGATCACACACCAGCCACTCCGGACGCAAGATGGGCAAGGGGTCTGCGTCGTCCAGAGCGCAAAGAGGGTAATGCTGGTGGGATTGCAGCAGTGGCAACAGGTGGGCCGGTAGCTGATGGCAGAGAAAGTGGCACTCGGCGCCAGCCGTTTTCAGCCGATCGGCAATGGCCAGACAGCGCATCAGATGGCCCAACCCGATCTCGGCCCCGGCATCGAGCCGGAAGGCAACCTTAAACACCATCTTGACCCAGCACCTGATAAAGCAGTTCAGCCAGATGCCAATCTTCCGGCGTATCGATATCGACCACCCTGTGTCTTGGCAGAATATGGCCGATCCCCTCTCCACCGACGGGGCTGATCCCGCCCAACCAGGCAGCCCGCGTACCCCAATAGAACTGGCCGGCATCCTGATAGGCAGGCTCCAGATCCTGAGAGCGTTTCGCCATCTGCTCCGGCCAGAAGGGAGTGACCCGGCCCTGCTCATCCATGCGCACGGCGCGCTGGATAGGAAAGCCGAATTCAGCCACCATGTAGACGAAGGGGGCCTTGCTGGCGAGCAGGCGATCGTGGGCGGCGCGCAGGTCGGCCGCTTGGATCAGCGGCACTGTGGCATAGATGCAGCAGTAGTGCTCTGCCTGGATGCCGAGCTGGTCGAGCCGCTGGATGGCGTCGATAACCACATGGGTGGTACCGGTGTGATCATCGGCGAGGTTGGCTGGCCGCAGAAATGGCACTTCCGCGCCCAGTTGACGAGCAACTTCGGCGATCTCCTCATCATCGGTGGAGACCACCACCTTGCTGAAACAGCCAGATTTCTGCGCCGCCTGGATGGCATAGGCGAGCATGGGCTGACCACAGAAGGGGCGGATATTCTTGCGTGGAATGCGTTTGCTGCCACCCCGGGCTGGGATAATGGCGATGGCCATGATGGGCTCTCTCTGCTGGATCAATGACTGGCCAAAGCCAGGATAATCGATGACAACTCTTTGATTATTTTTGATATTATACTGTTTTTTCTGCTTGTATTATCGATTTTTGCTACGGAATGGCAGCAGTGTGGTCGATAAGAGAGACAGGTAATGAAAAGTGGATGACGTTGAAGATGAGTTATGGCGTTGAGTTACGCCCGATAGAGCCGTGGGATCTTCCTGCCTTGCGACGTTGGCGCAATAAGGATGAGGTGCGAATGCAGATGGTATCCCAGACGCGTATTTCGCCGCGGCAACAGCGCCAATGGTTTGTCGCCACCCGTGAACGACAGGATCAGCAGCACTGGGTGCTCTGGTGCAAGGGCGTGCGAGCGGGTTACGTCAATCTGAAAGGTGAGTGCCAGGGCAAGCTGCAGGGTCAGGTGATTGCCGATGCGGGACTCTATCTGGGCAACTCAGGCGTGCGGCATCCCATGTTGGCCGTTGCTGCTGCTTTAACCCAGCTTGATCAGGGTTTTGATGAGCTGCACATCGGTTGTATCCGCACCCTGGTTCGGGAGAACAATCGCTCGGCCCTGCGCTTGAATGAACAACTGGGTTACCGCCAGATAGGACAAGATAACGGATTTTTTGCATTGGAACTGCTGCCGGCGAATTACTATACCGCCCGTGAGCGGCTACGGAGATTTTTCAGATGACAATCGCATTGGAACAGGTTTTTGCCGAGGCTTTGGGTATTGATATCGGCAGCGTCAGCGATGGGCTGGCTTACAACAGCATCCCGCAGTGGGATTCCGTCGCCCACATGGGGCTGATTGCCCAGTTGGAGGATAACTACGGTGTATTGCTCGACACCGATGACATTATCGACATGAGTTCGGTCGTCAAGGCGCGGGAGATCCTGGCCAAATACGGGGTCGCTTTCTGATGCAGGGACTGTTGCAGGGCAAGCGGGTGTTGATCACCGGTGCCGGGCGTGGCATCGGGCTTGCCATCGCCCGCCAGTTTGCCTATCAGGGGGCTGAACTGTGGCTGGGAGGCCGTGATGAGGTAACGATGAGCCTGCTGGCGACCGCGATTGGTTCCGAGTTTGGCGTGCCTTGCCAGCCTCTCTGCTTTGATGTGGCTGATCCGTCTGCGGTCAAGCAGGCCTTTCAGCAGCTGTTTGCTCAGACTCGCCAGCTGGACGTGCTGGTCAACAATGCCGGCATGCTGGAAGAGGCGTTATTGGGGATGGCGAACCAGACCCATCTGCAAAAGACATTCAGCAACAATACCTTTAGTGTGATCTATTGCAGCCAGTATGCCGCCCGCCTGATGCCGCGCAGTGGTGGCGGCAGCATCATCAATCTCGCCTCCCTGATGGGGCAAGTGGGGACGGCTGGGCTCAGCTGCTATGCCGGCAGCAAGGCGGCGGTGATTGGCATTACCCAGTCACTGGCCAAGGAGCTGGCCGCCAGACAGATCCGGGTCAATGCGATTGCTCCCGGTTTTATCGATACCGATATGGCCCACGCCATCCCGCAAGATAAGTTTGCCGAGCGGGTGGCCAGCATCGCAATGGGGCGGATTGGTACGCCAGAAGAAGTGGCCAAGGTGGCCCTGTTTCTCGCATCCGACTTGTCGAGCTATGTGACCGGGCAGGTGATTGGGGTCGATGGGGGGATGGTGATTTGAGCCAGCCTGATTTGTTGACGCATCTGGTTGAAAGTAATGACGAGCCCGCCTGGCGAGACCCGCAAGAGGGATGGCTCAGTTATGGTGAGCTGGCTCGGCGTGTGGCGCAGTTGGCTACCACCTATCCCGTCGGTCGTCATTTGGTCTACCTGCCATTTGTGACGTCCACCCTGCATCTGCTTCACTACTTGCTGGCCCTGCGTGATGGCCACGCCATCATGTTGGCCGATCCTGCACAGGATGCCCAGTTGCACCATGAGCAGTGCCAGCGCTTTGGTGTCAGTCTGCGGGTGTTGGAGGATGGGGCAGTTGCGCATCTTGGCGATGCGCCCTTGTTTCACCCTGAGTTGGCCTTGCTGCTGCCGACATCGGGCAGTACCGGCTCCTGCAAATGGGTGCGATTGTCGCGAACCAATCTTGATGCCAATGCCGCGGCCATCGCCGAATATCTGGCGCTGAACGGGGGTGAGCGAGCCATCACCTCGTTGCCACTTTTTTACTCCTTCGGGATGTCGGTACTTAACAGCCATCTTTTGGTTGGCGCCTCTCTGGTTTCATGCACTGCCAGTCCCCTTGAGCGCCAATTCTGGGATGAGGTAAATCGTCATCAGGTCACTAGCGTGGCGGGGGTCCCGTTTACCTTTCAGATGCTTAACCGCTTGCGTTTTGACTGGACCCGCTATCCCAGCCTGATGACGCTGACCCAGGCCGGAGGACGGCTTGAGCCGGCACTGGCAAAGCAATTTGCCGAACAGGCAGCTGCGCTGGGACGCCGTTTTTTCGTGATGTATGGTCAGACCGAAGCGGCGCCGCGCATCGCCTGGTTGGCTCACGATGAAGTGATTGTTGCTCCGGATGCGATCGGCCGTGCCGTACCGGGCGGGTGCCTCTCTCTTCGTCATGAGTCCGGCTTTCCCGACGGGGAGGGAGAGCTGGTTTACCAAGGGCCAAATGTGATGTTGGGCTATGCGGAGCGCCCTGAAGATCTGGCTCGGGGGCGTGATATGGATGCGCTCTTTACCGGCGATCTGGCTCGTTGTGATGAGTCGGGCCGATTCTATCTGACCGGACGACTCAACCGTTTCCTGAAGCTGTTTGGCAAACGGGTGAGCTTGGCTGAAGTGGAAACCTGGTTGCAGGGGAGGGGCTATTCCTGCGCTGCGACCGGCCGTGATGATTGCCTGCTGGTGGCTATCGAGGCAGACGCGTGCCCCAGTGACGCACTGCAGCTGGAGCTGGCCCGCTGGCTGATGGTGCCGCCATCAAGCGTTCGCATTTATCGGCATCATTTGCCACGACGCAGCAATATGAAGATCGATTATCCGGCCCTGTTAACACAATTGGAGCAGCTATGAACAGGCTGTTTGATGCGCCGGTTTTCGGGCTGTCTCAACATGAAAAAAGTTGGTTGCTCCTTGCTCGCCTGAATGAATTGACGCAGCGCCATGCGCAGGGGTGTCCAGCTTTTGCCAATATTCTGTCGGCGTTTGGCTGGGGTCAGGCCTCGACCTATCAAGAGCTTCCTTATCTGGCCGCCCGCCTGTTCAAATTGGCCCAATGGCAGAGCGTGCCGCAAGAAGAGGTATTCAAGGTGCTCACCTCCTCTGGCACTACCGGAACGCCGTCACGGATCGTGCTGGATCGGGATACAGCCGCGTTGCAGAGCAAGGTGCTGGTGAAGATCCTGCAAGAGTTCGTCGGCAAGCAGCGGCTGCCCATGCTGCTGGTGGAGCAACCTGCCCTTATTCAAAACCGCAGCGGCTTTTCAGCCCGCGGAGCCGGTGCGCTGGGGCTCTCCTTCCTTGGCCGTGACCATACTTATGCCCTCGATGAGCAGATGCGGCCCAACTGGCCTGTCATCGAGGCATTTTGTGACAAATATGCGGGCCAGCCAGTCCTGTTGTTCGGCTTCACCTTCATGGTGTGGCAATGTCTGCTGGAGCCGCTGCGTGAGCGCGGTCTGCAACTGCCGTTGACGCAGGGCACGCTTTTTCACAGCGGTGGCTGGAAGAAGCTGCAGCACCTAGCGGTGGACAATCCTGCCTTCAAGGCCCGCTGCCGCGAACAGCTGGGGCTGAGTCGGGTGCACAACTTCTATGGCATGGTGGAGCAGGTGGGGTCGGTATTTGTCGAGTGCGAACATGGCCATCTTCATGCTCCCCTCTTTGCCGATCTACTGGTGCGGGATCCGCTGACCCATCGACCGCTCGGGAACGGCCAGCCAGGCTTGTTGCAGGTGATCTCTGCCATTCCCCAAAGTTATCCAGGCCACAGTTTGCTCAGCGAGGATCTCGGTGTGCTGCTGGGTGAGGATGATTGCCCCTGCGGACGTCTCGGCCGTTATTTTCATGTATCAGGGCGTCAGCAAGGCGCCGAGGTGAGGGGATGCAGCGACACTTTCCAGTGAGCCGGTCAGATGAAGAAGATGCCATCTGGCAAGCGGGGCCAGAGGTCGCTTTCGTGGCTCCCGTCAGCGGCTGGCAAGGTTTTGTCACTTGCCCGTTACCAAGTTTTGCGCCCGTCATCTGTGACTTTGTGGCTGCGCTCTCTGCTCGTCTGCTGAAGGAGGGGCGAGAGAACCCGGATCTGGCCGCTTTTGGTTTTTGGTTGCGGCCTCGCCAAATTGAGGTGCAGCGCAAACGCATGGCAGGGCGTGCACCCTTGGGGATAGTTTTTCATCTGGTTCCCTCCAACGTGCCGACCGTCGCGTTCTACTCCTGGATCATGGCGATGCTGATGGGCAATGGGTCCGTGGTTCGTCTCTCATCGCGCATCGACCCGGTGCAAGAGGCCATGTTGACCATCCTGAACGAGCTATTCTCTCTGCCCGAGTGGCAAGAGATTGCCTCGCGTACCCGTTTCATCCGGTATGACCATGACGAGCGCGTCACCGCCTGGCTGTCGGCCCGGTGCCGCCTTCGCATCATTTGGGGCGGTGATGAAACCATCGGTCGGGTACGGGCTATTCCGCTTTCACCCCGCGCTCAGGAAATCGTGTTTCCGGATCGCCGCTCCATGGCGGTATTTGATAGCCAATGGCTCGCCAGCCTGGATGCTGCAGCGTGGCGGCAAGTGGTCGTGGCTTTGCAACAAGACTTTACTCGCTTCAATCAGCAAGCCTGCGCCTCGCCCACCACGATTTGCTGGTTGGGCACTTCCGATAGTGTGTTGCGCCGTCGTTTGCTCGAAGCAGTCTTTGCCCCCTTTGCAGACAGCCCTGCCCTGATGATGGAACGCCTCATCAATTGTCAACAAAATGCCGCTCTCGATGGTCAGATGCAGCTGGGGACCTTTGCTGGCGTCACCTTATTGACTCCCACAGCCTCTTTGCGGCTTGCACACATCGGAGGAGGTACAGTTGCCGAATTTGTTGCCGATACCCTTGATGAGTTTCTGTTACAACCGTGGGATATGCAGACCTGTGTCTGGGTTGGGGCAGATAAAATGCGGCTTGAGTGTGCGCTACAGCTGTCGCCTTGCTGTCGTATCGATAGGGTGGCAAGTCCGGGACAGGCGCTGGCATTCGAATGGCTCTGGGACGGCATCGACATGCTGGTGGCCTGCAGCCGTCAGCTTACTCGCATTGAATAGTGGATGTCAGGTCACATAAATCAAGTCATATCAATGAATTAGCTTGGTCAGGCACGGCTCTTGCAGTAAAAATTGCCATGAAGGGCAGGAAGGGTTGACAGAGACCGTGCGGTAGCCTTGTCCATTTTCTCCAATTCGCTTCTTTTTTACTCTACTTCTGGATTCTCTATGAAAGTCAGCGTACTGGTGCCGGTGTATAACCTCGGGCGCTTTATCGAGCCCTGTCTGCTTAGTTTGCTGGAACAGCAAACCAATTTCGATTTTGAGGTCATTGCCATTGATGACAGCTCGAGCGATGACTCCTGGTCCATCATGCAGCGGCTGGCACGGCAGTGGCCGCAACTCAAGGCACTACAGAACTCGCAGAATATGGGGTTGGCCAAGACCCAGAAACGCTTGCTGAGAGAGGCTAGCGGTGAATACATCGCCTATGTCGACGGGGATGATCTGGCTCTGTCGGGCAAGCTGCAGAGCCAGGCCGATTATCTTGATTCGCACACTAGCTGCACGCTTTGCTACCACGAAGCGGAGATGTTTGATGATGAAACTGGCGCACGGATCAAGCTATTCACCCGCGATTATTACAATGCCCGCTATCTTGAACCCGTGATGACACGGGAGGCATTGATCCGCTTCGGGGTGTTCGTCAATGCAAGTTCCATAATGTTCCGCCGTTATGAAGGGATGGAAAATGCCATCGATGAGGGGTGCAAGATCATCCTCGATTATCCCTGGCACATCTTGAACCTCTCCCACAATCCGGGGACGCTGGATTTTATCCCCGAATTATTGGGCCGCTATCGCTTCCATACCCAGAGCTTTGGCGGACAGACCCGCAAATCGGCAGAACGTCGTGAGCAGTCGCTGCGCGATCTGCTGCGCGCCTGTGATAACGCCGCTGCGTTTGGGGCAGATCCTGTGGCCATTGCCCAGGGGCGTGCCCATCACTATTACTCTGCCGCACTCTACTTTCTGCGGCAGGATGACGTTGCCCGTTTCATGCAGCTTATCGAACAGTCAGTTACCGAGGTCGAGGAGCTGGCGCCAGGCTGGTTCTTCGATGAGCGACATCAACTGGCGTGGGCGCAGCGAGCTCATCCAGCACGGGTTATGCAACAACTGTTTGGAGAGGCGGCATGAGCTATCAGGCGATCGTCATTGGCGCCGGGCTTTCCGGTGCCGTCATGGCTGAGCGCATGGCCAGCCAGCTTGGTTGGAAGGTGCTGGTGCTGGAACAGCGCGACCATATCGGTGGCAACTGCTTTGACGAGTATGATGCGCATGGGGTGTTGGTCCATCGCTATGGGCCACACCTCTTCCATACCGACAACAAGGAGGTGTGGGACTACTTGTCGCAGTTTACCGAGTGGCTGCCTTATGAGCATCGTGTGTTGTCACGTATCGACGGGCTGTTGGTGCCAATCCCGTTCAACCTGACCAGCATCGAGCGTTGTTTCCCCGCCGATAAGGCAGCCGCCATGATTGAGGCCCTGCGCACCCGGTTTGGTGATGGGGCCAGAGTACCGATCCTAGAGCTACGCAAAGAGGCGCATCCCCTGCTGGGTGAATTGGCTGATTTCATCTATCAGAAAGCCTTTGTTAACTACACCAGCAAACAGTGGGGGGTACCGCCCGAGCAGATCTCCCCCGAGGTGACGGCGCGGGTACCCGTTGTGGTCAGCAGGGATGATCGCTACTTCACCGATCCCTGGCAGGCGGTACCGGCTGCAGGCTATACCGCCATGTTTGAGCGCATGCTCGCACACCCGCTGATTGACGTGCGGCTGTCTACCCCCATGGTGCAGCGTGTCAGATTGGATTGGCAGCAGAAGCAGGTGTTGTTGGATGGCGCGCCTTTCGACGGTCCACTGATCTATACCGGTATGCTGGATCAGTTGATGTCGGCAGAAGGGAATTGTTTGCCATACCGCTCACTGCGTTTTGAACATCGCCATCTGGCGCAAGAGCAATTTCAGCCTGTCACCACCGTCAATTATCCGAATGAAGAAGCCTTCACCCGGATCACCGAGTTCAAGCATTTCAGTGGGCAGGTGCATCCCGGCACCAGCATAGTGTACGAATATCCCTGTGACTATCAGCCGGAGCAGGAGTTGGAGCCTTACTACCCGCTGTTTACCGATGAGGCCAAACAGAACTATCAGGCTTGCCGCGATGAATTGGCCCAGTTCCCGCAACTGATTGCTTTGGGGCGCCTTGCCGAGTATCGCTATTTCGATATGGATGATGCGGTGAGCAATGCATTAAATTTTTTCTATAAAATATGCACGGCATACTAGCTTTTGGTATTTGATAGATAAGTGTTAGCCGGTGAGAAAATAAAATGAAACCAATCTGTGTGGTTATCTGTAATTTTAATAAGCAAAATTATGTGCTCGGGGCGATCGAATCAGTACAAAATACAGCGGGTGAACTGGCGGATATTATTGTTGTAGATAACGCATCAACAGATGACTCTGTAACATTGATCCGTCAATACTATCCTAATATTAGACTTGAAGTATTAAAAGAAAACGTTGGTGGCTCTGGGGGATTTGCTCATGGTATGCGCCAAGCCCAAAAAATGGGGTATCGTTATATTGCGCTACTGGATAATGATGCTGTCGTACTACCAAACACCCTAGTTGGGATGATGGATTTACTGGCTAACCACAACGATATAGGTGTTATCGGACCAGCAATATGTAAAATGGATAATCCGGAGGTGGTACAGGAAGTCGGCTCCAACGTATCTTTAAAGGATGCTACCTTTAGTTTTCACCTTAATTTTGCGGGTGAATCCTATTCCTCGATAGCGATGGAACCGGTGGATTGTGATTATGTGCCCGCTTGTTGTCTGATGACAAAAGCTGAAATCATCGAACGGGTGGGTGTATTTGATGAGGACTTTTTCCTTTATTGGGATGACATTGATTGGTGTGTACGAGTCAAGGATGCTGGTTGGCGTGTAGTCGCACAGCCAAGACTACAGGCTTTGCACAAGGGAGGTGGTGCTAATGCGACTAATACATTACCTCGTTACTACTACTGGCGTAACAAGCTGAGTTTCTTCGCAAAGCATCCTGTTCGCTATCCTCCCCATCAGGTCAAACATTATGTACAGCGCAGCTTGGCACGCAATATCACCTTCCAGCATTTGAATGCTATGGACGAATTGCTTGTTGCCATGCAACGAGGTTTACAAGATGCGGCCACTGGTATCGGTGGGCGTTATCAGGGGGTAGCCTTTCCTGAGCGCGGTAGTGGCAAGCAAAAGTTGCTGCAGGTCATGGTACCACCCGGAGTTTACCTGCTAGATATGAGCGCCGTGGCAAGGTCTGATATGTCCACAGCAAGACAACACAATAGCTTATGTCGTTTTATCGTCAGTTGTGGTCAATTTAATGTAAATAGTCACCGTTTTGTGCTGGCTCCTGCATTGTATGAGACCTTGTCGAAGAGTATCCGGGACTGGCCCGAGTGCGTTAACACTGTGCCTCTGTCTGAGTCGACCACTGCAATTCGTCTGATCGTGGTTCCTCACCTGTTTGATGTTACCTCAACTGAGGTGGCACATGACGAGCTGTTAACCGATCTATTCTGGAATCTGCTACCACAGACTATCGACGGGGTAACGGCATTGCAGATCGCCACTGAATTGGAGTCGGCACGTCAGTCAGTAGATGCATTTTATGCTTCGGAGGCATAATGGCGGGGTATGGATCAATTTTAGCTATCTATAACGTGAATCTTAAAACACGTGGGCACCTGGGCGTTATGCGCAAGGTGCTGGCTCAGGCGCAGGGTTTTAGTCTAAATCACAAACAGGTACATATGATCTGCGGCGATGGCTCGAACATAGTACGCTTGGTGTTCGAGGCGGGGAGCGAAGTCCAGCGTGAAATCATCACGACTGCGGTTGCCCCCGGGGACTTCTTTGTACATGTTGCTGCCTGGGTTGCTGCGCACCAAGCCCAGGCTCGCGCATTCGAGTGGGTATATGTGCGTTACAACCCGATGCATAACGATGAGTTACTGCAATTGGCGCGGCAGTTGCGCGCAGCGGCAGTGCCAATGTTCGTCGAGATGTACACGCTGGAATATCGAAATGAATTGCCGGCACAAGCCGCCAAGGCCGATCTGGGTTATTTCCTGCAGTTGGCGCCCCTGGTGGCCGGATTTTTCACCCCCAGCCAAGTGCTGCCGGGCGAGACGTTGCATGAGCGGCCACTGTACAAGATGGGCAACGGGGCAACCTGGATCGCACCGACTGTGCCGGAGCCGAGGCCTGATATTCACCATGCCTTCCACCTGCTGGGTGTTGGCTATCTGGCGCGTTGGCACGGCTATGATCGACTGTTCCCGGCGATACCCGAATTTGTAAAAGCCTACCCTGAGGTCGATCTGCGGCTGTTTCTGGTCGGCCAGGGGCCCGCTTCGGCACAGTTGGTACAACAGGCCCAGGAATTGGGGGTTGCCGAGTTTGTGACCTTCACTGGTGTGCTGGATCCTGATGCATTGGCAAATCGTTATGCTGGTGTGCATCTTGGTCTTGGGTCATTGGGTTTTCATCGCACCGGCGTCAGCTACGCAGAACCATTAAAGCACCGTGAATTTATGTATTACGGTTTGCCGTTTATCTACAGCCTGGAGGACAGTTTTAGCCACGAGCAATTATCTGGCACATGGCAACTGGCTGCCGATGATCAGCCTGTTGATCTGGTAGCCATCTATGAAAACTATCTCTCACTGCCGATAGCAGAGACCGCCCGCAATCTGCACCATTACGCCGAGTCACATTTCTCGTGGGGTGTGCAAACCGCCAACATCATGCAGATAGCACAAGAACGATTAAAACACATAACATTTTAATAAATTAACCTGCAACGGCGAATCAATATGCCTGGTCTATTTGGTTATATAAAAAAAAACCCGCAACATTCGGATCTGATATCTCAGATCGTTCGTAAGCAAACCGCGCTTTACCCGGTAGCAATCGAACACGAATATCAGGATGACAACGTAGCTGCTGTACGATGCTTTTCATTTTATGAAAAAAAGACACATCAAGATGAATCTAGGTTGCTGCAGATTTGGGTGGAGGGGTGTGCCTATAATTTGCAAGAGATTGCTCAACATTATCAGCAAATATTTCACGATCTGAATAGTGCCATTATTTGGAGCTATCAACAAAATATGTTAGATGATTTGCTGGCCAGGCTGGATGGCGTGTTTTGTGCGGTGCTGTTTGATCGGCAGCGTAAAAAAATCACCCTGGTCTCTGATCGAAATGGTATGCGCGTACTGTTCTATTATCATCGAAACGGCTATTTTGCCTGGGGAAGTGAAATAAAGGCTTTTTTATCGCTGGATTTTTTTGAAAAAAAAATCAGCCAACAGGCACTCTCCTGTTTTATGGACTTGGGATATCTGGTCGGCGATATTACCTATTTCGACGGCGTGACGCTGCTACCGCCAGCCACAGTGCTGAGTTATGACCTGGATAGCGATCGACTACAAAGCCAACATTACTGGTCGTGGGCAAATATCAAACAACAGAACGTGTCGTTCAATGATGCGGTCGATGCGTTGAGCGAAATTGTTATGCACGCCGTTCAGCGGCGGCTTGATATGGCGGAATCGCTGGTATTTCCCATCAGTGGTGGGCTGGATTCACGAATGTTACTGGCCGCCACACACCAGATGCATCCTGGATATAAAGGGGCCTGTTATACCTTTGGTACAGATCAATGTGCCGACATTGTGTTGGCGCAGAAGGTAACCGAAATGGTTGGCTGGCCCCATGTGATTCATGAGCTGACGCCGGATAACTGGTTTGAAAAAAGAATACCGACTATCTGGCTAACAGATGGTTTTCTGGATATGCAGCACATGCATGGCTGTGAGTTTGTTGACCAAATTATCCAGCAAGGGCGATATACCCTCAGTGGTTATTGTGGTGATGCGATTCTGGGGCCGAGTTTTTTGCGCGCGGAAACGGCAAATAAGAGAATTACCCCGGAGATTGCCGAGTTGTATTATGGCCAGCACACCTATCTGGCTAACATCGAATCATCTTTTTATGATACCCCGCATGTTGAGCCAAATCTTTTTATGAACCGGGTTCGCCGCTTTACCAATATGGGAACCCTGGCGTCATCCGCCTGGTTGGAGCATAAAAAACCATTTCTTGATAATGAATTGCTGGAGTTTGTCTTCTCGATTAATGATGAGTATCGACTCGGCAATCGGCTGTATTCTGCCGTGCTGCTGGAGCAGTTTCCTAAATTTTACAAATCAATTCCCTGGCAAAAAACAGGCAAGACAATCGACAATAACCCCGGCATGCCCATGCCTGAATGTAAAACTGATCATTATGCCGATTATCCAAGCTGGATCCGGCAGCCAGACATTGCGGAAAAGCTGAACAAAATATTGAATCCGCTGACCGCACTCTATCGACAGTTTACCGATGAGAATTGGCATGCAATGTACTATGTGCCCCATCTAGAGCAGAACTTAAACCGCAGCAATAAATTGCTAAGAGCCGCAACCATAGAACTGTTTTTGCAGTATTGTTTCGAAAAATCAGACGAGGCATACCATGTCAGTTGAAAGCAAACAATTTATAAGCGCGCGCGTGTATGAAGAGTCGTTATTTTATTTCGGATTACAGAATCCAACCTACTTGGATGATGTGATCGAGGCCTGGTCGGATTTTGACCATGATCTTAATGGCCGCTGGCATGAGCTGGAACATTTTGGCGATGCTGATGGCACTATTCTTGATATGGCTGCAGGTGTTGGCTCTTTTGTTTTTCGCGGATTAAAAAGAGGGCATGATGTTTATGGCGTTGAGCCAGAAGCTTGGAAATTAGAGTACATCAATATGCGTATTGCAGAAGACGAAAAATATGCAACATACGCGGATAGAATACAGTATGGCCTGGGTGAAAAGTTGGATTTTTGTGATGAGAAGTTTGATCTCGTTACCACATATCAGACACTTGAACATGTTCAGGATGTCACTGCCTGTCTTGATGAAATGATTCGGGTCACCAAGACGGGAGGCAAAATAATCATTCAGGCTCCTGACTATTTTGGTTTTTTTGAACCGCACTATATATTGCCGCTGTTACCAAAGCTAAACAATTATTGGGCCAAGAAGCTGCTGAGAGCACTTAATCGACCAACTAGTGGCATCGATACCTTGAATTGGATAACTAGTGACAGAGTAGTTAATTATATTAAAGACACATACCCTCACTTGTCGATTGTTAATGTTGGTGAAAGCCGGAAGGCTAAAAAATTAAAATTGCTATCCGAAAAATATCATCTGCCAATCGGGTTGCTGAGCATCATGTTGCAGTTGCAGAGATGGATAAAATCATTTTATCAATGTGAAAACATGTACATTGTTGTTGGCAAATAGATAGAGGCTCTATGATTCTGCATGTCATGGTCATCGAGAAGTTTATGCCATCGTTCCTTGATTTTATGATGGCGAATTTTGATGTGAGTCAGCATCGCTTTGTTTTTATTACCAGCCCCAAGTATCAGTTTGGTTTGCAACCGCACCATCCTGTGGAGTTTTTATACCGAGATGAAGACTTTGTTACCCTGGCTTCCTATTTCGATGCCGCGGACAAAATAATATTACATGGCCTGTGGCGTGATAAAGTGAATGGTCTGTTAGTGCAAAAGAAAGATTGGCTAGACAAATCTTTTTGGACCATGTGGGGGGGGGATTTTTACTATTATGATCAATATTCATATAATCATAAAAAAGTGATCGCTGCGGTCGCAGGTTTAATTTCTTTTATTCCTGGTGATGTTGAATGGGTCAGGAAGAAGTATGAGGCCAGGGGGCAGTCTTTTTCTTGTTTCTGTTATCCAAGTAATATTTACGGCGGACCGGAGTGTGACCCGCGTGGTGAGCGTGCGGAGAGTCCTCAAACTGTAAATATCTTGCTTGGCCATTCCAGCGCGGTAGAAAATGATCATATTTACTGGATTGAATACTTTTCAAATATTGAAAATGCCGCAATTTTTTCGCCGTTAGCTTACCCTCCCAACCCGGATTATATCAATAAAGTCGTTGCCGTCGGTCATGCTAAATTAAATGAACGCTTTAATCCACTGCTTGAGTTTTCGACACGAGAGCATTACGAGTTATTTTTGAACAATATTGATTTGGCGATTATGCCCTCATGGCGTCAGCATGGAATGGGCAATTTGATTTCGCTATTGGGGCGCGGCATTCCGGTGGCGATGCATTCCGAGACGACATCAAGAAAATTCTTGCAAGAGCTGGGTGTCGAACTTTTTTCAACCGATCAAATAGATGTGGCGCTGGCAAATATAGGCTATAACACGCCGAATGCTAAAATCATTCAACGCTATTTTAGCCATACCCAGCTGATTAATGACTGGCGCACTATTTTTAATCGTTAGTAGAGGTGTCTATGCGCAATGATGATAAATTATCGCTGCAATCACGTGATGGTGAGTTGGTTTATACATCCAATGAAAAATCAAACAACACTCAGCAATTGAAAACCTTGGTCCATGAACTATCCCCATTATTTGGTGAGGCGTGGCATCGCCATAATCTGGTCTCGTTACGGGTCGATTCTGTGGCGCGCGTTCTTTATTATGCCGAGTTGTATAAAAAAATAGTCGATGTTCCAGGCGTTATTTGTGAATTTGGTGTGCACTGGGGCGCCGGCATGTCATTGCTGATTAATATGCGCAGCATCTTTGAGCCGTTTAATCAAAGCCGTGTCATTCATGGGTTCGATACGTTCGAAGGGTTTCCATCGGTAGATGTAAAAGATGGTGCCTATGCGAATGCTGGCGATTATAAATCGACTGATGAATATGAAGATAAACTAGCACAGCTGTTAAAACTGCATGAAAGCTTTGCACCGATGAATGATCTGGTAAAACATCGGCTGATTAAGGGTGATGCCTCGGTGACCATTGATAAATGGTTGGCAGATAACCCGCATGCCATTATTTCCATGGCCATTTTCGATATGGATCTTTATAAGCCGACTAGAGATGTATTGGAAAAAATTATTCCTCGTCTCACACGTGGTTCATTACTGGTCTTTGATGAATTGAATTGCGAGTTTTTCCCTGGCGAAACACGCGCATTGGACGAAGTATTAGGACTCAATAATTTGCGCTTGTATAGAACGCCTCTGCAATCCCATTGTGCTTGGGCCGTCTATGGGGAATAAGTCGCCAGCGATGGGGTCGCAGTGCTTTATTATGCCGGGTCAGCCGTCGCACTTTATTGAAGTGAGACCTACTCCCTGGAATGATGCCGTGTTGGCTAAAAAAACATGTGAAATAGTGGACGGTTGCCCGGACTGTTCTGGCTTTAATGCTTTGCTACCTTCAGCTATCGACTTCATAAAGCAAGCAGGTTTTGAATATGTGCAGGCCAGAGTGGAGCATGTACGAGAAAAGCGCCACCTGCTTGAGCTCGCCGGTTTTTATTATGCAGAGCTAAGCTACGAATTATCTTTTCGTAATCCAAAGCGTCATTTATTTGCACGTGATCTAAGCAGCCGTTTGCTCCTTGTGCCAGTGCAATCACAGCAAGATATTGCACTTATCAAAACCATGGCGCGCGATGATTTCAAACACGGCAGAATGCTTGAAGACTTGCGCGTTGATTATACGGCTGCTCAGCAGCGGACGGCGAACTGGATCGATGCATTAGCCTGCTCGCCATTCGAACTTTTCTTGGCTAAACATGGCGATAAAGCGGTGGGCTTTCATGCTCAGCGGCCATCGCTGAATGGTCATGATCTCGATTGGATATTGACGGGCACCTGTGCAGAATATTCGATGCTATCGGTTCCACTGTGGCAGGCGGCCTTTAAATTGGCCCAGCACAGAGATATCCAGAAAATAACCACCCTGATCTCGGCTGCGAATGTTGGTGTTTTAAATTTATACAACTCATTTCCATTTCATATTGATAGGGCATTGTGCGGTTATCACTTAATGATCACGGATTAGATATTATTATTGATGTCTATCGAGGTTATTTTGGCGTTTGCTTGCTAGGCTTGTGATAGCGGCAGAAATGCATCATCAAAGGCAGGTCACTATGATTCCTTTTAATAAGCCTTATCTACATGGTCGGGAGCTGGTCTATATTGCCGAGTCGGTGGCCAGTGGTAAAATTTCCGGCGATGGTGTGTTTACGCACAAATGTCACCATTATCTGGAGTCACGCTATCACTTTGATAAGGTGTTGCTGACGACATCCTGTACCGATGCCTTGGAAATGGCAGCTATTCTGCTCAACATCCAGCCTGGCGATGAGGTGATAGCGCCCAGCTATACCTTTGTTTCTACTGTGAATGCATTTGTCCTGCGCGGTGCCAATATCGTGTTTGCTGATTCTTATGCCGATCACCCAAATATTGATCCGGCGCAAATTGAAGCCCTTATTACTCCGCGCACACGAGCCATCATAGTCGTGCATTATGCAGGAGTGGCATGTGATATGGATGCCATCATGCAGATCGCCGAAAAATATAATATTCCCGTAGTTGAAGATGCGGCACAAGCCATCAATTCATTTTATAAATCACGGCCATTAGGCAGTGTCGGCTGTTTATCAACATTCTCGTTCCACGAGACCAAGAACATTATTTCCGGCGAAGGTGGCTTGTTGGTTATCAACGATAAACAATATGCACATCGCGCTGAAATAATCCGCGAGAAAGGAACAAACCGCAGTTCATTCTTTCGTGGCGAGGTTGATAAGTACGGCTGGGTTGATATTGGCTCTTCGTTCCTGCCGTCCGATATTATAGCAGCTTACTTGTATGCACAATTAGAGCAGTTGGATGTGATTCAAAAACGCCGCTTGGAAATATGGCAGCGCTATTGGCAGGCGCTGACACCTGTGGTCGCTGCATACGGTATCAGATTGCCATTGATTCCTGCTTATGCCACCAATAATGCCCATATGTTTTATCTGGATTGTGCCAGCCTGCAACAGCGCAGCCAGTTAATTAAATATTTGGACCTCGCGGAAATTAAAGCAGTTTTTCATTATCAATCTTTACACTGCAGTCCCTATTTTCAAGATAAACACGACGGCCGGTCGTTACCGCATGCCGATAACTTCACTGATTCAATTGTGCGACTACCCATGTATTTTGACTTATCGAATGATGAGGTTGATTTCATCTGCGAACGCATTGTGAATTTCCTGTCGAGCCATGGCTAGCATGTTAATACACTCAGGCTGGTTATCACGGCTAAACACAATCAGTTAAACCGTGATAACTACGTCATATGTCTACTCTATATGGATATTGCGATAATCTTCATGCCGAATAAAGATCCGCCCATAGACCTCAAGAGCCAGCATTCTGAATTTCAAATAGGGATTGGCGCTATAGAACTCTTTGAGCATGCGCAGTGACATGCCGGTGAACTCCATGACATAGCCATTTTCAAAAATTCGTTCGATGGGCTGCACATATTCTTGCATCGGTACCGGGAAGCCGGCCTTAGGTCGGTAAATTACCTTCTCTGGCAGATAGCGCTCAGCCAGTTTCTTTAACAGGTATTTGCCGTCCTTGCGGATACGTCGATTTATTTTCAGGTTGAGTGGTAAATTCATTGAAAAATCGATGATCTCTTTCGTTAAAAACGGCACGCGCCCTTCAATCGAGTTAGCCATCAATATTCTATCTGTGCGGTGTAATATACTGCCGAGATGGCCATAAAAATTAAAATGGATCGCACTCAACATATGCTTTTCGAACGCAGTGGTTGCCAATGTGTCGAACTGTTCCTGTATTGCTGATAGCCGCTTCCAATTAGCAAAGTCCTGGCTCTCGAATAAGAATGATCGCATCATCAGATCATTCGACATATCAAAATATCCCAAGCCAAGCGGCATGTAATTAGCTATGTCCTCTACCGTGAACTGTTCGAAACCATTGCGCAATGTTTTCGCGTAATCACCTGAAAGCCGCGTTAGCAGCGGTTTTTTGCTAGCAAATATTCTGGCCAGTCGATATTGCTTCATCTGGCGTTGATGCCACGAATAACCGCCAAATAATTCATCTGCGCCTTCACCCGATAACATGACCTTTATGCCATTGCAGTGAGCTTTGCTGGCTATGCAGTGCAGGCTGACATCGTTGGGATGATAAATGGGTAAATCAGAAATATAGGTTAGGTATGGAAAAGCAGACCAATATTTTTCGGCCGTCATTTTTTCGTAAATAATATTCTTGCCCAGATGTTTGGATACCATCTCGGCATATTCTTCTTCCCCGCCGCCGCCATCCACGCCGGCATGATAGAGGTCGAGTGGCACCGCTTTGGATGCAATGGCGGAGATCAGGCTAGAGTCCACTCCGCCGCTACAGAGGGTAGCCAGCGGCGCATCGCTGACCAGATGGGACTTCACATTGTTGACCACCAGCATTTCCAGCTCATCCACAAGGCTGGAAAGGGATTGCGTTTTGCACCGTTGAAAGACACTGTTATCGATAAAAAATAATGGATTGGCAAAGGTACTTAATTGAGACTTGGCTTGGTGGCGCGAATAAGTGAGCTGGGTACCGCCCTCGAGGATCGTGACATTCTGATACGGCAGGTTGCTATCTTGAAACGCTCCTACCCGGATTTGATCCTTTAATTTTTCCCGCGAGATTACATAATCAAGGCTTTTGATTTCGGAAGCAATTTCGATGGCATCGTCGGTTTCGATATAATACAGCGGTTTAATTCCACTGATATCGCGAGCGACAATCAGTTCTTGCGTTACAAAATTCATATATGCAAACGCAAACATACCATCCAGTTTGGCAATCGCGCTGGTTCCCATTCTATTTAGCAGCTCAAACAACACCTCGGTATCAGAGGTGGTTTGCAATTCGATATCTGTAAGATATTGTGTGGCTAATTCCCTGTAATTATAAATTTCGCCATTAAAAACCAGCATGGCGCGGTCATTTTTATAGGGTTGTGCCGCGGCGTTACGTGTATCGAGGATGGCGAGTCTGGTGTGTCCCATTACGACATTTTTTCGATAGACGACTTGCTGGCAATCCGGGCCTCGGTGCTTTAATAACGTCGTTTTATCTTCATAACGCGTATTTGGCTGAACATCTTCTGATTTATAGAGTTTGCAGTAAATTCCACACATATGATTTCCGCCTGATTCCGTTACGTCTGCTTTTTAAAAAGCATCCCTGAAATACCCTTGGCTGTGGTTCGTAGGCTCGCACGATCCTGTGAGGTTATCGAGCCTGATGCGTTCAACAATCACTAAACGACACGTCAGGCAGAATACGACTGCCCGGACAGGTATTATTGTGCTAATCCGTCATCGTTATTCTTAATCAATGCAAAACTCAGGCACTCAGCGATATCCATCGTCAAATAAAGCACTCGGTAGTTATATTCCACGCAAAACTCATGCACCGCTTCGATGACGCCATAGCGATATTGAGTGCGCCAATTGCCCTGCATATAGTCATGTCCGGCAATAATGCCGGTTGATTTTACTTTTCTGGCACAGGCTCGGAGCTCATCTCGGGTTAATTCATAACTGTGGGTGGTATCGATATATACCCAATCGAAGGTCTGATCCGGGAAACTCTCCAGTGCCTCCAGCGAAGGTTTGCGGTGAATGGTCACCTCTCCGCGCTGTCGTTGCTGCTGAAAATGGTTGTTCACACTCAGGTACAACTCTTCGCCGTAGCGATCCGAACCCCATATGTCCACCAGATGTAGCTGCGCCGGAGCACAGATATCCATGATCTGGCGACTAAAATCACCCGCCGCCACGCCCAGTTCGGCTACGACGCCCTGGGTGGGTAACTTCTCGAGCAGAGCCAATCGATTGGTCAACAAGGTTGTGCCCTCGATATGCTGCTGCAGCAGGGGGATCTTCGGCAGCATATCCTCGCGTTTGGAACGCTCTGCTTGCAGGGCATTCTCATATTCGCGACTGGTCTGCAGTATCTCGTCACACTCTACGACGGGGGTGCCCGGCTCGATTCCATAACTTACCAGCGTCTGGTTGATCTCGCTGACAAAAGAGCTGGCGATCAAGATTTTGTCGAATTGGACGCCTGAAAGCTGACTGGGGTGATATACCGGCTTGTTCATCCAGTGCGAGCCCTGTTTGGCCGGATCACTGTCAACAAAGCCCTGCAGCGTATGGTTCAATGCCAATGCCGGTAAGAAATGAAGTGCTTGGGTCGAAGTCCCGTAGATCAGAATTTGCATAAGGCGCTCCGCGGATCGAGATCAGATCATTGACAACAAATGGGCGTGAATGAGGTCTTGCTGGGCAGAGCTCAAGCTTGGAAAAAGCGGCAAGGTGATGGCACTGGCATAGAACTGTTCAGCCTGCGGCAATGATGTTTGCTGTTTGTGCTGATACCAAGACTGCTTGTAGATTGGCATATAGTGCACGTTGGCCCCAATCCCATGATCGCGTAGTAGCTGGAATAGGTTAAAGCGTTGTTCGGGTGCCACATGATGTACATACAGGTGAAATGCGCTGCGTCGTTCTTCGCCGAAGTAACGGCGCAGACGCTCAGGAGACAAAGTTTCAAAGTAACGACGGGCAATCTCGCCTCGCTTGGCGATCCAGCTTTCCAGATTCTGCATTTGGCTCAATCCCAGTGCTGCCTGAATATCCGTCATGCGGTAGTTGAAGCCCAGCATCTGCTGCTCGTAGTACCAGGGGCCGTCCGGTTCATTGATGAAGTCTTCCGGTTCGCGGGTGATGCCGTGGCTGCGTAGCATGCGCATGGTTTTGGCGAGCGCAGGGTCGTTGGTCATCGCCATGCCACCCTCGCCGGTGGTGATGATCTTCACCGGGTGGAAGCTGAAGATGGTGATGTCGCTATAGCGGCCATTGCCGGTAGACTCACCATGATAACGGGCACCGAGGGCGTGGCAGGCATCCTCGATGATCCGGAAACCGTACTCTTGCCCCAGGCGGTGGATCTCCTGCATGTCGCAGGGGAGGCCGGCGAAGTGTACCGGTATTACTACTTTGGGTAGTTTTCCTTCCGCCTGGGCGGCAATCAGTTTCCTCTCCAGCTCCACTGCGCACATGTTCCCTGTATCGGGCTCAATGTCGACGAAGTCGACTTGTGCACCGCAATAGAGAGCACAGTTGGCGGATGCAACGAAGCTGATGGGCGATGTCCAGACCCAATCCCCGTGGCCGACGCCCAGCGCCATACAGGCGATATGGAGTGCAGCAGTACCTGAATTGACCGCCACCCCGAATTTAGCTCCACAGTAGTCGGCAACCGCTTGCTCGAAGCGTGGAACGACCGGCCCTTGGGTCAGGAAGTCGGACTTGAGAACTTCCACGACAGCATCGATATCTGCCTGGCTGATAGATTGACGGCCGTAGGGGATCATTCTGCTATCTTGCTCTGGTTCATCTTCTGCAGCTGTTCAATGGAGAAAAAGTCAGGGTTGCTTCGAGAGTTGTATTCAAATCCCTGCTCGACCATCTTTCCTTTTTCGCCCGCAGCTGTCTTGGAGAAGTCGTTGTTGCGATTATTGAAGTTGATTGTTGGGCCGATCACGAAGAAGTCATCAAATTCAAAGGTGTGGTAAGAGTCATCGGCAGGACACATCACTTCGTGAAGCTTTTCTCCAGGGCGGATACCGATGATCTTGTGTGGCAGGCTTGGAGCCATGGCACTTGCCAAATCGGTGATGCGAACAGATGGCAATTTGGGAACGAATATCTCCCCCCCTTTCATGCGGCCAAAATTGTCCAGCACGAAATCCACCCCTTGCTGTAAGGTGATCCAGAATCTCGTCATCTCCTCATGGGTAATGGGCAAGGCATCAATACCCTGATCAATCAGCTTTTGGAAGAAGGGGACGACAGAGCCGCGAGAACCGACCACGTTGCCGTAGCGGACTACGGCAAAACGGGTGGGATCTTGCCCCGCGATGTTGTTTGCTGCCACGAAGAGCTTGTCTGATGCCAGTTTGGTGGCACCGTAGAGATTGATTGGATTGGCGGCTTTGTCAGTGGAGAGGGCAATAACTTTTTTGACTTGATTGAGCAAAGCGGCCTGGATGACGTTCTCTGCACCATGGATATTGGTTTTAATACACTCCATGGGGTTGTATTCAGCGGCGGGCACTTGCTTGAGTGCGGCAGCATGAACCACGTAATCCACTCCACGCATTGCCATGGTGAGGCGGTTGGCGTCTCTGATATCCCCAATGAAATAACGCATGCAGGGGTCGTTGAACTCTTGCTGCATCTCGAACTGCTTTAGCTCGTCGCGAGAATAGATGATAAGGCGTTTGGGTTTATAACGTTCCAGTACTGTCTTGACCAATCGCTGGCCAAACGAGCCAGTGCCACCTGTGATCAGTAGCGTTTTATCGTTGAACATTGTGGGCATCTCGTCTCAAAAACAGTAGATGAATCATATGCTAGCAAATAAAGTACCAGCTTTTTCTGTAAAGAGTGTGATCAATTCATAAAAACGGTTTTAAAGCCAAGGGCATCACTCAGGTCTTGATCTCTTTGGCTTTTGTTACTTTCTGATTGCTCTGCATATATCCGCCACCGCATTGAGGGCTCTCGGAGTGAAACGGTGCAGCTCATCCGAGTTGATTAAATCGAGTCGCTGATGCTGTACAGCGTCGAGATTAGGCCACTTCTGCCAGTGACGCAGAGCGTCAGGATCTTGACTCCCCGCCAGGATCAGCGATGGGTTGGCCCTGATCACCTGTTCCATGTCCACTTGAGGGTAAGGGGTCTTGGCATTCGCCATGATGTTGATCCCGCCGCAGAGCTCGATGGCTTGGGCGGGCCAGGCGTTGCCGCTCACGCTGGTGAGCGGCGGATACCAGAGCTGGTAGAACACCTTGACGCCGGTTGGCCTGCCATAGCGCTGTTGCAGGGAATGCAGACGTGCCAGATAGCGATCGGCAGCTTCGTTGGCACTTTTTTCCACCCCCAGCAATTTGCCCAGCGCCCGCATCTCGGTCGCCAGCGAGGCAAAATCGGTAGGCTCAGAGTAGAACATCGGGACACCCAGCTGCTCCAGTGGGGCCAGCATCCGTGACTGAGCCGAGCGCCAGCCGAGAATGAGGTCCGGCTTTTGCGCCAGTACTGCCTCGACGTTGATGCTGCGATAATTCGCCACCTTTGGCTTGGTTTTGACCTCGGGGGGATAGTCTGAGGCATCGTCGATGGCCACCAGCTTGTCACCGGCGCCGATGTCATAAAGCAGCTCGGTAAGATGGGGCACCACGCTCACCACCCGGTTCGGGGTCGCGGCCTGCAGGACACCGGGCAACCAGGCAAGCAGCACGCAGGGCAGCCAGATAGGCAATCGCAACCATCTAACCATGAAATAACCCCGCCACAGTGACAAGCAGCGCCAGCATCAACCAGCCCCAGCCAATTCCTTGCAGAATATTGAGCACCTTGCGCGGTGACTCACCATCGGGGTCATCACCTCTACCAAGTATCGGCCAGCGTTGCAAGGTTCCCTGATAGTAGCGAGGGCCGCCAAGGCGGGTCCGGCACTTATCTACTAGCAGAGTGAGCAGCATCCCCATGGCGGGATAGGGCCAGAGCGCCCCACTTCGCAGCAGCTGTGCTGCCTGTTTGATACGGCTTGCCAGCAGTGGCAGCCCAAGCAGCAAAATGACGGAGACATTGAGCCCCTGATAGAGGGCGCTGGCGGCGCGACCAAAGTGGTCGAAGGCGGGATCTTTGCGGCTCCAACTCTGATTCATCAGCTGCACCAGTCGCCAGAGCAGGGCGCCCTGTACGCCAGCCAGGGCAAATCCCAGCAGCGGGCCAGCCCATTGGCCGATCAGACGCAGGGCGCAGCTCTCCGTCACCGCTTTGGCGAGCCCCATGGCCGAGAGTTTGCCGGTTTCCCGTTTGAGCCAGGGGGCGTACTGCAATCTCGCCAGCGGCAGCGTCTCCTGCGTAGCGAGCGAGCGGGTGGCATGGGCGAGTTCCCGTAGTGGACGAGATTCGATCATCAACAGCAGAAACAGCAGGTCAAACAGCGGCTCGCTCAGGGCCAGATTGCGCAGCGACCAGAGCCCGGCAGCGCAGGGGAGCCAGACTACCAGCATTGCCAGCAGGCCTGCCTGCATTTGCTGGCCGGGTGAACCATCGGGTCTGTGCACCTTGTGCCCCAGCCGGGTCAGCAAGGGCGTGACGGCCGAAAGACGCAGATGGGATGGCCACGGGATCACCGCCTCCAGCAGGGCTGCCCCCACCAGAATGGCCGCCATCGTAGAAAGGAGGGCGTCGGCCATCAAATCAAGCGAGCCGGTCTCGATCACAGCTTGCCGAGCATCTTGATGATCACTTCGGCGGAGTGCTTGCCGGCCACTTCGATGAAGGCATCGAAGGATTCAACCTGTTCCTTGCCAGCGATATCGGACATGGCGCGTACCACCAGATAGGGCACCTTGAACATGTGGCACACCTGACCGATCGCTGCACCTTCCATCTCGACCGCCAGCATCTGCGGGAAGTCGGCGCGAGCCTTGGCGATGGCGTCCGGTTTGCACATGAACTGATCGCCGGTGCAGATAAGGCCGACCTTGGTCTGGTGCTTGCCCTGCTCGGCGATGCAATCCTGAGCGACCGCGATGAGTTTCTCGTCGCAGGGGAAGGCGGCGGGTTGCTGCGCCATCTGGCCCATCTCGTAACCAAAGGCGGTCACGTCCACATCGTGGAAACGCATCTCGCTGGCGATCACCACATCACCGATATGCAGGTCTTGGGCAAAGCCGCCCGCAGAGCCGGTATTGATGACGCAGTCGGGGGCAAATTTTTCCAGCAGCAGGCTGGTGGCCACGCTGGCGGCGACCTTACCGATACCGGAGCGGGTCAGGATCACCTCTTTGCCTGCCAGCTCCCCTTGATAGAACTCGCAGCCGCCCAGTTGCAGGGTGGTGGGGTTGCTCATCTGGCTGCGCAGCAGGGCCACTTCTTGCTCCATGGCGCCGATAATACCTACTTTCATTACTGACCTCGTCTTGATAGCCGTGTGGCTGAATTTAAGTTGCTGTAGATCATAACAAAAGATGGCGTCGGCGCCGAGAGGCGCAAGCGAAAGGAGAGATGAAACGCGGCGCTCCATATGGGAGCGCCGCGGGTGACAAAAAGCATTGATGAGGCACGGCGAGGGCCTTTAGCCGAGCGCGGTATCGAGGGTCATCATCAGGGCAAAGCCTGCCATCAGGCCGAGGGTGGCATAGGTCTGGTGACCGTTGCGGTGAGTCTCCGGAATTACCTCGTGCGAGACCACAAACAGCATGGCGCCGGCGGCGAGCCCAAGTCCGATGGGGTAGGCGATGGCAAGGCCGCTGGAGAGCCCCACCCCGAGCAGGGCGCCAACCGGTTCGAGCAGGCCGCTGGCGATGGCGACCAGCACCGCCACCGAGGGGCGAAAACCGGCGGCGCACATGGCCAGCGCCACCGCCAATCCTTCCGGAATATCTTGCAGTGCGATGGCAGTGGTAAGCGGCAGCCCCACCGACATATCCCCCTGCGAGAAGCTGACCCCGATGGCCATCCCCTCCGGCAGGTTGTGCAGGGCGATGGCAAAGACGAACAGCCAGACCCGGGAGCAGCTCTCATGGCCGGGGCCGCAGGGGCCGGTCTTGTCATGCTCGTGGGGGGTGAACTGATCCAGTCCCAGCATCAACAGCACCCCGAGGGTCATGCCGACCACCACCACGGCGGCGGCACTGAAGCCGTTGCCAGTGATCCCCTCGGCGGCCTCCAGCCCCGGCAGCAGCAGGGAGAAGGCACTGGCCGCCAGCATCATGCCGGCGGCAAAGCCCAGCATGGTGTCCTCTACCTTTTGTGGTACCGAGCGCAGAAACAGAGCGGGCAGGGCGCCGATGGCGGTGGCGGCAAACCCGGCAGCACCACCGACAAGGCCGTAGCGCACGCCGCTGGTCACCTCACCGGTAGCAAGCATGATGAGACTTTGCAACAGCAGTAACAAGACGGCAGCCAGCGCGATAAAGAGACCGAGGGCAGTGAGCGGGCGGCTTTGCATCTGGCTGCGCAGTTGCTGTGACCAGGATAACGGAGGAAGAGCTGAGAGATGGTCCATGGCATGACCTCAAGGTGTGCAAAGTGGATGGTGGCATTACATCCACTTGGCCGCCCCTTGTCCATGCCTGCAAGGCGATTGCCGCTATCTGAAAATCTGGAAAGAGTTTATCCAAGCAACCACATGGGAATCTTATCGGTAGCCAAAGGCGGGGGGGCAAGAGGGGTTGTTTGCAAATGACTGAAGTGGATGTTGAGTGGCAAGTGGGGATGCATCGCTAACTCTTTTAAATCAGCTGCAGATGTCTGCCTTGGTGTTCGGATAACAGAAACAAAAAAACCGGCTTGCGCCGGTTTTTTTATATTGGTGAATGCAGGGAAGCTGGCTTATTTCGCCAGGGACTCCGGCAGCTCTTCACGGATCTTGCCGAGCATCTCTTTCAGGACGCGCGGGTTGGCAACCACGATGTTGCCGGAGTTTTCGTAGTTGTGACCACCTACGAAGTCGGTGACGATGGCGCCAGCTTCTTTGGCCAGCAGTTCACCGGCAGCGGTGTCCCAGGGCTTGAGGCCGATTTCCCAGAAACCGTCGACGCGACCGGCAGCCACGTAGGCCAGATCCAGTGCGGCAGAGCCGGAGCGACGGATGTCGGCACATTCGATGAACATGCTCTGGAACATTTTCAGGTAGGACTCGATGTGGTGCTTTTGTTTGTAGGGGAAACCGGTAGCCAGTACGGTGCCAGCCAGCTCTTTGGCTTTGCCGACACGGATACGGTAGCCGTTCAGCTGTGCGCCGCTACCACGGGTAGCAGTAAACAGCTCGTCACGGATGGGATCGTAAACAACGGCTTGTTCGGTTTTGCCTTTCACGCGCAGGGCGATGGAAACGGCAAAGTGCGGAATGCCTTTGACAAGGTTGGTCGTGCCATCCAGTGGGTCAATGATCCATTGGTAGTCCGGATTGGTACCGGCAATCTCACCAGACTCTTCAGCAACAATGCTGTGCTCAGGGTAAGATTTTTTGATGGTGTGAATGATGGCCGCTTCGGCTTCACGGTCAACGTTGGTCACGAAGTCATTGCTGCCTTTTTGGATAGCCTCAATGTTCTCGGGCTGGGAGAAGGCTTTTACTACAACTTGACCGGCGTTGCGCGCAGCGCGCACGGCGATATTCAGCATCGGATGCATAGGTTCACCACTGGATGTTAAAGAACGGGGGATAAAAGGACGCGGTATGATACCAGTATTTTGTACGATGGCAACTGTTATCCCCCTACGACCAATTGATTACCACTGCCAGATTTGACGGCTCCAATATAGACCAGATCTGCGCTAGTCTTATCCCAGCAGCCGGATACAGGCTGTCATGAGCATAGGGATGTGAACCATGAATTTGTCATTAGTGAGTCAGAACGTGTCAGCGGCCAGCGAGGGACTGTTGGCCATCTTGCGGTCATCACCCGAGTATGGTGATCACTTTGCCCACATCACCGTGACCCCCCTGGCCCAGTGGCAACCGGCCAAGACGGAGGCGGCGATCCTGCTGATCGACGGCGATGCGCCCTAGCAGGATGCCGGATTTGCTCGGGGAGAGGATGAGACGATCGGTTTGCCGGTCTTGCCGCTGCTGATCCGCAAGGGGGACAAGGAGCTGACGGTCTGCGGGCCGGATGTGCGTGACCCCCGTTTCTATTTTGTCTCAAACGGCATCGTGCTGGATGAGTCGGAGCTGGCCGAGCCTGCCTGCAGCCGGGTGCTGTTGCGCAAGCTGGAGTCCTACTTCCCGCTGCTTTCCCGCCTGATCATGCTGCGCCAGCGCAAGCCGGTCGCCGTGATTAACTAATATCTACTATTGCCAGAGCGCACCAGCGGCGCACCGTGGCCTTGTTTGGCCTATGGTGCGCCGCTTTTTAATGGTCTGGAGCCGGTCACTTGTTGCAAGATGAGGCGGCTATGGTGTTGCACCCTGTTCCAACCGTGCAATCTGGCTATGACCAACAAGGAGTGAATCATGATCGATTTTTACACCGCCGCGACCCCCAATGGCTTCAAGGTGGCTATTGCACTGGAAGAGCTGGGATTGCCCTATCGGGTCATTCCTCTCGATCTCTCGGCACTGGATCAGAAGAAGCCCGAGTTTCTGGCCATCAACCCCAACGGTCGCATTCCGGCCATCGTCGATCGGGATAACGACGACTTCGCCGTATTCGAGTCGGGTGCCATCCTCATCTATCTGGCGGAGAAAACGGGCAAATTGTTGCCGGCGGACCCCAAACGCCGCTCTCAGGCCATTCAGTGGTTGATGTTCCAGATGGGCGGGGTAGGGCCCATGATGGGGCAGGCCAACGTCTTCTACCGCTACTTCCCCGAGAAGATCCCCGCCGCCATCGAACGTTACCAGAAGGAGGGGCGCCGCCTGTTCGAGGTGCTCGACAGCCATCTGGCTCATCACGAATATCTGGCGGACGAGTACAGCATCGCCGATATCGCCACCTGGCCCTGGGTGCGGATTTATGACTGGAGCGGCATCTCCATCGAGGGGTTACCCCATCTACAAGCCTGGATGGATCGGATGGCCGAGAAACCTGCCTGCCAGAAGGGGATCACCATACCGCCGCGCAAGGAGCAGCCGGATGAGCTGATCAAGCAGGCGCAGCAGATGGTAACACGTTGATTTTTAACTGCGGACGGGGCGAAACGCCCCGTGATATTAGAAAAACTAAGGCAAGCCGATTATAAAGATTCGTTCGTTTTTTGTGAGCTGAATCACTATGATGCCCCCATACCACCAAGCGTCCTGTGCGGTGGCTTGGCGGGCTCCCCGCCTACTGTTTCCAACACTGTTTTTGATTGCATCACAGCCTCTGTGATCAGATTCCTCTGGGCCATTTTGTGCCAGAGGGCGGCAGCTTTTTTTCGATTTTTTGGGACTGATATGGATCGGCACAGTTTTTATCCGTTGTTTTTACTGACCATTCTGATGGTCGCTGTGGGCCAGATGACCCAGACCCTTTATGTTCCCTCCATTCCCATGATGGCGGGGGACTTCAATGTGGCCTCGGGCCAGTTGCAGGCGGTGATGGCCTGTTACCTGATCCCCTATGGCCTCTCCCAGTTTGTCTACGGGCCGTTGTCGGATCGCATCGGCCGTCGCCCGGTGCTGATCGTCGGCATGATGGTGTTTCTGGTGGGTACCCTGATCATTCAGGTCATCCCCCATTTTGCCGCCCTGCTGGTGGGCAGCTTTGTTCAGGGGTTGGGTACCGGTGCCGGTGGCGCCATGAGCCGCACCGTGATGCGCGATCGCTACAATGGCGCCGAGCTCAACCGCGCCAACAGTCTGGTGAGTATGGGGGTGATCTTCTCCCCGCTGCTGGCACCGGTGCTGGGGGGATGGCTGACCGAGCTGTTCAACTGGCGCGCCGGTTACTGGTTCCTGTTCGGTTTTGGTGCCGTAGCAACCCTGGCGATCATGGCCTGGTTTGGCGAGACCCTGCCTGCTGCTGCCCGTCAGCCACTGCGCGTCGGTGCAGCCTATCGTCATGTGCTGGGCAACCCCAAGTTTCAGGGCAACCTGCTTTGCCTGATGGCGACCTTTGCCGGTTTGGCAGTGTTCGAGGCTGCGGCCGGTGTGTTGCTCGGCGATGTGCTGAAACTGAGCGCCCGTACCGTGAGCGTGCTGTTCGTGCTGCCGCTGCCAGGTTATCTGTTCGGGGCCTGGCTCTCTGCCAAGCTGAGCTTTCGCCTGAGCCAGGGCAAGCTGATGCGTCTGGGGATCGCCTTTCTGGCGCTCGGCTCCCTCATCATTCTGGTGCCGGGGCTGTTCGGGGTGGTGAGTGCCGCCTCGCTGGTTGGTGGTGCGGCTGTCTACTTCATCGGTAGCGGTATTCTCTACCCGACCGCCACTTCCTGTGCCATCGAGCCCTTCCCGGGTCAGGCCGGCACCGCGGGGGCCATTCTCGGCGGGATGCAGAATCTGGGGGCGGGTGTGGTGACCCTGCTGGCCGCCGGTTTCCCGATGACTGGACAGGTGACCCTGGGGGCCATCATGACCCTGATGGTGCTGATCGTGGCGCTGAGCTTTGTCTGGTTACGCCACCACGGTTCTCCTCACGAGCAGATGGCCATCTAAATTTGCTTGCCAGTTGCAAAACAAAGCCCGCCTTTTGGCGGGCTTTGTCGTTATGGCTGTGTCCGTTTCACACCTTGTCCCATCGGGTTCTCCATTTATTGGGGGGGAAAGGTGTAAACCATATTCAGGACGGGACAGTTCGTTGATCATCAGGCAAAGAAAAAGCCCGTCACGCTGGTGACGGGCTTTTGCTGTTGGTACCCCGAGATGCCGTTGCCGGTTTGGGCCCTTGAACCGTCGGTTCAAGGCGGGGATCGGATCTGACCGCAGGCTTCTCGGTCGTGCCGAGCATGCGCAATAGCCAGAAGGCAGATCCCCTGTTTGGTATGAATATCGGCTCGGGGACTTGAACCGGCTGACAAACATCCCAGGGAATTTTAAAACGGTTTGCGATTAGGGCTGTTGCCCCTCTTCGCTGGAATCACCATATTGTCCGTGCTCGATCAGGGCCGCTTCGATGGTGCGCTGCAGCATCTTGATCCGCTTGTCCATGGTCTCAGAGTATTGGTGGTTCTTCTCTTTTTCAAGGCAGAGCTCATGACAGAAATTAAGCGCAGCCATGATAGCCAATTGCTCGTTGCTGGAGACTTTGGAGCGTTGACGCAGGTCGATCAACTTGTCGGTCAGCTGCTCGGCGGCCTGGCGCAGGGCATCCTGCTGTCCCAAGGGACAGGATACCTTGTAGGGACGTCCCAAAATGACGATTTCTACGGCCTCTGTGCTCATGCCTTCCTCAATACGGCGGAGCTGATTTCCGCCTTTATCCACGTGGACAACTGGGCGGGACTATATAGCGCAGATGCATAAGTTTCAAGGCCTTGCTGGCTCTGCAAGAGGGAGAATGCTAGGATCCTGACCATTAATTCTGCAAATTTGCCTGAACTTTGAGCGGATCCTCTATGAGCAAAACAAACCCCCTTAAATATGCGGCTGTGGCCGACATCATGGAGCAGCATGAGCTGATGGCCAGTGCAGTCGAGGCCCATGGTGTGATCTGCGGTCTGGTGTGTGGTGGTGTAGCACTGGATGAGAAGAGCTGGGTCCCCCATTTCAACGATTTAGTGAACGACGGTTTCGGTCTGCCGGCCCCGGTGCGCCAGGTGATGACCGATCTTTATCACAATGTGGTCGAGAGCCTGATGGCTCAAAAAGGGGTTGAACTGCTGTTACCAAGCGATGACGCACCCCTCGATGAGCGGATCGATGCGCTGGTGGACTGGTCACAGGCGTTTCTGGCCGGTTTTGGTGTAGTGCAGCAGGAGCTGTCGCGCGCGTCGGAAGAGCTGCAGGAGATGATCCAGGATATCGCCAGCATCACTCAGGTCTCCGCCGAGTTCGATCAGGAAGATGACGAGAACGAAGCCTCTTTCCTGGTGCTCTACGAACACGTCAAGCTGGGTGTCATGATGGCCTTCGAAGAGTTTGGCAAGCGCCCCGATACCCCGAGTGCGCCGCCGACCCTTCATTGAGGTGCGGGTCAACGAGACCCTTACTGAATCAGCAAGAGCGCCTGATGGCGCTCTTTTTTATTTCCTTGTGGTGGCTAACCCTGTGAGGCGCAACCGGTTTTTTGCCGGTGACCTCGCATTCGGCCAGCGGCTTTGTGATAGCATGAGGCCACCTTTTTCACTTCTTCCTCTCTGCTTATGTCTCAATCTGATGTGCGACAGGTCGATGTCACCCTGGTCGGCGGTGGAATGAGCGGTGCCGTTCTGGCCCTCTCGCTGGCAGCCCTGCTTCGATCCGATGGCTCCCCCCTCGAGATCCTGCTGCTGGAGGCAAGCGTCCCCGAACAGCACACCCATTCAGGGTTCGACGCCCGCGCCATTGCGCTCTCGGCCGGTACCTGTGATGCGCTGTTGCGACGCGGACTCTGGCCGCTGTTTGCCCCCCATTGCGCCCCCATTACCCAGATCCATGTCTCGGATCGGGGCCACTTCGGTCAGGCTCGCCTGTCGGCTGCCGAATACGGTCTGCCCGCGCTGGGCCAGGTGATCGAGCTTGCCGCTGCCGGTCATGAGCTGCAACGGGCGATGGCGGCCTCTCCCAATATCCGGGTCTGTTGTCCGGCCCGGGTGAGCGAGATTGCGCCCGATGAGGAGAAGGTGACCCTCACCCTCGAGAGCGGTGAACAGATTGAGACCCGCCTGCTGGTGGCGGCAGACGGCGGCAACTCCTTTGTGCGTCAGCACTTCAAGTTGCCGGTGACCCGCCACGACTTTGAGCAGCACGCCATCATCGCCACGGTCAAAACGGTGCAAGACCCTGAGGGACGCGCCTTCGAGCGTTTTACCGAAGGGGGGCCGCTGGCCCTGCTGCCGATGCAGGAGGGGCTCTCCTCGCTGGTATGGAGCGTCGGGCAGCATGAGGTGGATGAGCTGATGGCCCTCGATGATGCCGCCTTCCTTGCCCGCTTGCAGCAGGCCTTTGGCTGGCGACTCGGCCGCTTCGAGCGATGCGGCGTGCGTCACGTCTATCCGCTCGTTCTGACCGCCTGCGACTACCCGCTGGCCCAGCGCACCGTGCTGGTCGGTAATGCCGCCCACGCCCTGCACCCGATTGCCGGACAGGGCTTTAACCTCGGGATGCGGGATCTCGACCTGCTTACCTGCGCCGTAGCCAAGGCGTTGGCAGAGGGGGAGGATATCGGCAGCTTCAAGGTACTGAGCGGCTACTGGCAGCAGCGTCAGCGCGATCAGGAGCAGACCGTCTGGCTCACCTCTTCGCTGGCCCAGCTCTTCTCCAATGGTCACGATCCGCTGGTGGTGGGGCGCAATCTGGCGCTCACCCTGATGGGGCGATTCCCGTGCCTCAAGGCGCCGCTTGCCTCGCGCACCCTGGGCTTTGTCGCTGATGTGTGCGGTAACTAGCCAGCACTTGTTGAGTGGAACCTGTTGACCGGAAGATGGTGACCGCCATTCGTTGATCAAAACCTATTGAATAAAGAGGTGATGCCTGCGGGCGTCCCCTCGCTGGCCAGCCGGTCAGCCCTGAAAGGATGAGATGATGCAGATGCAAAATGTGGATGTGGTGATTGTCGGTGGCGGCATGGTGGGGCTGGGGCTCGCTGCGGCCCTGAAACATAGCGCCCTCAAGGTGCTGGTGGTGGAGGGACAACTGCCCGACCGGCAGCTGGGGGAGGTAGCCGATAACCGGGTCAGCGCCCTGAGTCTGGCCAGCCAGCAGATCCTGCGCCATGTTGGCGCCTGGGACGGCATTGAAGCGCGCCGCCTGCAGGCCTACGACAAGATGGCGGTGTGGGAGCAGGACAGTTTTGGCCATATCGACTTCGATGCCGCCAGCCTGCGTCAGGCCAACCTCGGCCACATCGTCGAGAATCGGGTGATCCAGCTGGCGCTGCTTGAGGCGATTGAAGGTGCCAGCAATATCCAGTTGCTGACCCCCACCAGAGCCAAGAGCCTGCAGAGCGGCCCGGCGGGCGCCCTGCTGCTCCTTGAAGATGGTCAGGCCATCTCTGCCAAACTGGTGGTGGCCGCCGATGGCGCCCACTCCTGGGTGCGCCGTCAGGCTGATATCCCGCTCACCAGCTGGGATTATGGCCACCACGCGCTGGTGGCGACGGTGCGCTGCGCCGAACCCCATGAAGCTGTTGCTCGCCAGATCTTCACCCCGGATGGCCCGCTCGCCTTTTTGCCGCTGTGGCAGGAGAACCTCTGCTCCATCGTCTGGTCGCTGCCTGCGGCTCGTGCCGAGGTGCTCTGCGCCTGTGACGACGAGCAGTTCAACCGCCAGCTCACCACCGCCTTCGATGCCCGGCTCGGTCTGTGCAAGGTGGAGGGGCCGCGCAGCGCGATTCCTCTTACCGCCCGCTATGCCCGCGATTTTGCTCGCGAGCGGTTGGTGCTGGTGGGAGATGCCGCCCATACCATCCACCCTCTGGCGGGGCAGGGGGTCAACCTTGGCCTGCTGGATGCTGCCGCGCTGGCGGAGCAGATCTTGCAAAATCATGCCGCGGGCGAGGATATCGGCCTGCTCGCCAACCTGCGCAGCTACGAGCGCTGGCGCAAGAGCGAAGCGGCTCGCATGCTGGCGGCGATGGAAGGGCTCAAGCGGCTGTTCAGCGGGGCCAACCCGCTCAAGAAGCTGGTGCGGGGCGTGGGATTGCGCGCGGCCAATCTGCTGACGCCCTTCAAGGAGGGGGTGATCCGCGCCGCCATGGGGCTGGAGGGAGAGTTGCCCGCATTGGCCCGTCCTGACTGGGCTGTTGCTGCGACCAAGGGCAGTGCCATGCAGGCCAAGGGTGAAAAAAACTAATATTACTCGCCGTTTTTGACAACAAAAGTAATCCGACAAGGCTGACGACCCGTTTTGGGTGTCAGCCTTTAATTTTGCTCTGGAGCGAAACGTTTTTCTGCAAATTGTGACGAAACGGTAAAAATCAAAATTTAATCTCGCCTGAGTCGGCTTATGGCTGTTTTTATCACTGCATTTATCTTAGTGTCTGGAGTCAGTTTTACGGGAGGGGATTAGTTTTTTTTGAGCGGCACGCTCGCCTGCTTGTCATATAATCCGCTCCGTTCAAGGAATCCCTCTTGCCTGGCAAGGGCAGGAGCGAGCACACACTTTTGGATCCGGTCGCTTTTTGCTGTACGTATTGCAGTCAGAGCGGTGGCGCGGGTCGCAAGGGTGGTCGCCAAAGCGAAAAGGCTTTTTGCTAAGGAAAGAATGCGATGATCCAGACTACTGTACTGCATCCCAAACACCTGGAAGCCGGCGCCAAGATGGTGGACTTCCACGGTTGGGAAATGCCCATCAACTACGGCTCCCAGCTGGAAGAGCACCACGCGGTGCGCAGCGATGCTGGCATGTTCGATGTCTCCCACATGACCATCGTCGATTTGACCGGCGAACGGGTTAAAGCCTTTCTGCAACACCTGCTGGCCAACGACGTGGCCAAACTCACTGTCCCCGGCAAGGCCCTCTACAGCGGCATGCTCAATCCGGAAGGCGGCGTGATCGATGACCTCATCACCTATTTCCTGACCGATACCTTCTACCGGCTGGTGGTCAACTCCGCTACCCGCGAGAAGGATCTGGCCTGGATCCGCCATCACGCCATCGATTTCGACATCACAGTGACCGAGCGTCCCGAGCTTGCGATGATTGCGGTGCAGGGCCCCAACGCCAAGGTCAAGGCTGCTGCTGTACTGAGCGCCGCCCAGCGTACCGCCGTGGTGGGGATGAAACCCTTCTTCGGCGTGCAGGCTGGCGATCTCTTTATCGCCACTACCGGCTACACCGGCGAAGATGGTTATGAAATCGTAGTGCCGCAAGAGAAAGCCTGCGAGCTGTGGCAAGCGCTGCTGGATAACGGCGTGGCCCCGTGCGGCCTCGGTGCCCGCGATACCCTGCGCCTCGAAGCGGGGATGAACCTCTATGGTCAGGATATGGACGAGTCAGTCTCTCCGCTGGCCGCCAACATGGCCTGGACCATCGCTTGGGAGCCGAGCGAGCGCAACTTTATCGGCCGCGACGTGCTGGAAGCGCAGAAAGCGGCGGGCAATCAGCCCAAGCTGGTGGGTCTGGTGATGGAAGAGAAAGGGGTGCTGCGTGCCGGTATGCCGGTCACCTTCACCGCGGCAAACGGTGAGAAGCGGGAAGGTGTGATCACCTCCGGCTCTTTCTCCCCCACCCTGGGCTACAGTATTGCCCTGGCGCGGGTGCCCCGCGATATCGGTGAGCTGGCCGAGGTGGAGATCCGCAAGAAGCTGGTCACCGTGAAGGTCACCAAGCCCGCTTTCGTCCGTAACGGCCAGAAGCTGGTTTAATACCGTCTTGGGGGAGGGCAGTGCCTCCCTCATCCCTTTTCATATTCGTTTTTAAACGCGACTCAAAGATCAAAGGAAGCACAAATGAGCCATATCCCGAGCGAACTGAAATATGCCACTTCCCACGAGTGGATCCGTGTTGAAGCCAACGGCGAGGCCGTGGTCGGTATCACCGAGCACGCCCAGGAGCTGCTGGGTGACATGGTGTTTGTCGAGCTGCCGGAAGTGGGCAAGCAGGTCAGTGCCGGTGACGACTGCGCCGTGGCCGAGTCGGTCAAGGCGGCCTCCGACATCTACAGCCCGGTGAGCGGCGAGATCATTGCCGTCAACGAAGAGCTGGAAGGGAGCCCCGAGCTGGTCAACTCCGACCCCTACAGCGCTGGCTGGCTGTTCCGCATCAAGCTTGATGACGAGAGCGAGCTGGCCAACCTGTTGGATGCCGAAGGCTACCAGAACGTGGTGGACGAAGAGTAATGCCTCCGGGCCCTGCCAACACAGCAGGGCCCCTTTGTATGACCGCCAGCCGGGCAAGCACCGGCCGGTGGAAGGGTGAAGTCGTCCGCGCCTGCCGTTTTCTTGCCTGCTTTTGCCAAGGCAAACGGGCCGGTTCGCAACAAGGCGATCCCCTCTCGATGCTGCCGCAGCATCCGGTGCCGTACCCTGTCTGCGGGACCCAGAACATGAGTGGAGTCGGTACCAGCCGACGATCAGGAACATCAGGTCTTGGTTATCAGGATGTCATGCCAGGACTTATTTATCAGGAAATAGGGAAATGACCCAGTCACTGTTTGAACTTGAGCAAAAAACCGATTTTGTCCGCCGCCATATCGGCCCGGGCGAGGAAGAGCTGCGCCAGCTGCTGGCGACCGTAGGGGCCGAAAGCCTGGACGATCTGATTGCCCAGACCGTGCCCGCCGCCATTCGCCTGCCGGGTCCGCTGGGGATCGGTGCCGGCATGACCGAAGTGGAGGCGCTGGCCAAGCTCAAGGGCTATGCCGCCCAGAACAAGATTGCCAAGAGCTACATCGGCATGGGTTATCACGATACCCATGTGCCCCACGTTATTTTGCGCAATGTGCTGGAAAATCCGGGCTGGTATACCGCCTACACCCCGTACCAGCCCGAGCTGGCGCAGGGCCGTCTCGAAGCCCTGCTCAACTTCCAGCAGCTGACGCTGGATCTCACAGGCATGGATCTGGCAAGCGCCTCCCTGCTGGATGAAGCGACCGCCGCCGCCGAGGCGATGGCGCTGGCCAAACGGATGGCCAAGTCCAAATCCAACCTCTTCTTTGTTGCCGATGACGTGCACCCTCAGGTGATCGACGTGGTCAAGGAGCGCGCGGTTCACTTCGGTTTCGACGTGGCGGTTGGCGCTGCGAGCGATGCAGTGAGCGAAGAGGTGTTCGGGGCCCTGTTCCAGTACCCCACTACCACAGGTGAGGTGAAAGATCTGCGTGCCCTGATTGCCGCGGTACAGGCCCAGAAAGGGCTGGCCTGCGTCAGCGCCGATCTGCTCTCCCTGCTGCTGCTCAAATCCCCGGGCGAGCTGGGTGCCGACGTGGTGTTGGGCTCCGCCCAGCGCTTTGGTGTGCCCATGGGTTACGGTGGCCCCCACGCCGCCTTCTTCGCCACCCGCGATGCCTACAAGCGTTCGATGCCGGGCCGCATTATCGGCGTCTCCAAGGATGCCCGTGGCAAGGCCGCGCTGCGTATGGCGATGCAGACCCGCGAGCAGCATATCCGCCGCGAGAAGGCCAACTCCAACATCTGTACCGCTCAGGTGCTGCTGGCCAACATGGCGAGCTTCTACGCCGTCTATCACGGCCCGGTAGGACTGAAAACCATCGCCTCCCGCGTGCACCGTCTCACTACCATTCTGGCGCTTGGCCTCAAGGCTAAGGGGGTTGCCCTCAAGCATGCCAGCTGGTTCGATACCCTGACCGTGCTGACGGCAGATAAAGCAGCACTTATTGCCAAGGCTGAAGCTAATGGCATCAACCTGCGTGCAGACCTCGACGGTGCGGTAGGGATCTCCCTCTCTGAAACCACCACTCGCGGCGATGTGGCGGAGCTGTTCGATCTTTTCCTCGGTCAAGGCCATGGCCTCGACATTGAGGCACTCGACAAGGCGGCTCAGGCCCATCATGCCATCCCGCAGGATCTGCTGCGCACCGACGCCGTGCTGACCCACGAGGTGTTCAACAAGTACCACTCCGAAACCGAGATGCTGCGTTATATCCACCGTCTCGAAGCGAAAGATCTGGCGCTCAACTACGCCATGATCTCCTTGGGCTCCTGCACCATGAAGCTCAACGCCACAGCCGAGATGATCCCGGTGACCTGGCCCGAGTTCGGCAAACTGCACCCGTTTGCCCCTCTGGCGCAGGCCAAGGGCTATCAGCTGCTGCTGGCCGACCTCGAAAATTGGCTGGTGAAGGTGACCGGTTACGATGCGGTCTGCATGCAGCCCAACTCCGGGGCTCAGGGTGAGTACGCTGGTCTCTTGGCCATCAAGAAGTACCACGAATCCCGAGGCGAGGGGCATCGCGACATCTGTCTCATTCCGGCTTCTGCCCACGGCACCAACCCGGCCTCTGCCCAGATGGCGGGGCTCAAGGTGATCGTCACCGCCTGTGACAAGTCCGGCAACGTGGATCTCGACGACCTGCGTGCCAAGGCGGCCGAGGCGGGGGATCAACTCTCCTGCCTGATGGTGACTTACCCCTCCACCCACGGGGTGTATGAGGAGACCATCAAGGAGGTGTGCGACATCGTTCACCAGCACGGTGGCCAGGTCTATCTGGATGGCGCCAACATGAACGCGCAAGTTGGATTGACGGCACCGGGCTTTATCGGGGCGGACGTCTCTCACCTCAACCTGCACAAGACCTTCGCCATTCCTCATGGCGGTGGCGGCCCGGGCATGGGCCCCATTGGCGTGAAGAAACATCTGGCACCGTTCGTGGCCGGTCACGCCGTGGTCAAGACCGACAAGGAGAGCCGTGACAATGGCGCCGTGTCGGCGGCACCGTTCGGTTCGGCCAGCATCCTGCCCATCAGCTGGATGTATATCGCCATGCTGGGTGACGAGGGGCTGAAGAAATCCACTCAGGTAGCTATCCTAAACGCCAACTATCTGGCCAAGAAGCTGGGTGAATCCTTCCCGGTGCTCTATTCCGGCCGCAACGGTCGGGTGGCCCACGAGTGCATTCTGGATATCCGTCCGCTTAAAGAAGCCTCCGGCATCAGCGAGATGGACGTGGCCAAGCGGCTAATGGACTACGGCTTCCACGCACCGACCATGAGTTTCCCGGTAGCGGGCACCCTGATGGTCGAGCCGACTGAGTCGGAATCCAAGCGCGAGCTGGATCGCTTCGTCGAGGCCATGACTTCCATCCGCGCCGAGATTGCCAAGGTGCAGGAGGGGCAGTGGAGCCTGACCGACAACCCGCTGGTCCATGCGCCGCACACTCAGGACGACGTGATGGATGCAGAGTGGTCCCGTGGCTACAGCCGCGCTGAGGCGGTCTTCCCGTCCGACGCCGTGCGCGCCGCCAAACTGTGGCCCTCTGTGAACCGCATCGACGACGTCTACGGCGATCGCAACCTGTTTTGCTCCTGCATTCCGACCGAGGATTACGCCAAGTAAGGGCGTGCACGAGGTAAACCAATAAACAACAGGGCCACCCAGACGGGTGGCCCTTTTTTCATGTAAATAACTCATTGCTTACGTTTTTGCTTTAAATCAATAGGTTATTGATTTAGCTATCGGTTATTCGAGATTTATTGCCCTCATCTTTCGTAAGATACGCTTGGTACCGCCAGTGGCAATTTGAAGTTCTTTTCTCTGGTTATCACTGTCATCTATCTAGCAGCACTCAGCGAGTAGTCATGATCGAACGCACTTTCAAAGATATTGATGAACAACAAATATTTGATGCTGATAAGCAGTCTTTTCTGACTCAGCTAGGTTGGTCTGACGGTCTCACATGGGAAGCGTTGTTACGCTCGAAACGTATCCTGCTTATTTCCGAGGCGGGGTCAGGCAAGACCCATGAGTGTCGCGAGCAGGCCCGTCTTTTGGCTGCAAAGGGCGAAGCCGCATTCTTTGTTGAGTTGGCCAGTCTGGCATCCACCCATTTGCGGGATCTGCTGAGTTATGAGGAGGAAGCGCGTTTTGATCTATGGCTTGCCTCGCAGGCTGAAGTTGCCACCTTTTTCCTGGATTCCTATGACGAACTGCAGTTGACCAGAGGTTCCTTTCGACAAGCACTGGATCGCTTTGTAAAAGGTGTTCAAGGTCATTTAGGAAGAGTGAGAGTGGTAATAACGACCCGCCCGATCCCTTTTGATGGGCAACTTGTTCGCAGCAAACTGCCGATACCACCACAGATTAAACTCCAGTCGACTGAAGAAAAGGAAAGAGAATTTGCCAGCATGGCATTGGGCGAGCATATACCCATCTCCTCTGGCCAATCGAATGAAGATCCCATTCCAGAGTGGCGCACCGTTGCTCTGATGCCGCTATCTAATACCCAGATTGTCGAGTTTGCTGAGCAGACAGGTGTCAAAAATACAGCCGAATTGCTTAGTGACATTGAGAGGAAAAATGCCTTTGAGTTTGCTAGGCGTCCTCAAGATCTTATTGAGCTATGCGTTGATTGGCGGGCGGGACTTCAGCTTCGAACCCATCGCCAGCAAGTCGAAGCCAGTATTCGTATCAAACTTAAGCCCCGAAATAGAGAAGATAGGCATGAGCTTGCTGAACTTTCGATAGATAAAGCTATTGCGGGGGCGAGCAGGCTGGCTCTGGCCATGTGGCTGACCCGTCGTTTGACAATCAGACACAGTGCCAAATCGGATAATGATCAACAGGGTGAGGTTGCGCTTGATCCGTCGATAATCCTGTCAGACTGGACACAAGAGGAACGACAAACGTTATTGGAGCGCCCCCTGTTTGGGTTTGCCTCCTATGGGCGAGTTCGTTTTCACCATCGGTCAGTATCAGAATTTCTTGCCGCAAAAAGATTGCAGGAGATGAGGGATAAAGGTATGTCGCTTCGTGCCCTCAAGCGGCTGCTCTTTATTGAGACCAAGGGTAATACCATAGTCCTTCCTTCCAAACGGGCGATAGCGGGCTGGTTGGCAGCATTGAATGACGATATTTTTCAAGCAATTCGTGATCATGAGCCGACGCTGCTACTGGATGAAGGTGATCCTGCATCATTGACTCTTGCTCAGCGTAAACAAGCTCTTGGTGCATATGTTCAGCGTTATGGAAAAGGAGGTTGGCGAGGTTTACACACTCCATCTATCCAAATTAAACGATTTGCAACTCCTGAGTTGGCTGATGAGATTAATCTGCTGTGGCAGCAAGGTATCGATAATCATGAAGTACGGTGTGTTTTGCTGGAGCTCATTGAGCGAGGAGTGATTTGTGGCTGTTCTGACCTTGTATATTCAGTTGCCACGGATTCAGTGCTTGTTGAGGTGGAACGTATTTATGCAATTCATGCACTGAAAGCGCTGAACGCTCCAAGATTGGGTGAAATAGCTGCACTTATGGTTTCTCAACATCCTGACTGGCCTGATAAAATAGTGCGTGAAGCGATTTTGGATCTGTTTCCAAGTCATCTTTCTGTGGCGCAGCTCTGCCAGGCATTAGGCTGGCTGCAATGGAAAAAACGGTCAGTTAGCAACTTGAGTTGGCGACTGCCATCGCTAATAAAAAATGCACCACTAGTCATGTCACAACTGGATGAGCTGCGGGACAAATTAGTAACCCTCATCTCGGATGGGTTGCACTGGCGTCAAGATCAATGGCCACATATGATCTCTTCCCACCAGTATCTGAGTAGTGCTCTGGCGGCGACCTGTATTCGAGGGCTTGATTTCCAGTGCTCCGGTCAATGGATCCATGCCAGCGTACTTTCACTACGCCTGCGGCAGCATGAATACGATGACGATAAAATTCATCAGGCGTTAGCACAGCGGATAAATGAACTTGATAGCAAAAATAGGAAGCTTGTTTTTTGGGGAATAGATGCTTTGGTGCAATCTTTATGTCCAATTGATGATATATGGAAACGTGTGGTTGAGATTATTCCTTATGATTCGCTTATTAAGCTCACGGTACAGTTTGATCAGTCTTGGGTAGTCAATGACCTTCAAGATAAAAACAAGCCATTTCTTGAGCGTCAGATACTTATGCATGTGGCGCTTTATCTATTGCGTATCTCGCCAATAGACTTGCGCCCCTTGGTAATAGATTGTTCGGATTTGATTTTATATATCAATGAGATGATGAAGCCCTCTGTCTTTGATATAAAGCAGGAAAAAGCCCGGCGTGAGGAGGCTATTAGTAATAAAAGTAGAGAGCGAAAAAGAGCAAAGAACCTTGCTTCTTGGGTGATGTTGCATCGTGAGCTCTCAGAATATCCTGACACGGTATTCTCAGATGAACGATGCAAAAATTTGGTCTGGAATCTATTCAGAGTAATGATCAGTAGCTCAGGTGATAGCAATTTATCTGGTTGGAATCGTCCCTTCCTTGAATCTCATTTTGGAGCGGTAGTCACTGATTGGCTGCGAATGCTTTTTATGGCATCTTGGCGAGAACATTGCCCGACGCTGATTTGTGAGAGACCAGAAGACCAGCGAAGCACATATATGGAGATATGGCGACTCGGCTTGACTCTATGCAGAAGCAGAGGATAATGACTGGGCGAGCCCGCTGACTCAGGAGGAGGCAATGCTAGCCGCCCGTTATTCATTACTTGAACTGAATAAATTACCAGACTGGATTAATGACTTGGTTAGGCATAACCCATCTGCTGTCAGTGAAGTTTTTGGGAAAGAACTTGAGTGGATACTATCTACCTCTACACATGAACTTCATTACTCCATGCTGTTGCAACGCCTTCATCATGCCTCCAACTCAGTGACTATGCTTTTTGTTCCTCGCCTTGTTACATGGTTGAGTGAAATTGAGCCTCTGATCGATGATGAACTGCAATCATCCGATTTTATGTCTCGTTATTCTCGAGTGGTTGAATTAATTTTAATCCACGGTGATGTTGACCACCAAGCCAAGTTATGTTTCATGGCTAAGGAATATGTAAGTAAAGATCTGGCGGAGCCGGTTATGTTGATCTGGTTATCAACCTTGATTCGTTTAAGTCCTGAGTCAGGGATTGATGTACTTGAAGAAAAATTACGAGATATTGAACCTGAGCCATTAAGCAAAGCCGTGATATGGTTTACAAAATTATTTAATGAACGCCATGATGGCATTAATGTCAGAAATAATGATTTTACTCCTGTGTTATTGCTCAGGCTTGTCCGCCTGGCTTATCGGCATATAAGGCGTCAGGATGATGCTGAGCATGAAGGAGGTTACACTCCTGATATGCGTGACAATGCCGAATATGCACGCAATGCAATTCTGACTGCATTATTGGAGTCACAAGGAGAGGAGGGATGGCAAGTTAAACATGATATGGCCATTGACCCCTTATTTTCTCATTTTAAAGATCGGGTTCTGGCATTAGCTCAGGAAGCATGGGCCAAAGAAATTGATTCGGCACTCTTGGATGAACAGCAATGTCGTGAACTTGAAGATAAAGGTGAAGCACCACTGACAACGAATGCGGCTATGTTCACCTTGCTTTGTGATCGCTTGGCTGATTTGGATGAATTATTGAATAGTGATGATTCACCAAGGGAGGCATGGGCAAGAATCGATCAGGAGCGGATCATGCGGCGTGCAATAGCCAAAGAGTTAAAGTATTCAGCCAATGGACTATATAACGTAGACCAAGAAGCGGTCACTGCTGAAGAAAAGGAGACGGATATTCGTCTTCGATCCACAGCCTCTCATTACGAGAGCGTAATTGAGCTAAAGCTTGGCGATAACCGTCCAGTACGTGATTTTCTTAACACGATTGAACATCAACTTGTCACAAAATATCTATCAATAGAAACTCGTCGCTCAGGAGCCTTGCTAATAACCCTGAAAGAGGATCGAACTTGGCGACATCCAGATTCAGGGGCAACGATAGATATCAACGAGTTGTACGAATTATTAGTAGAAGAAGCCAAGCGTGTTGAGGCGAATATGGGCGGCTCTGTGTCGATAGTTGTTCATATATTGACTCTTTTCCCACGATTACCTACCGAGAAAAGAAAAAACTGAGCTGATAATTCATGATATTACGCCGACATTATGTCGGCGTAATATCGGCAAGTTTCGATATTTTTATAAATGTTACCCAAACGTCCGGCTTAAGTCCTTGAGCTGGCTCGCTTTGCTCTGCAAATTGGCACTGGTTTCACTCACCTGATCGATTTTGAGACTGTTATCGTGAGAGAGCGAGGATATCTGGTTGATATTGCGACTGATCTCCTCGATGACCGCTTGTTGCTCGGTGGCCGCGGCGGTGATCTGGTTGGAAAAATCAGAGACCTTGTCTATCTCGACCACAACCTGATTCAGGTTGCCGGTGCTTGCCCGGGTGGTGGCGAGGCAGGCGTTGGTTCTGGTCACATTGAGATGCATCATCTCTTTCCATCCCCCCAGGGTTTGCTGGATATGGCCAATGCTGTTCTGGATCTGCTCTGTCGCCTTGTGGGTTCTGGTCGACAGGCTGCGAACCTCGTCCGCCACCACCGCAAAGCCACGCCCCTGATCGCCGGCCCGTGCGGCTTCGATGGAGGCATTGAGCGCCAGCAGGTTGGTTTGATCCGCAATCCCGCGAATTTCGCTCATGATGGTGCCGATCCGCTCGGATTCGCTCGCCAGCTCGACAGCTGACTGGAAGGCTTGCTCCGCCTGGGTGGCCAGCGCCGACATCTCTTCTCCTGCTTCCGAAAGCTGGGCGCTGGTGGTGATGCAGTGGCGGCGGGCCTCTTCGATCTGGCTGTTGCTGTCTTGAATATTGCGGTTAATCTCCTCGGCGGCCGAGGCCATCTGGGTGACGGCGGTGGCAATCTGCTGGATCTGCGTGTCTTGCGAAGAGATATCCTGGCTGGCCAGCGAGGCGGAGCCGCGCAGGTCATTGGCCATGGCATTGAGCGAAGCGGTGGTGTCATCCACCCGGCCGAGTACGGTACGGATCTTCGCTTGCCCGAGCTTGATATGGAAATCGGCAATGCTGTGGGGGGCATCCCCCGAGAAGATAAGGCGGCTGATGCTGTCGTAATCCTGTTCGAGCTGCTGCAAGAATCGCGGTGTGAGGAAGAGAGGGTGGCGATTGAACCAGATGGCTGCCAAGAGGGGAATGATGACCCAGAGCGCCTGCAGCGGTGAGAGCAGCCAGAGCGCGCTGATCACGCTGACGAGCAGCAGGGGGATGGTCATCATGGCCGGTGTGAGTTGACGCAGGCCCATGTGAATGGCAGAGCCGGTTTCACGGGCTTTAAGGGTTTTGTACATCTTGCTGGCACGCGCTTTGTGCTCTGCTGCGGGACGGCAGCGGACGGATTGGTAACCCACCATCTTGCCATCTTCATAAATCGGGGTGACATAGGCATCAACCCAATAATAACGACCATCTTTGCAGCGGTTTTTTACCATGCCTCGCCATGGTTTGCCTGCCTGCAGGTGGGCCCAGAGATCGGCAAACGCTGCCTTGGGCATGTCGGGGTGGCGCACCAGATTGTGATGCTGCCCCAACATCTCTTCCAGGCGATAGCCTGCCACCTGACAAAACGCCGGATTGGCGTAGGTGATGTCCCCTTTGAGATCGGTCGTCGATACCAACTGGATATCGTCGGCAAATTCAACCTCGGTATCTGTGGTGTGAAGCGAGCTGGTTACCATGATCAGGCTCCGGTTTCGGCGTAACGGAATACTTCGTTTGAGTATGGCAGAGGATGTTCATTTATTGTGTTGTTGCACATTAACTCTTGTGCTACTGCGTGGGGACGGGATGGGTCTCACATTTTTACAGCACAGTTCGGCGAGGGGAGGCAGGCCAAGTCACATGGCCCGGAGAGCAGCAAACCCCTCATCCTTTGGCTGTCTCAAATTGATTGCCGTACGGAATAGACAAACGCCGATCAGTTGACCGGCGTTTGTCTATGAGGTGCCGGATGGTTTCACACTCGGCTGCTTTGGCATTTTGCCTGTTTAAAGATGGGCGACTTAAAACAGCAGTTGCGTCAGGTAGCCCATCAGGATCGCCATGCCGAGTATCACGGTAAGGAAGGCCGCAATCATCGGGGTTCTGAACATCGATTTGAGCAGGATCACCTCGGTCAGGCTGGCACCGGCACTGCCGATGATCAGCGCCATGACGGCGCCCATTCCCATCCCTTTACCCAGTAGTACCGACGCCAGCGGGATCACGGCTTCGGCGCGGATGTAGAGCGGGATCCCGACGATGGCGCTGAAGGGGATGGCCAGCGGGTTATCGGCGCCGCCATGGGCGGCGATCCACTCGGCCGGAATAAAGCCGTAGATAAATGAGCCGATAAGCACCCCCAGCAGCAGGAAGGGCAATACCGCTTTGAACTGCTGCCAGGCATCGAGGCGAGCCTGGACCCATGCGGTGGGGAGCTGTGGTGCACGGGTCAGGGTTGCCGTGCCATCGCCGCAGCAGGAGAGGGTGGCCTGCTCTGCCATCTCTGGTTGCGGAGCCGGGCAGCACGCTGCCCCGTTGAGGGGTTTGATTGCGCGAATGGCACTGCGTTGGTTGTCACTGCAATGTGCTTGAGTGGTGGCGCGGATCGCCGGGCCACAGCCGCTACCGCAAGAGGGGGTGGCCTCTTTGGGGTCGATGACATGGCGCTCGAACCCCAATCTGTCGAGCAGCATGCTCGCCATGACGGAGACGCTGGCGGCGATCACGGCGTAGAGCAGGGTCACTTTCCAGCCGAAGGTGGCCCACATCAAGCCGACGATGATGGGGTTCAGCAGTGGCGAAATAAACAGGAAGGTGAGGGTGGGGCCAAAGCCAGCCTTGGCCGAGAGCAGCCCTCTCAGCATGGGGATGGTGGAGCAGCTGCAAAAGGGGGTGACGGCGCCGAGCAGGGCCGAGAGCAGATAGCCCTTGCCATGGCGCGCCCCCAGCATCCGCTGGATCTTCTCGTCGGGGATCTTCTGACGGATCAGACTGACCCCGGCGCTAATGACCAGAAACAGCACCGACAGCTCGACAGCCAGAAACAGGAACATCTGGGCTGCATCGGTCAGCATGGTTAACCACTCATTCATTGTCGTATCCTCACTTGGTTTCTATATTTCCAAAATAATCGAAATGAATGGCCGGTCAAGATATTTCTGGTATTATCGAAATATCAAATTCGTGGAGGGAGCAGAGATGCAACTGGAAGAGGTCGCCAAGGCATTGAAAGAGCTGGGTCATCCGACCCGGCTGTTTATCTTCAAGCATCTGGTCAAGGCGGGAGAGCAGGGGCTGCCGGTGGGTGAGCTGCAAAAGCAGCTGGCGATCCCCGCTTCCACCCTCAGCCACCATATCGCGGCGCTGGTCTCGGTGGGGCTGGTGAAGCAAAACCGGGAGAGTCGCACCCTGCTTTGCGTCTCTCAATACGCGGTGTTGGAGGAGATCATCGCCTTTTTCCGCGATGAGTGTTGCGTCAACAGCCCGGAGCATCGGCAAGATCAAAGGCAAGAGCTGCCTTCCTGAGGGCTACGGCTGCTAGTAGTGCTGCGCGCAATAAAAAACGCCGATCATGTGATCGGCGTTTTGCATTGATGTCGCTAGATTCGGGCATTAACCCAGATTGGCTGCGACCTTGCTTTGAGCTTGTCCTTTGCGCTTGATGACAAAGCCAATGCCTAGTACCACCAGCCAGGCTGGGATCAGTTCGACCGAGATACGGAAATCCGGGGTCATATACATGATCACCAGGATGCCAGCCATGAACGCGAGGCAGAGATAGTTGCCGAAGGGGTACCAGAACGCCTTGAACTTGGGCTGGACGCCTTCTGCGACCTTGGCCTTGCGGAACTTGAGGTGCGCGAGGCTGATCATCGCCCAGTTGATCACCAGTGCGGAGACCACCAGCGCCATCAGCAGGCCGAACGCCTTGCCCGGCATCAGGTAGTTGATCAGCACGCAGAGCAGAGTGGCGATGGCCGAGACCGAGAGGGCAACCAGCGGCACGCCGCTCTTGTTGGTCTTGAGCAGGGCTTTCGGGCCGTTGCCCTGTTTGGCCAGACCGAACAGCATCCGGCTGTTGCAGTAGACGCAGCTGTTGTAGACCGACAGTGCCGCCGTCAGCACCACGATGTTGAGTACGGTGGCGACCAGATTGCTGTCCAGTGCATGGAAGATCATCACGAACGGGCTGCCGCCTTCCACCACTTTACCCCAAGGGTAGAGGGACATCAGGATAGCCAGAGCACCGATGTAGAAGATGAGGATGCGGTAGATCACCTGATTGGTGGCCTTGGGAATGCTCTTCTCGGGGTTGTCCGCTTCCGCGGCGGTAATGCCCACCAGCTCCAGACCGCCAAAGGAGAACATGATCACCGCCATTGCCATCACCAGACCGCTGATGCCGTTGGGGAAGAAACCGCCCTGAGCCCACAGGTTGGTGACGCTTGCCTCGGGTCCACCGGCACCGGAGAGGAGCAGATAGCCGCCAAAGCCAATCATGCCGATGATGGCGACTACCTTGATGATGGCGAACCAGAACTCCATTTCGCCAAACGCTTTGACGTTGGAGAGGTTGATGGCGTTGATCAGCACGAAGAAGAAGGCTGCCGACATCCAGGTCGGGATCTCGGGCCACCAGTACTGGACATAGATGCCCACCGCGGTCAGCTCGGCCATGCTCACCAGCACGTAGAGCACCCAGTAGTTCCAGCCGGACGCAAAACCGGCAAACTCACCCCAGTATTTGTAGGCAAAGTGGCTGAAGGAGCCGGCTACCGGCTCTTCCACCACCATTTCACCGAGCTGGCGCATGATCAGGAAGGCGATAAAGCCGCCGATGGCATAACCCAGCAGGACTGAGGGGCCTGCCATCTTGATGGTTTGGGCAATGCCCAGAAAGAGGCCGGTGCCGATGGCGCCGCCCAAAGCAATCAACTGAATGTGGCGGTTTTTAAGGCCGCGCTTCAGCTCCTCACCGTCTTGTTTCAAATCCATGGGTCTGTCCTTACGTCTCTGTTGTCTCTGGTCGGTGTTGGGCTCATCCTGAGCAGGCCGCAGTGCGTAGCCAAAACCTGACGAAAGTTGTATTTATTTCGTTACGATATGCCGTTTTCAATTTTTAGCGTTGGCTGGCAACCGAAGCAGAATAGTGATAATCCGCCATGAATGCACCTATTTTCCATCTCTAATGGCCGTATTTTGTACCGATGGCAGCTTTTTCATGACCTGAAGAGGCTTATTGGTAGTTTTTGGTTGATGTTTGCGCAATCGAATTCTGTTTTGTTGACATTTGACGCTATCGGTGAGCTTTTGTGGTGCTGAGTCATAGATGGATGCAAATGATGCCAAACAAGCGGGAGTGCAAGGAAGAGTGCAGGGCGTTGGAGCACAGGGAACGCGAAAGCGTGCTGCAACAAGGGGTTGCCCGGAGTGTGCTGGTGGCGCTCTGGTTAGGGATTGCCGCCAGTCCGCTGTTGTTGCTGGTGGCCGCGATTATGTTGCTGGGTTGGCTGTTACTCGGTGATCAGGAGTTGCTGCACTACTGGCAGCCGCTGTTGCTGGTTGGTGGGGTAACGGGGGCGCTCGTTGGCGGCTGGCTGGCGGAGCGGGTTCGCCTGCGCCACGGTTTGCTGGCCTTCTATGCCCGGTTGATGAACAACCCTGAGCTCAATCGTTAGTGAACGCTGGCTGTTTGCCGAGCGCAGTAGAACGGAATCGAATAGCGGCTAACTGGCAGCAGGTGACAAGGGCACAACGCTAAGGTCGACAAGAAGAGGGATAAGCATTTGTGGTGCTTATCCCTTTTTTATCCACGCTTTTCACTGTCATCTATGTGAATTGCAGTTCGCCACAGCTGACTTTCGCCGCGACACTGTAATTTTTATCTTTTGTTGATGCCGATAGCTGTCAAGCTGGCTTAACAGAGCTGGCGGCGCAGACCGGTTGCCTCGAGGACCTTGGCGCTGATCTCCTCCACCGAGTGGGAGCTGGTATCGAGGAAGCGGATCGCCTCCTGGCGAAACAGTCGCTCCACGCAGGCCAGCTCCTGCTCGCATTGTTCGATGGAGGAGTAGCGGCTGTTGGCACGGCGCTGGTTACGGATCTCGTGCAGCCGCTGCGGCGCTATGGTGAGGCCAAACAGCTTGTGACGGTTGGCCTTGAGGGGGGCGGGCAGCTCCAGCATGCCCATGTCCTGCTCGATAAAGGGGTAGTTGGCGGCACGAATGCCGAACTGCAGCGCCAGATAGAGGCTGGTGGGGGTCTTGCCGCAGCGGGAGACCCCGATCAGGATGATGTCCGCCTCATCGTACTCTTTGGTGGTGATGCCATCGTCGTTGGCCAGCGCAAAGTTGACCGCCTCGATGCGATCGTCATAGAGCTTGCGATTCTCCATACCGTGGGTGCGGTGGAGGCGGGGCTCGGCTTTTACCCCCAGCTCCTGCTCCAGCGGGCTGACGAAGGTGTTGAGAAAGTCGTGGCCGCACGCCTCCGATTTCAGTACCTCTTCCCGTACCAGCGGGTCGACGATGGTGTGAAACAGAATGGGGCGTACCCCGGTCTGGCGAAACTGCTCGTCGATCCGCATCCGTACCTGACGGGCTTTCTCCAGTGTCTCCACAAAGGGGATAGTGATCTGCTCGAAGGCCAGCGGAAACTGGCTCAGTACCGCGTGACCGAACACTTCGGCGGTGATGGCGGTTCCGTCTGAAACATAAAATACGGTGTGCACGTAGGGCTCCTGTGATACCGCGGGTGGGGTCGCATAGGGTAAGGGGTGAGAAGTATCTCCCGAAACCATACCAGTTTTGTCAACCGGTCTGCTGTGCCCAAGTTGTGAAGTGGCTTGCAAACCTGAATCGTTATCTTTTTGTGTCGCCATTGTAGAATGTTCCGGTCATTCGACTATCCCCAACGCTTGCTCAGGGATTTTTTTGAAAACCAGTGGAAAACGTTTTCATGGTCGTTGGCAACAAAAGAAACAGACAATAACGCACCTGACTTACCCATAACCTCATCGATTAAACCGGGCGCACGAGGTGCTATGGCATCGGTGCCCACCAACCTGGAGACATCCAAGTGCAACAGTACGTGCTCTGGTACGAACAACTCGGAATGCAGGACGTAGAACGAGTTGGCGGCAAGAACGCATCCCTTGGCGAGATGATCAGCAACCTCTCTGGCGCCGGCGTATCAGTGCCGGGGGGCTTTGCCACCACCGCCTTTGCGTTTAACGAGTTTCTGGAGTCAAGCGGCCTCAACGGCAAGATCCACCATTTGCTCGACAATCTCGACGTGGACGATATCGCCGCCCTTAACCGGGCCGGTCAGCAGATCCGCGACTGGGTGATCGAAGCCCCGTTCCAGCCCGAGCTGGAGCAGGCGATCCGGGTTGCCTATGAAAAGTTGAGTGCCGGTGTTGAGGCCTCGTTTGCGGTGCGCTCCTCCGCCACCGCCGAGGATATGCCGGACGCCTCCTTTGCCGGTCAGCAGGAGACCTTCCTCAACGTACGTGGCATCGATGCCGTCATGACGGCGGTCAAGCATGTGTTTGCTTCCCTGTTCAACGATCGCGCCATCTCCTATCGGGTGCATCAGGGCTATGACCACAAGGGTGTTGCCCTCTCGGCCGGGGTACAGCGGATGGTGCGCTCGGATCTCGCCGCCTCCGGCGTCATGTTTACTCTGGATACCGAGTCCGGCTTCAACGATGTGGTCTTTATTACCGGGGCCCATGGTCTTGGCGAGATGGTGGTGCAGGGCGCGGTCAACCCGGATGAATTCTATGTGCACAAACCGACTCTCAAGGGGGGCCGCCCGGCGGTGGTGCGCAAGACCCTCGGCTCCAAGCTTATCAAGATGACCTATTCGGACGATGCTGGTCACGGCCGTCAGGTGAAGATTGTCGACACCAACGAGGCCGAGCGTAGCCGCTTCTGCATCACCGATGAGGAGGTGATGGCGCTGGCCAAGCAGGCCCTCATCATTGAGCAGCACTATGGCCGCCCGATGGATATCGAGTGGGCCAAGGATGGTCAGGATGGCCAGCTCTATATCGTGCAGGCGCGCCCGGAAACTGTGCGCAGCCGCCAGGAGGCCAATACCCTCGAGCGTTTTGCCCTCAAGCAAGCGGGCAAGGTGTTGATCGAGGGGCGGGCCATCGGCCACAAGATTGGCGCGGGTCCGGCGCGGGTCATCTCCTCCATCAGCCAGATGGACGAAGTGCAACCCGGCGACGTGCTGGTCACCGACATGACCGACCCGGACTGGGAGCCCATCATGAAGCGGGCCTCCGCCATCGTCACCAACCGGGGGGGGCGCACCTGTCACGCCGCCATTATCGCCCGCGAGCTGGGCATTCCGGCAGTGGTGGGCTGTGGCAACGCTACGGATCATATTCAGCCGGGCCAGCGGATCACCGTCTCCTGCGCGGAAGGGGATACCGGTTTTATCTATGACGGCGAGCTGGACTTCGACGTGGCGGTGACCGAGGTGGGCAATATGCCGCGCCTGCCCATCAAGATCATGATGAACGTCGGCAACCCGGACCGCGCTTTCGACTTTGCCCAGTTGCCCAATGCTGGGGTAGGGCTGGCGCGCCTTGAGTTCATCATCAACCGGATGATCGGGGTGCACCCCAAGGCGCTGCTGGAGTTTGACCAGCAAACGCCAGAGCTCAAGGCCACCATCGGCAAGATGATCGCCGGTTACGACAGCCCGCGTGAGTTCTACGTGGCCAAGCTGACCGAGGGGATCGCCACTCTGGGCGCTGCGTTCTGGCCGGAGCGGGTGATCGTGCGGATGTCGGACTTCAAGTCCAACGAGTACGCCAATCTGGTGGGCGGTCGTGGCTACGAGCCCCACGAGGAGAACCCGATGATCGGTTTTCGTGGCGCATCCCGCTACATTGCCGACAGCTTCCGCCCCTGCTTTGCCCTCGAGTGCGAGGCGATCAAGCGGGTGCGCGATGTGATGGGGTTGACCAACGTCGAGGTGATGATCCCCTTCGTGCGTACCGTGGGCGAGGCGGAGCAGGTGATCGACATCCTGGCCGAGAACGGTCTGCGCCGCGGCGAGCGGGGGCTCAAGGTGATCATGATGTGCGAGATCCCGAGCAACGCCCTGTTGGCAGACAAGTTCCTCGAGCACGTTGACGGCTTCTCCATCGGCTCCAATGACATGACCCAGCTCACCCTTGGGCTGGATCGGGACTCGGGGCTGATTGCCCACCTGTTCGACGAGCGCAACGAGGCGGTCAAGGCGCTGCTGGCGATGGCTATTCAGGCTGCGCGCAAGGCGGGCAAGTACGTGGGGATCTGTGGTCAGGGGCCATCCGATCACCCGGACTTCGCCGCCTGGCTGGTGGAGCAGGGGATCGATTCGGTGTCGCTGAACCCCGATACCGTGGTTGATACCTGGCTCTATCTGGCGGAGCAGCATGGCGGCAAGTAAGCCACTGTCACAATGAACAGCACAGAAAGGGGGCCATGATGGCCCCCTTTGTTATCTGTGTGGTGCGGCCTATTTCGGCTGCTGTTCGGCCCCCGACAGCTCGATCTGTACCTTCACCCCTTCGCTCTTGAGCTTGCTGGCGATGGCGTTGAGATCGGTGCCCGGTTTGGCCTCCAACAGGGCGATACCGCCACTGCTCTGTTTGAAGCTCAGGCCGTGGCGGCTTGCCAGTGCGGTGGCGCTGGCATCGTCAGCTTCCACCAGCAGGGTGCCGCTGACGGTGAGCTCCGGGCTGGCGGCCCCTTGCATCAGCACGTCGCCGCGGCGCAGGGTCTGCTGCGGGGCCTTGCTGTCAAGACTGCGGGCGACCCGTCTCTTGTTGCCGTTGTCGGGAATGAGGTAGGTCTGGCCGTTCACCTCTATGGTGCTGTACTGTTTGCCATCCATGGTGACGGACTCCTCGGCGCAGAGCTGCCCCGAGAGGGGTGCCAGCAGGGTTGCCAGCAGCAAGGTAACAGGTTTGTTCATGGTAATACTCCTAGCGTGTTAGCTGCGGTTGGCATCGTGACCCAGGATCCGCAGGGACCATGAGATCAGCTTGCCCGGTTGGCGATTGTTGCGCTCGGTCAGGGTGGTACGCTCACGGGTCTCGCGATTGAGCAGAGAGACCTGACGGGTACCGTTGGCAACATCGGTTACTTCCAGTCGCCACTGGCCTTCGGCCGATTCACCGTAAAACTTGTTGGACAGCATCCGCATGTCGCGCAATCCCTTGGTTCGCACAAAGCCCAGTTGCTGCTGGTCGAGAGATTGGCCGACCAGGCTGTTGAAGGGGCTCAGCAGGATGCTGCGGGTGCCGGCGGGGGAGACCAGTTCGATCAGCAGATCGGGCAGACGCTGGTGATCCAGGCTCACCATCACCTGAACCGCTTCTACCGTCAACGGTGTGGCAATGCGGGTTGTCGAGCTGGTCGGGCTGTTGCCCACATCCGGGATGGCAGCGGTACTGCCGGTGACATTGATCTTCTGCCACGGCAGCAGCACCAGCGGGGGGAGGGGCTGGTGATTGGCTGCCAGCTCAAGGGCCTTGTTGACGTCGATCAGACCAAAACCGTAAGTCGGGCTGAACCACATGCCGGCGGCATTGCGCTCCCACCCTTCCAGCCCTTTCACATCACGCACCTTGCCGGTGCTGCTGGTGTAGCTGACCATCACAGGTTTCTGTGTGGCATCGACCCGGTTGCGCTGCGCGCCAGCAGATCCCGCAGGTCACGTACCGACAGATCCGGATAGGCGGACATCAGCAGCGCCATGGCGCCGGAGGTGCTGGGGGTGGCGGAGGAGGTGCCGTTCATCACGCCGTTGTAGTCGCAGCTGGCATCCAGTTGCGGGTTGCCGTGCAGCCGGTTGGTGCTGGTATCATCGGTGCGGTTGTAACCCATGTCGCAGCCGGGCAGATCCGTGGTCACCATCGCCGGAGAGTCGGTACCGTACTCGCCGCCGGTTGCGCTCAGGAAGATGTTGCTACCGACGCTGGAGTAGGAGGATCTGACGCCATCGGCGTTGAGCGCGCTTACCACCAGGTTCCAGAAGTTGCTGTTGGAGGGATCGAGGTTGCTGTTTTCAAACGGCAATTTGGGACCATTGCCGGTGCGGTTAAGCACATAGCCGCCCGCCGCTATCTTGTTGAAGCCGTTGCCGGCGGCCTTGATATAGGCCGCGCCCTGCACCTTGAGGGTCTGCTGTTCAAACAGACGATCAAGTTGGGATTGATCCAGAGAGTTGGCAGAGCGGGGATCCACCACACTCATGCCGTAGCTCTGGTTGAACACCCGGTTGTCGCGGCTGGCATCGCTGTCGCCAAGGGCGTAGAGCCAATCTTTCTGCAACTGCTGGCTGTTGTCATCCAGCAGGTTGAACCCCTGCAGCTGGGCTCGCGGGGCAATACCCTTGGTGCCGATGGCGTTGTCTACCGCCGCAATGATGCCGGAGACCGACGTGCCGTGGGCCGTATCCGGATCGGTCGGTGTCGGGTCATCGCTGCCGGTTACCACGTTTTTCGAACCCGGACGCACGTTGTCCGCCAGATCCGGATGGGCGATGGCCAGACCATCATCCACCACGGCCACATTGACTCCCTGGCCCAGCACGCCGGTGCGATGAGCCCACCAGAGGTTGAGATCATTGCCCGCTATACCGCCACGGGCACTGAATCCATCCTGGCCGCTGTTGAGCAGATACCACTGCTGATCCTGCAGGGGATTGGCACCTGGCAGGCAGCGCTCGGTGCTGCTGCGTCCGATATCCATGCCGCTCTCCTTGCCGGTGAGCGGCGCACAACCTTCATTTGCCTGAACGAGCGCACTGGGCAGGGTCGACAGCAGTGCTGTGATCGCCAGTGCTAACGATGTTTGCTTCATTATTTTTTTAACTCCATCTTGGATCGCACCATCCTGAGTGCGACGGAAATCTATACACGGGTGGTAGGGGTTCAAAAAGAGCCATTTTCAAAAAACGCAATGAGGTTCAAAGAAATCTGATCTGGTTTATGGTAGGTATTCCAATGACGCTGATTATGTGTTTTATTGAGAATGGTTCTCACCGCTCGCTACTGATCTTTTTATCTGTAATTCACTCCTCTCGCGACTCTCCTTCGCCGCAACCATCTCGATTCGGGACAATCCCGAGGGGAGCTCGTGCGCTCTTGAACGTGAGTGGCATGGTTGTGTGTGCCAACGTGAGTGCAGCTATGCATTCGGGGGTGACAGCAAGGGTGATGAGGTGGGACCAGCGGTTTATTGCTTGGCGGCGGTGGATGGCTCTGTTATGGTAAATGAAATAGCCATTTAGATGGCTAGATTGCTGCGGTTTGAGGGGCTTAATCTCTGAGAGCCACCCCGCCGCAGTCCCATAGCTTGATGCGTACCTGACAGGGAGTCCCTATGCCGTTTCGTTCCTTCTTATCTTCTCCTTTGACTGCTTCCTTGCGCGCCACTGCTGGCGCCAGTACCTTTATTGCCGCGATGGCGGTCGGGAGCCTCTCTTTTTCCGCAGTTGCCGCCGATGCGTCCTTGCCGACCAAACAGGAGATTGTGATTGGTACCACGGTGGGGGATTTTGCCGACATGGTGACCGACTCCATCAAGCCGCAGCTGGAGGCCAAGGGGTATAAGGTCAAGCTGGTGGAGTTCACCGACTATGTGACCCCCAATATTGCTCTGGCTGACGGATCACTGGATGTGAACTGCTTCCAGCACAAACCCTATCTGGAGAGTTTTGCCAAAGATCGCGGCTTGTCGCTGGCGCCCATTACCCAGGTGCCAACTGGTCCGATGGGACTCTACTCCGGCAAGCTGGCAGCACTCGACAAGGTGAAAGAGGGGAGCACGGTGGCCATCCCCAACGATCCCACCAATCAGGCGCGGGCGTTGTTGATGCTGCAGGATCTTGGTTGGCTCACTCTCAAGGAGGGGATAAACCCGCTAAAAGCGAGCGAGTTTGATGTGGTGAACAATCCGCACAATCTCAAGCTGGTACTGCTGGAAGCCGCGCAGTTGCCCCGCTCGCGGGAGGATGTGGACTTCTCGGTGATCAACGGTAATTTTGCCGCCTCCAGCGGTATCCCGTTCAGTGAAGGACTATTTCTGGAGCGCAGCTACGATTTTATCAACTGGGTGGTGGTGAAAAGCGCAGATGCGGATCAGCCTTTTGCCAACGATGTGGCGGCGGCCTACAACTCGGCGGCTTTCAAATCCTATGCAGCCAAGCGTTTCGTCGGCTACAAGTACCCGCAAGGGTGGGGTGGCTAACAGTTGTGAACGTGGCTCGGCTATACAACGAAAAACGCCCCGAATTCGGGGCGTTTTTTATGCTATCAAGCCATCAACGGGCGCTTCACTGGTTGCGATAGAAGCGGTTCAGCTCGTTCATCACCTGGATCATGGCGCCCATATCCGGGGTGCCGTGCTTGATCGGGCGATAGCTGTTGCGCTCCAGCAGTTCGAAGTCACCCTGCTTGTTGAAGTGGGTGATGGTCTCCCCTTCATAGATGGCGAAGTCGTTCTGATCCCCGGCCAGCAGCCAGTTGCGCGGGCTGGTATCAAACAGCGAGCGGCCAACGCTGTAATCGCGCGCCGGATTGCGCACGCCCAGCATCCCCTGCATCAGGGTCGGCGCCAGATCGAAATGGCTGCTTGGTTGTTCCCGAACGTCACTGCCGCGCCCCGGCCAGGCCAGTACCAGCGGCACCTGCACCTGATAGGGTGAGTAGTTGCTGCCTGCGCCCCAGCTGTTGCTGCGGGTGTCGTTGAACTCCTGACCATGGTTGGAGGTGATCACGACGATGGTGTTGCTGTCCATCCCCTGCGACTGCAATTTGGTCAGCATCTGCTCAAGCAACTGGTCGGTATAGAAGACCGAGTTCTTGTAGCGGTTCTCCAGTTTTTGCAGGTTCTCCGCCCGATAGGCGGTCGCCGGATTGAAGTTGGCGAGCTCCGGTTGGAACGGCCCCTTCATGGTGGCGGGCAACTGGTAGTCGCCGGGGCTCGAGAGATAGACCAGCGAGAACCAGGGACGCTCGGGAGAGCGCTTCTCCAGCCACTGTTGCCAGTCGGTCAGCAGCTTGCCATCGTCACTCTGTTCGGAGACAAACACCTGTTTGCGCAGACCGGCGAGGATGCTCTTGCGATACTTCTGGGCATCTTCCATCGCGCCGAACAGCCCGAACTGGTAATCCTGGCGCAGCATCTCGTCGAACAGCACCGGCGGACGCTTGTCGCTGCTGATGTCCTTGTAGTAGTGACCGGGCAACCCGTAGAAGAGGCTGAACATGCCCATCAGGTCGTCGTTGCCACCACTCAGGTGATTGCGGAACGTCAGATGCTGATCCGCATAGCGCTGCAGATTGGGCATGTTGATGTTGTTGAGCATGTCAAAACGCAATGAGTCGACCACCACAATCAGCAGATTGTTGTGAGTCAGGGGGGCGTTGACGTTGAGCGGGCGCAGCGGATAGTGCATCCGGCTGTCGCTGTTATCCCCCTGGGAAGCAGCCTGCTTCTCGTACTGATCCAGATCCAGCCAGCCATGTTTGGCCAGGAAGGAGCGGGCCGTCATGGGGTAGGAGAGGGGGAAGTTGGCTCTCTGCATGGTGATCGGCTGATAGAGGGTCGCATCCGCCCAGCTGTTGACCACGTGGGTCAGAATAAAGCAGATCAGCAGGGCCAGCCCCACCTGATTGCCGTACTGGCGGCGCTTGCGCTTGTTGATCTTGCGCCAGACATAGGCCGACAGCAGCAGTTGCAGCAGGAAGATGGTGGGCACGGCAACGAAGATGATGCTCCAGATTGAGCCCTCTTCGGTTTGCGCCTGATCCAGCAGCAACTGCCATACCTGACTGTTGAGGTGGAACTTGAACAGCCGGAATACCTGGGTGTCGATCAGCAGCAGCACCAGCGCCAGGGTAGCGATGATGGCCGAGATGAACCGCAACGACTTCTCCTTGGGCAGCACGAAGCTGAGCGGGAAGATCGTCAACAGGTAGGTGACAAAACTCAAAAACGAGAAGTGGCCAATCCAGCTTACAACGAGATAGATCACGCCAAGCGTGGTCGATGGCCAGCTGATGGCACCCAGATAACGGGTGGCGATGAGCATGGCCAGAATAATGTTGAAGAAGGAGAACCAATGCCCCCAGGTGATCAGGCGAGAGACATTATCACGATAGGGGTTACCGGTTTCGACCATAGTGATCCATCTGCGTTGAGAAACGTCAAATCAACAGAGTCGGGGACTCAGTGTGCGTCGTGGCGATTATCGACCGATGCGGTCAGGGCCTGGACAAACTTTTCAGTGATGGCCTGGCGCTGGGCCGGTGCCATACCGTTGATGATATTGGTGGTCAGATTGCCAAGCACCATAAGGCTGAGATCCACCGGCGCTTTATGCTTTTCCAGCGCGGTGATCAGGTCGTTCATCAGGGCATCAAATTGCTCGTTATTGTACTTTGATACGATAGGCATAATCTTCAGTTCATCTCGGTTCAAAGCGCCTTATAATACTTCACCCTTTCGGCTAACACTATGGCTTTGTGACATGAGTCTCGATATCGACAAGATCATTCTTCACTCCTTGCGCCAGGGCGGCGATGGTCAACCCCACGCCGATACCCGCAGCCAGACCCTGCCCCCTGATGAGGCGGTACAGGGACTGATGGCGGAACTGCATCGGATCTACAACGGCAAGGGCGGCAAGGGCTTTGGCTTCTTTGCCGACCCCGAGGCCGCCGTCGCCGAGCTGGCCGACGGTGAAGAGGCTCCCAAGCAGCCTTCACCCGCGTTTCGTATCGCCCTCGAACAGCTGCTCGACGAGCAGACCGAATTCGTTCCCTTCTCGGTCACCGTGACCCAGATGCTGGTCAAGCAGCTGGTGGAGCACGCCCTCGATGAGCAAGGGGTGCTGCTGTTTGCCAAATACAATTATGTCGGGGTCGATTATCTGCTGATTGCCCTGCTGGAGGGCAAGGAGAGCGTCACCGTCAGCGAAGCGCTGGAATTACGCCATATCCAGTATCTGGATATCGGCAAACTCAATCTGGTGGCCCGCATTGATTTGACCGAATGGAAAACCCAACCTGATTCGCGCCGCTATATCACCTTCAGCAAGGGGCGCATTGGTCGCAAACTGGGCGACTTCTTTATGGATCTGCTGGGTGCCCGCGAGGGCATGGATGCCAAGGTACAAAATAAAGGCTTGCTTCAGGCGGTCGAAGATTATTGCGACAGTCGTCAGCTCGAACCGACCGAGCGCAATGACTATAAAAAGCAGGTCTTCAAATATTGCACCGAACAGGCGAGCGCCGGTGAAGAGATCGAAATCAAGGAGCTGTCTGCAGAATTGCCCGGCGACGGTGATCTCGATTTTTACAGCTTTATCGGTCAGGAGTATGAGCTGGAAGAGCGTTTCCCGGCGGATCGATCTACCCTGCGTGGTTTGACCAAGTTTGTCGGCTCCGGCGGCGGTCTGACTCTGAGCTTTGAGCAGAAGCTGTTGAACAGCCGGATCTTTTACGACCCTCAGACCGACACCCTGACCATCAAGGGTGTGCCGCCCAATCTCAAGGATCAGCTGCTGCGCCAGTCGTAGTCATGCTCCCGAGTGTGATCAACTCGTCATTTCTGGCAAAAAGAGACTCCGCCCCGGCGGGGTCTCTTTTTTTATCGCGCCTGGGCAGACCTCGAAACTGGCGCGGTACTTTGTTAACAAATCAAACAAAATAAACCACCTGAAAGGGTTTTCATTGAGGTGAAAACCCTTTCATTCATGAAATTTTATTTCATTTTGGTAATTATTATTCTGTGGTTGTCTGGAATTAAGCCGATAAATGGCCGTAATTCCCTGAAATAAGAAAATGTTTTCAAAACTTTCTGGAAGGAAATACGTAATTGCATTTCAAAAATGCGAGTTGCGTCATGTGAGCCGTTTGCCGCTTGGGATAATATTCATCTCGCACACAATGCTCTTACAGCGCGGAACTAATACAAGGAAAGGCTCATGAAAAAGAAATTGCTGTCATCCCTGATCGGTCTGGCCACTCTTGGCGTCGCTTGCTCTGCTACTGCTGCCATCGATGAAGGCCAGCTGACCATCTGGATCAACGGTGACAAGGGATACAACGGTCTGGCTGAAGTGGGTAAGAAGTTTGAAGCAGAAACCGGCATCAAGGTTACTGTGGCTCACCCGGATCAGGTTGAAGTGAAATTCCAGCAAGCCGCCGCCACTGGCAACGGCCCGGACATCTTCTTCTGGGCTCACGACCGTTACGGTGAGTGGGTCAAAGCCGGTTTGCTGGTTCCGGTAACGCCGAACGCTGCCACCAAAGGCAAATTTGAACAGCTGGCATGGGATGCCATGACTGTTGATGGCAAAACCTATGGCTACCCGGTTGCCATGGAAGCGGTCAGCCTGATCTATAACAAAGACCTGCTGCCCGAGCCGCCGAAAACCTTCGAAGAGATCGCCAAGATTGACGAGACTCTGAAGAAAAACGGCAAGCGCGCCATCATGTGGGCTTATGACACCCCGTACTTCAGCTATCCGCTGGTGGCTGCCAACGGTGGTTACGCCTTCAAGAAAACCGCTACCGGTTATGACGTCAAAGATACTGGCGTGAACAACGCAGGTGCCAAGATGGGCGTGGGCTACATCTCCGAGATGATCAAGTCCGGTCACCTGGAAAAAGGCATCGACTACGGTGTGATGGACGCCAAGTTCAACAAGGGCGAAGTGGCCATGATGATCAACGGTCCCTGGGCCTGGAGCAACCTGGACAAGAGCGGCATCAAGTACGGCGTAGCGCCGCTGCCGACCCTGAACGGCAAGCCAGCCAAAGCCTTCGTTGGCGTACTGGGTGCCACCATCAACGCTGCCAGCCCGAACAAGGATCTGGCTATCGAGTTCCTGGAAAACTACCTGCTGACCGATGCCGGTCTGGCGCCGGTTAACGCCGACAAGCCGCTGGGTGCCGTTGCGCTGAAATCCTTCCAGAAGACCCTGGAATCCGATCCGCACATCAAGGCCACCATGCTGAACGCCCAGGCTGGCGAGCCGATGCCATCCGTTCCCGAGATGAGCCGTTTCTGGTCTTCCTTCGAAACTGCCCTCAAGAACGTGACCTCCGGTCGTCAGGGTGTTGACGAAGCACTGGATACCGCTGCCAAGCGTATCGTTCAGTAAGCACGCACTACCCGGGAGGCCGTCATGGCCTCCCACTCTCTCAAATCTCTCTTGGCGTTATAAAGGTTAATTGGCATGGAAGTAGTACCTTCTGTTGAGTCCTATGCCGGTCCGAAGGATAAGCACACCTGGCTTAAGTGGACCATAGCGGCCCTGGTTGCCATCCTCAACGGCTACGCAGCCGTGATGATGTACGCCAGTGGCGAGTGGGTATTCGCGCTGCTGGATCTGGTGGTGGTTTCCGTCGGTCTGTATGTCTTCATGAACAAGAAGACCTATGCCCATCGCTACATCTTTCCGGGTGTTGCGGGCATGGTTGTGTTTATCATCTTCCCTCTTGCCTACACCATTGGCATTGCCTTCACCAACTATTCGGGGTCCAACTTGCTCTCCGTGGAGCAGGCGCGGGACTACCACCTGAAGAAAACCTACAAGGTGGCGGGCGGTGAATTCGATTTTACCCTGCTGGGTGGCGACAACGGCCAGTTCCAGCTGCTGCTGACACAGGATGATCAATCCTTTATCAGCCAACCTGTTTCCCTGATGACCAATAAGGCCCGTGAGCTGGCGTCCCGCGAGGGCCGTGTGCAGAACACCCAGCAAGTGGTCGAGCTGCAGCCCTTCACTGGCGAAGCGGACAGCAAGGTCGCACCGATCCGCGCCATTGTTGAGCATCGTACTCACCTGAGTGACCTTGATCTGGTGCTGCCGGATGGCGGTACCCACCTGACCCTGAGCAGCCTGCGCAAGTTTGCCGCCCAGAAGCAGCACTACACCCGTTTGATGGATGGTGCCGTGCTCAAGTCCGGCGTGGTGATCAAAGACAGCAACCTGCTGCGTGATACCCAGAATGGCGAGCTGATGCTGCCCAATGGCGAGACCGGCTTCTATCAGTACATCGACGAACAGGGTCAGTTTGTCGGCAAGGGGATTGCTCCGGGCTTTGTGGTGAGCGTCGGTTGGAAGAACTTCGCGCGCATCGTCACCGATCCGGGCATCCAGTCACCCTTCCTGCAGATCTTCATCTGGACTGTGATCTTCTCAACCTGTTCTGTCGCCTTCACCCTGGCTATCGGCATGGTGCTGGCCTGTCTGGTGCAGTGGGAAGAGCTCAAGGGGCGCGGTTTCTATCGGGTCATGCTGATCCTGCCCTACGCGATCCCGGCGTTTATCTCCATCCTGGTGTTCAAGGGGTTGTTCAACCAGAACTTCGGTGAGATCAACATGTTCCTGGAAGCGGCGTTTGGCATCAAGCCGGACTGGTATACCAACCCCTTCCTGGCCAAGGTGATGATCCTGATTGTCAACACCTGGCTCGGCTACCCCTACATGATGATCCTCTGCATGGGCCTGCTCAAAGCCATTCCGGAAGATCTCTATGAAGCGTCCGCCATGGATGGTGCCGGTCCGGTACAGAACTTCTTCAAGATCACCGTGCCGCTGCTGATGAAGCCGCTGACACCGCTGTTGATTGCCTCGTTCGCCTTCAACTTCAACAACTTCGTGCTTATCCAGTTGTTGACCAACGGTGCGCCCGACATCATCGGCGCCAGCACTCCGGCCGGTACCACCGACTTGCTGGTGAGTTATACCTACCGGATTGCGTTCCAGGGATCGGGTGGTCAGGACTACGGTCTGGCCAGTGCCATCGCCACAGCTATCTTCCTCATCGTAGGTGCGCTGGCGCTGCTCAACCTGAAATTGTCCAAAGCCGACAAGCAGCTGTAAGGAGGCTTCAACATGGCAATCGTACAACCCAAATCAGTCAAATACCGGGTGTGGGCAACCCACCTGGTCATGTGGGGCTTCCTGGCGCTGATCATCTTCCCGTTGATCATGGTTATCGCCATCTCGTTCCGTAACGGTAACTTCGCGGTAGGGGAGATCATCCCCTCCAATCCGACGCTGGATCACTGGAAGCTGGCGCTGGGCATGTCCATCACCAACGCCGACGGCAGCATCACGCCGCCGCCGTTCCCGGTGCTGACCTGGTTGTGGAACTCCATCAAGATCGCCGGCATCACTGCCCTGATGATCGTGACGCTCTCCACCACCTGTGCTTACGCCTTTGCCCGCCTGCGTTTTCGTGGCAAGTCCACCATCCTGCAGGGCATGCTGATTTTCCAGATGTTCCCGGCGGTGCTGGCACTGGTAGCCATCTACGCGCTCTTTAACAAGATTGGTGACTACATCCCCTGGCTGGGTCTCAACACCCACGGTGGCCTGATCCTGGCGTACATGGGGGGGATTGCCCTCCACGTCTGGACCATCAAGGGCTACTTCGAGACCATCGACTCCTCCCTGGAGGAGGCGGCGGCCATCGACGGGGCGACCCCGTGGCAGGCATTCCGTCTGATCCTGTTGCCTCTGTCGGTGCCCATCCTGGCGGTAGTGTTTATTCTGGCCTTTATCGGTTCCATTACCGAGGTGCCCATGGCCTCCATCCTGCTGCAGGATGTGAACAATCTGACCCTGGCGGTCGGGGCCCAGCAGTACCTCTATCCGCAGAACTATCTGTGGGGTGATTTCGCGGCGGCCGCAGTGCTCTCCGGTTTCCCCATCACTGTGGTGTTCCTGCTGGCACAGCGCTGGTTGGTTGGCGGTCTGACTGCTGGTGGTGTGAAAGGTTAAGTTTATGGCCGGGGGAGCTGACTCCCCCCGCTATCACGATTTGCAAAGATTCAAGAGCGGAGCTCGTCATGGCTGAAGTAGTACTCAACAACGTTCGCAAAAATTACGATCCGGCTGTTCACAAGGACACCCTGCGCAACATCAACCTCTCCATCAAGGAAGGGGAGTTCATTGTCTTCGTCGGCCCGTCCGGCTGCGGTAAATCCACCCTGCTGCGGATGATCGCGGGTCTGGAAGACATCACCAGCGGTGAGCTGACCATCGGCGGTCGCTACATGAACGACGTGCCGCCGGTAGAGCGCAACGTCGGTATGGTGTTCCAGTCCTACGCCCTTTATCCGCATATGAACATCTACGAGAACATGGCCTTTGGTCTGAAGCTCAAGAAAATGGACAAGGAGAACATCCACAAGCGGGTGATGCGTGCCGCCGAGATCCTGGGTCTTGAGCCGCTGCTGGACAGAAAGCCCAAGGCGCTCTCCGGTGGTCAGCGTCAGCGGGTCGCCATCGGTCGCTCCATCGTGCAGCAGCCGCAGGTGTTTCTGTTTGACGAACCGCTCTCCAACCTGGATGCGGCGCTGCGGGTCAAGATGCGGATCGAGATCGCCAAGCTGCACAAGGAGCTTAACTCCACCATCATCTACGTGACCCACGATCAGGTGGAAGCGATGACCCTGGCCGACAAGATTGTGGTGCTGAGCCCGCTCAAGGCCGAAGCTGCCACCAACCTGGAACAGTTCGGTTCACCGCTGGATCTCTACCACAACCCGGACAACAAGTTCGTGGCGGGCTTTATCGGCTCTCCCAAGATGAACTTCCTGGCGGGCGAGTTGCTGGAGATTGGCGAGCAGGAGTGCCTGGTCAAGTTGACCTCTGGCGATACCGTGCGTGCCCGGGTCGATGCCCGCAGTGGCGCTGTGGGTGACAAGGTGGAGCTGGGCATTCGCCCCGAGCACCTGATGCCGCTGGATCACCCCCATGCGCACAGCAAGGTGAGCGGGATCGTGCAGGTGGCCGAGCACCTGGGCGCCGAGTCTTTCGTTTATATGGATGTGGATGGTCACGACTTTACCGTCAAGGCTACCTCGGATGTGGATGTGGCGACCGGTCAGACCTACAGCGTGGGTATCCCGGCCGAAGCCTGCTACCTGTTCGATGCCAAGGAGCAGGCGTTCCCCCGTACCGCCAAATATATCCGTACCTGATTTTTTGTTGTGCCGGTTTTCCTTTCTTAATAATCAATGCCTTTTTGCCGGTCGTCAGACCGGCTTTTTATTGCCTGCGATTTGAACATGCAGATAGGCAAGGTAACCCGGTTCAAGCCTCGAGTTCGGCGGTAATATCGGGCACAAAGGTCTGGCTGGCCAGCGGCGGGCGCTCATACCCTTCGGTCTTGATGGGGGGGAGCTTGATAGGCTCGTAGTGGATCGCCTCGTAGGGCACCTTGCTCAGCAGATGGGCGATGCAGTTGAGGCGGGCACGGCGTTTGTCGTCCGCCTCTACCACGAACCAGGGGCAATCCTCGGTGTCGGTGTAGGTGAACATGTCATCCTTGGCGCGGGAGTACTCCACCCAGCGCGAGCGGGATTGCAAATCCATCGGGCTGAATTTCCAGCGCTTGATGGGGGTGTTGATCCGCTCTTTAAAGCGCTTCTCCTGCTCCTCGTCACTGACCGAGAACCAGTATTTGATCAGGGTGATGCCGGAGCGGATCAGCATCCGCTCAAACTCGGGGCAGGCGCGCAGAAACTCGCGATACTCGGCGTCGCTGCAAAATCCCATCACCCGCTCGACTCCGGCCCGGTTGTACCAGGAGCGGTCAAACAGCACCATCTCGCCAGCGGCGGGCAGGTGGGCCACATAACGCTGAAAGTACCACTGGGAGCGCTCCCGATCGGAGGGGGCGGGCAGCGCCGTGACCCGGCAGACCCGGGGGTTGAGCGGCTCGGTGATCGCCTTGATGACGCCTCCTTTACCGGCGGCGTCCCGTCCCTCGAACAGTACCACTACCTTTAACCCCTCCTGCTTGACCCACTCCTGCAGTTTGACCAGCTCCTCCTGCAGATGGGCAAGGTGGTGCTCGTAGCACTTCTTGTCCAGACGTGGCCGCTTCTTGCTCTTCTCCTTCGCCATGGGCTTCTCCTTTTGGCATCCTTTCATGGGTGACTTCTTTGAGTCACTGTCAGCTTGCACCAGGGAGGCGTCACCTGCCAAGGGGGACGTGATACACTGCCCGCCCATCGCTGGCAACAGGAGATAATATGAAGCATTTTATGGAGATAGCGGGCCGCCGGATGGCCTATCTGGACGAAGGGCAAGGGCCGGTACTGCTGTTTGGTCACAGCTATCTGTGGGACAGCGCCATGTGGGCGCCGCAAATCGAGGCGCTCAAGGGCAGCTATCGCTGCATCGTTCCCGAGCTGTGGGGCCACGGTGATTCCGACCTGCTCCCCGAAGGTGGCTGCACCCTGGCGACTCTGGCGCGGGATCACCTGGCTCTGCTCGATGCCCTCGGGGTTGACGAGTTCGTGTTGGTGGGCCTCTCCATCGGCGGCATGTGGGGGGTTGAGCTGGCGCGCATGGTGCCAAACCGCCTCAAGGGTCTGGTGCTGATGGACAGTTTTGTCGGCCTGGAACCGCAGATCACCTGCGAGCGCTACCTCGGCATGCTCGCTGCGATCGAGCAGCTTGGTTCAATTCCTGCACCCATCATCGAACAGGTGGCGCCTATCTTCTTTGCCAACCAGCCCGATGCCGACTTGCTGGCCGATTTCAAGGCGCGTCTGGCCGCCTGGCCAAACGAGAAGATTGCCGCCATGGTGGCGGTGGGCCGCAGCTTTGTGACCCGCGAAGATCGTATCGAGTGGCTGGAGGAGATCACCACTCCCGCACTGGTGATGACCGGCTGCGAAGACAAGGCCCGTCCGGTGCTGGAGGGCTATCTGATGGCCGAGGTGCTGGGTTGCCCGTTCAAGGAGATCCCGATGGCTGGCCATATCTCATCGCTGGAAAATCCGGCCTTCGTCAATCAGCAGCTGGCCGGGTTTCTGGCGGCGCTGTAAGCCTGAATTGGTGGCCTGAGCAGGCTGTACTACCAGCCTGATGATGGCCGTGAAAAAGGGAGCCAAGGGCTCCCTTTTGTTTGGTCGTGTCTCACGGTTCAAGACTCATAACTGTTACCAGATATAGCCCAGCGCAAAACCCGCATAAAGTTCGCCATCGTGCTGGACGATGGGGCTGTTTTTGATGTCCCGATCATACCATTCGTAGTTCATGGCAAACATGCCAATCCAGTTGGGGCTGAAGCGGTAACTGGTGATGAGGGCCGTCATCGGGGAGAGGGTGGTACCGGTATCCCAAGCAGGCCGCTGGGCAGTCGCCTCGCTCTCGGAGATGCCGCCGAAGTAGTAGTTGGCCATCTTGTCGCTGCGCAGCATCAGCCCCATCCCCGGCATGATCAGCAGGTTGTCGCGCAGGATGGGGAAGTCGGCCCACAGCAGCAGCTCCTGTCCCTTGCTGCGGCCGGTGACATCGCTGTTGGCACGCACGGTCAGCAGGGCGTAGGGGGTGATGATGTTGCCACCGATCCCGCCTTCCAGCTGCCATTTTCGCTGCTCCATGCCAGTAAAGGCTGGAGAATCCTCGGGATCCAGATTGCCAAAACGGACCCGGCCATAGCCGTAGAGGGCGACGTTCTCATCCTTGTGGAAGTAGTAGCGGGCCCGATCCCCCAGAAACATGAACTGGTCGCCAAAATAGATAAAGCCGGGGATGGCGTAGAGGGCGTTGTCCTGCGCTTCATAACGGGCCTGTCCCCCGATGAGCGCCGCTCCGGCGACAAAGCCCTGTGGCACCGGGCTGGTAGGGCTGTCGCTGGTGAGCAGATCCATGGCGCCAAGATCGATATCGGCACGCGCTGGCATGGCGGCAGCGAGGAGCAGGGCCGTCAGCCCTGCCGCTCTGATTTGACGAAAAAAGGTCATGGACACTCCGTTGTCACGATTGCAGGGGAAGCAGGTTATTTTGCGGCACCGGGCATCTCTTCGCGTTTTGGCCAGGCATTGATCACCGCCTTGACCAGGGTGGCGAGGGGAATGGCGAAGAAGACTCCCCAGAATCCCCACAAGCCGCCGAAGACCAGCACGGCGATGATGATGGCCACCGGATGGAGGTTGACCGCTTCCGAGAAGAGCACCGGCACCAGCAGGTTGCCATCGAGGGCCTGAATGACCAGATAAGCTACCATCAGCCAGGCGAACTCGGGGGTGAGCCCCCACTGGAACAGGGCCACCATGGCGACCGGAACCGTCACCACGGCAGCGCCGATATAGGGGATCAGCACCGAGAAGCCGACCGCGACCGCCAGCAGCACCGAGTAGCGCAATCCCATCAGGGCGAAGGGGACATAGGTGGCGATGCCGACGATGAGGATCTCGATCACCTTGCCGCGGATGTAGTTGATGATCTGGTTGTTCATCTCGACCCACACCCGGTTGACCAGGGTGCGGTTGCGCGGCAGGAAGCGGCGCAGGCTGCCCATCAAGACCCGCTTGTCCTTGAGCATAAAGAAGACCATCAGCGGCACCAGAATGAGGTAGATCATGATGGCGACTACGTTGACCAGCGAACTGAGGGAGGCGCTTACCAGATGCTCGCCGCCACTGAGGATGCGCTGGCGAATATTGTCTATGACGGTCTCCACCAGACTGACGTCGATGAGCTCGGGGTATTTGTCAGGCAGGGTGCGGACATAATCCTGAGCGTGGGTCAGCATGGCCGGCGCCTCTTTGGCCAGATTGATCCCCTGACTGACCAGCGTCGGGATAAGACCCAGCAAGGAGGCGACTGCTACCGCAATAAAGAGGATCAGAATGACGCTGGTGGCCAGGGTGCGCGACAGCCCCGCTTTTTGCAGCCGGGCGACCGGCCACTCCAGCAGATAGGCCATTACCAGCGCCACCAGCAGGGGGGCCAGCAGATCGCCAAACAGCCAGATGATGGTGAAGCAGAACACCAGCAACAGGAAAAGGGTAACGGCATCGGGATCGGAAAAACGGGTCTGATACCAGCGCTTCAATACTTCTAACATGACGGCATCCTTACATCACTGGGGCTCAAGATGGCTGTTTCGCCCCGACAACCAACTGCAAAGAGAGGGTATTGTCCGGTTGTTGCTGCATCTCGACATGGTGGCCCTGACGGTGCAGATAGGCCGGAATATCCTGCCGGGAGCCCGCATCGGCCAGCCGGATGGTGACGGTTTGACCGCTTTTGGCCCCCCTTAACCAGAGCTTGAGCCGGATCAGCGGCTCGGGGCAACGCCAGGGGGTTAGGTCGAGAATTTCCATGGGGGCTCCATCATGCAGGTGGCCGCTATTATGGCCGTGATAAGAGCATGAAACAACGCTTGTAGCCCTTGATGGGCAAGGGTATTCTGCCGAGGCCCTTTCTGATGGAGATAGAGATAACGTGGCACGTTTTTCCCCCCTGATGGCATCGCTTCCCCTGCTGGCTTCCCTGATGGGCGCCACGTTTCATGCCGAGGCCAACAATCAGCTTCCCGACATCGGCACGGCCGGGGTTGCTGCCCTGCCCATCGAGCAGGAAGTGCGTTACGGCAACGCTTTTATGCGCTTTGCCCGTGCGGGTCTGCCGATCATCGATGATCCAGTGCTGAGCCAATACATTGACGATCTGGGTCAGCGACTGCTGACCAACGCCGATGGGGTGCGTTTCCCGTTTACCTTCTTCCTCATCAATGATCCCAGCATCAACGCGGCCGCCTTCCTCGGCGGGCGAGTCAAGGTGCACACCGGCCTCTTCCTCTACGCCGACAGCGAGAGCGAGCTGGCCTCGGTACTGGCCCACGAAATCACTCACGTGACCCAGCGCCATATCGCCCGTTATATGGAAGCGCAGGCGAGCAGCTCGGCGGTGACCCTGGCCGGTCTGGTGGGCTCCATCGCGCTGGCGGTGATCAACCCGACTGCCGGTATCGCTGCGTTGCAGACCACGCTGGGTCTCTCCATGCAGTCGGCCATCAACTACACCCGCGACAACGAATATGAAGCGGATCGCATCGGCATGAAGACCCTCTATGATGCCGGTTTCGATCCCATGGGGATGGCCAACTTCTTCCAGAAACTGGCTGCCGAATACCGTTACGCCAGCAAGCCGCCGGAGATGCTGCTCACTCACCCGCTGCCGGAGACCCGGATCAGCGAGGCCCGCGCTCGGGCGGGTAGCTATGGTCGCCGCGACTTGCCGCCCAGTCTCGACTTCTGGCTGGCCAAGGTGCGGATTCAGGTGCGTTTTGGTACCGATACCCCGCAGGGGCTGCTGAGCTACTTCGATAGCCGGATCCAGAAGGGGGATTATCCGCTCAAGGATGCCGCCATCTATGGCAAGGCGCTGGCGCTGATCCAGCTCAAGCGCACCGACGAGGCTGATACCCTGATGCAGGAGCTGGCGGCCCGTCATCCGGAAGATCTCTTTATCGTCGATGCCCAGACCGACATCGATCTGGCCAAGGGGCGCAGTGCCCAGGCCATCGCGCGCCTCGAGAAGTTCCGCAGCCGGATGCCGGACAACGAAGTGGTGGTGGTCAACCTCGGCAACGCCTATCTCGAGAGCGGCAACTACAAGAAGTCCATCGCCATCCTTGACCCCTATGCCCGTGCCCATGAGGAGAACAATCTGGCCTGGAACCTGCTGGCCGATGCCTATCGCAAGGCGGGTAGAATGACCGAGCTGCATATGGCGCGGGCCGAAATGCTCGCGCTGCGCGGGGATTATCAGGCGGCCATCGACGAGCTGATCGTGGCGCGCGGTACCACCAGCGACCGGATGACCCTGGCTCGTCTGGAGGCGCGCATCACCGAGCTGGAGCGGGCCAAGAAGGATCTCGACAGCCTCAAGGGCTAACGAAACCTATCAAACAAGGGCGCACTATGGTGCGCCCTTGTTGTTTATGGCGGTGGCGTTGATGTGGGGGACGGTGATAGCAGCGATGGGCTAGTGACTCATGCCGCTGGCGGTCGCCTTGAGCATCTCGATCTGCTGCTGGTCGAGCTCGCCGACCAGCGTCTGCTTGAGCTTGCCCTCGCTATCGAGCAGGTAGCTGGTGGGCAGGCCGCTTGGGCGAGGGAAGGGGAGCCTGGCATCTTCATTGGCAATAAGGAGCGGCACCTTGATGTGGTACTGCGCAGCCAGCTTGTCCAGCTCTGCTGGCGTGGTCGGGTCGTAGTTGATGGCCACCACTGTGATCTGGCCTTCTGCCGCCAGCGCGTTGAGGTGCGGCATCTCCCGCAGGCAGGGGGCGCACCAGGGGGCGAAGTAGTTGATCAGCAGCGGCTTGCCGGCAAAGTGGCGCAGGCTAACCGGCTGCCCTGTTGCATCGGTAAATTCGGGGGCGGGTGTGCAGGCGCCCAGCAGGCCCACCACAATCAGCCAACAAATTCGTTTCAATTCCTTTCCACTGCTGCTTACCCTGACCATCACTTTCCCCTACAATAGCGCCGTTTCTAATCCCATCTTGCGATTAATCAGGGAGTTACCATGAGCGAGACCCAAATCTACCACAATCCGCGCTGCTCCAAGAGTCGCGAAACCCTGGCCCTGCTGGAACAGCACGGGATCGCCCCTGATGTGGTGCTCTATCTGGAGCAGGCCCCGAGCGAAGATGAGATCCGCAACCTGCTCTCTCTGCTTGGTTTTAACGATCCCCGCCAGCTGATGCGCACCAAGGAGGATCTCTACAAGGAGCTGGGATTGGCCGATGTCAGCGGTGATGCCCTCATCCGCGCCATGCACCAGCATCCCAAGCTGATCGACCGCCCCATCGTCATCAAGAATGGTCAGGCCCGTATTGGTCGCCCGCCGGAGCAGGTGCTGGAGATCCTCAAGTGAGCACCCGCTTCGCACGTTGGCTGACTCTGGTCGGCTTCTTTGGTCTGCTGGGCTGGGTCATCCTCTGGCATCTGTGGCTGTCGCCCCATCCGGACCTCAACCCCTGGCTGCTGCCGGTGATCTGGACGGTGCCGCTGCTCTTCCCTCTCAAGGGGATAGTGCAGGGCAACCCCTACACCCACGCCTGGGGCAACTTCGTGTTGATGCCCTATTTCCTCCACGCCCTCACCCTGATCACCACGGATGAGGGGGAGCGGTGGCTGGCGGTGGTGGAGCTGGTCTTCACCACTATCGCCTTTGTCGGCACCATCTATTACGCCCGACTGCGTGGTCGGGAACTTGGCTTAAGCATTCGCAAAAAGAAAGATGAAGCCAACTGATGACAAACGCCCCGCAAGGGGCGTTTTTTATGGGGAAGCGGCTCTATCCAGAGGGATCACTGTGCCCCTTGGGCTGCCCGATATTGGGCAAGTTGCTGCTGGCTAAAGTCCATCAGCGCGGGATAGAAGCGCAGAAATCCCGCCTCGCATGTTTGCCACTGAGATTCATCGAGGGTCAGCAGCGCCTCTCCCAGTTGTACCGGGCGGCGCAGTCGGCGGCCGATGCCATTCAGCGCTTGCCCCAGCCCCTCCCTGTGGCGGTAGGAGGCGAGCCAGTTCTGCTCGGCCATCCGTTTGAGGGGGAGTGGCAGTCCATCCGGCAGGCGTGGGTGATCCGCCAATAGCCGCTCATAACTGCGTTGCAGGAAGCGGGGCAGGGGCTCGGTGCTGAACAGTCCCCAGTGCAGGCTCAGCCAGTGGTCGTAGATCATATCCACCACTATGCCGCCAAAGCGGCGCCAGGGGGCCTCGAAACAGGCGACGGCCGCCTTGTGCTCGGGGTGGCTGTCGGTGAAGGCATCAATTTTGCGGTGCAGCCAGATCCCCTCATCGAAGTGGGCGGCAAGCCCCGTGGGCAGCGTGCCTTTGACGAAATCGCCAAGCAGATTGCCGGTGAGGGAGCTTCGGGTGTGGGCAGCCAGATGGAGATGGGCCAGAAAATTCATCGGTCGCTGTGTGTCTGTTATGGGATGGCAAGGTGCTTCGAGCCTAACGGATCCCGCCTGCCTTGACCATGATCGGGATTTTGCTACTGCCTGGCGGCTGCCTCTTGCCGGGCAAAATTCGGGCGTGCTAAGGTGATTGCCATCTTTGTCACAGGACGCGACAAACCACCATGATGCGCAAAGCCAGAGGCTTTTTTCTGGCCTTCTACTTCAAGCCTTTCTATCTCTCCGAGTGGTTCGACGAATAGATCGAACCCCTGGAGCAGTTCACTGACGCCCGCTCGGGCGTGATCTCGCTCATCCAGATTTTGCCGCTTTTGGTCATCGCATGTATTCGCCTGCGATGCCTTGTCCGCGCCTGTGCGCTTTTTATGTAATGGAGTACTCATGATGAAGATCAGACTGACCCTCTCAGCCCTGTTTGTTGCCAGCCTGCTGGCCACCCCCGCCATGGCCAAGGAGTGGAAAACCGTGCGTTTCGGGGTGGAGGGGGCCTACCCGCCCTTCTCCTGGACCGATGCGTCGGGCGAGATCAAGGGGTTTGATATCGATCTCGCCAACGCCCTGTGTCAGCAGATGGCGGTCAAGTGCGAGCTGGTGGCACAGGATTGGGACGGCATGATCCCGGCCCTGCTGTCGCGCAAATACGACGCCATCATCGCTGCCATGTCGATCACCGACGAGCGGCGCCAGAAGGTCGACTTCACCGAGAAATATGCACATATTCCCAATCGCTTTGTGGCGGCCAAGGGGACCGAGCTGACGCTGACCCCGGAAGGCATGGCGGGCAAGCGCATCGGGGTGCAGCGGGCCACCACCCACGACAAGTACCTGACCGACAATTTTGGCTCGAATGTCACCATAGTCCGCTACGGCAATGCCGATGAGGCTTATCTCGATCTGAAGGCGGGTCGGGTGCTGGCCCTGTTGGCCGATGCCTCTGCCATCGAGCAGGGACTGCTTGGCAAAGAGGGGGGCGACAAGTTCGACTATGTGGGGCCCGCCCTGACCGATCGCCAGTGGTTTGGTGATGGTATGGGGATCGCCGTGCGCAAGAGCGATAAGGAGCTCAAGGGCAAGCTGGACGAGGCGATCAAGGCCTTGCGTGCCAACGGCACCTATCAGCAGATCAACCAGAAGTACTTCAAGTACGATATATATGGTGGTTGACGGGGGAGGGAGCTTGCTCCCTCTCTTTTCATTGGGTAAGCGACAATCGTGCAAGGAGGATCGCCATGTTGACCCTGATCGAGGGGGCCGAGATCTTCAGCCCCACCCACCTTGGCCAGCAGGATCTGCTGGTGGCCGATGGCCGTATCGCCTGGATGGGCAAGGGGTTGACGGTGCCCACAAACTGGCCGCTGCATCGGGTCGATGGTCGTGGCCGCTATCTGGTGCCCGGGCTGGTGGATCCGCTGGCCCATATCACCGGCGGCGGCGGGGAGGGGGGCTTTGCCTTTCGCACCCCGGAACTGGCGGCGAGCGAGGCGCTCAAGGCCGGCGTCACTACCCTGGTGGCGGCGCTTGGCACCGACAGCCTGACCCGCACTCCCGCGCAGGTGCTCGGCAAGGTGCGCGAGTTTCGCGCCGCCGGGGTGAGCGCCTTTATGTATACCGGCTCCTACCATCTGCCGGTCAAGACCCTGACCGGCACGGTGGAGTCGGACATCATCCTGATCCCCGAGGTATTGGGGGTGGGGGAGGTGGCCATCAGTGACCACAGATCCAGTGCGCCGACCCACGATGAGCTGGCCAGGCTTGCCAGCGAGGCGCGAGTGGCCGGGCTGCTTGCGGGCAAGAGCGGGATCAGCTTCTTCCATGTCGGGGATGGCAAGGGGGCATTGGCGCCCCTGCGGGCCCTGCGCGATAAGACCGACATTCCGCTGCGCCAGCTCTATCCCACCCACTGCAATCGCAATCCCTGGCTCTTTGCCGAGGTCATCGAGTGGGGCAAGGCGGGAGGTTGGGTCGACCTCACCACCTCGAGCTTTCCCGATCTGCTGGAGGATGGCGAGCGGCTGGCCGCCGATGCGCTCCTCGAGCTGCTGGCTGCCAACGTGCCTGCCGATCGCATCACCTTCAGCTCGGATGCCAACGCCAGCCTGCCGCGCTTTGATGGCGAAGGGCGGCTAATCGAGATGCGCTGTGGTCAGATTGCCAGCCTGTGGCTGCAGTGTGTGCGCGCGACCCGGCTCGGTGTCTCGCTGGAGAGGGCGTTGGCCGCGGTGACGAGCAATCCGGCACAGGCGCTGGGGCTTGGCAGCAAGGGGCGTATCGGGGTCGGGCAGGATGCGGATCTGCTGCTGGTGCACGACCGGACGTTTGCTATCGAGCGAGTGATGAGTGGCGGCCAGTGGCGCGAATAAGGCTGCGGGCAATATCGCAGCCAGTGCGAGTGCGTGGTTGCTCCAAACAGCAAAAGCCCGACAACAAGGTCGGGCTTTTTTATCTGCAATGTGGGAATAAGGCTTAGATCGCCAGAAACCCGAGGATCAGGATGGGGCCGAGCAGGCTCAGGATAAAGCCGGAGACAATGGCCACCGGCACCACCTGAATGCCCCCTGATTTCTGGATAACCGGCAGGGTGAAGTCCAGCGCCGTGGCGCCGCCGTAACCGATGGCCGCCGAGGGGTGGCGTCGCATCAGGACCGGGATGATCAGAATGGCGATAAGCTCACGCCCAAGATCGTTGATAAAGGCAGCAGAACCGAGCACCGGCCCCAGTTTGTCGGCCACCAGAATGCCGGAGAGCGAATACCAGCCGAAGCTCGAGCTCATCGCCAGACCATGGGCAAAGGGCATGCCCAGCAACTGGGCCGCCAGCAGGCTGCCCAGCCAGCTGCTGAGGATGACGGTGGCGGCGATTTTCATTCCCCAGGGGTTGAGCAGGATCTGGCGCAGCCGCATGCCGGAGTTGCGCATCTGCACCCCGATGAGAAACAGCAGCAGCATCAGGGCCCACTCGCTCCACTTGTCGATGGGCAGGGCGCGCAGATCCACCAGCAACCCGAGCAGCACACCGCCGAGCACCACAAAGCAGAGCTGCAGGGATTCCCACAACAGGTGCAGCTTGCTCGGCATTTTGCTATCGCTCGCCTCGTGGGTCGGCGGCGTGCGCTTGTCGAGCCACCAGAGGGCCAGCAGGTTGCAGATCGTGATCGCGGTCAGCATCACCCCGGCGACTTTGAAGATCACCGCCAGATTGCTGCCCAGGTTTTCCACATAGGCAAGCCCGAGCCCCATCAGAAACAGAATGAGGTAGACCATCTTGCCCAGACTCTGGTTGACCAGCTTGATCAGCCGGGCAGAGGAGAGGGGAATCAGATAGCCGATTGCCAGTGGCAACAGGATCAGCAACACATTGAACAGCATCGAGGCCTCGATCACAAAAACTGATAAAAATACCACCTTATCATTACTTATTGGCTCTGTGTCACATATCTATCGCTTTCATGGCCGAAAACAGCCCTTTTGGGGGCAGATTGTTACTTTTTTGCCACAACCTCTCGGTTTGATAAGGTTCTGTGCGAGCCCGAGTGCACCAATGAAATCAAGTCGATCCGATCGGAGGGCCGATATTTCGCTCGGCAAGGGGGTGCATAAAGCCATTTTGGTGCCGGTTTGGCACACATCACGCTTTTCTCTTGCCACTGATATGATTGGGGTATAAAAAGGCGGTATCGGAATAGCCATTGAAACGGCTGTTTATGCAAACAAAGTGCTGAAAAATACGCAAAGAGCGAATAAAAATAGAGCGAATCCCCTGAAGACCCTCGTTCTGTATTGTTTTTTCACTATCCGGGTGATATTTTCGCTGAAGGTTGCCATCGGTTAACTTTTTGTTAAATGGACGATGGTTGAGTCACGCCCCTGCGGCGTCTAGGGACAGACAAGGTTGTAATGGATGAGCGACGTTGCCGCACTGGAAGTACGTGATCTGCACAAATATTTTGGCACCCACGAAGTGCTCAAGGGCATCGACATGACCGCCCACAAGGGGGATGTGATCTCCCTTATCGGCTCCTCCGGCTCGGGGAAGTCGACCTTTCTTCGCTGTATCAATCTGCTCGAAACCCCCTCATCCGGCACCGTCTCGCTCCATGGCGAGCTGATCCGGATGAAAACCAGCCGCGCTGGCGAGCGGTTGCCCGAGGATATGCGTCAGGTGGAGCGGATCCGCAGCCGGCTGGCCATGGTGTTTCAAAGTTTCAATCTCTGGTCACACATGACCATCATGCAGAACATCATCGAAGTGCCGATCCAGGTGCTCAAGGTGCCTCGCGCCGAAGCTCTGGCCAAGGCAGAGCAACTGCTCAACCGGGTTGGACTCTGGGAGCGGCGTGACTACTATCCTGGCCACCTCTCCGGTGGTCAGCAGCAGCGGGCCGCCATTGCCCGTGCGCTGGCGGTAGAGCCCGAGGTGATGCTGTTTGACGAACCCACCTCGGCGCTGGATCCCGAGCTGGTGGGGGAGGTGCTCGGCCTGATGCGCGAGCTGGCTGAAGAGGGGCGCACCATGCTGGTGGTGACCCACGAGATGTCGTTTGCCCGGGATGTATCTAACAAGGTGATGTTTCTGCATCAGGGGCGGGTGGAAGAGGAGGGCAACCCCAAGGAGATTTTCGCCCATCCCAAATCCGAGCGGTTCAAGCAATTCATCTCCTCCATCTACTGATGGCGGGATGCCTGGTTACCCAATCAACTGTTTTATCAAGGAGAGATACATGAACAAGCTGATGCTGGCGACAGCCGTAGTTACTGCCCTCGCGTCCGGTAGCCTGATGGCCAAGGAGTGGAAAGAGGTCCGGATCGGGGTTGAGGGTGCCTATCCCCCCTTCTCCTGGACCGAGCCCAGTGGCGAGGTGAAAGGTTTTGATATCGACATCGCCAACGCCCTGTGCGAAGAGATGAAAGTGAAGTGCACCCTGGTCAAGCAGGACTGGGACGGCATCATTCCGGCGCTGTTGTCGCGCAAGTTTGACGCCATCATCGCCACCATGGACATCACAGAAGAGCGCAAGAAGAAGGTGGACTTCACCCAGAAGTACCAGCACATTCCGGCCCGCTTCGCCGCCAAGAAGGGCACTGACGTGCAGCTCGACAAAGCCTTTATGGAAGGCAAGTCCGTCGCGGTGCAGCGTGCGACCTCCATGGATACCTTTATTACCGACAACTTCCCCAATGCCACCATCAAGCGTTACGGCACCGCCGATGAAGCCTATCTCGATCTGAAATCCGGTCGTGTGGACTATGTGCTGGCCGACTCTGCCGCCATCACCGACGGTCTGCTGAAGAAAGAGGGCGGTGATGCCTTCGAATTCGTCGGCCCGAAACTGACCGATCCCAAGTGGTTTGGCGAGGGTGCCGGTATTGCGGTGCGCAAGGCTGACAAGGATCTGAAAGAGAAATTCAACGCCGCCATTCTGGCGCTGCGTGCCAACGGCAAGTACAAGGAAATCAACGACAAGTACTTCGAGTTCGACGTTTACGGAGAGTAAAACAAAGAGACGTTTACGGCGAGTAAGTCCAAAGACGTCTACGGCAAGTAACGACAGGTTGATCCCGTCAGTAGTCATCGGGCCCGTCACCTCCCTGAGGGAGTTTACGGGCCCGCATTGATTGCAATGGAGCTGCACATATTTCATTCGGACTGCTATGGAGCCTTCTGGTTAGCAGGTGCGTGAAGATTCAGTGGCGATGGAGCTGCATATGTTTGATTTGAAAGGATACGAAGCCTCGCTGCTGGAGGGCGCCTGGGTCACCCTGGAAGTGGCGCTGGCCTCCCTGCTGCTGGCGTTGCTGCTGGGGATGCTGGGGGCGCTGGCCAAACTCTCTCCCTACAAGTGGGCCAGGGCCATCGCCACTGGCTACACCACCATCATTCGCGGCATCCCCGATCTGGTGCTGATGATGCTGCTCTTCTTTGGCGGCCAGGTGCTGATCAACGGCATCTGCACCTGGGTCAACGAGACTTACAACAGCTGGTTACTGGAGAGTAATCCCAATCAGGAGTGGGTCTCCCTGCTCCCAGACTATATCGACATCAGCCCCTTTGTGGCCGGTGTCGCGACCATCGGTTTTATCTTCGGCGCCTACATGACCGAGACCTTTCGTGGCGCCATTCTGGCGGTGGACAAAGGCGAGCTGGAGGCAGCACGGGCCTTTGGCATGCGGGCAACCCAGGTGTTTGTGCGGATCCTCTTCCCCCAGATGATGCGCCACGCTCTGCCGGGGTTTGGCAACAACTGGCTGGTGCTGCTGAAAACCACCGCGCTGGTCTCCATCATCGGCCTCGATGACATGGTGCGCAAAGCCTCGTTGGCGGCGGGCTCGACCCAGCAACCCTTCACCTTCTACATGGCGGTGGCGCTGATCTTCCTGATCTTCACCGCAGTCTCCACCTCGGCGCTCAAGTGGGCCGAGCGTCACTATGCCATCAAGACGAGGTAAGCCATGGATTTCTCAATCATTATCAAAGAGTGGCCCACCTATTGGGAGGGGCTCTATACCACCGTCTGGCTGGTGGCTCTCTCTCTGATCCTTGGGTTGATGCTGGCTGTGCCCATGGGCATCCTGCGCAATAGCCGCAACTGGCTGATCAAGGGGCCGATCTGGGCCTATATCTACTTCTTTCGCGGCACCCCGCTGCTGGTGCAGCTCTTTATCATCTACTACGGCGCCGCCCAGTGGGAGTGGCTGAAGAACAGTGCCGCCTGGTCGCTCTTCTCCGAAGCTTGGTTCTGTGCGCTGCTGGCCTTCACCCTCAATACCGCCGCCTATACCGCCGAGATCGTGCGCGGGGCGGTACACAATATGCCGCGTGGCCAGATTGAGGCAGCCAACGCCTTTGGCATGACCCGCTGGCAGACTCTGACCCGGATCATTTTGCCCAACTCGTTTCGTCGGGCACTGCCGGCTTACAGCAACGAGGTGATCTTCATGCTGCAAGGCTCGGCGGTGGCGGGCATCATCACCATCGTCGATCTGACCGGCGCGGCGCGGATCATCAACTCTCGCTACTACAGTCCGTTCGAGGCGTTTTTGACCGCAGGGCTGCTCTATATGCTGCTCACCTTTGTCATCGTCTGGCTGTTCAAGAAGTGGGAAGCGCGCTGGCACGCCCACCTGCGCCCGCGCAATGTGTAAGGTGTGATCTGCCAAGATGAGCGAAAATGGCCCCGCCTGTTGCAGGCGGGGCCATTTTTTATCTTTATCCTCCGCCTGTCCGGTTTGCCAAATGGCGGACGAGCAGGGAGAATGCAGCACTCCCGAGCGCCGCCAGCCGTTGGCTGCGTGCCTTATCTCCCAGTTCCCGAGTCCCGAGGTTTTATGTACCGGATATTGTTTGAGCATCCCGCTTTCCTGGTTATCGACAAGCAGCCCGGCATCGGCATGCACGACGAGAAGGGCGACGGGGAGTCGGTCAATCCGGGGCTGGTCAATCGCGTGAAGGCCGATACCGGGCTCACCCTCTATCCGGTGCACCGGCTCGACAAGATGACCTCCGGGCTGGTGCTGCTAGCCCGCACCACAGAGGCGAACCGCGAGCTGAGTATGGCCTTTGCGGCCCGCGAGGTGAGCAAACAATATCTGGCGCTCTCCGATCGCAAACCCAAGAAGAAGCAGGGCTGGGTGAAAGGGGATATGCAAAAGGGGCGCGGTGGTAGCTGGATGCTAGTGCGTACTCTGGATAATCCTGCCATCAGCTGGTTCGATTCAGTGTCGGTGCGCGAGGGGCTGCGGCTCTATCGCATCAAGCCCCAGACCGGCAAGACCCACCAGATCCGGGTTGCCCTCAAAAGTATTGGCGCCCCCATTCTCGGGGATGAGCGCTATGGCGGTACGCCAGCCGATCGCGGCTATCTGCACGCCTGGCGACTGAGTTTTAAGCTGGCGGGCGAGCCGTTCGACTTTGTCTGCCCGCCCGATGTGGGGAGTGAATTTGTCACCCCCGAGCTCACGGCAGCCATCGCAGCCCTTGCGCCCTGATGCTTATGCGCCCAGCACCTGACACCATGATCCATTCAGCGAAAGCGCGTGATCCTGACGGACGTGCACCGCGCTGGATCCTGGCCGACTTTGACGACACCCTGGCTCCCGGCGACAGCCACGCCGGTCTGCTGCGCTATATCCTGCGCCGCCGGATCTGGCCGCTGCTGCTGTTGCCGGTGATTGCGCTGGGTGGGGTGGTCTATTTGCTGCCCAGCCAGCGGCGGCGCGGTATCTCCCTTATCTGGTGGGCCATCACGTTGGGGCTTTCCCCTTTGGGCTGGCGCAAGCTGGTGCGTGCCTACTGCCGCACCAGGCCGGGGTTGTATCGTCAGGCTCGCGAATTGCTGCAAAGCGAGGGGGCGCGCTGCTGGGTGATCTCCGCCAGTCCCTGCGCGCTGGTGCGAGCCCAGCTCTATCAGCAACTGCCCGGCCAGTTGCCCCACCGGATCATTGGCTCGCAGATGCACTACCGTTTTGGCGGCCTGATGCCGCGCTTCTATTGCCACGGCCATCACAAGCTGCTGCCGGAGATTTGCGCCCTCGATGCCGAGCTGGCCTTGAGCGACAGCCTGCACGATCTGCCGCTGCTGGGGTTGGGGAAAGAGGCGTGGTTGATCAATCCGACGCCTGTGCGACTGCAAAAGGCCCGGGCCTGCTTGCCCCATCTGCTGGTCAAAAACTGGCAACTGTAATGCAAAGCTGACAGCCATACTGGTCGTCACCGTTTGATCCGCAGGGCTGCAGCTTGAATGTCACAATTCATTTACATCTTTTGCTGCCAGCTGCGAAAAACTATCTGCAACCCGCCTCTTCTCTTCCTGCTACGCCCTGCTTCTAATGAAACAAGTTGTTAACACTTGCCGCGCCGCTGGGTGCCGCAATCCGTTTTAACCGAATCAAGAGCAAGGAGCGCCCGATGAATGCCACCTCTTCCGCCACCCATACCATCAATCCGTTAGGCACAGACGGTTTCGAGTTTGTCGAGTACACGGCCCCCGATGCCAAGGGGATTGCCGCCCTCAAGAGCCTGTTTGTTTCGCTCGGGTTTGCCGAGGTCGCCAAGCACAAACACAAGCAGTGCTGGCTCTACCGGCAGGGGGATATCAACTTTGTGGTCAATGCCGAGCCTCACTCCCAGGCGGAGCAGTTTGCCAGCCTGCACGGGCCGAGCGTTTGCGGCATGGCGTTTCGGGTGAGTGATGCGGGCAAGGCCCAGCAGTTCGCCATCGCCAAGGGGGCCAAGCCCTTTATCGGCAAGATTGGCCCGATGGAGCTCAATATTCCCGCCATCTACGGTATCGGCGAGAGCACGCTCTCCTTTGTCGACCGCTACGGCGACAAGGGCTCCATCTATGACGTGGATTTTGTCTTCTACCCCGACTGGCAGTCCCGGATGGCAGAGGTAGATGCCGGTCTTATGGAGATCGATCACCTGACTCACAACGTCCATCGCGGCAATATGGATGTCTGGTCCAACTTCTACGAGCGGATCGGCAACTTCCGTGAAATTCGCTACTTCGATATCGAGGGCAAGCTGACCGGGCTGCACTCTCGCGCCATGACTGCCCCCTGCGGCAAGATCCGTATCCCCATCAACGAGTCGGCTGATGACAAGTCCCAGATTGAGGAGTACCTGCGTCAGTACAAGGGGGAGGGGATCCAGCACATCGCCATGGCCTCCAGCGATATCTACCACACCATCCGCACCCTGCGCAGCCGCGGCACCGGCTTTATGCCGACCCCGGATACCTACTACGAGAAGGTGAACAACCGGGTCGAGGGGCATCAGGAGGATCTGGCGGCCCTCAAAGAGTTGCGCATCCTCATCGACGGCTCCCCCACCAAGGATGGCATCCTGTTGCAGATCTTCACCGATACCGTGATAGGCCCGGTCTTCTTCGAGATCATCCAGCGCAAGGGCAACGAAGGGTTTGGCGAGGGCAATTTCAAGGCGCTGTTTGAATCGATAGAGCTGGACCAGATCCGCCGCGGCGTGCTGGATGGCGGCGAGGATGAGAAGGGTGCCCGCAAAGAGGGAGCGAGCGATGCGTAACTGGATTAACTTCCCCCATCGGGAGGGGACCCACTCCCGGCAGGCCCATGCCGACCTGCCGGAGCAGGCCATCTATGAGCGCGAACTGGGGCGCAGCGGCTTTTTCGGCCCGGCTACCCACATGCATCACAAGCATGCCCCCACCGACTGGAGCAGTTGGGAGGGACCGCTGCGGCCACGGCTGTTTGACCTCAATGCCCTGCAGGATGAGGTGAGTTCCCTCTCCCCTTGGGGGGCTCCCGACATTCTCAGCAACCCCCACTGCCGCTATCGCATCTGGCGGCTATCCGAGGCGATGCCGTTTCTGGTGCGTAACGCCGACGGCGACGAGCTGCTCTTTATCCACGAGGGGAGCGGCGAGTTCTTCTGCGACTACGGCCACCTGAGCCTGCGGGACGGCGACTACGTGGTGATCCCCCGCGGCACCATGTGGCGCATCGAGCCGACGGCGCCCATGTTCATCCTGATGATCGAGGCGACCAACGACAGCTATCAGCTGCCGGACAAGGGGCTGGTGGGCAATCACGCCATCTTCGACCCGGCGGCGCTGGATGTGCCCGCCATCAACGAGCGCTTTTTGGCCCAGCAGGATGAGAATCCCTGGTCGCTGCAGGTGAAGCGCCACGACGAGATTAGCGTCATCACCTGGCCCTTCAACCCGCTGGATGCACAAGGGTGGCACGGGGATTTGTGCGTGGTGCGCCTCAACTGGCGGGATATCCGCCCGCTGATGAGCCACCGCTACCATCTGCCGCCGTCGGCTCATTCGACCTTTGTGGCAAGCCGCTTTGTCATCTGCACCTTTGTGCCGCGCCCCATCGAAAGCGATCCCGGGGCCCTCAAGGTGCCCTTTTATCACAGCAATGACGATTACGATGAAGTGCTCTTCTACCACGCCGGGGACTTCTTCAGCCGGGACAATATCGAGCGGGGCATGGTCACCTTCCACCCTGCCGGATTCACCCACGGCCCCCATCCCAAGGCGTTTGCGGCGGGGCAGGCCTATGCCAAGAAGTTCACCGACGAGGTAGCGGTCATGCTCGACACCCGCGATGCGCTGAACGTCGGCAGTCTGTGCGAAGGGATCGAGAACACCCGGTATGTCTCCAGCTGGCAGCGCCCGGACGCTGCTGCCGGCAAATAAGGAATCGCTTATGAAATTGGCAACATTGAACAATGGTAAGCGCGATGGCGCTTTGGTGGTGGTGAGCCGGGATCTGGCCCGGGCGGTGCGGGTGAGCGAGATTGCTTCCACCCTGCAGGCCGCCCTCGATGAGTGGGCCGAGGTTGCTCCCAGGCTGGAGGCTGTCTATCAGCAGCTTAACGAGGGCCGTGTGACCGAGGCGTTCCCCTTTGACGAAGCGTCTTGCCTCTCTCCGCTGCCGCGCGCCTACCAGTGGGCCGATGGCAGCGCCTACGTCAACCATGTGGAGCTGGTGCGCAAGGCCCGCGGCGCCGAGATGCCGGAGAGCTTCTGGCACGATCCGTTGATCTATCAGGGGGGCTCCGACAGTTTTCTCGCCCCCCGCGGGCCGATTGTGATGGGTTCTGAGGAGTGGGGGATCGATTTCGAGTCGGAGGTAGCCATCATCACCGACGACGTGCCGATGGGAGTAAGCCCGCAGGGGGCTGTCAGTCACGTCAAGCTGCTGATGCTGGTTAACGATGTGAGCCTGCGTAACCTCATTCCGGGGGAGCTCGCCAAGGGCTTTGGTTTCTTCCAGTCCAAACCGTCCAGCGCCTTCTCGCCGGTGGCCATCACCCCGGACGAGCTGGGCGATGACTGGCGCGATGGCAAGGTGCTGCTGCCCCTGCACACCCATCTGAATGGTGCCCTGTTTGGCGCACCTGATGCCGGGGTGGACATGACCTTCAGCTTCTTCGATCTGATTGCCCATGCCGCCAAGACCCGTCCCCTTGGCGCTGGCTGCATCATCGGCTCGGGCACTGTCTCCAACTACGATCGCAGCGCCGGTTCATCCTGCATCGCCGAGCGCCGCATGCTGGAAATTCTTGATTGTGATCAAGCTATAACCCCCTATTTGCAGTTTGGTGATAGAGTGTCGATCGCGATGGAAGATCGCTCTGGCCAAAACCTGTTTGGCACCATCTCTCAACAGGTGGTGCCAGCGAGCGGTCAGGGAGGTTGATGACCAGCGCCGGTTGGCGGCAGGATATTCGGGATATGTCCGGATCACGACGAGCCCTCAACCGGTGCCGGATACACAAGGAGGCAGGTGGTGAGCACCTGCCGGGCTTCGGGCCCAGATAAGATGCAGGGACAGATTATGTTGCAGTTGTTTGGCTATTGGCGTTCGTCGGCAAGTTTTCGGGTACGGATCGTGTTGCAGCTTAAGGGACTCGCCTACGAGCAGCATCCCATCAATTTGCGGCAAGGCGAGCAGAGCGAGAAGGCCTATCGCCGGATAAACCCCCAAGGGCTGGTGCCGTTTCTGGTGGATGGCGATGTGCAGATCGGTCAGTCGGTCGCCATCATGGAGTACCTTGACGAGACCTATCCCGCCTACTCCCTGATGCCCTCTTCCCCCGACGCGCGGGCCCGAGTGCGCCAGATCGTCAACATGATCGCCTGCGATATTCACCCGCTCAACAATCTGCGGGTGCTCAACTATCTGGAAGAGCACTTCAGGGCTAACAACGAGCAGGAGGCTCGCTGGTATCGCCACTGGATTGACGAGACCTTCACCGCCCTCGAACAGCTGTTGATGACCACCGCCGGTGTCTACTGCGTCGGCAACGAAGTGACCCTGGCCGACTGCATGCTGGTGCCCCAGGTCTACAACGCCCGCCGCTACGACATGACCCTTGACGATTACCCCACCATCCGCCGCATCGTCGCCAACTGTGAACAGTTGCAAGCCTTTATCAAGGCGGCACCAGCCAACCAGCCGGACGCGCAGTGACCTACTGACTTGAATCGCGGGATGGCATCAACACGTCATTCATAAACAAGGGCCCCACTGTGTGGGGCCCTTGTTCGTTAACGGCACTCCAGTTTGCTGGCGACCCTCTTTCTGTTCAGAGGGGATCAGGCTCCCTGCTCCGGGCGGGCGTCCGGGATCAGCGGATCGGCTTTGCGGCGGCGCAGCAGGCGTACCAGCGGGGGCAGGGTGATCACTACGATGGCCAGTACCAGCAGGGTCTGGCTGATGCCGCTGCTCCACAGGATGGCGGTGTCGCCATTGCTGATGGAGAGGGCGCGGCGCAGGTTCTGCTCCAGCATTTCACCCAGCACGAAGCCCAGAATGAGCGGTGACATGGGGAAGTGCATCTTGCGCAGCAGGTAGCCAAAGACCCCGAGGGCCACCATCAGCAACAGGTCGAAGGTGGTGCTGTGCACCGCATAGACTCCCACTGCCGAGACGCTGGCGATGGCGGGCACCAAAAACCAGAGCGGGATGGAGAGCATGCGGGTAAAGAGCCCCACCATGGGGATGTTCATCACCAGCAGCATGACGTTGGCCAGCAAGAGGGCGGCGATCAATCCCCACACCACATCGGGCTGTTCGGTGAACATGGTGGGGCCCGGAGTGATGTTATAGAGGGTCAGCGCCCCCATCATCACCGCTGTGGTGCCCGAACCCGGCACTCCCAGGGTCAGCATGGGGATAAAGGAGCCGCAGGCCGATGCGTTGTTGGCCGCCTCCGGCGCGGCCACGCCGCGAATGTCCCCCTCGCCGAATTTGGCATTGGGCCCCGCCAGTCGCTTCTCGGTCATGTAGGTGATGGCACTGGCGATGGTGGCACCGGCGCCGGGCAGAATGCCGACGAAGAAGCCGATGGTGGATGAGCGCAACATGGTGCCGGTGCAATGGACCAGCTCCTTGAAGTTGAACAGCATCCGCCCGGTGGTGCGCACCAGCTTGCCGCCGCCACTGGTGTGCTCCAGCATCAGCAGGATCTCGCTCACCGAGAAGAGGCCGATCACCACCACGATAAACTGCACCCCGTCCGAGAGGTGAACGCTGTCGAAGGTGAAGCGATAGACGCCAGTGTTGGCATCCACCCCGACGGTGGCGAGCCCCAGCCCAATCAGCGCCGCCATAAAGGATTTGAGCGGGTTCTGGCTCATCATGCTGCCGAGGCAGGCGATGGCGAACACCATCAGGGCGAAATACTCCGCCGGGCCGAAGGCGAGGGACCAGCGCGCCAGCGCCGGGGCGAACAGGATGATGCCCCCGATGGCGAGCATGGAGCCGACAAAGGAGCTGACCGCCGAGATGGAGAGGGCCACTCCCGCCTTGCCCTGCTGGGCCATGGGGTAGCCATCCAGCGCGGTCATGATGGCGGCGGCATCCCCCGGCACGTTGAGCAGGATCGAGGAGATCCGCCCGCCATACTCGCAACCGATATAGACGGTGGCGAGCAGAATGAGCGCCGATTCGGGGGGCAGTTTCAGGGCAAAAGCCAGCGGCAACAGGATGGCGACCCCGTTGATGGGGCCAAGGCCCGGCAGCAGGCCGACTACGGTGCCGACAAAGCAGCCGATCAGGGCAATCACCAGATTCTCCGGGGTGAGTGCCACCGCAAAGCCCTGGGATAGGTACATCCAGGTATCCATATTGACTCCTTAAGAGAACCAGACGCCGAGGGGCAGGGTGACATCCAGCAGCCGGTCGAAGGCGAGATAGAGCACCAGACCGCCGACGACGCCGGAGAGCAGGGCGGCTTTGGCAGAGGCGCCAAACAGGCGCCCCAGAACAAAGGTGAGCAGGGTGGTGGCCAGCGGAAAGCCCAGCCACTCGAAGCTGGCACCGTACCCGGCCAGCGCCACCACCATGATGGCGAGGTGGCGCAGGGTACGCAGCGGCGGCCAGCTGACGGTGTCCGGCTGGCGGCGCAGCAGCAACAGGGCGCAGAGCGCCATCAGGCCGATGATGCCGAGCGGGAAGGGGCGCGGCCCCAGCGGCTCATAGCTGTATTCGCTCTGGATCTGCCAGGCGATAGCGGCGCCTGCCAGACAGAGCAGCAGCCAGATGGCGGCGAAGATGCGATCGCTCATGGCTGCGGCTCCTATTTGGCCAGACCGAAGGCTTTGGCCTGCTCGCGATATTGCGCCACCTGCTCCTTGACGTAGCTGTCGAGCGCCTCGCCGGTGAGGTCAAACTCGAACAGGCCGCGCAGATCCCGCTGCGCCTTGAAGGTGTCGGTCTTCACCAGCTGATCGAAGGTCTGCTTCCACCACTGATATTCGCTGTCGCTTACCTTGGGGCCGACATAGAAGCCGCGGATCACCGGCCACACCAGATCATAACCCTGCTCCTTGGCGGTGGGGATGGTGGCCAGCTTGCCGGGCAGCCGCTCGGCAGAGAACACTGCCAGCACCCGCAGCTTGTCGCCGCCGATATAGGGCACCATCTCGCTCAAATCGCCGGAGACCGCCTGCACATGGTTGCCCAGTAGCGCGGTGACCGGCTCGCCACCCCCTTCAAAGGCGACGTAGCGCATCTTGTGAGGGTCAACCCCGGCCTGTTTGGCCAGCAGCGCCGTCTTCATCCAGTCCTGACTGCCGATGGAGGCACCCGCGCCGATCACCACGCTGTTGGGATCGCGTTCCATGGCGCTCACCAGCTCCTTGAGATTTTGATAGGGGGCATCGTGGCGCACCGCGATCATGCCGTAATCAGTACCCACTGCCGCCAGCCAGCGCACATCGTCCACCCCGTAACGGCCAAATTTGCCCTGTGAGAGGTTGAGCAGGGAGCCACCGGAGAAGGCGACCACAGTCCCCGCCTCGGCGGGGCGCTGGGCCACGATGGCGTTGTAGGCCACGGCGCCGACCCCGCCCGGCATATAGGTGACCCGCATCGGCTTGTCGATGGTGCCGGTCTCCTGCAGGCTCACCTGCAGCAACTTGCAGGTGAGATCGAAACCACCGCCCGGTTTGGCCGGTGCGATACATTCGGTACGGCTCGGGGTCGTGGCACTCTCGGCTGCCTGCAGTGGCAGGGCGCCGAGCAGGGTCAGCAGGGCGAGGGCATGACGTGTGCGTTGCTTCATGGTTGTGTGCTCCATCTTGTCGTTGTTTTTCCTGGGTGTGACTCCGTCGATAGACGAAGTGATGCGAAATTGTTAAAACAACAACCTTTCATTCACCTTTCAATCACTGACCAATTGGCGGGAGTGTGACCGTGATCGCACCTTGTTCCGCTCAGGCAGAGTGAATGGATGCAGTTGCAGCACTGTGGTTGCACGCCGTCGTTAAGAACAAGGGGATAGGGATGCGCTTGCTGTTGGCAGAAGATAATCACGAACTGGCCCACTGGCTGTCGCGGGCACTCACCAGCGCCGGTTTCGCGGTGGATTGGGTGGCTGACGGGGCTCAGGCTGACCACCTGCTGCGCCACGAACAGTACGCGCTGGCGGTGCTCGATATCGAGATGCCCAAGCTCGACGGACTGGCGGTACTCGGCCGGTTGCGCAGCCGGGGGCAGGGGGTGCCGGTACTGCTGCTCACCGCCCGCGGCGCGGTGGAGGAGCGGATCTGCGGCCTCAATGCCGGGGCCGATGACTATCTGGCCAAGCCGTTCGATCTGGGGGAGCTGGATGCCCGGCTGCGAGCCCTGTTGCGGCGCAGCGAAAGTGGCGGTGCCGAGCTGCGGCTGGGTCGTCTGACCCTGCACCCCGACGGCTATTTTCTGCTGGCCGATGCCCGCCTTGCCCTGACTCCGCGCGAACTGGCGCTGCTGACCGCGCTGATGTACCGCCACGGGCGGCCGGTCGCCAAGGGGCAGCTGTTCGAGCAGGTGTTCAACCTCGATGACGAGGTGGGGCTCGACAGCATCGATCTCTATATCCACCGTTTGCGCAAAAAGCTGGTGGGCAGCGGGGTGGTGATCACCACCCTGCGCGGTCTCGGCTATCTGCTGGAAGCGGCGCCGGAGGCCTCCCATTAGCCGCTCCCTGCTCCATCAACTGCTGCTGTTTCTGGGGGGCCCCTTGCTGATCCTCTGGGCCGCCTCGGCCTGGTACAGCTACTACGGCGCACTGGCGGCGGCCACCTCGGCCTATGATCGTACCCTGCTCGCTTCGGCCCGCACCGTTGCCGAGCGGCTGACGGCAGCCGAGGGCAGCCTCAGGGTGGATGTGCCCTACGTGGTGCTCGACAGCTTCGAGCGCAACATGCGCGATCGCCTCTTCTATCAGGTGCGCGGTATCGACGATAGGGTCATCTCCGGCTTTGATGACCTGCCCCCCATGCCGGACGGCACGCCGCTGACCGACCGCTATCCGGCGCTCGCCTACTTCTACGACGGGCTCTATCAGGAGGCGCCGATCCGCGCCGTGATGCTGCTGCAACCAGTAGGCGAGGGGGCGTCAACGGCATGGCCCGCATCACGGTGGCGGAAACCCTGCTCGGCCGCCAGCAGTTGGCGGAGCAGTTGCTCTGGTCGGCCCTGCTGACCCAGGGGGCGCTGGTGGTGCTTACCCTGCTGCTCGCTTATCTGTTGCTCAAACGGCTGCTCACCCCGATGCGCCGTTTGTCGCGGGAGATCTTGCGCCGCGATGCCGCCAATCTTGCACCCTTGCCGGATTTGCTCCCCTGGCAGGAGACCCGGCCGCTGGTGCAGGCGTTCAACCGCCAGCTGGCCCGATTGCGCCAGCTGGTGGCCCGGCAGGAGCGTTTCAGTGCCGATGCCGCCCATCAGTTGCGCACCCCGCTCACCATTTTGAAAACCCAAGTTGAGGTGGCGCGCGGCAGTGGCGATCCTGCCCTGATGAGCGAAAGCCTCGATGCCATGGCCGTGCGGCTCGATCACACCATCGCCCTGACCGAGCGGCTCCTGCTGCTGGCGCGACTCAAATCGGACGAGTGCTCCGGGCTGCGCCAGCGGGAGCCCATGGAGTTGACGGCGCTGGTGCAGCAGGCCTGTCTGTCGCGGTTGCCGCAGGCCCGCAGCAAGGGGATCGATCTCGGTTACGAGGGGGAGGAGTCCGCCATCATGGTGGCGGGGGAGCCGCTGCTGCTCGGGGAACTCTGTGCCAACCTGCTCGACAACGCCATCAAATACACCCCACCCCACGGCACGGTGACGGCGCGGGTGGTGCGAAGCAACGGGCAGATCTGGCTGGAGGTAGAGGATAGCGGCCCCGGCATAGCCCCCGAGCTGGCGGAGCGAGTCTGGCAGCCGTTCCAGCGCCTCGAGCAGGGGAGTGAACAGCCGGGAGCGGGGCTGGGTCTGGCGCTGGTACGCGATATCGCCCACTACCACCACGGCGAAGTGGTGTTGCTGCCGGCCACCCAGCTGGGGGGCTTGCTGGTGAGGCTGATCTTGCCGCTGGCAACATCGTGAGGGCGATAAAAAAGAGAGGGCACCTCGCGGTGCCCTGTTTATCTACACATAGATGGCGGTGGGGGTCAGCTGCGGATCTTGTTGAAGACAAACAGGACGATAAGGGCGCCCACGGTCGCCAGCGCGATGCTCGGGATATTGAAACCGGTCACCGAGCCCAGCCCCAGCAGGGTACCCACATAGCCGCCAACCATGGCGCCGACAATCCCCAGCAGGGCAGTCATAAAGAAGCCACCGCCGTCGCGGCCCGGCATGATCCACTTCGCCAGAATACCCACCAACAGTCCCAATACGATCCAGGTGATAAAGCCCATGGATTAATCCTCTCTGTGTGTTTGAGCCCGCATTATAGGCAGGGATGCCGGGATGCGAAGGGCCAGACGGCGCTGGCTGGTCACAAGCTGTCGGACGGCGGCCGGCGCTGGTCGGGCTGCACAGTCCGGTTATGAGCGGTTGAATGGCGGTATGTGCGCCGCCAACCAGAGGCGGGGATGGCTCACGTAAAGGTCAAGATGAGAAAAGCCCCGCGAGCTAGGCTTGGTCTGTGACGGGGTTGTGCCCTCACTTTTTGAGGTGTTTTCGGATCGCCTTGCCTGAGGTGCCGACTGCCTTGACCGCCCGTTTGAGCTGGACTTCGGTGCACTCGAACATTTTGACCCACTGCTTCATCTCATAGGGATCGTTGACATTGATCTTCTTGGCATCGAACGGGTGAGCGACCGCATTGCTGTCAGGCATATAAACCTCAACTTGTTGAAATAGCTGGCGAGAAAGACGTTTCTGCCTGAGCGCCATCATCCTCTCAATTGGCAAGGGGCAAGGTGACGGGGTTCACACAACCTTGTGTCCTGAAGGAGGAGTGCAGGTTTGCTTTGCTGATCTGTGAGCGATCACCACTTATTCCACCCTCTTCACAGCATCAACAACGGGGCCAGAGGCCGGATAAACAACAAGCGCCCTGCCGGGCGCTTGTTGTGGTTATCGCGATGATCCTATTCAGGGTGTTGGGCAGGTGCTTGGCGAGCCGCTGTTGCGGGGCCAGAGGGTGGATCCGTCGCTTTCGGAGAGCGGCAGGAATGTGACGCCTTCGCTCATGTTGGCAGGGGGCAGGTCATCCTCCAGCACATACATCCCCATCGGCAGGCTGCCATAACGCTGGTTGGCCTGCACCTGAGCGACCGCGAGGCTGGAGTAACGCAGGCCAAGCAGATCGAAGTGATTGCGCCAGTCCCAACCGGTGAGCCGACTGAGTGCAACCAGCATAAAGTCATTGCCCGGTATGTCGCGCACCCGTTTGCCGCCATAGACCGCATGCCCCGAGTAGGGGAACAGGCTAAAGCCGAGCCTATCCTTGTTGGCATTCCACTGCGCTTCACTGTCGGCTGCCGCGCCGAAGATCCGTGAATGCTGATAGAGCAGGGTGAAGATAGTGAAGCCATCGTTCAGACGGGTGCCATCAGTCAGGATCATACCGTGAGCGCGTAATGCCATCTGGATATAAAACGCCATGCGATAGCCGTTGTGGACGGCGTAGGCATTGCTCTTCCAGGGGGCTTCGTAGCGACTCTCGCCGGTATCGAGCACCTGGCAGTTGGCCCCGAGCACGACGCGGTTGCCACTCCTGTCCCGTACCTGCGCCGCATCAGACATGAACACATAGAAGAGATCCTTGTGATTCATGTGCCCATCCTTGATGGGAGCCGTGTTGCCATCCCTCAGATAATGGGCGCGCCACTTCACCACATAAGGGAAGATGTTGTTGGAGTTTTCCCCCGCGCGGCTGCCATAGCCACTCCAGTTGTCGGCATCGCCTGCCGCAGCGTACTGCACGTTCAACCGGTTGGTCTGCAGGTTGTGGCCCAGTTCGTGATTGTCGAGCCAGCCGGTCGGACTGATGCTGCCGGAAGAGTCCCACGGGTTGCCACTGCAACCGCTGCCGCAATGGGCATTCTGGTCATAGTTGGCATGCTGGATGATGGTGCGGGTATGAATCGACTCATCGAGACAACCCTCCCCCAGCAGTGCCACGCAGGCGTTTTTAACATCCGCAGGCAGCGACTCATCGAGCCCCTTGCCCTGAATTTTCAGGCCCGCCAGGGTGTAGACGCCATTGATGTGATCCCGGGCGATGCTGTCGAGCAGGGCATTGGTGTCGGGGATGACGCCACCCACCGCCTTGGTGAAGCGATCCCGGCGTAGATGCTGTTCGGCGCCATCGGCCCGCAGATCGATATGGGGCAGCTCGGTTTGTTCCAGCCGCTCGTTGAACTCGCGTATCTGCTGCTCATCACTGAAATCCATGATGGCCGGATGACGGGTGACGCCCGTGGCGCTTACCTGGACGGCCAGCGATGCTGCCCCCCCTTCCAGATAGAGGTAGATAGGGCCGCCATAAGGAGAGGTGAAGGTGATGCTGCCCCCCTTGGCCAAGAGCAGTCGCCCGGTGGTCAGCTCCAGCGGGGCTCGATAGATCTTCTGCTCATAGGCGCGATTGGTGTTGGGCCTGTGGTAGTTGAGTCGGACGGTAGCGGACACATCGGCGTTATCGGTGCGTCTCAGGGTGATGGTTTGTCCCGGCAGGGCATACCAGCCGGTGGTGGTCCACTGCCCGCTGTAGGGAACCGCAATGCGCCGACTGTCGGTGAGCGTCGCGGGATAGGCGTAGTGAGCTGCTTGTCCCTTCACCACCTTGTTGCGATCGGTGACGTACTCCCCCAGATCGGGCTGGGCCGGGGTACGGGTGCGGGTATAGCTCACCAGCCAGTCGGCAAACATCGCCTGCTGCCAGGATTGATGTTCATCCCAGGCAATCGGGTAGTCGATGGCGGCACGGTATTTGTCGGCCAGCAGCAGGGTGGCGGGCAACAGTGTCACGCCGTCACGGGCAAAGGGACTGATCCCGGCCTTGTCGAGGGTGATGGCCGCATTTCTCAGCCAGTCGGCACCCAGCTTGAACTGCTGGTTGAAGCTCTCCGAGCCACCGCAATTGATAAAGTTGCCGCCGCAGCTATCGAGCCACTGGGTAGTGAAGTTGCGATTCAGAAGGTTGCCAAGCAGGGTATCGACCGCCATCAGCTGGGCGTCGGGTGCCATGATGGTGTTTACTGCCAGATCGCTGGCTCTGAGTTTTGACCAGTAGTTGCCCCAGGTGACCAGCCCCATATCGAGATAGAGGGGGCTTAGCAGCGGGCTGGCATCGCGCCGATAGTTGGAGAGCAGCAGCGGGATCCCGGCCGCTTTGGCCTTGGCGATCGCCTCTGCGATCCCCTGATACCCCAGCCCCTGGCGGTCGATATCGCTGATCACGATAAGCTCCGGCGCCATGGTGTCGATACAGTCGCTCAGTGCCTGATAATCGCAGGTATTGGCCGGGTTGATACTGTGCTTGTCGGGATAGATCGCCTTGAGCCAGTCCCGCACGCCTTCGTTGTGGGGAAAATAGACGCTATCGGCGCGACTAGGCATCTGGGCGGTGAGGATGCGCAGGCCATCGCTATCCTTGCCTCGGGTCAGCCAGCCAATCAGGCCCTTGAGCAGCGCCTCGCTCTGCGCGGTGCGGTCAACGGAAAACAGGTTCGCCCCCATGGCGGCCTGACGGTAATCGGCTTGCTCGGAGACCATCACCAGACCCCGGATCTCGCTCTCCCCCTTGCCATTGATGTTGGAGGGGAGCAGGGTCACCGTGCTCTCCGGCTGGAAGCTGGAAAAGGTGATGGAGTCGTGGCTCGGGTTCCAGCTGATCTGTGCCATTCCCTGATAGAGGCTGCGAACCAGTTCGGTGCGGTGCGCCTCACTGTCGGCAATCGTCGCACGGACATGGGCGATCAGGGATTGCTCGCTGGCAAGGGTATGATCTTCCCGGGCAATCGCATTGGCGGCATCGCTGATAAAGCGGGCCGAGACCTGACAATCGGCGCGCATGGGTGCTGTGGTGTAGGTATTACCCGTCAGGGTGCCCTCACATCCTGCGATCTGTGTCAGTACGAAGCCACTTTCGGGCTGCACGGTGAAACGGCCCTGTTCACCGGCGTTCAGACGCAGTGCGTCGGGGCTGAGTGCGCCCCCCTGAGAAGCGTGGGTGGTGGCGTTGAAATAGACGGCGGCACTCTCCTGCGTGAAGCTGGCCGAGATCTGGCAATCGCTGCGCATGGGGCCAGTGGTATAGGTGAGGCCGTCCAGGGTGCCATCACATCCGCTTATCTCGGTCAGGAGGTAACCGCTGTCAGCCTGTACCGAGAAACGCCCCTGTTCACCCGCCGCCAACCGCAGGCTGGTGGGGTTCAACTGTCCGCCCGCGCTGCTCTGGCTGGATGCCTCGAAATAGTTGGGGGTGACAGGGGGGCGGATAGGGGTCTCTTCCTGTTCGCCATCACCGCCGCCACAGCCTGTGATCAACAGCGCCAGTAAGGGGGTGAGAACCGTCTTTTTCATTGTTTGATACGTTCCTTGTGTTAGGACGGGTAGGGGAGTCGGTAGTCTAATGAGCCGCCTTGCTTATTTCAACGCTGATTGAATGGTCATTTTGCTTTATTTTCAGCATCTTGGATGTTTTTTTGACCGGCTTTTGCCGTATTTAGTGTTTCTGGCGCAGCAGAACCGATAGGGATGGGGCGAGCACCCCATCGGCACAGGCCATACCAGCCTGAGCTCATCGTGATACGTCGGTTCACCGGGTTTACAGGGGGGCGCCGGGCCGCAGGTTTTACCTGCAACCCGCACAGGGGGGATGTCAGACGGATGGGTAAGCGGCGGGGTCGATCGTTGCCAGCGGCCGCATTTCCAGCCGCTGCTCGCCAGGGCGGCAGATCAGCACCGAGCCTTGCTCGAACCAGTCTCCCAGCACGATGCGGCGGGCGGGCTGGCCATCAAGGGTGAAGTCGTGGATGGCGGGTCTGTGGGTGTGGCCGTGGATCATCATCCGGCAGTCGTGGGCGCGCAGGGTGTCGTCAACCGCCGCGGGCGTCACATCCATGATGATCTGGCTCTTGTGGGCATTCTCCATCTGGCTTTGGCCGCGCATCTTGCAGGCGATGGCCTGACGGCGGGCGAGCGGCAGCCGCAAAAAGAGCCAGCGCAGCCACTTGAGCTGGGTGATGCGGCGAAACTTCTGATACCCCTCATCCAGGGTGCAGAGCAGATCGCCGTGGCTCAGCACTACCCGCTCCCCATAGAGCTCGATCACGCAAGGGTCCCCCAGCAATGTCATCCCAGCGCGCTTGGCAAACTGCTGGCCCAGCAGAAAGTCGCGGTTGCCGTGGATAAAGTAGATGGGCACGTTCTGCTGGCTCAGGGCCAAGAAGGCGTCGGCCATCTGTTGATGGAGCGGATTGGGGTCATCGTCGCCAATCCAGAATTCGAAGAGATCCCCCAGCACATAGAGGGCATCGGCGCCGGGGGCGTCGTGCTCGAGAAAGCGCACCAGTGCCGCGGTCATATCGGGCCGCTGGGCAGAGAGGTGAATGTCACTGATAAAGAGGGTGCTCATGATGTGGGGGTCGGGCTCTCGGTCGAAACAGGGCAAACGGGGGTGGCAGAGATAGTAGACACAACAGGGGACGAATCGTGCGCGGCGGGCACCATCGCGCCAGTTGAGGTATGGATATCGTCACGGGATGGCGGCTGCCATGACAGCTCGGCCAGATGGCGCCCCTCCAGCGTCAGCAGGGCGGCGTAAGGATCGCCCGCCAGACCCAGCAACCGGCACATGGCCGCTTCCCCTTTCAATCCCTCCTCAAGGCGCAGACGCAGCACTTCACGGTAGAAAGCATCGCCAAACCGCTCGAGCAAAGCTGCCATCAGGGTGAGGTGGCGCCAGCCGTTCAGCGTCTCGATGGGGGCTGGGGTGACATAGAGCTCCAGCGGCCAGCTGGCATCGCTTTGATCGCAACCGCTAACAGCACAGCTCTGGTCGAGGCTGGCAAAGGTGCGCTCCAGCAGCCAGACATTGTCGCCCTTGGCGCTCGCCTGCCACCCTTGCTCTGCAAAAGTAGCGGCAAACGCCGCAGGATCGGGATGCTGGCAGAGAATATCGAGATCGCTGCCCGGCCGATCGAGGCCGATGGCGAGCGTGCTCACCAGCGCCATATCGCTGCACTGCGTGGCCAGCTCATCCCACACACCGGCGGTGAGCAGGGCATGGGCCGAGCGCTGGCGCGGGTTGCCGTGGGCCAGATAGTCAAGGCGGCGCCAGTTTGGGCTGGCAGTGGGGGAGGCAGATGGAAAAACTGCGGCCGGGGCCGCAGTTTTGTCAGTGCCGAGTCGGCAGAGATCAGTCAGCAAGGGTCACCTTGGTGATCACTACGTCTTCTACCGGCACGTCCTGGTGGATGCGGCCGTAGTTACCGGTCTTGACGCCCTTGATCTTGTTGACCACGTCCATGCCGGCGGTCACTTCACCGAATACGCAGTAGCCAAAGCCCTGAGTGGTGGCGGATTTGAAGTCGAGGAAGTCGTTGTTGTTCACGTTGATGAAGAACTGGGCGCTGGCAGAGTGCGGCTCCATGGTGCGAGCCATGGCGATGGTGCCGATCTTGTTGGAGAGACCATTGGCCGCTTCGTTCTTGATGGGAGCGCGGGTGTCTTTCTCTTCAAAGCCCGGGGCATAGCCGCCGCCCTGGATCATGAAGCCGTCGATGACGCGGTGGAAAATGGTGTTGTCGTAGTGACCGTCACGGCAGTATTGCAGGAAGTTGGCCACGGTTTCCGGGGCTTTTTCAGCATTCAGGGTGAGGGTGATGTCGCCGTGATTGGTGTGCAGAGTGACCATGATATGTCCTTTCATTTGATGCGGACGACGAAGTGCCCGCAGGTGTATGGCATAAAGTGGTGGCAATTCTAGCCCATCAGGGGCTGGCGGCATAGTCTCTCTGGCGCCGTAACCGTGCTGGCAGGCGGGATTGGCCCGCTTTTCTGCCTCGTTTTCTGCCCCTGAACGGGGTATTATGACCAACCATTTTACTCACAGGCAGTGGTTAGAAGATGCTGAAGATATACAACACACTCACTCGTCAAAAAGAAGAATTCAAACCTATCCACCCGGGCAAGGTGGGCATGTATGTGTGTGGTGTCACCATCTACGATCACTGTCATATCGGCCACGGCCGCACCTTCGTCGCCTTTGATGTGGTCGCTCGCTACCTGCGTTACGCCGGTTACGACCTGACTTACGTGCGCAACATCACCGACGTGGATGACAAGATCATCAAGCGCGCCGCTGAAACCCGCGTCACCTGCGACGAGCTGACCGAGCGTCTGATTGGCGACATGCACGCCGACTTCGACGCCCTCGGCATGGTGCGCCCGGATATCGAACCGCGCGCCACCCAGCACATCGAAGAGATCATCGAGCTGGTGCAATCCCTGCTGGAAAAAGAGCACGCCTATGTGGCGGATAACGGCGATGTGATGTTTATCGTCGAATCCTACGCCGACTACGGCAAGCTCTCCGGCCAGGATCTGGAACAACTGCAAGCCGGTGCCCGCGTTGACGTGGTCGATGCCAAGCGCAACCCGCTCGACTTCGTGCTGTGGAAGATGTCCAAGCCCGGCGAGCCGACCTGGGAAAGCCCCTGGGGCCCGGGCCGTCCTGGCTGGCACATCGAATGCTCCGCCATGAACTCCAAGCACCTTGGCAACCACTTCGATATCCACGGCGGCGGCTCCGATCTGCAGTTCCCGCACCATGAGAACGAGATCGCCCAGTCCTGCTGCGCCCACGGTGGCGACTACGTCAACACCTGGATGCACAGCGGCATGGTGATGGTGGATAAAGAGAAGATGTCCAAATCCCTTGGCAACTTCTTCACCATCCGCGACGTTTTGGCCCATTTTGATGCCGAAACCGTCCGTTACTTCCTGATGTCTGGCCACTACCGCAGCCAGCTCAACTACTCGGAAGATAACCTCAAGCAAGCCCGCGCCGCGCTGGAGCGGATGTACACAGCCCTGCGCGATCTGCCGGTAGCCGCTGCTGCCGGTGGCGACGAGCAGGTGGCTCGCTTCAAGGAGGCGATGGATGACGACTTCAACACCCCGGAAGCCTACTCCGCCCTGTTCGATCTGGTGCGCGAGATCAACCGCCAGAAGGGTGAAGACATGGCCGTTGCCGCCGCGCTGGGAGCCCGTCTGCGCGAGCTGGGCGCCGTGCTCGGTATCCTGCAGCAAGACCCCGAGGCTTTCTTGAAGGGTGACGAAGCGGACGAAGAGGTTGCCGAAATCGAGCGCCTGATCGCCGAGCGCAATCAGGCCCGTGCCGACAAGAACTGGGCTGCGGCGGATGCCGCCCGCAACCGTCTCACCGAGATGGGGATCGTGCTGGAAGACAGCGCCGGCAAGACCAGCTGGCGCCGTGCCTAAGGGCGGTTGGCCTTGTTGGCGTCTGGTGCCAACAGGTTAACCCAATAAAAAAAACCGCAGCTCTAGGGCTGCGGTTTTTGTTTGTGTCTCTTCCCTCGACACCTCTTAAGCCTCTGCGATCTGCTTAAGCCTCGGTGACCTGCGCTCTGATCCCCTCTCCCCTTGCGGGAGAGGGTTAGGGTGAGGGGGGCTAACGTCATTTCTCGGCTGAATATCGTCCTACGCCTTAATGGCATGGCTTCGCCATGCAGGACACGAGGGCCTTCCCCTCGAAGGGGTTTCGCCCGCCCTTCGGGCTGGGGCGAGTGACTTTGGAAAGACCCAAAGTCACCAAAGGTCTTCTCCCCCGGCAACCCGCCCGCTTCGCGGGTTCCCTCGTCTCGTCCAACGGGTCGGACGGAGCGCCGCAGACGGCACATCCCTGTGCCGACTGCGGCTGCGCCATCATCCCTGATGGCGCTCCTGACCTGTTGAACTCGACTCGGCGGTTTGCAGGGGGAAAAAATACCGTGCCCGCCCGTGGCTTTAGTTTTCATGTCGGGCGCCGATCCCGCCGAAGGGGAGAGCAGTGCAAGGGGTTGGGGAAATAGGTTTGGGTTTGATAAAAGCGTGTTTGGGCAATAGAAATAAAAACCGCAGCTCAAGGCTGCGGGGTTTTTATTGGAAGAATTTTTTTATTTCTTTAACCCATTCTGGAATCACATCAACATCATCGTGATCTTCTTCATAGTTTGTAGAGGCCTCAATATATTTTTCTGCAAAGAGAATTTTATTCTCTCCATCATTTTCATTGAAAAAATCTTCAAGTTGAAGATTTTTAAAGTTCTTTATAAAGTCTGTGTTGCCATTGATGTTAGATGCCGTTATATCTTTTAAATGCTCTGAACTTTGCATTGTTTTTAAAGTAATCGTGAATATCGTAGGATTAAGTGCCTGTTCTATATCCGTCTTATGCGTATCTGAATGTGTTAAGGTTAACAAATGAGTTTTATTTGCTTCTCCCTTGTTGCTAAGACGTCTAATTTGCAAACTCTTAATCCCAGCATTGATCTCTTCACATCTAGTATGATCTGTATCAATCAAACAATAAACTTTTCCATTTGTACTTTCCTCCCCCATTGGGGTTTCTAAGTATTTATACAGGCGAATTACTTTTGACTGCCCACCCATTGGTAATATTCGAAGGTTTTTATTTTTAATTTCTTCTTTGAAAAAATATTCAAAGTAAATCTTTTCACTTACACCTTCACAGACAATCCAGTTGTATGGTGACGGCATTTTCAGTGAATAAAATATGGATTGAACTAAATCATATGTACTTTTAAGCGTGCAATGTTTGGGAAGCGCATTTTTAGAATTTTCAATTTCCTTTTTTAATTGAGATCTGTAGTCATATAAATCAAAGCTTTCAAAAACAATCTTTCTTTCAACCTGAGTAAGGAAATGACTATGCCCTTTACTTATAATTGGTAGGAAACCGTACCAATGAGTCGTAACTAAAATTTGATTGCTGGAAGATATTTCTTTTAGTTTTTCGAACTGCTCATAGCATAATGATGTATGCAGTGAATTTTCTGGCTCATCTATACCGATTATTACCATTTTATCTCTTTCAGAATTTCTTTTGAGAAAAGCATAAACTAAATTGATCAGTGCTTGTCTTTTTTCACCAGCACTTAGCTCATTAACTTTTGTCAATGAGTCTCCATTTCTTCTATGCAGAACTCTTTTCTGAAAATAGACTTCTAAAATCTTATTTACTAGGTCCGCTTTGGTTACTGAATTATTTCTATCTTGTCCTGTATGATAACAATATTCTTTCTCCAGAATCACTTCAATTTCAGATACAAAATTACCTAACGTCTTGTTAATTCCTCCTTGATTATTGAAGTTAACTGTATTAAGGGACTTTTCTATTTCAGTCTTTAACTGTTTGTCAAAAACTTTCTGCATTTCTGCATTTCTGCATTTCTGCGGTTTCGATTTTTGTAAAACTTTCAACCTCTATTTCTACAGGGAAATATATAAATGAATAAAGTCCTTTTAGTTCAGAATGGAATCTTTTCCAATCAGGGCTAGAAAGTAACTTAGATAGTCTTTCTTTTCTGTTGCTTGTTGTTTCACGTTTATCTTGAGGATCGCCATTATCTTTTTCATCATCCAACATATATGAAAGAAAACTTTCCTCACCATGAAAGCTAGCAAAGTACAGTCGTGGTACGTTTGACTGTATCTCTGATTCTCCGGCTACTATTAGATAATGAGAGTCAATCGATATTCCTTTCTGGCTTGATAACTGGTTCCTAATTTCAAAGAAGTCATTCATTGATCCTCTAACACCGCTATGTAATGTATTTTTTTGTACCTCCCAAAAATACTTACTTATTTTTTCAAATTCCTTTTTTTGCCTAGGAACTTTAGATTTTCTAATTAAAAAAATAGGTGATATGAATGGTTCGTTTCCTATTGTGGTTAATCCATCTCGTTTCCCATCTTTATTTATAGGATATGGTTTGTCATTGAAAAATGAATTTAGCGCTTCTAATATGGAGCTTTTACCAACACCATTCTCACCTACATATGAAACAAATCCATATTTGGAGCCTACCGGAATAAATGAAATTCCTTTGTAAGCCTTAATATGTTTTAGAAAAACACCAATAATCATTTATTACATCTCTTAACTGAAAATTAATAAGGAGCTTAGAGTAGGCTTGCGAAGCGTAATCGGATGTTTGAGTCATAAAGAATTATTGCGGCCGAATAATTTCACTATCTGAAAATCTATGTAAAACCAGTCCCAGATAAGGATATGTGGCGCTTGCTGTTGTACTCACAATGATTTTTTCACCAATGCATACATATCAATGATACCTGTTGGATTGGTGAGAAAGTTTGGTCCGCCATTGGTAGGTGGGGGAGATAACAACCCTTCCTAAAATTGTCCTCGCTAGGACAGGAATAATGAGTGATTTGAGTTGAGAAGATATCTCTAAGGGCGATATTCGATCTTCCAATTCTTACCATTGTTAGATGATTTTCCGTTTTGGTCACATCGAGTAACTTTGTTTTTTTCATCACCCATATCGAGCTCAATCCAGGGTAATTTTAAGTCTTTAAACATAAAGTAGGCGGGTTCTTCTATGTTTATCTTTTGTGGCTCTTTAGGACTGCAAATTATGAAGTGAGGCCTTACATTTGGCCATGTGTTTTCGTTACCAAAAATAGCCTTAAATCGTTTGTTTTTGCTATCTAGCTGACCATTGCTAAAGTAGCTATCGCCTTTAGCTTCAATCATCACAAGGTGGGTTATTTTATTTTCGTCTACAAAGGCAAGAAGAAAGTCGACATCTTCTTGAGTGCCTGATATTTGATAGTCAGTTTCAATTCCATTTTCCTTTATGAAATTGCGTTCTACGCAGCTCTTATAGTTGTTTTTAGTGAGGTACAAGCTGGCATAGATCCAGTCAAGGTGGTAATCCATTGCAGCAAAGTATTTTCTGGGGATGGTGAGACCGATTAGGTTTGATATCCTATCAAGCTGGTTGTCATCCATGCGAAATTCTGGGTTTCCCAGCATTTGGCCAATTAGGTAAAACCGCTCTTTGCGGTTAAACGATTTCAAATTATCAATTAGGTTATCGCTCATACAAATCTCGAAAATGTATCTTGTCTGATAGGAAATAATGCAATGGAAATAGGTGTATATCGTAGGGTGTAATGAACGAAGTGAATTACACCTCTATCTCAGATCGGAATGAATCCTGTGTTTGATGTTTTCCTCGGGGCTACGGGTTGGGTGTGGCCCCCTGTTGTTCGCCGAGGTGAGACCGTTTGTCCAGGCCGCGAGGCAGGACGCCGAGCGAGCGCCGCTGGGCCAGGGATGGCCCATCGGCGCGTGCCGTGGGACAAACGGGTGAACCGAGGGAACCCGACGCAGGAGGGCGAACAAGTGGGGGGGCCTTTCTTTTGGTGACTTTTCTTTGGCCACGCAAAGAAAAGTCACTCGCCAAGCCGCGCAGCGGCGGCGAAACCCCGTCGAGGACGGAGTCCTCGCGTCCTGCATGGCGAAGCCATGCCAATTAGACGGCGATATTTCGCCAAGCAATGACGTTACCGACCCCTCACCCTAACCCTCTCCCGCAAGGGAATAGCGACCGCGGACGATTACGCTTCGCTACTCGACCCATTCGACCTTACAAATTGCCCCAAGCGTCGCACCCACATGGGGTATGGGTACAAGCCCCGGGGGCTGACGGGAACGCCCGTCGAGGGTGCAACCCTCGCATCTTGGCGCAGGCGCGGGAGACCGGCTGGTCTCCGCTAAAATCGCTACCGCCCCTGACTGTCGCTACCAGATTGCGCCGTTGACCATTGATCTCGGAAAAGGGGTCAACAGACGCCCGTCGCCATATTACGGAGCCAGAGTGGTCTTATCTATGGTTTTGATGAGCTAACTATCAGAAAAGAGTGATTTTTTGCGCTGGCACAAACTTTTATTAATTAGTGATTAGTTGTTGGTTGCCGGGGTTTGGTCGTGGCGGGGCGGTGGGTTGACGCTGCGAGGGGAGCGCAACCGGTAAATAGAGTGGAGCGCAAACGGAAAAAAGCGAAGGGGCCCGCAGTGGGCCCCTTGTTATTGGCGCTCGACGCCGCTATTTGGCGGCGGGGGTAGGGAAGTATTTGCTGTGCAGCAGCGGGTATTCGCTGCTTGCCAGCACCTGGGTCAAGCCGGTCTGGAACTCCTTGACCAGCTCGTCGCTCACCGGATGGCTGAAGGCGAAGCAGAGCTGCTCCGAGCTCAGCACCCACTGCTCCTTGAAGCTGGCTGGGTCGATCTTTTGCTCTGCGACCAGCATCTCCATGGTGGTCTTGTGAGTTGACAGCAGATCAACCCGGCCGGAGGTGAGCATCTTGAGCGCTTGTGATAGCCGATTGGCAGTCATCAGCCTGGTCTCGTCAAAGCCGTTGTTGAGCAGCAGTTGCTCCCCCACATCGGCCCGCACCGCGCCGATATTGAACGCCTTGGCATCGTCGAGCTTGGTGATGGTGATATTGCGCTCGGCCAACCCTACCAGCACGACTTCGATATAGCCGACGGGACAGGCCCACTTGAACAGGGGATCCCGCGCCTGGGTGCGGGCGGTGGAGAAGAGCACCGCATTGGGCTTTTGGGTCAGCAGGTAGTAGCCGCGGGCCCACGGCATGATGGTGATGGGCTGCGCCGGTGTATTGGTCTTTTTCCACACCAGTTGCAGCAGCTCGACTGCGAGGCCGGTGGGGGCGCCGCTGGCATCGGCGTAGTTGTAGGGTTTGTACTCTTCGGTGATGTAGTGCAGTTTGCCGAGCTCAGGACTCGCCTGTGCGAGGGTGGCCAGCAGCGCCCCGGCCAATCCAATCCATGGTTTCATTTTTGCCATCCTGATCAAGGGAATATCTGCTCAAGTGTGACCAAGCTGGCCGATTTCGCCAAGGCGACGGAGCATGTTTGGCAAAAAAGCTCGGGTGCACAGTCCCGTCCCGCGCCCAATGTCGGCGGCGATCAGGGCGTTAGCGCAGCGGCAGGTATTTGGCTTGCAGGGCCGAGAAATCCGCCGAGGCGACGACCTGGGTCAGCGCCTGCTGAAAGAGGGCGACCTCGCTGTCGGGCACCTGACGGCTGAAGGCGTAGCAGAGCGGTCTGGCATCCAGCACGAAGGCGACATGAAAGTCATCCGGCTTGAAGCCGAGCTGCTGCAGGGTTTGATAGCCCGCCAGCTTGTTGGTCGCAAAGAGATCGGCGCGACCGGAGGTGAGCATTTTGGCCGCCTGGGTGAGGCGGTTGGCCAGCATCAGCTGGCGCTCATCGATACCGCGCTCGAGCAGCAGCTGTTTGGAGACGGTAGAGCGCACCACGCCGACCTTGTAGCGGCTGATCTCGGCCTCCGAGTCGAGGGTGATGTTGTCCGCCTTGCGCCCCAGCAGCACAAACTCCGAGTGATCGATGGGGCAGGCCCACTTGAAGAGCGCTTCCCGCTGCGGGGTGCGGGCGGTGGCAAACAGCACCACATTGGGTTTTTGTTGCAGCAGGTTGTAGCCCCGGGCCCAGGGCATAATGCGGATGGGCTGGGGCGACACGCCGCGCGCTTTCCAGATAAGCTGCATCAGCTCTACCGACAATCCGGTCGGCATCCCTTGCTGGTCGCTGAAATTAAACGGGGGAGAGATTTCGCTCAGATACTCGAGCTTGCCCGGATCGGCCTGCGCGAAGGTGGCCCACAAGAGCAGTAGCAGATGAGGTAGGTGCCATGTCCGCACGGGAAAGATCCTTCGCAATCAACTATGTAGCCCAGTTTGACTGCTTGTGGCGGGAATAGCTAGCCACCTCTATTGCATCTTTCATCAATAAAATGGGCAGCGAACCGCTGCCCATCGGGTGAGTGAGTACTCAGCGCACCGGCAGGTATTTGGCCTGCAATTTGCGAAACTCCTCCGAAGCGAGGGCGCGGGTCAGGCCCTGCTGAAAGAGGGTGATCTCGCTGTCGGGTACTTGACGGCTGAAGGCGTAGCAGAGCTGCTCGGCGCTCAGCACCATGGCCACGTTGAAGTCATCGCTATTGAGCTTCAGTTCGCGAATGGCGTCATATCCCGCCAGCTTGCTGGTGGCGAGCAGGTCGGCGCGGCCGGAGAGCAACATCTTCAACCCCTGCGACAGGCGGTTGGCCGGGATGATGTTGTTGTCATCCATGCCGTTGTTGAGCAGCAGCTGCTCGGCGGCGTCCGAGCGCACCGCGCTGATCTTGTATTGGCTCATCTGATCGAAGGCGGTCAGGGTGATGTTCTGCGCTTTGCGGCCCAGCAGTATGTACTCCGAGTAGCCGATGGGGCAGACCCACTTGAAGAGATCTTCCCGTGCCTGGGTGCGGGCGGTGGAGAAGAGCACCACGTTGGGCTTCTGGGTTAGCAAGTAATAACCTCGCGCCCAGGGCAGGATGCGCACCGGCTGGGGCGTCACGCCGCTGTGTTGCCAGATCATCTGCAGCAGATCGACCGCAAGGCCGGTGGGCTGGCCTTGCGGATCGCTGAAGTTGTAGGGGGGGTACTCTTCGGTGAGGTACTCGAGCTTGCCCAGATCAGCCCGGGCCGTCGAGGCCCAGCAGAGCAGCAACAGATGACAGATCAGCCATATCCTCATTGGGAACATCCTTAGCGATCAACCTTCCCTTGAGTGTGACCATGAACAGAGTAAATAGCCACTCACTGCCGTTACCAGCGGGCGCGGGTCTGCCCGATGGGCTGGTAGGCCTCATCCCGCAGCCCCACCAGCAGGGTCTTGCCATCGGCTTGCAGCCGGAACTCGCCGTAGCGGGCCGCTTCGTACTGCTCCCCCGTGCCCTCTTCAAAGAAGTAGGCATCGGGGCCGATCTGCCACTGCCGCTCGCTCTGGTGCACCTGCAATAGCCGCTCATCGCTGGCGAGCCGATCCGGTTTGCCATCGGCCACCAGAGTGGCCACCTGATGGGCATCGAGGCGGATCACCAGGGTGTCGCTGCCCTTGTTTTGAGTAGTTTGGGCGTCGCGGCTGGTCAGCTCGCGGGCAATTTCATAGTTGAGCCGCATGTAATCCCCCTGCATCAGAGAGCGGGGATCGACCGGAGCGAGCCGCAGCAGCACCACTTCGCCGCTGCTCATGGCGTGCTCATAGCGCCAGACGGTGGCATTGATGCCTGCCAGGATGGCGAGGCCGCTCAGCAACAGGGCGAGTTGTCGGGTGACTGGTTTCATGAGTCGCTCCTTGCCGCAAAGGTGGTGAGCAGTTGGCGGGCCCCCAGCAGCAGGATGCCGGAGCCCAGCAGCAGCCAGGATTTGGTCATCAGGGTGAGCCCGAGATCGTAGTAATAGAGCGAGCCATAACCGAGCAGCAGCAGGGCCGAGAGGGTCATCAGCCCCAGACTACCGGCATAGAAGCCGAGGATCAGCACCAGTGCGCCTGCCCCCATGCCGGGGATGATGGCGCTGATCAGCACCAGTGGCAGGCCAAACAGCAGCGGGAGCCTCAGCTTCACCATCACCGCCAGCAGCAGGGCGGCGCAGATCAGGGGATTGAGCCAGCTCGGCAGGCGGGACAGCCCCAGCTCGTCCAGCACGCTGCTGCCGCCATCCCAGAGCGGATGGTGCAGACGTCCCAGCACCAGCAGGGAGAGGGCGAGCCCCAGCGTGATGGAGTGGTAGAGCTGGTGGCGCTCTGGATCCCTATCTGCCCGCAGCCAGCAGAAGGTGATGGCCGCCATCACCAGCGGCAGGGCCAGCAGTTGCAGCCCGAGGCAGGCAAGGCCAAGGGTGAGCAGCAGGGCCGCCGCCACGCTGTGAAACAGCCGCACCAGCCAGTGATCGAACAGCACTGCGATGGCGAGCGACAGCAGGCACAACCCAAACCAGAGCAGGGCGTGATGAAGGTCCAGCTGATCGAGCAGGCCATAGAGCAGCCAGGCATCGGCCGCCAGGGTGAGGGCCAGCACGAACTGATCCCAGAGATCGCCGCTTTGGCTGCGATTGAGGGCGTAGGCCCCCGCCAGCAGAACGGCCCCGAGCAGCATGGCACTGTTGGCCTCGCGGGTCAGCTGCTCGAAGGTGAGAAACAGGAAAAAGAGCAGGAACAGGGCGGCAATCCAGCCCACCAGCCCCAGCAGAAAGCGGCTCGACCAGTGGGGGTGGGTATCACGGGGCTGATCCCCTTCCACCAGATTGGCCTGTTGCAGTGCTTGCCAAAGGGTCAGATCACTCATGAGACCTCCGTTGTTGTTGCAGCCAGCGGGCGGCGGTGACCGAAAGGCCGATGGCAATCAGGCTCAGCAGCAAGAAGCCGTTGATGTCGGGCTCCATCCACTTGCCCAGCGCCGCGAGGATGACGGCAATCAGACTGAGGCACCCCATGGCGAGTCCGGCGATAAATCTATGATGCCAAAGGGCATAGGCCGCAGCGAGCCAGCCAAGCCAGAGCGGCCACACCAGCGGGGAAGCGGCATCAAACAGCGCCAGCAGGGTGAGCAGGGTGGCTCCCAGACCGGCGGCAAGGCCCGCCAGCCAGCTTGGCATCAGGCGCCAGCGGTTTGGCGCCAGCAGAAGCAGACCCCAGAGGGCGGCGTTGAGCAGGGTAAGGCACCAGCCCAATCCCTCTTCATCGAAGGTAAAGAAGAACGTGAACAAACCGAGCCGCCAGTAGAGCACCAGCGCCAGCTGGCCGAGCAGCCAGCTCAAGGTCCAGAGCAGGGGACTTTGGCCAAATAGCGCCAGTGGAACCAGCATCAGCGCCCAGGTGGCGAACAGCTGCCAAGGATCGGCGCCGGTCTGGTAGGTTTGACCCACCAGCGCCAGTAGGGCGCCGATATTGAGGGCGATAGCGAGCAGCAGTGCCTGACGGGGGTATCCCCCAGCGGTTTTCGCCACAGCAGAAGCAGCATGGCGAGCAGCGGTGCCTCCAGCAGGGCGAGGCGGGAGACCCGGCCCAGCTCTTGCCAGTTGAAGGCGACGAAGAAGATGAGGCCAGCCCCGATGCAGAGGGCACCGAGCCAGAGCAGCAGCCGGTCAAACAGCCACTGCCAGCGCGCCGGATGGGGGGGAAGATCGGCGAGGGTCAGGGCGTCCGCCAGCTTCTCTGGCGCCAGCCGTCCCTGTTTGACCCATTCGAGAAGTGTCTCTCTTGATACGTTGTGCATGGGGGGACTCCACGAGGTTTGCCCCATTATGGCATGAGGTCCCCGCAACCGTGCACTGCCCCTTGGCTCTGCGGCAGGTGGTTGCGACAGCGGGTTACGCAATAGACACAGCAGTAAACAAAAAAGCCCTCCACAGGGGAGGGCTTGGTCAGCGGAAAAGGCGATCAGGCAAAGATCAGGGTGCTCACCCCGAGGCCGACGAAGAGGATGGCGCAGGCGATGCGGATCCCCTTGAGCGGCAGCTTGTCTGCCCCCAGCTTGCCGATCAGCACCACAGGCACGTTGGCCAGCATCATGCCGAGGGTGGTACCGGTAATGACCTGCACCAGCGAGTCATACTTGGCGGCCAGCAGCACGGTGGCGATCTGGGTCTTGTCGCCGATCTCGGCAATAAAGAAGAGCACGAAGGTGGCCATAAAGGGGCCGTATTTATCCAGCGAGCTCTCCTCGTCATCCATCTTGTCCGGCACCAAAATCCAGATAGCCATGGCGATAAAGGCGATGGCGACCAGCCAAGTCATTATCTTGGGATCGAGCCAGCGGCTGATGAACTCGCCAATCCAGGCCGCGCCCGCATGGTTGAGCAGGGTAGCCGCCAGCATGCCGGCGATGATGGGCCAGGGCTTGCGAAAACGGCAGATGAGCAGCAACGCCAACAGCTGGGTTTTATCGCCGATTTCGGCAATAGCGACGCTGAGGGTTGAGGTTAACAAGGCTTCCATAAAAATGACCGGGGGACGGAATTGTTATAAACCAAAGACAAGCCTGCGCCATCCGTCCCCGGTATTGGCACTGGCCCGTCAAAGGTCTTGTCAAATCCATGGCTGGCATGGATCACCCTGACCATGGTGATTTGGCACCAAGTATGTTGATCAGGGTCGCAAACCGGTATTCATGCAATGGATGGCACCGGCGTGCGAGACTACTCCCCCTCGATGGGAGCGGGCATTCTAGGGAAAAACCGCATGAGTGACAAGGGGATCAGCCACCCACCAGCTTGACGCTGAAACCGGCTTTCTCCAGCTCGGTTTTGATCAGGTCCCGTTTATCCCCCTGGATCTCGATCACTCCCTCCTTGATACCACCACCGGTGCCGCACTTTTTCTTGAGCAGGGTGGCCAGGGATTTTTGCTGATCGGCGGGTACGCCATGAATGGTGATCACCCCGGCGCCCTTGCGCCCCTTGGTCTCGCGGCGAATGCGCACGGTGCCGTCGGTGGGGAAGGGGGAGGCGGATTGGGGAGCGATCTGCTCCTTGATCATGCCGCCATCTGTGCTGTAAACGAGGCGGCTGTTGTTGTCGTGACTCATGGCATTACTTTATGGGTTAGCTAAGCGGAGTTTGATTTTACTCAAATAAAAGTTGAAGACACAGCTTATAATGCCCCAAGTAAAAGCGAATTATTATTGTTTAACTTCAGGAGTCAGTCATGGTACTCACGCAGTTGTCACCGGGACAGAGTGCTCGCATCAAGAATATGAATCAGCTCGCCCGGCCGCTGCGCCGCAAACTGATGGTGATGGGCCTGTTGCCCCAGACTGAAGTCATCTATCTGCGCTCCGCCCCCCTGGGGGACCCGCTCCAGATCCAGTGCCAGGGGATCTGTCTCTCCATGCAAAAGAGTCTGGCCCAGCAAATAGAAGTCGAGCCGGTATAACCCCCTGCTCGGCTGCCGCTCCGGCCAAGAAACGTCACCGGGAGCGGTTCAGAGACAAGAAGTCGAACCTGCAAAGCGGCTTGCCACACGCGCGGCGGGTTCAGAAGAAAATAGAGGTAGAGCTGGTATGAATTATTCCCTGGTAACGGTAGGTAACCCCAATAGCGGCAAGACCTCCTTGTTCAACGCCCTGACCGGCGCCCGCCAGCAGGTAGGCAACTGGAGTGGCGTCACCGTCGACAAGAAGATGGGTGAGTTCAGCGCGGGTGAGCATCACTTCAAGCTGATGGATCTGCCCGGCATCTATAGCCTGGCCAGTCAGGATGGCAGTCTGGACGAGCAGATCGCCAGCCGCTTTACCCAGGGCCAACAGCCCGACCTGCTGCTCAACGTCATCGACGCCGCCAATCTGGAGCGCTCCCTCTACCTCACGCTGCAACTGCGCGAACTGGGCCTGCCCATGGTTGTGGTGCTCAACAAGCTGGATATCCTGCAAAAGCGCCGCATCGTCATCGACGAGAGCAAGCTCGGCAAATCCCTCGGTTGCCCGGTGGTGGCCCTCTCTGCCCACAACAGCAAGCAGGTTGCCGCCTTCAAGCAGCAGATCCGGCAGTTTATCGGTCAGCCGCAAGCCGCCTTGCAGCTCGATTACGGCCACGCGCTTGAAACCGATCTGGCGGAGCTGGAGACCCTGCTCGCCCCGCATCACCTCACTACCCGTGGCCGCGCCCTGCGCCTGCTGGAAGAGGATGCGGTGATGCAGGAGACCCTGCTGCCCGGTCAGCAGGCGGCCGCAGCCAATGTGGTAGCTCGCGCCCATCAGGGACAGGATATCGACCTGCAACTGGCGGATATTCGCTACGGCCATATCCACCAGTGGGTACAACAGGCTCGTCAGCAGAAGGGCAAGCTCACCGAGGCCCAGAGCGAGTGGCTGGATCGGGTGCTGCTCAATCGCTGGATTGGCATCCCCTTCTTTCTGTTTGTCATGTACCTGATGTTCCTGTTTGCCATCAACGTCGGCAGCGCCTTTATCGACTTCTTCGACATCATGGGCGGCGCCCTGTTTGTCGATGGGGTGCACCACCTGCTGGGGCTGGTCAATGCCCCCGAGTGGCTGGGCGCCATTCTGGCAGACGGCTTTGGTGTCGGCTTGCAGACCGTGGCCACCTTTATTCCGGTGATTGGCTGCCTCTATCTCTTCCTCGCGGTGCTGGAGAGTTCAGGCTATCTGGCCCGCGCCGCCTTCGTGGTGGATGCCCTGATGCGCCGCCTCGGCCTGCCGGGCAAGGCGTTCGTGCCGATGCTGATGGGCTTTGGCTGTACCGTCCCCTCGGTGATGGCGACCCGCACACTCAACTCCGAGCGGGAGCGGCTGATGACCTCCGCCATGGCCCCCTTCATGTCGTGCGGTGCCCGTCTGCCGGTTTACGCCCTGTTTGCGGTGGCTTTCTTCCCCGAGTCAGGTCAGAACCTGGTGTTCGGTCTCTACCTCATCGGCATTCTGGTGGCGGTGCTCACCGGCCTGTTGCTGCGCAGCACCCTGCTGCCGGGCAAGAGCGACTCCATGCTGATGGAGATGCCGGATTACGAGTGGCCGCGTCCGGTCAACGTTGCCATCAAGACCTGGCAGAAGCTCAAATCCTTCGTCTTTGGCGCCGGTAAAACCATCGTACTGGTGGTCGCCGTGCTGAGCGTGCTTAACTCCCTGGGTACCGATGGCAGCTTTGGCCATCAGGAGCAGGAGAGTTCGGTGCTGAGCAAAATCAGCCAGGCGGTGACCCCGGTGCTGCACCCCATAGGTGTACGCGATGACAACTGGCAGGCCACGGTCGGTATCGTCACCGGTATCTTCGCCAAAGAGGCAGTGGTCGGTACCCTCAACAGCCTCTACGCCGGTGGTGGTGGTGAAGAGGAGGAGAGCGAGTTCTCGCTGGTGGCCAGTTTCCACGAGGCGATCGATGCCGTGGCGGCCAATCTGGCGGAGATCAACCCGAGCGACCCCATGGGGCTTGATGTTGGCAACCTCGACGACCAGAAAGCTGCCGCCGAGGCGCAGGAGGTGGATGTCTCCACCTACGGCAACATGCAGACCCACTTCGACGGGGCGGCCGGTGCCTTTGCCTACCTATTGTTCGTGTTGCTCTACATGCCTTGCGCCGCCGCCATGGGCGCGCTGGTGCGGGAAACCGGTCGTCAGTGGGCGCTCTTTACCGCCGCTTGGTGCAACTATATGGCCTTTATGTGCGCGACCCTCTTCTATCAGGTCGCGACCTTTGCCGCTCATCCGGAGAAGAGCCTGTTCTGGATCGCCAGCTACGGCCTCTCTCTGGTACTGCTCTGGTGGGCCGGTCGCCGTCACGGTGACATCGTCGCCCGCAAGGTGGTGACCTTATGATCCTGCGCGAGCTGGGGGATTACCTCGCCGCGCAGCAGAAGGTGAGCCGGCGCGATCTGGCTCGCCATTTCCACACCTCGGAAGATGCGGTGGAGGCCATGCTCGGCGTCTGGATGCGCAAGGGGCGGGTCATCAAGCGCGAGAGTCGGGTCTGTGGTGGCAGTTGCTGCGGCAAGAGCGAGGAGGTGATGTTCGAGTGGTGTGACGCGGGCCAGATTGGCATCAAGATCCGCTAAACGACTACCCAACCTCATCACCAAAGATCGAACAATAAAAAACGGCAGATCCTGCTCAAGGGTCTGCCGTTTTTATTGCTGAAAACAGGCGGGATCAGGCGCTCTGGCGAGCCTCGCTCAGCAGTGCCAGCGCCGGTTGGGCGTTGTCTGGCATCAGCCGGTAGGCCTTGTGATGTTTGACCAGGGTGGTCTTCTTGTTGCCCTGGCTCAGCAGCAGGCCGTGCTTGAAGGCCGCCTCGGCCAGCACCTTCTCGTCACCGCGCACATAGAGGGTGAGGGGTTTGACAAGCTCACCGTCCTCGATATGGCCTGCATATTCGCTATGGCTTACCACCAGACTCGCCTGACCGCCCGATTGCAGGCGCAGCTTGGCGTTCACCTCGCTCTCGGTCAGCACCAGCCAGCCTGCCGCTGAGAGCTCCTCCAGCAGGGCAGCCAGCTTGGCTCCCAATTGCTGCGGATTGGTCATGGCGCACTGGTATTGGAAGGCGATGCGCTCCAGCAATCCCTTGAGATCGGCGCCCGCACCCAGAGTGCGGCCAAGCTGCACCCAAGCTTTCAAATCTTCCATCACCAGACGGGAGAAGCGCTTCTCCTTGAGGGAGTCGGCCATCCAGGTGCAGAGAAAGTGGCTCTCTTGCGCCGGAGTGCGCTTGCCCGCCTTTTGCTCGGCGGTGCGGGCCAGTTCGGCCAGGCTCTGGGTGGCCATCTCGAGCAGGGCCTGATTGTAGGTAGGAGAGGTCATAAGCAATCCTTGAGTTGACCACCAGGGGTCAACACCGATGACAGAGATGGCAAAGGCGCCAGTGGCGCCTTTGCGGTTCAATAGAGCAACTGCCCGCCTTATTTCGGCTGACGGGGCTTCTTGGCGGCGGCCAGACGCTTGAGGCGCTGACCCTGCAGCTTGGCTTCGGCCATCACCTGAGCCACGGCGTTATCTTCACGCTGCGGGCGCTTGCCGAAGCGGCGACGCTCCTGCAACTGCTTGATCAGCTCGTCACGGCTGCTCACCTCATAGCCCGGTACCATGATGCGACGGATCTTCTGGCCGATCAGGGCCTCGATCTCCAGCAGGGTACGCTCCTCTTCACGGCTGACGAAGGAGATGGCCATGCCGCGCTTGCCGGCACGACCGGTACGGCCGATGCGGTGCACGTAATCTTCCGCCAGGAACGGCAGATCATAGTTGACCACGTATTCCAGATCCGGAATGTCCAGACCACGGGCGGCCACTTCGGTGGCGACCAGTACCCGTACCTTGCCTTCCATGAATTCGCGCAGGGCGCGGCGACGGTTGCCCTGGGCCTTCTCGCCATGGACAACGGCGGACTTGATGCCGTCGAGATTCAGCTCCTCGACCAGCACATCACAGCTCTCGCGGGTACTGGCGAACACCAGCACCTGCTGCCAGTTCTGCTTGCCAATCAGCTCTGAGAGCAGCTCGCGCTTGCGCTTCTGCTCGACCGGATAGACGGTGTGGCTGACGGTGTCGGCGGTGGAGTTCTGCTTGTTGACGCTGACGATCTGCGGTCTGTCCAGCATCAGGTTGGCCAGCTTCTTCACCGCGTCGGAGAAGGTGGCGGAGAAGAGCAGGTTTTGACGGGTCTTGTTGACCGCTTGCAGGATCTTTTGCACATCGGCACTGAAGCCCATGTCGAGGATGCGATCCGCTTCATCCATCACCAGACACTCGACGCCGGAGAGGCTGAGGTTGCAGGCGGTGAGGTGCTCCAGCAGACGGCCCGGGGTGGCCACAATGATGTGAGCGCCCGCTTTGAGCTTCTTGGCCTGTACGTCCTGCTTGCCACCGCCGACGATGGTGATGGTGGTGATATCGAGATACTTGGCGAAGTCATTGATGTTGCTCGCCACCTGAGCCGCCAGCTCGCGGGTCGGGGTCAGGATCAGCACACGGGCGTTGGAAGGCTGGACCGGAGCCGGATTGTCTACCAGACGCTGCAAGATGGGCAGGGCGAAGGCGGCGGTCTTGCCGGTACCGGTCTGGGCGCTGGCCAGCACATCGCGGCCACGGCGAATGGCCGGGATCGCCTGTTGCTGCACAGGGGTCATCTCCTGATAACCGCAATCTGAGACAGCACGCAAAATCTCGGGGGCAAAATCGAACGATTCAAATCTCATAATGGGTTCCTGTGTTCCAGCTGGGCTGTGTTTGGCTTGGTTAGCTCGGCATGAGCGAGACGGAGGTTGTAACCACCGACGGCTGCGCCTGACATCAAGTCAGAGAGTGAGCCGGAAAATGGCGGGCGCGAAGTGTAACAGATAGACGTCACAAATTCTGCCTCAAATGGTTGTCCTTTTCTCATCCTTTGTGGTGTGAATGGTGGTTGAAAGCAATCATTTGACTCCCAAATGCCAAGCTTGGAGGTGTGGGCTAACGGTTTTGGGCAAGGACGAAAGGGATATTGATGGAACTGGAACAGTTAAAACGCCAGCTGGAGCAGCTTGGCGAGCGCAATGACAGCATGCAGCAGGCTCGACACCGCAAGCTGCTCAATATCACCCGCGACACGGGGGAGTTGCTGTCAGTGCTGGTGCAGACCCGTGGGGCGCAGGCGGTGCTGGAGATTGGCACCTCCAATGGTTACTCCACACTCTGGCTGGCAGAAGCGGTGCGTCGGTTGGAGGGGCACGTGACCACCATTGAGCTGGATGAGGATAAGCGCGTGCTGGCCCATGACAATTTTCAGCGGGCAGGGCTGGCCCCCTGGGTAACCTTGCTGGCAGGGGATGCGAGTGAGCTGTTACCGACCTTGCCGCAAGGCGGCTATCAGCTCATCTTCCTCGATTCGGATCGTCAGCACTACCGGGCATGGTGGCCGCAGATCCGCCGCCTGCTGGCACCCCGTGGCCTGCTGGTGGTCGATAACGCTATCTCCCATCGCAGCGAGATGGTGGAGTGGATGAACGAGGTCGGGCAGGATCCGGCCTTTGCCACCTCGCTGGTGCCGGTCGGCAAGGGGGAGTGGCTGGTGGTGCGTTTGTAGGGGGTAGCTACAAAAAATCAGCCTCGCATTGGCGAGGCTGATTGTGAAAGCGCATCAGGGTCTTGGTCGGTCGGATCAGACCGCCAGATAGTCCATGATCCCTTCGGCCGCCTTGCGCCCTTCGTAGATGGCGGTCACCACCAGATCGGAGCCACGTACCGCGTCGCCACCGGCGAACACCTTGGGGTTGCTGGTCTGGAAGGCATACTCCGCCTGCTCGCGGGCCTTGATGCGATCCCGGTTGTCGAGCTCGATGCCGAACTCCGCCATCCAGGGCTGGGGGTTGGGCTGGAAGCCAAACGCCATCACCACCGCATCGGCAGCCAGCACCTGCTCGGAGCCCTCGATGATCACCGGATTGCGGCGGCCATTGGCGTCGGGTTCACCCAGCTCGGTGCTCACCACCTTGATGCCGACGGTGCGACCATGGGCATCCAGCTCGACAGCTACCGGTTGCAGGTTGAACATGAATTCAACCCCCTCCTCGCGGGCGTTTTTCACCTCCCGCTTGGAACCCGGCATGTTCTCCTCGTCGCGGCGATAGGCACAGATCACCTTGGCGGCCCCCTGACGGATGGCGGTACGTACACAGTCCATGGCGGTATCGCCACCGCCCAGCACCACCACCTGCTTGCCGGCGAAGTCGATATAGTCGGCTTGCGCCTTCTCAAAGCCCAGCAACCGGTTGGCGTTGGCGATGAGGTAGGGCAGGGCATCATAGACGCCCGGCGCCTCTTCGTTGGCAAAGCCGCCCTTCATGTACTTGTAGGTGCCTACCCCGAGGAAGACCGCATCGAACTCGCCGAGCAGATCGGCGAAGGTGATGTCCTTGCCCACCTCGGTTTCGAGACGAAACTCCACGCCCATCCCCTGGAAGATCTCGCGGCGACGCTGCATCACCTCTTTTTCCAGCTTGAAGGAGGGGATGCCGAAGGTGAGCAGGCCACCGATCTCCGGATATTTGTCAAACACCACAGGGGTAACGCCATTGCGTGCCAGCACATCGGCACAGGCAAGACCCGCAGGGCCGGCGCCGATGACGGCGACCCGCTTGCCGGTCTTGACCACGTTCGAGAGATCCGGCTTCCAGCCCATCTCGAACGCCTTGTCGGTGATGTATTTTTCGATGTTTCCGATGGTCACCGCGCCGAAGCGATCGTTGAGGGTGCAGGAGCCCTCGCAGAGGCGATCCTGCGGGCAGACCCGGCCACACACCTCCGGCAGGCTGTTGGTCTGGTGGGAGAGCTCCACCGCCTCCAGAATGCGCCCCTCTTTGGCCAGCTTCAGCCAGTTGGGGATGTAGTTGTGGACCGGGCACTTCCACTCGCAGTAGGGGTTGCCGCACTCGAGGCAGCGATCCGCCTGCATCTGTACCTGCGGCTGATTGAAGGACTCGTAGATCTCCACAAACTGGATTTTGCGGATCTTGAGCGGCTTCTTGGGCGGGTCGACCCGCTGGACATCGATAAACTGAAATACGTTCTGGCTCATAGGGTTCCCTCCTTATTGCGCCTGGATTCTGAGTTCTGCACTGGAACGGCTGGTGTGACCCAGCAGCGATTTCACGTCGCTGGACTTGGGTTTGATCAGCCTGAACTTGGGCACATAGGAGTCGAAGTTGGCCAGGATCTCCTCGGCGCGCGAGCTGCCGGTCTCATTGAGGTGCGCCGTGATGATGCCGCGCAGGTGCTCCTGATGGATGGCGAGATCCGCCACGTCCAGCAGTTCTACCAGCTCGGGGTTGGTGCGCTTGGCGAAGTTGCCGCACTCGTCGAGCACGTAGGCAAAGCCGCCGGTCATGCCTGCCGCGAAGTTGACGCCAGTCTGACCGAGCACGGTGACGATGCCGCCGGTCATGTATTCACAACCGTTGTCGCCAATTCCCTCGACCACCGCCAGGGCGCCTGAGTTGCGCACCGCGAAACGCTCGCCGGCAGTGCCCGCGGCGTAGAGTTTGCCGCCGGTGGCGCCGTAGAGGCAGGTGTTGCCGATGATGGCCGCTTCATGGGATTTGAACGCCACACCGACATGGGGCTTGATCACCAGCTTGCCGCCGGTCATCCCCTTGCCCACGTAGTCGTTGGCGTCACCGGTGAGGATCATCTCAAGGCCACCCGCGTTCCAGACGCCGAAGCTCTGGCCCGCGGTACCGTTGAAGTGCACCTTGACCGGATCCGCCGCCATCCCCTGATTGCCGTGACGTTTGACGATCTCGCCCGAGAGGCGCGCACCCACCGAGCGGTCGGTGTTGCGAATGTCGTAGCGGAACTCGCCACCGCTTGAGGTTTCCACCGCATCCAGCAGATCTTCCACCATTTTCAGGTTGAGCGGCCCCTTGTCGAAGGTGGGGTTGTGCTGCTGGCTGAACAGGCTGGAGCCTGCAGGTGCTACCGGACGGGCCAGAATGCCAGAGAGATCCAGCTTGGCCTGACGAGCGGTGAGGCCGGGCAGGGCTTCCAGCAGATCGGTGCGGCCAATCAGGTCGGTCAGCTGGGTGACGCCGAGCTGGGCCATCAGCTCGCGGGTCTCTTCGGCGATGAACTTGAAGTAGTTCATCACCATCTCCGGCAGGCCGGTGAAGTGCTCGCGACGCAGCTTCTCATCCTGAGTGGCAACGCCGGTGGCGCAGTTGTTCAGGTGGCAAATACGCAGGTATTTGCAACCGAGCGCCACCATGGGGCCGGTGCCAAAGCCGAAGCTCTCGGCGCCGAGGATGGCCGCCTTGATGATGTCGAGGCCGGTTTTGAGACCGCCATCCACCTGCAGCCGCACCTTGTGGCGCAGACCGTTGGCGACCAGCGCCTGCTGGGTTTCAGCCAGACCCAGTTCCCACGGGGAGCCGGCATATTTGACCGAGGTGAGGGGGCTCGCGCCAGTGCCGCCGTCATAACCTGAGATGGTGATGAAGTCGGCATAGGCCTTGGCCACGCCGCAGGCGATGGTGCCGACGCCGGGCTCGGAGACCAGTTTCACCGACACCAGACAGCTCGGGTTGATCTGCTTGATGTCGAAGATTAGCTGGGCCAGATCCTCGATGGAATAGATGTCGTGGTGCGGCGGCGGTGAAATCAGGGTCACGCCGGGCACGGAATAACGCAGCTGGGCGATCTGCGCGGTGACCTTGTCACCGGGCAGTTGGCCACCCTCGCCGGGCTTGGCACCCTGCGCCACCTTGATCTGCACAACATCGGCGTTCATCAGGTAGTGGGGGGTGACACCGAATCGGCCGGAAGCCACCTGCTTGATGCGGGAGTTCTTTTCGGTACCGAAACGCTTGGGATCTTCGCCCCCTTCGCCGGAGTTGCTTTGACCGCCGAGGCGGTTCATGGCAACAGCCAGCGCCTCGTGGGCCTCAGGGCCGAGGGCGCCGATGGACATGGCGGCGGAGTCGAAGCGGGGGAACAACTTGTCGGCCGGCTCAACCTGATCCAGCGCGACCGGATTGTCGACCTTCTTCAGGGCCAACAGGTCACGCAAGGTAGAGACCGGGCGCTCGTTGACCAGACGGGCGTACTCCTTGTAATCGGCATAGTTGCCGGAGCGCACCGCGGTTTGCAGGGTCTGCACCACATCCGGGTTGTAGGTGTGGTACTCGCCGCCGTGAACAAACTTGAGCAGGCCGCCGTGGGCGAGGGGCTTGCGGGCCAGCCAGGCCTGACGGGCGAGCTTGAGCTGATCCTGCTGGATGTCGGCAAAGTCGGCTCCCTGAATACGGCTCGATACGCCCCGAAAACAGGTCTCGACCACGGCTTTGGCCAGACCCACTGCCTCAAACAGCTGGGAACAGCGGTAGCTGGCGACCGTGCTGATGCCCATCTTGGACATCACCTTGTAGAGCCCCTTGTTGATGCCGTTGCGGTAGTTGACCATCGCCTGGCGCAGGGACATGGTGAGCACGCCCTCTTCAACCTGTTTGGCCAGGGTTTCGTAGGCGAGATAGGGGTAGATGGCGGTCGCGCCAAAGCCCAGCAGCACCGAGAAGTGGTGCGGATCGCGGCAGCTTGCGGTCTCGACCAGAATGTTGGCGTCGCAGCGCAGGTTGTTGTCCACCAGGGTGCGCTGTACCGCGCCCACCGCCATGGCGGCCGGGATCGGCAGGGTATCGGCGCTGATATCGCGATCCGACAGCACCAGCAGCACGGTGCCACTCTTTGCAGCGGTTTTGGCCTCCTCGCAGATGCGCACGATGGCCGCTTCCAGCCCCTCTTCGGGCTTGAAGTTGAGGCTGATCACCTGATGACGGTAGTACTCACCTTCCAGTGCCAGCAGCTGGTGGAAGTCGGAGTAGAGCAGGATCGGTGACTGGAACAGCACCCGGTGGGCGTGGCCGAAGGTCTCGTTGAAGACGTTCTGCTCGCGACCGATACAGGTGGCGAGCGACATCACGTGGTTTTCCCGCAGCGGATCGATGGGCGGGTTGGTCACCTGGGCAAACATCTGGCGGAAGTAGTCATAGAGGGTGCGCGGGCCGGAGGAGAGCACCGCCATCGGGGTATCATCCCCCATGGAGCCCACCGCCTCCTGACCATTTTCACCGAGCACCCGGATGATCTGATCCAGCTCCTCGAAGGAGTAACCAAACAACTTCTGATAGGTTTTCAGCTGGTCGTCGGAGAACTCGCGGCTACCGGTCTGGCTGTCGTCCATCTGCTCGAAGGGGACCAGTCGGCGGCAATGTTTGTCCATCCACTGTTTGTAGGTGTGGCGGGTCTTGAGATCGTCATCGATCTCGAAGCTGGTCCACACCTTGCCGTTGCTGGTATCCACCACGAACAGCTCGCCCGGGCCGACTCGGCCCTTCTCCAGCACTTCGTCTGGGGTGTAGTCCCAGGTGCCGACCTCGGACGCGAGCGTGATGAACTTGTCCTTGGTGATGACATAGCGGGCCGGACGCAGGCCGTTTCTGTCCAGCGCGCAGGTGGCGTAGCGGCCGTCGGTCATGACGATACCGGCGGGGCCATCCCACGGCTCCATGTGCATGGAGTTGAAGTCGTAGAAGGCGCGCAGGTCGTCATCCATGTTCGGGTGTTTTTGCCATGCAGGCGGGATCAACAAGCGCATGGCGCGGAACAGGTCCATACCACCGGCGAGGAAGAGATCCAGCATGTTGTCGAGGCTGGAGGAGTCAGAGCCGGTGGTGTTGACGAAGGGGGCCGCTTCCTGCAAATCGGGGATCAGCGGCGTCGCAAATTTGTAGCTGCGTGCTTTGGCCCACTGGCGGTTGCCGGCGATGGTGTTGATCTCGCCGTTGTGGGCCAGATAGCGGAACGGCTGGGCCAGCGGCCAGCGCGGGCTGGTGTTGGTGGAGAAACGCTGGTGGAAGACGCAGATGGCTGCCTGCATACGGATGTCGGCGAGATCCAGATAGAAGCGCGGCAAGTCCACCGGCATGCACAGCCCTTTATAGACGGTGACCAGGTTGGAGAGGCTGACCACGTAGAAGTAGTCGTCGTTGACGCGCTTTTCGATGCGGCGACGCACGATATAGAGGCGGCGCTCGAGATCCTTGTCGACCCAGCCGGGCGGGGCGTTGACAAAGACCTGTTCAATGCTGGGCAGGGAGGCTTTGGCGATAGTACCCAGTACGTTGGTATCGACCGGCACCTTGCGCCAGCCGACCAGACTCAGGGTCTCTTTTTCCAGCTCCTCGTCGATTATGTCGCGAGTTGCCTGGGCCAATACGGGGTCCGGGTTGAGAAACAGCATGCCGACCGCATAGTTGCGGCCAAGGTGCCATCCCTTCTCCTCGGCGACAGCTCTGAAGAAGCTGTCCGGTTTTTGCAGCAGCAGACCGCAACCATCGCCGGTCTTTCCATCGGCGGAGATCCCGCCGCGGTGCTGCATGCGAGCCAATGCTGACATCGCGAGACGGACAAGCTTGTGGCTGGCTTCCCCTTCCATGTGGGCCAACAGGCCGAAGCCACAGTTATCCCTCTCCAGCTTTGGATCATATAGTGACATTGCATTTCTCCCTTGCTCGGCCTTGTATCGCACAGTCATCACCTGACTGCATAAATTGCGATTGGCTCTTGTGGTTCCGTCTGCCTGACGTGGCGAATCTCCAAACTAATGGGATTTTCTGGCGAGGTCAATCGCAGGTCAGGTTTGTCTTCATGGTTACATTCGCATAACAAAATGTCGGGTTAGGGGGATTCGCTCGCAGTTATGAAGTATTTATTCTGTGTTGTTTGATTTTGTTGGTTAAATATATCGCCATTGACAGGCTCAATGGTGTGCTCGGCGACGATGGGTGAATGTAGTAATTTTACCAACCCGATGTGGCCGACAGCGGAAGGGATCACATTTTCAATATCCCATGCTTGCAATTGTGTGCTGTCGGGTCTCTTTGAATTTCTCATTGTTCAACAGTGGGTTATCAGGTCTCATTTTCATATGGATGTTTACTGTTTGAATCGTCAAAGAACTGTAAAAATCCTTTTTTTGCGCTTTTTCTCTATATTTATTCAAAATTGGTCGGGTATTTATATGTTTTACCCTCTCCGCTAGCTTGATCCAGCTCAGCCCCTGTTTTGCGCAAGCTCGTACAATGGCGCTCCTTTAGCGGAGGTGTCATGCAGTTACACGAACTCGTCAATACATTCGGTCAGGATCTCAAGCAGCGTCATGGTCAGATGATCCACAAACTCTCCATCCACGGGGCCTTCACCTGCCCGAACCGTGACGGTACCCTGGGCCGCGGTGGCTGCACCTTCTGCAATGTATCCTCTTTTGCCGACGAGTCGGCTCAGCAACTCTCAGTGGTGCAACAACTGCTGGCTCGCCGGGACGAAGTCACCCGTGCCAAGCGCTATCTTGCCTATTTTCAGGCCTATACCAGCACCTATGCCGAGGTCGAATATCTGCAGCGGATGTATGAAGAGGCGCTGTCAGTGAGCGATATGGTGGGGCTCTGTGTGGGCACTCGCCCCGATTGCGTGCCGGATGCGGTGCTGGATCTGTTGGCGGGCTATCAGGCCCGGGGTTACGAGGTGTGGCTGGAGCTCGGGCTGCAAAGTGCCAATGACAAGACCCTGCAACGGATCAACCGCGGCCATGGTTATGCCGCCTATGAGGATGCGGTAAGACGTGCCCATCAGCGCGGCATCAAGGTATGTGCTCATCTGATCGTCGGCCTGCCGGGGGAGGTGCCGATGGACAGCCTCGATACCCTGCATCGTATCGTTGAGACCGGTGTTGAGGGGATCAAGCTGCATCCGCTTCATGTTGTTGAGGGTAGTACTCTTGGCAAAGCGTGGCAGGCGGGTCGGCTTGAGGTATTGACGCTGGAGCAGTATGTGGAAGCGGCCGTTGCCATGATCCAGCACACGCCGCCCGAGGTGGTGTATCACCGGATTTCGGCCTCCGCGCGCCGTCCAACCCTGTTGGCGCCAGCCTGGTGTGAAAATCGCTGGACGGCCATGGCGGACATTGCCAAAGCACTCTCATTGAATGGCCCGCAAGGTCACGCGTTGGGCAGACCCTTCATACTTCCTGACCTATAATTGAGCACCAGATTATTATTTTCACGTAAAACATAGGGTTATATAAAAAACTTCATACCCTAAACTATAGTTTTGGTACGTGCCGGTTGATATAGTGGTGCGCCATAATAAATGTCATTATCAATTAACTCCGACATTCACCCTGATTGCAGTGTTAGCATGGTGGTGATGAGCTGATTATTTTTACCAATAACGAATCATGCCGCCATTGCTGCTGTTCCGGGAAATTGGGGATGAGTGTCGCGATCTATCTGGACAGGTTTATCCCCTGATCAGTCTCATCAGCGGGAAGGCCACTCGGTTTTAGCGTGGCTATAGCAGGGAAATATGAGCGATGAACGCTCTTATCTACCTCATTTATGCAGTGACAGGATGCTATGCAAGCAGAAACAAGTCGTATTGATGAGTTATTGGAGTGTCTGGTCTTCTTGACCCGTTTTTATGGTGTGCCCAACAGTCAGGATGCCCTGACGACCGGGTTGCCACTGGTCTCCGGACGCCTGACAACCGCACTCTTTTGCCGTGCTGCCGAGCGGGGCGGGTTATCCGCCCGTGAAGTGATCCAGCCACTGGCCGATATTTCTCCCTTGCTGCTGCCTTGCGTATTGCAGATGCGCAGTGGTGGCGCCTGCATTTTGCTGGAGTGGAACGAAGATCGCAGCCAGGGGAAAGTGATTTTCCCGCAGGCCGGTGATGCCGCGCAATGGCTGACCGCAGCCCAGTTGGGTGATGAGTATCTGGGACGCCTCTTCTATGTAAAGAAGCAGTTCAAGTTTGACGAGCGCTCTCCCAAGGTGCTGGAAACCCGTGATGGACACTGGTTCTGGAGCACCTTGTTCGAATCCCGCGGTATCTATCGCGATGTGCTGATCGCCTCCATTCTTATCAACCTGTTTGCCATTGCCAGCCCTCTTTTCACCATGAACGTCTATGACAAGATTGTGCCCAATCTGGCGTTTGATTCACTCTGGGTGCTGGCGGTCGGGGCCATGGTGGTCTTTACCTTCGATTTTGTGATGCGGCAGTTGCGTAGTTACTTTATCGACATTGCCGGTAAAAAGTCTGATGTGCTGCTGTCCGCCAAGATTTTCGCCAAGGTGATGGGCATGCGGATGGAGTCTCGTCCCGCTTCCACTGGCGCGTTCGCCAAACATCTGCAGGAATTTGAATCGGTGCGTGAGTTTTTCACCTCTGCAACGGTTTCTACTCTTATCGATCTGCCTTTTGCCGTCTTCTTCCTTTTTATTATCTGGATGTTTGCAGGCGTAATGGTGGTGGTTCCCATCGTCGCCATGCTGATCCTCATCGCCTACAGCTTCTATATTCAAGAGCCCCTCAAGCAGTCCATCGAAGAGGGTTCACGCCTTGCGTCCCAGAAGAACGCCAACCTGATTGAAAGTATTTCCGGGCTGGAAACCGTCAAGATTTTCGGCGCCGAGAGCATGTTCCAGCATCGCTGGGAGCAGGCCGTCTCCCATATTTCCACCTGGGGCGTACAGACCCGCCGCATTACCAACTCCATGTCCTCGCTGGCCAGCTATATCCAGCAGGTGGTGACGGTCGGTCTGGTGATCGTCGGTGTTTACCAGATCTCCGAAGGTTTGGTCACCATGGGGGGCATGATTGCCGCCGTGATGCTCTCCAGCCGCGCCATTGCGCCCATGGTGCAACTCTCCGTGTTGTCGACCCGTTATAACCAGGCCAAGTCAGCACTGGATATTCTGGAAAAAATCATGCAAACCCCGGGAGAGCAGGAGGAGGGCAAGCAATATATCCATCATCCGGTGATTGCCGGTCGAATTGAATTCGAGAATGTCTCCTTCAAATATCCGGGAATGGAAACCAGCACCCTGCACAATATCAATTTGCGCATTCAGCCGGGCGAAAAGGTGGCGATTATCGGCCGGATTGGGGCGGGTAAAACGACCCTCGAGAAGCTGTTGATGGGGTTGTATCGACCGACCGATGGCTCGGTACGTATCGACGGTTTTGAACTCGATCAACTGCCACCTGCGGTGATCCGTCGCAATATCGGCTGTGTTCCGCAAGATGTCATTCTCTTTTTCGGATCGGTGCGGGACAACATCATGCTGGGTAATCCGCTGGTGGATGATGTGAGAGTCTTGCGCGCAGCCAAGCGGGCGGGTGTCACCAACTTTACCAACCGGGATCCTAACGGGCTGGATCGGCAGATAGGCGAGGGGGGGCGTCAGCTCTCCGGTGGCCAGCGTCAGTCGATCCTGCTGGCTCGCGCCCTGCTCAATGATCCCCCCATTCTGGTGATGGATGAGCCGACCTCCAACATGGACAACCAGTCCGAGATGCAGGTCAAACAGGAGCTCGCCAGACTGGGCCCGGAAACCACATTGATCCTCATCACTCACAAAACCTCGATGCTGGATGTGGCATCGCGAGTGATCGTTATCGAGCAGGGGCAGATCGTTGCTGATGGCCCCAAAGAGGTGGTGTTGCAGCAGTTGAAGGAAGGCAAGGTACGCGTGCAGGAGGTGTCCCATGGTTAAGGGGCTCATGGACTGGTTCAAGCGCAGCAAAAAGACGCCTTCCGGCGAGGTATTGCCAGCACCCGAGCATCTGGAGTTTGTCGATGACGGCGCGGCAGCTGTACTGCTGACCACGCCGACCGGAGCTCGCATCCTGCTATGGTGCTGTTTCCTCTTTTTCATGAGTGCCATCGTCTGGGCGGCCTGGGCCGAACTGGATGAAGTCACCGTGGGTCAGGGCAAGGTTATTCCGTCCCGTCAGCTGCAGGTGATCCAGAACCTGGAAGGGGGGATCGTCAAAGAGATCTTCGTTAAAGAGGGGGATATCGTCGAAAAGGGGCAGCCGCTGCTGCGCATTGATGACACCCGTTTCCGCTCCGACTTTAGAGAAAGGGAGCAAGAGGTGGTCACCCTCAAGGGGGATGTGGCCCGTCTGCGCGCCGAGATGGCCAGCGTCGAGGTGAAAAACGACCCGGCACTGGGGTGGCGTGAACAGGTCGTGGTAGGTGAAGCGCCAATCCAGTTTCCCGATGGTTATGAAACTGTCTTTGCCGAATACGCACACCGTGAGCGCTCTGTACAGCGGGATCGCCTCAATAACCTGAAGAACCAGCTTTATATTCTTGGTCAGCAAATCGAACAGAAAGAGCAGGAGCTAATTGAACTTAATGCCAAAATTCGCACCGTGAATCGCAGTGTGGATCTGGCCAGACAGGAACTGAATATTAGCCGTCCGCTGGCGAAAGAGGGTATAGTGCCTCAAGTGGAGCTAATCAAGCTTGAGCGGCAGGTCAACGAGATGCAGGGGGAGCTGGAGAGCAACCGTCTGCTGATTCCAAAACTCAATTCGGTACTGCGTGAGACCATCTCCAAGCGTAATGATATTGCGCTGAAGTTCAGAGCAGACTCCCAGACTGAACTGAATGAGAAGCAGGGGCGGCTTGGCCAGTTGTCAGAAGGGCAGGTTGGCTTGCGAGACAGAGTTGACCGGACCAGCGTGATTGCTCCGCTCAAGGGCACCATCAAGAAACTCAAGATCAACACCCTGGGCGGCGTGGTTCAGCCCGGCATGGATTTGATGGAGATTGTGCCGTTGGAGGATACCTTGCTGGTAGAAGCCAAGGTGTCACCGAAAGATATCGCCTTCCTGCGACCGGGGCTGGATGCCATCGTCAAAATCACTGCCTACGACTTTACAATCTATGGAGGATTGCATGGCAAGGTTGAACAGATAAGTGCTGATTCGATCCAGGATGAGGAGGGGAACTCCTTTTATCTGGTTCGGGTTCGAACAGAGAAGAGTTACTTGGGCGATGAGCTTAACGCACTTCCCATCATCCCCGGTATGTTAGCCAGTGCTGATATCATTACTGGTAAAAAAAGTGTCCTAGACTATTTGCTTAAGCCGATTTTACGGGCAAAGCAGTCGGCACTGAGAGAACGATAAGCCAACAATCTAAAAACAAAACATGACTGGAGATAACATGAAAAAAACGATTGTTGCCATGCTGGTCAGTGGCTGCATCCTGATCCCGAGTTTGGGTCAGGCCCAGACTCTGGAAGAGTCGGTGGCACAGACACTTGCTACGCATCCCAAGATAAAGGAAGCGTTTGATCTGTATCAGGCACGACTCTATCAGCATGATGGAGCCAAGGGTGGCTATTATCCTACGATCGATCTGCGTGGCGGCGTAGGCTATGAAAAAACTGACAGCCCTTCTACCCGCGCTGCCAGCGCCAACAGCAATATTGATGATTCCATGACTCGCAAAGAGGCTGGACTCAGTCTGCGGCAAATGTTGTTTGATGGCTTTGATGTCAGCAACAACGTCTCCAGAACCGAAGCTGAAGCCAATGCCCAGCGTCTGGCGATGATCTCCGAAGCTGAAAATACCGCGCTGCGAGTAGCTGAGGTCTACCTCAATATGCTGCGTCAGCAGGAGATTTTGGAACTCTCCAAACAGAACCTGGAAACCCACGAACAAATCCGCAGCGACATCAGCAAGCGGACTGATTCAGGGCTTGGTTCTACTGCGGATCAGACCCAGATTGAAGGTCGTGTTGCCCGGGCCTATTCAAATCAGGCCGCTGCTGAAAACAACTATCGCGACGCAGAGAGTGAATTTATTCGTGTCGTGAACGAGGTGCCCAAAGATCTGGTACAGCCGGTTCCCAATACCGAGCTTATCCCGACCAGCCTCGATAGTGCGCTGAAAACAGCGACCGAAGTCCACCCGACCCTGCTCTCTTCCCTGCAGGATATCGAAGCGGCCAAGTATCAACATGAAGGTGCCAAATCCGGTTTCTACCCCAATGTGACATTCGAGGTCGATCAGAACTGGAATGAGGATATCGATGCGGTCAAAGGGCGCAACGATGATCTGACCGCCATGGTGCGGATGCGTTACAACCTGTTCCGTGGCGGTTCTGATGTGGCAGAGAGCAATGCAACATCGGCGCTCTACTCTCAGGCGAAAGACATTCATTTGAATGCGTTCCGCCAAGTAGAGGAAGGCACTCGTCTGGCCTGGAACGCGAAAGAGTCGCTGGCCAAGCAAAAGACCTTCCTGAAAGAGCATGTTGACGCCAGCTATGACACCGTACAGGCGTACAAGAAGCAGTTTGGGTTGGGTCAACGGACATTGCTGGACGTATTGAACACCGAGAACGAACTGTTCGAGGCGCGTCGCAGCTATATCACTGCCGAGTATGATGCACTGCTGGCGGACTATCGCATTCTCAACGCGACAGGCAGTCTGCTCAATGCATTTAGCGTCAAACAACCCGCTGAATGGCAGGCCAGGCAATAACCGTTTGTTCATGATCCCGCAGGGATCATGAACGCCAACATGGTGACAGCTGCTGGCAGTCACCATGTTTGGCTAAAGCAGATGGTTGCAAGGGCTTTGAGGAGTGCAGCAGCAATAATGCAGCAGGAATATGACGTGACACTCCAGCGCGGAACCGGCGGCAGATGGGGTTATCTTCTTAATGAATGGAGATACCGATCCTTACGCGCTCTGCGCCACTCCTTATGGATCCTGCTGTTACCCTTCTCACTTCTGCTCTGTGCCAGTCAGCCTCTGCCACAGGAAGATCTCAACTTGATCAAGCGAGCGGAGCAGACCTATGGCGCCAGAGCCGGCAAGCGTGTAACCAGTTGGCGTATGCTGGTCATGGAGACGAAGGGCAGGGCCCTAAGCGAAGAAAAAAAGCTTGAGCGGGTAAATAATTTTTTCAATCGGATGCGTTTTATTGACGATATCAAGTTGTGGCGCAAAAAGGATTATTGGGCAACCCCGCTAGAATTTTTGGGAGCCGCCGGGGGAGACTGTGAAGATTTCAGTATCGCCAAATACTCTACGCTGCTCGAGCTTGGGATCCCGGATGATAAAATGCGGATGGTGTACGTTAAGGCTCTTGATTACAACCAGTTTCACATGGTGGTGGCATATTATGAGACACCCTCTTCCGTTCCGGTTATTTTGGATAATTTGATAGGCTCGATTCGCCCAGCCACACAGCGGCGTGATCTGGTGCCTATTTACAGTTTTAACGGTAGTCACTTGTGGTTGATGAAGGCACGGGGCCAAGGGGAACTGGCTGGTCAATCATCCCGCTTGGGATTATGGAATGATTTACGCAATCGCATGACCTCGGGGCGATTGGCTCGGCCAGTGGTGAATTTGGATGATTAACCTATGACGCTCTATCGACAGTTATTAGCCACCATGCTGCTGCTGTTTGGATTGTTATTTGCGGCCACATACTGGGTGCAATTCAATTCAACCCGCACTTATCTGGCGCAGCAACAGGAAACAACGGTCATCAATACGGCAACCTCGCTGGGGCTTGCGCTCACCCCCTATCTGGAAAACGGTGACAAGGTCGGTGCCGAGTCGGTGATCCAGGCCATTTTTGATGGTGGCTATTATCGACTGGTTCGCCTGGATCTGCTGGCATCAAAGGATGTTATCGAGCAGGAAAATACCAACACCATTCAGGGTGTGCCGCAGTGGTTTATCAATTTGGGGCTGTTTCCAGAGGTATCCAACGAGTCAATTCTGACGTCTGGCTGGCTGCAGCTTGGAAAATTAAAAGTGGTTGGCCATCCGGGCCAGGCTTATTACGAGTTGTGGCGCGGAATGAGCGAACTGGCGAGCTGGTTTCTGGTCGGTTTCTTGATTACCACCATTTTGTTGATGAGAGCACTTAATTACTTGCTCAAGCCACTCAAACAGATCTGTGATCAAGCCGTCGAGATTGAGCTGCACCATTTCGGCCATACGATCCCGGAGCCTAAAACCCATGAATTGAAGCAGGTCGTTCAGGCGATCAACACCCTTTCAAGCAAGTTGGCGTTGCAGTTCAAAGAGCAAGCCGATGAGGCCGAGAAATTGCGTGAGCGGGTTTATGTCGATGCCGTGTCGGGGCTTGGCAACCGAGCCTATTTTGTGGGTCAGGTAAACGCATGGATAGCGGAGGCTGGCCAAGGTGGCGTCATGCTGGTTGCGGTCGACATGCTGGATGATATCTATCGCGATGAAGGCTTTGCTGCCCGTGACAACATGGTCAAATCGATAGCTCAGGCTTTGAAAGAGCAATTAAAAGGGTGGGATGGCGCAGCCTTGGCACGGATCTCCGCGACGGAATATGCGCTGCTCTGTCCAACTGACGATCTGACGCAGCTAAAAGAGCTGGCTGAAGTGATTAATAGCCGCATTGCCGATCTGGTGGTGAATCCAATGGGCGAAGGGGATGCGCTCTCCGTCATCGGTATTGCCGGTCGTGATGGTAATGATGATCTCTCTGCCTTGTTGACCAAAGCCGATAATGCGCTTGGCAAGGCGCGCAATGAACGCCGTGGTGCTGTGGTGATGGAAGGGGGGGCCGAGCAAGGTTTGATGGGGCGTTTGGCCTGGCGAGATCTGGTACAAGATGCCATTTCACGACAACTTTGGCGCTTCAAAGCCCAACCAGCTTGCCGGTTTGATAATGGAGCAAGGTTGCATGCCGAGCTGTTTGCTTCTATCTCTCGGGATGGCACTGATTATTTTGCAGGTCAGTTCTTGCCCGCGATTGAACAGTTCAAATTGGGTGGCGAGTTTGACCAAGCGGTGCTTGATGCTTGCGTTCCATTACTGCAAAAACAGTCTGATCTGGTACTGGCGATCAACATCACTGCTGGCTCGCTCTGCTCGGATGAGTTTTTAACCTGGCTGACGAGCTATCTGACCGAGCATGCAGAGCTCAAAGAGCGGTTGTTATTTGAAATACCTGAAGCTGCCATCATGAAACATAAAGACAACGTGGCTGCGTTGGTTGGCACCTTGCAAGCTCATGGTTTCCAGTGGGGGGTTGACCACTATGGTCGTCACTTCCAGTCTCTGGGCTATCTGGAGGAGTTGTCGCCGGCTTATGTCAAGGTTGATCACGGTTATACCAGTCAGGTCATGGAGCCGGGGGCTGACACCTCATTCCTGGCCGCAGTGTGTCGCGCCGCACACAATGCCGGTGTGACCACCATTGCGACCCGTGTCGAGGATCAACATCAAGTGGAACTGCTTTCCAAGTTGCATATCGATGGTTACCAGGGATTTGTTCATCCTGCCTTCCCATTGTCTTGAATTAAATGCTGGAAATGGCCCCGATAGGGGCCTTTTTTATACCAGTCACTTCTCTTTTCGCCATTTTTCTATAACCAACTCAAGGTCAGCCTTGAATGGGGCTGTGTCTAGGGTTCTGATTTGTATTAAGAAATTCCAACTCTTCGATTTTTTTCCGTCCATTTGTTGAATTCCTCTCGAATGTACGCTTTTTTGCAACGGAACAGCGCGCTATCTCCTTCTACGGTGTAGACATCAAGATCTGTCACCTTGGAGCAATGGATATGCGTACCCAAATCATCGACAAGTCCGTGGTTGTCTCAGCTATTGAAGGCAATGTGGAGATTGTGCTGGCTGATGGAAGCAGCCGCCCTCTGCAAAAAGGGGAAATTCTCCAACCCGGAGCAAAATTGGCCATAGCTGATGACGCCAAGCTGGCTCTTTCCCCTTATGACGATACTCCAGCATCGGATGTACCGGCAGGTTCCGAGTCCGCTGAACCTGCTCAACCGCAAGTGGCGGCCAGCCAGGAAGGCGCACCTTCAGATATTGCCGCATTGCAAGAATCGATTCTGCAGGGTGTTGACCCGACTCAAAACTTTGAGGCTTCTGCTGCTGGTGGGGCACCAGCGGCCGGTGGTGGTGGCGGTATTGGTGGGGTTGCGGGGGCCAGTGGTAATGGTGGTTTCGTCACAATTGATCGAACAGGCGATGCCACGATAGCGGCTGCAGGGTTTGATACCACCTATCAGTCCGAGCCGTTTATCAACACTGAACAAGCAGCTGAACCGCTGCTTGAGCCAGAGCCGCTGGAGAATATCCTGCTAGATGAAAGCGAGGTCATTTCGCTTGATGAAGATAGCTCTACAAGCGGTAATCTACTGGCAAACAGTTCCAACCCCGATGGTCCGCAGGCTGCCTCTATCATCAGTTACAGCTGGGGGAGCAACATAGACGTACCTGCTGGCGTGTCGTCGACTCTGACAGGAATTGGCACGCTGATCATCAATAGTGATGGTTCTTTCACCTTTACCCCGGCTCCTGATTATTCCGGAGCCGTACCTACCGTGAGTTATGTGGTTACCGATGGCACTGATATCGTCACGTCAACCTTGACGCTGATAGTGACTCCACAAGGTGACATCGATTTCAACGCTGAGGCCCTGAATGCGGGTGCGACCGAAACGGATGGCACGGTACAGGTGCTGCTGAGCAACACCGTGAGTATCAGTGATGGCGATGGTTCAGAGACCTGGACCAGCCTGGTATACACCTTCGACAACCTGCCGGCGGGGACCGAGGCGGTGGGTGGCAATCTGGTGGGTAACGAGCTGACAGTAACGGCTGTCAACGGGGTATTGCCGGCGTTCGGGCTGGTATTCCCGGCGGATTATTCGACTGCAGGCGTGGCGGGCAGTACCAGCAACAGTGGCGCTCCCATCAGCTACACAGTTGTGGCGACCACCAATGAAGGCACGGCCAACAGCAGTGGCACGGTCACTATCGGAGTGGAAGGGGATATCAGTGTCAGCGCCACCAACTTGGTGCTAGCAGAAACGGATGCACCGGTGGCGGTATCGCTGGCGGCGCAGCTGAGCGTGAGTGCGAGCGACGCGGACAAGTCGGAAGAGGTGACGAGCGTAACGGTGACCCTGAGCGGGGTGCCGGAAGATGCAGTGATGGGCGAAGGGTGGGAGCAAGATGAAGAGGTAGCAGGGGACTGGAGCTGGAGTGGTGCGAGCGTGGCTGGTGTGCCGAGTTTCACCTTGCCGGCGGACTGGAGCGGGGTCGTGAATGGCAATGTGGCGGGGACCACGGACGAGGGGGGCAGACAGCAAGCCGTTCACCGTGACCGTCACTGCCGGCCATGACATTGACTTCAACGCTAAGGCACTGAGCGTGGTGACCAGCGAGACCGATGCACAGTTGGAGGTGCTGCTGAGCAACACCGTGAGTATCAGTGATGGCGATGGTTCAGAGACCTGGACCAGCCTGGTATACACCTTCGACAACCTGCCGGCGGGGACCGAGGCGGTGGGTGGCAATCTGGTGGGTAACGAGCTGACAGTAACGGCTGTCAACGGGGTATTGCCGGCGTTCGGGCTGGTATTCCCGGCGGATTATTCGACTGCAGGCGTGGCGGGCAGTACCAGCAACAGTGGCGCTCCCATCAGCTACACAGTTGTGGCGACCACCAATGAAGGCACGGTCAACAGCAGTGGCACGGTCACTATCGGAGTGGAAGGGGATATCAGTGTCAGCGCCACCAACTTGGTGCTAGCAGAAACGGATGCACCGGTGGCGGTATCGCTGGCGGCGCAGCTGAGCGTGAGTGCGAGCGACGCGGACAAGTCGGAAGAGGTGACGAGCGTAACGGTGACCCTGAGCGGGGTGCCGGAAGATGCAGTGATGGGCGAAGGGTGGGAGCAAGATGAAGAGGTAGCAGGGGACTGGAGCTGGAGTGGTGCGAGCGTGGCTGGTGTGCCGAGTTTCACCTTGCCGGCGGACTGGAGCGGGGTCGTGAATGGCAATGTGGCGGGGACCACGGACGAGGGGGGCAGACAGCAAGCCGTTCACCGTGACCGTCACTGCCGGCCATGACATTGACTTCAACGCTAAGGCACTGAGCGTGGTGACCAGCGAGACCGATGCACAGTTGGAGGTGCTGCTGAGCAACACCGTGAGTATCAGTGATGGCGATGGTTCAGAGACCTGGACCAGCCTGGTATACACCTTCGACAACCTGCCGGCGGGGACCGAGGCGGTGGGTGGCAATCTGGTGGGTAACGAGCTGACAGTAACGGCTGTCAACGGGGTATTGCCGGCGTTCGGGCTGGTATTCCCGGCGGATTATTCGACTGCAGGCGTGGCGGGCAGTACCAGCAACAGTGGCGCTCCCATCAGCTACACAGTTGTGGCGACCACCAATGAAGGCACGGCCAACAGCAGTGGCACGGTCACTATCGGAGTGGAAGGGGATATCAGTGTCAGCGCCACCAACTTGGTGCTAGCAGAAACGGATGCACCGGTGGCGGTATCGCTGGCGGCGCAGCTGAGCGTGAGTGCGAGCGACGCGGACAAGTCGGAAGAGGTGACGAGCGTAACGGTGACCCTGAGCGGGGTGCCGGAAGATGCAGTGATGGGCGAAGGGTGGGAGCAAGATGAAGAGGTAGCAGGGGACTGGAGCTGGAGTGGTGCGAGCGTGGCTGGTGTGCCGAGTTTCACCTTGCCGGCGGACTGGAGCGGGGTCGTGAATGGCAATGTGGCGGGGACCACGGACGAGGGGGGCAGACAGCAAGCCGTTCACCGTGACCGTCACTGCCGGCCATGACATTGACTTCAACGCTAAGGCACTGAGCGTGGTGACCAGCGAGACCGATGCACAGTTGGAGGTGCTGCTGAGCAACACCGTGAGTATCAGTGATGGCGATGGTTCAGAGACCTGGACCAGCCTGGTATACACCTTCGACAACCTGCCGGCGGGGACCGAGGCGGTGGGTGGCAATCTGGTGGGTAACGAGCTGACAGTAACGGCTGTCAACGGGGTATTGCCGGCGTTCGGGCTGGTATTCCCGGCGGATTATTCGACTGCAGGCGTGGCGGGCAGTACCAGCAACAGTGGCGCTCCCATCAGCTACACAGTTGTGGCGACCACCAATGAAGGCACGGCCAACAGCAGTGGCACGGTCACTATCGGAGTGGAAGGGGATATCAGTGTCAGCGCCACCAACTTGGTGCTAGCAGAAACGGATGCACCGGTGGCGGTATCGCTGGCGGCGCAGCTGAGCGTGAGTGCGAGCGACGCGGACAAGTCGGAAGAGGTGACGAGCGTAACGGTGACCCTGAGCGGGGTGCCGGAAGATGCAGTGATGGGCGAAGGGTGGGAGCAAGATGAAGAGGTAGCAGGGGACTGGAGCTGGAGTGGTGCGAGCGTGGCTGGTGTGCCGAGTTTCACCTTGCCGGCGGACTGGAGCGGGGTCGTGAATGGCAATGTGGCGGGGACCACGGACGAGGGGGGCAGACAGCAAGCCGTTCACCGTGACCGTCACTGCCGGCCATGACATTGACTTCAACGCTAAGGCACTGAGCGTGGTGACCAGCGAGACCGATGCACAGTTGGAGGTGCTGCTGAGCAACACCGTGAGTATCAGTGATGGCGATGGTTCAGAGACCTGGACCAGCCTGGTATACACCTTCGACAACCTGCCGGCGGGGACCGAGGCGGTGGGTGGCAATCTGGTGGGTAACGAGCTGACAGTAACGGCTGTCAACGGGGTATTGCCGGCGTTCGGGCTGGTATTCCCGGCGGATTATTCGACTGCAGGCGTGGCGGGCAGTACCAGTAACAGTGGCGCTCCCATCAGCTACACAGTTGTGGCGACCACCAATGAAGGCACGGCCAACAGCAGTGGCACGGTCACTATCGGAGTGGAAGGGGATATCAGTGTCAGCGCCACCAACTTGGTGCTAGCAGAAACGGATGCACCGGTGGCGGTATCGCTGGCGGCGCAGCTGAGCGTGAGTGCGAGCGACGCGGACAAGTCGGAAGAGGTGACGAGCGTAACGGTGACCCTGAGCGGGGTGCCGGAAGATGCAGTGATGGGCGAAGGGTGGGAGCAAGATGAAGAGGTAGCAGGGGACTGGAGCTGGAGTGGTGCGAGCGTGGCTGGTGTGCCGAGTTTCACCTTGCCGGCGGACTGGAGCGGGGTCGTGAATGGCAATGTGGCGGGGACCACGGACGAGGGGGGCAGACAACAAGCCCTTCACCGTGACCGTCACTGCAACTAACGATGCTCCCATGCTGACTGTCTCGGATCTGCGCATATCCGAGGAGGGATTGCCGAGATCCAATCCAGACAATTCACCCAATCCCGGCGATATTACCGACAGCACCTCGACCAATGCGACGGCAAATGTGACAGATATAGACAGCAATACCTTTACGTTCACTCTTTCTGCTCCATCTGGCCTGAGCTCTGGAGGTTTACCAGTTGTGTGGAGTGGTATGGGGTCTGCGACACTGGTGGGGTCAGCGGGAGGGCTCCCTGTCATACAAGTATCTGTAGATCCGGTTGGAAAATATACCGTCACCTTGCTGGGGCCCATCGATCATGAATTTGGAGACAATAAGGAAGGACTGAAGACATTTACCTTCAACATGTCAGCCAGTGATGGTGACTTGAGTGATACCAAGCAGGTCAGTGTTGTTATTGAAGACGATATGCCCGTGATCACAGGCATCGAAAGTCTGGAAGTGATGAATGTTGCCGACATTACCACCGGTGGATTGTTTGGCGTCTCTTTTGGTGCTGATGGCCCTCTGGGTACTGGTGGACTGAAACTGACTGGATGGCCTGATTTGGCAGGGATCACCGAAACATTGTCGACTGATGGCAAGACTCTGGTAGCAACCATTGATGGTAGTGGGCAGCCACCTAAAGTGTTCTATACATTGACACTCAGTGACGACAATACTTACAGCTTTGAACTGGTTACTCCCCAGCCAACCCAGACTTTCTCGATCGGAGCACAGTTCGGTGCTGGCGGGCCTGTTGAGACGATCGGAGTTACTGCTGGCAGTATTGGTGTCCTGTTCGATGGTCTGCTGTTCAATGGCAGCGTCAATAATCCTCAGGATCTGCCGGGGAGTGATGCAGATAATCTCAACCCGAACAACAATGGTTTCGGGATTAAGAACGGCAACCTGGACAATAACGAAGGGTTTAAGGTATCCACGACGACAGCCGTTGATGGGCTCTCTTTCAACGTCTACGGGGTTGGCAACACCAACACCAGCACCATACAGTGGGTGGCTTATGCTGCCGATGGCGTGACCGTCGTCGATTCCGGAGAGCTTGTTCTGTCAGGACTCAAAGGGTCGATGCAGTTGGCCAGCATAGAACCCGATGGGGAGTTCAGCCAGCTTTATGTCCGCTTTGTGCTGAATGGCAATGACTCAGTGAGGATCGAGAATTTCGGAGTGATCGACAAGATCACGCCTCCTGATATTGACCTTGATTTCAGTGCTACCTTGACTGATGCCGATGGAGATAAAGCCAGCGCCAACTTTACTGTATCGGTCAAGAGCAATGAGCCTCCCGTCGCGTCCAATATTCTGGTTGTGGGCAGCAACACCTCGGATACCCCCGACACTACCGGGACCCCCGGCACGGATGATGATCACAAGGTGCCCAACTCCAACGGTAGTCTGGATGGTCTGGTTGCAGGCGGTGCTGGTCACGATATTGTGGTGGGGGACATCGGAGGCACCAGTACCAATTTCATCCCGGGTAAGAATTACAATATTGCCCTGGTGGTCGATGTGTCTGGCAGTATGGCTGGATCACGACTGAATATGCTCAAGGCCTCCCTGACCCATTTGGTCAACCAGTTGAAAGATCATGATGGTGAGATCAATGTCACCTTGATTGGTTTTGCGGCGAATGCCAGCGAGAGTGTGACAATAGTAGGGCTTGGTGCCAGTAATGTGAGCAACCTGACCAATGCCATTGATGCACTGGTTGCCAATGGTGGCACCAACTATGAAGCCGCGTTCAATCAGGCCGTGCAGTGGTTCAATGATGGTAGCAAGGCTGCTCCCGGTTACCAGAACCTGACATTCTTTGTCACGGATGGTAACCCGACTTACTACCTCAATGACAGCAATCAGGTCGCCGGACCAGGCAACAGCACCACATTTGAGGTGATCAAGGAGTCGGTGGATGCTTTTGTTTCACTCAGTGCCATCAGTCAGGTCAATGCAATCGGGGTGACCAATGATGTTAACAAGGATTTGTTGAAGTTCTTTGATAACACGACAGAAACGGCAGATCAGTTTTACTCGGCAGGCAGCTTCCTTGACTTGGCCACCTTTGGTAGTGGTAGCGGCATAAATGCCGCCTCGGGATGGGTGCTCAGTGGTGATGCTCAGGGATCGCATACTGTTACGAATGGAAGCTTGCGGATCCGGGATGATCGAACCGGTTCTGATTCTGACAGGACAATATTGGCGCTCGCCGTGGCCAATGCCATCCAGGTTTCTGCGGCACAAGCCGGAGCAAGTCTGCAGTTCCAGTATGCCTTGAATGGTGTTAATAGCAGCGACAGCTTCACCTGGAAGTTGGTGAAACTCGAGGGTGGTTTCTGGGATATGCTCAATCCAGTGCAAACGGGCACCATTACTGGCGTTAGTTCGTCTGTTTTGACGGCTTACAGCACTATCACAACCGATGGACTGCCTGTCGGGCAATACGGGTTTGTGTTCGAACTGCTCGACAGCTCCAATGACCGGAATGCTGAGGTACGGATAGACAATATCCGGATCGAGCAGGGTTTCAATGCTCCGATCGGCGATGCCCAGATTGTGACCAGTGCCGAGCAGTTGACGGCAGCCCTGACCGAGGGGGATCAGATTACCGTGTTGCTGGGGGCCGGCAATGACGTGGCCGATGGTGGTGTTGGCAATGACATCCTGTTTGGCGATGTACTCAATACCGATACGCTGGCCAGCGAGTTGGGACTGGATCTGCCCCAAGGTTCTGGTTGGCTGGTATTTGAAACGCTGGAGTCCAGTCATGGGTGGACACGTGAACAGACGGTGGATTACATCCGGACCCATATTACTGAGCTGAGTGGGGAGAGTAGCCGCAGTGGTGGTAATGACACCCTATATGGTGGCAGTGGCAACGATATCCTTTTTGGCCAGGAAGGGAACGACACCCTTGTTGGAGGTGTCGGTGATGATTATCTGGATGGTGGTTCTGGTAGCGATATACTCACGGGCGACCTTGGTAAGGACATTCTGATCGGCGGCCTTGGCAGCGATACCATGACCGGTGGTGGGGAGAGTGACAGCTTCAAGTGGCTGGCGGGGGATGCGGACGGCAGTATCGATACCATTACTGATTTCACTTTAGGTGATACCAACAATGGTGGAGATGTACTGGATCTCTCGGATCTGCTGGTCGGCGTACCTGCAGTGGGGAACAACGAGGATCTGGCAGCCGTGCTGGACAACTATCTGCAGTTCAACACGACGACCAAGACGTTGACGATAGATCCTGCCGGGGCCGGTGGGAGCCCGGAACTGACCATCCAGTTCCAGAATTCACTCGACCTCGCCTCACTGGGCTCCAATCAGGAGATCATCAAGCACTTGCTGGATGACGGTAACTTGAAGGTTGATCCGTAACCCTGTCTTGGGGCCGGGCTTGCCTGGCCCCTGTTTTTTCCTCAAGGGGATGGATAAGATAGCGGCAGTAGAGGAGAGGGGTAATCATGCAGTCATTCAACTGGGTCGACATTGATGGCATCCGTTATAGCTGGGATGGGCAGGGGAACATTACCTGCGCAGGCCAGTTTGGCTATCAGGCCTCGATCGCGGGGGATCGGCTGGATGGGATGGAGATTGAGAATGAGGCCGGTGATGTAGCGGGCTCGCTCTATGTTGACTTCGCTACGGCCTCTATCACTTATGTGCCGGTCATGGATACCGAGTCTGCCCATAACATGATTCTGGTTGGCCATCATCAGGGGCAGCAGGAGTATCCGCTGGCCAGTTTTCACTCTCCGTTGTTGCAAGATTTGCTAGGGCCATCTGATACCATCCCTTGGTCTGCGATGGAGGAGGATAGTGGTGGCACCAATATCGGACAGGCGGTGCAAGGACACGTTCTGTCGTGGGACTCTTTCCATTTCGATGATGAGGTGTTGGTCTGTGGCGCGGCTCCTGCGCTGGATATGGCAAACCAGAGCCAGGATCCCGGCAGCATGGTCACCATTAGTCTCGATCTGACCAATCAGATACTGGATCAGATCCCCCCCTTGCACGATATATAAATCCCGTAGCTGCACGGGCATAATGGCCTCAATCTTTCCGATTGAGGTTTTTTCTATGTGGCGTCCCCTTCTTACTCTTTCCGCTCTGGTTGTCAGTGCTCCGCTGCTGGCGATTGAAGTGCCGCAAGCGCCCCATCTGGTGGTGAGCGGTTATGCCGAGCAGAAGACCGAACCCGATATGCTCACCCTCAATGTGGCGGTGAGTGCACTGGATAAGCAGGGCCTCAAGGCCAAGCAGCAGGTCGATACCAAGGTCGCAGCCTTTTTCAGCCAACTGGAAGGGCTGGGAATAAAGCGCAGCGATGTTGAGGCTGGCAACCTGATGGTCTCTCCGGAATATCAGTATGGCGAGAACAAGAAGCCGGTATTGCTGGGATACCGTGCCCAGCGGCAATTGGCGGTCAAACTCTATCAACTGGATAAATTGAGCCCCCTGATGGATACCGCCCTCAAAGCCGGGCTGGAGTCTGTATCCCAGATTGAGTACGGGTTGAAGTCGCCGCAGGTCATCAAGGAGCAGGCCCGTTTGAAAGCAGTTGAGGATGCCAAAACCAAGGCTGAATCTCTGGCCAAGGCGTTCGGTATGAAGCTTGGCAAGGTCTACAGTGTGGAGTACCGCAATGCTTCGCCCATTACCGCCTACAGCCGCAACCTGAAGGTGGTGCAGGCCATGGCGATGGCTGCTCCCGCGCCGGATATGGCGGACAACAGCTATCAACAACAACAGATCACGGTAAGTGATAATATCGAGGCTGTTTTCTTGCTGGAGTGATGCCCGTCGTTTAAGTCCAGTCATGAACAACCCCGCCATTTGCTGCGGGGTTTTTATTGCGCATCGAGCATGTCTAGTCCTGAAATAGGTTTACACATTTTCAACTAGCATTTTTCTACTCAGAATCCCCTATGTACCGCATCGGGGGTTCTGTATTTCAACGCATGATGCGGCCGCTCCGCGTTGTAAATATCCACTGCTTCACGCACCATTTCCCGCGCTTGCGTCAAATCCTGCGGGCTTTGCAACAATAACTCTCCTTTCAAAATCCCGTTCACCCGCTCCGCCAACGCATTCTGATAACAGTCATACCCATCCGTCATCGAGCACTTCACCCCGTACCGTTCATGTAATGACTGATACAGCCCCGAGCAATACTGCACGCCGCGGTCCGAGTGATGGATTAGCTCCCCGCTGCCACGCCGTTGCTTCAGGGCTTTCTTGAACGCCATCGCAACCGACTCGGCGTGCATCCCTTCGTGCACGTGATGGCCCACTATCTTGCGTGAGTAGGTATCCGTCACCAGGCTCAGGTACAGCGGCCCGCTCCTGGCGGGCAGATAGGTGATATCTGCGACCCAGACCTGCTCCGGGGCCACCGGCGTAACCTGCTCTGGCCCCGCCTTGAGCAAGTTGGGATGACGGTAGAAACGGTGAAAACTGTGGGTGGTCTTGTGATACGCCCGTCTGGGTGGCACCAGCAGGCGGTGCTCGGTCAATATCCGAAACAGCCTGTCCCGCCCGACCTTGAGCCCGCCATCATCCTGACCCTGCAGCAGATAATGCAGCTTGCGCGTGCCCACCCGAGGTTGTCGCAGTCGAACCTGACGCACGAAGCGCACCACCTGCAATCCTTGTGCATGGCGCTCGTCGGCGACCCGATTGCGCTTGTAGTAAGCCTGCCGGCTTATCCCCAGAAACAGGCAAGCCCTGACAATGGTCAGCCTCTCGACTTGCCGCTGCGAGAGGACTTGCCGGGTCGCTTTTTTATGATGGAGACGCCGTAGTCATTCTTCAGTACATCGACGACGGCCTCAAAAAACTGGGCCTTCTGACTCATCAGCGCCAGCTGTTGCGCGAGTTCCTTGATGCGCTGTTCGGGTGTCTGGTTGTCGGGGTCAGGCATGGTGATGCTCCTGCCGGCACGCACAGAAGCCCCTGGCTCCAATCTTGTCGACCATGTTTACGCAACCATACCAGAACGGTGGAGCGGCCCTGAATGCCATAACGCACCTGAGCCTGTTTGTAGGTGAGCTCGCCTTTTTCAATCTGCTCGACCAGTGCCAGTTTAAAAGTCAGCGAGTAATCGCGCAGTGTCCGTTTCACACCTTGTCCCATCGGGTTCTCCATTTATTGGGGGGAAAGGTGTAAACCATATTCAGGACGGGACAGCAGATATAAAAAAGCCGACGCTCGTGTTTACTTAATCGAGTGTCGGCTTTTTGTTGAGCTGGGTTTATCAGGCGGTCACAGCATCAGCTTTGGTCGCTTCCGGCGCCGGGTTGCGGATGAGGTAATCAAACGCACCCAGTGCGGCGGTGGCGCCAGCACCCATGGAGATGATGATCTGCTTGAACGGTACCGTGGTGGCATCCCCTGCGGCGTAGACGCCGGGCAGGGAGGTCGCCCCTTTGGTATCGATCTCGATCTCGCCAAAGCGGGTCAGGGCAATCTCGCTCCCTTTCAGGAACTCGGTGTTCGGTACCAGGCCGATCTGGACGAAGATACCCGCCACCGCCAGGTGCTTGATCTCGCCGGTGGTGCGATCTTCGTAATCCATACCGACCACCTTGCTGCCATCACCGATCACTTCGGTAGTGCGAGCGCTCATGATGATGTCGATATTGCCCATGGAGCGAGCCTTCTTCTGCAGCACTTCATCGGCACGCAGGGTGTCGGCGAACTCCACCACAGTCACATGCTCGACGATGCCAGCCAAGTCGATCGCAGCCTCGATGCCGGAGTTACCGCCTCCGATCACCGCTACTCGCTTGCCCTTGAAAAAGGGACCATCGCAGTGCGGGCAGTAGGCCACGCCCTTGGTGCGGTACTCAAGCTCGCCCGGTACGTTCAGATCACGCCAGCGGGCACCGGTCGCCAGGATCACGGCACGGCTCTTCAAGGTGGCGCCAGAGGCGAGATCCACGTTCACATACCCATCTTTGCTGATGGCGGCGGCACGCTGTTCGGTGATCACTTCCACGCCGTATTCTTTGACGTGCTGCTCCAGGCTGGCGGCCAGTTTGGGGCCTTCGGTATAGGGCACTGAGATAAAGTTCTCGATGCCGACGGTGTCCATCACCTGACCACCGAAACGCTCGGCAACGATGGCAGTGCGAATGCCTTTACGAGCGGCATAGATGGCCGCTGCGGCGCCAGCCGGGCCACCGCCTACCACCAGTACGTCGTAGGGCGCTTTCTCATTCAGCTCGGCGGCCTTGCGCTCGGCGGCACCGGTGTCGAGTTTGGCGACGATCTCTTCCAGCGAGATCCGGCCCTGGCTGAACGGTTGACCGTTCAGGTAAACATTCGGTACCGCCATGATTTGACGCTCGGCAACTTCTTCCTGGAACAGGGCGCCGTCGATCATGGTGTGAGTGATGCCGGGGTTCAGGGTCGCCATCAGGTTGAGGGCCTGTACTACGTCCGGGCAGTTGTGGCAGGAGAGGGAGATATAGGTCTCGAAGTGGAACTCACCCTTGAGATTGCGGATCTGCTCCTGCACGGCCGCATCGGCCTTGGAGGGGTGGCCGCCGCTTTGCAGCAGGGCGAGCACCAGAGAGGTAAATTCATGACCCATGGGGATGCCGGCAAAGTGAACGCGCGGGGCTTGGCCCTGCGGCGCGACACTCATGGAAGGCTTGCGAGCGGCAGTGCCAGAGGTCTGGGTGATCTTGGGGGACATCTCGGCGATCTCGCTGGCCAGTGCCAGCAGCTCTGCAGATTTGTCGCTGTCGTTGCCGGACACGCTGATCTCGATGGGATTGACGATGTACTGCAGATAGGTGTTCAGCTGTTGTTTGAGGTTGGTATCCAACATCTTCGAATTCCTTCTTGTGATTGCGGGTCGGCGTGAGATGTAAGCCGTAAAGCAGACCGGCGCCTTTGCTTGGGGCCGGAAACAAAACCGGCCCTTATACGGGCCGGTCTTGGAAGCGGGAGGCTTAGATCTTGCCTACCAGGTCCAGGGACGGGGCCAGAGTGGCTTCGCCTTCTTTCCATTTAGCCGGGCACACTTCACCCGGGTGGGAAGCAACATACTGGGCCGCTTTGACTTTGCGCAGCAGTTCCAGTGCGTCACGGCCGATGCCGCCAGCATTGATCTCGACGATCTGGATGATGCCCTGCGGGTCAATTACGAAGGTACCGCGGTCAGCCAGACCAGCTTCTTCGATCATCACGCCGAAGTTGCGGGTGATGGTACCAGTCGGGTCACCAATCATCGGGTACTGGATCTTCTGAATGGTGTCAGAAGTGTCGTGCCATGCTTTGTGAGTGAAGTGGGTATCGGTAGAGACAGAGTAGATCTCGACGCCCAGCTTCTGGAATTCAGCGTAGTTGTCAGCCAGGTCGCCCAGCTCGGTCGGGCAAACGAAGGTGAAGTCAGCCGGGTAGAAGAAGACCACGGACCACTTGCCTTTCAGGTCAGCGTCAGACACCTGAACGAATTTGCCATTGTGGTAGGCGGTAGCATTGAACGGCTTGATTTCAGTGTTGATGTAGGTAGACATGTAATTGCTCCTTGGTGATGTACATATGCCGGTCTGGTGTTGAAGAGTCTTGCCAGACGAGGCGCTTAACTTTCGATGGATTCATCATAGGGGCTTCCGCTAATCGATAAAAGCCGCAATTTTGAATCGCTTAAATCTACTTATTAGATAGCTCACTATGGCTGTACCTAACATGAATATCTCTGGCCTACTGAGATAACTCCTTGTCGTGGTTCAATATCTGTGCGCTACATCGCCTTTTCAAGGCATAAGAAGGGGTGTGCAGAGCCACGATGACGCGATGAGATAAACGGTGGTGCAAACAGGTGGCGAGGAGGTTGAGACCGTTCCTCGCAGCGATGGGGGATGTGCTGACAAGGGGGAGAGCAGAAAACGCGGATAAAAAAATCCCGGCGCTATCGCAACGACAGGGCCGGGTCATCAAACAAGGAATGGCTATATAAACAAATGCTTTACAGCAAAGACTAACTACGGGGTGTGCAAACTTGCAGACATATGAGAGGAAGATAATGGGTGCACAATCCCTCGTCTCCCCCTCGGCAACTATTGCATGAGAGGGATGATAGTGTGACGCAGATCACAAGGCAAGCATTTGGTGTAATTTTTCAATCAAAATGAAAGTGTTTCATCATTTCAGCTTGTTTTGACGGCTGAAAACGCTTTTATTGTAATTTAATTACAGCTAAATCTGTCAAAAGTCGGTAGGTGGTTCCTGCTCTTCCATCAATTCCAGCAGGTTGATGGCCACGGAAATAAAGTCCGACTCGGTGACAATGCCGATCAGCTTGCGTCCTTTGAGTACCGGCAGGCAGCCATATCTGTGGCGCTGCAGGTAGAGTGCTGCCTCCTTGATGCCGGCGTGAGGATCTACGCTCGCCACTTGCCGTGTCATGATCTCGTCGAGTTGCACGCTGTCGGTAAATTCTGCTTCCCGCTCCGGGCTGATGAGCAGCAGCTTGGATTCCCGGGTGGCAAGGATATCGGTGAGGGTTACCAACCCCAGCAGGTGATGCTGCTCGTCGACGATGGGAATGTGGCGGATCCGCTCCTGCTGCATCAGGTCCATCGCCTGTTTGACACTGTTTGACGGACCCAGAGTGAAGGGATGTTCGGTCATGATTTCGGATAGGGTCATCATGGTGGGCCTCCTTGTGTATCTGCTTTCACCCTAGCCCAGCCCCAACTGGCAAAACATGATCAGGGTCAATACAGAACATTAAAGAATCATTAACCGGAGGTGTGTCTCAATATTGCTCGCTACCCCTTGTCTCTCTTGGGTTTTTGGTCTTTTGGGTTGCCTTGGAAGATGGGGATAACTAGACTAGCCGCCGATTCCCCCCGAGGTGAAAGATGCAAGTATCCGATTTTCATTTTGATCTGCCAGACGAGCTGATTGCCCGCTATCCGATGGCAGAGCGTACCGCCAGCCGCCTGTTGCAGCTCGATGGTCAGACTGGCGCCCTGCGCCACGGTCAATTTGTGGATGTGCTGGATCAGCTCAATCCGGGTGACCTGCTGGTATTCAATAACACCCGTGTCATTCCGGCGCGCATGTTTGGCCAGAAGGCCAGCGGCGGCAAGCTGGAGGTACTGGTCGAGCGCATTCTGGACGAGCACAGCGTGCTGGCCCATGTCCGTGCCTCCAAGGCGCCCAAGCCCGGCACCCGGATGATCATGGATGGTGGCGTTGAAGCCGAGATGCGCGCCCGCCACGACGCTCTGTTCGAGATCCACTTCCTCGACCCGCGTCCGGTGCTGGAAATTTTGGAGGCCATCGGCCACATGCCGCTGCCCCCCTATATCGACCGTCCCGACGAGGATGCCGACAAGGAGCGCTACCAGACCGTTTACAATCAAAAGCCGGGCGCCGTCGCCGCGCCGACCGCCGGCCTGCACTTTGATGAGCCGCTGCTTGAGAAAATTCGGGCCAAAGGGGTTGAAACGGCCTTCGTCACCCTGCATGTAGGGGCGGGGACCTTCCAGCCGGTGCGGGTTGAGAAGATTGAAGATCACCACATGCACTCCGAGTATGCGGAAGTGCCGCAAGAGGTGGTAGATGCCATCGCGGCCACCCGTGCCCGTGGTGGTCGGGTGATTGCCGTTGGCACCACCTCGGTCCGTTCGCTGGAGAGCGCGGCCAAGGTCACCCTGGCGCAGGGCAAACCGCTGGCGCCCTTCTTTAGTGACACCGATATCTTCATCTTCCCTGGTTACAAGTTCCAGATTGTCGATGCCATGGTCACCAACTTCCATCTGCCGGAGTCGACCCTGATCATGCTGGTCAGCGCCTTTGCCGGTTATGACAACGTGATGGCGGCCTATCAGGCAGCCGTGGCCGGGCAGTACCGTTTCTTCAGCTACGGGGACGCCATGTTCGTCACCCGTCGCCAGGTTGAAGCATAAGCTTCAGCTTATTTACCGGGCCGTGCGCGGCCCTCCTATTGTCAGACTGTTTATCTGACGCAGCCGAGGTAGCAATGAAATTTGAACTGAAAACCACCGACGGCCGTGCCCGTCGCGGTCAACTGGTCTTCGAACGTGGTGTGGTACAAACACCGGCCTTTATGCCGGTCGGGACTTACGGCACCGTCAAGGGGATGACCCCGGAAGAAGTGCGTGAAACCGGCGCCGAGATCCTGCTGGGTAACACCTTCCACCTCTGGCTACGTCCGGGTCAGGAAGTGATGCGTGCCCACGGCGATCTGCATGACTTCATGAACTGGCAGGGCCCGATCCTGACCGACTCCGGTGGTTTCCAGGTGTTCAGCCTGGGACATATTCGCAAGATCACCGAAGCGGGCGTCCACTTCCGTCACCCCATCAATGGCGAGAAGATCTTCCTCGACCCCGAGAAGTCCATGGAGATCCAGTACGATCTGGGCTCCGACATCGTGATGATCTTCGACGAGTGCACCCCGTACCCGGCCACTTATGAAGAAGCGCGCAAGTCCATGGAGATGTCCCTGCGCTGGGGCAAGCGTTCCCGCGACAAGTTTGATGCGCTGGGCAACAAGAATGCCCTGTTCGGCATCATTCAGGGCTCGGTCTACGAAGATCTGCGGGATGTCTCCCTCAAGGGGCTGCTGGAGATCGGTTTCGACGGTTATGCGGTCGGTGGTCTGGCCGTGGGCGAACCCAAAGAGGACATGCACCGCATCCTCGAGCACGTCTGCCCGAAAATTCCGGCTGACAAGCCGCGCTACCTGATGGGTGTCGGCAAGCCGGAAGATCTGGTGGAAGGGGTGCGCCGTGGTATCGACATGTTCGACTGCGTCATGCCGACCCGCAACGCCCGCAACGGCCACCTGTTCACCACCGATGGCGTGGTGAAGATCCGCAATGCCCAGCACCGCAACGACACCAGCACCCTGGATGCCGAGTGCGATTGCTACACCTGCAAGAACTACAGCCGTAGCTACCTGCACCATCTGGACAAGTGCAACGAGATCCTCGGTGCCCGTCTGAATACGATTCATAACCTGCGTTACTACCAGCGTGTGATGCAGGGTTTGCGGGACGCGATCGAGCAGGGTAAATTAGACGACTTTGTAACAGAGTTTTACCGTCGGCAAGGGAAGCCTGTGCCTCCGTTAGCTGAAAATGACGTTAAATAACAACAACATATAATTTTGTTTTTTTAAATCTACATCAATAAGAGGTTGTTAAATGAGCATTATCTCCAAGGCGTATGCAGAAGGCGCAGCACCGGGTGCACAGGGTGGTGGTATGGAAATGATCATCATGCTGGCCGTATTCGGCCTGATCTTCTACTTCATGATCTATCGTCCCCAGGCCAAGCGTGCCAAGGATCATCGCAATCTGATGAGCTCCTTGTCCAAGGGTGATGAAGTGCTCACTTCCGGTGGCCTGGTTGGCAAAATTGCCAAAGTGGCTGCAGACAGCGATTACCTGGTGATCGCCCTGAACGACCAGACTCAAGTCACCATCAAAAAGGACTTCGTCTCTGCCGTTCTGCCCAAGGGTTCTATCCAGTCCCTTTAATCTCCCAAGGAGCACAGCGTGTTGAATCGCTATCCGCTGTGGAAATACCTGATGGTGATCCTGGTGATCGCCATCGGTTTTCTATATGCAGCCCCCAATCTTTACGGCGAAGATCCGGCTTTGCAGGTTTCTGCCAGCCGTGGTGCCGAAGTCAAGCTAGATACTCTTGATCTGGTTAAAGAGACCCTTGAAGCGGCCAAGATCCCGGTCAAACATGCTGCATTCGAGCACGGTTTTATCCTGATCCGTTTCAAGAACACCGAAGACCAGCTGAAGGCGCGCGATATCGTTGCCAACAAGCTGGGCGACAACTTCATTACCGCACTCAACCTGGCACCTTCCACTCCCGCCTGGCTCGAAGCCATCGGTGCGGCGCCTCTGAAGCTGGGTCTTGATCTGCGCGGTGGTGTGCACTTCCTGATGGAAGTGGACATGGCCGAAGCACTGACCAAGCAGCAAGAGCAGATGGTGCAGGATTTCCGCTCCGAGCTGCGCACCCAGAAGATCCGTTACTCCGGCGTACGCCGGGTCGGAGATCAGGTGCAGGTGATCTTCCGTGACGAAGCCGATCAGGAACGCGCCGTTTCTCATCTGCGTCGTCAGAACCCTGATTTGACCTTCACTACCGAGCAGAAAGGGGATGAGTTCATCCTGCTGGCTGGTCTGAGCGAAGCCAAGATCAAGGAAGTGAAGAAGTACGCCCTCGAGCAGAACATCACCATCATCCGTAACCGGGTCAACGAACTGGGCGTGGCCGAGCCGCTGGTACAACAGCAAGGCGCCGAGCGCATTGTCGTTGAACTGCCCGGTATTCAGGATACCGCCCGTGCCAAGGAGATCCTCGGTGCGACCGCGACCCTGGAGTTCCACATGGTCGATGAGACTGCCGACATCCAGGCTGCGGCCGACGGCCGTGTCCCGCCCAGCTCCAAGGTCTATAACGATCGCAACGGTCGTCCCGTGGTGCTGCAAAAGCGGGTGATCCTGACCGGTGACCACATCGTGGGTGCCCAGTCCGGTTTCGACGAGTACAGCCGTCCCCAGGTCAACATCAAGCTGGATGGCCAGGGTGGCAACAAGATGGCCAACTTTACCAAGGACAACGTCGGTAAAGGGATGGCGACCGTCTTCATCGAGTACAAGCCGGTCGGTCAACCTGGTCCGGATGGCAAGCGCAAGTTCCGCAAGCAGGAGGAGGTGATCAACGTCGCCACCATCCAGTCGCGTCTTGGCAGCCAGTTCCGTATCACAGGTATCGACAACGCCAACGAAGCCCACAACCTGGCGCTGCTGCTGCGTGCCGGTGCCCTGATCGCCCCGATCCAGATCGTGGAAGAGCGCACCATTGGCCCGAGCCTGGGTCAACAGAACATCGACAGCGGTATGGAAGCCATCGGCTGGGCCATGCTGGTGATCGTGCTGTTCATGGGGATCTACTACCGCGCGTTCGGCTGGGTTGCCAACTTGGCGCTCTGTATGAACCTGGTGTTGATTGTCGGCATCATGTCGATGATTCCGGGGGCCACCATGACATTGCCGGGTATCGCCGGTATCGTCTTGACGCTGGGTATGGCGGTGGATGCCAACGTGCTGATCTACGAGCGTATTCGTGAAGAGATCCGCAACGGTCGGGGTGTTCAGCAAGCCATCCATCTGGGCTTTGATCGGGCATTCTCCACCATCGCCGACTCCAACGTGACCTCGCTGATCACCTGCGTGATCCTGTTCGGTATCGGCACCGGCGCCATCAAGGGCTTTGCCCTGACGCTGGGCATTGGTCTGACCGCCTCCATGTTTACTGCCATCACAGTTTCCCGTGCCATTATCAACCTGGCTTGGGGTGGACGGCGTATCGACAAGCTGCCCATCTGAGGATAGAGAGATGTTTCAGATTCTACATTTTGAAAAACCGATCCCGTTTATGCGCTATGCCAAGCCGGGTGTGGTTTTCTCTTCCGTGCTGATGGTGGTAGCCCTGTTCTTCCTGTTTGATCGGGGCCTGAACTGGGGTCTGGACTTTACCGGTGGTACCACTATCGAGGTGGGGTTCCAGCAGTCGGTGAGCCTGGACAAGATCCACGACGCTCTGGAAGAGCAGAAGATTGAAGGGGCAACCCTGCAACACTTTGGCTCCAGCCGTGATGTGCTGTTCCGCCTGACCCCGAAAGAGGGGGTCAAGGTAGAACAACAGGGTAACGAAGTGCTGGCGGCGGCCAAGCAGCTCGACGAGGGCGCAGTGCTCAAACGCGTCGAGTTCGTCGGCCCTTCCGTGGGTGATGAACTGGCGACAGACGGTGCGCTGGCGATGCTGGCCTCTATCCTCTGTATCCTGGCCTACGTGGCAGTGCGTTTCGAATGGCGTCTGGCGCTGGGGGGCATTCTCTCCCTGGTGCACGACGTGGTGATCACGCTGGGTGTCTTTGCCTACTTCCAGTACGAGTTCGACCTGACAGTACTGGCGGCGCTAATGACCCTGGTGGGTTACTCCCTTAACGATACTATCGTGGTGTTCGACCGCTTGCGGGAGAACTTCCGCAAGGTGCGTAAAGGGGATACCGAGTACATTCTGGATCTCTCCATGACCGAGACCCTGAGTCGTACCATCATCACCTCCGGCCTTACCTTTATCGTGGTGCTGGCGCTGCTGCTCAAGGGCGGTGCGCTGATCCACGGTTTTGCCGTGGCCATGGTGATCGGTGTGGCGTTCGGTACCTACTCCTCCATCTATGTGGCGAGTGCGTTTGCCATGTTCCTCGGCGTCAAGCGCGAGCACATGCTGCCCACCCAGGTAGAGAAAGAGGGTGCGGACCAACAGGAAATCCTGCCGTAACAGTGAAGAGCGCCTCATGGCGCTCTTTTCTTATCTCTGCGTGTCGTTTGCTGACGCACATGATTTAAACAACAGGAGTTTGTCATGCATCACAATCCCCGTTTTTTGGCGCTGGTTGACGGGATCCGCTCCCGCATCACCGAAACCGATGTTCACCAGATCAAGCGCTGGCAGGACGAAGGGCGCACGTTTCACCTGATCGACGTGCGGGAAGAGAGCGAGTGGGCCAAAGGCCATCTGCCCGGTGCCCGATATCTGGGTCGTGGCGTGATTGAGCGGGATATCGAGACCCAGTTCCCGGATCTCGAGACCGAGCTCTACCTCTATTGTGGTGGTGGTTTTCGCTCAATTCTGGCGGCGGACAACCTGCAACAGATGGGTTATCGCAAGGTGATCAGCGTCGACGGCGGGTTTCGCGGTTGGTGTGATGCCGGATACCCTGTCGAATCCTGATTTATTTGAGGTAGAGGGGCACAGCTACATGACAAAGCGGCAGTTGACCTTTACCATATGCGGGGTCAAGCGTAAGCGTCGGAGTGTTCATTGAACGTCAGGAAAGGGATTGGATACCTCCTCGGTATCCTGTTGTTGCTTCCCATGTGGGGTTGCAGCAGTAGCAGTCAGGTTAACACCCCCAAGGTTCCCAAGCCGCAGCCTGCTTCACTGGTGTTGGCGACCCCCCTGCAGGTCTCCTACCAGAGTGAGCTGGCGCTCGCCCGACTCGGGCAGATGCTCAGTGAAATGGAACTGACCACCGAGCAACGGGCAGAGTTGTTCTATGAGCGTGCCGTGGTGTTTGATCGGGTTGGTCTGCGTTCCCTCGCGCGGCTCGATTTCAACCGTGCCCTGCGGGAGAAACCGGATTTCGCCGAAGCCTACAACTTCATCGGCGTCTATCTGGTACAGCAGCAGAATTACGACGAAGCCTATGATGCCTTCGATTCCGCCCTCGAACTGGCGCCGGACTATGACTATGCCTATCTCAACCGTGGCATCGCCCTCTATTACGGCAACCGTCCCGAACTGGCCGCGGCCGATATGAAGCGTTTCTACGAGGCGCAGCCGGAAGACCCCTATCGGGTGATCTGGCTCTATCTGGCTGAGCAGAAACTCGACCCGTCGGCCGCCATGAGCCGGATGCGCGAGCGTCTCAACAAGTACGATGACGACGCCTGGAACTGGGATCTGGTTCGCCTCTATACCGGCGAGATCAACGCTTCCCAGCTGATGGGCAACGTGGTGAAAGGGGTGAAGGATAACCGGGAGCTTGCCGAGCGCCTGTGTGAAACCTACTTCTATCTGGGCAAGTTCGAGTTGGGCAAAGGCAACCGCAAGGAAGCCATCAGCTACTTCAAGTTGGCCTTATCCAACAACGTCTATGACTTTATCGAGCACCGCTATGCGCTGCTGGAGCTGGAGTTGATGGCGCGCAAACCCTTGCCGCCAGGTGCCCAGAGCGCTCGTAACAAGGGGGATCAGCCCTCCTGATCCACTGCCAGATAGTGGTAAAAAAGGCCTCGCGATGAGGCCTTTTTGTTGGGCGAATGGCGGGTTTACTCCACCAGGCTCATACCGGGGATCTGGCGCCAGTAGCCGTTGCAGTCGCTTCCTTGCTGCAAGGGGAGGGGAGCCTGGCCCTGCCGGTTGGCTTTGAAGCGGGCCAGCATCTCCAGCGTCTCCATCCCTTGCGGCGAAAGCCTGACCACATCTACCAGACCTTCCATACCAGCCAGCTCGTTACCCAAGTTGTAGCAGTAGCCGGACTGGGTCTGGATCCCGTTGAGATTGAACACCCGCTGCCCCTCGCGGCTGTTGGCCAGTCGTCCGGTGGGGTAGTTGATGCAGGCGAGCTCGCAGTTGTCTTTCGGTTTGTCGAGGGAGCGGGCGGTGAAGCAGCGCGCCGAGTAGGCGAGCGGCAGATGGCCGTAGGCAAACACCTCCACCTCAAATTGGTCGCGCAGGGAGCCCAGATCCTGATTGAGCTGGATCAGCCAGTCACGGGAGAGCTCCACCGGCATGACCCAGCGTTTCATCCCCTGTTTGAGCAACATGCGCAGCACATCGGCGTTATAGGCGTTGATGGCGGGACCACAGACGAAGGGGATCCCAGCCTCCCAGGCGAGTTGCACCGTACCGAGATCGTTGGCTTCGACCATAAGATCGCCATTGTCGACCAGCCGCTTCACCTCCTTGAGCTCGGAAGGGGCGGAGATAAGGGCGAGGGTCGAGAGCACCACCTGCCTGCCGGAGCTGGCCACCTGACGGGCCAGCGCAATCCAGTCATCGACTTTGAGTTCGCGCCGCTTGCTGCAGACGGTCTCCCCCAGATAGATGATGTCGGCCTGACTGTCGGCGGCGGCATGGTAAAAGGCTTCGGTATCGGCTTTGGGCCAGTAGAAGAGCAGAGCCGAGAGAAAATTGCATGGGTGGACTCCTTATTGCCACTGACGATGGTAGGCGCCGAGGGTAGTCTGGCTACCTTCGGAGACGCGGGCGAGCTGGGCATCCCACTCAGCTTTGACCTGATAAGCTTCGGGATTGGCCTGATAGGCATCGATGGCTGCACGCCAGACCCGGGTCACCTGCTCCACATAGGCGGGGCTGCGCTGGCGCCCTTCAATCTTGACCGACTGGATCCCGGTCTTGAACAGCTCGGGCAGGAGACCCAGAGTGTTGAGACTGGTCGGCTCTTCCAGCGCGTGGTAGGTCTGCCCATCCACGTCGAAACGCCCCTTGCACAGGGTCGGATAGCCAGCATTTTCGCCCGGGCCATAGCGGTCGATCAGCACCTCGTTGAGCCGCGACTCAAGGCCGTTCGGGGTCTCTTCCCAACGGACGAACTTGGCCGGTGAGCAGGCGCCGACGGTGTTGGGACTCTCGCCAGTCATGTAGGAGGAGAGATAGCAGCGCCCCTCGGCCATAATGCAGAGGCTGCCAAAGGCGAATACCTCAAGGCCAACATCGGTCTCGCGGGCCAGCTGCTTGACCTGATGCATGGAGAGCACCCGGGGCAGCACCACCCGTGTGACATTGAATTGCTGCTGATAGAAGCGAATGGCGGCGGCATTGGTGGCGCTGGCCTGCACCGAGACATGGAGTTCCATCTCGGGGTAGTGGCGGCTGGCATATTCCAGCACTGCGAGATCGGCGATGATTAACGCATCGGCGCCGAGGGCCACCCCGCGATCAACCGCCTGTTTCCATCGAGTATCGGCCCCGGGATGGGCAAAGGTATTGATGGCAATATGCAGCTTGCGACCATGTTGATGCACATAATCCACCGCCTTCTCCAGTTTGCTGTCGGTAAAGTTGAGACCGGCAAAGTGGCGGGCATTGGTGTCATCCTTGAAACCGATATAAACGGCATCGGCCCCGTTATCCACGGCGGTTTTCAGTGCCGGCAAACTGCCTGCCGGACAGAGTAATTCCATTGGTACGCTCCGAGAGTGCATATGAAGGGCAAACGAGCCCTGATTGTATGCAGCCATGCACTCCCGCTTTTTGACCTGAGGCAGCTTTGTGTGGCTTTACCCTTCTTGAGGTAACCCTGCACAAGTTTGATTTCCAACAGGATCTTGCCACTCTCCCTGTGTTTGAATGCGCAAAAAAGGGAGTCTATCGTGTTTCAACAACTGCAACGCCGCCTGGTCGAACAGGCTCCGCGCTTCTTGCGCCATCCCCTCAAGCTGGTTCCGTTCAATCTGCAAAAGCAGCTGATGGAGAGTTTGCTGGCCCGGGTTTTCAAAGAGGCTATCGAAGATGGTGATTTCGAGTTTCTGGCAGACAAGTGGCTGAAAGTCGAAGTCTCTGATCTGGAGCTGTGCTGGTTTATCAGTGAGCAGAATGGCCAGCTGGTGGTGGCTCGCGAGTGTGACAAGGCCGATGTCTGCTTCAGCGGTACCGCCAACGACCTGATCCTGATTGCCGGTCGCAAAGAGGATCCGGATTCGCTTTTTTTCCAGCGCAAGCTGAAGATAGAAGGGGATACCGAACTGGGCCTTGAGGTGAAAAACTTGATGGACAGTCTGGATCTCGATGGTTTGCCAAGCCTGATGAAGTATCCCCTGATGGATCTGGCGACGTTTATCGAACGCGCCCGTACCGAGTCAGCGCAGGTTCCGGTGCAGACGGCGCCGGGCGGGATCCCGTCTTAAGTGGACAATCACCCCATGGGCATGGCGACGATAATGGTGCCGTGCCCAGAGGCAACGACAGGCCCACAGACAGGGCACCAAGGCGATGAGTGCCGCAGGGGCGGGCAGCTGTGACATGGCCAGCCCCGCAGCCAGCCAGATGAAGGGCAGCGCTTCATACAGCCACTCCGGCTGCAGCCAGCGTTTGCTCGGAAAGATAATCAGATCGGTACGCCGGTAGCTGGAGCGCATCATCCAGGTCACCGCTCCGGCGATAAACAGCAAGGCGCCTGCAAACCAGAGCAGGGGCTGTTCACTCAACGTAATAATGGCAATGGCTGCCAGCAGGTAGAGGCTGGGCAATCTCTCATAGATAAAGGGAGGAAGCATGGCGCGGTGTCTCCTGTGCCGTTTATCGGATATCCATCAAGTTTAGTCCCCCCCTCTCACTTCCCTCATGCTGGTTTGTTATACAAACGGGTGGTTTTGTTCTGAAATGGCTCGGCTTTTACGGTGCCAACATCGTGTTCTCTTATGTTACAATTGCGCGCCATTTTTGACTGAAGATTGACTGGGCATGTTGGATCAGATTCGTATCGTTTTGGTAAACACCTCTCATACCGGCAACATGGGGTCTGCGGCACGCGCCATGAAGACCATGGGGTTGACCCAGCTGGTATTGGTTGATCCGCAAGCCTTGCCGGATGACAATGCCTTCGCCCTGGCGGCTGGTGCCAGCGATGTGCTTGCCAATGCCCGTATCGTCCCGACACTGGACGACGCGATCGCCGATTGTGGTCTGGTGATTGGCACCAGCGCCCGCTCGCGAACCCTGAGCTGGCCCATGCTCGATCCCCGTGAGGCCGGCGAAAAGTCGGTGGTTGAGGGGATGCAGCACCCGGTCGCGCTGGTGTTTGGCCGTGAACGCACCGGTCTCACCAACGACGAATTGCAAAAGTGCCACTACCACGTGGCCATTCCGGCCAATCCTGATTACAGCTCCCTCAATCTGGCCATGGCGGTGCAGACCCTCTGTTACGAAGTGCGGATGCGCTGGCTGCAGGGGCAGGCCGCCGAGCCTGAAGATGAGATGGCCTATCCGAGTGCCGCCCAGCTGGAAGGGTTTTATCAGCACCTGGAACAAACCCTGATGAAGACCGGTTTTATTGCTGATGATCATCCGGGTCATGTGATGAGCAAGCTGCGTCGCTTGTTCAATCGGGCTCGGCCGGAAGCTGCTGAGCTCAACATTCTGCGTGGTATTCTGACCTCGGTGCAGAAAGCGCGCGTACCGGATTAATCCGACTGATTTACTCAACCATATACTTGACTGATTTGGTCGGGTATGTGATCATGTGCCCCATTAAATTGCTTCGCAAGACGGTAAGGCACATGAGACTGACTTCAAAAGGACGTTACGCTGTAACCGCCATGCTCGACGTGGCGCTGCATGCAGAGCAGGGGCCCGTCCCCCTTGCCGATATTTCCGAGCGCCAGGGCATCTCGTTGTCCTATCTCGAGCAGCTCTTTGCCCGCCTGCGTAAACATGGTCTGGTGAGCAGCGTGCGTGGCCCGGGTGGTGGTTATCGCCTCGGGTTGGCCCCAGGCGAGATTTCGGTTGGTCAGGTGATCACCGCGGTCGATGAGTCGGTCGATGCAACCAAGTGCCTCGGCAAGGGCGGTTGCCACGGCGGTACCCAGTGCCTGACTCACTCCCTGTGGCGCGACCTGAGTGAGCGGATCTCCAGCTTCCTCGGGGATATCACGCTGGCCGAGCTGGTACGCCAGGCCGATGTGCGCCGGATTGCTGGCAAGCAAGATGAACAAATGAAGACCGTGTTGTCCCTGGTTGATCGGGCAGAACACGGCGATGTGAGCTTGAAAGTCCAACTATAAACGTGCTTTCCACAGCGGGACTCTGTATGACCCGGACTGTGACGGAGAAAAACATGAAACTGCCTATTTACCTTGATTATTCGGCAACCTGTCCGGTGGACCCGCGTGTCGCAGAAAAAATGATGCAGTGTCTCACCATGGATGGCCTGTTCGGCAATCCGGCTTCCCGTTCTCACCGCTTTGGCTGGCAAGCCGAAGAGGCGGTGGATCTGGCCCGTAATCAAGTGGCAGATCTGATCGGTGCCGATCCCCGCGAGATCGTCTTCACTTCCGGTGCGACCGAATCCAATAACCTGGCCATCAAGGGTGTTGCCCACTTCTATGCCAGCAAGGGCAAGCACATCATCACCTCCAAGACCGAACACAAGGCGGTGCTCGATACCTGTCGCCAGCTGGAGCGTGAAGGGTTCGAGGTGACCTATCTTGAGCCGATGCCCAACGGCCTGTTCACTATCGAGATGATCGAGAATGCCATGCGTGATGACACCATCCTGGTCAGCATCATGCATGTGAACAACGAAATCGGCGTGGTTCAGAACATTGCCGCCATCGGCGAGTTGTGCCGTTCCCGCAAGATCCTGCTGCACGTGGATGCCGTTCAGAGTGTGGGCAAGATCCCGGTAGATGTGGAAGCACTGAAAGTGGACCTGCTCTCCGTCTCAGCGCACAAGGTGTATGGTCCGAAAGGGATCGGTGCACTGTTTGTTCGCCGCAAACCCCGCGTTCGTCTGGAAGCCCAGATGCACGGTGGCGGCCACGAGCGCGGCATGCGTTCCGGTACTCTGCCGACCCACCAGATCGTCGGGATGGGCGAAGCTTTCCGCATCGCCAAAGAAGAGATGGTGAGTGAAGGCGAGCGTATCTTGGCACTGCGCCAGCGTCTGTGGAATGGCATCAAGGATATTGAAGCCGTCTACATCAATGGCGATCTGGATCAGCGTGTTCCGGGCAACCTCAACGTCAGCTTTGCCTATGTGGAGGGGGAATCCCTCATCATGGCGCTGAAAGATTTGGCGGTCTCTTCCGGTTCGGCCTGTACCTCCGCCAGCCTGGAACCCTCCTATGTGCTGCGCGCACTGGGTCTGAACGACGAGCTGGCGCACAGCTCCATCCGTTTCAGCATGGGTCGCTTCACCACCGAGGAAGAGATTGACTACGCGGTCAAGCTTATTCGTGACTCCATCGGTCGTCTGCGCGAGATGTCCCCCCTGTGGGAGATGTACAAAGACGGCGTCGATCTGAACACGGTCGAATGGGCTCATCACTGATCCACTGGGTCAGTGAGCAACAGAATTAGCAGGAGTGAGATATGGCTTACAGTGAAAAAGTAATCGACCACTACGAGAATCCTCGCAACGTCGGTGGTTTCGACAAGAATGATCCCAGCGTTGCAACCGGCATGGTCGGTGCGCCCGCTTGTGGCGATGTGATGAAGCTGCAATTGAAGATCAGCGACGAAGGCATCATCGAAGATGCCAAGTTCAAGACCTACGGTTGCGGTTCTGCCATCGCCTCCAGCTCCCTGGTGACCGAATGGGTCAAGGGCAAGACACTGGATGAGGCGGCTGGCATCAAGAACACCGATATCGCTGAAGAGCTGGCCCTGCCACCGGTGAAGATCCACTGCTCCATTCTGGCCGAGGACGCCATCAAGGCCGCCATCGCCGATTACAAGCAGAAGAAAGGTCTCTAAGCGCCGGAGAGCAGTATGGCTATTACCATGACAGATGCCGCCGCGGCACGGGTTTCCTCTTTTCTGGCTAACCGGGGCAAGGGCATTGGCCTGCGCCTCGGCGTCAAAACCACCGGCTGCTCCGGTCTGGCCTACGTGCTTGAGTTCGTTGATGAACTGACCGATGAGGATCAGGTGTTCGAGCAGCAGGGCGTCAAGATTATTGTCGATGCCAAGAGCCTGATCCATCTGGATGGCACCGAGCTGGATTTCGTCAAGGAGGGCCTCAACGAGGGCTTCCAGTTCAACAATCCCAACGCCAAAGGCGAGTGTGGTTGCGGCGAAAGCTTCAGTGTCTGAGCTGTTTGACGTCAATGATCCTTCGTCTGTGGTTGAGTGGGTTGCCCATGACCCGTTCAACCACATCTCATTTGCCAGGGGCGAGTGAGGTTGTGGCGAACGTTTCCAAGAGGTTTGCATGAATCATTTCGAGCTGTTTGGGCTGGTTGAAGGCTTCGAGCTCGATACCCGTCAGTTGGCTGATACCTACCGCCAGCTGCAAACCCAATTCCATCCTGATCGTTTTGCCACCGCCCCCGAACGGGAGCAGCTGGCTGCGGTGCAACGTGCCGCCCAGATCAACGAAGCATTCACCACCCTAAAGGCGCCGCTGCGCCGTGCCGAATATCTGCTCTCTCTGCGTGGCACCGATATCCGTGGTGAACAGCAGACTCTGCAAGATACCGCGTTTTTGATGCAGCAGCTGGAGTGGCGCGAGCGTCTGGCCGATCTGAAAGATGACACCGACCCTGAGCGCGCCATCAAGGATTTTCGCAGCGAGATCAGGCATGATCACCAGATGTTGATGCAGCAGCTGACCGAGTCTCTTGCCGCCGGCAGAGATCTCGTTGCCGCTGATTGCGTTCGCAAACTCAAGTTTGTCGACAAGCTCCTCGAAGAGCTGGAACGATTCGAAGACTCGCTTCTCGAGTCTTGATCCTTTAACGCTGGAAGTTTCATTACCCATGGCATTACTGCAAATCGCCGAACCCGGCCAGAGCGCTGTTCCTCATCAGCACAAACGTGCCGTCGGCATCGATCTCGGCACCACCAACTCTCTCGTCGCTGCGGTTCGCAGCGGTCACGCCGATACCCTTTGCGATGAGCAAGGGCGCGACCTGCTCCCGTCAGTGGTGCACTATCAAAGCGACGCCATTCGAGTGGGGATTGATGCCAAGCGCGAAGCGGCGCTCGATCCTCACAACACCATCGTCTCGGTCAAACGGATGATGGGCAAGGCGCTGGCCGATATCGATACCCGCCAGCAGCCTTACCAGTTTGTTGCCGCCGACAATGGCATGCCGCAACTGCAAACCCGTCAGGGGCTGGTCAATCCGGTGCAGGTATCGGCCGAAATTCTCAAAAAGCTGGCCGAGCGTGGCGCCCAGACCCTGGGTGGCGATCTCGATGGCGTGGTCATTACCGTGCCCGCCTATTTCGATGATGCCCAGCGTCAGGGAACCAAGGATGCGGCCCGTCTGGCCGGTCTGCACGTACTGCGTCTGCTCAACGAGCCGACCGCGGCCGCGATTGCCTATGGCCTTGACTCCGGTCAGGAAGGGGTGATCGCGGTTTACGATCTGGGGGGCGGCACCTTCGATATCTCCATCCTGCGTCTGCATCGCGGTGTGTTTGAAGTAATGGCGACCGGCGGCGATTCGGCCCTCGGCGGTGATGATTTTGATCACCTGCTGGCGGACTGGATCAAGGAGCAAGCGGGCCTCTCCGGCGAGCTGGATGCCCATCTGCAGCGCGAGCTGCTGGATGTGGCCGCTGCCGTCAAACACGGCCTGACCGATGCCGAGCAGGTGGCGTGCACCTTTGCTGGCTGGCAGGGTTCAGTGAGCCGTAGCCAGTTTGATGAACTCATCACCCCGCTGGTGAAACGGACCTTGCTGGCTTGTCGCCGCGCCCTGCGCGATGCCGGTCTCGAGCAGGTGGAAGTGCTGGAAGTGGTGATGGTAGGTGGCTCCACCCGGGTGCCGCTGGTGCGTGAACTGGTGGGCGAGTTCTTCCAGCGTACGCCGCTGACCAGCATCGATCCGGACAAGGTTGTCGCCATCGGCGCCGCCATCCAGGCCGATATTCTGGTGGGCAACAAGCCCGATGCCGAGATGCTGCTGCTGGACGTTATCCCCTTGTCGCTGGGTCTGGAGACCATGGGTGGCCTCGCCGAGAAGGTGATCCCGCGCAACACCACCATCCCGGTTGCCCGCGCCCAGGAGTTCACCACCTTCAAGGATGGTCAGACCGCCATGGCCATTCACGTGGTACAGGGTGAACGCGAGTTGGTGGCCGATTGCCGCTCCCTGGCCCGCTTTACCCTGACCGGCATTCCGCCGATGGCAGCTGGCGCCGCCCATATTCGCGTCACCTTCCAGGTGGATGCGGATGGTCTGCTCTCGGTCAGCGCCATGGAGAAATCCTCCGGCGTCCAGGCCGAGATCCAGGTCAAGCCCTCTTACGGGCTGGCGGAGCAGGATATCCTCAACATGCTGAGTGCCTCCATCGAGAACGCCCAGCAGGATATGGATGCCCGCATGCTGGCCGAGCAGCAGGTTGAAGCTGACCGTGTGGTCGAGAGTTTGAATGCCGCGCTGGCCGCCGATGGCGATGCCCTGCTCAATGCTGCCGAGCGTGCCGAGATTGATGCCGCCATCGCCCATCTGCTGACCATGCGCAACAGCGGCACAACCCATCAAATCAAAGAAGCCATTGAGGCAGCCGATGCTGTCAGTGGCGAGTTTGCAGCCCGCCGGATGGACGCCTCCATCCGCAAGGTGCTGACCGGACAAAACGTCAACAAGGTGTAATATGCCAAAACTGATCATTCTTCCTCATCCTGTACTCTGTCCGGATGGCGCCGCCCTCGAGGGGCAAAGCGGCGAGACCATTCTGGATGTGGCGCTGCGCAACGGTATCGAAATCGAGCATGCCTGCGAGAAATCCTGTGCCTGCACTACCTGCCACTGCGTGGTGCGCGAGGGCTTTGACTCGCTCGAGCCAAGCGACGAGCTGGAAGACGACATGCTGGACAAGGCGTGGGGGTTGGAGCCGGAATCCCGTCTCAGCTGCCAGGCAAAACTGGCGGACGAGGATCTGGTGGTGGAACTGCCCAAGTACACCCTGAACCTTGCCTCTGAACGCCATTAATTACACATGAGTGAATTGCACGTGCAGCATCCTGTGGTGCTTCAGTGATATGGTGGAAGGCCGTGACCCTCGGGGGCACGGCCTTTTTTGTATTCGTTATTCTCTCTTTGCCAATAAGCTCTTTCCCATAAAGAGTGCTTATACATAGTGCCAGTAAAAAGGAAGCAAACACGATGGCTGACATGATGAAGGTAGCGTTATCCACCCAGGCTGCGGCCGCCTATTGGGGCGAGGGCGCCCAGCTCAGTTTCAATGGCGACGAGGCACTGATCCATCTTGGTGCCGCCGGTCAGGAGAAGGATGTTCTGCGCACCGTTCAGCGCGCTGCCCGTCGCCTCGAATCGAGCGGGATCAAGCGGGTGACGCTGGTCGGTGAAGGCTGGGATCTGGAGCGTCGCTACGCGTTCGCCCAGGGGTTCTACGCCGCCAAGGGATCGCGTGAACTGGATTTTGGCCAGCAGAGCGATGCGGACGCCCGTGAACTGGATGCACTGCTCAAGGCGGCTCGCTGGGTACGTGACATCACCAATGGCTGTCCGGAAGAGATCTACCCCATGAGTCTGGCGGAATCGGCCCTGTTGCTCATTCGTGGTCTGGCCGGGGATCAGGTTACTGCCCGCATCACCGCCGGTGAAGCGCTGCGCGAGTCCGGCCATATCGGGATCTGGTCGGTTGGCCGTGGCAGCGAGCGCGAGCCTGTGCTGCTGGAGCTCGACTACAACCCGACCGGTGATCGCAATGCGCCCGTGGTGGCGGCGCTGGTGGGCAAGGGGATCACTTTTGATTCTGGCGGCTACTCCATGAAGTCCTCTGACAACATGCTGCCGATGAAGTCCGACATGGGGGGCGCAGCCATGGTGACTGGCGCGCTGGCGCTGGCTATCAGCCGAGGCCTGAACCAGCGGGTGAAGCTCATTCTCTGCTGCGCCGAGAACCTGGTCTCCGGCCACGCCTTCAAGCTGGGCGACATCCTTACCTACAAGAACGGCATCTCGGTCGAGATCCAGAACACCGATGCGGAAGGTCGTCTGGTGCTGGCCGATGGCCTGATGGCGGCCTCTGACAGCGGTGCGGCTTATATCCTTGACGCAGCCACCCTGACCGGCGCCGCCAAGATGGCGCTGGGGCGCGATTATAATGCGGTGTTTGCCCTCGATGAGACCGAACAGCTGCGTGCGCTGGCCGCCGCCAAGGTGGAAAACGAACAGGCGTGGGCGCTTCCGCTGGAACCCTGGCATGCCAGCCAGCTCACCTCGGCCTTTGCCGATCTGGGCAACGTAGCCTCGGCAGAAGGCACGGCCGGTGCCACCACGGCTGCTGCGTTCCTTTCCCGCTTCGTGCGTGATGAGGGCAAGGGTTGGGTGCACCTGGATCTGGCGGCCTCTTATCAGAAATCGGGCAACGATCTCTGGGCAACCGGCGCCAAGGGCCACGGTCTGCGCACCATCGCACGCTGGCTGCAGGAGGTGACCGCATGAATGTCTGGTTAAGTCGTGAATTTGCACCGGCCGAGTGGGGGGAGGGGGCGCTGCTCTCTCACCGTGCCGACGGCATGGTGATCCATCTGGTGACGGCCAATCCGCTGCTCGATATCCAGCAGGCGGCCCGTCGCCTCTGCCAGCAGGGGATCCAGAAAGTGACCCTGGCTGGTCACTGGGAGCGTGAACAGCAGTGGGCTTTTGCCCAAGGGCTGCAAACCCCCAAGGCGGAGGTGCAACTGCAGTGGGCCATGTCCTCGGAAGAGGACAGAGAGGAGCTGGAAGCGCGTTGGCTCTGCGGCCGCTGGGTGCGCGAGATGACCAATGCCACCCCGGAGCAGTTGGGCCCGCTGGAGCTGGCGGTGGAAGCGGCCTCTTTTATTACCGAGCTGGCGCCGGACAAGGTGAGTCATCGCATTTTGAAAGGCGAAGCGCTGCAACAGGCGGGCTGGGTCGGCCTCTATCAGGTGGGCCGCGGCAGTGCGCGCGAACCGGTATTGCTGGAGCTCGACTTCAACCCGGGGCGTGACCCCAAGGCGCCGGTGGCGGCAGCGCTGGTGGGCAAGGGGATCACCTTTGACTCCGGCGGCTACTCCATGAAGAGCTCCGAGGGGATGCTCACCATGAAGTGCGACATGGGGGGCGCGGCGATTGTCACCGGTGCGCTGGCGCTGGCTATGCTGCGCGGGCTCGACAAGCGGGTGAAGCTGATCCTCTGCTGCGCCGAGAACCTGGTCTCCGGCCACGCCTACAAGCTGGGCGACATCCTCACCTACAAGAACGGCACCACGGTCGAGATTGTGAATACCGATGCCGAGGGGCGGCTGGTACTGGCCGATGGCTTGCAACTGGCGAGCGAGTCCGGCGCACCGCTGATCATCGATGCCGCGACCCTGACCGGCGCAGCCGTGATGGCGCTGGGTGGGCGCTACAATGCTCTGTTCGGCCTCGACAAAGGGTTGGTAAGCCGCGCAATGACCTATGCCGATGCTGAGCATGAGCCTGCCTGGCCGCTGCCGCTGGAGCCCTGGCACCGCCAGCAGTGCCCTTCCCATTACGCCGACACGGCCAACAGCCGTCCGGTGAAGGGGGGTGGGCCGGGTGGCGCCTCCAACGCTGCGGGTTTCCTCTCCCGTTTCGTTGCCAACGAAGGGATGGGCTGGTTGCATATCGATCTGGCCGCCTGCTTCAGTGACAACGGCGATGCCCTCTGGGCGCCGGGAGCTAATACTCTGGGGATGCGCACCATAGCGCGGGCCTTGCTGGCGGAAGCCAAATAGGCGAGACAAGGCACCTTCGGGTGCCTTTTTCATGCTGTTCGAATTGTGAACAAAAGATGGGGTTTTGGCGGCTTAAGGTAACTATCGTGCGCAAGCGCACATATTTTCCGGCTCTGCTCGGTCAAGATGAGTGTGGATGTTGATTGCAAGGGAGTGATGTTTAATAAAAAGTTGCTTGTTTGTGTGTTTTTCCGGTTTTTGTTTACGTATAATCGCCAGCGAACATGGATTCTAACAATAAAACTCTGTAGTTAAGGAAAGATATCAATGGCCATCGAACGTACCTTCTCTATCGTCAAACCGGATGCTGTCAGCAAGAACCTGATCGGTGCCATCTATAGCCGTTTCGAAAGCGCAGGCTTGAAAGTGGTGGCATCCAAAATGCTGCACATGAGCAGTGAACAGGCTGCCGGTTTCTATGCCGAGCATCAGGGCAAGCCTTTTTATGACAATCTGGTCAGCTTCATGACCTCTGGCCCTGTCATGGTGCAGGTGCTGGAAGGGGAAGACGCCATCCGTCGCAATCGTGAGATCATGGGTGCTACCAACCCGAAAGAGGCGCTGGCTGGTACCTTGCGTGCCTGTTATGCCGAGAGCATCGATCGCAACGCAGTACATGGCTCCGATGCACCGGCATCCGCTGCCCGCGAAATTGCCTACTTCTTCTCTGACAACGAGATTTGCCCGCGCGGCTGATTTTTGTTGATGATGACCCAAGGGAGCCTCGGCTCCCTTTGTTGTTTTCGCCGTTTACGCAATATCCCTCTATTCTCCAGGTGGAAAGCCAGACCCATTATTTGTACAATGCCGCCCCCTGACGTCGTCAGCCAATAATTGATGAAGTGTTTGAACTGAGGCCATTGATGAGCGAAACAAAAATCAACCTGCTGGATCTTGATCGGGATGCCATGCGTGCCTTTTTCGTCGAACTGGGCGAGAAGCCATTCCGGGCAGATCAGGTCATGAAGTGGATCTATCACTTTGGGTGTGATGATTTCGATCAGATGACCAACGTCAACAAGGTGCTCAAAGAGCGCCTCAAGGCGATCGCCGAGATCAAGGCGCCCGAGATCAGCCGCGAGCAGCGCTCTGCCGATGGCACCATCAAGTGGGCGCTGCAGGTGGGCGATCAGGAGGTAGAGACCGTCTACATCCCGGAAGATGACCGCGCGACCCTCTGCGTCTCCTCTCAAGTTGGCTGTGCGCTGGAGTGCAAGTTCTGCTCCACGGCTCAACAAGGCTTCAACCGCAATCTGAAAGTCTCCGAGATCATCGGTCAGGTGTGGCGTGCGGCCCGCGTGGTCGGTGGCAAGCGTCCCATCACCAACGTGGTGATGATGGGGATGGGCGAGCCGCTGCTCAATCTCGCCAACGTGGTGCCCGCCATGCGTCTGATGATGGATGACTACGGCTTTGGTATCTCCAAGCGCCGGGTGACCATCTCCACCTCTGGCGTGGTACCTGCGCTGGACAAGCTGGGCGACCAGATCGACGTGGCGCTGGCTATCTCCCTGCACGCCCCGAACGACAAGCTGCGTTCAGAGATCATGCCGATCAACGACAAGTACAACATCGAGGAGTTCCTCGCCGGTGTCCGTCGTTACCTGGCCAAATCCAATGCCAACGGTGGTCGGGTGACCGTCGAGTATGTGCTGCTCGATCATATCAATGACGATATGCAGCATGCCCACGAGCTGGCCAAGGTGCTCAAGGACACGCCGAGCAAGATCAACCTGATCCCGTTCAACCCCTTCCCGGGCAACCCTTACGGCAAGCCGAGCAACAGCCGTATCGATCGCTTCTCCAAGGTGCTGATGGAGTACGGTTTCACCGTGATTGTCCGCAAGACCCGTGGTGATGACATCGATGCCGCCTGTGGTCAGCTGGTGGGTGACGTGATTGACCGTACCAAGCGAACTATCAAAAATCGGATGCAACAGGATGGGATTTCCGTCAAAATGGTTTAAATGCTAAGCCATTGTATAGACAGGGAATGGATACACGTACATTGATCGTAGTGGCAGCGCTCTGCGCGCTGCCAGGCTGTGTGACCGAGACCACTTACGCTGGCCAGAACTCGACCCAGCGTGAAGTGGGTCCTGACCTCAAGGCGGCTGCCCAAACCCGCCTCGACCTTGGTATCCAGTACCTGCGTCAAGGCAATGCCGAGCAGGCCAAGTTCAATCTTGACCGCGCCCTCCAGTATGACCCCTCCAACCCCCAGATCCAGATCGGTTTTGCCTACTTTTACCAGAAGGTAGGAGATTTCAAGGCAGCCGAGACCCATTACAAGAACGCCCTTGCCATGGATCCGTCCAATGCTGACGCAATGAACAACTATGGTGCCTTCCTCTGTGATCGCGGCAGGTATGCCGAGGCAGATCAGGCGTTCAACCAGGCTGTTATTCAGCCAGGCTATGTAAAAATTGCCGATACCTATGAAAATGCGGCACTTTGTGCGCTGCAAAATCGCAGAAATGATAAAGCAGGCGAGTACTATCGCCTGGCCTTGGGGTATAATCCCCGCAATCCAGGGTTATTGCTGGACTTGGCCGAGCTTTCCATGAAAGATGGCAAGCTGCCTGATGTGCAGTCCTACCTCGCCCGTTTTGCCGATGTGTCAGACGAGAACGAGGAGAGTCTCTGGTTGAGACTTCGGCTGGCACAGGCGATGGACAAGCCGGCATTACTTCACCAATTCGGGACTGAGCTGGTAAGGCAATATCCCACTTCGCAACAAGCCAAGCGTTATTTAGCCAATGACTATTGAACAGCAACACGATTTCCAAGACGACTCCCAGGCAGTAGGCCCAGGCCAATTGCTGCGCAACGCCCGTGAACAGCTTGGCTGGACACGAGAACAGGTTGCGTCCCGCATTCACCTTCGTCTGACCCTGATCGCCGCTATCGAATCGGATACCTACGACAAGCACACCTCCCATACCTTTATTCGGGGCTATTTGCGTACCTATGCCAAGCTGGTCGGGATCCCCGACGAGACCATTCTGGCTGCTTACGACAAGCTGGGTCTGACTCCTCCCGACAATATCGACATGCAGAGCTTCTCCCGTCGCTCCCGCCAGCAAGCCAACGACAGTCGGCTCAAGGTGGTGACCTGGCTGGTGATCCTGGTGTTGATTGCGCTCTCGGTCGCCTGGTGGTGGCAGAGTACTTCACGCCGCTCCGCCGGTGATGAAGCGCTGGCAGCCACCGAGATGAGTGCAACCGGTTCGACTCCGGCTGAACCTGCTATCACGCCGCCCGATGCGATCAACACAGCTCCGGCCGAAGGTGCTGCCATCGCACCGGCCGCCACGGACGTGGCTGCCCCTGCGGTGGTCTCCGATGCGACGGCTACCTTGGCGCCTGCTTCTGCGGCTGTTGCCCCGACCGATGTCAGTGCGGCTGTTGGCACTGCGACCGATGCTGCAGTATCCGGTGCCAATGGCACTGAATCTGAAGAGGCTGTCGTTGATCCGGCGACTGCGCCGCAACTGAAGATGAGCTTCACCGCCGATTGCTGGCTGGATGTGAAGGATGCCAACGGCAAGACCCTGTTCAGTGGTCTGAAGAAGGCCAACGACGAGCTGGTGCTGGAAGGCGCCGAGCCCCTGAAGTTCATCATTGGCGCGCCCATGGCCGTCAAGCTTGACTACAAGGGTCAGTCGTTTGATATGAGCCGTTACAACAACGGTCGTACAGCCCGCTTCTCACTGCCGCAGGAGTAATCTGTTTCCCATGTCTTCTCACGAATCCCCCATCATTCGTCGTAAATCCAGACAGATCATGGTTGGTAATGTACCGGTTGGGGGCGATGCCCCCATTACCGTGCAGACCATGACCAACACCAAGACCACAGATGTCGCCGCCACCATCGAGCAGATCCAGCGGATCGAGCGGGTCGGTGCCGATATCGTCCGTGTCTCCGTGCCTACCATGGAAGCGGCGGAAGCTTTCCGGCTGATCAAACAGCAGACCCGCATCCCCATCGTTGCTGATATCCACTTCGACTATCGCATCGCCCTGAAAGTGGCCGAGTACGGTGCCGATTGCCTGCGTATCAACCCGGGCAACATCGGCAATGAGCAGCGGGTGCGATCTGTGGTCGATTGCGCGCGCGACCTCAATATCCCGATCCGTATCGGGGTCAATGGCGGGTCGCTGGAGAAAGATATCCAGGAGAAGTACGGCGAGCCGACCCCAGAGGCGCTGGTAGAGTCCGCCATGCGTCACGTGGACTATCTCGATCGTCTCGATTTCCAGGATTTCAAGGTGAGCGTCAAGGCCTCCGATGTGTTCCTGGCTGTAGGTGCCTATCGCCTGCTGGCCAAGCAGATCGAGCAGCCGCTGCACCTTGGCATCACCGAAGCGGGCGGTTTCCGTGCCGGCGCGGTGAAGTCTGCCATTGGTCTGGGCATGCTGCTTACCGACGGCATCGGCGATACCCTGCGTATCTCGCTGGCGGCGGATCCGGTGGAGGAGGTGAAGGTCGGTTTCGATATCCTCAAATCTCTGCGCATTCGCTCCCGTGGCATCAACTTTATCGCTTGCCCATCCTGCTCACGGCAGGAGTTCGATGTGATCGCCACCGTCAATGCTCTGGAAGAGCGGCTCGAAGACATCATCACCCCGATGGATGTTTCCATCATCGGCTGTGTGGTGAATGGCCCTGGCGAAGCACTGGTCTCCGATCTTGGTCTGGCGGGTGCAGCCAACAAGAGTGCCTTCTATGAAGGGGGCCAGCGGGTCGATCGGCTCGACAACAAGGATCTCATTCCAACTCTGGAGCGCCGCATTCGCGCCCGCGCCGCCATGCTGGATCCCGCTAACCGGATCCCGATGGACAAGGAGTGAGCGAAACAGGGCCACATTGGGTGGCCCTTTTTCCAGGTGACTGATTTTAAATCCCGCATCCGGATTCCCTGATTTTACCTTGGGGGGGAAAATCCCTATAATGCGGCCAAATTTTACCTCTTTTTCTCGAGTATCAACGTGGCAAAACAGATCCAAGCTATTCGCGGTATGAATGATTGCCTGCCGGAGCAGAGCCCGGTATGGCAGAAGGTTGAACAGATCCTGCGCCAGGTCGTTGCCAGCTATGGCTACAGCGAAGTGCGCATGCCGATTGTCGAGCAGACTCATCTGTTCAAGCGCGCCATCGGTGAAGTGACCGACGTGGTCGAAAAAGAGATGTACACCTTTGAAGATCGCAACGGCGACAGCCTGAGCCTGCGTCCGGAAGGGACCGCCAGCTGCGTCCGTGCCGGTATCGAACACGGTCTGCTCTACAACCAGGAACGCCGGATGTGGTACATGGGCCCCATGTTCCGTCACGAGCGTCCCCAGAAGGGCCGTTATCGCCAGTTCCACCAGTTCGGTGTCGAGCTGTTTGGCATCAACGGGCCGGACATTGACGCTGAGCTGATCATGCTGACCCACCGTCTGTGGCGTCTGTTTGGCATCAGCGAGCATGTCACCCTGCAGCTCAACACCCTGGGTCAGAGCGCCGAGCGTGCCGCTTACCGCGATGCGCTGGTGGCCTATCTGGAGCAGTACAAGGAGCAGCTGGACGAAGAGAGCCAGCGCCGCATGTACAGTAACCCGCTGCGGGTGCTCGACTCCAAGGATGAAAAGGTGCAGGCCATTTTGGCGGGTGCCCCGCGTCTGTTCGACCATCTGGGCGAAGAGAGCCTGGCCCACTTCGAGGGGCTCAAGCGCCTGCTCGAGTCTGCCGGTATCAAATACGAAGTGAACGAGCGTCTGGTGCGTGGTCTTGACTACTACAACCTGACCGTGTTCGAGTGGGTCACCAGCAGTCTGGGTGCCCAGGGCACCGTCTGTGCCGGTGGCCGCTACGATGGTCTGGTAGAGCAGTTGGGCGGTCAACCGACTCCGGCTGTGGGCTTTGCCATGGGCATGGAGCGTTTGGTGCTGATGCTGGAGACTCTCGAGCTCAACGCCGATATCCGCCCGGCGGTGGATGTCTATCTGGCGATGGTGGGCGAGGGGACCGAACAGGCTGGCTTCCAGCTGGCCGAGCGTCTGCGCGATGCCCTGCCGGACCTGCGCCTGATGAGCCACTGCGGTGGTGGCAACTTCAAGAAACAACTCAAACGTGCCGACAAGAGCGGCGCGGCAATCGCCCTGATCCTTGGTGAGACCGAGGTGCAAAACGGGGAGATCACTATCAAATATCTGCGTGGTCAGGCCGAGCAACAGACCGTCAAGGTTGACGCCGCCATTGCCCTGCTGGCAGCCAAAGGAGAGTAAGCTGTGGAAGTCTATACCACCGAAGAACAACAGGTTGAGGTTATCAAGGAGTGGTGGAAAGAGAACGGAACCTCGGTGATTGCCGGGACCGTGATCGGTCTGGTCGGTCTGTTCGGCTGGCGCTATTACAACCAGCACCAGCAAGAGACCATGGAGGCCTCCTCTCACTCTTACAACCAGGTGATTGAGCAGCTGGCCAAGGGCGATGCCGCCGGTTTCGAGCAGGCACAGCAGTTTGTTACCGCCAACAAGGGTGACTCCTACGGTGAACTGGCCGCTTTGCAACTGGCTGCCGCTGCCGTCAAGGCGGGCAAGCTGGATCTGGCTGCCGAGCAGCTGGAGCTGGTGGCGACCACGGGTGACGAGAGCATTCGTCCCATCGCGGCGCTGCGTCTGGCTCGTGTGCTGAATGATCAGGGCAAGGCAGATGAAGCGCTGGCCAAGCTGGCAACCATCCAGAATGATGCCTTCAAGGCGCAGGTAGCCGAAGCCCGTGGTGATGTGCTGCAAAAGCAGGGCAAGACCGAAGAGGCTCGTGATGCCTATCAGGCAGCGGCCGATGCTGGCGGCCTGCAGGGTAGCGCCGAGCTCAAGCTGAAAATGGACGATCTGGCCCTGCCGGCCGTTGCGACTGGTGAGGCACCGGATGCGTAATCTATTCAAGATGGTGGCGCTGGGGGCTGCGGTCTCCTTCGCTCTGCAGGGGTGCTCCCTGTTCAGTTCCGAAGAGGATCTCAACCCGATGGCGCCGCTGCCCAAGGTTGAATCTGCCTTCACTGCCGACACCGCATGGTCATCTACTGTGGGTGATGGCATCGGTGACTTCTACTCCCAGCTCAAGCCGGTGGTGGAAGAGGATCGTATCTACGCGGCGGCCCGCGACGGCGATGTCAGCGCCTTTGACCGTGCCAGTGGCGATCGCCTCTGGACCGTCGATCTGGCCGACCTGCCGGTCAACGCCGACAAGCGTAGCGCTCGTCTCTCCGGCGGCCTGGTTTCCCGTTACGGCAAGCTGTTCCTCGGCTCCGAGAACGGGGTGGTCTATGCCCTGAACGAAGAGAACGGTGAAGTGCTGTGGCAGACCAATGTGCCCGGCGAAGTGGTGGCAAGCCCCGCGGTGGAAGATGGCCGCGTGGTGGTGTTGACCACCTCCGGTCGCCTGATCGCCCTCGACACTGATGAAGGCAAGATGCAGTGGTCGCTCTCCGAAGAGCAGCCGCCGCTGACCCTGCGCAGTGCCGGTGCACCGGTGATCACCAACGGCGCCGTGATTTACGGTCGTGCCGATGGCAAGGTGGGCATCGCCCTGCTGAGCAACGGCCAGCCTGTGCGTCAGTCCAAGGTGGCTGATCCGCGCGGTGCCACCGAGCTGGACCGCATGGTTGACGTCGATGCCAGCCCGCTGATTGCCGGTGATGAGCTCTACGCCATCGCCTACAACGGTCAGCTGATGGCGCGCAAGCTGATGACCGGCGATGAAGTGTGGAAGCGCAAGTATTCCGGCTATCGCGATCTGGCGATGACCGGCAATGCCATCGTGCTGACCGATAGTCGCAGCCACCTGTTTGCCATCGACCGTCGCAACGGTCTGGAGCTGTGGTCCAACACCCAGCTGGAAAATCGTACCGTCACTGCACCTGTCATCTTCGGTGACTATGTGGTGGTGGGTGATGTGGAAGGATACCTGTATTGGCTTGATCGTACCGACGGTACCATCAAGGCGATGCAGCAGCTCGATAGCAGTGGTCTCTATGCCGCCCCGCTGGTGGATGGCGAGACCCTGTATGTGCAGAGCCGTGACGGCAAGTTGTACGCCCTCAAGCGTCCTTGATCGTCCGATAATGTGAATATCCGGCTCCTGGTCTTCGGACCCGGAGCCTTTGTCGTCTTGAGAATGAGGCTTTTATGACTCCTGTAGTAGCCCTGGTGGGCCGCCCCAACGTGGGGAAATCCACCCTGTTTAACCGCTTGACCCGTACTCGGGATGCCCTGGTTGCCGATTTTCCCGGTCTGACCCGGGACCGTAAATACGGTCAGGCGAAGTTGGGCGAGCTGGAATTTATCGTGGTCGATACCGGTGGTATCGATGGCACCGAAGAGGGGATCGAGCTGAAGATGGCCGAGCAATCCCTGCTGGCCATCGAAGAAGCGGACGTCGTGCTGTTCATGGTGGATGCCCGTGCCGGTCTGACCGCGGCGGATCAAGCCATCGCCGAGCACTTGCGCAAGGCCCACAAAAAGGTATTTCTGGTGGCCAACAAGACCGACGGTATCGACGGTGATTCCGCGGTCTCCGAGTTCTACGGTCTGGCGCTGGGTGAGGTCTACCAGATCGCGGCCGCACACGGTCGTGGCGTGCTGAGCCTGCTGGAACTGGCCCTGGCTCCCCATCTGGAGACCCTGGTCGACTCCGCTACCGATGAAGATGCGCAGGATGAGGAAGAGGAGGACTTCGACGAAGAAGCCCTGCTGCGCATGGTGGCTGCCGGTGAACTCGATACCAAAGAGGACACCAAGGAGACCCCGTTCGCCGACCTGCCCATCAAGTTCGCCATCGTTGGCCGTCCCAACGTCGGTAAATCTACCCTGACCAACCGCATGCTGGGTGAAGATCGGGTCATCGTCTATGACATGCCCGGCACCACCCGTGACTCCGTTTACATTCCGATGGAGCGTGATGAGCAGAAGTATGTGGTTATCGACACAGCCGGTGTGCGTCGTCGTGGCAAGGTGCACGAGACGGTGGAGAAGTTCTCCGTTATCAAGACCCTGAAAGCTATCGAAGATGCCAACGTTTGCCTGCTGGTGATCGACGCCCAGGAGACCATCACCGATCAGGACTTGAGCATCCTTGGCTATGTGCTCCACGCCGGTCGCTCCGTGGTGCTGGTGGTGAACAAGTGGGATGGTCTGGATCAGAAGGTGAAAGAGGATGTGAAGAACGAGCTGGATCGTCGCTTGGGCTTCATCGACTTCGCTCGCGTCCACTTCATCTCCGCCCTGCACGGCAGCGGTGTCGGCCATCTGTTTGAATCCATTCAGGAGGCTTACCAGTCCGCCACCCGTCGTACCAGCACGGCCATGCTGACCCGCATCATGCAGATGGCGCAGGAAGATCACCAGCCGCCGATGGTCAATGGTCGCCGCGTCAAGCTCAAGTATGCCCACGCCGGTGGCTACAACCCGCCGCGCATCGTGATCCACGGCAACCAGCTGAACGACTTGCCGGACTCCTACAAGCGGTATCTGATCAACTATTTCCGCAAGTCCCTCAAGATCATGGGCTCGCCGATCCGGGTCGAGTTCCAGGAGTCGGTCAACCCGTTTGAAGGGAAGAAGAACACCATGACCCTGAGTCAGGAACGTCAGCGCAAACGCCTGCTGAAAATGAAGAAGAAATAAGTCCTTGCGGCTGCCCTCACCGGCAGCCGCTTTGTTATCCTCGCCATGTTAAGGTGAGGAATAAGGGGAGGGGGATCTGCCATGGAACAAGACCATGGCAGATCTACTTTTCGAGGAGTTGATTATGGAAGTCCTGCTTTGTCCATCATGCCAGGCTGAACTGGATACCCGCAGCAAGGAGCAAACCTGTGGCCAGTGCCAGGCCCCTGTTCGCGTCACGGCCATCTGCCCCACCTGCCAGCAGGAGCTGGAGCGTCTCAAGGCGTGCGGCGCGGTGGATTACTTCTGCAACCACTGCAACTCGCTGATCTCCAAGCGGACGGTACAGTTCAAGGCGGCGCTGGTGTAAGACGATAATCAGGTGAGAAAGAAGATAAAAAAAACCGGCGAATGCCGGGTTTATGCTGTGTGCTCTGCAATAAGCAGGGTATAGGATCGATTTCTGCGCCACAGGTTGCGCTTGATGTCATTAAGCTTGAGTTTGCGTCTGGGGCTCCAGCTGCACTTCGCTTTTCTGACCAGACTGATTTTTCTACGTTTTTGCATCTTGGTCTCCTCCCAACTAAGTTGGCCATCCCGGCCTTGGGTCATTGATGGAGCCCATCCGAAATTGCTGTTATTTAATCTCTCAACATAATGAAAACAATGCGATTTCGGATAGGCTCCGATGTGAATCGATGGTAACAGAGAAGTTTGCGTGAAAACAGCCGAATAATGGCTGGTTAGCGCATGGTGATCTGATTGACCACTTCGGCGATGGCGGTGGGGCGCTCGGCCAGCTCGGGCTCGCTGTCGTTGTCGAGACTCTCCCGCTGATGTGCCTTCTGCTGCTCGTTGTCGAGCCAGAGCAGACTCTGGTAATACTGGCGCACGTTGTTGACATAGTTACGCGCCTCGCTGCCACGGGCATAGCCATAACGCACCTTGCGGTGCCAGCGCGCTTGCTGCAGCAGCGGCAGCACCTCTTTCACATCGCTCCAGGCGTCAGGATTCTTGCCGAGCTCTTTGGTCAGGCGGCGGGCGTCCATCATATGGCCGTAACCGATGTTGTAGGCGGTGAGGGCAAACCACACCTTCTCGTCATCGGGCACCGAATCCGGCACCTTCTCCATCATCTGTTGCAGATAGAGGGAGCCACCCTTGATGCTCTCTTCCGGATGAAGCCGGTCGTTGACTCCCATCGCCTTGGCTGTGGGCTCGGTCAGCATCATCATGCCGCGCACGCCAGTGTAGGAGCGGGCCTGCGGGTCCCAGTGGGACTCCTGATAGCTGATGGCGGCGAGCAGACGCCAGTCGATATTCTTGGCGTGAGTCTGGAACAGCGGCTGGTACTTGGGCAGCAGGCTCTTGGCGCGCTTGAGGAAGGTGCGGGTATCGACAAAGTCGAAGTTCTGCACGTGGCCGAAGTACTTCTCGTCCAGCTTGGCGATGGCACCATCCATAAAGCGCTGACCGAAGAAGTCGATCACGCTGGCATAGAGGCTGTCATCGGGCAGCTTGCTCATGGCCCAGGCAACGGTCTGCTTCTGGGCCAGGGTCAGCCCCTCGGTGAGCTCCGGGTAGTAGCGCTGGGTACGGGCCAGCACGGTATCCTGCACCACCGTGTAGTCAATCTTGCCATCCACCACCTGTTTGAGCAGCTCCTCCACATCGGCGTTGTCGCTGGTGCTCCAAGCTAGTTTCGGATTCTCTTTGCTCATCTCTTTGAGCAGATCTTCACCGGTGGAGCCGGCGGCCACCACCAGCTTGCCTTTGATATCGTTCAATGAGGCCGGCTTGGGTTTGCCGTTGCGGTAGACCAGTTTGGGGGAGACCTGGTAGAAGCCCGGGCCGAAGCGAAACAGCTCGCGTCGCTCGGGGGTGACCATGATGGCGGCAGCCGCCAGATCGAGTTTGCCCTTTTTCAGCAGGGTGACCAGTTGGTCAGTGGTGTCGACCGGGATGATGGTGAGTTTCACCCCCAACCAGTCGGCATAATTTTGCGCCAGCTCGTAATCGAACCCCTGGGCGAGGTCGTCACGCTGGTAATAGGAGGTGGGACCATAGATGGTGCCAACCCGGATCTCGCCTCGCTGGCGGATCTGCTCCAGCTGGCTGGAGGGGCTATAGAAGTCGCAGCCAACCAGTGTCAGCGTCAACAACAGCCCGATAAACAGTCGAAAAATGCAGCGCAAGTAGGTGAGTACCTTTGTTGAAAAAATCGGCATTTGTCAAAAAAGAGGCACCTTTATACCAGAGAGTGTGCGCAGAGTCACACTGCACGAAGTGAGAAAAACGTTTGTCCGCTGTGAGCCAGATCCCTATAATACGCGCGTCTCAATTCCCCCCCACTTTAAAACTTGGTGAGAAAGGTCATATGGATATCTTGCGTGGTGCCCCAGCACTGTCTGATTTTCGTGTCCAAAAACTGCTGCAACGCTTCGCACAGATGAGAAACGAGAGTGGAGTAGAGAGCGGAGTAGAGATAGAGGATGTCTATGCCGAGTATGTGCACTTTGCCGAGCTGACAAGCCCCTCTCTCCCCCCGAGCGAGCGACCTTGGGCCAGCTCTTGCGCTACGGCCCGACCATCCCCGAACACACCCCCAGCGGTCAGCTGTTTCTTGTTACCCCCGCCCCGGCACTATCTCCCCCTGGTCTTCCAAAGCAACCGACATCGCCCACAACTGCGGCCTGAAACAGGTCAAGCGGCTGGAGCGTGGTATTGCCTATTACCTGACCATCAAGGGGCAGGGTGAGCTGAGTGCCGCCCAGCGCAGCGCCATTGCCGCCGTGCTCCATGATCGGATGATGGAAGTGGTGTTTGCCGAGATGAGCGAAGCTGCCGCCCTGTTTGCTCACCACGAGCCGCGCCCCTTCACCCAGGTGGATGTGCTGGGCGGTGGTCGCGCAGCCCTGGCCGAAGCCAACGTGGCGCTGGGTCTGGCGCTGGCCGACGACGAAATCGACTATCTGGTGGAGAACTTCACCAAGTTGGGTCGCAACCCCAACGACATCGAGCTCTACATGTTCGCCCAGGCGAACTCCGAACACTGCCGTCACAAGATCTTCAATGCCGACTGGACCATCGATGGTGAGCAGCAGCCCAAGTCGCTGTTCAAGATGATCAAGAACACCTTCGAGCAGACGCCGGATCATGTCCTCTCTGCCTATAAAGACAACGCCGCCGTGATGGAAGGGAGCCAGGGTGGCCGCTTCTTCCCGAGCCCGGCCAACGGCGAATACCAGTATCATCAGGAACAGGTCGACATCCTGATGAAGGTGGAGACCCACAACCACCCGACCGCCATCTCCCCGTTCCCGGGGGCAGCCACCGGCTCCGGCGGCGAAATCCGCGACGAGGGAGCCACCGGTCGCGGTGCCAAGCCCAAGGCGGGTCTGGTCGGTTTCTCCGTCTCCAACCTGCGCATTCCCGGCTTCGAGCAGCCCTGGGAGCAGGATTTCGGCAAGCCGAGCCGCATTGTCAGCGCCTTTGACATCATGCAAGAGGGGCCGCTCGGCGGCGCCGCGTTTAACAACGAGTTCGGCCGTCCGGCCATTCTCGGCTACTTCCGTACCTTCGAAGAGGAGGTGCCGAGCCACAACGGCGTCGAGGTGCGTGGCTACCACAAACCCATCATGTTGGCAGGCGGCATCGGCAACATCCGTACCGAACATGTCCAGAAAGGGGATATTCCGGTCGGTGCGGCGCTGATCGTGCTGGGCGGCCCGGCGATGAACATCGGTCTGGGTGGTGGTGCCGCATCCTCCATGGCCTCCGGCCAGTCAGCCGAAGATCTCGACTTTGCCTCGGTGCAGCGTGACAACCCCGAGATGGAGCGCCGTTGCCAGGAGGTGATCGATCGCTGCTGGCAGCTGGGTGACGACAACCCTATCGTCTTTATTCACGATGTGGGGGCGGGCGGTCTCTCCAACGCCATGCCGGAGCTGGTCAACGACGGTGAGCGCGGTGGTCGTTTCGATCTGCGCGCCATCCAGAGCGATGAGCCGGGCATGAGCCCGCTGGAGATCTGGTGCAACGAATCCCAGGAGCGTTACGTGCTGGCGGTAGCACAGGACAAGCTGCCGCTGTTCAAGGCCCTGTGCGAGCGTGAGCGCGCCCCCTATGCCGTCATCGGTACCGCGACCGAAGAGAAGCATCTGACCCTCTCTGACAGCCACTTTGAAAATCAGCCCATCGATCTGCCGCTGGACGTGCTGCTGGGCAAGGCGCCCAAGATGCACCGTGACGTGGTGACCCTGCCAGCACAGGGCAAAGCGCTCCAGCTCGATGGCATCACTTTGAGTGACGCGGCCGAGCGGGTTCTGCGTCTGCCGACCGTGGCGGAGAAGTCCTTCCTTATCACCATCGGCGATCGCAGCGTGACGGGCCTCGTCAACCGCGACCAGATGGTTGGCCCCTGGCAGATCCCGGTGGCCGATTGCGCCGTCACCGCTGCCACCTATGACAGCTATCACGGCGAAGCCATGTCCATGGGCGAGCGTACCCCGGTGGCGCTGCTCTCCCACGCCGCCTCCGCTCGCATGGCGGTGGCGGAAGCGCTTACCAACCTGGCACCGGCCCACATCGGTTCCCTCAAGCGGGTCAAGCTCTCCGCCAACTGGATGGCCGCTGCCGGTCATCCGGGTGAAGATGCCGGTCTCTATGAGGCGGTCAAAGCGGTGGGCGAGGAGCTCTGCCCGGCCCTTGGCATCACCATTCCGGTGGGCAAGGACTCCATGTCCATGAAGACCCGCTGGCAGCAGGATGGCAAGGAGCACAGCGTCACCTCGCCGCTCTCCCTGCTCATCTCCGCTTTTGCCCGGGTCGAGGATGTGCGCAACACGGTTACTCCGCAACTGCGTACCGATCTCGGTGAAACCGACCTTATCCTCATCGACCTTGGCAATGGCAAGCAGCGCCTCGGCGCCTCGGCGTTGGCGCAGGTCTATCGCCAGCTGGGTGACAAGGCGCCGGATCTCGACAATCCGGTCCAGCTCAAGGGCTTCTTCAACGCCATTCAGGCGCTGGTGGCCGATCGCAAACTGATCGCCTACCACGACCGCTCCGACGGCGGCCTGTTCGTCACCCTGACCGAGATGGCGTTTGCCGGTCACTGCGGCCTCGACATCCAGCTCGATCGCATCGGCGGCGAGCTGCTGCCTGCGCTGTTCAACGAAGAGCTGGGCGCCGTCATTCAGGTGCGCCGTGAAGATAAAGAGGCGGTGATGACCCTGCTGGCCGGTCACGGTCTGGCTGCCTGCTCTCATGTGCTCGGCACTGTGCGCGAAGGGGATCTCATCACCCTGCAGCGCGCTGGTCAGGAGGTCTATCGTGCCAGCCGCACTGCGCTGCGCACCATTTGGGGCGAAACCAGCTGGCAGATGCAGCGTCTGCGTGACAACCCTGAGTGCGCCGACAGTGAGCATGCCGCTCGTCAGGACGCCACCGATCCGGGTCTGCATGCCAAGCTGACTTACAACCCGTCCGAGGATGTGGCCGCGCCCTATATCGCCCGTGGTGTCTCTCCCCGTCTGGCCGTGTTGCGCGAGCAGGGGGTCAACTCCCATGTGGAGATGGCGGCGGCGTTCGATCGTGCCGGTTTCGCGGCGGTGGACGTGCACATGAGCGACATTCTCTCCGGTCGCATCAAGCTGGAGGAGTTCCAGACCCTGGTGGCCTGTGGCGGTTTCTCCTACGGTGACGTGCTGGGGGCGGGGGAAGGCTGGGCCAAGTCCATCCTGTTCAATGACAACGCCCGCGAGCAGTTCCAGCGCTTCTTCGAGCGTGGCGATACCCTCTCTCTGGGTGTCTGCAACGGTTGCCAGATGATGTCCAACCTGCGAGAACTCATCCCAGGTGCCGATCTCTGGCCGCGCTTTGTACGCAACCGCTCCGAGCGCTTCGAAGCTCGCTTCAGTCTGGTGCAGGTACAGGAGTCCCCGTCGGCCTTCTTCGCCGGCATGGCAGGCTCGGTGATGCCCATTGCCGTTTCCCACGGGGAAGGGCGGGTGGAAGTGCGCGATGCCGCTCACCTGAACGCACTGCAGCAGAGCGGTCTGGTAGGGCTGCGTTTTGTCGACAACCGCGGCAGCGTGACCGAACAGTACCCGGCCAACCCGAATGGCTCGCCGGATGGTATCACCGCCGTGACCACCACCGACGGTCGCGCCACCATCATGATGCCGCACCCGGAGCGGGTGTTCCGCACCGTGGCCAACTCCTGGCACCCCGACAACTGGGGCGAGGACGGCGCCTGGATGCGGATGTTCCGCAACGCCCGGGTTCGTCTGGGTTAATAGAGACAGCGCCAGCGCATAAAAACAGAAACCGGCCAATTGGCCGGTTTTTTTATCCGTGTCGTTACGGCTTGCCGAGCGGTTGGGGGATAAAGTCTCCCCGGTCGAGGATCCGCAGACAGGCATCCACCACATCCGCATCGAGCTGATGGCCGCGCATCTGGATGATCTGCTCACGGGCCTAGGGAATGCCGAGGGCGGCGCGATAGGGGCGATCCGAGGACATGGATTCGACGATATCGGCGACGGTGAGGATGCGGGCCTCCAGCAGGATCTCATCTCCCTTGAGCCCCTGCGGATAGCCGGAGCCATCGAGATACTCGTGGTGCTGGTGGATCATCCGGGCGATGGGCCAGGGGAAGTCGATATCCTTGAGCACCAGATAGCCGATGGCGGGGTGCTCCTTGACCAGCTCAAACTCCAGTGGCGTGAGGCGTTCCGGTTTGGTGAGAATTTCGGCCGGTACCTGGATCTTGCCGATATCGTGCACCATGGCGCCCAGATAGATCCCCCGCAGCCGCTTCTCTTCCAGCCTGAGCTCCCGGCCGATGGCTTGGGCCAGCTTGGCCACATGTTTCTGATGGCCAGCGGTATAGGGATCGCGCTGCTCCAGCACGGCGGCGATGGCACCCAGCGCATCTTCCAGTGCCAGCTCCAGCTGGCGGGCATGGAAGATCTTCTCCTGTTGCGAGCGCAGATAAGCCTGCTGGGTATGGCGTGCCTGCAGGCCATAGGTGAGGTAGTCGGTCAGCTGGATGAAGAGCTGCTCCTCCTCCTGGCTGAACAACCGTGGCTGGTCGCTGTGAATGATCAGCGTACCGGCCTGATCCTCCTGCAGTGGCAAGGGGATCAGTAGGCGGGAGCGCAACGGGTGGCGGCCGGTATGGGGCCGCTCGTGGAAGATCACCTGATTGAGGCGCCGCTGGTGGAGGATGGCCTGGGTGAGGGCCTCATCGTTCAACCACAGCGTTTGTTCCGAGGCATCGGCACTGCCTGCCTGCGCCACGATCCTCGGCGGTTGGGCGAGTTCGGGCTGGCCTTGCAGCACTGCCACCAGCGGAAAACGGTCATCGACGGCGATGGCATCGCAGATATCCTGCAGCAGTTGCGGCTCATCGCCCGGTTTGAGCAGGGCGTGGTGGGCGCGGCTGATCGCCTGCTGGGTCCAGCTGTACTGTTGCAGTTTCTCCTGCTGCCACTTCTGCTCGGTAATGTCTTCGAAGAAGACGCCGACCCCCACGATACTCCCCGCCTCATCACGCAGGGGAAACTTGGTGGTGCTGAGCCAGCGGGCTTCTCCCCCCTTCAGATAGGGCTCTTCGATGTGCTGGTGTATTCCCTCGCGCATGACTCTGGCGTCATCCTCCCGATAGCGTTGTACCAGTTCGGGGGGAAAGAAGTCGCAGTCATTCTTGCCCACCAGTGCCTCTGGTGAGAGGGCGAGATCCGCCGCCAGCAGGCGGTTGCCCGCGATGTAGCTGAATCGGGTGTCTTTGAGCAGCACCCGATAGGGAAGCTGATCCATCACCTGGATCAGCAACAGCGCCGAGGAGGGGAGTGCATCGGTCAGTGGGTGGGGGAGTGCACAGGAGGTGAGGAGTTCGGACATCTTATCCCGCCTTGTCTGCAAGTTGACTGATGGGAGGACCGAAGTGGTAGCCGGTCTGCCAGAGCACGATACAGCTGTTGACCACTTTTTCATCGTAATGGATCCCGGCATAGCGGGTCAGTTCGGCAAAGGCGTCACTCAGGGGCATGGCCCGGCGGAACGGGCGATGGGAGGTCATGGCGATCAGCGAGTCGGCCACCCGGATAATGCGCGCCTCCAGGGTAATGGCGTTGCCCGCCAGCCCCTGTGGATAGCCGCTGCCATCGAGGTTTTCGTGGTGCTGCAGCACTATGGTGGCGATGGGCCAGGGGAAGTCGATCTGTTTGAGAATATCGTGGCCGGCCTGGGGGTGCTGCTTGATCAGTTCGAACTCCACCGGGCGCAATTCACGTGGGCGGGTGATGATCTCGGTGGGGATCTGCAGCAGGCCGATATTGTGCACCATGGCCGCCAGTCCCAGCGCATCCAGCCGCTCTTGCCGCAGTTGCATGGCCTGCCCGATGGCCAGTGCCAAATCGCGCACCCTCAGCTCATGGCCCGCACTGTTGCGATCCTTGTGGCTGATGGCGCTGGCGAGGGCTCTGATGGTCTGGAACAGCAGGTCACGCTGGTGGCGCTCGCTCTCCTTGAGGCGGGTGATGTCGACCAGGGTGCCGATGATGCCGGCAACCATCCCCTGATGGTCATAGAAGAGATCCTTGAAACAGATGACCTGATAGCGCATGCCATTGCGGTCATGCAACTGCTGTTCGATGCACTGGGGCTGGCGACTTCGCAGCAACTCGGCTTCCCGCATGCTGTAGGCCTCGGCAAGCCCGACTGGCAGCAGCTCCTCGACCCGTCGACCCAGCAGCGCCTCCTTGCCGATGCCGATCACCTGATTGAAGGCCTGGTTGCAGCCCAGAAACCGCCCTTCGATATCTTTGTAGAACACCGGGATCGGGATAGCCTTGAGCAGGGATTCGTTGAAGTGTTTCAGATCCTTCAGTTCGGCCTGCTGACGCAGGGCGAGCAGCTCGCTGTCCTTGCAGAGGGAAATGGCGCGGGCCAGGTTGCCGAGCACCGGGCTGAACAGATGGCAGACCGGTACGATCTGCTGATGTGGCTGGGGGGTGAGCAGCAAGATGAGATAACCCCCTTCAACCTTGAGCCGATAGGCAAAGTGGTAGGGGCGGCTGCCCGGCAGGGGGAGCGTCTGTTGCAGCAGGCAGTGCTCCTCCTCGCTGACCCACCCAGGCAGTGGCAGGGTGGTGCCGGTGTGCTGGCGCAGCTGCTCGTCGCCGATCACCTTGAGCAGCTTGTATCCCTCCTGTTGCTGCTGCAATACCGCGCCAACCGGCGTGGCGCAGTGATGCATAAAACGTTGTAGTACCTTGGTGAGCAGCGCATCCAGCGTGACTTCACGCCCGATGCAGAGCGCCAGATCGCAGACGATGGCCATGGCGTGGTCGTTGTTCATATCAATGCCCCGTTACAGAGAATGGCGCCGTTATGAAATTGGGGGTAATCCCCGTGGCGCACGCTGCCAATTTCGCCAAGGGAGAGGGCTCCTGCCAGATCGCCGGCCCCCGAGTGGGTCAGCAGGGTGTGCAGTTCGGTCACCGTCTGCTGGTCGAAGTGCAGCTGGCGTCCTGCGCAGTAGTAGACCTCCAACAAGTGTGCCCGGGTGAGGGTTTGTTGCTGGTTGAGGCGCCTGGCCAGTGAGCAGGCATGTTCGGTGGCACTCTCTGGCGCCTTCAGCAGGGTGAGGATGCTGTGCTCTGCGACCTCGCCGGCGCAGAGCAGGGCGCCGTCATCGTTTGCCTCGACGGGGATCCTGACAATTACATCCCCGTTGGCCCGCAGCAGGCCCAGTGGCATGTGCACCACGAAACGGTAGAGCTCCTCGCGCACCATAGTGTGCTGGAATTGCTGGCTGATCAGCCCCTGATATTTTTGAAAGGCCGGTTGCCAGTCGATGTAGGCAATCTTGTTCGCTTCACTGCTGGTGGCCAGCATTGGTTGGGCCGAGAGTTGGTAACCATGTTCCAGAAAGGGAAAGCTGTTGCTGGGCAGCAGCGTGCAGGTGACCCCGTAGGCAAGTTGCCGTTGATTGTCGAACAGGCAGGCAAGGGGGGTGAAGCTGCCGCTGCCTGCGTTGGCGCCGGCATAGTTGACGCGATTGGCCAGTTGCAGATAAAGCGCATCCAGAATGGAGGCGATATTGGGAATGAGGTTGTCGAAGGTCAGAAACAGGGTTGGTGGCGGCGAAGGGGTTGGCCAGGTGGCCAGCATGTTCTCCACCTGTTCCGCAATCCGGTGGGCAAGGGATACTGCGCTGGCCTGCGGTGTCAGGGGCAGCAGTGTGGCGTGATAGGGGTTGGCTCTGGGCAGTAGCCAGGCACCCTGTGGCAACAATCCTTGCGCACCGATCAGCTGGGGGAAGATGGCGCCATTCAGGGTGATGTTGAAGTCGCGGCACAACTGCTGCAACAGGGGAACCTGCGCGCAATCCTGTTCGGCCAGCAGTATGGTCAGCTTGCCTCCTTGCAAGGGTTCCAGCGTGGCGGCCAGTTCTGTCGGGTTAAATTGGCAAACGTAGTGTTGCTTCATCAATCTGAACTCCATTCCAGAATATAACCAATATATCAATAAGGAATTCAAGAGGGTATGAGGATCTCGCCCGGTTCTGGTTGTATGGCAAAAACCATGATGGGTATCACCCTCGCTGACTGATCTGTCATTTGCTGGCCTGTGGAGTGCGCGATGCTGTCGGGCCGGAAATAGAAAACCGGCAGCCAAGGCTGCCGGTTTTGCGGGTAATGAGGGGTAGCGACGGTAACGGTTACTGCAATACCACGTGCTGGAACCCTTGTACCAGGCTGATGACCGGCTGGGGATAGAGCCCCAGCAACACCACCAGAGCGGCAGAGAGCAGTACCACCACACCACCGGAGGAGAGCGCCCAGTCGGCGCTGGCATCGCGCTGCTGCATGCCCGGTTCGCGCAGATAGAGGGTCACCATCACCTTGAGGTAGTAGTAGAGACCCAGTGCGCTGCCGAGCACGATGGCACCGGAGAGCCACCAGAGCTGCGCCTCGACGGTGACGCCGATGAGGTAGAACTTGCCGATAAAGCCGAGGGTCATCGGGATGCCCGCGAGTGACAACATCATCACCGTCAGTACGGCAGTCAGATAGGGGCGCTTCCAGAACAGACCACGATAGCTGTGCAGGGAGTCGGCATCCTTGCCGCGATAGGGGCTCGACATCATGCTCACCACCCCAAAGGCACCCAGGCTGGTGAAGAGATACATCAGCAGGTAGACCCCGGCTGCTTCCACCGGCATCTGGCCGAATCGGCTCGCCACGATCACCGCCAGCAGGTAACCGAAGTGGGAGATGGAGGAGTAACCCAGCATCCGTTTGACGTTGGTCTGCACCAGGGCCAGCAGGTTGCCGACCAGAATGGATATGACCGCCATGGCTGCCAGCAGCCAGTGGATCATGGGGTCGCTCGCCGCCGGTACCGCCAGATAGAAGCGCAGCAGCACGGCAAAGACCGCCACCTTGCTGACGGTGGCGAGGAAGGTGGCGACCGGTGCCGGGGCACCTTCGTAGACATCCGGGGTCCAGAGGTGGAAGGGGGCCAAGGAGAGTTTAAAGGCAAAGCCGACCAGCATTAACCCCAAACCGCCCATCAGCAGCGGATGGTGAGCCGGGCTCTCGGCCAGGGTCTGCCCCAGGGCTGCAAAGCTCAGGCTGCCAGCCTGTGCATAGAGCAGCGCCATGCCAAACAGCAGGAAGGCGGTGGCGGCGGCAGAGAGCACCATGTATTTCACCGCGGCTTCCAGCGAGTGGCGCTCGCGGTAGGCGTAACCCACCAGACCAAACATTGGCAGGGTCAGCATCTCGATCCCGATAAAGAGAGAGGCGAGGTGACGGGAGCATGCCAGCACCAGACCACCAGCGGTGGCGATCAGCAGCAGCAGGAAGAACTCCTCCCGGTTGTCCGGGTAGGCTTTCAGCCACGATTGACCGAAGGTGCAGGTGGCCAGGGCGCCGATCAGTACGAGACCCATGTAGAAGACGGCGTAACTGTCCACTTGCAGCAGCGGGGTGACCCCCTGATCCCCTTGCGCCATCACGATGGGCAGCGAGAACAGAGCAAGGTTGAGGCCAACAATGGTCACGGTAAAGGCGGTAGTGACACAGCGGCGCCACGCGATGGCCAGCATCAGGGCCGCCATGGCCCCGGTGGTCAGCAGCAGGGGAAGCAGTGCCAGCAGTTGGGAAGCGGAGAAAGTCATTGCAGAGCTCCAGCAGTTGGCAGCAGATACCAGTGCAGCACGTTGATAAGGCTGCTGCTGGCGGTATCAATCACGGGTTGGGGATAGAGGCCCAGCAGAACCAGCAGGCCCGCAATTACCATCATCATGGTCAGCTCGCGGCGATCCAGTCCTTTCAGGATGCTCTCGTCCTTGGCCGGGCCAAAGCAGGCGCGCTGCAGCATGATGAGGGAGTAGACCGAGGCCAGCACCAGGCCGAAGGTAGCGACCGCAGTGATCACCGGGGCGACCTGGAAGCTACCGATCAGGATCAGGAACTCGCCGACGAAGTTGCCGGTGCCGGGCATGCCCAGAGAGGCGACCGAGAAGAAGAGCATCACGCCCGGCAGATAGCGCAAGCGTCCCCACAGACCGCCCATCTGGCGCAGATCGCGGGTATGCAGCCGCTCGTAGAGCTGACCGCAGAGGATGAAGAGGCCGGCGGCGGAGAGACCGTGGGCGATCATCTGCACCACCGCACCCTGCAGGGCCACTTCGCTACCCGAGTAGATGGCGATCATCACAAAACCCATGTGGGAGATGCTGGTGTAGGCCACCAGCCGTTTGATGTCGGTCTGGGCAAAGGCCACGATGGCGCCATACACGATGCCGACAAGACCCAGCACCATGGCGTAGGGAGCAAATTCGGCGGACGCCTCGGGGAAGAGCGGCAAGGCAAAACGCAGCAGACCGTAGGCGGCGGTTTTGAGCAAAATACCGGCGAGATCCACCGAACCTGCAGTCGGCGCCTGACTGTGGGCATCCGGCAGCCAGCCGTGCAGCGGCACCAGCGGCATCTTGACCGCGAAGGCGATAAAGAAGCCCAGCATCAGCAGCCACTGAACGCCCTTGCTCATCGGGGTATTGAGCAGCTCCAGATAGTTGAAGGTGAAGACTCCGGTGGCATGCTGGTGGGTCAGCACCAGCCCGATGATGGCCACTAGCATGATAAGGCCGCTCACCTGGGTGTAGATGAAGAACTTGGTCGCGGCGTTGATCCGTGATTTGCCGTCAGTGACCGAGTGGCCCCAGAGCGCAATCAGGAAGTACATGGGGACCAGCATCATCTCCCAGAAGAAGAAGAAGAGGAACAGGTCCAGCGCCATAAAGACCCCGAGCACGCCGCCCAGGATCCAGAGCAGGTTGAGGTGGAAGAAGCCGATGCGCTGCACGATCTCTTTCCACGAACAGAGAATGGCCAGTACCCCGATAAAGCAGGTGAGGATAACCATCAAGAGCGACAGGCCATCCACCGCCAGATGCAAAGAGATGCCGAAGCGAGGGATCCACGGCAGGCGCCACTCGGCGGCCCAGGCGGAGGCAGCACCGGAGACGCCCGCGCTGTCGAGGCCAGTGGTGGCAAGGGAGAAGTCACCACTTAGCCAGATGGCACAGGAGAGCAGCAGGCTGGCGCTCATGGAGATGAGGGCTACCCAGCGGACAAACTGCCCGCCGAGACGCTCCATCTGCCAGCAGAGCAAGCCGCCGATAAAAGGAATTAGCAAGATCCAGAGTAAGGTCACGGTATCAGCTCTCGTTCAAGTTCATATGAGATTGCGCTCCCTGTTCCATCAGGGAGGGCAAACAGCCCGGCTGTACGATCTTCGTGTTGTTCATCGCGTTATCCCAGCAGCAACAGCGCCAGCACCAGCACGGCGCCGATCCCCATGGAGGCGGCATACCAGCGCAACTTGCCGGTCACGGTCCAGGCCAGCAGCTGGTTGCCACGCAGGGCAAACCAGGCGGGCAGGCCCATCATCCAGTCCAGCGGGTCTCGGGCCAGCAGCCGGGTCGCCAGCAGATAGGGTTTGACCCACAGCTGGTCGTAGAGCCAGTCAAAGCCCCAGGCGTTGAACCAGAGGGTGCTGAGCAGGCGGCCCGGCGCGCTGTTGGCAATGGAGGTGGTCAGACGGCGCTCACCAAGGAACAGAAATGCGGCCAGCGCGATGCCAGCAATGGCAATGATGCCGGAGGCTACCTCCAGTGCATGGCGCCCCTCTTCGATATGATCACCAGGGCCTGCGGGTAGTACACCTGCCAGTGGCGGGGTGATCAGCGCGCCGATGCCGGTAGAAAGCACCAGCAGCACCAGCAGCGGCAGATGGTGAGCCAGACCGTGGCCCGCATGGGCTTTGGTCTGCTCTTTGCCATGGAAGGCGATAAATATCAGCCGGAAGGTATAGAGCGAGGTGAGGAATGCCCCTACCAGACCTGCCCACAGCAGCGCGCTTTGGCCAGAGGCTTCTACTTGCCACAGGATGGCGTCCTTACTGTAGAAACCGGAAGTGACCAGCGGCAACGCCGCCAGCGCCGAGCCCCCCACCAGGAAGCAGGCATAGACCAGCGGCAAACTCTTGCGCAGGCCACCCATCTTGAAGATGTTCTGCTCATGGTGGCAGGCGTTGATCACGGCACCGGCGGAGAGGAACAGCAGCGCCTTGAAGAAGGCGTGGGTCATCAGGTGGAAGATGGCCCCTTCCCATGCGCCGACACCCAGTGCCAGAAACATGTAGCCAATCTGGCTCATGGTGGAGTAGGCGAGGATCCGCTTGATATCGGTCTGAACCAGCGCGGCAAAGCCTGCCAGCACTAGCGTGATGGCGCCAACCAGCCCGACCAGATGGAGGATCTCTGGCGCCAGCAGGAACAGGCCGTGGGTACGGGCAATCAGGTAGACACCGGCGGTCACCATGGTGGCAGCGTGGATCAGCGCTGAGACAGGGGTCGGGCCTGCCATCGCATCCGCCAGCCAGGTTTGCAGCGGCAGCTGTGCCGATTTGCCGACCGCGCCGCCCAGGAGCATCAGGCAGGCCAGCGACAGGGCAGGGGAGCCCTCGGCAAACAGGGTCGGTGCGCGCACCAGCAGCTCGTGGATATTCAGGGTGCCCAGTTCCCGATAGAGGATAAACAGGCCGATGGCGAGGAAGACATCACCCACCCGGGTCACGATAAAGGCCTTGAGGGCCGCCGCACCGTTGTTGCGATCCTTGTAGTAGAAGCCGATTAGCAGGTAGCTGCACAGCCCCACCCCTTCCCAGCCGAGGTAGACAAACAGCAGGTCATCGGCCAGCACCAGAAACAGCATGCTGGCGATAAAGAGGTTGGTGTAGGTAAAGAAGCGGGAGTAGCCCTCTTCACCGCGCATATACCAGGAGGCGAACAGGTGGATAAAGAAACCCACCCCGGTCACCACCCCCAGCATGGTCAGCGACAGGCCATCCAATGCCAGCGAGAAGCTCGGGGTAAAGTTGCCTACCGCCATCCATTGCCACAGGCGCTGGACATAGACGCCCCCCTCGGGCGGGTTGCCCAGAAAGTCGATGCCCACCCACAGGGTAGTGAGGGCCGACAGGCCAATGGAGCCCACCCCGATCAGCGCCGAGGTACGCTCGCCAAACCGGCCGAGGGAGAAGGCCAGCACCAGCCATCCCAGCAGCGGAAATAGAAAAGTCAGATATAAGAGGCTCATCCGCGCATCTCGCTCACAGTGTCCACGTTCAGGGTGTGGTAACGACGATAGAGCAGCAGTAACAGGGCAAGGCCGATACTGGCCTCCGCTGCCGCCAGAGAAATCACCAAGATATACATGATCTGGCCATCGGCCTGGGCCCAGCGGCTACCCGCCACCACAAACGCCAGTGCCGAGGCATTCATCATGATTTCGATACTCATCAGGATATAGAGCAGATTGCGGCGGATCAGCAGACCGCACAAGCCGATGCAGAAGAGCACCGCGGCCAGCAGGAGGCCGTGCTCCATAGGGATTCCATTCATTGCTGACCTCCTTCTTGTGCAGAGCGGGAAGCAGAGCGCGGGACGGAGAGCACTTCACCGCTCTTCTCTTCCCGACCCAGGTGATAGGCGGTTACCAGACCCGCCAGCAGCAGGATGGAGGCAAGCTCCACCGCCAGCACATAGGGGCCAAAGAGCTCGACACCCACCTGCTTGGCGGTCACCTCGGTCACTCCGATCAGGCCCCCGGTCACCCCGAGAATGCCGTGGGCCAGAAAGCCCAGCAGGATCAGCGAGAGCAGGGCTGGGCCCCCCCAGGTCATGGGGGTGAGCCACTTTTTCTCCTGTGCCTGGGCACTCCCCAGGTTCAGCATCATCACCACGAACACGAACAGCACCATGATGGCGCCGGCGTAGACGATCACCTGCAGGGCGCCCGCAAAGGCGGCACCCAGGCAGAAGAAGATCATGGCCACGGCGATGAGGGAGATGATGAGATTGAGCAGCGCATGCATGGGATTGCTGGTGCTGATCACCCGCAGCGTGCTGTAAATGGCCACCAGGGCCGAGGCATAAAATGCCAGTTCCATGATTGACTCCTCAGGGCAGCAGGCTCTTGACATCGATGGGCTTGGCTTCGTTTTCGGCATCCCCTTTCGGCTTGCCGTCGATGGCCATCCCGCTCATGCGATAGAAGTTGTAGTCCGGGTATTTGCCGGGCCCGCTGATCAGCAGATCTTCCTTCTCGTACACCAGATCCTGGCGGCGATACTCACCCATCTCGAAATCCGGTGTCAGCTGGATGGCGGTGGTGGGGCAGGCCTCTTCACACAGGCCGCAGAAGATGCAGCGAGAGAAGTTGATGCGAAAGAACTCCGGATACCAGCGGCCATCATCCCGCTCAGATTTTTGCAGCGAGATGCAGCCGACCGGGCAGGCAACTGCGCAGAGGTTGCAGGCCACGCAACGCTCGTCCCCGTCGGGGTCACGGGTCAGCACGATGCGACCGCGGTAGCGGGGGGCCGCATAGACTGCCTGCTCCGGATAGTTGAGGGTTTCACGGGGCCGCCAGGCATGGGAGAAGACCATGGCCAGACTGCGTAACTGGGTGCCGACACCCTGAATAATGCTCACAATTTTCATATTGAGTGCCTCACTGCGTACTTATCAGTACAACTGCCGCGGTGACCAGCATATTGATCAGGGTCAGCGGCAAGCAGACTTTCCAGCCAAACGACATCACCTGGTCAAAGCGCGGGCGAGGCAGGGAGGCCCGCAGCAGGATGAAGAACACCATGAAACAGGCGGTCTTCAGGGCAAACCAGATGAAGGGGGGCAGCCAGGGGCCGTGCCAGCCACCGAAGAAGAGGGTCACGATGAGCGAGGAGATCAGCACGATGCCGATATATTCGCCCACGAAGAAGAGACCCCACTTCATCCCCGCATACTCGATGTGATAGCCGTCGGCGAGCTCCTGCTCGGCTTCTGGCTGATCGAACGGGTGACGGTGGGTGACGGCGACACCGGCAAACAGGAAGGTGACAAAGCCCAGGATCTGGGGCACCACGTTCCACAAGTCTGCCTGTGCCTCGACGATATCCCGCAGGTTGAAACTGCCGGTCTGGATCACAATCCCCATCAGGGAGAGCCCGAGAAACACCTCGTAGGAGAGGGTCTGGGCCGAGGCGCGCAAGCTGCCGAGCAATGAGTATTTGTTGTTGCTCGACCAGCCGGCGAACAGCACCGCATAGACCGCCAGCCCCGCGATGGCCAGGATGTAGAGCAGCCCCACGTTGAGATCCGCCACGCCCCAGGTGGGGGTGATGGGCACCACCGCAAACGCCAGAATAAAGGCGGTGAAGGCGATGATGGGGGCCAGGATAAAGATCCGCCGATCAGCGAACGGCGGGATCCAGTCCTCCTTGAAGAACATCTTGATCATGTCGGCGGCCAGCTGGAGCAGACCAAACGGCCCCACCCGGTTGGGGCCGTAGCGATCCTGCCACAGGGCCAGCAGACGGCGCTCGATGAAGCTCATGAAGGCGCCAGCCCCCACGATCCCCACCAGCACGATCAGTGCCTTGCCCACCTCCAGCAACAGATCGATCAGCGACTCGCTCATGCGATCACCTCCTGCAGGTTAGTGATTGAGGCTTGTTGCAGGGCCGTCGGCAGGCCGTTCACCCCAAGGGGGAGCCCCACCAGACCGGCGCTCAGCTGCTCGCTAAGCCGCAGGCGCAGTTGCCAGTGGCTACCGCCCCAGGAGAAGGAGACCTGATTGCCTGCATGGAGGGCCAGACGCTGCGCATCTGCTGGATTCAATACCAGCTCGGGTTCGTTCATCCGGGCCTGAATTACCGGGCTGCGAGCGGAGAGCTCCTCGCCGCCAAACAGCTGGGCATAATTGACCACTTGCAGCGCCTCTGCGGCCTTGAAGGGGGCGGGGATGGTGGTGAACCAGCCGAGCAGCTCCTTGCCTTCTGCCTGCGGGTCTGTTGCTTCCAGTAGACGGCGACCCGGATCGCCAGCACGCAGTTTGCCACCCACTTCATCCTGGAACTTGTTCCAGGCGGAGGGAGAGTTCCAGCCCGGCGCCCAGGCGAACGGTACTTGCGGCAGCGGCTGACGGGCTCCGGCATACCCTTCCATGGAGAAGTTGAAGGGGGAGTCGGGATCTTGCGCTACCCGTGGCTCGCTGACGTTCTGATCCGCCAGCATGGAGGTGCGACCACTGTAGCGGTGTGGCTCACGGGCTAGCCGCATGCCACGGATCCGCAAGCCTGCGTTGGGCGCCGCTTCCAGCATGGTAGCCAGCAGCGGATTGCTGGTGGCACAGTCATGGTTGACCTGGTCGAAGTTCTGCCAGCGCAGCGGCTTGCGTTCGATCGCCCCTTGCAGCGCCGCCAGCCAGCGCCACCCTTCACGCACCTGAATATCGGCGTTGTAAAAGGCGGGTGCATAGACCTGGAAGAAGCGCTGGGCGCGCCCTTCCATGTTCACCAGCGTGCCATCGGCTTCGGCAAAACTGGCCGCTGGCAGCACCAGATCAGCCTTGTTGGCGGTCGGGGTCGCCTGATGGTCGATGACCAGCAGGTGCTGCAGCCGTGCCAGCGCAGCATCCACCCGGTTGCGCGGCGCGCGGCGGTAGAGATCGTTCTCCAGGGTGACCAGCGCCAACCCCTCTTCGGCCTCGATACGTGCAAGGGCGGCTTCGAGTGGCTTGTCTGACAAGGTTTGAGCGCCTAGCATGGCCAGCCCCAGCGAATTGGCCTCCTGGCCAACCAGCGCGATGTTGGCTTCCTGTCCACGGCCTTTCAGGGCGCGGGCAATGTTGCTGGCCGCCTCAAGCAGCGCCACATCGCGGGCAGTGGAGCCTGCAATGATGAGCGGCTTCTTGGCGTTGCCGAGCAGCTCGGCCCAGCGAGCCGCTTGTGCCTGCAGCTCGGGGCCGAGATCGGTCACGGCCGGTGCACTCGGGTCGAGCAGATTGGCGATGGCAAAGCCAAGGCGCGCCTGATCGGCATAGGGGGCGTGCAACTTGTCGGCTGCCACATCGTCCAGACGGGTGGTGTCGAGGCTGGTGATGAGCAGCGGGTAGCGCTCGTTCTGACCCAGGGTTTGAACGGCGGCGACTTGCCACAGATCGACCTTCATCTTGCGAGCCAGCTCGCGAGCCTTGCCCTTGACGGCTTGGCGCAGCGCCAACGCGATACGGGCTGCGCTCATGGTGACATCCTCGCCGAGCAGCAGAATGGCGTCGGCCTCTTCCATGTCCCGCAGGCTCGGGGTTGGCACGCCGCCCTGTTGCAGGATCTGCAGCATCTTCAGCTGACAGGCCCACTCGGCCTGCTCGACGCCTGCGTAGAAGTTGGCTTCACCCACCAGCTCGCGCAGGGCAAAGTTGCTCTCCAGCGAGGCGCGGGGCGAGCCGATGCCGATGAGGCTGCTAGCGCTGCGCAGGGCATCGGCGGCGCGGTTGAGGGCGCCATCGACCGTGATGGTCAGCTGGTCGTTGCCATCTTTGAGCAGCGGTTGGCGCGGGCGGTCCGCCAGATTGACGTAGCCATAGCCAAAGCGGCCACGGTCACAGAGGAAGTAGTGGTTGACGCTGCCGTGGAAGCGGTTTTCGATGCGGCGCAGCTCGCCATAACGCTCACCCGGGCTGATGTTGCAACCTACGGAACATTGCTGGCAGATGCTGGGGGCAAACTGCATGTCCCACTTGCGGTTGTAACGTTCGGAGTGGGTCTTGTCGGTGAAGACGCCGGTGGGGCAGACCTCCACCAGGTTGCCGGAAAATTCACTCTCCAGGGTGCCATCCTCGACCCGCCCGAAATAGACGTTGTCGTGGGCACCATAGACCCCGAGATCCTCGCCACCGGCATAATCCTTGTAGTAACGGACGCAGCGGTAGCAGGCGATGCAGCGGTTCATCTCGTGACCGATGAAGGGGCCCAACTCCTGATTCTGGTGGGTGCGTTTAGTGAAGCGGTAGCGACGGCTGTTGTGGCCTGTCATCACCGTCATATCCTGCAGGTGGCAGGCGCCGCCCTCTTCACACACCGGGCAGTCGTGGGGGTGGTTGGTCATCAGCCACTCCACCACGCTCTTGCGAAATTCTTTAGCCTCTTCATCCTCGATGGCGATGTAGCTGCCATCGGTGGCCGGGGTCATGCAGGACATGACCAGACGGCCGCGCTTGTCATCGGCATTCTGATACTGTTTGACCGCACACTGGCGGCAGGCGCCAACGCTACCCAGCGCCGGATGCCAGCAGAAATAGGGGACGTCCAGACCCAGCGACAGACAGGCTTGCAGCAGGTTATCTGCTCCGTCTACCTCGTACTCTTTGCCGTCTACATAAATGGTTGCCATACAACTTCCCTGAAACCTGTTTTGTGAAATCTGTGGTGTCGTTACCAGCGCTCGCCCAGCAGATTGGGCTGGATCCCTTTGACCGGCTTGCGGTTATCACCGCTGCCTTTGATCCCGGCCTCGAATTCGGAGCGGAAATATTTGATGGCGCTGGCGAGCGGCTCGACGGCGCCCGGTGCATGGGCGCAGAATGTCTTGCCCGGGCCAAGGAAACCGCAGAGTTGCTCCAGGGTTGCCAGATCGCCGGATTGCCCTTCGCCACGCTCCAGTGCTCGCAGCAGCTTGACGCTCCAGGGCAGGCCGTCGCGGCAGGGCGTGCACCAGCCACACGACTCGCGGGCGAAGAACTCCTCCATGTTGCGCAGCAGGGAGACCATGCTGATGGAGTCATCCACCGCCATGGCGAGGCCAGTCCCCATCCGGGTGCCGACCTTGCCGATACCGGCGGTATACATCTGGGCATCGAGGTGCTCCGGCAGCAGGAAGCCGGTGCCCGCGCCGCCCGGTTGCCAGGCTTTCAGGCGATAGCCGCTCTTCATCCCGCCGGCGTAATCTTCAAACAGCTCGCGGGCGGTGATGCCAAACGGCAGCTCCCAGACCCCGGGGTTGTTCACCTTGCCGGAGAAGCCCATCAGCTTGGTGCCGTGATCTTCCGAGTCCGGCAGCGCCAGCCCGTGATACCAGGCGACTCCGTTGCCGATAATGGCGGGGACGTTGCAGAGGGTTTCGACGTTGTTGACACAGGTGGGTTTGCCCCAGACGCCGGAAACAGCGGGGAAGGGGGGTTTGGCACGCGGGTTGGCGCGGCGCCCTTCCAGCGAATTGATCAACGCCGTCTCTTCACCACAGATGTAGCGGCCGGCGCCGGTGTGGACGAACAGCTCGAAGTCAAAACCGGAGCCCAGAATGTTCTTGCCCAGCAGACCGGCGGCATTGGCCTCTTCCACCGCGCGGCGCAGGTGGATGGCGGCATCAACGTATTCGCCGCGCAGGAAGATATAGCCGCGATAGGCCTTGAGCGCCCGAGCACTGATGATCATCCCCTCGATCAGCAGATGGGGCAGTTGCTCCATCAGCAGGCGATCTTTCCAGGTGTTGGGCTCCATCTCGTCGGCGTTGCAGAGCAGGTAGCGGATGTTCATGCTCTCATCTTTGGGCATCAGCCCCCACTTCACGCCAGTGGGGAAGCCCGCACCGCCGCGCCCCTTGAGACCGGCATCCTTGACGGTGCTGACAATCTCGTCCGGGCTCATCTGGCCGAGCGCCTTGCGCACCGCTTCATAGCCCTGTTTGGCCTGATACTCCTCCAGCCACACCGGCTGGCCGTCATCCCGCAGCCGCCAGGTGAGCGGGTGGGTCTCGGCGGTGCGGGCCGTGCGGTTGGCGGTGCCAAGAGAGGCGAGGATCTTGTTCTGCGGCAGGCTCATGGGTAAGCCTCCAGCGTTTTCAGCAAGGTCACCGGATCGAGGCCGCCATAGGTGTCGTCATCGATCATGATCGCTGGCCCCTTGTCGCAGTTGCCAAGGCAGCAGACCGGCAGCAGGGTGAAGCGGCCATCCGGGGTGGTTTGACCGGGGCCGAGGTTCATCACCTCCTTGAGACCGGCCAGCAGATCTTCATGGCCATTGATGTAGCAGACCATGCTGTCGCAGACGCGAATGATGTGGCGCCCCACCGGCTGGCGGAAGATCTGGCTATAGAAGGTGGCAACCCCCTCCACGTCGCTGGCGGGAATGCCGAGCTCGGCCGCGATGGCGTGAATGGCGCCGTCGGGGACCCAGCCTCTGGCCTGCTGCACGATCTTGAGCGCTTCGATGCTGGCGGCGCGGGGATCTTCGTAGTGGTGTTTCTCGTGTTCGATGGCATCGCGTTCAGCCTGGCTCAGAACGAAGTCGTCCTGTTTGCTGCTGCATGCCCCTTGCCCCTGTGGGGTCTGATTATTGTGACACTGACATTGCTGGCTCATGACTTGACCTTTGGTGGCTTGTCCTTTTACTGCTCGTCCGGCGATCCCAATTCCCGGCCATGGCCGGGAGGGCGGATCACTTAACGGTCCACATCCGACATAACAAAATCGATACTGCCCAGATAGACGATGAGGTCCGACACCATGCTGCCCTTGATCACCGAGGGGATCTGTTGCAGGTGAGCAAAGCTCGGGGTGCGGATCCGGGTCCGGTAGCTCATGGTGGAGCCGTCACTGGTCAGGTAGTAACTGTTGACCCCCTTGGTCGCCTCAATCATCTGGAACGACTCGGCAGCGGGCATCACCGGGCCCCAAGACACTTGCAAGAAGTGGTTGATCAGGGTCTCGATGTGCTGCAGGGTGCGCTCTTTGGGCGGCGGGGTGGTGAGGGGGTGATCCGCCTTGAAGGGGCCCTCCGGCATGTTCTTCATGCACTGCTCGATGATCGACATGCTCTGGCGGATCTCCTCGATCCGCACGGTGGCTCTGTCGTAGGCATCGCCATTGCTGCCGACCGGCACTTCAAAGTCGAACTGATCGTAACCGGAGTAGGGGCGCCACTTGCGTATGTCGAAGTTGAGGCCGGTGGCGCGCAATCCGGCCCCCGTGGTGCCCCAGGACAACGCCTGCTCGGTGGTGTAGGCAGAGACGCCTATGGTTCGACCGCGCAGAATGCTGTTGCGCATCGCCGCTTTTTCGTAATCCATCAGACGTTTGGGCAGCCAGCTCAGCAGGTTGTCCTGCACCAGCCGTTGCCATCCCTTCGGCAGGTCGTGGGCCACACCGCCGATACGGAACCAGGCCGGATGCATGCGGGCACCGGTGATCGCTTCGATGATGGTGTAGATCTTCTGCCGATCGGTGAAGGTGAAGAAGACCGGGGTCATGGCCCCCACGTCCTGAATATAGGTCCCGAGGAACAAGAGGTGGCTCTGGATGCGGAACAGCTCCGCCATCATCACCCGGATCATGTCGACTCGCTGCGGCACCTTGATGCCGGCCAGCTTCTCGACCGCCAGCACATAGGGGAGGTTGTTCATCACCCCGCCCAGATACTCGACCCGGTCGGTATAGGGGATGTAGCTGTGCCAGGACTGGCGCTCGCCCATCTTCTCGGCACCACGATGGTGATAGCCGATATCGGGCACGCAGTTGCGGATCTCCTCGCCATCGAGCTGCAACACCAACCGGAAGGCGCCGTGAGCAGAGGGGTGGTTGGGGCCGAGGTTGAGGAACATGTAGTCCTCATTCTCGTTGCCGCGGGCCAGCCCCCACTCTTCCGGTTTGAACAGCAGGTTCTCCTGCTCCATGTCCTGTTTGGCGGCATCGAGCATGAAGGGATCGAATTCGGTAGCGCGCGCCGGGTAATCCTTGCGCAGCGGGTGACCCTGCCAGCTCTTGGGCATCATGATGCGGGTCAGATGGGGGTGGCCATCGAAGGTGATGCCCATCAGATCCCACACTTCCCGCTCGTACCAGTTGGCATTGGGGAAGTGGTTGGTGATGGTGGGCAGATGCAGGTCACTTTCGGCCAACGCCACTTTCAACATCACATCGGCGTTACGGTCGATGGAGATGAGGTGATAGAAGACGGTGAAATCGCTCTGGGGCAGACCGTCGCGATGGCTGCGCAGCCGCTCGTCAGTCGCACTCAGATCGAAGAGCATCACGAACGGGGAGGGCACCTTGCGCAAAAAGCCCATCACATCCTGCAGCAGTTCGCGGGGGAGCCAGACCACCGGCACGCCGGTGCGAGTGGTCTGTATGGTGAAGTGCTCGGCCCCGAAGTGGGCAAACAGTTCGCCAATGACTTTGGCATCCTTGTGGTCGCTGGGCTGCCACTGGGCCATGGCGTAATTGCTGGGAAAATCACGAGTCAGTTTCATGGTCAGATCTCATCCGGCGTGCGCAGGTTGGTCACATTGATCCGTTCGCCGCGCTTGCGCTCTTTTTCGGCCTGCATCTGGGGACGGTAGATCCCCTGATCGCCCACTACCCAGGAGAGGGGGCGGCGCTCTTTGCCGATGGAGTCCTGCAGCAGCATCAGGGCTTGTAAAAAGGCTTCGGGACGGGGCGGGCAACCCGGAATGTAGACGTCGACCGGCAGGAACTTGTCCACCCCCTGCACCACGGAATAGATGTCATACATGCCCCCTGAGTTGGCACAGGCCCCCATGGAGATCACCCACTTGGGTTCGAGCAGCTGCTCATACAGGCGCTGGATGACTGGCGCCATCTTGATGAAGGGGGTCCCTGCAATCACCATGAAATCGGCCTGACGGGGCGAGGCACGGATAACTTCGGCGCCGAAGCGGGCCACATCGTGGGGGGAGGTGAAGGCGGTACACATCTCCACATAGCAGCAGGAGATGCCGAAGTTGTAAGGCCAGAGGGAGTTTTTGCGGCCCCAGTTGACTGTGTCTTGCAGCACCTCCTCGAGACGGCCCATCATGATGCCGCGCGTCGCTTCTTGCGCCAGTGGGTCATCGACGGTCTGGCGCTGCTCCTGGGGGTAGCGCTCAACGGGTGCATCCGGGTCAATCCGGGTCAGGGTGTACTTCATGGTGCAACCTCAAGGAAAGGGTCTGTGGTTCAATCACTGTTTTTGTTGTTCAGCTGCGGTTTGCGCGGTGACCAGTCCAGTGCGCCGATGCGCCAGAGGTAGATCAGGCCGATAAGCAGCAGTCCGATGAAAATGGTGGCTTCAATAAAGCCGACCCAGCCGCTCTCCCGCACGGAGACAGACCAGGCAAACAGGTAGAGCGCCTCGACGTCGAAGATGACGAAGAACATGGCGACCAGATAGAACTTGGCGGAAAAACGCAGGCGGGCACTGCCGACCGAGTCGACACCAGATTCAAATGGCTTGTTCTTGGTGCGGCCGTAGGCACGACCTCCCAGCAGGGCGGCGAGGCCTATCATCACCAGACAGATGGTGATGGCACCGATGACATAAATGGCAAAAGCCCAATGTTGAGCAGAAATATCAGCAAACATAGAGGTTTTTCCTAACCAAATTAATCAAGCGACTTAACAATAATGTTACGCATTATGACACTTTCGCACTGATTTACATGTCATTTTTACGGGTTAATTATTAATCGGTTAACCGGTAATTAAATTTTGTTAAGAAGCGCACTTTTTTGTTGGTTATGGCGGGCGAGAAAGGCCTGGAAAGCGCAGAGAGCTGCTCCTCGTCATCACCTGAAAGGGGTAAATGCCGCGGGCGAAGCCGGATCAGGTCGGTATCGCGGGTAGGGGGCACAGGTGGGAGAAGAGCGTGATGACGGGTGAGATAGGGGGCGGCAAGAGCAATAAAAAGAGAGGCTTTCAAGCCTCTCCTGTCATCGCGTTCCGGTTTCGAGCGTGGGGCGGTCAGGGTTTATTGGCGACCAACAAGACCTGATCCGGGTAGGCGCCAATGGAGCGAAGACCGATATCTCCCGAGGTGATATCCAGATACGCCCGCTGACCATTGGCGGAGGTTACCGTGCTGCTCATCAGATAGACATAGCCCTCATTGACCTCTTTACCGCCCCCCGCCATGGCGCGCGGGAAAATGGCTTCATTGAGAGAGGGCTTGTAGCAGGCATGCTCGACCAGGGTTGCCAGCTCCTTGATGTCGGGCAGGCGCCACTGGCTGATACCGCCGAAGTGATAGAGAGCATGGCTGCTGTCACTGCGGATCCGCTCCGCCACTTGCAGCCCCTGCTGCCAGTAGTAAACGGTCGGTTCCCCCAGGCAACTGCTGCCACTCCATGTCTGCCCCAGTTTGCAGCGCATCCAGGTGAGGCCGGTGTGTTGATCCGTGACGGTGCCGTTGCCATGGTCAAGAAAACGGGCAGAGGGGGCGGTGCGATCCATGGTGTCATCACAAATGGCAGCACCGTGGGCCAGGGGGGCCAGCAGTGCCAGCATGGCGAACGAAAAGCGATAAAGGCTCATGATATTCCTCGGATTATTGGGGAGTGGCGACCAGTCGTACCTGCATCAGCTCGATATAGGTATCTTGCTGCACCAGCGCGGGATAGGTGGTGCCCGCATCTTCTCCCAGGAGCAGGACTGTGCGTTTGCTGATGGGGCCACCGGAGAAGCGCTGGGCGGTGTTGCTGGTGGCGCTCCAGTAGTAGCCATGGTAGGTGTCATCTTCCGATGGGGCGATATCCGGGAAGTAACGGGTATCCACGATGATGCGTTGACCCAGCGGGTCCTTGGCCAGGCTGCCGTAGTGCATCAGTGACATCAGCTCACCCATGGTGGGCAGCCGCCACTGGCTGATGCCGCAGCGCTGCTCGCCATTGAGCCACTGCTGATACGCGCGGGTGGTCAGCATGGTGGTCAGCGCCTGTGCCCGGGTGAGGGCCGCCAGATCTCCTTCGGCGGTGAGCTGTTCGATCCTCTTATGAATATGCTGGTAGGCCGCTTGCTGCTCGCCTACGGTCGCCTTGAACTGCTCATCCTCATAGGCAAAGGGTCTGCTTTTCCAGTCAGGACTCAAGGGATCATCCGATTTGACCTCCCACACCAGACCGGTATTGAGATCCTTGACGCACTGCCAGCTCGGCGCGTTGTCGGGGAGCACCTGACCGCGATCATCGAGTTTGCGATAGGCAAGCTGGGGACGAGTGCGATTCCAGCTGGCATCTTGTCCCGGATAGTCGTCGGGCTCCTGTTCCAGCAGCGGATCGTTGCCATCGCTGAAGGTGGTGACGCCGGTGACGGTCAGCAGGTTGCGTGGCTGCTGCTGCACCAGCAGGGTCAGCAGCTCGCTTTGGGTCTCTTCGGCAAACTGGCCGTTGCGCTGCCACTCCTGAGCCAATTGCTCCAGCATCAGGCTGATGGCGCGATAGCTGGTGGTGAGCAACTGGGTCTCCTTGGCGGTGGCAAGGCGTGTGCGGGCCTGTTGCTGCAAGCTGATCGCCACCTGCTGCAGGGCCTGATCAAACTGGCCGAGACCTGCGAGGGCCGCGCGGTCGCTGCCCGGTTGCAGCGGGGCGAGATCGGCCAGCAGCAGTGACAGTGCGCGATCGGTGGCCACCCCTTCGGCAATGCGGCTCTGCCACAGGGTACTGAGCAGGGTCGGTTCCAGCCGTTGTGGATCCCCTTTGGCGGCCGGATGCGGATGTGCCAGCAGCAGGCCTCCGCTCCTCGGTACGAACAGCAGGGGCGAGTTGACGATGTTGGCCGAACGGCTGACCAGGGCCACCGCTCCTTCGCCGCTGACGGCAGGATCGGCAGGATCACATTGCCAGTTCTGATCCAGATCGGCGCACAGGGTACCGGCAGTCGGCAGGGCGACATCGACCCGGTAGTCCGGGATCGCCAGTGGTGCGTTATCTTCCCCGCCGCCGCAGGCGCTGAGCAGGGCTGAGAGGGTTGCAATAACCAGTACGGATGGTTTCACTTCACATTCCTTGATTCGGTCACAGGTTCACGGGGGCGGTAACCCCCGTGGTACAGGATTCAACGGCGCGGGGTGTTCCGGCGCCAGAGGCGGGGCCAGAGGGCCAGCAACAGCAGCAGGGGGAAGTCGTGCCGCCACCCCTTCATCCTGCTCAAGGGGAATGATGCCGGTGTTGGGCAGGGCTTCATCCTTGTCGCAGCGGGCGCCGACTTGCTGGGCGACCCGCCAGTTGCGCAACTGACCGGTGTCACCGGCGCTGGTGTCGTTGATCTCCAGCAGCCAGCGGCCAGCGAGCGGTTCGCCGTGCAGCTTGTCCAGCGATTCGAACGGTACCAGTTCACGGGGAAACTCCCCTTGAGCCGGGTATGGCTGGCGTAACCCTTGTTCCACAGGCTGATCCGGGTGCCGTAAGGGGAGGTGAGCCAGATCTCCAGCTGCTCCAGTTTGCTGTGCTCCAGATCGAGGGCGACCACGAATCCGCTGTCGATGCGGGCCTTGCTCTCGGGCAGGGTGAGAGTGAAGCGGGACAGGCCGTGCCGTTCATCGCTCACCGCATCCTTTATCTGGCCACCCTGGCCTATGGCCCGCTGCCAGAGCGGTTCACCGATCGGCAGTTGCAGGTCAAGGCGGGTCTGGCGCTCGGTGGGGCTGGGCAGGGTGAGCTGGAACTGCAGCGGCAAGGTGACTGCCTCGCCACAGGTCAGGTTGCTCGCCGCTTCCAGCGGCAGGGTCCAGTGGGCGGTGCCATCGGCGTTGAGCTCTCCCTGCCAGTGACCGTCACCCATGAGTCCCTTGATCGGGAGCAGGCTGGCGTCAGCCACGGTCAGGGGGCGGCCGCTCTGGTTGGTCAATTCGATGGCGATGCTCTTTTTCTCCCCGGGCAGCAGGTAGCTGTCATCGGCAAGGCGGGCCGCGATAGGGGTGGGCAGCAGGGCGTGGTGGCGGAAGGCCTGCTCCAGCAGCTTGCCATAACTGCGATCCGGATAGAGGCGGTTGGCGGTATCCACGGTGACTCGCGCCAGCTGGGGCATCCGCACCTGCGGGCCGAGGCCGAAGTGGGATTCAATCAGCAGGGTATCGAACTCGTCACGGGCTACCTCGCCATACTGTTCAACGGCCTGGCGCAGCGCGGTGAAGAGCGGGGTGCCCCACAGCTGGTCGCCGTTGCTGCCGTTGATGGTGAGGTGAGCCGGATAGAGGAAGCCCGGATGATAGCGCGCCCGCAGATCATCGAGCTGACGGGGTGTCCGGCCGCTGATCCTGGCATCCCAGTTGAAGACCATGAAAGGCTCGAACTGGCGAGCCTCTGGACTGCGCTGGCGCCAGCTGGCGGCCAGATAGTCGCTAAAGCCCTCGCCGATGGCGCCCCAGTCCCCCTCTTCTCCCATGTCGGGCAGGATATGGTGCTGCACCGCATGGCCAAACTCGTGCCAGATCACCATGGGATCTTCCGCATCGGGCACCCCTATCCGGCCAATTTCCAACCGGCGCAGGAAGGGGTCATAGAGGGAGTTGTCCTGCTCCCCGGCATCGGTATCGATGGCCAGGGGGCCGCCCATCAGCGTCGGGTAGCCCAGGGATTCCACATGGCGCTGGGCCAGATCCAGATGGTAGTAGCCATTGATATCGAGGAAGGCGGGCTGCTGGTGATCCAGCTGGAAGCCATCGGCATCAGGGCTGCTAAAGGGTGCAGTTTCTGGCGCCGTGCCATCCACAACCCGAGCGCGAGGGCCGCTTAGCTGGTAGGTGTCATCCACCTTTTGTACCGTGAGCGGCACGGTGCGATAGGCCCCGTTGTCCAGCACCAGATCGTGGCGCCACAGCAAATTGCCATCTTGCAGCTGAGTGCGTGGGTCGAGGGCAAAGATGCGGGCCTGCACCGTGGCCGCTTCCCCTGCCAGCGGGGCCGCTTCGGCACGGGTGCTGGCCTCTTGCAGCGTGCGCCCCAGCAGGGCGCTGCCATCGCAGGTGACAAACAGTTGCCAGTGGCTGCTCTTGCTGTTGCCCGGCTGGCTTTCCACCGCCAGCAGACGCCAGGCCGCAGTCAGTGTGTCGCCATCCTGCCAGTACCACGGCTGGGCTTCGTCACTGCCAGCGAATTTCCACACCGTACCATCCAGCGTGGCGGTATAGGCATCCACCCCGGCGCGGCTTGCTTCATCACATGGCGTCGCCTGTGCCTGCATCAGCCGGGTATTGTGATAAAGGCGCCACGGGCGACCCTGCTCATCGAGACTGACGGCAGCCATCAGGCCGGCGATCGGTGCGCCATTGAGCTGCTGGCGATAATGCAGATAGTGGCCCAGCTTGCCTTGGCGCTGATAGGCCGGGGCATCACTCAGGGTGACGCCGAGCTGCTGTTCGAGCCAGAGGCGGGTATCGGCCGGGGCGTCCTGTTCGACAAAACGCAGTTCGGCGGCCTGAGTGGAAAAGCCAGCCAGCCCCAGCAAGAGGGCGGGCAACAGGGGTTTCATAGTGGTACTCCCAATCAGCGGCAGGGTCATTGATTGATCCCCGCCAGATGCAACAAGAAGGCAAATTCACGAGCCCGATCGCCACTACCGGCGCGGTGGCCTCCCTCCAGTTCGGTCAGCAGCAGGTAGGGGCCGGAACCCGTGCTGTGCTCCCGCAGGCGGGCCAGCCACTTGACCGGCTCCCAGTAGGGCACCTGGCTGTCGTGCAGGGCGGTAGTGACCAGCAGGGGCGGGTAGGGTGCGCGGTGCAGGTTGTCGTAGGGGCTGATGCGGCGCATCGCCTGATACTCTGCGGGCTTGGCCGGGTTGCCCCACTCCTGGTACTCCTGACGGGTCAAGGGGAGGGCGGGATCACTCATGGTGCCGAGCATATCGACGAAGGGAACCTGCAACACGGCGCCGCTAAAGAGTGTCGGTTGCTGGTTGAGGGCCGCAGCAACCAGCGCGCCCCCCGCGCTGCCCCCCATGGCAAACAGGGGCAGAGGGGCGGCGTCGGGCGACCAGTGGCGCAGGGCGTGACCGGCTGCGATAAAGTCGCTGATGCCGTTCTGCTTGTGGATGCCCCGTCCGTCGCGGGTCCACTGCTCCCCCAGCATGCCGCCGCCGCGCACATGGGCGATGGCGTAGACAAAGCCCCGATCCAGCAGGCTTAACAGCTCTTTCTGGTAGTAGGGGCGCATCGGCGTGCCATAGGCGCCATAGCCGTAGAGCAGTACGGCGCGAGGGGCCAGATCCTTGCGCCACACCAGCGAGACAGGCACCCGGGTGCCATCGGCAGAGGTGATCCAGCGCCGCTCGCTCTGATAGGGCAATGCTTTGTCGTCAGCGGTGTGCTGGTCGTTGATCCACTGGCCGCTGTTCAAATCCAGCCAGCGCTGGCCGGGGGGCTGGCTCAAGCCCTGATTGCGCACCAGAATGCGGTCGCTGGCCGGGTCATGTTCTCCTTGCAGCCAGCCGGTACCGGCGCCACTGGCCAGCGGCAGGCGCTGGCGTTCATGGCCGTTGCGATCGAGCAGGGCGAGCCAATCCTCCCCCTGCTGGCGAAACTGCACCACCAGATGGCGATCAAACAGTCGCCACTTCTCGGGATCGCCGAGATCCTCCCCTTTGGCGGGCCACAGGCGCTGCCACTCACCGAGCGGCGTGCTGGCTGAGTAGAGGGCAAACGCCCCCTCCCGGTTGCTCTTGATCACCCAGCCGGATTGACTGTCCAGATAGTATTCCACCCCGCGCTGGCGGGGTTTGACCTGCTGCGGCTTGCCCGAGTCGAGCAGGTACTGCTCCGAGCTGTCGTGGTTGTTGCCCTGCAACACCAGATGTTGGCCATCCGTGGTGCGATAGAGGCTGAGCAGCCAGGCGGGATCCTGCTCCTCATAGAGAGTCTGCTCTTGGCCATCCTGCCAGCCGCGCAGCTGCCAGGGGCGCAGGGTGTAGCGCTCGTTGGCGATGGTGTAGAGGGTGCGACCATCTTGTGACCAGGCGAGATCAGCGCTGCGCTGTGCCAAACTGGCCAGCACCTTGCCGCTTTGGAGATCGAGCAGGGTGACCTGATAGTCGAGATCGCCGCGCCTGTCTTCGGCGATGGCCAGTGTGAGGTTATCCGGGCTCAGTGCCCAGCCGCCCGCTTCGTAATAGCCCTCACCCGCTCTGGCGGGAAGCCGCTGCTGCACCTTGCCCCCGTGGCGTTGCCAGAGTGAGCCATCCGGGCGCAGCTGCCATGCCTGATCGCCGCGCACAAGCCAGTTGTCTGGCACGGGTTCCCCCGCCGGATGGCTGGCAAACTCGGCGCGCAAGGTTGCTTCCAGCGGCTGCTGCGCGGCGAGTTGCTGCTCGCTCCAGCGATTTTGCTGCTTGAACAGGGCGAGTATGGCCGGGTTGCTGCGGCTCTCGTCCCGCAACCAGAAGTAGGGATCCTGGCGTACGGGATTGCCTGAAATCAGGTGTGGCTGGGACGGGATCGGCGGTGGCAGGGCCTCTTGCGCCCACGCCAACGGGGCGGCCAACAGGGCAGCCATGATTGCATGATGTTTCATCATATCCCCACGAAACGGTAGCTGAGGCTGGCTGACAGGTAGCGGCCGCTCTGGCTGTAGAGGGAGGTGTCGCTGCCAGCCGGGAGTCCGGCCACATCCTGATAGCGGACGTAGCGGGTATCGAGCAGGTTGCCGATGGTGGCATTGACCTTGAGCGCCTCGGTGATCTGCCAGTCGCCGGTGAGATCCAGGCTGAACCAGCCTGCGCTGCTCTGGCAGGCACCGTTGTAGCCAGTCTGCGCATTGGCGCACTGGGGCACCTTGGTCATGGCGGCGGCATAGTTGCCACTGAGCTCAACCCCCCAGTCGAGCTGTTGCCAGCGCAGGGTGGTGTTGCCTTCCAGCGGTGTCTGGGTGCGCAGCGGCTCACCGCGGTGATCCTTGCCATCCATCCAGGCCAGATTGGTCGAAAGCTCCCACTCGTCGCTCAGCCAGAGGCTGGCGGCCAGCTCGGCGCCCCAGGTTTCTGCTTTGGCAACGTTGCGATATTGGCGCAGGAAGACACCGTCATCGAGGCGAAAACCGGTCTGGCGCCAGTCGATGAAGTTGTAGTAGCGGTTGTAGAAAACGGCCGGTTTGACGCTCCAGTTGTCGCTTTGGCCATTCACTCCCCACTCCAGACTGTGGCTGGTCTCCTCCTTGAGGTTGGGGTTGGCAATGATCTCGAACGGCGGCATGGCAAAGTAGTGAGGAATGTTGCCGTAAACCTGATCGTAAGCGGGGGCGCGGAAGCCGTTGGCATAGCTGAGCCAGCTGCGCCATGTCTCGTTGAAGCGGTAACTGGCCGCCACACTGGGGGAGATGTGGTCGCTGTGGTTCTCGGCCAGATTGCTGTCCGGTGCGCGCAGGCGCTGGCGGTCAAAGCGCAGGGTCGGGGTAAACTGCCAGTTGCCCAGATCGATCACATCGCTCAGCCAGATGCCATCGCGGCGGGTCTCGGCCTTGCTGAAGGGGGCTTTCTGTCCCTGGGTGGTGATGCCATCTTCCAGGGTCAGATTGCTGACCGGCCGCTCGTGGTTGGCCTGCTCCAGCTCCACACCGTAGCTGAAGGTGTGATCCAGCGAGCCGTTGCTCAGCTTGCTCTGCAACTCCAGCTCGCTGCCAAGGCGCAGCTCCTCGAACGTGGAGAGGGTGCGCTGGCTGCGATATCTGGGATAGCCGCTCAGGGCATCGTTGCGCAGCAACTGGCGCTGGTTGGCCTCGTTGCGGGACTGATTGCCAAACAGGCTCCAGTTGAAGGTATCGACCATGCCCAGATCGCTGGCTTCCCAGCTGAACTTGCCGCCCTGGGTGCGCTGATCGCCATCTTCCTGAAAACCGACCACGTCCCAGCTGCCATCGGGTTGGGGTACCGCTTTGGGCCCCATCTGGCGTTTGGCGTGATCCTCGTAGTAGTCCAGCTCCAGCCGCAGAGCGTGATGGGCATTGAGGGGGAGGCGGCTGCTGGTGGAGGCGCTCATGCCATCCAGATCCGCCGGAATGCGGTTCTCTTCAAAGTTGGCGGTTTCGTTGCCACGCCAGCCGGAGAGGCGCAACAGATGTTCGCTCTCCAGTGCCCGCACCGCGCCGGTCATGCTGAGCTTCTTCTTGTTGCTGTCGCCACCGTAGAGGGTTTTGGCCGCCAGATAGCTATCTTGCTGTTGCAGATAATCTTCCGGCTGCTTGGTATTCATCACCACGGTGCCGCCGATGGCATCGGAGCCATGCAGAGAGGAGCCGGCCCCCTTGGCCACCTCAATCTGCTTGATGTCATCGAGATCGAAGTTGAAGCGACCCACCTTGTCATTGATGTTGTCGGCGCCAAAGCCGTCGCTGACGCGCACCCCATCCTTGATCAGCAGGATACGGTTGCCCCCGATGCCGCGCACGCTGATGTTTTGCGGTCGCCCGGCAGAGCCGGTGACCGAGACACCGGGGATCTTGCGAAACACATGAGTCAGCTCGCTGGCGACCTGACGGTCCAGCTCTTCCTGGGTGATGACGGTGATGGAGCCGGAAACATCGGAGAGTTTCTGTTGTACCCGTTGCCCGGTGACAATGATGGTGTCGTCGCTGCGAGCCTTCTCCACAGGGGGAAGATCGGCCGCGCCAGCGGAGGCACACAGGAGTGCCGGCCATGCCTGAAGCAGTTTGTTCATAATGATAATTGTTTTTATTTAAGCCTGAGGGGCGGCATTATTGCAGAGGCCTGACCACTTGACAATAAATGGCAATCATTATCATTAAGATCTTATGGTATTGATATTATTGAGTTATTTGTTTTTAAAAAGAGGCTCCCGCGTGAAGCGGGAGCGGGGGGATCAGGGCTTGAGCAGTTGCAGCGACTCTTCTGCGGCCTTGCCCTGGGAGAGGGTGATATCGACCCGGCGGTTCGCCTGGCGATGTTCGGGGGTGTCATTGGCAAAGCGGGGTTGAGTGTCGGCAACACCCTGAGCGATGATTCGTCTGGCATCCAGCTGGGGATTGGTCAGCATGGTCTGCACGATGGAGGAGGCCCGCAGCACAGAGAGCTCCCAGTTGTTGCGATAGAGCTCCACCGGCGCTTGGGAGTTGTCGGTATGACCGGTGACCACTACCTGCCCCGGGATGTTGGCCAAAATTCCGGCGATCTTGTTGACCAGCGGGATGAACTGGGGCTGCAGGAACGCCGAATCGGCGGGAAACAGCGCCTTCTCGCCGATGCGGATCACCAGCTGACTGCCAAGCTGCTCGACCTCCAGATCCTTCGATTCAATCTGGGCCTTTAGCTGCTGCTCCAGCTTCTGCTTGGTCACCTGCACCCACTCCTGCTCCTGGGTCTTGTGGGGCCAGGCTTCGGTGGCGCTCGGTTTTTCCGAGGCACCTATGGTCTCGTTGAAGGGGTCCGATGCCGCCATGGGGGCATCTTTCTCCAGCACAGTCTCCTCTTTCGGGCTGCTCGGCGTAGTTTTTGATTCTGGCTCGAGAATCCCTGTGCCTCCCTGCATCAAAGGTGAGCCGGCAGGCGGGGAGATGAGGCCGATTTTACCCAGCGACTCGATAAAGCCCTGGATAAGCACCCGGGTTTCGGACTGCTTTGCCATGGCAAAGGAGTAGAGCACCACAAACAGGGCGAACAGCAGGGTCATGAAGTCGGCATAGGAGACCAGCCAGCGTTCGTGGTTCTCCGGTGCTTCAGCCTTTTTCTTTTTGGCCACCGTGACCTCCCAGATAAGGTTCGAGGGTAACTTGCAGGCGCGCTTGGGATTCGCCATCCACGATGCAGAGAATGCCGGTCAGGGTCATCTCCTTGTAGTGGCGGATCTGGTGGGCAAACCCTTTGTAGCGGTTGCCGAACGGCAAGAAGATCAGGTTGGCGGCGGATACCCCGTAGATGGTGGCGATAAAGGCCACCGCGATGGCGCCGCCCAGCTTGTCGGGGGCATCCAGCAGACCCATGGCGTGGATCAGGCCAAATACCGCCCCGACGATCCCCATGGTCGGGCAGTAGCCGCCCATGGCTTCATAGAATTTGACCGTCTGTTCGAGATCTTCCTGTTCAAATTCGATCTCGTTCTCCAGCACCTCGTGGATTTTGGCCTTCTCGTAGCCATCGACCATCATCTGCACCCCTTTCTTCAGGAAGGGATCCTTGATCTCCTCGATCATCCCTTCCAGCGCCAGCATACCGCTGCGGCGGGCGTTGCCTGCCAGGGTCTCCAGCAACTGTGCCTGTTCCAGCAGGTCGAGTTTGAGGGGGGAGAGCAGCCATTTGAAACGCCTCATGGTGCTGCCGACAACGGAGAACGGGAACTGGGTCAGCGCAGCACCTATGGTACCGCCGATCACGATAAGAAATGCGGGCAGATCGAGCAGTGCACTGGGATGACCACCCTCGATCATGTTGCCGCCAAGGATGGCGATCAACGCCAGTACCAAGCCAATCAAGCTCATTTTTTACACGTCCCTGCATGTTGATAATGGCTAGTGTAGCTACTTAAGTATCAGTTTTTCAAAATGAAATCCAATCGCTGAGCAATTAATGGGCGCTGGGTAACGTCCATAAAAGAAGGCGTGTTGCGGCCATAAGATGGCATTGCAATCATCTTGTTGTTCCTGTTGTGACAGGAAGGAACGCTTGTCGGGTGGGGCAATCACAAAAGCAAGGTAGGGGGCGGGAGCTGGCAATACGAAAAGCGGTGATGTTCCATCAGAGCTTTGCAAACTGGGGGATGAGTGCGTGGATGATCTGCCACTGCGTGGCTCTGGCTCACTTGTCGGCATAGGTGTTTGCGTTTGCCGGAAAGCAAAAAACCGACCCTGAGGTCGGTTTTTTTAAATTTGGCGGTGAGGGAGGGATTCGAACCCTCGATACGTTGCCGTATACACACTTTCCAGGCGTGCTCCTTCAGCCACTCGGACACCTCACCAAATTTTCGTTCGCTGCGCTGTTGCGCTGGAACGGGGCGTAATTTAGGGGAAAGGGCTGTGTGGGTCAACCTCTTTTCCCCTTATTTTTCATAATCTTTTCCGAATGCCTAACCCTTGCGCAGAATGCCGGTTTTTTAAACCGGATCAGGGCTTGTCGAGGATGATCAGACTGTCCGGCAGCTCGTTTTGATCTCGGGTGGCCGGGAAGGCATCGGTCAGAATGGCGCTAACGCGCTCCACGCACTCCAGAAAACCCTGTTCGATCTCCTTGTTGCGCACTCGCGCCACGAAGTCGTCGATGATCTCCTGCCACTGGCCGTTGTCGATATGCTGGGCGATGCCGTCATCCACCAGTATTTCTACATAGTGCTCGGCGGCCGAGACGAAGATCAGCACCCCGAGCCGGTCGCGGGTGCGGTGCAGCCCCTGCTCGACAAATTGCAGGCGAGCCATCAGGGCCGCCCGGTGCTGGCGAACCTTCTTCGGGATGAGCCGCATCTTGATGGGGGTCCAGTGGAACAGCAGGCTCAGCAGCAGCCAGACCGACCACTGCACCAGCAGGATTTCGTACCAGCCTAGCCAGAAGCCGAGCTGGAACACCAGCAGCGGGGTGAGCATCGCCAGCAGCGCCGCCCAGAGGGTGGGAATGTAGCGATAGCCATCGCTGGCCGGGGCCAGCACGGTGACCAGTTCAGCATCAGTCTCTAGCTCCGCTTCGCGCACCTTTGCCTGAAGCGTGTGGAAGAACTGTTTAGAAATCATGATTTGTCTCTTTACTCCTGTTACCAGCCACCGGAGGCTCCGCCGCCGCCAAAACTGCCGCCGCCACCGCTGAATCCGCCGCCGGAGCGACCACCAAAGGAGCCGGCACCCAATCCACCGGCCATGTAGGACGACCGACGTCGTCCTCCCGGCCCACCGCCACCCCCCCCGCGCAGGTTGTGGAGTACGATCATCGCAATCACCACCAGAATAAACAGCCAGGGGCCGCCACCGTTGTCGCTCTTTGGCTGCTCGACCGGCTGATATTCTCCGGCGAGTGCCTTCATGATGCTCTGGCTGCCCGCCATGATCCCGGCCACCATATCGCCGCGCTTGAAGGCGGGCAGGATGCGGCCATGGATGATGTTGGCTGCGATGGCGTCGGGCAGGGCGCCTTCCAATCCATAGCCTACCTCGATCCGCACCTTGCGCTCATCCTGGGCGATCAGCAACAGCACGCCATTGTTTTTGCCTTTCTGGCCGATCCCCCAGTGGCGACCGAGCTGGTAGCCGTACTCCTCGATAGTCTCCCCATCGAGGCTGTCGACAGAGACCACCACCAGCTGGATGCCGCTGCGTTTTTCAAAGGCCGCCAGTTGCTGGGTCAGTTGATGGGCCTGTTTGCGGGACATCAGACTGGCTTCATCCACCACCCGTCCGCTCAGCGTCGGGAAGTCCGGCGCCGCTTGCAGGGCAGTGGCCCAGAGCAGCAGACAGGGAAGAAACCAGCGCAGCATCATCTTCATTGGAAGCTGACCTTGGGCGCCTCATCGGCACCGGGTTTGGCACTGAAACTGGGTTTGGCTTCCAGATCCGAGTAGAGCAGCTTGGACCAGATAACGCCGGGGAAAGTGCGGATCTCGGTATTGAACTGGCGCACCGCCTCGATATAGTCGCGGCGTGCCACCGAGATGCGATTCTCGGTTCCTTCCAGCTGGGCCTGCAGGGCAAGGAACTGCTGATCCGCTTTCAGCTCGGGGTAGCGTTCTACCACTACCATCAGGCGGGAGAGGGCGCTGGAGAGCTGGTTCTGCGCCGCTTCAAACTCCTTGAGCTGGGCAGGATCGCTCACCTGCACGCTGCCGACCCGGGCGCGGGCATCGGTGACCGCCTTGAGGGTCTCCTGCTCATGGCTGGCGTAGCCCTTGACGGTGGCGACCAGATTGGGAATGAGGTCGGCGCGGCGCTGATACTGGTTCTCCACCTGCCCCCAGCTCGCCTTGACCTGCTCATCCAGGGTCGGAATGTTGTTCATGCCGCAGCCGGTCATGCCGAGCAGCAGGGTCAGGGTCAACAGGCTCTGCGTGGTTCTGCGCCAGAGTGATGTGGCCATCTCGTTGTTCTCCTTTGGTATTTCGAGTCGATAGTGCGCCATGGATGGTGTACGACCAAGAGTGCACCACCATACCAGCTTGGGGTCAGTTGCCACAACGCACAGGTAGCTCAGGTCGCTTGTTGATACCGGAGACCTTGGGCAGCTGGGGCTTGTCTTTTAGCCAGGATGCCAGCTCTTCCCCACAGCCATTGCCGGGCGGAATGGGAGCCTGGGGTTCACAATCGGGGCTGCCCACCGGGCAGCGCAGCCGCACGTGGAAGTGGCTGAAGTGGCCCACCCAGGGGCGTAGCTTGGCGACCCAGGGTTCGTTACCAGCCTGTTGGCAGACCGCGGATTTGATCACCGGATTGACGAAGATGCGGGCCACCTCGGGTTTGCTGGCCGCAAGCCGCAGCAGGGTGAGCTGCTGGGGGCCAAAGCGGCCTGGCAACATCTTGTAGCTGGGTTCGTCGATCAGCGCCCACTCCTTGGGGGCATCCTGCTCCCACTTGCTGATGGGACGGTTGGCCATGCGAAACCAGATATCGGCATCAAGTCCGGTCTGGTGGCTGCGATGGCCGGAGGTAAAGGGGCCGCCCCGGGCCATCGCCAGATCAGCGATGTAGAGATCCGGCAGCCCGGCCATGCGGGTCTGGTTGGCCAGCGCTTGCAGGTAGTGGATGAGGTCGGGGTGGCCGTAGTAGCGCAGCCGCTTGGTGCGGATCACCTGATAACCCGGCCCTTCGAGGGGCAGGGATACGCCGTTTTTCAGGCAACCGGCGGCATAACCGCCGATGGCTTCCGCTTGCAATACGGTCGCCAGCAACAGGGACGTCAGCATGTGCGTGCTCCTTGTTTTGCTTCGAGTCGGCTCAGCAATACGAACAGACTCAAACATATAAATAAATAGGCCGCGGCCACCAGCAGCCAGATCTCGTAGACCAGTCCGCTGGAGTTGGCCATCTCGGTGCCGACGAAGGTGAGCTCCTGCACCGAGATAAGGGAAACGATGGCGGTATCCTTCACCAACGCAATGAGCTGGCCGGTGAGGGGGGGGAGCATCAGCAGCATGGCCTGCGGCAGGATCACATGGCGCAGCCGCACCCAGGGAGAGAGCCCGAGGCTCTGCGCCGCCTCCCACTGGCCACGGGGGATGGCGGCCAGCCCGGCGCGGACAATCTCGGCGACGAAGGCTGCGCTGATCATGCCAACGCAGAGGGTGCCTGAGATGAGGTTCTCCCAGCGGGCGGGTGGGCCAAACAGCGCCTCTTGCCACGGGGAGAGTGATACGGTGCCGAGCCAGCGGGAGAGGCCGCTCGAAGGCAGCAGCTGGTTGGCGATAAAGAAGTAGAAGATGAAGATAAAGACCAGCGGCGGCAGATTGCGGATCAGCTGGATAAACAGGGTCGCGGGCATCACCAGCCAGGGGCTGCGGCTGAAGGCGGCTACCCCCAGCGCAGTGCCGAGCAGCAGCGCCAGCACCATGCCGAGCAGGGCGATGCGCAAGGTGGTGAGCAGACCGCTGAAAAAGTAGGGCGACTCGCCGTGAGGGCCAGGGGTGAACAGCAGATCGAAGGCCTCATGCCAGCGCCACTGATAGGCCACTCCAATGTGCAGGCGGCTGGCCAGCCAGAGGCCAGCCAGCAGCAGGATCAGGGCGATCGCCCCATCCAGCCAGTTGATGTTCCGACATGCCCCACGGATGATGCGTCGGATGGTCTCTTTTAGAGCAATCAGCATCAGGGATTGGCGACCTGCGCTTCCCACGCCAGCGACTTGAACCAGTAGTCATGGCGCGCCTTGAGCCAGCCATCGGCCTGACGGGCGGCGATCCACTCGTTGAACTGTTCAGCCAGGGCATCATCCCCCTTGCGCAGGGCAAAGCCTTCATCGCCTTGTGCCAACGGCTCGGCAAACGGCATAAAGAGGGCATCCGGGTGGCGCAGCGCCTCTTGCTCGGGTTTCGGGGAAGAGGAGAGGGCGCCGTGGGCGCGGCCGTTCAGCACCTCCTGAAATACCTGTGACTCGTCATCAAACTGGCGCAGGGTGGCCTTGGGGAAGTGTTCTTTTGCCACCTGTACCGGTGAGGCGCCACGACGTACCGCCAGGATCACCCCGCGCTGGTTGAAGTCCGCCACGGTTTTCTTCTCTTTGGCCAGGGTGCTGGAGGCGGCCAGCTGCACCCCCGAATGGGAGTAGGCCTGGGTGAAGCGCACGCTCTTCTCACGCTCGGGGGTGATGGTGAGGCCGCCGATGATGACGTCATATTTTTTCGCCAGCAGGGAGGGGATGATGCCATCCCAGGCGGTAGGCACGAACTCTACCTGCCAGCCGTTATCTGTGGCGAGGCGACGGGCCACGTCAATCTCGAAACCGATCAGGGCCCCCTGCTTGTCGCGCATCGCCCAGGGGGCGAAGGTGGACATGCCGACCCGCAGGGTACCGCTCTGCTCGATCTGTGCCTGGGTGTCGGAGGGGGCAGTTTGTGCCTGTGCCGGAGTGAGCAGGCTTGTCAGTAGCAGGGCAGCGCCCGACAGGGTGGTCTTGAATGACAGATTCATGGTTAGCGTCCTTGTTGATCCGGATTCAGGTGACGGGCCAGCGCCCGCGAACAGGCTGACAGCGTCAGGGTTAACAGCAAATAGAGGGCAGCCACGGTAAACCACACCTCAAAGGTCAGAAACGTATCGGCAACCAGAGTACGCCCTTCGTTGGTCAGATCGAAGATGGCGATCACACTCACCAGCGCCGAATGTTTGATAAGGGAGACCAGCTCGTTGGTCAGCGGCGGCAAGGTGATGCGCACCAGCTGGGGCAGGATCACCTTGCGCAGGGTGATGGTTCGCGACAAGCCAAGAGAGTGGGCCGCCTCCCACTGTCCTTTGGGAATGGCCTGTACACCTGCACGCAACACCTCGGCGGTGAAGGCCCCCTGATAGAGGGAGAGGCTCAACACGGCGCAGGCAAGGGGGGCCAATCCCAGCATGGGGCCCAGCAAGAAATAGAGAATATAGAGCTGCACCAGCTGGGGCGTGGTGCGCACCAGCGCCAGATAGGCGATGGCTAGCCAGGGGCCGAGCCGGGAGGAGAGCAGCCGCAGGCTGACCACGCACACCCCGACTGCCATCGTGCCCAACAGGCTGAGCAGCGCCACCTGCAAAGTGACCAGCAGGCCGTTTAGCAAGGGGCCGGCATAAAAGGTTCCCTCATCCCACTCGCCGAGAAAGGGCAACACCCGCGGCCACTGCCACTCATAGCCCATCTGGCGAGCGCCGCTATAGAGCGCCCAGCCGAGTAGCGCAGAGAGCATCACAGTGCCTGACAGCCAGCCGAGCAGGCGGGGGCGATTGAGCCTAGCCATGATAGCTGAGCACCTGTTCGAGGAAGGCCCGGGTGCGCGGGTGCCGAGGGGCGTTGAACAATTGGGCGGGCGGGGCCGACTCGATGATCTTGCCCTCGTCCATAAAGAGCACCCGATCCGCCACCTGACGGGCAAAGCCCATCTCGTGGGTGACGCAGATCAGGGTCATCCCCTCGTCAGCCAGCTCGCGGATCACATCGAGCACTTCGCGGATCATCTCGGGGTCGAGGGCGGAGGTGGGCTCGTCAAACAGCATCAGCTCCGGTTGCATGCAGAGGGAGCGGGCGATGGCGACCCGCTGCTGCTGGCCGCCGGAGAGCTGGTGAGGGTACTTGTCGGCCTGAGCCTGAATGCGCACCCGCTCGAGCAGACCGAGCGCCCGGGCTTTGGCCTCCTGGGGGCGCAACCCCAGGGTATGCACCGGCGCCACCATCAGGTTTTCCAGCACCGTCATATGGGGGAAGAGGTTGAACTGCTGAAACACCATGCCAACCCGGCCTTGCAGGCGGCGCAGGTAGGAAGGGGTCACCGGCTCGCCAAACAGGAACAGCTGGCCGTCGTCGATCCCCTCCAGCCCGTTGATGGTGCGGATCAGGGTCGATTTTCCCGAGCCTGACGGGCCACAGATGACCCACTTCTCTCCCCGTTCAATGGTGAGATCGATGTGATGAAGAGCCTGAAAGTCGCCATAGAATTTGTCGACGCCACAAAAGCGCACACAGGGTTGCGAGCTGGTCAAGAAGCGGGTTCCACTGAGAATCATTTACGCCATGGTATTGATTTTATAGGGGGATGACAAAGAAAACCCCCTTGTCAGCATCCTGATGGCTATTCACAATGGCGCCATTTCGTGATGACAGGAGCTTTTCATGCGTATTACATCCTTGCTTGCCGGTTCGCAGGTGCAGCTGTTGATGCCGCCAGCGGTTCGCTATCGCTGCGTCATTTTTCTGCTGTTGCTGGTGAGTTGGGGCGTGGTGGCGGCCTCCTTGTGGGATGGCTGGGGCGCCATGGCGCTGCTCAACTGGGTGGGCGTGGTCTTTGGTGGCATCACCGGGATCATGGTGTCGCTGCCCCGCAGCTGGCAGCCTTGGCGCCTGGCGGAGCTGGGGTGGGACGAACAGCATATCTATCTGCTCAATGGCAACAAGGATGAGGCGCTGGCGCTGCCCCGCAACCAGCTGGTGGCGCTCGAGCGGGAGCGGCGAGTGGGCCACGACGGCCAGTGGCTCGACTTCAGCCTCGATCTGCAACTGAGTGAAGAGGAGCTGGCGGCGGCCATGGCCTTGCTGGATCTCAAGGCGGGGGAGCTCCATCTGGTGAGCCCGTCTGTCTATCGCTTCGGCTTTAAACGGGCCTGGCACGGTCGCCGGATGCTGGCGCAACGGTTGTCAGATCTGCAATCGGCCTGAGTCGACTATTTTCTCGACAATTCCCGGCAAAGCTCAGATACTGCCAGTGACTCGAATTGATCTTGTCTGCACTGTTAACCCAAGAGATCAATCACTTGACGACAGTGTGGAGAAGGCCACGGCATGAAGCCATGGCAGGTCCGGCATAGGGGTTGTGCCCTTACCGTTATGCTGGGAATTGCATAGAGAAGGCACCTTGAATCGAGAGTGGATGGCATGAAGATTTACGTAGGAAATCTGTCGTACCGGATGACGGCCGACGAACTGAAAACCCTGTTCAGCCAGTTTGGACAGGTCGACAAGGTTGATATCATCATCGACCGCGATACCGGCCAGTCAAAGGGGTTTGGTTTTATTGAAATGCCGGTCAATGGTGATGCCGAGAAGGCCATCGCTGGTCTGCATGGCACTGAAGTCGGTGGCCGTACCATCACCGTCAACCAGGCCAAACCGAAGACAGATGCTCCCCGTGGTCGCCCGCAACAGCGCCACCGCTAAGGTACCTCGGCAATCTCGGCAATGAAAAACGGCATGGGTTTCCCCCATGCCGTTTTTGTTTCTGAATGTTTTGCTGTTATCAGGGGACGTCGTAACCGAGCGCCGCCTTGCGGATGCGGAACCACTGCTGGCGGTTAAGCTCGACAGATTCGGCGGCCACGGCGGCAGCAATCCGCTCCCGCTTGCCGGAGCCAATCAATGGCAGCGGCTGGCTTGGCAGCATCATTACCCAGGCGTAGACCACCTGCTCGATAGTCTGGGCGCTCACTTCCTGACGGATCTGCTCCAGTTCGGCACGCAGCGGGGCATAGGCGTCATCGCTGAACAGTCGGCCGCCGCCGAGACATGACCAGGCCATCGGCTTGATGCCAAGCTGCTGGCACTGATCCAGGGTACCATCGAGGGTCCCTTCCTGATGAAGCGGCGAGATCTCCAGCTGGTTGGTGACCAGCGGGAAGGGGAGGCGCGATTGCAGTAGCTCGAACTGACGGGCGGTGAAGTTGGATACCCCGGCGTGCTTGATCTTGCCCGCCTGTTTCAGAGTGATAAAGGCGTCGGCCACTTCATCTGCGTTCATCAGAGGATCCGGGCGGTGGATCAGCAGCAGGTCCAGATGGTCGGTGCCGAGCTTGCCCAGCGAGGCCTCGGCGCTGGCGATGATATGGTCCTTGCCGGTGTTGTAGTGGTTGAGAGCATGTTCTGGCTTGGCGGTGAGGGCGATACCGCACTTGGTGACAATCTCCATCCGGCTGCGCAGGGAAGGCTCGAGGCGCAGGGCGTGACCAAAGGCCTCTTCGCACTGGTAGCCACCATAGATATCGGCGTGATCGATGGTGGTGACCCCCAGATCCAGATGATATTTCATCAGATCGAGCAGAGCGGCCGGAGAGAGCTGCCACTCCATCAGGCGCCAGTAACCCATGATGAGGCGAGAGAAGGTGGGGCCTTGCGGATGCAGGGCGACACGGGATACAGACATGGTTGACTCCTTGAAAAACACGATGCCAAAACGATGTGCAACATAGATGACTGCGGGCATCTTGGCCTCATGTGGCTGGCAAAGCAATAATGGGCAATGGCATGATTCGAACTTTGGTTCTGATCGCAGAGTAGGAGAGAGAGTTGGATGGAAGGATTTGCCGAGCGCTTGCAGAGCCTGATCGGGGAGATGAGCGTGAGCGCGTTTGCCCGCAAGGTTGGGCTCAGTGAAGCGCTGATCCGCAAATATTTGAAGGGAGCCGAGCCTGGCCTGGCGCGGGCCAACCAGATCGCCATGGGGGCCAACTGCTCGCTGGAGTGGCTGGCAACCGGCTGCGGTTATCTCTACCGTCAGGCGGAAGTGGTAGACAGGGAGGCGCTGGCAGCGGCGCAGCTACTGCTCGGCGAGCAGCAACCCGGGGTGGGGCTGCCCGATGAGGAGGCACTGGTCACCCTGCTCGCCTATTACCAGTTTTTGCGCACCCACAAGAAAGCGGACGGTTTTCTCGACTTGGCGCTGGCGCGGGAGTTTGGTCGCCATCTGGGGGAAGCGTGATGAGGGGTATATTACCCTTTGGTCGTGTCACGGCTGGTTGATTATTCTGATACGCTCTAAGCAAGATAACTCTCCATGGAATGGGCGATGAGCTACTTGATCCTCGGAAGCGGTGCGCTGGGCTCGGCGCTGGCAAGAGAGCTGATGGCAAGGGGGGAGTCCTTCCTGCTGGCCGGGCGCACCTATCCAAAAGGGATCGAGATGGGGGCTTTCTTCCCGCTGCAAGAGGTGGACGCCATCTCGTTCGACGCCCTGTTTACCCTCTACGACACCGATCCGCTTCCCACTGTGGTAATCAACACCATCGGCCTGTTGCACGATGTCAGCTTTATGCCAGAGCGGCGGGTCGAAGAGGTGCACCCCAAGTGGCTGTGCGACAGCCTGCTGGCCAATGCCTGGCCAACACTGGCGCTGGCTGCCCGTTTCAGTCGGTTGATGGGCAATGACCATCCGCTGTGGCTCTGTGCCATCTCCGATCTGGCGGGCTCCATCACCTCCAATCTGGAGGGGGACGTTACAGCTACCGGATGAGCAAGGCGGCCCTCGACATGGGGGTGAAAACTCTGGCCCTCGAGTGGGCGCAACGTTTCTCGCAAGCGGGGGTGGTGGCGGTGGCGCCTGGCTTGATGGACTCCCCGATGAACACCCCCTTTCTGAGCGAGTTGCCTGCGGAGCAATTGCAGGAGCCTGCCGAGGTGGCGGTGAAACTGCTCAATCTCATCAAGGGGTTATCGTTGACCCAATCGGGTCAGCTACTGGATCTCAACGGTCAGCCGCTGCCTTGGTAAATCCCGCCTGCGGGTTCTATGGACGTCTATTGGCTTCACATTCTGCTCATGCGCCCCTTGCCAAGCGAGGGGCGCATGGCTAACGTCACTCTCCTGTTTCAGGAGGGATCTCATGCGCTATATCGATTTACGAAGTGACACCGTCACCCAGCCTACTGACGCCATGCGTCAAGCCATGCTCCACGCCGAAGTCGGTGACGATGTCTATGGTGAAGATCCGGGCGTCAACGCGCTGGAGGCCTTTGGGGCCAGATTGCTGGGCAAACAGGCGGCGCTGTTTGTGCCGTCCGGCACCATGTCCAATCTGTTGGCGGTGATGAGCCACTGTCAGCGCGGTGAGGGGGCCATCCTCGGCAACGCCGCTCACATCTATCGCTATGAAGCGCAGGGGAGTGCCGTGCTGGGCTCCGTAGCCCTGCAACCCTTGCCGATGCAGCGCGATGGCACGCTGGCATTCGATGATATCAAGGCTGCGCTGGCCCCTGATGATGCCCACTTCGTCCAGACTCGCCTGATCTGCCTTGAGAACACCCACAACGGCAAAGTGCTGCCGCTCTCCTATCTGCAGGAGATGGGGGCATTTGTTGCTGAACGTGGCTTGAAGCTCCATCTCGATGGCGCACGGCTTTTTAACGCCGCCGTGGCCAGCGAGACCCCGGTCGAGGTGATCGCCGCTCCATTTGATAGCATCTCGATTTGTCTCTCCAAGGGGTTGGGCGCACCGGTGGGCTCGCTGCTGGTGGGCAGCCACGATTTCATCGCCCGTGCGCGCCGCCTACGCAAGATGCTGGGAGGTGGCATGCGTCAGGCGGGGATTCTGGCGCAAGCCGGTCTGTTTGCCCTCGAGCAGCATGTGACCCGCCTGGCCGATGATCACCGCCGTGCCAAACGGCTGGCCGAAGGGTTAGCTGCACTGCCGGGCATCGAGCTCGACCTCTCGCTGGTGCAGAGCAACATGGTGTTCCTGCGGCTGCGTGAGGGGGAGTCTGCCCCTTTGCTGGCCTTTATGAAGGAGAGGGGGATCCTCTTCTCCGGTTACGGCGAGCTGCGGCTGGTGACCCATCTGCAAATCAACGATGACGATATTGAAGAGGTGATCGACGCCTTCACCGAGTATCTCGGAGCGCGTTGAGACGGCTGGTGAGGTAGAGGTTATACCAAGACCTGTTCATACCGAAATAACAGAGGGCGCCGCGGCGCCCTCTGTTATTTGCTGCAAGCTCAAGCCTGCCGCTGGCCGCTCATCAGCATGGCCTCATCGGTGGCGTCGTAGATCATCACCGCGATATGGGTTACTTGACCGCCGAAATCGGCCAGTGGCACCAGGGTCAGGTTCTGGAACATATGGGGGGCCGAGCCGGTAATGGGGCGGTAGTTGGAGAAACGCAGCAGATAGGGCTTCTGCTCCCAGGTGCTGAAGGCGCGGTTGTTGAGTTTGAAGACCATGTTGGCCTTGCGTTCGAACCAGGCTCTGTCCACATCGGGGAAGAGCTCGAACAGTACGCCATCGCGCACGTCACTGGCCAGTCGGCCGCTGTGGCTCTCCATAAAGCCGTTCCACACCTGTACCTTGTACTCCTTGTCGAGCACAACCAAGCCTACGTCCAGGTTCTGGACTATGTTCATCAGCCAATGAAATTCACGGATTTCCATAGTCACTCCTAGAGCATGTGCATGATTTTGTTGTTCATGGTGGCGATGGAATCTTCGGTAAACAGCAGCAGCAGATCACACTGCACCGCGTAATCCTGGATCCGGTAGTTGATCTCGATGGCGAGCGTGCGGCGCCAGCGACTCTTGTTGGTGTTGATCAGCTCGTTGATGGGTCTGTGCTGGCCGAGCACCACAGGGTGCCCCTGACTGAAGGGGGTGTCGAGCTGGTTGGCGTAGCCGCGCAGGAAGGCGCCGATCAGCACGTTGGCGGTATCCATCAACAGCTCCAGTTCGGCGGTGCGATCCAGCGTCCCCTGATGGTTCATCAGCTTGGCCAAATCTTTGAAGCTGGAGTCATGGAACAGGATCAGCGCTTCACCGGCGATCCCCGCTCCGATAAACCCCTGACAGACGGCGGAGAGGGTATCTGAATCCGCAGCGGCCGAAAGGGCCATGTGCAGCTCGGAGACCTCCAGCACGTTGACGTTGGGGATAGGCAGTACCACGAAGGCGTTGAGTAGACGAGCCAGCAAGTCGGCGGCCTGACCCATGGAGACGTTGGCCAGCTCCTGATAGACATCGCGGATTTCGGGGGTGATCTTGACGCCTGCATCGGCTACAACGCCGTTTGGCTGCAGTTCGGGGACGCTTGCTTGACCGCTCGGGGCGGCACTCCAGAAATCATGCTTTTTGAGCAGGGCGAGCAGGGTTTCTGGGGCGGCGGGTTTCTTGATGAAATCGAGCGCCCCCAGCCCCATGACCCGTTGATAGGCCTCTGGTTGGATATCCCCGGAGACCACGATCACCTTACTGCGTAGACCCTCCCGTTGGAGGGTCTCCAGCACGCCGTAACCGTCCATTTCCGGCATGGTCAGATCGAGGAAGATGAGATCGCCATGACCCATCAGCACCTGTTCGATCCCTTCGAGACCATTGGCTGCGTAGTGCAAATCGACTTTCCAGTCGGCCGGGAGCGCCCGCGCCAGCTGTTTGCGGGCGAACCCGGAGTCATCACATATCAATACATTCATGGCGTTAGGCAGGCTCTGTTGGCAAGGGATGCTATAAGTGTGGCCCGCTAACGGTCAGATGCAATGGGTGAGGCTATCACCTTGTGAAAATTGGTTGTCCCACTGCCGATTGCGATAGCGTGCTGAGTATTTTTCAACAAATTCAACGAACATCTTAACACGCAACGGAGCGAACTGGTGCTGGCAACACAACATGTAGAAGGGGCGATTGCCGGTTTGCCAGTCGGTCAGTACCGGCACCAGCTGCTCGTCATGGAGGAAGCTGCTCAGATAGTGCAGCGGGGCGTTGACGATCCCCAGATGACGCCGGGCTGCGCGTACCGCGGCCTGGGTCTGGTTGACGGTCAGTTTGGCGCTGCGTTTGATGCAGACGCTCTGGCCATCCTTGTCGGTCAGCTGCCAGTGCTGGTGAGGCCAGCAGTAGATGAGATCGTGCTCTTCCAGCTGGTTGGGGTGGGAGGGGGTGCCCTTCTTGGTCAAATAGAGTGGTGAGGCAAACAGGCCGTACTCGATATGACCGAGACAGATCGCATTGGGCAGCGACTGGGGCAGCTCACCGTTGAAGAACACCAGATCCCGATCATTGTCGAACAGGTGCTGGTGATCATTAGTCTGGGTGATATCGAACTGTACCTCGGGATAGTGCAGCCCGAATTCGGCCAGCATATCGATGAGGATGGTGTTGGAGAGTGCGATCGGCGCCGCTATCCGGATAAGCCCGGTGATATCGGCCTCTTGACCCTGGATCTCGCTGGTGGCCTGCTCGATTTGCGCGAGTGGCGTGCAGAGACGTTCGTAGTATCTGAGGCCATCATCGGTAAGGCGGAGCTTGCGGGTAGAGCGATGTAGCAGGGAGCAACCCAGTTGCTCTTCCAGCTGGGAAATGCGTCGACTGATGGTGCCTGTTGGCATGCCCAGTGCGGCTGCAGCGTGGGAGAATCCTCCCTCTTGCACCACCTTGACGAACAGGTAGAACTCTTCGATGTGCTTCATAAACGCTGTTCTGGGTGTAACAAGGGGGCAACCATAAAAAGAGCGTTCCGGGTTGGCAAGGTTAATTCAGCGTTTAATTGATCTGGATTCGATTTCTGTTGATACCAGTTCTCCACCCGCCCGTCATCTCAGTTTCCCCGAGCTGGTGATTATTCCGGCACGATGCCAAATGGTACTGCGGCAGTGATGTTTGCCATATTCCCTGATTTGTTCCGCTATAACCGCAGGCGAAGGCCGATATTGCAACCTGATGGAAGGGCGCAGGGTTGCTCTGCGTACTCAGCCGGGGTGGTTTGCCATCCACTGCCAATGTGATGCAGATCATATATTCGGGTTTTGCTCATTGCCTGTTGAAAAATGAATTTGGGGTATATCAATTCCGCCTTAGTGAACTATTTTTGTCCGTTTTGGCGTTTTTTTGGCTGTTTATCCATCCGCTTGGTTAATTAATGGAAGCTTTGTGACAGAGAGTGATGACTATTTCCACCATTGATTTAAATGTTAATAACAAATTTATCGCAGCAAATATGCAATTGCTCTTTCAAGGTCTCGAGTGGATAGCTCTTAGTGCTTGTTTTTACTGGGGAAAAAAGTTAAAAATCGACTATATGATTTGCCTGGATTAACAGGGTCCTTGGCTGAGTCCTTTGTAGTATTGCCGTACAGGCTGCCCTGTTGTTGATATCTGAAATAGTTTTGTCCGCTCTTGGCTATGTGAAAAGGGATAATGGCCGAGAGGTATTTGCACCTTGCATTCTGCAGCTAGCGGTTTGCCAGATCTGTTTTCCGGTTAACCAGTGACCATCCAGCATGAATGACCTTGACCAGATGAATACGCTTGACGAACGGTTACTGAAGACGATGGATGTTCTGCATACCCCGATCTGGGTTTATGACATCGAGCATCACCATATTTTCTGGGCAAACAGCGCCGCGCTCTCCGTGTGGGAGGCGACGTCTCTCGACGAACTCTGCTCCCGCGACTTCTCTGCCGATATGGCAACCGCCATCGATCTGCTGCTGCAGCGCTATCTGGGTGATTTTCAGCAGGGGCGCAGTTACAACGAGTGGTGGACCCTCTCCCCAAAGGGGGTCAAGAAGCAGATCTATCTGCGCCTCTCCGGTATTCAACTGGCTGGCCGGCTGATGATGATGACCGAAGCGGTGCTCGACTCCGATACCCTCTATCAGGAGTCCTCGCTGGCAACCGGCGATACCCTTGCCTGCCTGTTCGATAGCCATGGTGTGTTCGAGAGTGGCAACTATCACTTCGAAATGTGTTTCGGCCACCAGATCGCCAAGCTCTCCCAAGTTTTCTCCGGCAATGATGATAGCTTCTACCAGAAGCTCTCCCGTCTCGATGAAGTGGTGACCGAGGGCGAGTGCCGTACCCTCAAGGGGATGCGCTGGTTCCAGTATCAGTTCCGCTATATCCAGCAGGGGGCCCGTATTCTGCTCACCATGCGGGATATTACCGATCGCAAACTCGAAGAGCTGGAGCATCGCCACCTCGCCTGGCACGACTCCCTGACCGGCCTGCTCAATCGGTATGGCTTGATGAAATCCCTTGAGGCCTATTGCGGGCTGGGGGAGCGTTTTGCGCTGGTGTTCATGGATCTGGACAACTTCAAGCTGGTCAACGACAACTACGGCCACAAGGCGGGAGATCGCCTACTGGAGCGGGTCGCCGGTCGCCTCAAACAGATTTGCCCGCGGGATGTGGAGCTGGCTCGCCTCGGTGGCGATGAATTCACAGCACTGGTGCCGCTGGGCAATCAGGGGGATCGGGCGCAAGAGGTGGCCGATCAGATGCTCTCCCAGATGACCAAGCCGCTGCAACTGAGCGGGCTGCCGGAGGTGACCATCGGCGGCAGCATCGGTATTGCCATCTATCCCGATGATGCGGATGACGGGGACAACCTTATCACCCGTGCCGACATGGCCATGTATCAGGCCAAGCAGATGGGGCGGCTGCGCTGGCAGCGTTTCACCCCCAGCATGCAACAGACCCTGCAGCGCAAGCTCAATCTCAAACAGTTTCTGGCCAAGGCCATCGGCCGTCAGGAGCTGAGCCTCTGTTACCAGCCGCAGGTCGATGCCGCCAAACGGCGTCTGATCGGTTACGAGGCACTGCTGCGCTGGTACAACCCGGTGCTCGGCCATGTGTCGCCGGTGGAATTTATCCCGCTGGCCGAAGAGATGGGGCTGATCCGCGAGATCGGTAGCTGGGTGCTCTCCACCGCGCTGGCACAGGTCGCCAGCTGGCAGAAGCGCTTCCATCAGCGGGTGCCGGTCTCCGTCAACCTCTCCGGTTTCCAGCTCTCGTCGGCGCTGCCCGGGCAAGTTCGCCAGCAGCTGGAGCTGCACGGGGTGGATGCCTCCCTGTTGACGCTGGAGCTGACCGAAACCGTGCTGATGCTCGATATGAAGGGGTGCCTCGGCATTCTCGACGATTTGAGCGAACAGGGGATCAAGATTGCCATCGATGATTTCGGTACCGGCTACTCCTCGCTGGCCTATCTCAACCGGTTGCCGATCAACAACATCAAGCTGGATCGCTCCTTCGTGGTCGGTCTCAACTTGCCGGTGATCCGGGCGACTGCGGCCATGGCCACCAATCTGGGGTTGGGGATCATGGCGGAAGGGGTGGAGGAGCCTCACGAGCTGGCCGCACTGCAGACCCAGGGGTGCCATGTGTTCCAGGGATATCTGTTCAGCAAGCCGCTGACTGTGGCGCAAGTCGAGGCGAGCGGTTTCGTGGTGGAGTGCCAGGTCGGGCGTTATCCACTGCTAGATGCCGTAATGGCAGAGTAACAAGTGTGCGTTAGGCCACAACTTGGAATTTTATTCCGCAATAATTAATCAAAATTAATCATTCTTTTGCGATCGGTCATGAGACGGATTGGCTGGAGTTGCTAGCATGCGACCTCGTTTCTAGGGAAAGGAGTATCGCAATAATGAGTCATGCTGCTGTCAATGACCGTCCGGCCAGCCCTCCCAAAGGTTGGCTGAACCGTTTCCTCAATGGCGTCGAGAAAGCCGGGAACAAATTACCCGACCCCGCCATGCTGTTCCTCTACGCCTTGCTGATCGTCTGGGTCGGCTCCTGGGTGTTGTCACAATTCCAGTTTGATCTGGTCAACCCCCGTACCGGGGAGGCGGTAGTGGTCAACAACCTGCTGACCGGTGCCGGTCTGGCCGAGTTTCTCTCCACCATGGTGACCACCTTTACCGGCTTTGCCCCGCTGGGGATCGTGCTGGTAGCCATGCTCGGGGTCGGGGTGGCCGAGCAGTCCGGTTTTATCAATACCGGTCTGAAAAAGTTGCTGAAAGTGACGCCTGCCCGTTTTCTCACTCCCATGCTGATCCTGGTGGCGATCGTCAGCCACACCGCCGCAGATGCGGGCTATGTGCTGGTGATCCCCATCGGTGGCATCATCTTCCACGCTGCCGGACGCCATCCGCTGGCGGGGATCGCCGCTGCCTTTGCCGGCGTTTCCGGCGGTTTTGCCGCCAACTTCCTGCCCTCCGGCGGGGATGCGCTGCTGCAGGGTTTTACCCAGTCCGCCGCTCAGTTGCTCGATCCTGACTACATGGTCAACACCCTGTGCAACATCATCTTTACCGGTGCCTCTTCGTTGCTGATCATCTGCGTCGGCTGGTTTGTCACCGAAAAGGTGGTGGAGCCGCGCCTCAAGCACGTGGCGCTCAACGAGGATCTGGAGAGTGCCGACGAGATGGGGCGCTACAGCGCGCAAGAGAGCCGGGCCTTCAACTGGGCCGGGTTTGCCATGCTGGCGGCTATCGTGCTGCTGGCGCTGGCGCTCTCCCCGAGCGATTCACCGCTGCGTGCTGCCGATGGCTCCCTGACCACCTTCGCCGCACCGGTGATGAAGTCCATAGTGCCGCTCATCTTCCTGCTCTTTATCCTGCCCGGGATTGTCTACGGCTTTGTCGCAGGCAGCTTCAAGAGTGGCAAGGATGTGATCGATGCCATGTCGGCCACCATGAACAAGATGGGCTCCTACATGGTGATGGCCTTCTTCTGCGCGCTCTTTATCAAGGCGTTTGGCGACTCCAATCTGGGCACCCTGCTGGCCCTCTCCGGTGCCGAAGTGCTTCATGCGCTGGCGCTGCCCGGTGAAGTGACCATCGTCGGGATGATCCTGCTCACCGCCAGCGTCAATCTGGTAGTCGGCTCGGCCTCCGCCAAGTGGGCGCTGATCAGCCCGATCCTGGTACCCATGTTGATGGCGGTGGGGATCTCCCCCGAGCTGACCCAGGCGGCCTATCGGGTAGGGGATTCCGCCTCCAACATCATCACCCCGCTGATGGTCTTCTTCCCGCTGGTGGTGGTCTATTGCCAGCAGTATGTTAAGAGCACCGGGATCGGTACTCTGGTCTCCATGATGCTGCCGTACTCGCTTGCCTTCCTGGTGAGCTGGACGATTTTCCTGCTGCTCTACTGGGCGCTCGGCTTCCCGCTCGGGTTGCAAGCCCCTTACGTCTATCCGGCCCCTTAAGCTGGGTGTGCGAGGGAGCCTTGGGCTCCCTCGTTTTTTTCGCTATGGTGTTACCTCATTTTGGAGGTGCCATGAATCAGACCATCGATCTTATCCTTTCCCATCGCTCCATTCGTCAGTTCACTGCCGAGCCGATCGCCCCGCAACAGCTGGATGCCATTCTCGCCGCCGCCCAGTCCGCCTCAACCTCGAGCTTTTTGCAGGTGACCAGTATTGTGCGAGTCTGCGAGCCCGAGGCGCGTCAGCAGTTGGCCATGCTGGCGGGCAATCAACCCTATGTGGTGCAGGCGGCCGAGTTTCTGGTGTTCTGCGCCGATTATCACCGCCACACCCAGATCGTGCCCGAGGCCCAGACCGGCTATGCGGAGCAGTTGCTGATCGGAGCCATCGACGGCGCCCTGATGGCGCAAAACGCCTTGCTGGCGGCGCAGTCGCTGGGGCTGGGCGGGGTCTATATCGGCGGCATTCGCAACCATCCGGCCGAGGTGAGCGAACTGCTCGGCTTGCCCCATCAGGTGATCCCGCTGTTTGGCCTCTGCCTTGGTCATCCTGTCCAGCAGCCGGAACAGAAACCCCGTCTGCCCAGGGGATTGGTGGTGCATCAGGAGCGCTACCAGCACGAGCTGGATCGCGACCTGCTGGCCCGGTACGATCAGCAAATCGCGGACTACTATCAGGCCCGTAGCAGCAACAACAAGCAGCAGACCTGGAGCGGCCAGATCCGCGCCATTCTGGGCAAGGAGTCCCGACCTTTCATGCTGGGATTCCTGCAATCGCGGGGCTTTAACCTCAAGTAATGGCGCTGATGGGCGATACTATGGGGAGGTGACCGTCATGGTCATCATCCCCTGATCCTGCAATCTCTCCTTGAGACCGGGGGCACAGCTTGGTGACAAATCGTGGGCAAGGGGGGATCTGCAGGCTACCTTAAGTGGGTAAGCTGTTGTAGGATCACGCAATTGGATAGGAACAGGGGTTTGGACATCCTATGATTTTAACTTTGGTATTGCTGTCTATTGGCGCACTCCTGTTTTTGGTTATCGCCTATAACGTGGTGCAGCAATATAAGCAGAAGGCAGAGGCGGACAAGCGTCACGCCGTTGCCAGACACAAGACGGTGGCTGACGAGACCGAAGAGGTGTTGCTGAACGTCAATCTGGTGCCTTTCTCCAAGAACATGGTGTTGCTGTTGCAGCACCGGATCCTCGATGCCTATCGCGCTATCGCCCAGGTGATGCCGAACAATCAGATCAAGCAGCGTATCGTTGATGTGCAGACCCAGATCAAGAATGTGCAGGAGAACTACAGCGTGCAGGATGAGGGTCAGTTCAAGACCCCGGAGTCCGATCGTCAGGCGATCCAGATGCTGCAGTTGGTCAAGAAGATGCGGGCCGTGCTGCGGGTAGAGCACAACAAGGGCAAGATTGACCCTCAGGGGTTTGCCCAGGAAGAGCGCCGCCTCGAGCTGATGCAGCTCAAGATCAACATCTCCAATCTGGTCAAGCGGGCGATGGATGCCCGCATTCAGGGCCAATATGGTACATGCCGCCAGCTCTATACCAAGGGTCTGTCGGCCATGGCGAGCGTGGGCGACAAGGATCCCTATCTGCTGGCCCGTGAAGAAGATATGCGTCAGGGGCTCAAGGAGCTTGAAGAGCTGCAGCAGCAAAATAGCGCGCAGGATCTGCAAAACATCAAGGACAAGGAAGCTGACGAGCTCGATGTCCTGTTTCAACCCAAGAAGAAATGGTAAGCATGTCCCACCCACTCGATTACACACTGGGGCCAATGGCCCCATTTGTTTCTCAGCTGTTGGCCGAGCTGGCCGCCAGTGGCGTCACCATTTCCCGGCCAACGGTCGATCACCTCTGTTATCGGGCGGCTACCCTGCAGGAGTACTGCGCGCTATGTGCTGTGCTGACTGAGGCAGGTACCTTGCTTGTGGAGGGTATGATTGGCGGACGTCCCATCGCCACCTATCAGTTGCATCAGCCGCTGTTGGCTGATGAGGTACAGGTACCCTGTATCGAGCTGGCTGCACCGAAACCGGGTCGCGTCCATCAGGCTGGGCTGGAACATATCGAGCTGGTGGTCACTTCACTGCAAGATCTGGTAGCGCGCTATCCCGAGCTGCCATTCAAAACCGGCAACATGCAGGATACCCGCAACCCCGATATTGGCCTGATGTTGCCTTCCGGCCAGATCAAGTTTCATCTGCGCTCGCTGGCTGAGGTGATCGCCGAAGAGGTGGCGACTGGTGCTGTGGTCGCGGTGCCTGCGGATTATTTCGATCAGGAGTGATCCTGCTCTAAATGCGGTGCGAGCCTGACAGGCTCTTGAATAACGCAGCAAAAGGGGTCACCGGTGTGACCCCTTTTGTTATCTGGCGGTGCTTGGTTGCGAGAGCGCTATCTGCTCGTGGGTGACCCTGTTTGCGCTGAGCCTGTTACCCGTGTCGGTGGGGTTGCTGGGCGGGCAGTGGCGATTGGCTTCGCTGCTTGAGACGGCCGAGCCAGAGGCTCAAGCCTGCCGTCAGGATGAGGACCAGTTCAATTCCCATGACCAGACCGCCCAGCTCGCCTTGCTCCCAGAAGGGGTGCAGGTAAAGCCCACCCAGACTCGCCCCCAGATAGTAGGCCACCAGATAGAGGGAGGAGGCGAGGGCGCGGTTGTGTTCGACATGATGACCGACCCAGGCGCTGGCGCAGGCGTGTGCCAGGAAAAAGCCGAAGCTGGAGATCAGCAAGCCACTCAGGATACCGAGCAGGCTAGCTTGCAGCAGCCACAGACTGCCGATAGCCATCAGCGCGATCCCCACTAGCAGCATGCGTTGTGCCCCCCAGCGGTTGGCAAAGCGGCCGCTCAGTGAGGAGGCTACAGTCCCCGAGAGATAGGTGAGAAACAGCATGCCGAGCCATTGGGTGGGCAAGGAGAAGGGGGGCTTGGCCAGCAAGAAGGTGAGGTAGCTGAACTGGTTCAGAAACACCATAAAGTTGAGGCCGCCAATCAGATAGGCCCCTACCAGCAAGGGATTGGTCAGGTGTTGTTGCAAGGCGCGAGCAAATTGGCCGCGAACGGGGGCGCTCGCCACAAAGCGGGTCTGATGGGGCAGCAGCCAGAAGACCAGCGGCAGCAGTAACAGGCTGATTACACCGATCCCCAGAAAGGTATGCTGCCAGTCGCCAAACCAGCCCGCCAACAGACCGCCGACCACCCGACCGGCAATGCCACCGAGGGAGTTGGCGGCAATATAGACCCCCACCGCCGAGAGGAGCGCCCGTTTGCTGAACTCTTCCCCCATATAGGCAATCGCGGTCGCGGGCAGTCCTGCCAGCAGCGCGCCCTGCAGGATGCGCAGCAACAGCAGGGTGCCAAACTGCTCAACCAGCGGGATTAACAGTGAGAGCAGGATCGCCAGGGTGAGGGTACCCAGCATGACTTGCCGACGGCCATGGCGATCCGCCAGTCTGGCGCAGATCAGCAGGGAGGCGGCGAGGCCAGCAGTGCATCCTGCCAGGGTCCAGCTGGCCGAGAGGGAGTTGACCGAGAAGACCTCGGCGATCAGGGGTAACAGGGGATGGGTCTGGTAGAGATTCAGAAACACCAGAAAAGAGCCCAGGCTGAGGGCCAGGGTTGCACGTATCCACTCGCGACTTCCAACTTCAATCATTGCGTATTGTCCTGACTACTTTTGGTCAGGGTAGAGCCCTTGCGGTTATAAATATAATATATTTAAGTTATCTATCTCATAAGATGAATTGATACATGGATCTGAAACAGCTCACCTATCTGCTGGCGGTCAGGGATGCCGGCTCATTTACCAAGGCAGCCAACAGTCTGCATGTGGCACAACCGGCCATCAGCATGGCCATCGCCAAGCTGGAGCAGCAGCTCGAATTGCGCCTGTTTGATCGACAGGATCGGGCGGTACGGCTCACCCCGGAGGGAGAGGTGCTCTGTCGCCATGCCGAGCGCTTGTTGTTGCAGATGCATCAGGCCGAGGCCGAGATGGCCGAGCTCAAGGGGCTGGAGCGGGGGAAGTGCGGATCGGGATCCCCTACATGATGGGCTCCTACTATTTCCCCCCTCGTCTGATGGCCTTCAAGCATCGCTATCCCGGCCTCAAGATCCGGGTCGAAGAGGCCGGCACCCGTGAGCTGCTCAGCCGGATGGTGGATGGCTCCCTCGATCTGGCCATTCTCATCACCAGTGATCTCCCCCGCCATTGAGGGGGCACATCTGCTGAGCGAAGAGATGTTGATGGTGGTGGGGGACGATCACCCCTTGCGTGGCGCATCGGCCGTCACCCTCTCGCAGTTTTTCGCTCAGGAGCTGGCGCTGTTTCGCCGTGGCTTTTATCACCGGGAGCATATGGAGGCGCTGGCCCAGAGCCTGGGCGTTGAACCCGATATCGCCTTCGAGAGCAATCTTATCCCTCTGCTCAAGGCGGTGGTGCGGCAAGGCTTTGCGGTGACCACCTTCTTGCGGATGGTGCTGGAAGAGGAGCCAGATCTGAGTGGCGTGCCCTTCGACCCGCCCATCTATCTCGATCTCTGCGTGGCGTGGCGGCGTGGCGATCCGCTCTCCATGGCCAACCGTGCCTTGCGCGATTTTCTACTTAAGGATCGCCCGGCCTGATGGTGGCGGGCCATTGCTGAAAGTTTGTTACTATTAACGGTGGGTTCGCTTGAGGGCTACACCATGAAATTGCAGCAATTGCGCTATATCGTCGAGGTGGCCAACCACAGGCTGAATCTGTCGGCCACCGCCGAGAGCCTCTTTACCTCCCAGCCCGGGATCAGCAAACAGGTGCGGATGCTGGAGGATGAGCTGGGGATCCAGATCTTCGAGCGCAGCGGCAAACACTTGACCCAAATCACCCCCATAGGTCGGGATGTGATCAAAGTGGCCGCGGAGGTGCTGGACAAGGTCGCCACCATCAAGGTAATGGCCAGGCAGCATGTGCATCCGGAGCAGGGAACCCTCACCATTGCCGCCACTCATCTGCAAGCTCGCTATATTCTGCCCACCATCCTCAAGGGTTTTATGGCCCGCTTCCCCAAAGTTGCCGTAACTGTGATGCAGGGGAGTGCGGCGCAGTGCCGCGTAGCCGTGCATGATGGCGCTGCCGATCTGCTGCTGGCGGATGAACCGGAGGAGGGGAGCGATCTGCTCATGCTCCCCTCTTTTCTGTGGCAACGGGGCTTGGTGCTGCCCAAGGATCATCCGTTGGCCAAAGCAACCTCGCTGACCTCGGCTGAGCTGGTGGAGTTTGCGCTGGTGACTGACGGAAGGGCTCTCTCCACAGCTCATGGCACTGATTGCGCTCATGCCGAGAGCCGGATCGCCTGCTGTGCGAGCGACAGCGATGTGCTCAAGACCTATGTCAGACAAGGGATGGGCATCGGGGTGATGGCAACTTTTGCTTGGGAGCCCCAGCGCGATGGGGATCTGGTGCTCAAAACGGCGCCCTGGCTACCAGGCGGTGTGGCCACTATCGGGTTGCGCAGAGGGGCATTTTTATGCGGCTATCTCTACGATCTGATTGAACGTCTCGCGCCGCAATTGACCCGCGAGCGGGTCGAACAATACTGTGCTGCCCGCACTGGCGAAGAGCTTGAAGAACTGTTGGCCAATCTGACCGTGCCACTTAGATAGCTTGGGTTGATGTGTGGTCATCCCAAGAAAAACGCCTCCCAATGGGAGGCGTTTGACTATCTGGCATTCGTCAATGCAGGATCATTTTTTGAGCATATGATCCAGCTTGTTGGCCTTGGTCGACAGATAGAACTCGTTGTGGGGATTGCGTCCTTCCTGCAACGGAACCCGTTCGGCCACCGGAATACCGAAGGATTCCATCGCTTTCATCTTGCGCGGGTTGTTGGTCATCAGTTTGAGAGACTTGACCTCAAGCTGCTTGAGCATATCGGCGCAGATGGTGTAGTCGCGCATATCGGCGGCGAAACCAAGGGCTACGTTGGCCTCCACGGTATCGGCCCCCTGATCCTGCAGGTGATAGGCGCGGATCTTGTTGAGCAAGCCGATGCCACGGCCCTCTTGACGCACATACAGCAACACGCCACGACCGGCTTTGGCGATATTCTCCATGGCCGCCTGCAACTGGAAACCGCAGTCACAACGCAGGCTGAACAGGGCGTCGCCGGTCAGGCACTCTGAGTGGATCCGGCCCAGCACGGGCTCTTCACCGGTAATGTCGCCCATCACCAGTGCGGCGTGATCTTTGCCTGTGCCGGTTTCCTGAAAACCTACCAGCGTGAAGGTGCCCCAGGGGGTTGGCAATTTGGATTTGGCCACGAGGGTAACGCTGCTCATAGGTTGCTCCTTACTACTAACGGCTCAAAAAAGGGGGCCAGTTTAGCGCGCCTTGTCAGGAACGACCATAAGAACAAGTCCCTGCATTGCTTAATGAAATCTCCAAATGAGATACAAGCACTGCTGCCCGTCGAGGTTTTGGCTCTTTGTGCGGATTGATGACTGCCAGGCTCACCACATTCGGGTATAATCGGCGCCCATTAACCCACCCCTTCGGGATGGGAGCAACACAGTGCAGGAGAGAAGTTATGCCTCAGATGGCCCCCGTAATGACAATTGATGGCCCCAGTGGTGCAGGTAAAGGCACCTTGTGTCAACTGCTTGCTGAGAAGCTGGGTTGGCACTTGCTGGACTCGGGCGCCATCTATCGGGTGTTGTCCCTGGCCGCCCTGCATCACGATGTAGAGCTGGACAATGAAGCCTCACTGGTGCCTCTGGCTGCCAATCTGGATGTGCAATTTCAGGTAGAAGGCGATTTGGTCAAGGTGATCTTGGAAGGGGAAGATGTCTCCCGCACCATCCGCACCGAAGAAGTGGGTAATGCTGCCAGTAAAATCGCTGCCTTCCCCCGGGTGCGCGAAGCCTTGCTGCGCCGTCAGCGTGCATTTCGTCAGGCCCCGGGTCTGATTGCCGATGGTCGTGACATGGGCACAGTGGTTTTCCCCGAGGCCGAGGTGAAGATTTTCCTCGACGCCAGTGCCGAAGAACGGGCCCAGCGTCGCTATAAGCAGTTGCAAGATAAGGGCTTTGATGTTAACTTTGAGCGTCTTTTAACCGAGATTCGGGAACGTGACGATCGCGACAGAAATCGCGCTACTGCACCCCTGAAACCGGCAGAAGATGCTCTGGTGGTAGACTCTACCGCTATGACCATAGATGAAGTGCTGGCAACAGTACTCGCCTATGCAGAGCAACAACTTGGTGATGCCAGCGCAAGCTGACATCCGGTCGTCTGCACCAAGGATGGCGCAGATTATTTAAAACAGCCCCGCTTGTGCCGGATTGCAAGTGGATGTTTCATTTGTGACATAAACAATGATCGAATCTTTTGCTCAACTCTTTGAAGAGTCCCTGAACGCCGTTGAAACCCGTCAAGGTTCCATCGTCAAGGGTACTGTCGTTGCTATCGAGAACGGTTTCGTACTGGTTGACGCCGGTCTGAAATCCGAGTCCGCTATCCCGGCTGAAGAATTCAAGAACGCCATGGGCGAGCTGGAAATCAACGTTGGCGACACCGTTGACGTGGCTCTGGACTCTATCGAAGATGGTTTCGGCGAAACCAAGCTGTCCCGCGAAAAAGCCAAGCGCCACGAAGCCTGGCTGCAGCTTGAGAAGGCTTACGAAGAGCAAGCTACCGTTATCGGTATCATCAACGGCAAGGTCAAGGGTGGTTTCACCGTTGAACTGAACGGCATCCGTGCCTTCCTGCCGGGTTCTCTGGTTGACGTGCGTCCGATCCGTGACACCGCTCACCTGGAAAACAAAGAACTCGAGTTCAAAGTCATCAAGCTGGACCAGAAGCGCAACAACGTTGTTGTTTCCCGTCGTGCCGTGATCGAGACCGAGAACACCTCCGAGCGCGAAAGCCTGCTGGCTAACCTGCAAGAAGGTCAAGAAGTTAAGGGTATCGTCAAGAACCTGACCGACTACGGTGCATTCGTAGATCTGGGCGGTGTTGACGGCCTGCTGCACATCACCGACATGGCGTGGAAGCGCGTTAAGCATCCTTCCGAAATCGTCAACGTTGGCGACGAGATCGCTGTCAAGGTTCTGAAGTTCGACCGCGAGCGTACCCGTGTATCCCTGGGTCTGAAGCAGCTGGGCGAAGATCCCTGGGTTGCTATCGCCAAGCGTTACCCGGAGACCACCCGTCTGTCTGGCCGCGTGACCAACCTGACCGACTACGGCTGCTTCGTTGAAATCGAAGAAGGCGTTGAAGGCCTGGTACACGTATCCGAGATGGATTGGACCAACAAGAACATCCACCCGTCCAAAGTTGTTAACGTTGGCGACGTGGTTGACGTGATGGTTCTGGACATCGACGAAGAGCGTCGTCGTATCTCCCTGGGTCTGAAGCAGTGCAAATCCAACCCGTGGCAGCTGTTTGCCGAAACTCACGCCAAAGGCGACCGTGTTTCCGGCAAGATCAAGTCCATCACTGACTTCGGTATCTTCATCGGTCTGGATGGCGGCATCGACGGCCTGGTTCACCTGTCTGACATCTCCTGGAACAACCAGGGCGAAGAAGCCGTGCGTGAATTCAAGAAAGGCGACGAGATCGAAGCCGTTGTTCTGCAAGTGGATCCGGAGCGTGAGCGCATCTCCCTGGGTGTCAAGCAGATCGAAGAAGACCCGTTCAACAAGTACCTGGCTGACAACAAGAAAGGTGCTATCGTGAAGGGTAAGGTTACCGAGGTTGATGCCAAAGGTGCCGTTATCGAACTGGCTGATGGCGTAGAAGGCTACCTGCGTGCCTCCGACGCTGCTCGTGACCGTGTAGAAGACGCCACTCTGGTGCTGTCTGTTGGTGACGAAGTTGAAGCTAAATTCATGGGCGTTGATCGTAAGAACCGCACCGTAAGCCTGTCTGTCCGTGCTAAGGACGAGGCTGATGAGCGTGTTGCTATCGATAACCTGAACCAACAAGAAGAAGTTGTGTTCAGCAATGCTATGATGGAAGCGTTCAAAGCCGCCAAGGGTGAGTAATCCTTGATGCAAGAAAAGGGCGGCATTGCGCCGCCCTTTTTTATCCTGGCAAAATGAATATTGCATGTGATCGGGGAAGGAGATTTAACGTTATGACCAAATCAGATCTCATCGAACAACTGGCAGCCAGCCGCATGCATATGCCGGCCAAGGATGTCGAAGCCGCCATCAAGGAGATCCTTGAGCAGATGGCGTCGACCTTGCAAAACGGCGACCGGATTGAAATCCGCGGATTTGGCAGTTTTTCACTGCACTATCGTGCGCCCCGTGTGGGCCGCAACCCCAAGACTGGGGACAAGGTTGAACTGACCGGGAAATATGTCCCGCACTTCAAACCTGGCAAAGAGTTGCGCGAGCGCGTCAACATCATTGAATAATGCAGAAATGGGCATACCTCGGGTATGCCTTTTTTCTTTTTGGCACCGATTCCTGTGCCAATCGTCTTGTTTCTTAAACTCTTTTCCCATTCACTCTAGAGTCTGCCTGCGATTTTAAGGATAATCAGCCTCTCATTAGATACTGACAGGGAGCTCTTATGAAGCGTATTTTGGCCCTCATTCCGCTGGTGCTGGTGTTTGTTCTGACCCTGGCGCTGGGCTCACAAAATGGCCAGCTGGTTCAGTTCAATTACCTGATCGCTCAGGGTGAGTTTTCGCTTGCCATGCTGTTGGGCTTCTTCTTCGCTGGCGGTTTTTTGCTGGGCTGGCTGGTATTCGGCCTGCTGTTCCTGCGCCTGAAAATGCAAAACCGCACCCTCAACCGCACCATGCGTCGTCAATCCCGCGAGTTGGAGCTGGCCCGGTCACCGGGTAAGGAATAATGTTCCTCAATGCTTGAACTGCTTTTCCTGCTGTTGCCCATCGCCGCCGGTTATGGTTGGTACATGGGTCGCAGGAGTGTTCGCCAGGACACCCAAAAACAGAGTAACCAGTTTTCCCGCCAGTATGTGGCGGGCCTCAACTATTTGCTGTCCGATGAATCCGACAAGGCGGTGGATCTCTTTATCCAGCTGCTTGAGGTGGACAGTGAAACCATCGAAACACACCTCTCCCTCGGCAACCTGTTTCGCCAGCGTGGGGAGGTCGATCGTGCCATCAAGATCCACCAGAACCTAGTAACCCGCCAACTGACCCGGGAGCAGCGACAGCTTGCCCTGCAGGAGCTTGCGCGCGACTTTTTGGCTGCTGGTCTGCTGGACCGAGCGGAAGCGCTCTGGAATGAGCTGTGTGATGACAGCGACTATGAAGAGACGGCGCTGGCACAGCTGTTGATCATCCATCAGCAGTTGCGGGACTGGGATAAGGCCATCGATGTGGCGGTTCGTCTGCAAAAATTCCAGGGCAAGAAGCTGGCCGACCCCATCTCCCATTTCTATTGCGAGCAAGCCGAGATCGCGCTGCGTGAGGGCAATAAAGGGGAGGGGCTGGCCAAGCTCAAACGGGCGCTCAGTATCAATCCGGCATGTGCCCGGGCCAGTTTGCGCCTCGCTGAGCTCGCCATGACAGATGGAGAGTATGAGCAGGCCAGCAAGGAGCTGCTGCGGGTGTTCGAGCAGGATATCGACTTTGCCTCCGAGGCGATGCCCAAATTGCTCGAGTGCTATCAGCAGTTGGGGCGCACGCCTGCGTTGATCCCGCTGCTTGAGAAGGCAGTGGAAGATCACGCCGGTGTCAGCGTGACCCTGGCCCTTGCCAAGCTGGTTGAAGAGCGTGATGGCCTGAGTCAGGCCCGTTCGCTGGTGCTGCGTCAGCTGCGTCGTCATCCCTCGATGAAAGGTTTTTACCAGTTGGTGGGTTTTCAACTGGCCAGTGCGGAGGAGGGGCCTGCCAAGGAGAGCCTCGAGCTTCTGCAACAGCTGGTCGGCGAGCAGATAAAAATCAAGTCAACCCACAAGTGTCGGCAGTGCGGCTTTGCCACTCACTCGTTGTTCTGGCAGTGCCCGTCTTGTCGCCAGTGGGGTTCCATCAAGCCGATCCGCGGTCTGGACGGTGAATAACAAGCAATAGGATGTGAGATGCAAGATCCCAAAGTACTGGTAGCGCTGGATTATCAGCACGAGGCAGATGCCTTAGCGTTCGTTGAACGTATCTCTCCGGCCCAGTGCCGTCTCAAGGTAGGCAAGGAGATGTTTACCCTGTTTGGCCCGCAGTTTGTACGCCAGCTGGTGGCCAAGGGATTCGATGTCTTTCTGGATCTGAAGTTTCACGATATTCCCAATACCGTTGCCAAAGCCGTGGCAGCCAGTGCCGAGCTCGGTGTCTGGATGGTCAACGTGCATGCCAGTGGTGGTGAGCGGATGATGCGTGCCGCCAAAGAGGCGCTGCTGCCTTATGGCGACAAGGCCCCCCTGCTTATCGGCGTGACCGTGCTGACCAGCATGGAGCAGTCCGACATGATCCCTCTTGGTCTGGATGTAAGCCCCGCCGAGCAGGTGATCCGGCTGGCTACCTTGACCAAAACATCCGGTCTGGATGGGGTGGTCTGCTCTGCCAACGAGGCCCATGAGTTGAAAGCCTTGCTGGGCGAAGATTTCAAGCTGGTGACCCCGGGTATTCGCCCGACCGGTTCAGCGGCCGGGGATCAGCGCCGGGTGATGACACCGAAAGCGGCGGTCGAGGCGGGGTCCGATTATCTGGTTATCGGTCGCCCCATTACGCAGGCTGCCGATCCGGCCGCCATGCTGGCCAGCATCAATGCCGAGCTGGCTGGTGCGTAACAGGCTCACTCAGTGATACGCGGTGCAGGCCGAGCAACAGGCCTGCACCGGCCCCGATAAGATGAGAGCCGATGTGTACCTTGGCATTGATCAGGGTGGATATCGGGCTCTCTCCTGCGTTGTAGAAGTCCATCGCCAGCTTGAGCCCCATCCCTGCCAACAGTAGCCAGCCCGACGTGCGGCGTCCGTGGCGGATATCCTGCATTGCCCCCCAGACAAACAGACCATGCAGCGAGCCGGATAGCCCCATGTACCACTGGGTCTGCGGGCACCACCACCAGATCCCCAAGCCCACTGCCAACCAGAGCAGCAACATCAGCAGCGGCAGGCGAGCCCCACCCAGATAGTCGCGAAACAGGCTATAGAGGATGGCGAGGCCGCCCAGATTGAGCAGCAGGTGCCACAGATTGGTATGAGCCAGATTGCCTGTTATGATCCGCCACCCTTCGCCCCCGGCGATCAAGGGCCGATCGAAGGAGAGCTGAAGATTGGGAACGGTAAAGAAGAGTAGCAAGCTGGTGAGAGAGAGCGTGATAACCCAGAGCAATCCAGATTTGTCTGACAACATGAAACAGTCCAACGACAAGAACAGTCGATACTGTACACGTTGCACCCGAGCCCTCAAAGCCTGCCTGTGCGATTATATTGTGCCGGTTGACAATCACACGCCCCTCTACATCTTGCAGCACCCCAACGAGGTGGCACATCCCAAGGGGACCGCGGCACTGCTGACGGCCTCTTTGCAACAGTGCGAGATCCATGTGGGGGAGGACTTTTTCCGCGATGAGTGGCTCAATGTGCTGCTGGCTGACCAATCCCGTCGTTATTATTTGCTCTGGCCGGATGAGGATGCCATTTCGCTGACCGATCTTCGCCAACAGTGGGAGAGTGAATCCTCTGGCTCCGCATCAGTCGCCTTTATCTTGCTTGACGGCACCTGGCGCAAAGCCTATCGCATGTTGCAGAGCAACCCGGCACTGGCCTGCTTGCCCCGCATCGGTATTGGTGCCATTGCCGGTCAATATGCCATTCGCAAGAAGCCCTTTCCCGATGCCCTCTCTACCATAGAAGCGGGCTATCACCTCTTGTCCCGGTGGGAGGGGAGGCCGGAGCACTATGCGCCCTTGCTGACCCTGTTCAATCGGTTGAATACCCAGTGGCAGGACTTTGCCGAAGGCCGCCGCGCGTGACAATTCAAGGAGTTATCAAGATGAAAAAAGCAGTCGTGGTTTTCAGCGGCGGTCAGGACAGCACTACTTGTCTGGTGCAGGCATTGGCCCGGTATGATGAAGTGCACGCCATCACCTTCGACTATGGCCAGCGCCATCGGGAAGAGATCGACACCGCGCGCCGTCTGGGCAGTGCACTGGGGATTGCTGCCCACAAGGTGATGGATGTGACGCTGCTCAATGAGCTGGCGGTCTCTGCCCTGACCCGTGACGACATTCCTGTCAGCTGCGAGCTGCAGGATAACGGGCTGCCCAACACCTTCGTGCCAGGCCGCAATATCCTGTTCCTGACCCTAGCTTCCATCTATGCCTATCAGGTGGGCGCCGAAGCGGTGATCACCGGTGTCTGCGAGACTGACTTCTCCGGCTATCCCGATTGCCGTGACGAGTTCGTCAAGGCCCTCAATCAGGCGGTGTCGCTGGGGTTGGATCGCGGCATCCGTTTTGAAACTCCCTTGATGTGGCTCGACAAGGCCGAGACTTGGGCACTGGCGGATCACTATGGTCACCTCGACACGGTGCGCCAGCAGACCCTGACCTGCTACAACGGCATTGCCGGTGACGGTTGCGGCACGTGTCCTGCGTGTGAACTGCGCCGTCGCGGCTTGAACAACTATCTGGCCGACAAGGCGGGCATCATGGCCAGACTGTTTGAGAAAACCGGGCTGGGCGAGAAAAGCGCAGAGTGAGCCTGCGTCTTGCCGTGGCTTGGGGTATAATCCGCGACTTTTGCAACAAGCCGTGATCGAGATGCACTACCCAATCAACGAGATTTTCCAGACCATCCAGGGGGAGGGCATCTTTACCGGCCTGCCCGCCATCTTTGTTCGCCTGCAGGGTTGCCCGGTGGGCTGCCCCTGGTGCGATACCCGTCATACCTGGGTTGTTGATCCGGCTCGTGAAGTGGGCAAGGCGGCGGTGCTGGATCGCTCCAACGAATCCGATTGTTGGAGCCAACTTAGCACCGCGCAGATTATCAAGAGCTTTACCGACCTGGGTTATCAGGCGCGCCATGTGGTGATCACCGGTGGCGAGCCCTGCCTCTACGATCTGCACGAACTCTCGTCAGCCCTGCTGGCGGCGGGTTATCAGGTGCAGATTGAAACCAGTGGCACCAGCGAGATCAAGACTCATGAGCAGACCTGGGTAACAGTCTCCCCCAAGATCGGTATGAAAGGGGGGCTGCCTGTGCTGGTCTCGGCGCTGGAGCGGGCCAACGAGATCAAGCATCCGGTGGCCACCGAGCACCATATTGAAGAGCTGGATATGCTGCTCGCTACTGCTACCCTGCGCCCTGATGTGGTCATTGCCTTGCAGCCGATCAGCCAGAAGCCAAGGGCCACCCAATTGGCGATGGATACCTGTATCGCGCGTAACTGGCGACTCTCAATCCAGACTCATAAATATCTGGATATCGATTAATATGGATTGGCTATCCGACGAACAGGTACTGCTGACCCTGACCAACAAGATGCCTTACGGTAAATATCAGGGGCGGCGTATCATCGATATTCCAGAGCCCTATCTGGTGTGGATGGCGCGCAGCGGTTTTCCGGCGGGTAAATTGGGCCAGACGCTGGCGTTGGCTTATGAAATCAAACTCAATGGACTCGAATCCATGATTATTCCCATTATTAACAGGATGTCGGTATGAGAATATATACGAGGCAGGGTGACAAGGGCATGACCCGGCTGGCCGATGGTATCCAGTTGCCAAAGGATCATTTGCGGGTCGAGACCTACGGTTATATCGATGAGCTCAACTCCCATATTGGCTTGCTGATTTGTGATGTGCCGTCGCAAGAGCTCTGCTTATTGGCTGATTTACAGCTGTTGCAACAGGAGTTGTTTGATCTGGGGGGGGAGTTGGCATTCTCCAGTGACGCCCAGAATGAATCGATTTGGCAGGTTAATGCCGCTTGGACAACTCGCCTTGAACAGCAGATAGATCGTTATAGTGAGCCATTGCCGCCGCTGCGCCAATTTATATTGCCCGGTGGTTCCCGTGCCGCGGCGCAAGCGCATGTGGTGCGTACTCTGGTGCGTCATTGCGAGCGCTTGCTGCTGACATTGAGCCGGGAAGAGCGGGTCAATCCCGAGGTGCTGCCCTATCTGAACCGGATGAGTGACTGGTTCTTTACCGTTGCCCGCTATCTCATCTGCGTGGCAGGGGATCGTGAAGTGCTGTGGGTCAAGGCAGCAGATCGCCCGCAATCGGCTATCTGATATGTCACATTTAAGCGGCAATAAAAAACCTCGCCAAGGCGAGGTTTTTTATTAGCAACGAGATTGAGATCAGATAGCAAAGTCTTCCAGTGATTTGCCTGCTGCCACTGCGCTGGCAATAGCCGAAGGCATACGGCCCTGGCCGGTCCAGGTTTTCTCTACGCCATTATCCTGATAGCGATATTTGGCAGGACGTGGCGCCCGCTTGGCTTTTTCTGATTTGCCGGGGTTGGTAGCGACAGCGCTTACCAATTCTGCCGGGTCAATACCGGCGGCTTTCAGCATTTCGCTATATTCGTTAATTTTCCGCAGATGCTCTTCACGGGCCTGACGCTCGGCAGCTTCATCCTGCTGACGCTCAGCAACGATCGCAGAGAGCTTTTCCAGTGCCTCTTCCAGTTGTTCCAGAGAAAGCTCGCGGCAGGTCGCACGCAGACTGCGGATATTAAGCAGTACCTTTAAAAATTCATTCATAGGAGTTACCACGTCGAGTCAGAGAAAAATATTATGTTCCAGCTGATTCTTGCTTGGCGATTTAAATAAGTCAAGCTGGGTTAAATATAATATCCGTGGGGAACATCAATACAGATATTTAATATGGCCAGCAATAGGCTTGGTGATTGGATGCCAATGAAACCGCAGTAGGTGAAAATAGCGTCAAAACAGGCGTTGTTGCATCATTTGACTACCATTTTTCGACCTTGATATGTTTATTATGATTATTTAATCAAAAAACTTGCTATAAGCTGCCATCTCGATAAAATGTGCGGCGAATACCTTTAAGTAGAGGCGCGCTGCCTATGAGTATTTGTGCGGAGGGTGATGCCTGTGATGCACAAGGAAAGGAGTCAGCGCCGAAGTGGCCAGGCCATCATACCGGGCTGCTGGTTCTGCATCTAATAGGTGCAGGACTGCCATAGTCATCCACTATGGAGCGCTACCTGAAGGGGCTGAGGAGTATGACCTCCCCATAGGTTTTGTTTCTTTAGATCCTCTCGGTAGATCTCCACCTGTAATCTTTAGGTGCAAAGAGATCATGGACATTAGTCATTTCGCCGACTCCGGTTGGTCCGTTCTTCCCCCCCTGTTGGCTGTCGCGCTGGCGATCATGACCCGCCGCGTGCTGCTGTCCCTTGGTGTGGGCATCGTCACCGGCAGTTTGCTGCTCAATCAGTTTTCACCCCTCGAATCCCTGCATTACATGTTGAATACCGTGCTCAAGATCTTCTGGGTCGATGGCGCGCTCAATCGTGACAACGTCAACATGATCCTGTTTATGCTGCTGCTGGGTGGCCTCATCAGCCTGATGAGCGTCTCCGGGGCGACCCGTGCCTTTGCCGAGTGGGCCGAGCGTCGTGCCAAGACCCGCAAGGGCGCCAAAGCGCTGACCGGCATGATGGTGTTTGCCTTCTTTATCGATGATTTCTTCCACAGCCTGTCGGTGGGTGCCATCTGCCGTCCGGTCACCGACCGCTTCCAGATCTCCCGTGCCAAATTGGCCTATCTGCTGGACTCCACCGCGGCGCCGGTCTGCGTGCTGATGCCCATCTCCTCTTGGGGCGCCTATATCATCGCTCTGGTTGGCGGCATCATGGCGGCACACGGTCTGACTGAACAGAGCCCCATCGCTGCGTTTGTCGAGATGATCCCGATGAACCTCTACGCCGTCTTCACCCTGATCATGGTGCTGGTGGTGATTGCATTCCAACTCGACATCGGCCCGATGCGTCAACACGAAGCGTGGGCGCTGGAAGGCAAGCTGTGGGATGAGTCCAAGGGCCGCCCCATCGGTCTGGATATGGAGAGCCCGGAAGAGAGCAACGGCGGCATGATCGACATGGTACTGCCGATCCTGACCCTGACCGCCGCCACCATCTATTTCATGATTGATTCCGGTGCTGCGGTGCTGAGCGAGAAAGGGCTGCCCTTCAGCGTGCTTGGCTCGTTCGAAAACACCAACGTCGGCTCTTCGCTGGTTTACGGTGCCCTGTGCAGTCTGGTGGTCTCCATCGGTCTGGCTATGCGCCTGAAGCTGGGTGCCAAGAACTGGATCAAGGCCGCGCCGCAAGGCGTCATGGCCATGCTGCCAGCCATCAACATCCTGCTGTTTGCCTGGACCATAGGTGCCGTGGTACGCGACGTGGAGACCGGCAAGTACCTGGCTTCGCTGGCTAACGGCAACCTGCCGATCGAAGTGCTACCTGCCGTGGTCTTTATCCTCTCCTGTGCCATGGCGTTTGCTACTGGTACCAGCTGGGGTACCTTCGGCATCATGCTGCCGCTGGCCGGTGACATGGCCGCCGCCAGCGACATCAGCCTGATGCTGCCGATGCTGGCTGCAGTACTGGCTGGCTCGGTGTTCGGGGATCACAGCTCACCCATCTCCAGCACCAGCATCCTCTCTGCCACCGGTGCCGGTTGCCATCACATCGATCACGTGATGACCCAGCTGCCCTATGCACTGGCCATCGCCTTCGGTGCGGCCATCGGTTACCTGGCAATGGGCTTGATGCACTCCAGCCTGGCCGGTTTCAGCGTCAGCGCCCTCTGGTTTGTGCTCTTTACCTGCTATCACCTGAAAAAGGCCAAAGCGCGGCCAGTGTTGGCCACCGCGTAACATTTATAGAGCAAGGGGCCCGCGGGCCCCTTGGTTTTGTCAGGGGCTTTGGTTAGCATGCGCCCCATAAATTCAGTTTCGGAACAGTATCATGGCTTCACTGCACTACAAATTTGCCACCATGAATTCAGGCAAATCCACCCAGCTCATTCAGGCGCACTTCAACTATCTGGAGCGGGGCATGCATCCTCTGGCGATGACGCCAGCCATCGATGACCGTTTCGGGGTCGGGGTGATCAGTGCCCGGGTTGGCCTTGAACTGAAGGTGGACGTGTTCAGCGACAGCTGCGATCTGTTTGAAATGGTGAAAGCGCGCCATGCGAAGAAACATATCGATGTTTTCATCGTGGACGAGGCCCAGTTCCTGACCCGTGAGCAGGTCTACCAGTTAGCCCGCATCGTCGATGAGCAGGATATTCCGGTGATGGCCTATGGCCTCAAGACCGATTTTCGCGGTGAGCTGTTCCCCGGTTCCTACCATCTGCTCTGTCTGGCCGACAAGTTTGAAGAGCTGAAGAGCATCTGCTGGTGTGGCAACAAGGCTCACATGAACTCCCGGGTCAACGAAGCGGGGCAGGTGATGCGTGATGGCGAACAGGTGGAGATCGGCGGCAACGATCGCTATGTATCGCTCTGTCGCAAACACTATCTCGAAGGTCGGGCCTACAAGTAATTCGGCTGCGATATTTGAATCGTCGAGCAGGGCGCCAATCTGGCGCCCTTTTTATTTTCCCCAACTTGTATCGCTGTGGTTCAGTCGATCTCGATATCCACCGGCGCAATGATGGGGTCGGCCACCGGCAGGCGTTGAAATAGCTGGCGGAAATGGTGCTGTACCCGGCCGATATCGACCAGTGACATGCCGGAGGCAAAACCGAACCAGACATAGAGGCCGGTGAGATCGCGAAACATCGGTGGCAAATAGCGGGGAGCGGCAATCAGCCCCTCCAGATAGTGCTGATAGAGGACCGGAATGTCATCCAGCGTCACCTTGCCGACAAACAGCATCGGCAGGATCTCGGGCACGCCTTCCAGCACGGCGCTGCGGATAAAGTTGACCGTCTCCACATAGCCACGCACGTAGGAGAGATCCTTGGTAAAGCAGGCACCACCTTCCACCATGCCGCCACGAAAGACCCGCTGGGTGATCTTGTAGGCGTCGTGCTCGCTGGTGCCCTGCCGCACGAAGTGCTGAAACACCTCGATAAAATCGGCGCCGCGCTCGGCCATGTCGATGGCCATCACCCGATCGGAGATACGCTTGGCCCGATCCGGAAAGGAGCTGAAGGTGAGGGTCTCTATCAGGACAGCCAGCCCCTCCTGACACGCGGTGATCCGCGGTGAACCGGCGCTCAGCCAAGTGGCATAGGGCTGCTGGCGACCGTTGAGGGTGGTGCCGACATGGACCCACCCCTCGTGTACCTCCAGCACCTGCAAGTCCAGCTCGGAGAAACGGGCGTGGGAGTTGAGCTTGATGTAGTCGCCACCGGCCGCGGCATCGGAGACAATTCCATCGCTCAGCTTCACCTGCACAGTGCCGTCACTGAAGTAGCTCGACAGCTTGCCCTGCAGTTTGGCGACCGCGGCTTCTCCTTCGAACTCCTTGGGGTAGGGGCGCACCAGATGGCGGGCGCCGGGCAGGGAGAAGATATCGCACAGGCGGGCGCCCAGCTCCTTGAGAGTCTTGCGATCCCCGCGCAGGTGATCGCTGGCAGAGCCATAAAGCAACTGGCTGTAACGCTGAAAATCGGGTTGGCCGCGCTGGCGCAGCATCTCGATCACCACCATGTACTGATCGACCGTCTCTTGCAGGATCCGGCCAAGATCGTCCTGTGGCCCCAACTTTCTGCGGATCCTGTCCCGCAGCTCCTTGAGCTCCAGATACTTGTTGCGCGGATCGAAGCCGAGGGGGAGGGCATCATAGAAGTGCCTGTCGATAGCGGGCAGCTCCCTGCCACCGCTTGCCAGAAAGCGATCCTGCAGATGGCGTGGCCATTTGATGGCATCCAGAATGCGGATGGGTTTTTGCAGGGTGAGCAGCTCATCCGAGAGTGATTTCAGATGAAGGCGATACTTTTCTTGGATAGTCATGGGGCCCCCTGTGGGGCAAGCGTCATCGTGGATTTGGCTGAGTATATGCATAGCGCTTGCCAAAAAGAAGCGAGCCGCAGGGTTATCGGGTTGGCGTGCTTTTTGTTGATAGCAAATTGGTTTAGACTGCGCCCCTTGATCCCAATCTTGTCGTGGAAATGATGAATATCCCCAGCTCCGAAATGATAATGCGTTGGTTGCAACAGGCTCGTATCGAGCACTATGTCTGCGACCAGTGTCACGGTATCCACATTGTCTCTTTGCAGTCGGTCGATGGTATTCAGGAGAGCCGGATCTTCGTGGAAGAGGAAGGCCTGCTGTTCTCCTCCGAGCTGGAAGTGCGCCCCTCCGCAATGCTGCCGCTGGTTGCCGAACTGGGCCGGCTCAATATGCAGTACCCCTCCCTCAAGGTGTTCCTCGATATCATCGATGACAACCTGCCGCGGCTGGTGGTCGGCCACACCGTCTTTACCAAGGCCGGACTCAGCGTCGAGCAGTTCCTGCTGTTCGTGCAAAGCACCATCGCTGCCACCCACGAACTGGTTGCCGAATGCGAACGTTCTGGCTTCCTCAATCTGCCGGAAATCCAGGTCGCACCGGAATCTGTGCATTAAGTGTTCGAACGGTTCGCCAGGTGAAAAAAGCCGTTGACGCGGGCGGGGCTTTCCCCTAAATTACGCCCCGTTCCAGCGCAACAGCGTAGCGAACACCGTGTTGGCTGAACACGTTAAACCACAGACCAAAATTTGGTGAGGTGTCCGAGTGGCTGAAGGAGCACGCCTGGAAAGTGTGTATACGGCAACGTATCGAGGGTTCGAATCCCTCCCTCACCGCCAAATATAACCCGTTGAATTTCAACGGGTTTTTTCATTTCTAGACTTACGTGATTTTTTTCCTGGATCAACTAGGTGGAACAATCATGTATCTGAGTAAAAATGCCTCCGGCACCTACTACACTCGCCTCCCACTCCCCAAGGTTTTGCGTGACAGAGGCCTTCCATTTGCCATTCGCACCTCCCTGTGTACCAAAGATCGTCAGCTCGCAGTAGACCGAAACCTGGCTGTGGCAGCTCGTACTCGCGCACTTATCGCGGCTACCCCTGCCGATACGGCTCCCCGCAGTTTCTATCGCTGGATCCGCGCCGATCTAGACGCGTTCAAGGCAGCGGGGTTCATCCCTCCTCAAACACCTTCCACACCTCGTGAACCTTCTGTTAATGCCTCAGCTTGCCCTAGCAGTGGGATCACGCTCAGCCATGCACTGGCGAGATTCATCGAGACTAAAGCCAGTGAGGGGATCCAGCACAAGACGATGGGCCAGCTCCAACTTCGGATCAACGCCTTCGTCACCTGGGCCAAAGGCGTCAAAATCGATGAGGTGACGCCCGCATTGGCACAGACGTACCGTAATGCCCTATTGCGCAAATCTGAGCTCAGTTTCAAAACCAAAGGGGATTACTTAGCCGCACTCAAACAGTTCTTCCGCTGGTGTGTGGCCTTGGAATATTGCGCGCGCAACCCGTTCGACGGACTCACCGCCGGTAAGAAACCCGTCACGCGACGAACCGATGAGGAGCGCATCCGCTGGCAGCGCCCTCAACTGGCCCAACTGTTTGCGAGCCTGCGCAGCAAACAAGCTCAAAAGGGCAAAAGACTGAAAATCCAGGATTGGTGGGTGCCGCTGCTGTGTCTGTATGGCGGACTGCGGCCCTCCGAGGCTTGTCAGCTAAAAACCCAAAACATCAAACAGGTAGACGGCATCTGGTGTCTGGTGGTGGAGGCCGGTGAAGTCGGTCAAGCCCTCAAGACCAGCAACGCCTATCGCACAATTCCACTGCACCATGCGCTGATTGCGCACCAATTCCTGGACTATGTGTCCCATCGTCGCCACCAAGGGCAGACGTTCCTGTTCGATGACAAACCGTCAGGCAAGGATGACGATTGGTCACATAACCTTGTGTGTCGCTTTCAGCGTCATCTCAATGATGCAGGTATCATCGGCAAAGGCCGCCCCACCATTTACGGGCTGCGGCATACCTTTATCGATGAGTTGCAACAGGCCGATGTGGCTGAGCACATCGTGGCGGAATTGGTGGGTCATAGCAAAAAGGGGCTCACGTTTGGGCGCTACGGCAAGCGACTAGGTATCGCGTTGCTGCGAGAAAAAATCGAGTCAATCCCCAGCGATTTAGTCGATTTTTGAATATCAGGCGAAATAGGCATTTGAGTGGGTGAGGTATACCCACTCACGTGCTTGCCTGGCAAGGTAACATGTTGATTTTCATCATTAAAATAGCGTGACTGGCTTCTGATGTTACTGGTCATTAATTTGACAATTTATTTATTTCAAATATATTGAAGGTTGACATTAAATTAGTTTTTGTTAGGTTTCACTTTTTATTTGACTTGGTTTTTACTGAGTGTAATCCTGCGCGAAATTATAATAATAAAAACAGGGCGCACATGAAAAACAACAAAAATCTAAAATCAGATCCTCGTGAAAAAACGTTCAAAACCGCAGTAGAGGAACACCTGAACATAAAATACCGACAGGTATCAGACGCAACCCATGATATTTTGTGTAGAAAGTCCATGCAGCTTATCCGTAAATGGGGAAAAAAGAAGCTGATTGACATTAATGCAACTGACATCGAAATGTATATTGCCAAACTGCTAAAACGCCTCAAAGGCAACACGGTCAATCAGTATATTGACATTATGCGACAGGTATTTAACAGGGCCTATCGAGATGGCATTATAAAAATCAATCCGATGTGTCATGTTAAAAATTGTCGATTTGAGGTGGTCGAGCCTCAGCCATTCTTGCAATCAGAGATCCAGTTATTTATTGCACATCAACATATCAACCCTATTGGTGCAGCAATAATCCAGGTTGGTATTTCCACTGGACTGCGGATCAGCGAATTGTTGGCAATTAGCCGTGAGGCTATCGACCTGGATAAACGCACACTGCGTGTTGATCTGGCCTTGGTAGATGGTTGCTATAAAACGCCTAAAACCAAAAGCTCCTGCCGAACAGTCGAGTTGACTGTCCCCGCAGTGCAGGCACTACGCACTCTTCTGGAGCATGCTAGGCATCGCAAAGAGAAAGCGATTTCGGTCATGTGTGCTGACAATCGTACACGGATCAAACTGCGCCGGACTTTATTAGCCTATTATCCGGATAAGCGACGTCAATACACCAGCGTCGATGAATTCAGAGAGGATTTTTTTGAGCCGTTTTGTGCCACAGCGGGGGTTGCCTACCGAGGGCCATCACAATTTAGACATACCTATGCCAGTCAACTGTTGTCCGCAGGTGTTAATATCGAATGGATTGCCAAACAGATGGGGCATACAAGTACCGCAATGATCAGGCGTCATTATGGAAAATGGTTAGTTGAGGATGCTGCGGATTTCAAAACATTAGCCGAAAACGCTCTTGCTCGTTGTTTCCGCCTTAATGAGATGCAGGCTTTGGTTCCGGCCAACAACTCAGAACTGGACATGACTAAATTAATTGCCGACCCACAAATTCAGCAATATTTATTAGGACTGGTTGCTCAATCAATGAAAAACATACATGTTGGTGAACCGCATTCTCAATCAGATTAGCGATAACTACTGTGATTCATATCGATATATTATTGATTCGATAATACGTTAAATAAGGGCCGTTAAGAGCCTAAGGAATAAAAATGGCTACAGAAAAAACAAAACTAGAATACGAAAGGTTGGCAAAACATTTCTATCTTCGCCTTGAAAGAAAAAACATCAAGGTTACAGCTAAAAACATTTCAGATGAGCTGTTGGCCTGCGCGCCTGAATATCGTCCTGACTACTGGCGTCGCCTGCGTGGAGCACTTGTCTATCATCAAAAAAATCTGGGTTATGTCGAGGCCGCTGAGCGCATTATGGGATTACGTAATCCAGTCACGGCTCAAGGTAGCAATACTCCAGTTAAGAAAAAGCAGAACAGGGTTAAGAGCATCAATCCTGCTGACCAAACCGCGCTGATCGATTATTTCAAAGCGCGGGATGATATAAGAATGGTTGCTGCGATAATACTATTTTCCTACATGGGCATCAGGCCCGCTGAACTTGCTGACATTACAGTAAATGGCGATAAAGTACGTATTGTTGGGGCAAAAAAGAGCCATGATGGTATTCGTGGTGCAGACAGGACTCTGCAATTTGAAGGCGTTGACCCTCGCTGGTTAAGCTCAATAGTCAGAGAAGCACAGTTCGCCAATATTAAATCGTTGCAAGATAAACTTCGCATTGCAGGAAAAAATTTATGGCCGAAGCGCAATCATCTCCCTACATTTTATAGTTGGCGTCATCAATTGGGTTCAGAGCTCAAAGCCTCCGGAATGGACCGTGTACAAATTGCCTATTTGATGGGACATCAGGCCACAGCCTCAGTTAATCGTTACGGAAATCGAAAATCAGCAAGAGGAGGACGTTTACCGAGTTGTCCTGCTGATGCTGACCTGAGCCACATTAGAGTGACTCACAGCGTGCCGTCTGCGGATAATAAAAGCTATATCCAGCCAAATACACCAATAATGGTGGTCGAGCCAAGTGAGGAATCAAATGTTAAGCGGAAAGGAATGGCTGCATTTATAAATAGAGACAAATCAAAAGATGATGGTTTCTCGCGGTAATATTCTCAATCTTCACTCATCAAAAATAGTCATGCCCGGACATATAAACACCTAATGATGGTCTTCATTGGCGTGAAAAATATAACATGTAGCGCTTACGGATGCGCACGTAAGTGCGCCATGAAAAGAGTCGAAAGTACGCAAAGAATACAACCGTAAGTATGATTTAAAACACACCGTAAGCACGGCTGTTGAAAACCATACTTACGCACGTAAGTATGGGGGTGTGTCGAGGTTACGAGACCGGAACCCCCGTAGGTTGCGCAGCGACCGGAGTGGGGTGGAGAACCCTTTTTTATGGATGGTATGAAGCGGTCAATATGGGATGACGAAGGAGGCGGGTATAGGGGTCAAGGTGGAGTCTGACTCGGGACGAGGAGGAACAACCTTGACGCCTATATCTCGGTGACGGTCATCCCATATTGATGGCGCAATACCATTCATAAAAACGGTTTGAATTTAATTGAGTGGAGCCATGTATGTTTTAACTACCCCACTCAATTAAAAAGTAGAAAATGGCAGAGGTTATATATAACAACAATCAGGTGATAACACCGAGGATAATAAAAATGAAAAATAATAAAAACAAAACAGCGGGGTATGATATTCCGTCATATGACGGTCAGAAGGACGGTGCTGCCACACAACAGGTGCAGCAGGCTGTCAGGTCGGTGATGCAGGGTAAACTGCTGACTCTGCCGGATATGAGCCCTACTGGCCGCCCCATCAAAACCAGCTCGAATTTGTTTGCTCTTATCACATTCAACGGTTGGGAGCCACGCTACAACCTGATGACGGGTGAGGCAGAACTGGCTGATGCGGATGGTGAGCGTCTGGGAGGCTCTGAGGCGGGTCAGCGATCCGCGCTGGTTGATGCCTGCCAGTTGGCAGGTGTGCCGGATGCCGTGATTGAGGAGCACCTGATCGCAATTTGTGAGCGCCACAGTTATCACCCTGTGCGTCAGTGGCTCGAACGTGGGGCACCGTGGGATGGGAAACCGCGCATCGATGCGGTGATTGCTACCCTCAATCCTGCTAATCCCGTCTATGCGAGTGCGGTGTTACATGCATGGCTGGTTGGGTGTGTCGCTGCACTCTATCAACCGCGCTGGTACTCGAAATTGGTGCCTGTGTTGGTGGGGGCACAGTCCTATCGAAAAAGCGCCTGGGTGAGCCGTCTGGCTACTGTGGTGCAAGGTTCGACCCTTGATTGTGCCATCAATCCAGACAAGCCTGATGATGTTCGTCGCGCAGTGTCTGCATGGGTTGTGGAGCTGGCTGAGCTTGAGAGTACGACCCGACATGAGGCGGGTAGCCTCAAGGCTTTTTTGACCCGAGAGAACGACAGCTATCGCCTACCCTATGCCCGCAGCATGACCACCAAAAAGCGCCAGACTTCATTTATTGCCACGGTCAACGGGACGGATTTTCTCAAGGATACAACCGGTAACACGAGATTTGCGGTTATCGAGTTGGCTGCGGCAGCTGATGTTGAGCGCCTCAATACGGTCCTGGGCTGGAGCTGGAGTGCAGGCCGTTTGTCCCAGACAGACCCTGAGCAACTGCGCCAGTTTTGGCTGGAGGTAAGGGAGCGCTATGAGTCAGGAGCAACGTGGTTTCTGGATGATGCAACAGCTGCACTAGCTGCATCGGAAAACGATGCTCACACAGACAAGGGTCCATATTATGAGGTTATTTACCACCACCATCTATCGCGTCCACTGGCCTCATCTGAATGGCTCACGGCGAGCGGGCTGTGCGCCCGCCACGGTGAGAGGCTGAGCATGGCGAGTAGTTGGGGTAAGGCACTCCGGTTGCTCGCGAGCGAGGGCAAGCTCCAGAGCCGCAGGGCGCGTTCTAATAGGACCGAGTACCTGCTGCCCGTCGATAGCCCCAAAGAGAAGGGCAAAGCCGACAAGTGACTCTTAAGCCCTGTCGATAAGGCGGGGCTTTTTTCTGCTCATCTATTGGGTAGATGATTAATTGGTTAAGTACATGTTAAGTGGTTTTTCTAGCTTCTTAACCAGCCTCAAACCCTCGCCATTACTGACCTACAGTGGTTTTTGGTTAATTGATTAAGGTGATTTATATATAAACACTGAGTAAACCTTGATATGAGCCCATCCAGCACTCACCACGCTTCATGGCAACTTCCCTTACTCAGCTTAACCATCATTACCTCAAACGTAGTCATGGTAAGGGTTTGAGGCTGATTAAGAGGGGATTCACTCGCTTAACCGCATCTAACCAAAGTAACCCATGACATCCAATAAAGATTATCGATCACCACCACTCGACAGGTAATTAGGGCATGAGGCTGTAAAGCGCAGGGAGACTCAGGTTTTCTTATTGCCGTTGAGCGCTCAACGGCAGATTAGCCATATCAACCCATCACTGTTGATCAGCGCACAAAAATAACCAGGTTTCCGGGGTTTTTAGCGCCCAATTTTGACCACCCCAGAGTGTTTGCAACTATCCGATCTTTGGATCGGAGAACATTCTCTATTTCCCTCTCCATGTAGCAAAGGGGCTGGGTGAGGGAAATATCCGTATCCTCTGCTGACCAAACTGCCAGTTTAACACGGCAGTCGCTCACTAATTGATTGAGCCTGCTCATGTTTTTATCAATATCCTCTTTCCATGTCTCGATCTACTCCCTTAAGATAGCCAAACGAAAATCCATCTCTCAGGGAAGCGTCATGGGAGCGATTCGTGACACCAGGTTGGTTAACAGCAGCGAGCTGAGGGCTGTAACTCAGGGGCGGTAGCCTTGCCTGATGAGATAGGTAAGCGAGTGGCTACCCGTTACTCAACATGGTGGCTGTACTAATTTTTTGGTTGTCAATCGGTAACACATTTCGTTCGGCGGCAAGCTGGGTGAGAAAGGCATTGACCTCAGCAGAACCGAATTCCTGCGAGTATTGCAGTTGATGAAAGCATATGAAATTGCGGATCCAGTACAAGTAGGACTTTTCAGTACGGATGCTGTACGCAACACTGTCCTGACCTGTTCACGCAGGCGTGGCTTGCTGGCGCCTTCCATAGCTGACTCCTATACTGTTTTTATATACAGCGGTAATGGTAGAGCAAAAAGAGGAGGTCAAGCGAATACGTTCAAGCATCAGAATAATACTGGTAATGTATTGATTTAATTCTATTTTTTCGTGGCAACTGTCAGGGCAGAGCGGAGTTATACGGAAGACTCTGTTATTGGATTAGCACGGCCTTCCATCTAATCACTGTTATGCAACCGAAGTAAACGTTACTATATTTAATTATTTCAATTTGTGAGATCGACCTTTTATATTCAACGTGAACTGGATTATTGTGATTAGTGGCAAGGCAATAAGGCTAGTGAAACTATGTAAGATAGGAGCATGAAATGTCAGAAGTTAAAAATGCAAAGTGTGTAAAAGAAGGTAATAATTGGTTTGCAGTAGGTGAGGTAAATGGTCAACCGGTTAAAGAACCTATGGGGCATGTAAGTGGAGATCACTGTACAGATAAGGATGCTGAGGATAGATTGAAGGAATTGTATAAATAGCCACATGTCAAAGCTTGCATAACAAACTGTTTAAGAGTGATTCGCAACGTGTGGCATTTTTTGCTATGCGTTGCGTTTAGTGTTTGAGGTGGCATGCGGTGGCTTCGCTATTGCGTTGCTCACACCTTAACAGGGCGTGATGAATCAAGGATAGTCCATGTACATATTTGAGATAATAAAACCCGGTACTTGGCTTGTCAGTGATGACCGAGACTGGTCATGGGAAATTGAAGGAATATTAAGAAGCCTTGAGGGTCAATTCTACGAAGCAAACTTAGCTTTAAATATGTTCCTTCATGCGATTTCTCGTGATAGAGAAGATATGTCAAGAGAGCGTTGGGAGGCTGATTCAAATCGCAGGTCTGCTATACGAAAAGAACTAGAGTCCCAGCTTGAGAATCCATATGATCACCAAAACTGGGACGAGCTTCATCTCCAGACAGAAATACGATTTAAAAGGGAGCAATGGCAATCTGGAAGATTGCCTCGTGAGTTTCAGCATAATCAGGCATTTATGCATGCTAGAGCATTTCTTTATGCGCTAGATTCTTTTGATAAATTTCTTAATGTTCTGAAGCTTCAGGCACAAGTCCCACAGATCGTTGCTGAGTTACATGATCAATTCGGTTCCGCTTTTCCTCAGCTTAGAGGCGTAAGAAATAGTGCGCAGCATATGGAAGACCGTTCTAGAGGTTTGGGCGCTGGGAAAAACCCTAAGCCTCTCGAATTGAAGCCAATTGAAAACGGCATGATCAGTGCGCCGGGCGGGGCTTTAGTCCTGAACTGTTTGAATGGTTCAAGATATGGAAATACTATGGCTGATGGGCACTACGGTGAAGTTGATGTATCACCAAATTCAATGGAATCGCTTACGTCAATATTTCAGTCTTTATTAAATGCCTTTGCGTGGAAGGGGCCAAAAAGTCATTTGCCGAGCATATGATTCATAACAATCACAAGCAAGGGACAAAACTACGCCCTACCAATTTTTGGTTCGCTACGCTCATTATACCAAAAATTGGTTCCACTCCGTTTTGCCCCTGTTGTGGGCGTTATGCACAAAATGGAAATACAACATGAGAGTTGACTACGATTATTTAAAGCAAATATTGGATATTTGTTTAGATAGTGAATTACCCACGGTAGATTGGGATAGTTTCTCTGCTCTTACCTCTAAAAATGAGCATAAGTTCGTTTTCCATCTGGAAATAATGGTAGACAGGAAGCTTATTGAAAGTTGCTCGAAAAACGGTTCTATGGGTATAGAGCGAGAACATGATGCATATGGCGTTTGCATTATTCCGTGGCGCCTTACGGCCAACGGACATGACTTCGCATCTTCACTAACTAAACCTGGAGTGCTCACTACTATAAAAGAAAAATTTAAAACAGAAGGTCTATCTGTTGTCATTGACATTGCAAAATCAATGGCCTCAAAACAAGCAGAAAAACTTCTTGATGAATCCTTTGCATAACAAGGTGCTGCAACCCGCGCACTGCGTGAGCTGGACAGTTTGTAAGTCGCAGTTTTGTGGTTTTGCTGCGCAAAAGTAACCCACAAAACCACGACTTACAAACTGCCGTTGAGCACGGCGTTATAGCAAAAGGGAGAACCATGGCATTACCTAAGCCAAGAACGGATATCACAAAATTGCTAATATCGACGCCATCTCACTTCGTAGGTCAATATGAAAGTGACGTGTTTCGAATCGTCAATGCAAACGAGAATGCTCGAGTAAACGCATACACACCAAAAACAGATGAAAGAATTTATCGGGAATACATTGAAATTACCGTCGTAACGCCTGAATACAAAAATGACACCATAATAATACCTGACTATAGCCAAATTGGTGAGAATTTTTGTATAGCTCTCTCAGTGCTGTTTGGAAAACGGTTCGATTCTCACGGCTTAATACAACAACACGGATGGCCTTATGTTCCATCAGTTGAATCCAATCACCAAATATATAACAAGAACCTGTGCTTCAATAGTGTTAATAAAAGAGCCGATTATCAGATAGAATTAAGCCTAGAAAACATTAAATACATCGAACATGTTTTGTATGAGCATGATGGCGATGCAGCTAATGCACAATCAACATTTTGGTATGCTGGTAGGTTCTATATACAGGCGATTCGAATAGCTGAAGAAAGCCCAGAGCTAGCATTCCTTAGTCTTATAACTGCTGGTGAAATATTGGCATCTCACTTCAAATACCCAATAGAAGAGCTACTTGACGATAATACAAAGCAGTTACTAGAGCGACTTAAGAGTCTTGGTGAAGATGGAGAGACACTGCATAAAAAAGTAAGCTCTAAATTAATGGGGGTTTCAGAAGCGTTCTGTAAATTTATTATTGATTGCCTAGATAGTGATTTTTTCAATAGAACTGAAGCAAAACATGAATACCAAAAGCTTTCAGAGTCAGATATTAAGCAGAGATTAAAGGCCGCTTATAATTTGCGCAGTAAGTATGTTCATGCAGGGAAATTACCGTCTTCTTGGATGGCGGTTAACTATTTGCATGATAACGAGGAAGTCATACACGGTAACCCTGTAATCGAAGATAAAGACATGCAGAAGTCAATCAAACGTTCACCTACATTCATCGGGATGGAACGGATAATAAGGTATTCATTGATAAAGTTTCTCATACAAACTGATATTATCGAGGATGACTTGGAAAGCTATAACAAGTCAAGCCAAGGGATGCTGCAAAGCTGCTCCCCTGCTTGAAGCGTTATACCATTTAAAGAAAGTTGGTCAGGTATGAATAATATTGGGTATAGAATTTTTGTAATTGGTGCAGGCTTTTCTGTACCTGCGGGTTTGCCTACGGCAGCAGAGTTATATGGTTTAGTAAAATCTCGTATTGAGTCTGTGCATGGCACTGACACTAAATTTCACCGTTCACTTGATGAGTTCATTGATTATAAACAATCAACTTGTAATGTTAATGTAACTCACGATGAGGTGGATTTAGAAGAATTCATGTCATTCTTGGATATAGAGCATTACTTATGGCTAGAAGGGAGTGACACATTCAGTTCGCAAGGGAATGGAGCTCAGTTGCTAATCAAGAAGTTTATTGGGCAAATTATTCATGAGCGAACTCCTGATGGGCAAGACCTACCTTCAGAATACATTGAATTTGCTCAAAATCTAAAATCTACCGATGTAGTCATTACACTAAACTATGATGTCATATTGGAGCGAGCACTTGAATATGTTGGAAAGTCATATAGGCTCTTCCCGCATCGTTTCAGCTCGACGAGCGAGTACAGAGGAACGATCGATAATGACAATGACGAAGTTATTATATTGAAACTTCACGGCTCCCTAGATTGGTTTACTAATGAGGACTACCTAAAAACTATAACCTCATTCAAAAAACAAAATTTCCATCAATTACCGACAGACCCTATCTTTAATAACAATAATAAGTATGCACCAGTTCCTCTAGTGGATGGTCCTAGAGTTGGCAGTGATCCACTTGCGTTTGTTCATCGCGTTACTAATTTGAATTTATTTTATTCAAATTCTAATCCGCCGGGTGTGCCGATGATTTTGTCGCCGTCACATATGAAAATCGTATATGCAAACCCATTTATAAGCTTTTGGCATGGGCTAGGAAAATCTGGCGGTTTCAATTTTGGAATCAATATCATAGGTTTTTCATTACCTGAGCATGACGATTATCTCCGAGTTTGTCTATATAAAATTATTAAAAATTACCAGTGCTTTCAATGGGATTTTACACTTGATGGGGTTACGAAAGATAATGTGAAAATAGTTGATTTTCGAGCTACCGAAGAGAGTACCTCTCAGCTAAAGCAAACTTATAACTTTGTAGATGAAAGTAAATTATCTTACTACCTTGATGGATTTTCCTGTGATGCAGTAAGGTTCTTGTTCGAGTAAAAATGGTATAACAAACGGCTCAAGAGGCATTGCCAACACTTGGTGGCTTTAATGCTGAATTGAAGTTCAGTGTTTAAGGTGTGTTTTTTGAGTTCTGCGGTGCGTTGTCAACCACTTAGCCGGACGTTAACACTAGGGAGTCAAATTTGAGCAATATCAACAAGCATGGACTTTCCCGCTATATCCCCGCCGATATAGAAAGGGATGTTCGAGTGCGCTCAAAGTTCGGTTGTGTTTTTTGCCGATCTGCGGTCTACCAATATGAACACATCATCCCCGAGTTCAACGATGCTACAGAGCATAACAGTGATCACATGTGCCTTTTGTGTGGACGTTGCCACGATAAGGTTACAAAAGGTCAAATATCCAAAGATAGTGTCCGACGACAGTACGAGAATGTTCAGACCGATGCGAATATCAAACGGCCGTTTGATGACCTTATTCTGGACAGCCAAAGCCTGACAGTAGTTCTTGGTTCTAGCATTTTTCACGGTGCAAGAACTTTAATCGAAATAGATGGCAATGCGGTTCTCGCCATTGAGCCGCCAGAAGATGGAATGTCGTTTCCAACAGTCTCGGGCGAATTCTCAGACGAAAATGGCGCAGAGCTTTTCCGTATCGAACGGAACGTCTGGTCGGGGCGCCCAGATGTTTGGGATATGACAGTTGAAGGAAAGGAAATAGTTATCCGGTCTGCGCCAGGAAAAGTTGCTCTTAAATTAATTATTGAGCCACCAAATAGAATAGTGGTTGAACGCCTCGATATGAGGATGAGGAGCGCTTTTTTAAGGTTAAGAAAAGGGTCGCTTGAAGTTGGAAGGTTGGAAGCTGATGCTGAATATTCAGTCGGGCTGGAACAATTTGAATGTGACGGTGCAGATGTCGGTGTGAAAGTGGACTCCATTGGAGTACAGGAGCCAATCTTAAAAGCTGTCCGCATGGTTGGTGGGGAAGGTTTAACCCTTGAAGGAACGGGACTCTCTCTCGGTGTAGGCACATCGAGAATGACTATTCTTGGGCTATCAATTGAGCATGCAACCAAGCGGTATACCAAGAGAATGGTGTTTCCTCTCCAAGAGGATATGCGGGGCTATAGCGAAATTTTACCACCACGCATCTGATCGGACTGGTGTTAACAATCGGCTGCACAGAGACCGATTTTCCGCCGCTTCGCGGCTCCAAACCGGCGCGTTAGCCGAGCGTTACCGCAAAGCAGGAGTTCTCGGACGTGAATCGATTTGTCATTCAGAAGAAACGACAACATGATTCCGATAGTCAGAAAGCATGTTCATGTTCATGTTCATGTTCATGTTCATGTTCTTGACATTTTAGAATTTCTCTTTATAAAAGATGTAGAAAACTCATGACAATATCTTGAGTCAATTTGACTGTTTTTATGGTCGACGATAACTTCGTAAGTCATTGAATGCAAAGGTTATATTTGTGCTGTGATATACAAAAGTGAGGGTTCGAATCCCTCCCTCACCGCCAACTTGCAAAGCCCTGATGGAAACATCGGGGCTTTTTGCTATCCGCGTTTTTAGCGGGCTCTGTGGGCAAGCCGATGGCGATGGGCAGCGGGCTCGGGTATAGTCCTGCGCCAATGGCGTTATCCTGTTTTGCTGACCCGTCGTGGCCCTGGTGGTGGCGAGGGGCAGGCCCGTGTAAGGAGTGTTATGAAGTTCAGTCCCCTGCTCGATGAGATGATGAAAGCCCTGCAGGTGTTGCCGGGGGTGGGGCCCAAGTCTGCCCAGCGGATGGCCTTTACCCTGCTCGAGCGCGAGCGCAGCGGCGGTTTGCGGTTGGCCCAGTTGCTCTCTCGCGCCCTGACCGAGATCGGTCATTGCAGCCACTGCCGCACCTTTACCGAGAACGATCGCTGCGATATCTGCGCCAATCCCAAGCGGGAAGAGAATGGCCTGCTCTGCGTGGTGGAGAGCCCGGCGGACGTGGCCGCCATCGAACAGACCGGTCAGTTTTCCGGCCGCTACTTTGTGCTGATGGGCCATTTGTCGCCGCTGGACGGTATCGGCCCGGAGGAGCTGGGACTCGATATTCTGGAGCGCCGTCTAAAGGAAGAGCACATCAGCGAACTGATCCTCGCCACCAACCCTACCATTGAAGGGGATGCCACCGCCTGGTATATCGCCGATATGGCCCGCACCGCCGGGGTAGAGGTGAGCCGCATCGCCCACGGGGTGCCGGTAGGGGGCGAGCTGGAGCTGGTGGATGGCACCACGCTCTCCCACTCCCTGATGGGGCGCCAACGCTTGAAATAGCAAGGTGCCAGCCAGTTTCCCCGCATTAATAGCGGTCGAGCTGGGTAAGAAATAGCCGTTTGAGCTGATTTAAAGGGGCGAGTGAGCGGGATTGCACACTCGCCCCTTGATATTTGATTGGCCGTCCCCATCTAGGTTGGGCATATGTTCAACCCGATGTTTCTGAGGATTGGTCCATGACCCAAAGTGTTCATGCCGAAACCCACGGCTTTCAGACTGAAGTCAAACAACTGCTGAGCCTGATGGCTCACAGCCTCTACTCCAACAAAGAAGTATTCCTGCGCGAGCTGATCTCCAACGCATCCGATGCGGCGGACAAGCTGCGCTTCAAGGCGCTTTCCGATGCCTCTTTGTTCGAAAACGACGGCCAGTTGCGTGTGCGTCTGGTGGTGGACAAAGAGAAGCGTACCCTGACCATCTCCGATAACGGGATCGGTATGACCCGCGATCAGGTGATTGAGCACTTGGGTACCATCGCCAAGTCCGGCACCGCAGAATTCTTCAAAAACCTCTCCGGCGATCAGGGTAAGGATTCCCAACTGATCGGTCAGTTCGGGGTCGGTTTCTACTCCGCCTTTATCGTGGCCGACAAGGTGACCGTGGTCTCCCGTGCCGCCGGTACTGCTCCGGAGCAGGGCGTACAGTGGGAATCGGAAGGGGAAGGCTCCTTCACCGTCGCTGATGTGACCAAAGCCGGTCGCGGTACCGACGTTATCCTGCACCTGCGTGCCGAAGAGGACGAGTTCCTCGACGACTGGCGTCTGCGCTCCGTGGTGGGCAAATATTCCGATCACATCAGCGTGCCAGTAGAGATGTACAAAGAAGGCACCCCGGATCGCGAAGAGGATGGTGAGACCATCGTCGGCACCCCGGGCGAGTGGGAGCAGGTCAACCGCGCCACGGCACTGTGGACCCGCAACCCGAAAGATATCAAGGACGAGGAGTATCAGGAGTTCTACAAGCACGTCGCCCACGACTTTGAAGATCCGTTGCTGTGGGGTCACAACCGGGTGGAAGGCGCGCAGGAGTACACCAGCCTGCTCTACGTGCCGGCCCGCGCTCCGTTCGACCTCTACAACCGCGAGCAGAAGCACGGCCTGAAGCTCTACGTGCAGCGCGTCTTCATCATGGATGACGCCGAGCAGTTTATGCCGACCTACCTGCGCTTCGTCAAAGGGGTGCTGGACTCCAACGATCTGCCGCTCAACGTTAGCCGTGAAATCCTGCAGGACAACAAGGTGACCGCCTCCCTGCGCAAGGCTTGCTCCAAGCGCGTGCTGACCATGCTCTCCAAGCTGGCGAAAGACGATGCCGAGCAGTACGCCAAGTTCTGGAAAGAGTTCGGTAACGTGCTCAAAGAGGGCCCGGCCGAAGATTACGCCAACCGCGAAGAGATCGCCAAGCTGCTGCGCTTTGCCAGCACCGCTGGCGAGGGCGAAGCCCAGACTGTCTCTCTCGAGGATTACGTTGGTCGCATGAAGGAAGGCCAGCAGAAGATCTACTACATCACTGCTGACTCCTATGCCGCTGCCAAGAACAGCCCGCACCTCGAGATCTTCCGCAAGAAGGGCGTCGAAGTGCTGCTGATGTGGGAGCGCGTGGACGAGTGGCTGATGAGCCACCTGACCGAGTTCGACGGCAAGCAGCTTATCTCCGTCACCCGTGGCGAACTGGATCTCGGCGATCTGGAAGACGAAGCCTCCAAGCAGGCCCAGGAAGAGGCCGAGAAGGCCAACGCCGGTCTGGTTGAGCGGGTCAAGAAGAGCCTGGGTGATGCAGTGAAAGAGGTGCGTGTCACTCACCGTCTGACCGACTCCCCCTCCTGCATCGTCACTGACGCTTATGGCATGAGCACCCAGATGATCAAGCTGATGCGCGCGGCCGGCCAGCCGGTACCGGAGCAGAAGTACATTCTGGAGCTCAACCCTGACCATGCGCTGGTGAAGAAACTCGACACCATTGAAGACGAGGCACTGTTCGGTGAGTGGGTCACCCTGCTGCACGAACAGGCCCAGCTGGCCGAGCAGGGCGGGCTGAACGATCCGGCGAGCTTCGTCTCCCGTATCAACCGTCTGCTGCTGCAAGCCTAAGCAGCAACGCCGGTAACAGAAAGCCCACTGCATGCAGTGGGCTTTTTTGATCCCGCCGTGTGAGCTCGGCGAAACACAGCGGTGAGGGAGGTGGCCAGCGCCTCTCTATTTGCGGTATTCGTTGTTGTAGTTCTGGATGAGACGGCGAGTCACCTCATGCTGGGGATCGGCAAACACCTTGAGAGTCTTGCCGCGCTCCACCACCCGACCTTCGTGCATTACCAGCACCTCGTCGCTGATATGGCTGACGATACCCAAATCGTTGGCTACCAGCACATAACTCAGTCCCATGGTCTCCTGCATCTCCAGCAGCAGATTGATGATCTGGGAGCGTACCGAGATATCCAGCGTGGAGAGCGCCTCATCGGCCACCACTATCTTGGGGTTGAGGATCAGCGCCCGAGCGAGCGCAACCCGCTGCTGCTGACCGGAGGAGAGCATCTGCGGATAGAAGAGGGCGTGATCCGGCAGCATCCCCACCATACGCAGGGTCTGCACCACCTTCTCGCGGCGCTCCTCCTCGGTCATCTCGGTATTGAGGCGCAGCGGGGTTTCCAGGATCTGGCCGACCCGGATCTTGCGGTTCAGCGAGGTGTTGGGATCCTGAAAAATCATCCGCAGCAGTTTGCAGCGAGTCTGGTAATCGCCATGCACCATCAGCTGGCCGTCGATGGCGATGTCGCCGCTGGTGGGTTCGATCATCCCGGCCAGAATGCGGGCGAGGGTACTCTTGCCGGAGCCCGCTTCACCCACGATGGCGAGGGTCTGACCCACTTCGAGATCGAAGGAGAGGGGCTTGATCGCCTCCACCGCCTGACGACGGAACAGACCGGTGCGGTTCTGGTAGGTTTTGCTAAGGCCTCTGACCTGCAACAGGGATGGCTCGATCACAAGCGGGGCTCCTTCATGGGGGCATTAACGGTCATCATTTTTTTGGCTCCTCCATGTTCAGCGGGAAGTGACAGCTGAACTGATGGCCCTTGATCTTGTTCATCAGGGGGGTCTGCACGCACTGCTTCTGGGCGTAGGGGCAGCGCGGCCCCAGACGGCAGCCGATGGGCAGGTGTTGTAGTGGCGGGATGACGCCGGGCAGGGTCTCGAGGCGCGACTTGTGGCGCACCAGCTTGTCAAAGTCGGGGATCGATTTGAGCAGGGCATCGGTATAGGGGTGATGCGGGGTCTCGAGGATCTGCTCCCGGGTGCCCACTTCCACCATCTGGCCGCAGTACATCACGTTGATGGTATCGGTCAGGTTGGCGATGGCGGCGATGTCGTTACTGATGATCAGGATGGTGGTATTGCCCAGCTTGTTCATCTTGTCCAGCAGTCGCAGGATCTGGGAGTGGGTAGTGGACTCCATGGCGCTGGTGGGCTCGTCGGCTACCAGCAGACGCGGCTGGTTGGCAATGGCCATAGCGATCATCACCTTCTGGCACATGCCATCCGACAGCTCATGGGGATAGGCGCGCATCACCTTGCGGTGATCCTTGACGCCTACCCGGTGCAGCAGGGCGATGGCCTTCTTCTTGCGCCACTGGAAGCGCTGCCAGAATTGTCCCTCGAACGAATCGGTCGGGATCGCCTCTTCCAGCTGGGTGCCGATCTCCTCGGAGGGGTCGAGACAGCTGATGGGGTCCTGGAAGATCATGGCGATCTCGCGGCCCATGATGCGCCGGCGCTCCTTGGGGGCCATGGTCAGCAGATCCATGTCGTTGAAGCGCATCCGGTCGGCACGTACCGTCCAGTTGTCCTTCTCGATGCCGACGATCACTTTGGCGATCAGACTCTTGCCGGAGCCGGATTCACCCACCAGACCGCGGATCTCCCCCTCGGTCAGGGTCAGGCTCACCTTGTCCACCGCCTTGACCTTGCCTTGCGGGGTGTCGATCTCGATGGTGAGATTGCGAATGTCGAGCAGCGGCATCAGTCATTCCCCTCTTTGAGTGCTTCACGAATGCCTTCACCCACTAAATTGGTGACCAGCACGCTGAACAGGATGGCGATGCCGGGCAGGGTGACGGTCCAGGGGGCGAGATAGATAAGGTCGCTCGAATCGGCCAGCATGGTGCCCCACTCAGGTTGGGGAGATTGGGCGCCGAGGCCGAGAAAACCGACCGCCGAGATATCGAGAATGGCTGCCGACAAGGTGCGGGTGGTCTGGGCCACCAGGGTCTCGACAATGTTGGGCAAAATAGCTAGACGCATGATCCGGAAGGGGGGCGAGCCATCGAGGCGGCTGGCGGTGATGTACTCCTTCTGCATCTCGGCATGCACTGCGTTGTAGGTGGCCCGGATAAAGGGCGGGATCAAGGCGAGCGTAATGGCAATCAGGGTATTGCCAAAACCCGGCCCCATGATGGCGACCATGATGATGGCCATCAGTAGGGAGGGGATGGAGAGCAGGGTATCGAGCAGGTGGTGCAGCACGCTCGATTTAAGCCCCTTGCTCATCCCGCCGAGGATACCGATGGCGGAGCCCACCACCATGGCGATCACCACCACGACCAGCGCATAGCCGAAGGTGAGGCGCGCCCCCACCACCAGCCGGGAGAGCATGTCGCGCCCCAGATCGTCGGTGCCGAGGAAGTAGTCGATGTTGCCGGTTGCCGCCCAGGAGGGGGCGAGCAGCAGCTTGTCGGTGTGCTGTTCATCGATGCCGTAGGGGACGACCAGCGGCCCCACCAGCGTGATGAGCAGCAACAGCAAAAAGCACCAAAGCCCTGCCATCGCCAGCGGATTGCGGCTGTAGGAGGCCCACGTCTGCTCAAGGGGCGAGAGGATCTTGAGCTCGGGATAGATGTTCGATTTATCTTGCATAGGATACCTGGCTCCTGGTCACGCCATGAGCGCGTTCAATCTTGTTTGGCATACAACTCTTTGCGCCGTGCCGGATAGATAAGGGTGGTCAGCAACTCGGTACTGACGCTGGTCAGGATCACGAAACTGGCGACCACCAGGGTCGCGCCGCGAATAGCGGCATAATCCTGCAGGGCGATGCTGCTGATGAGCCAGCGGCCGATCCCGTGCCACTCGAACACCACCTCGGTGATCATGGCGGAGGTGAGTACGCTGCCTAGCTGCAGACCCAGCAGCGGCAGTACCGGCGGCAGGGCGTTCTTCAGACCATGGCGCCAGACGATCTGCGCCTTGGAAAGGCCCCTGCTCGCCGCCGCCTTGATGTAGTTCTGCTTCATCACGTCGATGAGGGAGCTGCGCACATGGCGGATCACCTCGGTGGTAGGCACTACCGCCAGCACCAGTGACGGAAGGATCAGGTGGCGCAGGGCATCGTGCAGCGCCGCTTGCCGCCAGGGCTCGTTGCTGAGCAGCACATCGATCACCGCGATGCCGGTAATGGGGGGGACGTCGTAGAGCAGGCTGATCTGCCCGGAGGCTGGCAACCAGCCGAGATCCAGCGAAAAGAGCATTACCACCAGCAGCGCCAGCCAGAACACCGGCACCGCATAGCCGATAAGACCGGCAGTCATGATGGAGAGATCCAGCGTCTTTCCCTGGGACAGGGCCGCCAGGGTTCCGAGAGGAATCCCCACCAGCAGCGAGATGGCGAACGCCGCCAGACAGAGGATCAGGGTCGCCGGGAAGTAGTGGCGGATCTCGTCCAGCACCGGCAGCCCGGAGACGCTGGAGAGCCCCAGGTCACCTGCGAAAATGCGACGCAGGAAGTCGGGATAGCCGCTCCAGAAGCTGAGCTGATGGCCGATCAGCCGATAGTCCAGCAGGTAGGCGACAAAGGTCAGCGCCAGCAGAGTGATAAGCAGCAGGTTGATGCGGCGCAAGGTGTATAGAAGCATGCTTACTCCCTGTGAGCCTGGTTGAAGGAGGTGCCGCCAAAGGGCATCAGCGTCAGCCCCTCGATGTCGCTGCGGCTGACCTGGGTACGCAAGGCGTGTGCCAGCGGGATCAGCGGCAGCTGTTCGTTAAGCAGGGTCTGGGCATAGTAGTAGTTGCGCAGCCGGAACGAGAGCTGGGGCGTGGTGACCGCATCATCCAGCAACTGATCGAAGGCCGGGCTACACCAGCGGCTGTAGTTGTTGCCCCGCTCCACTGCCGAGCAGCTCAGCAACTGGCGGAAGAAGTTGTCCGGATCGGCGTTGTCGGCAATCCAGCCGGAGAGCAGACTGTCGTACTGCCCCTTGGTGAGGCGGCCTTCGATCACCGGCCACTCCCGTTGCACGATCTTGAGCTTGATCCCGACCTTGGCCAGATCGCTGCGGATCAGCTGGGCGGTCTTGACCGCATCCGGGTTGTAGGGGCGGGCGTCCGGTTGCACCAGCACCTGCATCTCGAACCCTTTCTCCATACCCGCCTCCTTGAGCAGCTGGCGCGCCCGTTTCAGATCGGGTTTGCGCTCGGGCAGGCTCGGGTTGTAACCCCATGAGAGGGTCGGCAGCAGGCTGTTGGCGGGCAGGCCGGTATCGAAATAGACCGCCTGAAGCAGGTTGTCGATATTGATGGCGCTGGCAATGGCCTGCCGCACCTTGACGTTGTTGAACGGCGGCTTGCGGGTATTGAGGGCCAAAAAGGCGACGTTCATCCCCGACTGGACCGAGAGGCTCAGCGCCGGATTTTGCTTGATCACCGAGAGCTGGCTGGCGGAAGGGGTGCTCATCACGTCGCACTCGCCGGTCAGCAGCTTGGCCAGCCGTTTGGCGGATTTGGGGGTGATGTCGTAGACCAGCTGTTCAATCTTGGCATCACCGCCCCAGTAGCCGGGATGGCGCAGATAGCGAATGAACTCGTTGTGGCGATACTCCTTGAAGCTGAACGGTCCGGTGCCGATGGGGCGGCTATCCAGCAGGGCTGGGGTGCCCGCCTGCAACATCTGCTCGGCGTATTCGGCGGAGAGGATCACCGCATAGTCGCTGGCCAGAGTGGCGAGGAAGGAGGCGTTCGGCTGATTCAGCTCGAATACCACCGTCTGCGGCCCCTTCTTGCTCACCCGTTTGATCAGCAGATCTTGCCCCAGGCTGTAGAAGTAGGGGTAATCGCCGCCGGACACATTGTGATAGGGGTGCTGCTCGTCAAGCTGACGGGCATAGGTAAAGACCACATCATCGGCATTGAAGGTGCGGGTGGGCTTGAACCAGGGGGTATGGTGAAACGTCACCCCCTTGCGCAGGGTCAGGGTATAGGTGAGGCCATCCTCGCTGACATGCCAGTTGGTGGCGAGCGCCGGCTCCAGCGCCAGGGTGTTGGGGTTCACCTCCAGCAGGCGGTCGTAGAGCGGACGGGCACTGGCATCCAGTGTCACCCCGGAGTTGGAAACATGGGGATTGAAGGAGAGGGGGGATCCCTCAGCACAATAGATGAGTCCGGTTTTGGAGGCCTCGGGTTGCTTCTGGCAGCCGGTGACCAGCACCAGCAGACCCAGCAGCAAGGGTGTGAGCATTCTCATTGTTGAACCATGTTCTTATAGGGGTTTTGTACGCACGTTTTGATACAAATGTGCCAGCGCGAAGGCTGGCGTGTTGCTGGAGTCGGCATCAACCGCACTCCTTCACTCTTGTTCTGCATCGTTATCGCCATCCAGCAGCTGATATTTGCGTAGCATGCCACGGAACTGGTGATAGCTTAAGGCCAGCAGTTGAGCGGCTTTGCGCTGATTATACTGGGATTGCTGCATCGCTTGCTTGAGTAAATTAATCTCGTACTCCGCCACAGCCTGCTTGAGATCGAGCGGCAAGGCGAGGGGGGATGCAGATTGTACCTCGCTTCGGGCCTCTTGCGCAGGTTGCGTGACCTGTGGTCGCCAGGGGGAATCAAACGGGTTGAGCACCAGGGTCGAGAGCGGCAGCTGGGGATTGCCCTGACGATAGATACTGCGCTCCACCACGTTCTTCAGCTCTCTCACATTGCCCGGCCAGTGGTAATCCAGCAGCAACTGGGTCGCCTTGCGCGAGAAACCGGCAAACAGCGGATAGCCCAGCTCCCGGGTCATGCTGTGGGCGAAGTGCTCCGCCAGCATCAGGATATCTTCCCGCCGCTCCCGCAAAGGGGGGAGGGTGATAACATCAAACGCGAGCCGGTCGAGCAGATCGTGGCGAAACTGCCCCTTGTCGGCCAGCGCAGGGAGATCTTCGTTGGTGGCGCAGACCAGCCGCACATCCACCTTGAGGGGCTTGGCCCCGCCCACCCGCTCGAACTCGCCATACTCGATGACCCGCAGCAACTTCTCCTGCACCCGGGCGCTGGTGGTGGCCAGCTCGTCGAGGAAGAGGGTGCCGCCATCGGCCCGCTCGAAGCGGCCTTGGTGGCGCTTGGCTGCGCCGGTAAACGATCCCGCTTCGTGACCGAACAGCTCGGTCTCCAGCAGGCTCTCGCTCAGGGTGGCGCAGTTGATGGTGACAAAGCTTTGATCCCAGCGCGCCGAGAGATAATGTAGGCGGTGGGCGATCAGCTCCTTGCCCGTCCCCCGCTCACCGATGATCAGCACGGGTTTGCGCAGCGGGGCGAGCCGTGAGGCCTGCTCAATGATCTCGAGAAATGCGTTGGATTCCCCCAGCAGGCTTTCCGTGGCCGTGGTCATAGTGATCCCTGTCAGTTGTAAAAGCTGGTCAATCTTACCAAAAGTTGGTGATTTTAATCATCACTTGCGCGAGGCATCTTGTAATCCGGCTATTCTGCCCCATATAAATCAACAAGTTAAATTTTGTTCCAGATTGGCACACAAGTTGCCATTGTCAATGGAGAAACAACGCCATGCCAATAACAGGAGTGCAATCATGAGTATTTTTTCCCGTCTGGCCGACATCATCAATTCCAACCTGACGGCCCTGCTCGACAAGGCAGAAGATCCCCAGAAGATGGTGCGCCTGATCATCCAGGAGATGGAGGACGAGCTGGTCAAGGAACGTTCCAATCTGGCTCGCTTCCTCGCCAGCCAGAAAGAGATTGGTCGTCAGGTCGCCCGTCATCAGGAGCGGGTCGACGAGTGGCAAGCCAAGGCCGAGCTGGCCCTGACCAAGGGACGTGAAGATCTGGCCCGCGCCGCCCTTATCGAGAAGAAGAAACAGACCGAGTTGTCAGAGACCCTCTACCGCGAGCAGCAGGCGGTCGACAGCGGCATCGAGAAGCTGGGTGAAGAGATCCGTCAGCTCGAAGCCAAGCTGGAAGATGCCCGCGCCCGTCAAAAGGCGATGGCCATTCGCACCGAAGCGGCCAGCAGCCGTCTCAATGTGCAGAGCCAGGTAGCCCGTGGCGAGAGCCAGGCGGTGGTGAGCAAGTTCGAGCGGATGGAGCGTCGCATCGACGAAATGGAAGCGCGCGCCGATCTGGGTCAGTCCGACAAGGCGCTGGCGCAGCAGTTTGCCGAGCTGGAAGTGGACGATCAGATAAGCCGTGAGCTGGAAGCCATGCGTCAGAAGCTGGGCCAGGGCGACAGCAAAAGCGAAGGCAAACAGGGGGAGTAACAGATGGAAGATCTGCTGGGCGTATTGATGGTTCCCATGGTGGTCTTCATGGTGGTGGTAGCCCCCATCTGGCTGGTGCTGCACTATCGTGCCAAGGGGCGGATTGGCGCCGGTCTTGCCGATAGCGAGCGGGAACAGCTGCAAGGGCTGCTGGCTCGCACCGAGAAGATGCAGGAGCGAGTGGGCGCGCTGGAATCGATTCTGGATGCGGAAGTACCCGGTTGGAGGAACAAGGTATGAGCAGTGTCAGTCGTGAAGGGCGTAACCTCTATCGCGATCCCCAGCGTGGCAAGATAGCCGGGATCTGTGCCGGTTTGGCTGAGTATTTCGGGGTGGAGACCTGGATCGTGCGGCTGCTCGCCATCAGTGGCCTTATCTTCGCCGGTTTCATTACTTTCACCGCCTATATCGCTGCCTGGTTCTTGCTCGACAAAAAGCCGGTCACCCTCTATTCGCAAGAGGATGCCGACTTTGCCGAGGTGCGGATGAAAGCGCGCAGCTGGCAGGCGGGGATCACCCCTCATCAGGCGCTGGGCCGCATCGCGCAGGAACTTGACGCGCTGGAGCCCAGAGTTCAGCGGATCGAGAAGCTGGTGACCTCCAGGGAGTTCACCCTGCAGCGGGAATTTCGGAAGCTGTAGTTCTTGCTCAAGCACTCAATGTCGATGGCGGCGCCTCCCGTGATGCGCCACCATCGACACCAGCTATCCAGATGCAACCACCAAGGGAGAACGGGTCAAGCCTTGATACTCAATAAACTGGAACAGAAGTTGACTCGCCTGCAACACAAGGCGAACGACGTGGTGAACCGGGTGCGGGATCGCCATATTCGGCTGGCGGTGACCGGCCTCTCTCGCAGCGGCAAAACCGCCTTTATCACGGCGCTGGTCAACCAGCTGGAACACGCGGCCATCGATGGCCGTTTGCCGTTGTGGGATGCCCTGCGTCAGGGGCGCATCCTCGGTGCCCGCCGGGTGCCGCAGCTCAATGCCCACATCCCCACCTTTGCCTACGAGCGTGGCCTCGACTCCCTGTTTGGTGATCCGCCGGCCTGGCCCGAGCCCACCCGCGGCGTGGCGGAAGTGCGCCTCGAAATCCGTTATCGCACCCGTCACCCCCTGCGCAAACATCTGGGGGAGATCTCCACCCTCTACGTGGATCTGGTGGACTACCCCGGGGAGTGGCTGCTCGACTTGCCGCTCCTTGAGATGAGCTACGAGCAGTGGAGCGAACAGGTACGTGAGCAGCTGCATCGTCCCGAGCTGCAAGCTCTCGCCACCAGCTGGCTGACTCCCGAGTGGCAAGCGGCGCAGCCTTTTGCCGAGCGGCCGGTAGCTGAGCTGGCCGAGCGTTACACCGCCTACTTGCATGCTTGCAAACAGGAGCTGGGGCTGCACCTGATCCAGCCTGGCCGCTTCGTCTTGCCGGGAGAGTATGCCGGTGCCCCCATGCTGCAATTTGTCCCCTGGGTGTGGGAGATGCCTGCCAGCGAGCCCGCCGATGGCACTCTTTACGCCACTTTCAAGCAGCGCTTCGAGCAGTACAAACAGCATCTGGTGCAGGGTTTTTATGAGCAGCACTTTGCCGGCTTTGATCGCCAGATCGTGCTGGTGGATTGCCTGCAGCCCCTCAACGCCGGGGCAGCCAGCTTTGGCGATATGCAGCAGGCCATTGCCCGCATCATGGAGAGCTTTGCCTACGGCAAGAGCAACTGGTGGCGGCGACTCTTCTCGCCCCGTATCGACAAGCTGCTGTTTGTGGCGAGTAAGGCCGATCACGTCACCCCCGAACAGCATGCGCCCATGGTCTCCCTGCTCCAGCATCTGGTGCGCAGTGGCCGCGGGCAGGCCCGTTTTGAGGGGATCTCCACCGAGTGTCTGGCGCTCGCCGCCATCAAGGCGACCGAGGTGGGCAAGGGAGTGGCCAATGGTCGCGAGTTCCCCGCCATCCGTGGCACCAGTCTGAGCGGTGAGCCGCTGCTGCTCTTCCCCGGGGAGGTGCCGCCCCATATTCCGCCTGCGCAGTGGTGGAACAGTCAAGGCTTTGATTTTCAGGCGTTTCGCCCCATGCCCATGAGCCCCCATCAGGCGCTGCCCCATATCCGGCTCGATGCGGCGCTGGAGTTTCTGCTCGGGGATCACCTCGAATAACGGTGTGCGGTCTTGGCACCTGAGCCGAAGGCTGCGCACAGGAGAACAATGCGATGAACGATCAGATAAAAGAGCGGCCACCGCTGCAGGGCAAGGTGATCCTTGAGCCAGCCTTGACGGTGGCCAGTGACGAGCGACCGCCCGCACCGGCCCAGCGGCTGGAGGAGGCGAGTTTCGAGCGCCTCGACGAGCTGGACGAGTTCACCGAGGTGGAGAGCGCCCTCGTCATCAAGCCGCGCCGCCGTCATCGGCTCTTGGCCTGGGGGCTGGGGGCGGTCGGTCTGCTCTCGTTGGGCCAATATGGCGCCTTCCTTTACGATCAATTCCTCACCACCCCGCTCTGGGGGAGCGCCTGGCTGGCAGCCTCGGCGCTGGTGGCGGCGGGAACTGCCAGCGTGGTGGGGCGCGAGTGGCTGCGGTTGCGCACCCTCAAGCGGCGTCAGGATGTGCGCTCGCGCGCAGAAGATCTGCTTGCTCATCAGGGAGTCGGGCAGGGGCAGGCCTTTTGCGAAGGGTTGGCGGTCAAAAATGGCGACAAGGGGCGCGAAGGGTATCAAACCTGGCTGGCTCAGCTCGACGAGAGCCACAGCGATCGTGAAGTGCTGACCCTCTATAGCCAGCTGGTGCTCGCCGAGCGCGACAAGCTGGCACAGGCGCGGGTGGCCAAATGGTCGGGGGAGGCCGCTGTTTTGGTGGCGCTCAGCCCGCTCGCCACCGTCGACATGATGCTGATGTTGTGGCGCAACCTGCGGATGATCGAAGATATCGCCGATGTCTACGCCATCGAACTTGGCTACTGGAGCCGCATACGCCTCATCCGTCAGGTGTTTCGCAACATGCTCTACGCCGGTGCCACCGAGCTGGTGACCGAGGTGGGGATGGACTTGCTGGGCGCCGAGTTTGCCGCCAAGCTCTCTGCCCGCGCGGCGCAAGGGGTGGGGGCCGGGCTGCTCACCGCTCGCCTTGGCCTGCGTACTATAGAGGCGTGCCGCCCGCTGCCCTGGTGTGCGGACGAGAAACCCAAACTCGGCGAGCTGCGCAAGCGGCTGATCGGCCAGCTGGCGGGGTATCTCAACAAATCCTGATAGCCCTGTCTGCACCTTGCTGCGATGACCCATGCCCCTGTCGTGCTCGCCAAGCCGCAGGGGCATGGTTTTAATCGGCAGATCATTGAGTTGGCAGCAGTGCCCGGTTTTGGCGAGACGCCCGTTTACGGTTAAGCTGGCAGTCAATCTTACCAATCACACTCATCGAACCAATCGGCAAGGATGCCCGATGAACTTTACCTTTCGCCAGATCCGCTATTTCGTGGCCGTAGCCGACAGTTTTTCAGTGAGCCGCGCCGCCGCCGAGCTGCATATCTCCCAGTCGGCGGTCACCAGCGCCATTCGCGAGCTGGAGACCGAGCTCGGCGCCCCGCTATTCGAGCGCAACCCGCGTGGCGTCACCCTCACCACTCAGGGCCACCAGTTTTTGCTCCACGCCCGCCGTATTCTCGGCGCCATGACCGAGGCGAGCCACTCCCTCAAAGCGGTGGCCCAACAGGATCAGGGGCGACTCACCATCGGCGTGACCACCCTGGTGGCGGGTTACTACCTCTCAGAGGCGCTTGGCCGCTTTCGCCGCGCCTTTCCGGCGGTACAGATCGAGGTGAAGGAGGATGAACAGCCTTTTCTGGAGCACCAGATCGTCAACGGCGAGGTGGATGTGGGGATCCTGATGACCAACCGCACCATCCGGCAAGAGGCGTTTGATACCGAATTGCTGACCCGTTCGCCGCTGCGGCTCTGGCTGGCCGCCAACCACCCGCTCTGCGCCGAGTCGACCCTCTCGCTCACCGCGCTGGGGGAGGAGCCGATGATCTCGCTGACCGCCGATCAGCTCGATCAGATCATCGGTGGCGGCCTGCGCCGCTACGGCATCTCCCCCCGTATCGTACTGCGCACCGCATCGGTGGAGGCGGTGCGCAGTCTGGTCGCCAGCCAGCTCGGGGTCGCCCTGTTGCCCGACTTTGCCTATCGCCCCTGGTCGCTGGAGCAGGAGCGGGTCGAGGCGCGCCCCATCAAGGAGCCCATTCCCGCCATCGATATCGGGCTGGTGTGGCGCCGTGGTTCTCGGCTGGATTGGACGGCGCGGGAATTTATCGATATCGCACGGGATCAGAGCCGATTGAGAGCTCGTCAGGCGCTCCCTCGTTAGCCATCTCTTGCGGGGTAGCCACCAAAAATCAGATTCATCTGCACTCGATATCGATTTAGCTGATACCTGAGCCACCAAAAATTGAAATATTCATCGTATTGCCACTCCCCTAAGCTCATTGCTGGTTAACGGGATGTTAACGTCCATGGTGGCGTTCCTTCACCTGATGCAAGTCAACACAATGCAAGGAGTGCATGATGAAATTGACCCCTCTGATGCTGGCTCTTGTGCCGGCGCTGCTGGCAGGCCAGACCCAGGCTGCCCCGACCGAGCTCGGCAAGGGTGAAGGCCAGCTCAATATCGTGGCCTGGGCTGGCTACGTTGAGCGTGGCGAGACCGACAAGAACTACGACTGGGTGACCGGATTCGAGAAAGAGACCGGTTGCAAGGTGAGCGTCAAGACGGCGGCCACCTCGGACGAGATGGTGGCGTTGATGAACGAGGGGGGCTTCGATCTGGTGACCGCCTCCGGCGATGCCAGTCTGCGTCTGATTGCCGGTGGCAAGGTGCAGGCGCTCAATCTGGCGCTCATCCCGAGCTACAGCAAGATTGATCCCCGGCTGCAAAATGCCCCTTGGCACACTGTGGATGGCAAGCACTACGGCGTGCCCTACCAGTGGGGCGGCAATATCCTGATGTACAACACCAAGGTGTTCCCCAAGGCACCGGACTCCTGGAACGTGGTGTTCGAGGAGCAGACCTTGGCGGATGGCAAGTCCAACAAGGGGCGGGTGCAGGCCTTTGACGGCCCGATCCACATCGCCGATGCCGCCCTCTATCTGATGACCCATCAGCCCGCCCTGGGCATCAAGGATCCTTACGAGCTGAACGAGGATCAGTACAAGGCCTCCCTCGATCTGCTGCGCAAGCAGCGCCAGCTGGTGGGACGCTACTGGCATGATGCCTTCGTCCAGATCGATGACTTCAAGAACGAAGGGGTGGTTGCGTCAGGCTCCTGGCCGTTCCAGGCCAATGCCCTGATCGCCGACAAGCAGCCCATCGCCACCACTGTGCCGAAAGAGGGAGTGACCGGTTGGGCCGATACCAGCATGGTGCACAGCGATGCCAAGAACCTCACCTGCGCTTACAAGTGGCTGGAACACTCCCTGAGCAACAAGCTGCAGGGGGATCTCGCCGCCTGGTTTGGCTCGGTGCCTGTGGTGCCTGCCGCCTGTGAGGGCAATGCCCTGCTGGGCCCGACCGGGTGCAAAACCAACGGTATCGACAACTTCGATCGGGTTCGCTTCTGGCGCACTCCGGTCTCCCAGTGCAAGAGCCAGGGAACTTGCGTGCCCTATTACCGCTGGGTTTCCGACTATATCGCCATTCTGGGCGGCCGCTAAGGTGGGGTGAGCAAGGTGGTCGGAACCGCTGCCACCTTGCCAACGGCAGGGGAGCTGCGCCTCCTCTGCACGACTGCCGAGAGCGGATAATCAAGCGGGCCGGACAGGAGTCCGGCCCATCCCAGTACAGACAAGGACGCCCCATGCACGCCGTACAATTTGACCGGGTCAGTCGCCACTATGGCGAGGTGAAGGCGGTCGACGACATCTCTTTCCAGATCCCCTCCGGGGAATTCTTTACCCTGCTGGGGCCGAGCGGTTCCGGCAAGACCACCTGCCTGCGGATGATCGCGGGCTTTGAGTACCCGAGCGACGGGGAGATCCGCCTGTTTGGCGAACCCTGCTCCACCGTGCCGCCCTACGATCGCAACCTCAATACCGTGTTTCAGGACTATGCCCTGTTTCCCAACATGGATGTGCGCGACAACATCGGCTATGGCCTGATGCTCAAGGGGGTCGCCAAGGCACAGCGTTACCGCAAGGTGGACGAGATGCTGGAGCTGGTGCGACTGCCTGGGGTCGGCAAGCGCCGCCCAAGCCAGCTCTCCGGCGGCCAGCGCCAGCGCATCGCCATCGCCCGGGCGCTTATCAACCAGCCACGCATCCTGCTGCTGGACGAGCCGCTGGGGGCCCTCGATCTCAAGTTGCGCGAGCAGATGCAGCTTGAGCTCAAGGCGTTGCAACGCCAGTTGGGCATCACCTTTATCTTCGTCACCCACGATCAGCAGGAGGCGCTCTCAATGAGCGACCGGATCTGCATCTTCAGTCAGGGCAAGATCGAGCAGATTGCCGCCCCCGATACCATCTACGACGCTCCGGCGACGCCGTTTGTGGCCCGCTTCGTTGGCACCGTCAATCTGTTCGAAGGGGAGCAGGCCAGACGGCTGTGCGGCGACGGCAGCCAGATGATGGTGCGCCCGGAGCGGATCCGGCTCGCTGAGGCGGGCACGCCGGGCTGGTCGGGGGAGATCCGCGAGGTGGAGTATCTGGGTCCCTTCGTCCGTTATCGGGTTGATCTCGGGGAGCAGCTCGAGATCATCGTCAACCACCCCAATGAGGGGCAGGCCCGTCTGGCCCGTGGCAGCAGGGTCAGCCTCAGCTGGCCGGAGCAGGCCATCCATCGCCTGAGCGGCGCCCATCAGGGGGCGCAGCCATGAGTGCCCCTCACAGTGCGAGTCTTGCCATGAACCATCAGCCCGAACCTGCCCGTTTCAGGCCGCTGCGGCGCCTCTCGACCCTGCTCTATGGTCGGCCCGGCCTGCTGCTGGCGATCCTGCTGGGGCCGCCGCTGCTGTGGCTCGGCATCATCTATGTCGGCTCTTTGCTGATGCTGCTTTCCAACTCCCTGTTCGGGCTGGACGAGTTCAGCGGTCAGGTGCGCCACGAGCTGGGGCTGCAAAACTTCGTCGCCCTGCTGCGACCGGAGAATCTGGATGTGATCGGCCGCACCGTCGGCATGTCGCTGCTGGTGACCCTGGCCTGCGCCCTGCTCGGTTTTCCGGTTGCCTACTACATGGCACGCTACACCAGTGGCAAGACCCGGGCGCTGTTCTATGTGGGGATCATGCTGCCGCTCTGGTCCAGCTATCTGGTGCGGGTCTACGCCTGGAAGCTGATTTTGGCCAAGGAGGGGGTAGTAAGCTGGCTGGCGGACAGCATGGGGCTGGAGTGGCTGCTCGATGCCATCCTCTCCCTGCCGGTGATAGGTGGCCCGTCGCTCTCCTTCTCGCGGCTCGGCACCTTTATCGTGTTCGTCTATGTCTGGCTGCCCTTCATGATCCTGCCCATTCAGGCGGCGGTGGAGCGTATACCGCGATCCCTGCTGGAGGCGAGCAGCGATCTGGGGGCGACACCCGCCCAGACCTTTCGCAACCTGATCCTGCCGCTGGCATTGCCCGGTGTGGTGGCGGGCTCCATTTTCACCTTCTCGTTGACCCTCGGTGATTACATCATCCCCGGCATTATCGGCAACTCGACCATGTATATCGGTCAGGTGGTCTACATGCAGCAGGGAACGGCGGGCAACTTGCCCTTTGCCGCCGCCTTCTCGCTGGTGCCGATCCTTATCATCGCCATCTATCTGGCGATTGCGAAACGGTTAGGAGCCTTTGATGCGCTTTGACCCTATCGCTTTGAACCGGCAGCAAGGAGGCCGTCATGTCAGCTAGCTCAGTGATCCGTCAGGGAGAGCGCCCTTCTGGCCTGCTCAGGTACGCCGCCATCGGCGGGCTCTTGTTCCTGCACTTTCCCATTCTGTTTATCTTCCTCTACGCCTTCACCAGCGAGAGCAAGAGTTACCAGTTTCCGCCCCCCGGGCTCACCCTCAAGTGGTTCGAGGTGACCCTCAATCGCCCCGATGTGTGGCGTGCCATCCAGCTGTCGCTGGAGGTAGCTGGGCTGGCGACGCTGGCGGCCATGATCCTCGGCACCTTGGCGGCCGCGGCCATTGCCCGCAGCCGCTTCTTCGGTCAGGAGGTGGTGTCGCTGTTGCTGGTGCTGCCCATCGCGCTGCCCGGTATCGTCACCGGTATCGCGCTGCGCTCGGCCTACGGCTTGATGGAGATCCCGTTCAGCTTCTGGACCATCGTTATCGGCCACGCCACCTTCTGTGTGGTGGTGGTCTACAACAATGCGCTGGCCCGTTTTCGCCGCACCAACCAGAGCCTCATCGAGGCGTCGATGGATCTCGGGGCCGACGGCTTCCAGACCCTGCGCTACGTGATCCTGCCCAATCTGGCCACGGCGCTGCTGGCGGGGGGCATGCTGGCCTTTGCCCTGAGCTTTGACGAAGTGATCGTCACTACCTTCACGGCGGGTCAGCAGACCACGCTGCCCATCTGGATGTATCAGGAGCTGATCCGTCCCCGTGACAGGCCGGTCACCAACGTGGTGGCCCTCATCATAGTGGCCTTCACCACTATCCCTATTTTGCTTGCCTACTACCTCACTCGCGACACCCACGATGTCGCTGGCAGTGGCAAATGATGACTCAACGCGTGCGCAAGGATGCAACCATGAAACTCTCTACCCAACTCTTGATTGATGGCCAGTTTGTGACCGGCGAGGGGCAGGCCGAACCCATTCTCAACCCGGCCAATGGCGAGCAGATCGCCGCCGTACCCGAAGCCTCGTTCGAACAGGTGAACCGGGCGGTGAACGGTGCCCAGCGCGCCTTCGCCCAGTGGAGCCGCACCACCCCGGCAAGCCGCAGCAACCTGCTGCTGCGTCTGGCGGATCTCGTCGAGCGCCACGCCGAGGAGTTTGCGGCGCTCGAATCCCTCAACTGCGGCAAACCCTATCTGGCAGTGCTCAACGACGAGCTGCCCGCGGTAGTGGACTGCTTCCGCTTCTTTGCCGGGGCGGCCCGCTGCCTGCAAGGGCCGCTGGCGGGGGAGTATCTCGAGGGGCACACCAGCATGATCCGCCGCGACCCCATAGGTGTCGTGGGCAGTATCGCCCCCTGGAATTATCCGCTGATGATGGCGGCCTGGAAGATGGCGCCGGTGCTGGCGGCGGGCAATACGGTGGTGCTCAAACCCTCCGAGCAGACCCCGCTCACTGCTTTACGCCTTGCCGAACTGGCCAGCGAGATCTTCCCCCGCGGCGTTATCAACGTCATCTGCGGGCGGGGCGAGAGTGTAGGGGCGCCGCTGGTGGAGCACCCGCTGGTGCGGATGGTGTCGCTCACCGGCGATATCGCCACCGGCCAGAAGATCCTGCAGAGCGCCGCCCGCACCATGAAGCGCACCCACCTTGAGCTAGGAGGCAAGGCGCCGGTCATCATCTTCGACGATGCGGATCTGGAGGCCGTAGTGGCGGGCATTCGCACCTTCGGTTTTTACAATGCAGGGCAAGATTGCACCGCCGCCTGCCGTATCTATGCCCAGGGCAAGATCTACGACAAGTTTGTCGCCGCCATGACCGAGGCGGTGGCCTCCATCAAGGTGGGAAGCCAGTACGAGGAGGGGGTCGAGATGGGGCCGCTTATTTCGGACAGACAGCGCAACCGGGTCGCCAGCTTTGTCGAGCGGGCCCAGAGCAGCGGCCATGTGGAGGTGACGGCGGGGGGCAAGATCCGCCCCGGCAACGGCTTCTTCTTCGAGCCGACCCTGATTGTCGGGGCCCGCCAGGAGGATGAGATCGTACGCCGCGAGGTGTTTGGCCCCGTGGTGTCGGTGACCCGTTTCAACGACGCCGAGCAGGTGGTGCAGTGGGCCAACGACTCGGACTATGGCCTCGCCTCGTCGGTCTGGACCAAGGATCTGAGCCTCGCCAGCAAGGTGGCCAGCCACCTGCAATATGGCTGCACCTGGATCAACACCCACTTCATGCTTACCTCCGAGATGCCCCACGGCGGCATGAAGATGTCGGGCTACGGCAAGGATCTCTCCCTCTATGCGCTGGAGGATTACACGGTGCCGCGCCATATCATGGTCAAGCTGTAGTGGGGATTGGTGAACGGGCTGTCACAATTTATTTACAACTGTTTCAGGCAGCCGGCTCATGGGTCGGCTGCTTTTTTTGTTGCCATTTCGTTACAGTGAAATCGTGATGAAACGGCAAGGCGCCTTGATGTGGCGCCAGAGGATGGAACCGCTATGGCAACCTTCTACACCGCCCACCAGCCGGATGCTGACGGGGTGATCCACTACAGCAACGAAGAGCACGGCACCTGGCAGATCCTGATCGAACGTCAGTTCGCCGCTCTCGATGGCAAGGGGTGTGATGAGTATCTGGCCGGTCTCGACAGGCTTGGGCTGCCCCGTGATCGCATCCCCCAGCTGGCCGAGATCAACGCTGTCTTGCAGCCCGCTACCGGCTGGTCGGTGGCGGCGGTGCCAGCGCTGATTTCGTTCGATCGCTTCTTTGCCCTGCTGGCCAACCGCCAGTTTCCGGTAGCGACCTTTATCCGGCGCCGGGACGAGCTCGACTACCTGCAAGAGCCGGATATCTTTCACGAGATCTTCGGCCACTGCGCCATGCTGACCAATCCGGCCTTTGCCCACTTCACCCACCTATACGGTCAGTTGGGGCAGCAGGCGAGCAAGGAGCAGCGGGTCTTTCTGGCGCGGCTCTACTGGTTCACCGTGGAGTTTGGCCTCTTGGCGACACCTGACGGGCTGCGTATCTACGGTGGCGGCATTCTCTCCTCCATCGGCGAGACCGCCTATGCCCTTTCCGGCAAGCCGCTGCTGCAACCCTTCGATCTACTGACTGTGCTGCGCACCCCCTATCGCATCGACATCATGCAGCCCACCTATTTTGTGCTGCCGAGTCTCGATCATCTCTACCAGCTGACCGGGGAGGAGATCATGGCTGCTCTGGCCGAGGCCAGTCGGCTTGGCCTCTATCCGCCGCGCTTTGAGGTTCCCGCTGGCAAACAGGCGAGCTGACCAAAAGCAAACAACCCTATTTCATTTTCATTAATTTTTCATTAATTCAAGCAGGAGTAACCCATGTCCGAACTGGCCAGCCAGCAGTGTGAAGCGTGCCGCGCCGATGCCCCCAAGGTGAGCGATGAGGAGCTGCGCGAGCTGATGCAGCTTATTCCCGACTGGCAGCCGCTGGTGGAGGAGGGGGCGCTGCAACTGCGGCGGGAATTTACGTTTCGTAACTTCAAGGAGGCGCTGGCTTTTACCAACCGCCTGGGGGAGCTGGCGGAGGCGGAGTTCCACCATCCCGCGATCCTGACCGAGTGGGGCAAGGTGACCGTCAGCTGGTGGACCCACAAGATCGGCGGATTACACCGCAACGACTTCATCATGGCTGCACGCACGGATGAGCTGCTGAAGTGAACGCCACCACTCATCGAGTGAGCGATATGGTGATCGTCAGCTGGTGGATGCATAAGATCGGCGGTTTGCATCGCAACGACTTCATCATGGCGGCGCGCACCGATCAGTTGCTCCGGTAATCGCACCCCACACCAGCGTCATCGGTTGACCCGGGCCTGCCTGCGAAAGCGGGGCGGGCCCGCATTTTTATGGGCTGGCGCTCGCACTGGGGGGATCGAGACTGTATTATCCGCTCATTCATAGAGTTAGCTAGGAAGTGTGTCCCGAATGCGTCTTGAAGTCAGCTGTGAAGACCGCCTGGGCCTGACCCGGGAACTGCTCGACCGCTTGGTGGAGCACAATATCGATCTGCGCGGCATCGAAATCGATACCTCAGGCATCATCTATCTCAACTTTCCCGAGCTGGAGTTCAGTGATTTTCAGCACCTGATGCCGGAGATCCGCCGTATTCCCGGCGTCTACGACGTCAAGACCATCCCCTACATGCCTTCCGAGCGAGAGCACCACGAGATCGAGGCGCTGCTCAAGGCGCTGCCGGATCTGGTCTTCTCCCTCGACAGCAAGGGTAAGGTGACCCAGGCCAACCAGTCGGCCCTCACCACCCTCGGCTTGCCAGTGGAGGAGGTGCGCGGCGTGGCGCTCGGTTCGCTGGTCAAGGGTTTCTCCTTCACCCGCTGGCTGGAGGCGAGCGAGATCAAGCCGCAGACCTGCAAGCTCAGTTTCAATGGCGAAGAGTATCTGGCGGATCTGATGCCGCTGTTCGTGGCAGAAGCCCGCGGCAAGCAGGCGCTGGCCGGTGCCGTGGTGGTGCTCAAATCTGCCCGTCGGGTCGGCCTGCATTTCAGCGCGCTTCATGCGGTGGAAGTGGGGGGCTTCGAGCATCTGCAGGCCGAGAGTCCCAAGATGAAAGAGGTGCTGTCGCAAGCGCGCAAACTGGCGATGCAGGACGCGCCGCTGCTGATCGTCGGCGAGACCGGCACCGGCAAGGAGCTGCTGGCCCGCGCCTGTCACGGGGCCAGCCTGCGCTCCAGCCACCCCTTTATGGCCCTCAACTGCGCCGCCATGCCCGATAACGTGGCCGAGAGCGAGCTGTTTGGTTATGCCCCCGGCGCCTTTGGCAACAACACCGAGGGCAAGCGCGGCGTACTGGAGCTGGCAAGCGGCGGCACCCTGATGCTGGACGAGATTGGCGACATGTCTCCCCATCTGCAGACCAAGTTTTTGCGGGTGCTGCAGGATGGGGTGTTCCGCCGGGTTGGTGACGAGCAGGAGGTGAAGGTCAACGTGCGTTTCATCTGCACCACCCAAAAACAGTTGCTGGATCTGGTGCACGAAGGAACCTTCCGCGAGGATCTCTATTATCGCCTCAACGTGCTCAGTCTGGCGCTGCCCCCCCTGCGCGAGCGCAAGGCAGACATCATGGTGCTGGCCCAGCAGTTTGTCTCCCGCTTTGCCAGCGAGTTGCAGCGACCCCGTCCGCGCTTTACCCGCAACATGGCCGACTACCTGACCGCCTATCGCTGGCCGGGCAACGTGCGTCAGCTGCGCAACTGTCTCTACCGTGCCATGACCCTGCTGGAAGGGGATGAGCTGGGGCCCGAGCAGATCGACCTGCCGGTGGCGGCCGATACCATGCCGCTGATCGACGAGTGGTTTGAGGGGAATCTCGACGATGCGGTGAAGCGCTTCGAGAGCCAGCTGCTGGCCCGGCTCTATCCCGCCTTCCCGTCAACGCGCCAGCTGGCCAAACGCCTGGGCGTGTCGCATACCGCCATCGCCAACAAGCTGCGGGAATACGGCATCAGCAAGAAGTGATTTCCGTCTTGTTGCCTGCCACCAGAGAGCCCGTTACCAGACGGGCTCTCCGTTTTCTTTACACGAACTCCGTAGTTGATGGCGGGGTGAGACTTGTCAGGCCAGTGTCAGCCAACTTACTATCTGGGTTCATGTACCCGAACCGCAATGCCATAGCAGCGGTATTGTCAAGGCGACTACCTCCCGATCATGCTGTTACTCTTTTCCCCCCGTTTAACTGCCCGTCTGGCTCTCCTGTTGGTTGCGTTTGGCCTGCTGTTGCCCCGCGCGCTGGCGGAAACGGCCGCAGAGAGCCGGGCGACGGCGGTCAGGGAGCTGGTGCTCGATATCATGAGTTACACCCGCTGGCCCACCGAGCCTGCGGTGCTGCGCATGTGCGTGGCGGCGCCGACCGAATATGCCGGCGCTCTCTTTACCATCGATCGTCAGGCCAATGGGCGCACCGTGCAGGTCCATCGTTACGAGGCGAGCGATCCGGCCATCAGCGATCACTGCGATGTGCTCTATCTGGGAGTGCTCGACGAGCCGACCCGGATTGCGCTGTTTGCCCGCCTGCAGGGACACCCAGTGCTCAGCATCAGCGAATACAACCACGACTGTTCCACCAGCTCGGTGTTCTGCCTGCAGACCTCGCCGGACAGCGTGCGAGTGCGGTTTAAAGTGAACCTCGATGCCCTGGCCCTGAGCGGCGTGCGGGTGCATCCCGCCGTGCTCAAGCTGGCCCATGCCGACAAGGGGGTTCCATGAGACGACAGGTGAGCGCGGCTCCCCGCCGTCTGACCCTGCGTCAGAGCCTGGGGCGAACCCATCTGGTGGCCGCCATCACAGCCGTCAGCGTGGCAGGACTCTTTTTTACTCTGGTGGCCCTGCTGGTAGTGCGTTTTTACGCCGACCACAATCTGGAGCTAGTAGCCCGCGCCATCAGCTACAGCGCCGAGGCGGCGGTGGTGTTCCACGATGAGGAGGCGGCGAGCGAGGCACTTAGCGGCATCGTTGCCAAGGAAGAGGTGGCCGAAGCCACTATCGTGCTGACCAATGGCCAGCTGCTCGCCAGTTGGGAGCGCCCCAGAAGCAACCCGCTGGTGACGCTCGAAGACTATCTGGCCCAACTGCTGATGCCGGGGCCTGTCAAACTCCCCATGCTGCGGGGTGGCGAGCAGATCGCCACCATCGAGCTGCGCGGCCATGGTGAATATCTGTTGCTGTTTTTGCTCTCGGCGCTGCTGGTGATGGTTGTTTGCCTGATGCTGAGCGCCATGGTGGCTCTCTATGTGGCTGACCGGATGCAGGTCTCCATCACCGCACCGCTGCGCAAACTGGCACTTGTCGCCCACTCGGTACGCCGACAGCGCACCCTGGGGATGCGGGCGCCACCGGCCGATATCGTCGAGATTAACGAGCTGGGGGATGACTTCAACTCCCTGCTGGACGAGCTGCAAGCCTGGCAGGCCCAGCAGGCCCGCGAAAATGCCAGCCTGCTCCATCAGGCGACTCACGATGCCCTCACCGGACTGCCCAATCGCGCCCTGTTTGAAGCGCGGCTCGCGCAGGCCATCTCCCTCGGCGAGCAAGAGGGGTTTGCGCTGCTCTATCTCGACTGCGATCGTTTCAAGCAAATTAATGACACGCTGGGGCACAACGCCGGTGACGATGTGCTGATCGCGCTCTCAAGACGGGTGCAGCATCAGCTGCGTCCGGATGATCTGGTGTTTCGCCTCGGTGGTGACGAGTTTGCGGTGCTGGTTGGTCCACTCCTGCGACAGCATGAGGTGGAAGAGGTGATTGGCCGCATCCAGCAGGCGATGAGCGAACCTGTGGCACTGCGTGACGGTCGTCAGCTGGTAGCCGGGGTGAGTGTCGGCTTTGCCGTCTATCAGGCGGGCATGAGTGCCAGCGTGCTGTGTGATCAGGCAGATGCAGCCATGTATCTGGCGAAACGGGCGCGCCGCAGCGAACAGCAAACCATCGCCTGACTGGCAAGAATAACAACATAAACAAGGAGCAAACCATGAAGATCACCCACCTGTTGAAAGTGACCCTGCTGGGGTTGATGTTGTCGCTGCTGGCCGGTTGCCAGAGCGCGCCCAAAGGGTTGACCCCGGAGCAGATCGCCGTGCTCAAGGAGCAGGGCTTTTATCTGACCGATGAGGGGTGGACGCTGGATCTGGCCAACCGGGTGCTGTTTGCCAACAACGTGGGGGCGCTCAATCCCCAGACTCGCCAATCCGTTGAAAAACTGGGTAAAACACTGCTTGGCGTAGGGTTGGACAAGGCGCGGGTGGATGGCCACACCGATAATACCGGCGAGAGCAGCTACAACCAGCAGCTCTCCCTGAAGCGGGCCCAGTCGGTGGCCGATGTGCTGGTCTCGGTCGGCATGAAGCCAGCCAATCTGGAGATCCATGGCCGTGGCGAGACCATGCCGCTGGCAGATAACAAGACCAGAGAGGGCCGGGCCGCCAACCGCCGGGTCGCCATCGTCATCAGCGATCAATAACCCTTTCATCGTTTCGTTACCCATAAAAAAAGAGCGCCCGATCGGCGCTCTTTTTGATCGTGACAGCTGGGGTCGCGAGGGCATGCGCGGGCAGGGTTACTGCGCGCTATTTTGCCCGTTATTGTCGTGATGGCTGCGCAGGCGGATGTTGATCATCTCCACCACCAGCGAGAAGGCCATGGCGAAGTAGATGTAGCCCTTCGGAATATGCAGGTCCATCCCCTCGGCCATCAGGGCAAACCCCACCAGGGTGAGGAAGGAGAGGGCCAGCATCTTGATGGTGGGGTGGGCATCGACGAAATCACCGATGGATTTGGCGGCAAACATCATGATCAAGACGGCAATCATGATGGCCAGCACCATCACCGGCACGTGATCGGCCATGCCGACCGCGGTGATCACCGAGTCGAGGCTGAACACGATATCGAGGATGGCGATCTGGATCAGGGTGCTGATGAAGCCCGAGGCCGCTTTGCTGACGCTTTCCGGCTCGGCCGCCCCTTCTAGGGTGACGTGGATCTCGTGGGCACTCTTGCCGATGAGGAACAGGCCCCCCAGCAGCAGGATCAGATCGCGGCCGGAGATGGCTTCACCCAGCACGGTGAAGAGCGGATCGGTGAGGCGCATCACCCAGGCCAGCGAGAGCAGCAGCAGGATCCGGGTACCCATGGCGAGCCCCAGACCCAGAATGCGCGCTTTTTGACGCTGCGCCTCCGGCAGGCGACCGACCAGGATGGAGATAAAGATGATGTTGTCGATGCCCAGCACGATCTCGAGCAGGGTAAGGGTGGCGAGTGCGACCCAGGCAGAGGGATCAAGAACCCATTCCAGCATGATTGAACCTTGGTTGAAAATTGGTTGGAAAATTGAAGCAGCGCATTCTAGCAGGGGCGCCACTGCTTGTCCCAGAGGGGGGAAAAGATAAAAATGGTGGCCATCGCAAGGGAGGCAGGCATGTTTCGATTAGGGTTCATCATTAATCCGGTCGCCGGGATTGGCGGCGCAGTGGGGCTCAAGGGCAGTGACGGTGTGGTTGCCGAGGCGCTGGCCCGTGGCGCTGTGCCCAAGGCGCAGGAGCGGGCGCGGCAAGCCTTGTTGCCACTGTGCGAGCTGAGCGTCCCGTTTGAACTGCTGACGGTAGCGGGAGAGATGGGGGAGGCGGTGGCCCGCGAGCTGGGGTTGCCCTGTCGGGTCATCTATCAACCGGCTGGGGAGAGCTCCTCGGCCGATGATACCCGCCACGCCGCCGGGCTGATGCGCGAAGCCGGGGTCGATCTGCTGCTGTTTGCCGGTGGCGATGGCACGGCGCGGGATATCTGCGCCGCGGTGGGGGAGTCCTGCCATGTGCTCGGCATTCCGGCGGGGTGCAAGATCCACTCCGGCGTCTACGGGGTGACCCCCGCCGCCAGCGGGCGGGTGGTGGCGCGGATGATCGCAGGGGAACTGCTCAGCCTGATCGATGCCGAGGTGCGCGACATCGACGAGGAGGCGTTTCGCGCGGGCAAGGTGCGGGCCCGCCACTACGGCCAGCTGAAGGTGCCCGGCGATCTGCGTTACGTACAGGCGGTAAAACAGGGGGGCAAGGAGTCCGAAGAGCTGGTGCTGGCGGATCTCGCCGCCGGTGTGGTGGAGCAGATGGAGCCCGATACCCTCTATCTGATGGGCTCCGGCAGCACGGTGGCAGCCTGTATGGCAGAGCTCGGTCTGGAAAATACTTTGCTCGGTGTGGATCTGGTGGAAAATGGCCGACTTATCGGGCAGGATCTCAGCGCCGCCGAGATCCTGACCCGGATCCGCGGCCGTCGCTGCCGACTGATCATTACCCTGATAGGCGGACAGGGACATCTGTTCGGGCGCGGAAATCAGCAATTGAGTCCTGAGGTGATTCGGTGTGTCGGGCTGGACAATATCCAGGTGCTGGCAACCAAAGCCAAGCTTGCCGCCCTTGCGGGCAGGCCGCTGCTGGTGGACACCGATGATCCCGAATTAAACCGGGCGTTGCGTGGTTATCTGCGAATAACCACGGGATACAAGGATCAGGTCATCTACCCGGTGGCCAACCCGGAATAGGACGCCAAGGACGCTGCTGGCCTGGCGCCAGAGAGCTGCAATCAACCGGATTGCGGTTCCATACCCCCGAATTTTTTGCCGCAAATGAGGCTGCGTTACATGACGATTCACGATTTTGAGCACAAGTTGTTGGGACTGATCGACAGCATGGTTGCTACCGCGACCGACGATGAGCTGTTTGCGGGGGGTTACCTGCGAGGTCATATCTCATTGGCCGTTGCCCGGGCCGAGCTGGAAGGCAAGACCCTGGTGCGGGACGTCAAGAGCTATGTGCTGCGCAGCCTCAACGAGGCGATCTTGCAAGGTGAGCTATCTGAAGAGGATGAAAAACTGGTGCAGGCGATGTGGATTCGTTTGCAACAAGACGCAGAAGCTTGATCGGATACACAATTCAAACTGAAGTTTGAGTTTATCCTTCCCCTGAAGTTAGTGAAAGGTTAATAATAAGTTTCGCCTTTTGTTTCAGGGATTAAACTATGGCCTCCTCCTCACGCATTGCCAATAAACTGCCGCTCGAGATGCTCTATCACTGGGAGCGGCAGTGTCCTGATCGAACCTACCTGCGTCAAACGATCAACCGCGAATATGTCGATTTCACCTGGGGTGAAGTGGCCGATGAAGCGCGGCGGATGGTGACGGCCTTGCGTCACCTCGGTCTGATGGCCGGTGACAAGGTGGCGCTGCTCTCCAAGAACTGCGCCCAGTGGTTTATCGCCGATCTGGCGATGCAGATGGGGCAGTATGTGAGCGTGCCCATCTACCCGACAGCCAACGTCGACACCATCGAATATGTGCTGCGCCACAGCGAAGCCAAGGCGATCTTCGTCGGCAAGCTGGATGACTGGAAGAGTCAGGAGGCTGGCGTACCCGCCGATCTGCTGCGTATCGCCTTCCCCTATGACACCATGCCGGCCAGCCACCAGTGGGACGATCTGCTGGAGGCGCACGAGCCGATCCCTGACAGCCCGGTGCAGGCCCCTGACTCCCTGCTGAGTCTGGTCTACACCTCCGGCAGTACCGGCAAGCCGAAAGGGGCCATGTTGAGCGTCGAGCGTTACGCCTGGTCGTGCGAGAAGCTGGTGGAGACGGTGAGCCTGAGCCAGGCCGATCGGGGTTTCTCCTATCTTCCGCTGGCCCACATTACCGAGCGGGTCTACATCTACGGCGGAAGTCTCTATGGCGGCGCTACCATCGCGTTCCCTGAATCCCTCGACACCTTTATCGAAGATGTCAAACGCTGCCGTCCCACCGTCTTTATCTCGGTGCCACGGCTGTGGGCCATGTTCCGCATCAAGATCCACGAGAAGCTGCCCCAGAACAAACTGGCGTTGCTGCTCAAGATCCCGCTTATCTCCGGCCTTATCAAACGCAAGCTGCAAAAGGGGTTGGGACTGGATCAGGCCCGGGTACTCGGCTGCGGCTCCGCGCCTGTCTCCCCTGCGCTGCTTGAGTGGTATCTGAGCATTGGCCTCAAGGTGACGGAAGCCTGGGGCATGACCGAGAACCACGCCTACTCCACCATCAACTACCCGTTCCGCGCCGACAAGATCGGCACCGTCGGCAAGGCGGGGATCGGAGTGACCATCAAGATCTCCGATGAGGGGGAGATCCTTTGCCGCTGCGAAGGGATGATGCTGGGTTACTACAAGGATCCCGAGCACAGCGCAGAGGCCATCGATGCCGAGGGGTGGCTCCACACCGGCGACATGGGCAAGCTGGACAAGGAGGGTTATCTCACCATCACCGGCCGGATGAAGGATGTGTTCAAGACCGCCAAGGGCAAGTATGTGGCGCCGGTGCCCATCGAGGGGCTGCTGGGGCAGGAGCCCATCATCGAACAGCTCTGCGTGATTGGTTACGGCATGCCCCAGCCCATTGCACTGGTGCAGCTGGCCGAGAGCGCCATGAAGGGCAATCGGGAGGAGGTCAACGCCAGACTGGAAGCGGCGCGGGTACGGGTCAACGATCAGCTGGAATCTCATGCCAAAATTCGCGGCATTCTGGTGGTGAAGACCCCCTGGAATATCGAAAACGGCGTGCTGACCCCCACCATGAAGATCAAGCGTCACCTGCTGGAACAAAAGTACGCCCAGGTCGGGGATCGCTGGCCCTCATCCCAAGTGGTGGTGTGGGAGGAGTAAATCCCCCGTTTTTCCATCGCGCACCAAACAACAACGGCCCTTGATGGGCCGTTGTTGTGTTTGGGGCATATCACTCGCCGCTGTTTTGTCGGCGAGTAAAAGCGCGCCCGGTTAGATCTGCGCCAGCGCGGCATCCAGATCGGCGATCAGGTCGTCCGCATCTTCCACCCCGATGCTGAAGCGGATGAGGTCGTCGTTGACCCCGGCGGCGAGGCGGCTCGCCTCGTCCATGGCGGCGTGGGTGGTACTGGCCGGATGGCAGGCCAGACTCTCGAGATCCCCCAGACTCACCGCCTGCACGAATAGCTGCAGGTTATCGAGCAGGGTGGCGCAGCGCTCAAACCCGCCTTCAAGTTCAATACTCACCATGCCGCCAAAGCCGCTGGCGAAGGCGCTGAGAGCATCGTGGCCTGGATGGTTGGCAAGCCCCGGGTAGATCACCTTCTTCACCGCCGGATGTGCCGCCAGAAACTCGGCCACTTTCTGGGCATTGTGCAGGTGGGCATCCATCCGCAGCGGCAGGGTCTTGACCCCGCGCTGCAGCAGGTAGGCCTCCTGCGGGCCGATGGGGGAGCCGATATGCTTGAGGGCCACGGTGCGGATGGACTTCATCAGGGCGTGGGAGCCCGCCACCACCCCGGCGATGATGTCGCCGTGGCCGCCCAGATATTTGGTGCCGCTGTGCATCACTACATCGACCCCGAGTTCCAGCGGACGCAGCAGGTAGGGGGTGAGGAAGGTGTTGTCACATACCGTAATGGCGCCCACCTTGCGGGCCGCTTCCACCACCAGCCGCGGATCCACCACCTTGAGGGTGGGGTTGGTCAGGGTTTCGAACAGTACCACCTTGGTAGCAGGGCGGATGTTGGCCAGCAGATCGCGATCGCTCTCGTAGGCGGTGACCTTGATACCGGCGCGGCTGAAGGTCTGCTTGAGGAAGGCATCGGTGCCGCCGTAGAGCGGGCCGATATAGGCCACCTCATCGCCGCTGTCGGCCAGGGCATACATGATGGCGCTCACCGCCGCCATGCCGCTCGACACCACCAGCGCTTCATCGGCACCTTCAAGCGCCGCCAGTTTCTGCTCCAGCTCGGCGGTGGTGGGGTTGCCAAAGCGGCTGTAGATAAAGCCGGGGGCCTGACCTGCAAAGCGCTCCTTGCCTGCCTGGGCGTTGAAGTAGCTGAAGGTGCTGCTCTGGTAGAGCGGGGTGGTGAGGGCGCCGGTCTGTGGGTCGATCCGCTGGCCGCTGTGTACGCTCATGGTCTTGAATTTCATCGTGTTGCTCCGTGATGGCCAGGCTCTGGCCATGACTGGTTGTGTTTTGTTGTTCGTTACATGTTGTGTTTTGTCTGGGCGGGTATATCCATGCTGCTTGTGGCTTATGCATATACCCACCTGTGGATCTCTGCGCTGCTTAGGCCGGTATCGCTTCGCTCTCTGTGCACGGGAGGCGAGCGGGTTCCACCGGCCCATAGTGCCGCGCCGCCACATCCGGGTGGGAGCGCAGCCGCCCTTTCAGCACGTTCTCCCCCACCTGATAGAAGAGCGGATTGGTCGGGTCACTCTCCGGCCCTTGCGCCTGTGCTGCCAGCTCGGGGGAGAGGCTGAGCAGTGGCACGGTGGCATCGAGCCGCGCCGCCATAAAGAAGGCGCAGGAGAGGCGCGATACGCCGGGCGGCGGGCTCACCACCCGATGCAGGGTCGCCTTGAGATAGCCGTTGGAGGCCAGCTCAAGCAGCTCGCCGATATTGACCACCAGCGCACCCGGCAGGGGGGGCGCGGAGATCCAGCCGTTGGCCGTCTCGACCTCAAGCCCCGAATGATTGTCCTGCATCACCAGCGTCAGGTAGCCGGGATCCTTGTGGGCGCCGACCCCCTGACTGCTGCCGCCCGCCTCTTGCCCCGGGTAGTGAATCAGCTTCATGTGCTGGTAGGGGGCGCCGCGGATGCTGTCGTCAAACACGTTGGCCGGTTGCTCCAGCACCTCGGCAAAAGCGGCCAGCAGGGTGAGGGTGATATCGCTCAGCCGATCTTGCCACGCCAGCAGATGGGCTTTCATCTCTGGCAGAGTAGTCGGCCACTGGTTGGGGCCGATCAGCCGCTGCCAGGGTTCACGGATCAGGGCTGCAGGCAGGGCTTGCGCCTCATTCATGATATCGAACTGCTCCCGCAGATCCGGCCGCTGGCGGGTCAGCTCGGCACCGACCCGGTTGTAGCCGCGAAAGTGGGGGCTGTTGACCATCTGCACCGCCAGTTTCTCCTGCTCCGGCAGAGCAAAGAAGCGCTCTGCCAGCGCCAGAGTCTCTAGCATCTCAACCTTGCTCAAGCCGTGGCCGACCAGATAGAAAAAGCCCACATCGCGGGCGGCCGCGGCCAGCCTGGCCAGCATAGGGCGACGCACCTCGGGCGCCCCGTTGAGGGCAGCCAGATCGATGATCGGCAGTGGTGAATGTTCCATGTGCACCTCCTCACTCTTTCGTTATCTCTGGCGCTGCCTCCGCTGTTGGCAGACCTGATAAGCGGCAAACGGGATGGCGCGACAGTGTGGCGCCATCTGGGATAAAGGGGATGCTACTGTTCGGTCTTATAAGACGGAAACAACAAATTATTCTTAGTTATATACAAAATTCGAAATGGAATTCGGCGCCTGATGGGCTGAAGGTTTTTTGCGCAGCTATTGTGAGGTAAAGGGGCAATGATGAGGGGGAGAGTGATAACCAGAGGCAAGCTGCCAGTGGCAAAAATGACCAAAACAGAAAATGGCCAAAACAGAAGGGAGGCGGATGCCTCCCTTCTGGTTGAGCGGGTGTTCACCTGACCGGGTGCGTAGGTGAGTGACCGTGCATTCTGGCCTTAACCGATTGCTGGCTCTCAGTAACCCAGGGTAAAGCGCTGGCGCTGGTGAGCCGGTTTTTCCACCTCGTTCAGCACGCCATCGGCCAGATCACCAGCGGTGATCCCGGCAGGTTGTTCGCCGCTAAACAGCACCTGATCGCCACCAATCCGATAGCCGCCGCGCTTCTCGCCCGGTTCGAGGAACACCGGGGGAGAGACAAAGCGCCAGTCGAGGGTGGTTTCACGACGCAGGGCGGTGAGACCGTCGCGGGCCGCCAGTGCCCCCTGTTTCCACTCAGCCGGGAACTCAGGGGTATCCACCAGTTGCACGCCGGGGGCAACCTCCAGACTGCCGGCGCCACCTACTACCAGCAGCCAGCTGTTGGCCGCTTTGGCTGATGCGACGATCGCGTTGGCGCCCTTGAGGTACTGGTCGTAGATATCCGGTGTGGTCCAGCCCGGGTTGTAGGCGCTGATCACCCGATCGTGCCCCTTGAGCACCTCGGCCAATGCCTGCGGGTTTTGGGCATCCACCGCCACGGCGGTGACCTGCGGATGGGCGGCCACCTTGCTGACATCGCGGACGATGGCGGTGACGTGATGGCCGCGGCTGATGGCCTCGTTCAGGATGGCTGAACCGACAAAACCGCTGGCACCGATCAGGGCAATCTTCATGGGGAACTCTCCTTCACTGTTGGAATGGGGCTATCCTACGCCGCCATTTATGATTTAATAATCACCTAAAAAATGCATTCACTTATAAGCTGGATTTAATAATGGAACAGCTCAGACGTTACGCCATCTTCGCCGCCGTGGTGGAAGCGGGCAGCATGACAGGGGCGGCCAAATCCCTTGGCATGACCCCCTCCGCCGTCAGTCAGCATATCAGTCAGCTGGAGAGCCTGCTCGGACTGCCCCTGCTCCATCGCTCCACCCGTCGTCTCAGTCTGACCGAGGCGGGAGAGGTGGTGTGGCAAGGGTGTCGGGCGTTGCAGCAGACTCTGAGCGAGACCGAGCTGCGCCTCTCGGAGGTGCGCGACGCCCTGCTCGGGGAAGTGCGGATCACTGCCCCGGTGGGGATGGCGGGCCAGCCGCTGGCTCTGGCCCTCTCACCGCTGCTGCAGGCCCACCCCGGCCTCACCATCCAGATCATCGCCGACGACGAGAAACGGGATCTGATTGCCGAGCGGATCGATGTGGCACTGCGGGTCGGCACCTTGCCCGATTCGACTCTGGTGGCCCGCAAACTGGGGCAGACCCGGATGCTGCTCTGCGCCGCCCCCGCCTATCTGGCGCGCAAGGGGACGCCGCGCACGCCCGCCGATCTGGCCACTCACGACTGGCTCTGTGGCGACATGCTGGGCAACGGTTTGCTGCTGCTCGATGAGAAGGGGGGCGAGCACAGGGTGAGGTTCAAGGCCAAGGTGCTCTGCAATAACGTGTTGCCCCTGCGCCAGTTTGCGCTGGCGGGGCAGGGGATCTCGCTACAACCGGAGGGAGAAATTGGCGAGGATCTGGCGCAGGGGCGTCTGCTCGAACTGTTGCCCGGTTTTCGGGTGGCACCGATGGAGATCCACGCCATCACGCCGCAGCGGGAGATCCCGGAGAAAGTGCGGCGGGTGGTGGAGGCGCTGCGCAGCTATTTCGGCACGACGATGTCGTCATGAGCTGCGCCTTAATGGTTGAGAAAAGGCGCCCGATTATCCTGAAGGGGGATTATCCATAAGGCGGTTTGTCGAGAAGAGCGATAGCCCGGATGAGGAGATGGGCATGCTTGACTGTTAAGCATACTTAAAACGAACTGACGGCCCGCACCTGATCTTTGAGCCAATTAAGCCCGGTATCCTGACCGGAGCTCTTGTGCCAACTCATGTAGACGGGGCAATCCTCCGAGAGCCAGGGGAGGGGATAGCTGGCCAGATCCAGTGCCTGCCCCAGCTTCTCCATGTGCCACTGGCTGGCGACGCAAAGCCAGTCGGTACGACTCACCAGATGAAGGGCGGTGAGCAGGGAGTCGCTCTCGTAGGCAATCTGGCGCGGCGGCAGCGGCGCCTTGGTCAGGGTGTTGAGCAGCAAGCTGTCGAGCCGCCTGGTTTGCAATACCACGTGCTTTTCGTTGAAGAAGGTGGCCATGTCGGGGGCCTGGCGGATCCTGGGGTGATCCTTGCGGCAGGCGATGCGCAGGGCCTGGGACATGATCTGCTCGTTTTCGATCCCCTGCTCCGCCATCGGCTTGGTGGCCAGCACCAGATCAACGCTGTGCAGATAGAGGCTGTTCTGGCGCAGGGCTTCGTCCTGCACCTGGGTGTTCCACTCCAGCTGACAGTTGGGGGCTTGGGTCTGCAGCAGGTTGTTGAGCTCCGGCAGGAAGAAGATATCGATATCGGGCACCCCCGCTATGCGAAAGGTGCGCCGACTGGTCTGGGGATCAAAGAGATCGGTGCGCTGCAGGCTGCGCTCCATGTCGTGCAGCGGCATCATGATCTCGTGGTGCAGACTGAGCGCTCGCGCCGTGGGGGTGATGCCGCGTCCCTGGCGGACAAACAGCGGCTCGCCCACCAGGCTGGTCAGGCGGCTGATGGCCTGGCTGATGGCCGAGGGGGTCATCTCCATCATCTCGGCGGCCGTGGTGACACCACCATAGCGGATCACCGCATCGAGGACGCGAAAGAGATTGAGATCGACTTGAGACATGGTGGATACCGTTAAGCAATATTAAACAGTTAACATACTGAACAGCCTCTTGTCCGGCCAGCATTCCCTGCGATAACTGTGATGTTTCCCTCTCTATTCGTCATCTTCCATCTTGCAGCGAATGCGATCGAGCCTGTTTTGCAGCCATGCTTGAGCCCGGCAGGTGGCCCGCGGCATAGAGTAGCGCGACCAGCAGCAAGCCGCCCAGAAAGAGCCAGCGAGCGCTTCCCCAATGGCCGCTGTCCGTCATCAGGGCCGCCAGCAACAGGGGGCCAAGCAGCTGACCGAAGTTGGCGAGCTGGACAAAAAAGCCCTGCACGATGGCCAGTTGCACCGGCCCCTGACTCACTACCTGCGCAGACGAGAGGATCGCCGGCGGCGCCATGCCACCCGAAAGGGAGAGGACGAGGCACAATCCATAGGCCCACCACGGCGACAGGCCGGGCCAGAAGGCGAGCATGCCGCACAGTGCCATCAGGCCCAGTGCCCAGCTGATGAGCCGATCTCGCGCTACGCCCCTGCGCAGCAGCCATGCCCCCATCAGGTTGCCGGGAATATTGGCGACCACCGCCAGCGCCGAAAGCAGGGCGATCTGGCTTTGGCCAATCCCGGGGCTGCCTTGCAACATGGTTGGCAGCCAGACAAAGAGCGCCCAGAGCATCAGGCTGTAGAGCGTGAACGCCAACCCGTAGCGCCAGAGTGCCTTCTGCCGGAGCACCGTGAGTTGGCGCAGCGGGTGGCCCGAGTTGATCGAGTTTTGGGGTGCCCAGACCCGCAGTTTATCTGCCGAACGACTGGCGAGCAGAAGCAGCAGGGCAGAGAGTTGCGGGATCATCAGGATCAGCCAGGCCAGTCGCCAGCCACCTTGCGCCGTGAGCCAGGGGGTGAGCAGCATACCCGCCGCCGCCCCGAGGGGCAGGTTGACTGCCCACAGGCTTATGGCCAGCCGTTTATCCTCCTCCCGGGTCACCGCCACGATAAAGGCGGGCATGGCCACCGAGACCAGCAAAAAGCCAATCCCCTCGACAATGCGCGACAGCAGCATCATGGCCAGCCCGGTGGCGGGCAGCGCCAACGAACCGCCTGTGACGATAACCAAAAGCCCGACAACCCCGGTTTGCCGCCCACTCCAGCGGATCAGCAACAGGCCGAGAAAGAGGCTGAAGAGGATAGCCAGCGTATTGAAAGCCGAGGCGAGATAGCTGGCTTCGACCAGTGTCAGCCCCAGCTCGCTGCGCAGTATGCCGAGTACGGCGGGCACTTTGCCAAGGCAGAGGGCGCCGCTGGCACCGGCAAAAATGGCGAGGAAGACCAGAGGCCAGCGCGTGCTTTGTGGCTGGTGGCCAGCGAGCGTGCTCATGGCCGATATTGGCCGTTGTGCAGCCACTCATCGTTGAGCTGACCAAATTCGCCGCGCTGATAGGCATGCAGCCGATCCGCAATGGCGTCGTGGCTGTTCATGACAAAGGGGCCATGTTTGACCAAGGGTTCATTAAGCGCCTGGCCTGAGAGCAGCACGAAGTGGCAGGGCTCGGTGGCCTCAAGCTGCAGAGCCACCGCCTCGCCGCCATCGGCAGAGAGGCTGACACCCATCCCGTGACCTGCCGGGATGAGGTGCCGCTCTCCCTCCGCCTGCAGGGTCAGCGATCCGGTCAGGGGATAGATCATCGCATTCCAGCCTGCCGCCAGCAGATGGGTGAAGCGGCTGCCGGGCGCGCAATGGCCATCGAGCAGGGTAAAGGGTTGGGGCAGCTCTGCCGAGTGTGGTGCCGTTATCCCGTTGCTGTGGCCTGCGACCACCCGTACTCGCACCCCTTCGCCATGAAATTCGGGGATGGTGGCAGCGGCTGCGTGGACGGCAAAAGGCGACATCATCTTTTGACGGGCAGGCAGGTTGACGAAGATCTGCAGGGCGTGGACATAGGGCGATGCCCCCTCCGGCTGCTCGGTATGTACGGCCCCGCGCCCGGCCGCCAGCCAGTGGAGCGCCCCCGGTTCGATGGGGCCCTGATTGCCGAGGGAGTCGTAGTTGACGTGGGGGCTCGTCGAATCCTCGAACAGATAGGTGACGGCAGAGATCCCGGCATGGGGATGGGGCTCGAAGGTGGGAGCGGTCATCTGGAAGTGATCCACCATCACCACGGGGTCTATCAGACCGTTGAAAAAGTGTTCGCCAAAATGGCTGGCTTCAAAGCCGCTGCCAATGCGCAGCGGTTGGCCCTTGACGGGGGCGGAGAGAGTCAGGCGTCTGGTCATCGATATAACCTCTTGAAGACAAAAGAAGCCTTCGGTCATCTGACCGAAGGCGAAGCGAGTTACGACTTCTTGGCACCTTCTTGCATCTGCCACACCAGGGTGGCGAAAGGCATGTCGAGGGCGCTGTAGACATCGTGCGCCTTGGGGTCGACGTTGCTGCGCAGCATCTCGACCGCGGCAGAGGCGTAGTCGGTGACCGGGATACCGGCCCCCAGCAAGCGTTGCAGCCCAGTGGTGCGCTTGGCTTCGTTGAAGGTGCCGGAGGCATCGAGCACCACCCGGGCATCATAGCCGGCAGCCTTGGCTGAGAGGGCCGGGAAGCTGGCGCAGATCTCGAGGGATACCCCGGCGATGATCAGCTGTTTGCGGCCGGTCTTCTCAATGGCGGCGCGCACGGCAGGATCGTCCCAGGCGTTGATGACAGTGCGGTTGATCACCTTCACATCCGGCAGGGCGCTGGTCAGTTCGGGCATGGTGGGGCCCCACATGCCATCGGGCATGGTCGCGGTCACGATCACCGGCACGCCGAGGGCGCGGGCGGCGTTGGCCAGCGCCACCACGTTGTGCTTGAGTTCGCCCACCGTGGTGTCGCGCACGCCGCTCAGCAAGCCGACCTGATGGTCGACCAGCAGCAGTACCGCATTGTCTCGGGAGAGCATCTCCAGATAGCGGTTGGGTGATACGGTCGGATGGCTGGCAGCCTCGGCGGCCATGGCCGGTGTCGCTGTGGTGGCCAGCGTGGTGGTCAGGGTCGCCAGACCGAGCAGGGTGGCAGAGCAGATTTGTCGCAGTTTCATGGTGAACTCCTTGTGATATCGGAACAGTCAAACGGCCCTTGCTGGTGGGGCGGATTGCCCGTGCAGCAACCGTCTGATGGGGACAGGGCCATTATGATGGCTGCAAAAATGGCGACAATCTGGTGAAATAGGTTCTTATCGTTCTATTGGTGGAACGATGTGAATGCACCTCACCCTGACCAAGGCAGCCCGATGACACCACTGGAACTTGATTTGAATGATCTCTATCTCTTCACCCATGTGGTGCAGCGACAGGGATTCACTGCCGCCGCGCGGGCGCTTGGCGTGCCCAAGTCGCGGATCTCGCGCCGGATCCGGCTGCTGGAGGAGCGGCTGGATACCCGGCTGCTGCAACGTACCTCGCGCCAGCTCAGCCTGACCGATGCCGGTGAGGTGCTCTATCGCCACTGTCAGGCGATGCTGGCCGAAGCGCAGGCCGGAGAGGCGGCAGTGCGGCAACGGCAGCAAGAGCCGAGCGGTCTGGTGCGCATCAGCGTGCCCATTACCATTGCAGATGCGCTGCTTGCCCGTTTGCTGCCCGCTTTTATGGCGCAATACCCCAAGGTGAGGCTCGCCGTGCAAGCCAGCAATCGGCAGGTGGATCTGCTGGAGGAGGGACTGGATGTGGTGATCCGCGGGGTGGCCTTCGAGCTGCCCCCCTCCAGCCTGGTGCAGGTGCCGCTCTGCACGGTGCAGTGGGGTGTGCTGGCGACCCCGGCGTGGCTCTCGCGCCACAATGCGCTGGCGCACCCTAGCCAGCTGGAGGGAGAGGATGCCCTGCTCTTCAGCTCGCTGGAGCGTCAGGCCGATCTGTTGCGGCTGCGGCACGATAGCGGGGAGAGTGAGGAGGTGGCGGTCAATGTGCTGCTGCGCAGCGACAATGTGCAAACCCTCAAACAGGCGGCGCTGGCGGGGCTCGGGATGGTGGGCTTGCCACTTTACGCCTGCGTGAGTGAGTTGGCGGATGGGCGGCTGCAACAACTGCTGCCCGAGTGGCGTCCCAAAGATGGCAAGCTGGTGATGCTCTATCCCGCGCGGCGCGGTCTGTCACCGGCGGTCAGGGCCCTCATCGACTTTATCAAGGTGCAGTTGCCTGCACTGCTGGCAGAGGTCGGTCGGCCACGCTGAGGAGGGCTATCCCTCCATCTTGCGGCGAATGCGCTCGAACAGGCTCTGCAGGCAGGCTTGATCCCGATCGGCGGCCCGCACCGCGCCGTACATATGGCGACGGATACCGCTGCCGAGGGGGCGGGCGCAGAGCATCCCCTGTCTGACAAACTCGTCGCTGGCCCAGCGTGGCAAGGCGGCGACGCCGAGGCCGGCGGCGGCCATCTGCAGCATCACCGAGGTGTTGTCCACCGGCTTGCAGCGGGCGGGCTCCACCCCGGCGGGTTGCAAAAAGCGGCTGAAGATATCCATGCGGCTGCGCTCCACCGGGTAGACCAGCAGCACCTCCGGCCCCAGATCGCCCGGCTCGATGCGGCTCTGGTGGCAGAGGGGATGATCCGGCGCCATCACCAGAGTCAGATCGAAGGCAAACAGCGGCTCGAAGTGGAGATCGCCGCGGGCCTGCACGTCCGAGGTGAGCAGCAGGTCGAGCTGGCCGCCGAGCAGGGCATTGATGGCATCAAAGCCCGGCACCGACTCCACCTCCAGATCCACCCCGGGCCACTGGCGGCGAAAATCGGGCAACAGCGGCAACAGCCACTGGATGCAACTGTGGCAATCGAGCGCCAGATGCAGCCTGCCCGCATCGCCGCTCTGCAGGGCCTGCAACTGTTTCTCAGTCTGGGCCAGAGCGGGCAGTACCTGACGGGCGAGGGCGAGCAGCTGGCCGCCTGCCGCGGTCAGCACCAGCGGGCGGCTTTTGCGCAGGTAGAGCTCCAGATTGAGGCGGGTCTCCAGCTCTTTGAGCTGGTGGGAGAGGGCGGACTGGGTGAGGTTGAGGGTCAGCGCCGCACCGGCCAGCGAGCCCTGCTCGGCCAGCGCGGTCAATGTTTTCAAGTGTTTGATCTCTATCCCTGAATTGTTTGGCACTGCCATAAGATGGCTCCTTGTGAGATTGCGTATGGCGCTGAGGTTGCGGCCGGCGATTACCCTGCTGCGCTTCTTGACTCCGGCACCTCTTGCACCTGTAAAAATCGGCCTCGGTATCCTCGCGGTGAACCCTACCGGCGGTCAGTTGAGGATTATTTGAGAGCCACTTGAAGAGGATTCAATAGCCAGCGTCACCTTATCTTGTCATTTTGGATGTGTAAACATCTGGATGGCTAAACCATCCAATTTCCCATCAGATGAATGAGCATAAGGAAATGAACCTATGACACGAGCACACACCCTGGGCTTCCCCCGTATCGGCGCCAAGCGCGAGCTGAAATTTGCCCTCGAATCCTACTGGCGTGGCGAGACCACTCAGGCCGAACTTGTTGCCGTGGGCAAGACGCTGCGTGAGCGCCACTGGCAGGCCCAGCACGGCGCCGGGGTCAATCTACTGCCGGTGGGCGACTTTGCCTGGTACGATCAGGTGCTCGGTACCAGCCTGCTGGTGGATGCGGTGCCTGCCCGCCACCGTCATGGCGAGACCGATCTCGACACCCTGTTCCGGGTCGCCCGTGGCCGTGCGCCGACCGGCCCGGCGGCGGCCGCCGCCGAGATGACCAAATGGTTCAACACCAACTATCACTATCTGGTGCCGGAATTCAGCCGTGACCAGCGCTTCAAGCTGGGCTGGAGCCAGCTGTTTGACGAGGTGGAAGAGGCCAAGGCTCTGGGGCTGCCGGTCAAGGCGGTGCTGCTGGGACCGGTCTCTTATCTGTGGCTCGGCAAGGAGAAAGAGAGCGGCTTCTCCCGCCTTGAACTGCTCGATCGCCTGCTCATCGTCTATCAGGAGATCCTGGCCAAACTGGCCGCCCAGGGAGTGGAGTGGGTGCAGATCGACGAACCGGCGCTAACGCTGGACTTGCCGGACGAGTGGCGGCTGGCCTACCTCAACGCCTACGAGCGCCTGAGCGGCCCCTGCAAGCTGCTGCTCACCACCTATTTCGGTTCGGTGGCCCATCAGCGCGACATCATCACCAGCCTGAAAGTGGATGGCCTGCATCTGGATCTGGTGGCCGCCCCCGAACAGCTGGAGACCCTGGTGCCGCATCTGCCCGCCCAGTGGGTCATCTCCGCCGGGGTGATCAACGGCCGCAACGTCTGGCGTGCCAATCTGGCCAAGCTGGCGCCGACTCTGAAGGCACTGAAAGCCAAACTCGGCGAGCGGCTCTGGGTGGCCTCATCCTGCTCATTGCTGCATAGCCCGGTGGATTTGACCCTGGAGCAGGAGCTGGATCCCCAGACCCGCAGCTGGTTCGCCTTCGCCTTGCAAAAATGTTTCGAGCTGGGACTGCTCAGAGAGTATCTGGATGGGGGCGAGCTCGACAAAATCACCGCCTACAGCCAGCCCATTGTCGATCGGGAGTCCGACAGCCGGGTGCACAAAAAAGCGGTGCAGTCACGGCTCGCCAGCCTCACCAACGGCGATTTTGATCGCCACAGCCCCTATCCGGTTAGGGCCGAGCTGCAGCGCTCGGATCTCAAGCTGCCGCTGCTCCCCACCACCACCATCGGCTCCTTCCCGCAGACCTCGCAGATCCGGGTATTGCGGCAGGATTGGCGCGCCGGTCGCATCGATGACAGCGCCTACGAGGCGGGTATTAAGGCAGAGATCCGCGATGCCATCGCGCGTCAGGAGGCCATCGGGCTGGACGTGCTGGTGCACGGCGAGGCCGAGCGCAATGACATGGTGGAGTATTTCGGTGAGCTGCTGGATGGCTTTGCCATCACCCGTTTCGGCTGGGTACAGAGCTATGGCTCCCGCTGCGTCAAGCCGCCGGTGATCACCCGTGACATCGACCGCCCGACCCCCATGACGCTCGAATGGACCCGATTTGCCCAGAGCCTGACCGACAAGCCGGTGAAGGGGATGCTGACTGGCCCCGTGACCATCCTCTGCTGGTCCTTTCCGCGGGAAGACGTGAGCCGCGAACAGTCCGCTCTGCAAATCGGGCTGGCCATTCGCGACGAGGTGGCAGATCTGGAATCCGCCGGCATCAAGATCATCCAGATCGACGAACCGGCGATCCGCGAAGGCTTGCCCCTGCGCAAACAGGATCATCAGGCCTATCTCGACTGGGCAGTGCGGGCCTTCCGTCTGAGTGCCAGCCCGGTGGCGGACAGCACCCAGATCCACACCCACATGTGTTACAGCGACTTCAACCTCATCATTGAGGCGGTGGCAGCGCTGGATGCGGATGTGATCACCATCGAGACCAGCCGCAGCCAGATGCAGCTGCTCGAAGCGTTCGAACGCTTCAACTACCCCAACGAGATTGGCCCGGGCGTCTACGACATCCACTCGCCGAACGTGCCGAGCCAGAGCTGGATTGAGGGGTTGCTGCGCAAGGCCGCCAAACAGATCCCGGCCGAGCGGCTCTGGGTCAACCCGGATTGCGGCCTCAAGACCCGCGGCTGGGAAGAGACAGAAGCCGCCCTCAAGGTGATGGTTGATGCCACCAGGGCGCTGCGCGCCGAGCTGGCGTAACCGGCAAGCCGTGACCGCCATCGATAAGGTGGCGTGCTGACAAACGAACAAGAGAGGGGAAGCCACTGCTTCCCCTCTCTTTTTGCTGGCCACTTGTTTCACTGGCTTCTGATCCTTGCCGCAGCCGCTTTGCACTAGGCTCAGAGTTGGCAGAAGTGGATGGAGTCGCGGCCATGAGAGTCAGTCTGGGGAGCGCAATCCTGTGGGGATTGCTGATGTGGCAGAATGCATGGGCGGCGCCAGCGGCCGAGTTGAAGCTGGTCTACTTTGACGACTTTGCCCCATATTCGTGGCGTGACGAACAGGGCAAGATGCGCGGGCTGATGATCGACGTGATGGATCGGGTGGCTGCGCAGATGGGGCTGCGGGTGCACCACGAAGGCTATCCGTGGCAACGGGCGCAAAAACTGGTGCGGATGGCGCAGGCCGATGGTTTTGTCACCATCGCCACCCGGGAGCGGCGCAGCTATACCCTGATTGTGGAAGAGCCGGTCACCACCACTGTGCTAACCATTTTTACCCAGCGAGCCCATCCCCGCATGGCGGAGTTTCAGCGTGCCAGCCGCTTGAGCGACTTCAAATCGCTTACCTTTCTCGACTATTTCGGTAACGGCTGGGGCAAGGAGAACCTGGCGGGCTTCACCGTTCATCACACCATCAATGTCGATAATGTCTTCAAAATGCTGGCGGCGGGGCGGGGGGATCTGATGGTGACCGACCCACTGGTGGCTCGTTTCAAACTCAACCAGCTGGGATTATCCGGGCAGGTGGTCGAGGTGCCGCTGCAGCTTGTCTCTACCCCGTTCAATCTCTGCATCGGCAAGCACTCCCGCTTCAATACCCGGATAACCGAGTTCAACCGTGCCCTGCAACAGCTGCGACAAAGCGGCGAGTTGGCGCGTATCGTCGAACGCTATCGTTGATGCGCGGCCGCCATCTGCGGTTTGCCAACGGCGTGTCTATCTTGGCGTCATATCGGCGATGGTTGCCCAGAAGGCATCGATCAAGGGCCCCTTACTGTGGGGCGGACGGATAAGGCCAATGGTCCAGCAGGCTTCCCCGTCTCTCAGGGGCAGGGTGAGCACATCCGGGTGCTCTATGGTGGTGGAGGAGGGAACCAGGGTCCAGGCGATCTCTGCCGCCGCGGTGGCAACACCGGCGGCGAAGTCGTTGACGTACTGGATATCGCGAAAACGCAGCCCGCTCTGGGCCAGATAGTTCATCAGGTGATCGTAAAACGATGGAGCCTTGTCCCTACGCAGGATCGCCAGCGGCTTGTCCACCAGATCCGCCAACCCCCTCACATCGCGGTAGCTGGCGGGCAGCACGGCGACAAAGTGGGCTTCGAACACCGGCAGGGCGTGCCACCCCTTGGGGGCGGGCAGGCGGCAAAAACCGAGATCCAGCTTGCCTTCACTGAGCGCCAGTAGCTGGTGGTGGGTGGAGAGATCGTTGAGCTCGATGGTCACCTGCGGCCGCTCGGCGCGAAAACGGGCGATGGCGGCGGGCACCAGGATTTTGGTGGCCACGCCAAAGCCGATGCGCAGGGTGCCGACATTGCCCGCCAGCACGTCGCGGGCGGAGCGCGAGAGCTGCTCGCTCTGGATGACCAGGTTGCGGGCATCCTCATACAGCGCCCTGCCCAGTCCGGTGAGGCGAGTGGTACTGGCGTTGCGCTCGAACAGCTCGCCGCCCAGCTCCTCTTCCAGCCGTCTGATCTGTTTGCTCAGGGCCGACTGGGTAACATGCTGGCGCACCGCCGCCTGGCCGAAGTGCAGCACCTCCCCCAGAGTGACGAAGGCTTTCAGATCCCGTAGCTCCATCAGGGCTCCTTTCATTCCTGTTGGGAATGTTGAGTGGTCAAATTTGTCATTGGACGGAATTTTAGAAGTGATGGATGCTTATGCCAATTCATTTCGGGTGCCCAGACAGGGGGCGCCGAGTTATCAGAGATGGCTGACACCATCAGCGCAGAAGGAGCAACACCAGATGCATCACCACAAGTTCAACGACTTCCCGAGCGATTTTCTGTGGGGCGCCGCATCCGCCGCCTATCAGGTGGAGGGGGGCTGGAATGCCGATGGCAAGGGGCCCTCGGTGTGGGATCTCTTCACCAAGCTGCCGGGCAAGACCTTTGAGGGGAGCAACGGCGATGTGGCGGTGGATCACTACCACCGCATGGAAGAGGACGTGGCGCTGATGGCCGAGATGGGGCTCAAGGCTTACCGCTTCTCGGTGAGCTGGCCGCGCATCTATCCCACCGGTCGGGGGGAGGTGAACGAGGCGGGTCTGGCCTTCTACGAGAAGCTGATCGATACCCTCTTGGCCCACCAGATCGAGCCGGTACTGACCCTTTATCACTGGGATCTGCCGCAGGCGCTGCAGGATGAGTACGGCGGTTGGGAAGACCGACGCATTATCGAGGATTTCGAGCGCTACTGCGTGACCCTCTATCAGCGCTTTGCCGGCAAGGTGAAGTACTGGGTCTCTCTCAACGAGCAGAACTACAACCTGACTAACGCCTATCAGCTCGGCACCCATCCGCCCGCTGTGCAGGATCGCAAGCGCTTCTTTGCCGCCAACCATATCGCGTTTCTGGCCAACGCCCGGGTGATCAAGGCCTTTCGCCAGCATGTGCCAAATGGCCTCATCGGCCCGAGCTTTGCCTACTCCCCTGCCTATCCGGCGTCGTGCGACCCGAAAGATATGCTGGCCTACGAGAACGCCGAGGAGTTCAACAACCTCTGGTGGCTGGATGCCTACTGCTTTGGCCGCTATCCCCAGGCGGCGCTCGCTTACTTGCGGGAAAACGGCGAGGCGCCGGAGATCCTGCCGGGCGATATGGAGCTGCTGCGCGAGGGGACGCCCGACTACATCGGCGTCAACTACTACTACACCCTGACCTACACAGATAACCCCTTGGGCGGTCAGACCCTGCAGCGGATCAACACCACCGGCAAGAAGGGTACTACGCCATCGAGCGGCATCCCCGGCCTCTACAAGACAGCGCCCAATCCGCACCTTGAGACCAGTAACTGGGACTGGGCCATCGATCCGACCGGGATGCGTATCGCCCTGCGTCGCCTCTCTTCCCGTTATGGCCTGCCGCTGATGATCACCGAGAACGGTCTTGGCGAGTTCGACAAGCTGGAGGCGGGCGACAAGGTGAACGATGAGTACCGCATCGATTACCTGCGCAGCCACGTCAAGGCGTGCCAGGAGGCTATGCAGGATGGGGTGGAATTGCTCGGCTACTGCGCCTGGTCGTTCACCGACATCCTGAGCTGGCTCAACGGCTATCAGAAGCGCTACGGCTTCGTCTATGTGGAGCGTGACGAGCAGGGGGGCTCCCTTCGCCGGATCAAGAAAGCGAGCTTCCACTGGTACAGCCAGGTGATTGCGAGCCAGGGCAAGCAGCTCTGACGATGTATCGCGTCGCGTAACCAGCGGGCCCGGGCAATCCCCGGGCCCGTGCTGTTTGTGGCGGGGGAGCGGGGATAAGCCGGTTTCTCAACGTGCGACTCATCCCTGTTTGCTGATTTTTGTCCTGCCAAAGCCGCCGACCCCTGCTATTATCTGCGGCCGAACATGAGCCAATAAAAATCAGGATATCGTGATGACTGACCACACTTTTATTCCCGGCAAGGACGCGGCGCTGGAAGACTCCATCGAACGCTTCCAGACCAAGCTGCAAGCCTTGGGCTTTGATATTGAAGAGGCCTCCTGGCTCAACCCCGTGCCGAACGTCTGGTCGGTGCATATTCGCGACAAAGAGTGCGCCCTCTGCTTCACCAACGGCAAGGGTGCCAGCAAGAAGGCGGCCCTCGCGTCTGCCCTTGGCGAATATTTCGAGCGTCTCTCCACCAACTACTTCTTCGCCGACTTCTATCTGGGCGAGCAGGTCGCCAACGGCGATTTCGTTCACTACCCGAACGAAAAGTGGTTCCCCATCGAGGGTGACCAGTTCCCGGCCGGTCTGCTCGACAGCTTCACTCGCAAGTTTTACAACCCGGACGGTGAAGTGACCGCCGACATGCTGGTGGATCTGCAGTCAAACAACGAAGAGCGCGGTATCGTCGCCCTGCCGTTCGAGCGTCAGTCCGATCACGAGACCGTCTACATCCCGATGAACATCATCGGCAACCTCTATGTCTCCAACGGCATGAGCGCTGGCAACACCAAGACCGAAGCGCGCACCCAGGCGCTCTCCGAAGTGTTCGAGCGCCACGTGAAGAACAAGATCATCGCCGAGGCCATCAGCTTGCCGCTGATCCCGGACGAGGTGATTGCCCGTTATCCGGGGATTGCCGCCTCCATCGCCGCCCTCGAAGCGGAAGGCTTCCCCATTTACAGCTTCGATGCTTCCCTGGGTGGCCGCTATCCGGTCATCTGTGTGGTGCTGCTCAACCCGAGCAACGGTACCTGCTTTGCCTCCTTCGGCGCCCACCCGCGCTTCGAAGTGGCCTTCGAGCGGACCGTCACCGAGCTGCTGCAGGGCCGCGGTCTCAAAGATCTCGACGTGTTTGTGCCACCGTCATTCGACAACGAGCAGGTGGCGGATCACCACAACCTCGAGACCCACTTCATCGACTCCTCGGGCCTTATCAGCTGGGATCTGTTCAAGCAGGATGCGGACTTCGAGTTTGCCGACTGGGATTTTCGCGGCACCTCGCAGGAGGAGTTTGATCACCTGATCGGCATCTTCCACGAGCTGGAGCAGCCGGTCTATATCGCCGACTACGAGCATCTGGGTGTCTACGCCTGCCGCATTCTGGTGCCCGGCATGTCCGACATCTATCCGGCCGAAGATCTGCTGCTGGCCAACAACAATATGGGCGCCAACCTGCGCGAAGTGATCCTGGCACTGCCATCACTTGATTGGGATGCCGAGCAGTACATGGCGTTGTTTGATCAACTGGATGAAGAGGGGCACGACGAGCGTACCCGTGTACGCGAGCTGCTGGGCATCGCCGCTGCCAAGGGGACCGCGCTGCACACTCTGCGCGTTGGCGAGCTGAAAGCCATGCTGGCGCTGGCCGCCGGTGAGCTGGAGACCGCACTGGATCTCATCGACTGGACCATGGAGTTCAACCAGTCGGTGTTTACTGCCGAGCGTGCCAGCTACTACCGCGCCCTGCGTGCCTGCGTCGAGTTGTTCCTCGACGAGGAGCGGGATCCGCAGCAGTATCGCGCCGTCTTCACCCGCATGTATGGTGAAGAGACGCTGGCACAGGCATGGGCCAACGCCACTGGCGAAGCACGCTTCCACGGTCTGGAAGCGGCCGACCTGTCCCTCTCCCAGTTCCCGCTGCACCAGAAGCTGCTGGCGGCCTACGAGAAGCTGCAGAAGGCCAAGCGAGCCCATCACTGGGCGTGATCGTTGCTGTAAAGGAAGGGGCCGAGTGGCCCCTTCTGTTTATCGTGCGGCAAGGCACGGGATAGTTATTCAAAGATGAAATAAAAAACAAAAAATACCCCTAAGGGGGTTAATGGCAGGGCAGGGGATGTGCTGTCGATCTGCAAAGATATCTTGCCAATGCCACATTTCCATGCTCTGGAATAAATTCTTTAAAATCATTGCATTAAAAATGTGATATTTCTGTTTCAGCTGATACCTGGTGTAAAGTGGCGTAGCCATCGCACTAAAATATTTGTAGTAAAATTACATTCGCACTCTGATAAACTTGATCAATGTCAATTTTGGCTATTTGGCCCTTTGTTATGATTTCAACAGGCAAAACATTCAGGTAGAAAATAATTGAAAGCTGAATCTCCATTCGATTGTCTCAAGCCCGAAGCCATCGCTGCACTGGCTGAAGACATCACCTATGCCAAGGCTACCAAGCCGGCATACAAGGTCATTCCACTGGCCATTACCGCAGGCGCTTTCATCGCCATCGCATTTATCTTCTACATCACAGTGACGACCGGAACCGGCTCCATGCCTTGGGGTATGGCCAAGTTGGTTGGCGGTCTCTGCTTCTCTCTCGGACTTATTCTCTGTGTGCTGCTCGGTGCCGAGTTGTTCACCTCCACCACCCTGACGCTGGTGGCCAAGGCTGCCAATCGCATCAGCTGGGCTCAGCTGCTCAAGAACTGGGGTCTGGTCTACTTCGGCAACCTGATTGGCGGTCTGCTGATGGTGGCGCTGATCATCGTTTCTGCCGAGTACACGGCCGCAGACGGTCAGTGGGGTCTCAATGCCCTCAAAGTGGCCCAACACAAAATTCACCACACCTTCTTTGAAGCGGTGGCGCTGGGTATCCTCTGTAACCTGATGGTATGTCTTGCTGCCTGGATGGCTTTTGGAGCCCGCAGCGCGACTGACAAGGTAGTGGTTATGCTGCTGCCGGTTGCTATGTTCGTTGCCTCAGGTTTCGAGCACAGCATCGCAAACATGTTTATGATTCCGGTTGGTATCGCTATCCACAGCGTGGCTAGTCCGGAATTTTGGCAGGCCATCGGCCAGGATCCGGCAACCTTTGCTGACCTGACCGTATCCAACTTCGTCCTACACAACCTCATCCCCGTGACCATCGGCAATATCATCGGTGGTGGCGTGATGGTTGGTCTGACTTACTGGTTTATCTTCCGTCGTCATCATTAAGGATGATTGCGGGATACTACATCAATACCGTGTGAGGTAATGAAAAATGGCAGAACTTAACGAACAGTTCCAAAAAGCATGGGAAGGCTTCGCGGCCGGTGAATGGCAGACCTCTGTCAACACCCGTGACTTCATCCAGAAGAACTACACCCCGTATGAAGGTGACGAGTCCTTCCTGGCTGGCGCGACCGAAGCGACCACCAAGCTGTGGGACAAGGTCATGGAAGGGATCAAAATCGAGAACCGCACTCATGCGCCGGTTGATTTTGATACTGACCTGCCCTCCACCATTACCGCACACGATGCCGGTTATATCGATCAGAGCCTGGAGCAGATCGTTGGTCTGCAGACTGACAAGCCGCTGAAGCGCGCCATCATCGCCAACGGCGGTATCAAGATGGTTAAAACTTCTTGCGAAGTGTACGGTCGTCAACTGGACCCGATGGTCGAGAAGATCTTCACCGAATACCGCAAGACTCACAACCAGGGCGTGTTTGACGTTTACACCAAAGACATCCTGAACTGCCGCAAGTCTGGTGTTATCACCGGTCTGCCGGATGCCTACGGCCGTGGCCGTATCATCGGTGACTACCGTCGTGTTGCCCTGTACGGTGTTGACTTCCTGATGGCCGACAAACTGGCCCAGTTCAAGTCCCTGCAAGCTGACCTGGAAAACGGCGTCAACCTGGAAGCCACCATCCGTCTGCGCGAAGAGATCTCCGAGCAGCACCGTGCCCTGGCACAGATGAAGGTGATGGCTGCTAAGTACGGTTGCGATATCTCCGTACCGGCCAAGAACGCTAAAGAAGCCGTACAGTGGACCTACTTCGCCTACCTGGCGGCAGTCAAGTCCCAGAACGGTGCAGCCATGTCCTTCGGTCGTACCTCCAGCTTCCTGGATATCTACATCGAGCGTGACCTGCAGAAAGGCCTGATCACCGAGCAAGAAGCACAGGAGCTGATGGACCACATGGTCATGAAGCTGCGTATGGTTCGCTTCCTGCGTACTCCGGAATACGATTCACTGTTCTCCGGCGACCCGATGTGGGCGACCGAGACCCTGGCTGGTATGGGCGTTGACGGCCGTACTCTGGTCACCAAGAACAGCTTCCGTATGCTGAACACCCTGTACACCATGGGCCCGTCCCCTGAGCCGAACCTGACCATCCTGTGGTCCGAGAAGCTGCCGGTCGGTTTCAAGAAGTACTGTGCCAAGGTATCCATCGAGACCTCTTCCGTTCAGTACGAGAACGACGATCTGATGCGTCCGGATTTCAACAACGATGACTACGCCATCGCTTGCTGTGTATCCCCGATGATCGTTGGTAAGCAGATGCAGTTCTTCGGTGCTCGTGCCAACCTGGCCAAAACCATGCTGTATGCAATCAACGGTGGTATGGACGAGAAGCTCAAGATCCAGGTCGGTCCGAAAACCGAGATGGTCAAGTCCGAGTACCTCGACTACAACGACGTAATGGATCGTCTGGACCACTTCATGGATTGGCTGGCCAAGCAATACGTTGCTGCGCTGAACATCATCCACTACATGCACGACAAGTACAGCTACGAAGCCTCTCTGATGGCGCTGCACGACCGTGACGTATATCGCACCATGGCGTGTGGTATCGCTGGTCTGTCCGTAGCCGCTGACTCTCTGTCTGCCATCAAGTACGCCAAGGTCAAGCCGATTCGTGACGAAGATGGCGTTGCCATCGACTTCGAAATCGAAGGCGAATACCCGCAGTTCGGTAACAACGACGCTCGCGTCGATGATATCGCCTGTGACCTGGTTGAGCGCTTCATGAAGAAGATTCAGAAGCTGAACACCTACCGTGGTGCTGTTGCTACCCAGTCTGTTCTGACCATCACTTCCAACGTGGTATATGGCAAGAAGACCGGTAACACCCCGGATGGCCGTCGTGCTGGTGCTCCGTTCGGCCCGGGTGCAAACCCGATGCACGGTCGTGACCAGAAAGGTGCTGTTGCTTCCCTGACTTCCGTAGCCAAGCTGCCGTTCGCTTACGCTAAAGATGGTATCTCCTATACCTTCTCCATCGTTCCGAACGCACTGGGTAAAGATATGGAAGCCCAGAAAGCCAACTTGGCTGGCCTGATGGACGGTTACTTCCACCACGAATCCAACGTAGAGGGTGGTCAGCACCTGAACGTTAACGTGATGAACCGTGAAATGCTGCTGGACGCCATGGAAAACCCGGAGAAATATCCGCAGTTGACCATCCGCGTATCCGGTTATGCCGTTCGCTTCAACTCTTTGACCAAAGAGCAACAGCAAGACGTCATCACCCGTACCTTCACTGCTTCTCTGTAATCGAGACATAGTGAGCAAAAACCGGCGCCAAGGCGCCGGTTTTTTTATGCGTGCGATTCAGGGGGAGTAATCATCCCCTGTGAATCGCCCCCAGTTCCATCGCAACCACAACAGTTGTTACTGGGTATTTGAAGAGGATTAAGGGGAGGGGCTCACCAGGATTGACCTAGGCCCCGTTTGTAATGCGATTATGCTTTATTCGCGCTCTAAGGGGATAGGCGGTTGATTTGCCTGCCATTGCATCAGTGTTGCTATGGCTCGTGGAACAGCTGATCAGGTTTAAGGGGTGAACAGAGGCGCTATCGCGGGTATCAAGCAATACCCATAAGCCTGTGACTATGGAATCATTCTCTGCCTCTGCCTCTGCCTCTGCCTCTGCCTCTGCCTCTGCCTCTGCCTCTGCCTCTGCCTCTGCCTCTGCCTCTGCCTCTGCCTCTGCCTCTGCCTCTGCCTCTGCCTCTGCCTCTCTCAATGTGCAGTTGGGAGGGGGTCTGGTTTAGCCAGCCAGATATGTGTGAAGCTACAAACCCTGCTTGCAGAAACAACAAGGGCTGCACATTGTGCAGCCCTTGCCTCTGGAGAGTAGCGGGTTGAGCGTGTCAGCTGGCCCAGGTGATGATGTGATCGATCCATTCACCCGCCTGATCCTCGTGAATGACTTTGCCACGGACGGATTGACCAGCCTGATGCATCGCGGAACGACTGCCGGTCAGCAGAGGATGCCACTCTGGAAGAGCGTCACCTTCAGACAGCAGGCGATATGCGCAGGTTGAGGGGAGCCAGTCATATTCGGCGATCTTGTCATGGGTGATCTGCAGACAGTCAGGCTCTTTTTTGAAACGATTGGCGTAATCAGAGCACTGACAGGTCTTGGTGTTAAGCAAATTGCAGGCGACATTGGTGAAAACCAGTTCGTCGGTATCTTCATCGATCAGCTTGTTGAGGCAGCATTTTCCGCAACCATCGCAGAGGGATTCCCATTCGGATTCAGTCATCTGCTGCAGACTCTTGGTCTGCCAAAAGGGGGCTTGCATCATACCGCTCACTTATTACACCTGATAAAACGCGTGGTTATACCCCTTGTTACCCGGTATTTCAAGGAGAGGGTCACTCCGGTGGGCAAATTGTCGTGATCAGCTCAAATGAATGCAATGACTTTCAGCCTCATCATATTGCTCAAACGGGTTCGCTGGTGGGCAGGAAGTTCCGCAGGTTTGAATACTTGGGCTGCATGATTGTCCAGTTCAGGTTTTATTTTCTGCTTCTTTATCCGTTACATCTTTTGATGTTTGTCTGCTTGCAGCAAGCAGGGTCAAATGATCTCCGATGCCTACCGTCAGGCTGTTGCAAGCTTGTCTTTCAAATAAAGCCGCTGGTCACATATTGTTTGCGCCCTTCTGTCACTGCGACCCGCGGGAGAGCCTGCGTAGGCGTTCGTTTTTTGTCTTAATGATTGAGATAGATATCTTGCTCTGAATAGGCCAGCAGAGGTGTGCCGAGGTTAGTCCGTTTCGCGCCAAAGAAGCGGGTGAGTACGCCAGATTGCTGTCCCAGTCGCTGCAGCTTGACGTGATCCAGCTCGATCTGCTCGGGTAGCCAGGTAAATACGGCGGCGCAGTGACCATTGCCCAGACTGCGCTCCAGGGTTTGCTGCCAGTTCTTGATTTTGGGGCTATGTACCACCAGCACTCTCTTGGGATCGATACCTCGCTCTTCCAGACGGCTGACTGTGGGGCGTCCCGGCGGGGCGATCAACAAGATCCAGCCGGTATGAGCCTCCCCAAGCTTTGTCAGCTCGCTCAGAAACTGATCATCAGACTGGATAGTCACACCATAATGAGCCAACTCCGCTTTGCAGGCGGTTCTGGTTGGCCAGGGCTTGCTCATGACACGATTCATCGCAAAGGGCAGTGAGTGCAGGGGCTGGTTCATATATGGGGTTCCTGTATGAATATCCAAGCTGTATGCGCATACAGTAGTTCTATCCTGTGGCAGTGACAAGGTGTTTTTGCTGAAAAATGTGATGGTGTTGGCATGTGTCGTTAGTAAGGTTATGTTTTTAAACACTATTTAATATAAAGCTGGTTGGGTGTTTTTCGTACTATGGACAAACCTTGCGTAACCGCCCATGGTTATACAGGTCATTTACAGGAGGTGCCGCCATGGATATCAGTACCTTGCAACGTCTTGATGCCAACATCTTGCTGGGCATCATCAATGAGAAGCTAAGGCTTGAGTGTGACGGGTTGGAGGAGCTGCTGGCCTATTACGATATGAGTGAAGAGCAGTTGGCAGGACGTCTGGATCAGATTGGGTACCATTACGATCCATTGAGCAATCAGTTCAAAGCACATCTTTAAGGGAGCAATGATTGCTTCATATTTATACGGTAATTTTTCAGGCACATTGAAACCGGTTTCAATGTGCCGTCTTGCTGCCTATTTTCAGGGATTTTCAAGGCTTGGCAATCTCTGAAAACCTATTCATGCCAGAATATTTTTATTGTTTCATTAAGTTTATGATAATAAAGGGAATGTTTGTTTTTATGCGATCAATTAAAGGAAAGGGTTTTCAAGCTTTTCAGGCTGTTTTTATCGGTTAAAGTGTGACTTGCGTTAACTTTTAATTCTGCCGCTTTAGTTAGTATTCTCACGCCGGTACATATTTTGAGATAACAACAGCGCCGGTCCCGCAAGCGGGATAACAATTTTATTTGTAACGAAGGAATATGGTTTATGGCTACCAAGAAGAAGACAGACCAGGATCTCCAACTGGATAAAGATCAGCTCAAGGCGAGTATCGTGCGTCACCTGCGTTCTACCTTGGGAACAAGCGAACAGAAAGCCTCTCCCGAAGCGTGGTGGAAAGCCACTGCTGCGGCTGTCAATGAACAGGTGTACGAGCGCCTGACCCGCACTCAGCAGACTCATTTCAAGAAAGATACTCGTGCGATTCACTATCTCTCTGCTGAATTCCTGATGGGACGATTGACTTCCAACAACCTGCACAACCTCTCCCTCTACAAGACTTGCGAAGAGGCGCTGGGCGAACTCGGTCTGGAACTGACCGACCTGTGCGAACAAGAGCCGGACATGGCACTTGGCAACGGCGGCCTGGGTCGTCTGGCTGCCTGCTTTATCGACTCGCTGGCCACTCTGAACTATCCGGCGGTTGGTTACGGTATCCACTACGAACACGGTCTGTTCCGTCAGGAAATCCAGGATGGCCGCCAGATCGAGCGTCCGGACTCCTGGCGTGAATATGGCAACCCCTGGGAGATCTGCCGCCCCGAGTCGGTGCAAGAAGTGCCGCTCTATGGCTACGTCGAGACCGTGTTTGGTGACAATGGTGGCCTGAAGAAGGTATGGCACGCCGGTCGCAAGATTAAAGGGGTGCCTTGGGATATTCCGGTGGTCGGTTTTGGCGGTCACACCGTCAACATCCTGCGTTTGTGGGAATCCCGCGCCTCCGAGTTTTTCGACTGGGACGTGTTCAACGCCGGTGGTTACATCGACTCCCAGGCTGAGAAAGCCCAGGCCGAGACCATCTCCAAGGTGCTGTATCCGAACGATGAGACCGATGCAGGTAAAGAGCTGCGTCTGATCCAGCAGTACTTCTTCTGTGCTTGCTCCATCAAGGACATCATGCGCCGCTACAAGAGGGTCCATGGCAGTGACTTCAGCAACTTTGCCGCGCAAATTGCCATTCAGCTCAACGATACTCACCCGACTGTCGCCATCCCGGAACTGATGCGGGTGCTGGTTGACGAGGAAGATCTGAACTGGGATGCCGCTTGGGCTATCTGCTATCAGGTCTTCTCTTATACCAACCACACTCTGCTGCCGGAAGCGCTGGAGAAGTGGTCGGTCAGCCTGTTCGAGAAAGTACTGCCTCGCCATCTGGAGGTGATTTACGAGATCAACGCCCGCTTCCTGAACGAGTTGGTGGAGCCCAAGTGGCCGGGCAACGATGCTATCAAAGCCAAGCTCTCCATCATCGAAGAGGGAGATGTGCGCAAGGTTCGCATGGGCAACCTGTGCGTGATCGGTTCGTCCAAAGTGAACGGTGTGGCCGAGATCCACTCCAAGCTGGTGAAGGAAGATCTCTTCCCCGAGTATGCCGAGCTGTGGCCCGAAAAAATGTGCAACGTGACCAACGGGGTGACCCCGCGTCGCTGGCTGCTGGCGTGCAACCCGGAACTGGCTGGCCTCTACAACGAAGTAGTGGGCAAGGAGTGGCCGCTGCAACTGGACAAACTGCGTGGCGTGGTGAAGTTTGCCGACGACAAGGCGTTCCAGCAGCAGTTCATGACCATCAAGCGTCACAACAAAGAGAAGCTGGTCAAGGTCATCAAAGACGAAACCGGTATCGATGTCAGTGCCGAGGCGATCTTTGACGTTCAGATCAAGCGTCTGCACGAGTACAAGCGCCAGCAGCTGAACCTTATTCACATCATGGCGCTCTATCGTCGCCTGCTGGCCAACCCGGACTATGACATGCACCCACGCGTGTTTATCTTCGGCTCCAAAGCTGCGCCCGGTTACAAGCTGGCCAAAGACATCATCTATGCCATCAACAAGCTGGCGGATCGGGTCAATAACGATGCTCGTATCCAGGGCAAGCTGAAAGTGGTGTTCATGCCGAACTACCGCGTGAGTCTGGCCGAGAAGCTGATCCCGGCAGCAGATGTCTCCGAGCAGATCTCCACTGCAGGTTATGAAGCATCCGGTACCGGCAACATGAAGATGGCACTCAACGGTGCAATCACCATCGGGACGCTGGATGGAGCCAACATCGAGATCGCTGAAGAGGCGGGTGCCGAAAACTGTGCCATCTTCGGTCTGAATGTGGACGAAGTGAAGTCGCTGAAGGCGCGCGGTTACAATCCGTACGACTTCTACTATGCCAACTCCGAGCTCAAAGCCGTGCTGGACTGGTTTGATACCGACTACTTCACGCCTGGTCGTCCGGGTGATCTGGCCTCCATCAAGCGCTCCTTGCTGGAAGGGGGAGACCCTTACCTGACCCTGGCGGACTTCCAGTCCTACTCGGATGCACACAAGCTGATCGATACCTGGTATCGGGATCCGGCGCTGTGGGCGAAGAAGGCCATCATCAACTCGGCCACCATGGGCAAGTTCAACTCCGACCGCTCTATTCAGGACTATGTGGATCGTATCTGGAAGCTGAAACCCTGCAACATCGGCTAATCGGATTCATAAATGAGAAAACCCCCGCAATGCGGGGGTTTTTGTTTATTGGGGGGGAGGTGGATCAGAGGATATCGCCAACGAAGTAGGCCAGCAGGGCGAGCAACACGGTAAAGACCACGTTCAGAGCCATACCGGCTTTCATCATCTCCCTTTGGCGGATGTGGCCACTGGCAAAGACGATGGCATTGGGCGGCGTTGCGACCGGCAGCATAAAGGCACAGGAGGCACCGATAGCGATCAACACCGACATCACCACAGGTGATACACCCAGCGCCTCGGCGACACCGGCAAACAGGGGAACCAACAGTGCGGCGGTGGCGGTGTTGGAGACCAGTTCGGTCAGGAATACCACGAAGGCGGCCAGCATAAGCAACACAACAAAAATGTTGGCGTTGGAGAGCACGGCCGACAGATGGCTAGCTAGGAATGCGCTGGTACCAGTGGCCTTGAGAATGGCGCTCAGGGTCAGACCGCCGCCAAACAGCATCAGCACGCCCCAGTCGGTGTTCTGGTTGACGTCATCCCAGCTGGCGACACGGCTGACCACGATGGCCACGATGGCGCCCATGGCAATCAGGGTGTCGAGTTGCGGAATACCGCCAAAGGCGTTGGAGATGGGTTGTGAGCCGATCCAGAGCACAACGGTGGTCAGGAAGATTGCCAGCGTCACTTTCCGCTCGCGGGTCCAGTTGATGGTGACATCCTGGATCTCGACGCGGTGGCTGAGACGTGGGCGGGTTACCAGATAGAGCAGGGCAATGCCGCAGGGCATCAGGATCAGCACTACTGGAACACCGAATTTCATCCAGTCAGTGAAGCCAATCCCCATCTGGGCGGCAGCGATGGCGTTGGGTGGGCTACCCACCAGGGTACCGATGCCGCCGATACTGGCGCTATAGGCGATCCCCAGCAATACGAAGACGAAGGTGGCGCGCTCTTTTTTGCTATCGAGGCGTGCCAGCATACCGATCGCCAGTGGCAGCATCATGGCGGTGGTAGCGGTGTTGCTGATCCACATCGACATGGCGGCTGTGATGGTAAAGAGCAGGATGACGCCCCAACCCAGATGGCCATTGGCCAGGTGCATCACCTTGCCTGCCATCAGGGTATCCAGTCCCTGTTTTGAGAGGGCTGCCGCGAGGGCGAAACCGCCAAAAAAGAGGAACAGGATCGGGTTGGCAAAATCGGTGAGGGATTTGCTCATGTCAAACACCCCGAGCACGGTAGCCAGCAGGGGCACCAGCAGGGCGGTGATGGTGACGTGCAGTGCTTCGGTCAGCCAGAGGATGGCGATAAAGACCAGAATGCCCAGCCCCTTGTTGACCATGGGGTCAAACGGGAGCCAGGCGAGCATGGCACAAAGTAGCAGGACATCCAGGATGACGATCCCTGATTTGATGTCCAGCCAGCGAGATGGAGCAGAGGGTACAGCTGATGTGTGCATAATGTTCTCTCGGTTAATTTATGGTTGTTTTTGTGTTGCCGAGATTACATCCATTCACTTGTTTGAAACAGACTCACATGTTGAAAATCAGCCTCTACTCACATACTCATTGATAAAAATGAGGAAATGAACACATAAATAAAACATGTGCGAAATATAAATCAAACATCCATGAACTGTTCCAGCCACTGCTTGAACATGCTCTTGGGCAAGGAGCCATTTATCTGGTTCACCAGTTTGCCCTGTTTGAAGACCATCAGGGTGGGGATACTGCGAATGGCGTAACGGGCGGCAATGGTGCTCTGTTGCTCGGTATCGACTTTGGCAAAGCGCATCCGTGGTTCGAGTTCATGGGCAACCTCATGAAATACCGGAGCAAACTGCTGGCAGGGGCCGCACCAGCTGGCCCAGAAATCGACCACGACCGGGATATCTGAGTTGATCAGGGTATCGAAGTTATCCGTCTTCCCGAGGCAAGGGGTCTGGCTGAACAGGGGGGCTTTGCAGCGCCCGCATTTGGCAGATGTATCGATATGGGTAATGGGCAGGCGGTTCCTGGTAAAGCAGTGGCTACAATAAGTAGTGATAAATGACATAATTGGTTCCTTCTAAATCAGCGCTGGCCGGGGATATGATGAGAAGCCAGAATGAAGCAATCGCGAAACAATAGCGAAATATCAGAGCAATAACGGTAACACAGTGCCCAGCGGGAGTGGATAATTCCCCCAGGGGTCATTGCCTGACCGGATAATTCAGCGACCACCAGATGAGAGTCGAGACGGGATGAATAAAGGATCACGGAAAAACCGTGCTGTGCCAGGGCTGATCGTTGCCTTGCTGCTCGCCTTTTCGGGCTACTGCTGGCAGTCGCTCAGTCAGCAGCAACAGGCACACGACCTGAACGACGCGGCCGAGGTGGTGCTGAACCGGATCAACGCCGATACCGTCTATCTGCTTGGGCGGGAGCAGGCCAATGACAGCAATGTCCAGCAGCGACTGAACCAGTTATCCATCACCCTTGACGGTTTTGTACGGGAAGTCAGAAGCGATCCCGAGCTGGTGCAAGACGACCTTTCCCAGGCTCTGCTTGATGACATGGACACCTATCTGATGGCGCTGGCCAGGCTTCATGCCATTGAGATGGCTATCGAGTACCTCAATGCGCCCCTGCAGGCCCAGATTAAAAAGGTGCGGGGGATAAGCCCGTCAGACAGTGCGCTTCATCGCGACCTGGAGGAGCTGGCGCAACTGAGCAACTATCTGCAGCGCAGTTGGGACAAACGTGAACAGACTACGCTGGACCAGCTGCAACAGCAGTTGCAATCCCGTTATGGCAACTTGCCGGAGATCGCTACCCTGATCCGCCTGAGCAAGGAGATGAGCCAGCAGGTGATTGCCTATCACACCTTGCGTTACCAGCTCATCGACATGCATGTGATCGAGAGTCTGGTGCGCTGGAAACTCGACAAGCTGGAGCGCGCCTCCTCTTTGATGAACCGCTTCTATCTGATGGTGCTGTGCGGGGCTTTGATCTGCTTTGCGCTGGTGGCCTTCACCCTGTGGCGCCGCAATCAGAAGCTGAGCGAGTTGTCGCGCCAGACCGGCTTGCTGGCCCAGGCCAAAAGCGATTTTCTGGCCAACATGAGCCACGAGATCCGCACCCCCATGAATGCCATCATAGGTTTTAGCTCGCTGGCACTGCAGACCGAATTGGATCAACAACAGCGGGACTATCTGGGCAAGATCAAATCCTCATCCGATACCCTGCTGCTGCTGATCAACGACATCCTTGATTTGACCAAGGTGGAGTCCGGCAAGCTGACGTTGGAGGAGATCGACTTCGATCTCAGTGAGCAGCTCGATTCGCTGGCGGGCATGTTTGCCGATCTGGCGGAGCGCAAACACGTGGAAGTGGTTATTCGCAAGTCACCGGAGGTGCCGGTCTTCTTGCGTGGGGATCCCTTGCGATTGGGACAAGTGCTGGTCAATCTGGTGAACAACGCCATCAAGTTTACCGAACGCGGTGAAGTCGAAGTCTGCATCGAGCTGGCCAATCCTCACCCAATGCGGATCCGCTTCAGTGTGCGCGATACCGGCATCGGCATTGCCGAAGAGAAGCAGACCCAACTGTTTCAGGCGTTTACCCAGCTGGAGGCGGGCAATACCCGCAAATATGGCGGCTCGGGGCTCGGGCTCAATATCTCCCAGCGGCTGGTGGAGCTGATGGGGGGGCGGATCACCGTAGAGAGCAAGCCTGGCGTCGGCTCTCTGTTCAAGTTCGATATCCCGATGGCGCAGGCGGTCTACGGCGTGGCTGGACGGAAAGTCTTCTTCGAGAACCAGCCGCTGGTGATGGTGATGGATGACAACGAACTGGTGCTGGATCTGGCCCGGGACATTCTGACTCGCGCGGGAGTGCGAGTGCTGCCGGTTAACTCCCTTTCCCGCGCCCGTCAGCTGCTCCGTGAAGAGGGACCGAATCTGCGGTTGGCGATCCTCGACTGGCGCATGGGTCAGGAGGATGGGCTCGATCTGGCGCTGGAGATGTATCAGCACAGCCAGTGGCGGCGGATCCCCATCCTGATGATCAGTGCCTGGGCCAGAGAGGGGCTACACGCCCGGATGGATAGCATGGGGCTGACCCATTTTCTGCCCAAACCGATGACCGAAAATGCCCTGCTGGCCAAGGTGGACGAGCTGCTCAACGGCAGCTCCTACGAGCTCAACCTGCGCAAGGCCGAGGCACAGGGGGATCAGCAACACTTCAAATCCCTGTTGCAGGGTACCCGAGTGCTGTTGGCGGAAGACAACCGGGTCAATCAGCAGCTCATCATTGAGTATCTGCGGCGCGTCGATGCGGTGGTGTGTGTGGTCAGCAATGGTCGGGAGGCGGTGGAGCGGGTCGCCGAGCAGCCTTTTGACGTGATCCTGATGGATTTGCAGATGCCGGTGCTGGACGGACTCGATGCCACCCGCCAGATCCGCAAGATGGTCGACAAACACGATGTGCCCATCATTGCCCTCACCGCCAGTGCCATGCCCGGTGACAAGGAGCGTTGCCTGGGGGTGGGGATGAATGGCTATGTCACCAAGCCGGTGAGCAAGCTGGATCTCTACAACAACCTGCTGCAGTGGGTAAAGCCGCAAGGGGTGGAGCAGGCGGGGATCATGGAGGTGAAACCGCCGGATATGATCGGGATCCTCGATCTGCAGGATGCACTCAAGCGGCTGGAGCAGGACAAGGAGGCGTTGCAGATCCTGTTCAAGCTGTTCATGTCGGAGCACAAGGACGATCTGTGGGAGATCCGCTCCGCCCTGCGCCGTCAGCAGCCCGAGGTGGCCAGCAAGCTGCTGCACACCCTCAAGGGGGTGTCTGCCAATATCTCGGCGTCCCGTCTGCAATTGGTGGCTGGCGAGCTGGAGTGGCGCCTGCGGCAAAACGAAGTGCTGAGCGAGACGGATCTGGAGCAGTTGCAACAGGTCTTTAGCCAGACCCGGGAAGAGGTGTCACACTTCCTGTTGACCGGTGAGCAGCATGAAAATTCGTATAATCCCTATTCATCAGGGGATGATCGCATGTCACAGTGAATTAAATAGTAATTATTCTCAACCATCCCGGTTCGGGATATGATGAGCTTTCGTTCGAATCGCCTCCAGCCGGAGGCGATTGTTTTCATTCTTCTATTTCTGCGTGGCTTCTCTGATGGCCGCTCCTTGGAGCGGTCACGGGCAGAGAGCGCTAAAGGTTGGTGGTGTGAGCGTATTTCTACGATTGAGCTGGTTTTTCAAGGAGCAGTGGCCCCGTTATCTGGCCGCCATCTCCCTGCTGCTGATGGTGGCCCTGTTGACCGTTATTCCGCCCAAAGTGGTGGGCTGGGTGGTGGATGGCATCACCAGGGGTGGTCTCGACAATGGTACCCTGATGCGCTATCTGGCGGGGCTGTTTGGTCTGGGTGTGCTGATTTATCTGCTGCGCTACGTCTGGCGGGTGATGCTGTTTGGTGCCTCTTACCGTCTGGCCTATGTGTTGCGCAATCGCCTTTTCAGCCATTTCACCCGGATGAGCCCCGATTTTTATCAGCGCCACCGTACTGGCGATTTGATGGCCCATGCCACCAATGACATTCAGGCTGTGGAGATGACCGCTGGCGAAGGGGTGCTGACTCTGGTGGACTCCATCATGGTCGGGGTATTGGTGCTCTCCATCATGTGCAGCCAGTACTCCTGGCAGTTGACGCTGGTCTCCTTGCTGCCGCTGCCGGTGATGGCCTATTTCATGAACCGCTTCGGCACCCAGATCTATACCCAGTTCAAGGCGGCGCAAGGGGCCTTCTCCAGGCTCAACAACAAGACCCAGGAGGCCCTTTCCGGCGTGCGGGTGTTGAAATCCTATGCGGTTGAATCGCTGGAAGATGAAGGCTTTGCCGAGCTGACCAAACAGGCGGGGGAGCGCAATATGGCTGTGGCCCGCATCGATGCCAAATTCGATCCGGTCATCTATCTCTGTATCGGTTGCTCCTACTTCCTCGCGGTGGCGGGGGGCAGTGTGCTGGTGCTGCGCGATGAGTTGACCCTGGGTGAGCTCACCAGCTTCACCATGTACCTTGGCCAGCTGATCTGGCCGATGTTTGCCATCGCCTGGCTGTTCAACATCATCGAGCGGGGCAGCGCCGCCTACTCCCGTATCGAAAGCCTGCTGGGGGAGCGTAGCGATATCGAAGAGCCCGCCCAGCCTGCCGCGTTTACCTCTGCCTTTCCTTTGCAGATCAAAGGGGTGAGCTATCAACTTGAGCAGCGCACCCTGCTTGCGGATATCGACGTTACCCTCAAGCAAGGGGGGATGCTTGGGGTGGTGGGGCGCACCGGGGCAGGCAAGAGCTCCCTGCTCAAGCTGTTGATGCGCCTTGCCAATCCGACTCACGGTTCGATAGCCATGGGGGGCGTACCGATTGACCAGTTGCCGCTCGCCACACTGCGCAGCCAGTTTGCCTATGTGCCGCAGGAGCCATTCCTGTTTTCCACCACTATCGCCGCCAATATTGCCCTCGGCAAACCCGATGCGAGCCGCGAGGAGGTCGAACGGGTGGCGCGCATTGCCTGTGTCCACGATGATATTGTGCGTTTCCCCAAGGGCTATGAGACCGAGGTGGGGGAGAAAGGGGTGACCCTCTCCGGCGGTCAGAAACAGCGGCTGGCCATTGCCCGCGCCCTGCTGCTGGATGCGCCCATTCTGGTGCTCGATGATGCGCTCTCGGCGGTGGATGCCCACACCGAGCAGCAAATTCTGCATGCCCTCAAAGCCCATCGTCGCACCCTGATCCTGGTCAGCCATCGCATGACGGCGGTGGAGCAGGCCGACGAGATCCTGGTGCTGGAGCAGGGGACCGTTAGCGAGCGGGGTCATCACGGTGCCCTGATGGCGCACAATGGCTGGTATGCAGATATGGTGCGTTACCAGCGTCTCGAAGAAGCGGTGGAGGAGAGCCTGTGAATCCGACCATTAAACGACTGCTCGCCTACTGCGCCCAGTATCCTCGCTGGCTTATTCAGGCGGGGATCTGTTTGCTGCTTGCCACCGGCGCCGAAGTGGCCGGACCGCTGCTGATCAAGCTTTTTATCGATGACTATCTGGCGCCTCGCAATATCGTGCTGCCCACCATAGCCCTGATTGCAGCGGGCTATCTGGGTTTGCAGGTGCTGTCGGCGGCGGGCTTCTATTTGCAATCCCTGCGCTTCAATCGCATTGCTCAGGCGGTGGTGCAAACTTTGCGCGAGCAGGTATTTGCTACCGCCATCCGTTTGCCGGCCCGCTACTTTGACAAGCATCGCTCCGGCTCGCTGATTTCCCGCATCACCAACGACACCGAGGCGATCATGAACCTCTATGTGCAGGTGATTGGCTTGCTGGTGCAAAAGGTGGTGCTGTTGTGCGGCATCCTCATCTCCATGGCGCTGCTGGATCTGCGGCTGATGCTGGTCTGCTCCCTGTTGCTGCCCGCCGTGGGCGGGGTGATGTGGCTCTACCAGAAACTGAGTGTGCCGGTGGTGCGAGCGACTCGCAGCCTGCTCTCCGACATCAACAGCCGCCTCAACGAGTCGCTGCAGGGGATGCCGGTTATTCAGGCGATGGTGCAGGAGCGCCATTTCGCCAAGGCCTTTGCCGAGGTGAACCAGCAGCACTGGTCGGCACGGATCAAGAGCCTCAAGATCAACGGCATTTTGCTGCGCCCGCTCATTGATCTCTTCTACATGATGGTGCTGATCGGTCTGTTGGCGCTGTTCGCCCATGAGGGGGTGAGCCACGCGGGGGCCATTCAGGTGGGGGTGCTCTACGCCTTTATCAGCTATCTGGGGCGGATGATCGAGCCGCTCATCGAGATGACCAACCAGCTCAACCAGCTGCAGCAGGCGATGGTGGCGGGGGAGCGGGTCTTTGCCCTGCTCGATGAAACCCGCGAGAGCACCGAGGGCGAGCTGCGCCCGCTGGAAGGACGGGTCAGTTTCGAGCGGGTGAGCTTCTCCTACGATGGTGAGCAACAGGTGCTGCGGGAGGTCAGTTTTTCCGCAAAACCGGGCCAGATGCTGGCACTGGTGGGCCATACCGGCAGCGGCAAGTCCACCATCATCAGCTTGCTGATGGGCTTCTATCCGCTGGATCAGGGGCAGATCCGCTTCGATGATCACGCACTGGATACCCTGTCGCTGGCGGCGGTGCGCCGCAGCATCGGGCTGGTGCAGCAAGATCCCTTTATCTTCGTCGGCACCCTGGCGGAGAACCTGCGTCTCGGCCGCGCCGGAATAGACGAAGCGCGGCTCTGGCAGGCGTTGAGCGAGGTGCAGCTGGCCGAGTTTGTGCGCAGCTTGCCACAGGGGATCAACACCTTGATGGAGGAGGGGGGCAAGAACCTCTCCGCCGGCCAGCGGCAACTGCTCTCCTTTGCCCGCGCGCTGGTGGGGGATCCGCGCATCCTCATTCTGGATGAAGCGACGGCCAGCGTGGACTCCCAGACCGAGCTGGCGCTGTCGCAGGCGATCTCTGCTGCCCGTCGTGGCCGCACCACCATCGCCATCGCCCACCGCCTCTCGACCATCGTCGATGCGGACGAGATCCTGCTGCTCTCCCGCGGTCAGGTGAATGAGCGGGGTACCCATGGTGAGTTGATGGCCCTCGGCGGTCACTATGCCCAGCTGTTCGAGATGCAGAGTCAGGGAGCCTGGCTGGAAGAGAAGCGCGCCTGAGCGGCACATTTGCTGTAACAGCGACATGAACGAGAAGAGGGAACCGGTGTGGTTCCCTCTGTTTTTTCGGGTTGGGCAAAAGGTCGTAAGCGTGATCCCTGTGCTTGTCGAATGGCGCAGATGCAGGCAACATGTTGTTTACATTAACTCATCGGATCAGTTCGCATATGGATTTGCAACGCTTCAAAGCCAATCTGGCGCTTCGGCTGTTTGCCTGGCGCTATATTCCCGTCATCGGGTTTTGTGCCCCGATCATCGAAGAGATGAACGCCAAAGCGCTGCGCATTCGCATTCCTCTTGGCTGGCGTACCCGCAACCATCTGGGCAGCATGTATTTTGGCGCGCTGGCGACCGGCGCCGATCTGGTAGGTGGTCTACTGGTGATGGAGAAGGGGCGGCAGCGGCGCAAGAAGGTGCACTTCGCCTTCAAGGATGTGCAGGGGGAGTTTTTGAAACGCCCGGAGGGGGATGTGCAGTTCGACTGCGCAGCGGGGGAGGAGATTGACGCCATGATCGACGAATCGTTGGCAAGCGGTCAGCGCATCAATCGCCCCATCCGGGTGGTGGCCACCTGTCCGTCATTGAACGGGGATGAGGCGATGGCGCGTTTTGTGCTGACCCTGTCGATCAAGGCCAGCTAGCGGGTTGTCGGAGAGTGGCTCCCCAAGACGGGTTTAGCCAATCTCCGGGCTGACGCCCTCTTTCACCACGACCTTCATGCCGTTGAAGTTGACCACCTGTTCGGCCACGATCTTGCAGCGCTTGCGGGTCTCGACCTGACCGTCCACCTCGACCAGCCCTTCGGCAACGAGGGCTTTGGCGGCGCCGCCACAATCGGCCCACCCCTGATGTTTGATAAGGTCACACAAGGCAACGAAGGGGTGACCTTCGAGCAGAAACGTCTCCATGGGAAATCCTCTAGATGGATGAATGCCGGATACAGCAGGGCGACTATTTTAGGCAGTTCGCTCAGGCAAAGAAAGGAAGAGGGACTACTCGCTGCGAAAAAGTGGCCGATTGTTCTTGAGGTGGCGCTTTCGCAAGTCCTGATGGAGAGGTGAGAGGGCCACCCGTGACGTATCGTGACGCACCTCGTCCCTGCTGGTGTGCCCACACTCTCCCCTGACTGTTAGGATCGGGCCACTCTCAATGGCCCAAGGAACTTTCCATGACACTCTCCCGCCTGCTGCTGGCATGCAGCGCCCTTACTCTGTGCGGTGTCGCGCAGGCCAGTACTCCGGTCCAGGTCTCGCTGCCCGGGGTCAATTTGCCCGCGTCCCATCAGGTGGAAGGGGCGCGCGCCTCGCTGCTCTACGGTCGGACCGGTCAGGTGAAGGGCATTGATCTGCCGATCTTCGCCCTCTCCGATGTGGATCAGTTCAGCGGTCTGCAGCTCGGGATTTTCCTCGGTGCTGGTCGGGTGCGTCACCAGTTTGGCGGGGTCGCTATCAACGCCATCAACTGGCACGAAGGGCAGGATACCGGCGTCAATCTGGGGCTGGTCAACCTGACCAACAATGTACAGGGGCTTAACTGGGGGGCGGTCAATATCGCCAAGGGCAATGCGCTGGCCAACGTCGGCTTCGTCAACTATGCCGAGCGTACCACCTTCCAGATTGGCTTTATCAATGCGACCAAGCACCTCGATGGCTTGCAGATCGGGCTGGCCAACTATGCCGCCAACGGTGTTTTCCCCATTTTGCCGCTGGTGAACTTCCAGAAATCGTTCTGAGTGGGCGGTTCGCTTTGCGTTAAAGGCATCTGCTGATTACCCTGTGCCTCTTGCAACTTGTGACAGGCGAACAGAGGTAATTGATGACGGCAGGGCAAATGAGTGCAATCGGGATCGGCTGGGATGTGCGTGGCTGGCAGGGCAGTGCCCAGGCGGTGGCCGTGGTGGGCTGGCAGGCCGAATCCAACCGCCTGCACTGGCTCGGGGTGTCGCCGCTGTTTCGCCTGAGCTCGCGGGTGGCGCCGGATCTGGCCGCTCTGCTGCGTCCCGCCCTGCAAAATGAGCTGACCCAGGTGCAGGTAGAAGCCTGCCCGCAACTGGCGCTCGGTATCGATGCGCCGCTCGCCTTTCCCCGCGCCTTGCGGGATCTGCTCAACGGCCAGCCACATAGCTGCGCCGCTCCCGAGCGGGAGATAGACAACCCCTACGCCTATCGTGACTGCGAGCGCTGGTTGTATCAGCAGTACGGCAAGAAGCCGCTGTCGGCCACCTTCGATCGGCTTGGCAACAACGCCACTCTGGCGCTCTCCATGCTGCCGCGACTCTCGGCTCTGCAACTGGTGCCCAAGGTGCAGGAGCAGGCCAGCCGCGCCGTGTTGGAGGTCTATCCGGCATTGGCCAAAGTGGGCGGCAAGGCCTCCCCGGCACGGCCCGAGCTGGCGGCCTTGCTGCCTGCGGACGTGCTGGTCGGCACCGATCGCTACGATGCGGCGCTCTGCGCCCTGATGGCGCTGCAATATGCCGCTGGTGGCAAGGTGACGGTATTGCCTGAGCTGATTTCGCCACCTGGTGACATGCCGTGTGATGAGGGATGGGTCTATCACTTTGCCCGTCATGCTGTAGAGCACAACGGCATGTGACGACGGGGACGCGGCACATCATGGCGCCGCTCACCCTGTGGACGCGGGCCAAATGGCGCAAAAAACCTGTCTTTAGTCAGGAAATTGCCTGTTCATCCCGCGCCAAGGTGGCGCATCGTTATCTTCATCCGATATATTGCCCACCTTGCTGATCCTTTGCTGTGGTATTCCCGATGAAATCCGTTCTCTCTATTCAGTCCCACGTGGTCTTTGGTTGTGCCGGCAACAGCGCGGCCGTCTTCCCCATGCGTCGCCTCGGCATGGATGTATGGCCCATCAACACGGTGCAGTTTTCCAACCACACCCAATATGCCCAGGGGTGGCAGGGAATGGCGATGCCGGCGGGTCATATCAGTGCGCTGGTGAAAGGATTGGGCAATATCGAGGTGTTGAGCCAGTGTGACGCCGTGCTGAGCGGCTACCTTGGCTCTGCCGAGCAGGGGGACGAGATCCTGACTGTGGTCAACGCCGTCAAGGCGGCCAACCCGGATGCCATCTACTTCTGCGACCCTGTGATGGGGCATCCGGAGAAGGGGTGTATCGTCGCTCCTGGCGTCACCCGTTTCCTGACCGAGCAGGCGCTGCCGGTGGCCGACATGATGGCCCCCAACCTGCTGGAGCTGGAGACCCTCTGTGATACCCATCTGGCTGATCTGGATCAGACCCGCGCTGCCGCCCATCAGCTGCTGGCCTGCGGTGTCAAGCTGGTACTGGTCAAGCATCTCGGTCGTGCGGCGCAGGACTCCAGCCGCTTCGAGATGCTGCTGGCCACCCCGCAAGGGGATTACTTGATTGCCCGTCCGCTCTATGACTTTGCCCGCCAGCCGGTGGGGGTGGGCGATCTTATCAGCGCCCTGATGCTGGCGAATTTGCTGGCCGGTCACGATGCGGTCAGCGCGTTCGAGCGCACCAACGCCTCGGTGGATGCGGTGCTGCAGGAGACCTGGCGCCAGCAGGCTTACGAGCTGCAACTCATCGCCGCGCAAGATGCCTTCGCCCTGCCAGAGGTTGAAGTGCGAGCGGTGAAACTCCCCTGAGTCAACGCGGACTTTCGTCTATCCCGACAAGGGGGTGGGATGCAGATGAAAAAGGCTTGCCAATGGGCAAGCCTTTTTACTGTTTGCCTGTTTAGTGCGGCAAGCAATCAGGCGCGGGGATGGCGGAGGCGATAACGCTCAGCCATGGCATTGGCCGCTACCATGGCGGCGTAGACATTCTGTTCACTCACTGTCATCGGCATGTTGCCCATGGTATCGAGGGGATCGCAGGCCAGCTGCGCCACCTTGCGCCACTCGCTTTCATCAAAGTGGGTGAGCCCCAGCTCTTGCAGCGTCATGGGCAGACCTGCACAGTCGATGATGCGAAACACCTCATCAAGTTCGTGTTGCGGGGCGCGCTCAAGCACGAGTTGGGTCAGCAGGCCGAAGACTACCTTCTCGCCATGCTGGGCGCGATGGAGCTCCGCGATCAGTGACATGCCGTTGTTGACGGCATGAGCTGCGGCCAGTCCACCGGCTTCTGCGCCGACCCCGCTGAGGTAGATGGTGGCCTCGATAACCTGCTCCAGTGCCGGAGTCGAGACATGGTGGCGTATCGCATCCATGGCCAGCTCGATGTTCTCACCAAGCAGCTCGTAACAGAGCTGTGCCAGACCAAGGCCAGTGCGTGAAGGACGCTTGCCGACCAGATTGAGCCCATCCGCCCGATAGCAGGCGCGCGCCTCGAAATAGGTGGCCAGGGCATCGCCAACGCCTGCGGAAAAGAAGCGGGGAGGGGCGGCGGCAATGATGGCCGTGTCAGCCAGCACCACGTCCGGATTTTGCGGCAGGAAGAGATAGCGCTCAAATTCCCCCGCCTGGTTGTAGATCACCGCCAGTGCCGTGCAGGGGGCATCTGTGGAGGCAATCGTCGGAAACAGCACAACCGGACGGCGCAGATAGAAGGCCACGGCCTTGGCGACATCCAGCGTCTTGCCGCCGCCGATCCCGACAATCACGTTCGCACCATATTGCTCTGCAAGGTGGGTCAGGCGGTGGATCTCCTGTTCGGTGCATTCGTAGCGAAACTTGTCGACCACTCCCCTGAGGCCTGCCTGCAGGAGCCCCGCCAAAGCTTCTTCCCGTACCCGCTCCAGAATGAACTCATCGCTGATGAGCAACGCATAGTCACCAAAATCTTTAACGTGCTCATGGAGTTGCGGGAGAAGGTGTTGACCGATGATGAACTTTTTGGGGGAGGTAACTGTACGGGGCAAAGTGGGCATCCATTATTCCTCAAGGCAGTGAATAACATAGATTTGATTATCAAATGGGTCTCTCACGATACGCCTGATGAGGCAATAGATGAAGAAGAAAAGGGGGGGGCGTTTTAATCATTAATTAATCTTTCTGTTTGTTTGGTTGTTTTTTGGGGCGAGCAATTGGCGGTGTTGAGGCATACAGGCGCAATGGCCGTATCGTGGCAATCCGTCGCAAGCCATATTGCTGCAACAAACAGTCACGCTGGCAACAAGCAGGGCCGCTTGGTGCGGCCCTGCTGTATGTGGATAAGGGATAGGGGATGGTCAGAGCGGTTTGTAGAAGATGACGGTCGCAGCAAGGGAGCCATCGGCGTTGAGTGCAAAGCCCGGGATCTGGCCCGCCTCCAGATAGCCGAGTTGACGATAAAGGTGGGAGGCCACATCACCGGCGCGAGTATCCAGCACCAGCAGCGAACGGCCCGCGGCATGGGCGCCTTGTTCCATTGCCTGCATCAGCGCACGACCGACACCTTTGCCTCTCGCCGTTTGCAGTACCATCAGTTTTTCCACCTCGGCCCGGTGGCGACCGTTGGCCTTGCCACAGAGCGCGAGCTGAACCGCTCCCACAATCTGTTGTTGCTCAAGGGCAAGCCACAGCTTTCGGTGACCTGCCGCCAGATCCGCTTCAACTCCTTGCCAGTAGCGGGCAGATTCCTCCGTGGTCAGCGGCGGTAAAAAACCGACCGAGGCGCCGCTATCGACACAATCTTGCAGCAGGGTGATGAGCGCACTTTGGTAGGTCGCTGCGCTTTTAACTTCCACAATGTCCATCTGGCATCCTTGTCGTTACGCTGTTATGTGGCTGATTACCACCGTTGGTTCATATGAGGTAGTTACTTATGCTCGCCGCGAGTACGGCTTGTCAGCGGATCAGCTCCTGCTCAACCAGCCAGGTAAACAGCAGGCGGGAGACGGGGGAGAGCTCATCGAGGTGAGAGCTGTCGAGCCAGCGCAGCTCGGCAATTTCTGCCGAGGCGGTCGGGGTGCCGCTTGTTTCGCCGGTGTAACAGCGCAGTCTCACCTCGACTCCTGCCGGTTTGCCATCGGCCTGAGCGCTGAACTCGCAGACAAAGCGCAGGGTATCGGGCTGCAGGGTGACAGCCAGCTCCTCTGCAATCTCGCGGATCAGTGCCGCCTCGTCGCTCTCGCCCGGTTCCCGCTTGCCGCCCGGGATGTAATAGATGTCCTTGCCGTGGGAGCGGGCGCAGAGCAGTTGCTGATCTTTAAAGGTGAGCCAGGCGAGTTTGTCGATCATCCGTTTTCTCTCCAATGGGGTTGCCGTGATGAGCTGTGGCGCATTCAAGCGCACAGTTGTTTTGCATGCCGGCAGCCTAACAAAGATGAAGTTGAGTCCCAAGGAGAAAGAGGGGATAGGTCGGAAACGCACTGTTTCCAGCGCGGTGACCACGTAGCTGAAAGAGTGCACAAGGGCTGGTTCGCCACAGCCTTCTCGTCCCTAAAAAAGTGGACTGGCGCACACCACGACAGGGCCGGACTGGGCGAAGGCGGGGTCCTTGTGGTTTAATCTTGCCACTTTAGCGGTAGTAGGCGAGGAGCCTGCTACCTTGCGTTGGCAAGATGCAGGTGAGCAAGATGCAGATAGCAGCAGAGAGCAAGTTTATCGGACTCGGGGTCGCGGGCAATTTCGCCGGTCATCTGGAGCAGGCGGGTGAAGCGTCGGACTTCGTAGCGGTAGTCGTGCGCGACACCACGGCGCCCAAGGCGCTGTTTCCCTTTTTCGTGCCGGGCCATCCGGGTCAGCTCGGGGTATTCCCGTTGAGCGACAAGGCGATCTTTCTGCCGGAAGCGGCGGTCAGCGGTGACGAGAAGGTGCAGATTGAGCCGGAAGTGGCGCTCTGGTGCGAGCTGGAGTATGCCGACAAGCAGGTGGTGGCGATCCATCCCCGCGCCTTTGGTGCCTATAACGACTGTTCCATCCGCCGTCCCAACGCCAAGAAGATTAGCGAGAAAAAGAACTGGGGCGAAGAGAGCAAGGGGTTGGCGGCCAAGCTGCTGCCGCTTTCCGGTTTTGCCGCCGGTTGCGAGCTCGATGACTATCGCATCGCCTGCTATCTGGAGCGCGATGGCGAGCTGCACGCTTACGGGGTAGACAGCGCCGCCATCGACTACAGCTACTTCCACGGCAAGCTGCTCGACTGGGCCATCGACAAGTTCAATCATCAGCAGGATGAGGGGCCGGCGGAGCACATTCAGGGACTGCTGGCGCAGGCGGGACATCCTCCCCATGCGCTCATCAGTATCGGTGCCACTCGCTATACCCCGTTTGGCGAGACCCACTTCCTCAAACCGGGCGACACTTCCTGCGTGGTGGTCTACCCGGGCAGCCTTTATAGCGAAGCGGATATTCGCGAAGCGATCCGCAGCCGCAACTTTGGCGCTGATATGTCGGTGCTGCTGCAGGCGGTGCAGGCGGTGCAGGCGCGCTAATCACCGTTGCCAGTGGGAAGATGTCTCTTCCCGCTGGTTATCATATCGAGTCATTTCATGACGATTGTTCCGGTATCCCGGGTCGATTATCCGGCCCTGATCGATCTGTGGGAGGCCTCTGTTCGGGCGACCCACCACTTCCTGCTCGAGGCCGAGATCGTCGCGCTTAAACCGCTTATTCTGGAGCACTACTTCGATGCGGTGACACTGCACAGTGCCCGTACAGAAGAGGGGAACGTTGCGGGTTTTAGCGGAGTGTACGAGGGCAAGCTGGAGATGCTGTTTGTGGCTCCCGAGGCGCGCGGTAGTGGCGTGGGTCGCCGGCTGGTGGAACATGTCATCGGCCAGTGCGGCGCGACGCTGGTTGACGTCAACGAACAGAATGAGCAGGCGGTGGGTTTCTACCAAAAGATGGGGTTCGCCGTGACGGGCCGCTCGCCGCTGGATGGCCAGGGCAAGCCCTATCCGCTGCTGCATATGGCGTTGGCGCCGACCTGATCGTGCCTGATGAGGCGCAGTACCCATAAACCAACGGGGGATGGCATCAGCCATCCCCCGTTTTTTGATCGTGTTTGTTACTTGCTGGCGACCTTGTTCACCACCTTGATCAGCTGATAGCGCAGGGAGGGGGCATCGGCCGGCACATCGGTGAGCTGTTCCTTGCTGACAGTGAGCTGGTAGCGATAGCCAGGCTCGAACTGGAAACCTTCAATATTCTGGTAGAACAGCGTCCAAGGCTGCTGCTCATCACTGCGAACCTGCATGCACTGCATCGGGCCAACTCCGACGCAATCGACCAGCTGGCTGTTGATATAGAGGGTCTCCCCCTGTGACGATGCGGGGGCGCTCTGGCAGGCGGTCAGCAGCAAGGCTGCGCTGATAAACAGTGGTTTCATAATGGACTCCTTAACGCGAAAGGGGGCATTAGAGCGGCAAACAAAAAGGCGGTCAATGACCGCCTTTGTAACAAACCATATCAGCGCAGTGGTTAGCGCTGCTCGAGCGGAGTGAACTCGCGCAACGGGTGACCCACGTAGAGCTGGCGTGGACGACCAATCTTGCTGTCCGGGTCTGAGTGGAACTCGTTCCAGTGGGCAATCCAGCCAATGGTGCGGGAGATGGCGAAGATCACGGTGAACATGCTCATCGGGATGCCGATCGCCTTCATGATGATGCCGGAGTAGAAGTCCACGTTCGGGTAGAGTTTCTTCTCGACGAAGTAGGGGTCGGAGAGCGCAATACGCTCCAGCTCCATGGCTACGTCCAGCAGCGGATCCTTGATCTGCAGCTCGGTCAGTACTTCGTGGCAGGTTTCGCGCATCACGGTGGCACGGGGGTCGTGGTTTTTGTAGACACGGTGACCGAAGCCCATCAGACGGAACGGATCATTCTTGTCCTTGGCCTTGGCGATGTACTCGGGGATGCGATCCACCGAGCCAATCTCTTCCAGCATGCGCAGGCAGGCTTCGTTGGCGCCACCGTGGGCCGGTCCCCACAGGGAGGCTATCCCCGCGGCGATACAGGCGAACGGGTTGGCACCGGAGGAGCCAGCCAGACGAACGGTGGAGGTGGAGGCGTTCTGCTCGTGATCCGCATGGAGGGTAAAGATACGATCCATGGCGCGTTCAACGATGGGGTTGACCTTGTACTCTTCGGTCGGCACGCCAAACATCATGTGCAGGAAGTTACCGGCATAGGAGAGGGCGTTACGCGGCTGCATGAACGGCTGGCCGATGGAGTACTTGTAACACATGGCTGCCAGAGTCGGCATCTTGGAGAGCAGACGGAAGGCACAGATCTCGCGATGCTGCTCGTTATTGATGTCGAGGGCATCGTGATAGAAGGCGGAGAGGGCGCTGACTACACCGCACATGATGGCCATGGGGTGGGAGTCACGACGGAAGCCGCGGAAGAAGAAGGCGATCTGCTCGTGCACCATGGTGTGGCGGGTGACCAGGCGTTCGAATTCGGCATATTGGGCCTTGGTCGGCGCTTCGCCGTACAGCAGGATATAGCAGACTTCCAGATAGGTGGCCTGGGTGGCCAACTGGGCGATGGGGTAACCACGGTGCAGCAAGACACCCTGATCCCCGTCAATGTAGGTAATGGCAGATTTGCAAGAACCGGTGGCCATAAAACCGGGGTCAAAGGTGAAATACCCCTGTGATCCCAATTTTCTGACATCGATAACATCCGGGCCGATGGTGCCGGAGAGGATCGGCAGGTCGACCGGATCTTTTCCGGGCAGGTGTAGGGTGGCTATCTTATCAGCCATAGCACGTCTCCTTTGCTCTTTATAATTTGGTTCCAGTCCTACTCTATTACGACTTTTATGACGCTGGCAAAGGTTGTTACCCATACCGAAGTGGCTGGAGCGCCTTATTTGAAACAGAGTTCCTTATCAATGTCAATTTTGCTGGAACCCCATTAATGGCATTAATGAAATGTTAAATTAAATATGCGATCGAGTTTGCGGTTTTGTGTTTTCTTTGTAGCTAATTGATTGTCTTCGGTTAAGGCCGCCGATATACTGCGCCACGTGGGTCATGGCTGCGGGTGTTTGAAACGCTTTGGCAAAGCCTGATGTGAAACCGAAAACTCGCGTTTTGGCTTTTTCAGAGTGTTTTGGTAACAAAAAACCAACAATCACCATTCCGTGCCCTCAAGTGTGAGTTAAAACAATAACTAACGTGCTCAATGGAGCTGAGTGGGCAAGCGTGAAAAACAAACAGAGACCGGTCAACCTCGACCTACAGACGATCAGCTTTCCTGTCACTGCCATTGCATCCATCCTGCACCGTGTTTCAGGGGTCATTACCTTTGTTGCACTGGGCATCTTGCTGTGGATGCTTGGCACTTCACTCGCCTCTCCCGAAGGGTTTGAAACCGTGGTTGCCATCATGGACAACTTCCTGGTCAAACTCGTGCTGTGGGGGATCCTGACTGCGCTGGCATACCACATTGTGGGCGGCTTGCGTCATCTGGTCATGGATATGGGCTATTGGGAAGAGCTGGAATCCGGCAATCAGAGCGCCCGCGTGGCCTTCGTGATCACCGCGATCCTGGCTGTATTGGCGGGAGTGCTTGTATGGTAACCAATTCTGCAACCTTCGGGCGCAGCGGCGTTCACGATTACATCCTGATCCGCGCCACCGCCCTCATCATGACCTGTTATGTCCTCTATCTGGTGGGCTTTGTCGCGTTCAACGACATCACCTACGAGGTGTGGGCAGGCTTCTTCGCCAAAACATTCACCAAGGTATTCACCCTGTTGACCCTGCTCTGCGTACTGATCCATGCCTGGATTGGTCTGTGGCAGGTGCTGACTGACTATATCAAGCCGGTAGGGCTGCGCGGGGCGCTGCAATTTGCCCTGGTCGTGGTGCTGTTTGTCTATCTGATGACGGGTTTCGTCGTGCTGTGGGGTGTGTAAGGTGACTATTCCAACTCGTGAATTTGATGCGGTGGTGATTGGTGCCGGTGGTGCCGGTATGCGCGCCGCGCTGCAGATTGCCCAGTCCGGCAAGAGCTGCGCTCTGTTGTCCAAGGTTTTTCCAACCCGTTCTCACACTGTCTCCGCCCAGGGCGGGATCACGGTTGCGCTGGGCAATGCCCACGATGACAACTGGCAGTGGCATATGTATGACACGGTAAAAGGTTCCGATTACATCGGTGATCAGGAAGCCATCGAGTACATGTGCAAAACCGGCCCCGAGGCTATCTATGAGCTGGAGAACATGGGGCTGCCCTTCTCCCGTTTCGACAACGGGTCTGTCTACCAGCGTCCGTTTGGTGGTCAGTCCAAGAATTTCGGTGGCGAGCAGGCCGCTCGTACCGCAGCGGCCGCCGACCGTACCGGTCACGCCCTGCTGCACACCCTTTACCAACAAAACGTCAAGAACAAGACCACCGTCTTCTCCGAGTGGTATGCGCTGGATCTGGTGAAAAACCAGGATGGCCACGTGGTGGGTTGTACTGCCATCGATATGGAGAGCGGTGAAGTGGTCTACTTCAAGGCCAAGGCCACCGTGCTGGCGACTGGCGGTGCCGGTCGTATCTACCAGTCCACCACCAACGCCCACATCAACACAGGTGACGGCGTCGGCATGGCGCTGCGTGCCGGCGTCGGCGTGCAGGACATGGAGATGTGGCAGTTCCACCCGACCGGCATCGCCGGAGCAGGGGTGCTGGTAACCGAAGGCTGCCGTGGTGAAGGTGGCTATCTGCTCAATAAAGATGGCGAGCGCTTCATGGAGCGTTACGCGCCAAACGCCAAGGACTTGGCCGGTCGCGACGTGGTGGCCCGCTCCATCATGATAGAGATCCGTGAAGGCCGTGGCTGCGACGGCCCCTGGGGTCCACACATCAAGCTCAAGCTGGATCACCTCGGCAAAGAGGTGCTGGAATCCCGTCTGCCGGGGATCTGCGAGCTCTCTCGCACCTTCGCCCACGTGGATCCGGTCAAAGAGCCGATCCCGATCATTCCGACCTGCCACTACATGATGGGCGGCGTGCCGACCAACGTGAATGGCCAGTGCCTGACTCAGGACAAGAATGGCAACGATGTACCGGTGGTCGGTCTGTTTGCGGTGGGCGAGATTGCCTGCGTCTCCGTACACGGTGCCAACCGTCTGGGTGGCAACTCCCTGCTGGATCTGGTGGTGTTCGGCCGCGCTGCCGGCATGCATCTGGTCAACACCCTGGGCGAGATCGATCACGGCCGCGATGCTTCCGAGTCGGATCTGGATGCCGCACTGGCCCGCTTCAACCGCTGGGAAAATTGCCGTGACGGGGAAGACCCGGTGCAGATCCGCAAAGACCTGCAGCGCTGCATGCAGAATAACTTCTCGGTGTTCCGCGAAGGTGCTGCGATGGCAGAAGGGTTGGCCGAGCTCAAGGTTATCCGCGAACGCCTCAAGTCAGCCCGTCTGGATGACACCTCCAAAGAGTTCAACACCCAGCGCATCGAGTGCCTGGAGCTGGACAACCTGATGGAGACTGCGTTTGCCACGGCGGTTGCCGCCAACTTCCGTACCGAGAGTCGCGGTGCTCACTGCCGCTTCGACTTCCCGGATCGCGACGATGAGAACTGGCTGTGCCACAGCCTCTATCATCCGGACACCGAGTCCATGACCCGTCGCGCTGTCAACATGTCACCCAAGACCCGTGAGGCGTTCCCGCCCAAGGTCCGGACTTACTGATTGCGGAGCCAGCCCTATGAACGTCACATTCTCTGTCTACAGATACAATCCGGATGTTGATAACGTCCCCCATATGAAGGAATATCGTCTTGATATTCCTGAAGGTTCCGACATGATGGTGCTCGACGCACTGATCCAGTTGAAAGAGCTGGATCCCACGCTCGCCTTCCGCCGCTCTTGCCGCGAAGGGGTCTGTGGATCAGACGGTCTCAACATGAATGGCAAGAACGGTCTTGCCTGTATCACCCCGCTCTCCGACCTGCTGAAGAAGGGCAATAACGTCGTTATCCGCCCCTTGCCCGGCCTGCCGGTGATCCGTGATCTGGTGATCGACATGACCCAGTTCTACACCCAGTGGGAGAAGGTCAAACCCTTCCTCATCAACGATGACAAGTTGCCGCCGGTGCGTGAGCACCTGCAATCCCCCGAAGAGCGCGCCAAGCTTGACGGCCTGTACGAGTGCATTCTCTGTGCCTGCTGCTCCACTTCGTGCCCCTCCTTCTGGTGGAATCCCGACAAGTTCATTGGTCCGGCCGGGCTGCTCGCCGCCTACCGCTGGCTGGCTGACAGCCGCGACACCGCGACCACCGAACGATTGGGGAATCTGGACGACGCCTTCAGCGTGTTCCGCTGCCATGGCATCATGAACTGCGTGAACGTCTGTCCGAAAGGCTTGAACCCGACCAAGGCGATTGGCCAGATCAAGTCGATGTTGCTCAATCGGGCTGTTTAGTATCAGGGCCGGCCACGTGCTGGCCCGACCTCTGGATAGCCATCCCACCCGTGGCAGGATGGCTATTTGACCCCTACAAGCTGCGCAGCAGTAACAAGAAGTACAAGGGATAGAAATGCATAACGGCGTGATGAAGGCCTGGTTGGAGTCATCTCACCTGGCTGGTGCGAATGCAAGCTATATCGAGGATTTGTACGAATCCTTCCTGGAAAATCCTGACTCCGTGTCCGACGAGTGGCGCAGCCTGTTTAGCGAGCTGCCCCAGGTCAATGGCCATGCGGTTGAACAACCCCACTCCCAGGTCCGCGATTATTTCCGTCGTCTGGCCAAGGATCCCTCTCGCTACAGTGCCCCCGTCTCCGATCCGCAAGTGGATGCCAAGCAGGTGCGGGTATTGCAGCTGATCAACGCCTTCCGTTTCCGTGGTCACCAGAATGCCAATCTGGACCCGCTGGGCCTGTGGCAGCGTGAAACCGTTGCCGAACTGGATCCTGCGTTCCACAACCTGCAGGGCGCAGATATGGAGGCCACCTTCAATGTGGGCTCCTACGCCATCGGTCGCGAGACCATGGTGCTCTCCGACCTCTACGCCTCGCTGAAGAAGACCTATTGCGGCTCCATCGGCGCCGACTACATGCACCTCACCTCCACGGAAGAGAAGCGCTGGCTGCAACAGCGTCTCGAATCCATTGAAGGGAAGGGGAGTTACACCCTCGAAGAGAAGACCCGTTTCCTCGAGAGCCTGACCGCCGCCGAAGGGCTGGAGAAATATCTGGGCGCCAAGTTCCCGGGAGCCAAGCGCTTCTCGCTGGAAGGTGGCGACGCCATGATCCCCATGCTGAAAGAGCTGATCCGTCGCGCCGGTGAGCAGGGCTGCAAAGAGGCCGTTATCGGTATGGCCCACCGCGGTCGTCTCAACGTACTGATCAACGTGCTGGGCAAGCGCGCTCAGGATCTGTTCGACGAGTTTGCCGGCAAGCATGGCGAATCCTGGGGCACCGGTGATGTGAAGTACCATATGGGCTTCTCCTCCGACTTCGCCACCCCGGGTGGCAACGTCCACCTGGCGCTGGCGTTCAACCCCTCTCATCTCGAGATCGTCAACCCTGTGGTCATCGGCTCGGTCCGTGCCCGTATGGATCGTCGCGGTGACAAGGATGGCTCCAGCGTGTTGCCCATCACCATTCACGGTGACTCGGCCATGGCCGGTCAGGGTGTGGTGGCCGAGACCTTCAACATGTCCCAGACCCGTGCCTATGGTGTCGGCGGGACGGTTCGCATCGTCATCAACAACCAGGTTGGTTTCACCACCTCCTATATCCGTGACCTGCGCTCCACCGAATATTGCACCGACATCGCCAAGGCGGTGCAGGCGCCGGTGCTGCACGTCAACGGGGATGATCCGGAAGCCGTGGTTCTGGTGACCCAGATTGCACTGGATTACCGCAATACCTTCAAACGCGACGTGGTGATCGAACTGGTCTGCTACCGTCGTCACGGTCACAACGAAGCGGACGAGCCGAGCGCGACCCAGCCGCTGATGTACCAGAAGATCAAGCAGCACCCGACCCCGCGCAAGATCTACGCCGATCAGCTGGTGGCCGAGGGGAGCCTCGCTCAGGAGCGGGCGACCGAACTGGTCAACGAGTATCGCGAAGCGCTGGATCGTGGCGAGCGGGTGAGCAAGGAGTGGCGGCCGATGGAGCTGCACTCCGTCGACTGGACCCCTTATCTGGGCCACGACTGGAACATGGCCTATGAGAGTGCCGTGCCGATGGATCACCTCAAGAGCCTCGGCGAGCGGGTGAGCCAGTATCCGGCGACCCACGTGCTGCAGCGTCAGGTCGAGAAGATTTACGAAGACCGGCGTCTGATGGCCGCAGGCGAGAAGCTGGTGGATTGGGGCTTTGCCGAAACCCTGGCCTACGCCACCCTGGTGGACAAGGGTTCCCGCATCCGCTTTACCGGTGAAGACTCCGGCCGTGGCACCTTCTTCCACCGCCACGCCGTACTCCACAGCCAGACCGATGCCAGCACCTACACCCCGCTGTGCAACCTGCACGACGAGCAGGGCCCGTTCGAGGTGTATGACTCTGTGCTGACCGAGAACGCGGTACTGGCCTTTGAATATGGTTACGCCAGCGCCGAGCCGGCTGGCCTCACCATCTGGGAAGCCCAGTTCGGCGATTTCGCCAACTGTGCCCAGGTAGTGGTGGATCAGTTCCTCTCCTCCGGTGAGCAGAAGTGGGGGCGGATGTGCGGCCTGACCATGTTGCTGCCGCACGGTTACGAGGGGCAGGGCCCGGAGCACTCCTCCGCCCGTCTGGAGCGTTATCTGCAGATGTGCGCCCAGCACAACATGCAGGTGTGCGTGCCCTCAACCCCGGCGCAGGTGTTCCATATGCTGCGTCGTCAGGTTGTGCGCCCGATGCGCCGTCCGCTCATCGTCATGACGCCCAAATCCCTGCTGCGCCATCCGCTGGCGGTGAGCAAGCTTGAAGAGCTGGCGGAAGGTACCTTCCAGAACGCCATCGGCGAGATCGATGCGCTGGATCCGAAAGCGGTCAAGCGGGTGGTCTTCTGCTCCGGCAAGGTCTACTACGACCTGCTCGATGCCCGTCGCAAGGCCGAGCAGCAAGATGTGGCACTGGTGCGAATTGAGCAGCTCTACCCCTTCCCGGAAGAGGAAGTGCGCGCCATTCTGGCCGATTACAGCCACGTCACCGACTTTGTCTGGTGTCAGGAAGAGCCGCAGAACCAGGGCGCCTGGTACTGCACCCGTCACCACTACGATGGCGTGCTGCCAGCCGGAGCTACCCTGCGTTATGCCGGTCGCCCCGCGTCAGCCTCACCGGCCGTCGGTTACATGTCTGTCCACGCCAAGCAGCAAAAAGCCTTGGTGGAAGATGCCCTTACCCTGTAAAGCCTCTGGCATAGAAGTAAAAAGGAACTGATTGGATGACTATCGAAATCAAGGTACCGGATCTGCCGGAATCAGTGGCCGATGCCACTATCGCCACCTGGCACAAAAAACCGGGCGATCTGGTCGCCCGTGACGAAGTGCTGGTCGACATCGAGACCGACAAGGTGGTGCTGGAAGTGCCGGCACCGCAAGCCGGTGTGCTGGGGGATATTCTGCAAGGGGAAGGGGCGACCGTGTTGTCCCGTCAGCTGATTGCCATCCTCACCGCCGCCCCGGTGGCCGGTGAAGAGACCAAAGAGAAACCCACTGAAGCGGTGGCCGATGATGGCGCCGATGGCTTGAGCCCCTCGGTGCGCCGCCTGATTGGCGAGCACGACATCGACGTGACCAAGTTGACCGGTACCGGCAAGGGCGGTCGTATCACCAAGGATGATGTGGAAGCCTTCATCAAGGCCAAGAGCCAGCCTGCGGCAGCCGCACCGGTCGCAACTGCAGCCCCGGCAGCCAAGGTTGCCCCGCTGGGTGGTCGCACCGACAAGCGGGTACCGATGACCCGTCTGCGCAAGCGCATTGCCGAGCGTCTGCTGGAAGCGAAAAACACCACCGCCATGCTGACCACCTTCAACGAGGTCAACATGAAGCCCATCATGGATCTGCGCAAGCAGTACGGCGAGATCTTCGAGAAGAAGCACGGCATCAAGCTCGGCTTCATGTCCTTCTACGTGAAGGCGGTAGTGGAGTCCCTCAAGCGCTATCCGGAAGTGAACGCGGCGCTCGATGGCGATGACGTGGTTTACCACAACTACTTCGACGTCAGCATCGCCGTCTCTACCCCCCGTGGTCTGGTGACGCCGGTGCTGCGCGACTGCGACAACATGAGCCTGGCGGACATCGAGAAGGCCATCAAGGATCTGGCGGGCAAGGGCCGTGACGGCAAGCTGACGGTGGATGAACTGACTGGCGGCAACTTCACCATCACCAACGGTGGCGTGTTCGGCTCCCTGATGTCCACCCCGATCATCAACCCGCCCCAGAGCGCCATTCTGGGCATGCACAAGATCCAGGATCGCCCGATGGCCGTTGACGGCAAGGTCGAGATCCTGCCGATGATGTATCTGGCGCTCTCCTACGATCACCGTCTCATCGACGGACGCGAATCGGTAGGCTTCCTGGTCTCCGTCAAGGAGCTGCTGGAAGACCCGACCCGTCTGTTGCTGGACGTCTAAGCCTGTGGCACCCGGGCAAGGGGTTTGCGCCCCGAGCTGAGTGTGCTGCTGGACGTTTGAGTAATACCCGAGCGATTGAAAGATAACGAGGGGCCGCCCAGGCCCCCATTCACAGGGGATTGAGAAACACCAGCCCCGGACGGAAATACCTACAACACGGATAGAGCATCTATGAATCTGCATGAATATCAGGCAAAACAGCTGTTTGCCGAGTATGGCCTGCCGGTCTCCGAAGGTTATGCCTGTGCTACCCCACAAGAAGCGGCCGAAGCGGCCGACAAGATTGGCGGCAATACCTGGGTCGTCAAATGCCAGGTACACGCCGGTGGCCGCGGTAAAGCGGGCGGCGTGAAAGTGGCCAAGAGCAAGGATGAGATCCGTGCTTTTGCCCAAAACTGGCTTGGCAAAAATCTGGTGACCTACCAGACCGACGCCAACGGCCAGCCGGTCACCAAGATCCTGGTGGAATCTTGCACCGACATCGCCAAAGAGCTCTACCTGGGCGCTGTAGTTGACCGTGGCTCTCGCCGCGTGGTCTTCATGGCCTCGACCGAAGGTGGCGTGGATATCGAGAAGATCGCCCACGAAACCCCCCATCTGATCCACAAGGCGGCCATCGATCCGCTGGTGGGTCCGCAGGCTTATCAGGCCCGCGAATTGGCCTTCAAACTGGGTCTGGTTGGCGATCAGATCAAACAGTTCACCAAGATCTTCATGGGTCTGGGCCAGATGTTCCTGGATTGCGATTTCGCACTGCTGGAGATCAACCCGCTGGTGATCACCGCGCAGGGCAACCTGCACTGCCTGGATGGCAAGATCAACATCGACGCCAACGCCCTGTATCGTCAGCCCAAGCTGCGCGAGATGCACGACCCGTCACAAGATGACCCCCGCGAAGCGCACGCCGCCCAGTGGGAGCTCAACTATGTGGCCCTCGATGGCAACATCGGCTGCATGGTCAACGGCGCGGGTCTGGCCATGGGCACCATGGACATCGTCAACCTGCACGGCGGCAAACCGGCCAACTTCCTTGACGTCGGCGGTGGCGCCACCAAGGAGCGCGTAACCGAGGCGTTCAAGATCATCCTCTCCGACAGCAACGTCAAAGCGGTGCTGGTCAATATCTTCGGCGGCATAGTGCGCTGCGACATGATCGCGGAAGGCATTATCGGTGCGGTCAAGGAAGTGGGGGTCAAGGTGCCCGTCGTGGTCCGTCTGGAAGGCAATAACGCCGAGCTGGGTGGTATCAAGCTGGCCGAGAGCGGCCTCAACATCATTGCGGCCAAGAGTCTGACCGATGCCGCGCAGCAAGTCGTCAAAGCAGCGGAGGCCAACTGATGAGCGTACTGATCAACAAGGACACCCGAGTCATCTGCCAGGGCTTTACCGGCGGTCAGGGTACTTTCCACTCCGAGCAGGCGCTCTCCTATGGTACCCAGCTGGTGGGCGGCGTCTCCCCGGGCAAGGGTGGCACCACCCATCTGGGCCTGCCGGTGTTCAACACCGTCCGTGACGCGGTCGAAGCGACCGGCGCTACTGCCTCCGTCATCTATGTGCCGGCACCGTTCTGCAAGGATGCCATCCTGGAAGCGATCGACGCGGGCATCAAGCTGATTGTCACCATCACCGAAGGCATCCCGACGCTGGATATGCTGGACGTCAAAGTGAAGCTGCAAGAGACCGGCGTGCGGATGATCGGCCCCAACTGCCCGGGTGTGATCACTCCGGGTGAGTGCAAGATCGGCATCATGCCGGGCCACATTCACAAGCCGGGCAAGGTGGGTATCGTCTCCCGCTCCGGCACCCTGACCTACGAAGCGGTCAAGCAGACCACTGACGAGGGCTTTGGCCAGTCCACCTGCGTCGGTATCGGTGGCGACCCCATCCCGGGTTCCAACTTTATCGACATTCTGGAAATGTTCCAGAACGACCCGCAGACCGAAGCGATCGTGATGATCGGCGAGATCGGCGGCAACGCCGAGGAGGACGCGGCTGCCTATATCAAGGCCCACGTCACCAAGCCGGTGGTCTCCTATATCGCCGGTGTTACTGCCCCTCCCGGCAAGCGGATGGGCCACGCTGGCGCCATCATCTCCGGTGGCAAGGGTACTGCCGCCGAGAAGTTTGCCGCGCTGGAAGATGCTGGCGTGAAAACCGTCCGCTCCCTGGCAGATATCGGCAAGGCCCTGCGCGAAGTGACCGGCTGGTAATTCCCGTTAGCCCGTTATCTCTAATAAAAGTGCCGCCCAATGGGCGGCATTTTTTATGGGTTTTAAAGTGGTTTGATTTAATCAATCATCGCGATTCAGGCGCTAAACGAATTTTATTACAGGAGACCAGAAACAGTGTGGATACTAAAATAGTCTGCGATTTGAACTTGTCAGATTGATTTGTTCCTTTACCCATGGCATCGAGTGACCTGTTAGTGGGTAATGCTAAAAGTCATGCAAGGATGTCAGTGAGATAACCTAGTGTCAGGAGGACATAATGATTTCACGTATTTTGGGAATTGGCTGCCTTACCAGTATCTGCTTGCCAACAGCATGGGCGGCGGATTGCCCGAACAGGCAACCGGGGCAGCATCTAGAGTTTCTTGGGCGTTCGGCTGACAATTCGGTATCACTATGGCTTTCAAGTCCAGGTTCCGGGGGTAATTTTCGCCTCTCTGCTCCCGGGGTATCTGAAATCGATAGCTGGAATGCAAACCGCGCGTCGTTGCACCTGAGTGTCTCACCTGTAGTACTTGATGACCTTAACGGGACTCACAAACTGGATCTCCTCAATGCGGATGGTTCTTTCAACTGCTTCCTCGATTCGAGAAACCAGAACAATCCGGTATTTCCAAATATTCCCCCGATCGATGGGGGAGATAGTAACGGTGGCACTGGTGGCGGAACCGGAGGTGGTGGCGGCAGCAATGGAGGAAGTGGTGGCGGAACCGGCGGTGGGGATGGCGGCAATGGTGGAACTGGTGGCGGAACCGGCGGTGGGGATGGCAGCAATGGTGGTAGTGGTGGTGGCACCGGTGGTGGGAGTGACCCGATCCGCAATATTGTGACCAGTATCAGTGCAGATGCCTTGATGGGCTATTTGAGCGGCTCCCTCAGTATTTCAGATCGTGTCGTTGTCGGGCTTGACCAATTTGAAGATATTGCCGGTCAAAAGGGGTTGTGGCAGGTATGGACTGATGTACGCCATACCGGAGTCTCCGATGATCGTAACGAGATAGACACATCCGGACATGCCAACAGCTTTTTGATCGGTATACACAGATCCCTTGGTAAAGACGGGCTGGGCGGTATTGCATTTGCCAATAGCAAAACCTCTCTTGGCACGTTTGGCAGTTCGGTACGAAATGAGGGGGACAGCTTCTTTGTTGGGCCATATGGCGGCTATAGGCTAGATACGCACTGGCTGCTGGATGGCTGGGCTGCATGGGGACGAACTGATAACGATACCGAACTCGATGTCCTTAAAGGGAGTTTCAAGACAACGACCGGGTTGATCTCAGCCAACCTGACCGGTGGCTACGACGTTGGTGAATATCTGCTGCGGCCCAAGCTTGCCCTCTTTTACAGTCACAATAAATCCGATGTGTTTGATTACACAGGCTCATTGCCTTATGCAAACCAGATTTATAACGTGACATTGCGGGTTAATGAAAACTCTTTTGAATATGCCACCAGTGAAGCATCAGGGGATATCAGTCGTATTTTCACCACAACCGATGGGGTTCAAATTATACCGGCCCTGCGTCTTGGGGTTCGTTATGATATTGAGCGTCCCAATGATGGTCAGATCCTGAATGAAAATCTGACAATGGAAAGTACGACCCCGTGGAGTGGATCTGCACGGATTGCACTGGCGGTAGCCCCTCAGCGTCATCAGCGTTTTGAAGTTATCACCGGTTATTACAGTATCGGGCGTCAGGACCTTGACCTCTGGGATATTAGATTTAACGCCGCAGTGAATTTTTAACTTACATAGGGAGATAAAAGTACCGATATCTTGGTCGGCACTTTGATTTAAATTACATGTATGGAGATGGTATTCACCTGACAGTTGCCAACAAAAGGGAGTGGTCATACGGCTTCATACCGAATAACAAACTGCATCCCTTGTGGTGGCCCGTGAGAGCCTTATTTAGTTGATGGATATATCCACAAATGGGTGTGTCAGGAGTGCCGAATAGCTAGAGACGGATATCCGGATGTAGGGCTGAAAAGGGAAAATGTGTGCGCAGGAACGTCAGCTTTGCGAAATAGCAAAAAGGCACCCGAGGGTGCCTTTTTCACAATCTGAGTGGCTTGCCTATCAGGCAGCGGCTTTCAGCTGTACGGCGGCGGCTTTCTTGTGATCGCCGATCGGCATCACGGTGCGGCCGAACTGCTCGTTGATCACGGTGGCCATGGCCAGGTAGATGGCGCTGGCGCCACAGATGATGCCTTCGAAACCGGCGATGGTGCCGATCAGGGTGCTGCCGGTGAAGTCACGGGCGGCCAGCAGGAAGAACAGCACGGTCAGGGAGGCGAACACGAACTGCTTGGCGCGCGGGTAGTTGATGGTACCAACCAGCATGAACAGGGTGAACATGCCCCACATCAGCAGATACCAACCCATGTAGGCGTGCGGAGTGGCTTCGGCCAGACCCATGGTCGGCATGATCAGCAGGAACACCAGGCTCAGCCAGAACAGGCCGTAGGAGGTGAACGCGGTCACACCGAAGGTGTTGCCACGCTTGTACTCCATGATGCCAGCGATGATCTGGGCGATGCCGCCGTAGCACAGGCCCATGGCCAGGATCATGGCGCTGATGGGGAAGAAACCTGCGTTATGGATGTTCAGCAGGATGGTGGTCATACCGAAACCCATCAGACCCAGAGGGGCAGGGTTGGCCAATTTTTCGCTCACGTGGCGTTCTCCAAAAATAGAGGTGGGGGTTAACAAAAGACGCGCGATTTTAGGCAGGCTGTGGCGCGCCCGCAAGGGGGCAAGGGGGATAAATCGTAAAAAAACTACGTGATTATTTGCATCAGAGGCCACATGCTCACCAAGACAGGCTGTTTGGTGAGCAAAAGGTGTCAAAATAGTTGAGGGGTTGTATTTTTATTACGCATTTGCGCAGTGCGGCGGCCTTACTGATCCAGTGTCAGGATCACTTTGGCCTCCTTGTCCTCTTCCTTGACCTGGCTGTCGAGCACGAACAGCCGCTCCGGGGCGATCCCCTGGCTGTCGACCAGAAACTCCTTGGTATTTTGCGCCCGGCGCATGGCGAGATTGCGAAGGGATTTGGCGGTGATGAGTTGCTGATCCCGCAGCAGGATCACCGCCTGGGCCCGCAGTGCCTCGCTCTCTTCATCTAGATGGAGCCGATCGGCCAGGTCATCCAGATCTTCGCCAAAGCGCTCTTCATAGGCTTGGGCCAGCGCCTCTTGCAGGGCGGGGTCCTGTTCCAGCAGGTCGAGGTCCGCCTGATTGCCGGTGAGCTTGGCCAGTACCCGCTCCAGTTTTTGCCGTTGAAGGATGGGGCGCTCCTCGTTGAAGTTGACCTTGCCGCGAATGTTCATGCTGAGCTTGGGTCTATCCTTGAGGGCCTGCGCCAGCTTGACCAGTTTCTCCTGTTGGGTGGGGGTGAGATCGGGATCCCCCGGCAGGAAGGGGAGCTCGTCGAGATCTTCGGTGCCATCGGCCAGCGAGGCGAGCAGGGAGAAGGGGGAGGTGATCGCCTTGCTCAGGGTGTTGCCCAGCACATCCCAGAAGATATTTCCGATGCTGAAGTCCGGTTGATCGAGATCCCCCTTCACCTTGAGGTTCATCTGTATCACCCCGTTGGCATCGCTTAGCAGGGCGATGGCTAGCCCCAGCGGCAGATCCTTGGCCTGATCGCTCTTGATCTTCTCGCCCAGTTGCAGCTTCTTGATGGTGATGTCGTTATCCCCCTCCAGCCGATTGCCCTCCAGCTTGTAGTGCAGCTTCATGGAGAGCTGCCCCTTGTCGATGGCATAACCAGCATAGGTGCCCGAATAGGGGGTGAAGGTGGTGAGCTCCAGATTGTGGAAAGCGACCGCGATGTCGAGGATCGGGTTGGCCACCAGCAGGTTGGTACCGCCGCGAATGGTCACTGGCGCATAGCGATCCACCTTGCCGTTGAAGGCGAGATCGGAGCGTTGCCCCGGAATATTGCTGATATGGCGACTTTGGCCGCCCAGCGAGGCGATATCGGCCACAAAATCTTGGCTCAGGCTGCGATCGGCAAAGCGCAGGTTGCCCTGCTCGGTGCGCAGCTGGTCGATGGTGAAACGAAAGTCGGGAGCCTTGCTGCCTGCCTTTGCTTCAGTACTTTTTGCTGCCGCTGGTTGCGGCAACAGCAGCTGTTGCAGGTTGGTGGTGCCATCTTCGTTGATCTCGATGCGGGCGAAGGGCTTGTTCAGAGCAATGTCCTTGATCCGCATCTGCTGGCTGATGCCGTCGTACGTCAGACCGGTGAGAGCCAGGGTGTTGAACTCCAGCAGCCGCTGATTGTCTGCCCGATCGACTACTTTGAGCCCGTTGATATCGAGCCCCCTTGCAGGGTCAGCTTGCTCAGATCTCCCTGGGCGGTGGTGGCGAGATCAAGTCTGGTCTTGCTGCTCAGCAGCCCGTTTGGCACCTTGATGCGTACCAGATCGGCCAGATAGGGCTGTGCCAGCGTCAGGGGTAGCCCCTGCTGGTTGATGTCGCCGCTTAAGGTGAAAGGAGTCAGGGTCAGTTGGCCATCAAAGGCGAGGGGGGTGCTCTGGTTGAACTGGGTGGCCAGAGTCAGTTTGCTCGGTTGCTCCCCCTTGCTGCCCAGTGGCCCCAGCGCCAGCTTGAGGCCGGAGAGCTGGCGTGCCTGCGGTTTGCCGCTGCTTGATTCGGTGAGGGTGAGATCGCCCTTGTCGATAAGGATCTGCTTGATCTGCCACTGCCAGGGTTTGTCTGCCCCGTGTTTCTTGCCGTTACCGGCTGTCTTTGCTTGTTGTGCCGACTTGGGCGCCGCATTGTTGGCCACCTCGTTTGCGGTGTCGGCTCCTTTGACGGGCTTGGCGGGAGCCTGTTCAATCAGCAAGTCAGCCAGATCCAGCTCCTGCTGTGGGTTGAGGGTGGCCTTGAGCAGGGGTTGTTGCAGGGTTACCTTGCCGATCTGGAGCGACTGTTTCTGGCCATCGACAGCCAGATCGCTCAGGGCCAGCTGGCCGAAGCGGGCAAATTCGTCGCCCTTGTGTTTTTTAAGCTGCCAGTTGTCCAGGGTCAGCTTGCCTTTGGACAATTGCCACAGCACTCCTTGCTTGCCCTCTTTAAGCTGGTACTCCACCTCTGCATTGGCGTGGCCCTTGGCCAGATCCAGCTTGAGATAGGGTGCCCAGAGCGGGGCGAAGGGTTTCAGGTCGACCTGTTTGAGGCTCGCTTTGCCCTGACCCATGCCGCTCATCACATCGAGTTTGCCGTGGGCAGCGAGGCTGCTTTTGCCGTTGATGGCGGCGTTCAGCTGATAGGCGGTCGGGTGATTTGCCTCGGTGCGCAGGTTATCGAGCTTGAGGGTCATTTTCTCCAGATTGAGAGGCGGCAACCAGCCGGGTTCGCTCTCCTTGCGCTGATCCTGATAGCGCACATGCCCGTCAGTGACATTGACGCTGGCAATATCGACCAGCAGCGGGGCGCTGGCTGTTTCGGGCTCGGGGGAGGGGGCTGGGGCGAGCAGGGTCGCCAGCGCATCGGTCAGATTGAGTCGAACCACCCCTTTTTTGTCTGTCAGCCGTTGCAGTTGCACCACGGGGTTGGTCAGGGTGACGGCGGAAAGCACGACCCCTTTCTGCTGCCAGCTGGCTTGCAGGTTTGGGGTGATAAAGAGCTGCTCAAAACCGATGATGGGCTGCTGCTTGGCATCGAGCAGGGTAGTCGCGCCGAGGGTGAGAGAAGGGTTGCGCAGCCCTACGTCAATCTCTCCCAGCGTCAGTTGCAGGCCATAGTGCTCAGCCAGCCAGCCGGGCAGATAGCGCTGGACCAGACGGGGGGTTTGCCACAGCAGCAGGGTCATCAGGATAAGAAGCAGCAGGAAAGCGTAGGCAAGGTAGCGCAGCAAGCGGAGCTTGGGGGACGCGGGCTCGGTGGTGTTCATTTGGTGCACTCCCATTTGGTTCCCGCCATGGTACAGAAAAGCTGGATAGTAATCATGGGGTTGCGTGCTGTTGTACGCCGTACTTTGTCCAAAGGCGATCCAGTTCACCCTTTTGTTGCAGCGCTGCCAGCCACTGTTCCAGCTGGGCAGGGGTAATGGGGGCCTCAGGGTGAAGGATGGCGCGGTGTTGATACTGTTGATCCCATTTTTGCGAGATCAGCAACTGGTCGGCTGTGTCGGGATTGGCCTGCAGATACTGGTTAAGGTAGGAAACGTTGAGAATGGCTACCTCGCCGCGCCCTTTGAGTAGCGCTTGCAGGGCGCTGACGTTGTCTTTGACCAGAGTGATATTGAGCTTGCGCTGCAGGTAGAGGGGATCGGCATTGAACTGGCCGACGCCGTAGTGATAGCCGGTCACCCCGATGAGGTGATGGCTGGCAGGATCGTCAAAAAAGCGCTGATCCCGCCCCGCTTTGTTCAGGGCCACATAGACCTCGCCACCACCGAGGAAGGGGGCTGTCATCTTGAATTTATCGGTGTCCCAGCCCCACTTGGTGTCTTCAAACAACATCAGCGAGAACCGGCCCAGATCGAGCGCCTTGTAACGGTTGGCGGCCGAGGTGGGGACAAAGACGAAGGTCACCTCTTTCTGTACGGCATTGAGCTGGTCGATAAGCTCCAGGGTCAGTCCTTCATAGCGGGAATCGGGGAGTTTGACCACAAAGGGGGCATAGGGGTATCCACCAACCTTGATGATGGGATGGCTCCAGCCAGAGAGGCTGAACAAGAGCAAAAACCAGCACCAATATCTCATGGGATCCCCAAGGCAATAGCTTGCTCCCAGATTCGGTTAATCTGAGCCAGTTTTCAAGCTGTTAAGGGAATTAACACAGCGCTGTTCGGCGGCTTCCAGCTCGGCCATCACCATCTGGATATCCTCCAGTTGCTGGCGCAGGGCGCCGCGTTTTGCCTCGATCAGCTGGATCATGGAGTGGAGCTGGGTTTTGCTCGATTTGTCGGTGTCGTACATATCAAACAGCTCGCGGATCTCGGCCAGGCTAAACCCCAGCCGTTTGCCGCGCAGGGTCAATTTGAGCCGGATTTTGTCCCGATGGCTGTAGATGCGAGTTTGCCCCTCCCGCTGGGGAGTGAGCAGCCCCTCATCCTCGTAGTAGCGGATGGTGCGCGGCGTGACATCGAACTCGTGGGCCAGCTCCGAAATGCTGTAGGTGATCTCCTTGCCGGGCAGGAAACGGGACATGGTCATGACTCCTGTTGCTGGGCGTGTGGCTGGCAGAGGCGGGCACGCAGCCGCTCGGCATTGGCGTGCAGGGCCTGACCGACCCGCGAGCCATTGGGGCGAGCGAGCTGCTCGCTGACCCACTGGCCGGTGGCCGCCAGTTTGTCGAGATCCACCCCGGTCGTCATGCCAAGGCCGTGCAGCAGGTAGACTACCTCTTCTGACGCCACATTGCCGGAGGCGCCCGGCGCATAGGGGCAGCCGCCAAGCCCCGCCACCGAGCAGTCGATGGTGCGAATGCCGCGCTCCAGCGCGGGTAGCAGGTTGGCCAACCCCTGGCCGTAGGTGTCGTGAAAATGGACCGCGAGTCGACCTGCCGGGATCTCGTGCAGCACCGCATCCAGCATGGGGGCCACGGTGCCCGGAGTGCCGACGCCTATGGTGTCCCCCAGCGAAATTTCGTGGCAACCGAGATCCAGCAGTTGCTCGGCCATGGCAGCGACCCGTTTCGGGCGGGTCGGGCCATCGAACGGGCAGGCGATGACGGTGGAGAGGTAGCCGCGCACCTTGATGCCGAGGCGGCGCGCCTCCTGCACCAGCGGGGCGAAGCGCACCAGCGACTCCTCCACGCTGATGCCGATATTGGCGCGGGTAAAACCGTCGGAGCAGGCGGTGAAGAGGCCAATCTCATCGGCGCGGGCGGCAATGGCTGCCTGCAAGCCTTGCAGATTGGGCACCAGAGCGCCGTAACGGGTTGAGCCCTTGCGCGGCAGTGCCTCGAACAGCGCAGCGGAGTCCGCCATCTGCGGCACTTTTTTGGCAGAGACAAAGGCTCCCACCTCGATGCGCTGCATGCCGCTGTCGGTAAGGCGCTGGATCAGCTCCAGCCGCTGTACCAGGGAGAGGGGCGCAGCTTCATTTTGCAGGCCATCTCGCGGCCCCATCTCCACCAAACTGACCCTGTCGTCACGGACGTCCTGTGATCGGTTCATGGGTGTTCCTCCTGTGAAGCAGTCTCTTCGGCAAAGCGCACCAGCACGGTTCCCTGGCTTACCTGCTCGCCTTGTTTGCACTGCAGGGCTTCAATTACTCCGTCCCGCTCTGCACGCAACTGGTGTTCCATCTTCATCGCCTCCAGCACCAGCAGGGGTTGCCCCTTGCTGACTGTTTGCCCCTGCTCGATCAGCACGGCTACCACTATGCCGTGCATAGGCGCGATGGCGCCCTGCGCCTTCTCGTTTGCCTGCTCATGGTGGTGGCTGTGCTGCCGATCATCGGCCGCGAAGCGGATGCGCTGGCCCCCCAGGGTCATGATGAAAGTTGCCTCCGGGCCTTCGACCGTCTGAATGGGGATCTGTTGCCAGCAGCCACCCTGCTGCAGCCGGATATGGTCGTCACCTCTCTGGTAGCAACGGGTCTCCCCTTGCCACTCAAACTGGCCGCCATGATCGTTAAGGGTCAATACCCGGTGCTCATCACCGATGCGCACCGCCGCCGTCCAGCTGCGAACCGGCCCCAGCCGAAATCCGCAGGCTTGCTGCCAGGGGGAGGTGCCCGCAGGACGGCTCGCCAGCCAGAGGGTAGCCAGCGGCCAGGCGAGCTCAGGAATGGGCCGTGCTGTGGTGGGTATGGGCCACTGGGTATGGTGGCCCATGGCCAGGACGTCGGGCTCTTCACACAAGCGCAGCAGCAGCGGGCCGTTGTGCGCCAGCGGCCCGAGATCCAGTATCGCCAGCGCATCTGCCAGTTTGGCGAACGCCTCGGCGCGGTTCTGGCCGTGGGCGATCAGCTTGGCGATCATGGGATCGTAATAGGGGCTCACCTCATCGCCAGCGGTAACGCCGGTGTCGATACGCACGCCATCTGGCCAGTGGAGCCAGTGGATAGGCCCGCTGGCAGGCAGAAAACCGGCCGCCACATCCTCGGCGTAGAGGCGCGCTTCCACCGCATGGCCACGCAGCACCACTTCCTCCTGGGTGAGTGGCAGTGGCTTGCCCTCGGCCACGGCCAGTTGCCAGGTCACCAGATCCTGCCCGGTCACTGCTTCGGTGACCGGATGCTCTACCTGCAGCCGGGTGTTCATCTCCATAAAGAAGAACTCATCCTTGCAGAGCAGGAACTCGATGGTGCCAGCCCCCTGATAGTGGATGGCTTTGGCTGCGGCCACGGCTGCATCCCCCATGGCGCGGCGCAGAGCCGAAGGGATGTCGGGGGCGGGCGCCTCTTCGATCACTTTCTGATGGCGTCGCTGCAAGGAGCAGTCCCTGTCCCCCAGATAGATGGCGTTGCCGAGGCTATCGGCAAAGACCTGTACTTCCACATGTCGAGCTTGGGGTAGATAGCGCTCCAGCAGCACCAGATCGTCGCCAAAGGCGGCCTTGGCTTCACGTTTGACTGCCGCCAGCGACTCGTCAAAGTCAGCCAGCTGATCGACCCGACGCATCCCCTTGCCACCGCCGCCACTGGCTGCCTTGATAAGTAGCGGGAAGCCAATCTGGCTCGCCTGATCGCGCAAGAAGTCCGGTCGTTGATCCGTGCCGTGATAGCCGGGCAGCACAGGTACGCCGGCAGCCTGCATCAGCGCCTTGGCGCCCGATTTGTCGCCCATGGCGAGAATGGCGGCGCCGCTTGGGCCGACAAAGCGCAGGCCGCGCTGTTCGCAGGCGGTGGCAAAATCGCTGTTTTCCGACAGAAAGCCGTAACCGGGATGGATGGCATCGGCGCGCGCTTCTTTGGCAATCTTCAGCACCTTGCCGGTGTCGAGATAGCTCTCTCTGGCCGGAGCGGGCCCCAGATGCCAGGCCTCATCGGCAAGACGAGTGTGCATGGCGTGGGCATCGGCATCGGAGTAGAGGGCGATGGTGTGGATGCCGAGGCGTTTCGCCGTCTTGATGATGCGCACAGCAATTTCGCCGCGATTGGCAATCAGCAGGCGCTTAATCTGAGAGTGATGGGTCATGTCTCATCCTTGAAACGGGGACGCCAGGCGGGAGGACGTTTGTCGAAGAAGGCCTGCATCCCCTCTTGGGCTTCGAGCCCCACCCGAACCCGGGCGATGGTCTCGACGGTTTTCTCTTCGTGCAGGCGGGCAGGATGGGCCTCTATCGCCGCCAGCAGCCGTTTGGTCTCTTTCATCGCTTCCGGCCCGTTGCGGCACAGACGAAGGGCTTGCGCCCGCCCCTCCGCCAGCAGTTGATCCGGTTGGCAGAGTTGATGCGCCACATTGAGCCGACAGGCGGTAATGGCATCGAACGGCTCGGCAGTGAGCATGTAGCGGCGCGCCTGACGCATTCCCATGGCGCGTACCACGTAGGGGCTGATCACCGCAGGTACCAGACCTAGGCTCACCTCTGAGAGGCAGAAGCGGGCATCATCGCTGGCCAGCACCAGATCGCAAGCGCAGATGAGCCCCAGCGCCCCGCCATAGGCGGCCCCTTGCACCAGCGCTACCGTGGGGAAGGGGAGCTCATCGAGGGTCTGCATCAGCCGCGCCAGTACCCGGGCATCTTCGCGATTGTGCTCGAAATCGGCGTGGGCCAGATTACGCATCCAGTTGAGGTCGGCGCCCGCGCAAAAGTGTTTGCCTTCGGCACGTAGCAGCAGGACATGAGGGCGTTCGGCAAGTGAGTGACCATGGAGATGGGCCAGATCATCGAGGCAGTCGAGCAGCCCCAGCATCAGGTCGGCATCAAAGGCGTTGTGGCGGGCCGGGCGCGACAGCACCAGTTCGGCCAATGGGCCGTGCCGCTCCAGCCGAAACGGGCCCTGTGTTGAAGAGCCAAGTGCTGAGGAAGTAAGTGGGTCTGACATGGGTTTGCTCCTTACATCCGGAAGATGCCGTACTGCTCGGGTTCAATGCGGGCACCCTGACAGGCGGCGAGCGCCAGTGCCAGCACGGTGCGGCTCTGGGCCGGGTCGATGACGCCATCATCCCAGAGGCGGGCGCTGGCGTAGTAGGGGTGACCCTGGCGCTCATACTGTTCGATCACGGGCGCGCGGATGGCGGCCGCTTCCTGTTCGCTCAAGTCTTTGCCCTCGGTAGCCAGCTTGTCCCGACGCACCTGCACCAGCACCCCGGCAGCTTGCTCGCCCCCCATGACAGAGATACGGCTGTTGGGCCAGCTAAAGAGAAAATCGGGTTCATAAGCGCGGCCACACATGCCGTAGTTGCCGGCACCAAAGCTGCCGCCGACGATCAGGGTGATCTTGGGCACCCGGCTGCAGGCCACGGCGGTGACCAGCTTGGCGCCGTGCTTGGCTATACCCTCTTTTTCCGCGCTACTCCCCACCATAAAGCCGGTGATGTTCTGCAAAAAGAGCAGCGGGATGGCACGCCGGTTACAGAGTTGGATAAAGTGGGCCCCCTTCTGGGCACTGTCGCTGTGCAGCACGCCGTTGTTGGCGAGGATCCCCACCTCCATGCCGCAAATACGGGCAAAGCCGGTCACCAGTGTGGTGCCGAACAGCGCCTTGAATTCGTCAAAATCAGAGCCATCCACCAGTCGTGCAATGAGTTCGCGGGCGTCGTAAGGGCGTTTGAGACTGGTGCCCACCAGACCGTAGAGTTCCTCGATCGGGTAGCTGGGGGGCTCGTAGCCGCGGCTGCTCTCTACCGGCTCGTTACCCAGATGAGTAACCAGCGTGCGGGCGATAGCCAGCGCATGGGCATCGTCACGGGCCATATGATCAGCAACGCCGGAGTGGGCGCAGTGTACCTCGGCGCCGCCGAGGGCCTCGGCGCTGATCTCCTCGCCGGTGGCGGCCTTGACCAGCGGCGGACCCGCCAGAAAGATGGTGGCTTGCTCCCTGACCATGATCGACTCGTCCGCCATGGCGGGCACGTAGGCGCCGCCTGCGGTGCAGAGCCCCATCACCACCGCCAACTGGGGGATGTTCTGGGCCGACATGCGGGCCTGGTTGTAGAAGATGCGGCCAAAGTGATCCCGGTCGGGGAACACCTCATCCTGCATCGGCAAGAAGGCGCCGCCGGAATCCACCAGATAGAGGCAGGGGAGGCGCAGCCGCTCGGCGATGGCCTGGGCGCGCAGGTGTTTTTTCACCGTGAGCGGGTAGTAGGTGCCGCCTTTCACGGTGGCATCGTTCACAACCAGCATGCAGAGCCTGCCCGAGACCCGGCCGATGCCGGTGATGATACCGGCGGCGGGCACCGGCTCGTCATAGACCTGCCAGCCAGCCAGCGCCGAGAGCTCGAGAAAGGGGGAGCCCGGGTCCAGCAGCTGATTGATGCGCTCGCGGGGCAGCAGCTTGCCACGGCCCTGATGGCGGGCGTTGTTGGCCGCGCCGCCTCCTTGGGCGATCTCGGCAATGCGGGCATGGAGATCGTTGACCAGCCCCTGCATGGCGGCACAATTAGCTGCATATTCCGGACTCGCCGTGTCGAGGCGGGAGTGGATACGACTCATGCATTTTCTCCCATCAGCTCGCGGCCAATGAGCCAGCGGCGGATCTCCGAGGTGCCGGCTCCGATCTCGTAGAGTTTGGCGTCCCGCAGTAGGCGGCCAGTGGGGTATTCGTTGATGTAACCGTTGCCGCCGAGCAGCTGGATGGCATCGAGGGCCATCTGGGTGGCGTTTTCGGCGGCAAACAGGATGGCTGCGGCGCAATCTTTACGGCTGGTGCGACCCTGATCGCAGGCGCTCGCCACCGAGTAGACCAGCGCCCGGCTGCTGGCGAGGCGGGTATACATGTCGGCGAGCTTGCCCTGCACCAGCTGGAACTCGCCGATGGCTTGACCAAACTGCTTGCGCTCACGCACATAGGGCAGCACTACATCCATGCAGGCCTGCATGATGCCAAGGGCCCGCCGCCAGCACCACCCGCTCGTAATCGAGCCCGCTCATCAGCACCTTGACCCCGCCGTGCAGGGGGCCCAGCAGGTTTTCCTGCGGCACCCGGCAGTTGTCGAACACCAGCTCGCAGGTGCTGGAGCCGCGCATCCCGAGCTTGTCGAGCTTCTGGGCGGTAGAAAAACCGGGAGTGCCGGCTTCAACGATAAAGGCAGAAATTCCTTTGGGGCCCGCACTGGTATCTGTCTTGGCATAGATGACGAAGGTGTCGGCATCGGGTCCGTTGGTGATCCACATCTTGTTGCCGTTCAGCACGAAGTGATCGCCCTCGCGCTCCGCGGTGAGGCGCATGCTGACCACATCGGACCCGGCTCCCGGCTCGCTCATGGCCAGCGCCCCCACATGCTCGCCGCTCACCAGCGGGGGGAGGTAGCGTGCTTTTTGCTCCGCCGTGCCGTGGCGGTGGATCTGATTGATGCAGAGATTGGAGTGGGCGCCGTAGGAGAGGCCGACCGAGGCGCTGGCGCGGCTTACCTGTTCCATCACCAGCACGTGGGCCAGATAGCCGAGGTTCACCCCGTCATACTCCTCCGCCACCGTGATGCCGTGCAGCCCCAGTTCACCCATCCGGGGCCAGAGATCACGGGGAAAGGCGTTGCTCTGATCGATCTCGCTGGCGCGCGGGGCGATCACTTTCTGGCAGAAGGCCGCAACCTGTTCGGTCAGGGCATTCAGGGTCTCATCCATCTGCATCCATGCTCTCCTTGCGGATATGACAGTCGGGTAGGAAGGTTGGCTCGACCGGCTGACTCGGCGTTACGGCTGGTAGTGGTCGGTCCATTTTGTACTTCACTTCTGCCACAAGTTTACGTTAGCGTAAACGTAAATCAATTGTTAATCTGTTGTGTGTCGATAGATAGGTGGTAGTGAGAGCGTCATCAGCTACCACGACAACAGCGCCATAGTGGCAGATCCGAATGACCAGTGTGTGGGCGCCGCGTCATAAAGCGCTAACTCATGAAAATAAGCGCGGGACAACAAGGGAGCGAACGACAAGATGGATTTTACCCTGACCGATGATCAACAGGCGTATGTGGAGGCCGCCGCCGCCTTTGCCGATGAGGCGCTCAAACCCCATGCCGCGCGCTGGGACAAGGAGCATGAGTTTCCGATCCCGACCATCAAGCAGGCGGCCGAGCTAGGTTTTTGTGGTCTCTATACTCCGGAGCAGTTTGGCGGATTGGGGCTGCCGCGCCTCGATGCGAGCCTCATCTTCGAACGCCTCGCCATGGGCTGTACCTCGACCACGGCGTATCTGACTATCCACAACATGGTGAGCTGGATGCTGGGTAGCTGGTTGCCCACCGAGGTTGCCAAGGAGTGGGTGCCCAAACTGGCTAGCGGCGAATTGCTGGGCTCCTATTGCCTCACCGAGCCGGGGGCGGGTTCCGATGCGGCGGCACTCAAGACCCGGGCGGTGCGTGAGGGTAACAGCTACCTCATCGAGGGGACCAAGGTCTTTATCTCGGGAGCAGGCAGCAGCGATGTGCTGGTGGTGATGGCCCGTACCAGTGGTGAAGGTGCGAAGGGGATCTCTGCCTTTATGGTGCCGGCAGATAGCGCGAGTATCGTCTATGGCAAGCCGGAAGAGAAGATGGGCTGGAACAGCCAGCCGACCCGGGAGGTTGTTTTCAACGGGGTGCGTATTCCCGCCCGCTATCGGTTGGGTGAGGAGGGGGAAGGGTTCAAGTTCGCCATGCAGGCCCTCGATGGGGGGCGCATCAATATTGCCACCTGTTCGGTGGGCACCGCCCAGCAGGCGCTGGACGATGCGCTGGCTTATGTGCAGCAGCGCCAGCAATTTGGTCACCCGATCAGCGAATTCCAGAGCGTGCAGTTTCGCCTGGCCGATATGGCGACCGAGCTGGCTGCCGCCCGCCTGCTGGTACGTCAGGCCGCCGACAAGCTGGATCGCGGGGCACCGGACAAGAGTGCCTGGTGTGCCATGGCCAAACGTTATGCTACCGATGTGGGTTATCGAATTTGTGATGAGGCTCTGCAACTCTTTGGCGGCTATGGTTATATCCGCGAGTATCCGCTCGAGCGCTATCTGCGCGATACCCGGGTACACCGCATTCTGGAGGGCACCAACGAGGTGATGCGACTCATCATTGCTCGTCGGCTGCTGGCCGATCCCGGCTTGTCGCTGGGCTAACCGGTGGTCGCATCAAGGGTGTGTTGCCTGCCACCCGATTGCACCATGCCGGTTTCGGCTTTGTGAGCCAGCCACAGGTTGGCGTCATTCAAGACTGTCATCATGGCGGCAGCTTCATCGACAAGGACAATGTTATGACAAGGATCAGACTCGAATATCATGGCCACGTGGCCTATATCACCCTCGACCATCCCCCTGCCAACACCTGGACTCTCGCCAGCCTGCAGGCCTTTTTGCAGATGATGGTGGAGCTCGACAGTCGTCCCGATGTGGTGGCGCTGGTGATCCGTGGTGCGGGCGACAAATTTTTCTGCGCCGGTGCCGACCTCAATATGTTTGTCGAGGGGAATGTCGAGCTGGCCCGCGAAGTAGCCGAGGCGTTTGGCAAGGCCTTCGAGGCGCTGGCCCGTTTTCACGGCGTCAGTATCGCCGCCATCAATGGTTATGCCATGGGCGGTGGCCTGGAAGTGGCGCTGGCCTGTGATATCCGAATCGCCGAGCAGCAGGCGTTGCTGGGACTGCCGGAAGCCTCGGTGGGCTTGCTTCCCTGTGCCGGTGGCACCCAGCGTTTGACCGAGCTGGTGGGGCCGGGCTGGGCCAAGCGGATGATCCTCTGCGGTGAGAAGGTGAGTGCCTCGCTGGCCTACGAGATGGGGCTGGTGGAGGAGGTGGTGAAAACCGGTCAGGCATGGGAGGCGGCGCACCAGATGGCCCATCTGGTGGAGCGCCAGAGCCCGAGCGCCCTGCGCGCCTGCAAAACCCTGATCAATCTGGGCCGCAGTGGCCCGCGGGATGCCGCCTTGCCCCTTGAGCGAGCGCTGTTTCTCGATCTCTTTAGCGATGCCAACCAGCGTGAAGGGGTGGCCGCCTTCCTGGAGAAACGCTTACCGCGCTGGCAATATGGCCCAACAGAATAAATCCATACGGAGCCGTTTATGAGTGAGCCGGTCAAGGTTAGCTGTTATCCCACCGAAGATGGCCATCAGGTCGGGGTGTTGACCCTCGACAGCCCTGCGTCTCTCAACGCATTGAGCCTGCCGATGATCCAGATCCTGCAACAGACGCTGACCCGTTGGGAGCAGGATCCCGCCATCGTCTGTGTGCTGCTGCAGGGGATGGGTGAGAAGGCATTTTGTGCCGGTGGCGATATCCGCTCCTTCTATTACCGCAAACAGGAGGCAAGCGGATCTGAACTGTTCGAGTATGCCCGCGATTTTTTCGAGCAGGAGTACCGGCTCGACCACCACATCCACTCTTACCGCAAGCCCCTGATCTGCGTGGCGGACGGTATCTGCATGGGGGGCGGCATTGGCCTGTTTGCCGGAGCCGATTTTCGGGTTGTTACCGAAAGAAGCCTGTTTGCCATGCCGGAGGTGACCATTGGCCTCTACCCCGACGTGGGGGCGAGCTGGTTTTTAAGCCGGATGCCGGGGCGGCTGGGGCTCTGGCTCGGTCTGACTGGCGCCCGCTTTAATGGCGCAGATGCCCTTGGGGTGGGGCTGGCGGATCACGCCATCGCCAGTGGCGAGCGCAGTGCGTTGTTGTCACGCCTCGCCGTACTCGACTGGGCTGGCAGTGGTGAGCCTCGTGAGCAGATCGATCTGCTGCTCAGGGGATTGCACCGTGAGGTAGCGGCCCGGTTGCCAGCGCCAGTATTGCTGCCCCATCAACAGAGGATCGATGCCTTGCTGGCGGGACGCACGCTGCAAAGGGTATTGGCGCGGTTGTTCGAGGCTCAGTTCGATGAACAGGAGGCGGTACTCCAGCAGGCGCAGCAGCTCTGCCGCACCGGCAGCCCCATCAGCCGTGCCATTTTGTGGCGCCAATATTGGCAGGCTCGCCGCTATTCCCTGGCCGAGGTATTTGCCGAGGAGCTGACCCTCTCGGTCAACTGCGTGCTGAAGGGGGATTTTGTGGAAGGGGTGCGGGCACTGCTGATCGACAAGGATAAAGATCCCCGCTGGCAACAGTTGCCACCGGAGGGGGAGTGGCTGAATGAGTTCTATCGCTGGCCTCAGGGGCGCAATCCGTTGGCCTGCAAGGAATAACATCTTGGCAACCGGCGGAAGCCGCCATCAGCAACGCAAGGAGCAAGCGGGATGACAAGGATAGGGTTTATCGGGCTCGGCAACATGGGGGGGCCCATGGCGGCCAATCTGGCCAGGGCCGGGCACAGGGTGCAGGTGTTTGATCTGGTTGCCCAAAACATTGAGCGCGCCATCGCCGCTGGCTGCATCGCCACGGGGGATGCCCGTGAGGCGGTGACCGGCTGCGAGGTGGTGATCAGCATGCTACCTGCGGGGGAGCATGTGCGCGATCTTTGGTTGGGCGAGAGCGCCGGTGAGCGAGGTGGGCAGGATCTGCTGGCAGCCCTGCCGGTTGGTGCACTGGTGATCGACTGCTCCACTATCGATGTCGACTCTGCCCGTCAGGTCGGGGAGGCGGCCCGCGCACGTGGTTTGCGCTTTATCGATGCCCCCGTCTCGGGCGGTGTCGCCGGTGCGGCCGCCGGGACACTCACCTTTATCGTTGGTGGTGACGCGGCGGATTTCGAGGCGGCGAAACCTCTGCTCGCCTGCATGGGGCAGAACCTGTTTCACGCCGGGGCGCTGGGTGCCGGGCAGATCGCCAAGATGTGCAACAACATGCTGCTTGCGATCCATATGGCGGGTACCGCCGAGGCGCTGGCCCTCGGGGTGAAGGAGGGACTGGATCCCGCCGTGCTCTCCACCATCATGGGCAAGAGCTCCGGCAACAACTGGAGTCTGGAGCGCTACAACCCCTGGCCCGGGGTGATGGAGAATGTCCCTGCCGCCCGCAACTATCAGGGGGGCTTTATGACCCGTTTGATGGTGAAAGATTTGGGATTGGCCATGGCGCTGGCCGAGCATGGCCACAGCGCTGTGCCGATGGGGGCGCTCGCGCGTAACCTGTTCAACCTGCATGCCGCTCAGGGGCAGGGGAGCCGCGATTTCTCCAGCATCGTCGAACTCTATCTGGATAAACAGGATCCCGCCTGACGGGCCAACTCTCTTCAAGGCATCTCCCCTCGACCAGCTACAAGGAGCATTGATGGATATCAAAGATAAGGTCATCGTTATTACCGGTGCCGGACGTGGCTTGGGACGGGCCATTGCGCTGGCCCTGGGCGCACAGGGGGCGAAGCTGGCGCTGCTCGACATCAATCGCGCCGATCTGGAGGCGACCGCCGCCATGGTTCACAGCCAGAATGGTCAGTGTGATCAAGATAGTCAGTGCGAGCTGTTTGTCTGCAATGTGGCGAGCGAAGCCGAGGTTGAAGCCGCGTTTGCCGCCATCAAAGGGCGTTTTGGCGTGCTGCACGGTCTTATCAACTGCGCCGGCATTTTGCGCGATGGCATGCTGATCAAGGTGAAAGAGGGTGAGCTGGTGGAGAAGATGACGCTGGCCCAGTGGCAGAGCGTGATTGACGTCAACCTCACCGGTACCTTCCTCTGCGCTCGCGAGGGGCGGCGCTGATGGCGCAAGGGGGCAGGGGGCGTTATCATCAACATCTCCTCTATCGCCCGCGCCGGCAATATTGGCCAGAGCAACTATGCCGCCAGCAAGGCGGGGGTAGCCTCGCTGGTGGTGACCTGGGCGCGGGAGTTGGCGCGCCATGGCATTCGGGTGATGGGGATTGCCCCCGGGGTGTTTGCCACCGACATGACGGCGGCGATGAAGCCGGAGGCGATGGCGCGGATGCAGCAGGCCATTCCGGTCGGCACCCTTGGCGAGGCGCAGCAGCTGGCCGAGACGGTGAGCTTTATTTTTGCCAACGACTATCTGTCGGGAAGGATGATAGAACTGGATGGCGGTTTGCGTTTATAGGGATTTACATAATGGGCCCCGGTGTTTCCACCGGGGCTTTTTTATGCAGATTATTTATACAGAGAGTGCCTGAATGGCGATGCATAGGAACCATGCGAGTCAGGTTGTGTTGGCAGAAAAATGAGAAATATCAATGGGTCTTGGTTAATTTGAGCCAGCTCACAGGCCATATGGGTCAGTGCTGTAAAATTGCGCGCGGTCAAGGCGGTGCATGATTGACGGGACGAGGGATTGCGGTCGGAATAGTCATGCAATATAGTTGCCGCCTTTTTCACGGGGTCAGGATTCCCAGCCCCTCCCATATTGCGCGCAGTATGAATACGGACGCTCTGCCGCCGCCTAAATAAACAGGATTGAAATGGACAAGAAACTAGGGCTGGGCGCCCTCATTTCGCTGGTGATCGGCTCCATGGTCGGCGCCGGGGTCTTCAGTCTGCCACAAAACATTGCTGCGCATGCCAGTGCCGGGGCGGTTGCCCTGGGTTGGGCCATCACCGGTCTTGGCATGATCTGTCTCGCGCTGGTCTATCAGAACCTCTCCATGCGCCGCCCCGATCTCGATGGCGGTATCTTCAGCTATGCCAAAGCCGGTTTCGGCGATTTCATCGGTTTCAACGCCGCCTGGGGTTACTGGCTCTGCCAACTGCTGGCCAACGTCTCCTACGCCATCGTAGTGTTTAGCGCCCTGAGCTACTTCTTCGATACACCTGACAACGTCATCTTCGGTGACGGCAATACGCCGGTGGCTATCACGCTGGCCTCCATCCTGATCTGGTCGGTGCATGCGCTGGTGCTGCGTGGGGTACAAGTTGCTGCACTGGTGAATATCGTCACTACCATCGCCAAGATGGTGCCGCTCATCGTCTTCTGTGTCGCGATCCTGCTGGCCTTCAACATGGATACCTTCACTCTGGATATCTGGGGCCAGAACAACATGGAGCTGGGCTCCGTGATGGATCAGGTCAAGTCCACCATGAAGGTGACCCTCTGGGTCTTTATCGGGATTGAAGGGGCCGTGGTGGTCTCTGCCCGTGCCCGTCATCGCAAGGATGTGGGCCGAGCTACCGTGCTGGCGTTGCTCGGCGCCCTGACGCTTTACGTGATGGTGACCCTGTTCTCGCTGGGTGTCATGAGCCAGCCGCAACTGGCGGCGCTCAAGAACCCTTCGACCGCCATGATCCTCGAAGCCGTAGTCGGCCCCTGGGGCGCCTGGCTTATCAACATCGGTCTGGTGGTGTCGGTGATGGGTGCTCTGCTCAGCTGGACCGTGCTGGCCGCTGAAGTGCCCTACATCGCGGGCAAGACCGGTGTGTTCCCGGGCTGGTTTGCCAAGGAGAACAAGAACGGCTCGCCGCAGGTGTCCCTCTGGTGCTCCACCTGTCTGGTGCAGATCTTCCTGATCATCATCTACTTCCAGAGCAGCACCTATCTGGCGCTGGTCAACATCGCGACCTCGGCGGCGCTGGTGCCGTATGTCTTCTCTGGCGCTTATGGTCTGAAACTGGCATTGAAAGGGGAGACCTATCAGGGTCAACCCCATCAGCGCAAGCGTGACCTGCTGCTGGCCCTGGTGGCGACGGTTTACGGCTGCTGGCTGGTCTACGCAGCCGGTGTGGAGTACCTGTTGCTGGTGGCGCTGCTCTACAGCCCGGGCATCTTCATCTACTGGAAGGCGCGTCAGCATCACGGTCTGCGCGGCCTTAACCGGTTGGAGCAGGGGATGACGGCGGCCCTGCTCGGCTGTGCCGTGCTGGCCTTCTACAAGGTGATGGACGGTACCATTCCACTGCACTAACCGGCACAATGAAGAGATGGCCCTCGCGCCATCTCTTTTTTTTTCATGCAGATATCCACTGTTGCCCGGCCGTGTTGGCCAGTTTTTGTTTAACACAGGAATTTTTATGCTGTTTATGGGTTACCTCCTGCTGGGCGCCTTTGCCGGTATGCTGGCAGGACTGTTCGGGATCGGCGGCGGTCTTATCATTGTCCCCGTGCTGGTCATGACCTTTCGCGCCCAGGGCATCGACCCTGAAATCATTACCCATCTGGCCCTCGGCACCTCGTTGCCCACCATGATCTTTACCGGATTCAGTTCGCTGCGGGCCCACCGGGAGGCGGGCGCCGTCGACTGGGTGATGATCCGCCGACTCGGCGCCGGCATGCTGATCGGGGGCTGGCTTGGCGGCATGACCGCCAATCTGCTCAGCACCAGCACCCTCAATATCATCATCGGTTGTTTCGCCTGGAGCATGGCGCTACAGATGGGGCTTAACCTTAAACCCAAAGCGGAGCGCCATATGCCGGGGCCGCTCGGCACAGGCATTGCCGGTACCATCATTGGCTGGATGTCAGCCCTGTTTGGTATTGGCGGTGGCTCGCTCACGGTCCCTTATCTGAGCTGGAACTCGGTGCCAATGCGCAATGCGGTAGCGGCCTCTGCAGCCTGCAGCATGCCCATCGCGCTGGCGGGGAGCCTCAGCTACCTCTATGCGGGTTGGGGTCATGCCGATCTGCCCGAGTGGAGTGTGGGCTACATCTATCTGCCCGCCCTGCTGGGCATTGTGCTGACCAGTACCCAGTTCGCACGCATTGGCGCCAAGCTGGCACACCGCCTGTCACCCACACGCCTCAAGCAGGCCTTTGCCCTGCTGATGCTGCTGGTGGGGGCGAAATTTATGCTGTTTAGCTGATTCATTCGGCAGATTGTTGAAAAATAAGGCAAACGATCTGTTGGAGGGTAGAAAGCCGTTGCATTGAACGCCCAGTTTGCCTATTCTCCTCGCCGGTGGTCCTATTGGTCCTCTCGCATTGATAACCCGTCGACCTGGTCAGGACCGGAAGGTAGCAGCCAAGGCGGGGGACTCGAGTGCCGGGATGTGGCTGGTAGGGCCACCACTTGTTTCTGCAATTCAATAAGTTAGCTTCCTAAAGCCCTTGGTCATCCACTTTGTGTGGACGACGAGGTGCTCATCGATGAATCTCTGGCTCAGTCCCCACGGCATCTGGTATTACCGGAAAGTCACCACGCTCCCCTGTGGTCGTCGTAAAGAGATCAATAAATCCCTGCATACCCGAGACAAGCTGACTGCCCGTGCAGCTGTTGCGAAGCGGCTTGCCTGCGTGGGTTCCAGACCCAAGCCCATTCAGTTGCCTGCAGAGGTCAATGTTGCCCTACATGAGCAATCAGTAGCCCGGAATCCAAGGTTTTATTGTTTGGTGACACGCATGGCTGCGTTGTATTTGAGCCGCCCATGGGAAATATGTCTGTTTATCTCGCTCAGTAGCGTCTCTTTATTGATGGGCTTGGTGATATATCCATTCATGCCATGGGAGAGATAGTATTGCTTGGATTCCGGCATCGCATCAGCCGTCAGGGCGATGATGGGGATATCTGCCCAAGGCATCTGGGAGGTGCGGATCCGGGTGGTGGCCACCAGGCCATCCATCACTGGCATCTGGACATCCATCAACACCAGATCAAATTCGGTGCGACCCAGTTTCTCCAGCGCTTCTTCTCCCTGAACGGCCAATGTGACCTGATGGCCCACGGAGTCGAGCATGGCGCCGATCACCTTGCGGTTGGTGGCATTGTCATCAACCAGCAAGATGCGATAGCTCTCCTGATCCAGCGGCTTGGACGGCAGGCAAACAATCGAGGGGGTCGTGGCTCTGGCGGGCCAGATGTAGGTAAAAGTACTGCCATGTCCCTCGCTGCTCTCTACCGAGATATCGCCACCCATCAGGCGTGCGAGGTTACGGGATATTTCAAGTCCCAGGCCCGATCCACCATATTGGCGGGTGATCGAGACATCCGCCTGGGCGAAACGTTGAAACAGGTTCTTTAACTGACTTTTGCTCATGCCGATCCCGGTGTCCTGGATCGAGATGCGTATCGAGTGGCGATCCTGCTCCAACAGGGTGCTATCAACGCGAATATTGACCTCTCCCTGATGGGTGAACTTGATGGCATTGCTCACCAGATTGAAGAGGATCTGGCGCACCCTCAGCGGGTCGATCATCAACCACTCCGGCGTATCGGGGGCAACAGCCAGGGTCAGCTTGATCCCTTTTGCATCGCAGTTGCTCTGCATCAGGGCCCGGATATCCTCCAGCAGCTGGGGCAAGTGATGGGGGGCCAGTTGCAGCTCGATCTTGCCCTCTTCCAGCTTGGATACATCCAGAATGTCGTTGAGCAGACCGAGCAGATGGTTTGCCGATTCCCGCGCCGTCTCCAGATAGTCTCGCTCCCTCGGATCCATATCCCGGTCGGCCAGCAGTGAGAGCATGCCGAGAATGCCATTCATGGGGGTGCGAATTTCATGGCTCATGTTGGCCAAAAAGCTGCTTTTGGCTCTTGTGCCTGCCTCTGCCGCCTGATTTGCCCGCAGCAGTTTGTCATTGAGCTGCTGCATCAGTTTGTGCTGCAGAAACGAGATATTCATTTGCCGCCAGATCAGCAGGGCGAGCACAAAGAGCAGCGCAAATTGCAGGGTTGCGATGAGTGTCGTCGTGATGATCTGCTCCCTCACGCTGTCGCGACGCGCCACATCAAACAGGGTCGCCTGCTGGTTCACCTCCAGAGTCAGCTGATGGAGCAGGGGGAGCAGGGAGGTAAGCTGTTGGCGCAGCTCCTGATGGGCAAGATTGTCCAGCGGCTTGGTGGCTTCCGGGCCGAGCCAGATATCCGCCAGAGAGATGTAGGATCGAATGGCTTTGCTTGCCTGCTGGTAGATCTCTGTTTGCTGAAGCAGGCTGCGATCCTTGCTCTCCAACACCAGATCCATGCGGCTGACCAGAATATCGTATCTGAGCTGGAAGGTCGGTTGCGACTCATGGAGCAGCGAGCTTTGAAAACGCAGCGCTTCGTTATAGAGCTGGAAATAGTTCCACATCACGTTGTCTTCGCCCTGGCTGGTACTGCGCTGCAGATCCTGAAATTGCCGGTACTGGATGGTACCAATACCGGCAAAGGCAAGGAGCAGCACACAAAGCACCACAAACAAGAAACGTTGACTGGCCGCCATGGAACGCATGATGGGATCTACTCCACTTTTATCGCACTGATCTGCCAGATAGCCCGACCGTAATAGAGCTTGTTTTGCAGTTCGGGATATTGATCAAACGGATAGACAAGGAACAGCGGCCCTTTGTCGCGCACCGACAGTGGCTTGCCATTGATCGTGCGGGCGAGGATGACCCGATACTGCTCGGCATCGCTTGTCGGCACCTGTACCGAGTAGTCATTGAGCGCGGTAATGGTGAGCTGTTTGCCGGTTGCCCCGACCTTGGCCAATACATCTTGCAGCAGCGGGCCGCGAAAGGTCTTGGCTTCGTCATACCATGGGGTATGGGTTTTGATTTCGTGTACCGGCAGTTGATCCAGCATGGCGCTGTCCCACAGGGCCAGAGCCTGATGAGTGGGGCTGCTGATGGCGCCTTCAACCTTCAACACGGCGCTGTCAGGGTAGGGAGCTGCGTATGCGGTGCCGCAAAGGGCTGCCAACAGTGGTGCGATGTAAAGGCCTGCTTTCATGATCTCTCCTTCCTGGAAAATGGCGGCATGGGGGCCGAGCCAACGGTGGCTTGCGATGTGTGTCCAAAGGCAAGCAATAATCGGGCCCAGTCTAATGGGCGCGAATTATCAGCCATTTAGCCTGTTATCGGGCGATCTCGGCGAAGGTGAATTGCAGTTTGCAACGTGCGGGGGAGGTTAATTGCAATTTGGCAATCAAAACGAGGAGTGGGTGTCGATGAATAAGGAGCAAAGAGTATCATTTGGAGAACAAGTGCCGTGGCACTGCCCGGCATAACATTTGCAACGTGCTGAATGCCGTGACAGCAAATAGTCTGAGAATCGACAAGGAGCTAGCGATGGAAAGCATGACTTACACCCTTAATGATATCCAGGTAGTGGTACTGGAAAACGAGTTTGACGCGATGGCCGTCAGTGAGCTCCGCCCGTTGTTTGAAACCCTCTCGACCCACCCGGGAGATATCCTAGCCGATATCAGCGATGTTCATTTTATCGACTCGTCGGGGATCGGAGCCTTGGTATTTCTCTATAAAAGATTGATTATGAACGGGCATCAGATGGCCCTTGTCTGCGGACCCGGTCAACCCCATGACCTGCTGGAGATGCTGCATATCGACCGGGTGATCCCCTGCCATGAGAGCATCAAGGCCTATATGCGTTCCCGTGGCATGATGGCCGCTGCATCATGAAACGGGTTGGTATCCTGCTATCGTCCATTCTGCTGTCGGGTTGCGCGCAGTGGCCGCCGGAGGGGTATGGCGGCATGGCCGAGGCAAGACCCACCCGTATTCCGGTCAATGAGGATGAACGGCGGGTCTGGTCTCGTTATGATGAGCGTCAGAAGGAACTCGACTTGCAGCTGACGGAATTAAAGCAAGCGAGTCTGCAGGGGTGTATGCCTGCCGAGTTGAAACGACTACAATCTCAACGTATTGATATCGAACGGGATATGCACGGACGGCTCTGGTCGGATGTAGCCTGGCGTCAGACCGTGTTGGCACAATCACTACAACAAGTACGTTTGCGGCTGCAACAGACAACAGCGGATGGCTGTCGTGCTGATTGGTCAGGGCTCCCCTTACGCCAATGGGGGCAGACGTAACAGACGAAAAGGATGTCTATGAAACGGGGCGCTCTCGAAGGATTGATCTGTGTTCTCTTGCTGTTGTTCACCTGCCCGTTACTGGCCTCCACCTTGTTGGCTCCCGGTGATCGGTTGGCCATCGTGCAACCCGGTGAGCCTGCTTTTGATCAGCCTTTCCAGATCAACAAGCAGGGGGAGATTGCACTGCCTGAAGTTGGCAACGTCGTGGTGGGGGGGAAGACCCTGCAACAGGCGGATGAGCTGATCCGCACCGCCCTCAAACCTGTTTACAACAACCTCTCTCAATTGACCGTCACCTTGCTGGAAAAGCGGCTGCTGATCAGCGTGATGGGCTATGTTAAAAAACCCGGCAGTTATGATCTGGCGCCCGATGGCAACGTGCAGATGGCCCTCGATGCCGCTGGCGGTCTGGTGCCTGGTGCCCAGCTCAACAATATGCAGGTGCGGCGTGGCAGCACGGTCTCTAGCTTCGACTACAAGCGTTATCTCGATACCGGCGATGCCAGCGTGTTGCCGCCATTGCAATCCCTTGATGTGGTGTTCGTGCCAGCATCCCCTTTGATCGGCAACGTGCAGATTGATTTTGATGCGGCAACCCTGGCGGCAGGCGGGGATGGCGATACCGGCAAGGCGATCAAGGTGTTTGGCGAGGTCAACAGCCCCGGCGCCTTCAGTTTCAAGAGTGGCAACTCCATCGTGGATCTGCTGATGCGAGCCGGTGGGGTGACCCGTTTTGCCGGGGTGGAGCGGATCCGGGTGATCAATGGTGATGCCCCCGAACTGTTCGATCTCAAAGCCTATCTCGACTCCGGCAACAACAAGCTGCTGCCCAATCTGGCGCCGGGCGCCACCATCTTCGTGCCCAAGGATGAAGAGCAGATAAAACGGGGAGCGCGCACCATCTACATCATGGGCGAGGTGTTTAAACCCGGCGCCTATGAGGGGCGGGAAGGGGACTCCTTCCTCGATATTCTGGCCAATGCCGGCGGCCCGACCCGCTATGCCGAGAGTCGCCAGATCCGTTTGCTGCGCACCGATGGCACGATCGAACCCATCGACTTGCAGGCCTATACCGAAGGGATGCAAAAGGCGCTGCCCCAAGTCAAACCCGGTGACGCCATCTTTGTGCCGGAAAAAACCGATATCAACGAGAAGTCCTGGTTGAAGGTGGCACCCGGGCGGGCTGTGATGGTGATGGGAGCGGTGCGGATCCCGGGCCGCTATGAATGGTCTGACGAGATGTCGCTGCTGGATCTGATCGCCCATGCCGGTGGCCCCAACGAGCGGGCCGATATCGCCAAGGTGCAGATCCTGACCGCCGAAGGGGGGCAGGCCACGCCGACCCTGTTTGATCTCGACAAGTTTCTCCATCAGGGGGGGGCGCTCGCCAGCCTGCCAAAGATCCGGGCCGGATTCACCATCATGATCCCCGAGCTGCCCACCGATCCCAGTGACAACAAATCCCAGTGGGTGCGTCAGTCACCGGACAGTTCCATCTATATCTTCGGTCAGGTCGGGGCCCCCGGTCGCTATGCCTTCAATGATCAGATGGGCTTTATCGACATCCTGTCGGCCGCCGATGGTCCGACTGCGGCGGCGGATCTGCGCAATGTGCGCATCGCCCATCGTAGTGGCAGCACCGCGCGGGTCAGCAAGCTCGACCTTGCCCTCTACTTTGAAACCGGCGATGAAACCTTGCTGCCCAAGGTGCTGCCCGGCGACTCCATCTACCTGCCGGAGAAGAATCGCCCCTGGCTCGATGAGCCGAAGGAGAACACCATTCGGGTGTTGGGAGCGATAGCCCGCCCCGGTCGCTACCGTTTTGACTCCTCCATGACCCTGCTGGATCTGCTGGCAGAGGCGGGGGGCCCGACCAGCAGCGCCTATATCAAGAAGATTGTGGTGATCAACATGGCCACCAGTGGTCAGGGGGATCAGGCCCGCAGCTTCGATCTCGACGGCTTTGCCAAAGAGCCCGACTTTAGCCAGTTACCGGTGCTGCGCGCAGGGGACACCGTCTTTATCCCTGATAGCAAAAGCAGCAACTGGGCCATCTTCATGGATGGTATGCGCGACATTTTGACCACGATTTCGGTGGTGGCCTTGGTCGGGACGCTTTGATATGAGCATCCCCATTCAATATCTGGAGCTCGAATCCCTCTATGCGGCGACGGTCGCCCGGGGGATCCGCTCGCTGGCGGTCACCTCGTCGGAAGGGGGAGAGGGGGTGAGCTCCATCTGCGATGCGCTGGCAAGGCGCTCGGAGGCGGATGGGCTGCGTACCCTGCTGGTGGACCTCAATCTCTATCACCCCGGCCGCGCCACGACGGTTGCCTGGGGGCCCAATGATGTGCCCGAGCCGGTGGCCACTGGCCGCTCCTTGTCCTTGCTCCCGGCGCCGGGCAAGGATCTGATGGCCTTTCGCAACAAGGATACCTTGCGTCAGCTGCTGGTTCGCTGGCTCGAACATTACGATGTTGTGATCTTCGATACCTCGCCGCTCACCGCCCTCAATCGGGGCAATATTCCGGCCGATCAGGTGTGTGGAGCCTGTGAAGGGGCGCTGCTGGTGGTGCTGGCGGGGGTGACGCCGACGACCGTGGTACAAAGTGCGGTGGATAAACTGACCCGTGCCGAGGCCAATCTTATTGGCGCTGTCTATAACGACAAGCTCAACCCGGGGCTGGCCAGCGAGATCCTGCGCGAACTCAACCGGCTGCCCAGCAACCGGGTGACCGAATGGCTCAAGCGCTGGTGCCGGCGTAGTGCCTTGCTCAATTTCCGGATCTGATCGCCCGCTGATGGAGGCCCGATATGGATGACTGGTTGCGATCTGCTCCGGCAACCCTGCAGGCGGTGCGCGAACTGCGCAACCGGCTGGCACAGGGGCTCTCCCTGTTTCAGGTCTCCCCAAAGGATCAAGCCAACTGGCTGCTCTGTTTCAGTGAGCTGGCCACCAATAGCGTCAAACACACAGTCCCTCCCGCGACCCGGCTCTGGCTCACGCTAAAAGAGGATGAAACGGGCTTGAGTCTGATACTGGAGGATGATGGCGGCCCGCAACCCGGTCTTGCCAGTGCGCCGTTACCCGATGAGCTGCAGGAGGGGGGATACGGACTGGCGCTGGTGCACCAGCTGTTTGCCGAGGTGCACTTCTCTCGCGACGATGATCGCAATCGCGTGACCCTTCGCCAGCAGGGCCCGGTCAACCAACTGCCGGTGATCGCGGTGATCGACGATGACAAGGTGATGCGTGCCCTGCTCACCGCCTATCTCCATGAGCACTACCGGGTTGAAAGTTATGCCGACTCCCATGCCGCCCTGCTGGCGCTCGGGAAGCAGCCCCCCGCGCTGGTGCTCTCCGATATCGAGATGGAGGGGATCGATGGCTTTGGGCTGCGCCAGCAGTTGATGAAGGATCCCAAGATGAAGGGGGTGCCCTTTATCTTCCTGACCGGTCATCAGGATCAGTGGACCCAGAGTCGGGCGGGGGCGCTGGGGATCGATGACTTTCTGGTCAAGCCCATCACCAAGCAGGACCTGTTGCTGGCGGTTTCGCGGGTGTTGCAACGCTCGCAGCAGCTCAAGTCGCAATGGGGCGAACAGCTGGATCAGCGCATGACCTCGGCGCTGCGCCCGTTATTGCCCGCTACCTCCATAGGGGGATACCAGCTGGCGTTGCAAACCCGCGCGGCCACCGTGGGGGGCGGGGACTTTCTGCTGGTCAAGGATCGGGTGCTGTGGCTCGGGGATGTGATGGGCCACGATGCAGAAGCCAAGTTCTTTGCCCATGCCTATGCCGGTTATCTGCGCGGCTTGCTGACGGCGCACGATCTGGAGCGCGCCCCCGCCCGTTTGCTGACCATCTTGTCCAATGCGGTTCACAGTGATCCGTTATTGGGGGCTACCCTGCTCACCACCCTCTGCATTGAACTCGGCAACGAGGGGCGGGTGCAGTGGGCCAGCGCGGGCCACCCGGCGCCCTGGCTGGTCGGGCCCGGTACCATCCGTCAGGTCGGCGTGACCGGCCCCTTGCCCGGTTTGCGCCCGGATCCCCACTTCGTGACTAATGAGCGTCAGCTCAAGCCCGGCGAGATCCTGCTGTTCTGGACCGACGGCCTGCTCGATAGCCGTGATGCCGCAGAACGCCAGCGCTGGGAGTCGCAGCTAAAAGAGATCTGCCTGACTTCGGGGCCCGGTCTTGAGCAACTGGCTCATCGCATTGCCCGCTGGTTTGATGAACGCATCAATGATGCTGCCCTCGATGACATGACCCTCCTGCTGGTCGCCTGTCCCGGCGCCTGATCCTGCCCCTCTTTGCCTGACTGGCCCGCTCTATGCAGCGCCTCATTTCAGGTGGCATGGAGCCACGGGAGGAGGGCCTTATGTTACCCATGCAGCAGATCTGGCTGGCCATCGATGCGCGTCAGGTCGGTGGAATAGAAGTTCACATTATCCACTTGGCCAACGATCTGCTGGCCAGAGGATTTCGCCCCACCATAGTGCTGGTGAGCAACCACGGCATGACCCCCTTTACGACCCTGCTCAAACAACAGGGCTTGCCCTACGAGGTGTGCCACAACAGCCGCGACTTTATGCGCCGTCTGGCCCGTCAGCCTGCTTCTGTGCTGATCCATACCCACGGCTACAAGGCCGGGGTGCTGGGGCGGCTGACAGCCTGGTTCACCGGTAAATCGGTGGTCTCGACTTTTCACAGTGGGGATGACGGGGAAGGGTTGCTGAAGTTTTACAGCTGGCTGGATCGCACCACAGCGCGTTTTGCGAAGTGTATTGCAGTGAGCGAGCCCATCGCTCGCAAATTGCCTGTGCCGAGCACGGTGATCAGCAACTTTGTCCCCATGCCTGCGACGCCGGCATCGGTAACTGGCAACCGGATCGCCTTTGTCGGCCGCCTCTCGCCGGAAAAGGGGCCGGAGGCATTCTGCCAGCTGGCTGCCTTCTGCCCGGATGGGGCGTTTCATCTCTACGGGGATGGCCCCATGAAAAGTGCCTTGTTGCAGCAGTATGGTGATCGCGTCCAGCTTCATGGTTTCCAGAACATGGCCAATGAGTGGCACAACATCGACCTGCTCTGCATCACCTCCCGCTTTGAAGGGTTGCCGCTGGTGGCCCTGGAGGCGATGGCTCACGGCATACCGGTCTGTACCTTTGCGGTGGGGGGCCTGGTCAATCTGATCGACCATAAATCCAATGGCTGGCTGGTGGAGCCCGGCCATGTGCGGGATATGGCGGAGCTGGTCAACTACTGGCTGCGCAGCGATGGGGTGGTGCGCAGCAAAATGAGTCAGACGGCCCGCAACACCATAGCCCGCGGGTACAGCGTCAACAACAGAGTGACCGAAATTCTGGCTGTCTACGGCGCCTGAATCACGGAGAAACCTGTCAAAACGAGTGGCCGCTGGCCACTCGTTTTTTATGTGCCGGTGTTATGGGGAGCAGGGGGCGGATTGCTTCTGTGATCACGCAACGCTTGGGTTTCTGCTGTTGGTCAAACTGGCATCAGGCCTTTGGATGGATGGGGCCAGATGATGGCGATCAGATCGCTGACTTCTCGGTGATCAACGTTGATTTGCCACAAGGATGCGCCATAAAAAAAGGCCATTGCAGTGGCAATGGCCTGATGGGGTTGGGGTGTGGTTGAGGTTGGTGCGGCGGGATTAGCGCCCCTTCTTGCCAACCATGATGGCAATCGTCTTGCCGATGATATGCACATCCTGAACCAGCCAGCGCCAGGGGTGGAGCAGGGCGACCGAGTAGGCCAGATCGAACGCCAGCTTGCTGCGCACATCATCGAGCGACTCGTCGTAACCCTGATTGACCTGTGCCAGACCGGTAATACCGGGGGCCACTTCATAGGTGCGTTCGATAAAGTACGGCACCGCATCTTCCAGCCGGTTGGCGATCCCGGGTCGCTCCGGACGGGGGCCGATCAGCGACATCTCCCCCTTGAGCACATTGATAAACTGCGGCAGCTCATCGAGCCGGGTTTTGCGCAGAAAGTCGCCGCTGCGGGTGATCCGGCTGTCCCCCTTGCCACACCAGACCGGCCCGGTGGCCGCCTCGGCGTCGGCGCGCATGGTGCGAAACTTGATCATGAAAAAGAGCTCGGTATGGGTGGCGTGGCTGCGCCCGATCCGCAGCTGACGAAATAACACAGGCCCCGGGCTATCGAGCCGGATGGCCAGCATGATCAGTGGCCACAGCGGCAGCGTCAGCAGCAGGCCAAGAGTGGCACCGAGCAGATCCATGCTGCGTTTGACCACTAGGGTCAATCTTGGAATGGGGTGTGTCATACGGCTTTCTCCTGTGACATGAAACGTATGGGGGCGCGCAGGCAGTAGCGCAGGGTGCCCATGCCGTTGTACCAGTGTCCGAGTACCAGATAGTGGATCTTGCGAAACAGATTGGGCCAGGGGTGCACAGGGGTCAGCTGGATCAGGATGACCAGCAGATACCCCAGCAGTTGCAGCCCCAGCAGCAGCTGAAACAGCAGGGATTGGGTGGCAAGCGGGATGGCGCAGAGCCACAGCAGGGTCAGGCAGAGCGGCATCAACACCCGCAGCCCCTTGCCACTGGCAAAGTTGAAGGCAACCCAGCCGAACTTGGGGTGTAGCAGGGGCAGCAACCGCAGCAGCTGCTGGGTGTTGCCAGCCCCGATCCGCTTGCGCCGTGTCGCCTCCAGCGCGGCATTGGAAACTTCCAGCTCCAGTGCGGCGCAGCGATTGTCATAGACCGCCCGATACCCCTTGGCGATGGCCTGCATCGGCAGGATGAAATCGTCGTTGATGGTATCGGCAGCCAGCGGGGTGAGGCACTCCCGGCGCATCATGTAGAAGGCCCCGTGGGCACCCAGCATGCCGCCAAGGGCCGACTCGCAGAGCTTGATCTGGCTTTGATAGTGCCAGTAACTCTCCTCGCCCTGTGAGCCCGGTTGCCAGAAGCGGTATGCTTCCCCGACCACCCCTACCTTGGGATCGGCAAAATGGGCGACCGCCAGCAGCAGGCTGTCGATGGGCAGCAGGGCCGAGACATCGGTGAGGGCTACCAGATCGCTGTGCACCCGGGTCATGGCCTCGTTGAGCACGGCGACCTTGCCGCGATTGCGGGGGTGATCAAACAGCCTGATCTGCAACTGCTGCAGGGCGGGATCACCGAGCTGGCTCAGCGCAATGGGGTAGCTGTTGTCGCTGCAGCCGTCGAAATGCACATGCACCCACAGCTTGTCGGCGGGGTAATCGAGGCTGGCGAGGTTTTGCAGCTTGGCCGCGATGGTTGCCGCCTCGTTGTAGACCGGCATCAGCAGGGTGATGGTCGGCAGCGCCTCATCGGCGGCCTCTGTTTTGAACCCTCGATCCAGAGGGCGGGGCGGATTGGCTACCTTGCGCGCCTGCCGACCACCGAATTTGAGCAGCAGGGGATAGCCGACATGGTGGTAGACCACCAGTACAGCGCACAGCCAGAACACGATCATGATCCATTCCATGGGATGCTCCTCTGGTCATCGGGTCGCTTGATCAGCGGCTGTAAAGCTGCTGATAGGCCTGAGCCATCCGGCTCAAGCTGCTTTGCTGGCACACAAACTCACGGGTGACGGCACGCAGGCTATGGCACTGCAGCAACCCTTGTGCCAGAAGCTGGGCAAGGCGGCCGGGATCCCGCTCCGACAGGATATGGCCGCTGGCCTGACAGACGATCTCTCTGGCCGCCCCCACATCGCTCATCACCACCGGTACCCCGCAGGCCTGTGCTTCCAGCACGCAAAGCGGCATCCCCTCTGCCAGCGAGGGGAGGCAGAAGAGATCCAGCCCCTGATAGAAGCGCGGCATGTTTTCGACCAGCCCGAGAAAATGGACCCGATGGGCGATCCCTAGCTGCTGACACTGTTGTTGCAACGCATTTTGCAAACTGCCGACCCCTGCCAACGCAAGATGCACCTCCTGCGGCAGGGCGCGGATCGCCTCCAGCAGCAAGGTGTGACCCTTGACCGACTCAAGGCGGGCGGCGCAGCCAATCAACTTGACCCCTTGTGGCAATCCCATCTCCTGACGGGCGAGGGCGGCGGCGCCAGGGGCAAAACGCTGCTCATCGATGCCGTTGGGGATCACGGTTGGCGACAGCTGGCCCAGCTTGGCCAACAGCTGGTTGGCCACCGGCGTCGCATCGGCCACCAGAATGGGTTTGAAGGCGCGCAGCCCCCACAGGGCCAGCGTGCGCTGATGGGGATCATCGAGATACCAGGCATCGTGCTCTGTGTGGATCTGGGTGGGCACCCGGGCCAGCCGACTGGCCAGCCCGCCATAGAGCATGGGTCCCAGATGGTGGGTATGTACCGCGACGGGCTTGAGTTGGCGCAGCAGCCGGGTGAGCCGCCAGAGGGTTGCCAGCGACCAGCCCGCGGGCTTTTCCAGGCAATGAATATTGCCTGCGAAGGGATGCAGGGCGGGCCACGCTCTTAGCACATCCCCTTTGCGCCCTTCGAGGGAGATGATATGCACCGGTTGCTCGGCAGGGCTCGCCTGCGTGAGGTTGAGCACCATGGTCTCCAGCCCGCCGGGCTGCAGGTGCTGCACGATTTGTACGACAGGTTGCAGAACAGGTTGCACGACGGGCTGGGCGCTGGCGTTCCTACGGGGATGGGGTCTGTGCGACGGGGTTGATGACAACATGGTTCGCGCTCCGGCAAGGGAAGGGGTGACACCCCGGATAGCGGGAGAATGCGAATCTTGTACCACTCTTGCGATCTGCCCACAGAGGCGATCAGCACCTCTGGTGGCACTGCCCTTGCATCGTGCGGGGGGAGGGTTTTTCTCAGGGAGTGATGCCATGCCTGTCCAGTTCTATTACAACCTCTACATCATTCTCTTTGCCGCCTGGCGCCGTCGCTATCTGCTGGTTATCCCGGTACTAGTGATGCCGCTGGTGGGCGTGACGGTCGGTCTGCTCACCCCCAAGGAGTATGAGAGCCGCACCACCTTTATGGTGCCGCAAGATGCCAACCAGACCCCGACCCTCAAGGATCTGATCACTCAGGAGAGTCTCAAGGATCGCTTTGCGGTGCTCGAAGCCCTGCTGCGCAGCCGTTATGTGCTGGACGGGGTGGCGCGGGATCGTGGCCTGGTCAATGACGAGACCCCGCCAGCTCAGCGCGATGCCATCATGGACTGGCTCTCGAGTGCCGTCTCGCTGCGGCTGATTGGCGATGAGGTGATCGAGATAAAGGTCAAGGCGGATTCGGCGGCCAACAGCGCCGGTTTGCTCGAAGCCATTTCGCGGCGCTTTTTCTTCAACCTGCTCAGCAAGGGGCGCCAGTCGGCGGAATCGTCCGAACGTTTCCTGCAAAGCCAGCTCGACAGCCGCCGCAGCGAACTGCAAGCGGCCGAGCAGCTGCTCGCCGATTTTAAACGGGAGCATGCCAGCGCCTTGCCCCAGCAGCAGAGTACCAACGTCGCCCGTCTCTATGGCTTGCAGGAGCGTTATGCCGAGAGCCTGATCACCCTGCAGCAGGCCAAGGCACGGGTCGATCAGCTATCGCTAGGGCAAGAGAGCCAGCTGGCCCGCCAACTGGATGAGAAGCTGCAACTGATGCGCACCGAGCTGGTGTTGCTGCGAGCCCGCTACAGCGACGAGCACAGCAAGGTGCAGAGTCTGCGCTATCAGATTGACCAGTTGCAGCAGGAGTTTGAGCAGCTCAAATCCCAACCGGATATGGCGCGCGGGCCCGAGTGGCAACTGGCCCAGACGCAGTTGACGGAGGCGGAGCAAAACGCCGCCGGCCTGAAGAGCCAGCTGGATGGGCTGGACAAGGTGGTCGACTCCCAGGGGGATACCGAGCGCCAGCTCGCCGAGCTGGAGCGGGATCTGGCGGTCAAGCGCACCCTCTATCAGGATTTGCTGCTGCGCTACGAGAAGGCCAAGGTGACCGGCGATCTGGGCAACTTCGAGCAGGGGGAGCGGATCAAGGTGATCGACAAACCCTTTGCCCCCAGCAAGCCGAGCAACTACCCGCTCTGGCTGTTCCTGCTGGCGGGTATGGTTGGCGGGCTGGGGCTCGGCTGCGGTCTGGCGCTGGTGGCCGAACTGGCGGATGCCAGCCTGCGCCGCTCCGATCAACTGGCCGCCCTGGTCAAGGCGCCGGTGCTAAGCCGCATTCCCTACTGCGAGCCAGTGCCGGACTATCCATCCAATAGTGATCATGCGCTGGATGGGCAGGTGTTGCCCTTGTCACCAGAGCCGGGTTGATTGCCGTAAAACTGGCTGACAGCCGGAACCGGAATATGTCTGATTAGGCCTCGTAATGAGGCCTTTTTTATATCGTGAAGATGGTGGAGTAAACATCGCGGCAAGCCGATAAAAGAGGAGATAGGCTGCATTTTCTATTTCCGTTTGTTGACTGTGGTCATACCCAGTGTTAAAAGTGGAGCCAGCTCAATGCTATTGATAATAGGCTTATGAATCAGGTGCTGGTTGGTAATACAGTGATTTTAATATTATCTATTGGTTGTTATGACGAGTGGTATGGCGGAGTTAGATGGAAGGCGTTAATAACATATTAATCGTGTGGTCCATATAATTACTTTTAGGTTTAAAGGAGAGGATATGGACCAAAATATGGTCGTGTTACATTCACATTGGTTAAATGCTGATGCTATAAAAGTCGTAATTAGTGCCGATATTCCTGTCGATGGGATATTTCCAAGTGAATTACAAACACTCTCTCAGTTTGGTTCTGCATTTCGTCGGATTTCAGTTTTTTATTCATTGTTATACGTTGTTGTGGAAGGCTATCGGGAGAAGGGCTTTTCTAATGATAAAATAGATTTGCTATTAGAAAGAACCGACTTTATAGATGCTTTACGACTTTTTAGAAATGCTACATTTCACTACCAAAAAGAGCCAATACCTGAAAAGTTATTGAAATTTCTAGAAGCCAAAAATAGTGAAAGTTGGATTCAAGATCTTCACATTTCTTTTCGAGAGTTTTTTGAAAATAAATTGCCGATACAGGGCGCAATCGAGAAACTGAATGCCTAACAAACGCTCAAGAGATACTATCAGCGTAGGGCGTTTCCACTCCCTTAGGTGAGCATTATATGTAAGAGAACTATGGAAAAATTATCTACAAAATTAAGCAAGATAGATCAACTAGAAACATGGAAGGATCATATCCAAGGATTCACTAGATCTGAAGTGGCTCAAGCATATGAAGAAGCTAAGCCATTATGGGTTAATAGGATGCTCTCTGAGCACAAGCTCTATCTACACCCTGACGTTATTAATCAGCTTGAAAAGCAGTGCTGGGTTCCTAATGATTTACAGAAAAGAATGATATGGGCTAGCCTTATTGGTTCTGATGAGAGTTTCAGCAGTAAAAAGAGGATGTACAAGATAAAAGATAGTCTCATAAAAAAATATGGACGGGATTGGTGGGAAGATGTTTATTCTCGGCTAAAACATGTTTATGCAGCTAAAGAAAGAATAAAGAAAATTCATTCTGGTCCGGCGGTGTCAACCTTCATTAGCCAAACATTTCTTGGTGCAGAGATCGCAAATGATGAGCGGCTAAGAGCTCTTAAAATGATCCCGAGAATATGAAATCTATAACAGGTGAAAGTCACATGGCTCGTAGGTTACGATTACACTTAGATAGTCGAATGTACGGCCCTAGGAGGAAAATTGGAAGCTGATTTTCGAGAGATAAGAGTAGGAAAAGAAAAGGCAGAGAAATACGTAATCCAAATTTGGAAGGAGCTTAACCTACCTAAGATTAACAAAAAGTATCTATATAGTGAGATAATCATCAATCAGAAATCAGCTGATGCATTTATTATCGATTTGAAGGGGGAGATAGACTGTGTTAGGAAAAATGGCAAGGCAAATGTTCTGCAACAAATGCTAGATCAGAATGATAGATTTCTAAGTTCGCCAATATCTATCTCAATAATGGGAGATGATACAGGAGTGCAGTTTGATCTTGGTTCCAAGTACGCAAGTTACTCCGAAAATGTAAAATTTCCTGGAGGAATTGAGTCACCAGAGACCTCTTTTGCTGATGATATTACGCATTATCGAAAGGAAGCATATAAAGCAATTTTATCTGACGATTTTTCAAGTTTAACGAGGGCTTACCGTTCATACCTACAATGTGCAGTATCTTTAGTTGATTGCTTTCTGCACAAATACACATTTCACGTGAATGAATTGGTTTCTAATTCAAAAGAGTTCATAAATCTGGTGACACTAAATTCCCAAGCACCTCTTGAGGATAGGCTTGATGCTTGGGTTACAACATTCGCAGCCCATAAACATAAAGAATTCAAATCATCGAAGTATCGCTCTAAATTTATTGAGTTAAAAAGCAAGCGGAATGGGATAGTTCATCCAACACATCCTATGTATAGTTATAATCTTAAAGATATGGTGAAATTCCTAAATTATGCCCCTGATGCAATTGGTGGCCTATTGGGACAATTACGTGGCTTCGCAGAAACAACTGACAAAATTGGTTTCATTCAGCAGATGAAATCAGAGCCACTTATACAACTAAGGTCACGAGTTTAAAATTAATTTAAGAGAGGCTCCCAACGCTCGCCTTTAGATTTAAGAAGCAATGGTTTATATAAAGTGGTTGCGTTGCGAACCCTTTAATACTGCCTTAAGTGTTTAAGGCGAGTGTATATATTTGAAAGAGTTTTTTAATTAAGAGGATTTAAGCAGCGCCATTATTCAAATACGTGAGCTCTCGGGCCATTAGTAAACAATGTTGGATATTTCAGGCTATAGCTGCTGCAAAAAATCAGGGAGCCATAGCTCCCTAATCGCGACACACGGGGTGATAAATCAGCCGATGGCGGGTGCCAGTTGCCCGTTGGCGGGCTGCGGACGTCCTTGAGTTCGGCGTTGATAGCGCCAGGCCAGCAGTAGCGGCATACCGAGCAGCAACTGGGCGGCCAGCGGGATCTCCTCGATGGGGGCGGCCAGTGCACCTTCCGGAATAATGCCCCCTTCAATTTCGGCTGCCAGTTTGAGCTCCAGCGCATTGCCAAAGTCGGCAAAGGTGGTGGCATTGATCACAAACGCATCCTGACCGCCCGCCACGTTCTCCACATACCACTCTTGCAGCACCCCATCGGCATAGTCCTGACCTATGGTGATGCCGTTGATGGTATCGATGCCTGAGGCGAGCAGTTGATCCCGCACGGTAGAGGTATCCAGCCCGTTGTTCTGGATACCGTCACCCGACACATCCATCACTTGGCGGGCGGCGGTGTAGTTGTTGGTATCAAACTGCTGGGCACCAAAGGCCATGGCCGAACCGGGGGCCGTCATCCCCGCATAGGGGCGCACCAGGGCATCCAGGGTGGCGGCGAAGTTGTTGATGGAGGTCATGTCGTAGAGGTGGAACCAGTCAGTCATCACGCTCTGCTGGGTCGAGCCGCTCCACATCACCATCTGTACCGCAATGGACCCCAGCTTGTCGCCACTGGTGTCGAGGATGGCGCTCTGTACATCCTGACTGTAAAAGGCGTCCACATAGCCCTGTAACTGCAAATTGAATTCCGATGAACTGACGCTGCCCGACACATCCATCAGCAGTTGCAGTTCGGTATCGACTTCGGTCAAGGCGTATGCGGGGGAGGTTACCAACAACATCCCCAGCAGCCCTGCCAACGGTTTGAGTTTCATTGCCCACTCCTTCTCCTTGGCGCTAGTGCCAGCAGGGGGAATGAATAAAGCGTGCCAGCTTTGTTGCATCCTCTGACTTGGCTTGGTCCGGGTGAGGCCGGGCAGGCATGGAACTTGCGAGAACTTGCGACAGAGGTCAAAAGCGCTGATAACCGGCAGGAGTTGCGATGGAGATCCGTCCCTGGCAGTGGGCACCCAACTGGCTGCTACTTGGTTTGGCCAATCAGTGGGGCATGGTGTGGCTCAATATGGGCCACTTCAACCTGCTGGTGGTGTTGCTGATTGCTATCTGGTGGCAAATTGCATCGCGGGTTGCACCGAGCTGGCGCCCGCATCCACTGGCGCTCGCTCTGTTTATCCTGCTGATCCTGATCCCCAGCGCCAGTTGCAAGGCGCTGGCCTGTCTGCTGTTGGTAGCCTCGCTATGGCGCCGTCATCAGAGTGGCGATGAGCGGGCGGTGTTGCAGATTGTGCTCGCCTTTACCGTGGCGGTGTTGTGGGGGCAGCAGGTGTTTGCCCTGCTCTCTGGCCCTGTGCTGGCGCTCGATGCCTGGGGGGTGGGCCAGTGGTTGCAACTGCTTGGCTGGGAGACTCGCCTTGATGGCAATCGCATCGAGCGGTTGGGGGGCCATGCGCTGATCGTGCTCAAGGGGTGCTCCTCGTTTTCTCAACTCTATCTGGTGGTGCTCTCCTGGCTGGTCTCCTGCTGCTGGCTGGCGCCTGAGCGCCCCCTCTACCGGCAGTGGCCCATGTTGCTGCTGGTTTGCCTGCTCTATATCGGGGCCAATCAGCTGCGGTTGGTGCTGATGAGCCTGGATCTGCGCTGGTATGGCTGGCTGCATACCGGCTCGCTGGCCCAGCTCTACCAGTGGGCCATTATGTTGCTGGTGATGACCATCCTCTTTATCCGGGGGCGCCGTGATGCGTCTGTCTAAGGGATATCTGCTGCTGTTGCTGGTGGCGCTGCTCAGTGCTGCAGCCATGGGCTGGCGTTATCAGAACCGGGCAGTTAACGAGGGGGCCAAGCCCATGCTGATGGAGCTGGTCCAGTTGGGATGGCGCTTGCGGGTGGCTACGCCGGTATTGGGCGGCACCTATGTCAGCTATCAGCTGGCCCATCCCCGCTGTGACGGCCTGCTGCAGGCCATGCTGGTGGCGCCGGATCGGGAGGCGATGTCAGTGACGCTGGCGGGTGAAGGGATGAGTCAGGGGGTGATGTTTTTAGGCGAGTTGCACCAGAGCCCGCCGCTGCTCTCGTACCGTCTTACCCAGGGTTGGCGCAAATTGTGGGGGCTGACCCCTTATCCCCTCTATCGGGTGGCCTTGCCGACCACCTGCCTCGGCCTTATTGCGCCGCCGCTGGGGTGACTGACCCCGGTTCACCGTTTGGCAGAATGCGGATCAGCAAGGTATTGGGGGCCAGCATGGGGTCATAGCGGGGCTCCAGTTCAATGGCGCGAGCTCCCAGCAAGCGGGTGAGAGCGGTCAGGCGCACGCTCGCCATCCGCGCACTCTCCAGCATGTCGGTTTGCAGCCCTGGGCCGCTTACCAGCGCAATCCGGGCCGGATCCTTGCGTCCTAAAAACTGATGCAGCAGCTGCTCCTGATCCGCTGGCAGTTGTGTCTCCGCTTGCTGGTACTGCAGTTGCAGCTGGGGCTGTTCGGCCATTTGTTGTTCCCGCAACTGGTTGAGGATTGGCAGGGTCTCATTGACCGGCTCCTGACGGGCGCAACCGGTGAGGATCAGCAGCGGCAGCATCAGGGGCAACAGGCGGCACAGGGCGCTGTCTTTGGCTGTGGAGCGGGGAGTCTGGTTGGCCATACGCAGTCACTTCAGGAGGATGAGTTGGCACCAGTTTGCAATGTTTTCAATCCCTTGGCCAGTTGTTCAATCTCGCGGCGCCACTGGATCCAGGCGGCAGAGGGCAGTTGCTCTGCCACCTGCCAGCGGGTCGGCAGCTGATCCCGCAGGCGCTCCAGCAGCAGGGCGGCATCCACCTGATAGCGGGCCTCCTGCTCCAGCCAGGCGAGCCAGCGCAGATCCTCGATGGCTTGCTGCAACAGTAACAGATCGTGAGAGAGGCGGTGCGCCTCGCAGGCTTGCGGGCCGAGCAGCATAAAGTCGCTCTCCCGCCCGTCGGTGGGGTCATAAGGCAGGGCGGTGGGCATGCGGCCATGCCACTGCAAATAGCCCTCGGCGCCGCTTTGCCACAGATAGAACCCGGCGGCTCTCGGGGTGCCCAGATTGTAAAACCAGGGGGTGACCTTGTGCCGGCGTACCCGCGCCACATCGGCCTTGTCGGCGCCAAAACCTGCGTTGATCAGGGCAATCTCCACCTCTGCCAACAGACCAACCTGACCCGGGTGGTTGAAGTGGCCCGCACGGATCACCGCCGGATCCCGCCGTTTCATCTCCCGCGCCAGGCTGGTAATGGCGGGCAGGGTGGCAAGATCGGGCTCATCAAACAGGCTCCATGCCAGCGTGGGCAAGCCGCTGGCGGTCAGTGCCTGTTGCCGCGCTTGCCACTGTTCGAGCTGGCTGGCAGGGTCGTTCCCCCAGCGTTTGAGCGGGGTATAGGCCAGCAGGGGCTGCACAAAGCCGAGCCCGGCCGCTTCTCCCATGATCTCCCGCATCCCCGCTTCATCCTGTGGCAGGGCGGGCGAGAGGCCGCTGATCCCGAGCTTGGCGAGCCGCTGCAGATCGCAGCGACTGGCCGCGGCGATCTGCTCTTTTAGCGCCTCGGGATTGGGGCTCAGCCAATTCAGATAGGGGGGCGCTTCGACATAGATGCCGACCGGCTTGTTGGCCGCGGGCAGGGTCAGCGGCAGCACCTCGATAGTCAGTGGCAACTGCACCAGTTGCTGTTGGCTGAGCAGCTGAATATTGCCCAGATAGTGACCGGCAGGCGCATCGCGTGGGACGGTGATCTGCAGTACCAGACGCCGAGGTACCCCTGCCAGCAGGGTGAGCCCGGCGATCCCCTCGACCAGCTCCTGATCCGAGGGGGCCAGCAGGGTGCCGCTCGCCTGCGGGCGAACCAGATGCCACTTGCCGTAATAGGGGGTCAGCGCCAGCGGCGATCCTGCCTGCTCGGGGGGCTGGATCACCAGCAAGGGGGCCGGATCGTCGGTGGCGGCGTGGATGGCAAACTCCAGCAACAGCTGGCTGCCACGGGCGGCCAGCACCGGTTGTGAAGCCTGCTTCAACGCATCGGCCGCAGATAGCGGGGCGATCTGCAGGGTTGGGGCGGCATCCGTAATCGGCGTGAGGCTCAGTTGCTGCGAAGCAGGGGTTGGGGAATAGGGGGCCAGAGTCCACTTTTCCAAAAACAGCTGGCGCTGCTTGGTCAGCACGATGGCGGTAGCGTCGGCCAATACGGCGAGATCTTTTCCACTATTCGGGAGAGCCTCTTTGCTGGTGGGGGCCGGATAGGGGGCAAGCAGCAGCCCTGCCAGGTATTTGGCATCCGGTGAGTGGCCCACCAATGTGATAGTGAGCGGGCCGCCGGGGTGGTTCAGGGTGACATGAACGGGGCCGCCCTGTCGTGCCCCGAACAACTGCCAGGGATCCGGGTTTGGCAGTGCCTCGCGAGATTGTCCCGCCAGATAGCGCTGCGTTAGCCATGCCTGCGGTTGCCACTGCTCGGCCCAGATGGGCTCGCCATTGACCAGTACGCTGCGCTCGAAGGGGTGGGGCAGGAACTCCCACTCGCCGGGGTCATCCAGCCAGAGGGTGAGCTGGTAGCGTCCTTTGGCTAGATCCAGTCGTACTCCGTCGAGATTGCGCAGCCCATCGCGCACCAGGGCATCGCCGGAGGGGCGCAAGATGGGGGTGGAGTGGCCAATCAGCCGGGGATCCCCCGGGCTCAGGGCCTCAAAGCCGGTAAAGCGGGGCGCAGCCGCCGCCCCCAGATCCAGCGCAATGGTGCCCTCAGGCAGAGTCAGACCGGGCTCCCAGTACCAGCGGTAAATGGTCATTGAGGGGGCGTTATCGGCCATAAAGAGATAGAGCTTGGTGAGTTTGTCCAGCGCCAGCGCTCTGGGCTGGCTGGTGCGCCACTCGCTCAAGGCAAAGCGCTGGGTGAAGGGGCCGGGGGCGACAATCCGCTCCAGATTGACCCGGCTGCGGTAGTTGACCGAGGCCTCATCGTCGATACGCAGGATCAGGGTTTGCGGGCGGGCGCTGGGGTTATGGCCCTCGATCACCAGTTCATCATCGCTGCCTATTGGCCAGTTGTGGGTGCTCAGATCGAGCCGCTGGGGTGTCTGGTTGCCTGTCAGGGGCAGCGGGATCTGCCCCTCCAGCCGGGTGGCGGCCATTGCTGCATGGCAGCATAGCAGGATAACCAGCCAGAGCCCTCTGCTCATCCGGCCAGCTCCTTCAACCAGTTGTTCAGCTCGGCAGCCTTGTGATCCCAGCTTTGCTGGGCCACCTGCTGTTGGCGAGTGTGGCGCCCTTCGCTGCGGGTGAGCCCCTCCCAGCCACTCTCCTGAAACCAGCCCGGATTGGATTGATCAAAGGCGGCCCGGTTGATGGCCTGGGCCAGGCTCTCCCCATCGTGGGGGAGCTGGATCTGATCCCGATAGCCATCGAGGGCCGGAAAATCGGTGCTGACGATGGGTCGCCCTGCGGCCAGATATTCGCGCAATTTCAATGGATTGCAGGCACGGATCTGGGCGTTGTCGACAAAGGGCAGCAGGCTCACCTGCCAGTGCTGGGCATAGGCTGCCAGTGTGTGATGGGGACGGGGCCCCAACAGATGGATATTGGGGAGCCCCTTGAGGGGGGAGATATCGGTCTGGACCGGGCCAATCAGCACCAGATCCCAGTGGGGCAGGGCGGTCGCCGTCTCTGCCAGCAGGGGGATATCAATCCAGTCGCTCAGGCTGCCGTAAAATCCGGCAATGGGGCGGCCGGAGGGAAGATCCGCCGGCCGCTCTCTGGGGGCATAAACAGTTCGAGATCCACGCCGTGGCTGAGCAGCCGGGTTTTATGGGGGAAAGCGGCTGGCCAGCGCGGGGCTGGCGGCCAGAATGAGATCCGCTTTTTCCACCAGTCTGGCCTCGCAGTGGGCGATGGCTTGATGATCCACCCCCGCCAGCGCCGAGAAGTCATCGCCGCAGTAGTAGATCACCGCCCGCTCTTCGAGCTTGCCAATCAGATCGACGGCGCTGGGCAGGGAGATCCAGAGCAAGGGGCGATCCAGCTCGGGCAGCTGACGCCGGATCTGCGCCGCCAGCCAGTGGCCATTGATCTTGCCCGCCAGACGACTGCCCGGCAGTGGCAAGGCGAGCGGCGGCAGAACCCGGGGGCTGCTGGTTTCGGATGGCGCAACCGACTGGCCGCCAGCATGGCGCGCGCCGCGCAACACGGCCCCCAGTTTGCGGACGATACGGGTGAGATCATGAAGGGTAAAGCGGGGACAGCGCATGCCGATGGAGTTGACCCAAAGCACTTGATAATCGGGCAACAGACGCTTGATCAGGTGTTGGGTGCTGGAGGGGTGCTGGCCCCAATCCTCGCCCAGCACCACCAGTTGCGGCAGTGAGTGTGGGTTCATGCAAAGGTCTCCGAAGCGTGTGCGGGGTCGCTGTGATCCTGTGGTTGCAAGGGGCGCAGTACTGTGGCCGGTACACCCGCTGCCAGCACACCTGCGGGCAGATCCCGGGTGACGACGCTGCCGGCGGCGACAATGGTGCCCGCGCCTATGGTGACACCGGCCATCACCATCACCCCGGTGCCGAGCCAGACATCCTGCTCCAGCACAATGGCCCCCACCTGTTCATCGCGATCCGGTTTACCAAGAGCGCGGTCGCGGGCATTGACCGGGTGCCCCGGGTAGCCCGCCAGAAAGGCACGCCCTGCAATCCGGACGTTATCCCCCAGCACTATCTTGCTGCCCACCGCCAGGGTGGTCTGCCAGCCAATGCCGACATTGCGGCCAATCACTAGCCTTGGCGTCTGGTTCGATGCCCGGCCGCTGATGGTCATGGCGGCGCTGAGGCGGCAGTCGGCACCAATTTCGATGGTGACCGGGCCGCTGATATAGGGGATGCCGCCATAGAGAAAGAGGCGCGGGGCGGGGGCCGTGAGGCGAGATTGAAACAAGGGGGTCCACCAAAGGGTGCGGGTCAGGGTTGCCAGCGCGTTGCTACCCAGCAGATAGAGCCGATAAAGCAGCCGATGCAGGGGTGGGATCACGGGGAATGACCAGTGGCGGGCACTTTTGGCCAGTCGCCATACCCGGCGAGCCAGTGGCGTCTCTCCCTGTTTGGCCCAGCTTTTCATCCGGTGCAGGTTGATGGTGTTCATGGCGACCTCTCCCTCTGGTGCAGTCCGTTGCTCGCTATGCAGAAAGCAGGGATCGGGCCAACAGGACGACCCCAGCTGGATCGGGCCAAATGGGGCTAAGAGGTGGTGCAGATTGCGCCGGTCGGTGCAATTTGCAGCCAGCGTTGTGCAAAACGCAAATGCCAGTCTCATTCTGGGCTTGTTCAGGCCGGTTAAGCCGCACAGAGGGGCTATCGCTTCAGGGCGGGAGTGAGTGGCGTGGGCTTTGCATTAGCGGTAGCTGACCCGGAGCAGGATGCTTCGGGTGGCTGGGAGGCCCTATGAAACTTGGTGTGAACCAGATTGCCATGCTCTATTACGCCGGCGGCTTGCTCCTGATGAAGGGGATCTCCCTGCTGATGCTGCCGGTGTTGACCCATCAGCTGCTGCCTCGTGAATACGGCCAGCTGGAGGTGCTGCTGACCCTCATCAATCTGGGGTCCCTGATCCTTGGCTTCGGGCTGGTGGATGCCCTCTACCGCTTTGCCGGATTGGCGAAAGATGAGCAGGAGCGCCAGCAGGTGGTGGCCCGCATGTTTGGGCTGGTCTGGCTGATCGCCCTGGCCAGTCTGGTGCTGCTCTGGCTCTTGGCACCTCTGGTGCAAGCCTGGCTGCCGGTGGAAACCCGCCTTGCGGATGTGCGCTGGGTGCTCTGCGCCCTGCCGTTTGAAGGGGTGATCGGCGTGCCGCTGGCATGGCTGCGGATGCGCAATCAGGCCCGGCTCTTTTTCGTGGCGACCGCAGGCAAGGCGGTGATCCAGTCGGTGCTGACTGGCTGGTGGCTCTGGCTCGGCTGGGGCGTGAGCGGGGTGCTGGCCTCCGGCACCCTGACCTGCGTTGCACTGGCGTTGCTGCTGAGCCTCTGGCAGTGGCGAGATAGCGGGATCCGCTTTGACTGGCAGCACTATCGGCCGCTGCTGCGCTATGGATTGCCCCTGGTGGTGAGCGGGCTGGCAGGTTTTGCCCTGAGCGGACTGGATCGCTGGCTGCTGGCCGATGTGGTGGGGGAGGCGCTGCTCGCCTACTACGCGGTGGCGGGCAAGCTCGCGCTGGCGGTGGGGTTGTTGCTGCAACCCTTTGCTCTCTGGTGGTATCCCCGCCGTTTCATGCTGCTGCGCGAGCCGGATGGACTGCGGCTCAATGCCCACTACAGCGTGATGGGGTCGGTGCTGGGGTTTGTCACCGCGGGGATTGTCGGGCTTACCGCCCCCTTGCTTATTCGCTGGTTGACCCCGGAGAGCTATCACGGGGCGATCGCCTATATTCCGCTGCTGGTGCTGGGCATGGCGGTGCGCAATGTTTCGGACTTGCTCAATGTCGGCTGCTTTAGCGGCGAGAAGAGCAATGCCCAGATGGTGATCAATCTGGGCTGCAGCGCCCTTGGGGTCGCAGGCTTTCTGCTCGCCATCCCCCCCTTCGGGGTTGCCGGGGTGATCTGGACCCTGCTGGTGGTCTATCTGGTACGGGCGCTCGCCTTTTATCTGGTGAGCCAGCGATTGCTGCCGCTGCCGTATCGCCTCTCGACCCTCTGGGCCAGTTCCCTCGGGGCGCTGGCGATGGTCTGGCTCGGCCAATGGTGGGCAGGATCATGGCTCGTTTAACGCCAGCCATCTGGGCAAGCGCCATCTGTCTGGTGCTGGCACTGCTCTGGTGGCGGCTGCCCCATCCCTTGCTGCTGCCGATGCTCGGCCTTGCCATTCCCGCCATCTGGTTTGCCCTGCGCTGGCCCTTCTTGATGGTGCTGGGGTTTGTCACCTTCTCTTTCTTTCGGCTGCATGAGGTGTTCCCCCAGCTCTATCCCCTCAAGATCCCGCTGCTCTTCTCGCTGGCCGCCATCGGCGCGCTGGTCTGGCACATTTTGCTGACCGGCCGGATCAAGCCCTACTGGAGTCCAGCCCTGAGCTGGCTGACGGCCTTCTTTGTGATGGTCTCCATCGGTGTGCTATTTGCCAGCAACCGGGGCGAGGCGATCGCCACCTGGACCGGCAGCTACAGCAAGATCTATCTGATGACCCTGGCCACCGCCTGGCTGGTGCGTACCCCGGGGGATTTTGCGTTGGCGGTGCGCACCTTCGTGGTAGCGGGCTGTCTGGTGGCGCTGGTGGCCCTCTACAACAAGGCGAGCGGGATCGGGCTGGTGGAGGGGACCCGGGTGACCATAGGGCGCGAGCTGGGCTCTGTGCTGGGGGATCCCAACGATCTGGCGCTGGTGCTGCTCTTTCCTGCCGGCTTTTCGCTGAGCTTGCTGCTCAATCAGGGCAATGGGGTGGGGGGCGTTTGCTGGGGGGCTTGGCTTTGCGCTGACTGCGGCCGCCATTATCGCCACCCAGAGCCGGGGTGGTCTGCTGGGTATCTGCGCCGTTGGTGGCCTGTTTGCCTGGCAGCGGGTGAAGTCGAAAACCCTGTTGATCTCGATGGGGATGGTCGCGCTGGTAGTGCTGTTTGCCGCTGCCGGGATTAGCGACCGGGCATCTGGCGGCGCCGCCGAGAGCGGGGTCGATGCCTCGGCCATGGGGCGGATCTACGCCTGGCAAGCGGCCTGGGGCATGGCGCTGGGCCATCCGCTGGTGGGGGTGGGCTTGTCCAATTTCTATTACAACTACTTCTTCTACAGCCCCCATTGGGATGGGCTCAATCATGCGGTGCACTCCACCTGGTTCGGGGTGCTGGCTGAAACCGGCTTTGTCGGGTTGGCGCTGTTTATCGGCATGGTGACGGTGACCCTGCGCAGTGGCTGGCGTTGCCAGCTTGCTGGCATGCCTCCTGCAGTGATCACGGCAATGCAGGGGGTGATGGCCAGCATGGTGGGGTTTGTGATTTCGGGATCCTTCCTGACCCAGGGCTTTACCTGGCCCATCTATCTGGAGTTGGCGCTGGCCGTCGCCGCCATCAAGTACGTGCAGCAGGCGGCCACAGAGGTGAAGGCCACCGCTGAGGAGCATCAGGAGGCAACCCGGTTGCCGGCAGTGCCACCAAAGGGAGCAAGAGGATGAACGCAACCCCTGTTTTGCTGGTTCACTACGGAGAGGACTGGATCCGCGGCAGCGAACGCTGCCTGCTGGATCTGCTGGCCCACCTCGATCGCAGCCGCATTACGCCGTTGCTCTGGTGCAATAGCCCGACGCTGGCGGCAGAGGCGGCCATCCTCGGGGTAGAAACCATGGTTGAACCGTTCAGCCTGCTGCTGGGATGGCAGGCGCCCCGCTTTGATCTTGCTGTCCATCGGCGCCTCTCCCGGCGAGCCAAAGAGCTCATCACCGAGCGGCAGATTGGGCTGGTGCATGCCAACAGCGCGGCCCCTTGTCAGTGGCTGGTGGGTGTCTGTCGGGCGTTGCAGGTACCGCTGGTGTGCCACCTTCATGCCAGTTACCAGCCCAGAGACAGATTCAGCCTGCGGGTTCATCAGGCAAGCGTGCTGATCGGGGTGAGCGAGCCGGTGTTGACCGGTTGGCGCCAGGATGGCTGCACGGCCGATCGGTTGATCCGGGTTCCCAACGGGGTGGATGCCGCTCGTCTGAATGGCGGTGCTCACTGGCCGGTCGTCGGCATGCTGGGCTTGCCCCCGGGGGATATGATCATCGCAACCGTCGGCTCATTGATCAAACGAAAGGGGATTGATCTGCTGATCCGCTCGCTGGCTGCCCTTATGGCATCGGGGGAGGAGGCCCAGTTGCTGATCATTGGCAGCGGTCCGGAGCGGGAAGCATTGATGGCGTTGGCTGTCGAGCTCGGGGTGGCCGAGCGTGTCCACTTTCTTGGCGAGCGGCCGGACAGTGCCGCTATCTTGCGAGGCGGGGTGGATCTGCTGGTCTCCGGAGCCCGTGAGGAGGTGTTTGGTCTGACGTTGGCGGAGGCGGGCATGTTGGGGCTCCCGGTCAGTGCCTACCGAGTGGGCGGCATCCCCGAAGTGGTGGAAGAGGGGGTGACCGGTTTGCTGGCAATCCCGGGGGATTGGGCCGAGATGGCTGATCACTGGCGGCAATTGAGCAATCCGCAGCGCCGATGTGAAATGGGGCGGGCCGCTAAGTTGCGTGCCGCAGAGTTGTTCACGGTGGCGCGCTACGTTGACGGGGTCACGGCGGTGTGGGACGCCGCGCTGGCTGGTCGTTGGCACGCCACGGCCCCCACACCCTTCCGACCACTCATGCATTGGGCGGGGCAACGCCTCCTTGCCAGAGGTCGCAATATGCTGGCGAGTGGGATGGCAAGAGTGGCGCAAAGAGCGCAACTGGGGTTTGGCCGCCGCAAGGTGCCAGAGTAAGGGAGCAGCAAGATGAGCATGCAAACTGAGCCGGTGTTTGGAAAGATCATCGTCGTGGATCCCATCCCGTTTCGCGGTGGCTCCAAGGTTGCGACCGAAGTGCTGCTCGATGAGTTGGCCAAACGGATGCCCGGGCTCACATGCCATGTGCTGACCCAGGATCCCGACTCCTGGTCCCGTTGTCAGCATCATCCCCTTTGGCTGCCCCACATATTGAAGGGGCGGGAGTCCGGCATCGGTTATCTGCTCAAACAGGGGTGGCAGACCATGCTGATCCTCTGGCTGGTGTTGCGTCTGGGGGAGGTGAAGTGTCTGGTGGCGGCGTCCGGGCCTGGGGTGGATCTCTGCTGTTACTGGGCGGCCCGCTGGTTGCGGTGCCGGGTGGTTCAGCTGATCCATGGCCCTGTGGGGTGCTCGGGGCTCTCTGCCAGGGCCTTGCAACGGGCGAATTTTGTGTTTTATCTCGAATCAACTCGCAGCTCCCTGGCGGCATTGCTGGCCCGGCTTGGCGAGACCGAGTTCCCGTCACACTGGCAGCCATTTACCAACGGTTTGAGCGAGATTGATTGGCCCAAAGCGACCCTGGGGGGGCCTCGTATTTTGTGGGCGGCCTCGTTGCTGCGCTGGAAGGGACTGGAGACCATGCTGGCCGCCCATCAACTGATCCCTGACGCGCGCCCCGAGCTGATGGTGTGCTATCTGCAGCCCAAGGGCACGCTGCAACCCTGCAGCCAGCCTCAGCCACAGCTGCCAGACACGCACTGGTATGCCAACCCCGCCAATCTTGACGAGATCCGATCACAATGCGGCATTTTTGTCTCCACCAGTCATCAGGAGCCCTTTGGCCTCTCCATTCTGGAGGCCATGGCGGCAGGATTATGCGTGGTGATCCCGGCCGATGGCGCCTGGTGGGACCGACACCTTACGGATGACGTGAATTGCCGTAAATATCAGCCAAACGATCCCGGCGATCTGGCGCGGGTGCTGGCCAGCCTCAATGCCATGCCCGACGTGGTCAAGCGACTTGGCCATCATGCCCGCCTGCATGCCATGGTCCATTACAACGCGGCGGATACCTACCAAAGCACACTGGATCAGTGGGAAGGTATGTTGCGATGGGATGCGTTGAGCCTTGCCGTGCATGGTTAGCGCGCAGTGGTTCCCCACGGGGAGGATGGGGGTGTATGAGGGATTATGGGCAGACTGGTTGCGGGAGGCTGGGTGACTCCGCCACTCTGATGCAGTTACGGCCGGATGATTTGGCGGTGTAGAGCGCAGCATCAGCCAGTTTGACCAGTTCAGATGGCTGCCAGTGACTCGATGGTCTGAGGCAGGCAACACCCATGCTAACGGTCACCAGACCGGTGGCATTTTGTGCGTGTGGCTGCGCGAGTGCAAAAATCAGTCGCTGGATATGTTGGGCAATTTCATAGGCGGATTGACGCTCGACATGTGGCAACAGGATGACAAATTCCTCTCCGCCGTAGCGGGCCACCAACTCCCCCGAGCGGCGCCCGGATTGCGCCAGGGTATGGGCCAGCAATCGAAGGCACTCGTCACCGGCAACGTGGCCATAGAGGTCGTTGAACTGCTTGAAATGATCGATGTCGAGCATGATGAGCGCAATCGGCATCTCTGTCTGAATACAGTGCTCCCAGGCCTGGTTCAATGAGTTGTCGAACAGACGACGGTTGCCGATATTGGTGAGCCCGTCGGTATTGCTGAGCGCTTCCAGTTTCCGGTTCGCTTCCGCCAGCTCCTTGGTTCTGAGCTCGATAATGAGCTCCAGCTCATGTTGGCGCTCCTCCAGACTGGTCATCGGGTAAATTTCGCTTTCCCGAGCCGCACTGTAAGGGATGGAGATACTGCTGTGAGCAATTTTCCACGCCATGGCTTCGTGTCGAAAAATCAATACCAGTCTGGCGGTTCTGCGGGAGAGGATAGGTTCTGATTTCGGTAGATGGATATGGAAGAAGGCGGTGACAGCCACCACATCAGCGGCCAGATCTTGCAGGGTCACATCGAGTATTTCCAGGCGGATCCTGCCCGGGATCTGGGCAAAATCGCGGCGGGTTATCCGGATCCACTCATCCCTATCGGTAACCAGAACATCACTGCTGCCTGCAAAGCCGCTGAAATTGTCGCTAAACCGCGTGGTGAGCCGATCATCCCGTGATGAATACATCTCGATGTACTCATCAAACAGTGAGCGGATCAACTGTTCCCGTTCAGTGGTCATTGCGCTGGGCCCATGTGAAGTGGTCACGTTTTTCAAACGTTCGATTGAACTATAGTCAATTATGTCATTTTAATTGGCTATCTATCTTGATTTTTCTCGTTTTTTTGTTCAATTCCCGCACTTGGCAAGTGTCCGTAGGGCCAGCCAGAAACAAGGCTCCATGGCGTGGTTATCAGAGGCAGTCAGGGGGAGGTTTCTCTCTGCAACTGCGGCCGCTGCGGGCTGCATTTCACGAGGTGAGCAGGGCTGTCAACGAGTTCGAGTTCGATAAGGCAAGGTAGTTGCTGGAGCCACTGCTTGGCTGATGATTAACACCCTTATCGTTTGTCATGTTTATCGTCATCCCCGTTCATTTCTTTTTGCTGCAGTTGAACAAGAATAATTATCATCTATCTCGATGGAGATGGATATTTACGCTCTGGTTAATTAAGCGGGGTGACGTGAAGGTAAATAGTGTGAATGTGGGCGGTAACATCTGTAACCGGATGAGCGAATGCATCGCGAGTTAAATATGATCACTATGTTGCAGGCAGCCTTCCACCTTGCTTTTTCTCTCACCATTAATTTGAATGCAGATTCACGATGATGCGTAAACATATCCGTGAACGCGATATTTTACTCACCAGCATCCAAGACAATAAAGAGTGGGGAAGGTCATACTGATATGCATACCTCGGCGGCATCTTTTCACTAAGCGGTGTTAAACATCAGGGAGGCCAAGCGGGGTTGTGCTGTGTGGGCTAGCAGTAGAACGTGTCGCACTGAAGCGCAGGTAAAATGCAAACTGAAACCAAGCGACATGCAGGTAAATCTTGCCGTGCAGGCCGTGCTTGCTACCGGTGGCAGCTGGCCGTGAGAGCGTTCTGGTGTGGGGAGGCAAGTCAGGAGGTTGTCCCGTGGATGACTGTATGAAATATGCAATGGAATGAGTAAAGATATATTCAACGGATCATTTATTGGTGGGCATCAGTATTGTGAAATGAGCGGTATAGCCAAGATTTCAATCATGTTAATTTGGCTCACAGTGAAAGAGAGGATATTCGGTGATTAATTATTTAATATCCAATTAAGTTCATAAAATTTACGGTGTTGCTAAATATCCCTTAGGGGGTAATTAATTTCGTTTGTGATGTGGCTCGCTATGAAAATAGGGGTAAGCCGGTCGAAATTGATAGAGATCAATACTGCAGGGTGGGTGAGTCCTTAGCATTTCCGCTATTAAGCATTTATCAAACAAGTGCTCACTACGGGAATAAGTAGAATGGTCGAGGATAATTTTTTATCGGCTCATGGGATTAATCGCCGTGATTTTATGAAATTGTGTGCTGGGATGGCCGCAACCCTGGGATTAAGTCAGCATGCCGTCGCCAAGATGGCCACCGCGCTCACCAGCCCCGAACGGCCGCCGGTGATCTGGATTGGGGCGCAGGAGTGCACCGGTTGTACCGAATCGCTGCTGCGCGCCACCCACCCCACCATCGAGAACCTGATCCTCAATACCATTTCGCTGGAGTACCACGAGGTACTCTCGGCGGCCTTTGGTCATCAGGCTGAAGAGAACAAGCACAACGCCATCAAGCGTTATAAAGGCAAGTATGTGCTGGTGGTGGATGGCTCCATTCCGCTCAAGGATGGCGGGGTCTACTGCATGGTGGCCGGTGAACCCATCGTCGACCATATTCGCCGTGCCGCCAGTGATGCGGCTGCCGTCATCGCCATCGGCTCCTGCGCCGCCTGGGGCGGTGTGCCTGCCAGCGGTGGCAACCCGACCGGCGCTGTCAGTCTGGAAGAGGCCCTCGGCAACATCAGCACTCCCATCATCAATATCCCGGGCTGTCCGCCCAATCCCCACAACTTCCTCACCACGGTTGCCTACTACATCACCTACGGCAAGCTGCCGGCGCTGGATAGCAAGAAGCGTCCGCTGTTTGCCTATGAGCGGCTGATCCACGAGAACTGCGAGCGTCGTCCGCACTTCGACGCAGGGCGTTTTGCCAAGGAGTTTGGTGATGAGGGCCACCGTCAGGGCTGGTGTCTCTACCATCTGGGCTGCAAGGGGCCGGAGACCTACGGCAACTGCTCGACCCTGGAGTTCTGCGATGTGGGCGGCGGCATCTGGCCGGTCGGTATCGGTCACCCCTGTTATGGCTGCAACGAGCAGGGGGTCGGTTTTAGCAAGGGGATCTTCCAGCTCGCCAAGGTAGAGAACCCGACCCCGCGGGTGGATAAACCCGATGTGAAAATTCAGGAGGGGGGCTATACCTCGCCCACCGCGACTGGCCTTATCGGTGGCGCCCTCGGGGTGCTGGTAGGGGTGAGTCTGATGACGGTGCGTGAACTCGGTCGCCAGCAGAAGCGCCACGAAGCCGGGCAGCACCCATCACGGGAGGAGTAACCGTGAACAGACGCAACTTCCTCAAATTCGCCTCCGTCGGTGCACTGGCGGCGGGCACAGCCGTACCCGGCACCGCACTGGCAGCGGCCAAGAACAAGCCGCCCATTCCCGGCGCGCTCGGTATGTTGTATGACTCCACCCTCTGCGTCGGCTGTCAGGCCTGTGTGGCGGAGTGTCAGCGCCTCAACGGCAACCCGACCAACCCAGCCGGGGCGCAAACCTGGTCCAACAACGACAAGCTGACCCCCTACACCAACAACATCATTCAGGTGTGGAAGAGCGGCACTGGCGAGCACAAGGATCAGCTGGTGGATGGCTACGCCTACATCAAGAAGCAGTGCATGCACTGTGTCGATCCCAACTGCGTCTCTGTCTGTCCGGTGCAGGCTCTTAAAAAAGATCCCAAGACCGGCATCGTTCACTACGACCCGAGCGTCTGCACCGGCTGTCGCTACTGCATGGTGGGCTGCCCGTTCGATGTGCCCAAATATGACTACGACAATCCGCTGGGGGCGATCCACAAGTGCGAGCTCTGCAACCAGAAGGGGCTTGAGCGGATCGATCAGGGCAAGTTGCCCGGCTGTGTCGAGGTGTGCCCGACCGGCGCCGTGATCTTCGGCACCCGCGAGGAGCTGATGGCCGAGGCCAAGCGTCGTCTGCTGGCGACTCCGGGCAGCGAATATGCCTATCCGCGCCAGACCCTCTCTGCCAACGACCCCTACCTGCACGAAGTGCCCAACTACCAGCCTTACGTCTATGGCGAGAAAGAGGGGGGCGGCACCCAGGTGCTGGTGCTGGCCGGGGTGCCCTATACCAAGCTCGACATGCCCGATCTGCCGGAGCTCTCCTCCGGTGCCCGCTCCGAGCATATCCAGCACACCCTCTACAAGGGGATGGTGCTGCCCATGGTGGTGCTGACCGGCCTCTCTGTGCTGATCCGTCGCAACACCAAGAATGGTCACGATCACCATCACGATGATGGTCATGATCAGGGGAGTGCGCAGATCAAGGATCAGGGCACCACAAAGGGAGGCAAGGATCATGAGTAACCACAAGGCGTATCCCCTCGGCGGCAAGCTGGTCAGCTGGCCTGTGCTGGTGCTGGCCCCCTTTGCCGTGCTGTGCGGCATGTTGATCTTGAAGCGCCTCGTCTTCGGGCTGGGCTCGGTCACCGATCTGAATGGCGGCTACCCCTGGGGGCTCTGGATCTCGTTCGATCTCTTGATCGGTACCGGTTTCGCCTGCGGCGGCTGGGCACTGGCCTGGGCTGTCTATGTGTTCAACCGGGGCGAGTACCACCCGCTGGTGCGACCGGCCCTGTTGGCAAGCCTGTTTGGCTACTCGCTCGGTGGCCTCTCCATCACCATCGACGTGGGGCGTTACTGGAACCTGCCGTACTTCTACCTGCCCGGTCACTTCAACACCTCCTCGGTGCTGTTTGAGACGGCGGTCTGCATGACCATCTACATCGGGGTGATGGCGCTGGAGTTTGCGCCGGTATTGCTGGAGAAGTTCGGCTGGAAGGCGTCGCTCATTCGCCTCAACAAGATCATGTTCTTCGTGCTGGCGCTGGGGGCTCTGCTGCCCACCATGCACCAATCCTCCATGGGATCCTTGATGATAGTGGCGGGGGAGAAGATCCATCCGCTCTGGCAAAGCTACGAGTTGCTGCCGGTCTTTTCGCTTCTGACCGCCTTTATCATGGGCTTCTCCATCGTGGTATTTGAGGGCTCTCTGGTGCAGGCGGGACTGGCGGGGCGGGGCCCCAATGAGAAGTCGCTCTTCTACAAGCTGACCCAGGTGATCGATATCTTCCTGATCCTGTTTGTGGCGCTGCGCTTTGCCGAGATCGTCATCCACGACAAGTCGGAGTATCTCTCCGAGTTCAATCGCTTCTCCATCATGTTCTGGAGCGAGATTGCGCTGATGATCTTCCCGCTGCTGGTGTTCCACTGGGACAAGAGCCGCCGGGATTCGCGCATGTTGTTCCTGGGGGCCCTCAGCATGCTGCTGGGCGCCGCCCTCTGGCGACTGGATTACTCCCTGCTCGCCTTCAACCCCGGCAATGGCTACCACTACTTCCCCTCCGCGGAGGAAGTGCTGATCTCTCTGGGCTTTGTTGCCATCGAGGTGTGTGCCTATTTGCTGTTGATCCGGCTGCTGCCGGTACTGCCATCACTTGAACGTGTTCACCAAGATTATCAGGCCCGAGGGAAAGCCAACGTATGAGCCAACGTATCACCATAGACCCCATCACCCGCATTGAGGGGCACCTGCGTATCGACTGCGAAATCGAAGGCGGTAAAGTGACCAAAGCCTGGTCGTCCGGCACCATGTGGCGCGGGATGGAGGAGATCGTCAAGGGCAACGACCCGCGCGATGCCTGGATGATAGTGCAGCGCATTTGCGGGGTATGTACCTCCATTCACGCCATCGCCTCGGTGCGGGCGGTGGAGAACGCCATCGGTGCCAAGGTGCCGATCAACGCCCAGTTCATCCGCAACCTCATCATCGCGGCCCACAACATCCACGATCACATCGTCCACTTCTATCAGCTCTCCGCGCTGGACTGGGTGGACATCACCGCGGCCCTTGAGGCCAATCCGCAAAAAGCGGCGGACATGCTCAAGGGGGTATCAACCTGGTCCCTCAACAGTGCCGATGAACTGACCAAGGTGCAGGACAAAATCCGCGCGCTGGTGGCGAGCGGTCAGCTCGGCATCTTTGCCAACGGCTACTGGGGTCACAAGGAGATGAAGCTGAGCCCGGAGGTAAACCTCATCGCCGTGGCCCACTACCTGCAGGCACTGGAGTGCCAGCGCGATGCCAACCGCATTGTCGCCATCCTCGGTGGCAAGAGCCCGCACATCCAGAATCTGGCGGTGGGCGGCGTGGCCAACCCCATCAATCTGGATGCACCGAGCGTGCTCAATCTCGAGCGACTGCTCTATGTGAAGAGCTTTATCGACCGGCTCGGCGAGTTTATCGAGCAGGTCTACAAGGTGGATGCCGCCATCATCGCTGCCCACTACCCCGAGTGGCTGAGTCTGGGGCAGGGGGCCAAGCACTACCTGAGCGTGCCGGAGCTCCCCACCGATGCCAACGGTGGCAGCTTCCTGATGCCGGGCGGCTATATCGAGAATGGCAATCTGGCGGGTTATCGCCCCATCGAGAGTCATCAGGATAGCTGGCTGATGGAGGGCATCGCCGAGAGCAACAAGCACGCCTGGTACAAGGATGACGAGCCTCTCAAGCCGTGGGAGGGCAAGACCGAGCCCAACTACACCGGCTGGCAGGATGATGGCAAATACTCCTGGGTCAAATCCCCCACCTTCTACGGCAAGGTGGTGGAGGTGGGGCCGCTCGCAGACCTCTTGGTCAAGCTGGCCGCCAAACACCCGGAGACGGTGGCGCATTTCGATCAGCTGAACGGCATCTACAAGGCGCTCACCGGCTCTGCCATCAAGACCGAACAGCTGCACTCCACCATGGGTCGCATCATCGGTCGAGCGGTGCGCTGCTGCGTGCTGAAAGATACTCTGGCGCACCAGTGGAAGGCGCTGGTGGACAACATCGGCAAGGGGGACACCACCGCCTACATCAAGGCCGAGATCCCGGCGGACAAGGAGTTTCGCGGGGTGGGTTTTGAAGAGGCGCCGCGCGGCATGCTTTCCCACTGGATCGTCATCAAGGGCGGCAAGATCGAGAACTATCAGGCGGTGGTGCCGTCGACCTGGAACTCTGGCCCGCGCAACTTCAACGATGAACCCGGCCCCTACGAGCAATCGCTGGTGGGCACCCCGGTAGCCGATCCGGCCAAGCCGCTGGAAGTGGTGCGCACCATCCACTCGTTCGACCCCTGCATGTCCTGCGCTGTGCATGTGGTGGATACCCAAAATGGCGAAACGACCCAAGTGAAGGTGCTGTGATGAACACCCTGATCCTGGGCGTGGGCAACCTGCTCTTGAGTGATGAGGCCGTCGGCGTGCGCATCGTTGAGGGGCTGGGGCGCAACTACCGTTTCGCCCCCGGCATCGAGCTGCTCGATGGCGGTACCGCCGGTATGGAGCTGCTGGAGGCGATGGCCAGTCGCGATCACATCATTCTGGTGGATGCGGTGCGCAGCGGTAATCCGCCGGGCACCGTAGTGACCCTGAAAGATGAGGAGATCCCGACCCTGTTTGGCCGCAAGATCTCCCCCCATCAGCTGGGGCTGGCGGATGTGCTCTCGGCGTTGCATATGACGGGGGAGTCGCCCAAGCGGCTCACCCTGATCGGGGTCGAACCCGAATCCCTCGAACCGCGCATCGGCCTCACCCCCGTGGTTGCGGCCGCTATGGGGGAGGCGACGGATCGGATTTTGACCCTGCTGGCCAGTGTCGGTGCCCCTGCAATCCCGCTCTCTGAGCAGGAGAAAGCTGAACAAGAGCAGGAGGGCCTATGGCGCAGTCCCATTTAAGCGAGGTTGATAGAGTGCTGGAGAGAGTGCTGGAGATAGTACCGGAGACAGCGCAGGAGTTTGCCGGTTTTGCCAGCAATCCCTCGCCTCTGCTGGTAGCCCAGTACGAGCGGATCGCTCGCGAAGAGATGCAGGCGTTGCCCTTCTATCACGCCACCATGCCCATTGTGGCGGAGTGCGTGCTGTTTGAAGGACAGTGGCTCGGCTGCGTGCTCACCCCCTGGATGTTGAGCGTGGTGGTGCTGCCGGGGCCGGATCAGCTTTGGCCGGTACGCAGCAACAGCGATCGGCTCGCCCTGCAGCTCCCCTGTGGCAACATGACCTTTATGGTGGGTGAATTGCCCGAGACGGGACAGCTGCTGGCTTGCTCCCTGATGTCGCCGCTCGATCCCCATCTCGGGGCCGGGGAGGGGCGAGCACTGGTGAGCAGCACCCTCAAGATGCTGCTCTCCTTGCCGGTACAACAAGGGGCTGGCGGCGTGGATCTGGGTCGCAGACGGCTATTCGGTGCCCGGCGCGGTCAACCGGCATAGTCGCTAGGTTTCACGCGAAATCAAGTTTAGAATAGGGGGCCATTTTGGCCCCTCACTCCCATGTTCAGACACGCATTCCACCTCTTTTTTGAGTGATGAGCCGTGAGTGGTACAAAACAAGAAGGATCCCCATGACTGTTCCACGTAATTCCCTTCGCCATTACTGTGGCACCAGTGCTGCCGCCCTGTTGACCCTGCTGCTGGGCACCGCTTCTCACGCGGCGCTGGCCGCCGCCCAATCTGTGCCTGCCGAGCTCAAGCTCGCCATCGGAGCCGAACCCACCGAAGGGTTTGACCCTCTGCTTGGCTGGAGTCACGGCAGCTACCTGTTGCTGCACAGCCCGCTGCTCAAACAGATTGCTGGCGATAGTGCCGATCTCAGTTGGCACAATGTGCTCACCCAGGCGGTGACCCCGAACAAGGATGGCAAGGAGTGGCTCATTACCCTCAAGCCTGACCTGAAATTCTCCAACGGCGCGCCGCTCACCGCCGAAGATGTGGCCTTTACCTACAACAGCGCGGCCAAGGGTGGCGGCAAGATCGACATGGGCAACTTTGTCTCGGCCAAGGTGCTCTCGCCCACCGAGGTGGCCATCACTCTTAGCGCCCCTCAGAGCACCTTCGTCAACGTGCTGGGATCCTTGGGGATAGTGTCGAAGCGGGATTACGACGCAAAAGCCTATGCCCAAAAACCGGTCGGTGCCGGCCCCTACCGATTGGTGAGCTTCCTGCCCGGTCAGCAGCTGGTGGTGGAGGCGAACCCCTATTACGCCGGCGGCAACAACGACTTCAAACGGCTGGTCTTTGTCTTTATCGATGAAGAGAGCGCCTATGCCGCCGCCCAGAGTAGCCAGCTTGATGTGGTGCGCATCGCCCCGTCACTGGCGCCAACCGTGTCTGCTTCCCTCAAGCTCTGGGTGCGGCCGAGCGTGGAGAACCGCGGCATCGTCTTCCCCATTCCGCCTGCGGGCGGCAAGGATGCCAAGGGTTATCCCATCGGCAACGACGTGACCTCGGATGTAGCGGTGCGCCGCGCCATCAACTACGCCATTGACCGCAAGTTGCTGGCCGACCAGCTGCTGGAGGGGCACGCCATCCCCGCTTACAGCGCGGTAGAAGGCTTACCCTGGCTGAACAAAGCCACCGCCTTCAAGGATGGCGATGCGGCCCACGCCAATGCCCTGCTCGACGAAGCGGGCTGGAAGATGGGCAGTGACGGCATTCGCCACAAGGGCTCCCTGCGCGCCGCCTTTACCCTCTGGTACACCAGTGGCGACAGCACCCGCCGGGATTTGGCGGAAGCGGTGCGTGCCATGCTCAAGCCCATCGGTCTTGAGGTGAGCCTCAAGTCCGGCAGCTGGGAGCAGGTGGAGCGAGAGATGCACGCCAATCCGGTGCTGATGGGGTGGGGGAGTCTGGATCCCATGGAGCTCTATCACCACTACCAGAGCGGCTCCGGTGGGGTGGAGTTCTACAACCCGGGCTACTACAGCAACCCTGTGGTGGATGGCCACCTCAAGCAGGCGCTGGATGCCCCGAACTGGCAGGCGGCCGTGCCGTTCTGGCAGCAGGTGGAGTGGGATGGCAAAACGGGCGCCGGAGTGCAGGGAGATGCCGCCTGGGCCTGGCTGCTCAACGTGCAGCACACCTATCTCGCCAACCGTTGCATCGACCTTGGCAAGGGGGCGCCGGAAATCCACGGTAGCTGGTCACTCCTCAACAACCTGCAGGATTGGCGGTGGACGTGCCGTTAAGTTCGCCCTTGATTCATTCAGGTTATCTGTTGCTAAAAGCCCTGCTGCGTCTGGCAGGGCTGTTATGTCTGGTCTCGGTCGCCACCTTTGTGCTGCTGAGTTACTCCCCCATCGACCCCATCAAGGCCTATATCGGCAACGATCTGCTCCATGTGCCGCCGGAGCAGTACGCCCGCATCGCCGCTCGCTGGGGGCTGGATCAACCGCTCTGGCTGCGCTACTGGCACTGGTTCAGCCAGGTGCTGCAGGGGGATCTCGGCTACTCCATGCTCTACAACGCACCGGTGGCTCAGGTGATCGGCAGCCGCTTTGCTGCCTCCTTCCTGCTGCTGGCGGGTGCCTGGCTGCTCTCCGGCTTGTTCGGGATTTTGCTGGGCCTCTGCGCCGGTCACTATCTCAACCGCTGGCCCGATCGCCTGATTTGCCGTTTTGCCTACCTGCTCGCCTCCCTGCCCACCTTCTGGGTCGGCTTGTTGCTGCTCGCCCTGTTTGCGGTGCACTGGCCACTACTGCCGGTCTGCTGCGCCTGGACGCCTGGGCTCGCTGCCGATGAAGCGGACTGGTTGATGCGGTTGCGTCATCTGCTGCTGCCGGTCACCACGCTCGCCCTGCTCGGGCTGGGCAATATTGCCCTGCATACCCGGGGGCGGGTGGCCGAGGTGCTGGAAAGTGACTTTATCCGCTACGCCCGCGCTCAGGGGGATGGCGGCTGGCCCATGCTGCGTTTTCATGTGCTGCGCCACGCCCTGACCCCGGCGCTCTGCCTGCAGTTTGCCTCCCTCGGCGAGCTGATTGGCGGCTCGCTGTTGGCGGAGAAGGTCTTCTCCTATCCGGGGCTCGGCCGGGCCACCGTGGATGCGGGGCTGCGGGGGGATATCCCCCTGCTGATGGGCATAGTGCTCTTCTGCACCCTGCTGGTCTTTATTGGCAACACGGTGGCCAGTTTGCTGCTGGCGCGCATCAATCGGGGTTGGGAGGGCGAGCATGCTGTTTAATCCGTTTCCCTCCATACTGAGGCTGGTTTTTGCCCTGCTCGGATTGGCGCTGCTGGCCACTTACGGCTGGAGCCTCTCTCATCAGGATGTGCCGATGGATCTGCTGGCGCGCCAGCAACCCCCCTCGCTGGCCCACTGGTTCGGCACCGATCAGATGGGGCGGGATCTCTGGTTGCGAGCCTTTCAGGGCACCCTCACCAGTCTGGAGCTGGGCATCAGCACGGCACTCTGCAGTGGCTTGCTGGCCATGGTGGCGGCAAGCGTGTCGCTCGTTCACCCCAGATGTGATGCGGCGGTGCGAATGGTGATCGACGCCATGCTGGCGCTGCCCCATATGCTGCTGCTGATTTTGATCTGCTTTACCGTGGGGGGCGGTATGCGCGGGGTGATCCTGGCGGTGGCGCTGACCCACTGGCCCAAGCTGGCACTCATTCTCTGTGCAGAAGCGCGGCGGATCGCCTGCAGCGACTATGTGGTGCTGGCCCGCTGTCAGGGGATGGGGGCGCTGCGTCGCTGGCGTACCCACCTGCTGCCGGGGCTGTTGCCCCAGTGGTTTATCGGCACCTTGTTGATGTTTCCCCATGCGGTGCTGCACAGTGCGGCCTTGAGCTTTCTCGGCTTTGGGCTGGCGGCCCACGAGGCCTCGCTGGGCCTGCTGCTGGCCGATGCCCTGCGTTATCTGGCCGGTGGCGGCTGGTGGCAGGCCCTCTTCCCGGGGCTGATGTTGCTGCTGCTGGTGTTGCTGTTTGATCAGGCTACCCGCGCCTTGCAACAGCTGTTGTGGCACAGGAGTGAACCATGCTGAGTTTTGATCAGGTGACCATAGAGGCGGCCCACTACTCCTGGCTGGGGCGACGCAGCTGGCAGCCATTGCTGACCGATATCAGCCTGCAACTGGCACCGGGGGAGATAGTGGCGCTGGTGGGGGGGAGCGGCGAGGGCAAGAGCCTGCTGCTGCAAAGCGCCCTGACATTGCTGCCGGACAACCTGCGCATGCGCGGCAGCATCTCCCTCGATGGCACGCCTCTGTGTGATGCCTGCCGGGCCAGCCTGCGCGGCCACACCCTCTGCTATGTGCCACAGGGGGTAAGCGCCCTCAATCCGCTGCTGACGGTGGAGCGCCAGCTAGGCCGGGCGGCACGCCTCTGTGGCCAGAATGGTTCTCGCGAGCGGCTCGGCGAGCAACTGCTGCGCTACCAGCTGCCCGCGACCACCCTGGACAGGTACCCGCGCCAGCTCTCCGGCGGCATGGCCAAGCGCATTCTGGCCTGCACTGCGGCGCTCGGCGGTGCCCGCTACATTCTGGCAGACGAGATCACCGCCTGGCTCGACGAGGGGCTGGCCTGTCTGCTGCTCGGCCAGTTGCGTGAATTGGCCAATCAGGGCAGCGGTATCCTCTGGGTGACCCACGATCTGGCGCTGGCGGCCCGCTTTGCCGATCGCATTGTGGCGCTGCATCAGGGGCAGGTGAGCGATACCTTGAGCAGCCACCATCTGCGGCAGGGGCAGGGGAGCGAGATGCTCCGTGCCCACTGGCAGGCGCTGCCGGAATTCAACGCGCTCTTCTCTGTGCCGGAGGTTTCATAATGTTGGAAGTACGAAATCTCACCATCGCCCAGGGGGAACGCCCCCTCTGGCAGGGGTTATCGCTGACGGTGAAAGCGGGCGAGCGGCTCGGTATCTCCGCCCCGAGCGGCCACGGCAAGACCACCCTGGGGCGGGTATTGGCCGGTTGGCAACCGATTGGGGTTGGTGGTCAGTTCCTGCTGGATGGGCAGCCAGTACCTGAACAGGTAAAAGGTTATAACCCCATCCAGCTGGTGCCCCAGCACCCGGAGCTCACCTTCAATCCCTATCGCACCACCGGGCAGGCGCTCTGGGATGTATGGCGCCCCGATGACGCCATGCTTGCCCGCTTTATGGTCAAGCCTGAATGGCTCAGTCGTAAACCCGGCCAGCTCTCAGGTGGCGAGCTGGCCCGCATAGCGTTGCTGCGCGCCCTCGATCCCCGCACCCGGTTGCTGATTGCCGATGAGGTGACTGCCCAGCTGGACCCGCAAATTCAGCGTGAGCTCTGGCGGGAGTTGATGATTGAGTGCGAGCAGCGCGGGCTTGGTATGCTTGTCTTCAGTCACCAGCAGGCACTGCTGCGCCAGATCTGCCATCGGGTGCTGCGCTTTGGTGAGATGCAGCCCGTGACTGGTGTATTGGCTGAAAATGCGGCCTGAGGATTGGCTTCCCCCTCATCCCCAGCCCTTCTCCCGCAAGGGGAGAAGGGAGTTGAAGGTGCCATCTCACCACGCTCAGGGTTTAGGGTTTGGAAAATCTCGGGGTTTGAAAATATGGCTGGTTGTTATGCTCGAAGCGCCCCCTGAGGGGTTTGAGGGAGTCGTATAGTTGCAGCATGCTGTCGGCATCCACAAACCGGTTCCCTCTCCCAGGGGAGAGGGCTAGGGTGAGGGGGGCGAGTATGAAACGCTGGCCACTCTGGATAGATAGCACGGCGGGCAAGATTCGCAGATAAAAGAGAGGGAGGCATCAGCCTCCCTCTTTGTGTTATCCACCGTTAGCAACGGCGTTTAACCGGTTCTGGTTCAGGCTGTGGCCAGCCAGTTCAGCCAGGCATCCATCCCTTCGCCGGTGGTGGCGCTGACCTGGATCACCTGAATATAGGGGTTGACCCGTTTGGCGTTCTCGATGCAGCGGGCCACGTCAAAGCTGACGTAGGGCAGCAGATCAATCTTGTTGATCACCATCAGCTGGGCAGCTGCGAACATGTCCGGGTATTTCAGCGGCTTCTCTTCCCCCTCGGTGACGGAGAGGATCGCCACCTTGTACTTCTCGCCGAGATCGAAGCTGGCAGGGCAGACCAGATTGCCCACGTTCTCGATAAAGAGGATGCCCCCTTCATTGGCGGGCAGCTGGTGGCAGGCGTCGTGGACCATTTTGGCATCCAGATGGCAGCCCTTGCCGGTGTTGATCTGCACGGCAGGGACGCCGGTGGCGCGAATGCGATCCGCATCGGCACTGGTCTGCTGATCCCCTTCAATCACGGCGCAGGGGCGTTTGTCGGCCAGCTGGCGCAGGGTTTCGCACAGCAGGGTGGTCTTGCCTGAACCCGGGCTAGAGACCAGGTTGAGCACTAGCTGGGCCGCCTCGTCGAAGTGTTCGCGGTTATGGGCCGCCAAGGCATTGTTCTTGGCCAGCACATCCATCTCGATGGCGATCAGCTGGCGTTGCCCTATGCCGGGCACCGACAATCCCGCTTCCCCTTTGCCATAGTGCAGATCACCCTGCTGATGGTCATGGTCATGGTCATGGTCATGGGGATGCGCGTGGGAATGGCCGTGGTCATGAGAGTGGGCATGATCATGATGGTGGTCGTGGGGGTGATCATGGTGGTGCTCATGGGGGTGATCATGCCCCTCATGGCTTATAGGAGCCCGCACCCCGTGGTAGTGGTGATGGACATCCCCCTGATGGTGATAGTGGTGGTGAATGATCAGGGTGCGCGGCGCGCTCTGCTCGTGATCATGATGGTGATGGGCGTCATGAGCATGATGATGGTCGTGTTCATGACCATGTTCATGTTCGTGATGATGCTCATGATCGTGCTCATGATCGTGCTCATGGCCGGCGATCCGCGCCTGGCCGCATCCGCATACGCTACACATATCAACTTACCTCGATGTCGGTGATGCGCAGGCTATCACCCTGCGCGACTCGTAATTTGTACCCGCCACACTCGGGACAGGCCTGCCCGCGCTCGGTGAGGGTGACCGTCTGGTTGCAGTCGTAACACCAGGCCTCTGCCGCCTTGTGTTGAAAGTGAAGCTGGGCCCCTTCGACGGCGGTGCCCTTGGCGGCGGCCTCGAAACAGAAGGCAATGGTGTCCGGGTCGACGCAGGAGAAGCTGCCGACCTCGAGCCAGAGGGCGGTTACCTTGTTAAAGCCCCGCTGGGTGGCCTGTTCGGCCGCCAGATCGATGGCAGCCATGGCCAGAGACATTTCGTGCATGGTGGCTCCTTAACCGATATGGGGAGGAGCAGTGACTCCTCCCTGTAATTGACGGAACGGCATGGCCGCTCAACAGATCCGCGGCAGCAGTTCCCCTTGCGGTAGCTCCAGATAACGGCGGCTACCCCAGGGGTTGTTGAGGATCACCTTGTGGCGATCGCTCGCCTGTACCACGCCGATCTGGCTGGCTGCGGGGTTGAATTGCCGCAGGATGCCCAGCGCGTCCTGCGCCTGTTCAGCAGGCAGGGCCAGTACCATGGTTCCCTCGTTGGCGAGATCATGGGGCTCGAAACCGTAGAGCTCGCACAGGCCACGCACCGGATCGCACACCGGAATGGCGGACTCCTCCAGCTCGATGGCCACCCGGGAGGCTGTGCTCCATTCATTCAGCACGGCGGCGAGGCCGCCGCGGGTGGCATCGCGCAGGGCGTGAGGGGTAATCCCCGCTTTTAGCAGCGCTTCTACCTGCGGCCAGAGGGTGGTACAGTCGCTCTTGAGATCGGAGCCCAGCTGTAGGGCGTCACGGGCCATCAGGATGCAGGCGCCGTGGCTGCCGATATCCCGCGACACCAGAATGGCATCACCGGCCTTGAGGTTGCGTACCGAGATGCCCCGGCTCTGCTCAGGCAGCGGGAAGGTGCCGACCCCGCTGGTGTTGATAAAGATCTTGTCGGCGGCTCCCTTGGGCACCACCTTGGTGTCGCCGCAGACAATGCGGGCACCGCTGTTGGCAAGCTCCGCGGCCATCGACTCGACGATGCGGGCCAGATCGGCGTAGGGGAAGCCCTCCTCGATGATAAAGCTGCAGCTCAGATACTCTGGCTTGGCCCCCATCATGGCGAGATCATTAACCGTGCCGGCGATGGCCAGCTTGCCGATATCACCCCCCTCGAAGAAGAGCGGCGAGACGGTAAAGCTGTCGGTGGTGAAGGCGACGGGGCCGCTTACCGGCAGCAGGGCGGCATCTTCACCGCGCAGCAGGATCTCGTTGCCAAAGTGGCGAAAGAAGAGCTGGTTGATCAGCTGATTCATCTCGACGCCGCCGCCGCCGTGGCTTAACTGAATTTCTCTCATTGGATCCCCATATATCGGTAGTAGGCATTGCAGGCCCCTTCGGAGCTGACCATGCAGCTGCCCATGGGCTGGGTCGGGGTGCAGCCCCGGCCAAAGACTTTGCACTGGTTTGGCTTGGCCAGGCCGCGCAGGATATCGGCGCACTGGCATGCCTTGTGGTCATCGATGGGAGTCTGATTGAGCGCAAAGTGACGCTCTGCATCGCGCTTGGCGAAGGCATCCCGCAGGCGCAGGGCGGAGGCGTTGATATCCCCCAGACCTCGCCAGCGAAAGTGCTCGCGGGTCTCGAAAAAGCGCTCGACCAGCCGCTGGGCGGCTTTATTGCCGCTAGCGGTGACGGCGCGGCTGTATTGCACCTCCAGCGCGTAGCGACCCTCCACCTTCTGGCGCACCATCATCAAGAGCGCCTCCATCACGTCCACCGGCTCGAAACCGCTCACCACCACCGGCACCTGATAACGATCGACGATGGGCAGGTAGATATCGGCGCCGGTGATGACGCTGACGTGGGAGGGGCCGATAAAGGCGTTCACCTTGGCCACCCCGTCGGCCATCACCGCATGAATGGCGGGGGGCACCAGCACATGGTTGATATGAAACAGCAGGTTCAGGGCCCCTTGTTCTTCAGCTGCAGCCAGCAAGGCGGCGGTCATCGGGGTAGAGGTCTCGAAACCGATGGCGAAGAAGACCACGGTTTTTTCCGGGTTTTCTTTGGCGATGCGCAGGGCGTCGAGGGGGTCATAGACCGGGCGGATATCGCTCCCCTTGGCCCGCTGCTGGGCCAGCGTGCCTTTGGAGCCCGGCACCCGGATCATGTCCCCCAGGGTGACCAGAATGACATTCGGTTGACTCGCCAGCTCGATGGCCTGATCGATGCGCTCTTTGGGCATGATGCAGACCGGGCAGCCGGGACCGTGAACGAACTCGATGCTGGCTGGCAGCAGCTGGTGCAGGCCGTACTTCATGATGGTGTGGGTATGGCCGCCGCACACCTCCATCACCCGCAGCGGTTCGGGCAGCTCCTTGGCCAGTTCGGTGATCTGGGCGGCGAGGGCACGGATCACCTCGGGCTGACGAAAGCCCTGAAAGAGATCATTCAAGGTCAGCATGGCAAGATATCCTGTTTGGGCATCAGGGCCACCATCTGGCGGAAGCTCTCGAGGCTGGTCTGCGCCTCCTCTTCGTCAATCTTGCTCATCACAAAGCCGATATGGAGCAGCACATAGTCGCCCACCAGGAGGGGCTCTTCGAGCAGCATGCAGCTGACGCGCCGCTGCACCCCCAGGGTGTCGACGGTGACGCAGTTATCTTCGGGGTGCAGTTGCACCACCTGAGAGGGGATGGATAAACACATGGATTTCAGGACTCCGACAAGGTGGCACAACCGGCTGTGGCAGGCTGGTGCGTGGCAAGATGGTGGATGGCAAACCAGAGCTGACCGGCGGCGATGCCACCGTCATTGAGCGGCAGGGTTTCAGAGGTTAATACCTGTCGGTCAGCCGCTTCGAGACCGGGGACCAGCTGGTCCATCAGCACCCGGTTTTGAAAGACGCCGCCCCCCAGCGCTACCGGATAACCAGGAAAACGCTCGACCAGGGCAGCCACCAGATTGCTGATGGCGCGGATAAAACCGGCGGCCAGGCTGGCGGTGGAGGTGCTTTTTCTCTGCTCGCTGATAAGGGTATTGATGAGCTCTGCCCACTGGATCTGCAGTGGCTCCCCTGTTGATTGGCTGAGATCAAAGGCGAGGGGGAAGGGCTGTTCATCTGTGGTGAGCTGCAAGGCAGCCGCCTCCAGCAAGAGTCCCGCTTCGCCCTCGTAATCGGGGGTATCGATTACCCCCAAGAGCGCCGCCACCGCATCGAACAGACGGCCGATGGAGCTGGTGTAAGGGGCGTTGCGGCCAAGATGCCAGAGCTGGTGCAGGTTGCTGATCCGCTCTATAGGCAGTTTGTTGATCAACGGAATATCGAGGGCGCTGATCGCCTCAGGACTGTGCGATTCAAACAGCACCCCCAGCAACTGACGTACCGGCTCGCGAATGGCCGCCTCGCCGCCGATCAGCTTGAAGGGGGCAAGGTGGGCAACCCGCGTAAAGCTCTGAACGTCTGCGATCAGCAGCTCGCCGCCCCAGAGGGTGCCGTCATCGCCAAGGCCGGTGCCATCGAAGGCAACACCCAGCACCGGGCCCGTGATGTTGTGCTCGGCCATCACCCCCAGCAGGTGGGCGTGATGGTGCTGCACCTCGAGGTGGGTCGCACCCTGATCGCGGCAATAGCCCTTGGCCCACTGATGGCTGAGGTAGCCGGGGTGGTGATCCGACACCAGCACTTCGGGGTTGAGATCGTAGAGTTCGCGAAAGGTCGCCAGGGTTTGCTCGAAGTGCTCCTGCATCGGCAGGCTATGCAGATCGCCGATATAGGGGCTGTAGATGCGCTGGCGGCCGAAGGCGAGCGCCAGCTGGTTCTTCTGTTGCGCCCCGACCGCCAATAGCGGCACCCCGACCGCCTCTTGCAGGCTGGGGGTGCAGGGGGCATAGCCCCGGGCGAGGCGCAACGTCTGGCGCCGCCCGCCCGCCCACTGCACCAGACTGTCGTCGCACGGGTGCAGGATGGGGCGGTTGTGATCCAGGATGCCGTCAATCTCGCTGCCGAGTTCCCTGACCACCGCCTCGCACTCGATAAGGATTGGGCTGCCGCGACCATTGGCGCTGGTGGCCACCAGCGGGATGGCGCAGGCATCCAGCAGCAGCTGATGGAGCGGGGTGTAGGGGAGCATGATGCCAAGGTAGGGGATGCCGGGGGCGATCCCCTCGGCCAGCGGTATGGCCGACTGTCGGGATTCTGAGAGCCGATCATCGTTAATGCGCTTGCGCAGCAAGGTGATGGGTCTGGCCTGAGAGGTGAGCAGCTTCCACTCTGCCTCGCTGCCGGTGACATGCAATTTGGCCTCGGCAAGGGAGCCCATCATCACCGCCAGTGGCTTGCGTGCGCGCCGCTTGAGCATTCGTAATCTGGCCACACTCTGTTCATTGCGGGCATCACACATCAGGTGATAACCCCCCATCCCCTTGACTGCGATCAGCGCCCCGGTTTTCAGGGCGCGGGCGGCGGCGTGCAGGGCATCCTCGCGTTCTGCCAGGGCATCGCCGCGGCCCGAGCGCCAACTGAGATGGGGCCCGCACTCGGGGCAGCTCACCGGCTGGGCGTGGTAGCGTCTGTCCAGCGGGTTTTCATAGGCTGCCGCGCAGCGCGGGCACATGGCAAAGCCCGCCATGGCGGTATGGGGGCGGTCGTAGGGGAGGCGGCGGATGATGGTGTAGCGCGGGCCACAGTGGGTACAGTTGGTAAAGGGGTAGCGATGGTGGCGATCGTTGGGGTTGGCCACATCCCGGGCGCACGCCTCGCACATCCCCTGATCCGGCGAGATGGCGACCGTGGCGGAGCTCTGCTGCTGGCTCGCTTTAATTCGAAACTGGCCATGAAATTGGCCATCGAAGTCGGGATCATGAGCAAGGGGCAGTTCCCGCTCGCTGAAATGATCGATGCGGCTAAGTGGCGGCGCCAGTTCCCGCAGTTCGCGGGCAAAGCTGACCAGCTGCTCGGGCGATCCTTCGGCGCCGATGGTGACGCCGCTCGCGTCGTTCAACACATAACCGGCAAGGCCGTGGCGCAGTGCCAGCCCATAGACGAAGGGGCGAAAGCCCACCCCCTGTACGATGCCGTCGATATGAAATTCGTGGCGCAGCCGGTTGGCCACAGGATTGGCAGAGCCAGATGGGGCGATGGTGGCGCTCATGCCGGCTCCATCTCATCTTGAGTCTGCGGCAGACGCAGCACCCGGCGCTCGTTCTCCTCGCGCCGCACCCAGCCATCCATCTCCATGCGCAGGCAGAACGGAATGGCGTATTTACGCGACAAGCCGGTGATCTCCTTGAGGGATGCCATGTCGATCAGATCTCCCACCTGCTGGCCCGCCAGCACGGCGGCGACCATCTGGTTGTAAAGCTCGGCGTCGTAGTAGATGGGGCCATCGAGCTGCACCAGATACTTGAGTCGCGCCAGATTGCGCAGCTGCTTTTGCAACGCGCCTTTTTGTTGCAAGCCCTGCTGCAGGGGGGCGGGCAGCTTGCGGGTGATAAAGGGATCCAGCGCCACGCCGCCGGGGCCCAGTTTACCGGGCTCGTAACCCTCCTTGCCTTGATCTCGCACCACCTTGAGCACCAGCTGTGCCTCTTCCCCCAGATCATCTTCCGACTCGCCGCTGCCCGGCTGCCACTTGTCATGGTGCAGGCGAATGAGCTGCTCGCTTTTGAACTGCTGGAGCAGGGCTTGCATGACCGGCAGGGCGATGCCAAAGCGGGTCGTGAGCTCCGCAGCGCTGAGCGGTTCGCTGGCCAGGGTAGCCAGCAGCTGGTCGCGGCTCTGGGCCAGCCAGCAGTTATCCAGCAGCCACTCACCGAGGGGGGTGACCTGCTCTGGCTGCTGGTCAAAGCGGCTGGCCAGCACATAGCCATTGAGGCCAAGCTGCAGGGTGGCGGGGTTGTAGCGCTCCAAATCATCAGGTAGCTCACCCAGCAGGGTGTGCAGCGCCTTGCGTCTGGCGGGATGGATGTCGCCGCACCAGACGATGCGGGCGCCGTGCAGCAGTTCGCTGCTGCCGTGGCGAATGATGGCAAGCGGCTGGCCGAAGAAGCAGGGGATGGGGCTGGTAAAGATCAGCCGCGCCAGCCGGGTATCCTTGATCGGCACAAAACGGGCCCGCCCATGCCAGCTGCCGAGGGCCACCTCGACCTCCTTGTTGTGCAGAGAGGGGCGTAGCGCCTTGTCTCTCAAGCTCTCGGCGTTGAGTCGCACGATAAGGTGGGTGGCCGCCTCGCACTGACCGGCGGCGCTGGTGAGGCAATGGCCGCGGGCCACCTCCTTGTGGGGCACTTTTTTCAGGCCCACCGCCACCCGACAGACGGCGCCAATTTCATCAACGCTCTGGTGATAGGCCTGCAGGGAGCGCACCTGCACCTCCCGATCGGCGGGGTAGAGGCGCAGCTTGTCTCCCACCTTGAGGCGGCCCTGTTGCAAGGTGCCGGTAAGCACTGTGCCGGTGCCGTTGGCGGTAAAGACCCTGTCTACATACAGTCGCGGGGCGCTCTGCTCGCGGGTAGCGTGTGAGGCTGGCAGATAGGCAAGCTGGCGCACGATGGCGGCGTGCAGGGCAGTCATATTCTCGCCGGTTTTGGCGCTGACGCTGACGATATCGGGCACCATGCCGCTCTCGTCCATCACCCGCTCCAGCAGGCTCTCTTCAAGGAGCTCCAGCTCGTCGGGGGAGACCAGATCGCACTTGTTGATGCAGACCAAGAGGCGCGGCACCCCCATCGCCTTGAGCAGGCGCAGGTGATCGCCGGTCATCGGCATCCACCCCTCGTCGGCGGCGATGACCAGCAGCACCAGATCCAGACTCCAGAGCCCCGCCACCATATTGCGGATATAGCGCTCGTGGCCGGGCACGTCGATGACGCCTATGGTGTTGCCCTGACCGTCGTCGAAGTGGGCAAAGCCGAGATCCTGAGTCATGCCGATGGCCTGCTCGTGGGCGCGGGCGGTGGTGATGCCGGTGAGGGCCTTGATCAGCAGGGTCTTTCCGTGATCCACGTGGCCGGCAAGGCCGATAACGGCGCGATAGGGGGTCATGGGATCAGGGTTCCTCGGTCGCATTTGTTGCATTGAACGGGGCGGGGAGCAGCAACTCCCTGAGTTGGGCGATCAGCAGTTCCATCTCGGTCGGCAGCAGGGTGGCCATATTGAGCAGCACCTTCTGCTGGCGCACCGTGGCGATGACAGGGACGGGTAGTTCGCGCAAATCATCGAGCAGCTGCTGGGCCGGACGCGGGTCGGTGCACTCGAGCGCGGGCGCCGGATAGAACTCGTCCGGTAATGTGCCACCGCCCACCACCAGCTGGGCGGGGACCGGCACAAAGCAGCCGGGCAGGGCGGCCATCAGCCGGGAGGCTCTCGCCTGCATGGCTGCCGGGTTGCTCAGGGTGCGCTGGGCGATACCCTCGCCGACAGGAGATTTGTTGAGCTTGTGGATGAGCAGCCGTTCGAGCAGGGAGTAGACGATGCGGCTCGGGCGGAAGGTGCGCATCATGGGGTGCTTTTCCAGCCGCTTGATAAGATCGCTGCGGCCACTGATGATGCCCGATTGCGGGCCGCCCAGCAGCTTGTCGCCGGAATAGCAGACCAGATCTGCCCCCGCCTTGATGTACTGGCGCACCGAGGTTTCATCCGGCGCAAACTCTTCGGTGGTCAATCCCGAACCCTGATCCACCGCCAGCACCACATGCTCGGGCAGGGCGCAGGCCACCTCGCCGATATCGGGGGATTCAGTAAAGCCGCGAATGGCGAAATTGGATCTGTGCACCATCAGTACCAGCGCGGTCTGATCGGTGATGGCATCGAGGTAATCTTTGGCGGTAGTGATATTGGTAGTGCCCACCTCCACCAGTTTGGCACCGGAGAGCGCCAGAATATCGGGGATGCGAAAGCCGCCGCCAATCTGGATCTGCTCGCCGCGCGAGACGATCACCTCGCGCCCCTTGGCCACCTCCTGCAGCAGCAAAAAGAGCGAGGCGGCGTTGTTGTTGACCACCAGCGAATCCTCGGCCTGGGTGAGGCAACGGAGCAGGAGGGCGATCAGCCCCTTGCGCCCGCCGCGCTTGCCGGTGGCGAGATCCAGCTCCAGATTGTTGTACCCGGTGTTGAGGTCACGCACCTCGTCCCACAGCTCGTGACTTAATGGCGAGCGCCCCAGATTGGTGTGCACCAGGGTGCCGGTGGCGTTGATCACCCGGGTTTGACGTTGGCGCAACTGCTGTCGGCAGCGCTTGGCAATCAGCGCCTCAATCTGCCCGGGGGCAACGCCATGCTGGCGAAAATCATCGCTCTGGCGCAGTTCGCTCAGGGTATCGCGCACCGCCTGAGTCACCAGCGGGCGGCTCAGCGCTTCGATAAAACCGGCGAGAAAGGGTTGCTGCAGCAGCTGTTCCACTTGCGGCAGACGGCGCGTTGGTTGCTGGCTGGGCTGTTGCGGTGAATCTGGCAGTGAATCGTCGGCAGCCGTACCTGATGCGGGCTGGCGGTGGGGGATGGCTGGCGCGTGAGACGAGTTCGGCATGGGATTACCAGTGCAGTGCGTGGGTTCGGGATGCGCACCGGTTTGCCGATAGAGAGGCCGAGCTGACGGGTTATGGCACTGCTGGCGATTTGCGGATGAGTGCAAACTGGGTGCATCCATGAGCGGGTATAAATTAATGCTGCATCAATGCTGATAAATTAATTTTTGGCCAGCGAGATAACCTGAGTTCGGATTATATTGGCAAGCGGCAAGCACCTTTTTAAGGTATTACTTCAAACATATTGAACAAACAATGGAAATAACATCCAGGCCGAAAAATTCAGCGAGAGAGTATTTGTTCAATAGATAAATTTGGCGGAAGAGGCAGGAATCGAACCTGCCAAAGCCTTCTCGGCTCACATCGGTTTTGAAGACCGAGGAGGCCACCAGACCCCATCAACTTCCGTAACGGCCGCCATTTTGTGGCAAATTTCTGTGACTGGCAACGCTTTTTTTGTCATAAAAATGCGAGAGTTAGCGATTTTTTGAAAAAATCAAAGAACCTTGTTTTATATCAAGTTCAGCACAATTAGCCCGATGTTTTTAATTTAACATCGGGCCTCGATCACATTGCCGGAACCGTCGGTCAATAACGGTCGTTAACAACTCGATAAATAATCACCGCTTCGCGTTGAAAATATTCCACTGATCCAGTTTATCTATTAACAGACTGGTGTCACTGGCGGCATCAAGATGCTGATAAAGATAATCCATCGCCTCGCTCACCATCTCGGTCATCGGGAAGGAGAACGCCACGATGGCCGGTTGTATCCCGACAAAGATCACCTCGGGGACAAAGGTCTTGAGCTCGTCGATCAGGAAATTGAGCGGCATATTGTGGGTCGAGAAGATAAACATCTCGGCGATGGTCTCGGGGGGGATCACCTGCAGGGTCCCCGCCTTCTCGCCGATCTCGGCGGCATCCACCAGCACCACCCGCTCCGGTTGCAGTTCCCGCACCTTGTAGACCACATTTTCCGGCGCGATGCCGCCGTCGATATGGATCCAGCCGGGCAGGGGGGCGGCTTGCAGCTTGTCGGCAAGATAGGGGCCGGCACCGTCGTCCCCCATCATGGCATTGCCCACGGTCAACACGAGATTACAGCCCATCAGCGGCTCCTTACCATCAGGTACATATGGGGGTCGTTAAAGAGGGCGGTGAGCTGATCCATAAAGGTGTTGGTCCAGCCCAGCTCCTGCTCATCGAGCAGATTGTCGGCCTTGCGCAGTCGGTCGAAGGCGCAGGCCAGCATATGGCAGTGCTCGCGATAGATGGTGATCTCGCCAAAGGTGAGAAACCCCTCCATCTTGCGGCGCGCTTCGCTCCCCTCTGGCAGCTTGGCCACCCAGTCGCGATAACCGGTCAGCGAGCAGACCAGGTCTGCTCGCAGGCAATCGACGATGCCGAGGTGATGGCCGATGGCGAGGCTGTAGTACATCACCTCCCTGGCCTCTTCCGGCACGTCGAACTGCTCGTCGACGAACTTGCGCGAGAGGCGATAGAAGAAAACCTCGTCAGCCATGCACCGCCTCTCCCTTGCCGGCCGCCCGGTTGAGGCAGGCATTTGCGAGGTTGTTGACGATCTCCGCCAGACGCGGATCGTCGTGCTGATCGAGGTAGCTCTGGATGCGCAGATCCACATCCTGTTGGGTCGCCCCTTCGAGCAGGGCCATAAACTCGTCGGCGATGATCCGCCCCTGACGATAACCGGCCATGCGGCGCGCCTCGCGTTCGAGCATCACCCGGATTTCATTGGGGATGCCGGTGTGGCGCAGCTCGACCCGCTCACCCGGTTGCACCTCATGGCTGGTGGCTTTGAGTTTCTGCTCAAGCAGACCGAGCGCCACGGCAAAGCCGTAGATGGTAGCCGCCGGTGTCGGAGGGCAGCCGGGGATATAGACATCCACCGGCACGATCTTGTCGGTGCCGCCCCAGACGCAGTAGAGATCGTGGAAGATGCCACCGTCACAGCCGCAGGCGCCATAGGCGATGCAGATCTTGGGATCGGGCGCCGCCTCGTAGGCGCGCAGGGCCGGCACTCGCATCGCCCGGGTCACCGCGCCGGTAAAGAGCAGGATGTCGGCGTGGCGGGGGGAGGCGACCACCTTGATGCCGAAACGCTCGGCATCGAACAGCGGGGTGATGGTGGCGAAGATCTCGATTTCGCAGGCGTTGCAGCCGCCGCAATCGACCCGGTAGACATAGGCCGAGCGGCGAATGTCTTTCAGCAGGGTCTTCTTGAGTTTGGTGATCTCGGGATCCTGTGCCAGCGGCACGGCGCGGGTATGGGCATGGCCGACAACCGGTTCTATGCCTTTGATCTTGCTCATCACATCCACTCCTGTTGTGCGGCCATCGGTGTGGCTATCGGTGTGATCAGGGCCGAGTCAGGCTGGCTCAGCATGCTCTGTTTTCGTTTGCAGTCGGGGCAGTGGTGCAGCCGCTCTGGCGGCGCAAGCGGCTTGGCATCGCGAGCAAGCGGCGTGCCCGCCTGCTTGAGGGTGTCCTCCACCAGCGCCACCAGCTTGCTCGGGGCAAAGTAGGTGCCGCACAGGGTGCAGGGGGCCAGCGCGAAGCGGGCCTCCTCATAGAGATCCGCCTTGTTGGTCACCGCCAGCTCGAACTCGGGGGAGAGGGCGATGGCGCGGGTCGGGCAGACCTCCTCGCAGCGGCCGCAGAAGATGCAGCGCGCCATGGAGATCTCCCAGCGCCGTTCGCCGGTCTCCATATCCACTTCCATCACCAGCGCGTTGGCCGGGCAGGCCTTGGTGCAGGCGGCGCAGGCGATGCACTGATCCGCCTGATATTTCGGTTTGCCGCGAAAATCCCGGTTCACCTCATAAGGGGCGAAGGGGTACTTGGCGGTCGGGGTGCCAGCCTTGAGGATGGTCTTGAACAGCTTGATCATGATGACCCCTTATTTCAGCGGAGAGTTTTTGCGATCGATGCCGTAGCGCTCGATCTCCTTGTAGGAGACCACGGTGGATTTGCCCTTCTTGGGGTCGACCAGGGTGACCCGGTCGGTACAGGAGTAGCAGGGATCCAGACTGCCGATGATGAGCGGTGCATCCGCCACGGTATTGCCGCGCAGCATGTAGCGCAGAGCAGGCCAGTTGGCGTAGGTGGCGGCGCGGCAGCGCCAGCGGAACAGCTTCTGGTTGTCCCCGGTCATGCTCCAGTGGACGTTCTCGCCGCGGGGCGCCTCGGTAAAGCCCAGCGCAAACTTGCCCGGCTGGTAGGTGAAGCCTTCGGTCAAAAGCGGTCCCTCCGGCAGGTGTTCCAGGCCAAACTCAATCATGTCGAGGGAGTCGTAGAGCTCGTGGATGCGTACCAGCACCCGGGATTGCACATCGCAACCCGCCTTGGTCTGGATCTCCATCGGCAGCTCGCGGTAGCCGGCAAAATCGTGGACCCGGCGCACGTCGCGCTTGAAGCCGCTCGCCCGCACCATGGGGCCGACGCAGCTGAAATCGCGGGCAATTTGCGGCTCGAGCTTGCCGATACCGATGAGGCGGGAGGAGATGTTGGCGGTATCCAGCAGCATGGCCACCAGGGGTTTGAGCTCATCACGGAGCTCGCGCACCAGCTGGGCACCCTTGATGCGATCTTCCTTGAAGATGTCGCGGCGTACCCCGCCAATCAGGTTGAGGCCGTAGGTCTTGCGGGCGCCGGTCAGCAGCTCGGCCAGGGTCATGGACTTTTCCCGCACCCGGAAGAACTGCATAAAGCCGGTGTCGAAACCGGTGAAGTGGCTCGACAGGCCGATGTTGAGGATATGGCTGTGCAGGCGCTCCACCTCCAGCAGCACGGCGCGGATCATCTTGGCCCGCTCCGGCACCGGAATGCCCATGGCGTTCTCTACCGAGGTGGTGTAGGCGACGCTGTGGGTAAATCCGCAGATGCCGCAGACCCGGTCGGTCAGAAACGCCACTTCGTTGTAGCCCATGCGGGTTTCCGCCAGCTTCTCCATGCCGCGATGGACATAGAAGAGGCGGTAGTCGGCATCGATGATGTCTTCCCCATCGACGAACAGACGAAAGTGACCCGGTTCGTCCGAGGTGATGTGCAGCGGGCCGACCGGCACGATGCGGTTGGCATCACTGCCCAGCTCGTTGACGAAGGGGTAGGTCTCGGTGTCGGTGGTGGGCATCGGGCGCTGGCGATAATCCATGGCGTCCTTGCGCAGGGGGTGGATATCCTCCGGCCAGTCGTCCGGCAGTACCAGACGGCGTTCGTCTGGCAGTCCAATGGCGCGCAGGCCGTACATGTCGCGGATCTCCCGCTCGCCCCACACCGCCGCCGGAATGGTCGGGGTGATGGAGGGGTACTCCTGGGTATCGGCATCTACCAGCACCTTGACGGTGATCCAGCACTTGGTGTCGCCCTCCATGGAGAAGACGTGGTAGACGGCGAAGTGGCCGGTGAGGCTGCGCTCGTCATTGGCAAAGGAGAGGGGAAGCCAGCCCCCCAGCTGATGGAAGATCAGGCTGGCGGTCTCGACCAGACTGGTGGGTTTGACGGTAATGGTGGCCTGATCGGCGGTTTGCCACTCCTCGTCGACGATGGCGTGGGGTAGTTGTGCTCGCACCTGCTGGATGTAGTCGCAGCCGATGCGATCCGAAATGGCGATGGTCATGCAGTTCTCACTTTATGTTCGGGATTGAGCATTCGAAAATGATGAAATCGGAAAAAGTTGCTGTGCTGGCGGGCATGATTCAGATCCCGACCAGATAGGCGAGCAGCGCCAGCAGAGCCAGTCCCAACCCGTAGCGGGTGAGCTTGTGGGTGCGCACGAACTGGGTACGGGCCATGGCGTTTTCGATGATGCCAGCCAGCAAAAAGGCCACCAGCAGCTTGCAGGCGAGGATCAGTGCCGCGCCGATGAGCGCAGGCAGGCTCCAGTTCGCTGCCTTGCCGAAGGGGAGGAAGATCACCAGAAAGAGCTGCACCACCACCAGCTGCTTGAGGCCGATGGAGAGCTTGAGCAGGGCCAGGCCCGCACCGGAATACTCGGTGAGCGGCCCCTCCTGCAGCTCCTGCTCGGCTTCGGCGCAGTCAAAGGGCAGCTTGCCCATCTCGACAAACACCGCGAAGGCGCAGGCGGCGCCAGCCAGCAGGGTGGCAACCGGCGCGGCCAGCGGCTGGGTCGCGACATAGCGGCTGATGTTGCCCAGATCCGAGCTGCCCACCATCATCGCCATGATGAAGCAGGCGAGCACCAGAATGGGCTCCACCAGAATGCCGAGGGTCAGCTCGCGGCGGGCACCAATACCTGCAAACATGCTGCCGCTGTCGAGCCCCGCCAGCGAAAAGAAGAATCGGAAGATGGCGAACAGATAGATATCGGTGATGAGATCCCCGGCGATGGGGAAGGGAGACTCGTGAGTCAGGGTCGGCAGCGCCATCCCCACCAGCAAGAGGGCGGCGATGAGCAGCGCAGGCATCAGGTTGAAGATGATGCCGGCAGGCTCGGGGGTCACCTCCTGACGGCGCAGGAGCTTGGCAATATCCCGGTAATCCTGCAGCAGGCCCGGCCCCTGACGGGAGTGCATCTTGGCCCGCAGCACCCGGTTGAAACCGGTGGCGAGCGGCGCCAGCGCCAGCATGGCGATGGCCTGGGTCAGGGCGAGGGCAACCATGCCCCAGCTCGGCATTTCAAGAACAGGCATATCAGACTCCTACAGCCATCAGGATAAAGAGCGCCAGCACAAGGCCGTGCAGCAGCCAGCCGGTCATTCCGCTGGTATCGCTCACCCCGTGCAGGGCGCTGGCCAGATCGAGCTGGGGCTGCTTGCGATAGAGCGGCGCGCAGAGTTGGCGCAAGGTGTGGGTGATACCGCCCGAGGTGAGGCTCATGCGCTCCTCATAGGCGTAACCGCAGGCCCACGGCGTGCCAGCGTGACGACGACCCAGCTTGGGCCCCTTGAAGATGGCCAGTACCAGCAGCGGAATGAGGAACAGCCCCAGCAGGGTGATGGCGATAACGGGTGGGGAGAGGATCGCTTGGCTGCTATCGAGCGGCAGCAGGGTGGCGCCGGTGGCCACGTTCATCTGGCTGTTGACCAAGGCTTGGCCATAGCTGGCGATATGGGGGGCAATCCAGGGGGCGCCCAGACCCAGTACCAGACAGACGGCGGCCAGCAGCAGGGTGCCTGCCACCATGGCATTGGGTACTTCGCGGGCGTGGCTCGCCTTCTCGCTGCGAGGTGCGCCGCAGAAGCAGATGCCATACACCTTGACGAAACACATCACCGCCATGGCGCCGGTAACCGCCAGCATCACTACCGCGAGCGGCGCAACGACAGAGGTGCCGAGTTTGGTCATGGAAAGGAGCGACTGATAGATAAACCACTCGCTGACAAAGCCGTTGAGCGGCGGCAGCGCCGAGATGGCCATGGCACCGATGAGGAACGCCAGCGCAGTCCAGGGCATCAGCTTGGCCAGCCCCCCCATCTTGTCCATGTCGCGGGTGTGCAGGCGGAACATCACAGAGCCGGTGCCCATAAAGAGCAGGCTCTTGAAGATGGCGTGATTGAGCAGGTGATAAAGCGCGCCGAGTAGCCCCAGCACTACCAGCGCCGGTTGCTGGTTGGCGATACCGATCATGCCGATCCCCATCCCCATCAGGATGATGCCGATGTTCTCCACCGTGTGGTAGGCGAGCAGCCGCTTGAGGTCGTGCTCGGCCAGCGCAAACAGCACCCCGAGCACCGCCGAGCAGGCGCCGAAGATCAGTACCACATAGCCCCACCAGAGCTGGCTGGCGCCGAGAAAATCGATGCTGACTCGCAAGATGCCAAAGAGACCCAGCTTCACCATCACGCCGGACATCAGCGCCGAGATATGGGACGGCGCAACGGGCTCGGCCACCGGCAGCCAGCCGTGCAGCGGCACGAAACCGGCGCGCAGGCCAAAGCCGCAGAAGCTGAGCAGAAACACCAGCGAGGCCAGGGCGCCCGCCAGATGGTGCTCGCGCAGCGCGGCGAACTCCAGCGAGCCGCTTTCGCGGCAGAGCAGCCAGAAGGCGATCAGCACCAGTGCCATGCCGATATGGTTCATCACCAAGTAAAGCCGGCTCTGTTTGGCGGCCTCGGGGTTGGTCTTGACCAGCCAGTAGGTGGTGAGGGTCACCAGCTCGTAGCAGAGCAAGAAACCGAGCGCGTTGTCGGCCAGCACCATGCCCACCATAGCAAAGAGGAAGAGGTTCATCAGCGCGCCGATGGCCACATCCCCCTTGCCCTGATATTCGCGGATATAGGCAAAGGAGTAGAGGGCGACGGCGACGCCGACGGTGCTAATCACCAGCAGCATCAGCGCGGCCAGCATATCGAGGTGCACCGAGCCCAGCAGCCAGAGCTGGCCGTCGACGGGGGTGCCTTGGGCAAAGATCTGGATGGCGGCGACCAGACCCGCGAGTGACCCCAGTAGGGCAAAGCCGCTATTGAGGCGGTTGGCCAGTGCGGGCAGCTTTTGCAGGAGCAAACCGGCGGCAGCGCCCAGCAAAAAGAGCAGGAGCGTAGCCATAACAAGGGGGGACAACATCAGCGAACTCCCTCTGTGGTGGATAAATCGGATGCAGGGAGCGCCGTGGCGGGCGCCGAGAAGGCAGAGGCCCCTTGCGGATTGGTGTCGGCCGCTTGCTGGCGACGGATACGGGCGGCGCGTTCGGTGTCGCCGTCATTGACCAGCTTCAGTGCCTGGGAGGGGCAGGCTCCGACACAGGCCGGGCCTTCGGCGCGAAATTCACACAGGTCGCACTTGACGGCGATGCTGCGCACGCCCGGCTCCCAGCTCAGCAGATCCTCGCCAAAGCAGCGCAGGCCAGCAGAGGTGGAGGGGTTGCTGGAGCGGATGGAGCAGGGGATATAGGTGTCGTAACTGGTGGCCACGGCCACCGGACGGCTGCCACCGCTCTGGATAGCGCCAAACGGGCAGGCCACGGCGCAGAGATTGCAGCCGATGCAGAGCGACTCGTTGAGTTGCACGCAATCACCGGTTTGGCGAATTGCCTCGACCGGGCACACCTTGATGCAGGGGGCATCGTCACAGTGACGGCACTGAACCGGCATGGTCGCCTGCTCGTGTCGCATAACGGTTAAACGGGGGGCTTGCTGCAAACCTTGCGCCTTGTGTACCTCGCTGCAGGCCGCCATACAGGTGCCACAGCCGATACAAAGCTTGGGGTCAGCGATAACGAAGCGGTTCATAGCCTACCTTGTCGTGTCGCGAACGGAGAAAGTAGGGGCTGTTTGGCAAGATACGGGCCAGATTGGTTTTTGCAGAGAAATTGGTTTTAAGTGGTTGTTTTTAAATGAATAAAAATCTTAGCGTAGTTGAGTGAACGCGCTGATATGGCTGTCGAACTGTGACGTTCGTCACTTGTGACGAAGCCGCCAAGAGGGTTCGTCACCTTGGAAAACGCAGCATGAGTAGGGTGCAATGAACGCAGTGAATTGCACCGTTGGCAACATATGGTCGCCGTGGTTTGCTCCCTTCTCCCCTCGCGGGAGAAGGGTTGGGGATGAGGGGGAAAGTCAGCCATATGGTCGCGGTGCACGGCGCTGCGCTTGTTGCACCCTACGGTGGGATGTCTGTGGGGGGCGATGTGGTTTGCCCCCTTCTCCCCTGCGGGAGAAGGGCTGGGGATGAGGGGGCCGGTAACCGGGTTAACGGAAACAAGAGAGGGAGGCCAATGCCTCCCTCTCTAATTTGCTGACGTTTTCTATGTCATTAAGAGGCCATCAACCCGCCATCAAATATCCACCTGGGATCCAAGTTCGATGACCCGGTTGGGCGGGATCTCGAACTGATCCGGCGCGCGCAGGGCGTTGCGCTGCAGCAGCATAAAGAGCTTGCCGCGCAGATAGAGATACCAGGGGCGGTCTTTCATGATGAGCGACTCGTGGGCCATAAAGAACGAGGTCTCCATCATCCGGCAGCTGAGCCCCTCGGCGTTGCAGCGGTGGAAGATCTCCTCCACGTTCGGAGTCTCACGCCAGCCGTAGCTGGCTACCACCCGCCAGAAGGTGGGGGAGAGCTGCTCGATGCAGACCCGGCGCACATTGTGGACGTAAGGCACCTCTTCCACCCGCAGGGTGAGCAGGATGATCCGCTCGTGCAGCACCTTGTTGTGCTTGAGGTTATGCAGGAGCGCATGGGGGATCACATTGACCACCCGCGACATATAGACGGCAGTACCGGCCACCCGGGTCGGCGGGGATTTCTCCAGCGAGGCGATCATCGGCTCAAGGGAGTTGCCGTGCTCGTTCAGGCGACGAATAAGCTGGAAACGCTCGCTCTTCCAGCTGGTCATCACGGTGAACATCACCGCGCCCAGGGTGAGCGGCAGCCAGCCGCCGGAGAAGATCTTGGCGAGGTTGGCGGCAAACAGCGGCACGTCGATACAGAGCAGCGCGGCAAACAGGATGGCCACCAGATACTTGTTCCAGTGCCAGCTGTTCTTGGCCACCGAGCAGGAGAGGATGGAGGTGAGCACCATGGTGCCGGTCACCGCGATGCCGTAGGCCGCCGCCAGATTGCTGGAGTGCTCGAAGCTCATGATGACGATCACAACCGAGATATAGAGCATCCAGTTGATGACCGGAATATAGATCTGGCCGGACTCCTGCTCGGAGGTATGAACGATGCGAATGGGGGAGAGATAACCGAGCCGCACTGCCTGCCGGGTCAGCGAAAAGACCCCGGAGATCACTGCCTGCGAGGCGATCACCGTCGCCATGGTTGCCAAGAGCAGCAGTGGCACCAGCGCCCATTTCGGCGCGAGCAGGAAGAAGGGGTTGGCAATGGCGGCGGGGTTACTCAGCAGCAGCGCCCCCTGACCGAAGTAGTTGAGTACCAGCGATGGCAGCACCACGATAAACCAGGCGAGGCGGATTGGATTTTTGCCAAAGTGGCCCATATCCGCGTAGAGCGCCTCCACCCCGGTGATGGCCAGCACCACGGCGCCGAGGGCAAAGAAGGAGGTGGTCTGGTACTGGACAAAGAAGCGCACCGCCCAGATGGGGTTGAGCGCACCCAGCACCTCGGGGTTATGGATGATGCCGCGCAGCCCCAGCACCGCCAGCGTCATAAACCAGATCAGCATGATGGGGGCAAACAGCTTGCCCACCATGGCGGTGCCATGTTTCTGGATGGCAAACAGCAGGGTCAGCACCAGCACCGAGAGGGTGACGATATAGGGGTCGAGGGCGGGGGTGAGAATGCTCAGGCCCTCGATGGCCGACATCACCGACATCGCCGGGGTGATCACCACCTCGCCATAGAAAAAGCTGCCGCCAATCAGGCCGAGGATGATCAGCAGTGGCGTCCAGCGGGTGGAGGCGTTGCGGGTCGCCAGCGACATCAGGGTGAGAATGCCACCCTCGCCGGCGTTATCGGCCCGCATCACAAAGGAGAGGTACTTGACCGACACCACCAGGATCAGCAGCCAGAAGATCAGCGAGAGAAAGCCGAGAATGGAGGCCGGCTCGACACCGAACCCGAATTGACCTGACAGGCACTCGCGCAAGGTATAGAGCGGGCTGGTGCCGATATCGCCATAGACTACGCCAATCGCCGCCAGCATGACGCCGGGAGTGGCTTGTTGTTTATCACAGTTCATGAGTTCGTCTTGTCAGTTTGATGTTTACACGTTTGCCAACGCACAGCTGCCCGACCTACCAGGAGAGTCGTGATATTTAATCGGGAGAGAATTAATGGATTGCGATGGGAAAGGGCGCTAACGGAATAGTGATCTGCTTGTCATGGAACACAGTCTGTTCATCTGTCATTAAGCTTATAATGACACACACTCTGCGGGACTATGCTCAGTTATAAATAATCAAAAGTTCAATTTGAGTAAGAGAATTAATTATCCGGCGATTGAAATGTATGGCGGGGAATCGAGCAACTGTTTGTTTTATCTAGCGAAGTGGTTTGGCTAAAATCTTTTTCCAAAACGGATAATAAATAGACGATAAAGTAATCGCTAATTAAATGCTGGCAGGATGGCAAAGGGGAGGGCATTGGGTAGCAATGGAGTCTTCATTTGGTAGGGGAAAGCTAGGGTGCAATTAACGAAGTAAATTGCACCAAATATTGAATGAAGCAAGAGGTGCAATGCGCTGTGCTTATTGCACCCTACAGTAATTATTACTCTCCATGATAGTGCTTCAATAAAAAATAGCGGTCAGGACTATTTTTAACGCCGCTCACTTTACCGACTATTTCAAATCCCATTTTTTCATAAAATTTGGGAGCCTGAAATGAGAGGGTGTCGACTTGAGCAGCAATACATCCCCGTTTTTTTGCCTCGCGTTCAGCAATCTCCATTAATTGAATGCCGAGCCCCTGTCCTCTCTTGTCATTGTGTACCCAAAGTACTTCGATCAACAGTTGATGATAAATAGTACGTCCGGCAATGCCACCGACAACTTCGTCATTATCATCATGAATGGCAACAATTAAAGGTTGGGAGCGTTCCTTACCCATTTTATCAAAGTTAAATTGTCTAAGGTTATCAACAAGTACATTGAAGATATCATCTTTATGTTCATTATGGATTTTTATATTCATCAAATCTTATTCCATTAAAATGTAATCGTAGGGTGCAATGAACGAAGTGAATTGCACCAAATATTGAAAGAAGCAAGAGGTGCAATGCGCTGTGCTTATTGCACCCTACGGCACTACACCATTAAACTTTAAGTGATGTACATGCTTGAATAAGCTCTTTTCCCATAATCGTTGGATTTATTTTTGTGAATATCTCCCCACCTCCCCAACTGAAAGCGAGTTTAACACACCCAAGACGTACTAGATTTGCCAGTGCCAATTTTACATCATGACTTGGCTCTTCAAGAAGGCTTACATCTTTGTCATTTTTATCATAGACCATAACACTATTGGGTAAGTTTGCTGTTAATATTCCATTGTGTTGAGAATCTTCAAAAGGAATGGAATATATTTTTTGCAAAATATTTGCCTCTAGAGAAGATATTTGAGCGAGTATTTCAATAAATGCCCGCTCGATTTTTATGCCTGTCATCTTATTTGTGCCATTAACTAAAAGGCGAGCCCATAAATCTTGAAGTTCATTGTCTTCCTCCAGCGTTGCATATTCGAATAATGCAACAGCATTTTTTAACGGGATGGGATTATCAGGTGCGGGGAGTCCACTATCAAGTAGAAATTGCTGAGCACGCATCATTAGTCTGATCTGTCTTTCCCATCTAATATAACGTAATTTATCTTCAACAATGTTCTTACATTGTTCCAGGGGGCCAGAGATGAATTTTGATAAAAACCACCAACTTCTTGACTGGCTGTAATAGCGTGGGATGTTGTTTTTGCTACTTCTTGTGTTGCTTTGGCAACTTCTTTTATAGACTCAATGTCGGTACACATCTAAAGGCCTCGAAAATGTAAAAGTACAATTGTTGGTTTTATGCGCCTAGCAATTTCTTAGCGACTTCAAACAACGCTTGCCTACCTTCTTGCGTTTTTAGAATTGCTTTAATCAAACTGATTATTTTATTTCCTGCTGTTTTATACCATATCCCTTTTGGAAATATATCCAAGTCTGATTTAGTTTTATTTATCGCGCTATCGAATTGCTTTTTATCATTGCTTGATATTTCATCGCAAGCTTCCAGTTCTTCAATTCTACGTTTTAACTCATCCAGTTTTTCTTTAAGTACATTAGCTTCAGCTTCAGTAAAATAAGAGTCTGGTTCGTCTATTGTTTCATCAACCTTTTTCTGGAAATTTTGAGTGAACTCATCGATTGTCGATGTATCATTGAATCTAAGGTTGATAAGATCTTCTTTTATATAACCTAACCAGTGCGATATACTTGCTATTGCAGAATCTAAGTCATCATGTGATTTTTGTTCAACGTTTTTATATTGTCCAGGAGACATCTGGCATAGAGTTCTGGGCGTTACATCTGCATTTCTGCTTATATTGGCAAAGTTTATCATCCCAGAGCTCTCATAAATTCTAAATGTATACTCAGGTTTTGCTGAAAATGTCACATTTACCAATGTATTACCATTGTCAGGAAACACAACGGTAAAGTCTTCACGACAAAAATTTTGGCCACCCAAATAACTTATTATCATTGATTTGACCGAGTTTTTTAAAATTGTCATATGCTCACCAATTTAAATCCAACATTATTCGATAATGGGTAGTAAATTTTTAAATTTCCATGTTAACCGGATAGTTAAAAAAATGAAGGGGCAGGGGCCTAAAACCGGCTCTGGCTCAACAAATCAGTCAATAAGTGGCCCATTCTTGTTCGGTTTGACTTGATGATGGTCTGCCAGCTCGATAGCAAAACCAAACAACTTGGCCATCGCCCCAAGCGGCTTTGACATGCTGCACAGCCCATTTTTGGCCCTTGGTATGGCTTTTTCCCGCCGGATATTGTCCCTCCGCTTGCCCGGTTTAGGGCGGCCGAACTTGGTTGCAAACTCCTTTGAACGGCTCTGCCACGCGGTTGGGGCAGGGGTTGGTCAGCCGGTGTCGAGCTCGTCACTTTTGTCGTGTCGATCACACTTCCCAGCCCGTCGTCACCCTCGTCAGGGGTGGCAATTAGCACGTAATTATTTCTAATTACTTCTTTATTTTCAGATGGTTGTGAACTTTTATCGCACCCTTGGCCCGTTTTGGTCTGATAAATGCTTTGTGGGGGCTGGCCGCCTCTTTGCCTGTCGGCGGGCGGCCCGGTGTAACGAACCATTTAGGATCCCTCTCTATGAACAGCTTCGTGATTGCAGATCCCAGTCTCTGTATTGGGTGTCGTACCTGTGAGGTGGCCTGCGCCGTTTCACACCAGTCAGGGTCTTGCAGCGGGACCCTTGAGCGGGAGGGCGGCCTGCATCTTGCCATCGAGGATGGACATCTGGTCTCCAGGGACAGCTACTTTCAGCCGCGCCTGAAGGTGATCGTGGGCAGCAAGGTGACCACGCCGGTGCTTTGCCGCCAGTGTGAAGACAAGCCGTGCGCCATGGCCTGCCCGAACAATGCCATCGTCAGCGAGGATGGTTGCGTCAAGGTGTTGCAGGAGCGCTGCATCGGCTGCAAGTCCTGCGTAGTGGCCTGTCCTTACGGCGCCATGGCGGTGGTGCTCAAAGAGGTGGCCCCCGCTGCCGATTCGCTCTTCAAGCGTCCGCAGACCAAGGCACAGGCGATCAAGTGCGATCTCTGCCGTCACCGCGAGGCGGGCCCGGCCTGTGTCGAGGTGTGCCCGACCCAGGCGCTGCGGCTGGTCACGCCGGAGCATCTTGAAACCCTGAACCGGCAGAAGCAGCTGGCCAGTGCCGAGGCACTGCTGGCTATGCCTGCGCGGGTGTGAGCGGGCTTGCCGAGCCGTTTTTCGTTAACAAACAAGAGTGTGAGTCATGAAAAAAGTCATTACCGTGTGCCCCTATTGCGGCACCGGTTGCAAAATCAACCTGCTGGTTGAAAACGACAAGGTGGTGGGGGCCGAAGGCGCCAACGGCCGGACCAACGAGGGGCAGCTCTGCCTCAAGGGCTATTACGGTTGGGATTTTTTGAACGACACCAACCTGCTGACCCCCCGTCTCAAGAGCCCGATGATCCGCCGCGAGCGCGGTGGCAGGTTCGAGGCCGTCTCCTGGGACGAAGCCATCGAGTTCGCCAGCAGCCGTCTGGCTGCCATCAAGGCGAAATATGGCCCGGACGCCATCATGACCACCGGCTCTGCCCGTGGCCCGGGCAATGAAGCCAACTATGTGATGCAGAAATTTGCCCGTGCGGTGATTGGGACGAACAACGTCGACCACTGCGCGAGGGTGTGACACGCACCCTCAGTCTCCGGTCTGGAGACAACTGTAGGCAACGGCGCCATGAGCAACGCCATTCCCGAAATTCAAGAGACCAAGTGCCTGCTGGTGTTTGGTTACAACGCTGCTGACTCTCACCCCATCGTCGCCCGCCATATTCTCAAGGCGAAGGCAAACGGGGCCAAGGTGATTGTGTGTGATCCCCGCATGGTGGAGACCGCCCGTATCGCCGATCAGTGGCTGCCGCTCAAAAACGGTTCCAACATGGCGCTGGTTAACGCCTTCGCCAACGTGTTGATCAATGAAGGGCTCTACAACAAGGCCTTTGTCGCCAACTACACCGAAGGGTTCGAGACCTTCAAGGCGACGGTGGCCAAGTACACCCCGGAATATGTGGAGGGGATCACTGGCCTCAAAGCCGCCGATATCCGCGCCGCCATTCGCACCTATGCCGAGTCGCCTGCTTCCATGATCCTGTGGGGCATGGGGGTGACCCAGTACGGTCAGGCGGTGGACGTGGTCAAGGGGCTGGCGGGTCTGGCGCTGCTGACCGGCAACTTCGGTCGGCGCGGCACCGGCTGCGGGCCGGTGCGCGGTCAGAACAACGTGCAGGGCACCTGTGACATGGGGATGCTGCCCCACCAGTTCCCGGGCTATCAGTCGGTGGCCGATCCTGCCATCAGCGCCAAGTTTGCCAAGGCGTGGGGCGTGGAGTCACTCTCCCAAAAGCCCGGCTATCGCCTGACGGAGCTTGGCCACAAGGTGGAGGAGGGCAAGTGCAAGGCCTTCTACATCTTCGGTGAAGATCCGGCCCAGACCGAAGCAGATCTCGGTCAGTTCCGCCGTACTCTGGCAGGGATGGAGCTGGTGATCGTGCAGGATATCTTCATGACCCAGACTGCCGAGATGGCGGATGTCATTCTGCCCGCCACCAGCTGGGGCGAGCACGAAGGGGTCTACAGCTCGGCGGATCGCGGCTTCCAGCGCTTCTACAAGGCGGTGACGCCCCCTGAGAACGTGAAACCGGACTGGGCCATCTTCTCGTTGATGGCGACCGCCATGGGGTATCCCATGGAGTACCACAACACCGAAGAGATCTGGGACGAGATGCGTGCGCTCTGCCCGCTCTACGCCGGGGTCAGCTACGACAAGATGGCCGATCTCAAGAGCGTGCAGTGGCCTTGCCCGACCGAGGATCACCCGGGCACCAGCACCCTGTTCGAGGGGAATGTGTTCACCACCCCGAGTGGCAAGGGTCAGCTGATTGCCTCCGAGTGGCGGCCGCCGCTGGAGCAGCCCTGTGCCGAGTACCCGCTGGTGCTCTCCACCGTGCGCGAGGTGGGTCACTACTCCTGCCGCTCCATGACCGGCAACTGCTCGGCGCTGCAAACCCTGGCCGATGAGCCCGGCTATGTGCAGATCCACCCGAGCGATGCCAAAAAGCTCGGGGTGAAGGATCAGGCGCTGGTCTGGATCTCGTCGCGCCGTGGCAAGGTGATCACCCGGGCCAACTACAACGACCGGGTCAACGCCGGGGTGGTCTACATGACCTACCAGTGGTGGATCGGGGCCTGTAACGAGCTCACTATCGAGCACGTCGATCCCGTCTCCCACACGCCGGAGTACAAGTACTGCGCGGTGAAGATCGAGCGTATCGACAATCAGCCTGAGGCGGAAGTGTACGTCCAGACTGAATACAGCGCGCTCAAGGCGAAATTGCGCAGCGCAGCCAAAGGCTGATCGCCCTAAAAAAGAGGTTCTGCACAAATAAGGGAACTCGACTCGGATTTATCGAGTCGGGCACCCTTTTATTACCCAAAAAAAGGGGAGTAAATGATGCAACATGAAATTGGTCGCTTATTCGGACTTTTCTATATTGGCACCTATCTGGCGGCGATATTGCTGGGAATAGGTTGCTATATTTGGCGCGACGAGATGATATTTCTGCTCGGCTTCGGTTTTTTCGGCTGTTTTATGGCAGCAAGGCTTGCCATGAGCAGCGTATTTTCCGCCTTGAGTATTTCCAGTGCCTGGCTGATCGGGTTTATCTCCACCACCTTGATCAACAGCCTGCTGTTGGGGGTGATCACCCTGCTGATCTACCTCACTCACCAGAGCGTCACCGCTGAGCTTGCCGACAACGCCAGCTGGCTGCTGATGGCCTTCCAGAGCCTGTCAGCCCTCTTTATCTTCGGTGGCCTGAAGTGCTGCCACAGCCGGATCATCACTTCGTAAATTGCCGATGGATGGGTTGCAAACGCCATCTTGAATCTCGCAGCCAGCGAAGAGGAGAGGCAGATCTGACAGTTGACGGCGGCCCACTTTTCGGGCGCCTTAATTGAGATCAAGAACTGATGAAATAACCGGTTAAATATGGCCATCAGATATATTAAATCGGATTGTAATGAAATTTGAGCTCATCTATGATGAGTCGCCATTCCAATATATCCCCCGATAACGATGTTACTTTTTGTTGTCGTTCGTTAATAACAACTCTGGAATTGCAACATGCGACAATTTTCGTCACCGCTTTTCTTATTGGCAGCCGTTTTTACGGGCTGTGGCTATTTATTTTGGTGACGGGTGCTTGTCGTGATGCGATGGCATGGACAGCCTGACTGGTGACTAAATCGATATAACGTGAGGCCGCAATGCTAAATGTGAGTGCCATCCCCCTGGACGAGATCTCTCCCATCTGGGACGACGGTTTCCTCCTGCTCTCCAAATCCCTCCTGTCGGCCGTGACGCTCGATGACTTTATCCACAAACTCAACAAGATAGATGCCAGCTTCGGCGGCGTGACCCGGGTCAACCTGATCCTCAACATGGGTGCGGACGAGGAGGCCATCTTCTACTTCATGGGACATTCCGGCCCAAAGCATCTGGTCTGCCCCAAGGCAGAGCTGCACCTCTCCCCCCGTCCTACCAAAGAGACCCCGGAACAGGCCATCATTCTCGCTGCCGCCCGCTTTGAGAATCGCTGCCCGGCGCTGGATCGCGAAGGGGTCTACGGGGGGCTGCGCTCCTACTGCCAGCTCCCCATCACCACCGCCCGCAGCCATCTGGGCGGGGTCGAGTTTATCAACACCCAGCTCGACAGTTTCACCATGGAGACCCTCGCCAAACTGACCCAGCTGGCGGCCATTATCGCCATTGCGCTGGAGAACGTGCTCGACAAGGAGCGCACCCTGGAGCAGGCCAACTCCCTGCGTCTTGAGCGCGACAGCTGCAAAATTCTGGTGGATGTGACCAATGCAGTGATTAAATTAGTGCGCATCGCCGAGCTGCCCAAGAGCCTGTTTGCCATCCTGCACCACCACTTTGGCATCAGCAGCTTGTGTCTGGCGGAGTACAACGCCACCTCCGACAGCTTCAAGAGCTATCTGGTCAATCAGCACCAGAGCGATCAGCCGGGCATCATCGACCACTCCTGTTTCGAAAAGAAGTGCCTGCAGGGGGCCCTTGGTCATAGCGAGCCGTTTTTTGTCTATCGCGAACACGGCCACGGCTGCAGCAATCGCTGCCGCTTTACCTCCCAGATCCTGCCGCCCGAGGCTGACAGCTCCTGCATTTTGCCGCTGCGCTATCGGGGCAACCTGCTGGGGGTGCTGATCCTCTCGCACCCCAACGCCGACTTCTTTGCCGATATCGATATCTCCTTGCTGGAGCAGGTGGCGGCGCGCACAGCCATTGCCATGAACAACGTGCAGGCTCAGCAGGAGATCTCCAACACCAACGGCGCAAAAGAGAAGACCATTCGCATCAACGAGCCCCAGATGCAGGGGGAGTTCCCCCACATCATCTACCAGAGCGCGGTGATGGAGAGCGTACTGGAGAAGGTGCGACTTGTGGCCGAGAGCGACAGTACCGTGCTGATCCTCGGCGAGACCGGCACCGGCAAGGAGCTGATCGCCCAGGCCATTCACGCCCTGAGTGCCCGCCACGACCACGAGATGGTGAAGGTGAACTGCGCCGCCATTCCCACCGGCCTTATCGAGAGCGATCTCTTTGGCCACGAGAAGGGGGCCTTTACCGGCGCTCTGACCCAGCGCATCGGCCGCTTCGAGCGGGCCCACAAAGGCACCCTGTTCCTCGACGAAGTGGGGGATATGCCGCTGGACTTGCAGCCCAAACTCTTACGGGTATTGCAGGAGCACGAGCTGGAGCGGGTGGGCAACAGCAACCCCATCGCGGTGGATGTGCGGCTGGTGGCCGCCACCAACTGCGATCTGCTCTCAATGGTCAAGAACAAGCGTTTCAGAAGCGATCTCTACTACCGCCTCAATGTCTTTCCCATCGAGCTGCCGCCCCTGCGGGAGCGGCGCGAGGACATTCCGCTCTTGGTCAATTTCTTTATCAAGAAGATCGCCAAGCGGATGCGCCGCACCATCACCTCGATCCCCGCCGATGCCATGAAGATGCTGGTGTCGCTGCCCTGGTACGGCAATATCCGCGAGCTGGAGAACGTCATCGAGCGCGCCGTGGTGATGACCCGCGGCCATGTGCTCAACCTCTCGCCCGATGAGCTGATGCCCCTCAAGGGTTACCACAAGATTGAGACTCTGGTCTATGACGAGCCCGCCACGCCGCTCTTTGCCGAGGAGGGGCCGATTGATGAGCGCGAGGCGATCATCGCCGCCCTGCGTGACTGCAACGGCATCGTCGCTGGCGAGCGGGGGGCGGCCAACCGTCTCGGCATGAAGCGCACCACCTTGCTTTCGAAAATGAAGCGGCTCGGCATCTCGGCCAGAGATCCCGAGATCATTGACGGGGTCGCACCATGAGAGAGCTACTTGAGCTGGAGGCGCAGAACGAACTGGCACGCTGCGCCATCCATCGCGAGGTGGTGCACTACCGCGACGATACCTTGACCTGCGACAGCGAGATGGCGCTCCCCTCCGAGACGCCGGTGGCGCTGGTCTACAACGGCATCGCTCACAGCGTGATGATGTGTTCGGCCTCCGATCTTGAGGATTTTGCCATCGGCTTTTCGCTATCCGAGGGGATCATCGACAGCCTGCTCGATATCCACGACATCGAGCAGACTGACGGCTGTCAGGGGATTGAGCTGCATATCACCCTGGCCAATCGCTGCGTTTATCGCCTCAAAGAGAAGCGGCGCACCCTTGCGGGGCGCACCGGTTGCGGCATCTGCGGCAGCGAGAGTCTGGATCAGGTGATCCGTACCCAACCAAGCTTGCCCGATAGTCAGCGTCTGGCGGTAGGGCATATCGACAAGGTATTGACCGCGTTGCGCCCGCTCCAGCTGCTGGGCCAGCGCACCGGCGCCACCCATGCGGCAGTGCATCTGGATGGTGAGGGCAATATTCTCGCCATCCGCGAAGATGTGGGGCGCCATATTGCGCTGGACAAGCTGGTGGGCCATCTGTGCCGCACGGGCCGCCGTGATGGTGCCATTCTGGTGACCAGCCGCGCCAGCTTCGAAATGGTGCAAAAGTGCGCCAGCGCCGGAGTGGAAATATTGCTCGCCATCTCCGCCGCCACCGAGCTTGCGGTCGAGCGGGCCGAGCAGACCGGGCTGACGCTGGTGGGCTTTTGCCGCCCTGGGCGGGCCGAGATCTACAGCGGCTGCCAGCGCATTCTGCTCAAGTAATGGCAAGGCCGCAAACCCGCTAAACGGGTCACGAAAACAGGCAATGAAAAAGGCTATGTCCCAATTACGTGTTGAAAGGCTAATCTTGAAGTAGGCCATCACCTTGAGGTCTACCATCATGGGGATACCCCAGCCTTTCAACACCTGTTGTCCCTCTTTCCCCAGTTAACCCTGCGCCAGCGCCGTGTTGCCCAGCAGGAACTCACTGCGCCCCACACCATTACCTCGCTCAATACCCAGTTACCTGCATGCAGTGGATGCCCACATTGTCAGGCAGATGTCGCCCAGCTGGCGCCTTGGGGATGGAGTCGGGGACTACGCCGCTACCGTTGCAAACAGTGTCTGCGCACCAGCACCGTTCTGACCAAAACGCCTCTGGCCAGGTTGCGTAAAGCACAGTGCTGGGAAGACTACGCGCAAGCCATCATCGAAGGGCTGACCGTCCGCCAGGCAGCGCGGCGCTGTGGGGTCAGCAAAAATACCGCCTTCCTCTGGCGTCACCGCTTCTTGCGTGCCATGGCAGGCCATCAAGCCACACGGGAAGAGGGCATCGTTGAGGTTGATGAGACCTTTTTCCTTGAATCGTTCAAGGGGCAACGGGGGCTGCCGCGTCCGGCACGGCATCGCGGTGGTAAAGGGCGAACCCGTGGAACCGGGCCGGATTACATCCCGGTGATGGTGGTACAAGACCGTGCAGGCCACCATGCAGATTTTCAGCTGGAGCAGATGAATGCCGAGACGGTCATCGCGGTGTTGAAGCCGCTGGTGTCACCGGATGCGGTGCTGTGTAGCGATGGTGCGGGTGTGTATGCCTGTTTCAGCAAAAAGCAGGGCGTAACCCATCAGGTGGTGCACAATCGCCAAGGCGAACGGGTGGTCGGTGCGTATCACATTCAACACGTGAACGGGTATCACCATCGGTTGAAAGAGTGGATGGAGCGCTTCCATGGCGTGGCGACGCACTACCTGAAGAACTACCTGGGTTGGCGCAGAATGCTGGAGCGTTACGGGAGGGGCGTAAATATCAAAGCATGTTTGCATGAGGCGCTGGGGCGCCCCATGCAACACGTAATTGGGACATAGCCATGAAAAAGGGCGGGGAGTGTGACTCCCCGCCCTTGTTGTATCTGCTTCTGTGGCGGATTAGCGCGCCAGCAGGATACGCAGCATGCGGCGCAGCGGCTCGGCGGCGCCCCACAGCAGCTGATCACCCACGGTAAAGGCGGCCAGATACTCAGGGCCCATATTGAGCTTGCGCAGACGACCCACCGGAATGCTGAGGGTGCCGGTGACGGCCGCCGGAGTCAGCTCGCGGGCTGTGATATCGCGATCGTTGGGGATCACTTTTACCCAGTCGTTGTGGGCAGCCAGCAGGGCTTCGATCTCCGCCAGCGGCACATCCTTTTTCAGCTTGATGGTGAACGCCTGGCTGTGGCAGCGCAGGGCGCCGATCCGCACACAGAGACCATCCACCGGAATGACGGCGTTCTCGATACCCAAAATCTTGTTGGTCTCGGCCTGACCCTTCCACTCTTCACGGCTCTGGCCGTTGTCGAGCTTGGTGTCGATCCAGGGGATAAGGCCACCGGCCAGCGGTACGCCGAAGTTGTCCACCGGCAGGGTGCCGGAGCGGGTCTTCTCGGTGATCTTGCGCTCGATGTCGAGAATGGCGGAGGCGGGATCCGCCAGCTCGACCGCCACTTCGTCGCGCAGCATCCCCATCTGGGTGACCAGCTCACGCATATGGCGGGCACCGCCACCGGAGGCAGCCTGATAGGTCGCCACGCTGACCCACTCCACCAGATCGGCCTTGAACAGGCCGCCGAGGGCCAGCAGCATCAGGCTGACGGTGCAGTTGCCGCCGACGAAGGTCTTGATGCCATCGTTCAGGGCCTGCTCAATCACGTCGCCGTTGACCGGATCCAGAATGATGACGGCATCTTTCTCCATCCGCAGGGAGGAGGCGGCGTCAATCCAGTAGCCCTGCCAGCCAGCGGCCTTCAGGCGTGGATAGACATCCTTGGTGTAGTCGCCGCCTTGGGCGGTGATGATGATATCCTGCTTGGCCAGCGCCTCGATATCGAAGGCGTCCTGCAGAGTACCGGCATCGACGCCGAAGTTGGGGGCGGCCTCACCGGCCTGGGAGGTGGTGAAGAATGTGGGTTGAATATGGGCGAAATCCTGCTCTTCCTGCATCCGGCTCATCAGAACCGATCCCACCATGCCACGCCAACCGACCAAACCTACTTTTTTCATATTGTCCTACCCTGGATTGCTGCTAAAGAAACTCGCGGTGACACCCGTAACCCCTTGTCTGGCGACGCCTGTTTACAAGCGGTTTACAGGCCATTTAAAAAATATGCGCTGCGAAAAATGCGTCTATCCACATTACGGATTGTGGCGGCTGGCGCAAGTCGAATTGCGCAATATTCTGTGCCGTTTGCTGCATTAACCGGCAGCCAGAGCACCGCTCAGGTAGACGGGGAAGGAGAAGGTCAACATCAGACGAAAAAGCCACCGTTTTTGGCGGTGGCCTGTCAATAAAGCGGTTGAGAACGTCCTCTGCTGTGGTCTGAGGGCGCAGTTGGCGAGTGAAACAGCCCGACCTGTTATGCGCTTAGCCGTAACGGGCCAAAGTGAGCCCCTCATCGCTGATGGCGGGCTCGCTGCCGCTGATCAGATCGCACAACAGCTGACCCGAACCGGCCGCCATGGTCCAGCCCAGGGTGCCGTGGCCGGTATTGAGCCAGAGGCCGGGAATGGGGCTCGGCCCCACCAGCGGGGTGCCGTCCGGCGTCATGGGGCGCAGGCCGGTCCAGAACTCGGCCTTGCTGATATCGCCCCCCTCGGGAAAGAGATCGCCCACCACCATCGCCAGGGTGTCGTGGCGCCTCGGGTTGAGAGCGAGGTTGTAGCCCGACAGCTCCGCCATGCCGCCGACCCGGATCCGCTCGTCAAATCGGGTGATGGCCACCTTGTAGGTCTCGTCGAGCACGGTACTGCGCGGCGCGGCCTCGGCATTGATCATCGGCAGGGTGAGGGAGTAGCCCTTGACCGGATAGACCGGCAGCTCCAGCCCGAGCGGGCGCAGCAGCGGCCGCAAAAAACCGGTGGCATAACTGCCGAGCGCACAGACGATGGCATCGGCGCGATAGCGCTGCTCGCCCGCCCGCACCGCCACGGCGCGGCCACGGGCTTGCTCAATCTCGTCGATGTCGCAGTTGAAGACAAACTTGACCCCGAGCTTCTCGGCTTCAAGGGCAAGGGCCTTGGTGAAGCGGAAGCAGTCGCCGGTCTCGTCGCCGGGCAGACGCAAGCCGCCGACGATTTTGCCGCGCACCCTTGCCAGCGCAGGCTCTGCCGCTTCGCAGCCGCTGGCATCCAGCGACTGGTAAGGGACGCCATACTCCTCCAGCACCTCGATATCGCGCTGACTGGCATCGAGCTGGGACTGGCTGCGAAACAGCTGCAGGGTGCCGAGCTGGCGCCCTTCGTAATCGATGTTGAGCTCGTCGCGCAGCCGCTTCATGCAGTCGCGGCTGTATTCGGCCAGACGCACCATGCGCCCCTTGTTGGTGGCATAGGCGGTCGGGGTGCAGTTGGCGAGCATTCTGAGCATCCAGCGTAGCTGGAAGGGGTCGGCAGTGGGGCGCACGGTGAAGGGGGCATGCTTTTGCAGCATCCACTTGGCGGCCTTGAGGGGGATGCCGGGGGCCGCCCAGGGTGCCGCATAACCCGGGGATATCTGCCCGGCGTTGGCATGGCTGGTTTCAAGGGCGACGCCACCTTGTCGCTCCAGCAGAGTCACCTTGTGACCCGCTTTGGCCAGATACCAGGCGCTGGTTACCCCAATTACGCCGCCACCGAGAACCACTATCTCCATATCGTCTTTCCTTGACTGATCTCCTGATGTGGCCACCACCATAATCAGCCGCCACAGGATATTCAACCGCTCTGCGCAGGATTGGGATCTCCGTCTGCTTGCCTGTCACAGGCTGGTGTTTGGTGCGATGACGCGCCTGATTGCCAGCGTAAATCGCTGCGCTGTTTTCAGGGCAGTGTCAGGGGGTATGGCCCGCTTACAACTGCTCCAGCTTGATCAGGTACTGCTCTGCTGTTGCCAGAATGGCCTGCTGCTGCGCTGCCGGTTGGCCATCCCAGTTGGCATAGGGGAGGGCGAGGCGGGGATTGCCGTCCAGTTTGTCCCGATTGCGCCAGAGAAAGTGCCAGTAGAGGCTGTTAAAGGGGCAACTTCCTTCGCCGTGGCGGGCTTTCACCTGATAGTGGCACCCCTTGCAGTAGTGGCCCATCCGCTCGAGATAGGCGCCGCTGCTGGCATAGGGCTTGCTGCCCATCAGGCCGCCATCGGCAAACTGGCTCATGCCGCGGGTGTTGGGCAGCTCCACCCACTCGATGGCATCCACATAGATGCCGAGATACCACTGATCCACCTCGTCAGGATCGATCCCCGCCAGCAGGGCAAAGTTGCCGGTCACCATCAGCCGCTGGATATGGTGGGCGTAACCGTGCTCAAGAGACTGGCGAATGGCGTGGCGCACGCAGGCCATCCTGGTTTCGCCGCTCCAGAAGAAACCGGGCAGCGGCCGCTTGGCCCCGAGAAAATTGCTCTGCTTGTAGTCGGGCATCTTCTCCCAGTAGAGGACGCGGACAAACTCGCGCCAGCCGAGGATCTGGCGAATAAACCCCTCCACCTGTGCCAGCGTGATAGTGGCCTGATTGGCCTGCCAGTGGGATTCGGCGGCGCGGATCACCTCAAGCGGATGAAGCATCTTGCTGTTGAGGGAAAACGACAGGCGGCTGTGAAACAGACTCCAGCCCCGCTCGCTCAGGGCATCCTGATAGCGGCCAAAATGGGGCAGGCAGTGGGTGAGAAAATGGGCCAGCAGCTCGCGACTCTGGCGCCTTGTGATGGGCCACGGCAGTTGGCTGGCATCCGCCTCGCCGATGGTGCTGACCCCGTGGCGGGTCAGCATGGCGTCAATCTCGCTCACCTCGTTGGCAAAGGTGAGAGGTTCCGGGATCGGCTGACGCTCCGGCAGCTTGGCGCGGTTCTCGTCATCGAAGTTCCAGCGCCCGCCAAGGGGTTGGCCGCGCTCATCGAGCAGCACTTGGTATTGCTTTCGCAGGGCGCGGTAGAAGAACTCCATCCGGCTGTGAGGATAGCGCTGCCAGCCATCGCGGGGGGTGAGAAAATGTTCGCTCTCCACCTCGGTGACAGGGATGGCAAGGCCCACCGCCCAGCTTTTCAACTGGCTGGCGAGGCGCCACTCGTCCGGGCTCTGCCAGGCAAAGCTGTCGGCCTGATGTGCCGCGATTTGGGCTGCCAGCAGGCTGGGCAAGTCGGGCCAGCGGGCATTCTCATCGAGGGTCAGGTAACAGACGCGGTGGCCCGCTTGGGTGAGTGCCGCTGCGAAGGCGCGCATGGCGGCAAAGAAGGCCAGCACCTTCTGGCGATGGTGGCGGCAGTAGTCAGTCTCCTGCCGTAGCTCTGCCATCAGGTAGCAGATCGCCGGATCCGGGGTGCGAAACCAGCTGTGAGCGGCGTTCAGCTGATCGCCGAGAATCAGGCGCAGCTCCATCAGACTCGCTCCCCCTCAGATTGCTGGCTGCTGTGACGAACGTGGCGACAACGCTCGCTGCAGTAGCGAACCTCCTCCCAACTGCGCGCCCATTTGCGCCGCCAACTGAAGGGTCGCTGGCAGACGGTGCAGATCTTCTCGGGCAGATGGGGTTTGCGATGCATGATGGCTTCCGGCCTTGGCTGATGGGGGATGTGGCGTGTGGGTAGGGAGAATAACGAAGCGGGGGCGCGGGCGGATCAACCTCACTGCCGGTTTGCCGCGCAGATGTGCACTTTGTGAGCGGGCGCACAGCCCGTCGGTGCACCCCTTGTTTGCCAATTAACCAGCCGTTAACGTGGCGAGGCTGCCTGTTGGCAGCATCCATCAATGGATCTTGTTGGCCACCGACTGTCTACAACCGATATGGAGGGGAGTGATGCCAATCATGACAGCTACGCCCCGGGCAGCTTGCCTGCTCGCCCACTGGTATACCCGGGATCCCATTCTCACCTTCGACTTTCCTCACCGCTGATTGGCGGCACCCGCCGTTTGAATTTGTCAGCCGGACGACCCTGATCGCCCCGGCCTCTTTGCCAATCCCGATTTCATACACACTGGCCTAGCGCCGGTGAGGAGTCTTTTATGCGTCGTATACCCGAGCCGTTTCGTATCAAGATGGTCGAGCCCATCAAACAGACCACTGGCGCCGAGCGCCGCGCCGCCCTCGAGGCCGCTGGTTGGAACCCCTTCCTGCTGTTGGCCGAGGATGTCTATATCGATCTGCTGACCGACAGCGGCACCGGTGCCATGTCCGACCGTCAGTGGGCCGGCATCATGATGGGGGATGAGGCCTATGCGGGCAGCCGCAACTTCGTCGAGCTGGAGCGCGCGGTGCGCGACATTTTTGGCTACCAGCATGTGATGCCCACCCACCAAGGACGCGGGGCGGAGCAGATCCTCTTCCCCGAGCTGGTCAAGCGCTGCAAGGGCAAGGCACCGGTCTTTATCTCCAACTACCACTTCGACACCACCAAGGCCCATGTGGAGTTGGCCGGGGCGCGGGCCATCAACCTGCTCACCCCGAAGGCCCTCGACACCACGGCCCCTTATGCCTGGAAGGGGGATTTTGATCTTCCCCGCCTGACCGACACCATCGAGACCCTGGGAGCCGACAACGTGGCCGGTATCATCATCACGGTGACCTGCAACAGCGCCGGTGGTCAGCCGGTCTCCATGGCCAATATGGAGGCGGTTTCCGAACTGGCCCGTCGCCACCAGATTCCGGTGGTGATCGACGCCGCCCGCTTTGCCGAGAACGCCTGGTTTATCAAGGAGCGGGATCCGGCCTATGCCAAGCACAGCATCAAGGAGATAGTGCGCCAGATGTTCGCACTGGGGGACATCTTCACCATGTCGGCCAAAAAGGACGGGTTGGTCAATATCGGCGGGCTCTGCTGTTTCAAGGAGGATCTCGACCTGTTTCGCGCCGTGCAGGTGCGCTGCGTGGCTATGGAGGGGTTTGTCACCTATGGCGGCCTCGCCGGACGGGACATGGCGGCACTTGCCATCGGCCTGCGCGAGGGGATGGATGAGGAGTATCTCACCTATCGCATCAGTCAGGTGGCCTATCTCGGCGAGCGGCTGGCCGAGGCGGGCATCCCCATCCAGACCCCCACCGGCGGCCATGCGGTCTTTGTCGATGCCAAGAAACTGCTGCCCCATATTCCGGCCGAGCAGTTCCCGGCCCATGCGCTCGCCTGCGAGCTCTATCTGGAAGGGGGCGTGCGCGGGGTGGAGATTGGCTCCCTGTTGCTGGGGCGCGATCCCGCCACCGGCAAGCAGGAGGCGGCGGATTTTGAACTGTTGCGTCTCACCATTCCGCGCCGGGTCTACACCCGGGATCATATGGACTATGTGGCCGACTGCCTGATCGCGGTAAAAGCGCGGGCCAGCGGCATTCGCGGGCTCACCTTTGACTACGAGCCGCCGCTGCTGCGCCACTTCACGGCGCGGCTCAAGCCTGTCTGATCAGCAACCGGTCAGACGGGGTGATCAACCCAGCCAAGCCGTGAGGATCACCGGCTGCTCCCGGTTAAACGGCCCAGTAAAAAAGCCCCCGCACCAAGGTGCGGGGGCTTTCGTTTATCGAAGCGAAGCGGGGGTCAGACCGCCTGATACTCCAGCTCGACGGAGCCCAGTGCCTTGAGGGTGGACTGGGCGGAGTCACGCTGGCTGATCTGGCCGTTTTTGTTCTCCAGCAGCACGGCGCGGCGGATGGTGGCGAGATCTTCGCCATTAAGCACCGCATGGGCGCAGGCCATCTGCATCGGCGGCAGGCTGGGGTTGAAGGCGGCGTTCTCGGCGTAGCGGCCAGAGAAGATGCGGCCATCGGCAAACTGCAGCGCCACCGCGGCATAGCCCTGACTGTAGGGGGCGTAGCTTTGACGGGCGGCGGCCAGCGCGGCCTGCCACAGCGGGTCTTCGCTTTGAAGTTCAAGCTCTGCGTGATCCTGCGGGCTCATCAGCGCATCCGTGATGTCGAGATCCGCCGGCCCAAACGAGTGGGGCAGGAAGGATTGCAGGGCACTCAGGTCATCGGGCAGAGAGACTTTCAGGATCTTGGCGGTGCTCAGCTCGTTCATGAACTGACGGCAGTGGCCACAGGGGGTGTAGTTGACGGTGATTTCAGAGATCCCGGTCTCGCCACCCAGCCAGGCGTTGGAGATGGCGGACTGCTCGGCGTGGACCGAGTGAAACAACCCTTGCCCCGCAAACTCCATGTTGGCACCTAAGTACCAGGAGCCACTGAGGCCACAGGCGATGGCACCGACATAAAACTTGGAGATGGGCGCGACCGAGCAGGCGGAAGCCAGCGGCAACAGGGCGAGACGCAGGGCGCGATCATCGAGACCTGTGGCGGCTTTCAGGGTGGCGACTTGCTCCGGCGTGAAGCGGGCGTTGAAGTCGGCACTATCCAGCATGGGCTGCACGGCTGCTTTGAGCGGGGCAGAGAGGGTATCGAATGGCTTGGCAAAACGGGGATGCATAGTGTGTCCTCAAAGGCCAATTGGGCGGCCATTGTAGGGAGCAAGCTCGGGTAAATGTGTGAGCAGGCTCACGCCCTGACGGGCAAACGGAGGGGGATGGTAATGGAAACGTTTGTCTTGTGCAAATTGTGCGGCAGGTCGCACCCCGAGAGGCCAGCAGGCCCCCCGGAATGGTCAACTGGTGGTCAATTGGGTCATCAGATCAGCCAGTGATAGATGGCAAACAGCAGCGGCGCGACGGCAGCGGTGAGGATCCCGCACACCACCATGGCGAGCGATGCAAAGGCCCCCTGGGTGATCCCCTTCTCGGCGGAAGTAGCTGTGCCAATAGCGTGGGCACAGGCCCCCATGGCGAGCCCTTGCGCTTCCGGATCGGTCACTTTCAGCAGTTTGAGCAGCGGGTAGCCGATCAGGGCACCGACAATCCCCACTACCACCACCACGGCGGCCGCGATGGCGGGAATGCCGCCGATGGACTGGCTGACGCTCATGGCGAGCGGGGTGGTGATGGATTTGGTGGCCAATGAGGCGAGCAACGCCGGATCTGTGCCCATAAAATGACCGATCAGCAGGGTTGTGCACACCGAGATCAAGACGGAGGCGAGGGTACAGATTAGGATGGGCTTGAGCTTGGCCTGGATCTGGCGCGCCTGCTGATAGAGCGGCAGCGCCAGCGCCACTACGGCGGGTTCCAGCAACATGGTAATGGGGCTGCTGCCGCGCTCGTACTGCTCAAGTGGCAGATCAAACCAGAGCAGCAGGCCGATGATCACCGCGGTCGGCACCAGCACCGGATTGATGATGGGCCAGGGCAGGCGGCGATAGAGGGAGCGGGTGGCGAAATAGAGCGCCAGGGTCAGGGGAATGGCGAGCCAGAAGATCATTTGTTCATCCTCTGGTAGAGCCGACCGACGGTGGCGAGGATCAGCACGATCCCGAGCACGATGCAGAGCATGATGACGCCGAAGGATTGGCGCAGGGGCTCAAGCCAGGCCACCAGTCCGACCGCGACCGGCACGAACAAAACGCCCATGTGGCGCAGCAGCAGGCCAGCGCCCAGCTCGACCCAGTGCAGCTTTATAAGCTGAAGGGAGAGCAGCACGAACAGCAGCAGCATGCCGATGATGCTGCCGGGAAAGGCAAACGGCAGGATGGCTGCCACGGATTTGCCTGCCAGCAGGCAGGCGACGATGACCATAAAGTCACGAAAGTACAGCAAGGCGCGTTGCGCGATCACGTGAACCTCATCGACTGGGATGAAAAATCGCAGTTTACCAGAGAGGCCGGGTCGCGGCATTAAAACAATAACAACTGAAATCAGTTCATTTGAGGCTGATTTGATTGGCATTTTTTGAAAAGTGCCTGATAGAACCCTTTTTCGAACTACAAGGAGTAGTGATGACATCCCTCTTGTCCCGAGTTCGCCAGCTGGCGAACGATACTGCGTTGCCACCCCATCTGCTGCAAACCCGTCAGTGGGAAGGGCCCCTGTGCCGGGTGCGACTCGACAACACCGGCGCTGATGCCACCCCGGTTGAGCGCTGGGTGCTGTTTGACGGCAAGCTTGGCCTGCCGGTGGAGAGCGCCATCTATGGCGAAGGATTCCAGATGCTGGCCCAGACCATGGGTAGCTGGCTGTCACCGCAACATGTCGGCCGTTGCCCCGATGCCAGCGTCTATCGCATCACCGATGACAATGGCTATCACACCATTCACAACCTGTTGCTGGTGGAGCATAACAAGGGGTGGCTGTTGCTTGCCTTTGCCAGCTGTCACCGTTTTGGCGGGGAGTTTCGCCTTTACCCTGATGGTCGCCTGCAGATCCTGATGAACTGCGAAGGGCGAAAACTTGCGGCCGGTGAGCACTGGCAGAGCGAGGCGCTGATCTGTCTGGAAGGGGCGGAGCGCGAGGATCTGCTGGCCGAGCTGGCACGGATGATCGAGGTCGAGCACGGCTCGCTGATCGGCCAGGTGAGTGATCGTCCGAGCGGTTGGTGCTCCTGGTATCACTACTACGCCGAGGTGAGCGCTGCCGATATTCGCGAGAACCTGCAGGTGCGTGCCGAGCGCTTCCCGGCCCTGCGCTATGTGCAGATTGACGACGGCTATCAGGCCAAGATGGGCGACTGGCTCACTCCGTCGGCCAAGTTCGAGCAAGGTGTAGCCTCACTGGCTGCCGAGATCAAACAGGCTGGCTGCGAGCCAGCCCTCTGGGTCGCTCCCTTTATTGCTGAACCCACTTCGCAGGTGTTTCAGGATCACCCCGACTGGTTTGTGAAGGGGGATGACGGTCTGCCGTTGCCCTCCGAGCGGGTCACCTATGGTGGTTGGCGCTGCACCCCCTGGTATGTGCTGGATGGTACCCACCCCGAGGTGCAGGCGTACCTTGAGCGGGTGTTCCGCACCCTGCGTGAGCAGTGGGGCATCCACTACTTCAAGCTCGATGCCAACTTCTGGGGTGCCATCCACGGTGGCCGTTTCCACGATCCGGCCGCCACCCGGGTTGAAGCCTATCGACGCGGCATGGCCGCCATTTTGCGTGGTGCAGGTGAAGGCGCTTTCCTGCTCGGTTGCAATGCCCCCATCTGGCCCAGCCTTAGGCTGGTGCATGGCATGCGGGTGAGCGATGACGTGGAGCGCAATGGCCACCGCTATCGCCAGATTGCCCGTGAAGCCTTCTGCCGTGCCTGGCAAAATGACAAGCTCTGGGCCCTCGACCCCGACTGCATCTGTCTGCGGGATCTACCGAGCCAGCAGGCAAGCCAGGCTGAATACAGTTTCCATCTGGCAGCGCTGGTGGCAAGTGGCGGCATGATGCTGGCCGGTGATCGACTGCAAGATCTCGATGAGGAGCAGGCGGCGCAACTGCGCAAGCTGTTGGCGCTCTGTGCGGCCCGGGCACCCTCTGCCCGTTTCGAGTCGATGGACTTTGCCTGCGGCGAAGTAAGCCTGCCCGAGGGCGGCACTCTGCTCTGCCTGTTCAACTGGGAGGGACAACCACAGGAGTTTCTGCTGCCGGAAGGGGGAACCGATTTTTGGCAGGGGCAGGCAGTCGGCACAACCGTGACCCTGCAAGGGGGCGAGGGGCGGGTGATCCGCTACGCCTGATCACTGCGTCACCAAACAATTCAGGCTCCATCACGGAGCCTGAATTGTTTCAATCAGCGGTTATCAGTCACGTTTTTCAGTAACGCCACTCAAAGCCGACGGCGTATTTGGCGGAGCCATAGCCCGGGATATCACTGCCGGAAGCGATTGCCTTGAGGGTTAGCAACGGGGTGATGGGCACCCCCAGACCAAAACCGATGGCCAGCTGATCATTGGGGTTCCCCATCAGATCGACCCGCATCACCCGATAGAGGGACATATCCTCGCTCAGGTGCATATAGGCTTGCGAAGCGCGGTTATAGACCTGACCAAACACCTCCAGCTGGAAACCTGACTGGGCGCTGATGGCCAGCGGTACCCCGACAAACTTGTAGAGATGGGAGCCGTTGAAGTAGCTGTTGGTGATCAGGGGAGTGAAATCAGTCTGCTGATAAAGGGTATTGAAGTTCTGTTCTACGATGCGATAGGTCTGCTCGGGCAGGCGAGCAAGATAATCCGGCACATCGAACCGGTATGCGGCGTTGGCTGCCAGCGGCAGCAGGGCCAGTAATCCGAGCAGTGCGTGGTGACGAGGCATCAGCAAATGGCTTCCGTTCGGCCAAAAAGATCTCTTGCTTGGGAGACATCCGCTCAGGATGTTGCAAGATATTGGTTTTTGGGGAAATCCCCTTCGTCATTATGACCTGAAGAAGGGGACGGGCGGGAAGGATTTATTGTGAAACTACTCACAACTCATAAATCTTCCAGATAGTGGTAGAGACTCTTTAGAATCGCAAAGTTCCGTTCGTTACTCTGGTTCTGCTCGGCCAGCACCTCGAGACGGGGCACATAGTCCGGCAGACGGCGGCTGAAGTAGTCGCTGCAGTGCAGGCGCCAGCGTTTCTGCTCTGCTTCGCTCAAGGTGTGCGGCCAGTTGCGGGCGCGGTAGCGGAACAGCATCTCCGGCAGCCGGGAGTCGGTAAAGGCGAACTCCCGCTCACCCAGCAGATCCGCGGGGGTGGCACGCACCAGATCCATGGTGGACTTGTCGCCATGGCCAAAGAATCCGGCGTAGAGCTGGGTATCGGGGTCGCTGTCATTACTGCCGGTGAACTCCTGATTGAACACTTCCACCAGTTTTTCCCGCACCTCGGGATGGGCGCGCAGCAGATCCAGGCTCTTGCGGCACTGCTCCCGATTGATGCCGAGCTCGTCGGCACGCTCCGCCGTCAGGGTGGCGGCCGGTGCCAGCACCGGGCACTTATTGATGTGCACCAGTTTGACCGGAATGCCCGCCAGATCCCCCAGCTCCTCTTTTTTGGTATAGAGGCGCTCGCGGATCTCCTCGCTCGTGAGCTCGATAAGCGGGGTGGGGTCACGGGTCAGGTCGACCATGATCACCGCGTTCTGGTTGGTGGGGTGCCAGGCGAGCGGCGAGACCCAGCTTGCACAACCCTGCCAGGGGGAGAACATGCCGGAGACATGCACCAGCGGCTTCATGGTCACCACGTCAATCAGCGCCTTCACCTTGTTCTTGTTGCGAAGGTCAAAGAGGTAACCAAACAGCTTGGGTTGGGCTTTTTTCACCAGCTTGGCCATCTCGATGGTGGCCAGTACGTCGGAGAGTGCGTCGTGGGCATTGGCGTGAGTCACACCGTTGGCGACTGTCAGCTTCTCCAGCCGGAAGCTCGGTTTGCCTTCATCATCAAAGGCCCACTCAATCCCCTCCGGGCGCAGGGCATAGCAGGCCGCAGCATGTCGAGAATATCCCATCGGGAGTTGCCGTTCTGCCAGCTGTAGGCATAGGGGTCATAGAAGTTGCGATATAGGGTGTAACGGGTCACTTCATCATCGAAGCGGATGCTGTTGTAGCCAAGCACACAGGTATTCGGCGTGGCGAACTGCTCGTGGATTTGGCGAATGAAATCCGCCTCGCAGAGCCCATCCTTCATCGCCTTTTGCGGCGTGATACCGGTAATCAGGCACGCCTCCGGATCCGGCAGGTAGTCTGCCGGAGGCTTGCAATAGATGACCAACGGCTCGCCAATGATGTTGAAATCCGCATCGGTACGAATACCGGCAAACTGCGACGGCCTGTCCTTGGCGGGGCTGATGCCGAAGGTCTCGTAGTCGTGAAAATAGAAGGTAGGATTTGTCTGCTGGTTCATTTCGTGGTTCTGAATTGTGTCTATATGCTTGAAAAACAAGTCGTTATACGGAGTGTTATCTCAGATTGTCTCACTTTGTCCGACCTTGATTCAGTCCGTTTCAGACCAGTTTGGTACATATCTGTGTACACGTTAGGACGCGTTAATGTGTCAGTGAAAAATCAGATGACCAGTCACAGGAGAGTCATATGCCACTTACTGATACGAAGCTACGGGCCCTCTATGGTAAGCCCTACTTTGGCAAGACGGAATTGTCAGACCGTGATGGATTGTCAGCTCGGGTCACCGAGCGAGGCACCATCTCGTGGCAATATCGCTATCGCTGGCAAGGAAAAGCGGCGAGACTCAAAATTGGACGCTATCCCGACCTTAAACTCGCTGATGCCAGGGCGTTGATCCCTGCAATCCGTGGTGCACTTGAGCGTAATGAACATCCCAGAGTTTTCTGGGATAAGCTCCACCAGAAGCATGATGTCACACTGAAACAGTGCTGCGAGCATTTTCGTGAGCACCATCTGCCCAAGCTGCGGCCCCGTACGGTCATGCTCTATGAGCATACCATGCAGCGCTATTTCGAACCTCTGTTTATTGGTATTCCGGTTGAACAGATCCCGTTTTCGAGCTGGCTGGAGTGGTTTGATAAGATTGGCAAGAAAAAGCCGAAAAACGCTGGGCATTTATTGCGCAGGTTAAAATCCATTCTTAGTTTTTGTATTCGGCGTAATCTCATTGGTGGCTCCCCGGTGCTCCAATTACGCACCGAAGATGTGGGCTCTCAACCCGAGAGAGGTACTCGTGTGCTGACCATGCGAGAACTCGCTCAAATTTGGATTGCCTTTGAACAGAGCAGGGCCAGCCGCGGATTAAAATTGGCAGCCAAATTGGTGATCTTGCTTGGTTGTCGCAGCGGCGAGGCATTGGGTGCACAGTGGAGTGAGTTCAATATGGAGGAGCAAATTTGGACGGTTCCCGCTGCTCGCGCCAAATGTGGGGCGCCAATACGTCGGCCTATTCCCAGCAGGGTGATGATGCTGCTGCAAGAGGCGGCAGCGAGAGATCGGCTAAAGGGAGGGCCAGTATGTCGCTCGCCGGTGAATCCAAAGCAGTCATTGAGTAGCGCATCTCTCATCCAGTTAGCAGAGCGTGTGCGAGATAAACTGGATTTACCGTATTGGCGTATGCATGACATGCGTCGAACGTTGAGTACGCGTTTATCGGAGGAACGAGTTCTACCACAGGTAACCGAAAAAATTCTTGGCCACAGGATGCCGGGTGTCATGGCTATTTACAATCTCCATGATTGGATTGATGAGCAACGTGAGGCATATGAGTTATGGGATACAAAATTAATGGAAGCAATAAAATCCTTGCAGGATATTTAAATATAAGTGAACCATAGGATGGTGTGACTCATCATCTAAGATGAGTGATTTCCCCTTGATATCCAGCTATTTATCGCTGCGACAGAATAAAAGCCCTTATTGATAGGTGGTGGGAATTTGTCTTCTTTAATCCATCTGTAGAGCGTCGATCTGGATATGCCAAGTTTTTTTAATAGTGTTTTTGTCCTTATTAGTGCTGGTTCATTGTTGTTCATATGGCCTCCTATTTTTTTAGGAGGTTAAACATGATTGGTATATGTGTCAATTTACCATATTTTTAGACGGTTTGCTTTTATGATATAGAAAAACAAGTCGTCATTTTCATACTGCGAAAATCAATTCAATAATTGTTTTTGTGTATTATAAAAGCAATGAAAATGGCTATGAAACAATATGGCTTATGGTCATGATATGTAAATTTCAATAACAATTTTGGCTCGTTTTAGTTCTTGCTTGTTGGGTATGGAATGGCGTTGTTGTCCAAATCAGCTAACTAGTCATGACCCCCCCGGCCCAGGTGACCGCTACACTCGGGGCTGTCTGACGGGCAGGCCAAGGCTGTTAAGTTTGTTTGTCGCGTTCACATACGCCATCACTTCCCCTACCTGACCATTGTATTTTCGCAGACTGATTTTCCACACCAGCAAGTGCTTGAACCGATACATCGCCGCCTCTGCCTACGAGCGACGGTAATATCTAGATATCTTCTTCCAGTTCGCCAGCCCTTCCTTGTGCATAACCAGCACAGCCTCATTTCTTGGATGTCCCTTTTCCCATAACCCCGCGCTTTTGCGAGGCGGGATACAGGCTGTCGCCCTTTTGCGCGAGATAAGCTGAGGGCAGTCTTTGCTGTCATAGGCACCATCCGCATAAACACGTCCCAGCTTACGCCGAAGTGGGTTGAGCAAGGTCGGCAACACCTCGGCATCATGGATATTTTCCAGCGAGACTTCTGCCGCCACGATATCGTGGGTCACCGGGTCTACCGCCAGATGCAACTTGCGCCAGACTCGCCGCTTCTCGGTGCCGTGTTGTCTGACCTTCCACTCGCCTTCACCAAACACTTTCAGCCCGGTCGAGTCGATAACCAGGTCGGTGATACCCCCCTTGGCGGGTTGTCGATAGGCCACTTTCACCGTGCGAGCGCGCTTGCTGACACAGCTGTAGTCCGGTGCGCACAGCGGTAGGTTCATCAACTCGAACAGGGAGTCGAGTAGTCCCTGTGTTGCTCGCAGAGTGAGACTGAAAATCCCCTTGAGCATCAGGAGGGTACAAATGGTCTGGTCAGTGTAGAGTTGGCCGCGGCCCCGCCGCCCATGATGGTCGTGGATAAACCAGTTGCTCATGGCCTCGGTATCAACCCAGAAGGTGAGGGAACCACGGTTAATCAAAGACTTGTTGTATTGAGGCCTGTTGGTGATGGGGAGAAGCGACGTCCCCATGATGCAGACTTGAAGAGGATGGTGGTGATCAGATCACCGAGTCCTCAGTCAGTCCCCTTCAAACTGCATCGATTTGGGAAACAACGCCGATCATGTCACCTAGTTCTGAGTTAGTTCCATTCAAGCTGTATCTATTTGGGCAATAATGCCGGTTTACACAATTTCAACTAGCATTCTTCACTCAAAATTCCCGATGTACCACATCGGGGACTCTGTATTTCAACATATAATACGGTCGCTCCATGTTGTAGATACTCACCGCCTCGCGCACCATCTCCCGCGTGATTAATAACATCCAGAGTCGCCAAGTTGAATAGGTCTGTATATTCTAATTACCAGGGTGAGATATTGATGAAATCTTTGTTTTTATTATTCTATAGATACAGGACTATTCAATCCCCACTCTGGGTGACAAGACGTATCGTATTGAAATTTTCATCCCAGCGGATAAAATCCATAGCCATGCCACTTAATCTTAATCATATAATGAAATATATCATCACAGTGTGGCACCAAGTGAGATAGTATAAGTAATAACTCAGCAATTCATATTGTTTAAGATAGTTTTCTATATGGTTCGTATTTCATATTGAAATACAGGGGATGTAAATGAAGGTCAGAATGAAAAGGTATAATTCATGAGTATCTACAAGATAGCGTCAAAGGCATGTATTAAATGCATAATAAGTCACCCTCTAACTGGGATTCGATTGGGTTTAAAAAGATGGCCTGGTTATAATTAATGGTGTCCCATTGTACTATCTTTGAACAAGATACTGAGATGATTATGGAAGGGTTGGTTATTGCATATCCAGTCGTTTCATCTTCATAATTTGATGGTTTTTCTGAGTTGTCTGTATGGTGAACAGGCTCAGCAAGTCGTTGGGTAGAAGTCTCTGCCACCATATGGCAGCGCCAAATGTTCATTGCCATATAGTGGCACAGATTTTTGACATTAAGATAGTAGTTTCATTAGCTTAAAGCTTTGTTTTTTAAAGAGCCATTTTTAAATGATTAGGATTTGTGTACATGATAAAACCACAACGATTTGCATGCGAAAATCTGGGAAAATTTTCGATAAAAATTGCCATAATACGGCAATAGACCCTTTATATGCCATCAAGCAAAGCTTGGAGTTAACCTGCATGAAGAATGGTGTTTTAATGGTGATGGCTTGGTTTGTTGATGTCCCTTGCGGCATAACAGCTTGTTGAACTAAATAGTTCAACTGGATGGTAGAACACTGTACTCGTACCGCTTCTACAGGTGATATGAAGCACACATTTTCGCTGAACCTTGTCATTTCAGGGGTTGCCGTCAGATTGCACAAATTCCTTACGCTAAAGGCTTACGGCAAGATGTAGTACTATTAAGAACAGTTGTTTATGGCGTGAAATTAAATTTTGTTATGTAGGTAAGGTCAATGTTTTCTTGGGGGTGATAATTGCTTAACGCTCAAGTTTTTTTAAGTTTTAGAGGAAGCCATGCAGTAGTGTTGAGGGAAGGCTACTGTTTATTAAGGTTTGAATGGTTTAACAATTGAGAACAGTTTATTTTAAAGGTAAGTGGCCGCATTCTTTTTTATTGAGCGCATCATATTTTCCTCCAATGAGACCGAGCGCCATCGATACGTTGTTGATAGTGCTCGACGGCGTTGTTTCCCAAATCAATCATCAAGCAGCAACAACCCCAGCCTTTGGTAACTGCTACATTCGGGGCTGTCTAACAGGCAAAACCCTGAGTGTTCAGTTTGTTTATGGCGCTTACACACGCCATTACTTTTCCCACTTGGCCGTCGTAGTTACGCAGACTGATTTTCCCCGCCAGCAACTGTTTGAACCGATACATCGCCGTCTCTGCCAGCGAGCAACGGTGATACCCCGATATCTTCTTCCAGTGCGCCAGCCCTTCTTTGCGCATCACCAGCACAGTCTCATTTCTTGGGGTCCCCTTTTTCCAGAATCCCGCGTTCTTTCGAGGCGGGATACAGGCTGTCGCCCCTTTGCGCGAGATAAGCTGATGGCTGGCTTTGCTGTTATAGGCACCATCCGCATAAACACGGCCCAACTTGCGCCGCAGTGGATTGAGTAAGGTTGGCAGCACCTCGGTATCATGGACATTCCCCAATAACACTTCTGCTGCCACGATGTCGTTGGTTGCAGGGTCCACCGCTAGATGCAGCTTGCGCCACACTCGCAGCTTCTCAGCACCATGCTTTCTGACCTTCCACTCGCCTTCACCAAACACCTTCAGCCCGGTTGAGTCGATACCTGATCGGTAACCTTTGCTTTAAATGGCTGCCGATACGCCACCGTCACCGTGCTTATCCGCTTGCTGGCACCCCTATAGTCCGACAGACACAGCGGCACATTCATCAACGCGAATAAGGAGTAGAGTATTTCCTGAGTGGCCAGCAGAGTGAGGTTGAAATTCCTCTTGAGCATCAAAGGTGCAGATGCTCTGGTCGCTGTAGAGCTGGTTGCGGCCCCGTAGCCCGTGATGGTCTTGGTGAAATCAGTTGTGCATGGCCTCGGTATCAATCCTGAAGGTGAGTGAACCACGATTAATCAAAAACTTGTTGAATTGAGGCCAGTTGGTGATGGGATGAAGCGACGTGCCCATGATGCAGACTTGAAGGGGATGGTGGTGATCAGATCACCGAGTCCTCAGTAAGATCCCTTCAAACTGCATCGATTTGGGAAATAACGCGGTGCTCGACACATGTATGCAATTTATTGAGGTCTAGCTTCTTTACTGACTATGGCGAAAGCAACAATAAAAACTCAGTGCATGGCAATTTTGTCAGTTTCAAGCACTTGGCCTGCTCTAGCAAATTTTAAAGCAGTGAACATATAGCTGACCAATGTGAGATTTCGCGTCGCTCAGTGATCAGTCATATCGATGCGCTCTGTGCGGCGGGCCTTTTGGTTAAGGAGGCCCGAAGAGTCCCCAATGGGAAGAGGTCAAATGTCTACATGCTGACACTTAATGGTGAATCTCCTGCACATCCAGATGTGCAAGAGATGTACATAGCATGTGCAGGAGTTGCACAGACTCATAGTGCAGGAGCTGCACATAGAATCAGTCACTCTTTAGATCCAGTCATTGATCCAAAGATCCCCCTATATCCCCCCAGGGGGAGCCGCTTTGCCGAAAGCTCAGCTCCACGACGAGGAACTCGTTTGCCGAATGACTGGTTCCTACCTTCAGAGTGGGGGAGGTGGGCCAGTCAAGAAACTGGATGGCCACGAGAGCGGATCCTCCTCGAGGCCGCTACATTCGCCGATTACTGGCAGTCACTGCCCGGGGCCAAAGCAACCAAGCTGGATTGGGAGAAAACATGGCGCAACTGGGTTCGCCGGGCTGCTAGCTCGTTTAGGTCGGCAGCACAGCGCAAGCCATTGGCCAACCTGCAGGCGGCCCAGAACGCAGCACAGGCACTCAGAGAGTCGGGGAGGGGGGTCTATGACGACAACACACCCCTCTAACGTGACAGCCCTGCCAGGGATGCAGGAACGGCCATTGGTGAGCGACCGTATGGCGGCGTTTATGGCTGAGGAGTTGTTGCCGATGATGGCTGGCAGTTGGCCGGCAAGCGCAAACTACCTGGATGCTAATGCCCGCGGCGTAGTGCTGGCTTGGGGCGGCGTGCTGCGTGGGTTTACACCAGCTCAGATCAGGGAGGTGGTGCTGGATATGGCTGCTGACGTAGAGCGCCAGTTTGCACCGCGCCCGGCAGAAGTGAGAGCTGAGATATTACGTCGCTTGCCTCCTGAGCCACGCCAGCTCCTGTTCTCCATCGGGGCATGCGAGATGGAAGCGACCGTGATCGTGCTAAAACGTGACGGCGAAGTTACTTGTGAGGCGGTGAAGGTTGAGATGGAGAGGATCCTCGCCGAGCGTCGAGAGCGTGGTTACACCATCACTGGGGGAATTCAGGGATGTTCAACCAAGATGTGATCGCCGCAGTCAAGGCTGCGAAATTTTGCAGGGTGGCAGTCTATCCTCCCGTTCGGGGCTGGTGTGGTGAGAGGGTGCAGCTGGAGGTGGCTGACGACCTTTCGGCGTTGGGGCATACGGATTGCTTGCGCGGGGCAGGGCACTGGCTGGTTGTTGGCATGATGCCTGAGCGAGTGACGGAGGAGGTAGAGCGGTTGAGATGCGTGCCAGAGAGGGTGTTGAGAAGTGAAGGAAACTAGAAAGGTTAGCAAGTTTGGTGCGACACCGTTTAGCGATGGAAGTCAGTGTGCTTACCACAGGAGTTCTTGTCGTTTATGGCAGGGCTTTGGCTTAGGAGAGTCGTCAATGCGTGTAGGCGGTCCTGCAGCTTGTGTAAGAAGCCGATTAGCCACATGTGCTATGGCCGGCGATCATCGTGAAACGAGATCCTAATCTGAATAACACCGAGTCCGTGTGTGGCGTCAGCATTACGGGATTTTCTAATAATCAGGATGCGTCATACATGCAAGTAAATTTCTGGCAATGTTTTTATGATAAAAAGTGACACCGGTTAAAACCGGTGTCTAGCTTGAAATGGTATTAGCTTATGTTTTTTATCCTTTTTACTTTCGTCTGATATAACTCTTGATCCTCAACAGACAGTTTTATTTTATGTGATAACCATTGCTTGTCATTATAATCGACATAGTTAAGATGCAGGTGTCGAACAACAATTTCTTGGAGTAGTCGTCTTGTTAGAATGTTATCACCCAACCGCTCCCAAAGATTAGATATTTTTGCTTTAGGTATCTTTTTAGTAAACTCTAGCTCTATTTGTATCTCTATCAGATTTGCGACTTCTGAGTTTAGCTTTTTAGACATTTTTTCATAAAATGGCACCAGATCCTTATGGCCAATTGAAAATGCTGTCTTTCTAACTACTTGTAGCGACATAATATAGCTAAATGTCCAGTAAAAAAAACGAGCCTCTTGAGATATGCGTTCAGTAGACCAGCTTTTTTTCGTTGTAATTAGTCGTTGTATCTCTTCAATAATTTCCCCTTGCATGCTCTGAGTTAGACCGAGATAATAATTCAAGTAGCGTAATCCTACACTGTAAGCTTCAATCCCTAGGTGGTCTAAGTCTTGTATTTGAAGAGAGCCTTTTCTGTTTCTAATTATTTGTCCTAGTATTTCTAGAGCTCTATATGAACGATTTACATCAAGTAGATCCCTATTTACCTCTTCAACACTTTCTTCATTGTCATCATGATTGACATTTTCAAGTAAATCTTCCTTTTCTTGTCTGTCTTTCTCTTCAAGAGAATCTTTTCTTTCTTTATTAACATCAATCGATTTTTTAATCGCAACAATCTTGTCAATCTTATCGGCAAAGGAATTTAAAAATGAAACTTCAGTAACGTTTAGTTTGGCTGGTTTTTCGTTAGGGAATATGTTTGCTACTTTTTTAACTATGCCTTTAATAACGGATTTGTTATTGGTGTGGTGAGTGATAAATATTAGTATGTTAGCATGCTTTTCGGAATGAAGTTTATCGCATAGGGAATCGACATGTTCCAGTAAGTCCTCGCAATCAGTAATTCGCTTTGCAACAAAAAAGTAAAAAAGATATTTATATTGAAAACTGAACTCATCATTGAAATTTTTAATGATTATCTTTGACTTTAATATTTTATCAAAAGTGTCTTGATGTGATATTATAAAGTAAAGTTCGCTATACTTAGATTGAAAACTTAATAATTCTTCGTGAGATATCTTTTCTACTCCAAGAGTATATATATGGAATGCTAGTTCAGATAGATAATTAAAGTAATCACCGAACTGATCCTTTTTTATGCTTGCTCTATTGAAAGCATCGATTATAAGTGAGTGATAGCAATGACCATAGCTCGTTAAAGAGTAGTCATTGTTATTTGATGTTTCTAATATTTGTAAAATCATGATTACAAATATAGGTTTGCTTGGAACTATATTTTTCATCATGATTGAATCAACGCTACGAACTAAATGGTCATGACTTGATTGAATAACTGCAATGTCTTCGGTTTCTTGAAAGCCCAACATATTCCATCGTTCAATGATTTCATCTTTTTTTCTTGAGCCAAAAGATTGAATTTCATAGGAAGAAAATGTTGTCAACTCATGCATTAGTTGATCCTGCATTCGTAAGACAGTATCTGATATAATAATGATGCTTGAGTATGAGTTATTTAAATTACTTAATAACGTTCTTTTGAATCTTTCATTGATTGGGGACTTATTAATATCATCAATTATTAACACACATTTGCTGGTTTGGTAAAATTCAGCATTGCTATATTGATGTTCTATGGATTTAGTTATGGTTTTTTCAATGTCTAAAACACTTTTTATATTTTCTCCTTCAATTAAAACAGGGAAAAGTCCGTTAGATATCGCTCGTTTGTAGATGATCTTAGATAGAGTGGTTTTTCCTGACTGTTCATCACCTAGAATGAGAATCCTCTTGTTTAAAAAATCACCGTTATCTATAACTTTTCGAGAGTCAATAAATATGTCCGTCTTTTCTATTTCATTATTTAATTTCTTGAAGTCTGGGTAAACAAAAAGATCATCAAGGAAGATGTTCTCAACTCCACTTTTTTGAACAGTGAAACCTAGGTCATTAAGATAATGATTATACGTGTTTGAACTTATATCTAACACTTCTCCGCTGAGCTTAGGGGTACTAGGAGAGTAATCCTCAATAGTATCAAGAAAATCTAAAACACCCTTTATTTCTTTTGCGATGGCCACATAGGCTTTTGTTGGGTCAGGAAAATCAGATATTGGTTTTTTATCAAGTGGAATATGGAATTGGTTCAGTCGAGTGTATTCTGTAATACAGTCTCTTGCTACTATAGGAATTATTCTAAATGAATTTGTTTCACATGTGTCAAACTTTCTTAGAGCTAAATCTTCCTCTACTTCCCTGCAATAGTCAGAGTTTAAGTAGTCTTGAGATAAGATAAATATACATATATCAGAGTTGTTGAGCTTATCTTTTATTTTTGAGTCAAATACATCTCCTGCAACTAATTCTCTATCATGCCAAATGGTCATCCTTTTATTGGTTATGTAAGGTTTTAAATACTTTATAAGATTATCTTTAACTCCACTGTCTGCTCTAGAGTAGCTAATAAATACATTGTAATTTCTGTTTGCCATTACTCATGCCTCAAATGAAAAGAATGCTATATAGAGAGCAAATGAAAAAACCAAAAGAGATTCAATAGTTGATAATATATTGATTTGTGATTCAAAAATATAATGCAATTGAAGAGCTAAAATCAAAAGCATAAGAAATGGGATTATTTTCTTGAATGTTATTGTGTTGATTTTTTTTGTGAGAAAGCGATCGTGCTTATAAAATAAAGATTCAAGGGTGAACACTTTATTATCAAAGTGTGATGATAGTTCTTTTTCCAAAATCTTTATGTAATTATAGCTTCTCTCTATAGTAATATGCTTCTGTGCATATCTCATAAAGAAATAAAAACAGGAACTCCATATTGCACATCTTAAATATACATTTTTCTCCAATGTCGAGGTGTGTAAGGTTGTCGCTTTGTCTAATATTATTGTGAATGTTGATAGATCAACAATTCTAGTTAAGATGCAGACAAATATAAATAAAACTAGTGAAAAATACCAATCTCTTGTTTTTATGTCATCTTTCAAGTTTTGTACACTGGTTTGATAATGGTTAGCTAATACTGATAGTTTTTCATCTGTTATATTTTGCATGTTTTACTTCTGTGTGCATTATGTCCGAGTGAGATGTTTAATGATAGCAAGCTATATATTCATGTTTGAGGGTTTACCCAGAAGTTCTCCTTGGTTAACATTAACTTTATTGATTTTGAGAATCTAACCAAGTCTTCATGATGACGGCGTTGATTTCTGAAGGAGCCTTGTTGGTTGTCGCTCTCAACCGATCCTCTTGATTACGTACTTCTTGGGCCAGGCGGGGGTTGAACTCTCCGTTTACCCAGTTAGCTGGGTTCTCTTCCGGAAAATCCTCAAAATACTCTGACCATTCACCCATTGGGTTCTCCTTGTCGGTTGTTAGCACCGAGTCCATTTGATGCTGTTGTGGTGAGGGAGGGCTCACTGAGCGTTGCGTTGGCTACCGCCCCTAGGTTACAGCCCCCAGATTGCTGCTTTTGACCGGTTGTCTGACGGTATTGAAGTTCACCATCGAAAGGCTCTGTGTGAGACATAGGCACCAGTCGAATAGCTTACCAATCGAATCTCGTAAAGTTGAGCGATTTATCACTTAACTCTGTGATATCAGACATGTTTTTGATGCAAGTCATGAATTAATCAATGGTGGGTTATTTAATAATTATCGATGTGGTAGAACCAGTGGTATCCATAAGAGAACTAGATAGGATGTGTTGTGAAACGCATACTGTTACTGACCCTGTTGAGCATAGGATTTGCCGCCAGCGCCAAGGAGCAAGTGCCTAATGCGAGGCTTGTAGATGAGCAGGTGAAGCAGCAGATTATCCAAGTGCTTGATGCAATCCTTTAGCTAGTTGCATCCCTTCCGGTAATCTAATAAGGCCCCAAAGGGGCCTCTTTCTATTTCAGCTTTATATTCCCATCAGGGAGCTGGTTGAATTGCTCTTGAGTCAGGTAGCGGATGCCTTGCACGCTGGCTAACGGAGCATATACTTGCGGACATTCGCTGCGTACGGTAAACACTTGCGTTTCATCGTATACAGTCCCCCCGTCTGCATACCAACGGCCCCGGCATCCTTCATCCCACCACTTGCCAACAACTTCCGGAGTAGCAGGAACAAGTGTGCACCCCTTAATTACAGCTCTAACTTGGTTTTCGAAAACTGCAACGATGGTATCAATGAAGGGGGCTTTTGCATCGTCCAATTCCCAGGACGAGCGCGCACAAAACTCTACGGGGCGCCCTGTCGGATATGTCTGGCAAATATTTACAACAAGGATCTGTTTCATTTCATAGTCCCTTTTGTTAAGAAAGCAGCATGTAACGAACTCACACATTTTATTGGTTTAATAAAAAGTATCCGTTTTAGCTCTCTGCACAAATAGGGTTAACCGTGTAGATAGTTTTCTCAGGTGCCATTGCACCACCGGTAGCGAAGTCTATTGGGATAGTTAGAATTCCAAAGTCAATAAAAATCCCCAGTAGGCTAGTACCATCAAACTTCCAATCTGTATGTGCTACACCTGTCGAGCAATCTGGAGCTTTTGCTTCCAGAATCGTTTTCTTACCACGTTTCTGTGAGAACATGACTGTCTCTTTGCCCATCTTCATCCCATCTACATACAAGGTTGCGTCAGGGTTCGCAGAGCGAACAGTAATATTATCGCTTGTGCCATTAATGATGCCGGCACAACCGGATAGGCCGACACAAGAAATAAGCCCTAAAGCAATCACTGAATTTTTCATTTTTTCTCACAAGCTATAGTGGATGAAAGTAATATCTAATCGCTGATTAGCTTAACAAATTAACAATATTGTCATCAACAGTGGGGTGGTCGTTTTTGTTACTTGAGTAGAAAATTGGCTCTGATATTTTTGATAAAATCAATCACTGATTAAGGTGCGATTCAGCTTTGTAATAAACTGCAAGTTAATATGTATTATGGGTAAAAGTGAGCGATTCTATTTAACATTTTGATTTGGTGGTGACATATTGAGTCCTGTTGGTATCGGGCTTGGTGTATCTTTTACAAGAACTCAGTAGTCAGCGAGTGGCAGGGTAGGCAAGAGGGATAACGATAGCTGAAGCTAGTCGCTTCTTACTGGAGAGGGAAAGGATGTCAACAGAAGAACTCTTTGAAGAGGTCGCAGCCTGGGCGCTGCAGCAAGACCGGTTCATCACCAGCCTGCAGTTGTGTGACCAGTTCAATTTATCTATGCCAGTTTCAGGACGGCTTCTCCGCAAGCTAATTACCCACCCGCGGATTACCTCAGAGTTCAAACGGGAAAAGTGCATTATCAGTGATGGGCAAGCCATGACCATGCTGATGGTTCGGGTGATAAAAATCACCAGGGTGCCCATGGGGCCACCCAAGCCTGCCAAGCTCCCCAAGCCACCCAAACCCAAGTCGTAGTGATTCCTCAGCCTAAAGATGAAGTTGTGGTCAAAAAGCTGAGAAAGCTGGTAGCAAATATGCCGCGGTGAGGGACTATTTCCCCATTACTCCGAGATTGGTGCGGACCGATATATTTTGCTTCTGTGATAAGCGAGATACTCGAGTTGTTTAACGTTGAGTATTCCAACATCGAGGGAGAGCTGATTCCCCATTGCCTCAATACTTTTTTGTCTACGCACTGCAAATAGCCGGGGTCGCTCACGGTTACCCACTCACCACCAAACAGTCTGCCGATGTGAGGGCAGGGCTATAGGCCGTTATTGCCATCAAGTCGCTCGGCATTGTCGCTTTCACACCAAGGTTAGATATGGCCATCAATCAACAAAGCCTTGTTGGTGACCTATTTCTTTCTCACTCATTTCAGCCACAGTTAAACCTAATCGTAAAAACAGAACGATTTAATCGTATTTAATCGTTTTTTTAGAATGCATGGTTGGCATAGTATTGAGCACGCAGGCAGGGATAAATCTAGAAAAAATAAGGGAAGAAATGAAAATAATGACAAAATTGACAATTGCTCTCATGTCGGGCCTTGCATTGCACGTTCAAGCTGATGTCCTCACTCGCGATAACGGTGCGCCCGTAGGTGATAATCAGCATTCTACTACGGCCGGTGAGAATGGTTCTGTCTTGCTGCAAGATGTGCATCTCATCCAAAAATTGCAGCGCTTTGCCAGGGAGCGGATCCCCGAGCGGGTTGTTCATGCCCGAGGTACTGGCGCCCATGGCGAGTTTGAAGTGACCCATGCTATTCCAGAGCTCACTTCTGCAAGCCTATTCTCAACCGTGAACAAGAAAACCCCTGTTTTCGTTCGCTTCTCCACAGTTATTCATGGCCAACATAGTCCAGAGACCCTCCGGGATCCACGGGGCTTTGCTACCAAGTTTTATACCGACCAGGGCAACTGGGATTTGGTAGGCAATAACCTACCGGTGTTCTTCATCCGTGACGCCATCAAGTTTCCCGATATGGTCCACTCTCTCAAGCCTTCACCGGTCGACAATATTCAAGACCCGAACCGAGTGTTTGACTTCATGAGTCAGGATCCGGCCTCTACTCATATGCTGACCCAGGTTTACTCCGATCTCGGTACCCCAGCCAGCTATCGCAAAATGGATGGCTTCGGCGTGCATGCATACAAGTTCGTCAACGCCAAGGGCGATGTGCATTACGTCAAATTTAACTGGCGCAGCCGGCAGGGGGTGAGCAGTCTGGATCTAGATCAGGTCGCTAAGGTGCAGGGTCAGGATTTCAACCATCTGACCCGGGATCTGTACAGTGCAATCAAGGCCGGCGACTATCCGAAATGGGATCTGGCTATTCAGGTGTTAAAGCCCTCTCAGCTGAACGACTTTAGCTACAACCCGCTGGATGCTACTAAGGTGTGGGAGGGGGTCCCTGAGCAGAAGATAGGGACCATGACCCTCAATCGAATGCCTGACAACTTTTTCCAGGAAACCGAACAGTCTGCCTTTGCTCCGGCCAACCTGATATCTGGTATCGAACCTTCCGAAGACCGTCTGCTTCAGGGGCGTCTGTTCGCCTACAGTGACACCCAGTTCTACCGTCTCGGAGCAAACCATCAACAGTTGCCTATCAACCGTCCATTGGTGCCGGTTGTGAGTAACAACCAGGATGGTGCCATGAACATTGGCAATACAATCAGCAACGTGAACTATGAACCGAGCAGCCAGGCACCTAAGACCATGGTGGCAGAGGCGCGTGCAGTAACGACTGCGCTAGAGGGGACAGTTCAGCAAAAGCAGATCGAGAAAACCGATAACTTCAGCCAAGCCGGCAATTTCTATCGCTCTCTCGATGCTAAAGGAAAGACTAATCTCGTGCGCAACTTGGCTGCCGATCTCGGTGCTGTGCGTGACAGTGGAGTGAAGCACAAGATGCTGGCCCACTTTTACAAAGCAGACAGTGAATATGGTATGGCCCTAACTCGTGCCGTTAAGGGGGATGAGCAGCAGGTCAAACAACTCGCGAGCAAACTCTAATTTTGCCCCCGCCAGGCAGGCGGTGGGGGTAACTCGGTAAGTCCTGCAGGGCCCACTTGTTCCTGCCTGCAATCATGAACCGGGCCTTGCAGGCATTATGTTGAAGGAGTGCAGGATGGTACCTAACCGTTTGCTGCTGAGTTTGCTTGTGGTGCTTGTGGGGTTGTCTGAACCTGCCTGGGGTAGCGAGCCGACAGAGGCGGAGCAATTGCAGCCTGCCAGCTTACAAGAATATTTCTTTGCCGCTGCGCGCAGCGGAGAGGTGAGTGTTCTGAATGAATTTGTAAAAGCTGGCTTCCCGATCGATGAGCGCAATGAGCAGAGTTACACCGCACTGATGATTGCCGCTTACCAAGGGCAATCGGAGGCAGTGAAGTCTCTTCTCGAAAGAGGGGCAGACCCTTGCTTGCGTGACAAACGAGGTCATACCGCATTAATGGGGGCGGTGATCAAGGGTGAATGGCGTATTGCGAAAACCCTATATGCCATTGATTGTGATTGGGATAGTGATAAACGGGCTGATGAGCCTGTTACCGATAAAAGCACGATGACGGCGGCTCAGTTTGCCGAACATTTTGGACAGGGCGAACGGTTTCGCGCTCTGGCAATTGGTGCTGGGAAAGGCAATTACATCGAGGGTAACTAATCCTCGATGTAATAGAGCAAGGGGAAGAAAGATGAATAATCGAATGAGTAAGGTGATGCTTGCTGCGGTGTTGGTAGTAAGCGTCAATGCCACTGCAGCTAGTGTGACGATGAAGGATCTGGCCAGCGGGGCTGTCGTTGGGCAAGTAGAGTTGAGTGAAAGTCCATATGGAGCAGTCCTTACTCCGGCACTGTCCTCTTTGCCTGCAGGTTTGCATGGATTCCATGTGCACGCAAACGGGAGCTGCGACAGCAGTATTAAGGATGGGCAAATCGTTGCGGGTGGCGCGGCGGGTGGTCACTATGATCCCCAGCAAACAGGGCGCCATGGCGCCCCCTGGCAAGATGATGTCCACAAGGGAGATTTACCACCTCTCTATGTCGATGAGGTAGGTAACGCTGTTCAACCAGTTTTGGCTCCACGCCTGACCCTGGCGGAACTGAGTGGTAAGGCTTTGATGATTCATGCAGGTGGTGACAACCACTCAGATCATCCAGCCCCCCTTGGTGGCGGTGGACCGAGAGTTGTATGCGGTATCATCCCATGAATATAATTTCACGGTGATAGGCGAGGTAAATGACTTGCTTGGGGTCAAAACAGCCGACGTTTATTGGCAGCTCAACGCCCCACTGCTGCAGGGCCCGCTCGATGCTGGGGTCGGCACACAGCAGGTCGCCGGCGTCAGTGAAGGTAATTCAGCTACGCTCGAATAGTTTATCTATGTGAGGTGAGAGAAGCAGGGCGTTGCTCCCATACAGGCATTCTGCATTGTTGTCGCATTCTGACCAGGGCTTGATGTGGCTGGCAATCAGCAGGGCTTTGTCGGTGACTCCGGTAACTCAACAAACTGGCTCGACTTCTCGATGTTTGTACGGAAAAGGCCTTGGCCATGGCGCGATTTTACGAGCTGCAACTTTTCTGTCGCGTCCATGGTCGAGGTCTGGATGTCTGCCTCGATTGCACACCTTCCAGTTCGGCCTAGTGCTGCTCGATGTCATCAGCAAAAGATGGGTTCATTCTCTTGGCCAATGAGAGCACTAGGTTGCTGAGTGCTTCGCTTATGCTTGCCAGATAGCAACCGTGGTTACCATTACCACTGGCCTGCAAGGGCGAATTATTCGAATGGAGGAGGGGGGAGATCAATACCAGATGGTCCTTGGGACTAATTGGCTGTTCCAGCAACTCCCAGTCGATAGGTACCTCCCAGCCTGCATCTGACCATGAATCGCCTGCGCTGCCGAATTCAGAGGGCTTGGATTTCTCTTTGCTAGGTGCCGTAACCAGACCAAAGTCCTTGATAAACCCATCGGCGTAAGAGATCACAATATCTCTGCGCAGGCTCAGCGTGAGATTGATGATATAGGTCTGGTTCTGCGAGCCGTTTATGTTGGTCTTAGGCGACCAGAAAACCGATACGTCGTCTCATCGAGCGATGGTGATACCCCGATATCTTCATTCAGTACGTCAGTCCTTCCTTATGTTTCACTATCACAACCTTATTTCTCGGATGTTCCGTTTCCCATAGCACCAGGGCGGGATATTGGTTGATGCGCTACCAACAGAAAGCTTGTATAGCGGTCATAGGTATCATTCGCATAAGAGGAAGGTTCGCTACTACCACTGTTGCTGTAGAGCCACTCACTCGTAGTTAATTACCCACTCACACTGCGGGATTATTATCCTCTTCAAATTCACTGTATTGCCTTGAGCCATCGTCCAGGGCTCATTCCAAATTCCCGCTCGAACGCCCGACTGAACGCGACACTACCACTGTATCCTGCCCCCAGCGCAACCTGAGTAATTGATTCCCCAGTCAACAATTGTTGGCAGGCCAACAGCATCCGCCATTGGGTCAGGTAACCCAGAGGCGACAATCCAGTCTGTGACTGAAAGTGTGCGGCAAAGCGGGCTCGGGACATTCCGGCTTCCTGTGCCAATGTTGCAACAGTCCACCCTTCTTCTGAGCGTAAATGCATAGCTGCAATCGCACGTGCCAGCCGTGGGTCCGATAAACCGGCCAACATCCCCTTTTGGCAGAGCCCCTTCTCCACCATATGGCGCAACAGCAAGATCAATAAGCTTTCCAACAGCCTTGTCAGGAGTGGGTCTTGGCCATAGCGATGAGCAAATGCTTCGTCGAACAACATGTTCAGTAGTGGTGCCAGTGTTGGCATGTCATTCAGTGGCAGAACTAACACATCAGGAAGCGCCAGTTGTAATGGTGATGTGCTTCCCTGGCCAAAAGATACAGAGGCACACACGAGGTCACATCCCCCCAGTTGGCGGGGTTCCATACGGTGGGGAAGCCCGCTCGGAAAGAGGAGCAGTGTTTGTTCTGTGAGTAAGTGCGGCTCCGCACCCTCGTGATACAGAGTGAGCTCACCGCTTCGCAGCAAATGAAGATGGCCACCCGCCGGATAGTCTTGGCTATTGGAGTTCTGGCACAGGTTGCCAGCGAAAAACAGTTGGGCGCGTGGGGTGGTATGCGCCAGAAGAACAGAAAGAGGATCCATATTTGAGACGAATAGTAAGTTTTTAGAGACTATGGGTAATAAACCATATCACGATGCGCGGCAAACTACCTCTGCACCTCAATGAACCCACAGGAGCACTACCATGAGCCGCATTCAACCCGTAACCCAACCTTCACCGCCCGTTGCTCCCAGTTTTTCCGCCATGCAGCGTAACCTGGGTATGGTCCCCAACCTTTATGCCACACTGGCCCATTCACCAGCCCTGTTCAACGGCTTCTTGGCATTCGCTGACGCACTGAGCAAAGGGCGATTGACCGCACGCCAACGTGAACTGCTGGCTCTCGCGATAGGCCAAGCCAACAAATGCCAATACTGCTTATCCGCACATACCCTGTTGGCCGACAAAATGGGCTTCACGCCTGAAGACATTAAAGAGGCCCGCCAAGGTAACGCGTCAGATCCTGTCGATCATGCCTTACTGCAACTAGCCATCTTGCTGGTCACCCAACGGGGGGTTGTCAGTGATGAGCAACTACATAATGCCTACAACGCCGGGCTGGATGACGAGTTAGTGCTGGAGGTGCTTGGTCAGGTAGTAGTCAACACCATGACTAACTACGGCAATCACCTTGCCGGCACCGAGATCGACTTCCCGATCGTCGCCCTGACCCTCTAAGGAGTCTGTATGCAGCGATACGATAAAGGCTTTCTGGTTGCCCTTGGTGGTGTAGTACTGACCCTGCTCTGGATTGGCATGTTCAAATTTACGCCAACCGAAGCAGCAGCCATTCGTCCTCTGGTGGCAAGCCATCCTCTGATGAACTGGCTCTATAGCCTTCTTTCAGATCAAGGGGTATCCAACCTGATCGGCTTGGTTGAGATAGTTATCGCCACAGGGTTGGTGATCGGGCTCTGGCAGCCACGCATCGGCTATTGGAGTAGCTGGGGTGCAGTAGTCACCTTCGTGGCGACCCTGAGCTTCCTGTTGACCTTACCGGGTGTTTGGAAACTGGTTGATGGCGTCCCCGTTACTGAGTTTTTCATCCTTAAGGATATCGTGTTCCTTGGTGTGAGTTGGTACTACTTGAATCAATGCCGAGCATTGCTCACCACTCAATAGTACTGATGCCTTTGCGCCCTCCCGGGCGCATTTTTTTTAGCGACTTACTCCAGAAAATAATTTTTATTCTTTGAAAGTTAATACTCGTCAGTCGGGTCTACTTAGAAGTAAGTCGTAACATCTAGAAGTGAGGGTAGAAGATGAAGAGAACTATACGCACAATTTTTATGACGTTTGTTTTTGGTCTTTTTTTTAGTACTGCTCATGCAATGGATAACGCACAAAGCATGGACTTTACTGAGCAAGCTTGGAAAGAGGCTCAACGTCAAAACCAAGTGACATTATTGGTGGTACATGCTGACTGGTGCCCAACATGCAAAGCTCAGCACAAAGTCCTTAGCTCATACTTTAAGGACAACCCCAATAGTAAAATAAATCAACTCATTATCAATTTCGATACACAGAAAAATTGGGTAACTTATTTTAAGGCGCCTCGCCAATCAACCCTGATGCTTTATAAAGGGGATAAACAGATATGGTTTAGCGTGGCGGAAACCCGTGAAGATAAAATTTTCAAAGTACTGAAAGATGCTGAGAGTGCCATGTAATGGATATGTCATCCATTCCTCTGGCATTTATGGCCGGGATCCTCAGTCTGCTATCGCCTTGTGTCTTACCCATGATACCCCCAGTGGCTAGCTCTGCCATGCAGGCCTCACGCACGGGTCTCATTTTGCTGGCAGTGGGGATCAGCGTTACCTTCGCCGTTGCCGGTAGCCTGATCACCTTTATTCTGCTTAGCTTGGGGATTTCACCAGACATATTGAGGTACTTCTCGGCGAGCTTGATGTTGTTGATGGGCATAGTGTTGCTAACGCCAGCACTAAACGATCGCATGTCTTACTGGCTCTCCCTGCTTGTAAGCAGGATGCCAGGGGGAAATGTGCAAGGATCTGGAGCTGCCTTTCAACTCGTTGTAGGTATGTCGCTTGGACTAGTGTGGTTGCCTTGCGTTGGGCCAACCCTTGGTACAGCCATCGCCTTGGCATCTTCCGGGCAGAATATGGTGATGGCTTTCTTTGTCATGCTGTCCTTTGGAGTTGGTTGCGCACTCCCTCTGGTGGGGATCGGTTATGCCTCTGGTGTGCAGCTCAAAAAAATAGGTAATAGTGCAAGATATGGAAAATATATTCTGGCTATCGCTCTGATTTTGTTGAGCACAATGATATTCACCGGATTCGATAAAATATTAGAGATTTGGGCGATAAATTGGTTGCCTGATTGGGTCACATCCATATAAATACGGAGTATACATATGAAAAAAATCATTCTTGCAGGTCTCGCTAGCATGCTGATACTCAATACTGCTCAAGCCAGTACGATGGCATCGGATATGGTAATGAAAGATCCAGCGAATGTTATAGTTAGCTACAATCCAGGGTCGCTCTTCTTGAATTTTAAAGATGACAACTTCATGAAGGGGCAAGTAATTGTCAAGAATAGCAATGGTGAAGTTATTTCCACCGACATGCTTACTATGAAGAAGAGCATGATCAAGATCCCACGTCATCAAAGTGGTGAAATCAACATCCAGTTTGGCGAACATGATATTAGTTATCGTATTCCAATCGCCATTGGTAGTGGCCGTAATGGCTAGCATCATTGATGCTAGCCACCTAAACCGCAGTCTGTTAATAAGGAGCATTCGATGAAAAGTATAATAAAACTAATTCCATTGTTGATGTTGCCATTAACAACTCAGGCTAAAACAGATGAATTGATCCAGTTAGAGACCAGAACTGGTGTAACCCAGCCAGTTTTACTGTGGGAGGCGAAAAGTCAGGAGCCTGAATTCCTTATCGTCTTTTTCCCCTCATCTAACGGTAATATCGGATTGAAGATGAAAGATGGGAAAGCTGAAGCTGAGAAATTTTACCTTTTAGAAAAACAGCGTGAGCTTTTCACTTCTCCCCGATTTGCAGTAGCGGTTATCGACACACCTTCAGACCGCAAAGGCCTTGGTGAGTCATTTCGACAATCTGAAGAACATTTCACTGATATGAGAAAAGTTCTTTCAGAGTTGAAGCAACGGTATCCAAAGTCGAAGGTTGTGCTGATGGGTCATAGCCGTGGTTCGGTTTCGGCAGGTTATGTGTCGCGTGCTTTGGCAAGTGAAGTTGATGCCACAGTCTTGCTCAGTGCTCGCTATAAGGTTGCGGCAAAACCTGCGGATGCTCCTCAGGAAGCGCCCGGTGGCACAGGGCTTTCAGCAATTGACTTTAGCCAACTTGGTAAACCTACCTTACTTGTTCATCACACCAATGATGCCTGTTCATCAACTCTTTATGCTGATGCTGCAGAAAAGGCTCAATACACGCCACTGGTGAAAATTGATGGCCCTGTAGATAAGGCACCGATGAATCCGGGTGAATTTGCGTTATGCGCTCCAGGTACCAATCATTGGTTTGCTGGCCAAGAGACCCTTGTAGGGGAAAAAGTAATTGAATGGCTAACCAAAACGTAAACTAATGATGTGGTTTAGCAAGCATAAGACATCGGCCTGAGCCGATGTCTTATTTATATATGTTCGATGTGATATTGACAGAAGAATGATATCACCCAAGTAAGGGTGATTGTCATAGTTTTATTTTAAGGGAGCTTGGTGATATGATATAAAAGAAAATTACAAGCCTCAATTCAATTGGAGTTCTCAATGAGAAAGCTATTATTTTCAGTTTTTATTGCTTCACTTGCTACAGGTTGCTCAAGTTCGGTCACAGAACAAAAGCCTTGGCGAGGTGTTTATTCAGAAGGATTTGAAGTAAGTGCTTTTACCCCTTGTGGTGGGGGAAAGGACTTTTGGTTATATGCGAAACAACCCCAGGTTATGGATGATGTTGAAAAGGCAACAAACAAAATTAGAGCCGAGAGTGGATATATGTATCCGAAGGTTTATATAGAATTTTATGGTGTTGATGAAGGGAAGGCGAACGATGGGTTTGCAGAAGATTATGATGCAGTTGTGTCCGTAGAAAAGGTCATTAGCTTTACAACAGAAATCCCATATACCTGTCAGTATTGAGGTGGCATAAAGCCACCGGTAATGGTGGCTTTATGCTTAATGTCAGCTTGCCAAGCTCTTTCTTGCCATGTAAATAGCACCTAGAATTAATAACTCAGCAGGTACTGAACCGCCACCACCATTACGGTCATCCTTCTTAATGTCCTTGTTTGGTATGTCATTTACATCGATAACCTTGGTTTCAAAATCAAGTTCTTCTTTGCCAAGGTATCGTATTGATATAACGCCTTCGTTATATCCTTGAGTAGTGATGAGGTTTTTTTTGTCTTTGATGTCAAACTTGGTTATATAGACTTCGTAGCTGCCATCTGCATTTAATTCCAATTCATCTTTAGTGATGTATGTCTTATGCTTCTCATAATCAACAGTAGCATAGTAAGGATTATAATATGTGATGGATGCATACTTTAAGTTGGCAGGTATCTTACCTGTCAATTTAATTGCTTTGTCATTTTCAAGTTGAATGTAGAAACCATCATAGCGATTATCAGTGGTGGGAAAGAGCGCTTGAACGAGGTCAGGTCTAGGGTTTACCTCTGCACTTGTATTTTTGCTTTTACTCATCTGGGAAGTGAGGTCAAGCGAGCTTTCAACCAAACTAGTCAAAAAGGCACTGGCTCGTGTAATTCGATCCGATGATGAGGCAATGAATGGAGTGTCAAAATCACCATCAGTTTGTTTGATCATCAACTCGGCTGGAGCATTTTTTCTAACGGCTCCATTAGCATAATACTCGCGAACAATCAGCATGTAGTCATTGGCATCAGTCGTGATCCCATTTGCTGCAGCTCTAGGACCGATCTCGATACGGAAAGTTCCATTATCCCCAACTTTGATGTTGTCTGTTGAAACATTTTTTTCTGGAAGAGCCACGTTCTTTCCATCACGTAATGTATAAACTTGGATGCCAAGGTAAAGCGTATCTCCGATTTTACCTTCTAAAACATAACTGCTCTCACCTTTGATCATTGTGGAGCGATAGCGTGTCCAAGGGTTATCACCGGCTGTTTTACGTGATGTAGTGATCCAATCAACGAATGATGGGGAACCGATAGAGGCCTTTTCGATAAAGACTTCACTGGCAAGAGATAAGCTGTCGTATAGAAAATCTACACCTTGCTCTCGAATGGAGTTATCAAGGTTCAATGAATTGTCGAAGTCTATGATCTTTTGATTAAGTGATATTATCGAATAGGCAATCCCATCTCGATTATCCTTTGCAAAGACACCACTAGATAAAACCAAACCTAGCATATATATAAATATTTTCATAAGTTTTCTCCTACTATAAGTTTACATTGTGCTTCTGTAATTTTTTACAAATTGAAAACGACATTGCTATTATTATGATAATAGCTACGAGTGACTCGGTTATATCAAGTTTATATTGATCAAGCACGACAATGCTTGCTGAAATAATAACCCACTGAACAATATAGAAGTTGGTGATGTGTGTGCTTATAAAACTAATTATGTTCAAAAAACCTTTATGAAGGTATGGAGATGCAAAGAACATGAGTGCAAGCCATTGCATAATAAAACCAATGTATAATATTAATCCGCCAGGACCGGTTCTCCAGTAATCACCAAAGTGAAATGAGATATTAGTTTTTGATATGAGTATGCCAATAAAGGATAACAATACACCGAAGCCAAACTGATACCCCATTGCCTGCGTTGTTAGTGTAAGTGGATTGCTATATCTTCTACCAAGGATCATGCCAATCAATGGATAGATGACCCATGGGAATAGAGGGAATGAAACCATTTCCCCATTAATACCCCATAATGGTTCGAGTAACCTTCCCCAAAATGGAACATAGGTTCCAAGGCCCCATATAAAAGGGGAGTACACCAAAACCAATAGTATCAGAAGCGTTATGCAAACATCATTAAGTTGTAATTTATTGACTATCGCCATTATCAAATATGATAGGCCTGCGACTTGTAGGATATCAACCACAAGTAAATTCGAGATGATATCATCGGCAAAGTTTGTTAATTTATCATCCGGCTCACTTGTATCAAATGGCATATAAAATAAGACGAGGGTAAAGGGGACTGCTAATCGTAATAAATTAAGGTAGTACCCTTTAGCAAACAATGAAAATGAGCGCTTTATATCGTGCGTAAATTGATGCTCTTTCTTATATGCGTATAGAATCCCCATGACAACCATGAATACTGGGGCGGCAGGGGCTTCACCTAGTAATGTTATAACTCTCCCAAAGATAGAATGTTCTGCAATTTGAGTCTTTGTGTTAATACTCACTACATGAGTACACACCATAAATATTGCAGCCAAACCGCGAGCCAAGTCTAAAAATGGAAGTTTACTCGACATTTATTTATCCCTGTGAAGTGTTCGACTACTGTACGTTATTAGATTTTTGAGCGCCATATGAGATTACATATCGTTGATTAATTATGAGATTGTCATTAGATTTATGATTTTGAGCTGGCTTGGCGGTAGCAGAAACAGCTTAAAGAAAGGGAGGAATGAGGATTCCTTACTGTATCGCCTGGTAATTCATAAGATAACTGTATGGGCTCTCTATACAAAGTTAGTTAAGGAGGTTGCATATCCGTAGCATTCTTACTTAGTGGTAACTCAAGAAATATCTGAAACTAGCCAGACTCATAATGAGTTGGAATGCTTAACAGCAGTAATTGAGGTCGGGGGGGGCAGTCTAGCCCCTGAGTATGTAGGGAGGTAGCCCTAGGTGTTCGGGCTCGTTGAGAAAGAATTGCATGATTCATCTTTCAGTTTCATATTCCAATATGTTTATTCTGACATTAACATCAATTAATGCAGCCTAATAGCACAATATATTTGATCTAAGTCAAGTTCTATTTTTATTATAATTTAAGTTGTCAGTAATAGATTTCATCGATAACAGCAATAGATAATTAAAAAACTCATCCTGCTAATTGTGGTATATGATGTGGAAAATTTGGGGGTGCCTATGATTATCTATGGAAAATACGGTGGGGCAGCACTTAGGGCCGTACATTTAATGGTGCAGAACAACTATGATCATATCACTGCTTGGGATATGGCAATATTCGAAGCGTTCGGAGAGGACTTGGGCGAAAAAAAACAGTATAAAAACAACCCGAAGGTAACATTCCTGACCCTCTGCAGCTTGGGTAGCATCAGTTGCATTATGCCAATCCACTATGATACAGCCATCAAAACTAAGAAATATGTCACGACAGCAATCGACATCCTTTCCTCTAAAGATAAATCCACACCGATTAACCCTGATGACTTATGGCAAGAAGTTATTGCAGCATGTGATGCCGCAGCTTCATTGAAGCATAACAATCAGATGGATGTGGTTTTGACGCTATGGTATGCAAATGTGTTGAATACCAATTGGTCTATTGATGAACTGGAACTGTGTACGGAATCTATATGAATTTTGCAGTTAAAAAAGCCAAGGTAAAATCACCTTGGCTCTTCACATTATTTGATTTTAATTAATGTACCACTATCAGAATGTGCAAATGGTTTACCGTACACTTGCAGACTTGTCGTCTGATTATACTTGAGCTGATCTTTAACAGAGAAATCAAGCGACATCATAAAGTCAGTTGTTGAATCATTTGCTGACATATAACTACTTTCAGCAATTCCACGCTTCCCTGTTTTAAAATCAACATTATTGCCTGCTTTACCTTCGACGACAACACAAACAGCACGAGGTATGCAGTATGAGTTGTAGATCATCTGATTTTTTTTATCGTAAATCAGATAACCACGCTGGTCATGAAACTTACCGTTGTCACTTTTTCTGAATACTTCTTGCTTGTAATACATCGCAACTAAATATTGGTCACTGGCGTTTTTTGCATCCGCAGCGGGCTCGAAGGTAAAAGTCTCATAGTACGGTTCGACCGCAGGTCCACCCTTACCAACCTTGCTCCCTTCTTGCCCTGGAGCTACGTCTACACCACCACTGTCCGTGCTTTTCCATGTTCCCACTAGCTGTGCCAGGGGACCAAAATCCAAGCCATTTATTGTTGTGTCTGAATCTGCGTGCGCCAGCGTAGAGCTGGCAAGTAAAATGGCGGGTATTACAAGCTTATTCATAAAAGACTCCTGTATGGTTCAGCTTTTTATTATTTTCTGCAAGCCAGGGGATTTTAAAAAGAGCGGTAGATGATGGTCAATTATATTTAATTGTGTGATGTGATTTTTGTGAGGCCGGATTCGTTTTTTACTCGTAATAAAAACCAGATTTGATTTAACACATGTTCATGGTTATATCGGAAAAATCTCAATGCCAATCTAGATCAATTTTTAGTTACGATATTCTATACTTACGGTTAGGTGATTTTATTGCTAGGTAGGAGAGGGCTATGTATTGTTTGAAATGTTATTAGTTTAGGGTCGTCGTTTTTTGTTAAGGTGCTGACTTTTGATGCCGATATTAAATGTGGAACATAAGACGTTGACATAAAAGTTAATAAGGATAACCAGATGCTTAAATCAATGACAATAGGCAATAAACTGATAACTGTTTTTTCGGCCCTTGTGGTGCTGATGCTGGGATTTGCCTGGTTTTCTGTTACCCAACTATCGAACATTTACCGTGATACAACCGAGATCACTAACAACGTCATTCCGTCAATACGAGCTTCAAGCCAAATGCATACGGCCTTGCTTGATGCTCGCCGGGCTGAGTTGAGCATGCTGATTGGTATTCAAGACAGTGATCAGAGTGCGATTAGTACCAACAAACAACGTTTTGAGAGCAGTAAACGTGATTTTGAGGCTGCGCAACAACAATATTCCAAGATGGATTTTGTCTCAGAGAGGGACAAACAATATTTCGAGAACCTTGTCGCAGCTGCATCGGATTACTTTTCTGCCCATTCCATTCTGTTGACGGCCGTTGAGCAAGGTGACGTGACCAAAACAAAGTCCCTTATCAATAACGAGTCTAAGCAAGCCTTGGAAAAGGCTGGGCAGGATGCCTTGAGTCTGCGTGCAGAAAATGATCGGATTGCTCATGAGATGGCCGCTCATGACAAGGTAGTTTATGACAACGCCAAGACACTCAGCATTTCAATGGGTGCAGGTACGGTGGTTTTTGTGATCCTGGCGGCTCTACTACTTATCCGTCAGATCCGCAATCCGATCATGGTTTTGTTAGAGCAAATTCATCAGGTATCTGCTGGTAACCTCACCAGCAAGCTCGATATGAAAGTCTTTTCCCATGATGAACTCGGCATGCTGGCCAAGGGCTTGAACGAGATGCAGGACAACTTGCGGATGCTCGTCAATGAGGTTTCAAGCTCTGTGGTTCAACTCGGTTCTGCAACCGAAGAGATCAGTGCCGTTTCCTTGCAGTCTGCCCATAATATGGATGGTCAAAAGCATGAGCTGAACCAACTGGCCACAGCTATGAATGAGATGCAGGCCACTGTGCAGGAGGTAGCACGCAATACTAACGATGCTGCTAGTGCTGCAACCCAGGCAAGTACAACAGCCCTTCAGGGTAGTAACACAGTGAACAACTCTATCGTGCGTATCGAGAAGGTGGCTGAAGCGATAGAGCATACTGCAGTGGTGATCCGCCAGCTGGGCGATGATAGCCGCAATATCGGCATGGTGCTGGAGGTAATTCAAAGCATTGCGGAGCAGACCAATCTGCTGGCGCTGAATGCAGCGATTGAAGCAGCTCGAGCTGGCGAACAAGGGCGTGGGTTTGCAGTCGTGGCCGATGAGGTCAGAACGCTGGCTAAACGAACCCAAGACTCCACCTCCCAGATAAACGGTATCATCTCCGAACTGCAGGAACGCGCGAATGAAGCGGGAGCCACGATGCAGCAAAGTCAGACCATGATGGTTGAAACGGTTACCACCGCCCGGGAAGCAGGGGCGTCAATCGCAGAGATCAGCAGTGCTGTCAGCAGTATTTCGCATATGAATATCCAGATTGCCACCGCAACAGAAGAGCAGGGGGCTGTGAGTGAAGAACTGAATCGCAACGTGGTCAACATCAGCAATGCTTCGGAAGAAGTCGCAGCAGGCGCTAAGCAGATGTCCCAGGCATGCCATGACTTGAACCACTTAGCTACTCAGTTACAAGATGTAGTCAGGAAATTCCGCATTTAAGCCTGAGAAAGGATATGTCTTTGATGAACACCGGCTGATAGCCAGTGTTTTTTATTAGACAAGTTCTGGCGCTTATTCAATGTTTGACGGTTGTAAGAAACCACAGATATAGCAATAGATATTACTGTTTTTGTTATTAGAGCTTATACGTAAATTTCAGATAGACCTTCATCTCTGAATCAGTAAAATTTGGCGAGGCTCACCCAACAAGAAGGTTATAACGTGAAAAAAACGATGCTAGTATTGGCCTGCTCGATTGGATTGTTTGGTAGTAGTTGGCCTGCATTTGCTGCAAATGATAGCAAGGCTCAGCAGGTTCAGTTTAAAAAAGGGACGTCGGAGACAACAATTAACAGTTCGATCAAAGGTGATCAGAACTTGGATTATAAGTTAACGGCCAACAAGGGCCAGAAGATGCTTGTGACATTGGACACCAAGTACAACACATATTTTAATATCCTTCCTCCTGGTAGTACTGCTGATGCCATGTTCTCTGGTGCTATGAAAGGTGACCGCTTTGAAGGTGAGCTGCCGATGAAAGGGACTTATACCATTCGAGTTTATCAGATGGGGGCAGACAAAAGCAGTAAAGCCAAGCATGATTTCAAGCTTTATGTAAAAATTAGTGGCTAAGCTTTATAAGGTTAATGTGGGCCATTCTGTAGCGAGCTCCACGATGTTGAGAGAAAGCCCCGAGCATTATGCTTGGGGCTTGATTGAAAACCGATATGAATTATTTTCTGTTAAAATCAATCCGATTAGACTCGATTGTTTTCTATATCTCGCTAACACAATAATATCACAATTACTGGTGCGTGACATTGATCAAACTTTGGCCTTACCATGGTTATGCCGAAACTAGACCATCCGGCTATTAACCTAAAAAGGGCCAAGCGTGACCAAGAATATTAAAATTCTTCAAACCAGACCAGTCTTTATTAGCACTATATGGAGCTGACTCTGCTGAAAATGTCTGGCGGCGTGCTGGTTCCTTCCACCCCAGCTTATGCGGAAGCTATCCGATCATTATCCATTAGCTAGTTTATTCAAGCCAAAGGAAGCGGGCCCCGTAATCCTGCTTTTATCGTCGCTTCTTCGCATTACTCAACCTGACTTTCGATTACTGGGAACCTACAGGCGGAATGGTGTCACCAGCAGAGCAGGGGTGATTTACACATTGCTTGGATGGTCTGTCATCGAAGTTACTCCTGAACATATCAAAACTGGCCAGCTGTGCGCCTGGTTGCTGAAAACATTTGACCGGAATACCAATCACTTGAGGACCACCCCATGAGCAAAACACTGGAAATGGCACTGCGCCTGTTTTCACCAAAAGGAGATCTCCATGAACCGACCACCCATAACCTCAGCGCTCTTGGGCGTGACGAGTTAATTGGTGCGCTACAGATAGCCTCCAAGGATAATCCCCAGGGGTTGCAGTATCTGATGGCTGATCACCTGGTCGACAACAAGCTATAGAGGCGCTGCAGGCTCACTTCAATGATGGCCTGTGTAATGCGGAGGTAGGGCGCATTGGCTATCCTGCTACGACGTTCACTGCCAGAGCAATTGGAGAGGCTAATTCTGTCTCATCCCTACTATGACAAAGAGCGCCGCCGTGCTGCAGTGGTAATGGAGAAGGCCAAGCGGGCTCACCGTCACGGTAAGGATCATGAATATCTGCGACTGCTAGATAAGCGTAATGCCATCCTAAATGCCGCGCATGGTCGCTGTGTTGATGAGATGCTGATATCCTGGCGTTGTCCACATTGCACTGGAACCGGCAGGCGGCTACGAATCGGTGGCGAGTGTCCTAATTGTCATGGTACCGGGCGTGTGGCCCCTGACATTGCTCTGGTCTCCCGTCGATTCGGAGGGGAAGTACAACTATCTGCTGAGAGGATAGTGGATGAGGTGATCTACCAAGCGTCAGATCTCACTAAGGCTATGGAGCGGCAGGTTCGGGAAATGGTCATGGAGTGAGGTTCTTCCTATCGTGTCAGCTCCCATGTGGTCACTGTGCTTAACTCATGTAGGCGTTGCTTTTTTTGGTTGCTTTGTTTTTATACATTTTCCTGTCAATGATATCTAAGGTCGTATCTATGTCGGACTCAAAGCGGTTATAGCCAAATGAAAATGACAGCTGAGGATAATTCTTTTGGAATTTGGTTTTGAATCGTATTTCGATTTCTTGCAATGCCTCTTTCACATCTACATCTTCAGTACAGTCGATGATGATAAGGTACTCATCACCCCCCATTCTTACAATGTAGTCATCATGCCGGAAGGTTTGCTTCAAAATATTGGCTACATCACACAAAACTTTATCACCTGCTAAGTGACCAAATGAATCGTTGATGTATTTGAAATTATCAAGGTCCATATAAATCAGTAGGTTATCTGATTTTAATTGTAGATCTTCTAGAATACTTCGATTATAAATTCCAGTCAGCGGGTCCGTTTTAGCTTGTTTTTGGTACAACATTTTTTCATTGTATGAGTCAGTTATATCTGTTGCTAAGGTGAATATATACACCTCATCCTCCACTACACTCTTAAATTTTGTGACATCAAAATAATGCACGTTATCGTCAAATTTAAACGACATGATTTTGTTGGATTCTTCATTGTTATCCATATATGTTAGAGTCAAGTCATGGCATTGGGCAAATACATTTGCGACATTGCCATCGACTAAGTCACAGATATCATCATTCGTTAAACCGATAATGTTCATATCTGTGAGACTTGCAACCCATTCTCTAAATGGTTCATTTATATAGACAATTCGGTGTTTGCTGTCCCTTACTGATAGAAAACCAGGAAAATATTTAATAAAAACATCAGAAAAGTTTATTGCTGTTTTGCTCATGAAGATACCGTTATTAATAACCATTCCCGTAACATCAAGTGTAGTTGTTTGCAACAATCACACATCGCTAATCTGTTTAGTGCCTTAGGAGGAGCCTTCACATACAACAACATGAGCAGGGATAATTAAGGCTACCTATGACGGCAGATTAAGTGGGGCAATATGCACGGTTCTAAGGCAGAGATCTAGCGCAGCTGATATGATTGATATCAAGCATAGCTTATCGCCAAGTTGACTACATCAGAGAAGAACGGAAATTATCATTCATATAGTCCATTGTTTTTAAACAGCTTACTGTTGTTGTAACGTTTCCGTGCTATTCGCGCTCAGCCATGTTTGCGAGGTACTGTCATTGATGACGACCGTTCCTTAATTTTTTTTAAAAAATATGTTGCAGAGATACATTGAATGCATAGATGAGCAAGATAGCGGCAAACATGACCATGTTGTGATTAATGCTTCTGGTTGAATTCACCCCGCCGTCCCAGCGTTAGTATTGCTTAAAGATGACCAGAGTCACCGTGACCTTGGTCTTTTTCATTTCTGGCTCGCCTGGTGCGGGCTTTGTCGTTTCTGGAGGGGAGGGGGAGATAGGTGGCGTCACTATAGGGGGACCAAGATTGTGCCGCTTGTTGTTGTGTCAGGTGATAACTAGATCTGTACAGTGGGTTGAGAGAAGCTAACCGGACGCTAGCTCTATGAGTGTTTGAGTTAAGGTGAATTATAGCGACCGAAATACCGGCAATGACAAGTCCGTTGCCTTGCTGGTTGCCCCGGGTGTTAAGACCGTCTGATAGATCCGCTTGTGAGCAATTGATGGCGGGTGCTTCCGATTTGCTGGGGAGAGGATGCCAGCTTTGAAGATCAGGATGCGTTGCGCTTGTTGGCATTACTGCTCGACATATTGCTTCGGGGAGGGCGTGGTAGTCGTCAGGCCAAGCTGGATGCACTCACACCAAGCGTGATGAAGCAGCGGGCGCTGGTGGCCAGATCCCCGAATACTGGTTCGGTGGTGCGTGGTAGCTGGCGGCGCAAGTCTCGCAATCAGCTGGGCCATGCCAGCTGGCTGGATGTGGTAGAAGCCGCTCTCTGGTGCTTCTGGCATGGGGACGATTCGGCCAGCGGCGAGGTATTGCTCGGCTTACTGCTGGGGCGGGATGAGCGAGTGCGGCTTGTTTATGGTCTGTTGGTGGGGGCTTTCTACATGGGTGAGCCTTTCAAGCTCGAGTGAGATTGTTTGAATGCCTCAGTAAGTGATTAAAATATAAAAGTAAAATGAACTTCTGCAGTTTATGTCCACGAACTTCTGCATGTGGTGTTTCAAAAATGAAACAGCTGGACGGGTCTGGCTTGGCTCTTTTACGGTAAAAATGGATGAAATCCTGTCGGTTTAAGTTGCTCAGTCGAAGAGTGTTACTATCTGTAGCAATGCCCCTCAAATTTCACCACGTCCCAATTGTGTACCACTCTCATCAGAGTTATAACAATAAATCCTTATAAATCAAGCCATTAAAAAATACATATTGAAAAACGTGAAAGTAGAATGTTGGCTCGTTGCCCGCGTGTGCTGTTTTGCTCATGTTGCTCGAGATGAGGTATCCGATGACGGTAGCGCCTGGCGCTAGGGTGGGCGGTGCCAGGCACCACAATTGTGTACATGGTAAACCATAGCGCAGGCAGAACGAAGGGCGAGCCGCGCAGGTGGCGGTTTATTGGGCGGTAGCTCCCGACATCTTGTGCACTTCTGTCTGGCTCAGCGGGACTATACGACCAATTGATCTCGTAGGATGCGATGATTTTTTATGACATCAGAATGTTAGCCTGGTCCCATATCCGCTGGTTATAAGGGGTATAACCAGCGTGTGACAGCGGGAGCCTTTAGACTGCAGGCCTCAAAACAGCAATTTTGCAGGTGGTGCAGTTATGGTGATTACTCAGGGTCCACAGTTCAACGGCATGGCATCCAAGCGGATGCATGTGATGGCCAAACCTATCGGGGCCGTGTGCAACATCGACTGTACCTACTGCTACTACCTCAGCAAGCAGGATCTGCTGGAATACAAGAAGGGGTGTTCGCCCCAGATGGACGAGCAGACCCTTGAGACCTATATCCGCCAATATATCGAGGGGCAGAATACCCCCGAGATCATCTTCTCCTGGCAGGGGGGCGAGCCGACGTTGCTCGGGCTCGACTATTTTCGCAAAGTGGTCGAGTTGCAGCGCAAATACCAGCCGCAAGGGGTGGTGATTGCCAACGACCTGCAGACCAACGGCATCCTGCTCAACGATGAGTGGTGTGAATTTCTGGCCGCCAACAACTTTCTCATCGGTTTGAGCATCGATGACCCGAGCTGCTGCACAACGCCTATCGGGTCAACCGAGCCGGGCGCGGTACCTTCAATCAGGTGATGACGGCGGTGGCTCTGTTGCACAAATACAAGGTGAAGTTTGCCACCCTGACTTGCGTCAACAACCTCACCAGCAAGAATGCGCTGGAGGTTTATCGCTTCCTGCGTGATGAGGTGAAGTCGCCCCAGATGCAGTTTATCCCCATCGTCGAGCAGAAGAGTTTTCGCACCACCGCGCCCCAGACCTGGCAGCCGCAGGAGCAACTCAAGCAGGGGGACAAGCGCCTCAATCCCTGGCACAAAAATTCGGTGGTCGAGCCCTGGTGCGTTTCGGCCGAGGGGTGGGGGATTTTCTCATCACCATTTTCGATGAGTGGGTGCAGCGGGATCTGGGACGGGTCTTCGTGCAATATTTCGAGGCGAGCGTCGAAACCTGGATGGGACGCAAGAACCCCCTCTGTACCTTGGGGGAGATCTGCGGCAAGGGGCTGGCGATGGAGCCCAACGGCGATGTGTTTGCCTGTGACCACTATGTCTATCCCAAGTACAAGATCGGCAATATCCACCATCAGCCGCTCAGTGAACTGGCGTATTCGCCCGCCCAGCAAGCCTTCGGCTTTGCCAAATCGCGCAGCCTGACCCGCCAATGCCAGCAGTGTGACTACCAGTTTGCCTGCTATGGGGAGTGCCCGAAGAATCGCTTTATTCGCACCCACGAAGGGGAGGCTGGTCTGAATTACCTCTGTGCCGGTTGGTACAAGTTTTTCAGCCATATCGATCAGTCGATGGCCCATATCCTGCGCCGTGCCGGTTATCCGGTGGCCCATGGCAAGTATCGTGATGCGGGGATGAATAACGGCGTCATGACACATGGTCAGAGGAAATAAGCGATGCAGAGCATGTTGAGTCGCTGCGAGTTCCGTCACACCCGCTCCGGCACCATGGGCGCCTTGTGGCTGGCCCTTGGCATGACCCTGTCTGGCGCAGCGCTGGCGGTAGCCAGCCCTGAGCCGCCGGTCACCACATCAGCGAATGGGGCACCCACCGCATCCGTGGCAGTCACTGCGCCCTCAGCCGCCCAGATCCAGCAGTGGGCCTACAATGCGCAGGATATCTCCCTGCCAGCGGTGGAGCGGGCCGATGCCCTGCGCCAGCTGGCGGCTTATCCGAACCAGAACAGTCTGGTGGCGGTGGCCAGAAGCCTGCGTGATGAGCACGCATTGGTGCGCGAAGCGGCGGTGATTGCCGCCGATCCCTATCAGTTTGCGCACCGCTGGCGACTGCTCTCACCACTGCTGGCTGACAGCAGTGCCGAGGTTCGCCGCGCCGCTACCCTCAATCTGGCTCGCGATTATGGCGCCATGAATGAGGGGCAACTGAGCGCCATTGGCCAGCCGCTGGCGGAGTTGAGCGAGTATCTCGCCCGGCAGCAGGACCCTGCGCAGCAGCTGTTGCAGGCAGATCTCTATCGCTGGACCCGGCAGTGGGACAAGGCGCAGGCGAGCTACGAACAACTGCTGGCCAATCAGCCTGACAATCCCCAGCTCTGGCTTGGCCTCTCTGACAACTTGCGGGCCCAGCAACGGGATGCCGAGGCGCTGGCCTTGCTCAACAAGGGGATTCTTGCGTTGCCGCAGAATGCCAACCTCCATTACGCCAAGGCGCTGACCCAGGTGCGCCTCGATCAGAAGAGCGAAGCGGCAGTCACCATGGCACAGGCAGCGGAGCTCGCTGGCAATAACAGCTACTTCTGGTATCTCAACGGGGTGCTGCAAGAGCCGCTGGATCTCGAGATAGCCATCGGCTCGTTCGAGCTTGCCTACCGGATCTCCGGCGCGCCGGAGCAGCTCTATGCGGTGTGCGATATCTACCTTCGCCACGATCACCCCAAGAGCGGCGCCTGCATGAGTGAACTTGGCAAGATAGCGCCCCCCGAGGTGCTGGCCGAGCTCAATAGCAAGCGCGCGAGCAAGACGAGCACGCCGCCGGTTTCCGCTGGCCAGTGATGGCTGCCACTTCTCTTACTGCACAGGTCAGACTATGACGATCATACCTTTCAAATGCGCAATTCCGTTGCTGGCGACCACCCTGCTGGTGGCCGGCTGCACCCTCTCGGTCAAACAGGGCAACCAGCCGCTCCATCCGCTGCGACAGAAGGTTGAAGCGGACATGGTGCTGGTGGAAGGGGGCCGTTTTGAGATGGGCTCCAACGACCCTAGCGCCAAAGCGAGCGAAGGGCCGCAGCATACGGTCTCGCTCAACAGCTTCTACATGGCAAAATTCGAGGTGACCCAGGCCCTGTTCGAGGCGGTGATGGGCCCCTCCATCAGCTATTTCCAGGCGCCGGATGTACCGGTCAACAACCTCAGCTGGCAACAGGCCAATCTGTTTGTGACAAGGCTCAATGAGCTGACCGGTGCTCACTACCGCCTGCCCACCGAAGCTGAGTGGGAGTATGCAGCCAGGGGGGGCAAGCTGAGTAAAGGCTATCGTTACAGCGGCTCCGATCAGATTGACGAAGTGGCCTGGTACAGCGGCAACGCCAAGAATCGCGCCTATCCGGTAGGGCTGAAAAAGCCCAACGAGCTGGGGCTATACGACATGACCGGCAATGTGGGGGAGTTTGTGGCTGATGCCTATGAAGAGACCTTCTATCGCCATAGTCCTCAAGAGAACCCGAACAATGCCCAGGAGAGCAAGAGCCACCTCGCCCATAAGTCGGTGCGAGGCGGCAGCTACGCCTATGAGGCTGAATTATCTGAAAATTTCCGGCGTGATTTCGCCAGCCAGTCGGTGATGATGGCTGACATGGGATTGCGACTGGTGCGTGATGCCCGTTAGGACTGAACGATGGAGGTGGCCAGCCCCAGCTCGCTGACCACCTCGAACAGCTGCTGGCGTAGCCAGCGGTGGCCCGCCTCGGTGGTCCGGCTGGGATGCCAGATGGCCGACAGGCTGAATACTGATTCCTCGAAGGGGAAGGGGAGTACCCGCACATCATACATGCCGGCAAAGGTATTTATGATGGAGGTGGGCAAGACCCCGATGATCTCGCTGCACGCAATGATGGGCAGCATCTCCATGGCGGTCGGCACCCGTACCACGATATTGCGGTTGGCCATTTGCGGCAGGTGCTCGGCGGTGATCATGCTGCCTCTGACCTGCCACTGGGCCAACGCCACATGCTCCTCGGTAAAATAGGCCTCCACCGTCAAGTTGCTGCCCAGTCGCGGGTGGTTGCTGGCACACACCACCTTCACCTGCTCCCCATAGAGCACCTCGCTCTTGAGCATGCTGCGCCCGCTCTGGGTCATGTCGATGATGAGATCATAACGCTGCATCCGCAGGTCACTCTCCATATCCTCGGTAAAGAGGGGATGCACCTCGAGCGAAATACCCGGGGCGTGTGCCCGGATCTTGCACAGCAGCGCCGGGACCAGTTGGGCGCTGACCAGTCTGACACAGGCGATGGAAAAGACTCGCTGGGAAGTGCGTGGATTGAACGTGCGCGATGTAGATAGGGTCGAACTGAAGTTTTTCAGCGCGGCCGCCATCGCCGGATAGATGTCGATGGCAAACGAGGTGGGCTCCATCCCCACGACCTTGCGATTAAACAGAGGATCACCGTAGATCTCCCGCAGTCGCTTGAGGGCCTTGCTGACGGCGGGTTGGCTGATCTCCATGCGTGTCGCCGCCCGGGAGAGGCTGCGCTCTTCATAGATGGCGACAAAGATCGGGATCAGGTTCAGCTCGGTACTTCTGATGTCTAACAAGAGAGGCCTCGTTACATGTTCGTGGAAAAATCACACTGCCTTGGCACTACCGGGTAGCCGGAGGGGAGAACCTGCCACGCCAGTCAGGTGGCGTGGCAGCCAGCGGGTATCCCACTTTGGCAGTGTAATGAAGTGGGCAAAGTGGGACAACCAGCGCAGGGCTGGTTGCTGCGTGGCGCACTTTATTTATCTGTTTGCGTTGCAGGATGATTGATCCGCTGAGGTCGGTTTGCCAGTCAGGGGGGCAATTCCGGCAGGGCCGCTTGCCAGCCGATAATGTGGCCCAACCGTGAACGGATGTTGCCAAGACTGGCGTCCCGTTGCTTTTGCAGGCGCACCAGCAGGCGCCAGCCCATCCTGAGCGCATCAGCCCGATCTAGTGGATCTTGCTGGAATACAGCCTGTTGTTGCTGCCAAGCCGGATCGGAACTGACACGGCTCAGTTCCAGCCAACCCCTCTTGGCCCGCAGATAGCGATAGGCCAGTACCCGCACTGCCCCCCACTGCCTGCTCCAGATGGCGGCCCCATATTGCCAGCTGAGTGGGCGAGGGGGTGACGGTAGTAACGGGCTATAGCCTGGAGCGCCAGCACCAGCAGGGCTACACCACCGGCTACTCCAAGCAACCGATGCCAGTAGGCCGCCAGCCAGGAGGCGGGAGTGTGGCGCACTTGCAGGGTCTGCCCGGGGAGGGTCAGGGTTTGCAGCTGACCAGTCTGGCTGTTCCACCAGGCAAGCTCCAGCGCGGGCAGGGTCAACTCACCACCGCGCTGCACGATATAGGTAGTCTGATCTTCCCGTGTCGAGAGGTACTCCCCCCGCTCCTGGGTATCGTTCAGTCGGGCTTGCGCCGGATAGGCCTGTACCCGCCCATCGCTTGCAAGCGGAGTGATCAGCGGCGGGATCAGCACCGAGAGGGTATCCTGTCCGTTGGCGGTAACAGTTCGGGTGATAGCATCCCCCACCCGCAGCTCGCCGTCAGCATGGTCATCCGCAGAGCGCTGCCAACGCTGGCTCAGGGTGAGATTGCTGGCGCTCAGCCAACGCCCGCCGACCGTCAGGGCTGGGTCGGGCAGAGCGGCGGCAAAACGCTGAGGGTGGGTTATGAGGGTGATCTGCCGGGAGCCCCCTTCAGGGCGCGCCACGGTGGCCCGTACCGCGATGGCGGGGATCTCGAACTGGCCGGATTGCTGGGGATAGAGCGTCAGCTCCCAGCGCTGATGCGACCAGGTCTCGCCATCGCGGCGCTGGGTGAAGTTGGTCGCCAGCTCGCTGCGCTGCTTGACCATGACCCCCGGCAGCTCGAACTGGCCGATGCGGGTACCCGCGGTAAACCAGCGGTTGGTGGCCAGCTCCAGATAGAGGGTGATCTGTTGGTTGACGGCATAGGGGCGCTTCTCCTCCCCCTGATCTTTCAACCAGCTCTTGAGGGTTACCTGAGTGGCGTCAGTCGCATCAGCGGCCTCGGCAGCCTGTGCTTCGACCGTGAGCAGCACGGCCCCGAGCAGGGTAGCAGTCACCATATATCTGCACAGCCAGTGGCGGAGTTTATTGTGCCGGTTGCACATGGGTAGGCTCCTTGTGGGTGGCAGAACGAGGACGGGCGGTTGCGCCCGTTTGCTGCGCGTGTAGCTGGAGGCGGAATTTGGCTTGCAGGAAGTCACCGGGATCAGACTCCACCCGGCGCAGCCACTTTTCGGCCTGCGCCGGATTGGCCAGGATCTGATCTGCGGTCAGGGTTTCGCGCGCCATCAGGGATGAAGCCACGGTCTCTTCCGCCCCGTCGGCACTGCGTGGCTCATCATCGGGCAGTTCACTGGAGTGATCAGGTCCATCCGGCGTGCCGGTCTGGCTCTGACTGGCGCGGTTGATCTCGTCAACAATCCCGCTCATCACCTGATAGTTATGGGCGGCTGATTGGCGCACGTTCGGGTCGCTGGCCTCGTCAGCCAGTTGTCGGAACAGCCGGCGGGCGGCCAGATACTCACGCTGTCTGGCGAGGGCATTGCCGGCATAGAGCAGAGCCTGTTCGGAGTCGGCTTGCAGGAATGCTGACTGAGCCAGCGCAAACTCGGCGCCATAGTAGTAGGCCACCCCCTTGTAGAAGGGATCTTCATAGTGTTTAGCCGCCTCCAGATAGTCACCTTGCTGGAAGTACCACTGCCCCTGCTGATCCGGAGTGAGCCAGAGGTTTAACCACTGCTGTTTCAGCTCCTTTGCCCAGTGATTGATTGCAGGCTCTGTCGGCTCTGCGGGCGCCAGCGAGAAGGTGGTGGCCTGCGCAGGCGTCGTCTGTAACAGTGAGAGACCGATGGCTGCCACCAGACCCCACTGCACAAGCCAGCCTTTGCGAAACCAGAGCAGCAGCAGGGCGACGACCGGAAAGAGCAGGTAGTAACCCATGTCCTGCCAGGGCATCAGGGAGTCGTTGTGGATCAAAAAGTTGCGTTCAATCCCCCGGTTGATGCGCTCTACGTCGCCATTATCCACCGTCATGGTGAACAGGGTGCCATCGCTGTCACTGGCCAGTCGCCGTAGTGAGGCAAGCTCCAGCGGGCGTTTGCCACTCAGGGCCGGGTCGCCAGCGGCCAGGATCAGCAGCTGACAGGATTGACCACGGAAATAGTCAGCCAAGGGGGCGATGGCGGCGGGGCTGATGCCATCACTCACCAGCAAAACGGTGCTGCCGGTCTCATCGGCCAGAAGTTCGGTGAGCAGCGGGATCACCTGTTCGGTGCGCTTGCCCGCTTTAGGCATGATCTCGGGACGGATGGCGGCGAGGATAGGGTCATAGACGGAATTGTCACGGGTCAGCGGCATGGCGGTGTGGGCCGAGCCGGCAAAGACCACCAGCCCGTTGCGCCCGCCATCGCGGGTCGCCAGCAGATCGCTGATCTTCTGCTTGGCCCGCGTCAACCGGTTGGGGGCGATATCCGTTTCCAGCATGGAGTCGCTGTTATCGAGCAGGATCAGCAGGGCGCCCTGATCTTCGCCAAAGGGGGAGGGTTCACGGCTCCAGGTCGGCCCTGCACAGATCAGAATGGCGAGCCCCATCAACAGCCCCAGCACCTTGAGGGGCAGGTTCTTTTTCCAGCTAGTGTCCCCCAGCGTCAGCGCCTCGCGCAGATGGGGCGGCAACCGCTGTTGCCAGTTGTTTGCTTCATCCATGCGCCAGCGCAGCAGCAGGATGGCGACAAGGGGGAGCAAGGCCAGCAGCCACCAGGGGCGCAGAAAGTGGGCATTCAGCCAGAGCTGTTGCCAGTAGAGGGGATCCATCATGGCGTGTCTCCTGAGAGAGCAGTGCGCAGGCGGTAGCGCCTGAGGGTCAACAGGGAAAAGAGGGTGAGATAGAGGCCAACGCTGACGGCGATGAGGTAATGGTGCAGGCTTTCGCGGGTCTGAAAGCGGGTGCTTTCGTAGCGTTGTGGCTCCAGCTCACCGATCACCTGATAGGCGCGCGTCAGCTGCGCCTCATCAAGAGCCTGAAACAACTGGCCGCCGGTCAGGGTCGCCAGCTGTTGCAGGGTATCGAGATCAAGTGCCTGTTCGCCGACGGTGGCCGGGTCCCCCATGGCGATAGTATGCAGCCGCACGCCGTTGACCGCGGCTACCCGGGCCGCATCCCGCGGGCTGACAAAACTGCCGGTGTCGTTGCCATCGGTAAGGATGATGGCGACTTTCTCCCGCTTGGCGCTGTTCTGGTCTTGTTGCCCGTGGCGGTCACTGTTGTTGAACACTTTGATTGCCAGGCCGATGGCATCCCCCAGATGGGTACTCTGGCCTGCCATGGCGACATCGGTCTCCTGCAGCAGGGTTTGCCAGGTGTCGAGTTCGGCGGTAAACGGCGCTTGGAGAAAGGCGGCATCCCCAAACAGGATGAGCCCGAGTCGATCTCCTTTACGCGTTGCAGCAAATTGTTTAAGCACCTCTTTGGCGGCGTCGAGCCGACTGAGGGACTTGCCGGGGTCGGGGGAGAAGTCGGTCTCGGCCATGGAGCCGGAGAGATCCAGCACTATCATCACATCCCGCCCGAACCGCTCGCGCACCTGAGGCGGGCCATAGATGGTGGGCTTGGCCAGTGCCAGCACCGCTAACAGCCAAACGGTGATCAGGGCGATCCGCTGCCACCCGCTGGCAGTCAGCTGGGTTGCACCCTCACGCGGCGGCTCATCCAGCAGATCGATCAGCAGGTCGAAGAAGGGCACCTTGATGGCACTCTGCCGGGTGCGATAGGCCGGAATAAGGCGAAACACAAGCAACGGCAGGGGCAGTAGCCAGAAACAGTGCGGGTGGGCAAACTCGAGACCTGCATCAAGCATGATGGGCCTCCGTCGCCAACGAGGCTGTTTGTATTGGAGTCTGGTGGTGGGCAAGCCAGTCGTTGCAGAGGGAAACGAGGCAGAGCTGATCACTGACGCTTAACACCACCTGATCACAGACCAGCGATACCAGCCAGCGCTCCCCCAGTTCGGTAGCGAAACGGGGCTGCCTATCAGCCATGGCATTGTCGAGGGTTTGCAGCAATGCCATGCCAAACAGCTTGCCGTGCCGGGGATCTAGGTGGGTCAACACCTGCTTGATCAGGTGAAACAGCGCCAGACTGGCCCCGGCATCAGACCAGTTGATCGTGCGCAGGGCCGCCTGCGCTTCACGGCGGTAACGCTGTTGCCACCAGCGCTGTGCCCGGTGATAGAGCCAGAGCAGCGCCAGCGCCCCCAGGCTCAGCGCCAGCAGCAGCCAGCCTGCGGTTTGCGGTTGCCAGCTGATGGTGGGTGGTACGGTCACGTCCTGCAATTCGCGCAGCATATAGGTGCCGGGCAGCTTGTGGTTCATCAGTGATCTCCTCCCAATGCGGTAATGAGGCGGGCGAGGTGGTGGCCACCGGTGTCGAGGGTGATAAGCGGCAATCCCTTGAGGGCCATCAGTCGCAGCAGTTGATCCTTTTTCAGCTGCTGCTGGCGGGCTAGCCCCTGATCCAGCACAGGGATCTGGTGGGGAGCAATATTGAGCTGGTACTGGCCATCGCCGACTACCCAGCTGGCGCCAGCGGCTGTGGTCGACAGGGTCGACTCGAGGGGATCGGCGATGTGCAGTGCTAGTACATCGTTGTGCTGCTGCAAGTTACCGAGGCGGGTCAGGTCGGCCTCGGTGACGCCGGCCCAGTCGCTGAGAAAGATCAGGGTGGTATTTTTCAACTTGAGGCGGCCCAGCATCGCCAGCAGGGGGGCCAGACCGGTCGCCTCGCTGTCGCGGCTGGTGGCCGAGAGAGCATGATTGGCGGCACAGAGCTGGCGCAGTCCTGCCAACCAGTGGCCACGGGAGCGCTGGCCGCGCAGCCACGCCACGCCATCGCAGTGCAAAATGGCGAGCCCGACCCGATCGCTCTCTTTGAGTACTTGCCAGCCGAGCAGGGCGGCGACTTCGGCGGCCACCACCGACTTCATCACCTCCACCGAGGAGAAGAACATGCAACTGCGCTGATCAACGCAGAGGATCACGTGACGATCTTTCTCTTCGCTATAACTGCGCACATGGGGGCGGCCGGTGCGCAGGGTCACTTTCCAGTCCAGGGTGCGAATATCATCCCCTTGCTGATAGTGGCGCAGCTCTTCAAAGTTGAGTCCACGGCCGCGAAAGCGTGACGGGTGACGGCCGCACAGCAGGTTGCCGCTGTTTAGCCGGGGCAGCAGTGAAAACTGGCCGACCAGGCCCTGTAGCCGGACCAGCGTCAGGTAGTCACAGTGGATGCGGTGGTCACCACTGGGCGGTTGCCCGCACTGTGTCAGCCTGTCATGGGATAAGGAGCGAGGTGTCATGGTATCGCTTACCCGATGACGACGTGATCGAGCAGAGTCATCACCACCTGCTGGTGATCCACCCCATCTGCCAGCGCGTCATAGCTGAGGGTAAAGCGGTGACCAAGCACGCTGGGCACCATGGCGCGCACATCGTCGGGCAGCATGTGGTTGCGCCCTTGCAGCCAGGCATAGGCACGGGCGCACTTGTCCAGAGCAATGGATGCGCGGGGGCTGGCGCCGACCGCAATCCACTGTGGCAGCCCGGTGGCTGGGTAGCGATTGGGGTGTCGGGTCGCCATGACCAGCGCAATGATGTAGTGCTCCACCAGCGGTGAGACCGTCATGGCCGATAGCTCTGATCTGGCCTGCAAGATGAGTTCAGGGGAGAGGGGGGCGAACCCCTCGTTCTGCTGGCGGGTACCGCGCTCTTCGGCCCGCACCAGCCGAATGATGGCAAGCTCTGCCTCATCATCGGGGTAGGCGACCGAGACCTTGAGGGCAAAACGGTCCATCTGGGCTTCTGGCAGCGGGTAGGTCCCCTCCTGCTCGATGGGGTTCTGGGTGGCCAGCACCATAAAGAGCTCGGGCAGGCGATGGCTCTTGTCACCGACGGTAACGGTGCCTTCTGCCATCGCCTCCAGCAGCGCCGCTTGTACCTTGGCGGGGGCGCGGTTTACTTCATCGGCCAGTACGATGCTGTTGAAGATGGGGCCTGGCTGGAAACGCAACTGGTGGGCTCCGTCACGCTCCTGATACATCTCGGTGCCGGTCACATCGGAGGGGAGCAGATCGGGGGTGAACTGAATGCGGCCGAAGCGGGTATTGAGGGCTTCTGCCAGCGCCTTGATCGAGCGGGTCTTGGCGGTGCCTGGCAAACCTTCAAGGAGCACGTGGCTATTGGTCAGCAGGCCGATGACCAGGGCGCGGATCACATGGGACTGGCCGACCACACTGTGACCAACCTGTTCGATGAGTTGCGAGATCTGTTGTTGCAAGGGGTTCATAGGGTTTTCCACAGGGTACATTTAACGAGACAGAGATAGGGCTAGGAGGGGCCAACGGGTTTTCAATTTCCAGCCGGCACGGGGCGAGCCGGCTGGAAATTGAAAACGCCCACCAGAGAGTGATAGGCGTTGGAGTCACCGCCTTACTTGATGGTGGCGACTTTTTGTTTGAGTGCGTCCAGCTCTGCCAGTTTGCCCTTGAGCATCAGGCTCTGGGAGCTAATGCTGGCAGGGTTCATCTGGAAGCTCTGCTGCATCGGATAGTTGGGCAGAGTGTCGAAGAACTCTTTCAGGATCCCCTGTGCAGGTACGAACAGCCACATGTTGTCTGCCATCCAGCGCAGATACATGCCTGACTCATGCGGTGCCTTCTCGAACGGGTCAGCGCGCAGGTTGATGATCTGCGGCCAGTTCGGAGTCACACGCGCCGCATCGGTGATGTTGCCCTCCATGGTGGCAAAGTTCAGTTTGAAGTCATTCCAGCGCACGGCGTTTAGTTCGCCGTTTGAGGAGAAGTAGAGCATGGAGTTGCGCGGGGAGGTGTCGGCTTTTCCGGCGAGGTACGGCATGAAGTTGTAACCGTCCAGTTTCACCCGCCACTGTTTGCCGTTGGCCTTGTAGCCCTTGGCCAGCTTCTCTTTCACATCCGGTACACCGGCAGCGGCCAACAGGGTCGGCATCCAGTCCTGATGGGCCATCATGGCGTTGACCTTGGTGCCTGGCTTGATCACGCCTGGCCAGCGAACCAGTTGCGGAACCCGCATCCCGCCTTCCCATGTGGTGCCTTTTTCGCCGTAGAATGGGGTGGTGCCGCCATCCGGCCAGCTGACGGTCTCGGCGCCGTTGTCAGTGGTGTAGATCACGATGGTGTTGTCGGCGACCCCCAGCTCGTCCAGTTTGTCGAGCAGGATCCCCACCTGATCATCGTGCTCCAGCATGCCATCGGCATAGATGCTGACGCCGGATTTACCCTGATACTTCTCTTGCAGACGGGTCCAGACGTGCATGCGGGTGGCGTTGTGCCAGATGAAGAAGGGCTTCTTGGCCTTGACAGCTTTCTCCATGAACGCCAGCGAGGACTCGAGGAACTCTTCGTCAGCATGCTCCATGCGCTTGCGGGTCATGGGGCCGGTATCTTCAATCTTGCCGTCGGCAGAAGATTTGATGACGCCGCGTGGGCCGAACTTCTTCTTGAACTCCGGATCTTTCGGGTAGTAGTAGGTTTCCGGTTCCTCTTCCGCGTTCAGGTGATAGAGGTTACCGAAGAACTCGTCGAAACCGTGTTTGGTCGGTAGATGCTGGTTCTGATCGCCCAAATGGTTCTTGCCAAACTGAGCCGTCATGTAACCCTGCTCTTTGAGCAGATCACCGATGGTGGGGGCCCAATCCGGAATGCCGTGGGTGGATCCGGGCATGCCGATGGTCAGCAGACCGGTACGGAATGGCTCTTCACCGGTAATGAAGGCGGCACGGCCGGCGGTGCAGGATTGCTGACCGTAGTGATCGGTAAAGAGGGCCCCTTCATTGGCGATCCTGTCCAGGTTCGGGGTCTGGTAGCCCATCATCCCCTGGTTGTAGGCACTGATGTTCCAGTAGCCGATGTCATCGCCCATGATGGCAAGAATATTGGGCTTGGCGGCTGCTGTGGCACTACCAGCGGTGGCCATTAAGGCAAGGCTCATGGCTATTTTGTTTATTTGAATGGCCATTATTGGCTCCACTCCTAATCTGATGTGAATTGGTACACAAAATGGGCGATGAAAGCAGCGTGCGTTTAACGCGGTGGAAATATCATCCCGTGCAGGCTGTTGGAGGGGATGGAATACCCGGATGGGCACATTACCCTTTATCGCTGTCGTTATGACCTGCAAAGAGTGATATGACCTGAATAGCCCGAGTTAACCGCAGCTTGAAAATCAGCTTTCAACAGTTTCACTCTATAAATCCCGTTTATCCTTGTCGCCTTATAGCGAATATAACCGCTGGTTATCCGATATTTTCTCTCCAACCCTTTGGTCGCAGGCTATCGGGTGGACTGGAGCGAGCATGGGAAACTGTATCCAGAAGGCGGAGGTGTCTACCGCTATCGATGGCGACAAGGCGAATAAATGGGTGATGGAGTTCACAGTTTGGTTAATTAATTTGGGGATGGTGGCAGTTATGGGCGTTGTGGTGTGACTTTATTCAAAATTCTTACTGGCAAGCCGAGCACTCTTTAATTCTGATTAAGTCATAATTAAGTAAAGTTGGGGTGTTGATTGTTTCGCTCAGATATGAGTTTTTAAAATTGCTCACAATCTCTACGCGAGATTTAAAAGTCTGCTCGAATATTTTTGAACGGATAAATATGACTTGAATGGGAGTGGCCAAATAAATTCAGCTGTGATCTTTGTCTTTTCAAGGTGCCAGGGTCATAAATGCCTATAAAAACAAGGTAAAAGGCTCGGCTATTGACTAAGTTGATAGAAGGCGAAGCATAAAACAGCGCCAGTTTGATACGACAACATCGCATGGGACCCGGATCATGGACAGAGCGCAGGGCGCAGCCCCCTTTTCATTGCAAGTGGATCTAAGGCAGGTGGTGTATGCCCTGTCAGCCTCGCTGGATCTGGTGGGCATTGGCGATGTGGCCCACGGTAAACGGGTCGGGATTATGGCTGCCGAGTGCAGCCGGGAGCTGGGGATGAGTGAGGCCGAACGCTGTCTGCTGTTCGAGCTCGGAGTGCTGCATGATATCGGTGTCTCCTCGACCATCACCCATCACCACCTGGTCAGCGAGTTCGATTGGGAGTCCTCCCAGCGCCACTGCGAGGTGGGATATCAGCTGCTCAAGGATTTCCGTTTGCTGGCCCCACTGGCCCTGCCTATCCGTTATCACCATACCCACTGGCACCTGCTGCGCGAGATGGCCGATGTGGACCCCAATGTAGCCCGTCAGGCCAACCTTATCTTTCTGGTGGATCGCTGCGATGCGTTGGCGGCGCCCTACTATGGTGATGGTTCATTGTTGATGCATACCAACGAGATCCGCGCACGCCTGCAGGATTTCCGTGACGAGTTCTTTGCCCCCGAGCTGGTGGATGCCTTCCTCAAGGCGTCTCGCTCTGAGGCATTCTGGCTGCAGCTGGAAGCGCGCTCCATCAATGATTACATGCTGGAGATGCTGCAGGTGCGGGAGCCTTGCCTGACCTTCAACGGGGAGCTAAAAGCGCTGGCGCAGATCTTCTCCGGCATTGTCGACGCCAAAAGCCCATTCACGATGACGCATTCACTCGGTGTGAGCAGGTTGTCTCGGGCATTGGCCGAGCAGATGGGAGTCAGTGCCATCCATTGTGACATGCTGGAGATCGCCGGTTTGCTGCATGATCTGGGCAAGCTCAGGGTGCCGGACGAGATCCTCGACAAGCCTGCCTGCCTGACGAAAGAGGAGCGGGCAATCATCAATACCCACAGCTTCGAGACTTACCAGATCCTGCGCCATATCGAAGGGTTTGAGGAGATTGCCTGTTGGGCGGCCTATCACCATGAGGAGCCTGACGGGGAGGGCTATCCGTTCCACCTGCCGGCATCCGCCATGGCGCTCGAAGCGCGGATCCTGCGGGTCGCCGATATTTTTCAGGCAATGGTGCAGGACAGACCTTATCGCCGCGGTCTGCCTGCCCGTGATGCATTGACCTTTATGCAGCAACTGGCGGATCAGGGGCGGGTCGATCCCGCTGTGGTGGCGGTGCTGGCCGATCACCTGCCGCAGATGATGATGGCAGCCATTCCGGATCGCGAGCCGGATCATGCCATCAATTGAGGGAGAGCAGGCCGCTGACTCATACCGCCGCGAGCCAGCTATGCTTGGAACAAGCCGAGCATGGTGCCGGTACCGGCGCACAAGACGCCAGCTTGATGGACTACCGTAGGGGAGCAGATATGGAATCGCTAAAAGCCAAGGATTATATGCAGAGCAGACCCATCACCTTCACTGCCGACATGATGGTGCAAGCTGCGGTCGAGAAATTTCTGAACAGTCATCAGCTCGGTGGCCCGGTGGTGGATGGCCAGGGCCATCTGATTGGCTGGATCTCCGAGCAGGATTGCATCGCAGTGCTGCTTAAAGAGGCCTATCACTGCGAACAGGTGGCGCAGGTCAAGGATGTGATGCGCAAGGAGGTGTTGTCGGTGGGGCCAGATACCAGCATTTTGAGCCTGGCGGAGATGATGATGGGGCAAAAGCCGAAAATCTATCCGGTAGTGGAGGAGGGGCGTCTGCTCGGTGTCATCAATCGCCACAACGTCATGCAGGCCATTCACGCCCAGCTCACCACCTGTTTTGTTCATCACACCCACGGTTAACCCTGTTTTCCTCTTTCCCAAGGCAAGCTTCGGCTTGCCTTGGCTATTTCATATGCTGCCATTTATTCGTGTTATGCCATCTTACAATGATTGTTTTACCATATATGAGGATCGGCCAATCTCTCTGTATTCCCATATATAACGCTACGTTAAGGCTTGCACCGCCCCCGCTCGCTCTTTAGGATCGCTCCCAGCTTATCGATATGGCCCCTCTGGGCACCTATTTAAGGAATTCGTACCTTGTCTCTCTCTATCGAGGCGCTGCGCCGCCGTCTCTCTGCCTGCATGAACCTCGACGCCCGCCGCCTTTCCAGCCGTCTGCACGGGGTCAAGAAGCTGCCTGAAGGCAAACAGGCCGCCGTGCTGGAGACCATCGCCGCTGATTTGGCCGCCGCCGAAGTGCGCTATCAAACCCGTCTGGCCGGAGTGCCCAAGGTCACTTATCCGGACAACCTGCCGGTGAGCCAGAAGCAGGCGGAGATCGCCAAGGCGATTCAAGAACATCAAGTGGTGATCATTGCAGGGGAAACAGGCTCGGGCAAAACCACCCAGATCCCCAAGATCTGTCTGGCGCTCGGGCGCGGAGTGAAGGGCTTTATCGGCCACACCCAGCCACGCCGTTTGGCAGCCCGCACCGTCGCGGCCCGTATTGCCGAGGAGATGGAGTCCGAGCTTGGCCACTATGTGGGTTACAAGGTGCGCTTTACCGATCAGGTGAGCGAGCAGACCCACATCAAGCTGATGACCGACGGTATCCTGCTGGCGGAGATCCAGAATGACCGGATGCTGACCCAGTACGACACCATCATCATCGATGAGGCCCACGAGCGCAGCCTCAATATCGACTTCATCCTGGGCTATCTCAAGCAACTGCTGCCCAAGCGCCCCGATCTCAAGGTGATCATCACCTCGGCCACCATCGACCCGCAACGTTTCTCCCGCCATTTCAACAAGGCGCCGGTGATCGAGGTCTCCGGCCGCACTTATCCGGTGGAGGTGCGCTACCGCCCGCTCACCAGTGACAAGAGTGAAGGGCTGGAAGAGCGCGACGAACTGCAGGGTATCTTCGATGCGGTGGAAGAGCTGGCACGCGAAGGGCTGGGGGATATCCTCATCTTCATGAACGGCGAGCGGGAGATCCGCGATACCGCCGATGCCCTGCGCAAACTCAACCTGCGCGATACCGAGGTGCTGCCGCTTTACGCCCGCCTCTCCAACGCCGAGCAGAACAAGGTGTTCCAGCCCCATGCTGGGCGACGCATTGTGCTGGCCACCAACGTGGCGGAGACATCGCTGACGGTGCCGGGCATTCGTTACGTCATTGACCCGGGCACCGCCCGCATCAGTCGTTACTCCTGGCGTACCAAGGTGCAGCGCCTGCCCATCGAGCCGGTCTCCCAGGCCAGTGCCAACCAGCGTAAAGGGCGCTGCGGTCGGGTGGCGGACGGCATCTGTATCCGCCTCTACTCGGAGGAGGATTTCAACGGCCGTCCCGCCTTTACCGATCCCGAGATCCTGCGTACCAACCTGGCTTCCGTCATCCTGCAGATGCTGGCGCTCGGCCTTGGCAACATGGAGGCGTTTCCCTTCGTCGAGCCACCAGAGTCCCGCCATATCAAGGATGGCCTGACTCTCTTGAAAGAGCTGGAGGCGGTGCGCGAGCTGCCCGCCACCGGCGATCGCGAAGCCAAACTGCAGCTGACCGAAACCGGTCGCCAGCTCTCGCGCATCCCTCTTGATCCGCGTTTGGCGAAGATGGTGATCAGCGCGGCGCAGACCGGCTGTTTGAACGAGGTGATGGTGATCACCGCCGCCCTCAGCATTCAGGATCCCCGCGAGCGGCCCATGGAGAAGAAGCAGGCCGCCGACGAGCAGCACAGACGCTTTGAAGACAAGGATTCCGACTTCCTCGCCTTCGTCAATCTGTGGAACTACCTGAAAGAGCAGCAGGATCTCCTTGGCAGCAACCCGTTCCGCCGCATGTGCCAGAAGGAGTTTCTCTCCTACCTGCGGGTGCGCGAGTGGCAGGACATCCATTTCCAGCTGCGTCAGACGGTGAAAGAGCTTGGTTTTAAAGCCAACCATGAACCGGCAGATTTCAAGACGGTGCACTGCGCGCTGTTGACCGGCCTCTTGAGTCATATCGGCAACAAGGATCTGGAAAAGCCCGAGTTCCTCGGTGCTCGCAATGGCCGTTTCCACCTCTTCCCGGCCTCGGGTCTGTTCAAGAAGCCGCCCAAGTGGGTGATGGCCGCCGAGCTGGTGGAGACCTCGCGTCTCTACGCCCGTATCAACGCCAAAATTGAGCCCGAGTGGGTGGAGCCGCTGGCAGGCCACCTCATCAAGCTGCACCACAGCGACCCTCACTGGTCGAAGAAAAACGGCGCCGTGATGGCCAAGGAGAAGGTGACCCTCTATGGTCTGACCCTAGTCAACGAGCGCACCATCAACTTCAGCCGTATCGATCCGGCGCTGTGCCGCGAGCTGTTTATACGCCGCGCGCTGGTGGAGGGGGATTTCGAGACCCGCCACCGTTTCTTCAGCGACAATCGCAAGCTCCTGGCCGAGGTGGAGGCGCTGGAGCACAAATCCCGTCGGCGCGACATCCTGGTGGATGATGAGGACTTGTTCCGCTTCTACGATGCTCGTTTGCCGGAGGAGGTGATCTCCTCCCGTCACTTCGACAAGTGGTGGAAAGAGGCGCAAAAGCGGGATCCCGAGCTGCTCAACTTCGAAAAAGAGATGCTGATGAAGGGGGACGCAGCCCACATCAGCGATCTCGACTACCCCAACTTCTGGCAGCAGGGGCGCCTCAAGCTCAAGCTGACCTATCAGTTCGAGCCGGGGGAGGCCGCCGATGGCGTGACCCTGCATATTCCGCTGCCGCTCCTGAATCAGGTGGAGGTGAAGGGGTTCGAGTGGCTGATCCCGGGGCTGCGCCACGAGCTGTTGGTGGCCCTTATCAAGTCGATGCCCAAGCCGATGCGCAAGAACTTTGTGCCGGCGCCCAACTATGCCGATGCGCTGCTTGCCAGCATCAACCCCGAGCAGGGGCCGCTCTTGGACGAGATGGAGCGTCAACTGCGCCGCATGACCGGCGTCACCGTACCTCGCGAATCCTGGGACTGGAATGCGGTGCCCGATCACCTGAAACTCACCTTCCGGGTGGTGGACGACAAGCACAAGAAGGTGGCTGAAGGGAAAGATCTGGAAGCCTTGAAAGAGTCGCTGCGTGGCAAGGTGCAGGAGACCCTGTCGCAAGTGGCGGATGATGACATCGAGCAGTCCGGTCTCACCCTGTGGAGCTTTGGCGAGCTGCCCCAGGAGTACAGCCAGAAGCGCGGCGGCTTCGAGGTGAAAGCCTATCCGGCGTTGGTGGACGAGAAGGACTCGGTTGCTATTCAGCTGGTGGAGAGCCCTGTGGTGCAGCAGCAGCTGATGTGGGCCGGTCAGCGCCGGCTGGTGCTGCTCAACGTGCCATCTCCCATCAAGTATCTGCAGGAGAAGCTGCCCAACAAGGCCAAGCTCGGGCTCTATTTCAACCCGTTTGGCAAGGTGGCGGAGCTGATTGATGACTGTATCGCCTGTGGCTGCGACAAGCTGATCGAGCAGCATGGCGGGCTGGCTTGGGACGAAGCCGGCTTTGAGGCGCTCAAGGAGTATGTCCGCGCCGAGCTCAACGATGCGGTAGTGGAGGTGGCCAAGCAGGTGGAAGCTGTGCTGACGCTGTCCCATGAGATCAAGAAGCGGCTCAAGGGGAAGATGCAGCTCGACACCGCTTTTGCCATGTCGGATATCCAGCAGCAGCTCGGCAACCTTATTCACAAAGGCTTTGTCACCGAGACCGGCTGGCAGCGGTTGCCTGATTTGCTGCGCTATCTGCGCGCCATCGAGCGTCGCCTGGAGAAGCTCGCCATCGATCCCAACCGGGATCGGGTCTACATGCTCAAGGTGCACAGTGTGGAGTCGGAGTACAAGGCGCTGCTGGCCAAGATCCCCAAATCCCAGCTGATCCCGGCCGAGGTGGTCAATATCCGCTGGATGATTGAGGAGCTGCGGGTGTCGTTCTTCGCTCAGAATCTGGGGACCCCTTACCCGGTCTCCGATAAACGGGTGCTTAACGCCATTGCTCAGTGCTAAGCTGCTATCTAACTCTTTTAACAGCATGATCGCGGGTGATGAGAAGGGGTTGTCGGTCAGGTCGCCCCTTCAAACCGCAAGTCAGGGAGGCAAGGATGCTGGGGATCTGGTTGAGTGTGGCGCAGGTGGTGATCAGCGGTTATCAACCCATCGCGGAACAAACCTGGGTGCAGTTGAACCCGGAATATTACCCGCTGGCGCGCACCCCGCCTGTGATGTTTGTGGCCTGGCGTGGCAATCAGTTTCCGCCGCTGGCCCAAAAGCAGAAGCAGGGTCGCTGGCAGATCCTCTTTCCAGCCAGGTTGGTACCCCCCTTCGATCTGTTTGAGGGGGAGGCGCAGCTCTCCAAAACCTATCTGGCAAGGCTGCGGCGCATCGACGAGATGGCTTACGGGGTTGTCCCCGGGCAGGCTGTTGCGGCTGGTGCAATCGTGCAGCAGGGGAGTGGGTCCCCTGCTTATCACGCGCAACCTGTCGCGCCCTTTATTGCCGAGTTCCGCACACCCCAAGACGCGTTCGGTGGTGTTGATATGCCCAGCGACCCCGACGAGAGCGAACCTCTGCTCGCTCAGCTGGGGGTGACCTTTCGCACAGCGGGGATGAGTGGTGCCCAAGGATATGAGGGAGTAGCGAGCGCCGATATGGCGCTCGCCAGCCACACGGCTAGCTTATCCGCAGGCAGTGACGCCATTCTTACCCTCTCGGCTCCTGCAGCCGGCGGTCCACAAACCGTGTGTCATCAGGTCGCCGCAGGGGAGACCCTGTGGCGTATAGCGAATCAGTTATCCAGCGCCCGGGGAGCAGATACCTACAGCTATTTGCTGGCGCTGGTGGCAGAGAACCAGCAGCGGCTTGGCAAGAGCATTCGAGTCAGAACGGGGGAGGGTCTCTACTGCCCGCGCGCCGAGACCCTGGCGCGGTTTGATGCCCTGAGCCCGGCCCAGCGTCAGCAGCAATTCGCCCGGTTGGAGCAGGGGCGCTAAATGCAGAGTCGGTACCTTGTATCCGAATTTGGCCCGTGGTAGTATTCGCGCTCGTTTTGCGAGGTGCTGACCGGTCGCAGTTAGCACCATAAATTCATCCAAAAGAGATACATACTATGTCTTTCGTATTCCAAGCTGAAGTCCGTTCTGACCTGGGGAAAGGTGCGAGCCGCCGCCTGCGTCAAGCTGACCAAGTTCCTGCCATCGTTTACGGTGCAGGTAAAGAAGCCCTGTCCATCACTGTTGACCACAAGAAAATGATCTTGGCTCAAGAGAAGCCGGAATTCTATGAGTCTGTACTGACTCTGGTTATCAACGGTGAAGAAGTTAACGTAAAAGTGAAAGCTATCCAGCGTCACCCGGTACGTTACAAGCTGATCCACCTGGACTTCGTTCGCGTTTAATAGCGAACCGTCAGGTTGAAGAAAAGCCACTCTCAGGAGTGGCTTTTTGCTATCTGGCATCTTGTGAGCAGGCTGAAGGGACTTGCCTGATAAGCCAGCAAGCCGGTTATCCCAGCTGGCTAAGGGCCTGTTGGCAACGCTGCTCGGCGGCATCAAGCTCCAGCAGTACCATCCTGATATCTTCCATCTGCTGTTGCAGTGTCTCCCGTTTCTCCTCAACCAGTCCCAGCATGGTCTGTAACTGGGTGCGGCTGCTCTTGTCGGCATCATAGAGATCAAACAGCTCGCGGATCTCGGCGAGGCTGAATCCGAGCCGCTTGCCGCGCAGGGTGAGCTTGAGGCGAACCCGATCCTGCTTGCTGTAAATGCGGGTTTGTCCCTCTCGGGCGGGATTGAGCAACCCCTGATCCTCGTAGAAACGGATACTGCGCGTCGTAATATCAAATTCCCGGGCCAGCTCACTGATGCTGAAGCGCCGTCCTTCATCCTTGTTGTTCATACAGACTTCTTGGCGAACTAAATCCTGTCTGCACCTTACCTAAACGTAAACTGCACTGCAACTCTTGTTCCATCGCGTCACAACCTCTATGTTATGGCCATGTAACAAACAGAGGCAGGCAAATGGATATTGCAATTGTGGCGGCAAAACGGACTCCGATGGGGGCGTTTCAGGGGGCATTGGCAGAGGTAACTGCGCCTGAGTTGGGTGCCTATGCCATTGAGGCGGCACTACAGCAAAGTGGGCTGAGTCCGGAGCAGGTCGATGAAGTGTTTATGGGCAATGTGCTGGCGGCGGGCGTGGGGCAAGCGCCAGCCCGGCAGGCGTTGTTGAAAGCAGGGTTGCCAGATAGTGTGCCTGCTACCACGGTCAACAAGGTGTGCGGATCCGGCATGAAAGCAGTGATGCTGGCGGCGGATACCATCCGCCTTGGTGACAACAGGGTAGTGGTCGCGGGGGGGATGGAGAGTATGAGCCGTGCCCCCTATCTGCTGGATAATGCCCGCAGCGGCTTTCGGATGGGGCATCAAAAGGTGCTGGACCACCTATTCCTCGACGGTTTGCAAGATGCCTATGATGGCCAGCTGATGGGGGTGCATGCCCAGCGCAGCGCCGATCTGGCCGGTTTGACCCGCAGTGCCATGGATGAGTTTGCTCTTGCGTCGTTGCAGCGTGCCCGCGATGCGCAGCAAGCCGGTGCGTTTGTGTCCGAACTGACAAGCGTCTATCGCGGTGAGCGCTTGTGGCTGGCCGAAGACGAGCAGCCCGGCAAGGGCAGACCGGAGAAGATCCCTATCCTGAAGCCAGCGTTTGGCAAGGAGGGCACCATTACGGCAGCAAATTCGAGCTCTATCTCGGACGGTGCGGCGGCGCTGATATTGATGGATGGCGCCACGGCGCAAGCCTGGCAGGTACCAGTGCTGGCACGGATCGTCGGTTATCAGAGCCATGCAGCATTGCCCGCCGAGTTTACCTCTGCGCCCATTGGCGCCATTTCACGCTTGCTGGCGCGTCTTGCATGGTCGGTGGAAGAGGTGGATCTATTCGAGATCAACGAGGCCTTCGCCATGGTCACCATGCTGGCCATGAGTGGGGTCGGCATCCCTCATCACAAGGTCAATGTGCATGGTGGGGCCTGTGCACTCGGTCATCCGTTGGGGGCGAGTGGCGCGCGCATTCTGGTGACGCTGATCGCCGCGCTGCGGCAACGGGGTTTGCGGCGAGGCGTGGCCGCGCTCTGTATCGGGGGCGGGGAGGCGACCGCTATCGCGGTCGAGGTGAATGACGAGACGAATTAATTGGTGGCTTCCATCGCCAGCAGTTGTTCCGTGACCCAGGTGGTGGCGGCCAGATAGAGGTGACTCACCTTATCCTCGCTCAGCCCCAGGCGGGCTGTTCTGGCCGTTACCCGCGACCAGTTGGCGCTCTCGTAATCTTCACAAAACGCGAGGTAGAAACCGAGATTGCCTTTGCGCTCCAGCAGCGCCAGCCGAATATCGTCGATAAGAGGGATAGTGCCGAGCAGTTTGTCCATCGGCTGCTCCATCAGTACATCCAGCAGGGAGAAGAGACCGGTGATAAAGGCTTGTTGTGCCTGCTGGCTCGGAGCGTGGGCGTGGGCCAGCAGTTCACAGAATCGGGCACGGATCATCGACATCTGGTAGAGCTCGGCGCTCTTGCCCTTGCCGGCGCTGGTCGCGGCTACCAGCGAAACAAAGCGCTTTAACTGGGTGTTGCCCAGATAGATGGCAGCCTGGCGAAATGACGAAATAGGGTTGGTGTGACCTTTGAGATGGTTGACATAGCGCAGCAGCTTGAGAGAGAGGGAGATATCCTGACCGAGCAGCTGCTCAATCTTGTTGATATCAGGCTCTGCCTCGTTGACCACGTTGAGCAACTGCATCACCACGACTTGCGCTGGCTCCATGGTGGCTTGCTTGACCATCTCGGGTCTGCTGAAGAAAAAGCCCTGGAACAGCTGGATCCCCAGCTGTTTGACCCGCTCGAACTCCGCCTTGTCCTCTACTTTTTCCGCCAGATAGGTGAGCCCCAGCGTCTGATGCCGCTGGATAAACACCTTGATCTGCATCAGGGGGGTGGCACGAAGATCAAACTTGATGATGTGGATAAAGGGGAGGAAGCGCTCCCAATCCGGCGACATGGTGAAGTCATCGAGTGCAAGTTGATATCCCAGCTTGTGCAGCTGTTTCACCTTTTCCAGCAGGGCATCATCCGGTGGGGAATCTTCCAGGATCTCAATCACCACTTTTTCGGGCGGCAGGCACTCTGCCAATCCCTCCAGCAGCAGTGAGTGGGGGAAGTTGATAAAGCAGGGGCGGCCGCCCAACAGCTGATCGATATTTTGTTGGAGGAACTGTTCGACCACCAGGCGTGACGTCGCCTGCTGGGAGGAGATGCTCGGGAAGACATTATTCAGACTATCGCGAAAGAGCAGCTCATAGGCATGAGTTTTGAGGTCTCTGTCGAGGATCGGCTGTCTTGCTACGTAGGAATACATGCCTTGCTCCAGTAAAGGTACTGGGTTGATTTTATGGTGTTGCAGAACACTATGCCAGTGTTCACCTTATTGAGTAAGGCAATAATTGGCATAGCGTTCTTTGCAGGGAAGGAATTTAGAAGAGATAGCTCAATTGTGCACCAGCCAGCCAGGCATCCCCTTCGGAAGTGCCTTGGAAGGTGGAGGTCGTCATCGGATTACCCGGTTGCAGCTCCATTTTTTCAGTGACATCCACCTTTTTGCCATCGATCAGGGTCAGCCCCAGATCCACGGTCAGGTTGGGCGTGAACTGATACCCCATTCCCAGGCTGTACCAGAGCCGATCGGCATCTGGGATGGAAATGGTACGACGATCGGCTGGCACAGGGCTGGCGTCATAGGCCACACCGGAGCGCAGTTGCCACTTGGGAGTGACCTGATAGGTCATACCGATGGCGTAGCGCCAGCTATCTTCCCAGTGCTCATCCTTGATGTGCATGTTCTGCAAATTGTTGAGATCAGCTTCCAACTGAACGAATTTGCTCCAGTTGGTCCAATTCAGGCTGCCGTGGATAGCCAGCTTGTCAGTCAGCTGATGGAATGCCGCCAACTCTGCCGTCGCTGGCAACGGCAGATCCAGACTGCCGGTATCTCTGATCTCGGTAACGGAGCCATCTGCATTGGGTCGGCCCACGATAGCATCTCCCGAGAGGGTCAAAGTGACATCGTGACGGTAGGAGAGGCCAATTCGGGTTTGTTCGGACAACTTCAGCAAGGTGCCGACATTCCAGCCCCATGCCCAGCCATCCCCTTGCAAATGTTTTGCGATCAGGTTGCGAGAAGGGAAGGTGCCACCGACTTCGCCTTCGCCCTGAATAGCAGAGATCCCGGCACCAATTGACCACATCTCATTGATGCGATAGGCGAGTGAGGTACCCAGATCCATGGTCTTGATATCGGAGACATTGCCAAAGTGTCCCGCGCTGTAGTTATCCGGCATCTTGACGCCAAGGCCGTAGTAAGAGGTTGCCGAGAAGCCTAGTCGCCACTGCTCATTGAGTGGAATGATCAGATAGGCGTTGGGTACCCAGGCTGCGGCGGCGATATCGTGTGCACTGGCATCGGAGGTGACGATACCGGCTTTGGTCGGCAAGCGGGTGTTGCCTTCAATATTGACGTCAGGACTGACATAGATGACTCCGCCAGAGAGCGCCATCTGATCGAAGCGGGTCATGGCTGCTGCATTGCGGGAGAGTACACTGGCGTTATCCGCGATGGCTGCCTCACCGGCAAAGGCGCGTCCCAGGCCTGTAGCGGACTGTTCAGCCAGCTGGAACCCGGCGGCATGAGTCTGACCCGCGATCACCAGCAGGGCGATGGCGGACGGTTTGATGATGGGATGCATGGCAAAATCCTTGCTGTTACCCGAAGGTTCAATCGGTCATATGAATGGAGGCAGGATTTTATATGGTATGACCAGTAAGGCAACGGTAATGGCCAGTATCTGGATAAAACAAGATTAAATGCTGGGATGATGCAATCTAATAGATTGATTAGAAAAGAAAAATAAACAGGTGTGTGCTACATGTGTGCGCTGAAATGGCTTTTGCGGATAAAAAAGAGCGCCTGGCGGCGCTCTCTCCATTCTATCAATAATCAGAACTTCATGTTGAACTGGGCTGAGGCCAGGAAGGCGTTGCCGTGGGAAGTTCCTTTCCAACGCAGGCTGTCGGAGTGGCTACGCAGACCTTCGTTGACGTCAACTTCTTTACCGTCCAGATAAGCCATACCAAAGTCAACGCTCATATCGGTGTTGATATGGTAGGTGGCACCGGCGCTGTACCAGATACGGTCTGAGTCGGGAATGCTCAGGCTGCGGTAGTCAGCTTCGATCGGGGTGTTGTCATAGGCAAAGCCCATGCGAGCTTCCCAGGCCGGGTTGATATACCAGGTACCGCCGATGGAGTAACGAGTAGAGTCTTTAAACTTCTCATCTTTTTGCAGACATACGCCGCCAGCACATTGGCTGCTGGTTGCTTTCAGCTCCTGGAAGGCGCTCCAGTCAGTCCAGTTTACAGAGTAATGAACAGCAAACTGTGGGCTCAGGCGATGGTAACCGGCGAACTCGGCTTGTGCAGGCAGATCCAGTTTCAGGTTGCCATCCACGGTGCGATTCAGTGAGCTTGCGCCTTGGAAATCACCATCAAAGCTCATATCGACTTGTGAACGGTAGGTCAGTGCAAAGCGATGGTTTTCATTGACTTCATACAGGGTACCAACGTTCCAGCCAAAGCCCCAGGTGTCGCCTTTCAGGTGAGCCAGACGAGTATCTGTCGGCAGCGGGCCACCTTGGCTAGGTGGGTTCAGCGGGCCCAGCAGACCGGCATAGCGGTTGAGTTCGGCGGCACCGTAAACGGCGTTGATACCAGCACCGACACTGAAGTGTTCGTTGACACGATAGGCAATGTTCGGGTTGATATTGAAGGTCATCAACTCGGTATCACCTGCACCGGCACCAGCCGGGAAGGTTTTGGAGTATTCGGTGGAGAGACCGTAGTTGGAGAAGATGCCAATACCCCAGGCCCACTGGTCATTCAGCGGCTGAATAAAGTAGGAGGCGGGAACGAAGGCTGCCGGAGCAATGCCACTTTCGCTGGCTGGCGCCATTTTGTTCGCGCCAGCGTAAACAGCACCATCTACATCCACATCCGGTTTGATGTAGGTGCCGGAGACAGAAACTGCCATCTTGTCGAAGGTGGTCATGGCGGCCGGGTTACGGGCCAGAACGGAGGCGTTGTCGGCGATAGCCGCTTCACCGGCATAGGCGCGACCCAAACCGGAGGCCGAGTGCTCGTTCAACTGGAATGCCGCAGCATGGACTTGACCGGTGGCCAGCGCGATGGTGGCGGCAATCAGGCTCTTTTTGAAAATAGTTGTCGTCATGGTGTTCTCTCTTGTAGGCAGATTTTTTTGCCGATATTGGCTGCACGTTCAATGCAAACCTCGACAAAATCCGTTTTTATTTCAGCTTCTTCCCAATCAATTCTGGCGTGATTCTATGGATCTGGTAGGAGGTAAGAAATCAGACCAGTGACAGCAGAATACATAAAAGTGATCGATGTGTTAATCATTTGTTTTAACTTGCTGTTTAATTCATCATTCTCAGGGGCTAAAGGCGGAATATTGACCTGGATTGCCGATCTCCGTCACAAAAATAATTTTGTCAATTTTTCGAAATCTTGAGGCAAATGAGTGACAAAGGGGAGTAAACAGGGAGGGAACAGGCTGCGGCTCGTGACCGCAGCCTGCTATTGAGGATGGTTCGGAGGTTGTTAACCGGCGATGTTAAATGTCCCACTGCAGACGTGACTGCAGGGCGTTGGCAACGGGGGCAAGTGGCTCTCTCATCTCGCCAATCAGTACCATATTGGCGCCTTTGAGCTGGACAATCTCCCCTTTGAGGGTGCCATCTTCAAAGGTGGCCTGTTGCAGGGTTAATGGCACATGTTTGGGCACTAAAAAGAGAGTGACTGGCCCCATCTTTCCCTGGATCACCATGTGCAAGGCTGGTCCCTGATAAAACGAGCAGTGATTGACATAGGTCACCTTGAGCCCATCCATCCCGCTTAAGGTGGCGCCATACTTCTCCATCTTGGCATTGATGTTATGCAGATTGACCTGCTCATCGACACCTTCAATAAAGGGTTCTTCGCCATAGACATGAGCCATCGCCACCTGTGCGAGGGAGAGGGCCGCAGGAGCCGTTTCTGGCAGCGTGATCCAGCGGGTGCTCATTCCCAGCAGGAAGGCGACCGATGCAGCCAGGGCGATCTGGCGCCAGGATGTTGATGTCCGGAGCTTGACCGGCGCCGTGCCAAGGGGTCGGGATGGCGGCATCTCATCTTGCGCGTCACTGTCTTGCAGCATGGCTTGCCTGAGCAGGATTCGTTCGGCCAGTCCGGCGGGAACCTCTACCTGCATGGAGCGCTTGAGGCTTCTGTCGAACTGCTTCATCTCGTCGAGATAGTTCCGATTGGCCTGGCTGGCTTCAGCTGTTTTGAGAAAATCCGGCAGTTGATCGTGGGGCTGGATCATGGCGTTGCGGCGAAATTCGAGTTCATCCATGTCCGTGTCCTCTTGCTTGGTTCTTCTGCTCCATCGCCTCCTTGATCTGGTTGCGGGCGCGGAACAGTCGAGTCATGACGGTGTTCTTGTTGAGGCCGAGCATCTCGGCAATCTCCTCACCACTGAATCCTCCCACGACTTGCAGCAGCAGTGGCTCCTGGTACTCCTCGGGCAACCGGGCGATGTGACGGTGCAACCACTCGTTCTCCATTTCCTGTTCGCTGTGCAGCGCATCGTGCTGGGGCTGAGGGTGATCGTCGAGATCCACCAGCTCCAGCTGTTTGCGTTCAAAGCGGCGGGCGTTCTCCCGTCTGAGGATGGTGATCAGCCACCCTTTGGCCGCCTTGTCATCCTGCAGGGTGTCGATAGCCTTCCAGGCACGCAGGAAGGTCTCTTGCACCAGATCTTCCGCTACGTTGGGATCCCGGGTCAGCCAGTAGGCATACCGGTAGAGATCGCCATGCAGTGCATGAACCAGTGCTTCAAATTTGGTTTGTTTGTCAGCCATGGGATCAGAGACCGGCGAAGTGGCCGGATCATTTCCACCAATATGCTGCTGAGCACGTTTTTTTCTAAAAAACAGCAGTGCCATAGGGCAATCCTTGTCAGGGCGCGTAGCGGCGGGAGCGGGAACTCCCGTGGGCCAGCAGGTAAATCAGGTACGCAATACCGTCCGTTTCATCAGCCCTGAGGGTACGCGCCAGAGCGCACCACTCGATGGGCGGGCCAGAAGAGGGTCGTGCAAAACAGGCTCGCTCGAGTGCGGCGAGTGCGTTGCCGAGCCGATTATGCCCAGCGTCGGGCAACTGGCCTAATTGATAATAGGAGACCTGCCAGCGCAAGGTCGCCCATCGGATCAGTGCCTTGCGACTAGCATCCGGCTGGTGTCGGGCAAGGGCACGTTGCAGTTGATAGAAGGCGCGCCAGCGGGGCCAGTGGCGCCATAGCGCACGCAGCGTTATGGCCAGCACGACCCACCAAAGGCTCTCTCGCAGTGCCACCTGCGATGTCTGCTGATCAGGTTGCCGATTTGTCGTTGCCTGAAACGTCAGCGTGATGGCAGGGAGGTTGGCCTGCTCAATCCGGCCGCTTTGGGTATTAAACCAGGGCAGATCAATGGGGGGCAGCTGGTAGTCACCGCTCTGCTCCGCAACCAGAGTCTGGCGCCACTGCCGCTCAAACAGCAGCTTGCCATCTCGGTAACGCTCCTGCTGTTGCTCGCCATCGGGATGTGCCTGTATGCCGCTTGGCAGTTGATGGGCCATCAGGGGGGCAAGCTGTATCTGGCCGCTGTCACCATTCTCCATGGTTAGGGTGAGGATCCGGATCAGCGGTTCACCCACTTCCCCCGTGGTGGCCGGTTCAAGACGCTGGCTCAGGGTCAGCCGGGTGGCCACCGGCGTGGCGGGGGCTTTGTCGACCCGAACCTCGAGTGGTGCCGCGCGGGCCGAGAGTTTTTGCGGCTTGCTCCCTTGCTGCGTGAGCTGCCCCTGCAAGCGGGGTGAGTCGAGGTACCAGAGTCCCGGCGCTTTTGCCTGAATAAGCCAGCTGCGGGTGAGCCTGCCGGGCAGACCTGCCTGAGCGGGTGCGATCCACTCGTCGCTTCCGAGGCGACGGATGGTGAAGTGGGCAGAGCTGAGCTCGCTCAGGGCCGGGTTTTGCATGCTGGTAGGTAGCCACAGTGTCAGCCGGTAGATCACCGGCTGGCCGGGATAGAGCGGGCCCTGATGCTCAAGGCTGGCCTGCATCTCGAGGGGCGAGGGGGCTGCGGGTTGCGGCAGCGCCGCTGTTTTCACCTCTCTCAATGGCAGGGTGAGCGAGGGGGTAGACTCATTTCCCAGCTTGAGCGGGGCAATCACCACCTTTGTATTAGCAGGTGAGTCGCTCTGGTGCAGCGGGATCTGCCAGCGAGTCAGTTGCTGTACCGGGGTCGTGACCCGGCTCATGGTCACTCTGCCCACTGCAAACTGGCGCAGTAGGGGGTGATCTCCAGTTCGCTGCTCTGGCGCTCGCCATCCGCTTCGATGATCAGCAGCCAATCGCTGGGGTCGGCCCCCGGCAGCAGCTCTGCCCGAGGGGGCAAAGCCCAGCAAAGTGGACTCGCAAGTGCGAGCAACAGCCCCCATCCTGCCCGTGTCACCAGGGCTCCTCCACCTTGATAAGGTCCCGGCGCAGCGCCTCTTTGCGCAGTCGCTGCTCCAGCAGCAACACCGGGGGAGAGGGTGGCAAGGGCTTGGCTGCTGCCTGCTGTTCAGCGGATGGTTCGGGCTGCTTGCTGCTGTTGCTATCGGGTGCAGCGGCCGCACCGCCTTGCAACAGAGAGAGGTTATAGAGCGCATCTTCATGGCCGGGTTCAAGCGCCAGAGCGGCCAGATAGGCCTCTTTGGCGGCCGCAAACTCCCCCAGTTGCAGCAGGGCATTGCCGCGGTTGTAGTGGGCGGTGGCGCTCGTCGCTTCCTGATAGGCTGCGATGGCTTGCCGGTAGGCTCCGGCCCGATACCAGGCGTTGCCGCGCCAGACTGGATCGTTGAAGGTATGGGCAGCCCGCTGAAAATCCCCCTCTTGATAAGCCTGCATCGCTTGCAGATCCCCCCTCTCTGTTGCTTGCAGATCTTGTGGCGCAAGCAGCTGAGCTCCCACCATCAGCGCCATCATCAACCGAGCGCCGACTCTGGCCAACAAGGCCAATGGTAATAACGGGATCAGCAGCCAGGGGCCAAGATCCAGTGGCGCCGGGGTGAGGGCCGAGGTTGTTGTGGGCAGCGGTGCAAAGCGTGGCGCTTCGCTGCCAAGCCACTGTAGCTCACCGCCGAGGCGATTGGCCAGTGCGGCAATCGCCTGGCTATCGGGAACGGGCAACTGTGCTGGCACCCGGGTGGCAAACCCCAGTTCATTGGCTGGGATCGCGGGCATGGGGGCCGGTTGACCGCTGCTGGCGAGCAGAATATCGAGTCGAGCCGACGGGTTATCGCGGCAAAGAAGGCGCTGCTGGCAAGGCCACAAGGCGCTAATTTGTTCCATCTGGTTCGTAGTGAGGTCATCGGTGATCAGCAGCAGACGCGCTTGTTCTCCAGGGGCCAGCTGCTTCATGGCAAGTTCCACAGCCCGTGTCGGGTTGCTGCCCTGCAGCGGCATGATATCGGGGCGCAAGTCGGGCAGCAGCAGTGAAAGGGCCTGATGATCCCGGGTTGGCGGCATGGCGAGATAGGCGTCGCCTGCGTAGAGGATCAGCGCAATGCGATCGCCCTTGGCGCGGCTCAGCAGCTGCTGTAATTGCCATCTGACCCGGGTTGCCCGATCCGGTTTGAGGTCGGTGGCGGTCATCGAGCGTGACAAGTCCAGTAGCCAGATATCGAGCGGTGCTGCAGGCTGCTGTTGCAGCTCACCGCGCAGTGCCGGTCCACTCAGGGCCAAAATCACGGGCAGGGTTGCCAGCCAGAGCCAGGGGCGCTGAGGACGGGATGCTGGTAGCAGATAAGCCTGCATCGCTGGTGCGAGCAGCGGGGGCCGGCGACGACGGTGCCACCCTTGCCAGAGCCAGGGGATGAGTGCGATCAGCCACAGGGGGCGGAGCAAGATCAGCTCCATCTGCGTGCACCTCGTGTCAGCCAGCTACGCACCATGCGAAACTCCAGCCTGCCGTGCCCTGATGGCAGAAGCAGCAAGCCACAAAGCAGTGCCAACGGCCAGGGGTAGAGCTCGATCACCGACTGGTACTGGGCAATCGGCATGGGGGCAGGTTCAAGGGCATTGAGAGTCGCGTTGATGGCATCGAGATCGCTTTGGGTGCGTGCCCGAAAGTAACGCCCCTGACCTGTCTGTGCCAGCTCTTTCAGGAGTGGCTCGTCCAGTTCGCTGCTGGGATCGGCCTGACCGCTGCCCGCCTCATCGTAGGGTTGGATAAAGGTATCGGGATCGGCCCCGACCCCCAGCGTGTAGATCCGTATTCCCTGCGCTGCGGCGAGTTTGGCCTCCTGCTGCGGGTCGGCATTGCCTGCAGTGTTGCGGCCATCGGTCACCAGTAGCAGGGCGGTGGGGCGACCTGGGTCTCCATGCTGGCGTGCCAGCAAAATGGCCTCACCAAGGGCGGTGGTGCGGCCGACCAGATCAAAATCAAGCTCGTCGCTCAAGGTCAACAGCGCCGGGATCTCCTGAGTGAGGGGAGAGAGCAGGTAGGCGTGATCGGCAAAGACAATGAGGCCCACCCTGTCTCCGGCCCGTTTGGCGATCAGCGTCTTGATCTGCTGGCGCACCGCCGTTAGCCGTGCTTGCTGCTCGCCGTTATCGAGCATATCAGGGGTGCGCATGCTGTCTGACAGATCCACCGCCAGCAGCAGATCCCGACTCCCTTCATATTGAATAACCGGTTCTCCCCACCACTGGGGGCGGCAGAGGGCGAGGATAAGGGCGCACCAGAGCAGCATGGCGCGCCAGAGCGGTAATCCGGCCTGAGGACGCAGCAGCGCAAACCCGGGGTGAGCCAGATAGCCGCGGCGCAGGGGCGGCAAGCCGAAGCGCACCAGCAAGGGCAGCACCAGCGCCAGCGCAAACCAAGGCCAGGCCAGGATCATGGATGCCTCCGCGCGGTTTTACGCCTCGAGCGGGGGGCGAGCTGGAAGAAGAGGGTTTGACCCCAACGGCGATAATGTTGCTGAAGCTGTTCGCACTGCTCGCGAGTCGGGTTCTGGCTGCCATAGAGCCAACTGCTCCAGTGAGACGAGAACTGGCTAAAATCGCTGCCACCGTGACGATCGACGAAGGCGAGCCACGCCTCTCCCTGAAGCTGGCGCGCCTCGGGCCAGCGTTGCAATGCTTCATGACGCAGGGCCTCCTGTATGCGTGCCACCAGCAGTGCCGGATCTCCCTCCAGCTGATGACACCAGCGGCGGTAACGTATCACCCTCTTGGCAATCAGGACGAGCAGCAGCAGAAGAAAACCGGCGATCAGGAGCCACAATAGCGCCTGCACTCTGGGAGCAAGACTCTGTTCAATCAGATCCGGCCCCGGGTGGATGTCTCGCATCAGGGCGGCCAGCGGCGGAGTGATGGCGTCGGAGGCGGGACTGGCGCTGTCGAGTGTGGCGGGGGAGATCATCCCTGATGACATAACCCCTCCTGCCACTGCTGTTGCAGCGTCTGGCTGTTATCGAGCAGATAGAGGCGCTGCACCAGCGGCAGCAACTGCTGCTTGCCGTGGGTCAGTTGCTGTTCGGCAGCTTGCTGGTAGCGGCGGGAGAAACCGGCATGGCGCCCATCCAGCCAGCCCTGATAGTGCTGCCCTGGCCGATCGATAGCCACTGGCAGCTGGCCGTCAGAGGGAAGGGCGGCCTCGAGGGGGTCGCGGATCTGCCAATAGTGAATATCGTGGCGCCGGGAGAGCAGCTGCAATTGCTTACAGAGCGCCGACTCGCAGGGTCTGTGATCGGTGATGATCGTCAGCTTGGCTCCGTGAGGCAACTCCACGCCAGACAAGGTGTCGGCTAGCGAGTGAGAAAGGGGCCGACGTGCCAGCCCTTGCTGGTAGTGATGGCAGAGGGATTCAAGCAGAGGCAGCACGCTGCCGCGCTGGTTCTGGTGATGGGGGGTAAGCCCGTGGCAGATCAGGGTGTTGTGCTGCTTCTCCCCTTGCCAGATCAGGGCTGCTGCCAGCTCGCACCCCAGACGCGCCTTGAGCTGCCGTGTGGAGCCGAAATACATAGCGGGAGAGAGATCGAGCAGCAGCCAGTGCGCCTGATCGAGCTCCTCGCTATAGAGGCGGGTATAGGGACGACCGAGGCGCGCCGTCACTCGCCAGTCGATATGGCGTACCTCGTCACCAGCCTGATAGGCGCGCAGCTCGCGAAACGTGAGTCCGGGAGAGCGGCCCGGTTTGCCGCGTTCGCTGCTGCTTCTGCCTGCGTGAGGTGGCTTCCTGGCCTTGGCCCAGAGCCGGATATTGAGCAACCGTGGCAGCGACAGGGCGATATCGGGATGCAGACTGGGATCTAGGGGCATGGCACCTGATCCAGCAGTTGGGCGATCAGGATATCGTTATCCAGATTGTCGGCCAGTGCCTGATAGCTGGGAATAAGGCGGTGGCGCAACACCGGATAGGCTTGCAGCTGGATATCTTCCGGCAGCACATAATCTCGTCCGGCAAGCCAGGCTCGGGCGCGGGCGGAGCGAGCCAGCCCCAGCGTAGCCCGAGGGCTGGCCCCCACGGCAATCAATGGCTCAAGGGCTGGGCAAAGACCACTGCCCGGGCGAGTGGCGCAGACCAGCTCCACCAGATAGTGCTCCAGTCTGCTTTGCATGGTGACCGCCAGCACTTCGCTGCGAGCACGTTGCAAGGTGGTCTGGCTCAGGGTCACCGGCGCCGCGCCGAGCTGTTCCCCGCTGGCATTGAGCTGCAGGATGGCGAGCTCCATCGTAGGGCTCGGGTAATCCACCATCAGCTTGAGCAGAAAGCGGTCGAGTTGTGCCTCCGGCAGGGTATAGGTTCCTTCCTGCTCGATAGGGTTCTGGGTGGCGGCCACCATAAAGAGAGGTGGCAGCCGCCAGCTCTTTTTGCCCACGGTGATCTGGTGTTCGGCCATGGCCTCCAGCAGCGCTGATTGCACCTTGGCCGGCGCCCGGTTGATCTCGTCCGCCAGCACCAGATGGTTGAAGAGGGGGCCCGGTTGGAATACAAAACTGGCATCCTGCGGATGAAACACCTCGCTGCCGGTGAGATCGGCGGGAAGCAGGTCGGGGGTGAACTGGATACGGGCAAAGCGCCCTTCGACGGCGCCAGCGAGCGCCTTGACGGCGCGGGTTTTGGCCAGCCCGGGAGCCCCTTCGATTAACACATGTCCTTCACATAACAGGGCAATCAGGAGCCCTTCAATTAGCTCCTCCTGCCCCAGGATCTGACTGCCAAGATAGTCCCTAAGCGCTCTGAACTCCGCCGCTGCCATGCGATAAACCCGTTGTTTTTATGGAAGTTGATCTTTTTATACTCCAGTTGCTCCCCAAGGGCGAGCAAAGGGGCCTTGCCGTGCTTAATTTAGTTTCAATCAGCTGTATGAAACTTGTGATTGGATTGTTAAGATGTGGCGCAATGAGGTCAGACCTCTGCCTTTTAAACCAAGGAGCCAGGATGAAACAGCCATTGAAACTGACGACTCGCCAGGGCGAACGGATTGCCGTCGTGGCGGGGCTGCGTACCCCCTTTGCCAAGCAGGCCACCGCCTTTCATGGCGTGCCTGCAGTCGATCTCGGCAAACTGGTGGTGAGCGAAATGCTTGCCCGTACCGATCTCGATCCCAAGCTTATCGACCAGCTGGTGTTTGGTCAGGTGGTTCAGATGCCGGAAGCCCCCAACATTGCTCGCGAGATCGTGCTCGGTACCGGCATGAGCGTCAATACCGATGCCTATAGTGTCTCCCGCGCCTGCGCCACCAGTTTCCAGGCGGTGGCCAACGTCACCGAATCCATCATGGCCGGTACCGTAGACATCGCCATCGCCGGTGGGGCTGACTCCTCCTCCGTGCTGCCCATCGGGGTGAGCAAGAAGCTGGCCCGCGCCCTGGTGGATCTCAACAAGGCGCGCAATCTGCAGCAGCGCTTCAATATTCTGCGGACATTGAGGGTCAAGGATCTGCTGCCTGTACCGCCTGCGGTGGCGGAATACTCTACGGGACTTTCGATGGGGCAAACGGCCGAGCAGATGGCCAAGAGCCACCAGATCAGCCGCGAGGCGCAAGATGCGCTGGCTCATCGCTCTCACACTCTGGCCGCGCAGGCTTGGGCCGATGGCAAGCTCAGCGGCGAGGTGTTTACCGCCCATGTGCCGCCTTACAAGTCACCGCTGGAGCGGGACAACAATATCCGTGAAAGCTCGGATCTCGCGAGCTACGCCAAGCTCAAACCGGTGTTTGACCGGGTTCATGGCACAGTCACTGCAGCCAACGCCACGCCGCTGACCGATGGCGCCGCTGCCGTGTTGCTGATGCGGGAAGGTCGGGCGAAAGAGCTGGGCCTCGAGCCGCTTGGCTATATCCGCAGCTTCGCCTTCTCGGCCATTGATGTCTGGCAAGACATGCTGATGGGGCCCTCCTACGCCACGCCGCTGGCGCTGGACAGAGCTGGCATTACGCTCGGTGATCTCACCCTGATCGACATGCATGAAGCCTTTGCCGCCCAGACCCTGGCCAACCTCAAGATGTTTGCCAGTGCCGATTTTGCCCGCGACAAGCTTGGCCGCGATCAGGCCATCGGCGAGGTGGACATGGAGAAGTTCAACGTCCTCGGCGGTTCGCTGGCCTATGGCCACCCCTTTGCCGCGACTGGTGCGCGGATGATCACCCAGACCCTGCATGAGCTGCGTCGTCGCGGCGGGGGATTGGGGCTCAACACCGCCTGTGCGGCGGGTGGATTGGGCGTGGCTATGGTGTTGGAGGTTGAATGATGAACGCTAAGACTTTTTCCCTGGATGTTCGCAAAGATGGCATCGGCATCCTCACCATGGATGTGCCGGGCGAGAGCATGAATACCCTCAAAGCTGCTTTTGTGGAGGAGATCCGCTCCGTACTGGCCGAGGTGAAACGCAACAAGGATTTGATCGGTCTGGTGATCACCTCTGGCAAAAAGGACTCCTTCATCGCTGGTGCTGATATCACCATGCTGGCCGCCTGCACCAGTGCCAAGGATGCCGAGACCCTGTCACGGGAAGGGCAGGAGATCTTTGCCGAGATCGAGGGGCTGTCCATTCCGGTGATCGCCGCCATTCACGGCCCCTGCCTCGGTGGCGGGCTGGAGCTGGCGCTGGCCTGCCATGGTCGGGTGGTGACCGATCACGGAAAATCTGTGCTGGGATTGCCGGAAGTTCAGCTCGGTCTGCTGCCGGGCTCTGGCGGTACCCAGCGTCTGCCGCGCCTCATCGGGGTGGCCAAGGCGCTAGATCTGATGCTGACCGGCAAGCAGGTGCGGGCCAAACAAGCCAAGAAATTGGGGCTGGTAGACGATGTGGTGCCGCCGTCAATTTTGCTGGATGCTGCCATCAAGCTGGCCAAGAAGGGCAAACCGCGCCATCAGTTGAAACGGGATCTGCAAGGCAAGGTGCTGGAGACCAACAAGCTGGGTCGCAAGGTACTGTTCGATCAAGCCAGCAAGGGGGTGAAAGCCAAGACCCGTGGCAACTACCCGGCGCCGGAGCGGATTCTCGAGGTGGTGCGCATAGGCGTGGAGGAGGGGATGAAGGCCGGTCTGGCCGCCGAATCCCGCCACTTTGGCGAGCTGGTGATGACGGCTGAGTCTGCCGCTCTGCGTTCCATCTTCTTTGCCACCACCGAGATGAAGAAAGAGGTCACCTATCAGGGGGCCGAGCCGCGCAAGGTGGGCCACGCGGCCGTGCTGGGCGGTGGTCTGATGGGGGGCGGCATCGCATTTGTCACCGCTACCAAGGCGGGCGTGCCGGTGCGGATCAAGGATGTAGCAAGCGCCGGGATCGGCAATGCCATGCGCTACAGCTACGACATTCTGGCCAAGAAGCTCAAGCGTCGTCACATTCTGCGCAGCGAACTGGAAAAACAGATGAGCCTGTTGACCGGTACCCTCGACTACTCCGGTTTCCACCGGGTGGACATGGTGGTTGAGGCGGTGTTTGAAGATCTCAATCTCAAACACCAGATGGTGAAGGACGTGGAGCGTGAGTGCGGTGAGCACACAGTGTTTGCCTCCAACACCTCCTCCCTGCCCATCAACCAGATTGCGGCAGAGGCGGCGCACCCAGAACGAGTCGTAGGGCTGCACTACTTCAGCCCGGTGGACAAGATGCCGCTGGCGGAGATCATCCCCCACGCTGGCACCAATGCCGAGACGGTCGCCACCACCCTGGCTTTTGCCCGCGCCCAGGGCAAAACGCCCATCGTGGTGAAGGATGAAGCCGGTTTCTACGTCAACCGCATCCTTGCCCCCTACATGAATGAAGCGGCGCGATTGGTGCTGGAAGGGGAGCCGGTAGAGGTGCTCGATAGCGCGCTGCTGGACTTTGGTTTCCCGGTTGGCCCCATCACCTTGCTCGACGAGGTGGGGATCGATGTGGGCGCCAAGATCTCCCCCATTCTCGAGAAAGAGCTGGGCGGCGAGCAGTTCCAGGCACCCAAGGCGTTCGACAAACTGCTGCAAAATGATCGCAAGGGGCGCAAGAACGGCAAGGGCTTCTACCTCTATGGCAAGGCGGCACCGCGTAACAAGCTGACCGGCAAAGAGGGCAAGAAGACGGTGGACGAGAGCGTCTATGGCGTGCTCGGCATCAAGCCTTCTGCCAAGCTGGCCCGTCAGGAGATCGCCGAGCGCTGCGTGCTGCTGATGCTCAACGAAGCGGCCATGGCGCTGGATAGCGGTGTGGTGGCCTCGGCTCGTGATGGTGATATCGGCGCCATCTTCGGCATCGGTTTCCCGCCCTTCCTCGGCGGCCCGTTCCGTTATATGGACACGCTCGGGATCGATCATCTGGTTGGCCGTCTGGAGTATTACCAGAAGCGCCATGGCGATCGGTTTGCCCCTTGTGCCCGCCTCAAGGCAATGGCCGCAGAGCAGCAGACCTTCTACTGATAACCGCTGCAGATTGACCGCAAGACAAAGAGGCCCGCACCCCATGCGGGCCTCTTTCTATGTTGTGGTTTGTTCCGGTTGTGCTGCGATGATGCAGGCAGAGGCAAACGCTGATAAAAAACGGCCCACTGAAGTGGGCCGTCGAGATATCACGTCACGGATCAGATCCCCGGTTTGCGCTCCGGGCAGCGGCCGATAATATCGGGTGGCAGTTCACCGTTGTCCTGCTCCAGCACCACGTCGAATCCCCACAGCTGATGCAGGTGTTTGAGCACCTCATGGCGAGAGTCGCCAAGGGGGATGCGGTTGTGGGGCACATAGCGCAGGGTGAGGGAGCGATCCCCCTTCACGGCAACGTTGTAGACCTGAATATTGGGCTCCAGATTGCTGAGGTTGTATTGGGCCGACAGGGTATTGCGCACCTGACGGTACCCCTCGTCATTGTGGATAGCGGAGACCTTCAGATAGTTCTTCAGGTCGTCGTCATCAATGGCGAACAGCTTCATATCCCGCATCACTTTGGGACTGAGGAACTGGCTGATAAAGCTCTCGTCCTTGAAGTTCTGCATGGCAAAGTGGAGGGTTTCGACCCAGTTGCTGCCGGCATAGTCGGGGAACCAGTATCTGTCCTCCTCGGTCGGGTTCTCGCAGATGCGGCGCAGGTCGGTAAACATGGCAAACCCCAGCGCATAGGGGTTGATCCCCGAGTAGTAGCGGCTGTTGTAAGCAGGTTGATAGACCACGTTGGTGTGGCTGTGCAGCACCTCCATCATGAAGCGATCGCTCAGCTTGCCCTCGTCATAGAGGTGATTGAGGATGGTGTAGTGCCAGAAGGTGGCCCACCCCTCGTTCATCACTTGGGTCTGCTTTTGTGGATAGAAATACTGGCTGATCTTGCGCACTATGCGCACCACTTCCCGCTGCCAAGGCTCCAGCAAGGGGGCATTCTTCTCGATGAAGTAGAGAATGTTCTCCTGGGGCTCGGCGGGGTAGCGCCTGTCCTCCACGCCAGCGGCTCTATGCTGCTTGGGCAGGGTTCGCCACAGCTCGTTGACCTGAGTTTGCAGATAATCTTCCCGCGCCTTCTGACGCCGCTTCTCCTCGGCCATCGAGATCTTCTGGGGACGCTTGTAGCGATCCACCCCGAAGTTCATCAGGGCATGGCAGGAGTCGAGCAGCTGCTCCACTGCCTCGATGCCATGCTTCTCTTCACACTGGGTGATGTAGTTCTTGGCGAACAGCAGGTAGTCGATGATGGAGGAGGCATCGGTCCAGGCCTTGAACAGGTAGTTGTTTTTGAAGAAGGAGTTGTGGCCGTAGCAGGCGTGTGCCATCACCAGCGCCTGCATCGGCATGGTGTTCTCCTCCATCAGGTAGGCGATGCAGGGATCCGAGTTGATGACGATCTCGTAGGCCAGCCCCATCTGGCCGCGCTTGTAGTTGCGCTCGGTATGGATAAAGCGCTTGCCGAATGACCAGTGCTGATAGCCGATGGGCATGCCAACGCTGGAGTAGGCATCCATCATCTGCTCGGCGGTGATCACCTCGATCTGGTTGGGGTAGGTGTCCAGCTTGTAGAAACGGGCGACCCGGGCGATCTCCTGATGATAGGTCTCCAGCAGATCGAAGTTCCAGTCTGGTCCGTCATCCAGTGGCGCTACACGTTTTTCAGTTTCGATCATGTGACCTCCTCACGCCGCTTGTTTTTTGAACAGCTCGCGGAACACCGGATAGATATCCTCGACCTTGCGAATGTGCTCCATCGCAAAGTGGGGGAAATGGCTGGCTACCGACTCATATTCGTGCCACAGGGTCTGGTGGGCACGGGTAGTGATCTCGATGTAGGAGTAGTACCGCACCCTTGGCATGATGTCCCGCGCCAGAATTTCACGGCACTGCGGTGAGTCATCAGCCCAGTTGTCACCATCCGATGCCTGCGCCGCATAGATGTTCCACTGGTTGGCGGGGTAACGCTCGTTGATGATGTCGTTCATCATCTTGAGGGCGCTGGAGACGATGGTGCCGCCAGTCTCCTGGGAGTAGAAGAACTCGTGTTCATCCACCTCCTTGGCCTGGGTATGGTGGCGGATATAGACCACCTCGACGTTCTTATAGGTCCGGCTCAGGAACAGATAGAGCAGGATATAGAAACGCTTGGCCATCTCCTTGGTGGCCTGATCCATGGAGCCCGAGACGTCCATCAGACAGAACATCACCGCCTGGCTGGAGGGGACGGGCCGTTTGACGAAGTTGTTGAACTTGAGATCGAAGGTGTCAATAAACGGCACCGCATCAATCCGCCGTTTCAGCTCCCTGATCTCCTTCTCGAGCAGGGCTATTTCGGCAAAGTGCTCGTTGGGATCGGTGGCCAGCAGAGCCAGCCGCTCTTCCAGTTCGTGCAGTTGGCGTTTCTTGCCCGCTTGCAGCGCCATGCGCCGCGCCAGCGAATTTTGCAGGGAACGCACCACGTTGATGTTGGCGGGCACCCCGTTTGAGGTGTAGCCCGCCCGATAGGTTTTGACCTCCATCAGCTGATTGAGCTGGGTTTTCTGCAGCCTGGGCAGCTCCAGATCTTCAAACAGCAGATCGAGATACTCATCCTTGGAGATCTGGAACACGAAATCATCGGCCCCTTCCCCCTGATTGGATGCTTGTCCCTCGCCGGACCCCTGTCCACCACCTCCTCCTTTGGGACGGTCAATCTTGTCGCCGGAGACGAACTGATCATTGCCGGGATGCACCATCTCCCGTTTACCACCGTGCCCCTGATGAAAATGGGGCTCGCCGATATCCTTGGTCGGGATGCTGATGCTCTCGCCTTTGTCTACGTCCTGAATGCTGCGCTTGGAGACAGCATCCGAGACCGCTTGTTTTATCTGCTTCTTGTAGCGGCGGATGAAGCGCTGCCGATTGACAGCGCTTTTGTTTTTGCCGTTGAGCCTGCGGTCGATAAAATGCGCCATAACTCCCCCTTGAACAGTCAGGGTCAGGATGACTTGCGTACCCTGAGATACCATTCGGAGAGCAGTCGCACCTGTTTGCGGGTGTAGCCTTTCTCCATCATCCGTTCGACAAAGTTATCGTGCTTCTTCTGCTCCTCGGCCGAGGTTTTGCTGTTGAAGGAGATAACCGGCAGCAGCTCTTCCGTGTTGGAGAACATCTTCTTCTCGATCACGGTGCGCAGCTTCTCGTAACTGGTCCAGTTGGGGTTACGGCCTGCATTGTTGGCCCGGGCACGCAGCACGAAGTTGACGATTTCGTTACGGAAATCCTTCGGGTTGCTGATCCCGGCGGGTTTTTCAATTTTCTCCAGCTCGCTGTTGAGAGACGCTCTGTCAAACAGCTGGCCGGTTTCGGGGTCACGGTACTCCTGATCCTGGATCCAGAAGTCGGCGTAGGTGACGTAGCGATCGAAGATGTTCTGACCGTACTCGGAGTAGGACTCGAGATAGGCGGTCTGGATCTCCTTGCCGATGAACTCCACATAGCGTGGGGTCAGATAGCCCTTGATGAACTCAAGGTAGCGATCGTGCAGCTCTTGCGGGAACTGTTCGCGCTCGATCTGCTGCTCCAGCACATAGAAGAGGTGCACCGGGTTGGCGGCCACTTCCGCGTGGTCGAAGTTGAAGACGCGGGAGAGGATCTTGAACGCAAAGCGGGTAGAGAGACCATTCATCCCTTCGTCTACACCGGCGTAGTCGCGATACTCCTGATAGCTCTTCGCCTTCGGATCGGTGTCCTTCAGACTTTCGCCATCATAGACCCGCATCTTGGAGTAGATGCTGGAGTTTTCCGGCTCTTTCAGCCGTGACAACACAGAGAACTGGCCCAGCAGCTCGAGGGTGCCCGGGGCGCATTTGGCCTCGGTCAATTCGCTGTTGATCAGCAGTTTCTCGTAGATCTTCACCTCTTCGGAGACGCGCAGGCAGTAAGGCACCTTGACGATGTAGACCCGGTCGAGGAAGGCCTCGTTGTTCTTGTTGTTGCGGAACTGCTGCCACTCGGATTCGTTGGAGTGAGCGAGCAAGATGCCGTCAAAGGGGAGGGCGGAGAGCCCTTCGGTACCGTTGTAGTTACCCTCCTGGGTTGCCGTCAGCAGCGGGTGCAGCACCTTGATGGGGGCCTTGAACATCTCCACAAACTCCATCACCCCCTGGTTCGCTTTACACAGCGCACCTGAGTAGGAGTAGGCATCGGCGTCATCCTGGGCGAAGTGCTCCAGCATGCGGATGTCGACCTTGCCGACCAGTGAGGAGATGTCCTGGTTGTTGTCATCACCGGGTTCAGTCTTGGCAATGGCGATTTGATCGAGGATGGAGGGGTTGACCTTCTCCACCTTGAACTTGGTGATGTCGCCGCCAAACTCGTGCAGGCGTTTGGCCACCCAGGGGGACATGATGGGACGCAGGTAACGGCGCGGGATGCCGTACTCTTTTTCCAGGATCTCCCCATCCTCTTCGATATCGAACAGGCAGAAGGGGTGATCATTGACTGGTGAGCCCTTGATGCGATAGATGGGCACCTTCTGCATCAGGGATTTGAGTTTCTCTGCCAGCGAGGATTTACCGCCGCCAACGGGGCCCAGCAGATAGAGGATCTGTTTCTTCTCCTCCAGCCCTTGGGCGGAGTGTTTGAGGTAGGAGACGATCTGTTCGATGGCCTCTTCCATCCCGTAGAAATCCTTGAAGGCGGGATAGCGTGCCACGACGCGGTTGGAGAAGAGTCGGCTCAGTCTGGGGTTGGCTGAGGTGTCTACCATCTCCGGCTCACCGATGGCGGTCAGCAGACGTTCGGCTGCGGAGGCGTAGCAGGCTTTGTCCTGCTTACACATATCCAGGAACTCCTGGATGGTATATTCCTCTTCTCTCGCTTTTTCATATCGCTGTTGGTAATGCTCGAATATGCCCATAACTTTGCCCTCGTTATAGTCGCTTACCCTGAAAAAAGTGGATGACTGCTTTTGTGTTGTGCGCTTTTAAAGCCTAGTCAACAGACTCCAGTAATCCATCACGGTTGATAGGTTAAATTCTGAAGAAACCTGCCCGATCCTTTGCGGGGAGGGTCAGTCAACAACACCGCTATGTTACTGACTGTTAAATTATTTTTGCCACGATAGTGAGGTAAATGTCAAAGACATAAAAAAATAAATGTTTATGGGAAAGAGGGAACTTATTGCGAAAAGATTAAGGGGTTTGACGAAAGTCAATGGGGCTGCGGGTTGGCGGGGTTATGGATGAGAATGTCATTACGTGAACGTCAACGTAAATCACCTTGTTTGGAATTTCAGCTCTAATTTTTACATTGACGCTACATTTTGAGTGCCCTAGATTGGCGATGTGTGAGCAGCAAGACGCTTTAGCAAGAGAGTTGACTGTTGCCTCACCAAGCTCTGTTTAAGCACGTTTCCGTTGGCTTGACCCTCGCAACCGCGAGGGTCTTCTTTTTCTGTGTCTGTAAACGCTTGTTTCTGCTGGTGGCTATTGACGCCGCCAGCACTCATCTAGCAAGGGTAGGCTTGTTGCACTGCCGCCAGGACGCGGGCAAACGGGTGCGCGGCCAACTGGCCTGCACCCGCCAGCGATTTGGCCTTGACCCGGCTGGTCAGCGGTGTGGTGATGCCGCACAGGAAACGGGCCAGAACACGAGCATCCACCGAACCTGTCTTGGCAATCAGCGGATCGCACCAGGCGCGGATCCCCGCCTCGTTTGGCATGGCCAGTTGGGGCAGGGGAGGAAGATGTGCCACCTCGCCACGACAAACCGAACAGTGGCCACAATGAACCGGCGCCACCTCATCGGCAAAATAGCGGGCGAGGCGGTGGCTCAGGCACTCACTTGAGGTGAAAAAGTCGAGCATGGCTTGCAGTCTTGCCAGCTCGCTCTGCTCTTTTTGCAGGAACAGGGCGTGCAGGGCATTTACTTCCTGCTCGTTGTCCCACCCCTGACGGGTGATCCGGTAGACCTCGGTCATCTGTTTGCTTTCAAGCTCGATCCAGCCTTGCTGCTGCAGGTAGTCGAGCGCTGCAACGGCCCGCTGTCGCTCTCCCTGATAGCCTTGCCAGAGGGCGTCAAAGTCCATGGTGCACCAACTGCGGGCTTGCGGGGCACAGGCGAACAGCTGCTCCAGAAACTGGCGGCGTTCCGGATTGAAGCGGCTCACTATCTCGCCTTTATCCAGCACAAACTTGAAGCGGTAATCTGCGTAGTAGCTGTAGGCCGGGGTGATGATGCCCGCCATCTCCAGATAGACCAGCAGGGTTTTAAGGGGCAACTGGCGGATATTGGTGTCGTTGGAGAGGCGCAGCAGGGTGAATTCCCACTCGCTCCCGCTCTGCTTGATGATGGCAAGCAGCTGGAGGATGGCACTCAAATCCGGCGTATCACCGTAGACGAAGTTCTCCAGCACCGGCAGTTGGCTCTGGTTGGCCAGCACGATACAGCGCGATGGTTGGCCATCCCGTCCGGCGCGGCCAATCTCCTGGCTGTAGTTCTCGATAGATTTGGGCAGATCGTAGTGAATGACCCGCCGGATATCCGCTTTGTCGATCCCCATGCCAAAGGCGATGGTGGCGACGATGCAATCCACCTTGCCCGCCATGAAGTCGTGCTGGATCTGGCTGCGCAGCGCCGAGTCGAGTCCGGCATGATAGGCGCGGGCGTTGATCCCTTCTCTAATGAGTTGTTCGGCACAGGCTTCGGCGGTGTGTTGCAAGGTGACGTAGACGATGGTGGGGGCCGTAGGATCGTTGGCCAACTCCTGCGCGAGCCAGCTATCCCGCGCGTCGGGCGCCAGGGGAATGACCGCCAGATCAAGATTGGGGCGGTAGAAACCTGTGACCACGACCCCCTCCGGCGCTATGCCGAATTTGGTCTGCATATCCTGAATAACCGCCGGTGTGGCGGTAGCCGTCAGCAGCAACACCTGCGGGATCTTCAGGTCATGGCGATAGCTCGGCAGCTTGAGGTAGTCGGGGCGAAAGTTGTGGCCCCACTCCGAGATACAGTGCGCCTCATCGACGACCAGCAGCGAGAGCGGCACTTGTTGGATAAAGCGGCGAAAGCGCTCGTTCTTGAGCCGTTCCACCGAGATCATCAGGATCTTGAGCTGGCCATCGAGCGCCTGCTGCATCACTCGTCGGCTCTCCTCCGGGCTCTGGCTCGAGTCGAGGGTGGCGGCGCTTATTCCCTTGCTTTTGAGGAAGGCGAGTTGATCGTGCATCAGCGCCAGCAGCGGCGAGATAACCAAGGTCAGGTGAGGCAGGGCGAGGGCAGGCAGTTGATAACAGAGTGACTTGCCGGAGCCGGTGGGAAAGATGGCTGCGGCACTCTGACCTGCCAGCACCCGGCTGATCACAGCCTCCTGACCTGGCCTGAGTGCGGAGAAACCAAAATATTGGTTGAGCAGGGATGTGATCATGGCAAGGCTCCGCAGCAAATGGGGGATGATAGCACAGCGACACCGGTCACGGGTGGCACAGGAATGGTCGTGAGGGTGAGGGCAGAGAGTGTCGATAAAACGTACAAAAATGGGTGGTTGCGCTGTGGTTAAGGTTTTGTTGCGGTTTTTTGTGATGGAAACGGGATATTTTTTGGTGAGTCTCTGGAAAAAAAAGATGGTGAATGGGATATTCCGTCATGCAATCCGGTGACTGGCGGATCGGCCCGACAGAAGGCTGGCCACAGACACCACATTCGGGCGACAGGGGTCTCCCGATGAGTGGTTGCAGACAGGACTCATGATTCATGCACTACGGTGCTTAGGGACTTTTTTGATGACACAACAACACCCCCTCCTTCGGCTGGTCAATAGCACCAGCCTGGTCAGCCAGATCTTGGTTGGTCTGGTATTCGGTATCTTGCTGGCACTGTTTGCGCCCGAGTGGGCGAAAACGGCAGGTCTGCTTGGCAATCTGTTCGTTGGTGCACTGAAAGCGGTAGCCCCGCTGCTGGTATTCGTACTGGTGATGGCGGCCATCATTGGTCACAAGCAGGGTCAGAAGACCAATATTCGCCCGCTGCTGGCGCTCTACCTGTTTGGTACCTTCTCTGCGGCCGTGGTCGCGGTGATTGCCAGCTTCCTGTTCCCCTCCAACCTCCATCTGGTGGCCAATACTGCCGAGATCACCCCGCCAGGCGGGATCACCGAGGTGCTGCAGACCCTGCTGTTCAACGTGGTGACAAACCCGGTCAAGGCGCTGATGGATGCCAACTATATCGGGATCCTGGCGTGGGCCATCGGTCTGGGTATCGCCATGCGCCATGCCAACGAGAGCACCAAGGCGCTCATTACTGACCTGTCTCACGGTGTCTCCGCCATCGTGAAAGCGGTGATCCGCTGTGCCCCGCTCGGGATCCTGGGTCTGGTTGCCTCCACGCTGGCAGAGACCGGCTTTGACGCCCTGTTTGGCTATGCCCAACTGCTGGTGGTGCTGATCGGCTGCATGCTGTTTATCGCCTTTGTGGTCAACCCGTTGATCGTCTTCTGGAAGATCAAGCGCAACCCCTATCCGCTGGTGCTGACCTGCCTCAAAGAGAGCGGCGTGACCGCCTTCTTTACCCGCAGCTCTGCCGCCAACATTCCGGTCAACATGGCGCTGTGTGAAAAACTGCGCCTGCCCAAAGATACCTACGCGGTCTCCATCCCGCTGGGTGCCACCATCAACATGGCGGGTGCCGCTATCACCATCACTGTGCTCGCCATGGCGGCGGTACATACCCTGGGGATGGAAGTGGACATGGCAACGGCCGTGCTGCTCTCTGTGGTAGCCACCATCAGTGCCTGTGGCGCGTCCGGTGTCGCCGGTGGCTCTTTGCTGCTGATCCCGCTGGCGTGCAGCCTGTTTGGTATCAGCAACGACATCGCCATGCAGGTAGTAGCCGTTGGCTTTATCATCGGCGTGCTGCAGGATTCTGCCGAGACAGCGCTGAACAGCTCCACCGACGTGCTGTTCACCGCCGCAGCGTGCATGGCCGAAGATGAAACCCTGCTGGAACCTTCCGCGCTGCCCAGCAGCGAGGCGTGAGCCGGTAGCTCGATTTTTCGATTCAGCCCCTCTCTGTGAGGGGCTTTTTATATCAGCGGGCCTAAATGTGTTGAGGAGAGGAGTGCGCAAGAAAACATTCATTTTGATGAAATGTTTGGTTGCAAATAGCCGACAGACAGTGCGGGTGCTGCCCCGTTAAAATAGCTGCGGAATAATAAGGTTCAGGCTAAAAAACGAGATTAAATAATGAAAAAAACTACGCTTTCGTGGGCAATTATTGGTGCATTAGGTTTGGTTGGTTGCGGTGGTGGTGGCGGAGATAGTGGTGGTGGTGGTACCACGCCACCGGAGCCGCAACCGAGGGCGCTGCCGGTGGCTGGCGTCTATCTCCCCGTCCTGATGGACGCTCAGGGGCAGTTAATCAACCGTCCGGTCAACGACAGTTATCGTGCGGTCGGTCTTGTCTATCCGGCGTCCACAGAGGGCACGGGTTGGGCGATGAACATTGCTGAGAAAAGAAGTGCCACAGTCAGCACTTATACCTTCCCTCAAGGCTTCTCTTCTCTGAATAAAGGTGAGGGTTACCCACTGACGTTGTCGTTGCTGGTGAACAAAAGCCAACCCAGTACCTTCGACTCGGCTGAGCAAAAGTCCAATACCAATGTCGATGGGTTGGTCAAGGTGGCGTCTGTGCCAGATACGGCGGGAAGCAGCCAGTCACTCTGGGTACTCGATTATCGACCCGTCAAAGCCAAAATCGATTCTGCACTCACTATTCAGAATTGGGGCGGCCAAGTGGCATTGCAGCCGATGGTCACTGCGCCTATCAACGCGGACTCCTGGTACAACCTTGGGGAGAGTGCACTGTTTCAAGATTTCAAAACCGAGCGCAGCAACAATGGTTTGGGGATCCAGCTGACCATCCTGTTTAAAGAAGGGTGTTCTGTAAGCGGTGAGACAGAGGCCAACACTCAAGGTTTGAACAAGCTGACGTTGACTGGTTGGAACAATCGGTCATGCAGTTTCAATACCTTGACAGGGCCTGCTGATATCAAAGAGGGAAAAATTTATGAGGGGCTCTGGGAAAAAAGGATGCGCGAATTTGCCGATCGCAACGCCAGTGTCACTGCATATCTGACCATGAAACCGGGTAGCAATGGTCAGAAAGACACCCTGGTGCTCGGTATTCCGGAAATCACCGGTATCACGCCGTTCCTGTTGGAAGCGCAACCACTCTAATCAGCCAGAGATAGTGCGTGTTTATCAAGAGATGCCAGTCGCTTACCCGACTGGCATTTTTGTTGGTCGAGGTTCGGTGCGAAGCCCGAAATATGATGATGCTGGAGCAGGATAAGGTCTGTGTCCCAAGTTTTGTGTGAGTGTGGATTACGTAACCCTGTGATGAGAGGTAAGACTATTCAGGACGGGACAACGCAATAAAAAAAGCCAGCCGAGAGTTCGGCTGGCTTTTTGCTATCAGTGGCAGGTGGGGGATTAACCGACCAGCTGATAGAGGATGGCGGAGATGGCGATCATCCCCATGGTTGCAACGAAGACGTTGCTGATATGGCCCTGATACTTCGCCATGGCCGGTACGCGCTTGATGGCGTACATCGGCATGATGAACAGGATGGTAGCGATGATCGGGCCGCCCAAGGATTCAATCATGCCCAGGATGGAAGGGTTGGCAATGGCAGTGCCCCACAGGGTCAGGATGAAGAAGGCAATGATGAACATCTCGACTTTCTTGGCGTTCGGCTCTTTGCCGGACTTGCGCATGTTCTGCACGATCATCCCCTTCAGACCTTCACGGGCACCCAGATAGTGGCCGAAGAAGGAGGAGACGATGGCGACGAACGCAACCAGCGGACCGAAGTAGGAGATGATGGGGCTGGCATGCTGGTTCGCCAGATAGGAGAGCACGGCGATGTTCTGGGCCTTGGCTTCTGCCAGCTGGGCCGGTGTCAGGCTCATGACGCAAGAGAAGACGAAGAACATCACGAAGCCCAGCAGCACCATGGCGGTACGCTTGAGGATGGCATCGGCTTTCTCGACAGCCTGATCACCGTGGTCGCGGCGCTGGGCCAGAGAGAAGCTGGAGATAGCCGGGCTGTGGTTGAAGGAGAAGACCAGTACCGGGATGGTCAGCCACAGGGTAGTGGCGAAATCCTTGGCAGAGGGCACTTGCTCCAGCGCCGCGCCGGTCCAGTCCGGGATCAGGTAGAGGGAGATTCCGGCCAGAATGGCGATCAGCGGATAAACCAGCAGCTCGGTCACTTTCAGCATCAGCTTTTCACCGGCCAGCATCACCGACATCATGCCCATGATCAGCACGATGGAGAGGATCCAGCGCGGCGGGGCACTCATCTGCAGCTGGTTGACCATGAAGCTTTCGACGGTGTTGGTGATACCCACGCCGTAGATCAGCACGATGGGGTAGATGGCGAAGAAGTAGAGCAGGGTGATTAATTTACCAGCACCTACGCCAAAGTGCTCTTCCACCACTTCGGTGATGTCTGCATTTGGCTTTTTGGAGGAGAGCACGAAGCGGGCTAGGCCACGGTGGGCCAGATAGGTCATGGGACCTACCAGCAGCGCCATGACGACCAGCGGCCAGAAACCGCCCATACCCGCGTTGATCGGCAGGAACAGGATCCCCGCGCCAACCGCGGTCCCGAACAGACTGATGACCCAGGTAGAGTCGCGTTTTTCCCAACGAGTGGTTTGAGTAGAGCTGATCCCTTGCTCTGTTGACGCCGCAACTCCCTGCGTGCCAGTGACTGTGTTTGACATCTATCTCACCCCGAATGTGTGGTTCTTATTAAGTCGGCGCAAGGATACGGTTTTTCTAATCAAAAATGTTGATCAAATTCATCTTTACGGCACGAAAAACCGCACTTTCTTATGGAAATGTGATCAAAACAAGAAAAATTCAATTATTGTTTATCAATTGGCACGTTATTTTAGTGTTAATGATTAAATCTCGCTCAGTAAAATGTAGGTAAATTGTTATTTTGCGAGATGCCGGGCTAGCTGGTTGATCATGCTGGCGGTAGCCCCCCAGATAAAGTGCTGTTGCCAAGGGATCCAGTAGATGGTGTGTGCTTTCCCTCCTCTGGAAAGGGTCAGGGGGATGTGGTTGCGTCGATCCAGCAGATGGGTCAGCGGCACTTCGAAGACGTGATCCACTTCATCCGGACTCAGGATGAGGGGATAGTTGCCATCGAGCAGCCCCAGTACCGGCAGCACCTCGAATCGTGACACCGTATTGAGCGGGTTGAGGGTGCCGATCACTTCAATCAGTCGGGCCGGAATGCCGAGCTCCTCTTCGGTCTCCCGCAGCGCCGTGGCAATCAGGTTTTCGTCGCCGGGATCCTGTCGCCCGCCGGGGAAGCTGATCTGCCCCCCATGATGACGCAGCCGTGGGCTGCGCCGGGTCAATAACACGCTGAGCCCCTCATCGCGCATCACCACCGGGATCAACACTGCCGCCGGACTGAGCCCGCCAATGGCGAGGCGATGGGCCGGGGCGGGTCGCTGCAACTGGAAGCGGGTCAGCAGTTCGTGGCGGTCCATGGCGGGGAGCTCTCCTGTGCGTTGTCCAGACAGTGGGGAGGGTTACAGCGCCGACAGCGGCGGCAGGATGCGGGCGACCTTGTCATAAGTCTCCTGATATTCGCTGTCGGCGTCGGAGTCGGCGATGATGCCGCCACCGGCCCAGCAGTGCAGACGACCCGCTTCGGCGATCAAAGTGCGAATGCAAATGCTGGTATCCATCCGGCCGTGCTGGCTGAGATAGCCGATGCTGCCGCAATAGGCGTTGCGGCGCTGGGGCTCCAGCTCTTCGATGATCTCCATGGCGCGGATCTTGGGGGCGCCGGTGATGGAGCCACCCGGGAAACAGGCCCGCAGCAGATCGACCCCTTGCCAGCGTGCATCCAGCTCGCCGTGGATGGTGGAGACCAGATGATGTACCGCCGGAAACGACTCCACCGCAAAGAGATGAGGCACGCTGACCGAGCCCGGCCGGCTGACCCGACCGATGTCGTTGCGCAGCAGGTCAACGATCATCAGATTCTCTGATCTGTCCTTGTCCGCCTGCGCCAGCTCCTGCGCGACTTGCCGATCGATGGCCGGATCGGGGTGGCGAGGGCGAGTGCCCTTGATGGGTTTGGTTTCGATATGACGGCCATCAAGCAGCAGGAAGCGCTCGGGGGAGAGGCTCAGCAGCGCACTGTCCGGCAGGCGGATAAAGGCTGAGAAGGGGGCCTTGTTGGCGGTGGCCAGCAGGCAGTAGGCCTGCCACTCATCCCCCTGATAGGGGGCGCTGAAACGCTGGGTCAGGTTGATCTGGTAGCAATCCCCTGCGGTAAGGTATTCCTGAATGCGGGCAAACTTTTCGCCATACTCGGCGCGGCTCATATTGCTCTGCCACGACCCCTGCAAGGCAAAAGCGGGGGCCGGTTTGGTCTGCTGATGTTCAAGCCAGGTCAGTCGCTTGGCAAGGCCTGCTTCATCTCCCCAGTGCACCAGCTGCCAGTCGCCGGTCGCCACATTGCGCAGCAGCGCCCAGTCGTAGATGCCCACCGCCATGTCCGGCACCGCGATATCGGCGGCGGCCTGCACTGGCAGTCGCTCGAAGCGACGGCCCAGATCATAGCCAAACAGGCCGAGGGCGCCGCCAATAAAGGGCAGGTGAGTGGCGCACAGTTCGAGCTCCCCCAGCAGCTGTTGCTGGGTATGGGCCAGCAGGGCGAGGGGATCTTCGCTGTGTTCGCTGATATTCACCCCGACACGCAGAGTGGTCACCTCGCCGCGGGTTTCGAGGGTCGCCAGTGGATCGGCAGTGATGATATCAAAGCCGTTATCGGCGCCGAGTGGCCCCGCCGATTCCAGCAACATGGCCCACGGCTGATGTTGCAGGCGGGCAAAAAGCTGATGGAGTTCAGCACTATGGTCTAGATGATGGATATGAAGTGTTGGCGTCATTTTATGTTACACAGGCAACAGTTTGGTTCCCGAACCCTAGTCGGTGCTGGTGGGCAAGCGTATCATAGGTGTCGGTGACTTAAGAAAAAACTGCCGTGTCGTTCGTTTTTTGCTGGTTGATAGTTTTTAGCCAGCACGTCAGCACGGCTCATCATATGGAAGCCCTTGCCCTGCTCCGTGGCAGAGACAAGGACCAGTGAGGATGATATGAGCATTATAAAAAAACAGGATTTCATCGATTCTATCGCAGATGCCCTCCAGTACATCTCCTATTACCACCCGTTGGATTTTGTTCAGGCTGCCAAAGCGGCGTATGACCGCGAGGCCAACCCGGCCGCCAAAGATGCGCTGGCCCAGATCCTGATCAACTCCCGCATGTCCGCCGAAGGTCATCGTCCGCTCTGCCAGGACACCGGCATCGTGACCTGTTTCGTCAAAATTGGCATGCAAGTCCAGTGGGACAGTGACATGACGGTGCAGGAGATGGTGGACGAAGGGACCCGTCGTGCCTACACCAATCCTGACAACCCGCTGCGCGCCTCCGTGCTGGCCGATCCGGCTGGCAGTCGCAAGAATACCAAAGACAACGCCCCTGCCGTGGTCCATATCGACATGATCCCCGGCAACAAGGTGGAAGTGAGCATCGCGGCCAAAGGCGGCGGCTCCGAGAACAAATCCAAGATGGTGATGCTCAACCCCTCTGACGATATCGTCGAGTGGGTACTGAAAACCGTGCCGACCATGGGCGCAGGCTGGTGCCCGCCCGGCATGCTGGGCATCGGCATCGGCGGTACCGCCGAGAAAGCGGCGGTGCTGGCCAAAGAGGCTCTGATGGAGCACATCGACATTCAGGAGCTGATCGCTCGTGGCCCGCAAACCACCGAAGAGAAGCTGCGGGTCGAGCTCTACGACAAGGTCAACAAGCTGGGGATCGGTGCCCAGGGGTTGGGCGGCCTCACTACCGTGCTGGATGTGAAGGTGAAATCTGCGCCGACTCACGCCGCTTCCAAGCCGGTGGTGATGATCCCCAACTGCGCCGCGACCCGCCACGTTCACTTCGAGCTGGATGGTTCAGGCCCTGCCGAACTGACTCCGCCGAAACTGAGTGATTGGCCGGAGATCACCCGTGAAGCGGGTGGCAACGTGCGCCGCGTCAACGTCGATGGCATCACCAAGGCCGAGCTGGCCAGCTGGAAGAGCGGTGATACCGTGCTGCTCTCCGGCAAGATCCTCACCGGTCGCGACGCCGCCCACAAGCGTATCGCCGACATGCTGAAAAATGGCGAAGGGCTGCCTGAAGGGGTCGATTTCACCAACCGCTTCATCTATTACGTTGGCCCGGTCGATGCGGTGCGTGACGAAGTAGTTGGCCCGGCAGGCCCCACCACCTCCACCCGGATGGACAAATTCACCGACATGATGCTGGGTGAAACTGGCCTTATCGGCATGATCGGCAAATCCGAGCGAGGCCCGAAAACCGTCGAGAGTATCAAGCAGCACAAGGCTGTCTATCTGATGGCCGTTGGTGGCGCCGCCTATCTGGTGGCCAAGGCGATCAAGAAGGCGCGCGTGGTAGCTTTTGCCGATCTCGGCATGGAAGCGATCTACGAGTTTGAAGTGGAAGGTATGCCGGTGACTGTTGCGGTCGACTCCGAAGGCAACAATATCCACGAAACCGGCCCGGCCTACTGGTCTGCCAAGATTGCAGAGCTGGATGGCAAACTCTCCTCCTGAGTGACCGTTTCCGCTGCCGGTTAACGGCATCGGCTATGTAAACAAGGCGCGTCCATCCGGATGCGCCTTTTTGCTTTGGCTGGCTTGTTATGGGCTCAGGTTGGCCGTTTGCGGCAAGCGGGTATAAAAAAGGATGGCGTGACGCCATCCTTTTTCGTCGTACTTGTGCTCTGGCAGTAGACAGCCGAGCAATCGCCCTTGGCTTAGGCCTTTTTCAGGTAGGCGGCAACCAGTACGATCTGCACGCCGTTGACTTTGCCTTCGATATGAAGCGGGTTGTTAGTCAGACGGATGCCCTTGACCAGGGTGCCGCGCTTGGCGGTGAAACCGGCGCCTTTCACGTCCAGATCCTTGATCAGGGTGACGGAGTCGCCCTCTTGCAGCACGGCGCCGTTGGAGTCAACGGTCGGTATGCTGTCGTCATCTTCGTCAGCAATACCAGCTTCAGCCCAAGCCTTGGCTTCGTCCTCCATGTACATCATGTCCAGCAGATCCTGAGCCCACACCTCACCCTTGCCGGAGAGTGCTTTGAGCTGGCGCCATGCCATCACCTGCACCGCAGGCACCTGGCTCCACATGCTGTCGCTCAGGCAACGCCAGTGGTTCACCACCAGGGTATCCGGTTGTTCCAGCTGACCACGGCAGGTGTCACAGATAGCAACGCTGTGATCATCGTCGCTGGCGGGGGAGTGAGGCACCACGAAGGCGGTCAGCGCCTGCTCGGCGCTGCACAGTTCACACTTGGCGCCCGCGCGCGCTTGCAGAATGGCGTTGATGGTCATGTTGTTGGTCCCATAGCTAGTGGTAAAGCGACCCGCGTTGGGCGGGGCGCGTGAAAGAGGGGGCGGAATATAGCATAAAACCCCGCACTTTGTCAGGTCTGCCCTGGCTCACAAGGTTGGCTGTGCTGTTGCGCGGCGCTGATCGTTTGGTATTGAGAGTGCAATTTGAAGCGGGGTCGCTAGAATGAGCCTCCTTTTTGACTGCAAGGCAGGGGCATTCGTGCTGGCTCAACGTTTTCAACACCTGGATCGACTGCTCACCCGCTACCGACGCTGGTGGCAATATCAGCCATATCATCATTTGACCATGGCCTTTGCCGATGAGGCGCCCGAACTGGCGGCGTTGCTCAATGGGCTGACGCTCGGCCAGTTGGCAGAGCTCGATGCGGATATGGATGCCCTCAGCAGTCTGCTTGCCCCCTGGATTGCCGAGGGAGCCGAGCTGCAGCAACTCAGTCAGCTTGCCCCGTTTACCCCTGAGCCCATCACTTGCAGCAAGGAGATGGCGCTGCATATGCCGGGGCGCAAGCAGGCCCAGATCGAGTCGTTCACCGCCTGTCTGCCTGCCCATCCGGGCCCCTATCTGGAGTGGTGTGCTGGCAAGGGACATCTTGGGCGGCTGGTGTCACTTCATCGACAGGCTCCTATCCTCAGTCTGGAGTTGCAAGGGCAGCTTTGTGACGATGGTCGGTTGCTGGCCGAGCGGGATGGCGCCAATATGACCTTTACCTGCGCAGATGCCTTTGCACCCGAATCGGCGGCGCTGATCGCCCCCGAGCATCACGCTATGGCACTCCATGCCTGCGGCGAGCTCCACACCCATCTGCTGGAGCGGGTGGCCGAGCGCAGTGCCAGCGGCGTGACCATCTCTCCCTGTTGTTACCACCTGATCCGTACCAGCCACTATCGCCCGCTGTCAGCCGCGGCCAGCGCCAGCGAGCTGGTGTTGAGCAAGGCGGATCTCAAGTTGCCGCTACAGGAGACGGTGACTGGCGGTGCGCGGATCGCCCGCCTGCGTGAGCAGGAAGTGGTGTGGCGGCTCGGGTTTGACTGCCTGCAGCGTCAGGTGCGCGGGGTGGATGAGTATCTGCCGGTGCCCAATATGCAAAAGAGTCTGCTGACCGGCACCTTCGAGGCATTCTGCGTTTGGGCTGCAGAGCGCAAAGGGATTGTGCTGCCCGCCGGGCTGGACTACCCCGCCTGGTTGGAACACGGGGAGCGCCGCTTTGGTGATGTCGCCCGCATGGAGCTGGTGCGCCACCAGTTTCGCCGTCCCCTCGAGATCTGGCTGGCGCTGGATCGCGCGCTCTTTTTGCAAGAGCAGGGCTATCGGGTCGAAGTGGGGGAATTCTGTGCCAAACCCATGACCCCGCGCAATATCCTGATCCGTGCCGTGCGTGCCTGACATCCGGCTATTTTGAGCATTTTTCTTGAACATTGATGATGGCTGACAGGTTGAGCATGTCAGCCATTTTTTTCATCACGAACAATGACCATATGGCATGCCACCCGGCCGTCTCAACTGTTCTAAAAATGGGCGAAAGATCACGCTATGACGTTTTCGTTTGGGTTCTTTTTCTTTGTTTCAGCTGTACTGAATATCACAAGGTGAAATGGCTCACAAATTCTGCTTATTTCTTAATTCTCATCGTGAATTTAGTTGTTGAAACACCTACTCTTGGAGCGCATTAATTCAAACAAGGACGATAAACATGTTCAAACCCAAGCGTTGTGCCTGGCTGATCGCTGCCGCCTGCGCATTGCCAAGCTATGCCGCAATGAGTGCAGCCATGAATATTCAACCCGACCCGCAAAATGCGGGAGGATATGTGATTGCGGCCCCGGATCTGGCCGCCATGGAAAAAGCCAAGACGGCTAATCCCATGTATGCAATATGGGCCAAGGCATTGGCGACCCGGTCCAATAAAATCGTTGATGCCATTGAACCGGGTCTGGCAAGCAATCCTGACAACGTAAAACGGGTTGAACGGGTATTTCCCCAATCTGAATGGGAATATTTAACCCAGATGGCAGCGCCGGAATATACTTATGTCCGCTTCTTGCGAGCCATCGGTAAATTCCCTGCGTTCTGTGGTGAGTATACTGACGGGCGTGATTCTGATGCGATCTGTAAAAAATCCATCGTGACCGCCTTTGCCCACTTCTCTCAGGAGACCGGTGGCCATATTGCCAAGGAGAACGTCTCCGATAACCCGCTGGGGCTGGAGGAGTGGCAACAGGCGCTGGTGCATGTGCGGGAGATGGGCTGGTCAGAGGGACAGACCGGCTATACCACCGGCTGTGGCCAGAACGACTGGCAGAACAAGAAGTGGCCTTGCAGCACGGGTCAGGGGTACTTCGGCCGCGGCGCCAAGCAGCTTTCTTACCACTTCAACTACGGCGCCTTCTCCGAGGCGATGTTTGATGGCGATGCCTCCGTGCTGCTCAACAACCCGGGTCTGGTGGCGGACTCCTGGCTTAACCTCGCTTCTGCCATCTGGTTCTTCCTCACCCCGCAGGCCCCGAAACCGGCCATGCTACACGTGATTGATCGTACCTGGGTACCCTCCAAACGGGAAGCTGACGCCGGTATCGGCTATGGCTTCGGTACCACCATCAACGTCATCAACGGCGGTATCGAGTGTGGTGAACAGAACAAGGACAAGGGGCAGCCTGTCAATCGCATCCGCTACTGGGAAGGGCTGGCCAACCACTACCAGATCCCGATCAAGGCGGATGAGAAGAACACCTGCTGGCAGCAGACTCCCTATGGCAGTCTCAATCTTAACGGCGCCACCGACGTGCTCTACACCAACTGGGATGGCAACTGGAAGTACTATCCGGATCGCCCGGGCGGTTACTCCTTTGAGTGCGAGCTGGTGGGCTTCCAGACCGCTTATTCTGCATTGGTGCCGGGTGATTACGAGAAGTGCGTGACCAACTTCTACGGCTCCCACGCCAACTGGCCGAAAGTGCGTATCGTGGACAAACTGACTCCACCACCGGTCGATCCGAGTGAACCACCCATCGGTGGCAACCCGGCATGGGAAGCGACCAAGGTCTACACCGCGGGCAGCAAGGTGAGCTACAAGGGAGCCGTCTATCAGGCCAAATGGTGGACACAGGGGGATGATCCCGCCAAAGGCGGCCCCTGGGTTGTAGTTCCTGCCAAATAAGATGGCGTAATTTCACTCCCAAAGAGGAGAGGGCGGATAACTCCTTCTCCTCGTTAATTATCAACAGTGCATTACTGAATATTATCTTGTGTTTTTAATGGTGCTTATGTTCTAACTGATAAGGTGAGTTTCTATCTGAAAATTGAAATGAAATAGTGTTGAATCAAAGTTAAGAATAAAGTTTATATTCAGGTTCGTTAGCCCCCATAAACTAGCGTCTTATGATGAGCGTAGTGCGTTACTTGCGAATTCATTTTCCACCATAAATGAAATATCTCATTGAGAATATGAGGAGTATCTTCTCTATTGGTAAACTGTCATTTATCACCTGAAATGGTGAGGTTTTGCTATATCACTCAGCTTTATCTCGGTACATTGTCGCTTATTCCCTTGAGAAAATAGATGTAAACGGCAGGTTTATATTGGTAATCTCTTTGGCTTGTGCAAAATTGCAACGAGGGGGAGAGATGAAGGGGGGTTGTCATTGCGGGGCGATCCGTTATGAGATGCTGACTGCACCTTTTGCGGCCGATTTTTGTCACTGTCGGGATTGCCAGCGCACCACGGGGGCACCGGTCGGGGCCTGGATGGACTTTCACGCCGAACAGGTGCAGTGGTTATGCGGCAAACCGACCGAGTATGCGTCTTCAGATTTTATCCGACGGGGATTTTGCGCCGAGTGTGGCTCCACCCTCACGTATCGCAGCACCCAGTACCCTGACTATCTCACGTTGGCTATCGCCTCTCTCGATAATCCAGAGGCTATTGCGCCAACCTATCACATCCATACTGACAGCCAGCTGCCCTGGTTGTCGATCCAGGACGAGCATCCCCGTTATCGTAAAGGGAAGTAAAACCAAGGTAGCCCCAACAAGGGAGGTTGACATGGAGCTGGTAGTTATCCGCCATGGCGAGACGCAAGCCAATGCGGAAGGACGGTATCAGGGTGCACTGGATATCGGGCTTAATGAGAGTGGCCAGAGGCACATTGCCCGATTGGCTGACGAGATAGCGGCCACTCAGGCCCCGTTCGATCGGCTGCTGGCATCCCCTCTGCAGCGAACAAGTGAGAGTGCTACCATCTTGTCTCGTCAGTTGGGATTGCCTGTGGAGCTTGTGCCTGCCTTTCGTGAGCGGGATGTCGGCCTGTTTGAAGGGCTGACACAGGTAGAGGCAAGAACACGCTATCCCGAGCTGTGGGCGCGCAATATCACCCGGCGCTGGGCTGAATCTCCACCCGGTGGTGAAACCATTGATGAGGTGATTGCTCGGGTCTCGCAGGGACTCACGGAACTTGCTTCGACCATGCAAGGGGAGCGGATATTGCTGGTGGCGCACGGTGTGGTCGCCAAGGTGATCCGCGCCGTAACGATTGCCGGTTTTGATGACTTCTTCGAATGGCAATTGCCCAACGGCGGCATGCTGTCGGTGAGGCTATCTCAGGCTGATGGCGGCCCACTGCGCTTTAGCCGTCCTCTTGATGGTGGTGATTGAAAAGTGCACCAAAGGCAGAACGAAAAAAGCAGTGCTACTGAAGAGAGTCGCGCTGCTTTATTGTGTTCGCTGCGGTTGGTTATCTCTGCAGGCACAGGTTAGCAGTGTCACCAGAGGGCAGGGGCGCGCGCCATCAGGTCGGCTCCGGTTCCTCTTTGCGGCAGCAGTTGCGTCCCTGTTTCTTGGCCAGATAGAGGGCGGTGTCGGCTCGTCTAACCATTTTCTCTACAGTGTCATGGCTGGCCTTGCTGGCACTGATACCGATACTGATGGTGAGGGAGATCTCAAGAGCCCCGTCCAGTGCATGGTGCTGGGATTCGATGGCGAGCCTGATCCGCTCGGCGCTGGCCCAGGCGAGCTCGAGGGAGGTTTCCGGCAGCAGCACGATAAACTCTTCGCCACCCCAGCGACCCAGCATGTCCACCTCACGCAGCTGTTTGCTGATCCGTTTCACCAGACTCAGGATCGCCAAATCTCCCTGTTGATGGCCAAAGGTATCGTTTACTTCCTTGAAGTGGTCGATATCGATCAGCAGCAGGCTCATGGTATGGCCGAAACGCTGGCAGCGCTGCATCTCGGCGTTGACCAGCTCGTTGAAGCGGCGCCGGTTGGCAATGCCGGTGAGGGGATCCGTGGTGGCGGCGACCTTCAACTCCTCCACCAGTCGGGCTCGCTCCGAGATATCCCGCAAGGTGGCGGTCATCTCGGTGGTCGGGCCCAGATTGATCTTGGCGATAGTCACCTCCAGCGGAAATTCGCTGCCATCGCGGCGCAGACCCATCACCGAGGCGCGGGCATGCATCGGGCGCGAATTGATGGGGGAGCTGCTGAAGGCTTTGAAATAGGTTTCGTGATTGGCGCGAAAACGCTGTGGAAGCAGGGTTTCCAGCCGCTTGCCGAGATAGCTTTCGTCGATGCCGAACATCTCGCAGGCGGCAGTATTGATAAGCTCGATGCGTGACTCGCTGCTGACACTGATGATGCCGTCATAGGCGGAGTTGACCACCGCTTCGAAGCGACGGCGACTGGTGGTGAGCGCCTCTTCCAGCTGCATCCTGGCGGTGATGTCGATGGCGGTCACGATGATCCGGTTGATCCGTGCCTGCTCGGGGATGATGGGGGAGAGAATAAAGCGCCACCAACTGGTGCGCGAGAGGCTGTCGATGGGCAGCTCGCTCTCGAGCCCGGTCTGCATGCGCACACATTCGTGCATTGGCGGCTCGATGGTATTGGTGATGTAGCGGGGAAACATCTCGCTCAGCTGTTTGCCAATGCTGCCAAGGACATCCAGCTCGAACGCCTTGGCAAAGGTATCGTTGGCAGAGACCAGCACAAAGTGATCATCCTTGTCGAGGCTGAACACCGCCACGGCGGCGCCGATGGCGTCGAGAGATGACTTTATGTCGGCATGGGAACCCTGTGTAAACATGCGACCTCCACGGCGAATAACGTATTGATATTCAGTATAGTGTGGTCGTTTGGCTAACTACTCTTCGATATCCAGCAACACCAGAATGGCGCTGTCGCCACCCCATTCGCGGGGGGCCTGATGGAAGGCGCGCACATTGGGGTGCTGGGCCAGCCAGCTGGGAATGCGCTGCTTGAGAATATGTTTGCCAATGCCGTGCATCACCGAGGCGACGTGAATGTTTTCTTTTTGGCAGAGGGTGAGCAGGGCGGCCAGCTCCTGTTTTGCCTGCTGCTGGTTCATGCCGTGCAGATCCAGGTAGATCTCCGGTGGATAAATGCCCCGCTTGAGCTTTTTCAGCTCAAATTTTGACACATCTTCCCGCACGTAACGGGTCGGCCCATCATCGTCGAGATGGGGCTGATACTCATCGCTGAAATAGTGGTCAACCCCAAGCTTTTCGCGGGTTTCGCGCAATTCGCGTTTCTGCTTGACCGGGCGTAACTCGGCCCTTATGGTATCTTGCTTGATTTTCCGGGTACCTTTTATCGCATCGCGGAACAGCAGGGTTTCCTCGTCTGTCGGTGAGGGCGTTTTTTTCATCAGATGCTCATGTATTAGGTATGCGTCTTGCCCGCAACGTAAACGGGGCTCGGGCCGGATATTACTCGACTTGGAGGTGGATTTGGACAAGATATTTATCGATGAGGTGGTTGCCGAGATGCACACCATCCAGGACATGTTGCGTTGGGCCATGAGTCGTTTCAACGACGCCGGGATTTTTTACGGTCATGGAACCGACAACGCCTGGGATGAAGCTGTGCAGCTGGTACTGCCCGCGTTACATCTGCCACCGGATGTAGACCCGGCCATGCGCCACTCCCGTCTCACCAGCAGCGAGCGTCACCGTATCGCCGAGCTGATTATCCGCCGGGTACAGGAGCGGGTACCGGCCGCCTATCTGACCAACAAGGCCTGGTATGCCGGTTGGGAGTTCTACGTGGACGAGCGGGTGCTCATTCCCCGTTCCCCCATTGCGGAGATGGTGGCCAACCGTTTCGCGCCCTTCCTCAAACATGAACCGACCCGGATCATGGACTTGTGCACCGGCTCCGGCTGTATCGCCATCATCATGGCCCACGAGTTCCCGGAAGCGGAAGTGGATGCCATCGACATCAGCATCGATGCGCTGAACGTGGCCGAGCGCAATATCAACGATCACGGGCTGGAGCAGCAGGTCATTCCGATCCGCTCCGATCTGTTCCGCGATCTGCCGGCGGGCGACAAGTACGATCTCATCGTCTCCAATCCGCCCTATGTGGACTCCGAAGATATGTCGGATCTGCCGGACGAGTTCCGTCACGAGCCCGAGCTGGCGCTGGCGTCCGGCTCCGATGGTCTCAAGCTGACCAAGCGTCTGCTGGCCCATGCGGCAGATTTCCTCAAGGATAACGGTGTGCTGGTGGTTGAAGTGGGCAACAGCATGATCCATCTGGAAGCCCAGTTCCCCGAGATCCCCTTTACTTGGGTTGAATTCGAAAACGGCGGTCACGGCGTCTTTGTGATGACCCGTGACGAGCTGGTGCAGTATCAGGATCATTTCGCCATCTACAAGAACTAAGCAGGAGCGCGCATGGCAGGGAACAGTTTTGGTCAACTCTTTCGGGTCACTACCTTTGGCGAGAGCCACGGCCTGGCGCTGGGCGCCGTGGTTGATGGCTGCCCGCCGGGGCTGGAGATCAGCGAGGCGGATCTGCAGGGGGACCTGGATCGGCGAAAGCCGGGCACTTCCCGCTACACCACGCCGCGCCGCGAGCCGGATGAGGTGAAGATCCTCTCCGGGGTGTTCGAGGGCAAGACCACCGGCACCTCCATCGGGCTGCTCATCGAGAACACCGATCAGCGCTCCAAGGATTACTCCGACATCAAGAATCTGTTCCGCCCGGGTCACGCTGACTACACCTATCACCAGAAGTATGGTCAGCGGGACTATCGCGGCGGTGGTCGCTCCTCGGCACGCGAGACCGCGATGCGGGTAGCGGCGGGGGCCATTGCCAAGAAGTACCTCAAACAGGTGCATGGCATCGAGATCACCGGTTTTCTCTCCCAGCTCGGCCCCATCAAGGCTGAGGCGTTTGACGCGGCGCAGATTGAGCAGAATCCCTTCTTTTTCCCCGATGCGGGCAAGCTGGAAGAACTGGATCAATACATGCGTGACCTGAAAAAAGAGGGCAACAGTATCGGTGCCAAGGTGCAGGTCATTGCCAGCAATGTGCCGGTGGGCCTGGGTGAGCCGGTGTTTGATCGCCTCGACGCCGATATCGCCCATGCCATGATGGGTATCAATGCGGTGAAAGGGGTGGAGATCGGTGACGGCTTTGCGGTAGTGGAGCAAAAAGGCTCCGAGCATCGCGACGAGATGACCCCGGCGGGCTTTGCCAGCAACCATGCGGGGGGCATTCTGGGTGGGATCTCGTCGGGTCAGGATATCGTGGTGAGCATGGCGCTCAAACCGACTTCCAGCATCACTGTGCCAGGCAAGACCATCAATACCGAAGGTGAGGCAATCGAGATTATCACCAAGGGTCGTCACGATCCTTGTGTCGGCATTCGCGCCGTGCCCATCGCCGAAGCCATGCTGGCGCTTGTGTTGATGGATCACCTGCTGCGCCATCGTGCCCAGAATCAGGGGGTGTTGACCCAGACGCCGCAGCTGCGCTGATCGCTGTTGCTGCTTATCGACTGATCACCATCAGTCAGGAGATCAAGTTCGACAATACCAAAAAGGCGACCTTCGGGTCGCCTTTGCTATTTCAGGTGGCGGCTTATCCCGTCAATGCTTGCGGAGAGTGCGGGTCAGCAGATCCGCGGCGCCCGGATCGGCATTGAGGCGACACCTGGGAGGCGAGAACTTGTTGTGGGGTTTGGGCAAGGCATGAATGGCCTCGTTGACTTTGATGATCTGTTCTTCGCTCACACTGTTTTTGGCAAACATCAGACTGACCGGCTGGTGGTGTAGCAGCAGTTGGCAGCTGATAAACTCTTCGGCCCCCAGCTGGGCCAGCCGGTAGCGAGCATATTGCCACTCCATGATGATGCCATCGAGGCGGCGAGCCAGCAGCAGATCGATCATCCGCTCATCGGCGTTGTATTCGGTCGCCATTTTTAGCGCCGGGCAGCTATCCATCTGATGCATGGGGCGAGTGCCGCGCAATTTGCCTATCTTGAGCCCTTTCTCGTTGCACAACGCGGGCAGATTATCGAGCTGCGCCCAGCGATCCTGATGGCCGGGAATCGGGTCATTGCTCAGCAGCACATAGGCACTCTGGCGGTAGGGGGTCGAGAAGCGGGCATAGCTCTGGCGCTCCGGCAGAGGGAGGGCGGCCATCGCCACATCCAGCTGATCGTGTTCTACCAGATGCAGTGCCCGCGCCCAGGGAAGCTCGCGAAACTTGGGGGCAAAGCCCGCCTGGGTAAGGATCTGGCGGGTCAGGCTGACATCCAGCCCATCCAGCTCACCCCGGTTGTTGATTTGGCTGAAGGGGGGCCAGTGACTCCAGGCCACGGTCAGGGTCTGACTGGCCTGCAGTGCAGGGCTTAGCAGCAGAAGCAGCAGGCCAATCCTTGCCTGCCAGCTGCCGCGGGGACGATATGGCGTGGTCATAGCTAAACCTCGTTATTGTGTTCTTTTATTCCGTGCTTTTGCCCTGCGAGCCATGCCTGCGAGGGCTGATATTGTGTTGCCAGTTAATAGTGTGGTGCGTGCTGCATCAATCAACGGGATTATTCGGGGGGCAGGAGGGGGATTTTCTGTTCGTGCTGGGAGGAGCATCACATTTTTCTCGTTTATCCCGGGCAACTCCGTTAGACTGCGCCTCTATTCTTTCCCCTTTGCTCTGCTCCCCGGGGAAATCGTTGTTTTCTCAATAGGCCCAGATCTTGTGAGATGGCATCGGCTCAGCAGAGGAGCCCCACCACAAATTCCCGGCGCCCCTATCTCTAGCAGGTAATTATGAGTTTTACTTCCCTCGGTCTGGCCGAACCCTTGTTGCGTGCCGTTGCCGAACAAGGCTACGACATCCCGTCTCCCATTCAGCAGCAAGCGATCCCCGCCGTTCTGGCTGGCCGCGATCTGATGGCGGCGGCCCAAACAGGGACCGGCAAGACCGCAGGCTTTACCCTGCCGATGCTGCAACGTCTGATGGAGAGCAAGCGCAAGGTTTCTCCGAACCGCATTCGTGCGCTGGTGCTGACCCCGACTCGCGAGCTGGCTGCCCAGGTGGGCGAGAGCGTGCGTAACTACGGCAAACACCTGCCGATGCGCAGCCACGTGGTGTTCGGCGGCGTCAGCATCAATCCGCAGATGATGGCAACTCGCCGTGGTCTGGACGTGCTGGTGGCCTGTCCTGGCCGCCTGATGGATCTTTACAACCAGAACGCCGTCAAGTTTGACGAGGTGGAGATCCTGGTACTGGACGAAGCGGATCGCATGCTCGACATGGGCTTTATCCGCGACATCCGCCGTATCCTGGCCCTGATGCCGAAGAAGCGTCAGAACCTGCTCTTCTCCGCCACCTTCGCCGACGAGATCCGCGAACTGGCCACCGGTCTGCTGGATAACCCGGCAGTGATCGAAGTGGCCCCGCGCAACAGCACTGCTGAGCGTATCGAGCAGCTGGTGCATCCGTGCGACAAGGCCAACAAGATCGCGTTGCTGAGTCATCTGGTCACCAGCAACAACTGGCAGCAGGTACTGGTGTTCACCCGTACCAAGCACATGGCCAACCGTGTTGCCGAGACCCTCGACAAGAACGGCGTCAGCGCAGCCGCCATCCACGGTAACAAGAGCCAGGGTGCCCGTACTCGCGCACTGGCCGGTTTCAAGGATGGTAGCGTCAAGGTGCTGGTGGCGACCGACATCGCCGCCCGTGGTCTGGACATCGACAAGCTGCCGCAAGTGGTCAACTTCGAGTTGCCCAACGTGGCGGAAGATTACGTGCACCGTATAGGCCGTACCGGCCGTGCCGGTGCTGCCGGTCACGCCATCTCGCTGGTGGCTGCCGATGAAGGCAAGCTTATCAAGGCGATCGAGCGTCTGACCAAGCAGAACATTCCGTGCGAGCAGGTGGCCGGTTTCGAAGCTTCCCGCGAGACCCTGGACAATATCGCCCGTGGTATCGGCGCGCCGCTGCGCAAAGAGCCCCGCGATCCGAGCGAGCAGCGCCGTGCGCCGCGTCCGCAAGGTCAGGGCCAGCGTCAAGGGGCCGGTCGTTCCGCCTCCAATGGCAATGCGGGTGGTGCACGTACCGGTAACGGTGGCAAGCCCAAGCCGCAAGGTGGTCAGCGTCCGGCTGATGGCGCTGGCAAACCGGCTCAGGCCCGTCGTCCACGTCGCTCTACCCACAACCAGTAAGCGGCTCGGGAGCTTGACTCCCCAGCTATGCGGTTGACTGAAAAAGCCCTGCCAATCTGGCAGGGCTTTTTGTTTTTTTCAGCCATACAATCGGCTCTGTGTGGTGCAGCGAGAGCAACGCTAGATGGCGGAGAGGTACTGCTTTTGCATCGCCAGCCAGCGGCCGTTATTGATAAACGCCAGCTGTACCTTGAGCAGGGCTGCAATTTCCGCGCGGTGCTTTTTATCGAGATAGAGAAAGACCTGCTCTTTGGTGATCTTCTGCCAGGGGGATGCCAGTGCAGGTTGAGAGGCGGGGCGCATCTTGATGAGCCAGTCCACTTTGCCTCGATGCAGTTGGGCAAGCCCCTGCTTCTCATCGTTCAACCAGATGACCTGATAGTTGCCGAGGAAGCGCTCGCACCACTGGATGCCACGCAGGCAGCCAATCACGGTACCCTCGGCAGGGGGCCAGCTCGGGTTATCCCTTGGCTGACCATAAATCGCCGCCTCCGAGATGGGGGCACCGATCTGCAGCAAGTGGGGATAGGTCTGATCAAAGCCCTTGATCCGGGCCATATCGCCATCGACGGCATGGTCTGCCTCAATCAACTTTTCGCAGCGGGCATAGGTGCAGGGGATCAACTGAAAGTCGATGCCGGCCCGACCAAACCAGTCATGAATAAAAGGGCGCAATATCGCAGTGTGTTCGACCGCTGCCGCCAGCTTTAGCGGGGTTGCGTGGGAAACGGGAGTCAGCCCGACAAGCAGTAACCAGCCAATCCACTTCATATCGCACTCCTGAATCGGGCTTGTTCAAGCAGAACTGTTGCGACTATCTGTGCAGTAAAGAATAGCCGATGTGGATGGCTGCCAGACCGCTTCGCCAGCTATTCGTGACGGCCGGGTCAGGGGAGCAGCGCAGTGATCAGGATATGGACGGTGCTCACCAGGATCACAGTGAAGGTCAGCCCCATTCCCGCCACACGATAACGGAAGTTCTCCGGCGTGCGGCTCATGCCAAATGCATGGCAGAGGCGGCCAAGCAGCAAGGCGCTCCCCAGCAGATGGATAAGCCAGGGAGTCTGGTTGCTGGTTTCGACGAAATAGATCAGCAGCAGGGCGAGGGGGACATACTCGGCAAAGTTGGCGTGTACCTGTAGTGGTCAACTAAATCCGGACACTTGGTTAGGCCGTTCTTCGGCTTTTGCTGGCGGTATCCCGTCATTGTGTTGATGTGGACGCCGCCAGTTGTAGTAATCCATCAGGTAATAACTGATATCCCGCTTTGCCTCCCGTACGCTCATGTATCCCGTTGCCGGCAGCCACTCTGACTTCAGGCTTCTGAACAACCGCTCCATCGGGGCGTTATCCCAGCAGTTGCCACGCCGACTCATGCTCTGGGTCATGCGATAGCGCCACAGTCGTTGCCGAAATGCCCGGCTACCATATTGGCTGCCCTGGTCAGAGTGAAACAGCACGCCTGACGGACAACCTCGTTGCTGATACGCCATCTCAAGTGCTTTGATGGCCAGCTCGGCATCTGGTTTATCTGACATCGCCCACCCCACAACCCGTCGGGTATGCAGGTCAAGCACCGCTGCCAGGTAATGCCAACGGTCACCTGCCCAGACGTAGGTGATATCGCCACACCACACCTGATTGGGTTGCTGGACATCAAATTCGCGGGCCAGCAGATTGGGAATGTCCGGTCGTTCAGACCGTGCCACCTTGTAGCGGTGTGCGCCTGGCTGTTTGGATGCCAACTCGGCTTCCTTCATCAGGTTACGTACTTTGAATCGGCCAATCTGATACCCCAGCTCCCGCATCATCGACATCAAGGCGCGGCTGCCTGCCGAGCTCCTGCTTTCTTTGAACAACCGGCGCAACTCACAGCGCTGCTGCATGCGCTCACGGTTAATCGTCCGCCTGCGGGCCAGATAATCGTAAAAACAGGAAGTGGGCACATCGAAAGCGCAACAGACCAGGGTGATAGGGGCTTGCTCCCTTAATCGGTCTATCAGCGCGTACGTGTGAACTCGTCCGCCATCAAGAGAGCAGTAGCCTTTTTTAGTATGTCCTTTTCACGTTCGAGTCGATTGATACGGGCTTCCAGCTCCTGGATTTTCTGCTGCTCAGGAGTCAGTGCTTTTCCGGTGGGGGTTGTACCACAGCGTTCGGATTGAAGCTGCTGAACCCAGCGACGAAGCACGGTTTCACCGACATCCAGTGAACGGCTGGCTTCAGGGACAGAATATCCCTGGTCGAGCACCAGGGATGCGGCTTCGAGTTTGAATTCGGCAGTAAATGAGCGACGTAATCTTGTCATTGAAAACCTCAGGTCACGGTGGCGACTGTACCACCTAAAATGGTGTCCGGGATGATTAGACCACTACAACCCGCATGGCGCGCAACATGGCTGGGTCATCCCCATGCCCCAGCGCCACCTTGCGGCTATGGCGGGTGCGAATGGTACGAATGCTCAGCAACACAAACAGCAGAGCGAGCAGGGCCGCGTAAACAGGCAGTATGGTCATGGTATCTGGCTCCTTGTGTGATGATATCGAGTAGCTGGTGTTCAGAGACGCTATATTGCTCGGCATCTCAATGGTTTGCCTTGAGGGTAGCAGCAAACTGCTTTAGCACGACCGTCATCTATTCACTTGCCATCTGCCAAGCGCAGGCGAAAAAAAACAGCCCTGCCGAGGTGGCAGGGCTGTATTTTGACCGTGTTGATGGTGGGCTGCGCCCCGTCATTACCCCTCGTAAGGGAGGGAGGAGTGGTGCAGCACGATACGCACCTTGCCATCATCCCCCTTCTTGAAACCCCAGGTCTTGTCGACTGTAGTTTCCTTGTTGTCGCGATCTACCAGATGCACCTTGCCCATGGTCAGCGCCATGTCGCCGTTGATATAGACGGCGGCATTGTCATAGCGATAGCTCTGCCAGTTTTTCAGGGCGAACCCTTTGTCGGTGGGGTAGGCGCTGTTGTTGCCGACAAAGTAGGCCAGCGCCCCCTCGCGGTTGGTGCGAAAGGTCTGCTCGCCACCGGCCAGGGTGGGTTTGAACAGCACCGGCCCCTGCTGGTAGCCATAAGCGCTGTCGAGCACCGACTCGGCGGTCGCCTTGGCGCGCTCAATCCCACCGGCGCGATAATCATCGCTGATCTTGATAAGCGCCGCGCCCCAACCATCCTGTGCGGCCTTGATCTCCGCCTCGGTAATATTGTTGTTGGCGATTTCGGCGGCGCTAAGTGCGCCGCTGGCGGAAAGCAGGACGAGGGCAAGGGTGCTCCTCTTGAGGTGCAACATCATTGTTTTCAAACTCCTAAACGCGATAAACGAGCGGGCAGTGTAACGAAGGGGCATGAACGGTTTTTGAACTGATTATTCAGGGTTGGGTAGTAAAAAGGTCGGTATATAGCTGAAGGTTAGGGTGTTTGTTTGGTAAGGGGCGCACTCTTAATTAATGGCGCATGCCTGTATCCAACTTGATTTCTTTTCCAACAAAAAGCCCCGCCAAGTTAATTGGCGGGGCTTTGCTATTTGGGGCATTCAGTATCGGGGATTACAGCGCTGGCAGCATTCCAAGGCTGACGCTGATCTGGACGCCGACAATCAGCACGCCCATGGCGGCGGCCACTCCAAGCGCCACTACGCCACCCGGGACGCGGTAGTGGTGGGCAGGCGCCTGTTTGCGGCTCTGCCATACCAGCGCCACCGGCAGCAGTACCGCGAGGATCGCCAGCGCAATGGCTGCGTAGCCCAGCGCCATGATAAAGCCCTGCGGGAAGTAGAGGGCAAACAGCAATGGCGGCACGAAGGTGATGAGGCCAGTCTGGGTGCGGCCCTGCCAGTTGTCCTTGCGGCGGGTTGCCTTGGCCATAAAGTCGAACAGCCCCAGCGTTACCCCGAGGAAGGAGGTGGCGAGTGCCAGATCGGCAAACAGGTGCATCGCCTGATTAAACGCAGGCCAGCTCACCAGCTTGCCGACGTTGGCCAGCAGGCTGTCCAGCGCGCCGCCGGTTTGCAGCAGGGCTTGCTGGCCGAGCAGACCGAGGATTGCCACCTGCCACAGCACATAGAGGATCAGCGGCAGGGCAGAGCCCCAGACAAAGACCCGACGCAGCTGCTTGGGGCAGTCACCGAGGTAGAGCATCACGCTTGGAATGGAGCCGTGAAAGCCGAACGAGGTGAAGATGACCGGCAGGCCCGCCAGCAACAGGCCCTGACCCAGCGGCATCGAGAGCAGATGCTGCCCTTCGGTGCGGGGCAGCAGCAACGCAAGCACCACCACCATGATCACCAGTTTGACGGTGAACATCAGCCGGTTGAGGTAATCCACCGAGCGGGTACCGACACAGACCATGCCGCCAAACAGCAGGGTAAAGGCCCAGGCGGCCTGTTCCTGGCTGAGGGTCATGCCCGCATCGGCCAGCGCCTGTGCCAGCAGGCTGCTGCCGCCGCTGATGTAGGCGGAGGCCAGCGAGTAAAACAGCATCAGGATACAGAAGGAGGCGATGCGCTTGCCCCAGGGGCCGAGCAGATGGTCCGCCAGTTGGTGCAGGTACCACTTGCCGGTGTTGAGGCTTGCCTCTACTTGCAGCATGGCGGTGAAGGCCATCAGAGCCCAGAGGCCGACCATCAACATCAGGGTTGCGGGGCCGCCGAGGGAGGAGGAGGCCAGCGGCAGGGCCAGCATGCCGGCACCAATGGTGGTGCCGGCAATCAACAGGGTACAACCCAGAGTTTTGGTATTCATGTTATCCATCCGAACGTAGCGGTGTCAGTGCAAACTGGCGATGTCAGCATTGACGTCAACAAGAGGGGGCCGATTGGCGTTATCAGAAGGTGCCTCCGGTGATAGGGCCGGAGGCTAGCAATATCGGAACGGGAACATCTGTACCTAAAACCTGTCAGTTGTAAAAGATGATTGCCACGTTAGCGGATCAAAATAGCGGAAACAACCCCTTTTATACGGATCTTGTGCTGGCTTGTGGCAACAAGTGGAAATAAATGATGACAGCGGTAGCTAATTGCAGAAAAAAGCACCGAAAAAATGATTGGCAGGGGCTCATTGATACAGGTCAGCCAAGTGGTTGCAGCACGGATGGGGGAGTGCCTTGTCGTGGCGTTGGCGTTTAGTTGCGGGGTGAAAGGAGTGTGGAGGCCGGTTGTTTAGTCGGCCAGACGGTAGAGAAAGCAACTCGGGCGGGTAGGGTTATTGGGAGAAACAATAAGGCTGCCAATGCTGGCAGCCTTATTGTCATCTGTTCGTTTTACCCACCCATTGACAGCAAATCGGGTCTGCTTCGAACAGGTTAGCGGCGGCGCTTGAGGGTGCGGCTCACATAGTGCAGCCCGCTCTGGTATTCGCCGTTAACCGCCTTGAGCGCCAGATCCAGCGCCTGGCTCGCCAGCGCGTCGTGCTGCTGGGGCAGGGAGTTGATGCCAAAGGGGAGGAAGTCGAGCAGGCGATCGTCCCCGAAGGTGGCCATGGCGAGCTGGCTCATATCGATCTCTTGCTCCAACAGGTAGTCGAGTACTCCCTCCATCAGGATATAGGAGGTGGTGATCAGCGCTTCGGGCAACTGGCCCAGCTGCTGGTGCAGATCTTTGATCAGGCGATACCCCTCAAGACGAGAGAAGTGATCCCCCTCGCACAGGTGGCGAGCCGCGCTGTGACTGGCGACCGCCTGCTCGAAACCGGCTTTGCGCTCCTGACTGATCGTGAGTGCCGGCAGCGCGGTGATCAAGGCGATATGGCGCAGAGTCGGGGTGAGCAGGGAGCTGGTGAGATCAAAGCTCGCTTTCTCGTTTTCACTGGCGACGGTGACGAACTTGTCGGCTGCCATCGCCCGGTCGATGGCGAGGATCTGGCTGCCTTGCGCCTGCAATTTGCCGTAGAAGGGGTCGTCTGGCGGCAGGCAACTGGCCACCAGCAGGGCATCCACATGGCGGCTTACCAGCATCTGGGCCAGCTCTTGTTCGGTGGCGGGCTCATCTTCCGAGCAGACGATCAGCAGCTGATAGCCCTGCGCCCGGGCCCCCTGTTCCAGCCGTTTGGCCAGCTTGGCGTAACTGGCGTTCTCAAGGTCGGGCAGGATAAAGCCGAGGGTCTTGGTCTGGCCGCCGCGCAGGGAGGCGGCGCGGCTGTCCGGCTGGTAGTTATGGGCGGTGACCACGGCCATCACCTTGTCGCGGGTGGCCTGACTGATGCGGTATTGGTCGGCCTTGCCATTGATCACATAGCTTGCCGTGGTGCGCGAGACACCGGCGAGGGCGGCGATTTCATCCAGTTTCATCATATTGGCTCTGTTTGAGTTGCAAGGCCCACGGTCACTGCCAGGTGAGGGCACCGAAAAGTGTGCGCGGGATCATATCATTGAAAAGCACTCTTTGTGGGTACTTGATCAATTCGCTGAAACGATTCAGTCTGAGTGTAAGTGAAACGATTCAGCCTGTCAGCAACGAAGAGACCCAGTGGCCTGAAAATCGGGCCCCGATCACAGTGAACCGTGTTCGGGTCTATTGTCAGCTGGCGAGTTATCCGAATGTTCAATTGTGACGTACCGGCGCGGCCGGAACCTGATGGAGAGTCTCTATGTTGAAGTTGGCGCGAGAGCAGATCTTGCTGGGGCAGTCGGTGGCGACCAAGTCGGACGCTATTGCCCTGCTGGCAGGCAAACTGACCGAAGCCGGTCTGGTCGAAGCGGGCTATGTGGATGGGATGCTGGCCCGTGAAGCGCAGCATGCCACCTATCTTGGCAGCGGCATCGCCATTCCCCACGGCACCACCGATACCCGTCATCTGGTGAAGAGCACAGGCGTCATGGTGGCCCAGTTCCCCAATGGTATCGAGTGGGATGAGGGGCAGATCGCCTATGTCGCCATCGGCATCGCCGCCAAGTCCGACGAGCATCTGGGCATTTTGCGCCAGCTCACCCATGTGCTGGGTGACGAGCAGGCGGCAGCTCAGCTCAAAGAGGTCACCGATGCCGACACCATCATCAACATCCTGACTGGCGCCACTGCCGCCAAAGAGGTGCAATACCTGACCCTGGCTGACTTCCCGGCCGATGATCGCGACCAACTGCTGCTGGGAGCAGCCGCCCGCGCCAAATCGGCGGGCTGGGGCGATGCCGCCATGGTGAGCGCCCTGCTGGCAAGCGAACCTGCCTATCTGGGTGAGGGCATCTGGCTGGCCCGCGCGCAAGCGGCCCAGACCGGTTGGGTGCTGGCCACCCCGAGTAGCGCCCTCACGGCAGGGGAGCTGCCGGTCAGCGCCATGCTGCTGCTGTGCGCCGCAGATAGTGGCCATCTGCCGCAACTGGAGAATCTGGCCAAACTGGCGGCTGCCGGTCAGCTGGCTACGCTGGCAGGCGGTGAGGGACTGGCCATGTTGCAGGCAGGGCCCGCGAGCGGTCTTTCCGAAACCTTCACCATCATCAATCCCCACGGCTTGCACGCTCGTCCCGGCGCCATGCTGGTCAAGGTGGCCAAAGAGTTTGCATCCGACATCCGGGTGGCCAATCTGGATGGCAGCGGCGAAGCGGTTTCCGCCAAGAGCCTGATGAAGGTGATCGGCCTTGGGGTCAAGTGCGGTCACCGTCTGGCATTTCGCGCCGAAGGGGCAGATGCCGAAGCGGCTCTCAAGGGGATCGGTGAGGCCATTGCCGCTGGTCTCGGCGAGGGGGCGCATTGATGAAGATTGTCACCATTACCCTTAACCCTGCCCTTGATCTCACTACTCGCCTTGAGGCAATGAGCCTGGGCGAGGTCAATCTGGTGAGTGAGGCCAACCTGCGTGCGGCGGGCAAAGGGATCAACGTCGCCATGGTGCTCAAGGATCTGGGCCGCGACGTAGGCGTCACCGGCTGGCTGGGCGCTGACAATGAACAGAGTTTTGTCTCCCTGTTTGCAGAGCGGGCGCTGGATGATCACTTTGTCCGTGTCGCGGGCAGCACCCGCATCAACGTCAAGATCTCCGAGCAATCCGGTCGGGTCACCGATCTCAACCTGCCGGGGCTCACCATCCAGCAAGAGGAGGTGAACGCGCTGGAGCAGGCGATTGACGAATTGGCACCGCATGCCGAGTGGTTCGTGCTGGCGGGCAGCCTGCCCAAAGGGGTGGCCCCCGATTACTGCGCCCATCTGATCCGTCTGCTCAAGGCCAAGGGCAAGCAGGTGATCTTCGATTGCAGCGGCGCGGCCTTAAGCGAAGGGATCAAGGCGGCGCCGACCCTGGTCAAACCCAATCTGGAGGAGCTGAGCCAGTGGGCAGGCCGCCCCGTCAAGACGCTGAGCGAGCAGGCAGAGTGTGCCCGCTCGCTTCAAGCAAGCGGGATCCCCAACGTGGTGATCTCCAACGGCGCCGATGGCCTCATCTGGTTTGCCCCGGATGCGGTCTGGCAGGCCATTCCGCCGCGGATGCAGGTGGTCAGCACCGTGGGTGCTGGCGACTCCCTGGTCGCCGGTCTTGCCCATGGTCTCAGCCTTGGCTGGGCGCCGGAGCAGACCCTGCGGCTGGCCACCGCCGTCTCGGCCTTGGCGGTCAGTCAGGTTGCGGTCGGTTTTAACGATATCAATGTGCTCAACCCTTTACTTGAACAGGTGCGCGTAGAGCGTCTGGAAGCGCTGGCACAAGTTCAATGCCATACCCCCTCAATGGAAAACTCAGGAGATGCCCAATGAAAGCAATCTTGGTTACGGCTTGCCCGGCGGGCATTGCCACCAGCTTTCTCGCTGCCAAACGGATAGAACAGCAGGCCAAACTGGCTGGCTGGGAACTCACCCTCGACGTCGGCTCCAGCATGCAGCCCCGCCAAGTACCGAGCAAGGAGCAGATTGCCGCCGCCGATCTGGTGCTGGTTGTCGCCAGTGCCCCGGTGGATCTCGCCGCCTATGATGGCAAGCGAGTCTATCAAGGGAGCATGGGTCTCGCCCTGCAGGATCCGGCTGCCTTGCTGGAAGCTGCCACCAGCGGTGCCAGCATCTATCGTCATCAAGCCGCTCCCGCAGCAGCTAAACCCGCCGCCGCTGGCAAGCGCATCGTGGCAGTGACAGCGTGCCCGACTGGCGTTGCCCACACCTTTATGTCGGCAGAAGCGCTGGAGACCATGGCCAAACAGCTGGGTTATCAGATCCGCGTCGAGACTCAAGGCTCGGTCGGTGCCCAGAATGCCCTGACTGCCGAGGAGATTGCATCTGCCGATCTGGTATTCCTCGCCACCGATATCGAAGTGGACATGGCGCGCTTTGACGGTAAGCCGGTCTATCGTACCAGCACGGGCGCGGCATTGAAGAAAACCCACGCCGAACTCGACAAGGCGTGGAACGAGGCGACACTCTATCGCCACAGCGGTGCCAGCCAGCCCAAGAAAGAGGAAAAAGCCGGCCCCTACAAGCACCTGCTGACCGGTGTCTCCTTTATGCTGCCCATGGTGGTGGCGGGCGGTCTTATTATCGCGCTCTCGTTCGTGTTCGGGATCGAGGCGTTCAAGGTGGAAGGCACGCTGGCCGCGGCTCTGATGAAGATCGGTGGCGGCTCCGCCTTCGCCCTGATGATCCCGGTGCTGGCCGGCTACATTGCCTACTCCATCGCTGACCGTCCGGGCCTCGCTCCCGGCATGATCGGCGGTATGCTGGCAAGCTCGCTGGGCGCCGGTTTCCTTGGCGGCATCGTGGCCGGTTTCCTGGCCGGTTACAGCGCCAAATACCTGAGCGACAAGGTGCGCCTGCCGACCACCCTGGAAGCGCTCAAGCCCATCCTGATCATTCCGTTGGTGGCCAGCCTCTTTACCGGTCTGGTGATGATCTACGTAGTGGGTGGTCCGGTGGCTGGCATCATGAATGCCATGACAGAGTTCCTCAACAACATGGGCTCTGCCAACGCCGTGCTGCTGGGTGTCATCATCGGCGCCATGATGTGCTTTGACATGGGCGGCCCGGTCAACAAAGCTGCTTACGCCTTCGGTGTCGGCCTGCTGGCCTCCAAAACCTATGCCCCGATGGCAGCGGTGATGGCCGCTGGTATGGTGCCGGCACTGGGCATGGGTATTGCCACCTTCCTGGCCCGCACCAAGTTCATCAAGGCGGAGCAGGAAGCGGGTAAAGCCTCCTTCGTACTGGGACTGTGCTTTATCTCCGAGGGGGCCATTCCGTTTGCCGCCAAGGATCCGATGCGCGTTATCCCGGCCTGTATGGTTGGCGGCGCCCTGACCGGTGCGCTCTCCATGCTGTTCGGCTGTGAGCTGATGGCTCCCCACGGCGGTCTGTTCGTGCTGTTCATCCCGCACGCCATCAGCAACGTCATGATGTATATCGTTGCAATTGCCGCAGGCTCGCTGCTGACCGGTGTTTCCTACGCCATGCTCAAACGCGGCGAAGAGCAGGCCAAGCTGGCCACGGCCTGATAGCTCATCCTCGATAACAGAAGATGATCAATGCCGCCCGGTTGCAAAGCCGGGCGGCATTTTTATATGCCTTTTAAACAGAATCGTTGAGCAGCGGTTACTGAAGTCTCGCGTATCAGGGCCAGCGTCAGGCTCAGTTTCAACACTTAATTGTGTGGGGAAGGGCCGTAACCAATATCCCGTGTATAGATTGTGCTGCCGCTAGGATAGGGGGAACTGGCGAACTTTCGGGAAGCAAATCTGTATCAGCGACAGTTACCTATATGTACATCTGTGTAGATGCAACCTGAGTTGATCATCAGTTGAACAAGACTTGAGGCTGGTTTGCTTTATGTCGACCCCCCCATTTCTGCGAAAGGAGGATTCAGGTTTCGGTACAACCGAATGCCTTGGTTGGCAAGCATGCATTGAACCAGAGGGTTCCATATCAAATGAATCTTGAACCCCACACCAGCCCATTGCAGACCGTCATATATACAACTATTTGTATGCCAACAAACAAAGTTTTAAGCAAACAAAATCAATTCGCAACATGCTGAACATAGAAGTAGAAAATGGACTTTCACTGTTACGTCAAAAAGTAAACACAAGTTAACTCAGTGTTCAGTGATAGAGAGATAACAGACAAAGCGGTTTTGCCGAGCATAGGTATTAATGTGTATGTGAGTGCACAGGGGAAAAGAGAAATAAAAAAGCCACACCGGTTGGTGTGGCTTTTGTTTAGGGGGTCAACCCGGGTTGCTTAGGGGCGACCGGCCGGGCAGGTGGCCACGTTGACGGCGGCAGTGCTGCCACCATGACGACCTGATGTGCTCACTTCGTTGCGTACCAGCGGCGGGTAGTTAACCGGCTCATGAGCAGGAAGGGCAGGGGCTTCGGCAGGGGTTGCCATTGGGGCGGATGCTTTGCGGGCACGAGCCAGCAGGCCAGCACCGTGAGCTACCTGTTTGGTCACGACCGGAGTCTCTTCCACCGCAACGGCAGCGACAGAAGCCGGGGCTTCGACAACCGCAACTGGCATTTCGACTGCAGCCGGTACAGCTTCTACGACAGAGGGGCTGACAGCAGGGGCTTCTTCAACAACCGGAGCGGTTTCAACCACGGTAGCGGCAGTCTCGTCTACAGCGGTAGCGGTGACAACGGCAACTTCCGGCTCTGCTGCAACCACGACTTCTGCGACAGCTGCAACAACCGGGCTAGCGGTCACATCGGTTTGAGTTGCTTCAACCTGGGCAGCAGCCTGCTCGGCAGCTTCTTCAGCAACGGCTTCGACAACCACATGCTCGGTCAGTGCCGCAGAGGCTTGCAGGGCAGCTGCTACGGCTTCAGCGCTCGGGATGGTGACAACAGGCACTACCGGCTCTTCAACCTGCGCTTTGGCGATATCGGCCTGGGCGGCGGTAGTCAGAGTAGGCTCGGCTTGTTGCTCTTCATCACGCTGGCTACGTGCTTCTTCATTAATACGCTTGCGACGTTGGCCTTCGATGCGCTGGCTGCGCGGAGTACGGCGTGAACGGCGCTGGCCTTCACTCTGCTCTTCCTGCTCGTTACCCACGCTAGCATCGATCACTTCAGCTTGCGCGGGTACTTCGTCAACCGGCAGGGCAGGGGTGTCAGCAGCGGCGACATCGACGCGGATCTGCTTGCGCAGTTGGCGACGTTCGCGGCGCTCGGCCACTTTCTGCTCTTTCTCCTGACGTGGCTGGGCGGCAGCTGCATCAACGGCGTCTACCGCGTCAACAACGACTTCGGCGCGCGGCTCACGGGGAGCACGAGGTTCACGGGCTGGACGTGGCGCACGTTCCTGGCGCGGCTCGCGAGGTTCGCGCTCCTGACGGGGTTCACGTTCCATGCGCTGTTCGCTGCGCACTTCACCACGAGCTTCACGCTCCTGACGAGGCTCGCGCTCTTTACGTGGACGGCGATTGCGGTTTTCACCAGCTTCGCGGTTGCCACCTTCACGCTTCTCGCCAGCTTCCGCATTGTTGCGGTTGCCACGATTGTCATCACGACGAGGACGCTGACCACGGCCACGGCCTTCTTCGCGCTGGTGACGTTGACCTTCATCCTTGCGTGCTTCACGAGCAGCAGGTTTCTCGGCGGGCGCTTTCACGTCGGCAGGGGCAGCATCGCTGCTGAACAGGCCGGTAATGCCTTTGATCAGCTTGCTGAAGAAGCCGGCTTCGGCAGGGGCCGCAGCAACGGGAGCCGCCGGATGTTGCGGTGCAACAGGGGCCGGTTGTGCCGGTTGGGCAAAGCCTTGCAGCAGCGGTTGCTCACGCTCGATCACCTGAGCTTGCTTCGGTTGGTAGACCGGCTTGGCAATCTCGGTTTTCAGCTCGTAGCTGGCCGCTTCCGGGATCTCGTTCTGACGAATACGAGTTACTTCGTAGTGCGGGGTTTCCAGATGCTGGTTCGGAATGATGTAAACACGCACATCATTGCGCTGTTCCAGACTGGCGATGGCAGCACGCTTCTCGTTAAGCAGATAGGCGGCCACATCCACCGGCACCTGGCCGTGAACCTGCTCGGTGTTGTCCTTCATGGCCTCTTCTTCGATGAGACGCAGGATGGACAGGGCGAGGGATTCGTTGTCACGGATCACGCCTTGACCCTGGCAACGAGGGCAGATGTGGCTGCTGGACTCGTTGAGTGAAGGGCGCAGACGCTGGCGAGACATCTCCAGCAGACCGAAACGGGAGATACGACCCAGCTGGATGCGGGCGCGATCCTGATGAACCGCTTCACGCAGACGGTTTTCTACTTCGCGCTGATGGCGAACCGGCGTCATGTCGATGAAGTCGATAACGATCAGGCCACCCAGGTCGCGCAGACGCAATTGACGGGCAATTTCGTCGGCCGCTTCCAGGTTGGTTTGCAGCGCAGTCTCTTCGATATCGCCGCCCTTGGTGGCGCGGGAGGAGTTGATATCGATGGAGGTCAGCGCTTCGGTCGGATCGATAACGATGCTGCCGCCGGAGGGGAGACGCACTTCACGCTGGAAGGCTGATTCAATCTGGCTCTCAATCTGGAAGTGGTTGAACAGGGCAACTTCACCCTTGTACAGCTTCACGCGGTTGAGGAAATCGGGACGTACCAGCTCGATATGGGCCTTGGCGCGTTCGAAAATCACCGGATTGTCGATCAGGATCTCGCCCACATCGCGACGCAGATAGTCACGGATGGCACGCACGATGACGTTGCTTTCCTGGTGGATCAGCACCGGCGCAGCGCGCTCCTGAGAGGCCTTGTGGATGGAGTCCCAGTGGTTGAGCAGGACGTTCAAATCCCACTCCAGCTCTTCTGGCGACTTGCCCACACCTGCGGTACGTACGATCAGGCCCATGCCTTCCGGCACGGTCAATCCGCTCAGGGCTTCTTTCAGCTCAGTCCGCTCATCACCCTCGATGCGGCGGGAGATACCACCGGCACGGGGGTTGTTGGGCATCAGTACCAGGTAGCTACCTGCCAGGCTGATAAAGGTGGTGAGGGCTGCACCCTTGGTGCCACGCTCTTCCTTGTCGATCTGGACGATAACTTCCTGACCTTCGCGGACCACTTCTTTGATGTTGGGACGACCCTGATAGGAGTAACCGGAGGGGAAGTAATTGCGGGCGATCTCCTTCAACGGCAGGAAACCGTGGCGCTCGGCGCCGTAGTCGACAAAAGCAGCTTCAAGGCTGGGTTCTACGCGGGTGATCTTACCCTTGTAAATGTTCGCTTTCTTCTGCTCGTGTCCCGGACTTTCAATATCCAAATCGTAGAGCTGTTGTCCGTCAACCAGCGCTACGCGCAACTCCTCTTCTTGAGTTGCGTTGATAAGCATTCTTTTCATTGAGTTCTCATTATTGTGTCATTTTGATTTCCTCCATCTGGGTCCTGCCAGCGCCGGCCTCGGGTCTTCAGCATACTGGGGCAACCTCCCGGTTGGGGTATGCATGAGGCGCAAACTAAGGGCGTTCTGGTCATCACTTCTCGAGAAGGAATGAATAAGGATGCCGAAATGGAGACAAATAAACGGTGATGTTTGTGTTCTCCATGCGTTGTACCTCGCACCCGGGAACCGTCATGTTCTTGTATACACGGTGTTTCGGGATTGGGTGGCATACTTTTTGGCCACTTAGTACAAGGCTTGAACACAATGACAAAACCTTGTTTATTATCCCATTTAAACCTCTTTTATAGCAAGGCGCCATTTTTCAACAAACCATGCAGCCAAGGGGCGCTGGCAGTGTTAAAATCCGCGCCATGACACAGATACAACAACAAGTGCAGCTGCTCACCATCGAAGCTGAGCATGACGGGCAGCGCATCGACAATTTTCTCAAGACTCAGCTAAAGGGCGTCCCCAAGAGCCTGATCTATCGCATCCTTCGCAAAGGCGAAGTGCGGGTAAACAAAAAGCGCATCAAACCGGAGTACAAACTCTGCGCAGGTGACGAGGTGCGGGTGCCCCCCGTGCGCGTTGCCGAGAAGAATGAGCTGCCTTCGGCAAACCTCGGGGTTATCCAGCGTCTGGAGAGCCAGATCCTGTTCGAGGACGATGCCATGATCGTGCTGAACAAGCCCTCCGGCATGGCCGTACACGGTGGCAGCGGCCTGAGCTTTGGCGTGATAGAAGGGCTGCGCGCACTGCGGCCTGAAGCCCGTTTCCTCGAGCTGGTTCATCGACTGGATCGCGATACCTCAGGCGTACTGCTGGTTGCTAAAAAGCGCAGCGCACTGCGCAGCCTACATGAGCAGTTGCGGGTCAAGACCATGCGCAAGCAGTATCTGGCGCTGGTTCGAGGCAAGTGGCAGGCTCACGTCAAGGTGGTCAACGCGCCGCTACGCAAGAACGATCTGCAATCTGGTGAGCGGGTGGTGCGGGTCAGCGCCGATGGCAAGCCTTCCGAAACCCGGTTCCGCATCGTGCGTCAATTTGCCGAAGCGACCCTGGTCGAGTGCAGCCCCATTACTGGCCGTACCCACCAGATCCGCGTGCATACCCTGCATGCCGGTCATCCGATCGCCTGTGACGATAAGTACGGTGAAGCGGCGTTTGACGAGAAAATGCGCAACCAAGGGCTGAAACGGCTCTTTTTGCATGCCTGGAAGCTCAGCTTCACCCATCCGGCCGATGGTCGCGAGATGCAGGTAGAAGCACCGCTGGCACCTGAACTCGACAACTTCCTCAACGGCTTGCCACGCTGATGCAGGATATCCGGCTCGCCATTTTCGATTGGGACGGTACCCTGATGGATTCGGTGGGCCGGATTGTGGCCTGTGTGCAGGGGGCCGCCAGAGATTGTGAGCTGGCGGTTCCTGCTCCAGCCCAGATCCGGCAGATCATCGGATTGAGCCTCGATGTCGCCATGCCCCGTCTGTTCCCCTTATGCAGTGGCAGTGGTGCTACCAGCGGTGAGCGCCAGATTGCCGTACTCATCGATCGCTATCGTCATCACTATCTGCACGATGCCACCCCCAGCCCGTTGTTTTCCGGGGCAGGGGAGTTGCTGCATGATTGGCGGTCACGAGGGCTGCAACTGGCCGTCGCGACCGGCAAATCACGCAGTGGGCTGGATCGGGTATTGGATGAGACCGGACTGCGCCCGTTGTTTGTAACCGGTCGCGGGGCCGATGAGGCTCGCTCCAAGCCTGATCCGCTGATGCTTGAGCAGATCCTGAACGAGCTGGGGCTGTCAACCCGGCAGGCGGTAATGATCGGCGACTCTGTTCACGATATGGCGATGGCCGAGGCGATCGCCATGCCGCGTATTGGTGTCACCTGGGGGGTGGATAGCCGCGATGCCCTCAGTCGTCACGGGCCTGTGGCGGTGGTGGATTCCATGGCGGCTCTTCGCGAGCTGTTATAGACGCTTCTCTTTAAGAGATATCGATCTGCTTGATAACAGAAGCCCGGTGTATTGACCGGGCTTTTTATATGCTCGATCTAGCTTATCTATTTCGTCCGCAATCAGGGCAGGGCAATACCGTGGCGCTCCAGCAGCTCGAGCAGGCCGATCAGTGGTAGACCGATCAAGGCGTTAGGATCGCGCCCCTCCAGCCCCTTGAACAGCGCGATGCCCATCCCTTCACATTTGAAGCTGCCTGCACAATCTAGGGGCAATTCAGCCTCTACATAGCGGCGAATGGCGGCTTCATCGAGGTTGCGAAAATGGACGGTGAAAGGTTCCACCAGTTGATGAGCCTCACCGGTTGCGGCATTTACCACACACAGGCCGGTGTAGAAGGTGACGCTGCGACCTTGAGCCGCCATCAGCTGGGCGATGGCATTGTCGATGGTGCCCGGTTTGCCGAGGATGTGATTATCGCAGACACACACCTGATCAGATCCGATGATCAATCCGTGATCACGTTGCCCGGCGATGGCATCAGCCTTGGCACGAGCCAGTCTGGCCACCAGCGTCTCGGCGGATTCGCCAGCCAGTGGTCGCTCATCCACATCGGGGGCGGCACATTCAAAGGGGAGACCGAGCTTCTCCAGCAGGGCTTTGCGATAGCGAGAAGTTGAGGCGAGGATCAGATTCTGTGGCATAATCGAGTTACCGATGAAAGCAGGTACCGGCATTCTAGGGACTTGTGACGTTAAAATCATCGGCGGTAAGGACTTTTTCCTTTGACTATCAGTTGTTGGACCTATATTATTCGCGCCCTATGCAAAAGGTGAAGTTGCCCGTTAAGGTTGATCCAGTCCGTAGTGCCTTGAAGCTGCTCGATTACATCGGGATAGTGGAAAAGTCGCAGATGCCCAGGCTGGAGGAATCAACCGCTGGCTTGCAGAGTGATATCGATGTATCACTGCACTTTGGCAAAGATGTCCAGAAGTTGACCGTTATGAAAGGCACTGCCCATGCCAAGGTTGACCTGGTTTGCCAACGTTGCGGAGAGACATTCGAACACCTCTGTGAAGCTGAATTTATCTACACTCCGCTGTTCGAAAGAACAAACGAGGAAGAACTGCCGGAAGCTTATGAGCCCATTGAGTTGGACGAAAACGGCGAGATAGATCTTCATCAAATCCTGGAGGATGAACTCATCCTCTCGTTGCCTCAAGTCGCTATGCATTCTCTGGATGCATGCCCGAGAGGAAACATGGAGATGACCTGGGGTGAAATCGAACCTGCTGATGAGCGGCCGAATCCCTTTGCAGTTCTTGAAGAGCTTAAACGTAAGTGAATTTAGGAGTTAGCCTACAATGGCCGTACAACAGAACCGTAAAACCCGTGCCAAGCGTGGCATGCGTCGTTCCCACGATGCGCTGACCACCGCTGCCCTGACTGTTGATCAGACCAGTGGCGAAATTCATCGTCGTCACCACGTGACTGCCGATGGTTTCTACCGCGGTAAAAAGGTAATCGCTTAAGGATTGCCTTTGTCTACGCAAACTGTCGCGCTAGACATCATGGGGGGAGATATTGGCCCCTCGGAAACAGTGCCTGCCGCCGTGCAGGCACTGTCTCTTTTACCTCAGCTAAAACTGATCCTGGTCGGTGACCAACATCAGACCTCCTCTCTGCTGCAGCAACATGGCTTGCTGAATCATCCCCGCGTTCGTTTCGTACATGCATCCCAGGTGGTTGGCATGGGCGATAAACCGATCGTGGCGCTGCGTACTCTGAAAGACTCCTCCATGCGGGTGGTACTCAATCTGGTGAAAGCCGGTGAGGCCGATGCATGCGTGAGCGCCGGCAATACCGGTGCGTTGATGGCGATGGCTAAGTGCGTGCTCAAATCCCTGCCCGGGGTAGACAGACCCGCCCTCATCAAGGCGTTGCCAACATTGAGTGGCAAACGCACCGTGATGCTGGATCTAGGCGCCAACGTCAGTTGCGATGCGGATACCTTGCTGCAGTTTGCGGTGATGGGCTCCGTCGTGGCCGAAAAGGTAGAAGGCATTGCATCCCCCCGTGTTGCCTTGCTCAACATCGGCGAGGAGGAGATCAAGGGCAACGATCTGGTGCGCCACAGCGCCGAATTGTTGCGTCAGTGCCACGCGCTCAATTATGTCGGGTTTGTAGAAGGGGATCGCATCTTCAGCGGCGACAGCGACGTGATCGTCTGCGACGGTTTTGTCGGCAATGTCGCCCTCAAGACGGCAGAAGGGGTGGTGCGGATGATGGCCCAGCTGGCCGGATATCCCCGCAAGAAACGCACTTTTCTTGGCCGGATCGCCGGATTTATGTTCAAACGGCGTTTTTCTTACCTGAACCCCGACCAGTATAACGGAGCAAGTCTGTTAGGATTGCGCGGCATTGTGGTAAAAAGTCATGGGCGGGCCGAACGGCGCGCCCTGTGTAATGCGATCCTGCTGGCCGCACAAGAGGCCAAACATCAACTTCCACTGCAAATAGCAGATCGCCTTGAAGCTGTCTTCTCTGACAGGGATCTATAAGAACTCTATGCATAGCAAAATTCTGGGTACTGGCAGCTACCTGCCGAGTTCAGTGCGTACCAACGCCGATCTCGAGCAGATGGTTGAGACCAGTGATGAGTGGATCGTGGAACGCACCGGTATCCGTGAGCGCCGTATTGCCGGGGCTGACGAAACCGTTGCCACCCTCTCTTACCAGGCCGCTCTGCGCGCCCTGGATGCAGCCGGTTTGACCGCTGCCGATCTCGATATGATAGTGCTGGCCACCACCAGTGCTGAAAATGCCTTCCCGGCTGCCGCCTGCGAGCTGCAGGGGCTGCTCGGCGTACCGGGCATTCCTGCCTTTGACGTGGCAGCTGCCTGTGCCGGTTTCACCTACGCACTCTCCATTGCCGATCAGTTCGTCAAATCCGGCGCAGCCCGCCATGTGCTGGTCGTCGGGGCCGATGTGCTCTCCCGCATGTGCGATCCGCAAGATCGCGGCACCATCATCCTGTTTGGTGATGGGGCAGGGGCTGTGATTGTCGGTGCCAGCGAGACGCCGGGCATCCTCTCTACCCATCTCCATGCCGATGGCCGTTATGGCGAGCTGCTCAAGCTGCCGCACCCTCGTCGCGGCATGCCGGGTGCCGAGCTCGAAGCCTACATGTACATGAAGGGCAACGATGTCTTCAAGGTCGCGGTCACCCGTCTGAGCGAGATCGTCACCGAAACGTTGGCCGCTGCTGGCATCGAGCCGAGCGAGCTGGATTGGCTGGTGCCACATCAGGCCAACTTCCGCATCATCAGCGCCACTGCCAAGAAGTTGGGTATGAGCCTCGATAAAGTGGTGCTGACCCTCGACAAGCACGGCAATACCTCTGCCGCTTCCGTTCCGGTCGCCTTTGACGAAGGGGTGCGGGATGGCCGGATCAAACCGGGTCAGCTGGTACTGCTGGAGGCCTTCGGCGGCGGTTTTGCCTGGGGCTCGGCGCTGGTTCGCCTCTGATCTTCGGCGGGATGGTGTGCCCATCATCCCGTCACCGATTTCATTTTTGTCTTATCTAAAAGGAATCAATGATGACCCAATTTGCCATTGCCTTCCCGGGACAAGGTTCCCAGTCCGTTGGCATGCTGGCCGAGCTGGCCGAACAACATGCCGTGATCAAGGAGACCTTCGCCGAGGCGAGTCAGGTGCTGGGTTATGACCTGTTTGCCCTGGTGATGGATGGTCCGGTTGAAGATCTGAACAAAACCTGGCGCACCCAGCCTGCGCTGCTGACGGCCTCTGTCGCCCTGTGGCGCCTGTGGCAACAGCAGGGTGGGGCAACTCCTGCCATGATGGCGGGTCACAGCCTGGGTGAGTACTCCGCGCTGGTTTGCAGCGGCGCACTCGATTTTGCCAATGCGGTCAAACTGGTCGAGTTGCGTGGTCTGGCCATGCAGGAAGCGGTACCGGAAGGCACCGGGGCCATGGCGGCCATCATCGGCCTTGATAACGAATCCATCGCCGCCAACTGCGAAAAAGCGGCAGAAGGGCAGGTGGTCTCTCCGGTCAACTTCAACTCCCCGGGCCAGGTGGTTATCGCCGGTCACAAAGAGGCCGTTGAGCGCGCCAACGTGCTGATGAAAGAGTCAGGCGCCAAGCGTGCGCTGCCGCTGCCGGTCTCCGTGCCGTCTCACTGCGCGCTGATGAAACCTGCCGCAGAAAAACTGGCAGCTGCGCTGGACGGGATCGAGATCAAGGTTCCAACCATCGCTGTCATCAATAATGTCGACGTATCCTGTGAACAGGATCCGGCCGCCATCAAGCAAGCGCTGGTACGTCAGCTGTTCAGCCCGGTTCGTTGGACCGAGACTGTCGAGCGGATGGCCAATGAGGGGGTTACCCTCGAGATCGAGATGGGACCGGGCAAAGTGTTGACCGGGCTCGCCAAGCGCATCGACAAGCGCGTAGAAGGTATTCACGCCAACGATGCCGCCTCTTTCGAGCAGGCGCTGGCCCAGATCAAGTAAACAGGAGCAAGTGATGAGCTTTACCGATAAGGTTGTGTTGGTGACCGGTGCCAGTCGTGGCATCGGCCGTGCGATTGCCGAAACATTCGTGGCCCGTGGCGCGAAAGTGGTCGGTACGGCGACCAGCGAGAGCGGTGCCGAGGCGATCAGCGCCTATCTGGGCGAGAATGGTTGCGGCATGGCACTGAACGTGACCAGCCAGGAATCCATCGAAGCCGTCTTCGCCGCCATCAAGGCGCGTTTTGGTGACATCGACATCCTGATCAACAACGCAGGGATCACCCGTGACAACCTGTTGATGCGGATGAAAGATGACGAGTGGAACGAGATCATCGATACCAATCTGACCTCGCTTTACCGTCTGAGCAAACCGGTGTTGCGTGCCATGATGAAGAAACGTCACGGTCGCATCATCAGCATTGGCTCCGTGGTGGGAACCATGGGCAATGCCGGTCAGGTCAACTATGCTGCCGCCAAGGCCGGTCTGGTTGGTTTTACCAAATCGTTGGCGCGGGAAGTGGCATCCCGTGGTATCACAGTGAACGCGGTTGCCCCCGGTTTCATCGAAACCGACATGACCCGTGCCCTGAATGACGATCAACGTGCCGGCATCATGAGTCAGGTGCCTGCCGCCCGTTTGGGTGATCCAAAAGAAATTGCCGCAGCTGTGGTATTCTTGGCTTCTGATGAAGCAGCCTATATCACCGGCGAAACCCTGCATGTTAATGGCGGGATGTACATGGTGTAATCAATTTGTCGTAAGATCTGTTCAAATTTGCGATAGTACGCCGAAGTTTGGCACATTTCGTGGTTTGACCAGCGGCAAGCTACTTGCAAACTCACGTCAATTGAATAAACTACCCCAACCAGACGCAAATAGCGTATTTTTAAAGGAAAATTCAGGTCATGAGCAACATCGAAGAACGCGTAAAGAAAATCATCATCGAACAACTGGGTGTTAAAGAGGAAGACGTTAAGAACGCTGCCTCCTTCGTCGACGACCTGGGCGCTGACTCTTTGGATACCGTTGAACTGGTAATGGCGCTGGAAGAAGAATTCGATACCGAAATTCCTGATGAAGAAGCCGAGAAGATCACCACTGTTCAAGCGGCTATCGACTACATCACCGCTAATCAGGAATAAGTTCCTGTTCTGAAAGAAGCGGCCCAAGGGCCGCTTCTTTTGTATTTGTTCCTTTTCAAAACACCTCTCGGAGACTACCTCAGTGTCAAAACGCAGAGTCGTGGTGACCGGCTTGGGGATGCTTTCCCCGGTGGGTAACACTGCCGAATCCAGCTGGCAAGCACTGCTCAACGGGCAGAGCGGCATTTCCCTTATCGAACATTTTGATGCCAGCGAGTTTGCAACCCGCTTCGCAGGTCTGGTCAAGGATTTCGATCCCGAGCAGTACGGTATCAACCGTAAAGACGCTCGCAAGATGGATCTCTTCATTCAATACGGCATCGCGGCCGGTATGCAAGCGCTGGATGATTCCGGCCTGACCATCAATGAAGAGAATGCCGAACGTGTCGGCGTGGCGATTGGCTCCGGTATCGGCGGTCTGGGTCTGATTGAACAGAACCACGAAAGCTTGGTCAACGGCGGCCCGCGCAAGATCAGTCCCTTCTTCGTTCCGTCCACCATCATCAATATGGTGTCCGGTCATCTTTCCATCATGAAAGGTCTGCAAGGGCCGAACATCGCCGTGACTACCGCCTGTACCACGGGTACCCATGCCATCGGCATGGCTGGCCGGATGATCGCTTACGGTGATGCCGACGTGATGGTCGCCGGTGGTGCGGAGAAAGCCTCTACCGCGATGGGGATGGGTGGCTTCGCTGCCGCCAAGGCACTCTCCAACCGCAACGACGAGCCGCAAAAAGCGAGCCGTCCGTGGGATAAAGATCGCGATGGTTTCGTGCTGGGTGACGGTGCCGGTGTACTGGTGCTGGAAGAGTACGAACACGCCAAGGCCCGTGGCGCCAAGATCTACGCCGAGCTGGTCGGTTTTGGCATGAGCGGTGACGCGTACCACATGACTGCTCCTCCCGCAGATGGCAACGGTGGTGCTCGCGCCATGAAAAATGCCATCAAGGATGCCGGCATTGCCCCCGAGCAGATTGGTTACATCAACGCGCACGGTACCTCCACCCCGCTGGGTGATGTGGCCGAGCTGCGTGGCATGAAGTCGGTGTTTGGTGAGCACGCCAAATCCCTGATGGTGAGCTCTACCAAGTCCATGACAGGTCACCTGCTGGGCGCCGCCGGTGCCATCGAGGCGATCATCACTGTGTTGGCCCTGCGTGATCAGGTGGCTCCGCCCACCATCAACCTGGACAACCCGGATGAAGAGTGCGATCTGGATCTGGTACCCCATGTGGCCAAGCCAGGCAGCTTCGAGTACGCCCTGTCCAACTCGTTTGGTTTTGGCGGCACCAATGGCTCACTGATCTTCAAACGCGTATAATTTGCCGCAGGGCAAAGACACAGGCCCGATACTGCCCCGGTATCGGGCCTTTTTTATCGGAGGGATCCCTTTGCTTATCAATGGCATGAAGCTTGATACCATCTCGGCCCATGATCGGGGGCTGGCCTATGGTGACGGCCATTTCACCACCATGGCGGTCAGGGAAGGTCGCGTGTTGCAGTGGCCTGCCCATCTGGCACGGTTGCAGCAGGCGAACAACCGGCTGGGATTGGTTGAACCGGACTGGGATCTCTTGACCCGAGAGGTTGAAGAGATGGTGGCCGACCAGCCACAATGCGTGGCCAAGGTGATCCTGACCCGCGGCGAGGGGGGGCGGGGCTATGACGGCAGCGGATGTCAGCACACAACCCGGATTGTCACTCTGGCGCCATTTCCCACTCACTATGGCCAGTGGCAACAGGAGGGGATCGAGATGGTGGTGTGCCGCCAGCGGATCGGTGATGCTCCCATGCTGGCCGGGCTTAAAACCTTGAATCGTCTGGAGCAGGTATTGCTGAAAAGCGAACTTGTCAGCCGAAATGCAGTCGAAGGGATAGTGCTGAACAGTCGAGGTTTTCTCATTGAAGGGGTCAGTGCCAATCTGTTTTGGCGTCGGGGCAAGACGGTGTTTACGCCCGATCTCGCCCGCGGTGGTGTCGATGGCATCATGCGCCGCCAGGTGATGGCGATGTTGAAACAGATGAGTATTGAGTTGCGTGTGGTAGAGGCTCCGCTGGAGTCACTATGGCAGGCGGAAGAGGTGTGGCTCACCAATACCCTGATGGGGGTCGTGCCGGTCAATGGCATCGAGGATATCCATTATCCCCCAGCGGTATTGAGTCGCCGTTTACAGGAGCGTTTGGTCATTGAAGTTTAATCGGCTTTACACCCTGCTCGCGGGGGCGGCACTGACGGTAGCCGCTGCCGGGGGCTATGTACATTACAAATGGCAACAGGTAGAGACGCTCACCAACAAGGGGCCGACCCGGCTCTTTACGGTGGAGAAGGGCGCCCATGCGGCGCGCCTCATCGCCGAACTGGGTGAGGGGGAAGCCAGCCCCTGGGCGGTGCGGCTCTGGCTGCGCAGCCATCCCGAACTGGTGGCCATCAAATCGGGCACCTATGAAATAAAGGAAGGGGCCCCTCTCAAGGAGACCCTTTCTCTGTTCACATCGGGCAAGGAGTTTCACTTCAGTCTCACCTTCGTCGAAGGTTCCCGTTTCGAGGATTGGCAGAAGCAACTCTCCAGCGCCCCATACCTTGAGCGATTGACCGTCGAGCAATCCGAAGCCGACCTGGCGCAGGAGCTCGGCATCGAGAATGGCAAGCTGGAGGGGTGGTTCCTGCCGGAAACCTACGCCTATACCACCCATGCCAGCGATCTCTCGATCTTGCGTCGCGCTCATCAGGATATGGAGACGTTCCTGCAGCAGAGCTGGGAGAAACGTCAGGCCAACCTGCCTTACAAAACGCCCTATGAGGCGTTAATCATGGCCTCCATCATCGAGAAAGAGACCGGCCAGCCGGACGAACGGGCGCAGATCGCCTCAGTGTTTGTCAATCGTCTGCGTCTGGGCATGAAGTTGCAAACCGATCCCACCGTCATTTACGGGGTGAAAGATCGCTACGATGGCAACATTCGCCGCAGCGATCTGACCGACAAGAATCCCTACAACACTTATGTGATCGACGGTCTGCCGCCCACGCCCATCGCCATGCCGGGCAAGGCCTCCATCGAAGCAGCGCTCAACCCCAAATCGACCGACTATCTCTACTTTGTCGCCAAGGGGGGCGGTGCCCACTATTTCTCCAAGACCCTCGATGAACACAATCGGGCGGTTCGCGAATACATATTGAAGAAACCCTAATGTCTAAATTTATTGTGATCGAAGGATTGGAAGGGGCAGGGAAGAGCTCGGCCGTGCGTTATGTGACCGACTATCTGCAGCGCCACGGCATCAACCGGATCGAGTGCACCCGCGAGCCGGGTGGTACGCCACTGGCCGAGCGGATGCGGGCCATCGTCAAAGAGGTGCACGACGAGCGCCTCACCATCGAGGCGGAATTGCTGCTGATGTATGCCTCCCGGGTACAACTGGTGGAGACACGCATCAAACCCGCACTGGCCGATGGTGTCTGGGTGGTGGGGGATCGCCACGATCTCTCCTCCCAGGCCTATCAGGGTGGCGGCCGTGGTATCGATGCCCAGCTTATCGGAGCCATCAAGCAGGCGGTGCTCGGCAACTTCAAGCCGGATCTTACCCTCTATCTCGATATCGATCCTGCCCTTGGCTTGCAGCGCGCCCGCCATCGCGGCGAGCTGGATCGCATCGAACTGGAGCAACTGAGCTTCTTCGAGCGTACCCGAACTCGTTATCTCGAACTGGCCGCCAAGGATGATTCAATTGTGGTGATCGATGCGGCGCAAACGCCGGAACAGGTCAAAGCTGCCATCGAGTGTGCATTGGATCACTATCTGTCGAACGAGCCGCTATGTATCCCTGGCTGATCCCTGACTGGCATGCCCTGAGCCAGACGGCCCAGTCCGGTCGTCTCGGCCACGCCTGGTTGCTGTTGGGCGATCCCGGTCTTGGCAAGGAGCAACTGGCCGAGCGGCTGGCGCGTTTACACCTTTGCCAGCAACCGGATCGCGGAGAGCCGTGCGGTCAGTGCCACTCTTGCCAGTTGTTTGACAAGGGCAACCACCCGGACCTCGGCACCATAACTCGCGACAGCAAGACCATCGGGGTCGAGGCCATTCGCGAGATCTGCACCCGGCTGCAGAACTCGGCCCAGCTCGGCCGGGGCAAAGTGGTGATCATCCCGGATGCGGAGCGGATGACCGAATCGGCGGCCAACGCCCTGCTGAAAACCCTGGAGGAGCCGGCCGGCGACAGCTTGCTGTTGCTGATTGCCTCCCAGATTTCCCGGCTGCTCCCCACCATCCTCAGCCGCTGTCACAAACATGTGTGTCAGTTGCCAGCGGAAGGGGAGACGGTACGCTGGCTGGCCGAGCAGGGTCATCAGGCCACGCTGGCTCAGGTGCGGATCTGTCAGGGGGCCCCGCTGCGGGTACTCGACTATATCGAGCAGCAACAGGATGGGACTCGCCGCGAACTGCTGGAACAGTTTGTCGCCCTGAGTCAAAGTCCGGTCAAGGCAACGGCTTTGTGCAGCCAGCTTGGTCAGGAGACGCAGGTCAGGTTGCACTGGTTGCAGCTCTTCTTGTGCGATGCCCTGAAAACCCAGGCCGGATGTGGTCACCATCAGCTGGCCATGCCTGATCTGGCCATCTTGAGTCAACGGTTGGCGGAGCAGCACTCCAGCGAAAAACTGCTGGAGGCAGAACAAGATCTGGTTGCCCTGAAAGCGGCATGTCAGCCGGGTCAGCTCTCCAATCCCACCATCCATCTGATGAACTGGCTCAGTCGCTGGTTATAAGTACCGACAAGCAGAAGGTTTTATATGTTACTCGTTGATTCCCACTGTCATCTCGATCGCCTCAGCTATGGTAGCAAGCAGACCAGCATGGCCGATGTGCTGGCCAAGGCCGCGAAACTGGACGTGGGATATTTTCTCTGTGTCAGTGTGACTCAGGCACAGTTCCCGACCATGCTCGAGGCGATCGCTCCCTATCCCCAGGTGTTTGCCTCCTGCGGGGTACACCCGCTCAATCAGGAACCCGGGGTGGATGCAGCCTTGTTGCTGACACAGGCTGCTGACGCAAGAGTGATCGCCATCGGCGAAACTGGGCTCGACTACTTCTACTCCCCCGAGAACAAAGAGGTGCAGCAAGCCTCCTTTCGTGAACATATTCGGGTCGCTCGTGCACTGAACAAGCCGCTGATCATCCATACCCGCGATGCCCAGCAAGATACCTTGCAGATCATGCGTGAAGAGGGCGCTGATCAGGTTGGCGGTGTGCTGCACTGCTTCACCGAATCCCTCGAAATGGCAGAAGCAGCAATGGCGATGGGGTTCTATATCTCCATCTCGGGGATCGCTACCTTCAAAAATGCGTCTGCCCTGCAAGAGGTGGTCAAGACTCTGCCCCTCGACAGATTGCTGGTCGAGACCGACTCGCCCTATCTTGCCCCCGTGCCGCATCGGGGGAGGGAGAACGAACCCGCCTTTGTGCGAGACGTTGCCCAGTTTATTGCCGACCTGCGCCATATTCCGCTTAACGAATTGGCAGAAGCCACCAGCCGAAATTTCTTTGAACTCTTCAAGCTGGCGAAAAAATAACACATAAGCCCCGTTGCTCGGGGCTTTTATATTTCAAATACCAATCTTATTACCCACCTGAATATCAACACCGAACCATGTTATCTCTCACATTTACCCAGTCTATGTAACCTGTTCATCCATACAAACTGAGTCGAATCATATTCCGATGTTTCGTTTATCTAATGTGGCCAAGAGGTATAAAAACATCAGGCTGTAAGTATCGATAATATTCATTATCAATACTTGATGTATGGAAAGGATCCTGTAAGATCCTCTCAAACTTCATATGAATCATAGAGTTCCGTGGCATACCCATCCTTGTCCAATCAAGCTCATCAGTCACTGCAGACTGTTTTCGATGCACAGCTTAATAGTCGGGCACGCCGCTTTTTGCGCAGTGCAAAAGCAGATTCCACCCTCAATGCCTATCAGGCGGATACCCGTATTTTTGTCTTCTGGTGCCAATTGCACGGGCTGGATCCGCTGCAAACCACCCATCACGACATCATGAACTTTCTTGCTGATCAGGCTGACGGCGTATTGGCAGACTGGGTATGGCTGGATAAAGAAGAGGGAAAAGGGGTGCTACGTAATGGTGAACCTCGTAAACCGGCAACCCTGGTGAGACGGCTAGCCGGGATCCGTTATGCCTTCAAGCAGAAAGGCATTCACCCCATGCCCACCGAACATCCCGAAATCAAGGAGATGATGCGCGGTATTGTCAGGTTGGGGGATAACCGTAAACGCAAAACCGGCGCCCTGACGCTGCAACCATTGACCCAGGTGCTCGATGGCATCGACACCAGTGACCTCGCGGGTTTGCGTGATCACACCCTGCTGCTCTTGATGTTCAGTGGCGCCTTGCGTCGCTCGGAAGCAGCCCGGATTGAGGTGAGTGATCTCGATTTTGTGGGGCAGGGGATCCGTCTTCGTCTCAAACCGAGCAAACATCAGCTGCATGAAACCGAGATAGCCCTGATCCCGGGCAAGCACTACTGCCCCGTGTCGGCACTGCAAAAATGGCTACACAAAAGCCGGATCAGCGAGGGGCCGCTGTTTCGGCGCATGAACCGCTGGGGTCAACTGATGGCTGAACCACTCGGCCCCCAGGGCATCAATCTGATGATCAAGCGGCGAACCGGCCAAACCATCGACGATCTTTATGTCAGTGGCCATAGCCTGCGCCGCGGTTTTATCACCTCGGCGGTAACAGCCGGCAAACCGATGAACAAGATCATTGAGGTGACACGCCACAAGGATATGCGAACCCTGCAGGAGTACTTCGATGACGCCCATAAATTCTCTGATCATGCCCTTGATGGCTTGCTTTGACACAACTGCGTCACTGCTTTTTTTATGTTAAATGATATCTTGTTGATCTGATGATATATTTGTCGCGCAAGCCAACAGACCAAGAGGGAAGGGCCATCTTCCAATAGATAATGGATTTGTTGTTAGAGATAACAAAGCTGGAAATAGAATATAGCAAGGACATATGAGCCAAAAAATGACAGTGCGTGAAGAGCAAGAGGCGGGGCCCCAAAACAATGCCGAGCGGCAGCGCCAACATGTAAAACGCAAGCAGGAGACCCATACCCGGCTGCAATGCTGGATCAGCAATCGCCACGCCGAGCGATTGGCCGCTCTGGGTATCCATCTCGAAGACAGTCAGGCATCACTCATCGAGCAGGCGATCGATCTGCTCTACCAACATGAGCTGGGTAGAGAACCTCCGTTTGAAAACAGAGTCGCTACACAGCTCGAAGAGACCGTTGAATAGACACAAGAGTGAAGTAACAGCGAAACGTGAACAGATAAAAAAAGCCAGGTACGAATTCCTTGTACCTGGCATAGGGGAATTGGCTCCTTGCAGAGCCGTGCGCTAACTGGTGTTCGGATTGCCTTAAGCTTAGACAAGGCTCAAGGCTTTTCAAGATCCGAAGAAAAGTTCAACCAGAGTGTGGGTATTTCAGACTCGTTCAAGTGCTGATGCACCGAACGACCCACTACGCATTGAACAGATTGTTGTCACGCACCAGCTCGCGGGGAAGGGCATTCTTGACCCGACTCCCCACCCATTTCCCCATGCCCAGGGTATGCCCCTGATAGCGGACGATCACCTCGCCAGTGCCAACATCCTGTTCTGGCCAGACATCCCGCCCCATCATGAATTCCCGCGCATTGGTGCTATCCAGCTCAACGACGCCCTTGCTCGCTTTATCGCCATAGGCCAGTGCCCACTCATGAGTGAGGCGATAGCCTTTCTTGAAGGTCTCGGCCAACTTGATGCCGATGCGATCGAAACGCAGCTTGCCCTGCACCTGATCAAACCGCTGAGGGAAGAGCCAGATCTCGTCATTGCGGCCAAACAGCAGACCCTGTGGTGCCACCCCGAAGTTGGCTTCAATCTCGCGCAACATGGGTTCCGCCTCTTTGGCAGGAAGCGGCGCAAAGGGGAATTTACCCAGCTTGCCCGGCTTGAACATGGTGTTGGGAACCGAGTGATGCTTGCGCAATCTGGCGACGAAAAAGCCCTCACTGTCGAAGATCTGGGGCCAAACGTGCAGGTATCCCTCGGATGTGCAGGCCTGCTCTGCATGAGGGAACAGGTCTGCCAGCGAGTCAAAACTCAAGGCATCGCCAAACTTGTCCAGCAAGGATTGGCAAACCGCTTGGTTCTCCTGCTCACTCAAGGTGCAAGTGGAGTAGACCAGTACGCCACCCGGTTTCAGGGCATGGAAAGCGCTCTCCAGCAACCCTTGTTGCACCGCCGCAATCTCGTCGATGCTCTCGATGCTCCAGTTGCGCAGCGCATCTTCATCCTTGCGCACCGTACCTTCACCGGAGCAGGGGGCATCGAGCAGGATGGCATCGAAGGTCTCCGGCAACCACTGGCCAAATACCTTGGCATCAAAATGGGTCATGCCCACATTGGTCACGCCGCAGCGCTGGATATTGGCGCTCAGCACTTTCAACCGGCTGCTGGAAAACTCGTTGGCAACCAACATCCCCTGATTGTTCATCAAGGCGGCTATCTGGGTGGTCTTGGAGCCGGGGGCCGCCGCCGCATCCAGCAACATGCCATCCGCTTTGATCTTGTCGCTGGCAAAGAGTGCCGTCACCGGCAGCATGGAGCTCGCTTCCTGAATGTAGAAGAGCCCGCTCAAGTGCTCGGCGGTGTTGCCAAGTGGGACAGTTTCATCGCTGCGGGTCAGCCAGAAGCCGGTATCACACCAGGGGACAGGGTCAAGCTGCCAACCCAGTGGCTCCATCAGGGCGACGAAATCTGAGACGGCGATCTTCAAGGTATTGACCCGAATGCTGCGGCGCAGCGGACGTCGACAACTGGCCACAAAGTCATCCATCGAGAGATGGGCCGGCATGATGGCCGCAATGTGGCGTAAAAAGTAATCGGGAAGGAAGGTGTTGTCGTGCACTGTGCCGTCTCGTTGACCGAAAAAGAGGGGCGATATCCTACCACAAGGCTAAGAATATTCTGAATCTGAACCCTATCAACAGGCACCGGAATATAAAAAAGCCCGGCACTGTGCCGGGCTTGGATGAGATACAAAGGGAAGAGATCAGGGCTGGATACGTGGACTCCACTCCAGCCACTCTTTCTCGGCCTTGCCATAGAGCGGATAGCTGTGGCCAGCCTTGACGGTTGGACCCATCTCTTTCTCCGGCGTATTGAAGGCGATGCCGCCGGCCAGCAAGCTCTGTACTGTCTCGACCTCTATGGTACCGCCGGTCAGCCCGATATCCGCCTTGACCCCGGAGACATTCCAGAAACGGGAGTTGGCCCGCACCAAATGGGCATACTCCTGATCCACGTTGACATCGATCACCACCTCGCTGCCATCCCGAGCCAGCGCTACCTTGGTGACACTGCCCACCACCATCTTGCGAAACAGTAGCGGACTGCCGACGCTCAGGCCATTGACGGAGGGGCTATTGAGGGTCAGGGCCAGACCCACCGGGCCGACCTGACTCAAGGGGAAGCGATCTTTGCCAGCGCCTTTACCGGGTTGTGCTTCTACAAACGCCCCCTTGATCAGGGTATCGAGGTGAGCGACACCGCCCAGCCCCAGCTTGGCTTGCACCAGAGTAAAGCGGGCGCCGGACTGCAGGAAACGCTCGGCGTAGTGGCCATCGAGTTCGGCCTTGAAGATCACCTGACCCAGTGACGGCTCCAGCTCGATCTCTTCAATTTTGCCGATATCGACCCCACGATAGCGGATCGGGCTGCCAATCCCGAGCCCCGGATTACTCTCTGCTACCAGTGACAGCTGGCGCACCTTGGCCTTGGCTTGCTCCCTGGAATCGAACAGTTGATGACTGCTGCGGCCATTGGCCAACCGATCGAACTCGATGGCACCGCGCAGCAAGGTACCGAGGTTGCCCACCTTGACCTGCACCCCATCGACCCGCACCTTGGTGTCGATGGCCGGTTTTTTCCAGAACTGGGGTTGCTGGGCGAGGAGGGGAGCATAGACCCCATCAATCTCGAGTTCGATCTCGACCCCCTCTTTGGCGGCGCGCAGCTGTTTGACCTTGCCCGCTTCCAACCCCAGATAGAGCACAGGTGAGCCAATGCCGATGCCATCGGCCTGATCTGCCTTGAGCAACCAGCGCCGGGGCTTGGCATCACGGGTACCGAGCAGTGCCAGCTCCTGACTGGGGTAGAGACGGTTAATCCGCTCGCCACTGCTGGCTTGTACCAGCTTGATCCCGCCTCCCAACCAGGCACTGGCCGGACTGGTTTCTACTTTTATGCCGCTCAGATCGGCATCGATCTGCAGCGGGGCAGCGCGATAGAAGCGGGCACGGTTGAGCAGATGACCATAGTTCGGCGCCATCACCAGCTCGACACTGGCATTGCCGCGCGCATCCAGGGTGAGCTGGCTGATACGGCCCACCTGCAATCCCTTGTACCAGACAGGTGCATCCTGATTGAGCCCCGCCAGATCGTCAGCCTGCAGCGTCACCTTGGTGCCGCTCTGGGGGTCGCGATCGGTCAGAGCCATCTTCCGCGCCGGTTTTCCCGCCACATAGTCGAGGCGAATGGCCGGGCCGGAGAGGAGGCGATCTGCATGCTGCACACCGGTCGCGGAGAGGGAGACGCTCTCCCATACCAGTTGGCTCTTGTCGGTAATGCGATAGGCCTGCTCCGGATTGATCAGCGCTGTGACCACACGGCCTTTGTCGGTAAGGCGAATGGGGTCGATACGACCAATCTCGATCCCCTCATAGAGGATGGGCATCCCCTCCTTGACCGGGAGATCGCCAGCCGCAATGTCGATACGCGAGCCGCGTGCCGCTTCCGCCAGCCCTTTATAGAGGACGAAGGTCTGTCCCTTCTCAGGCTCTGGTGAATCTTTGGGTGAATCAAAGGCAATGCCGCCGCTCAGAATGGAGGTGAGGCTGCCAGCCTCCACGCTCACTCCGGCCAGACTGAAGGAGCCCTTGATGCCACTAATGTTCCAGAAGCGGGTATCAGCTTTGACCAGATGTTCGAAACGCGGCTCGATCACCAGATCCAGAATGACGTTCTGGTTGTCCTGACCCAGGCGGGTATTGATGACGCTGCCCACCTCGATACCGCGGAAATAGAGCTTGGCGCCAATCCCCACCGAGCCCAGCGAATCAGCAGTAAGGTGCAGCATGCGCCCCTGAGCCTGATAGCCGGGAGGAGGGCCCTCCAGTGCATCGAAGGTCTCCTCCAGCGGATTGCTTTCACGCCCCGGTTGCAGGTTGATGTAGTTGCCGGAGACCAGGGTATCGAGGCCGGAGATCTCGGTGAGCGACGCCTTGGGGCTCACCAGCCAGAAGTCGGATCCCTTGCGGATCAGTGGTCTGGCACGGCTGTCAATCTTGGCCATCACCGCAATCTTGCGGCCATCTTCAGCCAGCTCCAGCTCCTGCACCACACCGATGGCCACCCCCTGATAACGAACCTGGGTTTTACCCGGCAAGATGCCGTTGCCCTGGGCGAAGTTGATCTGGATAAGTTGGCCACGGCTCAATACCTGCTGATAGAGAAAGCCACCCGCCAACAGCAGGGCTATCAGGGGTAACAGCCAGACCGGCGATAACCAGCGGCGCTTTTCGATGACGGGTTCAGCCCCGATCATAGTGACTCCTTATTGGCTGGATTAAACAGCACATCAGACAAAAACAGAGAAATCATCAACGGGCCGCCTTGTCCCACAGTAAACGGGTATCAAGCATGCGGGCCGACATCATGGTCAGCACTACCACACCGGCAAAGGCGGTGGCACCGGGGCCTGCGCGGACACTCAGCAGCACACCCCGATCGACCAGTGCCACCATCAGCGAAATCACGAACAAGTCCAGCATTGACCAGCGACCAATAAAATCGATCACCCGATACATCACCAGCTGGCGCTTGCGCCGCACCGGTTTGGCCCGCTGCAACTGCCAGCAGATCCAGCCCAGACCCAATATTTTGCCCACCGGCACCAGTATGCTGGCGGTGAGGACTATGGTGGCAATCCCGCTCATTTTGCTGCGATAGAGCATCATGATACCGCTGAAGATGGTATCTGACTGCAGCAACCCCTTGTTGTAGAAATGGGTAATGGGCAACAGATTGGCAGGCAGCAACATGAAGGTGGCGAGCGCCAGCAAGCCCCACGACCAGGCGAGGGAGCGGGGAATGCGCACCTGCAATTTGCTGCAGCAACGGGGGCAGACTGCCCCGGTTTGATAGCGCACCAGCAAACCACAGGTATGGCAGCGGCAGAGCCCCATCTCACGGGCGCTGGTCATGTTCCGGCTCCTTTAACGGGATCCTCGCCCAGTAGGGGGCGGGGTCAAACAGGATCAGCAGGGTCATGTTGAGCAGCATCAGAATACCGAGGCTGAGCAACCCGCCACCGAGGCGTACATCGGCGATGTCAATCAGTTTGAACAGGGCAACCAGCAGGCTGACGATATAGACCTCCAGCATGGCCCAGTGGCGAAACACCTCGACCAGCTTCAAGGTGACGGGAAGAATGTGCCAACGTTTGGCCAGACCCGAAGCCAGCGCAAAGATCCCCGCCAATAACCCCACCGGCGCCAACACGGCGCACCAGAGCACCAGGCTGGCTACCCACCATTCGCCCTCGCCAAACAGCACCAGAATACCGCGCAGCAGGTCGGCGTCGGTATTGACCCCAGCCAGCCGCAGATAGATCAGCGGCTCAAAAAAGGCGGAGGGCAGCAGCAGAAATCCGGTGATGGTCAGGGCCATCAACTGGGAGGGACGAAAGGCATAACGGCCATAGAGATGTTGGTGACAACGCGGGCAGTGGGCATGGCGACGCAGCGGCAGTGCTTTGCGCTGGATCAGCAAGTCGCACGCCGGACAGACAATCACGGAACCGGGCTCCATCATACAATTCAACCTGTTGAAGGAATTGGTGAAATTTACCCTAAAACCGGTTTCCTGTCTTGCCTGCAGCCGGAATGTTACGAAAGTATAATTGACGTTAACGTAAACGTGATATTAGATAGCCAGACTAGACAGGTGAAAGGAGTCATGATGTCCAGTTTGTCCCCCTCGGCAGGCCTGCGCTTTCGCACCGCCCTTGCCAATGAACATCCCCTGCAGATCGTCGGCACCATCAATGCCTATATGGCGCTGATGGCCGAACGCAGCGGCTTTCAAGCTCTTTATCTCTCCGGCGCCGGGGTAGCCAATGCCTCCTACGGCTTGCCGGATCTCGGCATGACCTCCCTCAACGACGTGCTGATCGATGCCGAGCGGATCACCGCAGCGACCCGAGTGCCGCTACTGGTCGATATCGACACCGGCTGGGGCGGGGCATTCAATATCGCCCGCACCATTCGCGCGTTCGAGCGAGCCGGAGTTGCCGCCGTCCATATGGAAGATCAGGTGGCCCAAAAGCGCTGCGGCCACCGTCCCAACAAGGCGGTGGTGTCGCTGGAGGAGATGTGCGATCGCATCAAGGCGGCAGTAGATGCTCGCGAGAATAGCGAGTTCGTCATCATGGCCCGCACCGATGCACTGGCGGTGGAAGGGATGGAGTCTGCTCTTGAACGCACCGCTGCCTATGTGGCCGCCGGTGCCGACATGATCTTCGCCGAGGCGGTGACCAAGCTTGCCCAGTACGACCAGTTCAAGCTGGTGGCCAAAGTGCCGATCCTCGCCAACATGACCGAGTTCGGCAAAACCGCGCTGTTTGACAAAGAGCAACTGGCCGCCCACGGGGTCGACATGGTGCTCTACCCCTTGAGTGCCAACCGGGCCGCCAATCAGGCCGCCCTCAACGTCTATCAACATATTCGCCAGGATGGCCATCAGCGCGCTGTCGTGGAGACCATGCAGACCCGGGAGTCACTCTACGACTTCCTCGGATATCACCACTACGAGCAGACACTGGATCGTCTGTTTACAGCCAAGGAATAGGAGGCAGCTTATGGGACAGCAAAAACCGTTGGGCGGGGCCGGTCTGCGCGGTCAAAGCGCAGGGGAGACCAGTATCTGCACAGTAGGCAAGAGTGGCACCGGTCTTACCTATCGTGGCTATGACATCAAGGAGCTGGCCGACAGCGCCCAGTTCGAGGAGGTCGCCTATCTGCTGCTCAAGGGGGAGTTGCCCGGTGAGCAGCAGCTTGACGCCTACAAGCGCGAGCTGCGCCGCCTGCGCACCTTGCCCCAGCCGCTGCTGGAAGTGCTGGAACGCATTCCCGCCGATGCCCATCCCATGGATGTGCTGCGCACTGGCTGCTCCATGCTCGGCGATCTGGAGCCGGAAGATGGTTTCGAGCATGAGCATGAAGTGGCGGATCGGCTGCTAGCTGCCTTCCCGGGCATTCTGATCTACTGGTACAAGTTCAGCCATGAAGGTATTCGTATCGCCCTCGACAGCGACGAGGAGTGTATCGGTGGCCACTTTCTGGCGCTGCTGCACCAGAAGGCACCGAGCGAGCTGGAGCGGCGGGTGATGCATGTCTCCCTTATCCTCTACGCCGAGCATGAGTTCAACGCCTCCACCTTTGCGGCGCGGGTTTGCGCCTCGACGCTCTCTGACATGTTCTCCTGCATCACCGCGGCCATCGGCACCCTGCGCGGCCCGCTCCATGGCGGTGCCAACGAGGCGGCCATGGCGATGATCGAACACTGGCAGGATGAAGAGCAGGCAAGGCGCGAATTGCTGGCCAAGCTGGCGGCCAAGGAGAAGATCATGGGCTTTGGACACGCCATCTACCGCACCTCGGATCCACGCAACGTCATCATCAAGGAGTGGTCGGCCAAGCTCGCCGAGGCGGTAGGGGATGCTCGCCTCTATCGCGTCTCCTGCGAAGCTGAGAAGGTGATGTGGGAAGAGAAAGAGCTCTTTCCCAACGCCGACTTTTTCCACGCCAGCGCCTATCACTACATGGGGATCCCGACCAAGCTGTTCACCCCCATCTTCGTCTGCTCGCGGGTCACCGGCTGGTGCGCCCACGTGATGGAGCAGCGCGAGCACAACCGGATCATCCGTCCGAGCGCCGATTATGTCGGCCCGGCGCCCCGTCACTTTGTCTCTCTACAACAACGATAAGGAAATCACGATGTCCGCCAACGTCGACGTCAACCACAGACCCGAGCCCGATCAGGTGCTGGTCGATATTGCCGATTATGTCTGCAACCACCCCATTACCAGCGAGTCGGCGCTCGACACTGCCCGCTACTGCCTGATGGACACCCTTGGCTGTGGCCTGCTGGCCCTGCGCTTCCCCGAGTGCACCAAGCACCTTGGCCCCATCGTCCCCGGTACACTGGTACCCCATGGTGCCCGGGTGCCCGGTACCCAGCTCTGCCTCGACCCGGTCAAGGCGGCCTGGGATATCGGCGCCATCATCCGCTGGCTCGATTACAACGACACCTGGCTGGCCGCCGAGTGGGGCCACCCCTCCGACAATCTGGGCGGTATTCTCGCCACTGCCGACTGGCTCTCCCGTACTCGCGTGGCAGAGGGCAAGGCACCGCTCACCATGGCTGATGTGCTGGTGGCCATGGTCAAAGCCCACGAAATTCAGGGGTGCTGGCGCTGGAGAACTCCTTCAACCGGGTTGGTCTCGATCACGTGGTGCTGGTCAAGGTCGCCAGTACCGCCGTGGTGACTCACATGCTGGGGGTACCCGTGATCAGGTGATCGATGCGATCTCCCAGGCCTGGGTCGATGGCCAGAGCCTGCGTACCTACCGGCATGCCCCCAATGCGGGGTCGCGCAAGAGCTGGGCGGCGGGGGATGCCACCTCTCGCGCGGTGCGCCTCGCCCTTATCACCATGAGCGGCGAGATGGGCTATCCAGGCGTACTGAGCGCGCCCAAGTGGGGTTTCTACGATGTGCTGTTCAAGGGCAATCAGTTCGCCCTGCATCAGGGATACGGCAGCTATGTGATGGAGAACGTGCTGTTCAAGATCTCCTATCCCGCCGAGTTCCACGCCCAGACTGCTGTGGAGTGCGCCATGAAGCTGCATGGGCAGGTGAAGGGACGGCTGGAGGAGATCGACCGTATCGAGCTCACCACCCATGAGTCGGCCATTCGTATCATCAGCAAGGTCGGCGCCCTCAACAACCCGGCCGATCGGGATCACTGCCTGCAGTACATGGTGGCGGTGCCGCTCATCTTCGGTCGCCTCATTGCCGAGGATTACGAGGACGATGTTGCTGCCGATCCCCGCATCGACGCGCTACGCGGCAAGATGGTGGTGCAGGAGGACAAGCGTTACAGCCGCGAATATCTGGAGGCGGACAAGCGCTCCATTGCCAACGCCATCCAGATTTTCTTCAAGGACGGCACTCACACCGCCAAGGTGGAGGTGGAGTATCCGGTCGGCCATCGTCGCCGGCGGGAGGAGGGGATCCCGCTGCTGGTGGAGAAATTCCAGCACAATCTGGCCACCCGCTTCCCGACAAAACGGGTCAACGACATTCTGGCCCTCTGTCAGGATGGGCCGCGCCTTGCCGCCACCCCGGTACATGCCTTCATGGATCTGCTGGTGATCTGACCGGTCTTGCATTGGCCAACATATCGGCAAACAGTGATAAACGAAAAGCGGGCTCATCGGCCCGCTTTGTTATTCCGGCGGCTTATCCCTCGATAATCCTTACCCCAGCGCACTGCTGTCGCCGTTAAAGAGCGCCGTCATAATGGCCATCTCGCGACTGGCGATGGTCTCGAGGAACTCGTTGGCACGCCCCATCTGATGACACACCTGATAGCCGCGCTCGACAAAGGAGAAGAGCTCGCCAAGCCCCGCCAGATGGGCGGGACCAGACACCAGCTTGAGGGTTGCCCCCAGCAGCGGCTTTCTCGCCAGCCTGTCCAGCGTCATCCCAAGCTCGCTCACCAGCGCAATCTGATGTTCCCGGCGCGCCTGTTCACCCACGGCACGATAGGCGATGGTGTAGTGGTCCGGGGTGATGGGATCAATGCCATCAATGCGCCGCAGCGCCACCACCATCAGGTAATCCAGCTCTTCGGAGAGGGCATCAAGCTCGATCGCCTGCGCCAGCACCTTGAGGCCGGACTCCGGCAACAGCCGCTCGGCGGTCGGCATCACCCGCATCACGTCCGCATCGCGGCGGGCACAATCCCCCGGGCCATAGAGATCGGTCAGGAAAAACTCGGCGGCAGGGCCGTAGCGGTCACTCTCCAGCAGATCACGATGGGTCCGCCCCAACCGGTCGGCCTGCCACTGGCGTAGCCGATCCCGATCCTGCTGATCTTCCGGGTGAGCACGCATCTGCTCGCGCAAGGTTGCAACCCGTTTGAGCTGGCGGTAGAGCCGACCCAGGGTGCTATCGTCGTCGTGGGCATGTTCTTGATGCGTCATCTACAGCTCTCTGGCCTTGGGCCCATTGATGGGGATTGGGTGATACGAAGATACAAGTGAATGAAAAACAAGCAGCTTTTGCTGACCGTTCCGTGACAAGTGTAGCGCGCACGGGGGAGGGAATAAATGCCATGCCCCGTTGATGGCCTGCATCCCTCTCGACTCTGTTAAGTGAGTCCCATTTATGTGAACCATCCTTTCATTTGTTGTGAACATGTGTTTAATATCAATAACTAACTTATGACCCAGAGTAACGACCATGTTCTTCAACTCGCTCGCTGGCAGCAGCGCACTCTCTACCATCCAGATCAGCCGTCAGCATCCGCTGGGACTGGCCGCCGCCCGGATCGCGGCCGAAGCCATCGCTGCGGACATGAGCGAGAGTTATCAACTCGATTGCGAATGGACAGATGAAGAGGAGACCGAGCTACGCTTTCGCGGCTCAGGGGTACATGGCACTCTCACCCTGGACGAAGATACCCTGGAACTGGAAGTGCATCTTGGTTTGATGCTGTTGCCGGTACGCAGCGTACTGGAGCAAGAGATCCTCGATTATGTCGACAATCGCTTACCTTGCCCCAAACGTGTTTGAAACTCTTCGTTGCACTGGCTTTAAATAAACCAGCTGTAAACGATAGCTGTTTGAAATAAGTTGGCAAGCCATATGGTTTGTCAGATTTATTATCCAGCGAGGTCTAGATTCTATTTTGTAAGTAATCTTTCATCTTTATTTTATATTTCGAGTCGGCACTCATTAATGTCATTCTGATTGCATCAAGCCTTCATCCGGATATGAGGGCAGAAGCAATTTGCCGTCTCGGTAAATTCATTTTGTAGGGAAACAACCATGCCACTGAGTGAATTTATCTCCTGCGTCGATACCGCCTGGTTACGCATGGACAGACCCAACAACCTGATGCAGATCATCGGTGTCCTGATGTTTGAAGGAGAGCTTGATGAAGCGCGTCTGCGGGCCGGATTGCGCCACACCATTTCGGTGCAACCCCGCTTTCACCAGCGGGCCGTGCTGGAGGGGGGCTCCTACTACTGGCGCCATGATCCCGATTTCGATCTCGATCAGCACCTCAAGCGAGTGATCCTGCCGGGTGAAGCGGGCAAGCTGGAGCTGGAGAAGCTGGTGGCCGATCTCGCCTCGACGCCGCTCAACCACCAGCGCCCCCTGTGGGATATGCACCTCACCGACACGTCGCTGGGTGGACAAGCGCTGGTGGTGCGCATTCACCACGCCATGGGCGACGGCTTCTCGCTGGTGCGAGCCATGCTGACCATGATGGATAACACACCAGAAGGGGCGCCGCGACCACCGTCACCGGAGCCACTGGATGACAGCGATGACGAGGATGATGAGGATTGCCACCAGGGCAGCCGTCTGGTGCGAGCCGGTCTCAAGCTGACCGGTAGCCTCTGGTCCAAATATGTCGAAGTGGTCACCCATCCCACCAAGGCGGTGGATTACCTCAAGACCGGGCGGGATGTGGCGAGCGAGCTGTGCAATATCGCCACCCTCGGTGATGACTCTCCCTGCCGCCTGCGGGGCAAGACCACCAGCACCAAGCGGGTAGCCTGGTCGGAGCAAATTGATCTGCCGGATATCAAGGCAGTGGGCAAGGTACTGGGCTGCTCGGTCAACGATCTGCTGATCGCTGCCACCGCAGGGGCGTTTCGCCACTACCTGCAGGAGAAGGGGGATGATGCCAACAAGGTCAAGATCCGCGCCCTGGTGCCGGTCAATATGCGAGCACCGGATGATGAGGGGGCACTTGGCAACCGCTTCGGGCTGGTGGCCCTGAACTTGCCACTGGATGTTGAACACCCGTTGCAGCGGCTCTATACCGTGCGTGACCGGATGCAGGCGCTGCGCACCTCGCTGCAACCCGTGGTGGTGCTCAACCTGTTACATGCCCTTGGCATGGCCCCCAATGCGGTGCAACAGCAGGCCGTCGAGCTGCTCACGGCCAAGGCCAGTGCAGTGATCACCAATGTGCCCGGCCCGCAACAGACCCTCTATCTGGCCGGAGCAAAATTGCGTCAGCCGCTGTTCTGGGTGCCGCAATCGGGGGATATCGGCGTCGGCGTCTCCATCCTCTCTTACGATCACAAGGTGCAACTGGGCCTAATCACCGACAAGAAGCTGGTACCGGATCCGGATCAGGTGGTCGAGCGGTTTGCAGTGGAGTTCGAGCAATTGCTGTTGCTGGTGCTGATGGAGCCGGAGCTGTTGTTTGACCCCAACGGACTGGATGCGCTGCTCGGTTGATCGTGCATTTGATAGACCGGTGGCGGCGTAGCCAACCGGTCAGCTCCCATCATAAAAGAGGCCAACCCGTGGGTTGGCCTCTTGTTTTGCTACCTCTTAGTGGCAGGAGTGACGGTTAATCCTCCAGCTCTTCGCGCGCCGCCTCCACATCGAGGCGCTCCATGGCATCCATGGGTTCGCACTCGGCCGCTTCGGCATAGAGGGCTTCGGCGGCTTTCAGGCGGCTCTTGCCGTGCAGCATCACCTGAGCGTTGGCGTACTCCATGCGGGCGATAGCCGAGTCGGGGATCAGCGCCAGCGCCTCCTTGAAGTGACGCTCGGACTCCTCCTTCTTGGCGCCATAGGTGAGGCCGCCGATCATGGCCCCCAACTTGTCGACGATCTCCGCATGCCAGGCGCCAAAGGCGATATGGGCCTCGGCGTGGTCTGGCGCCAGCTCCAGCGCCTTCTCAAGGCTTGCCTTGATCTTGTCGCCAATTCCTTGCGAGAGGGCCTTGGAGATGGAAATCACTTGACTGTAGCGACCGAGTGCCAGCGCGTGGAAATACCAGGCGTTGGCGTTCCTGGGCTGGCGCTTTTGCAGCTTCTCGGCATGACTGGCCGCCCGCTCGAAGGCGGCTCGTTTGGCATACTTGTCCTCCAGCAGATAGCTGGCGTGGATCACCAGCGCCTTGTTTGCCACATTGAGGCCCGCCTCACCGGCCGCTTCACCAAGAGCGACGGCCCGGGCAAAATCCCCGGCATGATAGGCCCGCCAGGCATCCTGTACCTGTTCATCCTCGGGCCAGGGTTCGGCATCCCCCTGATGGAGTCGATCCCAGTTGTCCGCCAGCTTCTGGCCGGCATAGTCATAGGCCGCATCCGCGTAGGGGAAGGGGACAAATTCGAGTTGTGAAGTGGTCATGCTTGTTCTCCCTGTAGCATGTGAATCAAACCTTGTCGGTGTAGTGGTGGGCGAGGGCGCCCAGATGAGCACGGGCATCGGCCCGCAAATAGGGTGCGACCAGCTGCATCACCTGAAAGACGCCGAGGGCAATATCGGCGTCCGCCTTGGGGTGCAGTGCCCGCTGGTAAGAGATCCAGAATGTGCCCACCAGCGCAACATTGGCCGCCAGCGTGCGCATCTGTTGCGCTGTGCCCTCCATCAGCCCGACCGTTTGCAGATGGTTGCAAATGGCGATGGCGGTCTGCTCCTTGCGGCGCAGCAGGGCGGAAAAGCGCTGTTCCACCTGATGATAACCACTCATCAGGGTCGCGATATCGTAGTAGAGGAAACGGTACTGCCAGATGGCTTCAAACATCAGGTGGAGAAAGAGCCAGATATCTTCGGGCTCATCGGACGGGGTGCTGACCGCCTCCAGCAGGCGATCCATCTGCTGTTCAAATTCGCAGAACAGGGCGTTGACGATCTCCTCCTTGTTGTGGAAGTGGTAGTAGAGATTGCCCTGGCTGATCTCCATTTCGACCGCAATGGCCGAGGTGGTGACGCTGGGTTCCCCTTGTCGATTGAAGCAGGCGAGGGCAGTGGTCAGGATCCGCTCCCGGGTACGACGTTTGGGTTTGCGATCCATGCTACTCCTTTGGTGATGAACGGCGCACGCCGTGGCGATAGCGTTTGGCAAGCCAGTGCTGCAACTGCTCCAGCGACTTGTCGAGGGCGGCAACCGAGCCAATGCCGGGGGCCAGCAGGGTGCGATCTTCATCGGCCAGCGCGGCCAGATTGAGCTCGAGGCCATGCTTGGCAAGCACCGGCGCCAGCTCGTCACGACGCAGCCAGAGATCGCGGCGGGTATGCTGGTAAGCGTGCTCGCAGAGGCGGCGACGATCCCGGTAACTGAACACATTGGTGAAGAACATCTCGCCATCGGCAGAAGAGGGCTCAAACAGCAGGGCGTCGGCGTCGGGATATTGGTGCTTGTAGCGATCCATCCCCACATGCATGCGGGAGTGGATGATGGCGCGAAAAGTCTGGGCCAGCACCACCGGCAGACCGCTGTCCACCAGATTGGTCGGGGTGCCGGCGGCCATGTCCGCATCATAGGGCACCAGCGGATTGATGCAGAACACCAGATCCGCCCCCTCTTCCAGCGCTACCGAAGCGTGCAGAGTCTTGATCAGCGCCCCGTCCACATAGTAACGACCGTTGATCAATGAAGGGGGAAAGAGGCCGGGCAGGGCGGCTGACGCCTGTACCGCCGCCGAGATGGGCACGTCATCGAGCCCCGGGCTGCCGAAGGCGACCGGATGGCCGGTATCGAGTTCGGTAGCGACCACAAACAGTCGACTGCGCAGCTGGCGGAAATCATTGCTGCGGCCGGGACGAGAGAAAAACTGGGTCAGGGTGCGATCCACCCCGCGGTTGTCGAACAGTCCGGTCGGAATGGCCTTGGAGAGCCCCTGCAGCGATTCAAACAGGCTGCGCTTCCAGGGCGCCGCCAAATAGTAGGTCAGGCTCTGCCACGCCAGTGGCGGGATCGAGGTCAGGCGGTCGGCATATTCACGAAAAGCGGGTCGCAGCAAGGTGGCCGGGTCAAACATCTCCCCTGAATCATCGCTGAGCAGGATCCGCACCAGCTTAGCCGGCGAGATGCCGTTGGCCAGCGCCGACGCCACCACGGCCCCCGAACTGACGCCAACATAGATATCGGCATGGTCAAGGCGCAAGCCGTTGATGCTGTCAGAGAGGGCTGCGCAGGCACCGATCTCGTAGATGCCGCCGAGCGGCCCGCCGCCAGCAAGGGCAATTGCGATGGTACTCATAGCGTCGCCTCTCTATCCATGACATTCTCCATGACAAGACCGGCCCAGCGCAGGGCATGGGCCGGTATCAATCACCTTCCGTCACCGCGAGGGATCAGGGCAGGACGCTCTCTGCTTTGGCTTTCACCTCTTTCACCGCATCTTCCGCTGCGGAGAGGAGATCGGCGGCCTGCTCAACCACGGCCTCTTTGGCCTTGGCTACCGGTGCCTTCTTTACCGGAGGCTTGCGGGCAGCGGGCTTTTTGGCGGCAGTCGGTTTGGCTTCAGCGGCAGGGGCTTCCTCTTCCTGTGCATCCAGCAGTTGCTGGACCACGTCGGTCAGCTCGGCCATGCGCTTGGAGAGCTTGTCGATATCCTTGCGGGTCGGAATGCCGAGGCTGGCCACAGCGCGTGCCACGCGATCTTCGAACACCTGCTCCAGACGGCCCCAGGTATTGGCGGTCTTGTCGGTCACAGCGGCAATCTTCTCATCTGCGCTCTGACGGGTTTTGGCCTGCAATGCTTCCCCTTCCTGCACCAGAGCTTCAAAGATCTTGCCACCCTCTTCCTGTGCTTTGGCATAGGCACCCAGACCCGCCAACCAGATCTGCTGGGTGGACTCCTTGATGGTGGAGGTGAGTTGGTTGTCGGTCACTGACCCTGCCAGCGCTTTAAGTTTTTTAGCCATGATCTTCTCCTTGAATAACGACAGATAAATGTAATGGCGACAACGAAGCTGCAATCGGGTTGTGGCATTACTGATTTTTCAACTTCAGTCTAGGGAGAAAAAATAGAGGGTTCTACCTAATAACGGAACAGGCACACCACCGAAATTAGGGTTTGCTCACGAACCGACAATCAAATTGCGGATTCCCATATGAATCGTGATATATCTAACAACCTAGTAACACCCTAATCAGTAGCAGGATTCTCTTTATGAACTATTTCATTACTGGCGGTAGTGGTTTTATCGGGCGTCGATTGATCAAAAAGTTATTCCAACAGCATCCCGACTGTATCGTCTATTTTCTGATGCGCACCTCTCATCAGGATAAATTGCCAGAGTTGTTCTCATTCTGGAATGTGGATGAATCGCGCGCAGTCCCGGTTTTTGGCGACATGACGCAATCGCTGCTGGGGGTATCGGTCGAGATGCAGGAGCAGTTGATCGGCAAGATAGACCACTTCTTCCATCTGGCTGCCATCTATGATCTGAACGCCAAGGCTGGGATCCAGCAGCAGGTCAACACCGAAGGGACCCGTCAGGCTGTTCAACTTGCCGAGCGGCTGGGGGCGGGACAGTTCCACCACTGCAGCTCCATCGCTGCAGCGGGTCTGTTCGACGGTCTGTTTCGCGAGGACATGTTCGATGAGGCAGAGCACCTCGACATGCCTTACTTCCAGACCAAGCACGAAGCGGAAGGGATTGTGCGCAATGAGTGCACAGTTCCGTGGCGGGTCTACCGCCCGGGCATCGTTGTCGGTGACTCCAATACCGGCGAGATGGACAAGATCGACGGCCCTTACTACTTCTTCAAGACCATCCAGAAGCTGCGCCGTCTGCTGCCGCCCTGGATGCCGGCCATCGGGGTTGAGGGCGGACGCATCAACATAGTGCCGGTCAACTTTGTGGTCGACGCCATGGTGCATATCGCCCATCAGGAGAGAGAGGAGAACAAAACCTTCCACCTGACCGACCCCAACCCGATGCGGGTTGGCGATATGCTGAGCACCTTCTCCCGCGCCGCCCATGCGCCGGAGCCTGCGATCCGCATCAACGCCTCTCTCTTTAATTTCATTCCCCGCCACCTGACCGCCATGCTGATGACCATGGCGCCAGTGCGCCGCATCCGCGATGCCGCCATCGCCGATCTGGGTCTGCCCAAGGATGTGTTCCGCCTTATCAGCTACCCCACCCGTTTCGACAGTCGCGAAACCCAGCGGGTACTGAAAGGGACCGGTATCGAAGTGCCACCGCTGCACAGCTACGCTTGGCGGTTATGGGATTATTGGGAACGTCACCTCGACCCGGAGCTCTTCATCGATCGCTCCCTGCGTGGTCGGGTAGAGGGCAAGGTGGTGCTGGTGACCGGGGCAACCTCCGGCATTGGCCGTGCAACCGCACGCAAGCTGGCGGGGGCGGGGGCCAACGTCGTTACCATCGCCCGCGACGAGCAGAAGATTGCCGAGACTAAAGCTGAGTTTGCCGAGCTGGGGCTGACCATCGAGATCTATCAGGGGGATCTCTCCAATCTGGCGCAGGCCGAGGAGATCACCGCTCGCATCGTGGCCGATCACGGCGGCGTCGATATTCTGGTCAACAATGCCGGCCGCTCCATCCGCCGCTCCATCGAAGACTCCTTCGATCGCTTCCACGATCTGGAGCGCACCATGCAGCTCAACTACTTTGGCGCACTCAAGGTGATCATGGGGGTGCTGCCCACCATGATTGAGAAGAAAAAAGGCCACATCATCAACATCTCCTCCATCGGGGTGTTGACCAATGCGCCGCGCTTCTCCGCCTATGTTGCCTCCAAATCGGCCCTCGATGCCTGGGTGCGTACCGCCGCCTCCGAGTTTGCCGACAAGGGGGTCAGCTTCTCCATCATCAATATGCCGCTGGTGAAAACGCCAATGGTCGCACCGACCAAGGTCTATGAGCAGGTGCCGATGATGACGCCGGAAGAGGCGGCCGATCTGGTGTGCGATACCATCATCAACAAGCATGTGCGACTGGCGACTCGCCTCGGGGTATTTGGCCAAGTGGTGCATGCCCTGGCTCCGCGCGTCGCCCAGGTGATCATGAACACCAGCTTCCGCACCTTTGCCGATCCCAAGGATGGCGATAAGTCCAAGGCGACCGCCGATCAGGTTGCCGTCTCGACCCTGATCAAGGGGATACACTTCTAACCGGATGATGGGATAAAGAGCTCAACAGGGGCCTGAGCAATCAGGCCCCTGTTTTATTTGGAATAACAGTTGAAGGACGAATAAGGAGGGTCAGACTCGGGACAGCAGATCAAGCAGCAGATCTGTCGTGCGACGGGAGTAGAGCAGAGAGAGATGGCCAATGGCAGGCAACTCAATATCTTCCATTCCCGCCAATCGTTGCCGCTCCTGCGGCATCACCACATTGTCGTGACTGGTGCGCACCGAGATGCCGGGCACGCAAAGCGGCACAGAGGCAAAACGCTGCAACCAGCCGGAACCGGGCTCCATCTCGCGGGCATTGGCCCCAAGCCCTAGGGCGGCAAGCTGACTCCCCTGATGAGGCGTAGCCAGAGTGATCAGGCGCACGACCTTGTCACCACCATGGATAGCCAGATAGTCGCGGCAGACCAGCCCCCCCATGCTGTGACCGACCAGCACCAGCTTGTCAGCCCCGGTCTGCGCCAGCACATCGTCAATCCGGGTGGCCAGCAGCGGCACCATCTCATCGATATGACCAAATGGTGGCATCAGGGTAATGGTGGCGACCACATGGCCTGCGGCCTCCAGCCGGGTGCGCTGGGTGCGCCAGATACCGCGACTGCAACCGTAACCATGTACCAGCAATACGGGACGCTGGCATGGACGCAGCCGATCGGGTGCCATCAACAAAGGCTCGAACGGTAACAACAAGGTGAAGGTGTAAAGGTAGGCCAGCATCTCCTGCGCCATCATCTTCACCCTGCGCCAGGGGCCGATAGCCGGGGAGGGGTAGAAGCGGGTAAACAGCCAGCTGCCGAGCACCACCAGACAGCGCAACCCAAGCAGGGCAAACACCACAAACAGCAGGGTCAGCAACCAGGGGAGTCCCACGACCAAGTGGGCGATACCCCCGAGGAGCAGCACCTCTACCATCAGCAGGATAAACAGGTGTCGTACGATCGTCATAAGGCCATGATCCGACCAGTCAGGCGTGGAAGTCAAATGGCACTTTGAGACAGCTTGATCCAACGCGGCTTTTGTCGCTAAACCCCGGCGAACTCTTTTCCGGTGAGGTTATTTGCAATACTGTATATCCATACATATACTCTATCCATCATCACCAAGAGGAGGCCATCATGGCTGTCGAGATCAAATATGTGGTTGTTCGTGGGGGAGTGGAAAAAATGACCTTTGCCAGCAAAAAAGAGGCCGATGCCTATGACAAGCTGCTGGATACGGCAGACGAGTTGATGACCCTGTTGGCTGGCGCCCCGATCGAGTTGGCGCCAGAGCAGCAAGAGAGTCTGGCATTCTACCTGGCAGAGCAGCGCGATGTGCTGCAAACCCTGCTGCGCGGCGGCAAGGTTCAGGCAGGCACGAAAGAGGAAGAGGCCCCAGCAGCCAAGCGCAAGGAGAAGCCACTAAAGCAGGTGGCCTGATTGCACAGACCAGCTATTTCTCGGGATAAACAGCTCGCGGCATTCACTTTAATTGCATTTAAAACCATTTTCACGGCTATTTACCCCGAGAATTTTTTAACCATGCTACATATCCCATGCATAACTGAATAGCGTGAACCACTGAGCGACACCAGCCAGATCTATGAGGAAATAATGAGCAAATAGTGGAGAGAACGTTATCCAGACCGCTCCTGGTGACCTTAATCAGCAACAACAAGAGGCAGTACCAATCCCAATAGAAGCCACATTCATGTATCACGAGCCCTTTTCTAGCAACTCGGCTCACAGGCTCATATCGACTCATCTCAGCATCAACAAGCAAAACCATGACTCAACAACCATTATCCTTGCCGCCAGCCATGCCGCTGTTTGACAGCCTTATCTATCTGGAGGCCGGTAACCCGCAGGTCAATCAGTACCTTGCCAACCTCAGCCTCAACGATGTACCCGATGCCGGTCTGGTTTACGAACTGGCGGTCGATTGGCTGCTGGAGCAGCGCAACAGCGAAAACAACTACAAAACATATCGCAGCGAACTGACCACTTTTTTGCACTGGTGCTTTCGCGAGGCGGCCATCAGCCCGAAAGATCTCACTCGCCGCATCATGATCCGCTATCTCGACTACTGTCAGTCCCCCCCTGACGAGTTGATCGCCTATCGCAACGTGGCGCAGTTTATCCTCGACAAGGAGTGGGGGGAGCGGTTGCCCAATCCGCAATGGCGACCGTTTCTCGGCAAGCGGGAGCTGGGCCGCAACTTGCCCTATCGTCTTAGCGAGCAGGCGATGAAGACAAAGCTCGCCATCCTGTCGGCCTTCTTCCAGTTCCTGATCCAGGAGGAGTACATGGACAGGAATCCCGCTCTGCTACTGCAGCGGGTCAAACGGCCGCAACAGCAGGAGGCCGATGATCAGGTGCAGGCCTTCAGCGAATTGCAGTGGTCATACGTGATGCAGGCCGCCGATACCCTTGCCAACGACCATCCGGAGCAACACGAGCGCAGCCGTTTTCTCACCATTCTGATGTACGCCTGCTATCTGCGGATCTCTGAGGTTGCAGCCCGGCCAGGCTTTACCCCTGTGATGGGGCAGTTCAGGCGGGATCGCAAAACCGGCGTCTGGGGCTACTTTATTCCGCAAAGCAAAGGGGGCAAACGGCGTACCGTAGCGGTATCCCAAGCGCTGCTGGCGGCACTCGAACGCTACCGCCGCTTCCTCGGTCTCTCTCTCTTGCCGACACCGGATGAACAGACACCACTGTTCGTTCGCCATAAAGCGGCAGCCCACGGCCGCGAGCAGGGGGAGATCAACGCCAACCTGGGAATTCGCCAGCTACGGGATTTGATCATGGTGATCATCGGTAAAGGGGCAGAATTGGCAGAGCAGGATGGATTTGCCCAGGATGCAGCCGAAATGCGGCAACTGTCTCCCCATGCAATCCGCCATACCGGGATCACCCATGACATCAATCTGCACGGGCGGCCGCTCTCCCACGTACAAGCCGATGCAGGACATGACAGCATCGACACCACTTCGAAATACCTGCACACCAGCAACAGTGAACGACATGAGAGCGCCCAGCAAAAGCCGCTGGACCGATTGAACCAACAAGTGAGAGATAACGCTCACAAAAGCTAACGAACAACGTGACATGCCCCTGATTTGTATTGACTGCTCTTAGAACACAGAATGGCTTGTTTGGGATGTCATAGAAGTTGGCGCGGCAATGTTGTACTTCTCTGGATGGCAATCGGTTCAGGAAATATTTTTGGCTCACATGGATGATTCAGAACAGGCACCTTGCCATCTGTGGCATACATATTTATCGCATAACAGAGAAGCAAAAAACGAAATTGCTTGCTGAAACACCGAGACCACCTGATGCCGAAAGCTAAGTAACATGCCGGAAGCAATCATATTCGGTTTGAACTGCGCCTTGTCATCACACTTGCATATCCAGTCATCATTGGTGATATTGATGTTAATATTAACGAGAGGCCAAGGAGCGGATATGCAAGTGGCAGTGGTGGAAAAGACCTTCAGGATCGTTGGCAAAGGGTCGCTCATGGCCCAGTTCACCTTTATCTCTTCAGGCACACTGCATATCTGGTTTCCGGATGTGGGCCTGCAGATGGAGGCCCACTGCAAAGAGTTGCGTATCGAAGATTGCACCATTATCTATACCAATGGCCTCCATCACGGCCAGCCCAGAGCACTCTGGTCCTTAACCCTCCATCCCGATGATATGAACGAGCTCAAACGCATATTGCAGCAGTTCAACAGCAACCTCTACTTGACCTGCCAGCCACCCACATTGGCCATCGCCAAACGTGCCTTGAATATGAATTGACCCGACTTCCAAAATGAAATGGCGAATACTCTTCAAGCCTAATAAGCCGTGACGGTTTAAGGGGAGGGGAGTCTATCGTGATAGTCGGCATTTTTTATGGCTGTTTTACAAGAAGGAGTATCAATATTTCCAGAGAGAGACCTCTCAAGTAGGGGACAGATATTTCCAAGAATATTCACGGTAATGACGATAGTTATAACGGTGAAAATCAAACATAACGCTCAATAAGTGAGGGGGATTCCGCACAATGTATTGATTTAATAGTAAACTCTTACCTCAAAATGGGACATTTCGGTGATGTGGGGCAGGGCGGTTGACTATGTTATTCTGTTGTCGCTGCAAGAGCATCTGCAGGGGGAATCAACCAGATATTGTCCTTCTGCTTTGGGCAGTCAGATCGCTGGAGGTCTGTGTGTAGCCTCGATCCCGATCGATTTCCGAACCTTTAAGCTAAGGAAAAGCTGCGGGCTACTTCTTTTAATAATCCTTGTTATCTCTCACGATAATGCCGATAACACCATTTATCGGCATCCGGGTCATTCAACTATTTATTCAGGTGATTTTATGGCTAGGAGGGCTAAACAAGATCCATTTTCTGCCCTTTTAATGTTGCTGCTCTTGATGCCCATTTGGCTGCCCATGATGCCAATCTGGCTTCCAATTTTGCTTTTTCGTTACATTTTCTTGGCCACAAAAGCCAAAACGCTTCAGGCAGATCTCGAGAAAGTCATCATGGATAACCCTCATGATGTTGAGCGTCGGAAATCTGAGATTGCTATACAAATGAATATGAATGCAGTTGCTTTTGAGGAGGCTTGGAACAAGGTGGTAACGAAGCATCCGCATTTGTTCCCATCCACAACTGCTGAACGTGAAATCTTGGCTTTTAGTGAAGCAATTAGCATGCTTTTGGCGACACCAAAGCGGATCGTTACAAAGGACCAAGTTGCACGTCTGTCTGGCCTTAGTCGAGATAGAGTCGAAGAGTTATGGCCACAGATGCACACGCATGGTTATTTTTTGGGTGGTTTCATTGAGGATGAACCTTCTAGGCCAACTCGTTGGTGAGTTGATGTTCAAGGGGCCTCTGGCCCCTTTGCTCTACCCACAGGCATGACTGCGCATAATGCGAGCATTATGTTGAGGGTTTGCAGCACTTGTGCTGACGGGGGTTGGTAGAACGTGGGCCGCGAAGCGGCATCGTTATACCAATTCCCGCCCGTAACATAATGTCTATTATGCGTCAGTTGCATCCTTTCTCTCCGCACCCACCACTAGGCGTCATTGTCATTTTCTATCTCCATCACGTTCTGTGAGAAAAAATAGAAGTAGGCCTAGATCGCGCGAAAATATTGCCAGTAGAATCCCCCACGAAATCAAATGACTCCATCAAACTGCCGGTGCGCCCGGCTCTGTGAGAAAACAAAAATGAAAAGGGATTTTATTGTTGCATCTGTATTTTCAATTGCAGCCATAACGGGTTGCTCCTCCGCCCCCAAGGATATGGGGCAGCCATTCGTTCAGGATAAGAGTAAGAGCGTGGCGTTGAACGTTGCAGCCTATGCCGGTTATCCATACATGTTCTCGGACAACGCCTACGACAAAGGGTTGGATAGCGTGGTCACCTCTACCAGCAATGCCATGCTGTTATCGAGCGACTTGGCCGGTAGTATGGGGTCGATTGCCGGTGGCGGACTAGGGTTGGGGTTGGGATTCATCACAGGGTTGGCAGACCAATATCCGCTCGATATTGCACAGATCGTCACCGCAAAGCTCCAACCCGGCGAAGACTTCAAATCGGCGGATACCGTACTGCGGGTTGTGAAGGCTAACTTCGAGAAAAGAGCGAAAGATGCAGATGAGTTTTCGGGTCTTAAAGGCTTCTTTGAGAAACCAAATCTGGATGCCTATGTCTGTCAAGAAGCGGACTGGGTTGGGAAATCGGATTTCGACTATAGCTGCTTCGATCCCGCGTACAAGAGTTTCAACATGTACGTGAAGATTGTCCGACCGGCTAATGGCAGCGAGTTCGGTCAAGTCATGCCGTTGCCAGCGGGCCAGTACGGGGTATATGTTATGCGTAACGATAAGGGCGCAGTGCTGAATCCCAAGAACGACGCCCCTGACGCATATTTCCATCTCGAGCATGGCATGTTCGTTCTGGGTAACACCAACACGATCCTTCCGCGTGTTGCTCCTCGTGAGGACGGCAAACGCCTCGTGTTCATCGACGGTAAGGCGACCTTGATCTGATAAAGTTGCGGTATCTCTTGCACCAAGGCGAGCATCATGGATGCCCGCCTTTATTTTTGGTAACAGTTACCATAAATAGTGCTATTCTATTTTGGTCACTATTACCAGAATGGATATCCGATGCGCGCCCCCCATGATCATTCCACCTCCGAACTGCTCCCCACACCCCGCCGCCGTGGCCGCCCCAGCACAGGAACGGCACTGACCCCAGCCCAAAAACAGGCCAGATACCGCCAACGCCAACGGGCCCGCAGCGTCACTGTGACGTTTGACAGAGCGGCCATCGATGCGCTCGACACCCACATTCGCGCCCTCGTGGCAGGTCTCGACGCCCCGATTCCTCCTGAACACGCTGCCTCCATCCTGGAATCGATCCGGTCCGCCACGCTGGCGCAGCTGGCACCGGTGGCAGAATGATGGGCGAGATCCATTGCCAGGAGGATTACGAGCAGGCGCTGGCGCTGCTGGATACTCTGGTTGATGACTATGACGCCAACAGGGCGCTGATCGAGCTGCTGTCTTTGGCCATTGAGCTCTGGGAGGAGCAGGCACCGGAGTTCGCCGAGTTCAACCGGGCGGTGGCCGGTGAGCCAGAGCCCTGATTCTGCCGTCCGCACGGGTGGTCATCAGTACGACCACCCACGCCGGTCGGCCTGCCCAGCGGCAGAGAGCGCAACCCCGTAGGGGCGGTTTTTATTGTTGTGTGTCGGGTCGGTCTGGGGGAGGGTGGTTGGGTCGGGTGGGAGCACTGTAATCTCCCACCCAATTCTCACCGTGATAAATTCGGTGTCGTTTGAGGCTTTGTTTTTAGCCTTTTTTGGGGTCTGTATTCACCTGTAAAAATCGGTTGTGTTCCGTCTGACCCTGTGGCAGGATGATCGAGTCCCGTGATTTTATGCGGGGCGGTCAGTTCGAGACACGTTCGTGTCTCAATCAAATCCTTCGGGATATGATGCCTTCGGGCAGTGCACCCTCCGGGGTAATGAAAAAAATTATGTTTTGGTCCGGCCTTGGCGCCGAGGCCGGATTTTTTTTCACTGCATTGTCTCGGATAGGCGCATGGATTCGGTATCACAGAAAACCCCTCTCAGTACTGCCATCGAAACGGCGCTCTCGTCGTTCGTGGTATTCAACGATTTCGTTGAGCTGCGATTCCCGTTCGTTTTCGACCCACGCTGCTGTGTGGGCGCCTCCGATGCGGTCGAATCCGACGGCATCGTCAGCCTCGCCACCGAAAAAACTTTTGACGTCGATCTGAAAAAATTGGCCTCGTTGGTGCCTGACCTGCGCCTGTGTGCAGAGGTCACGTTCCAGCCCGACGGGTCAGTGATCACGGACGAACTGAAAACCCCATTCGAATCCATCGAGTCCCATCTCGGGTCGATGGCGATAAAAATTTATCCTCGTGGTAATGCTCGGTTGGGACTGGATCCCTACGTCTCCGCGAAAATCAATCCGACCAAAATTTCCTACGGTTTCAACGCGTTCAGCGACATCCACACACTCGGTCAAGCCCTCCCGATCGCGATGAGCGCGTTTGTCCGTGGCTGCCCGGACCTCGCCGCCCTGGTCGATGTGGCTGGGTGTCAGGTCATGCGGGTCGACTCGACCTCTGGCGTGCATTGCGCCACCGCGGCTGACGTCAGCGCCCTGCTGAAACGCATCAGTCACGTGCAGATAGGTCACGTCCACGCCGCCGGGTCTATGGGCATCTACGCCGAGCGTGAGCAGAAGCTCCTCGCCAAATCCGGCGACACGGTGTACGTCAACCCGAACTCCGAGCACCAGCGCGGGGCTACCTACCCCAAGGGCCCCGAGGCCCGCGAGGAGGAAAAACGCCTGACTCAGGAGCTCCGTCGCGACCCCGGTAACGCTGCCCTCGAAGCTCGGGTCGAGGCCCTATCCGACCCAGAATATCAGGCGTACTGCGAAAAGCTGCTGCGCCTCGAGGCCCGGACCATGCGCCGCGGGCTGGTCGGTCAGCTCGCACGCCTGGGTATCACCGACTGGGGCGGCACCGCCGTCGACCTCATCCGGTGCGAGCGCCAGCTCGCTGAGACCGGAACGAATTTTGTACACAGCCTCTGGGCACACGTGTGGCGCCCGGTCCTAACAGCACTCTGGGGAGACCCGTCTATGTCGCTCGCAAATGAGACTGAACTCGAGCAGAAAATTACCACCTATTACGAGGAAAATGCCGTTGGGCGTGCCCGCAGCATGGGCACGCGCCGCGCCCTGACCCACCTGCGGGCGATCATCGATCGCGGCTGGACAGCCGCCAAATTGTCGCCTCCTGCATCTCAGGCGACCTGGTACAGGACGATCGGCGAGCTCGTCGACGCAGGGATCTCGCTGGCCGCTCTCCAGTCCTGTGACGGGACCGCTGAGAGCCGCCTCGCTGCCGGTGTCGTGGTCTCTCTCCGGTCGGTGCTCGAGGTGCAGGCAGTCAACTCCGCGCCTAGCTGGTTCAAACCGGCCGATCTGTCCCGCTGGCTGGACGATCAGGATTTCATGTCCGTACCGCACCGTCACCGCCGCGCCGTGGGCGACGGTCTGGTCGACTGCATCGGCTCCGACGATGGCCTCTGTGGTCCGGTCGATACGCGCCCTGATACCGATGCCGAAATTTTTGCATTCCTCGACCGCTCGGCCGGTCACGGCCTGAGCTCCCACGCTGGGCTGTTCCCGCCCGAAGTCGACTGGGATCTGATCGTCGTCCAGTCGGATGTGGCCGATCTCCGTGTTCCCGCCGTACCCCGCCATCCGCAGCTACGGCTGGTGTGAGGGGGTTTTATGGCACCAATTTTAGTAACTGTTACCAAAAAGGGTTGATTCAGATGAACGACAAAACCGCTCCGTCAGTAGGCGCATCAGGCCTCTATCTCGTCGGTGAAATCGCCGGGGTAAAAACCGACTCATTCCGCAACGGCGATAGCCAGATCATCAGACACACCGCTGGCGTTCGGGTGACCACCGTCGACGCCTATGGCGGTGAGATCAGTGAGCTGGTCGAGGTCAGGCTGCCGCAGGCCGCCGTCGATGCAGGTCTGCCGCGCCAGCTCGATGGGCTGCGTGGCCAGGTGCTCTCCCTGCCTGTCTGGGTGCAGAGCTACACGGGAAAACGCGGGGCAGGGTACGCGTTGATGCTGGACTCTAAACAGCAAATTTTGGGGATCTAGGTATGGCTATGGCGACTGTCACCGGCGTGCTGGCCGGCGTTAAACAGGCTCGGGATTTTTCTGTTGTCGTGCGTACAGCAGAGGGCGACGTCGATGTGATCATCCCACCGCTAGCACTGCAACTCCTGCCCGATCCCGCAGCGCATTTTGAACGGCTGGTCGGGGAAAAAATGGGATTTTGCGTCGTGCCGGGGCACGAGATCGATGGGGCCCGCGTGCTGGACACACAGTACCGGGATCCCGAGGCGCAGAGCTGATGGCCGCCATCGTCACTGACAGCCTCGGTCTGGTCCTGCACGCGGTGCTGACCCACGTCGATCGCATCGAGCGCAGTGCCACCGATGCGGATCCCGCCAACCTGCTGATCCTGGAGGCCGAGGCCGATTTGTTCGTGGTGCTCTGCCCCGCAGGTTTTGTCGGTTCCGCTCAGGAGCAGCATCTGCTGGGCCTCGTCGGCACTCTCGTGGCACTGCCGGTCGTCTCGTCGCCAGCGGGGCTAATGCTGGCGGATTATCGTCTCAAAATGGCGGGCTCGGCATGAGCGCGTTAGAGATCCTGCTCAGTCTCACACCTGAGCAGGGTGTAGAACTGGCGGCCTCCGTGGCCGCTCTCTGGGGAACGGCCTGGGTGGTCCGGGTCGTAACTAAAATACTGAAATAGAGGGATTTTTATGGAAGGTACAGCAGATATCGGTGCACAACTCGTAACCGCCGCCACCTCGGCAATGTCGGGCGGGACTGGTGCCGTGGTGGACGTGGGCGCGATCGTTTTGGGGATCACGGCCGCCGTGAAATTGCTCCACATCGTGCGCAGCGCGATGGGCGGGAGAGGCTAAGGCACGAGGCCCCGAAAGGGGCCTTTTTTATTGGTAACCGTTACCGAAATTGAGAGGGATTTTTGTCATGGGATTGTTTGTCTTTTTCGCATTCGCGGGGGCATTATGGATCGTTTTCCGCTGAAACTCGGGGCCGCGCTGGTTGCCCTGGCACTGACAGCACCAGCCAATGCGGCGCTGAACGTGCCGTTCGTCGATGGGCGGACCGGTACGATCGAGACGCTGAATCGGGTCGTCGATGGCCGCGCCAGTGCCCTGGTGCGCTGGACCGATAGGCTCGGGAACGTGCGCCGATCTGCCGTCGCGCTCAGACCCATCGCTGCCCAGGGCGGCGCATTGGCCACGCGGATCCTCGGCGGGCGGCTGGTCGCCAGCGCGTCGATCGCCCTGTTGCTGGCCGAGGCGATGCGGGGCTCCCTGACCCAGCTCTGGCCCGAGGTGCAGGTCGAAAATGGCGTGGCCATCCGCCCCAGCACGATGCCCGCCTGGCAGCTGTGCGAGTCAAACCTGGTCTCTGTCGCCGACGCAGGCGGGGCAAAACACAACTCCTACGCATACCTCCCCTGCTACGCCTGGGGCAGCGCGCCGACTCGGCTGGTGCTACGTCTCCCCCCGGCGTATCCCTGGAACCCCGACCCGACCTGGCTCAACGAGTACGGGGTCGGCAGTGACACCCAGCGCGACGTCTGGTACGTCGAGGCCAGCAACCCGGCTGTTTCTGTCCGTGGGATGCGCGAGATCATCCGCCCTCAACCTGAAAAACAGCTCGAGATGCCTGCCGTTAGCACCCCGCTGACCCCCGCCGAGCTGACCCAGGGGCTAATGACACCCGAGGTGATCGGCCCGCTCGCACTGAACGATGTGCTCCCCGCCGAGCTCTGGGAGCCGCTGCGGGTCGAGGATCTCGAGCAGGATCCCGAGACCACCCAGCCGGGGGAGGGCGAGACCGAGCTCCCACCCGATGCCAGCATGGACGATGTCGACCGAAGCGTTATTGATGTCCGGGCATGGTTCACCCCTGACAGCTGGGGCTGGTTGCCGCGCAGCTGCTCGCTGCCTGGACCAGTCACTCCGATCGACCGCTGGCCTGAGTGGCGCATCGATTTTTCCCAATACGAGCGCGATTTTTGCCCATTAATCGGCACCTATGTGGTGCCAGCATCAGACCTCACGGCGATCCTGATCTTTTTGTCCATCGTGCTTCGTGTGCGTACAGGAGGGGCCTGATATGTGGGCTGCGTTAACCAGTACGGTGATCGGTAGCATCCTCGCCCGTGCGCTGTTAGCGCTGGGTGTGGGGATCGTATCGATGATCGGATTCTCGGAGCTGCTGACTCTGGCCATGACCCGGATACAGGGGCTGTTCGGCGGCATCCCTGCCGATCTGTTGGCGCTGATGGGGTACATGCACGCTGATGTCCCCATTTCCGCATGGTTTGCCGGTCAAGCAGCGGCGCTGACCCTAAGTGCCGCAACTCGGTTCCTCCCCAAATAATGGTAACAGTGACCAAAAAGAGATAACGGAATGATCACGCTCATCACCGGCACGCCTGGCGCCGGAAAAACACTCCGCTGTGTGGAGCTCCTCGCCGAGCTGCGTAACGACGACGATCCGAAAACCCGCTCGAGACTGATTTTTTCGAACGTCAACGATTTGGCTCCCGAAATCGGCGCCGTGGCAGAGTTCGACCCGCTGCGCTGGATGGACCTGCCCGAGGGCAGCCTGATCGTCGTGGATGAGTGCCAGGATTTTTGGCCCTCCAGACCGAGCGGGTCCAAACGCCCCGAGAGCGTCGCAGCGCTCAACACGCACCGTCACAAAGGGATCGATCTAATTCTCCTGACTCAGCACCCTGGGTTGGTTGACCAGGATATCCGGGCTCTGGTGGGGCGCCATCTGCACGCGTATCGCCCTCGGGCACAGGAGCACTCGGTTTGGTATGAATGGAGTTACTGCGAAACGGCCTGCCAGCCGAGACTCAAACCAATCCCTGAAAAGAGAAAATTCAATAAAACCATCTTTTCACTGTATAAAAGCACAGTAGAGAACACGCACAAACCGCAGTCGTGGTGGCCGATCATCAAAAAAACCCTTTTACCTCTGGGTGCCATAGTCGGCGGCGTGGCCATGATGATCGTCTCGTTCTCTGGGGTGGCAGCCAAAAAGGGCCCCGCATCAGACGTCGCCCAGGTGGAGGCGGGGCAGGGGACCGAACTCGAACTGCCGCTCTACCAGGAACCCTCCGGTGCAGTGCCGACCCTGGCTCCAGCGGCACCCGCTGCACCCGCGTTGCCGGTGCTGGCGTACCACGGCTGGCAGCGATACGCTGGAAAAACTGATCTGCTGCTCTGTCAGGAGGGGGCTGACGGGCGCTGTGAGGTCTCGCTGACCTGGGGCGATGTGCGGCACTGGAGAGAGGAGGGGGGCATATCGTTGTGATGGGCGGTCCGAATGGTCCGGACCTCTGGAAGATCACCGATCGGTCGTTATGGGTGGATGCGCTGGAGCAGGGGGTCCAGCTCGCCAGGCGCTGATGCCAACACCCCGGGCGCCGCAGGCGCCCCTAGGGCCAGACGGATGGCCGACGGGCGCTCGCGCACGGCGGGCAGGCGGCGGGCCCATAAACGCCTGAATTTCGGTCACTGTGGCGATAAATAGCTGGCAGCCGATTTCCCGCTCTGCGCTGATGCCGATAAATGGGGTTATCGGCATTGTTTGTAAAGAGTCGGTGATAATTGACCTTCAACATCTGCTTTTTGACCTTCAAAACCTCTGTTTTGACCTTCAACATGTCTCACAGAGTAGACCCACACCAGAGGAGATAATAATGGGAGAGAAATCACCTTTTCGGGTCGCAACCCGCGAGGAGCTGCTGGCCAAAGGATATGTGCTGAGCCTGTCTGAGCTGAACCTGCCGGCATCGCCAGAACTGGACCAGATCATCAGCGTCCTGCAAGCGCAGCGCGGTCCTGTGGCGATGGCGATCTGGTTCCAGTCAGCGAATGGCTGGCTAGGCAGCGCCCGGCCTGTGGATGTGGTGCGGCGCATCAGTCCAGGGGAAATGTCCGACGTTCTACATGCCGCACGCCGCGAGGTCGCGCCCGTAGAGCACGGCTAATCGAGTCATCCAACCCGGTGAGCAATGTTTAGAGCTGGCCGATGGCACCAGCGTTCACCGACAGGCCACGGGCGCGGGCCTCCCGCAGGCAGCGCTGCCAAAAGTGCCTGCCACTGGGCGCGGCCCATTGCACCTGGTAACGACTGGATAGCCAACAAATCGCCTCCAGCGGCAGATGGGCAAAATCCTGTCGATGGGTGTACCAAAACGCCCGCCAGTCGTTGATAACTGCCACACGGTCGACCACCCGCCAGCGGCAGACCCACAACGGGGTGTCCCGATGAACCAGCGCCAACGCACCGGCCAACGGGAACACGTCAAACCACAACAACTGGTGGTCATCGGGCACCGCGATATCCAACTGCCGAAACCGGTGATGCCGCAGTTGTGCCAACAGGTCGACACCGGCGGTTAACACATCCAGCGAGAGTCGATCCTGTGGGCGACGGCTGTGTTTCATCGAGAAAACCTCCAAAACGTACAAACCCATCACTGCGCATAATGTATATTATGTTAAATCGTATATCTTGTTTCCTGTCACCACTTATTGAACTGTGTATAATGGCAACAATTGATCCTATCTTCGACCGGATGTCTTAAGTGGCTGAATTAACATCAGAACAATTAAAACCCGCTTTTGCGATTGAACAGTTCCCCACGCTCAGCGAGCTTGAACCTATCCCCTTTGCTGCGCTGCAACCCAGAGCCATTTCCGGCATCAAACGTCTTGCCAGTTTTGATGGTGACTGTCCAGTTATGCTGCTCAACGGATTCCCCGGCGCAGATTACGAAGGCGTTTGCCAAACGTTGATTGCCGACTCCCATGGCAAGGATGGTGACCTGTTTGATCTCTGCTACACCGAGAATCTGAACAACCCCTACAAGCCTATCTGGCTGCGCCTGCAACCGGGCACCGGCGTCGAGTTTTGCGAAATGGTTGGCGAGCTGCTCAAGCTGTTGAGCCACCATCTCGATGCCGAACGCATCGTGACCCGCATCATGCGCAAGCAGAACAATGATCCGAAAATCGATGATTTCCTCTCCGATCTGGCGGCTCACGTGGCATTGGGTCTGGAGTTCCAGCACCCCATTCTGATCAACCTGCTGATCCACCACGAAGCGCAGGAAGCGCCGGTGATTTATGGCCGTGATCTCAACTGGGATACCCTGTTTGGCTCCATCAATTACCAGACAGAGCAAGGCTCTGTCTATGCCAACCAGCACCTGTTGGAGCCTGGCTTGCTACGCGAAGCCAACGGCGGCTACCTCATTTTGCAACTGGACGAGCTGCTGGATCAGCCGCACCTCTGGTTCAAACTGAAAAATGCCATGCAAAAAGGCGAGCTGGACTGGAACGCCTATCAGGAAGGGAAAACTCTGACCCCCTTCTTCGCGCCTGAAGCAACCCCCATCAAGCTCAAGCTGATCCTGGTGGGTGACCGACTGGACGTGGCCGAGTTCCAGATGCTGGATCGGGATATGTCCGAGCGCATCTTCCTGCGCGCGGATCTGGTGTCAGAGGTGAATATTGAAGAGGATCTGCAGGAATTTCTGCAGTACCTGGCTTGGCTGCGCCAGCGTTGGAGCCTGCTGGACTTCACGCCAGCCGCCCTCGCCGCCCTTTGTCGTCATGCCAGCCGCCTCTGTGACCATCAGGAGTGGCTGTCGCTCTCCGAAGTGCAACTCTCCGCCATCATGCGGATGGCTGACAGTCTGGCCCGGGAGCTGGAATCTGATGTGGTCACCGACGAGCATATTCGCGGCGCACTGGAAGAGCAGGATTACCGCCTCAACTATCTGGTTGAGCAGTCCGATCAGGGGGTTATCGACGGCCAGATCCTGCTGCAAACCGATGGCGAAGAGATTGGCCAGATCAACGGCCTGTCTGTCATTCAGGTCTCCGGTCACCCCTATGACTTCGGTGAACCGGTGCGCCTCACCGCGACCGTACACCTTGGTGATGGCGATGTGGCGGATATCGAGCGCAAAGCGGAGCTGGCTGGTCATATCCACGCCAAAGCGATGATGATTATCCACGGCTATCTCTCCAACAAATTTGGTGCAGAGAACCCCTCCCCCCTGTCGGCGAATCTGGTGTTCGAGCAGTCTTACCACGAAATTGATGGTGACAGTGCCTCCCTGACCGGCTTGTGTGCCCTGCTCTCTGCCCTCGCCCGCCAGCCTATCTATCAGCACTTCGCCGTGACCGGTGCGGTCGATCAGTTTGGCAATGTGCAGGCCGTTGGTGGCGTCAACGAGAAGATTGAAGGCTTCTTCCGGGTGTGCAAAATCCACGGCATCACCGGCAAGCAAGGGATCATTTTGCCGGGCACCAACATTCAGCAATTGAACCTCTCTGACGAGGTGATTGCAGCGGTTGAAGCGGGCCAGTTCCACATCCACCCGGTGGATCATGTGGAAGAGGCCATCGAGTTGCTCACTGGCTGTGTCGCCGGTGAGCCTGATATGCCCGATACCCTGTTTGGCCGTATTCAGGAGCGGTTGGACGAGTTGAACGGCTCCACTGCCAAAGTCGGACTGCTGCAATCCCTGCTGGGGCGCCTGTTTGGCCGCTGATGAAGTGATCGGAGTTGTTTAGCGAACAACTGTAAGCTAAATTGGCCCGGCTTTGACCCATTTGAAGGAAATACCGCGTGACCGTAGACAATACCACCATGGAAGCCCGCCTTTCCCTGTGCGAACAGGGCAAGAACTCTTTTACCCGTGAAGAGCTGCTGGCTTGCAGCCGTGGCGAACTGTTTGGTGAGGGTAACAGTCAGCTGCCTGCCCCCAACATGTTGATGATGGACCGCATCGTCAAGATCAATGACAACGGCGGCGAACACGGCAAGGGCGAGATCCTGGCTGAGCTCGACATTACTCCGGATCTCTGGTTCTTCGATTGCCACTTCCCGGGTGATCCTGTGATGCCTGGCTGTCTCGGTCTGGACGCCATGTGGCAGCTGGTTGGCTTCTTCCTTGGCTGGAAAGGTGGCCCCGGCAAGGGTCGTGCTCTGGGCGTAGGTGAAGTGAAATTCACCGGCCAGATCCTGCCGACAGCCAAGAAAGTGACCTACAAGATCACCTTCAAGCGTGTCATCAACCGCAAGCTGGTGATGGGGATTGCTGATGGCGTGGTCGAAGTCGACGGCCGTCCGATCTACAGCGCCACCGACCTGAAAGTGGGCCTGTTCAAAGATACCACCGCATTCTGATCTCTCTGATTGGTGGTAAAACAGCATTAACGCAAAGGGGCCACAACGGCCCCTTTCCTTTTGTAATGAGTGATGAAGTACCTGCTACTTCATGAAGAGGCCTGAGCCCCGCCCTTCCATGGCGTCACGCCAACCACCAAGCCAATGCCCTCGGGCATCCAGGCATTGATACGGACACGCTTCTTTCTGTTTGCCGACCACGCCAGCCTGATAACCACGAGCACGAGCTCTTTCCAGACGGTCCCGCTTCTGTCTCTTCATCATCTACGACCCTCTTCGTGGAACAAAAAAAGCGACCAATTCTGCATCGGTCGCTTTCATCTTTACTCCTGCGAACGCACTCGGTCAAACAAAAACTTCCACCCTAACCGGGCTATGTGACACAAGGCACTGAACTGGATTAAGTTTTAATTACAGGGAACTTACTCCTGATTTTTGAGTCCTTCCAGCTCTTCCCAGCGAGCAAATGCCTGCTCCAGCGCGGCTTCAGCGGCATTGAGCGCATCCAGTTTCGGCTGGGTTTTATCTGCCGGCAGCGAGAAGAACCCGGGCTGGTTGATCTCGCTTTGCAGCGTATCCAGCTCGGCTTCCAGCTGCTCAAGACGAGCAGGCAACCCTTCCAGTTCAAGCTGCAGCTTGTAGGAGAGCTTCTTGCTTTTCTTCGGCGCTTCTGGCGCGGCGGCAACGACCGGCTCGGGCGCCTTGACCGTTGCACTCTTGGCCTGTTGTTGAGCGTTCTGCTGTTCGCGGGTCGCCATCATGTCGGCGTAACCACCCACGTAATCGCTGATGCGGCCATCCCCTTCAAACAGCCAGCAGCCGGTCACTGTGTTGTCGATGAAGCGACGATCGTGACTCACCAGCAGCAGGGTGCCGGGGTAGTCGGAAAGCAGCTCTTCCAGCAGCTCCAGGGTTTCCACATCCAGATCGTTGGTCGGTTCATCGAGGATCAGCAGGTTGCTCGGCTTGAGGAACAGCTTGGCCAGCAGCAGCCGGTTCTTCTCGCCACCGGAGAGCGCCTTGACCGGCGTACGGGCCCGCTTGGGCTCGAACAGGAAGTCCTGCAGGTAACCGAGGATATGACGGGAGCGGCCACGCACCATCACCTCCTGCTTGCCTTCCCCGACGTTGTCCACCACCGTCTGCTCGGGATCAAGCTGCTCGCGGTACTGATCGAAGTAGGCCACCTCCAGATTGGTGCCCCCCTTGACGGTGCCACGGGTTGGCTCAAGCTGACCCAGCAACAGCTTGATCAGGGTCGATTTACCGCAGCCATTGGGGCCGACCAGCGCAATCTTGTCGCCACGCAGCACTTGCAGATCGAGCCCCTTGAACAGGGTGCGATCGCCAAAGTCCAGCCCCAGCCCCTCAGTCTCGAACACCAGTTTGCCGGAGCGATTGACTTCATCCAGTTGCAACTTGGCCTTGCCCTGCAGCTCGCGGCGCTGGGAACGCTCCATCCGCATCGCCTCAAGTGCGCGCACCCGACCTTCGTTACGGGTACGGCGAGCCTTGATACCCTGACGCACCCACACCTCTTCCTGGGCCAGTTTGCGGTCGAACTCGGCATTTTTCAGCTCTTCGACCCTCAGCCACTCCTCTTTCCCCTGAAGATACTCGTCGTAGTTGCCCGGCCAGGAGGTGATGGCGCCGCGATCGAGATCGATGATCCGGGTGGCCAGCTTGTGGATGAACTCCCGATCGTGAGAGATAAAGACGATGGCGCCGCGAAAATCCTTGAGGAAATCTTCCAGCCAGTTGATGGCTTCAATATCCAGGTGGTTGGTCGGCTCATCGAGCAGCAACAAGTCGGGATCGCAAGCCAGCGCACGGGCCAGCGCCACTTTGCGCAGCCAGCCACCGGAGAGGCTATCGAGGGTCACGTCAGGATCCAGCCCCAGCAGGGTCAACACCTGACTGATACGGGTCTCGAACTGCCAGCCGTTCTGATAGTCGAGCTGCTCTTGTAACTCGCTCATCTTGCGAATGTTGGCGTCTGACGGATCATGCGCCAGTTCCATGGAGATGTGGTGGTACTGCTTGAGCAGTTCCCCCACCCCCGCCAGCCCTTCGGCGGCATAGTCAAACACCGTCAGCTCGCTGGAAGCAGGCGGATCCTGCTCAAGGCGGGTCACTTTCAAATCTTGTTGCAGCACCAGACGCCCGTCGTCCAGCGGCAATTCGCTGGCAATGACCTTCATCAGGGTGGACTTGCCCGCCCCGTTGCGGCCAACCAGACAGAGGCGCTCGCCCCGCTCGATGGTCAATTCGGCATTGTCGAGCAGCGGGAAATCACTGAACGACAGACATGCGCCGTGCAATGTTAAAAGAGCCATGTGTGTTCCTTATTTCATATGAAAAAAACGGGCAGCAGACTGGGTCTGCCCCCGTTTTATCGTCAAATCACTCTCACCCCTGACGGGCGGCCCAGCTTTTTAGCTCGGCCAGTGTGAAGGGCCAACCGAGCTCGCGGCCTGCTTCGTCACGCAGCACCGGAATGCGCACCCGAAAGGCGGCAAGCCACTGCTCATCATCCATGATGTCGCACTGGCGGGTGGCGGCGGCAAGACCTGCCTCCTCCACCAGCGCCCAGGCCTGCTCGCACAGGTGACAACCGTCGGTATGAAACAGGGTCAGCATCACGCCTCGCCTTGCTCCGGCGCATGGGTGATGATCCAGCAGTTGTGGATGTGCTGGTTGCGCTCGAAATCCTTCGGCCGCGTCTTCTGGGTGATGTTTTGGGCCTTGAGACCAGTGGCCTCGAGACCGGCCAGATCCATCTTGAAGTGACGCTTGTTGTTGGAGAAGACCAGAGTGCCGTCCGCCGCCAGCAGGCGCTTCAGGTGCTGCATCAGCAGCAGGTGATCGCGCTGTACGTCGAAGCTCTCGTCCATCCGCTTGGAGTTGGAGAAGGTGGGCGGATCGATGAAGATGAGGTCGTACTGCTCATCGGCTTCAGACAACCACTTCAGGCAATCTGCCTGCACAAACTTGTGCTGACGGCCCACCAGCGAGTTGAGACGCATGTTGTCCTGCGCCCAGTTCAGGTAGGTGTGAGACATGTCGACTGTGGTGGTCTCGCTGGCACCGCCAAGACCTGCGTGCACGGTGGCACTACCGGTGTAGGCAAACAGGTTCAGGAAGCGCTTGCCCTTGGCCATCTGACCCAGCATGCGGCGAGTCTGACGATGGTCGAGGAACAGGCCGGTATCCAGATAGTCGTAGAGGTTGACCCACAGCCGGGCGCCGTACTCCTGCACTTCCATCCGGTGCAGCTCTTCGGAGAGCTTCTGATACTGCTGTTTACCTTCCTGACGCTCGCGCACCTTCAGGATCACCTTCTCGCCGTCCATGCCGGTTACCTTGATGGCGGCCTGAACCATGTCGAGCAGACGCTGACGGGTCTTCTGGGCGGGGATGTCTTTGGGCGCGGCATACTCCTGCACCACCAGATAGTCCTGATAGCGGTCGATGGCGGCGTTGTATTCCGGCAAGTCGGCATCATAGAGGCGATAGCAATCGATGCCCTCTTTGTTGGCCCACTTCTCGAGGGTTTTCAGATTCTTGCGCAGACGGTTGGCAAAGTCCTGCGCGACCTCTTTTTGGGAAGCCACGGAGTCCAGTGCGATCTGGTAGTTACGCAGCTGACACTCGAGGGCGCCGTTGAACAGGCGATATTGCTTGTCAGCGCGCAGGCGCAGACAGCTAAGCAGCTCGGGCGATGCGGAAAGAATGGAGACTTTCCAACCCTGGAAGCTGCGACGCAGGGCATCGCCGAGGGCCTGGTGCACTTCCAGCAGCGCCGGGAATTCGCCAAGACGCTCGCCATAAGGTGGGTTGGAGATCAGCATACCAACTTGGCGAGCCTCCCCTTGACCTTCTTCCCCTTCAACAGGGGCAGGCATCGGCAGCGGGTTTTCCAGCTTGGTGACGTCGGCCTGCTTGAAGGTGATGAGGTGGGCCACACCGGCCGCTTTGGCGTTGTCACGGGCTTTGAGCAGCACACGCTGGTCGGCATCACAACCAAACAGTTTTACTTCGCAACGCTGCATGCCACGTTTGGCGCGCACTTGCGCTTCCATCATCAGGCTTTGCCACAGCTCGCTATCGTGCTGCAGCCAGCGATCGAAACCGAAGCGCTCGCGGCGCAGCGCCGGCGCCATGTCGGCGGCGATAAAGGCCGCTTCAATCAGCAAGGTACCGGAACCGCACATGGGGTCCATCATAGGCTCACCGGCCCAGCCGCTACGGGCAATCATGGCGCAGGCCAAGTTCTCTTTGAGCGGAGCTTCACCTGTGCCCTGACGATAGAAACGCTGGTGCAGCGCCGGGCCTGACAAGTCCAGCGTGATATTGGCCTTGCCCTTGCCCAGGTGCGCCATGATGCGAATATCCGGCGACTTCTTGTCCACGTCCGGACGCACGTGCCCGCGCTTGGTGAAGCGGTCGACGATGGCATCCTTGATCTTCAGCGCGCCATATTGGGTATTGCGAATGGCAGGGTTGGTACCGGTAAAGTCCACCGCGATGGTAGATGTACCGGAGAAGTGCTCTTCCCAGGGAATGGTGTGGGCGCCCAGATAGAGATCCAGATCGTCGTTCATCTGGAATTCGGAGAGCACCAGCACGATGCGGGAGGCAAAACGGCTCCACAGGCAGGCCTTATAGCCAATCGCCAGTTCGCCTTTGAAATGGACGCCAGCCACGGTCTCACGGACCTGTTCTGCGCCAAGATTGGTCAGCTCGTCGGCCAACAGGTTTTCCAGCCCCTTGGGGCAGGTTGCAAAAAATTCTTTCATCACGCTCACGGGGAACCCATAAAAATAGTGCCGCATTATACCTCATCAGGCGGGCTGGAGCATGCAAAAGTCGGCGCAAACAGCAGGATGGAAACAGATTGATAGGTGGCGAAAAGGTAAAAGGCCCCATGACTACCCGATGGCGAGATCATGGGGCCAGACATCATTTAGCGGATCACTTCATACGAGCCTTGAAACGGGGATTGCTTTTGCAAATCACGAACAATTTGCCCCGACGGCGCACCAACTGACAATCGGGATGACGCGCCCGTGCGGATTTGAGTGAACAGACGACCTGCATTCAGGACTCCTTCTTGCTTGAAAATGCGCCAAAGCGCTTGTTGAAACGGGCCACACTCCCCTCACTCGATACCTGCTTCTGCTTGCCGGTATAGAACGAGTGCGACTGGCTGGAAACATCGAGCGATACGTAGGGATACTCCTTCCCGTCTTGCCACGTGTAGCGGCGATCGCTCTTGATGGTTGAACCGACCAGGAAAAAGGCATCTGCCGCCGTGTCATGGAACAGCACCAAACGATAATCCGGATGAATATGAGGCTTCATGGCAACTCCATTTTGTTATGTTATAACAAAATGTAAGTGAGAATAGCTCTCGTTTCAAGCATAAAATGTCGTATGAAGAAAATCGCTGCAGTGAGTGATGTGTTGATAGCTAGGTGGAGGCACTACGCAAGCAGAACGAAACAAGAGGAAGGCACCATGCTTGCAGCACGGAAGACCAAGACACTGCGTGGGTCAGAACACAAGGTGCAAGTGACTGTAACAAGCCTCAAGAGAGGCTGGATCACAACCATGAAGATCGATGAGAATGGGCAAGATGTTCGCGGATAAATGAAGTATCAGAAACGAGGCGCGATTGAGGTGACCACAGTAAAAACAGACAGCGGTGTAATCACAGAGATAAAAAGATTGATGAAAATATATCAACTGACCTGACGATATTGCTCGGTCACGGTAATACGCTGTTTCATCCGGTTATTCATCACCTTGATCACCCCGAAACGCGGCAAGGTTTTACTGGTGGTCAATACCAGATCGGCTGTGAGGTTCAAACAGACGCTGGCCTGCTCCCCTGCCTCAATGACCATAAATTCGCCGTTGCCATGAGGTGTATTCATCAGGACCAGGTCACCGTTTTGCGGGATCACTTGCGGATGCTGTTCACTAAAAAACCAGCTTTGCGGCATCAGAGGTTTATAAAAGCGACTGACAGCGATGGCATTAAGCACCAGTTGCACCTGATGGGGAATACTCCACTCAAGTTCGGCTGCTTTATCCATCAACTGATAATAGAGGGCGGCATCATCGACGCAAAAAGGCTGGGTTGCAAATGAGCTGGGCACCAATTGTCGCCCTTTATACTCGGTCGCAAATAACATGTTATCAGACAGGTCCAACATCAGACGGTCATTCTGGGCATCATAGTGCCATTGCCAGCTATCGGTCGGTTGGATAAACATGTTGGAGCCCTTACTTGATAATTACCAGTTGACTTTATTCCATATGCAGGAAATCAGCAACGTCAAATAAAGGGCTCCGCCATCTATTTCTTAAATATTGGTCACAATCTCTTTGACCAACCCCGGTCCTTTATAAATAAAGCCGCTATAAATTTGTACCAGACTGGCACCGGCGGCCAATTTTTCACGGGCGGCCATGGCACTATCAATACCACCCACCCCGATAATTGGCAGAGCACCATTGAGCGCCTTGGCCAGATGACGGATCACCTCGGTACTCTTGTGCTGCAGCGGACGCCCACTCAGGCCACCCGCTTCACCGGCGTGGGGCATGTCATAAATCATCTCGCGCTCGAGGGTGGTATTGGTGGCGATAACCCCATCAATACCATTACGCACCAGCGACGCGGCCACCTGATCTATTTCTTCAAGGCTTAAATCCGGGGCAATTTTAACCGCCAGCGGCACATACTTTTTATATTGGGCGGCCAGCTCTTGCTGGCGCAGCTTGAGGGCGGCCAGCAATTCATCCAGCGCCTCGCCATATTGCAGCGAACGCAACCCCGGGGTGTTGGGGGAAGAGATATTGACGGCAATATAACCGGCGTGATCATAAACCTTGTCCATGCAGATCAGGTAATCATCCTTGCCCTGTTCGATGGGAGTATCTTTGTTCTTGCCGATATTAATGCCGATGACTCCTTGATATTTGGCCTCTTTTACCTTGGCGACCAGATGATCAACCCCCTTGTTGTTGAATCCCATCCGGTTGATGATCCCCTCTGCCGGAATAACCCGGAACAGGCGCGGCTTGTCATTGCCGCTTTGGGGTCTGGGGGTGACGGTACCAACTTCGATAAAACCAAATCCCATGGCGCCCAGCGCGTCAATGCACTCACCATCTTTATCCAGACCGGCCGCCAATCCCACCGGATTGGCAAAAGAAAGCCCCATGACAGTGACGGGGCGTTTCGGCAAATTCTGGCGGAAGAAACAATCGAGTGGCGTACCGAGAAGGCGGGGCAAATATTTCATGGAGAGATCGTGAGCCTGTTCCGGATTGAGTTTGAACAGGAAATGCCTGGCGATGGGGTACAACATCTTTGCTCCTTAAAGAAAGCCCCGGCAACTGGCCGGGGCTTTGGGTGTAATGTCGGTGTCATGCCTTAATCTGGCAATTAAAGTGCCCGACAATTCAACTGGAGCAGGTTCAACTCTCGCAAGGCCACCGAGAACTTGGCGAACTCGTGAGTACTGGTGGTCTTGAAGTCGGCCAACATGTGGGTCCAACGGGACAAGAGTTGCTCATGCTCCGAAATCCAGTCGGCCAGTATGGTAGCGCATTCTCCCTGATCTTTGCACCCTTCCAGTACCACAGAAGTGAGACTGCGTTGCTGCCAGTCAAGATCTTCGCGGAAGGAAGCTCGCGCCATCGCCTGCCAGTGGTTGCCGACCGGCTGATGGTTGATCTGGTCGAGGAACCAGTGCAGATCCAGTTTGGCTCCGAGGCGATAGTAGACATTGGCGGCGCGCAGGATATCGGTCTTGTGCTCCGCGGCAATCTGCGCCAGGTCCAGGCTGGAGAAGAGGCTGCTCATATGGGCGACCTGACGGGCAATGGCCTCAGGCACCTGTTTCTCCATCCACTTGGCAACAGCCTGACGATGCTCGGCCACTTCGCTCTCATCCATCACCTCGTAGAGGTGCTTACCTAAGGTTTCGAACGCCGGACGGAAGAAAGCGATATTCTCGCTGATGCTCCAGCTGCGATTGCGGGCGCGCAGGAACCAGCGGGTGGCACGGCGCACAATGCGGCGGCTGTAGAACATCAGCTCGAGCTGAGTCTGGGCATCCACCAGGTTGTCGCACCCTTCGATATCGCGCCACAGCTGGTTCATGCCAAACACTTCGCGGGCCATGGCGAAGCAGCAGGCCACTTCCGCCACCGAGGCACCGGTCTCGTCCTTCATCCGGCTGGCGAAGTTGAGCCCCATGTCATTGACCAACATGTTGGCCACCCGGGTAGCGATGATCTCGCCGCGTAGCGGGTGGTCGGCCAGCTGTGCACCAAACTGCAGCTGTACTTTGGCCGGGAAGCTGGTGACCAACATGTTGGCGAGGAAGGGCTCGTCGGTCACTTCCGGGCAGTTGAGCTGCTCTTTCAGTACCATCTTGCCGTAGGCCACCAGCACCGCCAGTTCGGGGCGGGTCAGCCCCTGCCCTGCCGCCATCCGTTCGGAGAGCTCCTCGTCAGAGGGCAGGAACTCCAGCGCACGATCGAGCTTGCCTTCCCGCTCCAGCCCCTGAATAAAGCGCTGTTGCTCTTTCAGTTGTTCAGAGCCGCGGAAGCTGGTGACCGAGATGGACTGGGACTGGCGATAGGCGTTGGTGATCACGATCTGCGCCACGTCGTCGGTCATCTCGTAAAGCATCTGGTTACGTTGCTTGAGGGTCAGATCCCCTGCCGCCACCAACTGGTTCAGCAGGATCTTGATGTTCACCTCATTGTCGGAGCAATCCACCCCCCCCACGTTGTCGGTAAAATCGGTATTGATGCGACCGCCCTGACTGGCGTACTCCACCCGACCGAGCTGGGTAAAGCCGAGGTTGCCTCCCTCGCCCACGATACGGGCCCGCAGATCGCGACCATTGACTCGCAGTGCGTCGTTGCTGCGATCGCCCACTTCCCCATCGCTCTCGCGAGCGCTCTTCACATAGGTGCCGATGCCGCCGTTCCACAGCAGGTCGACATTGAGGCAAAGCAGTGCCTTGATCAGCTCGTTCGGCGCCATGCTGGCCTTGTCGGTGCCGAGCAGGGTCTGCATCTCGAGGCTCAGCTTGATGGACTTGGCCGAGCGCAAGAAGATGCCGCCCCCTTGTGATATCAGCTCGCGGTTGTAGTCATCCCAGCTGGAACCCGGCAGATCGAACAGGCGCTGGCGTTCGACAAAACTCTTGGCAGCATCCGGAGTGGGGTCGACGAAGATGTGCATGTGGTTGAACGCGCCCACCAGCCGGGTGTGCTCGGAGAGCAGCATGCCGTTGCCGAACACGTCCCCCGCCATGTCGCCGATCCCGACGCAGGTAAAATCGGTGGTCTGGCAGTTGACGCCAATTTCACGAAAATGCCGTTTGACCGACTCCCAGGCGCCGCGGGCGGTGATACCCATCTTCTTGTGGTCGTAACCGACCGAGCCGCCGGAGGCGAACGCATCGCCGAGCCAGTGGCCGTATTCGAGGCTTATTTCGTTGGCGATGTCGGAGAAGGTCGCCGTGCCCTTGTCGGCGGCGACCACCAGGTAGTAGTCATCCTCATCGTGGCGCACCACGGATTTGGGCGGGATCACCTCGCCGCCGATGATGTTGTCGGTCACATCGAGCAGGCCACGAATAAACAGGCGATAACAGGCCTTACCCTCCTCCTGGATGACGGCACGGGGCGCCCCCACCGGCATCTGTTTGCAGTAGAAACCGCCCTTGGCCCCCACCGGCACGATGACGGTGTTCTTCACCTGCTGGGCTTTCACCAGACCCAGCACTTCGGTGCGGAAGTCCTCTTTGCGATCGGACCAGCGCAGGCCGCCACGGGCAACCTTGCCCCAGCGCAGATGCACCCCTTCCACTCGTGGTGAATAGACGAAGATCTCGAACTTGGGCAGCGGCAGCGGCATATCGGTGATGCTGGACGGCGCCAGTTTGAAGGAGATGTAGGGCTTGATGTTGCCCGCCTTGTCCAGCTGGTAGTAGTTGGTGCGCAGGGTAGCGTCGATCATCTCCACATAGCGGCGAATGATGCGATCGTCATCCAGGTTGGCCACCTGATCCAGCTTGGCGGCAAGCTCCTCGTGCAGCTTGGCCTGTACCTTGGCGTCCTGCTTGCCGGCAGGATCCAGACGATGTTCGAACAGAGCAAACAGCAACTGGGCGATGTCGGGGTAGCGGGTCAGGGTCTCTTCGATATAGGACTGGCTGAAGGAGACGCCAGTCTGGCGCATGTATTTGGCATAGGCGCGCAGCACCGACACCTGACGGCCGGTGAGACCCGCCCCCAGCACCAGCCGGTTGAAGCCGTCATCTTCCAGCTGCTTGTTCCAGATGGCAGCAAAAGCCTGCTGGAAGCGCTGTTGGCTCTGGGCCAGATCAAAGGGCTGCTCGCCGTGCAGCAGCATGGAGAAGTCGAGGATCCAGAACAGATCGCCCCCTGGAGTGCGAACCTGATACGGTGTTTCGCCGATCACCCGCAGCCCCATGTTCTCCAGCATCGGCAGCACGTCTGAGAGGTGAATGGGCTCGGTGCGATGGAACAGCTTGAGCCGTACCCGACGGTCGTTCTCCTCCTCCTGCGCGCGGTAGAACAGCATGCCGAGTGGCTCGGCTTCGCTCAGGTTATCGAGCGCCATGATGTCGGCCACGGCAGAGCCAGGCAGCACATCTTCCTTGTAAGCGCGGGGGAAGGCGGTACTGAAACGGCGGCGCAGCTCATTACCACGGGCCTCGCCATAATGGGAAAGCAGCACGGAGTCGAGTCTGTCGTCCCAGCTACGGGCCGCTTCAATCAGGTTGTTCTGTACTTCGTTCACATCCACATCCACGTTGTTGTTGTTGACCCGCACTATGTAGTGGGTCCGCGCCAGCACGCCTTCGGTGAAGTAGACGTTGAACTCCACCTCTTCGTTGCTGCCAAAATACTTCTGCAAAATTTGCTGGGTCTTGATCCGCAGCGCCGTGTTGTAGCGCTCCTTGGTGACATAGACCATGCAGGAGAAGAAGCGACCATAGACATCGCGGCGCACGAACAGCCGCAGCATGTCCCGCTCCTGCATCTCCAGCACCCCAAGACCGGTGGCCAACAGCTCCTCTTCGCGGGCCTGGATCAGCTCATCGCGCGGGTAGGTTTCCAATACGTTCAGCAGCGCCTTGTAGGCGTGGGATCCCTTCTCGTGACCGGAGGCAGCCATGATGCGTTCGAGACGATGGCTGATGAGCGGGATCTGGGTCGCGCTGGTGTTGTAGATGGAAGAGGCATAGAGACCGATGAAGCGATCTTCCCCGATCACCTTGCCATGCTCGTCGAAGCGCTTGATGCCGATGTAATCCACATAAGCCGGACGGTGCACCCGGGACTTGCTGTTGGATTTGGTGAGGATCAGCAGGTCAGAACTCAGGGCGGCGTGACGGGCGCTGGCTGGCATGTTGCCAAGGCGCTGACCCACCTCCTTGATGGAGTTTTTCATCAACCCCAGGCTGGAGCTCGCCTGCGGCAGGATCTCGTGATCCCCCTCCACCGCCTTGACGTCGTAACGGCGATACCCCATCAGGGTGAAGTTGTGGGCAGCCACCCATTTAAGGAAAGCAACGCAGGAGGCCACCTCCTCCTTGCTGACCGGGTGCTTGCGCTTGGGCAGTTCGTCGATGATCTCATTGAGCTTGGCCAGCATGGGCTGCCAGTCGCCGACTGCCAGCGCCACTTCACCGGCCACGGAGTTGAGCTCGGTAGCCAGCGCGGCCATCTGCTCCTCGCTGGTGAGGTGATCGATCTCGATAAGGAATGCCGTTTCAACCGAGGTCTGCCCGTCGGTGTTGTCGAGTTCCAGAATGGCGTCAATCTTGCCATCCGCACTACGAATGAGGTGCAGCGGTTGGTGCAGCATCATGTGGGCGGTGATATTGAGTCGCTTGAGCGCCATCCGGATGGAGTCCACCAGGAAGGGGGAGTCCTGCAGGATCACCTCGACGATGGTATGGGGCGATTGCCAGCCGTGACGGGTCAGCTCGGGATTGTAGACCCGGATGTAGGGATCGGTACCGCTGCGCTGATTGAGGGCATTCCACAGGCTCAGGGCCGCGCCATAGAGATCGCTGTCATTGCGATCGTGCAGGTCGGAGCTCGCCATGTTGCCGTAAAACTTGGCAACGAAGCGCTCGACCAGAGAGGCACTGTTTTTGGGCAACTTCTGATGGATCAGGCTGAGAACGTTTTCGAGCAGAACTGAGGTAGGGGCGTCTTTCAATGCCATTTTTATATTCCTTATCGGACGACATTAACCACCGACGCAGAGGCAACCACCCTGGTTACCCGCTGGTGCAGAGTTGTTGCGAAGTGTAATGGCTTGGCTAAGGGAAGGCGAGGAAAGGTGCTAACGAGATGTTAAAAACAAGGTGCAGATCACGGCTTAAACTGTGAGAAATTTTGCAAATAACCAAAAATACAGAAATTCCCACTACCTTTGTGCCAATTTACCGGATAGATAGTGACGCAAAGCAGATAAACAGTCGGTAATCTGTTCGATTTTTGTTAATTTATGCGTTCGAGGCTGATAAAGCGGTAATCGTCCTGGGTTTTCAGCCGAAAATAGCCATGCACACCATTGATGGCGACAAAGGGGCGTATTTTTTCTATGCCAAGCTCCAGGGTCAATCCCTGTTCGCTGCGCACCACCAGCCGTCTGGCATGGCCCTGATACATCAGCATCACCTCGTCACTGCTCAATGAGAGCCGAAAAGTAAACTGCTTCACGCTTGCTCCTGATCACACGACAAATCACACGATAGGGGCAGGCGCATTAACGCCCCTGCCCCGTCGACACTTACTGCTGCAGCGCCTTGCTTACCTTCTCGAACAGATCCCGTGCCAGCCCCTCAAGGTTGGCAAGACGGGTCAGCTCGGCGCGGATCAGCGCCTTGCGCGCCTCATCCAATCGCTTGAACTGGATAAGCGGAGTGATAAGGCGGGAGGCCACCTGCGGATTGACCTCGTTGAGCTCGATCAGCAGATCGGTCAGGAAGCGGTAACCGCTGCCATCCACCGCATGGAACTGCACCTGATTGCTCATGGCGAAGCTGCCGATCAGCGCTCGCAGCCGATTCGGATTGCGAATGCTGAAAGTGGGGTGACTCATCGCCTGTTTCACTTCACTCAGCACATCGGCAGCCGGTTTGCTGCCAATCAGCCGCAGCCAGTTGTCCAGCACCAGTCCATCCTTGGCCCACTTGCCCTCGAAATCGGCCAGCAGCGCGGCGCGGCATGGCAACAGATAGCCGTTGGCCACCTGCAGTGCCGCCAGGGTGTCGGTCATGTTGTCGGCAGTTGCATACTGCTCGCGCACCAGCGCATCGGCATGCTCCGCATCAAGCGCCGCCAGATAGCCGAGCACTACCCCTTTGAGGGCCCGTTTGGCCATGTCGGCGTGCACCACCTGATAACCATTCAGACGCAGGCTCTGATAGGTTGCCGCCAAGCGCGCACCAAAGGCCTCGGCAAGACGGGTATGGATCGCGTCGCGCACCTGATGGATGGCATCGATATCGGCCACCTCGAACAGCTCGGCCAGGGTCGCCTCACCGGGCAGCGCCAGGATCTCCGCCTTGAGGGCCAAGTCCAGATCGTTGTCGTCCAGAATGGCGACGAAGGCGGCCAACAGGGTTTGGGAGAGCTCAACCCCCTGCCCGTGCTGGACCCGTGCCACCCCGTCGATGACCGCTTTGTTGATCAGCATCTGGGCCGCATCCCAGCGGGCAAACTCGTTGCGGGCAAAGCGCATCAGGAAGGCGAGCGCTTCATCGCTGTAGTCATAGTGCAGCTTGACCGGCGCAGAGAAGTCCCGCAGCAGGGAGGGAACCGGTTTGACGGGCACTTGATCGAATTCGAAGGTCTGCTCCGCTTCCAGCACGTCGAGCACGTTGCCGATGGCCTTGCCCTGATACTGCAACGAGATGACGGCACCCTGCTCGTCATAAAGCTCGATATCGAGAGGGATATGCAGCGGCAGCTTTTGCGGTTGATCCTGAGTCGGCGGGGTATGCTGGCTCACATGAAGGCGATAGATACCGCTGGCGGCATCATACTCGTCGGTCACGGTCAGCTCGGGGGTGCCGGACTGACTGTACCAGCGGCGGAAACGGCCAAGATCGACACCGGACGCATCCTCCATCGCCTGCACGAAATCATCGCAAGTAGCGGCCGAGCCGTCGTGACGCTCGAAGTAGAGACGCATACCGGCCTGGAAGGCATCTTCCCCCAGCAGGGTGTGCATCATGCGGATCACTTCCGACCCCTTCTCATAGACGGTCAGGGTGTAGAAGTTGTTCATCTCGATCACCACATCAGGGCGGATCGGGTGTGCCATGGGGCCGGCATCTTCGGCAAACTGCGGGCCGCGGACGGTACGCACGTTGTTGATGCGGTTGACGCCACGGGAGCCCAGATCGGAGGAGAACTCCTGATCCCGGAACACTGTCAGCCCCTCTTTCAGGCTGAGTTGAAACCAGTCACGACAGGTGACGCGGTTGCCGGTCCAGTTGTGGAAATATTCGTGACCGATCACCCGTTCGATGCCGTGGTAGTCGCTGTCGGTGGCGGTGGCCGGATTGGCCAGCACGAACTTGGAATTGAAGATGTTAAGCCCCTTGTTCTCCATGGCGCCCATGTTGAAGAAGTCCACCGCGACGATCATGTAGATGTCGAGATCATACTCGAGACCGAAACGCTGTTCGTCCCAACGCATGGAGTTGATGAGGCTCTCCATGGCAAAACCGGCGCGATCGAGGTTGCCCTTGTCGACGAAGATCTCGAGGGCCACTTTGCGGCCACTTTGGGTGGTGTAGTGGCTGCGCTCCACATCGAAATCACCGGCAACCAGCGCAAACAGGTAGCTCGGTTTGGGGAAAGGATCCTGCCACTGCACGAAGTGACGGCCGCCATCCAGATCACCGCAGTCGACCTTGTTGCCATTGGAGAGCAGGAAGGGGAACTGGGCTTTGTCGGCGGTAATGCGGGTGCTGTAGCGCGCCAGAATATCGGGGCGATCCAGATAATAGGTAATGCGGCGAAAGCCCTCAGCTTCACACTGGGTACAGTAGGCATCACCCGATTTGTAGAGCCCTTCCAGCGCGGTGTTGGCGGCCGGATCCAGCAGGGTGACAATGGTGAGCACACATTCGGCCGGCAGGTTGAACAGGGTCAGACTGCTCTCGCCTTGCTCGTAGTGGTCACAGGGAATGCCATCAATGGCAACGCTCTTGAGGGTCAGCTGCTCACCATCGAGGACGAGCGGCGCATTGTGCTCGCCGTTGCGACGAATGCGGGTGATGGCGGTGACCTGGGTCAGCGGCTCCTGCAGTTGGAAATCGAGGTCGATGGTGTCGATCCAGTAGAGCGGCGCCTGATAATCCTGGCGATATTTGGCCGTCATGGCCTGGGAGTGATCGGTCATTATTGTCTGCTTCCACGCTTGTTAAAGGCGAGAAAGAGGCTGTCACAACCAACTGGCGGGGTCAAACAATTTGCATTACGTCAGATACGCCAGACAAAAAGAAAGGGCGACCGCAGTCGCCCTTGTGCATTGGAGGTGCCTTGTCAGCTGCGTTTGCTGACCTTGGCCAGATCTGCCGTGATATTGGCCGCTTCGATGAGATACTCATCGGGCGCTTCGAAATCAGCGGGCAGTTCATCCAGACTCTTCACCGCCGGCTTGCCAAGACGTGCCAGACGCTCGTTGGTACGTTTGAGCGCTTTCTCATCCTGTTTCGCCTGCTCTGCAACACGCTCCGCCTCGTTGAGGGAGACCGACTTCTTGTCTTTCTCCTCCTTGTAGTCGGCGATGTCCTGCATCACATAGGCAAACTCGGGATCCTTGGCGATCCGGGCATCGTGCGCCGCCTGCAACTTGGGCAGCACGCTGGCGAAGTTGCCGAGTTTCTCGTAGTTGGCGGAGGCAATCTTGTCCCACGGCAACGCATTGAACTCACGGCTTTCGCCCGTCTCTTCCGGAGCAACCGGTGTCGGGAAGCTGATATCCGGCGCAACGCCCTTGTTCTGGGTGCTGCCACCGTCGATCCGGTAGAACTTGGCGATGGTGTACTGCACGTGGCCGAGCGGCTGCTCGTAGAAGTCATAGACCTTGGCCAGGCTGCGATGCTGCTGCACCGTCCCCTTGCCGAACGAGTTTTCACCCAGGATCAGGGCACGGCCATAATCCTGCATGGCAGCAGCGAAGATCTCGGAGGCCGAGGCACTGTAACGGTCGATCATCACCGACATGGGGCCGCCGTAGTAGACGTTGCCATCGTCATCGCCATTGACCGTGATACGGCCCATGTGATCACGAATTTGCACCACGGGACCGCTGGCAAAGAAGAGACCGCTCAGGGCGGAAGCTTCGGTCAGGGCGCCGCCGCCGTTACCGCGCAGATCAATGATCAAGCCATCGATCTTCTTCTTGTTGAGGCTGGAGAGCTCCTTGATCACGTCATCGTGCAGATTGACGTAGAAACTCGGGATCTCGATGACACCAATCTTCTTGCCTTCGGCGTTAATCACCTTGGACTTGGCAGCCCGATCTTCAAGGCGCACCTTGTCGCGGGTCAGCTCGATCTGCTCGGTCTTGGCAGTTGCGCCCTTGCCGCGCTGGATCTCCAGCTTGACCTTGCTCCCTTTGGGCCCCTTGATGAGCTCGACCACGTCATCAAGACGCCAGCCGATCACATCGACAATCTTGCCATCTTCCTGCCCCACCCCGGTGATCTTGTCATCGGGCTTGAGGTGGTTGGATTTGGCAGCCGGGCCACCTGGCACCAAAGAACGGATGACGGTAAAGTCATCTTCCGCCTGCAACACGGCACCAATCCCCTCCAGCGAGAGGTTCATCTCGGTGTTGAAACGATCGGCACTGCGCGGTGAGAGGTAACTGGTGTGCGGTTCGATGGCGCGAGCGAAGGAGTTCATGAAGAGCTGGAAGACATCCTCGCTCTCGGTCTGGGACATCCGCTTGATGGCGTTGTTGTAACGCTTGCCAAGCAGCTCCTTGATCTCGGGCCACTCCTTGCCGCTGAGCTTGAGACTCAGGGCATCGAACTTGACCCGCTGACGCCACAGCTCGTTGAGCTCTGCTTCATCTTTGGGCCAAGCCGCCCCTTCCCGATCAAACACATAGTTGTCGGTCTGGGTAAAATCGAAAGGAGTATCAAGCAGTTTGAGGGCGTATTCGAACCGCTCATAACGCCGCTGCTGACTCAGGTTGAACATCTCGTAGGCGGGAGCCAGACGGCCTCTTTCGAGGTCGGTGTCAAAACCGTTACGGTACTTTTCAAAACGGCTGATATCAGAGGCCAAAAACAGGTTGCGGCTGTAGTCCAGATTCTCCAGATATTTATCGAAAATCACGGAGGAAAAGGCATCGTCCAGCTTGAACTGTTTGTAGTGCGAGCGGGTAAACAGATTGGTAATTCGCTTGCTGGCCGTAGCATGTTGGCTCTCTTGAGCCAACACAGGCAAATCACTCTCCTTGAGCACCGGCTCGATGGCCTGTGCAAGCCCGGCAAGCGCCAGGCTACAGGCAACGAGGGAAAAACGAATTACGCCATGCTTCAACATTTGTCTCCTTAGAGAACCAAGTGCTCTGATTTGACCCGCACCATCATGCCGGTCTGCAGTTGGACCTGTACATCGTCCTTGGTTACTTCCTTGATGGTTGCCGGAACCGGGAATTTACCCATAACGACGCGCACATCCTGGCCCACTTTCAGCGTAGCGGCATCCACTTTAACCAGCGGAGCGTCAGCGACCGGTGCCTTGGCGGCAGCTTTCGGCTTGGCAGCTACATCAGCTTTCTCGGTTTTGCGCACAGCAGGACGACGGGGCTTCTTGGCCTTCTCATCCTTCTCTTTGGTATTGGTACGACGGCTGGCGAATACGCGCTCTTTGCTCTCTTTCAGAGCTTGCTTGGCGTGCTCGATGTGCTCTTCGGTCAGCAGCTCGCCCGGGTTGCCATCCAGATCAACGCGAGCCTGGCCAGCTTTGAGACCGTGCAGGTAGCGCCAGCTGGAGGTGTATTGACGCAGTGCGGAACGCAGCATGGTCTTGGAGACTCTGGCATCGTCAGCAAGACGCTCGGCCAAATCCTGGAAGATGCCAATCTTGAGCGGCTTGGCCTCTCCTTCAGCAACGAAGCAGGCCGGGAATTTCTCGACCAGGTAGGCAACGATCTCTTTACTGTTCTTCAGCTTCTCAGTGTTTTCCATGTATAACCTTGGCTTTCATATAAACGCACGGGCACGTCCCGAGCACAACAAAGGCCCCATTATAGAGAGCTTGGGGCCTTTTGCGAACCATCTAGCAATGACTTAGAGCATGCTTTCCAAAATTTGCACCGTTTCTTCGAGGCCAATCCGGTCTTGCTGGTCGAAACGGTTAAAAATCGGACTGTCGATATCGAGTACCCCGATGATCTCGCCACCACGGCGCACCGGGATCACGATTTCCGAGTTGCTCGCGCCATCACAAGCGATGTGACCATCGAACTGGTGGACATCGTCAATGAGCTGGGTTCTCCCCTCTGCCACTGCCGTACCACACACCCCGCGGCCGACCGGGATCCGCACGCAGGCCGGTTTGCCCTGAAATGGCCCTAATACTAGGGTCTCACCCTGCAACAGATAAAAACCGACCCAATTGATCTCCTCCAGCTCCTGATTCAGCAGCGCGGAGAGGTTGGCAAGATTGGCAATAAGATCGGTTTCCCCCTCCAGCAGCGCCTTGGCCTGCTGGTTGAGGGTGCGATAAAACGGTTGTTTTTCAATCATGATTAAATGAACTTCACTCCCTGATGGTTTGGGGAAGGTAACGCCTGGCCGGGAAATTTCAAATATTTTTTCCACTCCCCGCCCCTTGCGCCGTTATTCCCGGGCAACGGAAAGCGCCAATTGCTGGCGTTGACCATTACTCCACTCGATATTTAACAACCAGATCATGACGGGTGATGTACAGCTCCCCACCTGGGTTACCCCCTGCCACTGTCCGTCTATTTGCTCAAAACTCACCGGAATGGTGCCCATAAACATATCTTTGCCTTCGAGTGTCGCTTTCACCGGTTTGATGGCCGGATCGCCGCCGGTAATAGCGATGGCAAAGTCATGTTCGGCGCGCAGCGGTAATTCCTTGATGGCGACCGTCAGCAGCTTGTCACCAATCAGCGCGCTGCAAGGGGTGTGGGAAAGATCACAAATCTGATCTTTTTTCTGGTCAGCAGAGACGCTTTGATCGGCCGAAAACCAGGTGCGATAGGCCATCAGCGCCAATAACAGCGCCAATACCAGTACGAGGTGCAAAACTTTACGTGCGGTAAGTCTCTCTTTCATCAAAAACAGCCCGATTAAGATGCAATTAAAATAGTTTTTTGTGATCTCGAACAAGGTAAAAAACCGCCATATCGAGACCGGACGGAGCCAAATATATCACTGTTTATACTGTTATTTTACCTGTCACTTCAGTATCATTCCCATGCAGTTTTCATTTAGCCATCTTTTGCTTTTCCTTTCGTTAACAGATGTTAACAACTGGTCGGCGGTGGCTGATGAAGCCAGTCCGGTTCTCCGGATACAAAACCAAACAACAGCAGCATCGGAAGCGGAATATAACGATGAGCCATACAACTAACCATCCTGAGTACAACTACACCGTTGTTCGCCAGTTTACCGTCATGACGATTGTCTGGGGAATTGTCGGCATGTCGGTTGGCGTACTGATCGCAGCCCAGTTGATCTGGCCTGCCCTCAACTTCGAGACCCCGTGGCTGACTTACAGTCGTCTGCGGCCCCTCCATACCAACGCAGTGATCTTCGCCTTCGGCGTCAGTGCACTGATGGCCACCTCCTTCTACGTGGTGCAGCGCACCTGTCAAACAAGGCTGTTCGGTGGCCCGCTGGCAACCTTCGTCTTCTGGGGCTGGCAAGCTATCATCCTCTCTGCCGCCATCTCTCTGCCGCTGGGTTTCACCTCCGCCAAAGAGTATGCCGAGCTGGAGTGGCCGATTGATATCGCCATCACTGTGGTATGGGTCGCCTATGCCATCGTCTTCTTCGGCACCCTGATGAAGCGCACCACCTCCCACATCTATGTGGCGAACTGGTTCTTCGGCGCCTTCATCATCACCGTTGCGGTGCTGCACATTGTCAACAACATGGAAGTGCCCCTCTCCGGCATGAAGTCCTACTCCATGTACTCCGGCGCCATGGACGCCATGGTGCAGTGGTGGTATGGCCACAACGCGGTAGGCTTCCTGCTGACCGCCGGTTTCCTGGGGATGATGTACTACTTCGTGCCCAAGCAGGCCGGTCGTCCGGTTTACTCCTATCGCCTCTCCATCGTCCACTTCTGGGCGCTGATCTCCCTCTATATCTGGGCCGGTCCGCACCACCTGCACTACACCGCACTGCCTGACTGGGCCCAGTCACTGGGCATGGTGATGTCCCTGATCCTGTTCGTACCCTCCTGGGGCGGTATGATCAACGGCATCATGACTCTCTCCGGTGCCTGGCACAAACTGCGTTATGACCCCATCCTGCGCTTCCTGATCGTCTCCCTCTCTTTCTACGGCATGTCGACCTTCGAAGGCCCGATGATGGCGATCAAAACCGTCAACGCCCTCTCCCACTACACCGACTGGACCGTTGGTCACGTGCACTCCGGTGCGCTGGGCTGGGTTGCCATGGTCTCCATCGGTGCCGTCTATCACCTGATCCCGAACCTGTTCGGCCAGGGCCGGATGTACAGCGTCAAGCTGATCAATGTTCACTTCTGGCTGGCGACCGTGGGCACCGTGCTCTACATCGTTGCCATGTGGATTTCCGGCGTGATGCAGGGCCTGATGTGGCGTGCAGTCAACGAAGACGGCACCCTGACCTACAGCTTCGTTGAAGCGTTGCAGGCATCCTATCCCTTCTATTTCGTGCGCTTCCTGGGTGGCTGCTTCTTCGTCACCGGCATGTTGCTGATGGCTTACAACGCCTATCGCACCATCACTGCGCCCAAAGGTTCTCTGGAACCTGTCGCCCAGCCAGCATGATTGAAGAGGTCACCCCATGAGCAACAATAACCGTCACGAAATATTTGAAAAGAGCGTTCCCATGCTGGTGGTCGGCATCATCTTCGCCATCAGTCTGGGGGGCCTGGTTGAAATCACTCCGCTGTTCTTCCAAAAGCAAACCACCGAGCCGGTGGAGGGCCTCAAGCCCTACACCGCTCTGCAGATGGAAGGGCGCGACATCTTCATTCGCGAAGGCTGCACCAACTGCCACAGCCAGATGATCCGTCCGTTCCGTGCCGAAACCGAGCGTTACGGTCACTACTCGGTCGCCGGTGAGAGCGTATGGGAGCACCCCTTCCTGTGGGGCTCCAAGCGTACTGGTCCGGATCTGGCCCGTGTTGGTGGCCGCTACTCCGACGAGTGGCACAAGGTTCACCTGATCAACCCGCGCGATGTGGTACCGGAATCCAACATGCCCGCCTACCCCTGGCTTGATACCAATGTGCTGACCGGTGAGATGACGGCCAAGAAGCTGGCGCTGTTCCGCGATCACTTCGGTGTGCCCTATACCGACGCCGATATTCAGGGTGCAGGCGAAGCCGTGAAGGGTAAAACCGAGCTGGATGCGCTGGTGGCCTATCTGCAATCACTGGGTCATGCCCTGAAATAAGGAGGCGAAGATGGACTACGGCACATTTCGCGGTCTGTATACCCTGCTGTTGATGGCCATCATGATTGGCATCATCGTCTGGGCCTATAGCAAACGCCGCAAGACCTCTTTCGACGAGGCTGCCAATCTGGTTTTTGCCGATGATGAGCAACCCGGTGCTGATAAAAAGAACGCAGGAGCGAAACAATAATGAGCACTCTGTTTAGCATTTTTGTGACTGTCATCAGTCTGGGAACCATCCTCGGCTGCTTCTTGCTGCTGATGTGGTGCCGCAAGGACAAGATGGGTGTTGAAGAAGGCAAATCGATGGGGCACTCCTTCGATGGCATCGAGGAGATCAACAACCCGCTGCCGAAGTGGTGGACTTACATGTTCCTCTTCTTCATCGTCACCGGTCTGGTCTATCTGATCGCCTTCCCGGGGCTTGGCAACTTTAAAGGCCTGTTGGGCTGGCAAAGTTCCAACCAGGACGTGCGCTCGCTGGCCGAGTCCAAGGCTGCAACCGAATCGGCCAAGGCTGAAGGTCGCGCGGTGGAGTATGACCGTGAGGTCGCCAAGGCTGACGAGATCTACGGCGCCAAGTTCCGTGAACTCACCTATGAAGCGGATGGCAAAACCTATCGTGCCATCACCGAGATCGCCAAGGATCCGGAAGCCCTGAAAGTGGGTCAGCGTCTGTTCCTGCAGAACTGCTCCCAGTGTCACGGCTCCGATGCCCGTGGTGGTCGCGGCTTCCCGAACCTGACCGACAGCGAATGGCAATGGGGCGGCCAGCCTGATCAAATCAAGACCACCATCATGGGCGGTCGTCAGGGGATCATGGCGGCCTGGGGTGAAATCCTCGGCAAAGATGGCGTTCAGGAAGTGGCCTCCTATGTGCTGAGCCTCTCCGGTCGCAAGGTCGACCTGGTGGAAGCGAAGAAAGGTGAAGCACGCTTTGCCATCTGCGCTGCCTGCCACGGGGCCGATGCCAAGGGCGGTGTTGCCGTCGGTGCGCCAGACCTGACCAACAACACCTGGCTCTACGGTGGCTCCCGCGAAGTGGTGGTGCAAACCATCACCCACGGTCGTCACGGCGTGATGCCAGCTTGGAAAGACATTCTGGGTGAGGACAAGGTTCACCTGCTGGCCTCCTACGTTTACAGCCTGTCTCATCAACAGTCTGCCAAATAAGGTTCGCCCGTAACGTTGTAACATGTGATAAACACGTGATTACACAGCAAAAAGCCTCGACTCCTCGAGGCTTTTTGTTATCTTGTGTTGCGTAAAAACCATCTTCCACGTTAATCATTCGTTTCATGGCAGTAGCAATCATGACCCAACCTCTATCTAAACCGTGGTATCGCCAATTCTGGCCCTGGTTTATCATCGCCCTCCCCACTGCCGCCGTGGTCGGCAGCATCGCCACCGCCATCATCGCAAGCAAGGATGGGGTCAATCTGGTGGCCGAGGACTATTACAAACAAGGGAAAGAGATCAATCAGGACTTGAGCAAGTTTGACCGCTCCGAAGCGCTCAATATCCGCTTTGGGCTGGAGGTTGACGGCAACGAGCTGACCCTCAAACCCATCAGCGGTGACATTCCTGCCGGGCAAGCTCTCTATCTCTCATTGTTCCACCCGACCTTGGCCGGTCAGGACAGCGAACACATGATCACCGCCGATGCGAGCGGCACCTATCGCCTCCATTTCGACAAGCCGCTGGTCGGCAAGTGGCACATTCGGGTCGATGCCTTTGATCACGAGTGGCGATTGCAAGAGACCGTCCAGCTGCCCACCCTGGCCCCTGTCGAACTCGACCCGAAAGGACGCTAAGCCATGACCGGCTGTTCTCACTGTGGCGAGCCGGTGCTCGCCAGCGCCCCTGCTGCTTGCATTCTGCATTCAGGGGGAGATAAAGCATGACCCCCTGCTTTCACTGTGGCGAGCCGGTACCCGCCAATAGTGGCTATTCCCTCGAGATAAAGGGGATTGTTCGCCCCATGTGCTGCCCCGGTTGTCAGGCGGTGGCGGAAACCATCATGGAGTGCGGCCTCGCCAGCTACTACGATCACCGCACCGCCCCCGGCACCAAGGGGGATCTGGTACCCGAAGAGCTGGCCGCCCTCACCCACTACGATCTGGCAGAAGTGCAACAGGAGTTTGTCACCGACAGCGGTACCCTTCGCGAAATCCAGCTGACAGTTGAAGGGCTCACCTGCGCCGCCTGTGCTTGGCTTATCGAGCGCCACCTGATGACCCTTGGCGGCCTGCGCTACATCAACGTCAACACCACCACCCACCGGGCCCGCATCAAGTGGGATCCGGACCAGCTCTCCCTGAGTGACATCCTCAAGGGATTTGCCCAGATCGGCTATCGCGCCTATCCGTTCCAGACCCATCAACAGGAGGCGCTCTACGCCAAAGAGGTGCGCAGCTATATGTTCCGGCTGGCACTGGCGGGGCTTGGCTCAATGCAGGTGATGATGTGCGCCGTGGCCCTCTACATGGATCTCTTCATCAGCGTTGAAGATGAGTTCATGGTCTACTTCAAGTGGATAAGCCTGCTGCTCTCCACCCCCATCATGATCTACTCGGCCCAGCCCTTTTACGTGGGTGCCTGGCGCAGCCTGAAACAGGGTCACTTGTCGATGGATGTGTCGGTGTCGCTGGCGCTGATCGGGGCTTTTATCGCCTCCATGTGGGCCACCGTGTTCAATACCGGTGAGGTCTATTACGACTCCATCACCATGTTCGTCTTCTTCCTGCTGCTGGGGCGCTTTCTCGAGTTGCGGGCCCGACGCAAGGCGTCGGAATCGAGCTCCAACCTGGCGCGACTGGTGCCCATCATGGCGACCCGCATCGATGATGAAGGGGAGCATGAGGTAGCGGCCAAGACCTTGCAGGTCGGCGATCGGGTACGGGTGCTTGCTGGCGCCACCTTGCCGGCGGACGGCATCATTATCGAAGGACAAGCCAGCCTCAACGAATCCATGCTGACCGGTGAACAGCTGCCCCTGCTCAAACAGCGCGGTGATCAGGTCTATGCTGGCACCATCAACACAGATGCCCCGCTGCAGATCCGGGTCAGCCACCGTATTGAAGAGTCGCGGATCGCCCAGATCATGCGGCTGCAGGATCATGCTCTCGACGATAAACCGGCCATCGCCCAGATGGCGGATCAGCTGTCGCGCCACTTTATTCTGGTGCTGCTGATCATTGCCGCCGCGGTCTGGACCTTCTGGCACTTCCATCAACCGGATCAGGCGTTCTGGGTCACCCTCGCCGTGCTGGTTGCCACCTGCCCCTGTGCCCTGTCACTCGCGACCCCGACGGCGCTGACCTCGGCCACCGCCAATCTGACCCGCAACGGCATTCTGCTGCGCCGTGGTCATGTGCTGGACGTGCTGACCAAGGCAAACCGGATCGTGATGGACAAGACTGGCACCCTGACCACAGGTGAGATCAGTCTGACGCAGACTCAGGCGTTGGCCGACCTTGACGTGGCCCACTGCCTCGCCATCGCCCGGGCCATGGAGGCGCAATCCGAACACCCCATTGCACGCGCCTTCCGACTGCCCGCCGACAGCATCGCCGTGTTGCCATCCGTTCGCGAGTTCACCCCGGTCATCGGTCACGGCATCACGGCGCTGGTGGATGGAGTACGCTACCGCATCGGCAGTGCCCGCTGGCTTGGGCTGGAACCAGCGCAAGAATGCGGCCGCGGTCTGGCTATCTATCTGGCCGACGAGCAGCAGGTCTTGGCCCGCTTCAATCTGGAAGATACCCTGCGCCCCGATGCCAGGGCGCTGATCGCGGCATTCAAGGCGGCAGGTCTGCAAACTACCGTGCTGACTGGTGACAGCTCTCTGCAGGCAGACGAGATTGCCCGCGAGCTGGGCGTGGATGAGCTGGTCAAGGGGGTCTCGCCCGATGGCAAGCTGGCGTACCTCAAGGCCCGGGAAGCCCAGGGGGATATCAGCATCATGGTGGGCGATGGCATCAACGACGCCCCGGTACTGGCCGGAGCTCACGCCTCGTTTGCCATGGCTGGTGGCACCGATCTGGCGAAAAACAGCGCCGATGCCATCCTGCTGGCCGATGACCTGAGCCGACTGCTCGAGGCCAGAGTGCTGGCAATGCGTACCCGCAAGATCATCATCGAGAACTTCGCCTGGTCCATCGGTTACAACCTGCTGGTGCTGCCGCTGGCAGCCTGCGGTTGGCTCCCCCCCTATCTGGCGGCGGCGGGCATGTCGCTCAGCTCACTCATCGTGGTAACCAACTCCATGCGCCTAAACCGATGAGGCTGGTGGCGGAAAATAGCTGAAAATGTGGCCTGCCTCCGATGCAGGCCACATTTCTCACTGATAGCGGCTGGCCCCCTGCCCGAACAGGGTTACCATAGGGGGCGCTTGCCAAGGATGAACGCCAAGGTACCTCTCATGAATATAATTTTTGTCCTGATCCCCATCGCCATCCTGTTTGTGATCATCGCCGGGGTCGTCTTCTTCTGGGCCATTCGCTCCGAGCAGTTTGAAGATCTCGACCGGCAGGGTTCCAACATCCTGTTTGACGAAGAGCAACCTGCCCACAAACCCGTAAAGCCTGCTGACCATGACCCACAACCTTGATCTGGCCGGCGCCCTGCTGGTCGGACTGGCAGGCTCTGCCCACTGTATTGGCATGTGCGGTGGCGTCTCCGCCGCGCTCTCCATGGCGATCCCCGCCAACAAGCAGCATTTTTGGGGGCGACTCGCCTATCTGCTCAACTACAACCTCGGCCGGATCCTGAGCTATGTGATTGCAGGTGCACTGGTGGGCGGCCTGCTCGCCACCACCAGCGAGCTGGGCGCAGGCAAACACGCCATCGCCGGATTGCGCTTGGTGGCAGCGTTATTGATGATTGCGCTTGGCCTTTATCTGGCGGGCTGGTGGCAAGGGATCTTGCTGCTGGAGCGGCTCGGCGCCAGACTTTGGCCCCGTATCAAACCGCTGGCGGGCAAATTTATCCCCTTCACATCACCTGTGCAGGCACTGCCCTTTGGCATGGTGTGGGGCTGGCTCCCCTGCGGGCTTGTTTACTCCATGCTGACCTGGAGTGCGGCGGCCGGTTCGGCCAGTGGCGGGGCGCTCATCATGCTCTTTTTTGGTCTCGGCACCCTGCCCACCCTGTTCGCGTTGGGCGGACTCGCCGATCGCCTGAGATACTGGCTCACCCTGCGCAGTTTGCGCCTTGGCGGTGCCCTGCTGCTCATTTTGTTCGGGGTGCATACCTTCTGGATTGGCATTGCTTCCTTTTGAAACCCTATCCAAAACGGATGAGTTAATGGTAAACTTGTTTGATATAAATCAATTATTCGTATGAGCCTATGATCCCGGAAAAGAAACCTGGCAGACGTATCCAGAGCGGTGGCTGTGCAATTCATTGCCAGGATTGCAGCATCAGTCAGCTCTGTATTCCCTTCACTCTGAACGACAACGAGCTTGATCAGCTGGACAGCATCATCGAGCGCAAGAAGCCGATCCAGAAGGGTGAAGAGCTGTTCAAGGCTGGCGATGAGTTCAAATCGCTCTATGCCATCCGTTCCGGGACCATCAAGTCTTACACCATCACCGAGCAAGGGGATGAGCAGATCACTGCGTTCCACTTGGCTGGTGATCTGGTCGGTTTTGATGCCATCAACAAGCAGGCCCACCCCTCCTTCGCCCAAGCGCTGGAAACGGCCATGGTATGCGAGATCCCGTTTGAAGTGCTCGATGATCTTTCCGGCAAGATGCCCAAACTGCGCCAGCAGATCATGCGTCTGATGAGCAGCGAAATCATGGGCGATCAAGAGATGATCCTGCTGCTCTCCAAGAAAAATGCCGAAGAGCGCCTCGCCGCCTTCCTGCACAATCTGTCGGTACGCTTCTCCGAGCGCGGTTTCTCCGCCAAGGAGTTCCGTCTCTCCATGACCCGTGGTGACATTGGCAACTATCTGGGTCTGACCGTCGAGACAATCAGTCGTCTGCTCGGCCGTTTCCAGAAGTCCGGTCTCATCAGCGTCAAAGGCAAATACATTACCGTGCTGGATCAGGTCGCGCTAGGCATGATGGCCGGTGCAACTCGCCCGCCCTGCGGCTGATTTTTCCGCTTACCCTCTCACTTTTTTCCTGCTTTCCCTGCCGGATCCTTTCCTCTGGAATGTGATCCGGTACGTTCCCCATACCCTCCTCCTGCGCTAAGCTGTAATGGCTAAGATTCTGCTGTCATTGGACTTTTCCAAGGAGGAGAAGATGGTCAAATATCAGAATATTCTGGTGGTTATCAATCCAGAAGAGGAGCGTCAAATCGCCCTCGAACGGGCAGTCAAAGTCGCCGAGCTGGACGAAAACGCCCATCTGACCCTGCTGCTCACCATCTATGACTTCTCGTATGAAATGACTGCCATGCTCTCGGTGGACGAGCGGCAAGAGATGCGCGACGGCGTCATTTCACAGCGACGTGAGTGGCTGGACGAGATCCTGACCCCCTATCGGGCACAGGGGATCGAATGCGAAGTGAAGGTTGTCTGGCACAATCGCCCCTTCGAGTGTGTCATTCAGGAAGTGCTTGAGCAGCGTCACGATCTGGTGGTCAAAGCCACTCACCATCACAGCTTCCTGCAAACCTTCATCTTTACCCCCACCGACTGGCACCTGCTGCGCAAATGCCCCTGTCCGGTGCTGCTGGTCAAGGAGGGTCACTGGCAACGGGGCGGCAACATCATCGCCGCCATCAACTGCTCAAGCGACGATCCGGATCAGAAACTGCTCAATGAACGGATCACCCAGGAGGGAAGCGACATCGCCGAACTACTGGGCTCCAACCTCTATCTGGTCAACACCTACCCGGGCACCCCGGTCAACGTGGCCATAGAGCTGCCGGAGTTTGATCCCAACGCCTACAACGAAGCGATCCGCAAACACCACGAAAGCCTGCTGCTCAGCCATGCCGACAAGTTCGGGATCGGTCATCTCTGGACCCGGGTAGCAGAGGGGCTACCGGAAGAGGTGTTGCCAGATATGGCCGAAGAGCTCAAGGCAACCTTGATGATCATGGGCTGCGTCGGCCGTACCGGGCTTTCTGCAGCTTTGCTCGGCAATACCGCCGAACATGTGATTGACCGCCTCTCCTGCGACATCCTGATCCTCAAACCGGCGGACTACAGCTGCCCGGTCGACAGTCGTCGCAATCAATCATAAGGTGCCTGGCACCTTGCCCTCCCCCGGGACATGGCTATAATAACGCGCTTATTTGTGTCCCGGGTTTTACGAGCATGCTAGAAGAGCTGAACGCCAAAGAAAAATACAGTTTTAACAAACTGCAGAAGCGCCTGCGGCGCAACGTGGGTCAGGCCATTGCCGACTTCAACATGATTGAAGAGGGCGACAAGGTCATGGTCTGCCTCTCCGGCGGCAAGGACAGCTTCGGTATGCTCGACATACTGATGAGCCTCAAAGCCAGCGCCCCCATCCATTTCGATCTGGTTGCCGTCAACCTGGATCAGAAGCAGCCCGGTTTCCCCGAGCATGTGCTGCCCGAGTACCTGGATTCCCTCGGCATCGAGTACAAGATTGTCGAAGAGGATACCTACTCCATCGTCAAGGAGAAGGTACCGGAAGGCAAAACCACCTGCTCCCTCTGCTCACGGCTGCGCCGCGGTATTCTCTACCGCACCGCCCAGGAGCTGGGTTGCACCAAGATTGCCCTTGGCCACCACCGCGACGACATCCTTGAGACCCTGTTCCTCAACATGTTCTACGGTGGCAAGCTCAAGTCCATGCCGCCCAAGCTGGTGAGCGACGATGGCAAGAACGTGGTGATCCGCCCGCTGGCCTACTGCAAAGAGAAGGATCTGATCCGCTACGCCGACGTCAAAGCCTTCCCCATCATTCCGTGCAACCTGTGCGGCTCGCAGGAGAACCTGCAGCGTCAAGCCATCAAGCAGATGATGCAGGATTGGGATCGCCGCTTCCCCGGTCGTATCGAGACCATGTTCACCGCCATTCAGGACGTGATCCCGAGCCACCTGCTCGATCACAAGCTGTTTGACTTCAAGAGCATCAACCGCGACTCCGGCATCATAGATGGCGGCGACAAGGCGTTTGATCCGCCCGAGATGCCGAAGGCGCCGCTGCTGGATATCGACGAGATGGACATGCTGGATGTGATTGAAGTGCGCTAAGCCGCGCTCACAGGGCAAACGCCACGCAATAAAAAAGGAGCGATCATCGCTCCTTTTTGCTTTCTGGATTGGCCTGTCACTGCGGTAACAGCGCGACCGATCTCATCCTTTATGCAGCCAGGGGGTCAGGCGCAACACGTAACCCTGCAAACGCAGTTGCCCAGTGGCGAACGCGGCCAGTTGCTCATTGCTAAGCAACAGATGGCCTTCCTCCCAGGGCAGCGCCTCCTGACGGGCACCATCAATCAGATAAGCTGTTCCGCTATGCTGCACCAGGGTAATCCGCACCCCTTCCATCTTCGGCAGGAAGTGCTTGCCGACCATGCCCGCCATCTTGTCGAGCAGCGACTGCATCTGCTGCTGACGGGCCGCCAGCTCGGCCAGCGGCAGCTCGGGTCCGTTCGGTGCGTCGGCCATCACCTGTACCGTCATATCGCAAGTGGCGTGCTCTTCTTTCAGGCCGACGGTCACGATCCCCTTGTCGAGGTTGAGATCCTCATCAAAAGGCAGTCGCAGTTCACTATCAACAGTTACCTCGCCCGCGACCTCCTTGGTGTCGGTTGCAACTTGGGCAAAGGTGAGGCCACAGCGCTGACCATTTTGCGGATCGGTCAGATAAAACCCCAGTCTGGCGTGACCAAACTCCCCTTTGGCAAAGGTCTTCATCTGGCTGTAGAAGGTGCTGTATTGCAGATCCAGCACCGGCTCAGCCAGCGCCAGCCCAGGCAGCAAGAGCGTGGCCAGCAGACTCTGGCGCACAGCCTTGGTCACTCCATATCGACGGGTCATTCAACGTCCTTTTGCATCATGCATTGAAATGGTTGGGGCCTTCTGTCACCTCGTTAACCTCTACCCCCACCCCGCAGAGATCCCGATAGAGGATCCCCTTGCAGTTGAAATAGAGCGGTGCCACCCAGATAAGCCCCAACCCCATGGGGATCAGAGCCAGGAAGAAGAGCGCGGTCATCACACCGTGGAACAGCACAATGCTGGGCCAGCCGCGTGCGAAAAGCTTGAGAGAGACCAGAATGGCCTGGGGCGGCGTCAGGCCACGCTCCAGCACCAACGGGACGGTAAAGAGCAGCCCCATGCCGATCAGGGCCGAGGGAATGAAAGAGAGTACGGCGGGCAAGCCCAGCAGATCGAACAGCGGGCCAAACAGGCTGGTGAGCAGACTGCCAAGCAGGCTCAACATGCCGAGGCGCACAAAGTGGCGGAAGAAGTCGAACACCTGGTTGGCCCGGGCACGCACCCCGACCGACTGCTGCAACCCCAGCATATCGAGGGAGCTGGTCATGGGGGCCATCACCACCGTCATCAGCAGGCTCAGCACCATGGCCACATTCATCTGGTTGTCGTCCCCCAGATAGGGCAACAGCAGCATATTGCTAAGCAGGATCCAGATCGCCGTCACCCCGACAATCGCCAGCAGCAGGCCAAATCCGGTACGGCGGGTCTGTTGCCATCCCTCCTGGATGACCCCTTTCAGATCAAGGCGGTAGCCCTGGTTCAGAGACTGCTCAAGGGAGCCGCCAATACGCATTTTATTACTCAATTGACTATCCAATATCGAAAACGACCAAATCAGGTGGCACATTATAGCGATTTGGTCTGCTATTCGTAGCCGTTTTTCCTGCGCACTTGCGGCTAATTCGGGCCAAAAAGCCTTTAATTTCATGTGTCGGCTGCATAGAATGCGGCCCTCTTTCAACACGATGGCCACTGGCTGGGGTGAGACTGGCGGATGATGAACAATCCACAGGTAATTGTCGCGCTGAACAAGATCAGCAAAAAATACGATGGCAAGGTGATCCTGAGTGACCTTGACCTTGAAATCTATGACGGTGAATTTCTTACCCTGCTGGGCCCTTCCGGCTGTGGCAAGACCACCCTGCTGCGCCTGCTGGCCGGGCTCGAATCGGTCGATGGTGGCACCATTCATCTGGCCGGTGACGAGATCACCCATATCCCCGCCGAACACAGGCACATCAACACCGTGTTCCAGAGCTATGCGCTCTTCCCCCATATGACGGTGTTTGAAAACGTCGCCTTTGGCCTCGAGATGCAGAAAGTACCGGCCAGCGAGATCCGCCAGCGGGTCGAGGAGACCCTCGCCATGGTGCAGCTCACCGAGCTGGCCAACCGCCGCCCGGATCAGCTCTCCGGCGGTCAGCAACAACGGGTCGCCATTGCCCGCGCCGTGGTCAACAAGCCACGCCTGCTGCTGCTTGACGAATCCCTCTCGGCGCTCGACTACAAGCTGCGCAAACAGATGCAGAGCGAGCTCAAGGCGCTGCAACGTCGCCTTGGCATCACCTTTGTCTTCGTTACCCATGATCAGGAAGAGGCGCTAACCATGTCTGATCGCATCCTGGTGATGGAGGGCGGCAAGATCATCCAGCGCGGCACCCCGCGCGATATCTACGAATCGCCAGCCAATCTGTTCGTGGCCCGCTTTATCGGCGAGATCAATGTGATGGATGGCAAACTGATCAGCCAGCGCGAGCCCGGTATCTGGCAAGCGGAGGTAGAGGGGCGCGAATGCCTGCTCCATACCACCTTGCCGTTCCAGCCAGACGACAAGGTGCTGGTGCTGCTGCGCCCGGAAGATCTGCGCATTCTCGATCAGGATGACGATCAGAGTGGCGCGCTGCGGGGCAATATCCGCGAGCGCAACTACAAGGGGGCGACGCTGGATTCGGTGATCGAACTCGAAAGTGGCAAACAGCTGCTTATCTCCGAGTTCTTCGACGAGGATGACCCCGACTTTGACTACCGTCTGGGTCAGGAGGTGGCGATCCACTGGGTTGACAGCTGGGAGGTGGTGCTGCCCTATGAGCCTCACTAATCTGCGGGTGCCGCACAGCTTTGCCCACAATGGCTTTCGCAACGGGGCCATCGCGCTGATCCTGGGCTGGCTGACGCTGTTTGTCTTCCTGCCCAACCTGATGATCATCGGCGTCAGCTTCCTGACCCGTGACGAGTCCGAGCTTATCGCACCGCTCTTTACCCTGAGCAACTATGGCCGCCTGCTGGACCCGCTCTATTTCGAGGTGCTGCTCCACTCCCTCTGGCTGGCACTGCTCGCTACAAGCATCTGCTTGCTGGTGGGCTACCCCTTTGCCTGGCTGCTGGCCCATCTGCCAGCGCGTATCCGCCCACTGCTGCTGTTTCTGGTGGTGGTGCCGTTCTGGACCAACTCCCTGATCCGCACCTATGCCCTGAAAGTGCTGCTCGGCACCCGGGGGCTGATCAATGGCTGGCTGCTGGATCTGGGGCTTATCGAGCGACCGCTGCAGATGATGTATACCGAGGTGGCCGTCATCATCGGGCTGGTCTATGTGCTGCTCCCCTTTATGGTGCTGCCGCTCTACTCCAGCATCGAGAAGCTGGATGGCCGTTTACTGGAGGCGGCGCGAGATCTCGGCGCCAACGGCTGGCAGCGGCTGGTGCGGATCATTTTGCCCCTCACCCTGCCCGGTATCATCGCCGGTTGTCTGCTGGTGTTCCTGCCCGCCATGGGGATGTTCTATGTCTCCGATTTGCTGGGGGGCGCCAAGCACCTGCTGATCGGCAACCTGATCAAGACCCAGTTCCTCAACAGCCGTGACTGGCCCTTTGGCGCCGCCATCAGCGTGATGCTGACGGTGCTGATGGCGCTGTTGGTCTACTGCTACTGGCGGGCAGGCAAGCTACTCAGCAAGAAGGGGGAGCTGGCATGATGCGCGCACTGAAAGCTCTGTTCCTGCTGCTGGTGTTTGGCTACCTCTATGTGCCCATCGGGGTGCTGATCGCCAACTCCTTCAACCTGTCGAAATATGGCATCGACTGGCGCGGCTTTACCCTGGGCTGGTATGAGAAGCTGTTTGCCAGCGCCAGCCTGATGCAGGCGGCCCAGCACTCCCTGACCATCGCCGCCCTCACCGCCACCGCGGCCACCCTGATCGGCACCCTCACCGCCGTAGCGCTGTTTCGCTACCGCTTTCGCGGCAAACAGTACGTGAGCGGCATGCTGTTTGTGGTGATGATGTCCCCCGATATCGTCATGGCCATCTCCCTGCTGACCCTGTTTGTAGTGACCGGCATTGCGCTGGGCTTCTGGTCGCTACTGATTGCCCACATCACCTTCTGCCTGCCGTTCGTGGTGATCACCGTCTACTCGCGGCTGTGCGGTTTTGATGTGCGGATGCTGGAAGCCGCGCGGGATCTGGGGGCTGGCGAGTGGATCATCCTGCGCCGCATCATACTGCCGCTGGCCCTGCCGGCGGTGATGGCGGGCTGGCTGCTCTCCTTTACCCTGTCGCTGGACGACGTGGTGGTGAGCTCCTTTGTGACCGGCCCGGCCTACGAGATCCTGCCGCTCAAGATCTACTCCATGGTCAAGGTGGGGGTCTCCCCCGAGGTCAACGCCCTGGCCACCCTGATGCTGGTCGCCTCCCTCGGGATGGTGCTGCTGGCGCAACTGTTACTGCGCAAACGGCAGGGTTAACCCTGCCCGTTTCGTCCCCGCCATCTTTGGCGAACTCTGTCACGGTGGGCCGCAAGGCCCCATAACCCCAAGGAGTTGTTGATGACAATCCAACACAAGGCCGGCGCCCTGCTGGCAGCCGCCCTCACCCTCACCACCCCGCTGCTGAGCCAAAGCGCTCACGCGGCCGACGACAAGGTGGTCTACTTCTACAACTGGTCGGAATATGTGCCGGATGGCCTGCTGGAGCAGTTCCAGCAAGAGACCGGCATCAAGGTGATCTACTCCACCTACGAATCCAACGAGACCCTCTACGCCAAGCTGAAAACCCATGGCGACGGCTATGACGTGGTGGTGCCCAGCACCTATTTCATCTCGAAAATGGCCAAAGAGGGAATGCTGCAGCCGCTGGATCGCGCCCAGCTGCCCAACTTCAAGCACCTCGACCCTACCCTGCTCAACCACGAGTACGACCCGGACAACCGCTACTCCATCCCCTATATCTGGGGCGCAACCGGGATCGGCACCAACACCGACATCATCGAGCAGCCGGTCACCAGCTGGAAGCAGCTCTGGGCACCGGAGTGGAAAGAGAGCCTGCTGCTGATGGACGATGCCCGCGAGGTGTTCCATATCGCGCTGGTGCAACTGGGCTATAGCCCCAACACCCAGGACAAGGCGCAAATTGCCGAAGCCTTCGAATACCTGAAAAAACTGATGCCCAACGTCAAGGCGTTCAACTCCGACAACCCGGCCGACCCCTTTATCGCCGGTGAGGTCAATATTGGTATGCTGTGGAACGGCTCGGCCTACGGCGCCCAGCGCGAATACCCCTCCATCCAGATGACCTACCCCGAAGAAGGCGCCGTGCTCTGGATGGACAACCTCGCCATCCCGGCCAAGGCCAAGCATGTGAAGGAGGCCCACGCCCTGATCAACTTCCTGATGCGCCCCGATGTGGCCGCCAAGGTGGCCGAGGCAATTGGCTACCCGACCCCGGTCAAGGATGCCATTCCCCTGCTCACCCCGGCGTTTCGCAACAACCCCATGGTCTTCCCGAGCGACGAGATCAAACGCAAGGGGGAGTTCCAGTCCGATGTGGGGGATGCCTCCCGCCTCTACGAGCAGTACTTCCTGCAGCTGAAAGCCATGGTGGCCAAGGCCGGTTAAGTCGGCTGTTAATCGGCCCTTATGGGCTTAATGGATAAAGGGGGCAATTGCCCCCTTTTTCGTCTTTCGGATCTGCGACGCCTAGCCACAACGAGCCATGCACCGGCACCTGCTGCATTTTATGGAGCAGCGGGATTAGTAACCCAATAGCCAAACACCAACCGAATGAGTATGCAGATCAGGGTTGGTGATGCTGCTTGAACTGTGCAGCAAGACGATGCCGTGATACACAGCAGATTGGAGGATTTGAATGCGGTAGCAGAACGGCTAACAGCAGGCATGAAGCCGATTCAAGCGAACATACCTAGACAATTAACACATGTTAGTAATATTATGATTTTAAAGTAATTTAATTTCTCATTCACAGAATGTGATACGGCGTCATATAGATATTTATATAAATGGATTAATACGCCTTCCATCTAACTATGGTTATGTTCTAGGTTCATATGGAATCAATCTCAATAGCATTGCTCAGCTCAATTAGCAGCGTAAGCTTAGCTGCGCTACTTATCTTCCTTGGCAAAAATTGGATACTCGAAAGACTAAGAGAATCCATAAAACATGACTATGCCGTTAGGCTGGAAAGCTACAGATCTCAAATCACACGCCGTGAACAAGCATATGAAGAGATCATTAATGCTCTTTACGATAAAATTACATACTTCCGAGTTCACAAGGAAGATTATGGCCAAGGGACTGGACTGTCTGAAGAGAAGGAAAGAGAACTCTATTTGGAGTACATCAAAGCATCCGCTGCTTTATCTAGAGCAACGGATATAGGGGTTTTGTTTATATCCAAGGATTCAGTTTTCTTGCTGGAAGAACTACGAGACAGAAAACAACTTGATTATAATGAAGAACCAAAATTTGAGTTCTATGAAGCCGAGTTTATCGCTCACCAGCAGGCATTGTCAGACCTGCTAAAACAGGCACTAATTGACCTAAATCGAACATAACATTGCATTCAAGCCGACACTGCTTGCCGGTTCTCTGCACATTAAGACATTAACCTCCTAGGTAATCCCATGCATTCACTCGAGTTTCACAGGCAACATCCTGAGATTTCTATAGAACAATATGTCAAAGCAAAAACATTGGGGCTTGCTGAGTCAATCCAAGACATGGAGAAAATATATCTCGATCAACGCTTTTGGGTGCTACTTCGTGATGCACACATGGGGCGGTCTAATATTCAGGCTGCCTATAGGCTGCTCGGCACGATAAGAAGCGCTGTAACGAGCGGCAAAATTCTCTGCCCGATTAGTGAATCCGTGTTTTTGGAGTTGCTTAAACAGCAAGATCTAACAACTCGGCAAGCGACTGCAGAGCTAATTGATGAATTCAGCCATGGCATCACAATCGCCCCATACGAACAACGGGTTGCACAAGAGCTGATTAGTGTCATTACCATGCTGACACCCAACGGAGCTCAATATCATGAGCCCAAAGACCTCATATGGTCGAAACTCAGTTATGTGTTAGGCGTAGTGCACCCTTCTGAGACAGTTTTTCCTCCGGTAGAAGAACTCGTCATTCAAAAGTCATTTTTTGACCATATGTGGAATATTCCATTAGTTGAAGTACTTTCCTATCTCGAGGACGACACCTTCTTTCCACCCGAGAAGTTTGGTGAAATGGCTGACAAGCTGAATGAGCTAAATCAAAATCACCAAAATGAGGTGAAGAACTTTAAACAGCTATACCTTAATGAAATCCGCGGTGCATTAAGTCTGTTCATGCATGTACCACGCATGTGGTTGGAAAATGAATACAAAAGAGTATCGGGCGTTTCGCCTTCGTGCTCGGATCATGAAATACTTGAGCGTGAACAGAAATGGCACACAGTCTTCGGAAACTTAGTGAAAGAGAAGTCCGTGGCACTGAGATTGCCGAGTCTTCATGTTTCTGCCCTATGCCATGCAGCAGTTCGCTGGGACAAAAGAAGAAAATTGGAAGCGAATGATTTCTACGACTTTCAACATGCGGCAGCCGCAGTTGGTTACTGTAGTGCCTTCATGACGGAAAAACCTCTAAGGTCACTGCTTCAGCAAAAGCATCTCCAATTGGCAAACGACTATCCATGTCTGGTAATTGCTGACATCAATGAAGCCGTAGAGTGGATGGAAAAGCGAGTTGGTGGCTAACTTATGAATCCACAGCGTCCCTCAGTCTTTTCCAATAAAACTCAGCACTATCTGGTTCGAAGTTTTGGCCGAATAGTTTAAGGTATGGGCAAAAGGCAAGTTGGCCAAAGCCGATTAATTCTGCGCTTTTTCATTACCCCTTAGGGGTGTAGATTGGTCGGGGGGCAAACGTTGCCCCCTCTCTTTTTTCATGACCCCTCGAGGTATCACGGAAAACACGTTTTTCGCCAATATCGCGAGTGGCCTGAGCCAATCAGGAGTATTCATGTCCGATCTGACCCTCTATTTCGCTCCCGGCACTTGTGCCATGGCCGTGCAGATTGCCCTGCTGGAAGCGAATGCCCCGTTCCAACCCCGTCTCGTCAACCTCGCCGCAGGGGAGCAGCGTGACCCTGCGTATCTTGCCATCAACCCCAAAGGGCGGGTGCCTGCCCTTGTCACCGAGCAGGGCACCCTGACCGAGACCCCGGCCCTGCTGCTCTATGTGGCGCAGCGCTTCCCCGATGCCAAACTGGCGCCGCTGGACAACCCGTTCCTGCTGGCCCGCATGCAGGAGGTCAACAGTTTCCTCGCCTCCACCGTGCATGTCTCCCACGCCCACGGTCGCCGTGGCAGCCGCTGGGCCGATGACGAGCAAGCCATTGCCGCCATGCAGCAGAAAGTCGCCAGCAATATGCGCGATGGCTTTGCCCAGATTGAGCAGCACTATCTGGCTGGCCCTTGGGTGCTGGGCGAGCAGTTCAGCGTGGCGGACATCTATCTGTTCGTGGTCGCGGGCTGGCTGAAAAGCGATGGGGTCGAGATCAGTGAATTCCCCAAGGTTGCCGTGCATTATCAGCGCATGCTGAGCCGTTCGGCGGTCGCCAAGGCACTGGCCAACTAACCATAAAATCAATAGCTCGATGAATAACAAGGGTGCCAGGGCTCTGCTGACACCCTTCCTGCCTCCTCCCCTGCACTTCTTCTCCCGCCTTTGAGATCGTTTTCACATTTCCGTGGTTTTGCCGTGGCCCTTCCCCGGTAAAAAGCCTATCTTTGCGCCATGACGCAACCGGTTGCGTAACCGGTTGCCTAGCGGTTCACAGATTGACGGGCCAAGGCCTGATGAGGTGCTGTATGAAACGAGGCGTACTGCTCAATGCTCCCCTGAGTGCTCTGGTGGCACAGATGGGCCACACCGACGAGATCACCGTCTGCGATGCAGGCTTGCCCATTCCGGCAGGGCCGGAGCGGATCGATCTGGCGCTGATGGCGGGGACGCCCAGCCTTGCAACCGTACTGACCGCCCTGCTCACCGATCTGGTGGTGGAGAAAGCGATCATGGCAAGCGAGATCAAGCAGATCAGCCCCGCCGCCCATCAGGCGCTGGTCGATCAGCTCGAGGCCCATGCCGCCGCCCAGGGCAAGCCCATCGCCATCGAATACTGCCTGCACGAGGAGTTCAAAACCCGCACCCGCCAGAGCAAGGCTATCGTGCGCAGCGGCGAGGTGACTCCCTACGCCAACCTGATCCTCTGCGCCGGTGTGGCGTTCTGAATCCTTCAAAGAAGGCCTCTTCAAGGAAGCTGCAAATGAGCACAACCTCCCCCCTCTCACCCATTCTGGAGCTGACCGGGATCGTCAAGACCTTCCCCGGTGTGCGCGCCCTCGACGAAGCGGGTCTGCGGGTCTATCCGGGCCAGGTGATGGCCCTGCTCGGTGAAAATGGCGCCGGTAAATCCACCCTGATGAAGGTGCTGACCGGCATCTATCAGGCCGATACGGGCAGCGTCAGCTACCGCGGTCAACCGGTTCACTTCAAGGGGCCGCGCGACTCTCAGGATCAGGGGATCAGCATCATCCATCAGGAGCTGAACCTGCTGCCGGAGTTGTCGATTGCCGCCAATATCTTCCTCGGTCGCGAACCGCGTACCCGTTTTGGCAGCATCGACCACAAACAGCTGCGCGAGCGGGCGAGCGGCCTGCTGGCGCGACTTGGCGTCAAACATGGGCCGGATACCCGACTCGGAGATCTCTCCATCGGTGAACAGCAGATGGTGGAGATTGCCAAGGCGCTGTCGTTCGAAGCCAGCGTCATCATCATGGACGAGCCGACCGATGCGTTGACCGATACCGAGACCGAGCAGCTGTTCAAGGTGATCCGCGAGCTGCGTGAGCAGGGTTGCGGCATCGTCTATATCTCCCATCGCCTCAAGGAGATCTTCGAGATCTGCGATCGGGTCACCGTGCTGCGCGATGGCAAGTGGATTGGCGAGAAGGCGGTGAGCGATCTGGATGAAGACAGGATCATCGAGATGATGGTGGGTCGCCGACTGGAAGAGCAGTACCCGCGCCTTGAGCGCGAGCTCGGCCCCGTCAGCCTGCAGGTGAAGGATCTGGCCGGTCCCGGCGTGCGCGGGGTGAGCTTCTCCCTGCGTCAGGGGGAAATTCTGGGTTTTAGCGGCCTGATGGGTTCCGGTCGTACCGAACTGATGAAGCTTATCTATGGCGCCAGCCCCGTCAGCAGCGGTGAAATCACAGTCGATGGCCACGCGCTGGTGCCCAGAAGCCCGGCCGATGGCTTGGCCGCTGGCATCGCCTATATCTCCGAGGATCGCAAGGGTGATGGGCTGGTGCTGGAGCTGTCGGTGCGCGAAAACATGAGTCTGTGCGCCCTCGACGAGTTCATCAGCAACGGCAAGATCGACGGCAAGGCCGAACGGCAGGCGGTGAGCGACTATGTGCGCCTCTTCAACATCAAGACCCCGAGTCAGGATCAGCTGATAAAGCTGCTCTCCGGCGGCAACCAGCAGAAGGTGGCCATCGCCAAGGGGCTGTTGACCCGGCCCAAGGTGCTGATCCTCGACGAGCCGACCCGCGGCGTCGACGTGGGGGCGAAAAAGGAAATTTATCAGCTGATCAACCAGTTCAAGAAGGAGGGGATGAGCATCATTCTGGTCTCCTCCGAGATGCCGGAAGTGCTCGGCATGAGTGATCGCATCATGGTGATGCACGAAGGGCGCATCAGCGCAGAGTTCAACACCCGCGATGCCAATCAGGAGAAGCTGATGGCGGCGGCAGTCGGTAAACAGTGGCAAGCAGAGCAAGAGGCATCCCAATGACAACCCAAACCCTTTCCCGCCGTGGCGTTATGAGCAAGGCGTGGTGGATCGAGAATAAATCCCTGGTCGCGCTGCTGGTCCTGATTGGTGTGGTCTCCTTTCTGAGCCCCAACTTCTTCACCGCCGACAACCTCCTCAATATCCTGCGCCAGACCTCGGTCAACGCCATCATGGCGGTCGGTATGACGCTGGTTATCCTCACCGCCGGTATCGATCTGTCGGTCGGTTCTGTGCTCGCCCTGTGCGGTGCGCTGGCCGCGACCATGGTCGCCATGGAGTTGCCAATCTGGCTGGTGGTGCCCCTCACTCTGGGTGCCGGTGCCCTGCTGGGCGGCGTCAGCGGTCTCATCATTGCCAAGGGCAAGGTACAGGCATTTATCGCCACCCTGGTCACCATGACCGCTCTGCGCGGCATCACCATGGTCTATACCGAGGGGCGTCCCATCTCCACCGGTTTCAGTGACGGCGCCGATCATTTCGCCTGGCTCGGTACCGGTTACCTGTTCGGTCTGCCGGTGCCCATCTGGCTGATGGCTATCGTCTTCCTGCTCGCATGGTTCATGCTCAACCACACCCGTCTCGGTCGCTACATCTACGCGCTGGGTGGCAACGAATCTGCTACCCGCCTCTCCGGTATCAATGTGGATCGGGTGAAGCTGGCGGTGTATGGTCTGTGCGGCGCGCTCTCGGCGCTGGCAGGGCTTATCGTTACCTCTCGCCTCTCCTCTGCCCAGCCGACGGCGGGCATGGGTTACGAGCTGGATGCCATCGCCGCTGTGGTGCTGGGTGGTACCAGCCTGATGGGCGGCAAGGGCCGCATCATGGGCACCCTGATAGGTGCGCTGATCATCGGCTTCCTGAACAACGCCCTCAACCTGCTCGACGTATCCTCCTATTACCAGATGATCGCCAAGGCCAGCGTGATCTTGCTTGCCGTGATGATCGATAACAAAAGCAATCGTTGATAAGACAAGCCACACACAAGGAATGAAATGATGAAAAAGCTCAATACCCTGCTCGCTGCCGCCATCATGTCCGTGCTGGGCACCGCCCAGGCCGCCGATCAAACCCTGGCCATGGTGGTCTCCACCCTCAATAACCCCTTCTTCGTCACCATGAAAGAGGGTGCCGAAGCCAAAGCCAAAGAGCTTGGCTACGAGCTGGTGGTACTGGATTCCCAGAATGACCCGGCCAAAGAGCTCTCCAACATGGAAGATCTCACCGTGCGCAAGGTCGGCGCCATCCTGATCAACCCCACCGACTCTGAAGCTGTCGGCAACGCCATTCGTCTGGCCAACCGCGCCAGCATTCCGGTGCTGACCCTGGACCGCGGCGCCGCGCAGGGTGAGGTCAAGGCCCATATCGCCTCCGACAACGTGGCAGGCGGCAAGCTGGCCGGTGACTTCATCACCGAAAAACTGGGTACCGGCGCCAAGGTGATCCAGCTGGAAGGGATTGCCGGTACCTCCGCCGCCCGCGACCGTGGCGAAGGTTTTGCCCTGGCCGTGGCGGCCAACAAGCTGCAGGTGCTGGCTTCCCAGCCTGCCGACTTTGACCGCACCAAGGGTCTGAACGTCATGGAAAACCTGCTGGCGGCCCATCCGACCGTACAGGCTGTGTTCGCCCAGAACGACGAGATGGCGCTGGGTGCCATCCGCGCGGTGCAGGCTGCCGGCAAAGAGGTGATGATCGTCGGCTTCGACGGCACTGACGATGGCAAAGCCGCCGTTGCCAAGGGTAAACTGGCCGCCACCGTAGCCCAGCAACCCGCCCTGATCGGTGCCATCGGCGTCGAGACTGCCGACAAGGTGCTGAAAGGTCAGCCAGTCGAGAAATCCATTCCGGTACCGCTGCAAGTGGTCAGCAAGTAAGTGCTCGAGGGGAGGTTCGCCTCCCCTTTTCCCTCTCGTTCAGGTGCCTCCCGGCTTGGGCTCACTCAGTCATTGTGTTCAAGCCAAGATGCATCAGGAGTAGTCAACATGAATCGTCTCGTCGTTCTGGGCAGTGTCAATGCAGACCATGTGCTGCGCGTTCCCCACTTTCCTCGCCCGGGTGAAACCCTGATCGGCCACAGCTATCAGGTGGTCCCCGGTGGCAAGGGGGCTAATCAGGCGGTTGCGGCCGCCCGCCTTGGCGCCCCCGTCTCCTTTATCGCCCGCATCGGTGATGACGCCATCGGCCACCAGATGAAAACCGGCTTTGCCAAAGATGGCATCGACGTCAGCGCCGTCGAACTCGATCCCAAGCTCCCGACCGGTATCGCCATCATCTATGTGAGCGATGAGGGGGAGAATAGCATCGGTATCTCCGCCGAAGCGAACGGCGCCATCACCCCTGCGGTGGTGAAAAACCACGAAGCGATGATCGCCGACGCCCATACCCTGCTGTTGCAGCTGGAAGTGCCGCTCGAGAGCGTCCACGAAGCTGCCCGCCTGGCCCGCGCCCACGGCACCCGGGTGGTGCTCAACCCCGCCCCTGCCCGTCCGCTCTCAAGCGAACTGCTGGCGCTGGTCGACCTTATCACCCCCAACCAGACCGAGGCCGAGCTGTTGACCGGCGTAAAAGTCACCGACGAAGCGAGCGCCCGCGAGGCGGCCGCCCGCTTCCACCAGATGGGCATTGCGGACGTGATGATCACCCTGGGGTCGCAGGGGGTCTATTGCAGCAACGCCCAGCAGCAACAGCAGATCCCGGGCTTTCGGGTCAAGGCGGTGGATACCACTGCCGCAGGCGATACCTTCAACGGCGCCCTGCTGGCGGCGGAACTGGCCGGTGCCGATTTCCACAGCGCGGTGCGCTTTGCCCACGGGGCGGCGGCACTCTCCGTCACCCGGTTCGGCGCTCAGAGCTCCATCCCGAGCAAGCAGGAGGTCGACACCTTCCTGCTTGAGCAGACTGCACAGGGGCACTGATGGCCAATATCAAGGAGGTGGCGGCGCTGGCGGGGGTGTCGACCACCACTGTCTCCCATGTCATCAACGAGACCCGCTTTGTGGCCGAGGAGACCCGCGAGCGGGTCTTCGCCGCCATGCGCGATCTCAACTATGCCCCGAGTCTGGTGGCCCGCAGCCTCAAAGTGAAGGAAACCAACAGTATCGGCATGCTGGTCACCACCTCCAGCAACCCCTTCTTTGCCGAGGTGGTGCGCGGGGTGGAACGTTACTGCTTCGAGCAGGGCTACAACCTGATGCTGGGCAACACCGAGGGGCAAGCCGAGACGGCCCTCTCCTACCTCAAGATGATGCTGCGCAAGCGGGTCGATGGCCTGCTGATCATGTGCAGCGAAGGCCAGCAAGAGGTGTTCAACCAGCTCGACTGGCTCAAGAGCCTGCCGGTGGTGGTGATGGATTGGGGGCTGGTCAGCGAGGATGTGGATCTTATCGCCGACAACTCCTTCCACGGCGGTTATCTGGCGACCCGCCATCTGATTGAGCTGGGCCATACCGCCATCGGCTGCATCACAGGCCCCCACAGCCGTGCCCCCGCCAACCAGCGCCAAGCTGGCTTTGAACAGGCGTTGCAGGAGGCGGGTCTCATCGTCAATCAGGAGTGGATCCAGGAGGGTGATTTTGACTGCGCCAGCGGCCATCAGGCGATGACTCGTCTGCTGGCATTGCCCGAGCGCCCCACCGCCCTCTTTGTCTGCAACGACATGATGGCGATGGGAGCCATCAGTGCCGCCCATCAGGCGGGGCTGGTGATCCCGCGGGATATCTCCATCGTCGGCTACGACAATGTGGCGCTGGCTGAATTTATGTCGCCGCCGCTCACCACCGTCAACCAGCCCAAAGAGGAGCTGGGGCGCCTCGCCGTCACCCGCCTGCTGGCCCGCATCAACGGTGAAGCGGTGGAGAACCACCTGATCACCGTCGACCCGGACCTGGTGATCAGACAGTCCTGCGCCCCTCGCCCCTGATTTTCAGGGGCAATAAATGACACAAGGCGACCCCGAGGTCGCCTTGTTTCGTTTTATCTCTGCCGTGCAATATCGCTTTTGCCCTCAGGCCAGCGACCGGGTCTCCCTGGCTGCCAGCACTTGCAGTGGCACCAGCCCCAATCGTCGGGCCAGAGGTTGCAGCAACTCGCCATCTTCATCACCCTGCGGCAGCCAGTAGCGGACAGGCCAGCCGGCTGCCAGCTGCGCCGAGGTGGTACTGCCAATCTCTCTGAGCGCCAGAGTGCAACCCTGTTGCCGCAATCCCGCCAGCAGGGCACTATCCGGCTGTAGCGTCGGCACCAGCAACACCAGCGGCGTACGGGAAGCCTCCTGCAGATAGGCCAGTAGATGGGTCAGCTGGGCCTGGTTGTCGAGCGGGACCAGCAGTGCCCGACCATCGGCATACTGCGCCTCGTGCGCTTGCAGCACACGGGCCAACACGGGCCCCAGCACACCGCACTCCTGCAGCCAGCGCATATAGCAGGGTACTCCCTGCTCACGCCACTCAAGCGCCAATTGCCACATCTCGTTGCCCTGCCCGTCTGTGAGCTCCTGCAATGCCACTCGCAGCGGCGCTGGCTCGCGCCCCGCCAACCACTCTCGCAGCTGATGAAGCTGCTGCTGACTCAACTGCAACTGCTGCAGCATGGCAGGCTCAAACCAGCTGATCGCCCCCTCCTGGTTACGCTTGGCCTGGTTAAGGGCCAGGATGGCCTGATCCAGCAACCGGGCGGCATCCTGTTGCTGCGCCTTGGCAACCCCGAGCCGACAGGCCAGATCGAAGCTGCATTCCCGGGTCACGAACTCGAAATGGAGCAGCTCCACCAGCTCATGAATGGCGGTTTCCAGCGCATCATTCGCCTTGGTCAGCACCACGGCAAATTCATCTCCGCCGAGCCGGTAAGCGTGGCTGCCATGGGCCTGCTGCAGCTTGTTGGCCACCATCTGCAACAACCGATCACCGACCTGATAACCCAGCAGATCATTGACTTGCTTGAAGCGCTTGAGATCGAGCACCACCAAAGCGCTCACATCATCGGCATGCAGAGCGCGAGAGAGCTGCTCCTGCAGGGCACGGCGGTTGCCAAGCTGGGTCAGGGGATCGAGCAGGGCCAGCCGACGGTTCGCCAGATTGGCGCGAATGAGGGCTGCGACCAGAGCGCCACCGGTCAGCAACAGGATCAGTTGCCAGATCTGCAGCCAGAACAGGCTGTTGCGGATCTGGCTGACCGAATGCTCCCGCTCCTGGCCGGAGAGGATCTGATCCCCTATCTGTTCGATGAGACGGGTCTGGCTGGCGATCGCCTCCTGCAAGCGGGCAAGCTCAGCCCCCTCGCGCAGCGCACCAGCCTCCATCTGGGGTTCGAGCTGCTTGATCTGCTCGAACAGGGTGGCCAGCACCTTGCCGAGTCCGTGCCGCTGGCGCATCTCGGCGGTTTCACTGCTGATGAGGAAGATATCGAGCCGGTTCCACAGCAAATCGTAATCAAGGCTCAGGGTCTCCATCGACAATCTGCCAGCCCGATAGAGCTGCAGGTCGTAGAGGAAACGCTGGGATTCGAGCATCACCTGGCTGATGTTCCAGTGGACATTGCGGTAGAAGGTATCGACCAGCTGCTCCTGCCGATACTGCAGATAGAGGCTGCTGCCCGACGAGAGCAGAAACAGCAGCGACACCGCAACCAACAGCAGATTTTGGCGGGATAGCCCCATCAATCGACGATCTCGATGCGGGTCACCTGCCACACCATGCAGTTATGGATGGCGGGCGCGTCCAGCTTGGGATAGGTGGTGAACGGGATGAGCAGCCAAAGCGGCCCCTTGTTGCGCCGGGTCAGCGGTTTGCCGTCCTCCTGACGCACCAGGGTCAGCGGCACGCCGTCGAACAGGGCCAGATCCACCACCTGCTGATAGCCGTTGAGGGCCGAAACGGCGATCTTGCGAGCATCCGGGATCCCTTGCGCCGCCAGCACGGCTGACAGGGTCGGCCCGCGATAGTGGTGAGCGCCCTGAGTCCAGGGGGTAGTGGTGGTGAATTCGGTCTGTGGCAAGGCGGAGAGGGCCGCCTCATCGAGGCTCACCTGCTGGCCATCTGGCAGTACCAGGGTCATCAGGGGGATGGAGGCCGATGCACTGGCACTGGCCAGCATCAGGAGAAAAAAAGCGATCCATTGCTTTACTGCGGTCATGGTAATTTGCGCCAACTGCGTCCCATTTTTTAAATGGTTGCCAGTGTGGCGATTTCACCGAACCATTGCAACTGTCCCGTCGCACAGTAGCTCAGGGACCACGCATCTCCATCCAGTTGTGCCCCTCGACTTGCCTCGGTTGATGAATGCCGCACGCCTCCAGCAACTCATCGACATAGGCGGGCACCAGCAGGGAAGCTGGGCCATAGCGTTTTTCGTCAAACTGGCTACCTACCTCGCTCGGTTCGAGATTGAGCTCGATGGTGTGCGCCCCGTTCAATCCCGCTTCATGGACAAACCCGGCGGCCGGATAGACAGCGCCAGAGGTGCCGATGGAGATAAAGAGATCGCACTGGGCCAGCGCACTGTAGATGCGATCCAGCCCGAGCGGCATTTCGCCAAACCAGACCACATGGGGACGCATCGGCTGGGGAAACTGGCAGCAGGAGCAGAGCTCGTCCTGATGGAGATCACCGCGCCACTCGATCACCTGACCGGACTCGGGGCAGCGGGCCTTGAGCAGCTCGCCGTGCATATGGATAAGGTTCTTGCTGCCAGCGCTCTCGTGCAGATTGTCGATGTTCTGGGTGACCAGCGTCACCGAACCGGGCAGCAGTCGCTCGAGGCGGGCCAGCGCATAGTGGGCCGGATTGGGGTGAACCTGAGGCTGTTGCAGCTGTTTGCGGCGGGAGTTGTAAAAGCGCAGCACCAGTTCGGGATCCCGGGCATACCCCTCGGGGGTCGCCACATCCTCGACCTTGTGCTCTTCCCACAAACCGTCGCAGGCACGAAAAGTCTTGATGCCGGATTCGGCAGAGATCCCCGCGCCGGTCAGGATCACGATATGTTTATATGACTGCGCCATAAGCTGCTCCGTCTATCCCCGCACAATAAATGTGACCTTAGCACAGGGAAAAAAGTGTCACTATTCGCCCTTGGTCTTAAGCGGCGCCGCTGGCGGTGCGGGTAACCAGGCATCCAGTACCGACAGATCCAGCCTGACAAAGACCATCTCCCGCCCGGTCACCAGGGTCAGCGGCAAGCCAAGGCGCTTGAGCAGGGTCAGCATGGGCCGGTTCTGGGCCAGCACTTCCGCCGTCCACTCCCGGATCCCGTCCTCCCTGGCCAGCAGTGCCAGCGCCAGCAGAATGCGCCTCCCCGCCCCCTTGTGCTGAAAGTGATCCGCTACGATGCAGGAGAACTCCGCCCGATCGGGATGAAGGCGGCGGCGGATTGATTGCGCCTGAGCCAGCGGCTCACCGGCCAGATCGGTCAGTAGCAGCGAGATCTGTTGTTCGGGATGGTAATTGAGATATTGGGCTACCTGTTCCGGTGGCGGCGTCCGTTTCGGACGCATAAAGCGCAGATAGATGCTCTCTTCACTCAATGCATCGTAAGCGGCCAGCATGCGGGCAGGCGCCACACCATGCAGCTCGCGCAGCAGGCAAGGCACCCCGGAGACCTGCATCGCCAGTGGCAGCGCGGCCCGTGAAACCGGATGGGGCCAGCCATCCAGCCCTTTGCCGAGACGCTCCCGGTGCATGGGCCAGCAGAGGTAGCGCGGCATGGCTTACCAGCGCCCCGTCATACCGCGCTCTCGCCACACCTCGACGTCGAGCAGGTTGTAAGGATCATCCAGATAGACAGCGATCCCCAGCTCCCGAACCCGGGTCATAAAGCGTCCCAGCAGGGAGTCACCGGTCAAGGACTCCATCTCCGGCAAGATCCCCTGCCCCAGCAGCAAGGCTTGCAGCGGCAAACGCTCCAGCAGATCGAATGGCAGATGCTGGCTGTTATCGAGCAGCAGCGCCAGCTTGCTCCCCGCCAGACTGGCTTGCAGCACCAGCGCGAAGCGATCGGCGTTGCCGAGCAGGTGGTCACGACGGTGGATAAGCAGGGTCAGTTCGGCTGGGGTGCGCGACTGCTCCGTCAGCCAATCCTTGAGCGCCTCCCAGCGGCTGGGCAAACCCGTCACCGCCAGCCAGACCGGATGAGGGGTCGCGGGACTGGAGAGCAGCCCTAGCTGACCCTGCACCTCCCCCTGCCAACGGCGAATAGAGCGGCGCTGGCCGCTCAAGCGCTGTTGACGCAGCGGGCCCAGATAGAGTCGACGCAGCAACCTGAGCAGCTCGTCGCAATCAAGCGGCTTGGCCAGTGCCGCCAGAATGTTGAAACCGGCATCGTGCAGCAGGCGGCGGGCACCGTCGATCAGCGTCTGCTCATGGGCCGAGAGCAGCACGATGGGCAGCCCGGCCTCCTGCAACTGGGGCTGGTTCATCAGCAGACTGATGGCATCTTGCTCCACCAGACTGAGATCGCACACCAGCAGGCTGATGTCGCCCGCCGACAATGCCGCAAGGCAGGCCGATTCATCCTGTACCCACTGACAGGAGAGCCCCAACCCGGCGATGGTCTGTTGCAATTGCATCCCCTGAAACGGGTGATCCTCGAGCAGCAGCACCTTGTTAGCGGCCAGCCAGTTGCACCAGTTACGGTAACTGGCGGCAAGCCCCCCCAGCCAATCCTCGCCGATAGCGTAGATCCCCTCATGCTGCTGCAACTGGGGAAAATAGTCCGCCTGCTGATGAGCGGCGGGGTCGTAAAGGGCAATGGCACCTGCCGCAAACAACCCTTCCCACTGCCAGCAGGCATCCGGTCGGGTACGGTGCAGCGTGACATAGGAGGGCAATGTCATGGTGCTGGCCAACTCATGGGCGGTGCTGTCGAGGGCATAGAGCACAATGGGGCAAAATCCGGCCGCCTCATGCTCTTCCGAATCGAGCAACGCCAGTAATTCTTCATCAGTGATGATCATCTTGAGCCCTCTTTGAAAACTGCTGGCTGAACTCATCCAGTGCCCGGTTCAATCTGGCTTGCAGCATCGGATGGGGCGCCTGTTGCCACTCTTCAATGACCGCCACCAACGCGGTCGCCCCTACCATTCTGGCGGCCCCCTTCAACTTGTGTAAAGCAGCATTCACGCCAACTTCATCTTCTTCTGTGCTGCAGCGCTCAAGTTCGGCCAAATCATCACGGGTAGCCTTCAGATAAAGGGCGGCCAGTTCATCGGTCAGCAGCGAGGCAACCGGTGTCGGGGCGACAACATTGCTCCCCTCTTTGGCAATATGGCGCAGCAAGGTCGCCAGCTCCTTGAGGGCGACCGGCTTGTCCAGATGGCCATCGCAACCGCAGGATTGCAGCTCCCTTGCCGCCTGATCACTGAGATCTGCGGTGATCACATAGACCGGCAGACGGGCCCAACGGGCGGATTGGCGCAATTGCCTGCACAGCTCGGCCCCGTTCATCACCGGCATCTGCAGATCGGTCAGCACAAAATCCACCTCCTGCTGCGCCAGCATCTCCAGCGCCAGTTGCCCGTTGGCGGCAGTGATAACGCTGGCACCAAGTTGGCCTAGTTGCAGGCTGATCAGCTCGCGATTGACATCGTGATCTTCAACCAGCAGTACCCGCATGCCGAGCCCGGGCTGGGTGCCGGCGACCGGTTGATCCGGGGTCAAGCGTGGTTGCAGCACGGTGATGATGGTCCCGGGCACCCAGGACTCCCCTTGCCAGGCCCAATAGTAGAGCCCCTTCTCGTCCACCTCCGCTTGCAGCGTATCAACGGCGTTGCTGACGGTGGCGATCCCCAATCGACTGAGCCAGGGCGACAGTGCTTGCGCCTCATCGTGGGGTAAAGAGAGTGCCAGCTGCCGCACATTGGGCTGCCAGTCCGGCGCCTGCTGCACCCGCTTCAGGGGCAACTCGCAATAGAAGCGGCTACCGCCTCCGACGCGTCCCTCGACATCGATAAGCCCCCCCATCTGCTCGATCAACTGCTTGCAGATCGCCAGACCAAGACCGGTGCCCGGCGCCCGCAGTTGCCCTTCAACGGCAAACTGCTCGAACGGCATAAAGAGCGTGGTGCGCATCTTGGCGGTGATCCCCGGCCCCTGATCATCCACACCGAAGCGCAAGGTCGATGCGACCACCTCGGCCCAGAGCACCACTTCCCCACGCAGGCTGAACTTGATGGCATTGGAGAGCAGGTTGTGGAGCACTTGCCGTACCCGGTGAGGGTCGAGGGTCTGCAGGGCTGGCAGAGCCGGATCCAACTTAAGGCGCAGTTGCAACCCCTTGGCCCGCGCCTTGGTCCAGTGCACTGCCGCCACGTGCTCGCACAGCTCGGCAAAATCGGTGGGCTGGGGCGAGAGGGAGAGTTTGCTGTTCTCGTTGCGGCTAAAGTCGAGCACATCGTTGAGCAGGCCGAGCAGCTCATCCCCCGCCTGACGCACCCGTGCCAGCGCCGAATCCTGCTCTCTCGACAAAGGGGTGCTGGCCAGCCACTCCAGCAAGCCGAGCATGGCGTTCATCGGCGTGCGGATCTCGTGGCTGATGGCGGCCAAAAAGCGCCCCTTGGCCAGAACTGCCTGTTGCGCCTGCTCATGGGAGTGCTGCAATGCCTGATCCTGCTCGACCCTGGTAGTGACATCCTGCATCACCGCATAGATCCGCCAACCCTGCGGCTGACTGCGGCCACGGCCATAGAGCTGCAACCAGCGCAGACCCTTTGTCGGATGGTAATAGCGCATGGTGAACGCGAAGGGTTTGCCAGCCTGCAACATGGCGAACATCTCACGGCTTACCCGACGACGATCCTCGCGCTCCAGCATAATGAGCACCCGTTTGGGCTCACGACGGATCTGCTGACTCGCCAGCCCCAGCAGCTCGTAACAGCCCCGGCTGATAAACTCGATCCCCCCTACCCGTCCCCGCTCGAACATAAACTGCAGCACCACGCCGGGAACGGTATTGGTCAGGGCACGCAGGCGGCGCTCTGCCTGACGCAGAAAACGGGCCTGCTCACGCAGCACACTGATATCCGACAGGGCGATGAGATCGGTGGCAGGTGCCTGCTTGTCCAGTCGCAGCGGATGCTGGGCATAGGCAAAGACCTGATCCCCCAGCACCAGCTCCCCTTCACTCTTCTGGGGCTGTACCGGCGGCAGCATCAACTGTTGCGAATAGCGCAGGGCCAGACGTCGCCCCTGTTTATTGGATTTGATCACCTTGCCCTGGCTGTTGCGCAGATAGACGGGCACCGGCAACGCCTGAAACATGGTTTCCCGCAGCTCGCTCTCGATGGCCAGCGCCTTCTCGGCGGCGTGACGCTGGGCCACTTCCCGTGCCAGTTGCTGGCGGGAACGCCAGATCCCGCCGATGACAATGCTGCTGATCAGCAGTGCCATGGCGATGGAGCCAAACCAGGCGGCGTAGCTCACGCCAGGCTGCTGCACGACGAGCAAGCGGCGCCAGCGCTGGTTAAGTTCGTCGATCTGGGTGCTGGTCAGTGCCATCAGGTTGCGATCCATCACCCCGGCCAGTTCGGTCTGACTCTTGTTGATGGCAAAGCCAAGACTGAAGCGATCTTCCAGCTCCTCGATATCGAGCCCTTCCAGCAAGTTGGTACGCTGGGGATATTGCAGCTGATATAGCTCGCTCAGCATGGCGTCAGCCTTGCCCTGTTTGATCGCGGCAAGCCCCTGCTCGAGGCCGTCGGTGCGAACCCACTCCTGATCACCGAGCAGGGCGAGCAAGGAGGGATCGTAGAGGGATTCCGGCACCAGAATACGCTGCCGCTTGAGTTGGGTGATGCGATCGGCAGCCAGCTTGCGCTTGCTGATCAAGGCAAACCGGTTGGTGGAGATCGTCCGACTGAAAATGAACTGATCCGTCAATGCCGGGGATTCCGGCAAGCCGGCCATCATATCCGCCTCACCACGGCGCAGCTTTTCTACGGCCTCCGCCTTGCTGGCGGCAGGCACCAGCTTGTATTTCAGGCCGGTCTCCTGGGTGACCCAGCGCAGCACATCCGCGCTCCACCCTTTCGCCTCCCCCAGATCATTGACGCCGCTATAGGGCATCAACTCAGGATTGACCACCAGGCGAATGGTGCGCCCGCGGCCGGATAACCAAGCCTGTTCGGTATCGCTGAAGTGGGGTTGGTTAACGTAGAGCGACCCCTGATCGAGATAACGGGCCAGATCGGTATAGATAGTACCGGCGGGCATATGACGGATCAGGGTGTCCACCAGATTGGCCAACTCCGGCTGATCACGCATCATCAGGCGATAGCTGATGATCCGATCCTCACCAAACAGGCGGCGCAGGCGCAAACCATCGGCAGGAAACTCGCGCATCAGATAGCGCAGTTGCAGATAGTCCCCCAGATAGGCATCCCCCTTGCCACTCTGCAGCGCGTCGTAGACCTTCTCTCCGCTCTTTAGGGAAATAATGCGCGCCTGAGGATAGAGCTCGTGCAGCAGGCGGGCAGAGTCTGCCACCGAGTAGACCAGAAAGCGGGCCTGTTTGAGATTTTCACCCTTGTAGAGGATGGCGGCATCGGTCTCCATCATCGGACGGCTTAACCGCATGCCCTCCACGGCCTTCTTGCGGGTTCCAACATAGGGAATGATGTCGCAGTCACCCTCTGCGAGCCCATTGCGCAATGTCTGCCAATCGGGCAGCTCTTTGAGCACAAGCGGAATCGGGAACAGCTCCTGCAACCGGGCGAGGCGATCCTTGAGCAGTCCCCCCTCGGCCATCAGGTATGGTGGAGGAAGCGTCGCAGGATAACAGAGCGAAAGCTGACTCAGTGAATTTACATAAGCCTGGGTCGCCGGCGCCAACGGCAGCACTGTGGTCTGCAAAGGCTTGGCGTGCAATGGCAGTGCCAGTACGGCACCCAGAAGAAAAACAGGGAATTTGGTCATCTGAAAACAAAAGCCAGGCATCTGCCTGGCTTTTTATCACTCGTTGGGTTCAACATTTTCTACCCTGGCCTTGAGCTTCTGGCCAGGCCGGAAGGTCACCACGCGGCGGGCGCTGATAGGAATATCCTCGCCCGTCTTGGGGTTGCGTCCGGGACGCTGATTCTTCTCACGAAGGTCAAAGTTACCGAAGCCTGAAATCTTGACTTGTTCACCACGCTCAAGCGCCTGTCGGATTTCCTCAAAGAAGGCTTCCACCATATCTTTGGCTTCACGCTTGCTCATCCCGAGCTGGGTGAACAGGTGCTCTGCAATGTCGGCTTTGGTAAGCGCCATAGATCAATCCCTCAAGGATGCATTCAACTCTTCACCAAGGGCCCGCACGACATTGTCTACGGTCTCGGCAATCTCTTTCTCCTCCAGGGTGCGCTGGGTGTCTTGCAATACAAGACTGATGGCCAGGCTCTTCTTGTCCTCTGCCATACCAGCACCCTGGTATACGTCAAACAAGTTTATTCCAACTACCTGATTTCCGCCAACTTTTTTAATTACCGCAAGCACATCACCTGCCAGAACCTGACGATCGACCACGACGGCGATGTCGCGACGGTTCGCCGGGAACTTGGAAACTTCGGCTGCCACAGGCACCTTGGCCGGGGTCAGCTTGTCCAGCTCCAGCTCAAACATCACCACACGGCTCTTGAGGCCCAGCTTCTTCTCGAGGCTCGGGTGGATCACGCCGATGTGGCCGATGATCTCGCCATTGCGCAGGATGGCTGCGCTCTGGCCCGGGTGCAGGGCGCTGTGCTCGGTGCGCTCGAAGGTAAAGGTGGCCCCTTCGGCGGTCAAGTCGAGCACCGCTTCCAGATCCCCTTTCAAATCAAAGAAGTCGGCTGCGCGGGTTTTGATGTCCCAGTGCTCGTCGCTCTGGTTGCCAGTGATGACACCGGCCAGCATCGGCTCCTGACGGATACCGTTCTCGGCGCTTTCATCCTTGATGAAACGCAGACCCTGCTCGAACAGACGCACGCGCGGCTGCTGACGGTTCTGGTTGTAAACGACGGCCTGCACCAGACCCGGGAACAGAGAGACACGCATGGCGGACATCTCGACCGAGATCGGGTTCGGTAGCACGATGGCATCGCTCTGCGGGAACAGGGTTTGCTGGGTCTTGGGATCAACGAAGCTGTAGGTGATCGCTTCCTGGAAACCGCGGTCAACCAGCAGGTCGCGCACGCGCTTCAGGGTCACCTGCCCTTCTGCCTGCTCCACCATCGCCAAGGAGGCAGCGGGTTTTAGGTTCGGGATGTTGTTGTAGCCGTAGATGCGAGCCACTTCCTCGATGAGATCTTCCTCGATGGCGATATCGAAACGCCAAGAGGGCGCCAACGCAGTCCAACCGTCAGTATCCACAGTGACTTGCATGCCGAGGCGGGTCAGGATCTCGACCACCTGAGCATCAGCCACGCTGATACCGATCACCTTGTCGAGCTTGCTGCGACGCAGCTTGATGGGTGCCGCTTTCGGCAGATGGGCATCGGATTTGACCTCGATGACCGGGCCGGCTTCACCGCCGCAGATGTCCAGCAGCAGACGGGTGGCACGATCCATTACCTTGGCTTGCAGCTGCGGATCCACCCCACGCTCGAAGCGATGGGAAGAGTCGGTATGCAGACCGTAAGCACGGGCACGGCCGGTGATGGAGAGCGGCGCGAAGAAGGCGCACTCCAGCAGGATGTCGGTGGTGGTCTCGGATACACCGGTGCGGTTGCCACCGAAGATACCGGCCATACAGGCAGGGCCTTTGGCATCGGCAATCACCAAAGTGGTCTCTTTGAGCTTAACTTCGTTGCCGTCGAGCAGGGTCATCGGCTCATCAGTGTGGGCGCGACGCACCACCAGTTCCCCTTCCAGGGTAGCCAGATCGAAGGCGTGCATCGGCTGACCGTATTCCAGCAGCAGGTAGTTGGTGATGTCGACGATGGCGTCGATGGAACGAATGCCGCCACGGCGCAGCTTCTCTTGCATCCAGAGCGGGCTCTGGGCCTGCAGGTTCAGCCCCTTGATGACGCGACCCAGATAACGGGGGCAATCGGCGGTTGCTTCAACCCGGATCGGAAAAGTTGCGTCAATGGTGGCAACTGCAGGTGCCCAGGTCGGCTCGACCACGTCCACGCTGTTGAGCACGCCAATTTCACGAGCCAGACCGGCGATACCGAGGCAATCGGCACGGTTCGGAGTCAGATCCACATCGATGGATACGTCGTTCAGATTGAGGTAGTCGCGAATATCGGTACCGATGGGGGCATCGGCCGGCAGCTCAATGATGCCATCGGCTTCAACGTCGATACCCAGCTCGCTGAAAGAGCAAAGCATGCCGTGAGACGGCTGGCCACGCAGCTTGGCTTTCTTGATGGTGAAATCACCCGGCAGGGTCGCCCCTACTTTGGCCACACACACTTTCAAGCCCTGACGGCAGTTCGGCGCGCCACAGACGATGTCCAGCAGCTCGGCTTCACCCACGTTGACCTTGGTCACCCGCAGCTTGTCGGCGTCCGGATGCTGGGCGCACTCGACCACTTCACCCACCACCACATTGTTGAACTGGCCAGCAACCGCTTCCACGGCGTCCACTTCCAGACCGGCCATGGTGATCTGCTCGGCCAGTGCATTGTCACTCAACTCGGTGCGGACCCACTCCATCACCCAGGATTTACTGAATTTCATGTTCTCTCGCCCTTACTTGAACTGCTTGAGGAAGCGCAGGTCGTTTTCGAAGAAGGCACGCAGGTCGTTGACCCCGTAACGCAGCATGGTCAGGCGCTCAACGCCCATGCCGAAGGCAAAGCCCGAGTATTTTTCCGGATCGATACCGACCGAACGCAGCACGTTCGGGTGCACCATGCCGCAGCCCAGCACTTCCAGCCACTTGCCGTTCTTGCCCATCACATCTACTTCAGCGCTCGGCTCGGTGAACGGGAAATAGGAAGGACGGAAGCGAATGGTCAGGTCTTCCTCGAAGTAGTTGCGCAGGAAGTCGTGCAGGATGCCCTTCAGCTCGGTAAAGCTGGCATGCTCGTCAACCAGTAGACCTTCAACCTGATGGAACATCGGGGTGTGGGTCATGTCGTAGTCGTTACGATAGACGCGGCCCGGTGCAATGATGCGGATCGGCGGCTGCTGATGCTCCATGGTACGGATCTGCACGCCCGAGGTGTGGGTACGCAGCATCAGATCAGGATTGAAGTAGAAGGTATCGTGATCGGTACGCGCCGGGTGATGAGCCGGAATGTTCAGCGCATCGAAGTTGTGGAAGCCATCTTCAATCTCGGGACCACGGGCAACCTTGAAGCCCATCTCGCCAAACAGGCGCTCGATGCGCTCGATGGTGCGGGTTACAGGATGCAGACCGCCATTCTCGATGCGGCGACCCGGCAGGCTGACGTCGATGGTCTCGGCAGCCAGCTTCTGGTTCAGCACGGCAACTTCGAGCGCTTCACGACGCTCGTTTAGCGCATCCTGAACCTGCTGTTTGGCCTGGTTGATCACGGCGCCCGCGGCGGGACGCTCTTCGGCAGACAAGGCACTCAGGCCCTTCATCTGCTCGGTAAAAAAGCCCTTTTTACCCAGATATTTGACCCGGATTTCGTCGAGGGTAGCGATATCGCTCACGCCCTCAATTTCGGCTCTGGCTTGACGACTACTTCTTCAAGCTGTTGCATGTCTTCCTCGTCACCACTCCCGGTACAGGAGCCTTTAGGCTAAATAAGGTCAAGAGGGGAATAATACAAAAAAAGCCCCTTCGCTGACCATAGCTAAGGTGGGCTTTTCTCCCTACAAATCATTTTGTTATATCAAGCGAGTCTTATCGGTTCACCGTAACTCCTGAAATAATGGAACAAATATCTAGTTTGTTGGCATATAAACTATTTGTAGAACAGGTCATCTCGCACATATCACCTTGTGTGGAGAAATATGCAGCTCGTGTAAAACAGTGGATATAATATGGGCGGGAGAAAGGAAAAAGTAATGTAAAACAGAGAGTTATAGATACAAAAAAGGAGGCCTGAGCCTCCTTTTAGCGTTTATAACAGAACTGGATTAAACCAGAGCTGCTTTAGCTTTTTCAACCAGGGCGGTGAAAGCCATTTTGTCGTGAACGGCGATATCGGACAGGATCTTGCGATCGATCTCGATAGAAGCCTTCTTCAGACCGTTGATCAGACGGCTGTAGGACAGACCGTTCTGACGGGCTGCAGCGTTGATACGCGCAATCCACAGCTGACGGAACTGACGCTTTTTCTGGCGACGGTCACGGTAGGCATACTGACCAGCTTTGGTTACCGCTTGTACCGCTACGCGGTAAACACGGGAACGGGCGCCGTAGTAACCTTTGGCGGCTTTCATTACTTTCTTGTGACGAGCTCGAGCAGTCACACCACGTTTAACTCTTGGCATTTTTCACATCCCCCCTTATGCGTACGGCAGACAAGCGACAACACGTTTGTGGTCGGCAGCAGAAACCATGAATTTCGGTCCCAGCTGACGCTTACGCTTGCTGCTCTTCTTGGTCAGGATGTGACGCAGGTGGTTGTGCTTGCACTTGAAGCGACCCGAGCCAGTCTTCTTGAAGCGCTTTGCAGCACCCCGGTTGGTTTTCATCTTCGGCATTTCATACTCCGCATTGTGAGTGACAACAAAATCGCAAGGCGAACCGACTCATGGGGCAAGCCCCATGAGCCAATTTCTTGTGGGCCTTAAGATTTCTTCTTAGGTGCGAGGACCATCACAGCTTGACGGCCTTCGACTTTCGGGAACGACTCGACTACGGCCAACTCTTCCAGATCGTTCTTGACGCGCTCCAGAACCTTGATACCAAGATCCTGGTGGGCCATTTCACGACCACGGAAGCGCAGGGTGACCTTAGCCTTGTCCCCGTCTTCCAGAAAGCGAACCAGGTTGCGTAGTTTTACCTGATAGTCGCCTTCGTCAGTGCCAGGACGGAATTTGATTTCCTTAACCTGGACGACTTTCTGCTTTTTCTTCTGTTCTTTGGTTGTTTTGCTCTTTTCGTAGAGGAATTTGCCGTAATCCATGATCCGGCAAACGGGCGGCTCAGCATTTGGACTGATCTCTACCAGATCAACTCCGGCCTCTGCGGCCAAGTTCAGAGCATCCTGAATGGAGGTGATGCCAATGGCTTCACCATCCAGACCAGTCAGACGAACTTCTTTCAGACGGATCTCTTCATTGATCCGGTGAGCGCGGGCTTGCGGTTGCTTGCCCAGTTTTTTTCCGCCTTTTATAGCTTATTCCTCCACTTTCTTTTGTCCGCGGGTCTGAACTTCCTGGGTCAACAGAGCGATGAACTCTTCAACAGGATAAGTGCCCAGGTCAGCCCCTTTACGAGTCCGTACTGCAATCTTACCGGCTTCAACTTCTTTATCGCCGCAGACCAGCATGAAAGGTACTCGCTTCAAAGTATGCTCGCGGATTTTAAAGCCAATCTTCTCATTTCTCAAGTCCGCTTTTGCGCGAAGGCCCGCATCATTCAATGCTTTGGCTACTTTCACCGCATAATCGGCCTGATTGTCCGTGATATTCATGACCACAGCCTGAGTCGGTGCCAACCAGGTCGGGAACAGACCGGCGTACTCTTCAGTCAGAATACCAATGAAGCGCTCGATAGAACCCAGGATGGCCCGGTGGATCATCACAGGTACATGGCGATCGTTGTTTTCGCCCACATAAGTGGCACCCAGACGACCAGGCAGGGCAAAGTCGAGCTGCACGGTACCACATTGCCACGCACGATCAAGGCAATCGTGCAGGGTAAATTCAATTTTGGGACCGTAGAACGCCCCTTCACCCGGCTGCAGATCGTACTTCAGACCGTTGAGCTCCAGCGCTTCGGCCAGGGCTTTCTCGGCGCGATCCCACATCTCGTCGGAGCCGATACGCTGCTCGGGACGAGTGGAGAGCTTGACCACGATGTTCTCGAAGCCAAAGGTACCGTAGACGTCATAGACCATACGAATACAGCCGGAGACCTCTTCCATGATCTGCTCTTCGGTACAGAAGATGTGCGCGTCATCCTGAGTAAAGCCGCGCACCCGCATCAGACCGTGCAGGGAACCGGACGGCTCGTTGCGGTGGCAGGAACCAAACTCGGCCATACGCAGCGGCAAATCACGGTAGGACTTCAGACCCTGGTTGAAGATCTGGACGTGACCCGGGCAGTTCATCGGCTTGATGGCGTACTCGCGGTTTTCGGACTGGGTGGTGAACATGGCCTGGGCGTATTTCTCCCAGTGACCAGAACGCTCCCACAGGACGCGGTCCATCATGAACGGACCTTTCACTTCCTGATAGTCGTACTCTTTGAGCTTGCCGCGGATAAAGGTTTCCAGCTCACGGAAAATGGTCCAGCCATCGTTGTGCCAGAACACCATACCGGGTGCTTCTTCCTGCATGTGATACAGGTCGAGCTGCTTGCCGATCTTGCGGTGGTCGCGCTTGGCGGCCTCTTCCAGGCGCTGCAGATAGGCCTTGAGCTGCTTCTTGTCAGCCCAGGCGGTACCGTAGATACGCTGCAGCATCTTGTTGTTGGAGTCGCCACGCCAGTAGGCGCCGGACATCTTCAGCAACTTGAAGTGGTGGCAGTGGCGCATGTTGGGCACGTGCGGGCCGCGACACATGTCGATGTACTCTTCGTGATGATAGAGACCTGGCTGGTCATCACGGGCAATGTTCTGATCCAGGATTTCGACTTTGTAAGACTCGCCGCGCGCCTCGAATACATCGCGCGCTTCTTGCCAGGAGACTTTCTTCTTGATGACGTCGTAATCCTTGGCTACCAGCGCCAGCATGCGCTCTTCCAGGGCAGCCAGATCTTCATCGGTCAGGGTACGGTCAAGATCAACGTCATAGTAGAAGCCGTTGTCGATGACAGGACCGATGGCCATCTTGGTCTGGGGCCAGAGTTGCTTGATAGCATGACCCAGCAAGTGGGCGCAGGAGTGGCGCAGGATGTCCAGACCTTCTTCGTCTTTGGCGGTGATGATGGCCAGCGCAGCATCGGCTTCGATCAGCTCGCACGCATCCACCAGTTCACCGTTTACCCGACCGGCAATGCACGCCTTGGCGAGACCGGGACCGATGTCCGCAGCCACATCCATGACGGAAACAGAGTGGGCAAATTGACGTTGGCTGCCGTCAGGCAGAGTAATGATTGGCATTATGTGTTTCCTTATACAGTGGTGACCCCTACCAAAGGTCACATGCGGGATGGAAAAGAGATTCAAAAAGGTGATGTTCTGGTTCTCCACAGCACTTTGCGAAGACGGCCTGACACGTAAACCACATGTCTAACGTGACAAACCAAGCCAAAACGGTCCCATGCTACCAGAAGTCTGGCGTGCTGTATCGGATTTGCAGATATTTTCTACAGTCAAATGAGTCGCCTGCCGACTATTCACCAAGCAGAGATTGCCAGTTGAAGTCAAAGTCACTGCTCCCCTCCTCGGCCAGCGCCAGCTCTTGCAGCACCTGAAGCGCCAGCTTGTTGCCCTTTTGCGCCGCCTGATAGAGCCACTGTTTCGCCTGAGGCAAATCGACCCTGCCGCTGACCCCCATCAGATGAAGCACACCGACTTTCAGCATGGCCGGGACATCGCCATTACGGGCAGCCTGATCCATCCAGTGAAAGGCTTGGCGCAGATCTCGCTTGACCCCAACACCGCGCAGATAGAGCTCTGCCAACCGATATTGGCCGAAGGGATCCCCTGCCTGCGCCGACTGGCGATAGAGGCTGATGGCCTGATGGATATCCTGCTCGCTCCCCTGCCCCACCTCATGGCTCCAGCCCATCAAGGCTTGCGCCCTAGGTTGCCCTTGCTCGGCCAGTGGCGACCAGATCCGGGTCGCCTCATCGAAGTGACCGGTACGCCAGGCACGGTTGGCGGCAGCCATCTCCTGCTCGGTGGAGAGCGGAAGCAGACGCCAGATAACAAGGGCGAGCAGACCGATAAACAGCCAGCGGGAAGTGGTGGGGTTCATGATGATTTCCGTGATCCAGTTCTCATTTCGTCTATGTAAACGAAATGTAGCGCTGCGATCAAGCTAGAGATCCCTACGACAACCCTTTTTGCACCCGCACGATCAGCAGTTGTTGCCATTTATCCGGGGCACCTGCAAAATAACTGTATGTATAAACAGTGTCGGTGCACACTATGGCAGGACGAGGCAGCCCCCACAATATCGATCACCGTTTTAGCGGCCCCCTTGTCGAAGCGGTCGATGACGGCTGGCAATCGTCCGATTGGGATGCCGCCTTCACTTCTTCTGTGCCTGGCACCGAGGTGCGGGAGATCGATGCACGCAGCATCATCAGCTACAACAGCTCGCCGGATGTGCCTTTTGGTCGATCCATCAACCCCTATCAGGGGTGCGAACACGGCTGCATCTACTGCTATGCCAGACCCAGCCATGCCTATCTGGAGCTCTCCCCCGGTCTCGATTTCGAGAGCAAGCTGTTTGCCAAACGCAATGCAGCCGACCTGCTGCGCCGGGAGTTTGCCAAACCTGCCTATCAGCCACAGACCATCTTCATTGGCGCCAATACCGACCCCTATCAACCCATCGAGCAGCGCTATCGCCTCACCCGGCAGTTGCTGGAAGTGATGCTGGCCCACCGCCATCCAGTCGGGCTCATTACCAAGAGCGCCATGATCTTGCACGACCTCGATCTGTTGACCGAGCTGGCCAGAGAGGGACTGTGTCAGGTGATGGTGTCGGTGACGACCTTGAACGAAACCCTGCGCCGACAGCTGGAGCCCCGCGCCAGCACAGGTGCAGGCCGCTTGAAAGTGATCGAGAAGCTGGCCAACGCTGGCGTGCAGGTGGGGGTACTGGCCGCCCCCATGATCCCGCGACTCAATGAACCGGAGCTGGAGCAGATCATCAAATCGGCTGCCGAGGCAGGCGCCAGCTGCGCCGATTACATCCTGCTGCGCCTGCCCCACGAGCTGGCGCCGCTATTTGATGACTGGCTCGATACCCACTATCCGGGCCAGAAGGAGGCTATTTTGAATCAGTTGCGAGCCAGCCGCGGTGGCGGGCTCAACAGTACCGCCTTCGGTACCCGCATGCGCGGTGAGGGGCACTTTGCCGATCTGCTGGCCCAGCGCTTTCGCCTTATCAGCAAACGCCTTGATCTGGGCAAACGCCATATTCAGCTCAGGCTGGATGGGTTTATCCGCCCCGGGGAGCAGCTGTCGCTCTTCTAATCCCCCTGTTCACGCCCTTCACACATCAAGCACAAAACCCTTGCTTGCCAAGAGGTTGAGAGGAAGACCTGCCGCGACAAGAAAGCGCTACCCGCTAAAGAGAGGGCTAACGCCTTAGCCTGCGCGCTGATCCCGACCCTGTTGCACCATTTCAACCGGCAGCCGCGAGGGTTCATGGGCCACTTCGTGCTCATCCTCTTCATACTGCGGCACCTCTGACTCGCCCCATACCCGGCTCCACCAAATTTCCCACGTGATCCAACTGGTCATATGCAGCTCCTGACGGTGAAGGTGATGGCAACAACGCACCACTCGCCTGGCAGTATAGCGGCTGGGAATGACAGGGAAATGACAAAAAAATCACTTGTAAAAAGACAACTGGCCGTGACAAGGAAAAGCCGAAATAGCTCACATAATCGGCGAAATCATCCTGAAAGTGGTCACAAATCTGCAGGTTGTGGATTGCAACCCACCCTGTTCCCGCCAAAGCTGGGTTGCCCATTCAGGCATCTATAAAAACAGGGACACAATAATGAAACACACAGCGGGAATATGGGCGATCGCAGGCATGCTGATCGCCCCCTTGGCGCACGCCGACGTCATACTTCACGCCTTCAACTGGAAGTACAGTGAAGTGACCGCCAAAGCCGACCTTATCAAGTCGGCCGGTTACAAACAGGTACTCATCTCACCACCTCTCAAGTCATCAGGCAGCGAGTGGTGGGCTCGTTACCAGCCGCAGGATCTGCGTCTTGTCGATTCCCCCCTTGGCAACAAGCAGGAGCTCGAGCAACTGATCGCCGCCATGAAGGCGCGGGGCATCGCCGTCTATGCCGACGTGGTACTCAACCACATGGCCAACGAGAGCTGGAAACGCCAGGACCTCAACTATCCCGGCAACGAGCTGCTGCAAAGCTACGCCAGCAACCCGGCCTATTTCGAGCGCCAGAAACTGTTTGGCGATCTCGGGCAAAACTTCCTCTCCGGTCAGGATTTTCATCCCGAAGGGTGCATCACCGACTGGAATAATCCAGGCCATGTCCAGTACTGGCGGCTGTGCGGCGGTGCCGGTGACAAGGGGCTGCCGGACCTGGATCCCAACAACTGGGTAGTGAGTCAGCAACAGGCCTATCTCAAGGCGCTCAAGGGGATGGGGATCAAGGGTTTTCGGGTCGATGCGGTCAAACACATGAGCGATTACCAGATCAATGCCGTGTTCACCCCCGAAATCAAACAGGGGATGCACGTGTTTGGCGAGGTGATCACCACTGGGGGTGCTGGCAGTACCGATTACGAGCGCTTCCTCAAACCCTACCTCGACAGCAGCGGCCAGGGAGCCTATGACTTTCCGCTGTTTGCCTCCCTGCGCGGTGCCTTCAGTTACGGTGGCAGCATGAACCTGCTGGCGGATCCGGGCGCCTATGGTCAGGCGCTGCCGGGCAGTCGTGCCGTCACCTTTGCCGTGACCCACGACATCCCCACTAACGACGGCTTCCGCTATCAGCTCTTAAGCCAGACTGACGAGAAGCTGGCCTATGCCTACCTGCTCGGCCGCGATGGTGGCTCGCCGCTGGTCTATTCGGATCACGGCGAGACCCAGGCCAAGGATGGACTGCGCTGGCAGGATTACTACCAGCGCGCCGATCTCAAGGGGATGATCCGCTTCCACAATGCGGTGCAGGGTCAACCCATGCAGCTGATCGGCAGCGGTGACTGCTTCGTGCTGTTCAAACGGGGCAAACAGGGGCTGGTCGGCATCAACAAGTGCGACTATGAGCAGGAGTATTGGCTCGATACCGCCAGGTTCGAGATGAACTGGTATCGCAACTATCGGGACGTGCTCGACCAAGGCGCCGTAGTCAACGTACAGAGCCAGTGGGTACGGGTCGCCATTCCTGCCCGCAGCGCCAGAATGTGGCTGCAGGAGTGATCCAGCCGTAAGAGCAGCGTAGAGTCATAAAAAACAGACAAATAAAAAGAGCGACCACCAGGGTCGCTCTTTTTGCTCAGAGACGTTGCTCGGGTAACTGGTGACGATTACTCGTCGCCCGCTTCCCCAGCATCGACCGCATCAGTGCCGGTCGTGGTATCGGTACCTTCAGATACCTCACCGTCAACGGCCAAAGCGTCGTTTTCGTCTTCGTCGCTCTCGGCGATACGCTGCAGGCCAACCACGGTCTCGTCTTCACCGGTACGGATCAGACGGACACCGCCGGTGTTACGGCCAATGACGCTCACCTCGGCAACACGGGTACGCACCAGAGTACCGCCGTTGGTGATCAGCATGATCTGATCGGTATCTTCGACCTGGATCGCATCGATCACCTTGCCATTGCGCTCATCCACCTTGATGGAGATAACGCCCTGGGTACCACGGCTCTTGGTCGGGTATTCGGCCAACGCAGTCCGTTTACCGTAACCGTTCTCGGTTGCGGTGAGGATGGCACCTTCGCCGCGCGGAACGATGAGGGAAACCACCTTGTCACCGGCGCCCAGCTTGATGCCACGGACACCGGCGGCGGTACGACCCATGGGACGCACGCCCTTGAAGGTACCCTTGCTTTCGGTGCCTTCGCCGTTGTCGCTGCCATCATCGTCATTACCGGCATCGTCGTCGGTTTCAACGTCATCGCTGACATCGGCATCGGCGCGACCGCTGCCTTCCGCGAAGCGAACGACTTTACCCGCATCGGAGAAGAGCATGATCTCGTTGCTGCCATCGGTGATATCTACCCCGATCAGCTCATCACCCTCTTTGAGGTTGATGGCGCGGATACCGGAGGAGAGCGGACGGCTGAAGTCAGAGAGGCTGGTCTTCTTCACGGTACCGTTGGCGGTGGCGAAGAAGACATACTTCTCGGCGTCATATTCCTTCACCGGCAGGATAGCGGTGATACGCTCACCCTCTTCCAGCGGCAGCAGGTTGATGATCGGACGACCACGGGCGCCACGGGACGCTTCCGGCAGCTGGTAAACCTTGAGCCAGTAGACCTTGCCACGGGTGGAGAAGCACAGAATGGTGTCGTGGGTGTTGGCCACCAGCAGACGCTCCACAAAGTCCTCTTCCTTGATCCGGGTGGCCGACTTGCCACGACCGCCGCGGCGCTGGGCCTCGTAGTCGGAGAGCGGCTGATACTTCACATAGCCCTGGTGAGACAGGGTAACCACCACGTCTTCCGGGGTGATCAGATCTTCGATGTTGATCTCGGCACTGGACATGCTGATCTCGGTGCGACGCTCGTCGCCATACTGCTCACGCACAGCCAGCAGTTCATCGCGGATCACTTCCATCAGACGAGCCGGGCTCGCCAGGATGTGCAGCAACTCGGCAATCAGATCCAGCAGAGACTGGTACTCTTCCAGGATCTTCTCGTGCTCGAGGCCAGTCAGCTTGTGCAGACGCAGGTCAAGGATGGCCTGGGCTTGCTGTTCGGTCAGGAAGTATTGGCCTTCACGGATACCGAACTCCGGCTCCAGCCACTCTGGCCGTGCCGCGTCGTCGCCCGCTTTTTCCAGCATGGCGGCCACGTTGCCGAGTTCCCAGCCCTTGGCAACCAGGCCCGCTTTCGCGTCGGCCGGGGTCGCGCTGTGGCGGATCAGCTCGATGATGGGATCAATGTTGGCCAGCGCAACCGCCAGACCTTCCAAAATGTGTGCCCGATCCCGCGCTTTGCGCAGTTCGAACACGGTCCGGCGAGTCACCACTTCACGGCGGTGCAGCAGGAACGCATCCAGGATCTCTTTAAGGTTCATCACCTTGGGCTGGTTGTTATCGAGCGCCACCATGTTGATGCCGAACGTGGTCTGCATCTGGGTGTGCTTGTAGAGATTGTTCAGCACAATCTCGCCGGACTCGCCGCGCTTGATCTCGATAACGATGCGCATGCCGTCTTTGTCAGACTCATCGCGCAGGGCACTGATGCCCTCGATCTTCTTCTCTTTGACCAGCTCGGCGATCTTCTCGATCAGTCGAGCCTTGTTCACCTGATAGGGGATCTCGTGAACGATGATGGTCTCGCGACTGGTCTTCTCGTCCACTTCCACTTCAGCCTTGGCCCGCACATAGATGGAGCCACGACCGGTACGGTACGCCTGCACGATGCCGGAACGGCCGTTGATAATGCCGCCGGTGGGGAAATCCGGGCCGGTGATGTAGGTCATCAGCTCGTCAATGGTGAGGTCGCCGTTTTCGATCAGCGCCAGGCAGCCATTGACAATCTCGGTGAGGTTGTGAGGCGGAATGTTGGTCGCCATGCCCACCGCGATACCGGAGGAGCCGTTGACCAGCAGGTTAGGAACCTTGGTAGGCATGACCGCCGGGATCATCTCGGTGCCGTCATAGTTCGGCACCCAGTCCACGGTCTCTTTGTCCAGATCAGCCAGCAGCTCGTGGGAGATGCGGGCCATCCGCACTTCGGTATAACGCATCGCCGCGGCGCTGTCGCCGTCGACTGAACCGAAGTTGCCCTGACCATCGACCAGCATGTAACGCATGGAGAAATCCTGCGCCATCCGGACAATGGTGTCATACACAGCGATATCGCCGTGCGGGTGATATTTACCGATTACGTCACCGACCACACGGGCCGATTTTTTATAGGGCTTGTTCCAGTCGTTCCCCAACTCGTTCATAGCAAACAGAACGCGGCGGTGAACCGGTTTCAAGCCATCACGCACATCCGGCAGAGCTCGTCCTACGATCACGCTCATGGCGTAATCAAGATAGGAACTCTTGAGCTCTTCTTCGATGTTGACCGGCGTGATCTCTCTGGCCAGATCGCTCATAGAAAGCCTTATCCCTAATTAGTTGTTCTTTGGCTTAAACAGCGCGACATGGTAACACACTGAGCCAAATACCTTAAGCCACAAATCGGGTATCAGATCGGGCTGGTGTGACAAAGTCCGTCCGTTATAATGCCCGCCAGGACAATAGATTGCGCCCATGACTCAGAAGCGGGCGCCCTGCCACAGGATCTTCGAAAAATGAACAGTGATGCCAATGTCGATCTGACAGAAATCGCCAAGTTTGACGCCATCGCCTCCCGCTGGTGGGACATGGAAGGTGAATTCAAACCCCTGCATCAAATCAATCCGGTACGCCTTGACTGGATCACCGACAAAAGTGGCGGTCTGTTTGGCAAGCGCATTCTCGATATCGGATGTGGTGGCGGCATCCTCTCCGAGAGCATGGCCCGCCGTGGTGCCAGGGTCACCGGCATCGATATGGGCAAGGAGCCCCTCGGCGTCGCCCGCCTGCACGCCCTGGAGCAGGGTGTCGAGCTCGAATACCGCCAGATCACAGCCGAAGCCCATGCCGCCGAAGTACCGGGCCAGTATGATGTGGTTACCTGCATGGAGATGCTGGAGCATGTGCCGGACCCCGCCTCCGTGCTGCGCGCCATCGCCACCTTGGTGCGCCCGGGCGGCCGGGTGTTCGTCTCCACCATCAACCGCAACCCCAAATCCTATCTGATGATGATCATCGGGGCCGAATACCTGATGAAGATGGTGCCCAAGGGTACCCACGATCACAAAAAATTCATTACCCCAGCCGAACTGTGTCGCATGGGTGAAGCTGCTGGCCTGCTGGTGCGGGACATGAGCGGCGTCCACTACGCCCCCCTCACCAACCAGTTCAAGCTCGGCAAGAATGTCGACGTCAACTATATGGTGGAGTTTGTCCGCCCGGAGCACGGCTGATGAACGCCTCTCGCCCTCTTCCCCTGCGCGGTGTGCTGTTCGATCTGGATGGCACCCTGCTCGACACAGCCCCGGATCTGGGTGCCGCCGTCAACCACGTGCTGATCAGCGAAGGCTTTGCGCCGCTCTCTGACGACATCATTCGTCAGACCACCTCCCACGGGGCGCTAGGGCTGCTGAAAGCGGGCCTCGGCGACGAACTGCTTGAAGAGCTGGGGGCCACCCGCCTGCGCAATGCCCTTCTCGACTACTACGCGGCCAATCTCTGCGTCGGTACCCGTCCCTATGAGGGAATGGTGGATCTTATCGAGTGGCTCGACGAGAAACAGCTCCCCTGGGGAATAGTCACCAACAAGCCGGGCTTTCTCACCGAGCCACTGCTGGCAGCCCTGCCAGAGCTCGCCAGCTGCGGCGTGACGGTCAGTGCCGACACCCTGCCGGTACGCAAGCCCGACCCCGCCCCCATGTTCTTTGCTTGTGAGAAGCTGGGGGTCGAAGCAGCTCACTGCCTCTATGTGGGGGATCATGTGCGGGATATCGAAGCGGGCCGCAACGCCGGCATGCGCACCGCGGTCGCTGGCTGGGGCTATCTCAATGATGAGGAAGATCCCGCCCAGTGGGGCGCCGAACTGCACTTTGATACCGTGCAAGCCCTGCACCACTGGCTGCGCTATGAGTTGACGGCCAAGGTGTAACGCGCAGCCTTACCGGCTGATAGGCGAAAACGGGGGCGAAGAGACTCTCCGCCCCTTGCATCTCTTCCTTTACGCTCCTGCGTCCTGCGCCACCATAACTCGTCTATTCATGGATAATAAAGGCAGCTTTCTGCCTGTTGGATACCCATTTGACAAGCTCACAGCCGTCAAAAAGCGGCCACAAACCACCGTCATCTGATGCAAAGCCCTTGCCACGCTGAACCCGCGGCTGCGACAACTGGACAGCTTTTGACCCTTGTTGCATAAGGGATAATCAGCCGCCGTTTGCTAGTAAAAAGCCCCCCGTTTCGCAAGCAAAAAAAGTTATTTAAATTTTCCATCTTCGATCGGGAGACTTGCTTTTAGCGGAGCGGACGAATGAAAACCCGCTCACTGTGAGCAGTCACTAACTGATGGGGCAAGACTCACAATTTATCCACAGCTCGTCACTTATCCACACATTGCAATGGCGGGCTGACCTCACTATCTTGTAGCTCGAACTTAAAATAACACTACATCTTGTGATTCATCGCACAATCTCTACCCAACTCCCGCACACCGCCGGAGCCTGGATGGCGCCATTGTGCGATGGTTTTTCGGGAATCAACTGAAGGTCATCAGCCAATGAACTTGTTTGTGACGAAGCGTAACGGACACAAAGAACCCATCGATCTGGATAAAATTCACCGCGTGCTGGACTGGGCCGCCGAAGGGCTCGACAACGTGTCGGTCTCCCAGGTAGAGCTCAAATCCCACATCCAGTTCTATGACGGTATCCGTACCGCCGACATTCACGAAACCATCATCAAGGCGACGGCTGACCTCATCTCCGAGCAGACCCCGGACTACCAGTACATGGCAGCCCGTCTGGCCATCTTCCACCTGCGCAAGAAGGCCTACGGCCAGTTCGAACCGCCCCACCTCTACCAGCACGTGGCTCGTCTGGTGGACATGGGCAAGTACGACAAGCACCTGCTGGAAGACTACACCCAGGCCGAATTCGAAGAGCTGAACACCCATCTGGATCACTGGCGCGACATGGATTTCTCCTACGCGGCAGTCAAACAGCTGGAAGGCAAATATCTGGTCCAGAATCGCGTTACCGGCGAGATCTACGAGAGCCCGCAGTTCCTCTATATGCTGGTTGCGGCCTGCCTCTTCTCCAAGTATCCGAAAGATACCCGTCTGGACTACATCAAGCGCTTCTATGACGCGGTCTCGACCTTCAAGATCTCCCTGCCGACCCCGATCATGAGCGGCGTGCGCACCCCGACCCGTCAGTTCAGCTCCTGCGTACTGATCGAATGCGACGACAGCCTGGACTCCATCAACGCCACCGCCAGCTCCATCGTGCGTTATGTCTCCCAGCGCGCCGGTATCGGTATCAACGCCGGGCGCATCCGCGGTCTGGGCAGCCCCATCCGTGGCGGCGAAGCGTTCCACACCGGTTGCATCCCCTTCTACAAATACTTCCAGACTGCCGTGAAGTGCTGCTCCCAGGGCGGCGTGCGCGGCGGTGCGGCCACCCTGTTCTACCCGCTGTGGCACACCGAAGTGGAAAGCCTGCTGGTACTGAAGAACAACCGCGGCGTGGAAGAGAACCGTGTTCGTCACATGGACTACGGCGTGCAGATCAACAAGCTGATGTACCAGCGCCTGATCAAGGGCGGTGACATCACCCTGTTCTCCCCGTCCGATGCGCCGGGTCTGTACGATGCCTTCTTCGCCGATCAGGACAAGTTTGAAGAGCTCTACGTCAAGTACGAGCAGGATCCGGCCATTCGCAAGAAGACTCTGAAAGCGGTAGACCTCTTCTCCCTGATGATGCAGGAGCGTGCCGGTACCGGTCGCATCTACATCCAGAACGTGGATCACTGCAACACCCACAGCCCGTTCGACCCGAGCGTGGCGCCGGTACGCCAGTCCAACCTCTGCCTCGAAATTGCGCTGCCGACCAAGCCGCTCAACAACATCGATGACGAGAGTGGCGAAATCGCACTGTGCACCCTCTCCGCCTTCAACCTGGGTGCCATCGACAAGCTGGAAGATCTGGAAGAGATGGCCGATCTGGCCGTGCGTGCCCTCGACGCCCTGCTCGACTATCAGGACTACCCGATTGCCGCCGCCAAGAAGGGCAGCATGGGTCGTCGCACCCTGGGTATCGGCGTCATCAACTACGCCTACTACCTGGCCAAAAACGGTGCCCGCTACTCTGACGGCTCTGGTTTGGCGCTGACTCACCGCACCTTCGAGGCCATTCAGTACTACCTGCTGAAAGCCTCCGTGCAGCTGGCCCGCGAGTTCGGCCCCTGCCCGCTGTTTGGCGAGACCACCTATGCCCAGGGCATCCTGCCCATCGACACCTACAAGAAGGATCTGGATGCGCTGTGCAACGAGCCGCTGCATCTGGATTGGGAAAGTCTGCGTGAAGAGATCAAGTCCGTGGGCTTGCGCAACTCCACCCTGACCGCCCTGATGCCGAGCGAGACCTCCAGCCAGATCTCCAACGCCACCAACGGCATTGAGCCGCCACGCGGTCTGGTGTCGGTCAAGGCCTCCAAAGACGGCATTCTCAAACAGGTGGTGCCCGAGTATGATCGCCTGAAAGATCAATACGAATTGCTCTGGAAGCAACCGAGCGTTGACGGCTACCTGCAGCTGGTCGGTATCATGCAGAAGTTTGTGGATCAGGCGATCTCCGCCAACACCAACTACGACCCAGCCCGTTTCGAAGGCAACAAGGTCCCGATGAAACAGCTGCTCAAGGACTTGCTGACCGCCTACAAATACGGTCTCAAGACCCTGTACTATCACAACACCCGTGATGGTGCAGACGATGCCCAGACCGATCTGCAAGATGACGGTTGCGCTGGCGGGGCTTGCAAAATCTAAGTCACGGCAAGAACTGATAACCGGGCGGGAGCATGAAGCTCCCGCTCTCCTGTTTTCTCTATTCACATATTCTGGTAACCATGGCCTATTCAACTTTCTGCCAAACCCAAAACGACCAGCTCAAAGAGCCGATGTTTTTTGGCCAATCGGTCAACGTAGCCCGTTATGATCAACAAAAGCACGAAGTGTTCGAGCGGCTGATCGAGAAGCAGCTCTCCTTCTTCTGGCGCCCGGAAGAGGTGGATGTCTCCCGTGATCGCATCGACTATCAGGCCCTGCCGCCCCACGAGCAGCACATCTTCATCTCTAACCTGAAGTACCAGACCCTGCTGGACTCCATTCAGGGCCGCAGCCCCAACGTGGCGCTGCTGCCGCTGGTCTCCATTCCGGAGCTGGAAACCTGGATTGAGACCTGGGCCTTCTCGGAGACCATCCACTCTCGCTCCTACACCCATATAATCCGCAATATCGTCAACACCCCCGCCCAGGTGTTCGACGACATCGTGACCAACGAGCAGATCTTGAAGCGCGCCGGCTCCATCAGCCACTTCTACGACGACCTGATCGAAGCGACCGCCCTCTACAACCTGCACGGTGAAGGGACCCACACCGTCGCGGGCCGCGAAGTGACCATCACCTTGCGCGAGCTCAAGAAGAAGCTCTATCTCTGCCTGATGAGCGTCAACGCGCTGGAAGCAATTCGCTTTTACGTCAGCTTCGCCTGCTCCTTTGCCTTCGCCGAGCGTGAACTGATGGAAGGCAACGCCAAGATCATCAAGATGATCGCCCGCGACGAAGCGCTGCACCTCACCGGCACCCAGCACATGCTGAACCTGATGCGCACCGGCCAGGATGACCCGGAAATGGCCGAGATCGCCGCCGAGTGCGAACAGGCCTGCTTCGAGATCTTCAAGGAAGCGGCCATTCAGGAGAAAGAGTGGGCCGAGTACCTGTTCCAGGACGGCTCCATGATCGGCCTGAACAAGGACATCCTCTGCCAGTATGTGGAGTACATCACCAACCTGCGCATGAGCGCGGTCGGCTTGCAGCCAGCCTTTGCCGGCACCAAGCAGAACCCGATCCCCTGGATCAACACCTGGCTGTCATCCGACAACGTGCAGGTCGCCCCGCAAGAGGTAGAGGTCAGCTCCTATCTGGTCGGTCAGATCGACAGCGAAGTCAATGCCGATGACCTGGGTGATTTCGAGCTGTGAGTGACGCCACCAACACGCTGACCCCTGCCCCGCACGCACCTGCCGAACAGCATGCGGTCGTGGCACCACGGGTACATACCCGGGATGGTGCCGTGCTGCACGCCCATCCCGGCGAAAGCGTGTTGGAGACCCTGCAGCGCCACGGTCATCATGTGGAATTCCAGTGTCGCAGCGGCTATTGCGGCGCCTGCCGCACTCCGCTGATGGCTGGCAAGGTGCACTATCCTGCGGTGCCCTTGGCATTTGTCGCTCAGGGGGAGTGCCTACCCTGCTGCTGCAAACCGGTCGGCGCTATCCGGCTGGATATCCAGAAGAGCTGACGCAGCCAAAGACTGGCAACTCGCACAAAATAGAAAGCCGCCGGAGCAATCCGGCGGCTTTTTTTGTCTCTTCATCTTTGCTCGGGCACACGATAACAGACGCCCAATCCATCAGAGGATTACAACCAGGGGGCGGCAGTCGGCCCGTGGTGCAGGCCCAGCTTCCAGACCCGGCCAAAGTGCTTGTAATGACCGGCCGCGACGCCAGCCTTCTCGCCCATACCGTGGTAGAGGTCGAGGTGGCCCTTCTTCACCGCCCCGCCCACATCCAGCGCAATCAACAGCCGCAGCTGGTGCTTGCCGGTCCAGTTGCCCTCTTTGTCGAGCAAGGGAACTTCGGCGAGGATCGGGGTACCCATCGGCAGCAGGGTCTTGTCGGCAGCGACGGCCGCCAGCGGCAGCAGCGGGATACCGGCCGCACCGATCACATCATTGGTCGGGCGACGCTCGAAGAAGACATAGGAGGGGTTCTGCTCCACCAGCTCCTTGACGCTCTCCTCCGGCTGGCGGTTGGCCCACTCCTTGATGGCCTTCATCGACATCTGCTCTTTGGGCACTTCACCGCGGTCGATCAGTACCCGACCGATACTCACGTAACCGTGGCCGTTCTTGCCGCTGTAGCCCAGATACTGCAGCCGATCGTCATCCCCGTAGTGGACAAATCCGGAGCCCTGCACATCCATCAGGAAGTTGTCGATAAGGGATTTGCTGTAACCCAGCTCCAGCCCGCGGTTGGCCAGGGCCCCCTGATGGATCTCGGCCCGGGTCGGACAGCGACCGCCACATTTGGGCATGGCATAGATGGGATATTTGTACTTGGCATCCGGGCGGTGGCGCACTTCCAGCACCGGCGAGTAGTAACCGGTAAAGAGCACGTTACCCATGCGATCGGCACCGCCCAGCTGAGCTAGGCTGATACCGTAACGGGTGATGTCGGCAGGGTTGCCACCGCCCGCGACCCAGCGGGAGAGCTGGTGATAGAGCTCGCCATAACGGCGGGTCATTTTGCCGGAGCGCTCCAATACCAGTCTGCTTTGCGGGCCAAACTTGCTGTAGTCGGCATGCGCACGGCTATTGACCCGCTCCACCCTCACCAGATCCTCTGGCAAGGTCCCGTCCAGATACTGCTTGCCCAGATTTTCCGGTACCTCGCAGTTAAGAAAGCATCTGTTGTCGGTCTGTTTTTTGGGCACTTCTGCTTTGTCAGAGTTGCCCGCACAACCGGCCAGTCCCAGCACTGCGGCGGTCAGCCAGTACGCGTGTTTGTTCATATGTCCTCATATAACGCCAAGAGCCATGCTCGGCGGGGAAGATGCCAAATTTGCAGGGGGAAAGCAAACGACATCAATCACTTGAAGCAGGATTTCTCCAAAGGGGATCCGCTGGGTTATAACAAGGTGACAGGGTGTACAAGGTGATGGATGGAACAGCTCGAAATATTCCCGCTGCAGAGCCCCTGCATCGGGGTCTGCGAAGTGAACAACAAGGGCTACTGCAAGGGGTGCCTGCGCAATCGCGACGAGCGTTTCAACTGGCTCACCATGACCCCTGCCCAGCAACAAGAGGTGATGCGCCTGTGCAGGGATCGCAAACGCCGGGTCGAGGCTGCGCGGCGCAAGGCTCGCGAAGGCGATCAACCTGAACCGATGCCGCAATCTGGCTGGGATTTCTGACCCGCTCCTAACATCCCTGCAAGCCATATTCCTGCGCTCACGAGACACGATCTATCCAGCATATAAAAAATGCCGCCCGATCTTTCGACCGGGCGGCATCGTCATTGTGATCCGCGTTATGAACGCAGCAGATCAACCAAACAGATGGTGGCTGACGATAAACAGGCCGCCGGAGAGCAGCATGGTCAACGGCAGGGTCAACACCCAGGCCATCAGGATGGTCTTGATAGTCTGGCTCTGCAGGCCGGATTTATTGGCAATCATGGTCCCCGCCACCGCAGAAGAGAGGATGTGGGTGGTGGACACCGGCATACCGGTCAGACTGGCGACCCCGATGGAGGTAGCAGCCGTGATCTGGGCCGCAATGCCCTGGCTGTAGGTCATGCCGGTGGTGCCGATCTTCTCGCCCACGGTATGGACGATACGACGCCAACCCACCATGGTGCCGCAACCCAGCGCCAGCGCGATGGAGACGATCACCCAGGTCGGTGCATATTCAGCGGTCGCGGTCAGATCCTTGCGCCATTTGGCCAGATCGGTCAGCTCCTTGGCTGGCAGCGGCAGCTTGGCAGCCTTGCGGGCGGTGTCATCGATACAGAGCAGCAGACGACGCACTTCGCGGCGGTCGGTCAGGCTCATCTGATCATAAGTACGCACGGCACCCAGACGGGCATCCAGGGTGGCCATCGCCTGCAACACGCCATCTGCGGAGCAGTGGGTCATCAGCTCTTCCTGAGCCGTTGCCGGTGCAGAGAAGTTGATGACACCAGAGAGGGCGGACTGGTTGCGCTGGTAGATCTCCATGATGCGCTGGTTGGCATCCTGGGTCCGGTCCAGATCATAGGCGCGGCTGTTCATGTCCAGTGCGAAATAGGCTGGCGCCATACAGATCAGCACCAGCATCACCAGACCGATGCCCTTCTGGCCATCGTTGGAGCCGTGTACGAAGCTGACTCCCATAGCCGAGGCCACCAAGGTCAGACGCGCCCAGAATGGCGGGTGCTTCTTGCCATCCACCAGCTGACGCTCTTCCGGTGTTTTGTGGATCTTGTTGCTGGTCCAGATGCGCTTCATCGCCAGCAGCAGCAGCGCCGCGATGATGAAGCCGATGGTGGGAGAGATGATGAGGGAAAGCATGATGTCGATCGCTTTGCCCACGTTGATCCCTTCTGTCACCGGTTTATGGGTGATCCAGGCATAGGCGCCGCCTACCCCCAGAATGGAACCGATCAAGGTATGTGAACTGGAGGCCGGGATCCCGAAGAACCAGGTGCCCAAGTTCCACACGATGGCGGAAAACAGCAAGGAGAAGACCATGATCAACCCTTGGGTGGAGTCCATCCCAAGCAGCAGGTCGATGGGCAGCAGATGGACAATGGCATAGGCCACACCCAGACCGCCGAACATGACGCCAAAAAAGTTGAAGATCCCCGATGCAACGACCGCCAGGTGAGCTGGCATCGCCTTGGTATAGATAACCGTTGCTACCGCGTTGGCGGTATCGTGAAAGCCGTTGATAAATTCATAGGCAAGCACAAAAAAAACGGCCAATACCAAACCGATTGACCACCACAAACCCAAACCACTAAACATTTCAAACATAAAAAAAAGCCTGTTTATGAGTTGCGGCGGATTATGCCAGATGGCGGCCAACACCATAGCCACCATTGAAATATTTCAGCCATAAAAAAAAAGAGCTTTTTGGAAAAAAATATCCTAGAGCCAGTCTTCATGCGGCTTGCCATCGATTAATTAAAGCCATCAATGATTGCGGGAAAGGGCAAAAATAGCTGACAATTAAGCCAATAATTTCATTTTTATGACATTTTTATGACAGAAAAACGGGCGAAAGTGGTGATAAAACGTCCCTACCCCGCCAATCTCATCCGACCAGCACCATCAGCCCCATATCCGTTTGATTCCAGATGCAAAAAGGGAGCACCTTGTGCTCCCTTGAATCGTTGCCGTGTTGCCAGTTATCAATCCTGATTGATGCGGCTGGCAACGGCGCCCTGCTGGCTCTTGTACTTGGCATTTTCCCGCTTGTTGTAGGGACGGGCCGCGACGCCGGAGAGCATCTCGAAGTTCAAGGCGCCGATCTTCATCTTCGGGCGCAGTGCCAGCGGCAATTTGCCGCCGTTGTAGAACTCCAGCACGATGCGACCGGACCAACCCGGATCGATCCGGTGCGCCGTCACGTGCACCATCAAACCCAGGCGTGCAAGTGAAGAGCGGCCATCCAGCCAGCCGACGATATCGGCAGGCAGGGTGACGGATTCGTAGGTCACCGCCAGCGCCAGCTGACCCGGGTGAAGGTAGAAGGCTTCGCCATCGGGGATGTGGATCTCGTCACTCATCACCCGATCGATGGCATCGGCCATCTCGCTGCTCGGGCCGCTCAGGTCGATATAGGGTGCGGTATGATCGCGAAACACCCGAAACTCGTTACCCAGCAGCACATCGACACTGACACCACTGATCCGCTCTACCCCGGGCCGTGGCTCAATGACGATCTTGCCTTCATCCAGATGGCGTTCAATATCGGTATCACACAGACGCATTGGGCGACTCTCCTGACAAATTGTGCTTTTAAAAAAGCCGGGCATCACCCGGCTTGTTTCATCTTAACCAATCAACATGTGGCGGATACGCGCTTTGAGCATGTCGATGGCGATGCGGTTCTTGCCACCACGGGGCACGATCACATCGGCATACTGTTTGGACGGCTCAATAAACTGCAGGAACATCGGACGCACTGTCTTCTGGTACTGCTTAAGCACGGAGTCCATGGTACGGCCACGCTCCTGCACATCACGCACCAGACGGCGCAGCAGGCAGATGTCGAGCGGGGTATCCATAAAGATGGAGGCATCCATCAGATCCCGCAGACGGCTATCAGTCAGCAGCAGGATCCCTTCCAGAATGATCACCCGGCGCGGCGCAAACGGGGTCACTTCGCTCATCCGGGTGTGTTCGGTGTAGGAGTACTGGGGAATGGCAACCGCGTCACCTTTGACCAGCTGGCTCAGGTGCTGTACCAGCAGGTCGTGATCCAGCGCGTTAGGGTGGTCATAGTTAGTCTTGACCCGCTCTTCCATGGTCAGGTGGGTCTGATCACGGTAGTAGCAATCTTCGGTGATCACACCAATCTGACCTGCGCCCAGTTCGGCCACCAGCTCTTCATAAATGGTCTGGGCTATAAGACTTTTGCCAGACGCAGATGCGCCCGCAATACCGATGATCACACACGAATGTTGAGTATCAGACATGACAAATACCTAAAAGAGAAGAGCAGTGGGGATGGTTTAAACCGATCCATTATATAAAAAAGGGTGGGTCATGCCCACCCTCAATTCCCTTTCAAGTGACCGACCGTCGATTATTCATCCAGCGCCATGGCATAGAGGGGGGTCGCAATCGGTTTTGCGCTGAAAAAGAGTTCAGCACCAACCCTGCGCGCCAGCTTCAAATAGGCCTGAGCCAGGCTCCCTTCCGGTGCGCCGAACACCGTCGGGCAGCCATCATCCATGTGTTGGCGGATGTCGATGTGCAGCGGCAGCTGGCCAAGCAGCGCCACTTGATACTGCTCTGCCATCTTCTGGCCGCCACCGGTACCGAATAGCGGCTCATGGTGACCACAGGCGCTGCAGACGTGGTAACTCATGTTCTCGATGATGCCAAGCACCGGCACATTGACCTTGTTGAACATGGCGATCCCCTTGCGGGCATCGGCCAGCGCCACATCTTGCGGGGTTGTGACGATCACCGCCGCCGAAGTCGGCACCTGCTGAGCCATAGTGAGCTGGATATCGCCAGTGCCCGGCGGCATGTCTACCACCAGATAATCCACCTCGCCCCAGCGGGTCTCATGGAGGATCTGCGCCAGCGCCTTGCTCGCCATCGGGCCGCGCCAGATGGTGGCATCCTGCTCGGAGACCAGATAGCCGATGCTGTTGCTCTTGAGGCCGCAGGCCATCACCGGCTCCATCAGCTTGCCGTCATGGCTGACCGGGCGCTCTGTGAGGGTGCCCATCATGGTAGGAATGGAAGGGCCATAGATATCTGCATCGAGAATGGCGACCCGCGCCCCCTCTTTTTGCAGGGCCAGCGCCAGGTTGACCGCGGTGGTGGATTTGCCCACCCCCCCCTTGCCGGAAGCAACCACGATGATGTTGCGAATGCCCTGCACGGCATTGAGGCCCTGCGCCCGCGGCATGCTGGCGACGTCAATCTCCAATGCCCAGTCGATACGGGCAGCACCGGTGGCGCTGCGCAGTCTGGCATCGTAGTTCTCTTTGAGCTGATCGAGCAGCGAGAGACCGGCAAACGGCAATACCAGCCGGATAGTAAGCCCCTGACCCTGATTGATGATCTCGCGAACGAATCCGGCATCCACCAGATCCTTGTGACAGCCTGCTGGCTTAAATTCGGCGAGGATCTGTTTTACTGAATCAATCACCATTAACTCCTCATTATCTTGTCATTATCTTGAGGTGAACGGTTACCGCACACAAATCAGTGGCTTGCCTGCCATCGTAACAGCAGGTGCTGCCAAGGTTGGCATAGCCACAACCCTAGGCAGGCTACCCCCAATTCGGGTAACATGCACGGCACTCTATCATCCCAACAAGCACATCAAGAACGTAATATGGCAACTGATCCTCGTAAAATGCTGGTAACCTGCGCCCTCCCCTATGCCAATGGCTCCATCCATCTTGGCCACATGCTGGAACATATCCAGGCCGATATCTGGGTTCGTTATCAGCGAATGCGCGGCCATCAGGTGCACTTCATCTGTGCCGATGATGCCCACGGCACCCCGATCATGCTCAAGGCACAGCAGATGGGGATCACCCCGGAAGAGATGATTGCCGCTGTCTCCAAGGAGCACCAGGCTGATTTCGCCGGGTTCAACATCAGCTTTGACAACTATCACTCCACCCACAGCGACGAAAACCGCGAGCTGGCGGAGCTGATCTATGGCCGCCTGAAAAATGGTGGCTTTATCAAGAGCCGCACCATCTCCCAGCTGTTCGATCCGGAAAAATCCATGTTCCTGCCGGACCGTTTCGTCAAGGGGACCTGCCCCAAGTGCAAATCTCCGGAGCAGTATGGCGACAACTGCGACAGCTGCGGCGCTACCTACAGCCCGACAGAGCTGATCGATCCGAAATCTGCCGTCTCCGGCGCCACTCCGGTAATGAAGGACTCCGAGCACTTCTTCTTCGACCTGCCGCAATTTGAAAAATGGCTCTCTGAGTGGGTGCGCGGCTCCGGCGCCATTCAGGAAGAGATGGCCAACAAGATGCAGGAGTGGTTCGAAAGCGGCTTGCAGCAGTGGGACATCACCCGTGACGCCCCCTACTTCGGTTTCGAAATTCCCGGCGCCCCGGGCAAGTACTTCTACGTCTGGCTGGATGCCCCCATCGGTTACATGGCCTCTTTCAAGAACCTGTGCAACAAGCGCGGCGACATCGACTTTGACAGCTACTGGAAAGCGGACTCCGATGCCGAGCTCTACCACTTCATCGGCAAGGACATCGCCTACTTCCACTGCCTGTTCTGGCCGTCCATGCTGGAAGGTGCCAACTTCCGCAAGCCGACCAAGGTCAACGTACACGGGTATGTGACCGTCAACGGCGCCAAGATGTCCAAGTCCAAGGGCACCTTTATCAAGGCATCCACCTACCTGAACCACCTGGATCCGGAGTGCCTGCGTTACTACTATGCCGCCAAGCTCAACAGCCGCATCGACGATCTGGACTTGAACCTCGAAGATTTCGTACAGCGCGTCAACGCCGATGTGGTCAACAAGTTGGTCAACCTGGCGTCGCGCAACGCCGGCTTTATCGCCAAGCGTTTTGGCGGCAAGCTGGCGGCAACCTGCGCCGAACCCGAGCTCTACGCCGAATTCGCCAACGCCCGCACCGCCATTGCCGAGGCTTATGAGAGCCGCGAGTTCAGCCGCGCCATCCGCGAGATCATGGCGCTGGCCGACAAGGCCAACCGCTATGTGGACGACAAAGCGCCCTGGGTTATCGCCAAGCAGGAAGGCGCAGATGCCGAGCTGCAAGCTGTCTGCTCCGTCGGCATCAACCTGTTCCGCGTGCTGATGGCCTACCTCAAGCCCGTCATGCCGCTGCTGGCCGAACGTGCCGAAGCCTTCCTGGCCGAAACCCTCAGCTGGGATGGCATCGAGATGCCGCTGGTCAATCACACCGTTGCGCCGTTCAAGGCCCTCTTCTCCCGCATCGAGCCGGCGAAGATTGAAGCCATGATCGAAGCATCCAAGGAAGACCTGGCCAAGGAGCAGGCACCGAAAGTGACCGGCCCGCTGGCTGATGACCCCATCAGCGAAACCATCACCTATGACGATTTTGCCAAGATTGACCTGCGCGTCGCGCTGATCAAGAAGGCCGAAGTGGTACCGGAAGCCGAGAAGCTGCTCAAGCTGCAACTGGATATCGGCGGCGAAACCCGTCAGGTGTTTGCCGGTATCAAGTCTGCCTACAACCCGGAAGATCTGGAAGGCAAGCTGACCGTGATGGTGGCCAACCTGGCGCCGCGCAAGATGCGTTTCGGCATGTCCGAAGGCATGGTGCTGGCTGCAGGCCCTGGCGGCAAGGATCTCTGGATCCTGGAGCCGCAGGAAGGCGCCCAGCCTGGTATGCGCGTCAAGTAAGCGTATCGCTGACTGCGACCACAGCCAGATAGAAGAAGAGAGGCCAAACGGCCTCTCTTTTTTGTCTCACCTGTTTGGCCTGGATAGCTTTTGTAGATGCTGATCGCGGATGGCTGCCGCCGATTGCGTGCGGCCTCGGGGCTATCCACCACCGGGATTCGCGGGCGATGCATTTTGTTCTGAATACCTGACCAGCCGACTTGGCATGTCATTCATGTTGTGGCCTGCCTGCATCGCCAGTTTGAGCGCCACCAGCTCCGCCTGCTGGCAGTCCAGTTGACGCAAACGGGTGGTGATCTTCCCCTTCAACTGCTGCCGCAATTTCGTCTGCTTGTGGGTGCCCCCCTGCTCTGCTCGCAACCTCCGCCGCCATTGCCGCCAATCCTGCAACTGGCCGAGTCGCTCCTGCCAGTGAGTCAGGGTGCTCAACCAGCCGGGATCTCCACTCCCCAGATCCAGCAACAGTTCCACGCCATAACGGGCCTGCTTGATCTCGAGGCGCAGCCGATGCCAGCGGCGCAACTGTTGCTGACGGGAGCTGGCAGATTTCCCAACGCAGGGAATAGGTTCATCGAGAGCGCTTTGCGCCTCATCAAGGCGCAGGGCCAGATGCTGCTGATAGAGGAACGCCAATGCACGCGCATCCTGCACCTGCACCACCGCCGCAAGCCAGCGGGCCAGTCGCCGTGACAACAGGGGCACACGACAGGCAGATTTGTGAGTATTGCCCGTGCTGGCAGGCGGCTTGCCAAAACGCTCGGCGTAGACCTGAGCATCCCGCAGCGCCGAGAGCCGCCCGACCGAGCGCAGCAGACGCCGCTCCAGCTCGGGATGATAGGTGAGTGGCCGCCACAGGGCGAGCAGCGCCAGCAAGCGGCGCGCCGCGATACGATAGCCATGCACGGCCGGTTCGCTGGCCTCTTCGCGCACCGCCCGCGCCGCCTCCTGATAACGGGCGACCCAGCTTGTTGCCTGAGTCAGCAACAGACCTTGTTTGTCAGCGTCCATCTCATCCCCGCCCCTTCAGTTGGTGTGAAAGCCCTGACCGGTGGGCGGCAGCGCCTCCTCATACTCCATCCGGGTCACCCTGGCGGTGCGCGGGCCATGCTCTAGCCAACCCAGCATCATCTGCACCCCCTGCGCGGGGCCGCTGATGAGGATCTCCACCGATCCATCCTCCAGGTTGTAGGCATGGCCCCGCAAACCCAGTTGCAGCGCCCGCTCACGGGTGAAATAGCGAAATCCCACCCCCTGCACCTGCCCCCACACCCGAATGACAAACGATTGCTCTCCCATTTCTCACACCTTCCGCTTAAGAAAAAATTTCCCGAGACGATAATGTGCCCGACACTCTATCTCTGCAGGATGCAGCTCCATTATGAAAGAAGTTAAATTCCGGTGGGTTGACCGCTATCTCATTCACCTCACCATCAGTGAAAAATTCCATATCGCGTTCTGGTTACCTCTCTTCATCATCGCCTTTCTCAGCTGGTATATGCTGGCGGCCAGCCATCAGCAGGAGATCTCCCTGCGGGTAGCGCAGTTGCAACAACGGGTCGAAACCACGGCGCAGCTGGTCAGCCAGCAGCCCACTCTGGTGTTGCCTGCTGATCTGCGTCTGACCCGGCAAGGCAGCAGCGGGTTGCAGCAGCAAGGAGGTCACTACCTCTTTAGCGCGCCAGCGGGTCAGGCAGGCTACGTCACCGGTGATCTCGATACCGGCAACCTCTCCATGTGGGAGGGTCAGGGCTCGACCCTGCTCCTCATCGGCGCGCTGGCCGCCCTGATGGCGCTGGTGATCCACTACATGATGACCTTTGTTTCCGGTGCGCTCTACTCCACCAACAAGGCGCTGCAAACCGTGGCGGACGGGGATCTCACCTTCCGACTCAACTTCTTCCCGGTGCGGGATGAGTTCTCAACCCTGGCGGGCAGCATCGACCGCTTTACCGACCGCCAGCACCAGATCGTCAAACTGGTGGAGGAGTCTGCCGAAGCGCTGACCATGGCCGCCGACGAGTTTCGTGACCATGCCCGCGAAGGCGAGACCATGGCGCGTTCCCAGCGCCAGCACATGGATTCGCTGGCCACCGCCATGGAGCAGATGTCGGCGGCGATCCGCGAAGTGGCGCGCAATGCCAACGACACCCTGCAGCAGACCCGCCAGTCGAGCGAAGAGGCAGCCAATGGCGCCAACCGGGTAGCCCGCACCATCGAAGCGATCCGCACCCTGGCAGACGAAATTGGCAACGCCTCCGGCGCAGTCGAGCGCCTGACCCACAACGCCAACCGGATCAACGAGGTGGTCAACGTCATCAACGCCATCTCCCAGCAGACCAACTTGTTGGCCCTCAACGCCGCCATCGAAGCGGCCCGTGCCGGTGAGCAGGGTCGCGGCTTTGCGGTGGTAGCTGATGAGGTGCGTACCCTCGCCAGCCGTACCCAGCAGGCGACGGTGGAGATCCAGCAGATGATCGAAGAGCTGCAGACCGGTACTGGCGCGCTGAACGAGATCATGGAGAAAACCGTGGGGCGTGCCGCCAGCAGCCAGCAGCTCATCAGCGAGGTGGGGCTCGATATCGAGAAGCTGAGCAACCACAGCGATGCGGTACTGGAGATGAGTACCCAGATCGCCACCTCCAGCGAAGAGCAGAGCTCGGTCGCCGCCGAGATCACCCACAATCTGGATCAGGTACGCCATGAAGCGGCGCAGGTGGAGGAGTCTGCCAGCGCCTCGGTGGCTGGCACGCAAGGGCTCAAAGCCACCGCCAGCGAACTGACCCAGGCACTCAAGGGGATCACTCTCTGACGCTGCCGAATAGCATCCGGCAACAAGAAGCAATAAGAAAAGAGGCCACCCATTGGGTGGCCTCTTTGTCTTTATGGATAGTGACCATGAATGATAGCGACAAATTGCTATGCCGGCTGGCAGTCCCGCTCAGGATTGCAGCAAACTCAGGGCCGCATTGGGGCGACTGTTTGCCTGACTCAAAATCGAAGCACTCGCCTGCTGCAAGATTTGGGTGCTGACCAAGCGCGCCGATTCCACAGCCATATCGGCATCCCGGATCCTTGAGCGGGCAGCGCTGAGGTTCTCATTGGCATTGGCCAGATTGCGTACCCGTGAATCCAGCGCGTTGGCTTGGGCACCGAGCCGAGCGCGCTGAACACCCAGCTGTTTCATACCCACATCCAGGGTTTTGATGGCCCTGCTGGCGTTGTCTTCACTAAGAACATGAATATTATCAACGGTATATTTTTTCTTGTCCTCTTGATAAAAGCCAAGCGCATGCAAGCTGGATCCCTGCATATCAATATTGGAATACTTGTCGCCTGATGAGCGCAGCTCCATCTGACCGATATACGTCGTCGATGTAACATCGGGTAACAGAGAGCTCAGAGAGGAACTACTGATCACCGGAGGCGCCGGTGGTGCTGGCTGCGGAGGGGGGGTTGTGCCATTGGCCAGCGCAAGGCTGTTGCCCTGAGCGCTATGCATGGTCAATGAATTGCTGGCGGGATTGCTGTTGTTGGAGGCACTCACATAAAAACCCAGACCTGCCGATTGCGCAGTACTGTTGATGCGTTGAACCACGGTTGCCATGATGGCACTATTTTTTGCTGTCGGATTGACCGGATCCCATCCGGTCATATCAATGCCTGTGGTCAAATCCACAGAGTGACCCGCCACATCGATATAGGAGGGTAATGCGGATAAATCGACCGCGGAGGCGACAGAAAATGGCAGTTGTTTCGCTTGTACCGGCCCCTGATTATTGGGAAAGGTGGTGCCATTAATATCTGCCACGAACGCTTCCAGGGTTGAATAGTCCTTGTCAAAAGTGACGCCATTAAGGGTGATAGGCTGAGATGAAAGCTTGAGATCAGCAATGTCATACGCCCCTGGCTTGCTTCCTGCCGGACTGCGCGCTTGCCACTCCATCTCCCCCAGATTTTTGGTCTGGGCATTGAGATCGGTAATGACGGTATTCTGTCCTGCATAGGCACCGACCAAGAAGATACCTTCGTAACTCCCCGCCAGCAGGTCCTGTCCGGCAAACCGGGTACCTGTGGCAATCCGGTCCATCTCTAACTGCAGTTGCTTGAACTCAGCATTCAGGGCTACGCGATCCTCTGCCGTATTGACACCACTTCCCGACTGCAGTGCCAGGGTGCGCATCCGCTGCATCAGGTTCACCGACTCATCAAGCGCCCCATCGGCGACGTTGATCACCGAGATCCCATCATTGGCGTTGCGAATAGCGGTGTTGGTCCCGTTCACTTCACTGGTGAGGCGATTACTGATCTGCAAGCCTGCTGCATCATCAGCGGCACTGTTGATGCGCAAGCCGGATGAGAGTCGTCGATATACCGAATCCAGCGTGTTGGATGATTGACCAAGATGGCGAGAAGCATTGAGGGCAGAAATATTGGTAGCGATGGAGAGGAACATGGACAGCTCGATACAGGAAAGATTCAAAATGGTCTTCCCCACTATCGACATCATCAAATGACTCTTTAGCGAAAATCACTATAAAGTAAGGTTAAAACGCTTTATTGGCTACATTGTGCACATATAGCGACCAGCGCTGAACAAAAAACAAGCACAACCAACTGTGACATATAAGATAAACAGCGTGAAACGCCAACATTGAGATTCTGCAAATCTTGCATATGCAACACTCGGGCGTTGTCCAGACGTACAATTCGTCACTCTGCCATATACCAGCAAAGGCTGGCTTAGCCGCACTATTGCACATAGAATGTGGCCCCTTTTCTTTCTACCATCGGCAAACATCCATGAGCGCTTCCATCTATCTCGTCAAAGGCCGCGAAAAATCCCTGCTGCGTCGCCACCCCTGGATCTTCTCCAAGGGGATTGAGCGGGTTCAGGGCAACCCCATTGACGGCGATACCGTCGAGATCTATGCCAACGATGGCAAGTGGCTCGCCCGTGGCGCCTGGTCAGGCAGCTCCCAGATCCGTGCCCGGGTCTGGACCTTCGACAAGGATGAGACCGTCGATCTCGACTTCTTTATCCGTCGTCTCAAATATGCGCAGGAGTCTCGCGATCCGCTGATCAAGCGTCAGGGCCTCACCGGCTATCGCCTCTGCGCCGCCGAATCCGACGGCCTGCCGGGTCTGACCATCGACCGGTATGCCGATTTTCTGGTGTGCCAGATCCTCTCTGCCGGTGCCGAGTTCCAGCGTGAGCTGATAACGCAGGCACTGCGTACCCTCTACCCCGAGTGCAGCATCTATGAGCGCTCCGACGTGGCAGTGCGCAAGAAGGAAGGGCTGAAAGAGCGCACCGGCGTCATCTATGGCGAGACCCCGAACGAGCCGGTGGTCATTGAAGAGAACGGTGGCGTCAAGATCCTGGTGGATATTCGCAACGGCCATAAAACCGGCTTCTATCTGGATCAGCGGGACAATCGCCAGGCTGCCGCCAAATACACCGAAGGCAAGCGCGTCCTCAACTGCTTCTGCTATACCGGCGGGTTTGGCGTTTATGCCCTCAAGGGCGGCGCCAAGGAAGTGGTCAACGTCGATCTCTCCCAGAATGCGCTGGATATCGCCCGCCAGAATGCCGAGCTGAACGGGCTGGATACCAGCAATACCCAATTTGTCCGTCACGACGTGTTCAAGCTGCTGCGTGAATATCGCGAGAAGGGCGAGAAGTTCGATGTCATCGTGCTGGACCCGCCCAAGTTTGCCGAAAGCAAGGCCCAGCTGCTGGGTGCCTGCCGTGGCTACAAGGACATCAATATGCTGGCGTTCCAGCTGCTGACGCCGGGTGGCGTGCTGCTGACCTACTCCTGCTCCGGCCTGATGGAGCAGAGCCTGTTCCAGAAGATCGTCGCCGATGCGGCACTCGATGCCGGTCGCGATGCCCAGATCCTGGAGCGGCTCTCCCAGGCCTCCGATCACCCTATCGGTACCGCCTATCCGGAAGGCTTCTACCTCAAGGGTCTGGTGGTGCGCGCCCGCTGATCGGCCGTCATCTTCCCTTGTGATCAATCAGGCCCCTTGCGGGCCTGATTGTTTTGCATCGCGCCGTATAAACCTGAGCCTGACGCTCGCCCCGATTCCACCTCTCTGCTTTATGGGTGTTCTCTCTCCTCCTCTTTCCCTGCCTGCGTCCCACGTCTTTATCTGTTTAAATTTTTTTGCACAATAACTGCGCATTTATGATTCAAATCACACCCGTATGACTCTCTTTTCCGTAGTGTGATCCCGCCTGCGGCAGCCGAGCCGGGGCAACCGTCCCGTCAGGATTGATGGGCGGCACAACAACAAAATAGATGTCAGGCCAAGCTGAACATCACAAGGGATCCCGATATGAATCAATCATTGCCGCTGTTAACGCCGCTGCGGGGCATCGCTGCCCTGATGGTGGTGCTGTTCCATGCCCGATTATTGCTCTTTCCCCAGTGGATAGAGCCGATCACAGGCCACACCCAACTCATCGAGAACGGCTACCTCTGGGTCGATCTGTTCTTTATTTTGAGCGGCGTGGTGCTGGCCCATGTCTATGGCGAGGCCTTCACCTGCACGCCCCGCACCGTGGGCTATGGCCGCTTTCTCTGGCTGCGGCTGACCCGCGTCTACCCCCTCTACCTGGTAACCCTGCTGTTGCTGGTCGGCTGGGAACTTTACAAGGCGCAGCACGGAGTAGGCTTCTATGCCGGCCCCTTGTTCAAGATGTGGGAGTGGGAAGGGATGCCGCCTTTCGGTTCACCCTTCACGCCAGCCGAAGCACTGCCCAGCGCCTTCCTGCTGCTGCAGGTGGTAACCGATCACGGGTTGACCTGGAACTTCGCCGCCTGGTCCCTGAGCGTGGAGTGGATTAGCTACCTACTGTTCCCGCTGCTGATCCCGCTGGCGGTGACCCGCAGTCGCTGGAGCCATCTCGCCCCCCTGCTGGCGCTGACGGTGCTGGCCTTTATCGTGCACAGTCGCGGCACCCTGGATGTCACCAGCGGCGCGCTTGCAGTGGGACGCGGGGTTAGTGAATTTGTGCTCGGCCTCTGGCTGCTGCCGAGGGTCAAGGCCGCGAAAGGCTTGCCCATGATGAAGCGAGATCTGCCACTGCTGGTCGCCTTTGTGCTGCCCTTCGCGCTGATGCAGTTCACCATGACGCCACCACTGACACTGCTGCTGATCGGCTCCTACGTGCTGCTGATCTGGATTGCCGCCGCACAGGGGGAGCGCAAAAGTCCGCTACTGCGCCTTTTGGATAACCGCTTCACCAACTGGCTGGGCGATCTATCCTACTCCATCTACCTGCTCCATGCGCTGGTGCTGCTCACCGGTTGCGAGCTCATCCACTATCTGGCGCCGGGGATCACCGAATGGTGGTATGGCCAGGCCAACCCGCTGCTGGGGGTAGTGGCCACCTTGCTGATGCTGGCGGTGCTGATCGGGCTCTCGGCGTTGAGCTACAACCTGCTGGAGCGGCCACTGCAACGGCGCCTGCGCCGCTGGGGCAAGGCTCGCCAACCGGCGCTGGGGCAAGCCGGATAAGCTAATCTCGCCCTGTCTGGATGAGTTGACGTTTTTATGCCAACTCATCCAGTACCAGTTCATCCAGACTGCTCATTACCCAGGCACTCGGGTGCTGGCTAAATCCGAGCTTGGGGTAGTACGCCACCGCCTGCGGTGCGGCCAGCAGGATCAGCTTGCAGCCGGGCTGCAATTGCAAAAACGTCTCGCGAATAAGTGCTTTGCCAATCCCCTGCCCCTGCAGCGACTCGGCCACCGCCAGATCCGAGAGATAGCAACAAAAATGAAAATCGGTCACCGAGCTAGCCACCCCGACCAGGGTCTCGCCCTGCCAAGCGGTGATCAGCAAATTGGCGTTATCCAGCATGCCCTGCAGGGTGTCCGGATGGTCCAGCGGCCGTCTCGCCCCCAGCGAGGTCTGCGCCAACAACGCCGCAAACTGCGCCGTGGTAATGGGGTGGTTAACCAAAAATGTGGTGGTCACTAAGCTCTCCTGTTGTCGATCGGCTGTTGCGTGCTGTTGATCTCTTTGACGTCCTCTTTGCTGCATCTGTACTGCAATCAATCAGCCAGCGCCGGATCCAGCCCGATGACAGGCAAGTGCGGGCAATTCCCTGCTGTTTATGTGAATTCCTGTTCGAACCCCAAGGGGCAAATGTGGCATAATGCCCCGTCCTGTGGCCCTTGGCGGGGCTGCGCTGGCGCACCTTGTCGCCCTTTTCTTCCCCGTCCGGCCTGGCGGTCCTTCATAACTGCCAGTCATCGCTGCCCCTGTTGGCACCGAGGCCACCCATATTTGCGGCTTCTTGTCCTTCTCTCTACAAGACCGCCCATTGACCAAGACGGCTCCACAGAGCCTCAGCTCTGTTTGCAAATAAAAGGGGTAAGTATGTCTTCCATTCGTCTGACCCAATACAGCCACGGCGCTGGCTGCGGCTGCAAAATCTCTCCCAAGGTACTCGACACCATCCTCAAGAGCCAGATCCCGGGCTTCAACGACCCGACCCTGATCGTTGGCAACAGCAGCAAGGATGACGCGGCCGTGGTCGATATCGGCAACGGTCAGGGCATTGTCTCCACCACCGACTTCTTCATGCCCATCGTCGATGACCCCTTCACCTTTGGCCGCATTGCCGCCACCAACGCCATCAGCGATATCTATGCCATGGGCGGCAAGCCCATCGTCGCCATCGCCATCCTCGGCTGGCCCATCAATACCCTGCCCGCCGAAGTGGCCCAGCAGGTGATCGACGGCGGCCGTCAGGTGTGCCATGAAGCGGGGATTTCGCTGGCCGGTGGCCACAGCATCGATGCCCCCGAGCCCATCTTCGGCCTCGCGGTCACCGGTATCGTGCCGCTTGATGCCATCAAGCAGAACGACACCGCCAAGGTGGGTGATACCCTCTATCTGACCAAGCCCCTCGGTATCGGTATCCTCACCACCGCCCAGAAGAAGGGCAAGCTCAAGCCCGAACACGAGCAGCTGGCCCCCAACGCCATGTGCACCCTCAACAAGATTGGCCAGCGTTTTGCCGAACTGCCGGGTGTCCACGCCATGACCGACGTCACCGGCTTTGGTCTGGCCGGTCACCTGCTGGAAATGTGTGAAGGATCCAATGTCAGCGCCCGCCTCGACTTCAAGGCGCTGCCGCTGCTGGATGAGGTGGATTACTACCTCGCCGAGGGCTGCGTACCGGGTGGTACCCTGCGCAACCACGACTCCTACGGCCACAAGCTGGATGCCATGGACGATCGCACCCGCAACATCATGTGCGACCCGCAAACCAGTGGCGGCCTGCTGGTCGCCGTGGGGAAAGAGAGCGAAGCCGAGCTGCTCGCCATCGCGCGCGAAGCTGGCCTTGCACTCTCACCCATCGGCCAGATCAAGCCCCTTGAGGGCTCCCGCTTTATCGAGATTGTCCAATGAGTGAATTGCCACTGGCCACGGACTACGCCGAACTCTTTTTGGACGATGTGCCGTTGATTGATGTGCGCGCCCCCATCGAGTTCAAGGAGGGGGCCTTCCCCTGCTCGACCAATCTGCCCTTGATGACAGACGATGAGCGCGCCCAGGTGGGGACCTGCTTCAAGAAGCAGGGTCAGGCCGCCGCCATTGAGCTTGGACACAAGCTGGTGGGGGGAGCAGTACGTGCCGAACGACTCGAAGGCTGGCTGGCGCAGTTGCGCCAGCAGCCCGATGCCCTGCTCTACTGCTTTCGCGGCGGCCTGCGCTCGCAAACCGTACAACAGTGGCTGGCTGATGCGGGGGTGACTCGCCCCCGCGTCGCCGGAGGCTACAAGGAGCTGCGCCGTTTCCTGATCGACACCCAGGACAAGGCCTCTGCCGAGTGTCGCTGGACTGTGCTGACCGGCATGACCGGCTCCGGCAAGACCCATATGCTGGACCACGTAGCTCAGGCGCTCGATCTGGAAGGACACGCCCATCACAGGGGCTCGTCGTTTGGTCAACTGCCCGGCGGCCAGCCCAGCAACATCAATTTTGAAAACAACCTCGCCATCGAGCTGCTCAAGCGCCGCCATCAGGGCGAGCATGCCTTCGTGGTGGAAGATGAGAGTCGCCTGATCGGCCGCTGCTGCCTGCCCCTCTCCCTCCATGAGGCCATGAGTCAGGCACCGCTGGTGGTGGTAGATGTACCGCAGATCGATCGCGCCGAGCAGATCCGCGAAGATTACGTGCACGATCTCTGGCTGCGCTATCAAGCCATGTATGGCCAGGAAGCCGGTTGGCCGCTGTTTGCCGCCTATCTCACCGATGCGTTGGCCCGTCTCAAGCGCCGCCTCGGCGATCAGGCCCACCGCGAGCTGGATGCCCTGATGCAGACCGCCCTCACCGAGCAGGAGAAGAGCGGCGATACCACGCTGCATCTGGCCTGGATCACCCTGCTGCTGACCCGCTACTACGACCCCATGTATCTCTATCAGCTTGGCAACAAGCAGGAGCGCATCGTGTTTCGCGGTGACAAGCAGGCCTGCCTCGACTATTTCGCCGAGCAGCATGCCAGCGCGCTGCGCGGCTGACCCATCCCAAGAGAGGAACTCTATGTTGAAATTCGAGGTGATCCCGGTCACCCAGTTCGCCCAGAACTGCTCCCTCATCTGGTGTGATGAGACCCATCAAGCGGCCCTGATCGATCCGGGCGGCGAAGCGGACAAACTGCTGGCCGCCATCGCCAAACGCGGCCTGACCCTGACTCACATCCTGCTGACCCACGGTCATCTGGATCATGTGGGTGCCGCCGCCGAGCTGCGGGAAAAAACCGGCGTCGCCATTACCGGCCCCCACAAGGAGGACGCCTTCTGGCTCGACATGCTGCCCCAGCAGAGCCAGATGTTCGGCTTCGCCCATACCCCCGCGTTCACACCGGATCGCTGGCTTGAGCAGGGTGACAAGGTGCAGCTTGGCCAGTGCGAGCTGGATGTCTACTTCTGCCCCGGCCACACCCCGGGCCATATCGTGCTGCTCTCCCAAGCCGAGCAGCTTGCCTGGGTTGGCGATGTGCTGTTTGCCGGCAGCATAGGCCGTACCGACTTCCCCCGTGGCGATCACGCCACTTTGATCAAGTCGATCACCGAGACCCTGCTGCCGCTGGGTGACGAAATCGTCTTTATCCCGGGCCACGGCCCCAGCTCCACCTTCGGTCGCGAGAAGGTGAGCAACCCCTATCTGACCCAGCCTATCTGGTGATCAAAAAAGGCAGCGGTGTTCCGCTGCCTTTTCTTTTTCATTCTTTTTCATTTTCCATTCCGAGCCATCTGGCCGCTCGCTGATTCGTCGTTATCCCCAGACCGGCATGCCCATTTGTCTCTTTCGCCCAATAAAAATCCCCACCCGGGGGTGAGGATTGATTTATAGGTGCAACCGTCTGGTGGCTTATTGTGCCAGCAGGTGACCGACCAGCTCATGGCGCCACCCTTGCAGCAGCATCGGCTTGTCGCTGCGGGCCCGCTCTTCGTCGTTCATCCGCCAGCTCCAGGTGAAGTACTGGTGAATGATCTTCTTGCTGGCAATCAGCTCAGGCGGAATATTGCTCGCCTTGGCCTTCTCTTCCACCATGGCCTTGATGCGCTTGAGCTCGGCCTTGTACTGGGGGAAGTCCACCAGCCGACGAATGGGCTCGGGCCAGCTATCCGGATCGCTCTGCTGCGCCTTGGCGACGATATCGAGCATCCGCTTGCCGTGGATCTTGATCTCGATGGGCGAGAGGCCGAGCTCGTTGAGATCCCGCAGGGAGGCAGGACGACGCTCTGCCACCTTGAACAGGTGCAGCTCTTTCACCACAAAGTTGAGGGCCAGATCGCGGCGCACCGCCTCTTGCTGGCGCCAGGCGGCCAGCTCACGCAGGATGGCGAGCTCGCGGCGACCCAGTTGCCAGGCGTTGACGATTTCAAGATATGCCTGACGGGGATCGCTACCCTGGGTCTTGCGGGCGGAGTGGTTTTGGCACTCCTGCTCGAACCAGGCAAACTTGCCGCTTTCCCGCAGTTTGGCCATCACCTTCTCGTAGAGCGGCATCAGGTAGAAGACATCCGCTGCCGCGTATTCGAGCTGACGCGGCGTAAGCGGGCGAGCCAGCCAGTCGGTGCGCGCCTGATCTTTTTCCAGCTCGACCCCGAGGAATTCGTTCACCAGCGCCCCAAAGCCGACCGAGACGCCGTAACCGAGAAAGGCGGTTGCCAGCTGGGTGTCGTGCATCTGGTTGGGCAGGTGGCCCGCCTGATGCTGGATAAGCTCCAGATCTTCGCCAGAGGCGTGCAGGATGGCGATCTGCCCTGCCCTGCCCAGTCGCTGCCAGAGGGCGGAGAGATCCAGGGTGAGCGGATCCAGCAGCGCCAGATGCTCGCCGTCATAGATCTGGAACAGGCCAAGCTGGGGGTAGTAGGTACGGGTGCGAACGAATTCAGTATCGATAGCCAGGGGAACGTCGGCCAGAGAAGCGAGATACTGCTCAAGTTCGTCTTGCTGAGTGATAAGTTGATAGTGCATCTGTGCCTGCGCGGTTGATCAGGGCCAAAAAGAAAAAACCGTGGGATGACCCACGGTTTTGCATAACGACGGTGCTGGTTTGCAGAAGATTCTGCAGCCGCAGTCCGGTTATTGCTTGGCAATCTCCTCGTCGCGCAGTACGCGGCGCAGGATCTTGCCCACATTGGTCTTGGGAAGTTCGTCACGAAATTCTACCAGTTTCGGCACCTTATAGGCAGTCAGATGTTTGCGACAGTGGGCAATAATCTCGTCCTCCTGCAATTTTGCATCTTTCTTGACCACAAAGATCTTCACCAACTCGCCGGAAACCTTGTGTGGCACACCCACGGCGGCGACTTCCAGCACTTTCGGGTGCAGGGCAACGACATCTTCGATCTCGTTCGGATAGACGTTGAAACCGGAGACCAGGATCATGTCCTTCTTGCGGTCAACGATCTTGAAGAAGCCCTGCTCGTCGCAAACCGCGATATCACCGGTACAGAGCCAGCCATCCTGCATCACTTCGGCGGTCGCCTCGGGACGCTGCCAGTAGCCCACCATCACCTGCGGGCCGCGCACCTGCATCTCGCCCGGGGTGCCGAGGGCGTGGATCACCTGACCGTTGTCATCCACCAGCCGGATCTCGGTAGAGCAGACCGGCAGACCGATGGAACCGTTGTAATCAGTCAGATCGTAGGGGCAGACGCTCACCAGTGGCGAACACTCGGTCAGGCCATAGCCTTCCAGCAGCGGGGTATCGGTCAGTGTCTTCCACTTCTCCGCAACCGCGCGCTGCACCGCCATGCCGCCGCCGATGGTGAGCTTGAGCTTGTCAAAGGCGATCCCCTGAAACTCCTCGTTGTTGACCAGCGCATTGAACAGGGTGTTGACCCCGGTAATGCAGGTGAAGGGGTACTTCTTGATCTCTTTGACAAAGCCCGGAATGTCGCGCGGGTTGCTGATCAGCAGGTTGTAACCGCCGATGCGCATAAAGAGCAGGCAGTTCACGGTCAGGGCAAAGACGTGGTAGAGCGGTAGCGCGGTGACCACGAACTCCTTGCCACGCTCCAGCATGGGGCCATAGACGCCGAGGCACTGCTCGACGTTGGCAATCATGTTGCGATGGGTCAGCATGGCCCCTTTGGAGAGGCCGGTGGTGCCACCGGTGTACTGCAGGAAGGCGAGATCGTCGTTGGTGATCTCCGGCTTGATGTACTGCAGGAAACGCCCCTTGGAGAGGGCCTGACGCATGGTGGTGGCGTGGGGCAGATTGTATTTCGGCACCAACTTCTTGACGTACTTGACCACGAAGTTGACCAGGGTGCCCTTGGCCAGCCCCAGATTGTCACCCATCCGGGTCAGGATAACGTGCTTGATCGGGGTGTCGTAGACCACTTTTTCCAGGGTATGGGCGAAGTTGGAGACGATGACGATGGCCTTGGCACCGGAGTCTTTGAGCTGATGCTCCAGCTCGCGCGGGGTATAGAGCGGGTTGACGTTGACCACGATCATGCCGGCGCGCAGGATGCCGAACACGGCGATGGGGTATTGCAGCAGGTTAGGCATCATCACCGCAACCCGATCCCCTTTCTCCAGCTTCAGCTCGTTTTGCAGGTAGGCAGCAAAGGCGCGGGACTGCTCTTCCAGCCGGCGGTAGGTGATGGTTTGGCCCATGTTGACGAAGGCGGGCTGATCGGCAAACTGGGTCACCGAGGATTCGAACATCTCGACCAGGGAGCTGTATTGGTCTGGATTGATCTCGGCGGGGACCCCTTCCGGATAACGTTTCAGCCAGACTTTTTCCACAAACTTCTCCTGCATAACTAGCACCTGTGCGCTCACTGTGTTGCCTCCGTCCCGGTTCACATCCATTTTAATCGGTTGTTTTAAGCTGATGCTCTAATGCCGCACATATTTACACAGCGCAACATCAATTAACAGCAAATTAACAACAGAAAAATGTGAGGGAGAAAACAAACCTGGAATTATTGAAAGCTGGCGATTCTACCGAACTTGACAAAACTTTACGATACAAACGGCCGTATCAACCGAATTTTCCATATGAAAATGGTGGTTTCCACCCAATATGACCCGCTCGATCTGCTGGAAGGCATCCTGACGAGCCTGCCATTGGGCTTCAAGCGCAGCAAAGCCCTGCTCCCCCTGAATCAACAGCACAGGACAACAAATGGCCGCCATCAATGCACGAGCTTGTCCTTCGCTCATTCTCAGGGGCGACAGATCCCGCAAACGGGGGTCGCTGCGCCAGTGCCAGCGCCCTGCCCGCTCTTCAAGCTGCCGTTCACAGATAAGACGCGCCGCCTGCGGCGTGATATCCGCCACTTTGCAACGGGCGGCGACAGCTTCATCGATGGAAGCAAAGCCGTTGGCACTGCGCTCCCGGGTGCGACTGCGGTTTAAAATCGCACGTCGCAGCTGGGCAGGTACCTCCTCATCGGGCTGACTGAGCGGGCCCAGCCCCTCCAGCATGATCAACCGCTCCACCTGTTCGGGAAACACCCCGGCATAGGCCGAGGCGATCAACGCCCCGAGGGAGTGACCGAGCAGAGTGAAGCGTGACCAGCCCGCCGCCTGCACGATCTGGTAGAGATCGTCCAGCCAGTCGACAAAGACATAAGGGGTGGTCTTGTGATCGGAGTGACCGTGCCCCGGCAGATCGACACAGATGAGGTGAAAATCTCCCAGATGCGGCGCCAGCGGCAAGAAGCTGGCACTGTTGTCGAGCCAGCCGTGCAGGGCAATCAGCAGGGGTTTGCCCTGCTGAGCCTGATCCGCGAGTTGATTCTCAAGCAGGGCCACCTGCCGACCATCTGCCAAGGTGAGCAGACGTTCGTGCAGAGTGCTTTTGATGCTCTTGATCATGGCAAGCCTTAGCGACGCAGCGGCCGTCTCGGCCAGAAGGGATCATAGAAGGGGTCATAGAAGTAGGGGTCCATATAGCGTACCTCCACCTCTTTGACTGGCGGCCACAGCTTGCTGCCCGTCACATTGAGCACCGAGAAGCGGTACTTGTGCTCGCCAATCTGGCTATCAACCGGTTTGCCTATGGTGCCCAGCACCGTCAGGCTGCGCCCCTTGGCGTAGAGGGTCGGATCGACAAAACCCTTCATGATGGCCAGAAAACGGCCCGGGCTCTGCTCGGTCTGCTCCGGCACACCGTTGGACTTGAGCGGCAAGTAGACCACTTCAATAACGCTCTGATCCGCCTTGTTGTGCACCGCCGAGATAACGCCGCTCCAGCGGGCCGGTTTGCCCTCCATTCCGCCAAGGGCGGGCTGATAGGCCACCAGCTGGTTTTCTGGCTCATAGGCCAGCTCCTTGGGGACCGAGCTGCAGGCCCCGAGCAGCATAGCAAGCGCCCCGACCACCATAGTGCGTTTCATCATGTCGCTTCTGCTATTACGCATCATGTCACTCTCCTGTTGCCGGCGTGGCCCGTCGGGCCATCCGCTTTTATTGCAGCTGATGAGCGGCAAGAGCGACATGACGTCAGTGCTCCTGCCCTTATTCGCGACCCGGCAGTTTTTTCCAGGTCACCTTGTCACGCAAATAGACCGGCGTTGCTTGTTCAACCGGTACCGCCTCCCCCGCCAGCCAGGCGGCGCGGGCCAACGGCAACATGTCTTCTGCCGCCGGGAAACGCACCTGGCTCACCGCCAGCTCATCGGCCAGACCACTCAGGGTCTCGCCATAGGTCTCAAAACCGGTGCCGACGCAGGTCACAGGGCCCGCCAGCTTGCCACGAACGTCAACCAGTGCCGCGGGCTCGCTCACCACCTCGTCCCCCACCAGCTGCATGCGGCCATCAATCAGCTCATAGCGGCCGAAATAGACCTCGTTCATCCGCGCATCGATGGCGGTCAGCACCTGCTCGGCGCCATCCAGTCGATAGGCCCCTTGCGCCATGGCGGCCAGGGTCGAGATGCCGATCAGCGGCACACCCGCACCAAATGCCAGACCTTGCGCCACACTGATGCCGATCCGCACGCCGGTAAAGGAACCCGGGCCGCGGCCGAACGCGATGGCATCGAGGTCACTCAAACTTATCCCGGCATCCTCTAACACAGCCTGAACCATGGGCAGGATTTTTCGGGTGTGATCCCGTGGCGCCTCCTCCCAGCGGGAGAACAGCTTGTCACCCACCAGCAGGGCGGCGGAGCAGGCTTCAGTGGCGGTATCAACTGCCAGGATCTTCAACTCGTTCATGCTTTCCAATCTCTATAAAATCAGTCAATTACATAACCGGCAAGCGAGATATGCTCACCCGTTGTTCAAATCTGTTAGCTGGCGGCACACTTATTCACCGCGTTCAGTGCGATCGAAAAAACTCCCCAACGTTCCCAACTCCCGGGTACGGGGGATGGCCGGCAGACTCTTGATAAAGGTGGCGCCGTAAGGTTTGTTGACCATTCGGGGATCACATATCACCAGCACCCCGTGATCACTGCGATCACGAATAAGCCGTCCTACCCCCTGCTTGAGGGCAATCACCGCCTTGGGCAACTGCAGCTCGGCGAAGGGATCCCCTCCCTTGAGCTTGCAATCATCCACCCGCGCCTTGAGCAGCGGATCATCGGGGCTGGCAAACGGCAGTTTATCGATGATAACACACGACAACGCCGCCCCTCGCACGTCGATCCCTTCCCAGAAACTGCTGGTCGCCACCAGCACGGCGCGGCCATTCTCGACAAACTCCTTGAGCAACCGTTGCTTGTTATCCTCCCCCTGCAACAAGACGGTGCGACCGATCTCCCGGCGCAGCACCTCGGCCACCTGACGCATTACCTGATGGCTGGTGCAGAGGAAGAAACAGCCCCCGGCGTCTTGTTGATGAGGGGGATCATCAGATTGGCCAGCTGCTCGCCACGACCAAAGGCGTTGGGCTCCGGCAGATAGCGGGGCACACAGAGCCGCGCCTGTTCGCCATAGTCGAACGGACTGTCGAGGATCAGCTCGGCGCTGCCCGCCAGCCCCAGCTCGGCTTTGAAGTGATCAAACCGCATATCCACCGTCAGGGTTGCGGAGGTGAAGACCCAGCCACCTCCGGTCTTTGCACCTCGGCACTGAATCGCTCGGCCACCGATAGCGGCGTCAGATTGAGGGTGAAATGAAGCCGTGAGCAATCGTACCAGTAGGAGAAACCGGTCTGGTTGACCGCCAGCACTTCACCCAGGCGGGTGCGCAGTTCACTGATCCGTTCGAAGGCGTGATCCAGCTGCTCGCCCCGGCCGAGCGCGAGTTTCAGCACCTCGTAGCAGAGCCCGATGGCGTCGTTAAGACGAGCCAGAGCCTGCCCCCAGAGCGGCTGGCGCAGCATGTCGCGGGTATTGCCGCGACCGCCATCTAACCCGAAGGCGAGACGCAGATCCTGACTGGCGATAGCGAGCCGGTCCGCCGCCTTGCCGAGCTGGGCCATGTCGTGCGCCTCTGCCCGATAGGCCAGCTGGATATCCTGCGCCAGATCCTGGATGGTGCGGCTGCCCACCGACTTGCCGAAGTAGTTGGTGGCGATCTCCGGCAGCTGGTGCGCCTCGTCAAACACATAGACTTGCGCTTCGGGCACCAACTCGCCAAATCCGGTGTCTTTCACCGCCATATCAGCGAAGAAGAGGTGATGATTGATCACCACCACCTGGGCATCCATGGCGCGGCGTCGGGCCACCACCAGATGGCAGTCGTCGTAATAGGGGCAGTCGCGACCGAGGCAGTTGTCGTTGGTGCTGGTGACGTGGGCGAGGATCTCGGCGTTCTCCTGCAATCCCGGAATATCCCCCACATCGCCGTTATCAGTGGCGGTGGACCAGGATTTTACCTTCACCAGATCATTCAGGATTTCAGGCTTTTGCAGATGGGATTCGCTCAAGAGCCGGTTCATCCGCTCGATGCAGAGATAGTTGCTGCGCCCCTTGAGCAAGGCCACCGGCGGGGTGTAGGAGAGCGCCCCTGTGATGGTCGGGAGATCCCGATAGAAGAGCTGCTCCTGCAGGTTCTTGGAGCCGGTACTGATCACCACCCGCTTGCCGGATTCCAGCGCAGGCACCAGATAGGCGTAGGTCTTGCCGGTACCGGTTCCTGCCTCAACCAGCAGACGGCCACCACTTTTGATGGCGCGCGCGACCGCTTCGGCCATCTCCAGTTGGGGAGCGCGGGCTTTGAAACCGTCGATATGGCTGGCCAGAGGGCCATCTGGCTTGAACAGGGTCTGGATGGTCAAAAGGGCGTCCCGCAGCAAAAGCGGCCATTATGCCAAAAGCGCGGCAAAAGCGGGACAGATAATCTGCCTAGACGAACAGATCGATCTGATGCTCGGGATCCGGCTTGTGATCGCCCTCCTCCGCCTTTGGCTGATCACGCTTGGCGGGCGTGCTATACGCCTGCTGGCGCTGCTGGGAGTCACTGTTGTCAGTGCTGGTCTTGCGCAGCTGGTGCTTTTTGCTGATCTGGTTCACTTCCCGCTTGATCTCTTCGCTGCCGGGCGCGGCAGGCGCCCGGGGCAAAATGGGGAACAACAGGTCCTGGCTGGGCATGATGGCGACTCCTGCAGGGGTTATTGTCTAGTTATCGACCAGAAAACCGTTTTCGCCACTTTAATCGATCAAATCACAATTTCGGGTTGCATTTTCTGTCAAGGCAGGTAGTTTAAATCAGGCGTCAATTACGACATCTTATTTTGTAAAGGATTGATTACATGAAGTTCACCACCCTGAAGACTCATTACCACCATCATCATCCCGACTAGTCTTTCAGGAGGTTGACTGCTGGAAGACACTTAACTGGTGACTTCCAAAAGGACCGCAAGATTCATAAACCCTCGGAAGCACCCACTTCCGAGGGTTTTTTCGTTTTTGACTAGAAGGAAATCGAGCAAATGGAAACACAACGTCTGCGTATCGCCATGCAAAAGTCCGGTCGTCTGAGCCAGGACTCCCAAGCCCTGTTCAAGAGCTGTGGCCTCAAGATCAACCTGCGCGAGCAGCGCCTTATCGCCCATGTCGAGAACATGCCCATCGATATTCTGCGGGTGCGTGATGACGACATCCCGGGTCTGGTGATGGAAGGGGTGGTCGACCTTGGCATCATCGGCGAGAACGTGCTGGAAGAGGTGCAGCTTATTCGCGCTTCACAAGGATTGCCTGCGGAGGTCAAAACCCTCAAGCAGCTGGACTTCGGTGGCTGCCGCCTCTCGCTGGCGGTACCGGAAGATGTGACCTACACAGGGCCACAGAGTCTGGCGGGGAAGCGCATTGCCACCTCCTACCCGGGGCTGCTCAAGCGCTTCTTCGACGAAAAAGGGCTCGGCTTCAAGAGCGTTATGCTGGGCGGCTCGGTGGAAGTGGCACCCCGAGCGGGCTTGGCTGATGCCATCTGCGATCTGGTCTCCACCGGCGCGACCCTGGAAGCCAATGGCCTCAAAGAGGTGGAAGTGATCTACCGTTCCAAGGCGGTACTGGTACAGGCCCCCAACCCCCTGTCCGATGCCAAGCAGAAGCTCATCGACAAACTGCTGCCCCGCATTCAGGGGATGCAGCAGGCCCGCGAGAGCAAGTACATCATGCTGCACGCCCCCAAGGACAAGCTCGATGCCATCACCGATCTGCTGCCGGGTGCCGAGCGCCCCACCATCATGCAACTGGCCGGTGACACCAATCAGGTGGCGCTGCACGTCGTCTCCAGCGAGACCCTGTTCTGGGAGACCATGGAGCAGCTCAAGGCTCTGGGTGCCAGCTCCATTCTGGTGCTGCCCATCGAAAAAATGATGGAATAAGGAAGGGATATCATGCAGACCCTGATCTGGAAGACCCTCTCCCCTGCCCAGCAGGCCGACGTGCTGACTCGGCCGGCCTTGAGTGACGAGGCCGATATAGGCCTCGTGGTGCGGGATATCATCGCCTCGGTGCGCAGCCGTGGCGATGAGGCCTTGCGCGAGCTGAGCCTGCGCTTCGAGCGCGCCCCCCGTGAACAGTTGCGCGTCAGCGAGTCCGAGATTGAAACTGCCTGCACGCGGCTGGATGACGACATCAAAAATGCCATCGAAGCGGCCATTGCCAATATTCGCACCTTCCACGCCGCACAAGTGCAGCCGGTGGTAAGAGTGGAAACCCAACCCGGGGTGGTATGCGAGCTGCGCACCCAGCCCATCAGTCGGGTCGGCCTCTATGTGCCGGGGGGCAGCGCGCCGCTCCCCTCCACCGTGATGATGCTGGCTATTCCGGCGGCTATCGCCGGTTGCCGTGAAGTGGTGCTCTGCACCCCGTCTCCGGCGAGCGACGAGATCCTGTTTGCCGCCCGCGCTTGCGGGGTCGAGAAGGTGTTCGCGATTGGCGGCGCCCAGGCCATCGCCGCCATGGCGTACGGCACAGAGAGCATTCCCAAGGTGGACAAGATCTTCGGCCCGGGCAACGCCTATGTGACCGAAGCCAAGGGGCAGGTTTCGCGCGACTGGCGCGGCGCCGCCATCGACATGCCGGCTGGCCCATCCGAGGTGCTGGTGATCGCCGACGAGAGTGCCGACCCCGCCTTCGTGGCAGCGGATCTGCTCTCCCAGGCCGAGCACGGCCCCGACAGCCAGGTGGTGCTGGTCACCACCTCGCCCCTGCTGGCCGATGCCATCGCAGGAGAAATCAAGAGCCAGCTGGCCAAACTGAGCCGCCGCGATATCGCCGCGCAGGCGCTCGGCAGCAGTCTGGTGATCCTCTGTGACGATCTGGCCGAGGCGTGTGCCATCTCCAACGCCTACGCGCCGGAGCACCTGATCGTGCAGACCCGCGCCCCGCGCGAGCTGCTGGACCAGCTTGAAAACGCCGGCTCCATCTTCCTCGGGGCATGGACACCGGAATCGGTCGGCGATTACGCCAGCGGCACCAACCACACCCTGCCCACCTACGGCTATGCCCGCACCTGCTCCAGCCTTGGCCTCGCCGATTATCAGCGCCGCTACACAGTGCAGGAGCTGAGCGCCGAAGGTATTCGCGGCCTTGGCCCCATTGTCGAGCGCATTGCTCAGGCCGAAGGGCTCGATGGCCACAAAAATGCCGTCACCCTCAGATTGAACGCCCTGGCCGCCGCGCCCCAACCAACAGCACAGCAGAAGGATTTGTCATGAGCATTGCCAATCTGGCGCGCCGCGTGGTGCGGGCCCTCACCCCTTATCAATCCGCCCGCCGCATTGGCGGCAAGGGCCACGTCTGGCTCAACGCCAATGAGGCGCCACAGGCCTATCCCTTCACCATCGAGGCAAGCCGCCTCAACCGCTACCCCGAGTGCCAACCGGCCGAGGTGGTGAACGGCTATGCCGCCTACGCCGGGGTTAATCCCGATCAGGTGCTAGTGAGCCGCGGCGCTGACGAGGCCATCGAGCTGCTTATTCGCACCTTCTGCGAAGCGGGTGAGGATCAGATCCTCATCTGCCCGCCCACCTACGGCATGTACGCCATCAGCGCCGAGACCTGTGGCGTCGGTATCGTCGAGCAGCCGCTGACCGCCAGCCGCCAGCCTGACTGGCCCGCCATCGCCGATCGCCTCAGTGACGTGAAACTGGTGTTCCTCTGCTCCCCCAACAACCCCACCGGGGATCTGGTGGGTCGCGACGGTCTCATCGCTTTGCTGGAGAAAGCCCGGGATCGCGCCATCGTGGTGGTGGACGAAGCCTATATCGAGTTCTGCCCCGAGGCGTCCGTGGTGGACCTGCTGGCCCGCTTCCCCAATCTGGTGGTGACCCGCACCCTCTCCAAGGCTTTTGCCCTGGCGGGGATCCGCTGCGGCTTTACGCTGGCAAGCCCCGAGGTGATCGCCATGCTGGCCAAGGTGATCGCCCCCTATCCCATCCCCGAGCCCATCGCCCAGATCGCGACGCAGGCCCTCTCCCCCATGGGGCTGGAGCTGATGCGCGAGCGAGTGATAGAGCTCAACAAGCAAAAAGCCGCCTTCAAGGCAGAGCTGACAACGCTTGCCTGCGTAAGGGAAGTATTCGAGGACAAGGGCAACTTCGTGCTGGTGCGCTTTGTGGATGGCGCCGCCGTCTTTGCTGCCATGAAGGCCGCCGGCATCATACTGCGGGATTTCTCGACCAAACCCGGCCTTGATAACAGCATTCGCGTCACCATCGGCTATCAGGGCGAGATGGATGCCGTGCTGGCGGTACTGCGTGATCTGCCCTCTCCCACTTTGTAAGACAAGGATGTAGCGATGAAGACCCCGTTTTTGTTTATCGACCGCGACGGCACCCTGATTGAAGAGCCGGTGACCGACAAGCAGGTGGATAGCCTCGCCAAGCTGCGCTTCGAGCCCATGGTCATTCCGGTGCTGCGCGAGTTGCAGACCGCCGGCTACGTGCTGGTGATGGTGACCAATCAGGATGGGCTGGGCACCGCCAGCCTGCCGCTGGAGAACTTCCAGCCGCCCCATGATCTAATGATGCACCTGTTTGAATCGCAAGGGGTGAAGTGGGAGCAGGTGTTGATCTGCCCGCACTTCCCCACCGACGGTTGCAGCTGCCGCAAGCCCCACCTCGGGCTGGTAAAGGAGTATCTCGCCTCGGGTCGCATCGACTTTGCCAACTCCTTCGTGATTGGCGATCGCCAGACCGATCTGCAGCTGGCCGAGAATATGGGCATTGGCGGTATTCGCTACCACCCGCAGGATCACGACTGGCTCGCCATCCGTGATCAGCTGTTATCCAAGGGGCGCGTAGCCTCGGTGGAGCGCTATACCAAGGAGACCCGCATCCAGGCGGCAGTGGATTTAGACAAGAGCGGCGGCAACCAGATCGCCACCGGCATCGGCTTCTTTGATCACATGCTGGATCAGATAGCGACCCACGCCGGTTTCCAGCTCAAGCTGAACGTCAGCGGCGATCTGCATATCGACGATCACCACACGGTGGAAGACGTCGGTCTGGCCCTCGGTCAGGCACTGCGCCAAGCCCTTGGCAACAAGCGCGGCATCGGTCGCTTCGGCTTCGTGCTGGCGATGGATGAAGTGCAGGCAGTGATCGATGCGCGTCCGCTGACCGAGCAGGAGGTGAGCACGGCGCTGGATCTCAGCGGTCGCCCCTACTTCGTGTTCGACTGCCCGAGCGGCTTTGGCCGCGACAAGGTGGGCGAGATGGCCACCGAGATGGTGCCCCACTTCTTCCGCTCGCTGTCGGACGCCATGGCCATCACCTTGCAGATGAAGGTGGGCAGCGGCAACACCCACCATCAGGTGGAGGCGCTGTTCAAAGGCTTTGGCCGCGCCCTGCGTCAGGCCATTCGGGTGGAAGGGAGCGAGCTTCCCTCCAGCAAGGGAGTGCTGTGATGGATGTGAGCAAGCAGAAGCTGGTCATTATCGATACTGGCTGCGCCAATCTGGCCTCGGTCAGAATGGCGTTCGAGCGCCTCGGCTTACAGCCGCTGGTCTCAAGCGTGGCGGCCGATATCGAGCAGGCGGACAAGCTGATCCTGCCCGGTGTCGGCACCGCGGTGGCCGCCATGAAAAACCTCAACGAACGGGGGCTGGTGCCCCTTATTCGCGCCGCCAAGCAGCCGCTGCTGGGCTTTTGTCTCGGCATGCAGATGCTGGCAGAGGCCTCCGAAGAGAGCATGGGTACGGATGACTCGTCAGAGCGGCTTATCGACTGCCTTGGCATAGTGCCGGGCAAGATCCGGTTGATGGAGGTCGGCACCTTACACCAGTCAAGCATGCGCCTGCCCCATATGGGCTGGAACCAGATTGAGCATGACGAGACCCATCCTCTGCTCAAGGGGATCCCGAGCGGCAGCTACTTCTACTTCGTTCACTCCTATGCGCTGGAGGTAACCGAAGCGACGCTGGCGACCTGCGACTACGGCCAGCCGTTTACCGCGATTGTCGCCCGTAACAACTTCTTCGGCGCCCAATTCCACCCGGAGCGCTCAGGCGCAGCCGGTGCCCGTTTGCTGCAAAATTTTCTGGAGCTATGAATGATCATTCCCGCAATTGACCTTATCAACGGTCAGGTAGTTCGCCTCTATCAGGGGGACTACGAGCAGAAGACCGAATACAGCAGCAGCCCGCAGGCCCGCTTCGATGAATATGTCTCCCAGGGAGCGGTGCAGCTCCATCTGGTGGATCTGGACGGTGCCAAGGATGCCAAGGCGCGCCAGCTGCCCCTGCTGACCCAACTGCTGTCAGCCACCGAAGCGCCGGTTCAGGTCGGTGGCGGAGTCCGCACCGAACAGGATGTGGCGGATCTGCTGGCCGCCGGTGCCAGCCGGGTGGTAATTGGCTCCACCGCCGTCAAATCCCCGGATCTGGTGGCGAGCTGGATGGAGAAATATGGCCCCGAGCAGATCGTGCTGGCGCTGGACGTCAATATCGATGAGCAGGGCAATCGCCATATCGCGGTGGCAGGCTGGCAGGAGAACAGCGGCGTGACCATCGAGGCACTGATCGAGCGCTTCCTCCCCGCCGGACTCAAGCATGTGCTCTGCACCGACATCAGCCGTGACGGCACCCTGGCTGGCACCAACGTCGCGCTCTATCGGGATCTCTGTGCCCGCTACCCGAGCGTCGCCTTTCAGGCCTCCGGCGGCATTGGCGGCATCGCGGATATCGAGGCGCTCAAGGGCTCCGGCGTCAAAGGGATCATCCTTGGCCGCGCCCTGTTGGAGGGCAAATTCTCGGTAGGTGACGCCATCGCCTGCTGGCAAGCCCCCGCAGCCGATACCACAGGAGGCAACTGATGCTGGCAAGACGTATTATCCCCTGCCTCGACGTAAAAGATGGCGTGGTGGTCAAGGGGGTTCAGTTTCGCAATCACGAGGTGATGGGCGGCATTGTCGAGCTGGCGCGCCGCTACGCCGAGGAAGGGGCTGACGAGCTGGTGTTCTATGACATCACCGCCTCCAGCGACGCCCGGGTGGTGGACAAGAGCTGGGTGAGCCGGGTAGCGGAGGTGATCGATATCCCCTTCTGCGTCGCCGGTGGCATCAAAAGTGTCGAGGATGCCCGCCAGATCCTCGAATTTGGCGCCGACAAGGTCTCCATCAACTCTCCGGCCCTTGCCGACCCGACTCTGATCAGCCGACTGGCCGAGCGATTTGGCGTGCAGTGCGTGGTGGTGGGCATTGACTCCTACTTCGACGCCGACACGGGCCACTATCAGGTCAAACAGTTTACCGGTGACGAGAGCCGCACCCGCACCACCGCCTGGCACACCCTCGACTGGGTGCAGGAGGTGCAAAAACGCGGCGCAGGCGAAATCGTGCTGAACGTGATGAATCAGGACGGCATGCGTCAGGGTTATGACCTCGACCAGCTCAAGCTGGTGCGCAGCGTCTGCAAGGTGCCGCTGATCGCCTCCGGCGGCGCCGGCGCCATGGAACACTTTCGCGATGCCTTTACCCTCGCCGATGTGGACGGGGCGCTGGCCGCCTCTGTGTTCCACAAGGGTCTTATCCCCATTCCCGAATTGAAACGCTGGCTGAAAAACGAAGGAGTCGCCATCCGTGAATAATCAAGAGATTGCAAACCAAATCCCGCTCGTGGAGCGGCTCGACTGGGAAAAATGTGACGGCATGATCCCCGCTATCGTCCAGCATGCCGCCAGCGGCGAGGTGCTGATGCAGGGCTTTATGACCCGCGAAGCGCTGGAGAAGACCCAGACCACCGGTCAGGTCACCTTCTTTAGCCGCAGCAAACAGCGGCTCTGGACCAAGGGTGAAAGCTCGGGCAATGTGCTCCAACTCGTGGCCATCAGCACCGACTGCGATCAGGACTCCCTGCTGATCGCCGCCAACCCCGTCGGCCCCACTTGCCACAAGGGGACAACCTCCTGCTTCCATGGTCACCCGGTGCCCCCCCTCGGTTTTCTGGCAGAGCTGGAGCAGGTGCTGGCTTCTCGCAAAGGGGCCGATCCGGCCACCAGCTACACCGCCAGCCTCTACGGCAAAGGCACCAAGCGCATCGCCCAGAAGGTAGGTGAGGAAGGTGTTGAAGTGGCGCTGGCCGCCATGGCCAAGGATCGGGAGGAGCTCATTAACGAATCCGCCGATCTGCTCTACCACCTGACCGTGCTGCTGCAAAATGAAGGGCTGGGATTACAGGATGTGGTACAGCGGCTTTATGAGCGGCATAATAAATAAATTTTCTTATTGATTAACGGGCTATTTGGCCCGTTAATCTCATTCAAATGAGATAGCTAACTCAACCCAGCTTCTATATACCGACATATCTAATCTGGATTTTTCATATAGCTCTACATTTAAAATGTAATACTTCAAAGCCTCGCTATGCTCATCTCTAGTAAACCGAGGATGTTGATCAATTAAAATTTTATTTTGACCTAATAGATGAGCAAATGCATTATCGTGTTCACCAAGATAACTCCAAAGATAGTCTCTAATTAAATTTTCAATTTTAATACTATAGTCGCCAGCAACAAATTCTACTCCCTGTACTGCTCTCATCGAGAGATCTATTGATCCTTGCAGTTCATTTAATGCCTTTGGCTTTATTTCCTGCATTTTTACATTTTCCAGTTTCTGTCTACTTCTTGCCATTGTGATTATCATTTCATAATCGGATGGTTTTATCTCATGTAATGCAAGCATATAAGCCAAGAAGACTACATTAATATCGTCTTTCTCTAAATTTAAAAGTACCAATGTCATACGGTCAATTAACTTCTCAGTACTTCGCAAAGATAAGTGGCATGCATCAGATATAGATGACAATACTGTAGTAATAGCTTCTATATTTAACCCTTTAGGCCAGACCTTATCAAAATAATGATCTACAAGTACACTATTAGATAAATTACTTTCTATAAAATGTCGTTTTGAGCCAGCTAACAAGCTAAAGCGCCTACTAAAAAAACGACTTAAATATGTATGTGCATCAAAATCAGCGCCGTAAATCACCTTCACTGCATGTTGCAATTGCTCGGTATCCGTAGCCAATACAAAAACAACTTTAGGAATATCGAAAATATGCTTTATGGTTTCCAGCATTTCCACTGCATAAGAGGGGCGACAGCGATCCAGCTCATCAATCAAAATAAATGCGGGATAATCCAGCTCTCCTTCACTTAAACCAACAGCTCCCTCAACCCATTGCCGAATTTCTTGTTTAAGATACTGGATAGATTCATAACGCTCTTTATGATTGCTACAAAGCGTATCAACCAGCTTATCTGCGTCTTCGCCTTCCACAGAAAAATCACCATCTTCAAGTCCAGCTTTTTTAATAGCAGACTTGAGCACCAATTTTCCGCCCAGCTTGAGCAAACCCAATAGCTTGGGCTTGATGCCATCAGGTATGGAAACCTTATTTCCTGTTGCATCTTTCAATTGATCGATAATAGACGAAATCACCGTCAATAAGGGATCATCGGAAAAATCCTGCTGCCAGGCATCGATATAGACGGTGGGATAGTGCGCTGTCAGCTCCATATACCAGCGTTTGATAAACCAGGTTTTACCCGCCCCCCACTCAGCATTGAGGTTGAGCACATAGTTGCGCTGCTTGCCTTCGGCGGCGAGGTAGTTGGTCAGAAATTCGGCATAGCGGGCGCGATCCAGCCGGTCGGCACTCAAGATCTCTTCGCTACCCGCAATGGCCCCCGGCCCGTCCCACTGAACTGCGTCATCCCAATTAAACGGTGCCACTGCCATCTCGTATCTCTCCATATTGCGTTGCTGAGGATGATATCAGGGGCACAGTGAAAATAGTTTGATTAAAGACCTGTTTGTTGCCCTTTCTGCCGCTCGGGGTGGCGTATTTGATTGCTGATTAATTTCTCTGCTGCTAACCAATAATGCCGGGCCGATAAAGGGGGGAACACGGTGATCTGTACAGCCACAGACTCGGTTGATTGCCTTTGAGCTCGCCAACGATGACAACCGTGTGACATGGCGCAGAACTTGCGGAAATAAACGCGAAACCTGACCTGTTCGGTGCTTTATTTAAAGCTGTTGATCTCTGTTGCGCGTCTTGTTCAACCGACCCATCGTAGCGACCCAAGGATGGCTAGCCCCATGAAGGATGAACCCTTCTCTATCCAGTTACAGCATGAGCTGGATCACCTCAAAGCCATCTTCAACGAGACGGACGCCTACATGTTTACCAAGGATCTGGCGGGCCGTTACACCTATGCCAATCAGGCGGTGCTGGATCTCTTTGGCTGCACCCTCGCCGAGTTGCAGGGGCAGGATGATCGGGCCTTTTTTGATCTCGAATTCTCCGACACCATTCAACGCAACGACCGGTTGGTACTGGAGCAGCAACTCGCCATCGCCCAGGAGGAGATCAACTACCTCAAATCCACCGGGGAAAAGCGCTGCTACTGGACAGTTAAAAAGCCCATCCATGACAAGGATGGCAACCTGATCGGCCTGTGCGGCATCTCCACCGATATCACCGAACACAAGCTGATTGAGGCCCGCATGGCGGAGCAGCATCAGCTGCTGGAAATCATCCTCGCCAACGTGGATGCCCATATCTATATGAAGGACAGCCTGCACCGCTTTCTCTACGTCAACCAAAAGGTCGCCGATCTGCTGGGCCTTCCTGCCGAGCAGATCATCAATCGGCGCGATGATGAGGTGATCCCGGCTGCCAGCGCCTGCCAGCTGTGGCGGCTGGACAACCGGGTATTCGAAACCGGCGAGCTGCAAGCCGGGGAAGAGATGCTGACCGATCCCGAAGGCAATCAGCACTACTACTGGTCGGTCAAGGTGCCCTTTCTGCTGGGGGATGGCACCCCGACCCTGATCGGGATCTCCTCCGACATTACCGAACTGCACCAGCTCAAGGAGCAGCTACACCAGCAGTCGGTGCGCGATGGCCTCACCGGTCTCTACAACCGCCGTTTCTTTTTCGAAATGTGCGAGAAGAACCTCAGTCTGGACATGCGCCACCACCTCACCTCAGTGCTGATCGTGCTGGATGTGGATCAGTTCAAGTGCATCAACGATCGCTTCGGGCATCCCCTTGGGGATAGCGCGCTGATGCATCTAGGCAGGGTGATGCAATCGGTGCTGCGCAGCGAAGATGTGTTGGCCCGCATCGGTGGTGACGAGTTTGCCATCTTGCTACCCAACACCACCCTCTCGGCCGCCGCATCTCTGGCCGAGCGGCTGCGCCTGCAGGTGATGCAAAGCCCGCTGCCCTTGCCCGATGGGGATAAGCTGGTTATCACCATCAGCGCCGGACTGGTGGAAAATGGCGAGGGGGAGCTGATGGAGAACCTCTACGCCCGCGCCGATCAGATGCTCTATCAGGCCAAACAGAGCGGCCGCAACTGCGTTGCCTGCAAGGCTCCCTAGCCACACAATGGGAGGGCCAGCAGCCCTCCAGACCCCTTGTATCTCCCTCCTATGAATGGCTGTGCTGGCTCCTTACGAACAGGCTGCTACCCCAGCTGTTTGCGCAGCACAAACTTTTGCACCTTGCCGGTCGAGGTTTTCGGCAGCGGGGTGAAGATGATGCGTTTGGGGGCCTTGAAGTGGGCCATCTGCTCACGACAAAAGGCGATCAGCTCCGCCTGGGTGGCCTCTCGCCCCTCTTTCAGTTTGACGAAGGCGCAGGGCACCTCCCCCACTTCTCATCGGGCATGGCGATCACCGCCGCTTCGTCCACATCGGGATGGCGATAGAGCACATCTTCCACCTCCAGACTGGAGATATTCTCCCCGCCCGAGATGATGATGTCCTTGGATCTGTCCTTGACCTCCACATAACCGTCCGGGTGCCACACCGCCAGATCGCCACTGCGAAACCACCCCTCCGCCATCGCCTCGGCGCTGGCAGCCGGATTTTTAGATAGCCCTTCATAACTACATTGCCGCGCAGCACTATTTCTCCCATGGTTTTGCCATCTTTGGCCACCGGCTCGCCACTGACCGGATTGATGACCCGCATCTCCCCCTGCAGAGGCGACGCAACCCCTGGCGCGCCTTGAGGCGGGAGAGCGCCGTGGCATCCTGACCTTGCCAGCTTCTTTGCGGTTCGCACAACACGCAGGGGCCATAGGTTTCGGTGAGGCCATAGACGTGGGTCACGGCGATCCCCATCGCTTCCATACCGGCAATCACGGTGGCGGGCGGCGCAGCGCCAGCGGTCATCACCTTGATGGGGTGATCCAGCCCCTGCTTGAGCGCCGGATCGGCATTGTTGAGCATATTGAGCACGATGGGCGCCGCGCAGAAGTGGCTCACCTTGTGCTCGTGCAGCGCCTCATAAATGGCGGCCGCCTGCACATGCCGCAGGCAGACGCTCACCCCGGCGGTGGCCGCCAGCGTCCAGGGGAAGCACCAGCCGTTGCAGTGAAACATCGGCAAGGTCCAGAGATAGACGGGATGTTTGGGCAGCTCCCAGGAGAGCACGTTGTTGATGGCGTTGAGGTGGGCGCCGCGATGGTGATAGACCACCCCCTTGGGGTTGCCGGTAGTGCCGGAGGTGTAGTTAAGGGAGATGGCCTGCCACTCATCCTCTGGCAACCAGCCGGGTTCATCGCCGTAACCAGTGGCAATAAAGGTCTCATAGTCGAGGTCACTGACAAGCGCCCCCTCCCGGTAGAGGGGATCGTCGATGGCGATGACCAGCGGTTGGCTCTTCAGCAGATCCAGCGCCTTGCGCACCACAGGGCCAAACTCCCTGTCCACCAGCACCACCTTGCTCTGGGCATGCTGAAAGATAAAAGCCATCGACTCGGCATCGAGCCGGGTATTGATGGTGTTGAGCACAGCACCGCTCATGGGCACGCCGAAATGCGCTTCAAACATCGCCGGGATATTGGGCGCAACGATGGAGACGGTATCCCCCTCCCCGATACCGCGAAGCCGCAGGGCCGAGGCAAGCTGGCGGCAACGGCGGGCGGTCTCGCCCCAGCTCTGGCGCAGCGAACCGTGGATCAGCGCCGGATAGTCGGGATAGACCCGCTCCGCCCTCCCCAAAAAGCTGATGGGGGTCAGGGCCTCGAAATTGGCGGCGGTTTTGGCAAGGTCACGCTCATAGATGTTCTGCACTGTCATCGGGTTCCTTCCTCACAGGTGGCACAAAACGGGCAGTTTCGGGATGATTCAGAGATCAGCAAGCGACATGGGCATCCTGCCCGTCACTGGTCTCTTATGGGGATGACAGCCTAACAGTGAGCCTGCGGCGGCAGGTATTAGCAAAACGTCTTAGAGGAAGAGCGGAAGAGGTATTCGGTGCGAGGACAGGCAAGCGAGCCCCCGCCAATGGCGAAGGCTTTACCTCAATCATCGTTAGTGGCGAACCCGCCCCTGCTGGCGGAAGCAGTAGAGTTTAAGGCTGATGTCGGCGATATCGGCGGGAAGCTCCTCTCCCTGCTCGGCCAGGGGTCGGTAGAGGGATGAGAGCAGGCGTTCGGCCTGCTGCACCGTGATGATGTTGGCCTGGATGGCCGGGGTGATCCAGCTGGGTAACATTGACATATCTCCCCCTCGTTGATCCGGTGATCTCGGGTGAACATCTTTATTTCGGTCTTACGCCATTGTCTGCCGACCCGTTCACCCTCTGCTTCACCCAATCAAAGCAAAATGCTTGCCGTGATCTCTTATCGGCCAACATCCGATGGGGCTGGAGCCATTTATCAACCACTTGCGTGGCCATCTCAACGAACAGAGCCCTTGTTCAAGACCTCCCTTGACCTGCCCCCGTCAGCACTTTGCCACTCTGGCATGCTGCTCACCGCCCGCCTTGCAAATTGCGACTCGAATTGCTCCTTATCACACAAGCAAAGCCCGCCATGCGCCGGAAACCGGTCACTTTTAGTTCGTTGTCGCCAAAGTCAGACACTTTTTTATGGTGGCTATTTTTTGACCTTGCCAGTGCCTGTCGCAGGCCCATCCCCCTCGCCTTGTCCGGCCAACCGGTTATGACAAGATGGCGCCAGATTGGAACAGCCCGTATGGGTATGCAGGAGAACCATAAAATGAACAGATCCATGATGGCAGGTATCGGTATTGGCATCGCCTCGGCCCTGGCGCTCTCGGCGGCGGCCAGCGGCTCCCTCTTTACACCCCAGCCCACCTTTGCCGAGGTGATCGCCAGCAAGCCGATCACCGAGACCATCAAGACTCCCCGACAGGAGTGTCGCAACGTCACCGTGACCCACCGCAAGCCGGTACAGGATGAGCACAAGATCCTCGGCACCGTGGTGGGCGCGGCGCTGGGTGGCGTGGTCGGCCACCAGTTTGGCGGCGGCAGCGGCAAGAAGGTGGCTACCGCCGCCGGGGCGGTCGCGGGAGGTTATGCCGGCAATCAGGTGCAGGGCAATATGCAGGCGGGCGATACCTACACCACCACCGAGCAGCGCTGCAAAACCGTACAGGATACGAGCGTCAACACCATTGGTTATGACGTGACCTATCGCCTCGCAGGTCAGGAGGGGGTGATCCGCATGAAGCAAGCCCCCGGCGCCACCATTCCGGTCAAGGATGGCAAATTGGTGATCGACCAGCCAAAAGTGTGATTTCTCCTGGCGCAATTCAGCAGCAGGCCCGCCTCTTTCAAGGCGGGCCTGTATTTTGGGCGGCTTGTTTCCTTTCTCACACAACAGCACGCACCACTCACGGCACCCGAACTATCACCCCTTGCAGCACTTCTTCACCGCCCGTACCACGTTCTGATAACCGGTACAGCGGCAGAGGTTGCCCGACAGCCCGCGGCGGATCTCCGCATCGGTCAGCGAACGGCGTTCGGTCTTGTCGAGCAGGGCGGCACTCGCCATCACGAGGCCCGGGGTGCAAAAACCGCACTGCACCGCCCCCTCGTCGATAAAGGCCTGCTGCACATCAGAGAGCTCGTTACCTTTGCGTTCCCCCTCCACGGTGCGAATGGATTTGCCATCGGCCCAGACCGCCAGATAGAGGCAGCTGTCGATAGCCGTGCCATTCACCCGCACGGTACAGGCGCCGCACTCACCGACACTGCACCCCTCTTTCACACTGATCAGCCCCTGCCCACGCAGGAAGTGGAGCAGCGACATGGTGGGCGACACCGCGTAGGAGTATGGCTTGCCGTTGATCTCGCACTGGATCTCCACGGCGGGACAGCTTTGCGGTTGCATCATAGGATCTTGCCTCCGGCACGTTCGACTGCGCAGGCGACCACCCGCTGCGCCAGGGTTTTGATGAGGTGCAGGCGAAACTCTTTTTCCGCCCGCCAGGAGGAGCGCGGCGCCACATCTGCTACCACCGCTTCGGCAATCGCGGCCAGTGTGGCGCGAGTCAGGGGTTGCCCCTCGGCCGCAGCTTCCGCGTGGGGCGTGCGCACCGGCGTTGGGGCCGCCACCCCATAGGCCAGCCGCAGGCGCTTGAAGTGACCATGCTCAATCTGGCAGTAGGCGGCGCAGCCGATGGTGGCGATATCCATGGCATCACGCATGGCGTACTTGAAGTAGTGGGAGCCCACATGGGGGTGAGAATCCGGCGCAAAGTGAAACGCCACCAGGATTTCTGCCGGTTGCAGCGCCACCTTGCCGGGGCCGGTATGAAAACCGGCGATGGGGATGCGGCGTGTGCCATCGGGCCCCACAATTTCAAGCTCTGCTTCCAGCGCGACAGTCGGCGCTGCCGAGTCAGCACTGGTGGCGCCATTGCAGATATTGCCGCCATAGGTGGCGACGTTGCGGATCTGCGGGCCGGCGATGGTAGCGGCCGCCTCGGCAAGCATCGGCAGGCGACGCTGCACCAGTTCGTTTTCGATGATCTCGGTAAAGGTGGTGCCTGAGCCGATACGGATCGACCCATCAGGCAACTCGCTCACCCCTTTGAGCTCGGGCAAGTCGTGAATATCGACGATATGGCGATAGGCGGCGTTGAGGTGATGCAGCTGGATCATCACATCGGTGCCGCCAGCCAGGAGACGCGCCTCAGGGTCTGCCTGACGCAGGGCGACCGCCTCGGCCACACTGCGGGCCTTGTAGTAACGGGCAATATCAAACATGGTGTTGCTCCTCCCCTGATCCCTCGCCAATCAAACCCGCCGCGACAAACTCCCGGAACAGGGTTTTGGGGGTGATGGGCAACTCGTTGATGGCCACCCCGGTCGCCATGCGGATGGCGTTACGGATGGCGGGGCCCGGCGAGATGATGGGCGGTTCCCCCAGGGATTTGTGGCCATAGACCGACTGGGGCTCGTAGGTCTGCACGAAGTCGCATTCAAGCTCCGGCAAATCCAGCATGGTGGGGAACTTGTAGTCGAGCAGGTTGGGGTTGCGTACCACGCCAGTCTTGGCGTCGATGATCATCTCCTCGAACAGGGACCAGCCGATCCCCATCCCCATGCCGCCGTGCACCTGTCCCTCCGCCAGCTGCGGATTGAGGATCTTGCCTGCATCGTGCAGGTTGATGATGCGATTGATGGTTACCTTGCAGAGATCGATATCGACGCTGAGATCGACCAAGGTGCAACCAAAGCTCGGCGGATTGGTGGTGGTCTTGTGGGAGACCTCGGAGGTGATCTGGCCGCCGATAGTGAGGTGGTAATAGGCGTTGACCGACACCTCGGCCACGCTGATCAGCACCTTGTCCGGCGCACCGGCCAACACCACGTAGCCATCGATCAGAGTCAGCGACCCTACATCCTGATGGCAGAGCTGGGCCGCCAGCGAGAGGATGCGGGCCCGCAACTGCAGCGCCGCCTGATGGATGGCAGGGGCCGCCACATAACTCTGGCGCGAGGCGAACGAGCCCGGATCATAGGCGGTGATGTCGGTATCCTGAGTCGAGATCACCCGGATCTGCTCAAACGGAATGCCTAACGTCTGGGCCGCCATCTGGGCAAAGACGGTATCCGACCCCTGCCCTATCTCGGTGGCACCGATCTGCAGATTGACGGTGCCATCCTGATTGAGCAGCATGCGGGCGCCAGCAATTTCAACCCCCACCGGATAGGTGTTGGAGCCGTAGCTAAAGCACGCAACCCCAATGCCACGCCGCACCCGGCTTGCAGGATCCTGCCCCAGACACTCGGCCTTAAGCCGATCCCACTCGAACATCTCGCGGCCACGCAGCAGGCAGTCCGGCAACCCGGCGCTGTAGATGGTCTTCTGGTTGACCTGATTGACGTCCCCTTCCCGCGCCACGTTGGCAATCCGCACATCAAGCGGATCCAGCCCCAGTTTGGCGCAGGCGTCATCCAGCATGCATTCGAGGGCAAAAATCACCTGCGGCGCGCCGTAACCGCGCATGGCACCGGCGGTGGGCAGGTTGCTGTAGAAGGTTTTGGCGTCATAACCGAAGGCGCTGCGCGGATAGAGGTAGCTGATCTTGTTGCCACCGGCGCTAGCGATGGAGTGGCCGTGAGAGGCATAGCCGCCGGTGTTGGAAAGCACGTCGAGCTGATAGCCCTTGAGGGTGCCGTCGCGGTTGAGGCCCATCTTGCCATCGATCGCAAAGCCGTGGCGGGTGCGGGAGGCAAAAAAGCACTCCTCCCGGTTCAGAGTCACCTTGACCGGCACGCCGCCGAGCTTGTAGCTCAAAAACGCCGCCATCGGCTCTTCCAGCACATCCTGCTTGTTGCCAAAACCGCCGCCCATATAGGGCTTGATCACACGCACGCTCGACCAGGGCAGACCGAGGGACTTGGCCACCCGGCTGCGCACTATCTGGGGGATCTGGGTGCTGCTGACGACGATGATGTGGTCCGGTTGATCCATGTAGGCGTAACAGGTCACCGTCTCCAGATGGCAGTGCTGCACCACCGGCGTCCGGTAGTGCCCCTGAAACTGCAGATCTGCCGCCGCAATGGCCTGCTCCGGGTCATTGGCGCGAAGCTGGCTTTGGCGTAGCAGATTGCCGCTCGGGTGAATGGGATAGGCATCGTCGGCCAGCGCGCTTTGGGCATCCGTCATCACCGGCAGTGGCTCGTAGGTCACCTTGACCAGCGCGGCCGCCTTCTCGGCCACCAGCGGTTCACGGGCTACGACTATGGCGACCCCATCGCCAAAGTGGCGTACATGGTCGGTTAGCAGGCGGCGGTCTTTCACATCCCGTTTCGCCTCATCGAGAGACCAGGCGTGACCGGCGGTACGAAAACAGGTGGTAGGGACATCTTCATGGGTAAACACGGCTTCGACCCCGTGCAGGGCCAGTGCCTCGGTCGCATCGATGGCAAGCACCTTGCCATGGGCGATATTGCTTCGCACGTACTTGGCGTGGCGCATACCGAGCATGATGTTGTCATCGGTATAGCGGGCGCTGCCGGTCACCTTGGCCTCGGCATCCACCCGCTTGAGCGGTAATCCTATGGACATATGCAAGTCCTTTTTCGAATGGAAAAATCTGGAACCGGCATAAAAAACAGCAAGATATGCGCCTGTTTCCCGCCATCGTCAGGAGAATGGGGAGAAGTGTGAAGGGGATCCCATCTAGCCCGCTTTTGTTGGCCAGAAGCGACAAGCCAGGGGCAGCCCCTGAGCAAACGGGGCACATCAGCGGTGAAAAAAGCGGCAGATCGAGAAGAGCAAGGGTGGGAGCCTATCAATCTGGTAGGGGGATTTATCAAAATGGTATCGCGATGGCACCAGCGGCTAAGGCATGGTAACCAGCGTTGACGATCAGAGCGCCGCAGATATAAAAATGGGGCCGCCAGTGCGGCCCCAAACGGGAGGGTTATCCCTAAATAGCCCACCCTCCAGCATAAAAGAGCACCAGCGCCAGGGCGATGACCACGGTGCCGACGTTGAGCTTGTGCCACTCCTTGGAGCAGATGCGGCCGATCACCAGCGAGCTGAAGCCAAGCATGATGCCGGTGACGATATTGCAGGTGAGCACGATAAAGACCGCACAGACTAGCCCGGACATGGCCCCGACAAAGTCATCGAAATCGAGCTTGGTGACGTTGCTCAGCATCAAGAGCCCCACATACATCAGGGCCGGTGCAGTGGCATAGGCGGGCACCAGATAGGAGAGCGGCGAGAGGAACAGCATCAGCAGGAACAGGCCGCCGACCACAGTCGCGGTCAGGCCGGTTTTGCCTCCCGCCGCCGTGCCCGCGGCCGATTCGATATAGACGGCAGCCGGTGCCGCCCCCACCAGACTGGAGAAGATGCTGCTGACCGAGTCGGCACTGAGCGCCTTGCCGCTGTTGATGATGTGACCATCCTTATCCAGCAGGTTGGCCTGCCCCGCCACGGCGCGGATGGTGCCGGTGGCATCAAATACCGCCGTCATCACCAGTGCCAGCACGCTGGGCAACACCAGCGGCGAGAGGGCCCCCATGATATCCAGACTGAAGATGAGGGACTTGCCCTGATCGTCGGAGAGGCTCGGCAGAGCGAACAAGCCCTGATACTTCACCGCCGGATCGAAAATCAGGCCGAAGATTGAGATGGCGATAATCACCAGCAAGATCCCCCCCGGTACTCTCAGCTTCTCCAGCCCGAAGATCACCGCAAGGCCGATCAGGGACATGATGACCGGCATGGAGGTGAAGGCCCCCAGCGCCACCGGCAGCCCCTCCAGCGGGTTCTTGATCACCAGCCCCACCCCGTTGGCGGCGATAAGCAGCAGGAAGAGACCGATACCGATGCCGGTGCCGTGGGCAATCCCCATGGGCAGGTTGTCGAGGATCCAGCTACGCACCCCGGTCACCGAGATGGCGGTAAACAGCACCCCCATAAGGAAGACGGCGCCCAGCGCCACCGGAATGGGGATCTGCTGCCCCAGCACCAGACTGAAGGCAGTAAACGCCGTGAGGGAAATAGCGCAACCGATGGCCATCGGCAACTTGGCCCAGAGCCCCATCAAGAGCGAACCAAACCCCGCCACCAGACAGGTGGCGACAAACACGGCGCCGGGGGGAAAGCCCGCCTTGCCGAGCATGCTCGGCACCACGATCACCGAGTAGACCATGGCAAGGAAGGTGGTGAGGCCCGCCAGCACCTCCTGTCTGACGTTGCTGCCCCGCTCGCTGATCATAAAATAGCGATCAAGAGCCGTTAGCGGCTGTTGCTTTGCTGCGCTCTGGCTGGCGTCATCATTGGCCAGCTGTTCCACGCTGTTTGTCCTGCTGTTTGCTTGGGTCATACCCAACTCCTTCACACGCGCCTGAATGTTCCATGACGAAATGGCGACAGGATCTGCGGGTCTGCCTCGCGCCAGTCTGATGAGAAACAGGCGATGGTGGCAGAGGATGCGACAGACAGACCAGGGCAGGCAGCCTTGACTCAAACGTTTGCCTTGCTGGTCAAAAAAACCGGGCCATTTCACGTTCTATGCGGGGAGATCCCCTGTGGTGCGGCAAGACTGGCGCCCCTGTGGAGCACGCCAGCCGCCGTATTCGTTGGGGCTGCGCCGCGGCAACCCACTCCAGCCCCTACCCCCGTTCATGCACCAGCTGACCATCCACATAGGTGCGGTAGATGGATCTGTCATCCCCCAGGGTCAACAGCACAAAGAGCTTGTCCCGCAGGGTGGTGGAGTTGTCATAACGCAGCTGCTGCAGCGGGGTGGCGACCGGGTCGAGCACCACGAAGTCCGCCTCCTTGCCCACCGCAAAGCTGCCGATCTTCTCGTCAAGCCCCAGCGAATGGGCGCCGCCCAGGGTCGCCAGATAGAAGGCCTGATAGGCCGAGAGCCGCTCGCCCTGCAACTGCATCACCTTGTAGGCCTCGTTGAGGGTCTGCAGCATGTTGAAGGTGGTGCCGGCGCCGATGTCGGTGCCCATCCCCACCTTCACCTGCTTGCGCCACGCCTTGTGCAGCTTGAAGAGGCCACTGCCGAGATAAAGATTCGAGGTGGGACAAAACGCGATGGTGGATCCGGTCTCCTTCAGGCAATCCCACTCCTGTTCTTCCAGATGGACGCAGTGGGCAAACACACAGTTGTGGCCGGTCAGGCCATGCTGGTGATAGACATCGAGATAACCCTTGTGCGCCGGAAAGAGGGATTTGACCCAGGCGATCTCGTCCTTGTTCTCGCACAGATGGGTGTGCAGATAGGTGGTGGGAAACTCTTCGCGCAGTCGCCGCGCCATCGCCAGCTGCTCGGGTGTCGAGGTGGGTGCAAATCGTGGTGTGATGGCATAGAGCAGGCGACCATTGCCGTGCCAGCGCTCGATAAGCTGCTTGCTCTGCACATAGCTGCTCTCGGCGGTATCGAGCAGATAATCGGGCGCATTGCGATCCATCATCACTTTGCCCGCGATCATCCGCATATTGATGCGGCTGGCCGCCTCGAACAGAGCGTCTACCGACTCGGGGTGAACGGTGCCGAACACCAGCGCCGTGGTGGTGCCGTTGCGCAGCAGCTGCTTGATAAAGAAGGTGGACATCTCGCGGGCATATTCGAGATCGTTGTAACGCCGCTCGGCCGGGAAGGTGTGGCGGTTGAGCCACTCCAGCAGCTGCTCGCCATAGGCCCCCACCATTTCACTTTGGGGATAGTGAATGTGGGTATCGACAAAACCAGGCACTATCATCTTGCCGCGATAATCCCGCACCCGCACCTCGGCCGGAATGCGATCTTTCCCCTCCTCCCACTCACCGAACCAGTCGATGCAACCGTTGCGAATGATCAGCAGACCATCCTCGATAAGGCGGGCGTTGGACTCAATCTCCTCGGGCTGATCCACCACCCGGGTGATATCGAAGAAGCTGCCGCGTACCGCTTTGACAGAGTTGTCGTTTTTCATAACCGTTTCCCTGTTTTTCTTGTTCTGTTGACGTTTTTTGCCGGTTTAACCATCAGATCCGTTCCACTTGTGGCGCCACCGCCTGCCCGGGCACTGGCTCTGGCTCTGGTGAACCCTTACCCTTGCTGGCCAATGGCTGGCCGGCACTGCGGGCGGTAAAGATCACATCCGGCTTGTCACTCAGCTGGATCACCTCCACCGCCTCGGCATCCCTGACGGCGGCCTTGCGCTTGCGGCTTTGCGGCAGCACCAGATTCATGATGATGGCGGTGATGCCGCCGGCGCAGATGGGGTTCTCCACCAGCATGTAAATACCCGCCGGCAGCACCTTGAAGACGTTCGGGTCATAGGAGACACCGAGCCCAAGACCCAGCGAGGTGGCGACGATCAAAGTCTCCCGCCGATCGAAGCCGTGGCTGATGATGATGCGACCACCGGCGATGGCGATCATGGAGAACATGATGACCATGGCGCCCCCCATCACAGGTGACGGTATGGTGGTAAAGAAGCGCCCTACTACGGGGAAAAGCCCCAGCAGCACCAGAATGACGGCAATAAACTTGCCCACGTGGCGCGAGGCCACCCCGGTCATCTGGATGACGCCGTTGTTCTGGGCAAAGGTGGTGAGTGGCAAAGAGCCGAGGGCCGAGGCGATCACCGATACCAGACCGTCCGCCAGTACGCCGCCGGAGAGCCGCTTTTGAAACTCGGGGCCCTGAATATCCCGGTGGGAGACCATGGCGGTGGCGGTGATGTCCCCCACCGCCTCCAGCACGCTCAACAGATAGATGGTGCCCGCCAACATAAAGGCGTGAAAATCGAAGGAAAAACCGTACTTGAACGGGATCGGCACCGTAATAAGCGGCAGGTTCTCAAGGGCGGAGAAATCCACCATGCCGAGCATCAAGGCCACCGCATAGCCCACCATCAGACCGATGGCAATCCCGCTCATCCGCAGCAGCGGGCTTTTGCTGCAGTTGAAGGCGACGATGACGCAGAGCACCAAAAGCCCCAGCCCGATGTGTTCGTATTTGCCAAAGGTGCCGCTGCTCATGGCGGAGAAGCCGCCGCCAAAGTCGATGATCCCCACCTTGATAAGGCTCAGGCCAATCATCAGTACCACTACCCCGCTCACGGTCGGGGTGATCACCCGCTTGAGGTAGGGCAGCACAAAGGAGGAGCCCATCACCAGAAAGGCACCGACAAAGGAGACCCCGAGCAGGGTCGAGACGATCAGCTCCTCATGGATGCCATCTTTTTTCATGGCGCCGCCGAGGGCGATCATCACGGTGACGAAGGAGAAGTTGACCGACTGGATGGAGAGCAGCCCCGAACCGATGGGGCCATAACGGTTCACCTGCAACCAGGTCCCGATACCGGAGGCGATCATCGCCATGGAGACCAGATAGGCGGTGATCTCGGTGGATAGGCCCAGGGCGCCGCCGACGATCAGCGCCGGGGTGACCATGGGAACAAAAATGGCCAGCAGATGGGTCACTGCGCCCATCAGGGTTTGATAAAACGGGGGGTTGTCTTCCAGCTCGTAAATGAGATCCGAGTGCTTGCGTGTTGTTTTAGACATCGTGTTTGTCCCATCACACAGAATGTAGGCGGAGTACTCATTCCGCCGTCAGGCGCTGGGGGCGAGCTGGCGCCCGCCCCTCACCTTTTCTTTTGTTATGCCGACACTTTTTGCTCCAGCTTGCCCAGTTCGCGCAGGATCTGCTCCGGCGTGAAGTGCCACTTGCGCAGCCAGACACCGCAGGCGTCGTGGATGGCGGTGGCGATGGCGGGCGCGGCCCCGTTCACCCCGATCTCCGAGATGGACTTGGCGCCGTAAGGGCCGACCTTGTCATCACTCGGTACCAGGAAGGCCCGGAAGTCGCGCGGAATATCGCCAATCTTGGGTGCGCCATAGCTCTTCAGATCCCGGGTGAGCGGGATGCCCTTGCTGTCATAGCAGATCTCCTCGCTCATGGTGTGGCCGATGGCCCGCATGGTCGCCCCGTAGATCTGGCCGAGGGCCAGCTCCGGGTTGATGGGGGTGCCGCAGTCGAGCAGAGCGTAGAACTTGTCGAGGCGGATCTCGCCGGTTCTGACGTTGACCGCCACCTCGGCGAAGTTGGCCCCATACGGGAAGGCGAGCTCAGAGGTGATGTAGCTGGCGGTGCCCACCAGAATGCCAAAACCGGTGCCGGTCTCTGACTTGTGGGCAATCTTGGCAAGAGAGACCTCCCCCAGCTTGCCGCGCACTATGCCCGGGTGAACCAGCTCCACATCTTCCACCGGTTCCCCCAGCATGGCGGCGCCGTGGAACAGGATCTTCGCCTTGAGGTTCTCGGCCGCCATCTTGGCCGCATTACCGGAGAAGCAGGTACCGGACGAGGCGTAGGCACCCTTGTCGAACAGGGCGTGATCGGTGTCGCCGGAGATCACATGCACATCACTGAGCGGGCAACCCAGCACTTCGGCGGTCAGCTTGGCCACCACGGTATCGAGGCCGGTACCGATATCGGCGCCACCGGAGTGGACGATAAAGGTGCCGTCAGATTCCAGCTTGACCATGCAGTTGGCCTGATCGATATCCGGGATCCCCGATTTTTGCATGATGATGGCGACGCCACGGCCGATGCGCCAATCCCCGTCAGCGGGTTTGGGGCTATCCCAGGCAATCAGTTCGCGACCCTGTTTGAGGATGGGCTCGAGGGCGCAACTGGCCGCGTGGGGCACAGAAGTCGGCATCTTGCCCTCGCCGATGGCACCCAGCACCTTGAGGATATCCCCTTCATGCACCCGGTTGTGCTCCACCATGTCGAGCTGATCGATCCCCAGTTTCTCGGCAAGTTCGGCAATGGCCATGGTCAGCGCGAAGTTGCCCTTGGGCGCGCCATAACCCTGATAGGCGCCAGTCGGACAGATGTTGCTGTAGTAGGTGTTGACGGTAAAGCGCACGTTGTCGCACGGGTAGAGCGGCAAAGAGAGCGCAGGACCGTTGCTTGGCACCGTCAATGAGTGGTTGCCGTAAGGGCCGGTGTTGGCACGAAAATCCATGTCGATGGCGGTGATGGTGCCATCTTTCTTGGCCCCCACTTTCACCTTCACCTTGGCCACGTGGCGGGAGGTGTTGCTGATGAACTCCTCTTCACGGGTGTAGCGGAAGGTGACCGGACGGCCGGTGACCTTGGTCGCCCAGGCGCACACCTCTTCCAGCAGGATATCCTGCTTGGAGCCAAAGCCGCCCCCTACCCGCTCCTTGATCACATGCACCTGATGTTGCTTGAGGCCGACGATGCGCGCTACCTGACGGCGCACGTGCCACGGCACCTGAGTAGAGGCGTGAATGACCAGACGATCCCCATCCATATAGGTGAAGCAGATGTGCGGCTCGGTCGGGCACTGCTGGGCCTGGGTCGATTCGTAGGTGCGCTCGACAATCTCGTCCGCCTCGGCAAAGCCCTTGGCCACATCGCCGATCTGGCCATGGACACTGGCGGCCAGGTTCTCGTGCGGGCGGGAACCAATGGGGAAGTTGATGATCATGTGCTCGTCGCCGCGACGCACCGAGCAGGCGTTCTGCTGCTCGAGATCCGCAGGCGCACCGGCCATGTAGACGATGGGCTCGTCGTGCACCAACGGTGCATTGGGGGCCATCGCCTCATCGATGGTCATGACCGCTGGCAGCACCTGATACTCGACCTCGATGAGTTTCAGCGCAGCCAATGCGATGGCTTCGCTCTCGGCCACCACGGCGGCGACCCTGTCACCTACGTGGCGCACCTTGCGGCTGAACATACGGCGATCGAGCGGTGACGGCTCGGGAGCACTCTGACCACCCGGGGTGTAAAACACATCCGGGCAGTTGAGATAGGTAATGACATGCACTACACCCGGCAGCGCTTGCGCGCGGCTCACGTCGAGTTTGGTGATCACCGCATGGGGATGGGGGCTGCGCAGCATCTTGATGATCAGCGCATCTTCAGTAACCCGATCCTCCACGTAGCAGGGCTTGGCCTGCACCATCTTGGCGGCGTCCACTTTCGGGCAGCTCTTGCCGATATGGCGCAGATCGTCGCGAAATTCCGGGGCGATCTGGCACAGGTAATCGGGATCCTTCATCCGTGAACAGGCAAGCTCGATGGCCTGATAAAACTGCTGATAACCGCCATCGCGGTGAAACAGGCCCGAGAGGGCATCGTCGATTTGATCACGGGTGGGCTCGGGGTGGCGATCAAGCAGGTCGGTGACGATGAGCGCGGCGGCCGGATCGTTGTAGCCGGACTGCACCACCCCCACGTCCACCATCGCCTGCTGTACCAGACTGAGCTGGTTCCAGCTGCCCAGCGACTCGGCGGTGCGCACGTCGGCTCCATCCAGCTGGGCGGCGATCAGCAGGGAGGCGTTGATCACCTTGCCGTTGAAGAGAATGGCGTCGGAGCCGGCGAAGCCGAAGCCGTCGTCGCTGTTGCGCACCGAATGCATCCGGCACTGGTTGAACAGCACCCGCTGGGCATTGTCACCGGCCTTGCAGATGACGGTGCGCAGGGCACCGTTCAGGGTAAAGTTGAGTTCCATCATGCTTGCACCTCCTGCTGCTGGCAATCCACCAGCAGATCCGCCACCACTACACCGGTGATATACCGCTTGTAACTTATGCTGCCCGCCAGATCTTCACGGGGCGCAATTAGCTCGCTCACGGCGGCCTCCAGCGCGGCATCGTGCAGATCGCGGCGCTCCAGATCCCGCAGACGCATCGGCTGCGGAGTAACGCCAGCGACGGCTACCCGCATCTCGCCAATGCTGTCGAGGGCCACGGCGGCGGTCATCACCGCCAAGCCATCGGCATTGCGGCTGATGCGGCGAGTGGCGCAGCGCAGTTCGGGCTCCGGCAGCACAACTCCGAGCACCAGGGCATTGCGCTGGCCCGCCAGATAGGCGTCGATGGGTTGCAGCAGGTTGTTCTCCAGCACGACCACGGCTTCGAGCACCAGCAGTACCGGCAGCAAGGGTGAGTCCTGCTGCTGGCAGGCAAGTTCGCCGCCGATGGTGGCCTGATTGCGCAGATGGCGGGAGTAGACAAACCCCAGCGCCTCGCACAGGGCGGCCGGGGTACGGGGATCATCTTTCAGGGTCTGCAGGGTGACGGTGGCGCCGATATGGAGCTGGCCGTGCTGCTGCTCAATCTGGTTCAGTCCCAGCTTGTCCAGCGAGATAGCGACCTTCTTGTCGGTGCGGGTCGGAGCGGCGTTAAGCTTGCTGCCGCCCCCCATGTAGACGGCGTCGTTGCCAAAGCGGGCCTTGAGTTCCAAAGCCTGACCCAGTTGCTCGGGTCGGAAGAATTGCTCAATCATGTGTCGTCCTTACTCTTGCTGCCCGCCGCCGGGGAGATCCACAGGGCGGGCAATCCGGTCCAAAACTGTGGAAGATGGCTCTAGGCCAGCTGATCCATCCGTTGCCACAGGCGGCTCGCCACCTTGCTGGCCTGCTCATAAATGGGCGCGACATCGAACGGGAACTCGCGGTCCTGATAGACCATGCGCCCCTCCACCATCACGCTGTTGACGCTGTTCGATCCCATACCAAAGGCGAGATGGCCGCCGAGGTTGCGCGGCGCCAGCGGGGTCGGTGCGTCGTAGTCGCAAATGGTGAGGTCGGCCTTGTAGCCCGGCTCCAGGCGGCCAAATTTGGCACCGAAGTTGCGCTCCAGCAGGGTGTTGCCGTTCCAGAGGAAGCGGGCAAAGCTGTCGGGCCACAGGGCGCCGCCGGCATCCTTGTGCTTGAAGTAGGCGAACTTGAGTTCTTCGAGCATGTCGGAGCCGATACCATCGGTGCCAAGCGCCAGATTGCGATACTCCGGCAGGTGCATGTTGTAGCCCACATGGTTGTTCATGTTGGAGCGGGCGTTATGTACCAGGAAGGCATCGCGGCTGTTGAGCAGCTCGATGTCAGCCGGGCTCAGGTAGATACCGTGGGCGATCAGGGTCTTGCTGTCGACAAGGCCAAACTCGTCCAGCCGGGCGATGGGCTCCTTGCCATAGTGGTGGTGACCGTGGGCCATGTCGTAGCGGTCTTCAGCCACATGGATATGCAGACCACGACCGGTGACCTGTACCGCTTCGCGCAGCATGGCGAGTCCCTCGTCGGGCACGGTGAAGGGGGCGTGGGCGCCGATATGGGCCTCCACCAGATAGGGTTCGCTCCCCTTGGCTTTGGCCGCATCTATCTGTTGGGCGAACAGGATGTTCTCCTCTACCCCGGCCTGCAGTTCGGCGAGGCCGCCGTTGCGATCCGTGGTCTCGAAGCAGGTCATGCCACGCAGACCCGCCTCCATAAACCCTTTGCGCAGCACATTCAGGGAGCCCTTGATGAAGTTGGGCGAAGCGTGGTGGTCGATCACCGCGCTGCAGCCGCTCTTGATCGCTTCCAGCGAGCAGATGAGGCCGCTGTAGTAGAGGGACTCTTCATCAAGCGCCCGATCGAGCCGCCACCAGAGGTTTTTCAGGGTGGAGATAAAATCCGGGCAGGGGGCGATATTGGCCATGATCCCCCGCGACAGGCCGGAGTAGAAGTGGTTGTGGGCACAGACGATGCCCGGCATCACCAGCTTGCCCCCCATCTCCCGATAGTTGGCCTCCGGGTAGAGGGCCCGCAGATTGGGCCCCACCGCTTTGATAAGCGATCCTTCTATGGCGATATCCACCCCTTCCAGCACCCGGGTCGGCTCCAGCTGGACAGCGGTGACGTTCTTCAGAATAAACATGGTTTGCTCCTTCGCTTATTCGTGGTTCGCTCAGGCCTCGACGGCCCCCAGCAGGTAGTGGTTATGGGCATGGACATGGCTGATGATCCGGCACATGTCGCCAAGGGCTGCTGGCGCGTCCTTGATCCGGCTCTGGGCATCTATGGTCAGGCGATAGGTCTCGCCATCCTGACGCACCCGCAGTTCGCCACCATCCGCCAGATAGAACCCGGGGTTGCGGCTGTTGTCGAAGTCCTCGGGCAGGCTGAAGATGGTGACCTTGTCCTGATAGGGCTTGCCCTGCCACGGGCAGAACTGGGCGCAGTTGCCACATTCGTTGCAGTAGGCATCCAGGTGCAAGGTCTGGAACTGATCTTTGAAGCCCGGCACCGCGATGGCGACGTTGGCCCGGTTGGGGCAGACATCCACGCACTTGCTGCAGAGGTAGTTGCACTCGAGGCAACGGTGCGCCTCTTGCGCCACAAAGGCCTCCCGCTCGCTCTTGTCGACCAGGGTGACGGCGATGCTCCCCTTGCGGCGGTAGATCTCATCCTTGCCCGACGGCTGGATGGTCACTTCACTCTGCTGGCTGGCGATATGCTCGCGAGAGAGCACCAGATCCGCGGCACGGCGGGCACCACCGATGGCACCGACGATGGAGGATGGGCCGCTCTGCACGTCACCGATCAGGAAGACGTTGCGACGGCTGGTTTCGCCAGTCTGGCTATCCACCTCGGGCCAGCCATCGCTGCCAAGGGGAATGCCCATCGCTTTCAATACTTCGCAATCAGGCTGCTCACCGATGGCGGTGATCAGGGCATCCATCTGCATCACTTCGGTCTGCTCGGTAGGCACCGGACGGCGGCGGCCCTGCTCGTCAGGTTCCCCCAGCGCCATCATCCGCACAGTGAGCTTGCCATCTTTCTCAAAACGCTCCGGATTGGTGAGGAAGCAGAAACGTACCCCATCCTCCACTGCTTCCAGAACCTCCTCGCGATAGGCGGGCATCTCTTTTTCGCTGCGACGGTAGATCACGGTCACATCGCTGACACCCGGCACCTTGAGGGCGGCGCGGGCGCAGTCCATGGCGGTGTTACCGGCGCCGATCACCGCCACATGGCGGCCCAGCGGCAGCGGTTTGCCCTGATTGAAGCTGCGCAGGAAGTGGAAGGATTTGTAGACCCGATCATGACCCCCTTCGAGACGCATGCCGCCATTCTTGTCGGCGCCGATGCCGACGAAGACATAGGTAAAGCCCTGGGCGTGCAGCTTGTCGACGGTGAGCACCGGATCGCAGCCAAACTCGAACTTGACCCCGTGGGCGGCGACAAAGTCGATGTCGTGCTGGATCAGTTCAGCCGGAATACGGAACTCGGGGATGATGTGCTTGACCACACCACCGGCATCCGCTTCGCGCTCGAACACGGTGACCGGGTGACCGGCACGGGCCAGGAAGTAACCGGCGGAGAGACCGGCGGGGCCTGCGCCAATCACCGCAACCGGGTGCTTGTCACCACTGCCTGCCGGTTTATGCCAGCGAGCCTTGTACCCTTCCCAGCCGCGCTCCAGTGCCACCTTTTTCAGCTCACGGATATTGAGCGCGCTGTCGTAGTCGAGGCGGGTGCAGTTGTACTGACACTGGTGATCGCAGATATGACCGGTGATGGCGGGCAAGGCGTTGCGCTGATAAATCAGCTCAAGGGCTGCCACATACTCCCCCTCGCCCATCAGGCGAATGTACTCGGGGATGTCCTGATGCACGGCGCAGGCGGTGACGCAGGGCGCTACGTAGCAGTCGGTCAGCGGCAGGCCGCCACCCACTTCGATGCGATCGTCGGACTTCCACTCCTTCTGGGTGTAATCCATGGTGAGCGCCTTGGCGGCAAGCGCCTCCAGCTTCGCCACATCCACCTGAGCCATGCCCCAGCTGTCAGAAGCGTCGATCTCTTTGAGGCACTCGATCTGGCGCAGGTAGCCGCCCGGCTTGAGCAGGTCGGTGGCCATGGTAATGGGACGAATACCGGTCTCGAAGATCTCCGCGATGTTGAACTTGCTGGCGCCGCCCGAGTAGGAGATAGGCAGCTTGCCATCGAAGGCGCGGGACAGCACGGCCGCCACGTTGATGGAGAGCGGGAACAGCGCCCGGCCGGACATATACATCTCATCCCCCGGCAGCGCCCCCTTGCGGTTGATGGTGCCCAGGGTGTTGGTCAGCTTGACCCCGAAGGTGAGCCCCTTCTCGGCCCCCAGCGCCATCAGACGGGTCAGCATCGCCTTGGCCTGATCCAGCTTGAGGTCGTGATCGAACGACGCTTCGCTCAGACCAATGTAATCAAAGCCGCAGGTGTCGAGGATCTCGCGCACCCGCGGGTAACCCAGCAGGGTCGGGTTCAGTTTGACGAAGGTGTTGAGCCCCTTCTCTTCCAGCATGTAGCGGCAGATGGCCTCAATCTCGTTCGGTGGGCAGCCGTGCATGGTAGAGAGGGTGACACCATGAACCAGATTGGCCGGGATACGATCCACCAGCTGTTGCAGGCGATCGCGGCGCGCCCCCAGTCCCAGCTCGGCGATAAACTGCTCGTCGGCCACCAGCTCGCGCAGCACCTGCTGGTACTCGGCAAATTTCGGACTGCTGCCGGCATCCATCAGGCTGTGGATAAACTGCTGCATCGGTGGCTGTTTGATGCCGTCGAGGTTGTACCCCACGCTCATGTTGAAGATAAAGGACTTGGCCTCTCCGTCGAGGCGCGGGTCGAACACCTCTTCTAACAGGTAGAGGGCAAACCAGGCTTTAAGATACTCGTCAAACGCCTTGGGCAGGGTGAACTCGGTAGACCACTCGGTGTTGAAGCACTCGTCTTCGGCATCGATGCAGGGCTTTTCCAGTTCGAGACGGTCCAGGATCTGCACCGTTTTGAGCTCGATAAAGCGCCCGCCGGTCAGCCAGGAGGTGACGATGTTCTGGGCCAACTGGGTATGGGGGCCGGCTGCCGGGCCAATGGGGGTCTCGCAGGTTTCACCGAACACCTTGATCTTGCGCTCGTCCTGCTTGCGATAGAATTGCGCGGCGGGAATACCGAAAATGCTCTGACTCTCTTTATATTCCGCAAAAATACGGGTCAGCAGGTTCTTGAACGGAACGGGTCGCATAATATCGCCCATGGCTATCTCCTTGCAGCTGTTCTGCCCATTGGCAGCATGAATAAATGGGGTATCCCGCACGGGTGTTCCCCCTTGGCAAGGAGAAGAGCAACAATCAGGCCACTACAGTTACAAAACTATTTTTTACGGTAAAAGCGTGAGACAGCTCCAATTAATGGAGAGAATTTACGATGCCACCATTATGGGTATTGCGAGTAGTTATCAATCACTCTGGAATTTACTTAATGAACAGTTCAAAAAGAACTCACCCTATCAGATCAAGTGCGAGAAATATCACTTTGATACGCCATTTATCTCCCCGTTATCTTTTTAAACTGGGTTATTTCGTGGGCTCGCTCTCATTTTCAAGAATGCCACCCAGCAGCGCCTGATAGCGCTCCGGGGTATCCACATCAAACAGGATGGCGGGGCTGTCGACGGGCACCATACGGTGGGGATACCCTTGCAACCAGCGTCGTACCGACGACTGCACCGGGGCCGCTGCCAACTCGCGGGCAAGGGATTTTGGCAGCAACACCGGATGGCCCGCCTCCCCCAGCCAGGTGGGAAAGAGTGTCTCACAGCCCCGTGCCTGCCAGAGCTGTTGATAGACCTCGCGCGGGATACAGGGGAGATCCCCGTGACTGATAAAGAGGTAGTCAGCGTCACTGGCCGCCAGGGCGCAGCGGATGGAGCTGCCCAGCCCCTGCCGATAGTCGAGGTTGTGGACGACAGCAATATCCGGCCGTGATCCGTAGCGCGCTTGAAGTTCCTCGCCACGATGGCCCACCACCAGAATAACCCGCTGACAAAAAGCCAGGGCATTTTTGAGACTTGCATCAAGCATTGTCCCCTGGCAATAAGGTAGCATCATTTTCCAGGTACCCATTCGGGAAGATAAACCCGCCGCCGTTATTATACAGTCACACTGCTCTTGTTCCTGGCAACGTTGTTTTCCACTCCCTTCGATATTTATTTTGGTCGTCATTATGTCGCTACCACACGTTGTTGCTGTCGCATTTCCAGATATAGAACCGCTATTAAACTCGCTCACAAAAAATATTGATAGCCATACCACCTTAATTAGCCTCTGCGGCGCCGGTGGAAAAACCAGCACCCTGTTCTGGCTGGCGGAATATTTTTATCAACAGGGTAAAAGGGTGCTAATTACCACCACCACCCGGATGTTTCTGCCTGCCCCGTCACACTATCGGGAATTGATTATCGAGACGGATCCCGTTCGTCAACTTACCCGCTGTCAGACGCTACCGGATGGCCCGGCGCTGGTTGCCCTGTTCAGCCATCTCGACGAGCGCACCGGAAAGGTGGCGGGCCCCACGCCCCAGCAGATTGATCTCATCAAGGGGCAGCAGCGCTTCGATCTCATCCTGGTCGAGGCGGATGGCGCCCATCACAAGTTATTGAAAGTGCCCGCTTTGCACGAACCTTGCATTCCCCAGAGCAGTGATTGGGTGATCGCCCTGACGGGCGGCGCCATGGTGGGTGCCAAGGCCGACCCGCAGCAGATCCACCGCTGGGCAGAGCTTCAGGCCCTGTGCGGGATAGAGGCCGGTGACCCCCTCGACTGGGCCCTGTTTCACCAGCTGCTCTCCCACCCCGAGGGGCTGTTCAAGGGCACCCCGGCCAGGGCGCGCCGGATCTGGTTTATCAATGGGGATTATCAAAATGAGGCGTCGTGGCTCGATGAATTGATAAAGCTGCATAGCCGCCACCCCGAGATCTATGCCATCTGGCAGGGGGCGGTTCGCGAGCCACAGCCCATTCGCCACGCACTCGGTTACTTCGCTCAGGATGAGGCACAGCCGCCTCACCCATGATGGTTTAAGGATAAGAAGAGGTACCTTATGAATCTGTTTGCACACGCAGCCCGACTGGAACAGGAGAACATTCCCTTTGCCATGGCCCAGATCATCGAGAGCCGTGGCTCCACCCCCCGCCATCAGGCCCAGATGCTGGTAATGGCCGATGGCCAGATCCTAGGCACCATCGGCGGCGGCATGATCGAGCGGCTGGTGATCGAGGAAGCGATGGCCGCCATTGCCGAGCGCAAGCCGCGCATCTTCCACGGCCGGATGGCCCGCAACGGCGAACATGCGGTCGGGTCGGACTGTGGTGGCGCCATGTCGGTCTATATCGATGTCTATGGCCTGCGGCCACGGCTGGTGCTCATTGGTGCCGGTCACGTCAACCGGGCGCTGGCCCATGCCGCCGCGCCACTGGGTTTTGATATCCATGTGGGTGACTGTTTTGAAGGGAGCCTCAATCCCGATCTCTTCCCCGTCGGCACTCACCTCAAACAGGCCGATACCATCAGCGCGGTGATCGAGGCGCTGGCCATCGAGCCCGCCAACTTCGTCATCATCGCTACCAACCATCAGGACAAGGAGGCGCTGGATCGGCTCATCAGCCGTCCCCTCGCCTATCTGGGGCTGCTCGCCAGCAAGCGCAAGGTGCAGACCTTCACCCAGGCGCTGCGCCAACAAGGGGTGAGCCAGGAGCAACTGCAGCAGCTGCACGCCCCCATCGGCTACAACATCGGCGCCGAGACCCCCGAGGAGATCGCCATCAGCATTCTCGCCGAGTTGTTGCAGGTGAAAAACGGCAAGGCAGGCGGTCTGATGCAGGATGATGTGCGCCTCAAGCGGGATCAGCTGGTGGTGATGCGCGGCTCCGGCGATATCGCCACCGGGGTGGCGCTGCGCCTGCACAATGCCGGCTTCAAGGTGGTGATGCTGGATCTCGACAAGCCCACGGTGATCCGCCGCACCGTCGCCTTCGCTCAGGGGATGTTCGACGGCGAAACAAGGGTCGAGGGAGTGCGTGCCAAGCGGGTCGAGAGCGTCGAACAGGCGTTCGAGCAGCTGGATCGGGGCGTCATTCCGCTACTGGTTGACCCTGACTGTGCCACCCTCGCCGAGCTCAAGCCCCGCTATCTGGTGGATGCCATCCTCGCCAAGCAGAATCTCGGCACCCACAAGGAGATGGCCCCCATTACGGTGGCCCTTGGCCCGGGGTTTGAGGCGGGGCGCGACTGCGATGCGGTCATTGAGACCAACCGCGGTCATCATCTGGGCCGGGTCATCTATCAGGGCCCTGCCCAGCCCAACACAGGCATTCCCGGAGTGATCGAGGGGCACTCCGCCCGCCGGGTGGTACGCGCCCCCGCCCCCGGCGTGATGAAGAGCCTGATCAAGCTCGGCGATCTGGTTCAGGAGGGGGATGTGATTGCCCATGTAGGGGATGCCCCCATCATAGCGCCCCTCTCTGGCATGGTGCGGGGGCTGCTCAGCGATGGCATCGAGGTGCCAGTCGGCTTCAAGATTGGCGATATCGACCCCAGAGGCGAGCGCGCCGATGCCACCACCGTCTCTGACAAGGCCCGCGCCATCGGCGGCGCCGTGCTGGAAGCCATGATGCATCTGGCCCAGCGCAGATAAGAGAGTGTTCTTAAAACCAGAAGGGTCCGCCATGATGGCGGGCCCTTTTATTTCGTTGCCAGCAATCGGCTCAACCGTGTTTGATGCGGGTCTCTCCTGCGACCGACACCACGGAGCGTTTACCCTTGCGACTGATCACCAACAATGCCAGCACAATAAGGGCGATACCGCTCCCCTCCACCGGCCCCGGATTTTCGCCGAGCAGCCACCAGGAGAGCAGCACACCGGTCACCGGCACCGCCAGGGTGCTGAGGCTGGCAATCCCCGCAGGCAGCTTTTTCAGCACAAACAGCCAGAGACTCCAGGCGATGGCGGTGGCGAAGATGGCGCTATAGGCCAGCGCCCCCATCACGTAGGGCTGCCAGTCGATGGGGCGCTCCGGCACCAGCGCCGCCACCAGCGCCATCACTATGGTGGCGTAGATCATCTGCCAGGTGGTGAGGGACATCAGATCCACCCCGGGATGGCGGGCATACATCCGCTTGGCGATGATGGCGCTGATCCCCCAGCAGATGCCGGAGAGGATTGCCAAGAGGGCACTCTTGAGGGATTCAAGATGCAGCAACCAGGGCTGGATCACCAACAGCAGGCCGCAGGCCGCCACCCCGACAGCCAGATAGTGCAGCTTGCGCATCCGCTCGCCGAGAAAGAGCGCCGCGAAGATCACCACCCAAAACGGCATGGTGTAACTCAGAATAGCCACCTTGCCCGCCCCGCCGCTGATCAGCGCCCACTGGGCCAGCCCCACCATGCCACAAGTCTGGAACAGGGCGATGGCCAGGGTATAGCGAAACGGGGTGGGCTTGAGATAACAGCGCCCGCGCAGTGCCAGCACCAGCAACAACACCAATGAACCGCACAGACAGCGCAGGGCGGTGAACTCGAAGGCCCCCGCGTAGAGCATCACCTGCTTCATCACGATCCAGCTGTAACTCCAGATGGCGGTGAGCAGGACCAGTCCCCCCAACGCCGCCATATTGATCTTTGTGCTCATTACTCTGCCTTTTTGGCGCCTGTGCGCCTGCATGCCGGGCTAACCAGCCCCTAAAAGGACTATCTTACTCTTGTGGGGGCCGACAGCCCAAACGTGCACGCCCCCTGAAGAGGGGCGTTGACGAAGAACCTTGCCAAGGTGGGCCTCGAACGACCAACACGCTATATACCTCCCTTATGTGCCCCCTAGTAAAATCGATTGTCATCATTAAATACAAATGCTAATACTTCTCACCCCAAAATCCGTTCAAGGTTTTCACAAGATGTTTCGTCACCCCCTGGCAAAGTTGCTGCTGCTCGGTCAGCTCGCCCTGATGAGCTGGATGGCGCAGGCAAATCCCCCGGTTGAAGTAGAAGATGTGATGGGCCGCAAGGTCTCCCTCAGCCTGCCGGCCAGCCGTATCGTGCTCGGTTTCTATCCCGAGGATTATCTGGCCGTGGCCGGTGAAGGCGGCGCCGATCGGCTGGTGGGCATGTCCCGTGGCTGGTTCGTCAAGTCCCGCCCCGCCATCTGGTCGCTGTATGTGGCCAGCCTGCCGCAACTGGCCAAGGTGCCTGACCTTGGCAATGTGCAGGATCAGAGCTTCTCCATCGAGAAGACCCTGGCGGTCAAGCCCGATCTGCTGATCCTGGCACAGTGGCAATATGAGGCTCTCGGCCCGGATCTGCCACGCTTCGAACAGGCCGGGATCCCGGTGGTGGTCATCGACTACAACGCCCAGACCCTGGAGCGCCACATGGCGAGCACCTTGCTGCTGGGCAAGGTGACAGGTCAGGAAGCTCGTGCCCAACAGATGGCCGACGAATACAAGGCCAAGATTGACATCATCACCTCCCGCGTTGCCAACGCGAAGCGCCAGCCCCCTCGGGTCTATATCGAGCTGGGGGACAAGGGACCTGCAGAATACAGCTACACCTATGGCAAGGACATGTGGGGCGCGATGGCCCTGCTGGCCGGGGGTGACAACGTCGCGGCTCCCTTCGTCGAGCGCTGGGGCCCCATCCATCCTGAGCAACTGCTGGCGAGCAAACCCGAGGTCATCCTGATGGCGGGCTACGAGAGCGTGAGCAGCGCAGAGGCGATGCAGGTCGGCCAGGATGTGTCGGCCGAGACCGTGCGCCAGCGCCTGCATGGCTTTGCCGCCCGCCCGGGCTGGAGCGAGTTGCCCGCAGTGCAGCAGGGTCGTCTCTATGCGGTCTATCACGGCGCCACCCGCAGCATCATGGATGCCGCGCTCATCGAGTTCATGGCCAAGGCCCTCTACCCGGATCTGTACCAGGATCTCGATCCCCTGGCCACCTATCAGGGCTTCTACCAGCGCTATCTGCCCATCCGTCCCCAGGGCACATTTATGCTGGGCATCAAGCAGGGTGACGCAAACTGAATCCGGTCGTTCGGGCTTTGCCTGTCTAGGCAGAACCCTCTTCATCCCTCTTTCACCCTTGTGGGCGCCTCTCATGGCGCCCGTTTCAGGATTGTCATCATGAATGATTTGGCTGCCCTGCAGCAGACCCTCGCCCGCCAGCGGCAACGGGAGCGCCGTCGCGGGCACTGGCTCCTGCTGCTCACCCTGGTGCTGTGCATTACCCTGGTGCTCGACATCGCCACCGGCCCCTCTCTGCTGCCATTGGGCGAAGTGGTCGATGCCCTGCTCGCCCCCGCCCAGGCCGATCCCATGACCCGCACCATAGTCCATGACATGCGCCTGCCCATCGCCCTGATGGCGCTGGTGGTCGGTGCGGCGCTGGGCCTTGGCGGCGTCCAGATGCAGACCCTGCTGGACAATCCGCTGGCCAGCCCCTACACCCTGGGGCTCGCGGCGGCAGCGGGGCTCGGTGCCGCACTGGCACTCTATACCGGCGGTCTTGGGCTCCCTCCCCTGATTGCCATTCCGGCTGGCGCCTTCATCCTCTGCATGTTTGCCGCGAGCCTTTTATTTGGCCTGGCCATGATGCGCCATGTCAGCAGCCAGACCCTGATCCTGGCGGGCATCGCCCTGCTGTTCCTGTTCCAATCCCTGCTCTCCCTGCTGCAGTTTCTCTCCTCCCCCGAGCTCAACCAGCAGATCCTGTTCTGGCTGTTTGGCAGCCTGATGCGCACCACCTGGGACTCCCTGATCATCACCGCCGCCGTCACCCTGATCTGCACCCTGCTCATCTACCGGGATGCCTGGGCCCTCACCAGCCTTCGCCTCGGTGAAGCCCGCGCCCGCAGCCTCGGGGTCAATGTGGACAGACTGCGCATGAAGACCCTGATCTTGGTCGCCCTGCTCACCGCCACCGCCACCAGTTTCGTCGGTGTCATCGGCTTCGTTGGCTTGGTGGCGCCCCATATTGCTCGCATGTTGGTGGGGGAGGATCAGCGCTTTCTTATCCCGCTCTCGGCCCTGTGCGGCGCCTGCATGCTCTCGGCGGCCTCGGTGCTCTCCAAGTCCATTATTCCGGGGGCTCTCTTTCCCATCGGCATTGTCACCGCCCTGATTGGCGTGCCCTTCTTCATCTGGTTGATCCTCGGCAGGGGGCGTAAACGTGCTTGAAATATCCCGACTCTCCCTCTCCCTCGGCCAGCAGACCCTGCTGCGAGATCTCAGCCTCACCCTGCATCCGGGTCAGGTCCACGTGATCATCGGTCCGAACGGTACCGGCAAGACCTCCTTGATGCGCACCCTGTTTGGTGAACTGACCCCGGATGGCGGCGATATCCGCCTGGGGGGCCAGAGTGCCCGCCAGATGACGCAGGCCAAGTGGCGCCAGCAGTTTGGCTACATGCCCCAGAACATCCAGCTGGAGCTGGACTTGAGCGTCATCGAAGTGGTGGTACTCGGTCGCCTCGACAGCCTCTCCATGCGTCTGGCTGACGAGGACATTCTGGCGGCGGGCCGCGCCCTGCAAGCGCTCGGCATCGCCCATCTGGCGGATCGCCCCCTCTACTCCTTGAGCGGCGGCCAGCGACAGATGGTACTGTTCGCCCAGGTGCTGCTACGCGATCCCCGCATCATGATGCTGGATGAGCCGGTCAGCGCCCTGGATCTTCACCACCAGATGCAACTGATGGAGCACCTGTGTCAGCAGACCCGCGAGCAGCAGTGGATCACCCTGGTGGTGCTGCACGATCTCAACCTCGCAGCCCAGTTTGCCGATCAGTTGATCGTGCTGGCAGGGGGCGATCTGCAGGCCTTCGGCCCCCCCGACCGGGTGCTCGACGCGGCCCTCATCGAGCGCCTCTACCATGTGCCGGTGGAGATAAGCCACGATCAGAGCGGCATCCCCTTCCTCAGAACCGTGCGAAAGGCCTCATGACAGAGCGCAGCACAACCCCTGCGGCCCCATCCCGACATACAAACGGGAGGCGAAGATGAACAGCGCCTCCTACTGGCGGGACTGGCAGGGCATGAGCCCGGCAGCCCGCCTGCTTATCACCAACGGGCTGGCCTTCAACCTCGGCTTCTACATGATGATGCCCTTCCTCGCCCAGCACATGGGTAGCGGGCTGGGTCTCGCCGGTTGGGCCTGTGGCCTGGTCATGGGGATGCGGGTCTTCAGCCAGCAGGGGCTCTTTCTCTTGGGGGGCACCCTTGGGGATCGCATCGGCTATCACCCCGCCATCGTCTGGGGCTGCCTGGTGCGCTCCATAGGCTTCGTGTTGCTCGGCTGGGCCGAGTCCCTGCCCATCCTGCTGCTGGCCGCCGCCCTCACCGGCTTTGCGGGGGCCCTGTTCACCCCTTGCGCCCAGGCGTATCTTGCCAGCGAATGCCACAACCCGAGCCAGCGTCAGCGCGCCTTTGCCCTGCACAATCTCGCCAGCGAGGCGGGCATGCTGCTCGGGCCCCTGGTTGGACTGACACTGACCCAGCAGAGCTATACCCTGACCGGCTTGTTGGCGGCGAGTCTGTTCGCCCTGCTCGGCGTGCTGCAATACCGGGTGCTGCCCAAACGCCCGGTGAGCCACCAGAGTCCGCGTGGCGCCATTTTGCGCCAATGGAGAGAGATAGTGCGCCAGCGCCCATTTATCGTGTTTACCCTGCTGGCGGGCAGCTACCAGATCCTGTTCCACCAGCTCTATCTCGCCCTGCCCGCCCATATCCAGAGTCTGCCGGACGCCACCTACCTGCTCGGCGGCGTCTTTACCCTCTCGGCGGTGATCGGCGTCCTGCTCCAGCTACCAGCCTCCCGTCTGGTAGAGAGGCGCCTGGGAGTGCCGCTCGCCATGGGGTTGGGTATCGGGATGATGGGGTTGAGCTACCTGGCTCTACCGCTGCTGGCACCTTGGCCGACGGCAGGCGTGTTGACGCAGGTAGCCCTGCTATCGCTCGGATCCATTCTCTGCTTCCCGCTCTTTTCCGCCCAGTTGCCCCGATACGCCCCTCCCGAGCAGCTCGGCAGCTACTACGGCTTCTATGCCAGCGCTGGCGGCTGCATGGCGCTCTTTGGCAACCTGCTCATCGGTTTTATGTTGGGGGATGCGGGCAGCCGCCCCGCCACAGTCATCTGGCTGCTGCTGGCGATGATTGGTTTGCTCGCCGGTATCGGCCTCTACAGGTTTCTGCCATCCACAAAAACCGGTTGCCACTCCAACTAGCCCCATTGCCACTCCCACAGAGCGGTTCATCTGGCCTGCAGAACACGATCGACAGTGATGATCCGTCACCGCCATCCCAATAAAACTGAGTGTGGAGCCAAGGCTCCACACTCTGTCAGGGGGCCGGATGCCCCTGTGGATCAGTACGCATGATTACAGGCTGATCACGGTCCCGGTCTTGCCAGCGATCCCCTCGGCGGCCTTCTCCAACAAGGTGATCAGGGATTTTCGCCCCGGCAAGGAGGTGGCGAACGAGAGCGCCGCCTCCACCTTGGGCAGCATGGAGCCCTTGGCAAACTGCCCCTGGGCGATAAAGCTGTTGGCATCGGCCACGCTCAGGGTATCGAGCCACTGCACATCGGGCTTGCCGAAGTTGATGGCGACTTTCTCCACGGCGGTAAGGATGATCAGCATGTCGGCATCGATGAGCTCCGCCAGCTTGGCACTGGCCCAATCCTTGTCGATCACCGCACTGGCGCCGCGCAGGTGATTGCCTTCGCGCAACACCGGAATGCCGCCGCCACCAACTGTGATCACCACCTGACCGGCGGCCAGCATGGCAGAGACGGTCTCCTTCTCAATGATGTCGATGGGTTTGGGGGATGCGACCACCCGGCGATAGCCACGGCCGGCATCCTCTTTGAGCCGCTCGCCCTTGGCCATCAGCGCCTCGGCCTCCTCCTTGCTGAAGAAACCGCCGATGGGCTTGCTGGGGTCGAGGAAGGCGGGATCATTTTTATCCACCTCAACCTGGGTCACCAGCGTGGCGACCGGCTTGTGAATGCCGCGTTCCAGCAGGGCTTCGCGCAGGGCATTTTGCAGGTCATAGCCGATATAACCCTGACTCAGGGCCACACAGACCGACATGGGCAGATGGGGGGATTTGGGCTCGTGGCGGGCCGCCACCTCGAACGCCTGCTGGATCATCCCCACCTGCGGCCCGTTGCCGTGGGTGACCACCACCTCGTGTCCTTGAGCGATAAGGTCGGCGATAGTGTGCGCCGTGCTCTGCACCGCCTTCATCTGCTCGGGCAGGTTATTGCCCAGAGCATTGCCCCCCAGGGCCAGTACGATACGCTGTTTCATCTTGTGCTCTCCGATGATAAGGGTGGGCCGGCGTCATACCGGCTCGGTTGTTCTGTCTATCACTGTGCTAATTGCTGTTCTCGGGCCGCTTCGCCCAGCAGCGGATCAAAGGGTGCCCTGGCCAGAAAGCGGCCATGCCCCCGTTGTCCGGTAAATTCGCCGTCGCGGGCCACGATCTCGCCGCGACTGAGGGTCATCCTGATCTGGCCGGGACAACGCATCCCCTCGTAGGGGCTGTAGTCGCCGTTGTCGTGCAGGGCGGCGTGACGGATCAGGGTCTCGCCACGGGGATCCATCAGCACCAGATCGGCATCAGACCCCGCTTGCAAGTTACCCTTGCGCGGCCAGAGGCCAAACAGGCGCGCCGGGTTGGCGCTGGTGAGGACCACGAAGCGGGACGGCGAGATGCGTCCGCCCAATACCCCGTGGGCAAACAGCAGCAGCATCCGGTTTTCGACCCCGGGCAAGCCGTTGGGGCAGCGGCTGAAATCGCCCCCGAGAGGGTCATGCGCTGGGCGTGGGAGAAGTTGCAGTGATCGGTCGCCACCGTGTCGATGTCGCACGCAGCGATGCCGACCCACAGCTTGTCCTGCTCGCGGCGCGAGCGCAGCGGCGGGCTGAGCAGATAGTCGACTCCGTTCTCCCGGTAGTAGCAGGAATCATCCAAAAGCAGATATTGCGGGCAGGTCTCCACCCAGACCGGTTGGCCCTGACGGCGCGCCAGTTTCAGATACTCCAGCCCCAGTCCATTTGAAAGGTGGACGATATAGAGCGGCGCGTTGCCCGCCAGCCCCGCCAGATTGATCATCCGGGCGATGGCCTCCGCCTCGCACTCCAGCGGGCGGCTTTGCGGGTGATACCAGGGCTCATGGTGACCGGCGGCCAGCAGGGCCGCCCGGCGCGTCGCGATGGCGGCATCGTTCTCGGGATGGACGGTGGCGAGCGCCCCCACCTCCTTGAGGCAAGCCAGGGCGCGTAGCACGTCGTGATCCCCCAACTTGTACTGGTAGGTGAGGTAGAGCTTGAAGCTGCTGATCCCCTCCTCCTGCACCATGGCGGCCATCTCATTAAGGATGGCGTCATCCACATGCTGGATCACGCCGTGAAAGCTGTAGTCGATCACCGCCTGATCGGCGGCGTAGTCGTGATAGCGGGCCAGCTGATGATGCAGATTGCACCCCGCTGGGCCAAATCCCATGTGATCGACGATGGTGGTGGTGCCACCACAGGCGGCGGCACGGGTACCGCTGAAAAAGTCATCGCAACTGCGGGCAATCCCCACATCGATGTTGAAGTGGGTGTGGACGTCGATACCGCCCGGCATTACATAGCAGCCGCTGGCATCGATCAGCTCGGTTTCGCCATCGGGCTGGATATCGGCGGCACGGGCGCGGATCACCCCGTGCTCGATCAGCAGATCCTGACGATATTCACCCTGCGCATCGACCAGCACACCGTTTTTGATCAGCCGTTTCATCCCCACCACCTCGAACATCACTTCAAACAGCAAGGCCCCGCCTCAATGGAGACGGGGCACTTTCAACTGCTGGGCGGCGATGGCAGTCACCACCCGGCAGACCCCTTACTTGTCCAGCTCGGCCAGATAGAGCATGGGGATCACGGCGTACATGGCGGCACACTTGACCAGATGCTCTTTCCAGGTCTTCTCGTTCGGGGCGTGGGCTTCCGGCTCTTTACCCGGGCCAAAACCGATGACCGGAATACCGTGGCGACCCATGATGGAGACCCCGTTGGTCGAGAAGGTCCACTTGTCCACCACCGGCTCCTTGTTGAACAGCTCGCGATAAGCCTTGGAGAGTGTTTTTACGGTGATGTGATCCTCTTCCACCTTCCAGGTCGGGAAGTAGCACTCGGTCGGGTAGACCAGACCGGTGTAAGCCGGACGATCGTACTGGTACATGGAGACCTCGGCACCGGCGGCTTTTACCGCTGGCAGAGCGCGGATCTCGTCGAGCGCCCCTTGCCAGGTTTCGCCCCAGGTGAGGCGGCGGTCGATAGAGACGGCGCAGCTGTCCGCCACGGCGCAGCGACTCGGCGAAGTGAAGAAGATCTCGGAGACGGTCAGGGTGCCCTTGCCGAGGAAGTCGTCATTGCCGAGGTTGTGGCTCAGCTCCTGCAGCTCGCCAAGGATGGGGCCCATCTTGAAGATGGCGTTGTCACCGCGCTCCGGTGCGGAGCCGTGGCAGCTGACCCCCTGCACATCGATGCGGATCTCCATGCGGCCACGCTGGCCACGGTAGATCTGGCAGTCGGTGGGTTCGGTACTGACCACGAACTCGGGGCGGATCTTGCTCTGCTCGATGATGTACTGCCAGCAGAGGCCATCGCAGTCCTCCTCCTGCACGGTACCGGTCACCAGCAGGGTGTACTGATCTTCCAGCCCCAGATCCTTGATGATCTTGCCCGCATAGACCATGGAGGCCATGCCCCCTTCCTGATCGGAGGCGCCGCGACCACCAATAATCTCGTGATCTTCCATCCCCTCATAGGGGTCGAACTTCCAGTTGGCCATGTTGCCGACGCCCACGGTATCGATGTGGGCATCCATGGCGATCAGGTGCGGACCGTGGCCAATATAGCCCAGCACGTTGCCCATGGGGTCGATTTCGACCTTGTCAAAACCAACCTTCTCCATCTCCTGCTTGATGCGCAGCACGACGCGCTCTTCATCGCAGCTCTCGCTCGGGATGGCGATCATGTCACGCAGGAACTGACTCATCTCGGCCTTGTACTGGTAGGCCTTCTCCAACACCATTTCAAACGGAATTTGCTTGCTCATTGTGATTCTCCATAACAACTGAGAGTGCGCGACCTGTTCGTCGGCAGCGCCCTGTGCCCGTTACCGCGCCCCGTTGGCGAGGCGCGATCAGTTCTTCAATTCGTGTCTCTGCTCTGGCGGGAGAGTTAGTCGCAGGCAGGATGCTTGCCTTCCCACACCACTTCCCGGTAATGCTTCACATCGGTGTCCCCTTCGGTGTTGATGATCAGCACGACCGAGTTGCTATCCAGCCCCAGACGTTCCATCAGCGCCGCACGATCAGGGTGGTGACGCACTGCCGCCAGCACGCCGGTACCGACCGAGCCGGATTCGCCGGAGATGATGCGTGGATCATTGCCAAGGGGGTTGCCCAGCACCCGCATGCCCAGCGCCGACACCTTGTCGTGGCAGGAGATGAACTGGGTGGTGCAGCTTCTGAGCAGTGGCCAACCAAGGGGATTGGGTTCGCCGCAGGCGAGACCGGCCATGATGGTGCGCATATCGCCCCCCACGTTGACCATCTCCCCCACCACACCGGAGCGGTAGATACAGTCTGCCTGATCCGGCTCGACCACTATGCTGTGCAGGTTTTTCGCCCCGAAGCAGTCCACCAGATAACCGAGCACCCCGCCCGCCAGCGCCCCGACCCCGGCCTGCAGCAGCACGTGGGTCGGTTGCTTGATGCCCATGGCCTGCATCTGCTCGACCGCTTCGTCGGCCAGAGTGGAGTAACCCTGCATGATCCAGGTCGGGATCTTGGTGTAACCCTCCCAGGCGGTGTCCTGAACGATGTGCCAGCCGCGCTCTTCGGCCATCTTCATGGTCAGGCGCACGGTGTCGTCGTAGTTCATGTCGGTGACGATGCACTCGGCCCCGAGATTGAGGATGTGATCCACCCGCTCCCGGGCCGAGCCCTTGGGCATGTAGACCACCGCATGCTGACCCACCTGCTTGGCGGCCCAGGCAATGCCGCGACCGTGGTTGCCATCTGTGGTGGTGGCGAAAGTCATCGGCTCCTTGATGGTGCGTTTGATGAGATCGAAGGAGAAATCCTCGATGGCCACCCCGTACTTTTCACAGAGCAGGTTGGCGATGGCATAAACGCCACCCAGCATCTTGAAGGCATTGAGACCAAAGCGCTTTGACTCATCCTTGACCAGAATATTTTTTACCCCGATATAGGCGGCCAGATCTTTCAGGTCGCACAAGGGGGTCGGCTCATAACCGGCCAGTTTTTTATGAAAGGCACGAGCCTTTTGTGCTTCGGCGCGAGAAAACAGCGGAGATGGCTCGGCGGTAAAAAAGCGGTTATCGGCAATATCCATCTTCAGCGAAAATTGGGACATGCTTACCTCACTAGGCGTTACCTGACAAAGAGCTGCCTCGCCGGGAGATCCGTTATTCAGATACCACGGGGAGAAAACTCGAAATAATGGGTTCGACAGCGTGGGCAGGATGAATATTCACCCTGCCCTGCCGTAATTTATTTCACCCGCTTTTGCGCCTCTTTAATCAGATTTTCCAGGGTTTCTGCCGGGGCGGAGAATTTACGGGCCATGATCATGGCGGCGATAATATAGGGTTTCCAGCTCGCCTCTTTGTAAGTGGCGATACGGTATTTCTCGAATACCCCTTCGGTTACTTCCCCTTCCTTGCAGGAGACGCCGGAAATATCGGCGGGCAGGCAGTGCATATAGAGCGCTTCGCCACCCTTGGTGAGCTTCATCATCTCCTCGGTGCAGTGCCAATCCTTGTGCTTGGCGTTCTGCTCAAGGCAATGTTTTTCCAGATCTTTGAGGCCTGCGTGGTCATTGGCACGCAGCAACTCGGTGCGCTGCTCCATCACCTTGTAGGGGGCCCAGGACTTCGGATAGACGATATCGGCATCCTTGAACGCCTCTTCCATCGAGGTGACCTGACGGAAGCTGCCGCCGGAGGCCTTGGCATTTTCCTTGGCCACTTCGATCACGTCCGGGATCAGGTCATACCCTTCCGGATGGGCCAGGGTCACGTCCATACCGAAACGGGTCATCAAGCCGATGATGCCCTGGGGCACGGAGAGCGGCTTGCCGTAGCTGGGGGAGTAGGCCCAGGTCATGGCAATCTTCTTGCCCTTGAGGCTCTCCAGGCTGCCGAAGTGCTCCTGCAACCAGGCGAGATCAGCCATCGACTGGGTCGGGTGATCAATGTCGCACTGCAGGTTGACCAGTGCCGGACGCTGGGGCAGCACCCCCTTCTCGAACCCTTCATCCAGGGCGGCGCCCACTTCGCGCATATAGGCGTTGCCAGCACCGAGGAACATGTCGTCACGGATCCCGATGGCATCGGCGCAGAAGGAGATCATGTTGGCCGTTTCACGGACGGTTTCGCCATGGGCGATCTGGGATTTGCCCTCGTCCAGATCCTGCTGGGCCAGACCGAGCAGGTTCAGCGCAGAGGCGTAAGAGAAGCGGGTTCGGGTGGAGTTATCGCGGAAAACCGAGATACCGAGCCCGCTGTTAAACAGTTTGGTGCAGATATTTTCGGCGCGCAGGGTCTTGAGGGATTCGGCCAGTTTCAATACCAGCTCCAGCTCCTGAGGGGTTTGCTCCCAGGTCAGCAGAAAATCTTTTTCATGCAGGTTGGATTTGAGTGCTCTGATCTCTTTGATTAATTCGTTAACTGCTTTCATCGTTCGCCCCAATCATTGGATGAGATATGGATAGCTCCCCTTTCACTCACGATGTCACCAGCATCCCGGTTGTGGGTGAGCGCGTCGGTTAGCGTCGATATGAGGCAATCAATAACCATGCCAAACCAATAAAATGCAGGCAGATATTAATAAATGGCGAAAGTGTGTGATGCCACCCACAAAATCAGCGGCTATTTAAGCGGTTTATTCAATAAAAAGGTGAGCGGATCAGCCAAGCCATAAAATAGCCGAGCGATAATAATCAGAGGCAATATCCCTTTGTCGGTGATAATTATCATCAAAGGCCAGTCTCAGGGGCTGAAATGATATCAGCGGGGTTGTCGTTATCATTATGATAATGCCCGCAACACCTTTTCTCTTGGAATGATCTCTCCAGCGTTGACACTGCTGCTATCTCGCCTCCCCTGCACTCCCGTATCACCTCTCGCCTTATCTTCCGGCCACATCGCTGGGCGCGGTTGGCCCAAGGTGCTAACGTGAATACGCCAGCTGCGCATCTGTCTCGGATGCTCAGGAGAGGCCGATGTTCACGACCGCAACTACGCGGGTGAACCTGCATGACTTACATCTTTGAGGGATTATCTATGTCCAGGAATGCTGCTCTGCTCATCACCCTGACCCTGCTCGGTATCACCCCTGCCCACGCCATCAGTACCAAATATGCCGAGCAGCTGGAGCGATCTGGTTGTACCCAGGTCACCGAGGCGCAGGGCTGTGACATTCACAAAACCAAAGCGGAAAATGCCAAGGCGGGATTTGGCCCGGCCGCGGAGGGCGGTCTGAATCTGAGCTATGAGCAGAAGCTGGAGCGCTCGGGATGCACTCAGGTGAGCGAGCTTAATGGCTGCGATATCAACAAAACCAAGGCTGAGAACGCGGCTGCCAGTGTTGGCAATGCTCCGGCCGCGGCAACCAGCGCCAGCCCCTATGCGGGCAACTGGATCGCCACCTTCCCCCAAACCGGCGCTACCGTGGCCAATATCCGCATCGATGGCAAGGATCAGGTGTGGGTCAACGACAAGAAGGTCAATGCCAAGAAATCCGATGGCACGCTGGTGTTCAAGGATGGCATGGTCATCTACACCATTCAGGGGGATCGCCGCATCAAGGGTGAAGATGGCTGGGTCGATAATGATGCTGGCACCAAGGGGCCCATCAACGCCAAGTAAGCAGCTGACCACGAAATGACGGGGAGCGCGGGCTCCCCGTTTCACACCTGATTGCCTATCTCTTCCAATGACCAGCTCCGCCAGTGAGGGGCCAGAATTAATACCTCCTGTTCCAGCCAAGTCCCGTCTGTGATCAGTTTATCGAGCCAGGGAATGCCTGCTAACGCGCCATGACCATCGACCTGATCAGCCTGCATCGTCACACGCCAGGGCACCTTGCCACTGTCCGTCGCAAAGGTGCGTACCGGACGGGCATAGTGATCCAGATAAGGTTGCAACTCACAGGGAAGCCAGAGCATGGCCGGTCGATTTAGCTCGTGCGCCAGCTCGATGGCAATATCGATACCCCGTTGATCGAGATCGCCAAAATGGGCCCACTGCACGCCCGCAGGCAGCAGCGGGATCAGCTGTTTGGCCAGGGTGGTATTGCGACCGGGGGCAAAGAGCAGCAGTTGCCCGGGTTGCAGCGGGTAGTCGACAAAGGCCCCCTTGTTCTCCACCGTAATGACCCGCTCCCCTTGCCAGCCGATGGAAGCCAGCGTGCCCAGAGTCCGCTCCGGCAACGCAAACTCCCCCAGCAGCGCCATCATTGCCGTCATATCGTGCTGCTGACCCTGCAGATCGACCAGCGAGAGCGGCTCGAGGGTGCGGATGCGGATCACCTCATCCTGCGTGAGCGACAATTCCGCAAGCTGTGGCGCGGCAAGGGATGCTGACCGCGAATGCTTGCTGTCCCCATGCCAGAGGGCATAAAAGCAGGCCTGATTAAGCCGTGCAGGCAAACTCACTCCCATTCGTTGCAACTGCTTACGCTTGTCCAGTTCGGGGGGAACGACCTGCTCCAGCTGCCCGAGCAAATAAGTCCGTCCCGCCTCGGTCAACACATAAGGAGCACCACGGCCAACCGGCTTGATCCCGCCCACCGCCTGCAACAGATCCTTCAACTCCCTACCATGCCGGCTCTCAAGGGAGCAGCCCTTCTCGTTCTGGCTATCGAGCAACCGTGCACACAAATCCTGTACCCGCACCTCATTAAACAGCGACATCCTCACCTCTCCATGTGGCTTCATATGACGAAGTAGAGGTGATTTTCCCTGTCATTACCGTGACCGGCTTCGCAAGCGGTTCTTATCAACCCCGCCATGCATGGCCCGTTACTGGTAAACCCGCCACAAAGGGCGCAAGCTGGTTTGATATAGAGATACGCTGCGCTCTTCGCGGCACGACAACGCGATACCCGCTTTCATAAGGGCTTGCCATGACCGACGCCACAGACCCCTCGCCATCCTCTTCCTGGCATCTTTCGGATATCCGCGAGCTGGCGCACCTGCTGACTCTGGCGCTGCCCGCCGCGGTAGAGATCACCGAAGCGGTACATCAGGCGGTACTGAGTGGTATGGGGCTCAAGGGACGGGATGAGGGAAAAACAGCCGGGATCACCGGACTGGTGTACAAGGGGGTACATGGCACCGCCAACAACCTAAGCAGCGGCATCAACCATCTGCTCAGCCGCCTGCCAGCCACCCCGCCGCCCCACCAGATCCCCGAAACCCCGAAACGCGCGGCCCTGATCGCCACGCTCAACGGCGTGTTGGGGGACAAGCTGGTCGAGCACCACAATGCCCTCGCCACCCCCATGACCCTGCGCTATCAGGGCAAGCCCCTCGATTGGCAAGCAATGCCGGAGGATCTACCCAGCGAGGGACGGGTGCTGCTGATGATCCATGGCCTGTGCATGAACGATCTGCAGTGGCAGACCGAACACCAAGGCAAGCCGGTCAATCACGGAGAGCAACTTGCCAACGCGCTTGGCTATCAGCCTCTTTACCTGCGCTACAACTCGGGCCTGCCCATCGCACAGAACGGGCAGGCCTTGACCCTGTTGCTGGAGCAGTTGCTCGCCCACTGGCCGGGAGAACTCAAAGAGATAACGATAATGGGCTACAGCATGGGGGGGCTAGTTGCACGCAGCGCCTGCCACCATGCCGACGTGGCCGAGCTCACCTGGCCTGCGCACCTTGCCAACCTGATCTTTCTCGGCACACCACACCACGGCGCGCCGCTCGAACATGCCGGTCACTGGCTGGAGCAGTTGCTGCCCACCACCGCCTACAGCGAGCCCTTCGTCAGACTGGCGCGGCTGCGCAGTGCTGGCATCAAGGATCTGCGCCACGGCAAGGTGATCGATGAAGTGGCCCAACCCGACCTTGCCGCGCCCTTGCGCGATCCCCGCGTCCCACTCCCCTTGCCCTGCAGAGTCAACTGCTATGCCATTGCCGCGACCACTGCCACCAAGCGCAGCCTGCTGGCCGACCGGCTGATTGGCGATGGACTGGTGCCGCTACGCAGCGCCCTCGGTCAGCACAGCGAGGCGCGTCATCAGCTTGCCTTCCTCCCCGCCCATACCCTGATCGTCTATCGCACCAGCCATATGGCCCTGCTCGCCAGCCCGCAAGTGGGCCAGCAACTGCTGCGCTGGCTCGACCCCTTGCAGTTATAGCGAGCTGGCTATTAAAGCAACAGAGTGCTGGTTCACAAAGGAGCCCTGTGGCACTCTGGGACGTCAAAGGGAAGACCCACACTGACACCTCATGTGTCCCCACTGCAAAGGGGCGCCACCGATGGCCAAAGCAAGCAAGAAAGAGATCAAGAAGAAGATCGCCGCTCGTCTTGAGAAAATTGCCAAGCATGAAGGCAAGATCAAGAAGCTGAAGAAGGCCCTGAAGTAGGGCCCATCGCATAAGAAAAACCGCCAGCTGGCGGTTTTTTCATCCCTTTTTGCCCCTCTCCCATCGCTTTTGATAACGATGGACTTGATGTAAACGCCTCAAGCGCACCTCAGCAGAACAACCCGACTGAAGCCACGCACGTTCTCATCGCTGATATTTGGTCTAACAGCGCCAATCGGGCGCCGCGCGCCCCCTTGCCAGCAACTACCTTCAACGGAGTGTTTGATATGAGCCAGCAGTGGAGCGCCATATGTTCTCTTACACCCTCACCTTCAAAGATGATGTCGACCGCCTGACCGCCCCCGAGCAGGAGATCACCTTGCAAAGCCCCGCTCAGGCGGGGGATTTTATTATCCTCTCCGACGGCAGCCGCCATCAGGTGATGTTTGTCACCCACCGCGCCCACTACAGCAGCCTCTATCTCGATAAAGGGGTCAGGGTGCCGCAGAGTTAGTGACTATCGCCTTCAATTGATGGGGCTGAGTGAAATATTCACGCCGTTGACATAATAATCATCGCATCATGTCAATGTTCCTTTCTCGCTACCACGATATATCTGAGGAAGCGCGATGAAAAAATACAATATTGTCTTATATCAAATTCAATTTATTTAGCCCCGAAAAAACAAATCATAACTCACAAAAACTAACCACCATCACTCAATATCATTGACCACATCCTTGGTCCGTTATAACAATTACTTTGCTGAACATATTTATTCGCAAGTCATTATTAGTGATGGAGTTATCACAATGAATAAAGTTATCTTACCCATAGCATTAATTACCTGTGCCACGCTCGCTCACGCAGAGTCCAGCACTATTATCAATGGTCTGGATTTTGGTCCATTAGCTCAGTTGGCTGGCACATGGAAAAGCACCGATGCTGGTGGTGTAGATGTAGCACCCGGCCAGGAGGGCAGCAAAGTTGGCAAAGGGGGGCCAGCAGTTGAACCCTTTTACGAAGTCATTACCTTTGAACCGGCGGCCGATGCAAAAAATGCTAGCGAACAATATCTGGTAGCCATGTATTACAAACAGGAAGTATTCAGAAAAAGCGATAATGGGAAATTTCATGACCAACGCGGCTATCTGATTTATGACAAGACTAATCAGCTTGTTTACAACTCATATTGTATACCCCGTGCAGTCTGTGTGGTCACTGAAGGCAAAGCGGGTAACAAAATCGAGTTCAAGACGGGCAAGCGTGGTATTGCGGAAAGCAATTATATGACCATTAATGATTCCACCACGGATTTCTCGATGACTCTGGACTTCTCAGAGAAAGATCTCCTCAAATACAGTCAAACCACCAACCTGATGGTGTATGGCAAGCCATTCGCACACTCCGATAGTGCATCCCTGACCAGAACCAATTGATGTTTCATAGCCAAGGTATTCATTACCTTGGCTTTTTTATATTCGTCGATAGTCTATCCTGATGGCATCCCTATCCCACTCGGGATTGAGCACACCGGCATACCAGAGTGTCAGAATGACATCCATCTGATTGTTATGCTTCACAACCTTGCCGCTCTTACAGGCCGAGATCACCTCCAGCCATAACTGCTCGGGATTAATCGGTTTGGTAATATCCTTGTGTGACAATAAATCAATGGCAGCCAACACATATGCTCTGGTTTTGGTCGCAGCTACATAATGAACTGGCATGATGCAACTGATAAAACCAAGACTGCAAAGAGTCAAAAAAGTTACCTTTGGATTATTTTTGAATTTTCCTGTACTGATATCACCACCAAATGCTTCAGCAATAGCCATATCCCAGGCGGTGGCATGCCCATAATTATTCTGCACCATCAGATGAACAGCTCTCAGCGCTGCACCACCATATTTACCATAGATAATCATCACTAATCCCTCCGTTTGCCCCATAGTAAGGCCGAACAGGCGAGATAAGCTAAAATAAATATCAATCACGATTATCGATTTTTTCCATTGATAACAAATCCATTTTTAGCTGAATTAAATATTGATCCATGTCAATGTTATATCTTTATCTACCGAAAGGCTGACTGGTCGATGTCAGCCTTCCAATATCATTCATCAACATCCATTTTCGTGTATAAACGGGTTCACCCAGCCTAGAGCACCTCTATTTTTACTTTGATAATCCCGTCGCGAATATTGCCGATGGCGCTAAAGGCAGATTTGGAGAGATCGATAATACGCCCTTTTTTAAAGGCGCCACGGTCATTGACCTTGACCACTACGCTCTTGCCGTTGGCGAGGTTGGTGACCCGCACCATGGCGCCAAAGGGCAATTCCATATGGGCGGCGCTATTGAGGTTGTTGCGATAGATCTCGCCGCTGGCGGTCTTTTTGCCATGATAACGGTCGGCATAATAGCTGGCGTAACCGGTCTCGCTATAGCCGCGCCAGCTACCGCCGTGACTCTCGTCATAACGGCTGCTACAGGCCACCAGCAGCAGGCAAAGAGATAACAGCAGCCCTTTCTGGATATGTTGCACCTTTCCCCCTCTCCTCTCTTCTTTTCGCTCTGCGTTATTTTTACTCTTCGATGCAGTCCGTGATGCTCGCGGCATGTTTGCAAGCAACCTCTCACCTTGCCATAGCTCCAAGGCACTCGCCATGTTACTCGCCTTGTTGTCAGGCAGCAGCGACGGTGCGGCTACTTTGCCATATCTTCCATGTAAAAAGGGAGGCAAATGCCTCCCTTTCAACTAGTTACCGGTCATCCCGTGACGGGATGGGCCAGCGACTTCTCAGGCAATCAGCTTGTCATCGGCAAAGCCGAAGCCGCGCAGGCCTACCACATGCACATGCTCGTGCTTGCCCTGTACCTTGCGGATGAGCTTGTAGGTGGTGCCCTTCTCGGGGCTGATGTTCTCGGGCGCCGCGATAAGCAGCTGCATATCCTGCCGCTCGCACAGCTCGAACAGGGTGGCGATGGATTTGCCATCCAGTCGGGCCGCTTCGTCGAGGAACAGCAGGCGGCAGGGGGCGATATCCTTGCCGCGCAGACGGCGTGACTCCTCCTCCCAGCTGATCAGTACCATCAAGAGGATGGCCTGACCGGTACCGATCGCCTCACCAGTGGAAAGCGCACCGCTCTCGGCACGCAGCCAGCCGTCGGCCCCGCGCTGCACCTCGATCTCCAGCTCCAGATAGTTGCGATAGTCGAGCAACACATCGCCCATCACCTGATAGCTGCGATCCCCCTGCTCGATCTGCGGATTGAGGCGCTGGAACAGCTTGGCCATCGCCTCGGAGAAGCTCAGCTCCTTGTCGGCGAACAGATCGTTGTGCATGGCAGTTTGATCGGCCAGCGCCGTCAGCAGACGGGTGTGGGCCTCGCGGATATTGACGTTGAGGCGCACTCCGCGCACCAGACCGAAGGCGATGTTCTGCAAGCCCTGGTTGAGCACCCTGATGCGGTTCTGCTCGCGGCGGATGATGTTGGTGATCTTGGCCGCCACCTCGTGAGAGGAGAGCGACAGGTGGGTTTCCCGCTGCTTGAGCTCGTCGGCCAGACGGGCCAGCTCGATCTCCATCTCCTCGATCGCTTCGACCGGATCATCGGAGCGGATGATGTCGTTGCGAATGCGATCTTTGAGGTAACGGTAGACCTGCACATAGAAGGCCACCTTCTGCTCGGTGCTACGGTTGCCCTCGGAGAGACGCAGCGCATCGCGCAGGGCCTCATCGTGCGCCACCGCCACCCGCAGAGCGCCGAGGGCCTTGTCCGACATGGAGCGCAGCTCGTCGCTGTCCAGATACGCCAGCTCGCGCTTGTTGAGGCGCTTCTCGACGTCGGTCTCCCGCGCCAGCCGCACCACCCGCGACCAGCTCGCCTTGTGACCCACCAGGGATTTACGGGCGCTGTAGTAATCCTTGCCTTCCAGCTTGAGACGACCGCCAAGGGATTCGATCTCGCGCTTGGTCACCTGCAACTGGGCCTCGGCGCTGGTGCGACGGGAACGGGTGCGGATCAGCAGCTCTTCAATCTCTTTCTTGTGGGCGCGCGCCTTCTCTTCCATGTCATCAGAGAGGGTCAGGCCCATGGCCGCCAGCTCCTGCTCAAACTCGGTCAGGGTCTGGCGCTTGGCTTCGACGCTGGAGTTAAGGGCAGTGCGCAACTGCAGCGCCTCGGTGTGACGCTGGGCAATCTGCTTGTGCTGCTCGCTGGCAGTGCGGGCAGCCAGCTCGGCCGCCTTGAGCTTCTCTTTGAGCCGCTCGCTCATCTCGGAGGCCTTGCCCAGCAGATCTTGTGCATCCTGATAGGCAAAGTGCGGCAGACGGGCCACCAGTTGATCGAGGGCGTAGCAACGGCGCTTCTGCTCGGCCAGCAGGTCGCTCACCTCATCGTAAGCTGCCTGCAACGCGGCAAGATCCTGCGGATCCTGACGCAGTACCTGCACCATGGTTTCCAGTTTTTCCAGCGATTTGCCGTGTTTGGCGATAAAGGCTTCGGCCTGTTTCAGGGCGTCCACATCGGCATGAGCCGCCTCGAGGCGGGCCGCCAGGTCTGTCTCGGCAAACAGGTGGGCAAAGGGCAGCATCCCCTGCACCAGCTGGATATGGCGAGTCAGCTGGGCGACGCCGCTTTGGCATCACTCAGCTGCTTGTCACACTCACCGATGGCTGCTTGCAGCGTGCGCAGTTCGGCCTGTTTGGCCTGCACTTCGGCTTCGGGGTCGGGGCGGAAGGCGATATCCAGATGCTGACCGATAAAGTCGCGAAAGTGACCGTAGAGACGGTGGTACTTCTGCTGCTCGAAAGCGGCCTTGGCGTAACCCTCGATCAGACCTTCGCGCTCAAGGTCGAGCTGCTCGATCCGTTTTTCCCGGGCGGCGCGACCAAACAGCGGCAGCTCGGGGTAGCGGGAGAAGCGCACCTGACGCTTGCTGGTACGCACCAGCACGGCGTCCCCCAGCTCATCCGCTTCCACCAGATCCTCGTCAAAGGAGTCGGGGTTGCCCTGAATCAGGTAAATATCTTCCGGGCAATCTTCCAGCTTTTTCAGCCGCTCGATGGCGCCCTCAAGGTCGAGCACCACCAAAGCGCTGCGAGCCGGGCCATAGAGCGCCGAGTAGTAAGGGGCATCGTCGATGGAGATGTCGTCGTAGACATCGGAGAGCAGCACGCCCCCCACCTGCTCGGCGATGCGGGCAAGACGGGGATCCGCCTCGCCAGCCCCCAGCTGCAGGTTGCGAATTTGCAGCTCCAGCGCCTGTTTCTGTGCTGCGATGCGGTTGCTCTCCTGCTCGAACTCGCGCTCCTTGTCGAGCACTGTCTGCATACCGGCCGAAAGCTCTTCGGCGGTGGCGAGCGGCAAACCGCTCTGCTCGCGCAGCTGCTCGAGCTTTTCAAAGGATTTGAGCCAGCGCGGCGCCAGCTTGGTCAGCTCAGCAATATCGCGACCCAGCTGGGTGCCCTGATGCTCGAGGCTGGCGCGGCACTGATTCACCTCCGCCTGCTGCTCGGAGAGCTCCTCCTGACGGGTGCGCTGGGCTTCGAGGAAAATCTCCAGCTCATCGCTGCTGGCAATCAGCTGGCCAGAGGCCTGCTGCAGCTCGTCACGCAGCTTGAAGAGGCTCTTCTGGCTTTCGCTCTCTTTCTCGAGGCGAGCCAGCGCAGCGCGCAGCCCCTGCCCCTGGGCAATGCGGGCCTTGTCTTCGATGTGACGCTTGAGCAGCGCCTGCGCGGTAGGCCAGGCGGCCTCGCGCACTGTTTCCGGAGCGATGCTGAGCAGCAGCGCCAGCGCCGCTTCGTGCTCGGCCACTGCCGCCTTGGCCAGCGCCAATTGCTGTTCTGCCCCCAGCACCCGGCTGGTGAGGCTCTGCTCGGCGGCGCGGAACTGGTGCAGGGTGTCGCTCGCCTGTTCGGCGGTCAGCCCCGGCAGCTCGCACTGCTCGCGGGCAGCTTCCAGCGCCTGCACCGCCTGACGGTACTGGATGGCGCGGGTCTGCTGGATATCGAGCGCCTGCTGGTAGTCGGCCAGCTGGGTCTTGAGGCTGTCTACCTCGGCCTGCGCCAGCTCCTTGCGCTCTTCCACCTCCAGCAGCTGGCCGTGGATCTCTTCCACTACCGCCTGCTGCTGTTCGAGTTTGTCAGAGAGATCAGCCAGATCGGCGCGGTACATCTCGATCTTCTTCTGCAAGCTGACGGCCGCCATCACCTTGGCCAGATGCTCGGAGGCGGACTCCAGCTCGTCGGTCAGCAATTTTTCGCGGTTGGTGAGCTGCTCCACCTCGTCGGCCAGATAGATGGCGCGCTGTTTCTCTTCGGCCAGAATGCGGCGCTTGTCGGCCAGCTCCTGGCGAGCCTTGAGGGCCAGCTCGGAGAGGCGGCTCTTCTCGGCGGCGTTGCGCACATAGTCCGCTGCCACATAGTGGGTGGTCTCGGTGATCAGGTTCTTGAACAGATCCCGCTGACCCTGGGTCTCCTTGATGGCCTCCAGCGTGCGGCGGTTTTCATAGATGGCCGCCTCCATATCTGCAAACGCCTTGCGCACCCCAGAGTTCTCCGGCAGCAGGTATTCGCGCAGGGAACGGCTGATGGACGAGGAGATGCCGCCGTAGAGGGAGGCTTCGATCAGGCGGTAGAACTTGCCGCGATCTTTTTGATCACGCAGCTTCTTCGGGGTGATGCCGAACTCGAACATGAAGTTGTGATAGTCGGTCACCGTATTGAATTTGGCGACTTTCAGCGCCCCCAGCTCGGCGGCCGCCCCTTTCAGATCGGTAAAGGCGCGCACCCGCCCCTTGCCGCCATCAAGCTTCTCCAGCAGCAGATCGGTCGGTGCCAGATTTTCCGGCACATCCACCAGCGCAAACGGGGTGATGTTGACCTTGTTGTCACGGTTGGCCACCTGCTCGAGGTGCACGCCGACCCAGATCCGCTGTTCGCGGCTGTTCATCACTTCCAGAAGTGAGTAGCAGTGGCCGCGCTGCAGCTTGCCGTAGAGCCCCTTGTCACGGGAGGCGCTGCTCGATCCCGCTTCCGTGGTGTTGCGGAAGTGAAGCAGTGACTGGTCGGGGATGAGCGCCGCGATAAAGGCCGCCATGGTGGTGGACTTGCCCGCGCCGTTGCCGCCGGAAAGGGTAGTGACCAGCTGGTCGAGATCGAAGGTCCGGGCAAAGAAGCCGTTCCAGTTGACCATGGTCAGGGATTTGAACTTGCCTCGCACCGGTTATACCTCCAGATCCAGTTGTTCTTCATCGAGATCCGCCTCGATGTCATCAAAGAGCGAGTCGCTGCTCGGCATTTCGTCGTCGTGGAAGATAGCTTCACCCTCCTGGATCATCCGCAGCTGAACGGCGCGCGGATCTTCATCGGAGCGCACGTCAGCGGCGAAACGGAACACCGATTCGTTGACCCGGAATTTATCCCCGTTGCCAAGGGCGGTGATCATGCCAAGACGGCGCAGACGGCGCATGGAGGTGCGGATCTTTTCGAGCAACTTCTTCTTGTCAAGATCGGTACCGCCGGAGCGGCTGTTGACCATCCGCAGCAGTTGCTTCTCGTCGGCGAGGCTCAGCACCTCCTCCTGCAGCTCGGCCATGGCGAATACCCCTTCGGAAGCCAGACGATCCGGGCTCAGATAGAGGTAGCAGAGCACCTTGCCCACCAGCATATCGAGCTCGGAGAGCACAGTGGTGCCGATGTCGGAGCTCGGGCGCGGACGCAGATAGAAGAAGCCTTCCGGCGCCTTGATCAGCTCCACCTGATAGCGGCCGTAGAAGATCTCCAGCTCGCTGTGATATTCGACCAGCGCCGAATGCTGCTCGAACTCGTCGGCACTGATGTGGCGACCGGAGCGCAAGGCGGTGTCGATGCGCGGAAACAAGGGGTTGGCAATCGCCTCTGCGAGGCGCAGCGGCAAGGGAAACTCAGAATTGATCAATGACATAGGCCTGAACCTTGGATCCAGCTTGGTTAATGGGTTTCCATGCGGGTTGGCGATGCAGTTCGCGCTCGCCGCTGGCATGGCCCAGGCGCACGGCCTGGTCGATCAGAAGACGCGCCACATCGAAGTGGGCATGAGCCGGGTAGTCCAGCAGGTATTCCCGCAGCACATCGGCCAAGTCCAGCTGCTGGCCCTGCTCGGGGTAGCGGGCCAGATAGCGCTCGATACGCTCGGCCAGCTCCTGGTTGATGTCCACCATCTCGACGTACTCCATCTCGAGGGGCACCTCACCGGTCACCTCCTCGTCGTGGATGGCGATGGTCTCGTCGCGCAGCTCCAGCAGACGGGGCTCTTCGGCCACCCGCAGCTGCCAGTTGTGCTGCTCGAAGTTGCGGATAGACTCGCGCAGCCGCTGGCTGAAGGCGCGGTTCTTGTCCATATCGATGGCGTTGCGGATAAATTTGTGGACGTGTCTGTCGTAGCGGGACCAGAGCTCGATGCACTGCTGACCCCAGCTGGTGATGACGTCAAGGCGCCCTTGCAAGGCGTGAGTCAGCTCCTCGACGTGGAACAGATCATCTCGCCCCTGCGCCGCTTCCTGAATGTTGAGCAGCCCCGCCTGCAGGCGGTGGCCGGCAGCGTCCAGGGTATCCTGCAGCTCGCGCAGGGTCTGGCCGGTCTCGTGCAGCAGCTTTTCGCAGCTGTGAATGGCATCGACCCAGTTCTGGGTCAGCAGGGCCGCGATTTCGTTCTTGACCTGATTCTGCTGCTCATCCATGGCTCGCTGGGTGAGATCGATGCGCCCCAGGGTCTCTTCCAGCGAGAAGGTGAGGCGCGGCAGCACCTCGGCATCCCACTGCTCGCGGGTGTTGGTCTCGAGCGCCGCCTTGCGGGCGGTGTCGAGCTCGGCAGCCAGGTGTTCTAGCAGAATGGAGAGCTTGATGGAGTCAACCTGACGCTGATCCATAAAGAAGTCGACGATGCTCACACCCAGGCGTGACAGGCGGTAGAGGCTCTCCCCCGCCACCATGTCTGTGTTGAAGCGCGACAGCAGCTGCTGGCGAATGAGATCGTTGATGGCGTTGTTGGCGCGACCGGTGAGGGTCTCGTCCATCTGGCCGAAGGCGCTGCTGACATAGCCAAAGGCATCGTGCAGCGCCGCTTCCGACAGGTCCGATTCATCTTCGGACAGGGTCTTGATTGCAATCAGAAAGGCCAGCCGGTCGGTTGGCAGGCTCAACGCCAACCCCTCCTGCCTGACCCACCCTACTAGCTCCGGCAAAGAACGCTCTGGCAGGGTACGGGATGTACTCATCATGATGTTGTCATCTCGTTGTTGTATTGGGCGCAAAATCGTGCGCGCGGCTACATCCGGTAGCATCGAAAACATGGTTCACATCGACGTGAACAGCGAGCAATCAGCTGGCCGGCTTCTGGGCCATCACATGGATATAGCGACCGAGGGAGACAAAAGGCTCCTGACGGCAATATTGCTGCTCCATGGCCAGCAGATCGTCGAACTTCTCCACCTGATCCTGCTTGTGACGCATATAGTCGTGGATCACCCGCACCCCGGTCTTGCCGATGATGCGCAGCCCCCCGCGACCAATCCAGTCATAGACCTGCTCCGGCAGCTGGGGGTTGGTGGGCGTAAGCGCAGTCTGGCGCTTCTTGCGAAGGCCAAGGCGCACATAGTCAAAATTGCCCACCACCAGGCTCTGGAACAGCAAACCATGACGGTTGTAGAAAAGCAGCGACAGTATGCCCCCGGCATTGACGAAAGGGAACAGACCCAGCAAGGTCTGGCGCGGCTCGGCGAGCCACTCCAGCACCGCATGGCAGAGCACCAGATCAAAGGTCCCGGTCACGTGTTGCTTCAGATCCTGGATGGGGCAATGGATGAGACGGATTTTGTCTTCCAGCCCCTTCTCAGCGATCTGGCTGCGGGCCAGTTCCAGCATTTCTGCTGACAGATCGCACAGCTCCACCTGATGGCCCATGGCCGCCAGCTTCTGGGCGAAATAGCCAAAACCGCCCCCCGCATCGAGGATGCGCAGCGGTCGGTTGCCAAGGCGGGCCAGGCAGGCTTCGATGTCGCTCCAGACAATGGTGGTGCGGATGCGCCCCTTGGTGGAGTCGTAAATGTTGCGGGCGAACTTGTCGGCGCGCCCGTCAAAACTCTGATCGTGCTTCAAGGAGAAACTCAACATTAGCGCCACAGGGTTGTGGCCATCCCAAAAAAGAGAGGTATTCTGTCACATCCCGAATTTGCTGAAAACTCAAGGAAGTGTCTGTCGTGTTTGTGCTCAAAAAGTGGCTGGGTCAGCTGTTGATGCCGCTCCCCTTCTCCCTCTCCCTGCTGCTGGTCGCCCTGCTGCTGCTCTGGTTCACCCGTTTTCAGAAAACCGGCAAGCTGCTGGCCACTCTCTCGCTGCTCATTGTGGCGCTGATGGGGATGCGGCCGGTGAGCTATGAACTGGCCCGCGGGCTGGAGCAGACCTACCCGCCATTCGAGGTGAGCCAGCATCCCAACATCGAGGCCATCGTGGTGCTCGGCAACGGTCATGTCAGCGACCCGGCGGTACCGATGCGCAGTTGGCAGAACAATATCTCGCTGGCCCGCACTCTCGAAGGGGTTCGCCTTGCCCAGGCCTATCCCGACGCCGAGCTGGTTTTCTCCGGCTATGTGTCGGGGGAGCCCCTCTCCAATGCCGAGGTCAATGCCCGGATGGCCGAGAGCCTCGGCATATCCCGTTCGCGGATGACGTTGTTTGAAAACAACAAAGACACTCATGATGAAGCGGTCAGTATCAGCCGCCACCTCAAGGGAAAAGAGGTGGCACTGGTCAGTTCAGCCACTCATTTGCCGCGCGCCATGGCCCTCTATCAGGGTCAGGGACTCAAGGCCGTACCGGCCCCCACCGATTACACCGCCAAGCAGAGCCAGGTACCCCAGCCCCTCTACAGTTATTTACCCAAAGGGCGTTATTTGATGTATTCCGAAGCTGCCATCCACGAATGGATTGGGGTATGGTGGGCTCGCTTGCGGGGGCAGGTTAACGAATGAGCGATCAAGCGTTTCATTCCTGATTTGGATCAGGAAAGCGAAAAAAAATTACGTCATTTGCCGCCGGGTCAGCTATCTTGGGCTCGGTTCAATTCATATAATGTCGCGCAATCAAATGCCTAGGAGATATACAAGATGAGACAGCACCTGGTAATGGGTAACTGGAAACTGAACGGCACCAAGGCTTCTGTAGAAGCTCTGATCAAAGGACTGACCCCGGCTGCTGCCGCTCATCCTTCTGTGCAAGTCGCCGTCTGCCCGCCGGTTATCTTTTTGGGTCTGGTTGAGCAACTGACCGCTGGCAGCAAGATTGCCTACGGTGCCCAGAACGCTGACGTTCACGAGTCTGGTGCCTTCACCGGCGAGAACGCCCCCTCCATGCTGAAAGCCTTTGGTTGCACCTACTCTCTGGTCGGCCACAGCGAGCGTCGTACCCTGCACGCAGAGAGTGACGACGTGGTTGCTGCCAAGTACGAAGCGATCCAGAAAGGCGGCCTGATCCCGGTTCTGTGCATCGGTGAAACTCTGGAGCAGTTCGAAGCCGGCGTGACCAAGAACGTGGTTGAGACCCAGCTGAAAGCCGTTATCGACCGTTGCGGTATCGCCTCCTTCAACAACGCCGTTATCGCTTACGAGCCGGTATGGGCCATCGGTACTGGCAAGACTGCCACTCCGGAAATCGCTCAGTCCGTTCACGCTCACATCCGTCAGTACCTGGCCGGTTTTGATGCCGCCGTTGCTGCCAAAGTACAGATCCTGTACGGCGGTTCCGTCACTGGCGCCACTGCAGCCGACCTGTTCGGTCAGCCGGACATCGACGGTGGCCTGGTCGGTGGTGCGTCCCTGAAAGTGGACGACTTCTCCCAGATCATCGCTGGCGCTGCCAAGTAATCGCTGATTACGGCATAGAGAGGGGCTCGTCCCCTCTCTTGTATCGCTTTTCCTATGGTGGCCCCCGCATCCCATATGAAAGCCGATATAGTAAAAGTGGCTTGTCTATTTAAACATTCGTATTTGACAACTCAGATCCAGAGGCACTCATGACCAAACAAATCAAACGTATTGGTGTTTTGACCAGTGGTGGCGACGCACCGGGTATGAACGCAGCCATTCGCGCCGTGGTTCGCGCCGGTTTGCATCATGGCCTGGAAGTTTACGGTATTTATGATGGCTACCTCGGTCTGCACCAGGATCGCATCGTTAAGCTGGAGCGTCACAGCGTCTCCGACGTGGTGAACCGTGGTGGTACTTTCCTGGGTTCTGCCCGTTTCCCTGCCTTCAAAGACCCCGCAGTGCGTGCCGAAGCGATCGAGAACCTGAAAAAGCACGGTATCGATGCGCTGGTCGTCATCGGTGGTGACGGCTCCTACATGGGTGCCAAGAAGCTGACCGAAGAGGGTTTCCCCTGCATCGGCCTGCCGGGCACCATCGACAACGACATCGCCGGTACCGACTTCACCATCGGCTTTGATACCGCTCTGAACGTGGTTGTTGACGCCATCGACCGTCTGCGTGACACCTGCAGCTCCCACCACCGTATCTCAGTGGTCGAGATCATGGGTCGCCACTGTGGCGATCTGGCCATGTCCGCCGCCGTTGCCGGTGGTGCCGAATATGTGATCGTGCCGGAAGTGGCTTTTGACAAAGAGAAGCTGCTCAAGCAGATCAAGGAAGGCGAAGCCAAAGGCAAGAAGCACGCCATCATCACCATCTGCGAGCACGTTACCGACGTGAACGCGCTGGCCAAGGACATCGAAGCCCTGACCGGTCGTGAAACCCGCGCCACCATCCTGGGTCATATCCAGCGTGGCGGTGCCCCGACTGCTCGTGACCGCATCATGTCCAGCCGTATGGGTGCCTACGCCGTTGAGCAGCTGCTGGCTGGTCACGGTGGTCGCTGCGTCGGCATTCAGCGCAACGAGCTGGTACACCACGACATCATCGACTGCATCGAGAACATGAAGCGTCCGTTCGATCAGGAGCTGTACAACCTCTCCACCACCCTGTTCTAAGCCACGCGGCTTTTTACCGGCTGTTGATGACAAAAACCCTCCATCGGAGGGTTTTTTTATATCTTACAAAAACGGGTGCATCGGCACGCTGTGTGCCCCTCACCATATGGGTTGCCTGATCCCAACCCTTGCGCCATAGGACAGATTACTAACCTTCCCCTCCTCACACCAACCGGCATCAGCCTACGCACAGAGTTCCGGTATCGTCGTGGATGTTTTATCACTGCGAACAGGCTTGCGTTGAACTGCGCCCTGTCGCCCCTGAAACCAGCTTGTTCAGCCTCCTAGTCATACGCCGCTTTTTATATCTCAATCTTGCAGAAGGGATTCAGATATCTTCCCCAACCATGCTCCGGCGCTGCGCTCGTATTGCACTCACATGACTCACGCAGATGCACACGCAAATCGCTACTCGCGCCCAGCCCAGCCCAGCCCAGCCCAGCCCAGCCCAGCCAGAGAATACGCCTCTGGCCTATTGCGCACCTCACTCTTGCTGCGGCCATGTCTATTCCGAGGCCAACGGGGAAATTGGCGGTGATAAAACAGCCAGCTGCTACTCTGTATCCCCCCGATGCACGGCTCTCCTCCCTATGAACCCAGTGTATTGCTGTAAAAATGCGGAGACTCCGGACTGATAAAGTGATGGTGTGACAAGGGTTGGCAACCAGACTCTCTCCATAGACTTCTATTGGATGGACTATCTACGTCAGGAGTCGTCAAATCATTGCCCCGCACACTTTTCATGACCTTAATGACACTATTACGAGGAGGAAAACTTATTGAATGCCATTAAAGCCCCATACAAAACCCATCACAAAGCCAGCCAGCAACCTACCAACTAATTGAATTTAAATGAAATAATCATAAAAACAGAATATTGAATGCCTGACATGCCAGAGCAGGTGATAAAATCAGCTCAATGTGACAAAAATAACCATCTCAACCAACCACACACATAAAACAGCTATTTTATCAACTCACACCTTGTTTTACCCCCTTGTTATGGTATCTTGACTACATCAACCAACAACTTAGGGAGAGAAAAATGAAAGAGTTTGTCGTTACTGCCGTTTTCACGGTGTTTTTCACCCTGGTTGCTGTCTCTCTGCCCTCACTGTCACAGTTCTGAGCCGGATAGAGAGGCATCAATCCGGACCGACCCTCTTTGTCATGTCTGTTTAATCGCCACCAACTGGCGCTTTTCAGCAATAATGCCGAGATGGTCAACATAGATATGATTTCATCACGTTGACGCTGTTTCTTTCGCCACAAGGGTGTAACCAGGATGGTTTAACCATATGGCCTGATGGAGTAGAACCAGCAGCAGATCATATCCGAGGGGAGCAAGGCTCCCCTTTTTGTTACCCGCCGTTTGACAATCCCCTCCCCCGTCATCTACAACAGGCCGGTTGAAGCCACACGGCCCATGCCCACAACTGATGTTTTCCCCTCCTGTACTCTCCATTCAACACAGCTAAATCCGTCAGCAATCTCTTGTGCACACCTTTACTCTGATACTTGTCCGGCAGATATAAAAAAGCCCCCGCCATCATGGCAGGGGCTCGCGTTACGCAGTGTCAGCTCAGGGCTGTTATATCTCAGTCCAGCTCAAAGCAGTTATGCCTTGTTCCAACGCTCTGGGTCATATTCCGGGCTAAAGCGGTCAACAATGACAGCACAGGCCGCATCGCCGGTGATATTGAGGGAGGTGCGGATCATGTCGAACAGACGATCCAGCGCGAACAGCAGCGGCAACCCTTCAATGGGGATCCCGGCCGCCAACAGCACGGCAACCACCAGGAAGCTTGGGCCCGGCACACCGGCCTGACCGATCGCCCCCAGAGTGGAGGTCACAATGATGGCCGCCCAGGCGCCGACGCTCAGATCGATGTTGTAAACCTGCGCGAAGAAGATGGCGACCAGACCGTAATAGATGGCGTTGCCGCTCATGTTGATGGTGGCACCCAGCGGCAACACGAAGGAGGCGGTCGCGTTGGTCACTTTCAGATCATGCTCGCAGGTCTCCATATTGACCGGCAGGGTCGCCATGGAAGAGGCGGTGGAGAAGGCCACGATCTGCGGCTTCTTCATGGCAGAGAGGTACTTCATTACCGGCGTGTTGGAGAACATCATCACCAGCAGCGGATAGACCACAAAGCCGAAGATGAGGATGGCAGCCACATAGACCACGAACAGCTTGAGTACCAGGGTCAGCACATCGAAGCCATAGGTACCGATGGCCTCAGCCATCAGACCGAACACCCCGAGCGGCGCGATGATCATCACCTTGTTGATCATCCAGACGAAGGCATCCACCAGGGTATTGAGCCCATCGACCAGTGGCTTGGCCCGCTCGCGCGGCTGTTTGGCCAGCGCAATGCCGAGGAACATGCAGAACACCAGGATCTGCAGGATGTTCGCTTCGTTGAGGGAGTTGAAGACGTTAGTGGGGATCATGCCAAGCAAGGTGGCGACTGCATCAGGCAACGCCCCTTTATCGGCATAGTCACCACCAAACATAGAGGCAACGGAAGCGAAATCGACCCCGACACCCGGTTTGAAGATCTGCCCCATCACCAGTGCCAGCAACACGGCCAACGCGGAGGTCACGAGAAAGAAGGCCAGCGTCGCTGCACCGATCTTGCCCGCCGCCGGGCTGGCGCCCAGATTGGCGGCGCCGGAGAGGATGGCTACCGCCACCAGCGGGATCACCAGCATCTTGATCAGCTGGATAAACAGGGTACCGAGCGGTGCAAACACGGTGGCTTGTTCACCCATGAACGCGCCGACCACTGCGCCCAGTACCATGGCGACCACAACCTGGAAGCCGATGTTTTTAATGAGTCCTTTAGTTAACACAATATGTTCCTTTATGTAGCAAAATTCACACTTTCCCAGTGCAATTAACCAAACAGGGGAATGAGCGGCTGCCCATTCCCCTGTTTGCGCGTGTTATCTCACATTTAATTGCTGTTTTAAATCAGCAAATCATTAACCTTGGCTATTAATAAGTTTGCGAAAAAGTGAAGATTCAAAGCGGTCTCGGCTATTTTTACCTCATCCCCCATGACAACTGGCAAAAGATTGTGCTAGTTTGGCTGCACAAACGTACACACAGGGATGTAAAGATGCTGAAAGTTAACGAGTATTTCGACGGAAATGTAAAATCCATCGGTTTCGAACAAAAAGGCGAGAAATCAACCGTCGGGGTGATGAACGCCGGTGACTACCTGTTCAACACTGCCGCCCCCGAACGGATGACAGTGATCAAGGGCGCCCTCACCATCCAGCTGGCTGATGAAGATGAGTGGCACACCTACAGCCAGGGTGAATCCTTCCTGGTGGCCGGTCACTCCTCCTTCAAACTGGAAGTGAAAACCCCCACAGCTTATCTGTGCGAATTTCTCGACTGATCAGGCCGGTTGAAGGGGATCAGCCCCTTCAACCTTCTTGGGCAACCCCCAGCCCTATTATCTGTGTCCATGTCACAGCACCGCACATCCCCGCTTTCCATCCACGGCAAAAATCCTAGAATAAACAGACATAAACCATCACCGGATTGATGTCATGATCAGCGTGTTTGACCTGTTTTCCATCGGAATTGGCCCCTCCTCTTCCCATACTGTCGGCCCCATGCGTGCCTCTTACGCCTTCGTCCAGCAGCTCAAGCTGCAAGGGCATCTGCCACAGGTCACGCGGGTCGAAGTGGAGTGTTACGGCTCGCTGGGCCAGACCGGCAAAGGGCACGGCACCGGCAAGGCAATCATTCTGGGGTTATCGGGCTTTGAACCGGAATCGGTCGATATCGATGCGATTCCCGCCATTCTGGCCCGAGTGGAAAATGAGCAGAGCCTGCAGTTGGCAGGCGAGCAACCAAGCCATTTTCCACGCACCGGTGCCATCATCTTCAACCGCCGCAAAACCCTGCCGGCCCACACCAATGGCATGACTCTGCGGGCCTTTGATAAAGAGGAAAACCTGCGCTTCAGCCAGACCTACTACTCCATCGGGGGCGGCTTCATCATTGAAGAGAGCCACTTTGCCACCGCCAAGGAAGAGGCCGCCAAGTCTGATGCCGAACATCCTGTCCCCTACCCGTTCGACAGCGGCGCCCAACTGCTGGCCCACTGTCAGGAGAGCGGCCTCTCCATCTCGGGGCTGATCCTGGCCAATGAGCGGGTCTTTCGCAGCGATGAGCAGATAAAAGCGGGGCTGCGCAAGATCTGGCAGGCGATGCAGGGCTGCGTCGAGCGAGGCTGCAAAAGCGAAGGGGTGCTGCCGGGCGGCCTCAAGGTTCGGCGCCGCGCCCCGGGGCTGTTCCGCCAGCTAAGCTGCGAGACCAACTTCAACAAGGATCCGCTGATGGTGATGGAGTGGGTCGATCTCTTTGCGCTGGCCGTCAATGAAGAGAACGCCGCCGGTGGCGGGTGGTCACCGCCCCCACCAATGGCGCTGCGGGCATCATCCCCGCCGTGCTGCACTACTACGATCGCTTCGTCCACAAGGTGGATGACGAGACGCTGATCCGCTACTTCCTCACCGCGGCTGCCATCGGCATCTTATATAAGAAGAACGCCTCCCTCTCCGGCGCCGAAGTGGGTTGTCAGGGGGAAGTGGGAGTCGCCTGCTCCATGGCGGCTGGCGCGCTGACCGAACTGCTGGGTGGCAGCCCGGCCATGGTGGAGAACGCCGCCGAGATCGGCATGGAGCACAATCTCGGCCTCACCTGCGATCCCATAGGCGGACTGGTGCAAGTGCCCTGCATCGAGCGCAACGCCATGGGGGCGGTCAAGGCGATCAATGCCGCCCGCCTCGCCCTGCGCGGCACCGGCGAGCACAAGGTGTCGCTCGACAAGGTGATCAAGACCATGTGGGAAACCGGCAACGACATGAAGACCAAATACAAGGAGACGGCCCGTGGCGGCCTCGCCGTTAACATTACCGAATGTTAAAAAATGGCAAATGACTCCATTTGGTTCCTAAATGCCCGGCATCGCCGGGTATTTTTATGGGCAAACGCTTAACAAAATGGATAAGCACAAAAATAAATTTTATACTCGCGCCTCAGATTCAACAAAAATAGATCTATTTCAACTTTTTTTAGGTCTGGAGCCGTTACACTACGGTTATCTGGTTCTGTGACCTGCGCTGACAAGCGCGTTCCATGGATCTCCCAAATTTCTGTGAGTGGGCATGCCGCCCCCTTCTACCCTGAGGTAATAGTGACATGATCAGCGTTTTTGATATCTTCAAAATCGGTGTAGGCCCCTCTTCTTCCCACACTGTTGGCCCGATGAAAGCGGCCAAACAGTTTGTTGACGAGCTGCGCGCGGGCGGCAAGATCCGCGATGTAACCCGGATCAATGTCGATGTCTACGGCTCCCTCTCCTGGACTGGCAAAGGCCACCATACCGACACCGCCATCATCATGGGCCTGGCTGGCAACCTGCCGGAAAATGTCGATATCGATGCCATCCCCGAGTTTATCTCCCGTGTTGAGCAGACCGAGCGTCTGCCGATTGGCCTGCACTGCCACACCGTCAGCTTCCCGCGTGACGCCATGGTATTCCACGACGAAGCCCTGCCGCTGCACGAAAACGGCATGAAGCTGACTGCGCTGATCGAAGATGAAGTGGTCTACAGCAAGACCTACTACTCCATCGGTGGCGGTTTCATCGTTGACGAAGAGAACTTCGGCAAGGCTGACAGCGGCGACATGTCCGTACGCTATCCGTTCAAGAGCGCCGCTGAGCTGGTTGCCCACTGCAGCCAGACCGGTCTCTCCATCTCTGCCCTGATGATGGAAAACGAGAAGTGCTTCAACACTCCGGAAGAGATCTACAAGAAGTTCGGCAAGATCTGGAACACCATGCGTGAAGGTATCGAGCGCGGCTGCCGTACCGAAGGCGTTCTCTCCGGCCCGCTGCGTGTACCTCGTCGTGCCGCACCGCTCTACCGTCAGCTCAACACCAACGAGAACCTCTCGAGCGACCCGATGAACATCGTTGACTGGGTCAACATGTTCGCTCTGGCCGTGAGTGAAGAGAATGCTGCCGGTGGCCGCGTGGTCACTGCCCCGACCAACGGCGCTGCCGGTATCATCCCGGCCGTACTGGCTTACTACGACAAGTTCATCCAGCCGGTTGGCCGTGACGAGTACACCCGTTTCTATCTGGCTGCCGGTGCCGTCGGCATCCTCTACAAGATGAACGCCTCCATCTCCGGCGCCGAAGTGGGCTGTCAGGGTGAAGTGGGTGTCTCCTGCTCCATGGCCGCTGCCGGTCTGACCGAGCTGATGGGCGGTAGCCCGGAGCACGTCTGCGAAGCTGCCGAGATCGGTATGGAGCACAACCTGGGTCTGACCTGTGATCCGGTTGCCGGTCAGGTACAGGTGCCTTGCATCGAGCGTAACGCCATCGCAGCCATGAAGGCTGTCAACGCCTCCCGTATGGCCCTGCGTCGTACCTCCAAGCCGCGCGTCTCCCTGGACAAGGTGATCGAGACCATGTACATCACCGGCAAGGACATGGACTCCAAGTACCGTGAAACCTCCCGTGGTGGTCTGGCCATCAAGGTGATGCAGGTTGCTTGCGAATAAATAGGGGTTGCGACCCTCATCTGAACAAAGGCGGGATATCCCGCCTTTTTTATTGCCCGAATGGGATGCCGGGCACTTATACCGGCATACCGACCATTTCACTGTAGGGCGTCGCTGATATACCCCTGCTACGCCACCGCAATGCGGATTGCCTTGTCTGCATACCTCTCTAATTACATCCCTTGATTAACTCGTCTCAATGGATTGGAAGCGACATTCTACCCTGCCAGTAACCTTTACCCGCTATCTTGCCCCGGTCACGCTTTCACAACTAATCGATATCGAGATGACCCCTCAGCTCAATATCCCCCCCCTTTGGTCATACCCTTGTTTGGCAAGACGCGGTTACCACTCACCCTGCGGATTATCACGCCGCCACATTGATTTCCACCTATGTGGCACTTTCGTGATCAGGGCAAACAATCAAGCACACAAACAGGGGGTTAGCTCATCATTTTGGCCACAGCGCATCGCACAAACTGGTTTTAGTACAGTTATCACCGCCCTCTTTACTCGCACTTTGATGGACAACTCATCACGCAGTGGAGGCCAAAAAAACGCCCAAGGAAGAGGCTGAAAATAATCGATGAATGAGCCAATAGCCGTTGAAATGGAGGATATGAGTACGCGCCACTCGCTATTTTTGTGAGCGCCAGCAAAGGTTGACGATATGGTGTTGGGAGCAGATTGACTTTCTATTTAAACAGCGAAAAGTGAATATCACCAAAGGGAGGGTTTAATTTGGCCAGATCCTGTCACGGGATTATCGCAAGCTACCTCTCCGGAGCCGGAATGCGTCATGCAGAGTCACAAAGAATTAGCCCCGCTGGGCAGATCACACAACGGGGCTGGATATTCAGGATGGTTTTTTCAGGCTGGCCTTGTGCTGCTCCAGCAAATTCTCGGGGGGCGGTGGCACCTGCAGGTAGAACCCCTGGTTGGTCAGCGCGGCCATCACCTTGCCGACATCAGCCAGCCCCAAGGGCTTGGCCGGATCCAGCTTGGTCATCAGCACCAGCTCGGGACGCCCGAATGCGCTCAGCAATGGCTCGGGAACGCGGGAGAAATCCTCTCTTTTTTCAACAAAAAGGTAGGTCTCGGCTTTTTTGCGACTTTTATAGACTGCACACAACATGGAAATTGATATAATCCGACGAGTTTATTGCCTCTGATGGGGGCAAACTATAACATCAGGAATTGAATAACAATAACGGATTAGCATCTCTGCCTCGGGGAAGATTCATGGTTGAGCGCGATAACGAATTGAAAGGGACCACCTTCACTATTTCTGTGTTGCATATCAGCGATGGCGAGCCTGAGCGGATCCGTCAGTTGTTGGCCGAAAAAGTGGCCCAGGCACCCTACTTTTTTAATTGTGCGCCGCTGGTGATCAATGTTTCCCGACTGGAACATATTCCCGATTTCGAACAGCTCAAGGAGCTGGTGGAGTCCGAAGAGTTTGTGCTGGTCGGCATCACGGGGGCGCGCAGTGAAGAGATGAAGACAGCCGCCAAGGCGGTGGGACTGGCCGTGATGGCCTCGGGCAAGAGTCGCAAGAGCGAACCGGAACCCGAGCCTGCCCCCGCGCCAGCCGCCCCTGAGGTGGTTCCCGAGCCCGAACCCGCCCCCTTGATCCCGAGCAAGGTACATGTGGGACCTGTTCGTTCCGGCCAGCAGATTTACGCCGCCGGCACCTCGCTGGTGGTGCTGGGGTCCGTCAGTCCGGGAGCCGAAGTGCTCGCCGACGACAGCATTCATATTTATGGCACCCTGCGTGGCAGAGCCATTGCCGGTGCCCGGGGCAACACCCAGGCCCGGATCTATTGCCAGCAATTACAGGCCGAGCTGCTCTCCATCGCGGGCACATTCCAGCTGAGCGATGCATTGCCGGCAGGCCTGATCCAGCAACCGGTACACGTCCGGCTGGACAACGAACAACTCCGAATAGACCGTATCAAATAGAGTTACAAGGAAGCGAGAATGGCGCGAATCATAGTCGTTACATCGGGTAAAGGTGGCGTTGGCAAGACCACAACCAGTGCGGCCCTGAGCACCGGCTTAGCCCAGCGTGGTCACAAGACAGTGGTCATTGACTTTGACATCGGTCTGAGAAACCTGGATCTCATCATGGGCTGCGAGCGGCGCGTTGTGTATGACTTCGTCAACGTCATCAACGGGGAAGCAAACCTCAATCAGGCGCTGATCAAGGACAAACGCTCGGAAAATCTGTTTATCCTGCCCGCCTCCCAGACCCGGGACAAAGATGCCCTCACCCGTGAGGGGGTCGAGAAGATCCTGGATCAGCTGGCGGAGATGAAGTTCGATTACATCGTCTGCGACTCCCCGGCAGGGATCGAGGCGGGCGCACTGATGGCGCTCTATTTTGCCGACGAAGCGATCGTCACCACCAACCCGGAAGTCTCTTCCGTGCGTGACTCCGACCGCATCCTTGGCATCCTGGCCTCCAAGTCCCGTCGCGCCGAGCGTGGCGAAGACCCCATCAAGGAGCACCTGCTGCTGACCCGCTACTGCCCGACCCGCGTCAACCGCGGCGACATGCTGAGCGTGCAGGATGTGCAGGAGATCCTGGCCATCCCGCTACTCGGGGTGATCCCGGAGTCCCAGGCGGTGCTGCGCGCCTCCAACTCCGGCGAACCGGTTATTCTGGACAAGGAGTCCGATGCCGGTCAGGCCTACGAAGATGCGGTGTCCCGCCTGCTGGGCGATGCCAAGGAATTTCGTTTTCTGGAAGAAGAGAAGAAGGGCTTCTTTAGCCGACTGTTCGGGAGTTAAACATGTCATTATTGGATTATTTTCGTTCCAACAAGAAACAGAACACCGCACAACTGGCCAAAGAGCGGTTGCAGATCATTGTTGCTCACGAGCGTTCATCCAGAGGGGGGCCGGATTACCTGCCCCAGCTCAAGCAGGACATCCTCGATGTGATCCGCAAATACGTCAACATTGATCCGGAGAAGATAACCGTCCAACTGGATCAGAAGAGTGATGAGCTGTCGGTACTGGAGCTCAACATCACCTTCGCCGATGACAAGAAGGGATGAGCTGACGCCCTATGCGTGACCCCTTCCCCCAATGAAGACCGGATCCTGTCACTGGATCCGGTTTTTTATTGGCACAAAAACAGGTCACAGCGGTTCGCCTCATCTCGCCAAGGGGTCTGCCGACCGCTAGAATAGCGCCGCCCCGCAGGCTGTGATCTGTGATGGCACCTTTTTCTCTTTTCTGGAACAGACCGCTTATGTCTATGAATGACGAAATGCACAGCGTCGAGGAACTGCTCGATACCGCCCTTGAACTCTTTATGGAGCTGGCCTCTGACAACCTGCCGGAGCAGGAGATCGCCCGCTTCAATCAGGAGTTCAACGACCGCGGCCTGCTGGCCGAAACCGACCCGGCCGATGACTGGGAAGCGGACGTGGGATTTGCGGTGAGCGACACCGACTATGCCGAGATCTGGGTTGGCCTTGGCAATGAAGAACAAGAGTATGAGCACTTGTTTGCCCGCATGCTGCTCTCCCGCCGTGTTGACGAGAAGTTCTGCCACATCGAATGGCTGCCCCAATAATTCCGGATCCCGATGATCCCAGCCACTATCAGTGGGAGTCTGGCCCTGACGCCGTGGCCCCCGTACGTCCATCAGCATCGTTTGGGCGCCGGGTGTTGAGGTGGGCAGGCAAGATCGCGCTGGCCGGGCTGCTCTGCTCGGTCGGCTCGGTCGCCTTGCTGCGTTTTATCGATCCGCCGATGTGGAGCTGGCGTATCGAGCGGGCCCTGTTTCCGCCCGCCAAGATCACCCAGGTGCGCCATCAATGGGTAGATCTGGCGTCCATCTCCAAGGAGCTGCAGCTGGCGGTGATCGCCGCCGAGGATCAGCGCTTTGCCGATCACAACGGCTTTGACATGGATGCCATCAACGCCGCACTCAAGCACAACCAGCACAGCGAACGGGTGCGCGGTGCCAGCACCCTCAGCCAGCAGACCGCCAAGAACCTCTTTATGTGGAGTGATCGCAGCTTCCTGCGCAAGGGGCTGGAGGCCTGGTTTACCCTGCTGATGGAGCTGGGCTGGGACAAAGCCCGCATTCTCGAGGTCTATCTCAATATCGTGGAGTTCGGCCCCGGCATCTATGGCGCCGAAGCCGCCGCCCGCACCTACTTTGGCAAACCGGCCAGCCGCTTGACCCGCTACGAGTCATCCCTGCTGGCCGCCGCCCTGCCCAATCCGTGGCGTTATCGGGTCAAGCCCCCTTCACCCTATGTGCAGAAGCGCTCGGTCTGGATCCGCCGCCAAATGGGTCAACTGGGCCAGATCACCCTCAATCGGGTGCATCAGGCAGACTGATCCTCAGGGCTCATCGGATTTCTCCGGTGGGCCCAGATGGCCGCCCACCGTCTCGCGGTGAAGCGGCAGATAGTGCCACCACCAGGCCTCGCGCCGTCGCTTGATCTGTTGCCGCCGTCCCCGCTGCTTCATCCCCTTACTCCCTGCCAGATGATCCGCGCCTTAACCATACTCCCCCAACGGCAACTTGGACAGGTCAGCCACGCCCGGTGCACTGGTCTGGCCGCCACAGCCAATAATTGTTACAGTAGCGAACCTCGATGTATCTGGAGTGATTTCATGGAACAGCGTACCCCGGATCAGCTGGTCGAATGGGCCTATGATCAGTTTCTTGAGCAGGCCGCCGATATGCTGGCCCCCGAACAAATAGTCGACATCACCCTGGAGTTTGAGCAGCGTGGCGCCGTGGAGGCAACCCTGCCCAATGCCGACTGGTCGACCGAGCTGGGTGAGCCGGTCGATATGGAGCGCTGGGTCGAAGTGTGGGTCGGTTTGCTGGATCATCAGGATGAGTTTGAGGTGATCTTCGCCACCTTCCTGCTGCCCCGTCTACTGACCGAAGATCAAGTGCATGTGCGCTGGCATCGCCAGCAGCAGGCATAAAAAAGGCGCCATCGGCGCCTTTCTTGTTTCCGTGCACTCTTATTGCTGTTTTCTGCTAATCCTGCGCTGCGATGGCCTTGGCCAGACAGCGGCGGCACCAGCAAGCGCTGGCCTCCTGCATCGGCAATACCGGCAACTGGCTGCACCAGCACTGGGCGATGGTCTGACCGGCAGAGACGGCGCAATAGGCCGGTTCGCCACAACCCGGACAGCGGTGGGTGCTTTTCGAGCCATTCAGCTCGGCCATCACCGCCAGCTGGGCCTTGCTATCCATCGCCGACCAGTGGCCGATCTCGGTCAAGGTGCGGCCACAACCAAGGCAAAGCCCGTCTTTCGCCTTGCAGAGGCCAACACAGGGACTCGGCATCTTATTCGCTATCCACGGCCGAGTCGGTCTCTGTGGCCACCAGAGTGATGGCGTTATCTTCGATGACGATCTTGCCCTGCTTGTAGAGGCCGCCGATCGCCTTCTTGAAGGTACCCTTGCTCATGCTGAACAGCTTGTAGATGAGCTCGGGTTCGCTCTTGTCACCCACCGCTAGACTGCCGCCCTGCTTTTTCATCCGGCTCAGAATGCGCTCACCAGCGTCATCAACCCGCGCCAGACCCGGCTTTTGCAGGGTCAGATCGAGCTTGCCATCTTCGCGCACCTGCTTGACCCAGGCGGTTTGCGGCCGACCGGTCATCACCCGGCCAAACACTTCGTTCTTGAACAGCATGCCGGGATACTGACCGTTGACGATCACCTTGATGCCAAGGGGCGAGTGCTCACCCGGCAGCGCGGTCACTTCGTCACCAACCTTGAAGTTGCTGCCGGCCGGGGTCAGCAAACGCTCGATGCGGCTGGTGCCGACCATGCGCCCTTCGTTATCCAGTTGCAGACGCACCAGATAGACGTGGCCCACCTGCATCGGCTTGTTCTGCTCGCGGCTGGGCACAAACAGATCCTTTTTCATGCCCCAGTCGAGGAAAGCACCAATCTTGTTGGCATTGACCACTTTCAGACCGGCAAATTCGTCCACCATGGCAAATGGCTTGTCGGTGGTGATCACCGGTTCGCAGTCGGCATCCAGATAGAGGAAGACCTGCACGCTATCCCCCTCTTTCACCCCTTCTGGCAGTTGACGCTTGGGCAGCAGCAGTTCACCGTACTCATCGGCCGCAAGCCAGGCGCCGCGATCTTCGAGTTCAACAACGGTGAGGGTGTTCATCTTGCCAATCTGTATCATGGTGCTCTCTTTTTTCATTACCCGGATGGACCAATTGATCATGGCCCCTATGGGCGCGCATGTTACCTCAAGAGCGGTGATCCGGCCTAGTCCCCAAGCCACCACGAGCCGCCCTTTCTCCCCTATCTTATCCGCCAATGGTGATTAAATCGCCAAACAGGCGGCCATTTGCTGCAAATAACCCCACTTTTAGGTAGACTTCGCGGCTGTTCAAATCCAGAGGAACTGTCGATGAACCCATCCACTCGTACCCGCCATCTTAATCAATGGATCCAGAGCCACAGCGATCAGGACATGACCTACCCGGCCCTGCACGGTTTTCTCTGTGCTCGTCTGGTGGGGCCGGAAAGCCCTGACTGGCAACGCCCGCTGGCTGGTCTGCTGGAACAGGATGCCGAGTTGGATGAAAAAAGCGCAGAAGCCCTCAACCACCTGATCGCCGAACTGGAATCCCAAGCCGACGACGCCCAGCTGGCCCTGCCCAGCCAGTGCCGCCTGCCCAGCGATAACCCCGAGCAGGTGTTCGAACAGAGCCACCCCCTCGGTCAATGGTGTTATGGCTTCAGCATGGGTTTTGCCACCTGGCCCAAGCCGAAGGATTTGAACGACCCGACCACCCAGTACCGCTTCAGTCTGGCCGCCGAGCTGAGCCTGTTTCGCGACAAGCAGATGGCCCAGATGCTCTATAGCGCCGCCGCCAGTGAACTCCCCTTTGTCGAGTTCTGCAAACGCCAGCGCCAGAATATGAAAACCGCCCTCAACCAGCTGCTCAACCTCGACCAGTATCAGGCCGCCCCCAGCGCTGATGTCACCCTCAATGGCGAGCAGGCCCAGCAGTGGCAGACCTGGTTCGAGCTGGCCGACAGCTGCCGCGATCATCAGGCCCGCCTCGGCTGGTTCGAGAAGATCATCGCCGATGCCACTCCGCTCTTTGATGAAGCCTTCTGGCAGCAAATCGCCGGCCACGGCTGGAGTGCCCCCGAGCTGCGTCCTCTGCTGGCCGCCAGAGCCGGCCGCGCCGACTGCCTGCTGCGCCTTGGCAAGCTGGGCGAGGCCAAAGCGGAGTATCTGGCGCTGCTGACAATCTGCGTAGCCGATGAGCTGGGTTGCCGCTACAACCTCTCCACCCTCTATGCACTGCAAGGGGATTGGCAGGCGTTGGCCGCCCTGCTGGTGCGCTTCGATGAAGCCTCCAGCTGGTTGCTCTATAACAAGGCGCTGATGGTCTTTGCTACCGAGGGTGCCGAGGCAGCCAAGCCCCATCTGCTGGTCGCCATCGAGGCCAACCCGCACATTCCGGCCTGCCTGCTGGGTCAGCGCAAGCTGCCCAAACAGGAGCCACAAAGCTGGCAAGCGGGCAGCCGCGACGAGGCCGCGCTCTACGCCATCCACACACGCGAGGCCTGGCTCAAGCAGAACGCCCTCATCTGGTTGCGTAAAGGCTGAACAGTGTTGGCTTAAAATCCCGTCGGTCAGACCCGGTTTTTCCTTGAGGGCGTGCGCCACCGCACATTTCATCGCAACCGGGTCAGACAAATCAGCTTGAGTTTCGTATCATCAATGTCAAAGTATCAAAAGAAACTGCATCTGATGCAGCCGTCACAGCAGGGTGTAATATGTCAAAAATCATAGCGTTACTCGCTCACTACCCGCCCTATCAGTTGGTACATGCCGCCGAGATGCTACGGGATACCTTCGAACAGTTTTATGAACAGCGCTACCAGCTGACCGTGCCGCAGTGGCGCCTGATGATGGTGCTCGGCCCCAACTACCCCATCAGCCAGAAAGAGCTGGTCGAGGCGAGCGGCATGGACAAGGTGCGCATCTCCCGCGAGATCCGCCGTCTGGTCGAAAAAGGGATCATCTTTACCGAGAGCAGCGAGCAGGACAAACGCATCAGCCTGGTCTCCCTCACCAATGCTGGGCTCGCCCTCTTCCTGCAGCTCAAGAGTGAAGCTGGCAGCTGGCAACACACCCTGACCGACTATCTGCCGAGCGAATCCCGCGAGGCGATCCGCCAGCATCTGCACAGCGTCAGCGCCGCCATTGAGCAGCTGCAATCACTGGATCGGGAGAAATAATCATGGATTTGAAAAAGTTCGCCACCATGGACATCAACATGCTGCTGAGCGTCGTCAATATGCAGCTGCGTGATCGCTATGACGACCTGGATGATCTCTGCAAGGCGCACGAGATCGATCAGGCTGCACTGGAAGCGCGGCTCGCTGGCGGCGATTTTCACTACCAGCCAGCACAGAAACAGTTCAGATAAAGAGAGCTAGCGGGATCGGGATCACAGGGCCAGTGATGGCACTGGCTCTGCGGTAAAAACCTGATATGGTCTGAAGAGCCCCAACAGGGTGATGCACGGATACATCACCCTGTCACAAGAGGGCATTAAAATCGTTTCAGGTGAGCAAACCAAGGATGACCCCATGATATTGATGACCCGACAGAGCCTGTTGATCACGCTCTGTACCCTGTTGATGATCAGCCTCTTCACGCCCCACTTGCCGCAAAGTACCGAACAGTGGCTGACCACCCTCTTGCTTGGCCTGCTGGTCGCGGTGGCGCTGCTGCTGGTACGCGGTTGTCGCCGCTTTATGATGGAGTAGTGACTCTGTCAGAACGTCTATACCGACCACTTGCCCTGATACTCTCTGTAGCAGCAACGTCTGTCGCAATCATATCTAGCCCAAAAACAAACGCAGCCTGATGGCTGCGTTCTTGTATCTCGCGGGGCAACCCCTTGAAGAGATAACCCCTGACGGGATAGATAGCCCTTATAGAGAGAGCCCTTAGATAGCCAGAGCCTCAAGCTGCGCTTTGGCCGCTTCCATCCCCTTGCTCTGGGCATCCGGACCCATTCCCATCCCTTCGGCGTAGATGAAATCCACCTCTTTGATACCGATGAAACCGAGCACGGTACGCATGTAGGGAGTGACCAGATCGGTGGCGCTGCCAACGTGCATGCCGCCACGGGGGCTGATCACCAGCGCACGGGTATTTTCAACCATACCGACCGGACCGGTCTCGGTATAGCGGAAGGTGACGCCAGCGCGAGCCACCAGATCGATCCAGTTTTTCAGCTGGGTCGGGATGTTGAAGTTGTACATGGGGGCCGCAATCACCACCAAGTCGCTTGCTTTGAGTTCGGCGATCAGCTCGTCGGACTGGGCGATCACTGCCAACTGACGCTCGCTCAGGTTATCACCACCGCGCAGGCCGGAGGCCAGCTCGCCATCCAGCACCGGCAGGTTGAGGGCAGCCAAATCACGCACGGTGACGGCATCATCTTGATGATCAGCCAGGAAGCCGTCGATCAGGGCGTTGGATTGGGAATATTGACCCAGGATGCTGGATTTGAGTACGAGGATATTGGCCATGGTGAAACTCCATTTGGTTGTCGGTTGAACAGCGTTGCTGTCGATGGAGGTCACTCTAAACATTGTGCTTATTTGCTGATAGCGAAAATAGATGCTCAACTTGTTCAAAATTTTTGATGAAAGGCCACTTCCTCGCCAGCCAATCTCGCGGCCGCGCTTCAACCCTTGGCAGAACAAACGATTGCCGTTATGATCCGCCGCACTTTTTTCCAGCGACCCGGATCCCATGATACCCTCGCGCAGGCACTCTCCTTTGGCCGGTGCAGTCTGGATGATGGTGGCAGGACTCTGCTTCGCCGCCGTCAACAGCCTGAGCCAGTATGTCAGCTTCAAACTCGGCCTTGCCTCTACTCAGGTCGCCTTTCATCAATACCTGATCGCCCTGATCTGCCTGTTGCCCTGGCTGGTTCGTCATGGCTTGCGCCAATCCCTGATGACCAATCAGTTCCGGTTGCACCTGTTGCGGGTATTGCTGGCGGTGATCGGCATCCAGCTCTGGCTCTGGGCGCTGGCGTACCCCGTCCCCATCTGGCAGGGGATCGCCCTGCTGATGACCTCGCCGCTGTTTGCCACCCTGGGTTCCGCGCTGCTGCTCAAGGAGCAGGTGAGCCGCGCCCGCATTCTGGCCACCCTGGCGGGCTTTGCCGGCGCCATGCTGATCCTCGCCCCCTGGACTGACGAGTTCAACTGGGCCTCCCTGCTGCCGGTGGCGGCGGCGCTGTTCTGGGCAGGTTACTCCCTGATGGTGCGCTATCAGGCAGCCAACGAATCATCCCACACCATAGTGGTGTATCTGCTTATCTTCAGTACCCCGTTCAACGTCATGCTGGCACTGCCGGAGTGGCAGTGGCCGAGCGAGAGCCAATGGCTGCTGGTAGCCGCCTCCGGCGTGCTGACGGCGCTGGCCCAGATGTCCATCGCTCGTGCTTACAGCGTGGCGGAGCCTCCTTCGTACAACCTTTCGATTTTGCCAAGCTGCCGATGAACGTGCTGGCGGGCTGGCTGGTATTTGGCTGGGCGCCCCCGGCCGTCTGTGGCTTGGCGCCGCCATCATCATTGGCGCCATTACCTTGCTGACCCATCTGGAGCAGCGCGCTCACAAACCCGTTTCCTGAGGTACGCCATGCGTGCCTCTTTTTTGTCCGCTATTTGTGTAATAGCGATCATCAACAATGACCATCGACATCAGGAGAGATCGTATGTTTGGAACCGCAACCCGCCCCGGCGCCACCCGTGCCCTGCTGCTGGGCTCCGGCGAACTTGGCAAGGAGGTCGCCATCGAGTTGCAACGGTTCGGGATCGAAGTGATCGCCGCCGACCGCTATGCCAACGCCCCCGCAATGCAGGTGGCCCACGCAGCCCACGTGCTGGACATGCTCGATGGCAACGCCCTGCGTGCCCTGGTTGCCGAGGTTAAACCCGACCTCATCATCCCCGAGATTGAAGCGATTGCCACCGATACCCTGGCTGCCCTTGAGCAAGAAGGGGTCAAGGTAGTGCCCAACGCCCGCGCTACCCAGCTCACCATGAACCGGGAAGGGATCCGCCGCCTCGCCGCCGAGACCCTGGGTCTGCCCACCTCACCCTACCGTTTTGCCCAGAGCAAGGAGGAGTTTGTCGCCGCCGTCGAGGCCATCGGCCTGCCCTGCGTGGTAAAACCTGTGATGAGCTCTTCCGGCAAGGGGCAGAGTGTACTGCGCGATCTCGCCAAGCTCGATGAGAGCTGGACCTACGCCCAGGAAGGCGGCCGCACCGGTCGTGGCAAGGTGATCGTCGAGGGCTTCGTTCCCTTCGAGTACGAGATCACCCTGCTCACGGTACGCGCCGTCGATGGCATTCACTTCTGCGAGCCGATCGGCCACCGGCAGGAAGATGGCGACTACCGCGAATCCTGGCAGCCACAGGTGATGAGCGAACTGGCGCTGGCCCGCTCCAAAGAGGTAGCGGCCAAGGTGGTCGAGGCGCTGGGCGGTTACGGCCTCTTCGGGGTCGAGCTCTTTATCAGGGGCGATGAGGTGTGGTTCAGCGAGGTCTCGCCGCGTCCCCACGATACCGGCATGGTGACCTTGATCTCGCAAGATCTCTCCGAGTTCGCCCTGCATGTGCGCGCCATTCTGGGGCTGCCAGTCGGCACCATCACCCAGTACGGGCCGAGCGCCTCTGCCGTGGTACTGCGCGAAGGGCACAGCCAGAATATCCGCTATCAGGGAATTGGTGAGGCATTGGCGCTGGTGCCGGGCGCCCAGCTGCGGCTGTTTGGCAAACCGGAGATCGCCGGTCGCCGCCGTCTTGGCGTGGCGCTGGCCCGCGCAGCGGATTGCCAGGATGCGGTAGAGAAAGCCAAAGCCGTGGCCGCCAAGGTCGATGTACTGTTCTAAGGGCTTTTTTGCCATAGCAAAACAAACGTTTGCCGATGTGATCGGGCGCAAGGGGCATGGCAATGCCCCTTTTGCATTTCCCCGTCAGGCTTATAATCCCCTCTTCAAATTTGTCAGGAGTACAAGATGTTAGCTGCCGTGATCTTCGATATGGATGGTGTTCTGATCGACTCGGAACCCTTTTGGCAACGGGCCCAGATCGCCGTTTTCTCCGAACTGGGTCACCCCCACACCGTCGAGGATTGTGAATCGACCATCGGCGTGCGCATCGATCAGCTGGTCGCCCACTGGTATCGTCTGCGCCCGTGGAGCGGCCCGAGCCAGGAAGAAGTGGTACAGCGCATTCTGGATCGGGTCAACGCCCTGATCCTCTCCGAAGGTCAGGCCAAAGCCGGTGTGCTGGAGGCGCTCGACCTTATCGAAGCCCGCGGCCTGAAAGTGGGTCTGGCCACCTCCTCCCCTTTGCGATGGTAGAAGCGGTGCTCGGCAAACTTGGCATTCGCGATCGCTTTATGGCGGTTCACTCCGCTGAAATCGAGCGTTTCGGCAAACCGCACCCGGATGTCTACATCCACGCCGCCGAAAAGCTGGGGGTGGAACCGGTACACTGTCTGGCCATCGAAGACAGCTTTACCGGTTTGCTGGCGGCCAAGGCGGCCTCCATGACTGCGCTGATCGTGCCGGATCCCGCTTTAGTCGGCGACCCGCGTCTGGCCATCGCCAACTACCAGCTGAGCTCGCTGGCCGAGCTCAATGCCGACATGTTGGCCAGCTGGGTCAAGTAGCGCCTATCGGCGCCTTGTTGCGCTCGCGTCCTCATACCCGCAGGGGGCAGCTGGCCCCCTGTTATTGCCAAACAACCGTTGGCAATCCCCCTCTTGTCACCCGCGATCAGCAACCAGACGGCTCTTATCCTGAACGGCCCACGCAACCAGTTGGGCCTTGCCATTTCTAAGGCTTGATCTCTGTCATAAACGTGCGTTTGCTCGCGGTTAACCCCCTGCAGCCCGACTAGAATCAGGGTAGATAGGCGGCCTCAGGGCCCGAGGAGGTTATCATGATCGAGTACACCAGCAAGCGCATCGTCTGCCCCCACTGCGGTCACCATACCCGGGTCGAGCTGGATGCCAGCCAGGGTGATCAGGAGTTTTACGAAGATTGCATGGCCTGTTGCAATCCGATCCACCTGCGGCTTCACCGCGACGAAGCCCGCGACTGTTTGCAGTTGTTTGTGGATGCAGACGACGAGCAACTGTTTTGATTACGAGTCACAAAAGGCCGAACAGCTGTTTTGCCTGCAAGTCGCAAAGAGCTGAGCAGATGTTGTGACTGCGAGCCATAGAAAGTTGAGTGGATATTTTCACCATGTAAATAACAAGGGCCTGCACACTGCAGGCCCTTGCTTATGAGGCGATTAACACCGAGCCGTTTCCTTTCAGTTACCCGCGCGCGCCGCCAGTACCCGCTCCACTGTATCGACGATGGCCTGGGTCTGGGGATCGATCTCGATATTGGTCTGCCAGCCAGCCTTGACCCAACCCAGATTGGTACGGGCCAGGGTCTCGGGGATCAGGTGGACGCAGAACTCCCGCTCGCGCACCTCGCCGATGGTCAGACTGATGCCATCGATGCCGATGTACCCCTTGGTCAGCACATATTTCATCAGCTCGGGAGCAAGGCGATACCACACCTGACGGTTGTTGGGGGTATTGATCACCGAGGTAACCTCTGCCATGCCGATGATATGGCCAGACATGGCATGACCACCGATCTCGTCGCCAAAGCGGGCGGCCCGCTCCACATTGACCTTGTCCCCCACCTGCAGCTTGCCGAGGTTGGTCAGGCGCAGGGTCTCCTGCATCAGATCGAAGCTGACCAGCTCCCCCTCGACACGGGTGACGGTCAGGCAGCAGCCGTTGTGAGCGACTGAGGCGCCGAGGGCCAACCCTTCCCCCCACTCCCGGCTGGGCATGCGGATCACGTGGGTACGAAATGAAGCACTCTCTTCGATGGCGACCAGCTCGGCCACACCTTGCACAATTCCGGTAAACATCATCACCTCTTTGTTTCTGGTAACACGCTCTGTTTTTTATCGCGGCCTGTGGCCGCTTCTTTTACATAATCCGTTTTTACACAATTCGTTTCGTACAAACTGTCACACCTGCTCCGCCGCCTCAGACCGCGCCAGCACACGAGCCCGGCGCTGGGAATGGATGACCACTATGCCAGCCAGCACGATGAGCAGACACCCCGCCATACTACTGAGAGTCGGCATTTCACCAAACATCAGATAGCCGCAGAGGGTAGAAAAAAAGATCTGGAAATAGAAGAAGGGCGCCAGAGTAGAGGCCTGCGCATACTGCATCGCCTTGATAAGGCAATATTGGGAGAGCAGGGTCACCACTGGTAGCGCCAGCAGATAGGGCCAGTCGGCAAGCACCGGAAAGCGCCACAGTGCAGGCTGCCAGCAGAGCACGACCATTGCCACCATCCCCAGCATGAAGCAGGTGACGATCAGGATATCGAGGGTGGTCAGACGCGGATCCACCAGCTTGGTGATGAGGTTGTAGCCGGTGTTGGCCAGCACGATGACCAGTGGCAGCAGGTAGTAGAGATTCGCATCGCCCCCGTCGGGATGAGTCACCACCAGCACACCAAACAGCCCCAGCAACACGGCCGCCACCTTGGCCCGGGTCAGCCGCTCCCTGAAAAAGATCACGCCCGCCACCACGAAGGCCAGCGAACCAAGCTGGCAAATGATGGTGTAGACGTTGAGTGGTACATGGGCCAGCGCAATCACCGAGACCAGCGCACAGACCAGAAACAGCAGCGAGCGCAACAATAGCCAGCGATCCACCGCCAGCAGCGCCGACATGGTGCGCCTTGGCAACAACAGCAGCAGACCAAGGAAAGGAACAAAGAAGCGAAACCAAACCATCTCCATCACGGAGTAGCCATGGAGTACCAGATATTTGTCCGCGCCATCCTTGAGCGTCAGGGCGAGAAGTGCAAACAGCGTCAGAAAGATCGCCAGTGAGTTGCGCGAAGAGAACAGCATCAAAGAGGCCGAAACAGGAAAAGGGGGTAACCAAACTAACGGGCTTGCCGCAAATTACAACCGCGAGACTGACAAAATGGGAGCAAAACCGCTATATTTGCTCGCCTTTTTACTTTCAAGGAAGCAAATCATGATGGTTTATGAGTGCTGTGAAGCGATCCGTATCGCCTATAACCAGATTGGCTCCGGTGAGCAGGGCTATGTGCCGAAGGCCATCGCCGCCACTATCCGCGCCCTCAACGCGGTCGCCGCCGATGAACGGGTGCCCGCCGAACTGCGTGAACAGGCAGCCTATGCGGCAGCCAACCTGCTGATCAGCGATCACGAAGACGCCTGATCCTGCCCCCCGGGGCGGCAACTATTTCGTCCTGGCTGAATTTCAGGCTAGAATGCCTCCCCCACCCTTTGCACTTTCGTCCGAAAGTGCAAAGGCTCTTCCCGATTTCCGCTCTTTTTTACTCTTATCTGATCCACTCGGAGGTGTCAGTGCAACGTTATTGGTCCGAGGCGAAGCAGCTCGTCCGTCTAGCCAGCCCCATTCTGGTCGCCCAGGTCGCCCAGGTCGCCATGAACTTCGTCGATACCGTGATGGCGGGTCAGGTGAGTGCGGTCGATCTGGCTGCCGTGTCGGTGGCGTCCAGCTTCTGGCTACCGGTGATCCTGCTGGTGCAGGGGATCATCATGGCGCTCACCCCCATCGTCTCCCAGCTCAATGGTGCCCGTAAACGGGAGGCAATCCGTCCGGCAGTTCATCAGGGCTTCTGGCTGGCACTGATCGTCACCCCGCTGGCGATGATTGCGCTTTATTACAGCCCGCTGGCGTTGCAGTTCATGGATGTGGAGCCGGTGATGGCGGCCAAGACCACTGGTTATCTGCACGCCATCCTGTGGGGTCTGCCCGCGTTCGTGCTGTTCCAGGTGCTGCGCAACTTCAGTGAGGGGCTCTCCCACACCATGCCTACCATGGTGATCGGCTTTGTCGGGCTGGCGGTCAATATTCCCGCCAACTACATCTTCATTCACGGCCACTTCGGCATGCCGAAACTGGGCGGGGTGGGTTGTGGCGTGGCCACGGCCATCGTGCTGTGGGCCATGCTGCTGGCGATGATCCTCTATGTGAAGCTCTCCCGTCACTTCACCGAGATCCGGCTCTTCTCCCAGCTGGCTCGCCCCAACGGCAGCCGGATCTGGCGCTTGTTCCGCTTAGGGTTCCCCATCGCCATGGCGATCTTCTGCGAGGTGACCCTGTTTACCGTAGTGGCCCTGATGCTGGCCCCCTTCGGCGCCGAGACGGTGGCGAGTCACCAGATTGCCCTCAACTTCTCCAGCCTGGTCTTTATGCTGCCCCTCTCCATCGGGGTGGGTGTCACCATCCGGGTCGGCCACAGCATCGGTGAAGGGCAGCCCCACCATGCCCGGGTAGCGGCCCGCACCGGCTTGATGCTGGGGATAGCCATCGCCGCTGCCACTGCCGCCATGACGGTGCTGCTGCGCGAGCAGATCGCCTCCATCTATACCGATGATCAGCAGGTGATCGTCCTGGCGGCCATTTTGCTGTTCTTCGCCGCCATCTATCAAATCTCCGACTCGGTGCAGGTGGTCGCGGCCGCCGCACTGCGCGGTTACAAGGATACCCAGGCGATCTTCTACGTCACCATCGTCGCCTACTGGGGACTGGGGCTGCCCACCGGCATGATCCTGGGTCTGACCGACTGGCTGGTGCCGCGGATGGGGCCGCAGGGTTTCTGGATCGGCTTTATCGTCGGCCTCACCAGTGCGGCCCTGATGCTGGGGGCGAGATTGCGCTACATCTATGGCCGTTTTGCCACTCCGGAGGCCTGCACTACCCTGTCGCGATCTCAGTAACAGGGCTTGGCGAGCGACAACTCGCCTGCAAAATCAACAGGCTGCGCAAGAACTGGGCAAACAGTCTCCTTTGTGCATATGGCCTGTTGACAGCCTTGGGGGGCATGGGTAGTATGCCGACCACGTCAGCAGCGCTGGCGTAGTGAAGTAAGAGAAAGTGGGTTTATAGCTCAGTTGGTTAGAGCACTACCTTGACATGGTAGGGGTCGTTGGTTCGAATCCAATTAAACCCACCACTTTTCTGTGATGCGTCCTTAGCTCAGCTGGTTAGAGCACCACCTTGACATGGTGGGGGTCGGTGGTTCGAATCCACTAGGACGCACCATTACAGAACACTGATTATGCGTCCTTAGCTCAGCTGGTTAGAGCATCACCTTGACATGGTGGGGGTCGGTGGTTCGAATCCACTAGGACGCACCATTCAGCATTGAAAGAAATGCAGATGTGGGTTTATAGCTCAGTTGGTTAGAGCACTACCTTGACATGGTAGGGGTCGTTGGTTCGAATCCAATTAAACCCACCACTTCTGCATAAAGAAATAAAAGTCGCATTGCGCACCCTGCGTCCTTAGCTCAGCTGGTTAGAGCATCACCTTGACATGGTGGGGGTCGGTGGTTCGAATCCACTAGGACGCACCAGATTAAAAAAGCCCGCTCATCGAGCGGGCTTTTTGCATTCTGTCCAGCCACTCCCCTGCCCCGCCACTCCGTTCAGCACTGTTCGGCAATGGCGCAGAGCCTTGTTCCCATAAAAAACCCGTGTCATCCGATAAACGACACGGGCTAGATCGATGCCGCCAGCGCCTCAGCTCTGCACGGCAATCTCGTACTTCTTTATCTTGCGATAGAGGGTGGCAATCCCAATCCCCAGCGCCTGTGCGGCCAGTTTCTTGTTGCCGAGCCGCTGCAGGGTCTCTTCAATCATCTGTTTCTCCATGCTCTCAAGGCCGCTCTCACCCGGTACGGGTTCAGGCAGTTTCTCCAGCGTGGTGGCACGCGGCGCTGTGGCAGGTACATTGAACGCCGCATCCAGGTTGGTCACCGGGATCGACTGGGCCGCAACGCGATGGGGCTCCTGATTGCGGATGATGTTGGGGGGCAGCAGGCTGGCGTCAATCACCTCGCCCGCCTGGCTGACGTTGACCAGATATTCGATGAGATTGCTGAGCTCGCGCACGTTGCCCGGCCAGCGATACCCCTTGAGCAGCGCCATCACCTCGGGAGCCAAACCAGGATAGACAATGCCAATGCGGCTGGTGTGCAGGTTGAGGAAGTAGTGGGTCAGCAGCTCCACGTCCCCTTCCCGCTCCCGCAGTGGCGGCAGGTTGAGGGGGATGACGTTGATGCGGTAGTAGAGATCCTCGCGAAACTTCCCTTCGGCGATGTATTGATCGAGATGCTGGTGAGTGGCGGCGATGATGCGGATATCCACCGGCACCGGTCGGCTGGCACCGATGGGGGTCACCTCCCGCAGCTCCAGCACCCGCAGCAGCTTGGCCTGCATGGTGAGCGGCATGTCGCCAATCTCGTCGAGGAACAGGGTGCCCTGATGGGCCGCCTGAATAAGGCCCTGCTTGCCGCCGCTGGAGGCGCCAGTAAAGGAGCCCTTCACATAGCCAAACAGCTCGCTCTCCAGCAGTTGTTCGGGAATGGCGGCACAGTTGATGGCAATAAAAGGCTTGTCCTGACGGGGACTCAGGCGATGGACAGCGCGGGCCACCACCTCTTTACCGGTGCCGCTCTCGCCACAAATCAGCACGCTGGAGGGGCTCTGGGCGATGCGGTGCAGCAGTCGCTTGAGGGTGCGCATCGGCTTGCTCTCGCCGATCAGCTGATCGATCCGCACATCCGGATCCGGCTCCTGAACCTGACCGGAGTGGGACTGGTGAAACGCCATCAGAAAGAGCTGCTGGCCCTGCACATGATGTAGCTGGCCGATGATCAGCTCCTGACGACCTTCAAAGGTGATGATGTGCTGAAGATGACCACTCAGCCCCTGCTGGGAGAAGGTGAGCGGGCGGATCCCCACTTCGCGCCCCTGCAGCTGTTCCTGCTGGCAACCCAGATGATGGAGTGCCGCCTCGTTGGCGTAGAGCAGTTGACTCTTGTCATCGAGCAGCAGGCAACCCTGATCCATGTTGGTCATCAGATTGAGGAACACCTTGTTGACCCCATCCGACAGCCCGCGTGAATCGAGCAACTTGGCTACAAAGATGGTGGAGATATGGCGCACATAGTCACACACATCCTGCAGATTGTTGTTGAGGCGCGCCTGCTGCTCGTCGCTGAAGGCCACCAGACTGATCACCCCGATGCAGCGCTCGTCCACCATGATGGGCACCCCGAGGAAGGCGCGCTCACGGCAGCTCTCCTTGCAGGTACAACCGTCACACACGGGATCATCACTGGTGTGGGTAACGATCTTCTCCCGCTGGTTATCAATCACATAGCGCAGCAGGCGGGAGTCGCCCTCCAGCTGACGTCCGAAGAACTTGCCATAGGGCCCGGTGCCAGCCACCCGAACCATATCGGCATCCACAATTTCGACCTCAAGCTGCAGCACACTCGCCAGCATCTTGGCAAAGCGCAAGATGGTCGGCTGGATCTGCATCAACAGACACTGGTTGCTCACGGATCTCATCCATCATTCCTTTTTGTTCTTGTTATCCTCCCCCTAAAGGGAGTCATGCTGGCCAGATACTAAGGGATATCAGGGGGAACTACTTCGGGGGGGATCACGAAAAGGGAAAATGATCCGTATCCTCCGTGACTTCAGAGGCACAGATAAAATTCAATAAAAACAAAAAGATGAAAACACATGCAGCAAGATAAATCACTTGGGCCAGCCAAGCCTGCTGATCCGCAAAGTCCATCGACAGATCATGCTGAATGTGGGGAAAACAACCTCTGAAATGGCATCTGGTTCACGCACCACGTACCTGTTTCAAGACTTGGCACTCATGGTCGAAATCCGCTTTATCTTGCGGCTGAATGTAACTTTGCCAGCGGGCAAACAGCTCGGCCGTCGGATATCGATGCAGACGAATACCGGTGCGATAGAGTTTGGGAAAGAGTGGGTCTGGCTGGGATCTCACGACCAGACCGCGCAGCTTCTCGCCAGAGGGAATGGCAATCACCAGCTCATCCCCCTCCTTCAACCGTATGGCCCCCAGAATGCCGATGCCGCCGATGGCTATGTCGCGCACCACCACATAGGGCACCGGGTTGAGCAACTCCAGAAACCAGTTGCGACGGCGACATTCTGCCTTGTAACCACCGCCACTGAGGATAAAACGGCGGTGTCTGCGCCAGTCATAACCGGTAGGCAATGCCGGGTCATAGCGCGATTTTGCCTGCCCCACAGGCTCAGATTGCTCACTTGTGCCCATCCGGTTTCCCTCACTGGCATTGGTTAAACAGTGTCAGTCAGCTCTTTTTCATACTATAGCTGTCGCCGTTAGGCCCGGGGCTCAGGGCCGGATACGGGGACGACAGATATATTACGGATGCAATGATGGACAGAGATGGCATGGAAGAGCTTGCTGATCCTGATAGGCTAACTTTCCCCTGCAAGGATGAGATGCGAACGACTGTGACTCGGTTCGATCAAGCAATTGGCCAGTGAGTCGCACCGTCGCACCAATGCAATCTGGCTTAGCCGGGCAGATGAAGTGCCAACCAGACCGCCAGCGGGATCACCAGCACAGAGAGGGCATTGCCGCCGAGCACGATACTGGCCACCTTGTCCGGCTGGCAGTGATACTGCTCGCAGAGCATGTAATTCAAGACCGCAGGGGGCAAGGAAACCGACAACATCAACAGCGGGATCCACTCCGTCTTGAGGGGCAACAGCCAGATCGCCAGCAGCAGCGACAATCCCCCCGCCAGCAGATAGAGCAGGTTGCACTTGAGCGCGAGGCCAAGGTGATCAAGCTCCCCCTCCATCAGGCGAATGCCCAACGCAAAGAGCATCAGGGGCACCGAGATCTGGCCGAGCAGCGAGGCCGTGGTCACCACATATTCCGGCAGCGCAATGTGCAGGTTGGCCACCAGCAAACCGGCCAGCGCGGCCCACAACACAGGGCTGCGCAGCCACAGCCAGCGGGAGGTATTGGCCGAGAGGATAAACATGCCGACCGAAAAGTGCAGCAGATTGGAGAGCACAAAGAGGATCACGATGGCCCCCAGTTGCTGCTCGCCAAACGCCAGCACCATCAAGGGGATACCGAGATTGCCGGTATTTCGGAACATGGCGGGCAAGATCAGGGCTGCCCGCTCAATCCCTTTGAGTTTGAGCAGCGCGAGCAGCAGACCGGGTAACAGAATAACCAGCGCCCCCGCAGCAATCAGCGGCATATGCTCCGCCAACGCCAGCGGATACTTGACCAGCGCGGAGAAGACCAGCGCCGGGGTAAACAGCTCGATATTGGCCCGATTGACGTAACCGAGCGCAGCCCCCGGTCGCAATCGCCCGTAGAGGGCGCCGAGCCCGACCACACCGAACACCGGAATGACGATATTGAGCAAGGCGCTGAACATGGGCGGCGTCCGTTACAGCTCGCGGGCCGGTTTGCCCATCAGCACCACCGGATCCAGCGTCACTTCCAGTGCGCCGTTACTGACCCAGAGCTGACCATCGGAGATAGTGCAGGTGAGCTGCATGGTGCGCTCGACCATGGCGGTGAGCGGCAGAGTCTGGCTGTCGGAGAGTTCGATGATGCTGAGGTTGTCATGCTGGCTCAGCTTGCCCTGGTTCTGCTTCCACCAGACGCTGGTGCCACGACCGCCGTAGAGGTAGAGCACCACCTGACGGGCGCGGTTGCAGGCTTTTTTGAGCCGTTTTTCATCGGGTTGGCCCAGCTCGATCCAGAGCTCTATTTCGTCCGAGTAGTTCTTGCACCAGAGCTCGGGTTCATCATCGGCGCTCAATCCCTTGGTGAATTCCAGTCGCTCGGCAGCGTGCCAGGCAAAGGCCGCCAGCCGGATCATCATCCGCTCATCGGTTTCGGAGGGGTGGCGCGCCAGCGTGAGGGAGAAGTCCTGATACAGATTGCGATCCATATCAGACAAACTGATCTGGGCCTTGAATACGGTTGCCTTGAGAGCCATAGAAAACCTTGAACACCTGATAAGAGAAGGGTGAGTTGGAAATACGGGCGCCAGTGTAATCAAAATCGGCGGCAGGTTCGACCATCCTGACCAAAGATTTCCCCTTCCCTGCCGGGATAAGTGCTTTAAAAGACACAAAAAACAAATGCCAGTCCGAAGACTGGCATTTGGCGGCATGGAGAAGCGACTCACTTCTCGGCGGACTGTACCCCGAACGCATTCAGCAGCATGCAACAGGTCACTGCCACCGCCACGAATCCGCTCAGAAAGATAAAGGGCATGGCCCCGTATCCCAGTACTGTCCAGATGGTGTGTTCAAGAAGACTCATTGTTGTGTCCTTCATCCGGTGAAAGGTGTGTTCCTTCTGGCGGATATTGGTTCCGCTCTTGATGCCTCCATTTGACCTCAATCAGCGGTTGGGTCCTATGCCACCAAAGTGATAAATGCAGGGTTCATTTGCGCTGGATCAAGCTTTTTGGCCAAATATCCATGCAGTTCAAGCAATTACCACCGCCAATCAAGGATAGACACAAACACGGCAGAATAAAAAAACGCGCCGGATGGCGCGTTTCTTGGACAGCACAGGCAAGGGATCAGTTGTCGCACAGATCGCTTGGCATGTCCTGACGCAGGCGGGTCCACAGCTTGCCGGACTCGATACCGTACTGACGCACCGTCATGAACACGGCTTCGTGGTTCTTGGTCTCCGCCAGATTAAGCAGGGTCTTGTAGTAGGCATCTGCGGTCTCGCGGGCCTGCTTGTCGGAGAAGTAGTAGCTGCCGACCCGGCTGTACAACCCTTTGAAACCGTTCAGGATCAGGGCGTAGATCGGATTGCCGGAAGCAAACGCCAGCTGGTGGTGCAGGCGATAATCGAACTCGGCATAAGCCTGTGCGTTGTTCTCGACCCCATCGGCACCACGCAGGATCTCGGCGGCCTGTTCCGGATTGTGACGGATCGCCCCGCGGATAAAGATGGTGCAGATATGGGTACGGGCGGAGAGCAGCTGAGCTATCAGATCAGGTACCTTGTCCTGATCCAGACGAGCCAACGTCTCCAGAATATTGAGGCCGGAGGTTTCCCAGAAATTGTTCACCTTGGTCGGCTTGCCATGCTGTATGGTCAACCAGCCATCACGGGCCAGTCGCTGCAGCACTTCGCGCAAGGTCGTCCGCGTCACCCCGATCAACTCGGATAATTCACGCTCGGCGGGCAGAATAGATCCGGGAGGAAAGCGATTGTTCCAGATGGACTCGATGATGTATTCCTCGGCAAACCCAGCTGGGCTCTGCGCTTTTATAACCATGAATTGACTCTGTTGTAATGCGTAAAAAGGCTGACGAATGATATCAAAGCGATGATGGCTGGCAAGCATAAGGTCAGTCCTCTGCTCACATATGGCAAATATAGTGTTGGGAATATGTATCTAATCGCCACGAGGGAGCCAGCCAACCCCGACAAGGTGGTTATAAAACAGACAGATGGGCAGAGATCCATCGGCTATCATTTATAATCGTCACGCTTTTTGATTAAAATCACGAGGAATCAGACAGATAAAGGCCAACATCCGGAGGCACAGGTCGAATCATCCTTGACTGCATAGAAGCAGATCCTAACAACAAAGTTGAGACCCATTATCATGCCAATAAGCCTAGGGCAGGCATTCGCCAAGAACTTCTTGGGCAATGCACCACAGTGGTATAAAAGCGCCATCTTGCTATTTCTGGTGATCAATCCGATTGCCTTCCACCTTGATCCTTTCATTGCGGGCTGGTTACTGGTCGTTGAGTTTATCTTCACCCTGGCCATGGCCCTCAAGTGCTACCCCCTGCAACCGGGTGGTCTGCTCGCGATCGAAGCCGTGTTGATCGGCATGACCTCCGCCGATCAGGTCAAGCACGAGCTGGTCGCGAATATCGAAGTGCTGCTGTTGCTGGTGTTCATGGTGGCAGGCATCTATTTCATGAAGCAGCTGCTGCTCTATGTCTTCACCAAGCTGCTGATCGGCGTACGCTCCAAGATCCTGCTCTCCCTCTCCTTCTGTCTGGTCTCCGCCTTCCTGTCGGCTTTTCTCGATGCCCTGACCGTGATTGCCGTGGTGATCAGCGTCGCCACCGGCTTTTACGCTATCTATCACAAGGTCTCGTCCGGCAAGGAGTTTGGTCACAGCCATGACCATACCGATGATAAGGAAGTCGCCGAGCTCAATCGCCAGGATCTCGACGATTTTCGCGCCTTCCTGCGCAGCCTGATGATGCATGCCGCCATCGGCACCGCGCTGGGTGGTGTCTGCACCCTGGTGGGCGAGCCGCAAAACCTCATCATCGGCGAGCAAGCGAGCTGGAACTTCGCCGAATTTGCCATTCGCATGTCACCCGTCACCGTCCCCGTCTTTATCTGCGGTCTGCTGACCTGCGTGCTGGTAGAGCAGTTCCGCTGGTTTGGCTATGGCGCCCGCCTGCCGGACACGGTGCGCGCCATCATGGAGGAGTACAACCGCTACGAAGAGGCAAAACGCAGCCCGCAAGACAAGGCCAAGCTGATCGTTCAGGCATTGATTGCGGTCTGGCTGATCGTCGGTCTGGCCATGCACCTGGCTGCCGTTGGCCTGATTGGTCTCTCGGTCATCGTGCTGGCCACCTCCCTGACCGGGATCACCGAGGAGCACTCGCTGGGTAAAGCCTTCCAGGAGGCACTCCCCTTCACCGCCCTGCTGGCGGTCTTCTTCAGCGTAGTCGCCGTCATCATCGATCAGCAGCTGTTCAAGCCGGTGATCCAGCTGGTACTGGCAGCCAAACCGGAGAACCAGCTGGCCCTCTTCTATCTGGCCAACGGGGTGCTCTCCATGGTCAGTGACAACGTCTTTGTCGGCACCGTCTACATCAATGAGGTGAAGACAGCCATGCTCAATGGTGCCATCGACCGCGCCCAGTTCGATCTGCTGGCGGTAGCCATCAATACAGGTACCAACCTGCCATCGGTCGCAACCCCCAATGGTCAGGCCGCCTTCCTGTTTATGCTCACCTCGGCATTGGCGCCGCTGCTACGTCTCTCCTATGGCCGCATGGTCTGGATGGCGCTGCCCTACACCCTGGTGCTGGGGCTGATCGGCTTTTTCTCTGTCGAATTGCTGCTTGGTCCTGCCACCGAGTGGTTCTATCAGCACGGATGGCTGGTGATGGAGAGTGCGCTGCCAGCGGTACAACCGGCACTGCATTAATCCATTGAGATGGTTTCCGAGGGCCCTTTCAGGGCCCTTTTCTTTTCGGTTCCGCTCTGCTCTAATTCAGCCACTGTTTTTTCTGAGAGATCAATGAGATGATCGAGTTTCTCCGCCGTATTGCCGCCCATCGGCTGGCTTGGGGTCTGTTGGCAGCATCAGCCCTGTTCCTCGAGTTGTGCGCCCTCTTCTTCCAGCATGTGCTGGGCCTCTCCCCGTGCGTGATGTGCGTTTACGAACGGTTGGCGACCCTGGGTGTGCTGGCCGCCGGTCTGCTCGGCATGGTGGCGCCGGATAAGTGGTATGTTCGCTGGAGCGCCATGCTGCTATGGGGCTACAGTGCCTTCCGCGGCTTCCAGCTGGCCCTCAAGCATGTGGACTATCAGGTCAATCCTTCCCCGTTCAACGTCTGCAGCCCGTTTGCCGACTTCCCGAGCTGGGCTCCGCTCGATCAGTGGCTCCCCTGGCTCTTTATGCCAGAAGGGGATTGTGCCCAGATCACCTGGCAGTTCTTCGGTTACTCCATGCCCCAGTGGCTGGTCGTCATCTTCGCCGCTTACCTGTTGGTCTTCACCGTAGTGGCCATCGGCAATCTGGTGAAAGGGCGCTGCTGCAACTGATCATCATGCCCGCGTGGAGATAAAAAGGGGGGAGCCATGATGGCTCCCCCTTTCTCGTTATGGCTGACCCTATTTCTGGTTACGCCCTGGCAGTACCCATCTTGGCCTTGACCGCGCCAATTACCATGGGCAACAGGGAGATACCGATGATGCCGAAGATCAGCAGGGTAAAGTTGTGACGCACCACCGGCAGATTGCCAAAGAAGTGGCCGGCATAAACGAAGGAGAGTACCCACAGCAAGCCGCCAACCAGGTTGAACGCCAGGAAGCGCGGATAGGTCATGGCACCCATCCCTGCAACGAACGGCGCAAAGGTACGTACGATGGGCAGGAAGCGGGTGATGATGATGGTCTTGCCACCATGCTTGGCATAGAAGGCGTGGGTCTTCTCCAGATAATCCCGGCGGAAGATTTTGGAGTCCGGGTTGCGGAACAGCTGCTCGCCGAAGAAGTGACCAATGGTGTAGTTGACCACGTTGCCCAGCACGGCAGCGATGATCAGCACGGCCGCCAGGGTATGGACGTCCAGCACGCTGCCCACGGTAAGCGCACCGGCGGCAAACAGCAGGGAGTCACCCGGCAGGAACGGCGTCACTACCAAGCCGGTTTCACAGAAGATGATGAGAAACAGGATGGCGTAAACCCAGACGCCATAGTTCTCGAACAGCTCTTTCAAATGCACGTCTACGTGCAGGATAAAGTCGATTGCAAAGAGGATCAGATCCATTTTTTCCATACCCATAAAGTGAACGGCGTGGAGTCTACGCCAATGCCATCCGGGCGACAATCACCGGGCCAGCCTCTTTTTCATCCCGCAGCGCCCACCTTCAAATGAAACCGTTTTTCCGCTTCCTTCGAGGGTGGGAGCACAAAGAGAGATGCCGAGCGTGGTGTTGAAAATGAACTAGGAGACCTGTTCCAGCTCGCTGCGCACTGCGGGGGGCAAACAACGCTCCCAGCCCCATAGCAACACCAGCAGCAGGGTCACATCATCGAACCATCCCAGCAAGGGCACCACGTCAGGGATAAGATCCACCGGACTGATGCCATAGAGCAGGATAAGGATCACCAGTCCCCTCGCCCACCAGGGGGTACCGGGATGGCGAAAGCCCTGATAGAGACGACGAAGCCGTTGCCAAATCAACCAGCGTTTGCGGCTCATGATTCGATCAACTCGCTGCGCAACTGCTGGATCTGATCCCGTAGTGCCGCCGCCTGTTCGAACTCCAGATCCCGGGCATGTTGGAACATCTGCTCCTCCATCCGCTTGATCTCTTTGGCAATCTCGCTGGCAGAGCGGACATGGTATTCCCCTTGCGGCTCGGCTGCCTTGCGCATCCCCTTGCCTGGTTTGCCTGCCGTGCGGCTGCCCCCCATGTCCATCACATCGCCAATGGATTTGTTGAGCCCTTTGGGGGTGATCCCATGCTTGAGGTTATGGGCATGCTGCACGGCGCGGCGCCGCTCGGTCTCCTCAATGGCGACCTTCATCGAGTTGGTGATGGTATCGCCGTAGAGAATGACCTTGCCGTTGAGGTTACGCGCCGCCCGGCCGATGGTCTGGATCAGCGAGCGGGTCGAGCGCAGGAAGCCCTCTTTATCCGCATCCAGAATCGCCACCAGCGACACCTCCGGCATGTCGAGGCCTTCCCGCAGCAGGTTGATGCCCACCAGCACATCGAACTTGCCAAGGCGCAGATCGCGGATGATCTCCACCCGTTCGACCGTATCAATATCGGAGTGGAGGTAGCGCACCTTGACGTCGTGCTCCGCCAGATACTCGGTCAAGTCTTCCGCCATCCGCTTGGTCAGGGTCGTGACCAGCACCCGCTCCTCGACGGCGACCCGCTTGCGGATCTCGGAGAGCAGATCGTCCACCTGCGTGGTCACCGGACGTACCTCGATCTCCGGATCGAGCAGGCCGGTTGGGCGCACCACCTGCTGCACCACATCGCCGCCGGACTTCTCCAGCTCGTAGGGGCCGGGAGTCGCCGAAACAAACACCGTCTGCGGCATCAGCGCTTCAAATTCGTCGAACTTGAGCGGCCGGTTGTCCAGCGCCGAGGGGAGCCGGAAGCCGTACTCCACCAGGGTCTCCTTGCGGGAGCGGTCCCCTTTGAACATGGCGCCGATCTGCGGCACCGTAACGTGGGACTCATCGATGATGAGCAGGCCATCCCCCGGCAGGTAGTCAAACAGGGTAGGCGGCGGCTCCCCCGGCGCACGGCCGGAGAGGTAGCGGCTGTAGTTCTCGATTCCGGAGCAGTAACCCAGCTCCTGCATCATCTCCATGTCGAACTGGGTGCGCTGGCTGATACGCTGCTCCTCCACCAACTTGTTGAGAGACAACAGCTGCTCGCGGCGGCTGCGCAGCTCCTCCTTGATATGCTCGATAGCCCCCAGAATGGTCTCGCGCGGGGTGGCGTAGTGGGTCTTGGGGTAGATGGTATAGCGCACCACCGTCTGCTCGATGGCGCCGGTCAGCGGGTCGAACTGGGAGAGCCGCTCCACCTCCTCGTCAAACAGCTCCACCCGCAGGGCCAGCTTGTCCGATTCGGCAGGGTAGATGTCGATCACTTCACCGCGCACCCGGAAAGTACCGCGTTGAAACGCCATGTCGTTACGGGTGTACTGCAGCTCGGCGAGACGGCGCAGGATATCCCGCTGGTTGATCACATCCCCCACTTTGAGATGCAGCATCATGCTCAGATAAGCTTGGGGATCCCCCAGACCATAGATGGCCGACACCGAGGCGACGATCACCACGTCGCGCCGCTCCAGCAGCGCCTTGGTGGCCGACAATCGCATCTGCTCAATGTGATCGTTGATCGAGGCATCCTTCTCTATAAAGGTGTCGGTGGTCGGCACATAGGCTTCGGGCTGGTAGTAGTCGTAGTAGGAGACGAAATACTCTACAGCGTTGTCGGGGAAGAACTCCTTCATCTCGCCATAGAGCTGGGCGGCCAGGGTCTTGTTAGGGGCCAAGATCATGGTCGGGCGGTTCAGGGTGGCGATGACGTTGGCCATGGTGAAGGTCTTGCCCGAACCGGTCACCCCGAGCAGGGTCTGGTGGGCCAGCCCCGACTCGATGCCATCCAGCAGTTGGGCAATCGCCGTGGGCTGATCCCCGGCGGGTTGAAACTGGCTGGCTAACTTGAACAATTTGCTCATGAACACTCCCGACACAAAACAGCAGAGGAGCAGTGTAACCGAGGGTTTGGCAGCGGTACACCCGTGCCATCATCCCGCGAATGGCTTGACCACCTCGGACACCTTCTGTATGATGCTCCTCCTTGCCTGATGTTCCCCCGTAGTTCAGTCGGTAGAACGGCGGACTGTTAATCCGTATGTCACTGGTTCAAGTCCAGTCGGGGGAGCCAATTCCTCACCATCTCGGTGCAAGTTATCCACTTTAGTGCCCTCCTCTGCCAATTTTAATGCACAAGATCCTTCTTGCTGCTGACGCTCCCTTTTGTTACCCGTCCCGGCTCGACAGAGTTTTCTCCTGTCGCATCTAACTATTTGATTTTTATACAAACATTTTTCTTCCGGTATTTTTTGAACAGCCCTTGCATCCCAGTGCTGGCGCGGCTTTCAGGGCGATGAACAAGTTTCATAAACAGGGTTATCCACAGATTCTGTGGGTAAGTGCAGCAAGCCCTGTCAGGACGCGGGATTGCCCTTGATGGCCCCCGGCAAAGAGTCATTTTGCTGGCCAACCTGATTTTATGCTGTTTTTTTGCCCCCTCAGGAACAGCGGGGTGACAGGCTCTATTGGCACTTTTCAGAAGCATCTTTTTGCCAACCCTTTTCCCGTGGGCGAACGGGCAAATATCAAGCTGATTTGCCCCTCTATCCACCATGGCGGCCATCGGTTGAATCTGCTGAAACTGATCCCCGCCAAGCAGCCGGACAGCAGAATCTAAAAAATCGTCCTGCGCCAGAGCACTTCGGTCGCGGGCAGCAGATTTCACTAATTGACAACGGCGGTTACAGCAAAAATTGCCAGATTTCATCCGCTTGTCTCCCTATCACGCCGCCGGTTCCACAAATAGCGTCCGATAACGTCCGATTAATCGCTCCCTTGCGCTTCTTTATTGGGGATAGATCCGGCACAATATCGACCCCACTTTTTTCCTCGGTTTTTCCGGGCATGACCATAGATTTCGTGACACTGCTACATCAAAGCGACTCCCTGCTGCTGTTCGTGGTATTGGCCTTCGGCCTGCTGCTGGGCAAGGTGCGAATTGGCAACTTTCAGATTGGCAACACCATAGGTGTGCTGTTTACCGCCCTGCTGTTCGGCCAGATGGGCTTCGAATTTGCAGCCACCACTGAAAACGTCGGCTTTATGCTGTTCATCTTCTGTGTGGGGATCGAGGCGGGCCCTCACTTCTTCAGCGTCTTCTTGCGCGATGGCATCCACTACATCACCCTGACTCTGGTGATCTTGCTGACCGCCCTGCTGCTGACAGTGGGGCTCGCCAAGTTCTTCAATCTGGGGCCGGGCATGGCGGCGGGGATCCTGGCGGGTTCCCTCACCTCGACTCCGGCTCTGGTGGGTGCCCAGGATGCCTTGCGCAGCGGTCTGCTCAACCTGCCCCATCAGACCGATATGCAGGCGGTGCTGGACAATATGGGCATCGGCTACGCCCTGACCTATCTGGTGGGTCTGGTGGGCCTGATGCTGGTGGTGCGCTACCTCCCATCGCTAGCTCGCCTCGACCTCAATACCGAGGCGCAAAAAATCGCCCGTGAGCGGGGTCTCTCCGATAGCGATAGTCGCAAGACCTATCTGCCCATCATCCGCGCCTATCGGGTGGGCCCTGAGCTGGCGGCATGGATAGGTGGTCGTACCCTGCGAGAGACCGGCATCTATCCCCATACCGGTTGCTATGTAGAGCGGATCCGCCGCAACGGCATTCTGGCCAGTCCCGATGGTGATGCCGTTATTCAGGAAGGGGACGAGATCGCCTTGGTGGGCTATCCCGAGAGCCACGAGAAGCTGGACGTCAACTATCGCAACGGTAAAGAGGTGTTTGACCGCAACCTGCTCGACCTGCAGATCGTCACCGAAGAGATAGTGGTAAAGAATGACTCCGTGGTAGGCCGCCATCTGGTGGAGCTCAACCTCACCGAGAAAGGGTGCTTCCTCAACCGGGTAGTGCGCTCCCAGATCGAGATGCCGTTCGATCGCAACATCATGCTGCAAAAAGGCGACGTGCTGCAGATCAGCGGCGAGAAGCAGCGGGTCAAACTGCTGGCCAACAAGATCGGCTTTATCAGCATTCACAGTCAGACCACAGATCTGGTGGCCTTCACCACCTTCTTTGTGTTGGGACTGCTGATCGGCTCCGTTTCGCTGGTGTTCGGTCAGATCGAGTTTGGCCTCGGCAACGCCGTCGGCCTGCTGTTGGCTGGTATTCTGATGGGGTATCTGCGGGCCAACCACCCGACGGTAGGCTATGTGCCGCCCGGCGCGCTCAGATTGGCAAAGGATCTTGGTCTGGCGGTCTTTATGGTGAGCACGGGCCTGAAAGCCGGTGGCGGCATTCTGGATCACCTCAGCGAGGTGGGTACGGTAGTGCTCTTCTCCGGCATGCTGGTGACCACCTTGCCGGTGCTGGTTGGCTATCTGTTCGGGGTCTGGGTGCTCAAGATGAACCCGGCGCTGCTGCTCGGTGCCATCACAGGTGCCCGTACTTGTGCCCCGGCGATGGATGTGGTCAACGAGGCAGCCAACAGCTCCATTCCGGCGCTCGGTTATGCCGGTACCTATGCGGTGGCCAACGTGATGCTGACCCTGGCGGGCTCCTTTATCATCGGCTTCTGGTTCTAGCCAACAGCCATCACATTACCGCTAACAAAGAAGGGAGCCTCAGGCTCCCTTCTTGCTATCTGCCCCGCTAGAGAGATGTAGGTCAGGTTCATTGGTGTGGCGTCACCTCCCCCCACCATCTGCGCTGAAATCTGCCACCAACCCACTCTTCCTATTCCACAATGGCCGATGCTCTGCTCTGCTCTGCTCTGCTCTGCTCTGCTCTGCTCTGCTCTGCTCTGCTCTGCTCTGCTCTGCTCTGCTCTGCAATGAGTGATGGTAGATCCCGAAGACAAAAAAAGCGCCCTGAGGCGCTTTTTTATATCAACCGGATAATCAGCCTTTGAACTTGCTGAACACCAGAGAGGCGTTGGTACCGCCAAAGCCGAAGCTGTTGGACATGACGGTGTTGAGTTCGGCCGCTTCGTACTCACGCACGATGGGCAGACCTTCAGCCTTCTCGTCCAGAGTCTCGATGTTGATGCTGGGGGCGATAAAGCCGTGTTCCATCATCAGCAGGGAGTAGACAGCCTCGTGCACGCCCGCAGCGCCCAGCGCATGACCGGTCATCGCCTTGGTGGCAGAGATCTTGGGACCGTTGGCGCCAAACAGCGTCTGGATAGCTTCCAGCTCTTTGGTATCACCGACCGGAGTGGAGGTGCCGTGGGTGTTGATGTAATCAACCTTGCCCACACCCTGCATCGCCATCTTCATGCAACGCACCGCACCTTCACCGCTCGGCGCGACCATGTCATAGCCATCGGAGGTAGCACCGTAACCGGTCAGCTCGGCATAGATGTGAGCGCCACGCGCCAGCGCATGTTCCAGCTCTTCGATCACCAGAATGCCGCCGCCACCGGAGATAACGAAACCATCGCGGTTCGCATCATAGGTACGGGACGCTTTTTCCGGCGTGTCGTTGTACTTGGTGGAGAGCGCGCCCATGGCGTCAAACTGGATGGTAGAGGACCAGTCCAGCTCTTCACCGCCACCAGCGAAGACCACATCCTGTTTGCCAAGCTGGATCAGCTCAAGTGCGTGACCGATGCAGTGGGCAGAGGTGGCGCAAGCTGAGCTGATGGAGTAGTTGACACCCTTGATCTGGAACGGGGTCGCGAGGCAAGCAGAGGTGGTGGAGGACATAGTGCGCGGCACCATGTAAGGGCCCACACGCTTGACCCCTTTCTCACGGGCGATGTCCACAGATTCCGAGGTGTTCTTGCCGGAGGCACCACCTGAACCGACCACCAGGCCGGTACGCTCGTTGGAGACCTGATCTTCCGCCAGACCGGCATCTTCAATGGCCTGCTGCATGGAGAGGTAGGCGTAGGCCGCAGCGTCGCCCATGAAACGCATGACTTTACGGTCGATCAGTTCAGACGGATCGAGTTTGATGTTACCCCAGACACGGCTGCGCAGGTTGTGCTGCTCGAACTGCTCGGAATAGGTGATGCCGGATTTACCTGCTTTCAGGGAGGCCAGCACTTCTTCCTTGTTGTTGCCGATACTGGAGATGACGCCGATACCGGTGATCACTGCTCTTCTCATTAATTCATCTCGTCTGGAAAAACTGGCGCCAAGTCTACCCGCTTTCGGCTGCCAAACTGGTCTGCTTTCACGTAGAATGCCCGCGATTTTGTGACGCGAGCCGAGGAAAACGTGAGTCAAACATCCTTACATCATGCCCGATTGGACTGGAATGAAGCGGGAACTCCTGTCTCCAGTGACTTCGGGGATGTGTACTTTTCCAATGATAACGGTCTAAGTGAAACCCGCTACGTCTTTTTGCAGCAAAACCGGCTACCTGCGCGATTTTCGCACCACGATAGTGACAGTTTCGTGATAGGTGAAACAGGTTTCGGCACAGGCCTTAACTTTCTGGCGACAATGCAAGCTTTCCTGGAACAGGCGCCTCAATCCGGCAACGGCTCCCGTCTGCACTTCATCAGTTTCGAGAAATACCCCCTGACCCGGGACGATCTGCGCAAGGCGCTGGCCTCCTGGCCTGAACTTGGCCACTTGAGTCAGGATCTTGTCGCCCAATGGCCGCTGCCGGTTTCCGGTTGCCACCGCCTGCATTTTGCGGGTAGCCGCATTCGCCTCGATCTCTGGTTTGGCGACATCAAGGATATGCTGCCGCAGGTGCCTCACCGGGCAGAAGGTCTGGTGGACGCCTGGTATCTGGATGGTTTCTCCCCGGCCAAGAACCCGGAGATGTGGACACAGGATCTGTTTGATGGTCTCGCTCACCTCGCCCGTCCCGATTGCTCCATCGCCACCTTTACCTGTGCCGGTTTTGTCCGTCGCGGCCTGATTGCCGCCGGTTTTGCCATGAAGAAGGTGAAGGGCCACGGTAGCAAGCGGGAGATGCTGGTGGGGGATCGCACCGACAAGCAGCCGCAGCAGACCATAGTCCCCTGGTATGCCCGTCCTGCCGGACGCACTGGCGAGGTGGTGATCATCGGCGGCGGCATCGCCTCGACCATGACGGCGCTCTCTCTGGTGGAGCGGGGTCGCAAGGTGACGTTGCTGTGTGCAGATGGCGAACCGGCCACCGGCGCCTCCGGCAACCGCCAAGGAGCCCTCTATCCACTGCTTAACGGCGAGCACGATGCGCTGTCACGCTTCTATTCGCTCGCCTTTGGCTATGCCCGCCAACGGCTGCTGGCGTTGGCCGAACGCCATCCTATCGCTTTCGAATTATGCGGAGTGACCCAGCTCGGTTATGACGACAAATCGGCAGCCAAGCTGGCCAAGATGAGTCAGGGCCCCTTCCCGTCCGAACTGATGCATCCCCTCTCTACATTAGAGGTAGAGCAGGTGGTTGGCCTGCCCTGTGGCCACAGCGGCGTCAGTTACCCGCAGGGGGGCTGGCTCTGCCCGGCCGATTTCACCCGCGCCGCAATCAAAGAAGCACAAGCCAGTGGTCTGCTGCAGGTGGAGTACCACACCCAAGTAAGCGCCATTGCCGAGCAGGCCGATGGCTGGCAAGTAGAAAGCCAGGATGGCCGCCACTGGCAGGCCCCCAATCTGGTGGTCGCCGCCGGTCACCAGTTGCCAGCACTGCTCCCCTTTGCCGAGCTGCCCCTCTATCCGGTGCGCGGTCAGGTGAGCCATGTGCCAACCACGGCCAGCTTGCGTCAGCTCAAGACCGTGCTCTGCTACGATGGCTACCTCACGCCAATGCACAACGATCAACACTGCATCGGCGCCAGTTATGGCCGTAACCAGAGCAGCCTTGAGTTTCGTGTCGAGGAGCAAATCCAGAATCAGGTGCGGTTGCAAGCCTGCCTGCCGGAGCAAACCTGGCCCGCCGAAGTGGATGTGAGCGGCAACGAGGCGCGCGTAGGGGTGCGTTGTGCCAGCCGGGATCACCTGCCGGTGGTGGGGCCAGTGGCCAGATTGCAAGGTCTGGCGGATCACTATGCGCAGCTGCAGCATGATCAGCACAACGCCCAGCCACTCCCCCTTCACCCCGGCCTCTATGTGCTGGGGGCGCTCGGCTCGCGGGGCCTCTGCTCGGCGCCGCTCTGTGGTGAGCTGCTCGCCAGCGAGATCTGCGGCGATCCCTTGCCGCTGGCCGCCGATCTACTGGAAGCGCTCCACCCGGCCCGTTACTGGGTGCGCAAGCTGCTCAAGGGCAAAGCGCTGGTCTAAACCGGACTCAGCAAACAAATAGAATGGCCGCCCATCGGGCGGCCATTCTGTTTATCAAATCGTGCGATGCTGGATATTGCGTCTTGAGATAGCGCTCACTTGGGCCAGTGCACCCCGAGTTGTTCGCCGTAACCTGTCTGCCGCTGGAATCCATCGAGCCGTCCCTTGATCTTGTTCAGCTCGCCACTGCCCGCGGCCCACGCGGCATAGCGCAGCGCCTGGCAATCTGCATGGCCCGGTAACGCCGCAATGGCGCCCCCCACATGATTGGCCCCTTGCAGCACCATCTCCTTGAAGCGGGATTCGTAGTCAAACATGCTGGAGAGCAGCCGCCCCCAGCGCTGACGGGCAGGATCGTTACTGTTAGCACTCTGACGCCAGCGGGGCAGCAACACAGTGGCGTTGGTGGTCACCGTCACCCGGTTAAGCTGGCAGCGCCCCGGCAACTGCTCGGTATCCAGCTGCCAGTCCACTTGATAACTCGCCTTGCCGAGCACGGGCTTGCCATTCACCTTGGGAGCACTCTGGGCAATCGCCCGGGCAAGCTGCTCAGGACCGGTTGCATTGACCTCATAAAAACGGACATTGATGCGGGACTCTGGCACCACTTGCGGCCGGCTCGGCTGAGCCTGACTCATCAGGGGCAACAGCAACAACCCGACCCCCACTACTCCATAAACCTTGCTGACCATGCCAGACTACCTTCCTTGATTGCACGGGCGGAGTACCAACCTTGGTGAACCCCACCGCCACACAGATGACGGGTATAGCCTATGTGTGACGACGAGGCGGCGCAATACAATGATGCGCCCAGAAATCAGAGCACGCTCACAGGTTGCGTGAGCAGAGTATGGCACAAGGCCAAAACTGTATTTTTATTGAGCATGACGGCTGATGCGCTGCCAGTCGAGGTGATAGTTTTTCACATTGATGTCATGACCATCTATCTGAATAAAATGATCATTTTTAAGACGGTTGGCAAAAAAGTCCTGATCTGCCCCCTCATTGAGCCACAGCTCGCAAAGTCCCCGTTTTCCCTCTTTGGCATAGAATCTCGGGGTGACCAGCAGCGCGACCCCATCTACCCGGATGGCATGACGGGCCAGGCAGTTTGCTTCGGTGGTTTTGGATGCCAGCGCGGCAAAACGGGGTCTGTTCCCCTCGGCAACCACCAGTACGCCGTAAGAGTGAGGAGCCATGAGACGCCGCATGGCGACCGCCTGATGAGGACCGGTTTGATGAAAACCGTCATTGGTTACCGCAAACACGCAAGTAGGTGAAAATAGCATCGCAAGCAGGAAAAGAGAGCGTTTAATGCCTGAAAAATCACCAACCACCATATAAAAGCCTCAAAAGACAACCAAGGCTGGCAAGGGTAGGTAGCCAAACCCGCTGGGTAAAGTACCTTTACCTTTCTTTAATTCTGTTCACGGGGTTAAACGTTGATTTAGCTCACACAACATCCTGTTTCCAGTCGCCACTCTACCCCTATCGGAATAGACTCCCTCCACTCTCATCCAATCAGAAGGCAACATATGCTGGAACTCATCGTTGGCACCCTGGTCACCCTGGTGGTGGGCCGTGCCATTTTCAAAGGATACTCCGCGACCGGGGTGCTGCTGAGCGGCGGCTTGCTGCTGCTGGTCATCACCGCCATGATGGGCAAGCCGGTACTGCCGAGCAAGGTGGTCAGCACCGGCTATATCGCAACCGATATCTTCGAATACGTCCGCTTCCTGCTCAATGACCGTGGCGGTGGACTGGGGATGCTGATCATGGTGCTGTGCGGCTTCGCCGGCTACATGAGCCATATCGGCGCCAACACCATTCTAGTCAAGCTGGCCAGCAAACCGCTCGGCATCATCAAGTCCCCCTATATCCTGCTGGTGGCTGCCTATCTGGTGGCCTGCGCCATGTCGCTGGCGGTCAGCTCCGCTACCGGCCTCGGCGTGCTGCTGATGGCCACCCTGTTCCCGCTGATGGTCAACATGGGGATCTCCCGTGGCGCGGCTGTGGCCGTGTGCGCCTCGCCAGCCGCTATCATTCTGGCACCGACCTCAGGGGACGTGGTGATGGCCGCTCAGGCCGCCAACATGCCGCTGCTGGATTTTGCCTTCAAGCTGACCCTGCCTATCTCGCTGGTGGCGATCGCCTGCATGGCGGTGACCCACTTCTTCTGGCAACGCTACCTTGACCAGAAATCCGGTGAGCACAACGAGCCGGTCGCCCCGGGTGATCTGGTGACGACTGCGCCTGCCTTTTACGCAATCCTTCCCTTTACCCCCATCATCGGGGTGCTGGTGTTTGACGGCAAATGGGGTCCGCAGCTGGATATCGTCACCATCATCGTCATGTGCATGGTGCTGGCCAGCCTGCTGGAGCTGGTGCGGATCCGCAATGGCAAGGAGCTGCTGGACGGTCTGCAGGTCTGCTGGCGCAACATGGCTGACGCCTTTGCCGGTGTGGTCATGCTGCTGGTCGGTGCCGGTGTCTTCGCCCAGGGTCTGATGACCATCGGCTTTATCGACACCCTGCTGGCTCACGCGCAGGATCTCGGTTCGGGTGGCCTGATCATGATGCTGTCACTGGTGGTGATCACCACCCTGGCCGCCTTCACCACCGGCTCGGGCAATGCCCCCTTCTACGCCTTCGTGGAGCTGATCCCCAACCTGGCCAGCAGCCTTGGCATCAACCCGGCCTATCTGGTGATCCCGATGCTGCAAGCCTCCAACCTGGGTCGCACCATTTCTCCGGTCTCCGGGGTGGTGGTTGCCTGTGCCGGGATGGGCAAGCTCTCGCCGTTCGAGGTGGTCAAGCGCACCAGTATGCCGGTCGCCGTCGGCCTACTGGTGGTGATCGTCGCCACCCAGATCATGGTACCCGCCTGATCATTGACCAGCCCGGCACCCTGCCGGGCTGGTATCCTCCCCCCCCTTTGCAGTAGACTCGGTGCTCATTTTCCCCCTAAGGAGGACCGAGATGAGTATTACGGTTCAACTTGCCCATTTCAGTGATTGCCACTCCCACTTCGATGGCGCGCCCATGAGCTTCTCCCCTGTCGGTGAAGGCCAATGGCGCACCCAGTGCGGCGGTTATGCCCGGATCCTGACCCGACTGACCCAACTGCGTGCCAAAGCCGCAGCAGCCGGCCAGCGTTTTCTGTTTCTGCACGGTGGCGACTCCTTTCAGGGCTCTCTCTATTTCAACCGTTTCAAAGGGCGCGCCAACGCCGACCTGCTCGCCATGCTGGCCCCCGATGCCATGGTACTTGGCAACCACGAATTCGATCTGGGCAACGGCCCACTGGTGGAGTTCTTGCGCCAGCTCGATTTTCCGGTGCTGGCCGCCAATCTGGATAACAGTCAGGAGCCTGCCGACACAACCCTCGGGCTGTGGGATATTCCCCACCTCTACGACGCCCATCAGCCCTGGCATCGTCGGGTGATCGACGGGGTTCCCTTTGCGCTGCTCGGCATCACCCTCGCCCAAATGGCTGCCATCGCCAACCCGGATCCCCACACCCGTTTCCACGCGGTCGCCGAGACCCTCACTAAAGTGCTGCGGGAGATCAAGCGCGAAGGGCTCCAGCATATCGTGCTGCTGAGCCACCTCGGGTTGGATCAGGACAAGCTGCTGGCCGAGCGCTTCCCCGAGCTCAGTCTCATCATTGGCGGCCACACCCACAGCCTGCTCGGCGATCTCGCGCCGCTGGGTCTGCCAAGCGAAGGTACCTACCCCCTGATGAACAACGGGGTGGCCATTTTGCACGCTGGCCACAGCGCCCTCTGCCTCGGTGTCTGCGAGCTCACCTTCGATGAGGCGGGCCGCGTCGTGCAAAGTGAGGGGCAGCTGGAGTGGCTCCCCTGGCAGCCCTGGCCGTTCGCTTCCACGCCACCTGTCGGGCTCACCTTCTGCGAGCCGGATCCACAGCTCGAACAGCATCTGGCCAAACGCTACCGGCCGGAGATTGAAACCATGAGCCAGCGCATCGTCACCCGACTGGCGGCGCCACTTCCCCATCAGCGGCTGCCGGATGCCACCCTGCCCCACGGCAGCCAGCTCGCCCCGCTGGTGGCCCGCGCCATGCTGACCGCCGCCCGTGAACAGGTAGGCGAGGTGGACTTTGCCCTGCACAACGCTGGCGGTGTGCGCTGCTCGCTGGAGCCGGGCCCCCTGAGCGAAGCGGATATCGCCGGTCGCCTGCTGCCGTTTGCCATTCCCCTCACCCTCTATCGGGTGCACGGTCACGAGTTGGCGGAAGCGCTGGAGAATGCCATCGACAACGCCACCAACAACGGCGTGGTCGGCAATGGCAACGGCAGCTTCCCCTACACCGCAGGGGTGCGATTCACCTATCAGGCCGATCGGCCCAAGGGTCAGCGCATCACCCGACTGGAGTGGGAAGCCGCCCCCGGCCAGTGGCAAGCGGTCAATGCCGAACAGGTCTATCGCGGGGTGTCGAGCGCCTATACCGCCTCCGGCAAGGAGGGCTACACCGCACTGGCGCGTACCCTGACCCAGCACAATCAGGAGCTCGGCATCACCCTGGCCGACGCCTTTATCCGCTGGGCCCGTCACCTGCCGACACTGGAAGCGCAGCCGCCCCTGCTTGAGTACATCAGTTGATGCAGAGAGGGGATGGCTTTGCCACATCCCCTGACGGCCAATATTGCCGCAGCCAGCGCCCGGTTCCCTGCAAGAACCGGGCTTTTTCGAGAATATTTGCCCCACACAGGCCTGCCCCATTGCATCACACTCACTAGCTCGGCAAGATAGGCCCGCTTTCAAGACCAGCTGCAGGAACAGGCGACTTCATGAATCACTCCATCCGTTTCACTCCCCCTCGCGTCAACCCGGGTATCAAGCCAACCATTGTGCTGCTGACCGCCCTGCTGGCGCTGCTCTTCTGTCTGCGCAACCCGCTCTTCCACGCCATGGCGCCGGGCTTTGATGCTTCGCTGTTCGCGGTGATGGGCAAGATGTGGAGCGAAGGGGGTGTGCTCTATCGCGACATGATCGATATCAAGGGGCCGATGATCTTCGCCCTCGACGCGCTGGGCTATCGAATGGGTGGTTTTGTCGGGATCTGGGCGCTGGAGTGGGTGCTCTGCTGGCTCGGGCTGCTGGCCAGCTGGCAGGCCTTTGCCCAGCTCGGACTCTCGTTCAAGGCGCGCCTTGGCGCCATGCTGGCGGTGTTGGCTCTCTACGGCACCCGTTACTACTACGGCAACATGACCGAGGACTGGACCTTCCACCTCGCCCTCATCGCCCAGTGGGCCTTCATTACCCTGCTGCTGGACAAGGGATTTCGCTGGTGGCCGGCGCTGGTGGCGGCACTCACCTTCGCCATCGTCGCCTGGATGCGCACCAACAACGGCGCCTTCTGGGGCGCCTGGTATCTGGTACTGTTCTGCCACTGGTGTCTGCATGAGAAGTGGCGTGATGCCATCTTGCTGCTCATCTCCAGCCTGCTGGGACTGGCGCTGATTGGCGGCCCGCTTTACGCCTACTTCCAGCAGCATGATCTGCTGGCGGCCTTCAAATACTACGCCTTCGACATCTTCTTCGAAGGGAGCTACGGCAATGGCTTCTCCCCCATGGTGGGCGCCGTCGGCCTGCTGCGCACCGGCCTTATCATGCTGCTGCCCGCCTTCATCATTCTGATGCTGAGCCGCCGTCAGGAGTGGTATCTGCCCGCCCTGCTGGCGACCCTGTTTGGGGTGCTGTTTACCCTGATCGCCAACTCGGTCTCCGGACATGTGTTCGATCACTACGACGTGCTCTATCTGCAACTGGCAGTGCTGCCGCTGGCGGTATTGCTGGATCGCAGCGAACAACAGGCTGATGCGATCGGCCTGCTCTGCATCTCGCTGGTGGTGCTCACTGCCAGCTGGCTGCTGGCCCAGCAGCTCGCCTTTGGCTGGAGCACCAAGGAGTGGTCCCTCGAGCGGGTCAACGAGGTGCTCGGCACCAGCCTGCTGTGGGCGCTGCCGGTGCTGATCCTCATCCCCCTCTGGCGCGCCTGGGATGTGCGCAGTGCCACCCCCTGGCTGGCGACACTGGCCATGCTGCTGCTGATGATCAATAACGCCTGGGAAGGGACCCTCAAGGGTCGCCCCTTCAATCCGGCGGCGCAGGTACGGGTCGATCGTATCAAGACCGAGACCAACCCAAACGAGAAGATCTGGGTCGATGGCATCCAGCCGCAATATTATCTCTGGACCGATCGCCAACCAGCGTCCGCCTACCTCTTCTTTGCCAACGTCAATCCGCCCTATGACGTGCGCGAGCGGGTGCTGGCCGATATCCAGCGCCAGAATCCGAAGTTCATCATCGCCAAGCCGGATCGGGTGAGCGAGGAGCTGAAAAAGCCGAGCTCCCCTTCCCATCTTGCCTTCTATCAATACCTGACCAGCCACTATGAAGAGGTGGATCCGGGTCTCTATCGCCGACGCTGATCGTCAATACGCCCCGCAGGGCGGCCATTGTTGCAATGGCCGCCCTTTTTATTGCGCCAGAGCCCCTTGCAGCAGCGGCCCGCAGTAGGCAAGCCCGCCCGAGATAACTACAATGACGCTCTTTTTGATGTAACGAGTGACACCATGGCGGAACTGACTTATCTGGGCGGCTATCCCGACCCTCTCAAGGCACAGGTACAGCAGCTGATTGCGGCAGGCAAGCTGGGGGAGATGCTGGCCAAACGCTATCCGGAGAGCCACCAGATCCAGAGTGACAAGGCGCTGCTCGCCTACACCATGGAGCTGAAGAACCGCTACCTCAAGAGCTCGGCCCCCCTGTCAAAGGTGGTGTTCGATGGCAAGATCAACGTGATCAAGGATGCCCTCGGCCTGCACACCTACGTCAGCCGGGTACAGGGCAGCAAGCTCAAGGCCAAGAACGAGATCCGCATCGCCGCCCTGTTCAAGGAGGCACCGCCCCCGTTCCTGAAAATGATCGTGGTGCACGAGCTGGCCCATATCAAAGAGAAGGATCACAACAAGAGTTTCTACCAGCTCTGCCAGCACATGGAGCCCGACTATCATCAACTGGAGTTTGATCTCAGGCTTTGGCTCACCTGGCGTGATATCGACAAGGCCAACCGCTAGGCTGACAACCGTTTCAGGGAGGAAACATGTCATTTGCCGCCACCCGCTTTATTGCCACTTTGGTAATGGCCAGCTTGGGCTGCGCTGCCCGTCCCCGCCGCGCGTCACTTGGGCTGCTGGCCCTGCTGCTTCTGCTCGTGGGCCACAGCGCCCGGGCCGATGAGCGCTGGCAGAGCGACAGCTATCTCACCGAGAGCTTTATGGCCATCGCCATGGAGCGGGAGTATGGCGAAGCCAGGCAGACCCGTTTTGCCCGCTGGCAGCAGCCGATCCGGCTGCAACTTATCAACGAATCGGGTGACAAGCCGCTGCAGGCCGACGTGGTGAAGGTTCAGGCGGCCCATCTGGCTCGCATCACCGGCCATCCCATCAGCATGGTGACCGCAAAGCCCAACCTCACCCTGATCATGACCGACTACAGCAAGATGAAGAGCTGGGCCAACCGCACCATGGGGGGGGATCCATCGGTCAAGATGGCGCTCAAGGAGGGGCTCTGCCTTGCCAACTTCGCAACCAATGCGAAACACGAGATCAGCCGTGCCACCATCATCATTCCGGTAGACTACAGCCGGGCCAAGGGGCGCTTTCTCGACTGCGTGGTGGAGGAGTTCACCCAGGTGATGGGGCTGCCCAACGACTCGGACAAGGTGTTTCCCTCCATCTTCAATGACAACAGCATCGACAGCTTTTTGACCGGGCTGGACTATGTGCTGCTCAAGATGGCCTATCACCCTGCCCTCAAAGCCGGGATGAGCAGTGACGAGATCCGCACCGCACTGCCCATTGCGCTGGCCGACCTGCGCGCCAAAGGGGAGATCCGCGAAGCCAATCGCCGGGTGCAGCAGCAGAGCCTGAAAAGCTGGGCGGGGTTGTAACGGCATGGCTCAACCCAGAGCCAGACAAGCCATCGCGAACTCATCACCAACAAAAACGCAGCCACCTGGCTGCGTTTTTTGTTGTATGGGTATCAGCAGTGCATTAGCGGGCATGCACGTTTATCCACAACCCATTTATCCAACGTCCGAGTTATCCACTGACCGTGCGGGATCAGGAGGCGACGTTCTCTTCCGGCATCCAGCTCTCGGCGTTCTCCCACACCTCCTGCACCATGGCTTCGGCCAGCTCTTTGTCTTCCTTGCTGGCACGGCTGACGGTCAGAGCCATGGCACTGCCTGGCGCGACCCGCACATGGATGTCGGGAAATTTTTCGCCAAGCTGCTTGAGCAGCTCCTGACGTAGCGCCTCCATGGTCGAGGTCGGGATCTGATGTTTTCTGTCGATGATGATTTCAAGACGCATAGGAAACTTCTCCATGATTTATAACTGTATTTTTATCCAGTATTCATGGGAAGTAAAGTGCCAACTTGCACCAATCAGAAAAGATCCAGCTGCTGACCGCAGATCCGGTCGAACGACTCGCCGATAAAGGGCAGGATGGCATCGGCAATGGGCCGCAACTGCTTGTCTATGTAGTGTTCGTAATCGATGGCGCTGCGCCTGTATTCCAGCGGCTCTGGGCCATTGAGGGTCATCAGATAGGCGATGGCGCCCCGATGCTGATAGCGCTGGGGCAGACCGCGGCGCAGGTTCTCCTCATCGGCCAGCCGCGCTGCCCGCACATGGGGCGGCACATTCTTCTGATACTCTTCGAGCTTCTGGCGTAGCCGTTTGCGGTAGATGAGCAGATCGTCGTGACGACCGGCCCGAGTCTCATCCACCATGGTGCGCACATAGCCGCTGGGATCTTCATCGTGAAACACCAGTTCATAGAGGCGGGTCTGAAACTGCTTGGCCAGCATGGTCCAGTCGGTGCGCACCGATTCGAGCCCCTTGAATACCAGCTGTTCACTCCCCTCACTGGCTTTGCCAACCAGCCCCGCATAGCGCTTCTTGCTGCCCTTCTCCAGCCCGCGGATGGTGGGCATCAGAAAGCGGCGATAGTGGGTCTCGTACTGGATCTCCAGATAGCTCGGCAGATCGAACTCGCGCCTGATCAGTGCAGCCCAGTTGTCGTTGATCATTTGCGCCAGTCGCTGGCCAATCTCGTCCGCCTCATCCGGGCTGGTCTCGCGCCCCAGATGGACAAAGGTGGAGTCGGTGTCGCCATAGATCACCTCGAACCCCTTCGCCTCAATCCACTCGCGGGTCTGCTGCATGATGCTGTGGCCACGCAGGGTAATGGACGAGGCTAGGCGCGGATCATAGAAACGGCAGCCCCCTGAACCCAGCACGCCGTAGAAAGAGTTCATGATGATTTTGATGGCCTGGGAGAGCGCCTTGTTGCTGGCCGCCTTGGCTCTGTCCCTCGCCGCCCACAGGGTGGCGATGAGTTCCGGCAAGGAATGCCGCTCGCGGGAGAACATAGCGCCGCGAAAGCCCGGAATGGCGTGCTCGGGATGCTGCAGCCCTTCGATGAGCCCCATGGGGTCGATGCAGAAGGTGCGGATGATGCTGGGATAGAGGCTCTTGAAATCGAGCACCAGCACATGGCGATAGAGACCGGGTTTGGAGTCCATCACATAACCGCCGGGGCTCGCGAGCCCACCGTCGGCCGGCAGATTGGGGGCCACGTAGCCGCCACGATGGAGCCGCGGCAGATAGAGGTTGGTAAAGGCCGCCACCGAGCCCCCTACCCTGTCCAGCTCAAGGCCAGTGAGGGAGGCGCGTTCGATGGCAAACGGGATAAGGTGGCAGTAGTCGAAGATCTCCCACACCAGCTTGCAATCTTCCAGGTTGTAGCGGGCGAGCGCCTCCTTGTCGGAGTGGAACAGCTCGGTGATCTTCTCCCCCCGATTGGCCACGTCCTCGATATCCTTGCCACGGCCAAGCAGTTCGCTCGCCACCGCATCCAGGCTGTAGCTGGCAAACTGCCAGGTGGCGCTTTTCAGGGTATCGATGCCGTCGAGCACCATGCGCCCGGGGATAATAACGTTGCCGGTCTGGGGATCGCCCCGTGACGAGCGCCAGAAACAGAGCTCGCGCCCCCGCCCGAGCCGCAGCCGCCGCTTGTTAAGCTCGGCGCGGCGTAGCAGCAGGCGAAAATCAAAATTAACCACGTTCCAGCCGATGACCAGATCGGGGTCATGCAGGCTGAACCAGCTCTCCAGCGCACTCAGCAGGGCGCTCTCGTCCGCCACCCACTGGACCTCGGTGCCCCAGCTCTCGGCATCCGCTTCCGGGGGGCCGATCATGATGACCCGCGCATCCTGTTCGCTGTAAAGACCGACCGAGAAGAGGGCCCCGTCCATGGCGCACTCCACGTCGAGCGACACCCAGGAGAGGGTTGGCGTCACCGCCTGCGGCGCGCAGCGCGCCTCGTTCACCTCCCAGTATCCCTGCTTGCCCCCCTTTTTTACCGCCCGGCCATCGAAGCGCACACCAGCGGTGATGAAGCGCTCCATCAGGAAGCGCTCCGGCAGCCGGATATCCGCCTCGAAGTGCTCCAGCCCGCGAATGAGCAGCAGCTCGATGGCGCGGTGAAAGGCGCTCAGGGTGGCGAAATAGCAGCCCACCACAGGGCGGCCATCGAAAGTGTGCATCGGCAGGCGGCGAAACCGTCCGCTCACCCCGGCGCCTTTGAACAGATCGGCGGCTTCTGCCATATGGCTCTGCGGCAGGAAGAACACCGGCTCCTGCCCCGGCACCACCAGCCGCACCGGCCCCTGCGCGCTCCAGAGCCACATCACGATTTCGGTGGTTGCAGGCAGCCCGTTGCGGCCGCGCACGTCCCGACCGTGGCGGGTCAGGATAAAACCGTCGAGGGGCGGAGTGGCGGGTACGGTGGGCTGGGTTGCAGTCATGAAGCGTAAAGGGGCTGTCCGAGAATGGGACTATTGTACGTTCATACAGTGCCAGCTCGCAATCATCACGCTGGCTGCGAGGCGGGGGTCAAACTGGTAAGCTCGATCCGGTCGTTATTCGCGCCCATCCCGTTCTGACCACTCTTCGCCGACAAAAGGAGTCTTTGTGGCAATCTATTCCCTGCTGGATCAGCTGGCTATCCCCTACCAGCGCTTTGACCATCCCCCGGTGTTTACCTGTGAGGAGGCGAGCAAGTTGCTGCCCGACCTGCCCGCCGCCAAGACCAAGAACCTCTTTTTGCGCGATCCGAAAAGCGAGCGGCTGTTTCTGGTGGTGAGTCAGGAGGATCACCGGGTCGATCTCAAGGCGCTGGCAGCCATGCTCGGCGTCAAGCGGCTGAGCTTTGGCTCCCCCGAGCGGCTCGATGCGGTGCTCGGCCTTACACCGGGCTCGGTGACCCTGCTCGCCATGGTGCGCGACAGGGAAAAAGCGGTAGAGCTGGTGGTGGACGAGGCCATCTGGCAGGCCGAACAGGTGCAGTGCCATCCGCTGGTCAACACCGCTACCCTGATCATCCGCCTCAACGACGTGCGCCGTCTGCTGACCCATCTGGACAGGGAGGCCATCGTAATGCGCTTGCCTGTTGCAACCTGCGATTAGCACAACGTCTGGCGGTTGGGTTCACCCTGCCGCCAACACAACCACCTTTCACGCAGCGAAATTGACTGACAAGACAATAAAATGGCTCCTTGTACGCTGATAAATCGAGTCAGCAATTGCCATCGTGCAAGAAGTCGGAGGTAAGCATATTCAGCCATTTAACCAATTGATAATAGGTTGGATTCATGTTGTGATCGGCCACTGCCAGCGGGCGATACCCCATCGCCTGTTCGTTCACAGGTGACTTCCCAGAGAGCCCTTTGATGCCAAGTCTGTTTTCCTCGGCCCAGTTGTTGAGTCTGGTGCTGTTCGTCACGCTGTCACATGTGGGGGTCGCCACCATTTTCGCCGCCATGTGGCACACTCATCGCCAGATCAGGGCATTGATCTACTGGTCAGCGGGGGAACTGGTTATCGCTGGGGCTTTTTGCTGCCTGCTGCTGCGCCCCCTCGAGGGAAATGCATCCCTTGCCAATATTCTCTGCACCAACCTGCTGTTGATGTCGACCACCCTGCTCTATGAACGGGGTATGCGCCACTTCTTTCGCCGTGAAGCCGACCAACTGGGCTGGCAGCTGCCCGCCGTTACCCTCGGCGGTTTCGTCCTGTTTGCCCTGACCGCCCTGCAGCAACCCCTCTTTGATGTGCACAGCCGGATCATCGTGCTCTCCGGCGTGCTCTCGCTGCAGATTGCGCTGCTTATCTGGCAGCTCTGGCGCTACCAGCGGCTGGCCCCTGTCTATCGGGTGCTGCGCTTTGCCATTCTGCTGCTCGGCCTGCAACTGCTGTTGCAACTACTGCGGATCGCCAAACACCTCTGGCAGCCGGAGCAGGCGGCCAACTCCTTCACCGATCCGCTGCTCGGACCTGTGATCCTGCTCAGCCTGCTCTTTACCATCGCCCGCAGTTATCTGCTGCTGAGCCTAGTCCACACTCGCCAGCAGCAAGCCTTGCTGGACACCCAGCGCACGCTGGAGCGGCGCGCCAATCAGGATGAGCTGACCGGCCTGTTCAGCCGCCACTATTTCGAACGCCAGGTTGCCCTGCGTGCCCGCGAGATGGCTAGCCCTAGCCAGCTGCTGCTGATCGATCTGGACAACTTCAAACAGATCAATGACCGCCACGGCCACCCCGCCGGTGATGCCATGCTGCGGGCCGTGGGTCAAGTGATCACCAATACCCTGCCTTCTGAGGGCATGGCCGGTCGGCTTGGCGGCGATGAGCTGGCCCTGCTGTTGATGGCGGACCCGCAGACCCTGCCCGACTACTGCCACAGCCTGCAACAGCAGATCGCCGAGGCGACCCGGACGCTGGCCGGTGGCCCCATCAGCCTCAGCATCGGCCTCACCTCGCTACACCCTGACGAGGGGTTTGAAGCGGCCTACCTGCGCGCGGATCGGGCCCTTTACGCCGCCAAACAGGCTGGAAGGCAACGGGCCTGCGTACAGGAGCTCCACCACAACGAGCCGCAACCGCTGCCGCCCTGCGCGCTCCTGTCATGAGCGCAGTGCTCGCTCTGCAGTGCCGACCAGCCAGGCTGGCAGATGCCCCGGCTTACCGGCGCTATGTCACCGAATGCGCCGAGGGCGGACAGCCGCTCTATCAGGTGGCGCAATTTGACCCGGACGGCTGGCTACAGAGCCTGCTGGATCACGCTAAAGGGCGCAACTTGCCCAGTGGATACCTGCCGACCACCACCTATTTTGCCCTCGATGGCGAGGAGATCATCGCCACCCTGCGTCTTCGTCACGGTGACAATAAGGCAACCCGCCAGTGGCTGGGTCATATCGGTTACGAAACTCGCCCCTCTCGCCGTGGCGAAGGGGCCGCGACCGTGCTGCTGCGCTGGGTACAACAACAGGTGCTGGCAGCGCCGGTGCTGATCAGCTGCGGCGAAGATAATCTGGCTTCCCGCAAGGTCATTACAGCAGCCGGTGGCGTGTTGCTGGGGCGGCGCTTCCATCCGGGGGATCGCCACTGGCTGGAGATGTATCAGCTAGCCCCCAGCCCCAGCCGACCATAGCCGCAGCAGCAATAAAAAGAGCGCCCCGAAGGCGCTCTTTTTGCGAACGTGGCAAGACCGTTAGTAGCTGTCTTCCTGCTCCGCCTTCATCCGGGCCTGACGGGCATAGGCCTCCTCCTCGGCGCTCTCAATCTCCTGCAGCACCGAATCGAGATCGATGGCGGCGCGACTCTCTTCAAAGTGACCGGTCAGCTCGCTATCGGGGGTGAGTTTGCCATCTTCAAACAGCGCCCACATCTCCTGGGCATAACGGGTCTTGAGCAGCTCTGGGGCATACATACCGTAGTAGTTGCGCATGTTGTTGACGTCCCGCTCCAGCATCGCCTTGGCCTGGTTGTTGGCGGCGGCATCCACCACCTGGGGCAGGTCGATGATGACCGGGCCCTGTTCATCCACCAGCACATTGAACTCGGAGAGATCCCCGTGGATAAGACCAGCGCAGAGCATCCGCACCACATAGCGGATCACCTTGGCATGGTCGATGACCGCCTGCTCGGGGGTGAGTGCCACATCGTTAAGGCGCGGCGCGACATTGCCATCCTCATCGGTGATAAGTTCCATCAAGAGGACGCCATCGAGGCAAACATAGGGCTGCGGCACCCGCACACCGGCCGCCGCCAGCTTGAACAGGGCGTCGACCTCGGTGTTCTGCCACACCTCTTCATGCTGTTTACGGCCGTACTTGGAGCCCTTCTCCATGGCGCGAGCGCTGCGGCTGTTACGCACCTTGCGCCCCTCCTGATAGACCACAGCCTGCTTGAAGCTGCGCTTGGACGCCTCTTTATAGACTTTGGCGCAACGGATCTCGTCGCCACAGCGCACCACATAGACGTCGGCCTCTTTGCCGCTCATCAACCGGCTGACGACCTCATCGACCAGGCCGTCATCAACCAGAGGTTGGATTCGATTTGGAATTTTCATGGCCGCCCTTTTACCCTATTTCCGCTCTCGAAGATAGCTCCGCGCACGCTCACCTGCCTCTCCCTTTCATAAGACACCCTGTTATCCCCTGTTTGCGCTGTTTTTGTCCACCCGTTCGCCTTAAAAACCACCAGCAGCAGACCAAATACGAAAGGCGCCTGTGCCAACAAAAATGGCCCGCAAGCGGGCCAATTTTCAAGGTTCGGGCGGCAAGCCCTGACGAATGCGCTGGATCCCCGCTTCATAGAGTCCGTCATCCCCCTCCTGATGCTCCAGGGTTTCGAAGATCTTGAGAAACCACATGTACTGCTCGGGATGGCGCGCCACCTGCATCTCCACCACCCGGTTCATGGCATTGACGTCTGCCAGCAGATCGGCGGTGGGATAAGGGTCAAACGGCGGCTCGATCTCCAGCAGATAGCGTCCCTCATCCTCGTCATAGCTGGCGAAGATGGGCACGGCTCTGGCGCCAGTCAGTTTCACCAGCTTGGGCAACGCAGGCAGGGTTGCTTTAGGGCGACCAAAGAAGGGAACAAACACGCTCGCCTCGCGGCCGTGATCCTGATCCGGCAGGTAGAAAAAACTGGCACCGGCGCGGATCGACTTGATCGCCGGCTTGATCCCGGCACTGCGCTCATAGACCTTGCCCCCTTTGGCCCGCTCGCGGTTGATGTACCAGTCGAACACCTCATCTTTCGGGCTCTTCATCATGGTGCACATCTCGATGCCCATCATGGAGAAGTAGCGGCCAATCATGTCGACCGCCCAGGTATGAGGCACCACCAGGATCACCGGGCGGCCCGCAGCCTGCTCCGCTTGCACATGCTCCCAGCCGGTGACCTTGATGCGGCGGGTCAGCCGCGCCTTGCTGCGCCAGCTGAGCTCGCCAAAGCCCATAAAGGTCTTGAGCCCGACCCGGATCGATTTGAGCAGCAGCGCCTGCCGTGCAGCGGCATCCAGCTCGGGAAAGCAGATCTTGAGGTTGGTATCGGCGATATAGGCCTGCTTTTTCGAAAAACGTAGCAGGGTCGGAGAGACCAGATCGGCAAAGCGATCTCTCAGTCTCGCGGGGGTAAATGCCAGCAGGGAAAGCAGGCCCAGCGCACACCAGCTGCCCCACCATTTGGGATGCAGCAGGCGGCTATGAAATGAGGTATCAAATACCGGATCTAACGCAGACATGGCGGCCATCAAGTCATCAAAAACAAACGGTTATTGTAGTTATCCTGACATTTTTTTCTACCCTGGGGAGGCTAGCCATCAGCCTGCAAGGCACTGATCAGACTAGTTATCATAAAAAATGGCCCACCTGGGGCCATTTCAATCAATCCAAATTCTGGGTCAGCCGTGGGGCGACAATCCCTTGCGGATCCGCTGGATCCCCGCCTCGTAAAGGCCATCTAGCCCCTCCTGATCTTCACGGGTATCGAAGATCTTGAGGAACCACATATACTGGCCAGGATGGCGCATCAGCTGCTGTTGCACCATGTCGTTCATCCGACAGGTATCGGCCATCACATCCTCGGTGGGATAGTTGTCGAACGGTGCCTCAATCTCCAGCCGGTAGCAGTGGTTCGCTTCGTCATAGCAGGCGAGCAGCGGCACCGCCTTGGCGCCACTGACCTGCACCAGACGGGGCAAGGCAGGCAGGGTCGCTTTGGGATAGCCAAAGAAGGGGGCGAAGATGCTCTTCTCGCGGCCATGATCCTGATCCGGCAGATAGAAGAAGCTGCGACCGCTCTTGATGGTTCTGATCACCGCCTTGATCCCGGCGCTGCGCTCATAGACGCGGCAACCGTTCTTGGCTCGTGCACGGTTGAGGTGCCAGTCAAACACCGGATTACGCGCCCGTTTCATCATGGTGCACATGGGCACCCCGCGCTGGGTGAAGCAGTAACCGGCGGCATCCACCGGCCAGGTATGGGGCACCACCAGGATCACCGGACGGCCGGCAGCGCGTTCAGCCTCGATATGCTCCCAACCGATCACCTGCATCCGGCTCATCATATAACGCTGACTGCGCATGGTGAACTCGCCAAATCCCAACAGACTCTTGAGGCCGACCCGGATCGAGGTCAGTGCAATGGCATCCCGCTCTTCCGGGCTCTTGTCCGGGAAGCAGATCTCCAGATTGGTTCTGGCGATATAGATCTGTTTTTTCGAGATACGAAACACCAGCGGTGCCAAGGCTTCGGCCAAACGGTCGCGCAATCGCACCGGCACAAAGGCGAGCAGCATCAGCACACCGAGCGCCAGCCAGCTGAACCAGTAGCGGGGATGCAGAAAACGGGCTTCAAAGGAGGAGTCAAATACGGGATCTTGGGACGACATGTATTGGGGTCGAGCGAAAAAGTGGTGCTGTATTGTAGTCGTCCTGACAGGTAATACCAGTTAAATCCATGGCAAATAGCCCGCCACGGGCGCCACATCAAAAAACCATAAAAAAATGCCCCGCACCGCGGGGCATTTTGCTCGTTACACAACCAGGGTGGAGGCTCTTTGTCCATCCATCGTATGACTGGTCGTTTATCCCGTCGCTCTCGGAGCGCACTGCTTATCCATTTCCCGATATCACATCGTCTTCAAGATTTAACGGTGAGCCCCCTGGCGGGCCATGCCGTTATTCATTTCGGTATTACGCTGCGGCAGAAAAAACATCAGGTAACGCAGTGCCACATACCCGACGATCACGGTAGCCACCCCCAGCTCGAAGTGGGCCAGCAGTCTGATCTGCTCGACGTAGTGACTGCCTTGCGCAAACCCTTCAACCAGATGAGCCACTTTGAACAGGGCGGTGGCACCGATCACCAGCGGGAAGGTGAAGGCGGCATAACCGGGCGAGAAAGGCAGACGCAGCAGTTTGATAAAGGCCAGATAGATGATGCCGGTCATCAGGATGGCGATCCCCAACAGCACGGCCACCAGCAGCAGTGACGGCTCCTGGCTGACGGTCAGGTAACCGGCCAGAGAGAGGCTGGCAGGGGCAGCCAGAATGGCGATGGTCGGTTTGGCGGCATCCGGCACTTCATGGCTGAAGATCAGGCGATAGAGCATCAGCGGCAGCATCAGGCCGTAGCAGATGATCCCGAACCAGAGCAGACCGTTGGCCAGCGGGGCAAACTGACCACCCGGGAAGGCGACGTCAGCCACGATGATCCCCACCGGCGGCACGAACCAGCTCGGCACCATGTGGTGGATTTCAAACTCTTTGGCGCGATGCCAGATAAAAGTGGCCAGGAACAGCAGGTGAACAGCTACGGCAAACAGCCAGAGGGCCTCGCCCGCTTGCGGCGCAATCATACCGAGCGCTTTGGAGACCACCATGGTACCCATGGCATAGGTCGGTACCACACTGCCCACCACGGGGTGAGCGAGATCCTGCAACAGCAGGCGGGGGTGAAGCAGAAACTTGAAGGTCAGGATCACCAGCAGCACGGCCGCAATGGCAGCACCCAGCAGTTGCATCCGGCCATCGAAGTGACCGGCATTTTCCCAACACCAACCAAGGCTGGCGATGCCCAGCGCCAGACCCGCCATGGGGGTTGGGGCGGCAGCCAGTGATTTACGGGTTCTTGCGATCATGATGACACCTTTCTATTGATGACTATGGCGATAGGATAATGGCCCCTTATCGTTTACGATATCTAAATGAATTAAATCAATCATTCAGGAAAACCAAACACGATGAAACTGACCCTGCAGCAGCTGAAAGTGTTCGCCACCATTGCCCGCTATGGAAACCTTGGCCTTGCCGCCAACGAGCTCTGCCTGAGCAAGGGGGCTGTCTCCCAGTCGCTGCAGGAGCTGGAGCGCCAGCTCTCCACCCCGCTGTTTGACCGCATTCACCCCAGATTGCAGCTCAACAACGAGGGGCGCCTGCTGCAACCGGCCGCCGAAGAGCTGCTGACCCGGATGCAGGATATCGAGAACCTGTTCAGCCCAGATGCCGAGCCGAGCGGCCAACTGCGCCTTGGTGCCAGTCAGACCATCGGCAACTACCTGCTCCCCACCCTGCTCGCCAGCAGCAAACAGGAGCTGGGACTCCCCCCAAGGTGACCATCAACAACACTCACCTGCTCTGCCATGCGCTGGCCAACTTCGAGCTGGATATGGCACTGATCGAGGGGGAGAACCACCACCCCGACCTGCTCGCCGAACCCTGGCTGCAGGACGAGATGCTGGTGGTGGCCCCACCCGGTCACACGCTTGCCAACAAGAAGGAGCTCTCCCTCTCCCGACTGGGGGCGAAACCTGGGTATTGCGTGAAGCGCAATCGGGCAGCCGCGAGCAATTTATCCAGCAGATCCAGCCCGAGCTGCCCCGCTGGCAACCAGGGCTTGAACTCAACACCCTGGAGGCGGTGATGCTGGCGGTGGAGAAGGGGCTTGGCATCTCCTTTATCTCCCGGCTGGCAGCCTCGGATCGCCTGGCAGATGGGCGGCTGATCGCCCTGCCCCTCTCCCGCCGCTTCCCGCGCCAGCTCTCCCTTATCTGGCACAAGCAGAAGTACCACTCCACCTCCCTGCGCCACTTTATCCACTTCTGCCGGGCTCAGGTGAAGGATGCCGAGGTGAGCCGTGCAGAGTAACGCCCGCTCGGAGCGCCGCTGGCAGACCTGCATGCCTATGGGAAAAAAACAGAGAGGGAGCCACGGCTCCCTCTCTTTGATTCGCTTCTGAGTATCACTTCGCCAGACTGCGCAACCAGCTGATCTCCTCGCCCCAGATGGACTCGTCTATGGTCTCGAGGATCAGCGGAATGCGATCGAAGCGATCATCATTCATGATGTGGTGGAAAACAGCCTCCCCCAGATTGCCCTCCCGCAAGCTGTGGTGGCGATCGACACGGCTACCGAAGGTGCACTTGGCGCCGTTGATATGCATCCCCTTGAGATAGTGAAAACCCACCGTGCGGTCGAACTCGGCAAAGACGGCAGCGCAGCTCTCGGCAGTGCGCAGATCGTAGCCAGCGGCAAAGGCGTGGCAGGTATCGAAACAGATCCCGACGCGGCTCTTGTCCTCCACTCCCTCGATGATGGTGGCGAGGTGCTCAAACGACCAGCCGAGGTTGGTACCTTGGCCGGCGGTATTCTCGATCACCGCCGTCACCCCTTCACTGCGCTCCAGCGCCCAGTTAATGGACTCGCTCACCAACTTGAGGCTGGCCGCCTCAGGGATCTGCTTGAGATGGCTACCGGGATGGAAGTTCAGATAGCAAAGCCCCAGCTGCTCGCAGCGCTTCATCTCGTCGAGAAACGCATCGCGGGATTTGGCCAGACCATCGGGATCCGGGTGGCCCAGATTGATGAGGTAACTGTCGTGGGGCAGGATCTGCTCCGGCAGAAAACCGGCCTTGTCACAGGCCGCCTTGAAGGCGCGGATGGTGGCATCCGACAAGGGTGCCGCCTGCCACTGACGTTGATTCTTGGTAAAGAGGGCAAACGCGTTGGCCCCGATGGCCTGGGCGCGGGCGATGGTATTCTCCACCCCGCCGGCCGCACTGACGTGGGCTCCAATATATTTCATACAATCTCCTCAATACGGCAAGCCGCCATTATGCCGATCCAGCCCGGCCACGCCAAACCGGGATATCCGATAGCGGGTATCGACAAAAAGTGCTGCCTTAGCGAGGTGCTGCGTTTCATGGCGCAATCGGCCTGTGCTGTAGCAACCTCTCCCCAGAAGGGATAAGTAGAACTCGTCCACGCCAGCATGGCGCCCACAAAAAAACGCAGCGTATCGCCTAGGCGATAACGGCTGCGTCTTTGGGTCTCTCGGCCGTCACCCTTGCCGTGGCCCGAATGGCCAGCGACAAGGGAGCAAGAATGCGCGGGGAGAGTCGCCTTAGAACGGCATCTTGAAGCCTGGCGGCAGTTGCATGCCACCGGTCAGCTCGCCCATCTTGGCCTTGTTCTGCTCTTCCACACGACGCACGGCATCGTTGCAAGCGGCGGCAACCAGATCTTCCAGCAGCTCCTTGTCATCTTCCATAAGGGAGGGGTCGATCTCGATGCGACGGACGCTGTGGCTACCGGTCATGGTGACCTTGACCATGCCAGCACCGGCTTCACCGGTCACTTCCATCTGAGCCAGCTGCTCCTGCGCCTTCTGCATACGCTCTTGCATCTGTTGGGCCTGTTTCATCAGGTTCCCCATTCCACCTTTACCAAACATATGTCGTCTCTCGTCTTGAAATCCGGCATCCAGCGCCGGGCTGTGGGCTTGTCTGTCCTAGATGGGGACAGCCAAACTACTTTTCAACCGGAAGCAAGCTCCCGGCCACGGAATTTAGCGGTTGAGGGGCTCGATGCTCTCGTGATGAAGCACGGCACCAAACCGCTGAACTAAAAACTGCACGTTGGGATCCTGCTCCAGATCCCGGGTCACCTGCTCGCGCACCCCGAGATAAAGGCGATGTTCGATCTCGAGGGGGGTCTCCTGGTCAGGCACCACACCAAGCGTCACCTCGACCTGCACCGGTTGACCCAGCGCTGGCCCGATGATCTCGGCCAGATCGGCGCGCGCCTTGTCGCTCACCAGATGGCGCTGCTCGGGCTTGAGGGTTAGCAGTACCTTGTCCCCTTCCCGCGTCATCACCGAGTTGATGGCGAGCTGGCGCAGCCGCCCTCCCACCTGAGTGTGAGCGATCAACTCGGCCCATGGGTCGCCGCAACCATTGAGCAGTGAGGAGGGGATAAGGCGAGTCGCCTCTCCCTCTTGCGGCTCGCTGTCGCTCTCGAGCTCATCCCAATCGATGGTCTCCATCACCGGCTGAGCGGGCTCATCCTGCGTCACAAGGGCAGCAGCCACCGCCGTGGTGGCAACGGGCGGCTGAGTCGCTGGGGTGGGCGTCACCGCAGGCGCCGCAGCGCTGCGTTCACCGGGTCGATAGCTCGGCTGCCCGTCGAGATCCCAAGGTGGCAGATCGGTTGGCTGGGCCGGTGCCGTGACAGGGGCGTGGCTCATCACCTGAGTCTGCTCGGCAAAGCCCTGATTGAGGTACTCTTCGTAATCGCCGTTATCACCCTGCGGCTCGTAACTGTCGTTATAGAGATCCACTGGCGGCAGATCATCATAGTGACCCATCGCCGTCATCCCCTGCCCGGCCGGTTGGCTGATCGGGGCAGGCTGTGGAGCGACGACCGGTGCGGCGGCGGGCGCGACAGGGCGCGCTGGCGTAACCGGCACAGCGCGCGGCGCGGGTACCGCCGGGGCATCCTGACCACGCTGGCGACTGCGCAGCATGTTTCGCTTGCCAAGCAGACTCTGCATGCTCGATACCGCTGACACAGCTTCAGGTGCGCTAACCGGCTCGGTTGTCGGTTCGAGCGCGGGCTCGAAGGGGGCTGTCAGCGGCTCGCCACGGGAATAGTCCATATCGGCTGCGGCAGGCGCTCGATCATCAGCATCAACGGGCTGTGCGGCTGAGTGCACAGACACATCGGGCTGCGCATGTGGCAACGCGGGCTCGGGTTGATACCCCATGCCTGCGGCTTCACGCAGCAACTCATCCTGCTGGCTGAACAGCTCGGCGGCTTGCGCCTCCTCCTCGCTGTCAGCGGGGTTGCCGATGTCATCCACCATCGAAGGCAGGGAGACATCAACCGCGTGCACGGCACTGGTAGCTACAGGGCTGGCAACTGGGCTGGCTAGCGGTGCAGGCACGGCGCCGCTGATCGGTGCCACTGCGGCCGATTCAGCGGCCGGGCGCTTTCCCGGCAAGGAGGCTACCGGAGTGGCATTGCTCGTCATTGACGGGGGCAGCGCAGTGAGGCTGGCCGGATGCAGGGCATCGCGCCTTGGCGAGAAGGCGAGCATCCGCAGGCAGGTCATCTCCAGCGCGGTGCGGCCATCGGGGGCCCAGGGCAGATCTTTACGGCCACCTAGCACAATTTGGTAGCAGAGCTGCACCTCTTCTGGGCTCATCGCCTTGGCCAGTTGCAGCAGGGAATCAGCATCCGCCCCCTGCTCCTGCACACTGGCAGGCAGCAGCTGCGCCATGGCGATACGATGGAGCAAGCCTTCCAGCTCGGCGTGGAGCTGATCAAAATCGGGGCCCAGGGTGGCAATCTCGGTGATCTTGGCCATGGTCGCTGGCGCATCTTGCCGCAAAATGGCTTCCAGCAGCTGGTGCAGATGGCGGTGATCGAGCGTGCCCAGCATCGCCAGCACGCTCTCGAGGCGCACGCTGCCGTTACCGTGGGCCAGCGCCTGATCGGTCAGGCTCAGGGCATCACGCATACTGCCGTCAGCGGCTTTGGCCAAAGCCAGCAGGGCGCGGGGCTCGAAGGGCTGCCCCTCCTGATCCAGCACCCATTCGAGCTGCTTGGCGATCTGGGTCTGATCCAGACTCTTCAGATGAAACTGCAGGCAGCGCGAGAGGATGGTAATGGGCAGCTTCTGCGGATCCGTGGTGGCCAGCAGAAACTTCACATAGGAGGGCGGCTCTTCCAGGGTTTTCAGCAGCGCGTTGAAGCTGTGGCGCGACAACATGTGCACTTCATCGATGAGGTAGACCTTGAAGCGGCCACGGGCCGGGCGGTACTGCACGTTGTCGAGCAGCTCGCGGGTATCTTCCACCTTGGTGCGGGACGCCGCGTCAATCTCCAGCAGGTCGACAAAGTTGCCCTGATCGATCTCGCGGCAGGTATCGCAGACGCCGCACGGGTGGCTGCTGATCCCCTGCTCGCAGTTGAGGCTCTTGGCCAGAATACGGGCGATGGTGGTCTTGCCGACCCCGCGGGTACCGCTCAGCAGATAGGCGTGATGCAGCCGTCCCTGATCCAGGGCGTTGGTCAAGGCGGTCAGCACATGTTGCTGGCCTACCACTTGTTCAAACGTATGGGGGCGCCATTTACGCGCCAGAACCTGATAGCTCATAAATCCATCATGCAGGGAAGACAGGGCATTGAGGCCGGATGCTAACACAAATGGCGGGCTGGCTGTATCGGCTATCGGTCAGAGCGGGAGGGATCGCTTGATTTTCAAACCGATGCCCGCAAGGGCACCGGTTCAACGCAGGCCCGATGCAGAGGATCAGGCCGAAGAGGCATTACTCGCCGGCCAGCTCGACCAGTGAGACCACCTTGATGCCAGCGGCAGTCAGGCGGGCATCGCCACCCAGAGACGGCAGGGAGATGATGAAGGCCGCATCGGCCACTTCACCACCGGCACGGCGGATCAGCTTGACGGTCGCATCGACGGTACCGCCGGTCGCCAGCAAATCGTCCACGACCAGCACCTTGTCACCAGGTACGATGGCATCGGTGTGCAGTTGCAGGGTGTCAGTGCCGTACTCGAGGGCATAGGACTCCTCGATCACTTCGCGCGGCAGCTTGCCCGGCTTGCGGACCGGCACGAAGCCCAGCCCCATGGCATAGGCAACCGGCGCGCCAAAGATGAAGCCGCGGGCTTCGGTGCCAACAATCTTGGTGATCCCTTGATCACGATAATGATTGGCCAGCAGATCGATGGTGGCCTTGAAGGCCTCGGCGTTCTCGATCAGGCTGGTGATGTCACGAAACAGAATGCCCGGCTTCGGATAGTCGGGAATGGTCTTGATGCTTGCTTCGATAAATTTCAGGGTTTCCGGATTCATGTGTTGACCGCTTATTTTTTTGACCCAAGGGTGGCCATTTTTTCTCAATTCCCTTCTGCGGGAAATAAAAAAGCCTGTCACGCAAAAATGACAGGCCGACTCCATAGCATTATTGCTGCAATAGCTTAGGGACTTCACTTCACCATTGCAACTGGCTCCAGCACCGGCAGGCGCATTAACCAGGTGAGCAGGATCACCATTATGATAACCAGCAGCCCCTTGACCCACAGCAGTGGCACTACCGCCAGCGACACCGAAAAGGTGAGCAAAATGAAGATAATCGCGCGCCGTCTGGCCTGACGACGAATACCGCGATATCGCTGCCAATCGACGATGGGCGGGCCAAACCAGGGATGGGTCAGCAACCAGCGATGAAAACGGGGCGACGAGCGGGCAAACAGAGCGGCAGCCAGCAACATGAAGGGGGTAGTCGGCAACAGGGGCAGCACAATACCCACGATACCGGTGGCAAATGCCAGCCACCCGAGCGCCATCAGACACCAACGCTTCATTCCGTCTCCTTGCGTGATTTATCTCCCTCTAGCCTAACAGAGTTTGAGCGGGTGCTGACAGCGGGCCGCAACCCCACTACAATCTGCGCTCTTTTTTCTTGCCACTCTCGTCGGAAAGCCGTTATGCGCGTTATTTTGGCCCCCATGCAGGGGGTACTGGATCACCTGATGCGGGAGGTACTCACCTCCGTCAATGATTACGATCTCTGCGTGAGCGAGTTTATCCGGGTCGTCGATCAGCTGCTGCCCGCCAAGGTATTCTACCGCCTCTGCCCTGAACTGCTGCAAGATGGCAAAACCCGCGCAGGCACCCCGGTGCGGGTACAACTGCTGGGGCAACACCCCGAGTGGCTGGCCGAGAACGCCGTGCGCGCCATCGAGCTGGGCTCCCCGGCGTCGATCTCAACTTCGGCTGTCCCGCCCCTACGGTCAACAAGAGCAAGGGCGGTGCGGTGCTGCTCAAAGAGCCCGAGACCATCTACCGCATCGTCAAGGCGGTGCGCGAGGCGGTGCCTGCCCATCTGCCGGTGAGCGCCAAAATTCGCCTCGGTTACGACGACAAGGATCTCTATCTGGAGAACGCTCAGGCAGTCTTCCAGGGGGCGCCAACGAGCTGGCCGTTCATGCCCGCACCAAGCGCGAAGGCTACAAGGCCCCCGCCCACTGGGAGTATGTGGATGCCATTCGCCGCGCCCTGCCCATCCCCGTCACCGCCAACGGCGAGATTTGGGATCACAAAGATGCCCTCGCCTGCGCCAGGGTCTCGGGTTGCGATGCCCTGATGGTCGGGCGCGGCGCCATCTCCCTGCCCAATCTGGCCAACGTGATGAAAACCGGCTGCCCGCACATGAGCTGGGCCGAGGTGCTGCAGTTGATGGTGAGCTATACCGAGCAGGATCTGGCCAGCGAAAAAGCCGACTACTACCCCAGCCGCATCAAACAGTGGTTCAGCTATCTCAAGCGGGAATATCCCGAAGCGGACCTGCTGTTTCAGGAGATCCGGGTGCTCAAAGAGACGGATCCGATCCGCGATGCCCTGCTGCAAGCAGCCAAAAGCCACGGCTAACCACATTTAACTTGACGCATATCATCTTGATAAAGTTATCGGATCCCTATACTGCCCCGAATCTGTCGTCTGTCCTGTGGGGGATAATGTGTGTGAAATGACGCAAGCACAGTTGACTGTCTGGCGTAATCGCCTGCTGTCAGACTGGGCCCAAGTACGAGAAACGCTGATCGGTCAGCTTAAAGCCTGCCGCCGTGACGAGTGGGCCGAGCAGGTCGGTCACTGCGAGCAGGATCAACTGGTGGAACTGACCAGCCGGCTGGATCTGCCGAAGGTTGAGCAGAGCGTGGCCCGCCTCAAGCGGATCGATGCGGCACTCTGCCAGATGGATCTCGGCCTCTATGGCCTCTGCTCCGATTGTGAAGAGCCACTGTCCATCGAACAGCTGGAACAGGATCCGACCCTGCAACGCTGCCCGCGCTGTGAAACCCGCTATCGCAAGGGATTCCACGCCCACGAACTGTGAGGGATGCACATCTGTGCATCCGCTCAACCCTCAGCACTGGTTACTCCGTCGTTCCTGTCCAATACTCACCGTATCAGCCTGTTCGAGGGTATGCGTTGTGTACAGACTCTTGTTGTTATGGTGTTTGTGTTGCCAGGCTACGGCACAGGAGTCATTGGTCGTGGGCTGGGTCGACTGGCAGCCCTTCAGTTATCGCAATGAACAGCAACAGCTCCGCGGACTGGATGTGGAGCTGCTCAACGCCATCTTCCTGCGGGCCGGTTATCAGGCCAAATTCAGTGAAATGCCCTGGGCTCGCGTGCTGCACGAGCTGAAATTCGGCACGGTTCAGCTGACCATGTCAGCCAATATCACCGCCGAGCGGCAGCAATATGCCCGCTTCAGCCACCCCTATCGGGAAGAGGAGACGGCCATCATCATCCGCCGGCAAGATGCCGAACGCTGGCGCGGGATCACCACCCTCGAGCAGTTGATCAACACCCCCGACTTCCATATCGGGGTGCTCAAGGGCTTTGATTACGGCAATACCTTCCGCCAGTTGATGGCAAGGCCCGAGCTGCAACCTCGCTTGCAGATGCGCCTGCGGCTGGATCAGCTGCTGAAAATGCTGCAAGGGGGTCGGATTCAGGGGTTTATTCTGGATCCCCACGGACTGCAGGGGTGGCAGGATAAGGATGAAGCGCTGGCTCAGCTGCATACCCTGCTGCGTATCGAAGTCACACCGGTTCACCTGATGCTGAGCAAAGAGAGCACTACTGAGGCGCAACTGCAGCGGATCAATCAGGCTATCGATCAATTGAAACAGAGTCCCGACTATCAGCAGATCCTGGATCGCTATCAGTTCAGATCCCTGCATTCACAGGAAAATACTCATAAGTAAGGGGAGCATCAGCTCCCCTTACTGTCTCAAGCAAACCCAATCCTGTCTCGAACAACCCGGGTTGCGACTTGCCAGGACATTTTGGTCACCGATAACGTGATGGGTTAAACCTGGCTATCAGCGTCCCAGCACAATGTCGGCAAGGTGGGCGAAGTGGTGGATTTCGTGGGTGGCATCGCACTCGCCCGCTTGCCGCGCCGGGTTGTACCAGCAGGTTGCCAGCCCCTGCGCCGCCGCCCCGGCAATATCGGTTTTCGGATTATCCCCCACCATCAGCACCCGGGCCGGATCTGGCTGCCCCATCAGGGAGAGGGTGTGCTGGAATATGGCTGGCGCCGGCTTGGTCACCCGGATCTCGTCGGAGATCACCAGCGGCTCGAACCACTCACTCCAGCCCAGTTTGCCGAGCCGCCCCCGCTGAGGCACGCTGAAACCATTGGTGATGATCCCCATCCGCACCTTGCTGCGCAGCTGCTGCAGGGTCTCGACCACCCCTTCGAGAGGCATGCTAAGGGCAATGATTTGCTCCAGAAAGGTGTTGTTCATCGCCATGGGATCGGCGGCAACCTGCTGGGCAAAGAGGGAGAAGCGGGTCTGCTGCAACGCCGTTGCATCGATCTCGCCGTCGTTGTACTGCTGCCAGAGCCCGTGGTTGAGGGCGTGGTACTGCGCCATGCTGGCGTCATCAGCCTGTACGCCATAGATCTGCAAGGTGTGCGTCAGCGCAGAGGCGACCGGAAAATCGAGCAGGGTTTCATCCAAATCGAACAGCACCCAGTCATAGCTTGGTTGTTTCACAGAAATCCTTGTAATCATTCAGATTGTTCAGAGGCTTGGCGACCAACTCTGCCAAGCGGGCTGGCCAGCAGATCCAGCGTGAGACGCACGCCAAAGCCGGTCACTTCGCTGGAGACCACCCCATTGCCCCCCTTGTTGCGAAAACCGCTAAGGTCGAAGTGCAGCCAGGGGGTCTGCTCGGGCACGAAGTGGGCGAGGAAACGGGCCGCATCGATGTGATCCGGCGAACTGCCCGGCGCACACTGCAACAGATCGGCCCACTCGCTCTCGATGTTGTCGTCGTAATCGTCATCAAGCGGGAAGGGCCAGATCCGCTCGCCGCTGCGCTGACCCAGATTGACCAGCGATGTCATCCATTCGCTGCGATTGGTAAAGACGCCGCTGTAGCGGCTACCCAGCGCCCGTTTGCAGGCTCCGGTCAGGGTCGCGTAATCGAGCAGCAGATCCGGGGTATCCTGCACCGCCATCGCCAGAGTATCGGCCAGTACCATTCGCCCTTCGGCATCGGTATCGACCACCTCGATGGAGGTGCCATTGATGGCGGTCACCACCTCGCCGGGGCGATAGGCGTGAGGGCCGATATGGTTCTCGGCAATGGCCAGCCAGCAGTGTACCTCGTAGGGCAACCGGGCTCGGCTGATGGCGTAGAGGGTGCCGAGCGCCACTGCACTGCCCCCCATGTCCAGATGCATGCCATACATGCTGCCAGAGACCTTGAGGTTGTAACCGCCGGAGTCGTGACAGATCCCCTTACCTACCAGTGCAATGCGGCGCACCGGCTTGGGTGGATAGTAGCTGAGCTTGACCATGGCCCCCTGATTGTCTTCCGAGCCACGAGCAACGGCCAGAAACGCCCCCGCCCCCAACTCGGCCAGCTGTGCCTGATCATAGTGATGGCACTGCCACCCCTCATCTTGCGCCAGCTTGCTGACAAACTCGCGATAGCTGGCGGCCGTCAGCTCGGAGGCAGGCAACACCGCCAGATGGCGAGCCAGCCCGTTGCCCCCCGCTTCGCTGTAAAGGCGTGCCAAGTCCAGCACCACTGCGGGTGAAACCTTGATCTGCTGATAGCTCCAGCTGCTTTCACTGCGTCGCTTGCTTGTGGGCAACGAAATATTGGCGGCAAGCAGGGCTGACAACATCACTTCGGCCAGCATCACTCGCTCGGAGGGAGAAAAACCTTCCAGATGCAGCCCGAGCCGCTCCACATTGAGCCCAGAAAGAGGAGCAATCCAGCCTCTGATCTGTTTATAGAGGCGGTGATCCCGCGTCACACTGCCGGCCACAAACATCACCTGCAACAGGGTATTGCCATGCATCAGGGTAAAGGGCGCTTTTTTCCCCAGCGCAAGCTGGGTCTGGAGACCCGCAAGGGCGGGCAGCGAAAGCAAGGACTCCTTCTGCTCTTCGGCGATCAGCAGCAGTTGCAACGGCAGCCCTTGGGCAAGGGCTTCGGCCAGCGTGGCATCCCGGCTTTCAATAGCAGGAGGAAGATAGGTGAAGGGAGTGATCACAGGCGCGTGCCTCATCCATGAAGAGATACCTGATGATACCCAACAAATGGTTGATACGACCAGTTTTGGTCTTGAAAAAGCGTCAGAAATAGCAGCAATCACCAGATGGTGACGAGCATCAAGAAGGATTGTTCAATGATTGGCGATACAGGAAGGGAACGTTCAGAAATTTGGTTGCGGGGGCCGGATTTGAACCGACGACCTTCGGGTTATGAGCCCGACGAGCTACCGAGCTGCTCCACCCCGCGTCCGAATTGTCACCCTCAAGCCGAGCAGTAGCTTGTTGGCGTTTGTCTGCTTTCGACTGTTTACACAATCGCAAGCTGACGGAAGAGTTGGTTGCGGGGGCCGGATTTGAACCGACGACCTTCGGGTTATGAGCCCGACGAGCTACCGAGCTGCTCCACCCCGCGTCCGAATTGTCACCCCCAAGCCGAGCAGTAGCTTGTTGGCGTTTGTCTGCCTTCGACTGTTTATACAATCGCAAGCTGACGAAAGAGTTGGTTGCGGGGGCCGGATTTGAACCGACGACCTTCGGGTTATGAGCCCGACGAGCTACCGAGCTGCTCCACCCCGCGTCCGAATTGTCACCCTCAAGCCGAGCAGTAGCTTGATGGCGTTTGTCTGCTTTCGACTGTTTACACAATCGCAGGCTGACGAAAAGTTGGTTGCGGGGGCCGGATTTGAACCGACGACCTTCGGGTTATGAGCCCGACGAGCTACCGAGCTGCTCCACCCCGCGTCCGAATTATCACCCTCAAGCCGAGCAGTAGCTTGGTGGCGTTTGTCTGCTTTCGATTGTTTACACAATCGAACGCTGACGAAAAAGTTGGTTGCGGGGGCCGGATTTGAACCGACGACCTTCGGGTTATGAGCCCGACGAGCTACCGAGCTGCTCCACCCCGCGTCCGAATTGTCACCCTCAAGCCGAGCAGTAGCTTGATGGCGTTTGTCTGCTTTCGACTGTTTACACAATCGCAAGCTGACGAAAGAGTTGGTTGCGGGGGCCGGATTTGAACCGACGACCTTCGGGTTATGAGCCCGACGAGCTACCGAGCTGCTCCACCCCGCGTCCGAATTTTTTCTCGAAGTGGCCGAGCAGTAGCCAGTTCGATTTCTCCTTTCCCACCAACCGGTTACACCGGCTTTACTGGTCAGGATCTCAGATGGTTGCGGGGGCCAGATTTGAACTGACGACCTTCGGGTTATGAGCCCGACGAGCTACCGGGCTGCTCCACCCCGCGTCTGAGGTCGCCAATAATAGGCGCCAGCGCACAGATTGCAAGTAAATATCTCAAAAAAAGTTTATTCGTAGATTAATCGGACAAATAGTGCGGTCATTAGCAGCATCATGCTGTTTTTTCAGGCAATCGAGTCCTTGCCAGGCATCCGGCACTACACTCAATAAGGTGAACACTCCTCATTTTGGGTAGGTAGAATATGCGCATCTCCGCCGGTCACTGCCGTCAGTTGGGGGCCACACCCGACAGTCACGGCGTCAACTTTGCGATCTGGGCACGCCTCGCCAGCCGAGTCGAACTGCTGCTCTTCGCAAGCGCAGACGATGCGACCCCCGAGGTGATCCCCCTCTCCCCGCGCCTAAACCGCACCGCCTACTACTGGCATATCCATGTGGAGGGGATCTCGGTCGGGCAGCGTTACGCCTATCGCATTCAGGGCCCGTGGCGCCCATATGGCGGCACCCGCTTCGATGCCGAGAAGGTGTTGCTCGACCCTTACGGCCGTAGCATCGAGCTTGGCGCCAATTACGATCGATGGGCGGCGGCCCGTCCAGGCAGCAATCTGGCTTGTTGCGCCAAAAACAAGGTGGTCGATACTCGCCACTACGACTGGGAAGGAGACAAACTGCCCGCTCACTCCCTCTCCCGCTCGGTGATCTACGAGCTGCATCTGGGGGGCTTTACCAAGTCCCCAAGCTCCGGGGTCGATCCGGCGCTGCGTGGCACCTATCTCGGATTGATTGAGAAGATCCCCTACCTGCAATCTCTCGGTGTCACCGCCGTCGAGCTGCTGCCGGTGTTCCAGTTCGATCCTCAGGATGCGCCCAAAGGACTCTCCAACTACTGGGGTTACAGCCCCATGTCCTTTTTCGCCCCCCACGCCCAATACGCCTGCGGCGATGATCCGCTGACCGAATTTCGCGACATGGTCAAGGCGCTGCACAAGGCCAATATCGAGGTGATCCTGGACGTTGTTTACAACCACACCGCCGAAGGGGGTGATGATGGCCCCACCTTCTCGTTTCGCGGCATCGACAACGAGGCCTACTACATCCTCGACAACAACCAGAAGGACACCAACTATTCGGGCTGCGGCAACACCTTCAACGGCGCTCATCCGGTGGTGCTTCGGATGATCATGGACAGCCTACACTTCTGGCGTCAGGAGATGCACGTCGATGGCTTCCGCTTCGATTTGGCCGCCATTCTGTCACGGGATGAATCGGGTCAACCGCAGGCCAATGCACCCACTCTACGCACCATAGATACCGACCCCAACATCGCCGACATCAAGCTGATTGCCGAAGCCTGGGACGCGGGGGGCTCTATCAGGTGGGGTCACTGGCCGGCGCCCGCTGGCGTGAGTGGAACGGCCAGTTCCGGGATGATGTGCGCCGCTTCCTGCGCGGGGATGACAACAGCGTCACCGCCTTTGTCGAGCGGCTCTGCGGCAGCCCCGACATCTACCACTATCACCACGCCGATCCCGAGAAGAGCATCAACTTCGTTACCTGCCACGACGGTTTTACCCTGTGGGACTGGGCCAGTTACAACAGCAAACACAACGAGGCCAACGGGGAGGAGAACCGTGACGGCTGCGATCACAACTTCAGCTGGAACCACGGCCATGAAGGGGTAACGGAAGATCCCCAGATCAACGCCCTGCGGATGCGCCAGGCCAAAAACATGATGGTAGCGACCCTGCTCTCGGTGGGATCCCCCATGCTGCTAATGGGAGACGAGCTGCTGCGCACCCAGCGGGGCAACAACAACGGCTACTGTCAGGACAACGCCACCTGCTGGATGAACTGGCTGCCCAATGCCCGCAGTCAGGAGATGTTCCGCTTTATGAAGGAGCTGATCCAGTACCGCAAACACCTGTTCCAGCGCCCGGAGCAGGAGAGCATGCCGCTGTCGCTCACCGAGATCCTGCGCCACAGCGAGATCTGCTGGCACGGGGTCAACGCCGGGCAACCGGATTTCAGCCCCCACTCCCACGCCATCGCCATGTCGGCGCTGTCGAGCGAAACCAAGCTGGCGCTCTATGTGCTGTTCAACGCCTACTGGGAACCCCTCACCTTCAACCTGCCGAGCCCCCCCAAGGGGGTCGGCGGCTACTGGCGGCGGATCCTCGATACCGCCCTCCCCTCGCCGCAAGATATCTGCACCTTCGGCATGCCGCTGGAGGGGCTGACCCGCGAATATCTAGCCCAGCCGCGCAGCAGCTGCCTCTTTATCTGCGGGGCAGACGATTTCTATTGATCGATTGCTGTGAATTGATAGCAGCGATACCTGCAAGCCAGATAGGCAAAAGCCCCGAGTGTTGGCTCGGGGCTTTCTCTTTTCAGCGCCAGTGTCAGATCAGCTGGTGCAACACACTGGTAGCGGCAATCTGGGCGATCAGCAGGCCACACAGGGAGGTGGAGACCACAACAGGCGCGGTATCACGCTGCAAGTAGAGCGGGCTGAACCAGAGCAGCAGAGAGGCCACCAGCAGCGCTGCCTGGGTCACCACCGCCGGGATCAGGGCATCGAGATTGGCCTCACCCCCTTGCCAGCCCACCAGCACTGCCAGCCAGACAAGGCTGGCCATCGCCCCCACCAGACCGGCCAGCGGCAACAGGGTGTTGAATGCTTTGAGACGATGACGGGCCCGCAGCAGCATCAGGTGGGCAAAGGCCGCCCCCAGCATCGCCATCTGCAGCAAACCGCTCACCCAGCCCTGCAGTTGCAGCAGCCCGATGCCATAGAGAGCGAGCGGCAACGCAGGTAGCCAGAGCAGTGTCGAGGGGACTGAACGCTTGCCCTCCAGCCGTGACTGGGCCAGTGACAAGCCGACTCCGAGCACCAATGCGCCCCCACCACTCCAGATGAGCCAGCTGGCCGCCTTGGCCTCTACCGCCAGCATCAGAGAGAGCGCGGTAATGACCCAGATGGAGAAGAGCTGCTGACTGATGCGCGAGCGCTGGCCAGGGCAGATATCACCGCGCCACAGCACGATACCGAGGGCGATCAGGGCGCCAAGCGCCATCAATCCGGTGAGGGGAAAGAGCCAAAAAGGGAGTTGGACGAACACGATGCCTCCAGCAGTAAAGATTCGAGGTGCGCCACCGGGGCGCCAGAGAGGGGCGAGTATACCCAAACCGGCGGCTATCCCCAATCGCGACAAACAATCGTGGGCAAACAATCCGGGGCAATTTGCTGCCAGCAGAGCCCACCTTGAGGGGCGCCCTGCTGGCAGCCATATCCATAGTGACGGGATGCTGCGCTGGCTTTAGCCCTGACCGCGGGCCAGCGCCACCACCCGGGCAAACATCTGGCGGATCACCGGCGGAATATGTTCGGCGCCGAGCCGCTCCGCCTCTTCCACCACCGCCAGCGCCATTCCCGGCTTGCTGCGGTGATGGATCGCCTTGTTGATGATGTGACTGGCACTCCACATGGCGCGCCCGCCCACCCCGGCCTCGCGGCGAAACACAGCTTCAAAACCGTTGTGATAGAGGTAGTGCTCGATGTCGGCGGCAGGGAGCTGGGTCAGTCGGTCCCGCTCCCGCTCTCCCTTGAGCTGGCCCCGGGCCGAGGTGGCATACTTGAGCCCCGCCTCGTCGCCATCGGTCAGCAGGTGCCACTCGATGCCAAAATCCCGCGCCACCTTGATGAGCGGCGACTGGCCGCACTGGGCAAACTCGATGATCCGTACCCCTTCGGCCCGCAGACTGTAACCACAGATCTGCGCCAACTCGGAGAGCAGCCAGATCTCGGTCTCCCCCTCCACCAGCAGCCAGCAACGGGCAAACAGCGACATGGGGCGGTTGATCCGCACGTGGAAGGCGATCTTGCGCAGATCGTCGCTGCTGTAACGCTCGCCCCCCAACTGGTGACAGAGGATATCCTGCTGACGACGCACCAGCCGCCGCACCTGATTGAGCGGCAGGGAAGAGAGCAGATCTCCCGAGTTGGTGGTGAGCAGCTTCTGGCCCGGTAGTTGTTCCAGCAGCCCCCACGCCAGCGCCAGCATGGTCGGGTGCAGCCGGCTCTCCGGATCCTCCAGGATCATGATGGGGCGGGCCCCCTCCTCCAGCTCACGGTTGCCACGCGCCTGCAACAAGGTAGCCGCCATCCCCGCCATCGCCAGCTGCAGCGCGCGGTTATCGGCGCGGCGCAGCAGGGTATGCAGGTTGCCAGGATTGCGCAATGTCATGGGGCGATTGATGATGTCGCGCTGACTGCGCGGCTTGTTCTTGATGGGGGCCAGAGCGTTGAAGTAGTGATCCATCAGCTGGCGCACCGCCTGCAACGCCTCTTTGAGCTCCGGTTCGCCGATCCGCTGGGGTTCGTCGATCAGCTTGTCCGCCAGCTCGCTCAGGCGATGTTCGGAGAGATCTCCCCACTGCAATGTCTCCACCCCGTTGCGAGCGGTACGGGCGTCCCGCAGCCGGAACACCGGGTTCATGGTGATGAGCAGGCAGACCAGCTCGTGGGTATTGGCGATGGGCAAGCTCTTGCCTACCCCGTCGAGAAAGTCGTGAATGGTGAGCACAGAGCCATCCGCCTGCAGCTCAGCGCTGGCGCGATAGTGAATGCGGTGAAATTTGTCCTTGTGCAGCACCCAGGAGGGGCAAAGACGGGCCAGCCGACGGGAGTGCTGACACATCTGGGGTCTGTGCTCACTGAAGGTGAGCACCAGTTGCAGGTGGCGCGCCGGGGCCAATTCGGGATCTTCCGGTTGGTGAAAATCCTCGGCGGTGAACTGATAGGGCTCGGCATCCTGCCCCAGCAGACACCAGAGGGCGCGCAGCAGGCTCGATTTACCCCAGGTATTCTCACCGATCAGCACTGTGGTCTGATCCAGCCCGAGCGACAGGCGATTTATACCGCGAAAACCTTTGACTTCAATACGTTCCAGAAACATCCAGCCATGTCCACATCATTGTGATGGGGCAATAGTGGCAAAGTTACCGGAAAAATCCTATCGCAGGCGGGGCTTTTTCAACGTGAACTGTGAGGCACTGCAGGTTCGGGAGGGGTAACGACAGCGGTGCGATCTTGCGGGGCATTCCAGTGGCTGAACCAGAGATGACGGGTACGGATTTGACGTTTGCGATAATTCAATGGGCATTCCTTTCAATGGATAAGTGGTAGAGAGTACACCTCTTTTACCCAAAGTCTCAGGGTTATCTGTGACGAGAAGATGACAATTGCGCCCGCCACTGCCCCGGCGTCAAACCAAACGCCTCACGAAAACGATTACCGAAATGGGCCTGGGAAGAGAAGCCACACTGACTGGCGATGCTGGCCAGCGGCTCGGGGCCAGCCAACAGCTGCTTGGCCCGTTTGAGCCGCAGCCCCAGCAGATAGCGGTGGGGCGGGCAACCGAGACTCTGGCCGAACATGCGGGCGAAGTGGTACTCGCTCAGCCCCGCCTGCTGGGCCAGCTCTGCCAGCGTGACCGAATCGGCCAGATGGGCCTGCAGATACTCCTGCACCCGTTTGATCACCACGGGCGCCAGCCCGCCGCGCAGAGGCGGCAGACCGGGAGCCTCCTCGGTGTGGTGGCGGTAGGCGTGGAGGATCAACATCCAGGCGCCATGGGAAAGCGCCAGCCGATCGACCCCGTGCTGCCACTGCAGTTGCATCAGTTGGCGCTGCACCAGCGAAGCAGCCTGCGGATCGTCGATAAAGGTCTTGTCCACCAGTTGCAGGTGGCGCCCCTCCTTGTCACACACCTCCTCGGCAATACGGGTGAGGTGAGCCGGGGTGAAGTAGAGATGAAAGAAGCGAAACTCTTCGCGCACCAACCACTCGGATCTGTGGTGATCCGGCATGATGCACACCTTGCCGGTGCCGCCGTGGCCACCCGGCCCATCGAGTCGCTCGGTCTGCTCGCCCCCCTGCAGATAGACGCTCAGGGTGTGGTGGCCCGGCTTGTGATAGCGGGTCTGGTCATAGCAGTTGCGCCAACTGGCCACCCCGAGCCCGGGTTCGAGCCAGCAAGCGTCCTCTAGCCGGGCGCCGGTGCTGACCAGTGCATCAAATACCCCTGCTGTTTTCATTCGCCCCTGCCACCTGTTCCGGTTATGTGTACGGGTTATCCCGCTGCCATCCATCTTACCGACCGCGCCCGCAGATGACAGCGCAGGGCGATGAAAAACCGCAAGATGGTGCAATCCAGCCATCAGGGCTCGCCCCATAGTGGGTCATCTCTCCCTGACTCACCGGAACTGTGATGAATCTGATGCTCTATCTTGCCACCGTGCTTATCTGGGGCAGCACCTGGATTGCCATCGCCTGGCAACTTGGCCCCATCCCCATCGAGGTGTCGGTGCTCTACCGCTTCCTGCTGGCAGCAGTTGCGCTGTTTGCACTGCTCGCCGCCAGCGGCCGCTTTCCACGCCTCCCCTGGCACGGCCAGCGTTACGCAGCACTGCTCGGTGCCCTGCTCTTTTCCACCAACTTTCTCTGCTTCTACCACGCCACCCGTTATATCCCGAGCGGCATGTCGGCAGTGATCTTCGCCAGTGCCAGCATCTTCAACGGCCTCAACCTCTGGCTGTTCGAGCGCAAGCGCCCCACCCTGCGCTGGTTGCAAGGCTCCTTGCTGGGGCTCTTTGGCACCCTGTTACTGTTCTGGCCGGTGCTGGCGGATGCGCAACTGGGTGCAAACGGCTGGAAGGGGCTACTGCTCGCCTGCGGCGGCACCCTCTGCTTTTCGCTGGGCAATCTGGTCTCGGCACGGGGCCAGCGCCAAGGCTACCACGTACTGCAACTGGTGCCCTGGGGCATGGTTTACGGCGTGGTGCTGTTGCTGGGCTGGGTCACATTGCTCGGCCAGCAACTGGTGGTGCCCACCGATGGCCACTATCTGGCGGCCATGGTCTACCTCGCCCTGTTTGGCTCGGTGATCGCTTTTACCGCCTACTTGACGCTGGTGGGGCGCATCGGGGCCAGCAAGGCCTCCTACGCGACCGTGCTCTTTCCGCTGGTGGCGCTTACCCTCTCCAACTTTTATGAAGGCTTTGTCTGGCAGCCGGTCTCTGTGGCCGGAGTGGTGATCAGCCTCATCGGCAATCTGGTGATCTTCGCGCCGCCCTTAAGCGAATGGCGCATTCGACCGGCCAAGGCAGCAAACGACCCTTGCTCCTGAGCCAGTCAGCCCCTAAGGTAGCGCTGATCAATCTGTGACGATCCTGATGGCGATAAACAAGGGGGCGAGATGTTACTGGAAGGGCTGGAGACGCTGAGCCTGCTGGCAAGTGAAGGGACCATGGCCAAGGTGGCCAGTCGCCTCTATATCAGCCAGTCGGCGGTGAGCAAGCGAATTGCCCAGCTGGAGCAGCGCCTTGGCAAGAAGCTGATCGAGCCGGAGGGGCGCCAGATCCGCCTCACCCCGCAGGCCAAGGAGCTGCTTGAGCGAGTGGCCCCGAGTCTGGCAGAGATGAAAGGAGTGCTGGCCGATAGTCAGGATCTGGCGGATCAGAGTCCCCTCCCCATCGCCTGCTCCGAAACCCTGCTGGCCGGTTATCTCGCCCACTTTATGCGCGACTATCTGGAGCGCGATCCCCACCTTGCCCTCTCTACCCACCACACCCCGGTCATTCTGGCGCGGGTGCGCAGCGGCGATGCCCTGCTCGGCATCTGCGCCGGTCGGCTCCCGCCCGGCCATGGCCTCGGCGCCGATCTGCTGCTTGAGGAGCCCTTCTATCTGGTGGGCGAGGCGCAGCCGAGCCTGCCGCCAGCCAGCGTAGAAAGCAGGCGCAAGATCCTCACCATGGATCTGGAGAACCCCTCCAACCGCTACCTGCGCGAACCGCTGGCTGATTTGGGGCTGGAGCCCGCCATGGAGCTCGACTCCTATCTGGCGCTCATCGAACTCGCCAAGGCAGGTATTGGCCCTGTGCTGCTCCCCGCTGGCCTGCTGGGGCTGGTGGGAGAACAGGGGGAGATGGCCCGCCCACTGCCCGGGCTGGGCCGCCCCCTGCATCTGGTCTACCGGCCAAACAGCCTAAAGCGCGAACGCATTGCCCGGCTGGTGAGCGCCCTGCACCAACACTTTCGCCACCGCAGCGACACGCCGCGCTAGCCATGTAAAACACCAGATGTGACAACGGGGCCCTTGGGCCCCGTTAACAATTGCGATGCGGCAAGCAAGGCGCACATCAGATCCAGGCAAACAGCTCCGGATACTGGCTCCACACCAGCTTGGCAGACATCAGCAAGGAGACGGTCACCAGCAGCGGCTTGATCAGCTTCACCCCTTTTTTCAGCACCATCTTGGAGCCAAAGCGGGCGCCGATAAACTGCCCCAACGCCATGCAAAAACCGACACTCCACACCACCTTGCCACCAAGAGCAAAGAACAGCAGGGAGGCAATATTCGAGGTGAAGTTGAGCAGCTTGGTATGGGCGGTGGCGCGCGCCATGCCAAAGCCCGCCAGCGCCACGAAACCGATGGCAAAAAACGAACCTGTGCCCGGCCCGAAGAAGCCGTCATAAAAGCCGACACCGCCCCCCACCAGCAGCGCAAACAGCATGGGAGTCAGACGGCGGGAGCTCTCGGCATCGCTTACCCGCGGCGAGAAGTAGAAGTAGCAGGCAAAGGCCATCAGCAGGAAAGGGAGCAGGCGCTCGAGAATGGCGGCGTCTATGGTCTGCACCGCCAGCGTGCCGATGGCCGCACCGATAAAGGTGCAGATCACCGCAGGCCAGATCATGGCCCACTCCAGCAGCCCCTTGCGGGCATAGAACCAGGTGGCGGAGAAGGAGCCAAAACTGCTCTGCAGCTTGTTGGTGCCAAGCACCAGCGCGGGGGGCATGCCGGTGGCCAGCAGAGCAGGCACCGTCAACAGGCCGCCACCACCAGCGATGGCATCGATAAAGCCGGCGACAAGCGCCACACCGAACAGGGCAAACAGGGTAACCAGTTCCAATTCCATCCATAGACCTCACGAGAGTGGGTTGCCCGAAGGGTCGAGCAACCGGATATAACCAAAACGACGTTGTGCGGGGGGCTGCACAGGCTGTCCGCTATCCTAACGGGCCACTGACCATGAATCTAACGAAACAGTGGCAGCCAATTGATTCCTGATTTTCATTGATTTGAGCTGTCAGGCCCCTGCCCCCTCAGAAGGCCAGTTAGCAAGCCGTTGAAGCGACGCTCGCTTCCTTGATGGCCGCCAGCGCCTCACAGAGATGATCCTCATCGGCACCGGGGAAACGGCTGACCCGCCCGGCCATGTAGCGGCTGCTGAACAGATTGAACCAGTGCTGCAGTGCCTGCCCAGCCTTGAGCTCCCCCGCCACTTCCAGCACGCAGGCCGCCACTTCGGCGGTACAGAGGTGCTCATCGCAGTTGGCCACCCGCATGCCATAGGTGGAGAGTACATCGGGTTTGATGGCGAGCACCGGAAAACCGTCCAGATAGGGGCTCTTGTTGAACATCTTGCGCGCCTCCGGCCAGGTGCCGTCGAGCAGGATAAAGAGCGGTTTTTTACCCGGTGCCAGCGTCACCTCGCCGGTCAGGCGGGCAGGCTCCTTCTCGCAAGCGGGAAAGACCACATAGGGCTGCCAAGCGGGATCGGCCAGCAGGGCCAGCAACTCGGGATGGGGCTGGGTGCGTGACCAGAGAAACGCCCAGGTGGTATCCGGCAACACATCGGCGATCAGGCGACCGGTGTTGGAGGGCTTCATCGGCTCGCTGTCATACATCAGCAGGCAGAAACCGGCCTCCGCTTTGAGCTCGGGGCGCCACTCGCAGGCACACCAATCCTCGCGCAGCTGACAGGCCGGACAGCGGGCCAGGGTGCCGCCACGGGCAAGAAACGGTCGGGTAGAGATACTCTTGCGCCAGGCCCGCAGGCGGTTGACGGCGTGATCAGGAACAGGCTTCATCTAGGTTCACAACTGGAGTCAAAACAGGAACGGCAGCGATGCCAACAAGTCACGCCGCCACAGGGCGCGATAACAGGGGGGCTGCCGGAAAAGGGCAAGATTGTACCGAGTTACGCGCTGGCGGAACAGCAATCCCTGCCCCTTTCGCCAGACGCAGTGCCAACACCTCTTGTCTTACGACTCCTGACAGCTGCGCAGCAGCTCCAGCAACAGGCTGCCATCGCGCAGTGCCTTGTGCACCTGCACCGAAGTGGGCTTGGTGGGATCTTCGTAGAAGTGGGTGGATTCAATCTGCAGCCGCACCAGATATTCGGCGGGCAACTGGCTGGCCAGCGACTGGTGCAACATGGGGAACAGCAGCCGATCGGCACGGGTGATTTCCCCACCCAGCAGCAGCTTGCCCGGATTGAGCAGGCAGATGAGATTGGAGAGCACCTTGGAGAGACGACCCGCCGCCTGATGGAGAATATCCTGACAAAGGCTGTTGCCTGCCAGCGCCAGCTCGCACAGCTCGCGGATGGTGACGCTCTCGGGCAAGTCGTGCTCCTGCATCCGCTCGCGCAGATCCCGGTATTGCGCCTCCAGCGCCTGATTGGTCACCAGGGTGCAGGCACAACCAAAGCCGCCGCAGTAGCAGCGCTGGCCATAGGGCTCGAGCTGCAGGTGGCTGAGATCCCCGAGCAGCGCATTCTCGCTCTCGATGAGCTGACCATTGACCACCATGCCGACCCCGATGTCGTTGTGGACAAACACCAGCACCGCGTCGGCGCAATTTTTGGCGGCCCCCACTCCCGCTCGGCCTGGATCCAGGTGCGCACGTCACCGCTCACCAGCACAGGTACCGAGAACGCCTGTTGCAGAGTCGGGCCAAGGGGCCAGTTACGCAGATCGTAGAAGGGGAAGTGCTTGACCATACCGGAGTGGCGCTCTACCTGACCCGGCAGACAGAGGGCGATACAGGCCAGACTGAGAGATTTTCTCGGCAAAAACACCTTGATGGCGTGTACCAGACTGCCCAGCAGATCGGCGCGCTCCTCCTCGGTAAAGAGGTGGCGCTGGCGAGCCAGCGAACGGCCGGAAAAGTCAAACAGCGCCATATCCACGTAGCCACGGCCGAGACGCATGGAGAGAAACTGGAAGCGGCGTTCGTTGATGCGCAGCAAGGTCTGACGACGGCCGCGCCCCACTGAACTTTCACCACAGGTGACCACCAAACCGCCATCGAGCAGTTCCCTGGTGATCTTGGTGATACTGGCAGGCGAGAGGCCGGTCAGGCGGGAGAGATCGGTGCGCGACAGCTCCTTGTGCTCTTCCAGGCTGGCATAGACCAGGCCGTAGTTGAGCTGCCGGATCAAATCGATACTACCTTTCACGATCTCATTCATAGGGTATGGGGCAAAGGCTGAAAAAAAGAGGCTGGCAATTTTCACACATTATTGGTCAATCCCCAAATAAAGTGCGGCCTGAACCGGGGGTCAGGCCGCATCTTGTGGTGGCCGTCACGGACCATTGCAAGATCAATAACGGAATTGCGAGACCAGTTTGCGCAATTTGTCGCCGGTACTGGCCAGATCCCGGGTGGTGCTGTTGGATTCCACCGCCGCGCTGGTCAGCTCGCTGACAATCTGCTGAATGGCCACCAGGTTCTTGTTGATCTCCTCCGATACCGCGTGCTGCTCCTCGGCGGCGGTGGCGATCTGGATGTTCATGTCGTTGATGGTACTGACCGCCATCACCATGCTGTCGAGGGAGCTGGCGATATGGCTCGCCTCCTGCACCGTCTCCTGGCTGCGATCCTCGCTCGCCTGCATCACCTCCACCGCCTGCTTCACCCCGCCCTGCAGACGTTGCAGCATCTCGTTGATCTCCTTGGTGCTCTGTTGGGTACGACCGGCCAGCGAACGCACTTCGTCCGCTACCACCGCAAAGCCCCGCCCCTGCTCACCGGCGCGGGCCGCCTCGATGGCGGCGTTCAGCGCCAGCAGGTTGGTCTGTTCGGCAATGCCGCGAATGACCTCCACCACCGAGCCAATCTTGGCAGTCTCTTGCGCCAATTGTTCGATAACGCCGGAGGCGGTATGCACCTCCCCCACCAGCCGGTTGATACTGTTGATGGCCCCGCTCACCACACCCCGGGCGGCGTCCGATTCACGGGCCGCATCGCTGGTTGCCGTCGCGGCATTGGAGGCACTGGCCGCCACCTCCTGCGCGGTGGAGCTCATCTCGGTCACCGCGGTGACCACCTGATCGGTCTCGCGACTGTGACCCTGCATCTGATGGTCATAGTGCTCGCTCAGATGGTGCAACTTGTCCACCGCGCTAAAGAGGTGGTTGCTGGTCTCGCCCACCTGACTCACCACCGACTGGATCCGCTCGACAAAGCGGTTGAAGGCGCTGGCCAGCTGGCCAATCTCGTCCTGGCTCTGCACCTTGAGGCGCTGGGTCAGATCCCCGTCGCCGTTGGCAATATCGTTCAATGCCAGCACCGCATCCGCCAGCGGCTTGGTGACCCGGTTGCCCACAATAACGGTCGCCGCCAGAGTGATACCGAGGATCAACAGGATCACCAGCACACTGCTCTGCAGCGACTCGTGCATATTGCTCTCGCGCTCTGCCCGCAAGGCCGCCAGCTCGTTGTCAATATCATCGATATAAAAACCGGTGCCAATGGCCCACTGGTATTTGTCCAGCACCAGAGTAAAGGCCAGTTTGGGAGCATCGCGACCGATGGAGGGCTTGGCCGTCCAGTATTCGGTAAAACCATCCCCCTGGCGCGCTGACTTGAGGATCTCCTGGATCAGCAATTTGCCCTTGGCATCCTTGTCGTTCCAGCGGTTTTTCCCCTCCAGCTCGGTACGCACCGGCAGCAGTATGGTGTTGCCCTCGAAGTCATAGACAAAGAAGTAGCCATCACTGCTGTAACGCAGCGGCCTGAGCAACTCTTTGACCTTTTGACGATTTTCCGGTGAATCCGGCAGGGAATACACGGCATCGACGGCGGTTTTGGCCATCATGATGTAACTGCTGAGCAGCGCTTTACGCTCCTTGATGGCATTTTCCCTCGCCACCACCAGATCAGACTCCAGATCGCGCTTGGAGACCATGTAGTTACTGAGATTGACCACCAGGTCATCAACAGTACGGGGACTGCACCCAGTAACAGGATTTTCTGCTTTAGCGTCATCTTTCACATCCTTGCAGCTGTTTTTATTGGAATTCCTTGCTTACTCATCAGTATAGGTGCTGGCAGGGCGAGCCCAGCTTTCGTTACAATTCCCTTAAACAAATCGGCCAGAACGTGAAAATCATGAATCTTTGTCCTTGCGGCTCAACCCTTTCTCTCGAATTGTGCTGTGGCTCACGTCACAGTGGCGCTGTGGCTGACACCCCGGAACAGCTGATGCGCTCTCGCTACAGCGCTTTTGTGCTTGGTCTGGGGGAGTATCTGGTCCATACCTGGCACCCGGCCCACCTTGGCGGTCTCACCGCCGAAGAGCTTTCACGCATCGACACCCGCTGGGATGGTCTCGAGATCATCGCCAGCCAGGGCGGCCCGGAGGATGAAACCGGGATGGTGGAGTTCAAAGCCTGGTTTCTGGAAGGAGATGAGCGTCACTGCCTCCATGAGCGTTCTCGCTTCGTGCGTTATCAGGGGCGCTGGGTCTACACCGAGGGAGAGCAGGATCCAGCCCCCCTCAAGGCAGGACGCAACGATCCCTGCCCCTGTGGCAGCGGCAAAAAGCACAAGAAGTGCTGCGGCTGACGCATCACACCCCCACCAGACTCGTCAAACAGTGACAAGGGGCATCAGATGCCCTTTTTTTGTGCCTGCCATTCGCCACCAGCCCATTAACCGCTGCGATAACAAGCGTGACAAATGTCACATAATGCTCATTAACGCGCGAGAAAATGAGCGTTTGCGAGCGCAAATTTGGCCCATATCAAACATTTCCACTCAGAAGTAGGCCACACTGGCCTCATCTGGAAGAGATGAGACGGGCAACAATGAAAAGAATAACTACACAAGTCGTCATCATAGGCGGCGGTGCCACAGGGGCCGGCATCATGCGCGATTGCGCACTGCGCGGCATCGACTGCATCCTGCTCGAGCGCGATGATATCGCCGCCGGCACCACCGGCCGCAACCACGGCCTGCTCCACTCCGGTGCCCGCTACGCGGTAACGGATCAGGAGTCCGCCCGCGAATGCATCCAGGAAAACCGCATCCTCAAGCGGATTGCCAGCCACTGTGTCGAGGACACGGGCGGCCTCTTCCTCACCCTGCCGGAAGATGACATCAATTTCCAAACCACCTTTATGGATGCCTGCGCCCTGGCCGGTATCGAAACTCGCCAACTTGATCCCGGTGAAGCCCTGCGCATGGAGCCCAACGCCAACCCGGCGATGATCGGCGCCATCCATGTGCCGGATGGCACGGTCGATCCGTTCCGCCTCGCCGCCGCCAACGTGCTGGACGCGAAAGAGCACGGCGCCCGCATTTTCACCCACTGCAAGGTGCTGGGGCTGCTGCGCACGCAAGATCGGGTACACGGGGTCAAGGCGATCAATACCCGCACCGGCGAAGCGTTCGAGGTGGAGTGTCAGGAGGTGATCAACGCCGCCGGCATCTGGGGCCAGCAAATTTGCGAATACGCCGATCTCGGCATCCGCATGTTCCCGGCCAAGGGCTCCCTGCTCATCATGGATTACCGGATCAACCAGCTGGTGCTCAACCGCGCCCGCAAACCGGCGGATGCGGACATTCTGGTGCCGGGCGATACCATCTCCCTCATCGGCACCACCTCCAGTCGCATCGATTACAACAAGATTGACCAGCTCACCGTCGAACCCGAAGAGGTCGAAGTGTTGCTGCGCGAAGGTATCAAGCTCGCTCCCATCATGGCGCGCACCCGCCTGCTGCGCGCCTACGCCGGGGTGCGCCCGCTGGTAGCGGTGGACGGTGACGACACCGGCCGCAACATCAGTCGCGGCATCGTGCTGCTCGATCACGCCGAGCGCGACGGTCTCAAGGGCTTCAACACCATCACCGGCGGCAAGCTGATGACCTACCGCCTGATGGCGGAGTGGGCCACCGATCTGCTGGCCAAGAAACTCGGCAACAGCAAGCCCTGCCAGACCGCTGAACTGAGCCTGCCCGGCTCGCGGGATCCGGAAAAGGTCTCCGCCCCCGGCCTCTCGGTGCCGGTCGAAGGCTCAGCCCAATACCGCCACGGCGAGCGGGTCATCGCCTTCTTCCGTGACAATCCCAAGGCCAACGCCCTGATCTGCGAGTGCGAAATGGTCACCGCAGGCGAAATCGAATACGCCCTGCGCGAGCTGGATGTGGACAACCTCATCGACCTGCGCCGCCGCACCCGTCTGGGGATGGGGCCCTGTCAGGGGGAGCTGTGCGCCTACCGCGCCGCCGGTCTGATGCAGGAGTATGGCAAGGCTGACGGTCGTCAGGCCTGCGTCATGCTGCGCCAGTTCCTGGAAGAGCGTTACAAGGGAACCCGCCCCGTCCTGTGGGGCGATGCCCTGCGTGAGGCCGAGTTCACCTACTGGATCTACGAAGGGCTGTTTGGCCTGGGAGAATGGACGGCGCCGCAGCTGGTTGCCGATACCCCACGCAGCCCAACCAGCGAGACCACTCACAAGGAGAGCCGTCATGAAGTTTGACAATATCGTTATCGGCGGTGGTATGGCGGGACTCTCGGCTGCCCTGCGGCTGGTGGAGGCAGGCCAGAAAACCCTGCTGATGGCCTCCGGCCAGAGTGCCCTGCACTTCTCCTCCGGCTCGGTCGATCTGCTCGAAAGCGATGGGGATCCCCGCGCCGCCCTGCCCGCTTTTATGGCAGCCCATCCGGATCACCCCTACAGCAAGGTGGGAATGCAAAATATCGAAGCGAGTCTGGCCGATCTGCAGCGCCACTGCGCCGAGCAGGGGTTGCCGCTGGTTCGCCACGACACCAATCACCAGCGCCTGACTCCCATCGGTACCCTCAAGCGCACCTGGCTCTCCCCCGATACCTGTGCCTGCGTCACCGATGCGCCGATCCCGGATGTACTGCTGCTGGCCACCCTCGAGGGCTTTCGCGACTTTCATCCGGCACTGGCGGCCGCCAATCTGGCGACCCATCCGCGTTTTGCCCACTGCCGCATTCTGACCGGCGAAATCCGCCTGCCCCAGCTGGCCGAATTCAGCCACAACCCCCACGAGTTTCGCTCAGCCGATATCGCGCGCCTGTGTGACAAGCACCATCTGGTGGCCGATCTGGCCCGCGAGATCAGCCGCATGGTGCAGGAGAGCGGTGTACCCGGCTGCCGCCATATCGTGCTGCCCGCCTGCCTTTCGCTGGGGCTGGTAGGCCCGCGTCTGGCGGAGCTGGAGCAGCGTACCGGCTGCACCATCAAGGAGGTGGCCACCATGCCGCCGTCACTGATAGGTATGCGGATGCAGGAGGCGCTCAAGCGCCGCTTTATGGCCCTTGGTGGCACCTTCCTCACCAGCGAGCGGGTGCTGGGCGCCCGTTACGAAGGTGACCGGGTGGTCGGCGTACACACCCAGAATGGCGATGATCAGCTGTTTGAAGCGGACAACTTCGTGCTCGCCTCCGGCAGCTTCTTCAGCCGTGGGCTGGAGTCCCGTCTGCGTGGCATTCGCGAGCCCATCTTCGATGCCGATGTGCTGAGTCTGGAGGAGCGTGACGCCTGGGCCGGTCGCCGCCTGTTCGACCACCACCCCTTCATGGGCTTCGGGGTCAAGACCGACGACAAGCTGCGGGTGCTGCGCGGCGGCAAGCCACTCACCAACCTCTATGGCGCGGGCAGTGTCTTGGCCCATTACGATCCCATTAAAGAGGGCTCAGGCTCCGGCGTTGCCGTTGCCACCGGCTGGCAGGCTGCCGGCCATATTCTGGGCGCGGCCCAATGATTACTACGTCCCATATCCCGTGTCTTCATCATCGCCGGGAGGAGAACTGACATGCTACTGGATCACGCCAACCAAACTTTCGATCAGTGCATCAAATGCACCGTCTGTACCGCCTACTGTCCGGTGGCCAAGGCCAACCCTGCCTACCCCGGCCCGAAACAGGCGGGCCCGGATGGCGAGCGGCTTCGCATCAAGAGCCCCGAGCTGTTCGATAGCGCCCTCAAGCACTGCACCAACTGCAAACGCTGCGAAGTAGCCTGCCCGAGCGGAGTGCGCATCGGCGACATCATCGCCAAGGCCAAGCATCAGTACAGCGGTTTCAAACCGGGGATCCGCGAGTTCGTGCTCTCTCACACCGATCTGATGGGCAGCATGTCTACCCTGATGGCCCCGGTGGTCAACTTCACCACCGGTCTCAAGCCGATGAAGCTGGTGCTGGACAAGGCGCTGGGGGTCTCATCTCACCGCGATCTGCCCAAATACTCCCAGGGCACCTTCCGCGGCTGGTACAAGAAGCAAAAAGAATCTCAGGCCCGCTTTGCGCGGCAGATCGCCTACTTCCACGGCTGCTATGTCAACTACAACCACCCACAGCTTGGCAAGGAGCTGGTGCAGGTGCTCAACGCCATGAACATAGGCGTGCAGTTGCTGGAGCGGGAGAAGTGCTGTGGCGTGCCGCTGATTGCCAACGGCTTCATGGACAAGGCCAAGCAGCAGGCGGCCTTCAACATCAAGCAGATGGAGAACTCCCTGCTGGGCAACGAGATGCCGCTGCTGGCCACCTCCTCCACCTGCGGCTTTACCCTGCGCGATGAATATCCCCACCTGCTGGAGCAGGACAACCACAAGGTACGGGATCGCATCTCGCTGGTGACCCGCTTCCTGTGGAACGAGTTCTACAAGGGCAACAAACCGGCGATGAAGCCGCTCAATCTGCACATCGCCTACCACACCCCCTGCCACATGGAAAAAATGGGGGGCGTCATCTACACCCTCGAATTGCTGCGCGCCATTCCCGGGGTCAAGGTGACGGTACTGGAGTCCCAGTGCTGTGGTATCGCCGGCACCTACGGCTTCAAGTCGGAGAATTACCAGACCAGCCAGACCATCGGCGAGGGGCTGTTTGATCAAATCAACCGCCTCTCCCCCGACCTGGTGATCACTGACTGCGAGACCTGCAAATGGCAGATCGAGATGAGCACCAGCTTCCGCTGTGAACATCCGATCCACCTGCTGGCCCAAGCGCTCGCCTGAATCCCCGGCCCTTACGGCCGCATAAAAACAATCCACGCAGAGATAAACAAAGAGCCGGCAATTGCCGGCTCTTCTTTTTTACGCTTCACGCACGCTATCAGGGGTGCTGGATGATCAGGCTATGTTGATCTTCCAGCATGCTCTGCAGGATATCGTGGGACGAGGTGCTGGTGAGATTCCAGCTGGTCAGGTCCACATCCTTCAGGGTGATCTGCTGAGTTATCTGGCCATCACCCGCGGGCGAAACCGAGAGATTCACATCACTCAGGCCATTGCTCCCCGTGGTCACCGAGGCTGAGAGATGCTTGAGCAGATCATCGACACCATTGCCAGTGACCCCTTGCAGCATGTCAGCCAGATCGATCTTGTCCCCCTGTTCCGGATGGAAGTCGGTTATGGTATCGATGGCGGGCAGCCCCAGACTCCCCTCATCCCCGTGTTGCCAGACGAAGAGATCGCTGCCAGCCCCGCCGGTGAGAATGTCGTTGCCATGCCCCCCAAATAGACGGTCATCGCCAGAGGAGCCAAACAGCCAATCCCCCTGATCGGAACCGACCAGCTCATGACCACTCTGGCCGTGCACCGTGATGGTCTCAAGGGGCGTGCTGACGGTTGAGCCGCCGACACTCGACTCGGCACTGATCCCCAGCACATGGTCACCGTTGCCAAAACCGCTGAAGTAGAGCGGAACCGAGTGATCGGCCGGGATCAGCCAGTCGCCATTGCCATCGGCATGACCAACGATCTGACCATGCTCGTCCTGCACCTGCGCCCCATTCAGGCCGCTGATGCGGATGGAGAGCTCACCGGTGGCCGGATTGACCACGCTGGCATTGATGCCAAGGGGGATAACGGCCCCCTGCAAGGCATGGAACGCATGCTGATCCACCGTCAGACCCGGCATATCCGGCTCGGGAGTGACCGTGATGGTCACCTGATCGGTGTCGCTCAGCGGGCCACCCGCACCAGTGTTGCCCTGATCGGAGGTAGTGACGGTAAGGGTATCCTCTCCCCAGAAATCTTTGACCGGTTCATAGTGCAGGTTGCTTGCCAGCAACTGGTTGAGATCAGCCAACGACCCCACCAGGGTGATCTCGCTGGTACCCGCCCCCTGCACCATCACGGCACCGGTTGCACCCATCAAGGTCAGTACACCATGCTCGACCCGCAGCACCATGGAGACAGGCGCACTGCCTGCATCCACATCCTTCACGCTGACGCCGGAGAGCGACAGGGAGCCATCTTCCTTCACCGTCATGCTGCCAGGCAGCTGATTGACCGGGGCATCGTTGACCGGCTGCACCTCGATGGGCAGCACATCGGTATCGCTGAGTGCCCCGCCACTACCCGTGTTCCCCTGATCGTTGGTGACCATGGTCAGGGCGTCATTGCCGTAGAAATCACTGTTGCCCTGATAGGTGACCCCGCCAGAGAGCAAGGCATTGAGATCGGCCAGCGTGCCGGTCAGCACCAGCGAACCGGTGCCGTTGCCGACCACCGTCACGCCGCTGCCAGCAGGCAGCGTCAGGGTGCCATGCTCCACCGACAGGGTGATCTTGATGGGGCTGTTGCCCGCATCCACATCTTTCACCTGCAAACCGTGGATGACGAAGGGCTGATCTTCCTGCGCGACCTGAGGGGTCGTTGGCAATACGTTGATTGGCGCATCGTTGACCGGGCTTACATCCACATGGATGGTGCCATTGACCTCGGGGCCAAGGGCGCCGTTGTCGAGGCTCTGGGCGGTGATCTTGAGATCCAGTGCACCGTTGGCATCATTGGTCACCAGCTCGACTGCACCCAGCTTGCCGCCCTCGGTGGTGACCTGCCAGCGACCGCCACCCAGATCAACAACCGTCCCCGCCACGCCATGTGGCAATCGGATCTCGGCACCATCAGGCACCCCTTCGATGGTGACCCGCACCTGCTCGGGCTTGTTCTCATGCACATTACCCGCACTGCCGCCGGTTGGCTGGGAATCCCGGGTCTCCAGCCCCAGATCCAGAGTAATCACATCCCCTTCGGTACCGCTCGCCTGACCCTGAATGTCGGCGATAAGGGCATCCCCCACCGGATTGACGGTGACGGTAAAGCTGCCACTGGTTTCGAGCGGGATGGTGAGCCCCTTGTCCAAGGTAAAGGCGCTCAGCGACAGCTCCACGGTGCCGCTGAAATCAGCTGGCGGGATCAGGATCAGCTTGGAGAAATAGGTCCCCACCGGGATCTGCCAGACGCCGCCACCATTGTTGACCGCCGGAGCCGACAGGGTGAAGCCATCCGGTACCCCCTTGATCTGAAGCGCGACGATCTGCTCCGAGCCATCGTTATCGATTAGGGTTGCGCCAAATCCGGCAAGGTTGACCGTGCCATCCTCGCTCCCCGTGACGCTGTGCACCGAAAGCTGGGCCGGATCGTTGACCGGTCTCACCTCAAAGCCGACCTGGCCGCTCCAGCTGCCGCTGTCAGTCACCTGTTGGCCGCCGACCAGCGCGGTATCGACGATATCGACCTTGATGTCGAGCGGTACCTGACCGCTGAAGTGCTCTTTGGGCACAAACACCAAATCCTTAAGTGCCGCCATATCACTCACAACCAGAGTGTTAACCGGCTGGCCGCTGCCATCGAGGAAGTAACCATATTTGGCATCCACAGTGATGGTGACCCGCTCCACGGTTTCGAGGCCGCCACCCGCGATGGAGGGGCTGATATCGGCCAGTTTCACCGAGAGATCGAGGTGGATCTCGCTATCTTCCAGATTGTCCGGCTGTCCGTCATGGTTGGTGTCCTGCACGGTCAGAGTCAGTTCCGGATGCTCGCCACGACCACCATTCACATCGACCACGGGGGCCACATCGACCCGTACCGTGCTGCTGTCGACCTTGATGTCGCCACTGGCGGTATCCGTGTTGACCACCTTCACCTCGATATTCAGCGAACCGGCAAAGTCTTGCGGCAAGCCGAGGGTCAACCCTTCCAGGCCCGCCAGTGACGGCGGCACCTTGATGACGTACTCACCGGTCGAGATGTTGTACTCGGCCCCGCTGATAGTGACGCCCGCTGGCAGCCCCTTGAGGACAATGGTCACCTCGTCGCTCGCCTGGTCGGCGGCGCCGATATGGATCACGCCTTTGAGCTGCTGACCAAAATCAACCCGGATATCCTCCTTGCCCACCAGCACGGCGTTGTCGTCGATATCGACAGTCGCCGCCGGCGTCTTGGGCGTCACTGGCTTGTTTTCAAATTCGGCACTGGTTTCCAGGCTCACTTTGACATGGGCGCTGGCATCGCCATCATCGCCCCGGTCGATCACCATGGCATCGATGCGGATCGGTTCGACCTTGCCGACAAACCCGTCCGGCGCATGCAGCTTGAAGCTACCGAGATTGCCCGCCGGCACGATCCAGCTGCCGTTACCGTTGTTGATACCGCCAACCACCACGAACTGATCGCCTGCACCACCATTCAACACCGGCAGGTTGATCACCAGATAGTCGATCTCCTCCACGCTCGAGGGATCGAGGTCGGTAAAGACGAAGCGTCCAGTCAGGTCTATATCAGCACCGCTCTGCCCCACGAGAGCTCCACCGTTCTGGGTCAGCACGCCATCGGGCTCCACCACGGCCTGGATATCGACATGCAGATTGCCATCGATCACCTTCTCGGCCACGGCTCCCGAATCCACATCGTGCTGGGTCACTGTGACATGGCTCTGGATAGTGGTATCCCGATCGCTATCCTCCGGTGCCTTCACCAGCAGGCGCCCCCCGTTGAGCAGGCTGTCGAGCTGGGCGGCAGTCAGGGTGACCTTGCCACTGACCACGGTCAACTGGCTCTCGATACCGCCGACTCGCAGCCAGATCTGGTAGCCATCCTCCACCCCGGAGAGGCTCAGCGCCGTGACCTTCTCGGCGCCGTCAGTGAAGGTCGGATGCCAGTCCAGCACGGTGAACTGATCTTCCAGGCCATGGCTGGTTTTGCTGTAGTCGGTGGCGTCAATCTCCGGTTCCACCTTGATATGCAGCGGCACATCGAAGCTCTTGTGATCGCCATCGTTCTCAGTCACCACCACCTTGGCGATTAGGTTCAAATCCGCCGTGCTGTTATGGGGCGGCTGAATAAGCAGGTTGCCAAAATTGGAGACATCGACCTGATAGGTCGGCTTGCCATGAGCATCGAGCCCGGCAAAGGTAAGGGTCAGCTCCTTGCCGCTGGCATCAAAGACCTGGGCACCTTCCGGCAGCCCTTGCAGCACAACGTTGAGGCTCTCGGAAGTGTCGTACGGGGTATCGACCCACTCGCCCGAGGTGAGGGTAAAGTTGAGCGGTGCCCGTCCATCCTCGCCCACTGTAATGGCATAGCCTGTCCCTTCGGCCTCCCAGCCGGTATTGCCAAGCTCGAAGTGAGGCTGATCCACCACCCCCACCAGATCCACATGAAGGGTCTGGGAGCCGGTCTCCTTCTCGTTCACCACGGTATGGGTCTGGCCGTTGGCATCGGTCAAGGTCGCCGTGTCTTTCACCACCCCCTTGATGGTCAGGTCGAAATCGACGTTGCTGTTTTTCGGCGGTTGCAGCTTGAGTTCGCCAATCCGATCAAAAGGAACCTCATAGTAACCGGCTATGTTCTGTGCAACAGCGGAACCACCCAGCAATAAGGTTGCACCGTCAGGCAGGCCACTGATGCGGACAAACATCTGCTCGGAGCCATCGAGTTTGTCACCCAGATGAGCAAGGGCGAACTTGCTGCCCAGATCGAGCAGGGTGTCTTCCTTGCCCTGAATGTCACGCACGGTGAGCTTGGCGTCATCTGCCACCGGATTGACGTTGATCACCAGATCAATTTTGTCTCCCTGAGCCGTACCCTGACCCTGAGCGATCGGGTTCTTCTCGGTGCTGATCGGCGTCACCGACAGCTTGATGTCACCACTGAAATCCTTGCCCGGAACCACAGTTACCTTGTTGATGTTGCCTGCCGAAACGGTGTAGATGCCACTGCTATTTGGCTTGAGCTCGACTCCGTTGAGCATCAGGGTTCCCTTGCCCGCTTCCAGCTTGATCTGATAGGTCAACGTCTCGGATCTGTCGGTATCCATCAGGCTCGCCTTGACGTCCAGCTTGATACCCGTGCTGTCTTCATTGGTGTCATAGTGGCGAGTGGTGTTGGCTGTGTCCCACATCGGCTTGTCGGCCACACCGCGTACTGTCACAGCCAGATCCCCCGTTACAGCCGCAGGTGCTGCCCCTTCGGTGACACCGACCTGCAGTTGCACCTGGAAGTGCAGTGGTTGACCGCCATTGCTCCAGCTCGACCAGTTGCTTGAAGGCACAAAGGTCACCCCCTGAGTGGTGTAGTGAACATTATCACTGGTCACCATGGCCGCTGGCGGCACGATCAACCACTTGCCATCAGCCGTGGTGGTAAGGGCAACGCCGTTGTAATAGAAGGTGCCATGGGCATTGGCAGGCGCCTGGATAAGCAACTGATCCACATGCTCACCGCGATCGAAATCGCCAATATCGAGCTGCATGTTGATAGGGATACCCAGCCTCGGGTCTTGCGCCCCCTGATCTTCGTTACCAATGGCTGCGCTAACGGTAAAGCGCACCGCTTCATCCTGCAGATTGAGGGTCAGTGTGCTGTTTGCACGATCGCCATCGCCATCGACCAGATGGGCTGTCACCACCTGACTGAGCTGACTTGCATCGTGATTGAAACCGGCCGCAGGATTGAAGGAGTAGGAGCCATCGGCAGAGATGGTCAGGGTTCCCATCACCTGCTTGCCATCGGGGCTCATCACATCTTGTATCAATGAGCCATTGATGGCGTACGTCTGGCCATTGATGGTAATCGACTCGACACGGGCACCATCCGCACCTTCATTGGCAGTAGGCAGCAGATCGCCGGTCACGGTACTGCTCCCCTCGCTCAGGGTATGTGCCAGCACAGTGCCGATAGGCATGTCATCCTGTACCGTCACGGTCACGCTGACATTGGGACTACGATCGCCCTCGTGATCGGTGACAAACAGCGGCACTTCGATGGTCAACTCATCCTTGCCCTGTGCACCGTGATCAAGCTGGCCTACCAGATGGATGCTGTAACTGCCGTTAACATCGAGGTGAACCCAGAAAACGGGTTTGCCCCCCTCGGCCGTAGCCAGATACCAGCCGGTGCTGTGTGCAGCCAGCGTAACCGCTTTGCCACCCGACGTGAGGTGATTGGCCTGATTGAATGCAGCCACATCCAGCTCAAGGGAGGCAACCCGATCCGAACCGGCAGTGATGGTCACCTTGCCACTATCGGTTTCTCCACTCTCTGTTGGTGTGGTCCCCGGATGCTGACCGTTCACTGCATCGAGATCCGACTCCTCGACCCGAACCGGTTCAATGGCGGATATGATCGGGTTGACGCCATCAGTCACCGTGACAGTGGCGGTTCCCTGATTGTTGCTGCCATCGCTGTCGGTGACTTCGACCGGCAGATTCAGCTCCAGCTTATTGTCTGCACCATGATCCAGGTTGGTATGCACCGTCACCTGATAACCGATCTCTGCGCTGGTGTGAGCGGCGATGGTGGCGGGCACAGTGGGGATGGAGACCGTCATCACTACCAGACCACCGCTGGTCACCGCCTGGAAGGTGTGACCATCGGTGCCAACCACTTTCCAGGTCAGGGTTTCGCCGTTATGGGTGATGGGCTTGCCGCTGGCATCCATAACCTGACCGGAGAGGGTCAGTCGTACATCGGTCACCGGATCCGAGTCAGCCTTGATGGTGATCTTGCCGCTCGCCTGCTGGTCATCCACGGCCGAGTTGGCGCCATCGAAGCGCCCTTCGCTTAAGGTGACGCCAGTCAGGGTGAGGGTTGGTTTCTCCCCTTCCCCAATCTGGATATTGAGGGTGCCGCTGGTGCTGTCGTTGTTGCCGCCCGCCTTGTCGTAGTCGTTGATGATCACCTTGATGGGGAGCTCGGTCACGGCGTTGCCGCCCTGATGAAGCCCCTGATAGAGGGTGACCTGATAGTCAAACCCGTTCTTGCCCGCCTGATCGAGGCTGCCAATCAGCTTGACCTCGAACACCTCGACCCGCTGGCCATCCACCATCACATAGCCCTTGATCAGCTGGCTACCGGGGATGGCGGGGTCCCCATCAACCAGCTCGTATTTGACGGGCTGGCCAAGTGCAGTGAGCGCCGGTTGCTGGCTGCCATCGGCAAAGGCCACCTCGACCACCCGATCCGACCCGGCTTGTACATCGAAGTGACCGGTTTGGCTCAGGCTGTTGCTGCCGGTGAGGTTCCCCTCATCCAGGGTCACACCGGTGCCCGGGATAAAGCTCGGCGCCTTGCCGTCCGCAATGGTGAGCGGCAGCGTGGTACCGATGCGATCGCCATCCTTGTCAGCCAGGGTGACGGCCAGCGGCAGGTTGAGGGATTCACTCCCCTTATGATCCAGCTCGCCGCTCAGGGTGACCTTGGCGGTAACGCTCCAGTTGCCGTTGTTATCGACCAGGCTCAGCTCGGCGCGCAGCACCACCTGGCCACCGGCAGTTCCGACCAGCTGGCCGGTTGCGGGATCGACGGTGAAAGTGACCGGGTTGCCGTGGCTGGTGAGTCCGGTCAGGGTGCTCTGGATAGCGGCGATGTCAAAACCGAGGGATGCTGGGTCAAGGGCATCACTGCCGTGCGCGACCGAGAAACTCATGGTGCTGACCGCAGCCGTCTCCCCTTGCGCCATCTCGGTGATGGTGGTGCCAGTCACGGCGGAGATGGTCGGATTGGCACCATCACCCACCGCCACGGTAATAGTGGAGGAGACCCTGTCACCATCGCTGTCGAGCAGGGTAAAGCCCGCCTTGAGCAGGCTGTCGGCACTGCCCTGATCCAGCGGTTGATGGAGAGTAAAGATGTATTTGCCATCGTTGCCGAGGGTCAGCTCAAACACCAGCTTGCCATCTGGGGTACGCCCCTCGATACGATGATCGGCCACCGTGATGGTCACGGCCTGCTTGCCCGAGGTGAACCCTTGCAGCCCAGGCTGATTGGCGTCGAAAGTGATGCTGGCCAGCGGATCGCTGCCTGCGGTGATGGTCAGATCACCGTCAAGAGTCTGGCCCTGCTGCCAGTTGCTATCTTCGGTGAGAGTGAGGGAGACAGGATCGACCTGCGGCAAGGCACCATCGGTAATGGTGATATTGAGGGTGCCGAGGTTGCTCTTGTCGTCGTCAAAATCGGTGCCCTGTACTTTCAGGCCTAGATTGAGGCTGTTGGTCGCTTCCGGTTCGTCAAACACACCGTTCAGCGAGACGTTGTATTTGCCATCCAGCCCGATGGTAACAGTGAGGAGCGTCTTGCCCAGCCAATCCTTGACGATCAGCTGGTTGTCTTGAACCTCGTAACTCGTCGCCTTGCCCTGGCTGGTGAGCCCCGCCAGCGCCGGTTGGTTAGCCTCAAAGTTGAGGGAGACCAGACGATCACTCCCCACCGTCACCGGCAGTTGACCATCGATGCTCTGGTTGCCCCCTTCTTGCAGGGCGACCCCCTTGTCGATGCCCAATGCGGGATCACTGCCATCATTGACGGTCAGGGTCAGGTTGGCGCTGGTGCTGTCCCCATCTATCTCGTTGGCGCTCACCTGCAAATCGAGGGAAAGCATGTCGCTCCCCTGATGATCGAGCGGGCCGGTGAGGGTGACCACCACCCGCCCAGCCAGATCGCTGCCCTGCTGCTGCGCATTCAATTCGGCGCGCAGCACCTCCACCCGTTGGCCACTGCCATCCAGGTAGTAACCCACCAAGGTGCGATCATCGGCAAATTCAAAGGTCAGCGGATGACCATCGCTGGCAAGACCCGAGCCGTTGAGGGTAGTCAGGGTACTGTTCTGATTACTGAACACCAGCGAATCCACCAACAAAGGATCGACACCGTGTTTGACTACAAAACGGCTCTCACCCACTACGGCAGCACCGTTGATAAAGGCATCTTCGGTCAGGGTAATGGGCGGGAGATCAACGTCAAAGTTGGGCGGATTGCTGTCCACCAGATTGATCACCAGCGGCGCCTTCACCAGATCGCCGTCGCTGTCGCGATATTCGAGGTTGAACGGCAGGCGCAACACGTCCTGACCGTGATCCAGGCTTTGACTCCAGACGATGCGGTAACTTCCGTCATTGTTGAGGGTCAGGGTGAAGACAGTCGCCCCACCAGCACTGGCGGTCAGGGTCTGACCGTTGATGGTATAGCCAAGGGGCGCGCCATGGCTGACGAGCCCCAGCCCTTCCAAGGCACTCTGATCAGCGGCGAACTGGACTTGCAGATTGCCATCCTGACCGGCACCGGTATTGAGGCTACCGGTCGCGGAGATCGGGCCACCGGCCAATCCGGCTTCGGAGAGCGTCAGGGTTTCGCTCTGACCGATCAGCGGTGCACCATCGCTGGCGCTGTTGCCCGCCAGATCGGTGACACTGGCACGCACTTCAAAGGATTGATTGATACCGGAGAGATCAAGACCTGATACCTGCCAGCGGCCATCGGCCCCCACCTGTGCCGAGGTGGTCAACAGCGGCTGGCCATTGCTGTCGACCAGAGTGATGATGACACTCTGACCCGCCTCCACATTGCTGGTGGAACCGCTCAGGGTAGCGCTGCTGTTGCCAAACAGGGCAGTGGTATCGAGATCACCGATGTCGATAGATGCCTGAGTATCGACATTGATAACGAGGGTATCGCTGGCACGGTTGCCGGCAATATCCACGGAATTGACCTGAAACTGGTACTGGCCATCGGCCAGGGTCTGCGGCAGCTGATATTGCCAGTTACCGGCGGCATCCACCGTCAGGACGGTGAGCACGCTGCCGCCAAGGCTCAGGGTTACGGTGGCACCGGGCTCCCCCTTCCCTTGCAGCAGCGGGGTATTGTCGCGGGTCAGATCATCGGTCTGGCTGGCGCCAGTGTCGCTCTCATCGGCGAGATCGAGGGTAATGGTGGTGATGGTATCGAGCAGGGTCTGTCCGGTGTCGCTGGCATTGTTGCCCGCCTGATCCTGGGTATTAGCCACAATCTGCAACGGGCCATCCACCAGCTTGCCGGTCACATCGCCAAAATTGGCTTCCCACACCAGGCCGGGCAGCACCACTGTCGTCACCGTCAGTGAATTTCCCGCCTGATCGATAAGGGTGACGGTGACTGGCTGGCCTACCTCCACATCATCCACCACACCACGAATGATGACGCCAGCCGCTTCATCGGCGTTGATAATGTTGTCGCTGGTTTGGGGTTCGGTGATGGTGATGGCGGCAAAGAAATCGCGCTCTTCGGAAAACAGCAGCTCATCGCCAACAGGTTGCACCGCATGGTCGGTATCAAAACCGGCCTCGGCCAGGGTGGCATCGTTGGTACGATCGACCACAACGAATCCACCCGAGCTGGAACCGGCTACACCACCGATATTACCGGCAGCGGCTGCATTGCCGGCGGCGGTCTCCTGGAACAATTCGGTCGGGTCAATACCCTGACGGATCGCCTCTTGCAACGAGGCCAGTTCCGGATCGGCCGGTTGCCCATCAGCAGCAGGTGTGGCGGGCTCAGGTTTGGCGGCCATATCTTGCTCACCAGCAGGCTCACTGCCCGGCTCGGCTAGTTGAAAGTGGCCCCCTTGGGCAGTTTGCAGGCGGTCCCCCAGCTGCAATGCCATCCCCACCTTTGCTCGTATGACAGATCCATCTGCACTGATGACAAACACGGAGCCCTCGAGTTGGGAGATCACCGTGGACTTTTCAATTTGCAACTCTGCCATACAACCTCCAGCAAAACCTTAACCACCAACATCAGTACCTACAGGGTACTTGTCTGTTCAATAATCATACCGCACCAGACTAAGTGGGTCTTTTCGCTATTTTCGACAATGATTGCCATAAAATGGCCATAACTTACAAGATTGTGCATCGAATAGGCCTTTTTAAATAAAATGAGATTTGGATGGACCCAATTCCATCACCTTTATTAATAGGTCTATCAGACTTCATGTGAGCATTTCTATCGCTTGGCGATAAATCCACTGCAGCCTCAATAAATGGATCATAATCCGAAGGTCAAAAGCTCACACCACAACACCGATAATTTGCATATTTAGTCAATTATTAGCATAAGTCATTGCCAGAATGTGTGAACAATACGGCAGCAATCAGGATCAGCAGCAAAAAGTGCCAGTACGTAGCTGTACCGTTCAAACTCCTGCCATCGAATGCTCGGCAGTTAACAAGAAGTTGAGTTTCCATAAAATTTAATCCAGATCTCATTTCAGCGATCAATCCTGTGCACCAATTGATCTGGCACAACTCTCCCTCCGATAAATCATCATTAAATTTACCTATTTGTTAGGGTAACCCTCGAGCAATCATATATTGCGCGGTTTTATTCACCCGCAAGCGAATGTCTGCCCACCCCGCCCGACGGGGGGAGGATCCACACCAAGATGGAACGGGTCAGACGAGACCAAAACATTTATCTGGGAGTGATAAACGTGGGTTCACAACACAGGCATATCAAACTGGGCCTCGCCACCCTGCTGCTGACTACCAGCCTTGGTACCAGCGGCTGGGCACTGGCTGATGACGCAACCACCAATGGCAAGATAGAGGCGCGCAGCGAGCTGTTCGCCAAGGATCACGCCGATCAGTTCACCAGCTGGCAAGCCACCAGCGAAAGCAAGGAGCGCACCGATGCGCTGGCGGAAGATCCCAACATGGTGGTGCTGTGGGACGGTTACCCCTTCGCCAAGGATTACAACAAGCCGCGCGGTCACTTCTATGCGCTGACCGATGTGCGCGAAACCCTGCGTACCGGAGCCCCGAAAACAGCCGAAGATGGTCCGCTGCCCATGGCCTGCTGGAGCTGCAAAGGCCCGGATGTGGCCCGCGTCATCGACGAGAAGGGTGAAGATGGCTACTTCAAAGGGATGTGGGCCAAGGGTGGGCCGGAAGTAGTCAACACCATCGGCTGCGCCGACTGCCACGACACCGCCTCGAAGGAGTTCAAGGAGGGCAAACCTGCCCTGCACCTCTCCCGTCCCTATGCCGATCGGGCCATGACCGCCATCGGCAAGCCGTTCAAGGATCAGGGGCGCTTTGATCAGCAGTCCCAGGTGTGCGGCCAGTGCCACGTGGAGTATTACTTCAGCGGCCCCACCAAGGCGGTCAAATTCCCTTGGGACAAGGGCACCACGGTTGAGCTGATGGAGGCCTATTACGATGAAATCGGCTTTGCCGACTGGACCCATGCCCTCTCCAAAACCCCTATGCTGAAAGCCCAGCACCCCGAGTACGAGACCTGGCGCGCCGGCATTCACGGCCAGAACAACGTCGCTTGTGTCGACTGCCACATGCCCAAGGTGCAGAGCGAGCAGGGCAAGGTCTACACCGATCACAAGGTGGGTAACCCCTTCGATCGCTTCGAGCAGACCTGCCGCAACTGCCACACCCAGAGCAAGGAGATGCTGCAAGGGATTGTCAAACAGCGCAAAGAGGCGGTGATCGAGACCAAGCTGAAGGTCGAGAAGCAGCTGGTACACGCCCACTTTGAAGCCAAGGCGGCCTGGGATGCCGGCGCCACCGAGGCAGAGATGAAGGATATTCTGCAGGACATCCGTCACGCCCAGTGGCGCTGGGACTACGCCATCGCCTCCCACGGGGTGCAGATGCACGCCCCCGAAGTGGCCCTCAAGGTACTTGGCAGCGCGCTGGATAAAGCCGCTGACGCCCGCACCAAGCTGGCGCGCCTGTTGGCCAGCAAGGGGATCAGCCACGAGATCGCCATCCCCGACATCTCCACCAAGGAGAAAGCGCAAGCCGCCCTTGGCATGGATATGAAGCAGTTCAACAGCGACAAGGCCAAGTTCCTCAAGACCACGGTCCCCGCCTGGGATGCCGAGGCCAAAGCGGCCGGACGGCTGGCACAGTAACGGCGCCTGCGGGCCCGGCCAGACCAGGCCCGCAATGGATGGAGGCTTCCTATGGGTGATTTAACGATGGATTTTTTACGACTGATGCTGATGGCAGCCATGCTGCTCACCAGCCTGCAGGGTCAGGCGGCCGAGTCGGCAGCAGCCCCTGTTCCAGCTACACATGAGGTGGAATTTTTACGCAATCCCGACAAGGCCTGTACCGACTGTCACAAAGAGCAGAGCGAGGGGATGCACGGCAAGCATGGTCAGGCGACCAATCCCAACAACCTGGCACCTGTCACCTGCACCAACTGCCACGGCCAGCCCTCCCCCCAGCACAGGGAAGGGGTCAAGGATGTGATGCGCTTTAGCCACAGCCAGAAGGATAAAGAGAGCATCAAGCTTTATCCCATCAGCGAGCAGAATGGAGTCTGCATGAGCTGCCACGAGCCCAAACCACTGCGCGAGGCGCTCTGGGCCCACGACATGCACGCCACCAAGCTCACCTGCACCAGCTGCCACCAGTTGCATCCGGCCAAAGAGCCCATGGTGGGGATCCCGGAAAAATCCCGCATCAAGCTCTGCGTCGACTGCCACAGCAAGCAGCATGAGGCCAGCAAGGCCCGGCAGGAGCAGTCCAAACCGGCTACCGGCAAGGAGGCCTCATGAGCTGCTCTCGCCGTAATTTTATGGCGGGCATGGGCGCGGGGGCCCTTATCATGATGACGGGGTCGACTCGCTCCCTTGCCACCCCCCTCGCCCACAGCCAGACCATCGACGGGATCCGCTATGGCATGATCCACGATGAGACGGCCTGCATCGGCTGCACCGCCTGCATGGACGCCTGCCGGGAGGTAAACAAAGTGCCGGAAGGGGTCTCGCGCCTCGAGATCATCCGCTCAGGCCCCCTCGGTGAATTTCCAGACGCCGAGTACCGCTTCTTTCGCAAGTCCTGCCAGCACTGCGACAACGCCCCCTGCGTGCATGTCTGCCCCACCGGCGCCTCCCATATCCGCAAGGAGGATGGCATCGTCGATGTCAACGCGGATCTCTGCGTCGGCTGCATGTATTGCCTCGCCGCCTGCCCCTATCAGGTACGCTTTATCAACCCTGTGACCCGGGTGGCAGACAAGTGCGACTTTTGCCGCAAGACCAACCTGGCGGCGGGCAAGGAGCCGGCGTGCGTGGAATCCTGCCCCACCAAGGCGCTGGTGTTCGGTAATCTGGATGATCCGGACAGCCCCATCGCCCAACGGCTGGTGAAGGAGACCACCTATCGCTACAAGCAGGCGCTCGGCACCTCGCCCAAGATGTACCGCGTGCCCAAAGGGGAGATAACGTCATGACCATGCAAGCGGCATTTTATTTTCCCTCCCTTGTCTGGGGATTTGTCCGATCGCCATCTACCGCAGTAACAGAGGGAGGAATGGATCATGTTGCATGACGCATTTCACTTCCCTTCCCTTGTCTGGGACTGGCCCATCGCTATCTATCTCTTTCTGCTCGGCATCTCCGCCGGGGCCACCACCCTCTCGGTGCTGTTGCGCCGCAAGGGGGCAGGCAGCGAGAGCGGCATCATCAAAGCGACCGCCATTCTGGCGCCAGCGAGCGTGATATTGGGGCTGCTGATCCTTATCTTCCATCTGGCCCGCCCCTGGACCTTCTGGAAGCTGATGTTCCACTACCAGTTCGACTCAGTGATGTCGATGGGGGTCATGCTGTTTCAGCTCTATATGGCGGTGCTGTTCGCCTGGCTGGCGGTGGTGTTTCGCACCGAGATCGAGACAATGCGCAGCCGGTTGCTGAAAGAGAAGTTCGCATTTGTGGATGGGCTGATTGGCTTGCTCGCCCGCATCGAACGGCTGCTGGCGCCGCTCTTGCTGCTGCTCGCCGTACTGCTGGGGGCCTACACCGGCTTTCTGCTCTCGGCGCTCAAGACCTATCCGCTCTTGAACAACCCGGTGTTGCCGGTGCTGTTTCTGGTCTCGGGCATCAGCTCCGGCATCGCCTCCACCATCTTGCTGGCGGTGACGCTCTTCAAGGAGAACCACCACAGCCAGGGGGTGAGCTTCGTGCATCGCTTCGAGCGGCCGGTGCTGGCGGTGGAGGTGCTGCTGCTGGTCTGCTTCTTTACCGGCCTCTACTTCGGTGGCGGCCAGAAAGAGGTGGCGATGTGGGCGGCCATCGGCAGCGGCTTCTGGGCTCAGGTGTTCTGGATAGGGGTGGTGGGCTTCGGCATGCTGCTGCCCCAGCTGCTGGCCCTGCTGACCCCGGCCCCCCTTCGGGAGCGCAATGGCCATCTGGTGCTGGTCTGCAGCCTGACCCTGGTGGGGATCCTGCTGCTGCGCTACTTCGTGCTTTATGCCGGTCAAATGACGGTCGTATAACGGTATGATCACCAGCGCCAGCCGCCCTCGGGTGACTGGCGCTAGCTTGTTGCTGGCCCAATGAATTTCTGGTGATGCCACACCCGTTGCTTGGCAATATTCCCCGCTAAAGGGAGACGACACGACGTGTGTGCCATGACATGAATGAGATCAAAGATTGAACCGGAGGTTATGTGCTGGCGGAGCTCGGCTATCTCTCACTGTTGCTGGCGGCGACACTCTCCTTGCTGCAGAGCACACTGCCTTGGCTGGGATTACGGCTCGCCTCCCCGACTCTGCTGCGCAGCGCAGCGCCGCTGGCGCTGATCAATGCCATCCTGCTATTGGCCTCCCTGCTGCTGCTCGCCAGCTGCTTTGGCCAGGATGATTTCACCGTCAGCTATGTGGCTCAACACGCCAACAGCGCCCTGCCGCTGGGCTTCAAGCTGGCGGCGGTATGGGGCGGCCATGAAGGCTCCATGCTCTTTTTTGTTTTTGCATTGGGGCTGTGGGGCGCTCTGGTGGCCCTTTGCTCCAGGCGGGTCGATCCGCTGATTACAACTCGGGTATTGGCCATCATGGGGCTGATCGTCGGGCTGTTCGCCCTCTATACCCTGATCTTCTCCAGCCCGTTTGACCGCCAGTTCCCGGGGCCGCTGGAGGGGCGCGATCTCAACCCCATGCTGCAGGATATCGGCCTTATCATCCACCCGCCCCTGCTCTATCTCGGTTACGTCGGCTTTGCGGTCAACTTCGCCTTCGCCATGGCGGCGCTCCATTCGGGCAGACTGGATGGCGCCGTGGCCCACTGGAGCCGCCCCTGGGCGCTCGGCTCCTGGGTGTTTCTCACCGCCGGCATAGTGCTAGGTTCCTGGTGGGCCTACTACGAGCTCGGCTGGGGCGGCTGGTGGTTCTGGGATCCGGTAGAAAACGCCTCCCTCTTGCCCTGGCTGCTCGGCACTGCCCTGCTGCACGCCCTGATTGTCTGCGAGAAGCGTGGCGCTTACGGCCACGCCGTGCTGTTGCTCTCCATCTTTACCTTCGCCTTGAGCCTGCTCGGCACCTTTGTAGTGCGCTCCGGGGTGCTCACCTCGGTACACGCCTTTGCGGTGGACCCCAGCCGCGGCCTCACCCTCTTGTTACTGCTCGGCTTGCTATTGACCTGCGCCCTCACCCTGTTTGCCCTGCGGGCGGACATTCGCGCCCCCTATGCCCGCTTTGGCTTGCTGTCAAAGGAGGGGCTGCTCGGCGCCTCCATCCTGCTGCTCTGCGTGGCCTGCGCCAGCGTGCTGCTCGGCACCTTCTACCCCATGGTGTTCCAGTCGCTTCATCTGGGCTCGCTCTCGGTGGGCGCCCCCTATTTCAATTCCATCTTCGTGCCGCTGGCCCTCTGCATGATGGCGCTGATGACCCAGCTGCCGCGCCTGCGCTGGCAGCAGCTTGCGCCACATTGCCGACTAAACGCTCTGTTACCGCCGCTGTTTGGCCTGCTTGGCGGCGGGCTGCTTAGCCTTGCCTATCTGGAACAGGGATCGTTTTCCGGTAGCTGGATTGGCATCCTCGCCAATATGGTGAGCCTCTGGCTGATGGCCAGTCTGTTACTCCCGCTCATGCAACCGACATTGCTGCGCGAGTTCACCCTCAATCGGTTTGGCAGCTTGCTGGCCCACCTCGGGGTGGCGGTGTGCGCCCTTGGCATCGCGCAGGTGAGTCACCAAAGTCAGGAAGGAGGCACAGTGCTAAGTGCCAACCAGCCCTACCAGCTCGGCGCGTTCGAGTTTCGTTATGAGAGGCGCGAGCCGGTGATCGGCCCCAACTATACCGCCGAGCGGATCACACTTAGCGTGCACAAGAACGGTAAAGAGGTGGCGCGGCTGACACCGGAGCGGCGCCACTACAGCGTGCGCACCATGAACATGAATGAACCCGGCATCGCGTGGGGAATGCCCGGCGATCTCTACGTGGTGCTGGGTGAGAAGATGGGACCAGATGCCTATGCCATGCGGCTGCACTACAAGCCGCTGGTGCGCTGGATCTGGTTCGGTGGCCTGTTGATGATGACAGGCGGCACCCTGCGCCTGCTCGCCCGCCGGCCGCTGCTGGCTAGCCATTCTGCGCCAGCTACCGCCCCTTACCCTCGGCTTGAACAGGAGTCCTTATGAATGCCCGTCTGCGCCTGTTCGTGCCGCTCGTGCTCACTCTGGGACTTGGCGTCCTGCTCTGGCTCGGCCTTGGCAACAATCCCTACAGTCAGGATGAGGCGACGCTCGGCCGTACCCTGCCTGCGTGGCAGAGCGACAATCTGCTGGACGGGAGCCCGATCCAGACCGCCAGCCTCAAGGGGGAGCCCTTTGTGCTTAACGTCTGGGCCAGCTGGTGCGTCAACTGCCGCGCCGAACATCCGCTGCTCAGCGAACTCGCGGGTACAGTACCCCTCTACGGTCTCAACTACCGGGACAAGAGGGATGCCGCCCGCGCCTGGCTTATCCAGGCGGGCAACCCCTATCGCGCCGTACTGGCCGACCCCGACGGCAAACTGGCCCTTGAGCTCGGCGTCTACGGCACGCCTGAGACCTATCTGTTTGATGCCGATGGTGCCCTGCTCGTCCGCCATACCGGCGAGCTTACCAAAGGGATCTGGCAACGCCAGTTTGCCCCCCTGCTTGCAAAGGCCCGCAGCAACACCGCTAGCCAGCCCGATGTGGAGAGAGAAGTGCAGGAGAGCAAGCCATGAGCCGTCTCGGCCACGCCCTGATCGCGCAGCTCTTGCTGGCCTTGAGCCTAGGGGCCCTTGCCAGCGGGGTCGATACCTATCAATTTCGCCATCCCGAGCTGCAAAATCGGGCGCAAGAGCTGGCCCGCGCCCTGCGCTGCCCCCAGTGCCAGAACCAAAACCTGGTGGAGTCCAACTCCCCCATCGCCCGGGATCTGCGGCTAGAGGTCTACCGCTGGGTGGACGAGGGGCAGTCAGATGAGCAGGTGATCGCCCGCATGACGGAGCGCTTCGGCGATTTCGTCCGCTACGATCCCCCTTCAAGGCCAGCACGGCGCTGCTGTGGGGCGGTCCCCTGCTGCTGTTGGGGCTGGCGCTGTTGACCCTGTTTCGCCGCCTGACGCGCACAAAGGCGCAACCCATCCCTGTCGTTAAGGCCATCGTTGAGGCCCCCCTCAACCCGCCGCCGATCCGCGCAGCGAATTGAATTTGCTGATCATGCACGGGGAGCAGGCAGGCCTCTCCCCCGACCAGCCACTCTACAGGGAGCTGAGCGCCGCCCCCTGGCCAACGCCATCCCGGCGGCTGAGCTGGCCCTGCGCGAGCGACTGGCCAACCAGCATGACAATCGCGGCCGCAATAACCGGCACGGGTGGGCCTTGTTGCTGCTTGGCATCATGGCATTCGTAGCCGTGGCCGCTGTCTATCTCAGCACCGGCCGTTATCAGGCATGGCAGGATTATGCATCCCGTCCCGATCCGCTGGCGGGGTTGAGCCCGCGGGACCTGCAAGACAAGGAGCTGGGGAGTCTGCATCAGAAGCTTCAACGCAGCCCTGCCGATCTCGACGCTTGGGCGGCGCTCGGCCAGCTCTATCTCTATCGGGGCGAATATGACAACGCCCTGCTCGCCTACCAGCGCCTCGCTCTGCTGGAGGGGGGCGCCAGCGCGGCGACCCAGGCCGCCCAAGCCACCGTGCTCTACTATCAGGCGGGCCAGCAGCTGACTCCCGAGGCAACCCGCCTGCTGGAGAGCGCCCTCAAGCAGGACGCGGGGGAAGTGAGTGCCCTGATGCTGCTCGCCTCCGATCACTTTCTGCATGGCCGCTACAGTCAGGCCATTGCGCTGTGGCAGCAACTGCTCGATGGCGAGCGCCCTCGCATCAACCGGGCCGCGCTGATCGAGGCGATCCAGACGGCAAGCATAATGGGCGGGTAACCCCTTGATTGAAGGAGGGTAATCGTGGTGATATGGCGCCGCGACCACGCAAGTGGCTCAGCACTCACTTTCAATAGACAAGGATGTCTGGATGCAACTCACCCTGTTAAACGACTCGGGCAAATTCGATGGGCTCGATGACACCATTAGGCACGTTTTTGCCGAGACGGCGCACAAATTGAATGCCTTGTTCGATCTCTCCCAACTGGATGTCACCTTCAGCCCTTTTGCCGAGGGGGATGCTCCCGACTCGGGTATCGGTGGCTGGGCCATCAACATGTATCGGATAGAACTCCAGCTTGATCTGGAACGGCCCGACATAAAAGAGGTGATCATCACCGAATTGCCTGCCGTGCTGGCCCACGAAGTCCACCATATCGTGCAAAAGAAGAACAAGGTGGAAGCAGAAACACTGGCCGAAAACCTGATTTTTGAAGGGCTGGCCTGCTACTTTGAGCAGAGGTTCAATGGTGGCACACTCCCCTCGCTGTTCAAGGAGTCTCATCATCATGACTGGCAATCGCTCCTGGCAGAGATGACGCCCCATCTATCCAGCAAGCAGTTCAACTTTTTAGACTTTTTCTACTGCCGTGATAACCGGCCATTTCCCAAATATGCCGGTTACTGGGTGGGGTTCAATCTGGTGGCCAACTATCTGGCCAAAAATGGCCTGAATGAAATAGAGGTCATGGGCCTGCCCGCCGAGGCGTATTTCAATTAACACGCCTTCACACTGTTCATGGCTATCACAGAGCCCAAACCCGGAGAGAAGATCATGATCCCCATTCGCTGCAAGGCCGTCTCTGGCGTTGCCCTTACCACTGTCGATGGCGAAACCAGATTGCTGGTGATGAAACTGGTCAAGGGGGGCTTCTGGTGTCATGTGGCAGGCACGGTGGAGGCGGGTGAAACCGGCTGGCAGACCATTATTCGGGAGTTTGGCGAAGAGACGGGGATCCGGGTCACCGAACTCTACAACGGCCAGTATCTGGAGCAGTTTTACGATGCCGCCTTGAATACGGTGGAGGTGGTGCCGGTCTTTGTAGTCTATTGCCCGCCCAATCAGGCGGTGATCCTCAACGACGAGCACACAGACTATCGCTGGTGTTCCCTGGCCGAAGCAAAAGCGCTGGTGAGTTTCCCCGGCCAGAAGGCGCTCTACGACCATATCTGGCACCACTTTGTCGACAACGCCCCCTCTCCCCTGATGCGGGTCGATATCTGCTGACTGCGCACGGCTTCCCCCTGTAAATGCAACACGCCCCCGGATGGGGGCGTGTTGTATCTAAAGCCAGCCAAGCGCTTTTGTTCGACCAAACAGATGGCCTACGGCCGCTCGCCAGCAGCCAGACGGCGGTTGATATCGGCGATAACCGGGGCGATGTCGGCCAGGGTATCAATCACGTAGTGCGCCCCCGCCGCCCGCAGTTTGGCCTCGGCCGGTGCGCGCCGGGCGGCGATCTCCGCCTCGCTCATGGCGGCAAACTCTTCCCAGGTGGCGCCAAACTCGTTGCCGGAAACCGACAATCCCACCGTCCACATGCCCGCGTTCAACCCTTCGCTGATACCCGGCACGGCGTCATCCACCTTGATGCAGCGATGCACCGCGCTCACTCCCAGCTCAATTACGTTGGCCAGCGCCATCCAGGGGCCGGGGCGACCACCGGCTTTGAGGTCATCGGTAGCGACCCAGTGATCCGGGCGATAGCCGTGATCGGCCGTGGCCGGTACCAGCGCCTCCATCACCGGACGGGGGTAACCGGAGCAGGAGCCGATGCGCAGCCCCTGCCCCCGCAGAGCGTCCAGCACCGCCAGCACACCGGGGATGGGGGCGGCAAAGCGGGTCACGGCGGCGATCTGTAGCGGCATAAAGGTGTGATAAATGTGATCTACCTCAGCGTGGCTCATGGGGTGGCCAAAGCGAGCCTGCCAGCGCCCATCCACCGAGGGGAGACGCCCCAGCGCGGCGATATGATCCCACTTGCCAAGGCCCATGGGTTGGCGCGCCTCATCCAGGGTCACGGGAAAGTCATAGGCGCGGGCGAAGGCCTCGACGAAGATGGAGGTGGGGGCGAAGGAGCCAAAATCGACGACGGTACCGGCCCAGTCGAGGATCAGCGCCTCTATGTCGGTGGTCGGGTCTACAGCGATCTGCAAATCAGTCATGGTGATGTTCCTGTTTCGGTGAATATGCGATCTCGCCAAGGGCGCGATCAAGAATGGTGATGGCGCGCACCAGATCGGCGCGGGCGATGTTGAGCGGCGGCGAGAGCTGGATGACGTTGCCCTGGGAGACCTTGAAGCTGAGCCCCAGTGCCAGACAGCGGTAGAGCAGCCGCTCGGCGGCCTGGCTATTGCGGGTGCGACTTTGGTGATCGACCACCAGATCGAGCGCCCAGAGCAAACCGATACCGCGCACCTGGCCGATCAGCGGGTGGCGCTCGGCAAGCTTACCTAACTCGGCGGCCATAAAGCGGCCATCCTCCTGCACCTTGGCCAGCAATCCCTCTTCACGGATGGTACTGATCGTGGCAAGCGCCGCCGCGCAGCCGATCGGGCTCTTCTCATGGGTGTAGTGACCCAAAGAGATGGCCGCCGCCTGATTGAAACGATCGCGGGTGATGAGCGCTGCAAATGGCACCACCCCACCCCCAACCCCTTGCCCAGGCAGATGATGTCGGGCTCGATGCCGAATTCCTCGAAACTGAACCAGTGGCCGGTGCGGCCCAGCGCGTTGGGAATTTCATCAGCGATCAGCAGCACCTTGTGGCGATCGCAGATCTCCCGCACCCGCTGCCAGTAGGCTTCGAGGGCACTTGCACGTCGGTGTTGCGGATGGGCTCAGCGATAAAGGCGCCAATGCCCCCTTCCTTTTCGATGACGTACTCCAGATAGTCGGCGTAGTGCAGGTCATCTCCCTCCCCTCGATACCAGACACCGCGATAACGGGTGGGCGGCGGGATGCGCTCCACCCCTGCCATCAGCGGGCCCATACCGGTGCGAAAACAGGCCTCGCCGCCGACCGAGATGGCATCGAGGGAGGCGCCGTGAAAGGCATCCCACAGGGACACCACTTTGCTGTTGCCAGTAATAAAGCGGGCCAGCTTCAAGGCAATCCCCACTACCTCACTGCCACCGGGGGCGAACAGCACCCGGTTGAGATCGCTGGGGGCCAGCTCGGCTAAGGTGCGGGCGCAATCGATGGCGACCTGATGGGTGTAGCGGCGGGGTGTAAACGGCAAGTCGGCAAGTTGCTGCTGCACCGCGGCCACCACCTTGGGGTGGCCGTGGCCCAACTGATGAATGCTGTTGCCGTGAAAATCGAGGTAACGCGCACCCGATGCGCTGGTCAGCCAGCTCCCCTGCGCCCCCTCAAGCAGATCGAGACAGGGGGTAGAGAGGGCCTGATGGAGAAAGTAGCGGCTATCTTCCGCCAATCCAGTCTGCACCGCCTCGCTCTGGCCCGCCCACCAGCGTGCCCGCCCCTCGCCGAGGTTGATATCCCCTTCGCTGTCGGCGCGGCCACTGCCGTGCAGTAGATCTCGCCCCTGAACCGGCAGGCTGGTCATCGCGCGTCCCCTTGCCAGTAGCAGGCGCTGGCCATGGCGGCGAGCAGCGCGCGCACCCGTACCGGGGTCACATCGCCGATATTGCCGATACGGAAGCAGTCAGCTTGGGAGACCTTGCCTGGATAGATGACAAAGCCCTGCGCCTTGAGCCGCTGATAGAAGTCGGCGAAGCAGTAGTCAGGGTGGGCCGGAGAGTAGAAGGCGGTGATGATGGGGGATTGCCACTGCTCGGGCAGCAGTGGCGCAAAGCCGAGGGCAGCCATCCCCGCCACCAGCGTGCGCTGGTTCTCGCGGTAGCGCTGATGGCGGGCGGCAATGCCCCCCTCTTCATCTAACTCACGCAGTGCCTGAGCAAAGGCCAGCACGGTGTGGGTGGGCGAGGTAAAACGCCACTTACCCCCTTGCTGCTCCATGGTCTGCCACTGGGCATGCAGGTCGAGGGAGACCGAGCGGGCGCGACCGGCGCAGGCCCAGCGCGACGCGGCGGGCAATGACGAAACCAAAGCCCGGCACCCCCTGAATACACTTGTTGGCAGAGCTGATGAGAAACTCGATGCCAAGGCGGCCCATGTCGATGGGGATGCCGCCAAAGCTGCTCATGGCATCGACGATCAGGCGAATGCCGCGGCGCTGGCAGAGCGCAGCCACCTCCTCAAGGGGTTGAGCATGCCGGTAGTGGTCTCGCAGTGCACCATGGCCAGATGGGTGATCTCGGGGTGGCGTGCCAACATCGCCTCGATGGCGGCGGGTTCGGGGCGGGTTGTCTCGCCGCAGTCCAGCTCGTGGTGACGCAAGCCAAGACAGCGGGCCATCTCCCCCATGCGGGCACCGTAGGCGCCGTTGTTGATGATCAGCAGACACTCATCGACGCCTATCGCCGAGCCCAGCACGCTCTCCACCACATAGCTGCCACTCCCTTGCAGCAGCACGGCGCTGTAGTCACTTTCATATTCAGGGCCAGTTGCAAGCCGCACCAGCTCGCGGCGAATGGGCTCCACCACACCCTGGTTGTAGTCCGCATCCCAGGTGCAGCTGTCTTGCAACATGGCGGCGCGCACCGTCGCGGTGGTCGAGAGGGGGCCCGGGGTCAGCAGCAGGTAATCGACGGCGGCGGGGGCCGCAGGAATATGGGTCATGACTTCGCTCCTTTTGGTATATACCAGAATAAGCGCATTGTGGGTAACTGCCCCGCCAAGGTCAAAGGGGTGGGGCTACGTGCAACAAAAAATTCATTTTCAGCGCAGGGATCGCGATAATCTAGGAAGCCTGAACAGCAGGGGCGATTCTGGTATCTACCAACGCATTTTTATGTCGCCGTTTAACGGCCGGGCAGATGACCTGCCCTGTGCCCAGCCCATTGCCCAATGCCCAATGCCCAATGCCCAATGCCCAACTCATTGCACAACTTATTGCAAAACCAGGGATTTTTATGAGCAAACCGCAATATCTGCAGATCAAGGATGCCCTCGCCAACCAGATCCTGGCGGGGGGTCTGGCCCCCAACGACAAGCTTCCCTCCGAGCGGCTGCTGGGGGAACTCTATGGCACCACCCGGGTTACCATCCGCGAGGCACTGGTGCAGCTTGAGGCGAACGGCCTTATCTATCGGGAGGATCGCCGCGGCTGGTTCGTCACCCCGCCGCGCTTTCGCTTGAACCCCAGACGCACCTCCAACTTTCACCAGATAGTGCGGGAACAAGGGGGCGAGCCGCGCACCGAACTGCTGGAGAAAAGCCGCCAGGCGGTGCCGCCCGCGTTGATGACGCAGTTGCAGCTCAAGCCGTTTGACAGCCTCTTTTTGCTCAAGCGACTGCGCTACGCCAACGGGCGTGCCATCTGCTACTGCGAGAACCACTGCCTGCCTGAGCGGGTGCCCGGCCTGCTGGCACTGGATCTCAACGGCAGTCTGACCGAGATCTACCAGGCCCATTACGATCTCCACTACGCCCGCATGCAGGTGCGCTTTTTCCCCACCGCCCTGCCGGACGAAGTGGCCAAGGCGCTGGGAGCCACCGCCGGCCTACCCGCCCTGCGCCTCGAGCGGCTCAACTTCGATCAGCACGGCCGGGTGCTCGACTTCGATCTGGAGTACTGGCGCCACGACAGCCTGGAGATCGAAGTGGATACCCAGGATTAGTCACGGACAAATCAGGAACGACAAAACGTCACGGGGCTGTCACGGTCACGTCATAAAGATCCCCTAGCCTCTCTCTCGACCAATCTGGTTTATACCAAACCAATTTAACTGGAGAAGAGGATGAAACAGGGAACCCATCTGCTGGCCGCCGCCGTGCTGGCTGCCATGACCGCCCCGGCACTGGCCGCGACCGATCTCACCGTCTACACCGCCTTCGAACCGGAGCAGCTCAACGAGCTGAAAACCGCGTTCGAACGCCAGCATCCGGATATCAACATCAAATGGGTGCGTGACTCCACCGGCGTGGTCACCGCCCGCTTGCTGGCAGAAAAAGCCCAGCCCAAGGCGGATGTGGTGTGGGGACTGGCCGCCACCAGCCTGATGCAGCTCGATCAGCAGCAGATGCTCAATGCCTATGCACCGAAAGGTCTGGAGAAGCTCGACAGCCGCTTTCGCGACAGCAAGGCCGAGCCGCACTGGATCGGTCTGGACGCCTTCTTCAGCGCCATCTGCTTCAACAAGGTAGAGGCGGAGAAACAGGGGATCCCGGCCCCCACCAGCTGGGCCGACCTCACCAAGCCCATCTACAAGGGCAAGGTGATCATGCCCAACCCCAGCTCCTCCGGCACCGGTTACCTGAGCGTTGCTGGCTGGCTGCAGACCATGGGCGAGCAGCAGGGCTGGCAATTCATGAACGGCCTGCACCAGAACATCGACCGTTACACCCACTCGGGCTCCGCCCCCTGCAAGCTGGCCGCCAGCGGCGAGACGGTGATCGGGATCTCCTTCGACTTCCCGGCCACCAGCCTCAAGGCCAAGGGTGCCCCCATCGAGGTGGTGTTCCCGAAAGAGGGGTCAGGTTGGGATATGGAAGCTGCCGCCATCATCAAAGGCACCCCCAAGCTGGATGCCGCCAAACAGCTGCTCGACTTTGCCGCCACCGAACAGGCCAACGCCCTCTACAACAAATCGTTCGCCGTGGTCGCCATACCCGATGTGGCCCAACCGAGAGCGGGCTATCCGGCGGATATCAAAGGCCAGATGATCGACAACGACTTTAGCTGGGCAGCCCGCGAGCGTAACGCCATCCTGGCCCAGTGGAGTGCCAGCTTCGACGGCAAGACCGAAGCCAAGCAGTAAGCGTGAAGAGCGGCGGTTTGTTCACGCCAGACACACCGCAGCCAATAAACTGCCAGTCGAAGGCCAACAGGTGTTGGCCTTCGCTTTTTGGTTTTAACTTCCCGAGTGTGTATTGTCTTCAATTAGCGACGCTTCGCCCATCCACACAGGGCCCAACCACTTGCTGGCGACCCGATGTCATTTGACTGTCATCAAGCTGTCATCCCCCGATCACCTGACCGTCACACTTCACCCGCAAACTGGTATATACCAAATCAGTAGCGAGTCGAACCATGACCCAGCCCTATCTGGACATTCAACATATCAACAAGCAGTTCGGTGCTTTTCAGGCCCTCAAGGGGATCTCTCTGACCATTGAGTCGGGGGAGTTTATCTGCTTTCTCGGCCCCTCCGGCTGCGGCAAAACCACCCTGCTCAGAGCCATCGCCGGGCTGGATCTACCGGACAACGGCGAGATCTGGCAAGGAGGGCGCAATATCTCCCGCCTGCCGCCCCAGGAGCGCGACTTTGGCATCGTGTTTCAGTCCTATGCCCTCTTCCCCAACTTGACGGTGGCCCAGAACATCGCCTTCGGCCTTGAGAATCAGGGGCTGGCGCGGGATCTCATCAAGGAGCGGGTCGATCACTGGCTGGGGCTGGTGGATCTCACTGCCCAGTCCCACAAATACCCGAGCCAGATCTCAGGCGGCCAGCAGCAGCGGGTGGCGCTGGCCCGGGCCTTGGCCCTCTCCCCCGGCCTGCTGTTGCTGGACGAACCGCTCAGCGCGCTGGATGCACTGGTGCGCACCCATCTTCGCAGCGAGATCCGCGCCCTACAGCAGCGCCTTGGCATCACCACCATCATGGTGACCCACGATCAGGAAGAGGCGCTGACCATGGCCGACCGCATCGTGGTGATGGAGGGCGGCCGCATCGTACAGGTGGGCACTCCGCAGGAGATCTACCACCAGCCTGCCAGCCGTTTCGTAGCAAGCTTTGTCGGTACCATGAACTTCCTCGAGACCCTGGTGCTGAGCCCCAATCAGGTGCGCCTCAACGAACAACCGCTGCAACTCGCCAATCAGGCCGCAGCTGGCAGCAAATTGCAGGTGGCGATCCGCCCCGAGGCAATCACCCTGAGTGCGCCGAGCGAGCCGTATCTTGGGCAACATGGCGTTGAAGCAACCATCGATCAGGTGGAGTTTCTCGGCGCTGCCCAGCGTCTTATCTGCACCGCCGACACCTATCTGGGCCCGCAGCAAATTCTGGTGGAGCGCCCGACCCACGAGCTACCCCGCCACGAACAGGGTGGTTGGCGCAGCGGCATGCGCTGCTCGCTGCACTGGCCTGCCGGGGCGATGCAGCTGTTTGAAGGAGAGCGCCCATGACTGCCCCCTTTGCGACCTCTTCCCTGCTGCCGCCAGCGACAGCCCGGCAAGACTCTCGCTGGCAGCGGCTTTGTCGCGGCTGGAGCCGGGATCAGCTGCTGCAACTGTTCCTGCTTGCGCTCGGCATCGCCCTGCTGGTGGGGGGCCTTTTGCTGCCGCTGCTCACCATGCTGCAAAAGAGCCTGCAGGATGAAAATGGCCTCTGGATAGGCCTTGCCAACTTCAGCGCCTACTTCGACTCCCCCATCTGGGGCGCACCATAGGCAACACCCTCTGGCTCGGGGTGCTGATCACCGCGCTGGTGGTGACCATCGCCTTTGGCTACGCCTATGCCCTCACCCGCACCTGTATGCCGGGCAAGCCCCTGTTTCGCCTCATTGGCCTTATTCCGCTCTTGATGCCCTCCCTGCTGCCCGCCATCAGTCTGGTCTACTGGTTTGGCAATCAGGGGATCGCCAAGGGGCTGCTCGGCGGCGAGAGCATCTACGGCCCCATCGGCATCGTCATTGGTCTGGGCTTCTGGTGCTTCCCCCACGCCCTGATGATCCTTATCACGGCGCTCGGTCAGAGCGACGCCCGACTCTATGAAGCCTCCCGGGTGCTGGGCAGCAGCGGCTGGCGCACCTTTGTCACCGTCACCCTGCCTACCGCCCGTTATGGCCTGCTCAGCGCCGCCATCGCGGTCTTCACCCTCACCATCTGCGACTTCGGGGTGGCCAAGGTGATTGGCGGCCAGTACAGCGTGCTGGCCACCGATATCTACCGGCAGGTGATCGGGATGCAGAACTTCTCGCTGGGCGCCGTTGCCAGCGTCACCCTGCTGCTGCCGGCACTGTTGAGCTTTGCGCTGGAGCACAGAGTGCGCAGCAAGATGCAGGAGCAGAGCAGCACCAAGGCGGTGCCCTATCAACCCAAACCCCATCGGCTGCGGGATCTGCTGGCGCTCGGTTGGTGCACGCTCTGGGCCCTGCTGTTTCTGGCGCTGGTGGGGATGGCCGTTTACGGCTCCCTGGTGCAGTTCTGGCCCTACAACCTCGGGCTGACGCTGGATCACTACGCCTTTGACAGCAACAGCGTCTACGGCTGGCAGCCCTTTACCAACACCTTGCAGCTGGGCCTCTATACCGCGCTTATCGGCACCGTGCTGGTGATGGTGCTGGCCTGGGCGCAGGAGAAGGGGCGCCACTTCGCATGGCTTCGCCAGTTGCTGCATCTGCTCGCCATGCTGTCGCTGGCGGTGCCCGGCATGGTGCTGGGGCTCGGTTACATTTTCTTTTTCAACGGCAATCCGCTCTTTGGCGGCCTATACGGCACTCTGCCGCTGATGGTGCTCTCCTGCGTCATTCACTACTACACCGTGGGCCATATGACGGCGCTGACCAGCCTCAAGCAGTTGCCCAAGGAGCTGGAGCTGGTGGCCATCTCATTGCGCATTCCGCTCTGGAAGGCGTTCTGGCGAGTCACCCTGCCCGCCTCCCTGCCCGCGCTGCTGGAGATCTTCATCTATCTGTTCGTCAACGCCATGACCACCACCTCGGCAGTGATCTTCCTCTATTCGAGCGACAGCGTGCTCGCCTCCATCGCCGTGCTCAATATGGAGGATTCCGGCGATACCGCCGCGGCCGCCGCCATGGCCACCCTGATCCTGCTGGCCGCCGCCACCGTCAAGCTGCTCCAGCTCTTTTTAAGTCGCGCCCTGCTGGATCGCACCCAGCGCTGGCGCCACCAATAACCTTATCGAGGAGTCATCATGTCCACTCTCCCCTTCTGGCTGGCCGAGGCGCTCGCCGCCGAACAACCCGCGCCCCCCAAGCCACTTCACGGCCACCACGAGGTCGATGTCTGCATCGTCGGTGGCGGCTTTACCGGGCTGTGGAGCGCCATCGCCCTTAAACAGGCCGAGCCCCACCTGCACGTCATAGTGCTGGAGAAAGATCGCTGCGGCAGCGGCGCCTCCGGGCGCAACGGCGGCTGTTTGCTCACCTGGTCGGCCAAGTATTTGACGTTAAAGCGCCTCTTTGGCGAAGAGCAGGCCGCCTGGCTGGTACAAAGATCCGAGCAGGCGGTACACGAGATCGCCCACTTCTGCGAACAGCACAGCATAGAAGCGGAGCTGAGGGTCGAGGGCACTTGCTACACCGCCACCAGCGAGGCCCAGCGCGGCCTGATGGAGCCGGTATTGCAGGAACTCAAACGCGCAGACCTTAACCAGTGGCAGGTTATTGAAGAGGGTGAACTGGCGAGCCAGTGCGGTTCCCACGTTCATCTGGAGGGGCTCTACAGCCCCCACGCGGGCTCGGTGCAACCGGCGCTCTTGGTGCGCGGCCTGCTGCGGGTAGCGCGGGAATTGGGGGTCGAGGTCTATGAACACTCTCCCATGCAGCGCCTTGAGGCGGGCCAGCCGGCACGGGTGCAAACACCGCAAGGTGAGGTGCGTGCCCGCAAGGTGGTGCTGGCCCTCAACAGCGCCATGGTGCAGCACTTTCGCGAGTTTCGCCGCAGTATCGTGCTGGTCTCCTCCGATATGGTGATAACCGCCCCCGCGCCGGATGCACTGGCCGCCCAGCAGCTTGAGCACGGTCGCAGCGTGGTGGATGGCCGCACCTTTGTCCATTACTATCGCACCACCGCGCAAGGGCGGCTGATGCTGGGCAAGGGGGGCAACACCTTCGCCTTTGCCAACCGCCATCTGGCCGAGTTCGATGCCCCTAGCCGCTATCTTGCCCCCCTCACCCGCACCCTGCGCCGCTTCTTTCCGGCGCTCAAAGAGGTGCCCATCGCCGCCAGCTGGTGCGGCGCCTCCGACCGCTCGGTGGACGGTCTCCCCTTCTTCGGCCACTGGCGAGGGCAGCCCAATATCGTCTATGGCCTCGGCTACTCTGGCAACGGAGTGGCCCAGAGCTGGATCGGCGGCCAGATCCTAGCGGCTTTGGTGCGCGATGAAGTGCGGGAGGAGGACAAACCGTGGCGCGAATGCGCCCTAGTCAGCGGCCCGCGCGGCTATTTTCCGCCCGAGCCATTCCGCTGGCTGGGGGCCATGACGGTGCGCAATGCCATCCGGCGCAAAGAGCGAGCGGAAGATGAGAACCGCCCGGTGGCCTGGTATGACAAACAGCTGGCCAAACTTGCCGATGCGGCGGGCAAGGCGGATAAATAGCCCGGTCATAGAGGGCAACCATTTCCCATACTGTTCGCCCTACAGCCAATTTCTTGAAAATGCCGACCCGAGGGTCGGCATTTTTACAGGTGAAATTTGAGGGAGCATTATCGCCACGCGTGATCCGCTGATGGGCCCCTGTGGCGGCAGGGTTGAGATAGCGTGATGTGTAGGTTGGAGCAGAGCGTAGCGAAGCGAAGCCCAACAGGCGAGCATGATTGATAGGCATATTTCACGGTAAACGTTGGGCTTCACTTCGTTCGGCACCAACCTACCCTTTTTAGCCCAATATACGAGATAAAAACTGTACTACTCATCAACAAAAATGACTTATATCAATAATTTATTTTGTTTTTTGATTTTTTTGTTTTCAGGAGTTTCATACGCCAAAGAGCTCAGTTAACACGCCTCATTTGAAAATCATCACTTCGGTCATCGATCTTTATTTATGCTAATCCTCACCCACTAAAATCGGGGATAACTAATAATGACTACGTAATATTTAACAAATTAAAAATATACAACATACAGAGCATTCTAAAAATAACAAGGGATATATAGCCGTGAATACTAGCATTACTTCCAATACTTATGACGATGAATCAATCACTGTATTATCAATACCTGTCAGCAAAAGAGACTTAGGTGGCTTTATAAGTGATCTGCTAGGTCAAAAACAATCTCTTGAAAGAACTTACGATGTTACATTTGAAATAGATCACTCATGGCTTATAAATTTACATGAGATGATAGATCAACGTATTTCACAACAAGCAAACTCACATTTAATAAATTTTACTGCTGTTGTTTACTTCGACAATGGGGTAAAAAGAACTATCACAACAGTTAACTCATTTCGCGCTTATAATGAAACAAAACCAGAAATTTCAAACGGTGTGAAGATTGTCTGGGAATATCTTGTTCAATTTCCTAACCGGCCTCACCCAGAAAAACAACAGATTTCGTTTACTGCCTTAATTTACAATAAAAAACCATCAGAGAAATCTCTACTCGTCGAGAGGTACACGGATCTTTTCCTATTTAGCACTAAAGATTCCCTTATTAATATTCAGATTGACCATACAGAACGGACATGGGATGATGATATAGAAAACATTATTTCCACCTGTATTAAAGAGGTCACAGAATCTCGCCGTTTGAGAGATACGATAGTTGAATTATCCCGACTAATTATGGCATTGGCTATATTCGGACTAATGACATTTTATCCTATCTATAACGAAATAAATTCTGGAAATGATGCACTACATACCCTACAACAAGAATACCAATCTCTTATAAAAATTGAAAATATTGATATTTCGATCATAAATAAAAAACTAGACACTATATTTGATGCTGTCTCTCAGATTGAAGCGTCAAAAAGATCAAAGACTCTTTGGTGGCTGGCCTGCCTATTTTTCGCACCGATAATCACTGCCTTGTTTTTAGCTTTCACTAGTAGCGCACGACAATCACATGTATTACTTTCCAGCAAAGCAATTAAGTTAAAAGACTCTATAGATAAGAAAAGTAAAAACACTACGATAATTATAATATTTTCATATGTTGCAAGTATTGCCGCTGGAATTATAGGTATCTATGGCTTCATGTTTTTGACAAAATAACTTCAATGGTAATATACACTCGTAAGCTGGTGTAAAAAAATACCTGTACAGTTCTAGTTATCACCTAACACCGGCCTCAAACCGGTGTCTTGTTTACGCTACTTTAGTGCGCACTTCCTTCGGTATCAATTTCAGACCCTTTTTGAACATGCTGTAGGGGGTTTGACCCTCCATCATCCTGCCCTGATGTGGCCGCTGGGTGTTGTAGTGTTCCAGGTAGTTATCCAGGTCTGTCGCATCTGCTCTACCGACTCATACCAGGTCGTCCTCCCCTTGATACGGAAGTGTTCATCCAGCAGTGTGCGATGCAGCCGCTCGATAAAGCCGTTGCTCTGCGGCCTGCGCACCTTGGTTGTCCGGTGCTCAATCCCCTCCAGTTGCAGGAACAGCTCGTAGGGATGGTGGTCTGGGCGCCCACAGAACTCGCGCCCGTTGTCCGACAGGATGGTATAGACCCGCGCCTCGTGGGCCTCGAAAAACGGCAGCACCGTTTCATTGAGCACATGAACCGAGGTCACCGGCAGCTTGCTGGTGTAGAGCCGTCCCCAGGCGTGGCGACTGTAGCAGTCCAGCACGGTTTGTAGATACACCTTGCCAACCCCTTGAGCGCGCCGACGAAGAAGGTGTCGACCGCCACCAGTTCTCCGGTGTAGTGAACCTCAATCTGGCGTTCTCGGAACTCTGGACTGAATCGTTCTAACAGGCGAATTTGCTCGTCATTGAGCTCAATGGTCTGCTCACGGTGAGTTTTCTCAAGGCGCAGCAAGCGGTCGTGTTTAGAGAGAAAGTCGTGCCGTTGCCACACGCCACGCACACCGCCCGCACTGACCGCACTGACATTGATGCCTTGCAGAGCCAGTTCTTGCGCGACCCGCAGCGGGCCTTGAGTTGGTCTGGTGAGGGAGTAATCGAGGATGGCTGTTCAATCTCGGGCGCAACCCGGTTGGGATGAGCCCCTTTACAGCCAGGCAATTTGTCAAGCAAGCCCTCGGCGCCATAGGTCTGGTAATTACGGCGAATTTCGTAGAACTGCTGACGGCTGTAGCCGATGAGCTTGCAGGCTTTGCTGACGTTATTGAGCTCTTTGGCGAGCTCTAGCAGGCTGAGTTTGCGACGTGCTACTTTCTCGTTGGTGGTCATACGGTGACTCCGGATAACACGGTAGGATTACCGGTTTGAAGCCGTATGACCACTCCCTACCATCTCCATACTGACCACAATTAAGCATTTCCACTGTTTTACCACTTTTGTTGTGCATTGATGTCACAGAACTCCGTAACCTCCCTCCCCCGCCAGCAAGCGGGTCGCGGGGAAACGCAGTGCGGGATCTAGGCTAAAGAACTGGCTCAGTTGCCGGTATACCGCGGGATAGACCTGCTGCAGCCGCAGCGGATCGGTAAAGAAACATTCGCAGCTGACGGCGAAAAATTCCGCGGGATGTTCGGCGGCATAGGGATCAATATCGGTCACTTCGTCCCGGTCGAGTTGTTGGCAGAGCGCATCGAAGGCGGCCTGAAAGGCCTGCTGCCACAGCTGGCTGCTCATCGCCCCCGGCAACGGCGGCGCACCGTCCGCCTCACCGCCCAGCATATCGAGCTTGTGAGCCAGCTCGTGGATCACCAGATTAAAGCCGTCCCAGTCGCCATCTTGCTGCAGTTCGCTCCAGACCAGCACCAGCGGCCCTTGCGGCCAGGATTCGCCGGCGTTCTCCTCTTCAAACTCGCTCACCAGCCCGAACTCATCCTGCACCTCCTGACGCCGTGTCACGGGCTCGGGGATGATGATGATTTCGTGAAAGCCGCGATACCAGTCAAGGCCGAGGTGCAAGATGGGCAACGCCGCCTGCAGCGCCAGCACCGCCTGTTGACGGCGGCTGAGCTCGACCCCGATCAGGGTCAGGGTCTTGCGCTTGAGCAGCTGTTGCCCCAAGCCGATAAGCGTTGTCTGCTCGGTGTCGCTGAGCCCTTGCAAGATGGGCACAGCCACCAGCGCCTGACGCCACAGCGCCAACTCATCCTCACTCATGGGTGTTTGCGGGCGACCACCCAGCCATTTGAACCATCCCAGCACGCCTACTCCTTCTTTTGATGCAAACAACAGGTCACAGCAGTTTGACGAACCGTTTCGGCCGCTCCAGATAATCCTGCGCCAGATAAAAACGGTGGGCCTCCTCGCGCTTGAGACTGCTGGATAGCTCCAGCTGGGCGCAACCTGCGGCCCGCGCCATTGCTTCAGCTCCCTTGAGCAAGGCTGCGCCCACTCCCGCCCCTCTTGCCCCTTCATCGACAACCAGCGCCGAGATCAGGCCCCAAGCTGGTGCAACATGCAACGGTGCCAGCTTGTGCCACACCAGCACGCCGACCACCTTGTCGGCCAGGGATGCGAGCAGCACAACGCTCGCGGGATCCGGCGCCAACAGGCGTGCCGTCACGTCAGCGCCTTCGGCAGGATACCCCAATTGGCTGAACAGGTGGGCGATGGCACTCCCGTCGTCGGCCTCAGGGGGACGGATCGTCAAGGTCTCAGGGTCATTTTTCATTGTTGGCCTCATGTTTGCTTTCCATTGTGTTACGCCCGTCACATTGTCTGGCGCAGATCAACAAGGAGGATCTCATCTTTACTCATAGAAAACGCTGCCTGCCATTATCCCCCCACCCTTGTCAATTCACAAATTTGCAACAAGGCAACATTTTTCGCTGGGAAGCACCGATACAACTCGATATGTTACAAGCCATGCATGGCGCGTGTTTGCGCTCTGCTTAACCCCTCAACCTCGTGCTCATTTGTTAACTGGATTGTTAACAAACAGGGCCGAAGACAGTGACAGAGAGCGAGGCCAAGATCTCGCCAAGACAGCGCCACAAACACAACAAAGGAGTTGTTGTACATGAATGAAATCGTCAATGCCATCAATGGTGTAATCTGGAGCCCTGCGCTCATCTACCTGTGTCTGGGGGTCGGTCTTTACTTCTCCCTGCGCACCCGTTTTTTACAACTGCGTCATATCAAAGAGATGGTGCGCCTGATGTTTGATGGCAAGAGCACCGATGCCGGTGTCTCCTCCTTCCAGGCGCTGGCCATGACCCTGGCCGGTCGCGTGGGTACCGGTAACATCGCCGGTGTGGCCACCGCCATCACCTTCGGTGGCCCGGGCGCCCTGTTCTGGATGTGGATGGTCGCCTTCCTCGGCGCCAGCTCCGCCTTCGTGGAGTCCACCCTGGGTCAGGTTTACAAAGAGAAGATCAACGGTGAATACCGCGGCGGCCCGGCCTTCTACATCGAGAAAGGGCTTGGCATGAAGTGGTACGCCTGGACCTTCGCCATCGCTACCGTCTTCGCCTGCGGCGTGCTGCTGCCGGGCGTGCAGGCCAACTCCATCGGCTCCAGCCTGCAGACCGCCTTTAATATTGATCCGAACGTCACCGCCGCCGGTCTGGCGCTGCTGCTCGGCTTTATTATCTTCGGCGGCGTCAAGCGTATCGCCAGCTTCGCCAGTACCGTGGTGCCCTTTATGGCGCTGGGCTACATCATCGTGGCTTGCGTCATCATCGCCCTCAATATCGGCCAGCTGCCGGGCGTGATCCTGCTGATCTGGAAGAGCGCCTTCGGTCTGGATGCCGGTTTCGGTGCCATTCTGGGTCTAGCCATCATGTGGGGGGTAAAACGCGGGGTCTACTCCAACGAAGCCGGTCAGGGTACCGGGCCGCACGCCTCTTCTGCTGCGGCAGTGAGTCACCCGGCCAAGCAGGGTTTGGTTCAGGCGTTCTCCGTCTATATCGACACCCTGTTCGTCTGCTCCGCCACCGGCTTTATGCTGCTGATCACCGGCCTCTATAACGTACAAGGGCCGGACGGCGCCGCCATCTACACGGGGATTGCCGGTATCGCAGCAGGCCCGGGCTATGTGCAGACCGCCATGGAGAGCATGATGCCGGGCTTTGGCAGCATTTTCGTGGCTATCGCGCTGTTCTTCTTCGCGTTCACCACCATCGTTGCCTACTACTACATCGCCGAAACCAACATCGCCTACATCAACCGCAAGATTAATCGCCCCTGGCTCACCTTCTTGCTGAAGATTGCGCTGATGGCTGCCACTGTCTACGGCACCGTCAAGACGGCGGATCTGGCGTGGGGCATGGGTGATATCGGGGTTGGCCTGATGGCATGGCTCAACATCATCGCCATCCTGCTGCTGCAAAAGACCGCCTTCACCTGTCTGAAGGATTATGAAGCGCAGCAGGCACAAGGGATTGACCCCGTATTCCACCCGGAAAAGCTCGGCATCAAGAACGCCGATTACTGGGTGGGCAAACGCTCCGAAGAGAACCTGGAGCGGGAGAAATCGGGCCATCAGTTCGAGCCGGATCAGGATCGCAAGACCTCTTGAACCAGAACGACATAAGAGATCAATAAAAAATGGCAGCCTCGGCTGCCATTTTTTATTTATTTAATTTCAACAAGTTACATTCAAGCCAAGGAATTAAGTACCACACAAGGGGACACTTTTGGACGTGAAAAGACACCAAAATTGGCAAAATGTGGACACTTTTTTCTGCCCATTCCCGTGGGAAATAACGCTGGTTGAAGATGGTTTTCCAACGGGTTAAAGCGGACAGCGTCATTGAGATAATCCGGTGCAAAGTGGGCATAGGTCATCGTCTGATGAAATATCAAGTGGCCGCCCTCAAACGGTGGAACGCCCCCGTCTATGGATTTCGCGTGTGCGAGGCTCACCACGACGGCACCCCGCACTGGCACCTGCTGCTATTTATGCGCCCGGAAGATCGCAACCGGGTGATCGGCATCCTGCAACGCTATGCCCTGACCGATGACCATGACGAGCTGGTACGGGATATGAAGGGCGCCCCACCCTTTACCGACTTTACTCCCCGCTTCGACTGGAAAGAGATAGATCCGGCCAAGGGGGATGCCGCAGGCTATATCGCCAAATACATTGCCAAGAACATCGACGGCGCCTACCTGGACGATGACGAAGAGGCCGGCACTGCCGCCGATGAGGGCGCCCTTCATGCCGTGGCTTGGGCCAGTTGGTGGGGCATTCGCACCTTCCAGCAGATCGGCGGCGCCCCGGTCGGGGTATGGCGCGAGCTGCGCCGCATCAGCAACGCCAAGAAGAATGCCGAACTGGTTGGCCCACCCAAGCCAGTGCTGCAAGACCCACGCTTTGAGGCAGCCCGATTTGCCGCTGATAACGGCATCTTTCGCTGCTACCTGCACGCCATGGGCGGCGCACTGGCGACCCGTGCCGAACATCCCATCAGACTGGCCCACCTCATCGAGGAGCAGGCCAACAGCTATGGTGAAGACATCAAACGCCTGATGGGCATTACCTCCGCTCGCCTTGGCATCAAGACCCGCCTGCAAGGGTGGGAAATTGTGCCCGCCGGCACCCATGAAGCCAGGAAAGCCGCCGAGGCTGCAGCGAGGGGGGTTGGGGTTAAGACGGGCGACAGCCCGGCACCTTGGAGCTCTGACAATAACTGTACGCGACCAGATCCTGATGCCTTCACAGACCAGATCATGAGGGAACAATGGGGGTTATCACCCTTCTCTATCGACCGATTGCGGGGTGGTGCCAGTGTCAGCACGGACGGTTTCACCCTCTGGCTAGAGAACGGCCAGCTGCAATCTTGCAGATCGCTACCAAGCGAGCCGGATTGGCAGCTGGAGGGACTACAGCCTCCCAAACAGGACCAGCCGGATGAATACGCACTACCAGAAGGCGACCCGGACTGGCCGATGCTGGTTGAGTTGTGCGGCGAGGTCTACCAAGCACAAGGCCACGCCGAGACACACCGCTGGATCGAGATGCTGCCTGAGCCCTATCAGTCAGAGATGTGGCGGGTACTGGAAGGGCTGGATACGCCGGAGTGGGTGCAAGAACAAGACGACTACAGCAAACAGGAATGGGAATAATAACGTAAGCAACTATAACCAAGGCGCCAGTCTAGTCACCAATGTGTTTTTCTTTCTCACCAACTAAGTGTCTAAACTGGTTGAGTCGATTCAATCGCCTCGCATACTTATTGATCTCTGGGCGTCAAATAGATACAAAGTGCATGTGGATACGATGAGATTCAACTTTCACATACTGGACTTGGTTCTTCATCGAATCGATTTCATCTATCACTTGCTATCAATGACACGGGGGTTTTCTTGCATCTTCATTCGTATAGGCTGAGTAATTTTCGCCGTCTAAAACGCGCTCATATTGAGTTAGCCAAAGATATATCTATATTCGTCGGTTCGAATAATAGCGGAAAAACATCAGCAACTCAGGCCATCCATTCGTTCATTACTGGTGGAAAGGACCGTTTTAACCTTTACGACTTTAATTCTTCATGCTGGGACGACTTTGAGACGGCTGGGAATATTAATTTAGCAAACCCGCTCCCTCCAGATTTCTCGCTTCCAAGCATAGACCTTGACCTCTGGTTCGAGGTCGCAGCATCAGATCTCTATCTAGTGATTCCTTTGCTTCCGAGTACAGCTTGGGAGGGAACTCAAGTTGGAATACGAGTTTCCCTGACTGCTCGAGACCCATTGGAGCTAATTAAAAACTATCAAAATGCCAAAGCACGAGGTGCAGAGCAGGTAGCTGAACTGCCGCAAGGTTCACAATATACCCCTTGGCCCCGTTCTATGACCGAATATCTTCAGCAAGAGCTCAAAAGTGAATACGAATTGCGTTATTTTATATTAGATCGTAATCAATTTGACGCAAACTTCGATGAAATCAACGATTATATCCCCAACGAGTTAAGTGGAGAACCAGGTGGCGGGGCAATTCTGAAATCACTCATCCAGATCGACAATCTCAGTGCTCAGAGACACCTTGCTGACCCCAATCTTGAAGGAGGTGGTCGATCGGAAGACCTGTCAAAACGCCTTAGCCGTTTCTACAAACGTAACCTGAGTCAGCGACAGGACGATCATACGGCGCTCAAGGCACTATTCGACTCAGAACAAGCACTGAACGTTCACTTAGGTGAAGTTTTTGAACCGTTGCTTAATCGACTCGCTAGACTTGGTTATCCTGGCGTCAATAATCCCCAACTAAAGATCATGTCAGCGTTAAATCCAGCTCACATAATGAGCCAAGACGCTCAAGTCCATTACCAGATCGGAAATGGAGCCAATGCAGTCACACTTCCAGACAGTTACAATGGGCTAGGATTCAAAAATTTGATTTATATGGTTGTTGAGATTCTTGACGCACAAGCAAGATGGGCAACCATGGAGAACCGCCCTCCACTGCATCTAATCTTCGTAGAAGAGCCGGAGGCACATCTCCACGCTCAACTACAACAAGTCTTCATTCGGAATGTTCTCGAATTACTAAAAGTCGAAGGTGATGATGAAAATATCTTCGGCAGTCAAATGGTTATTACAACCCATTCACCGCACATTCTTTACGAGCGAGGATTCAAACCAATTCGCTATTTCCGGCGCAAAAAAATCGACACGGAGCAGCAGACTGAAGTTCTTAATCTATCCGCTTTTTACCAAGCCCAGCCACATGACCGTGATTTTCTAGAGCGATACTTGAAGCTGACGCACTGCGATCTTTTCTTCTCCGATGCAGCTATCCTTGTGGAAGGCAATGTAGAGCGGTTGCTCTTGCCCATCATGATCAAGAAGAGTGCAAATACTCTACGTTCTGCCTGTCTCTGTATTCTGGAGGTAGGTGGTGCCTTCGGGCATCGCTTCCAGTCGCTTATCGAGTTTCTCGGCCTGACAACATTGATTATCACCGACATTGATAGCGTTGCTCTCGTTGTTCCTGAAGCAGATGGTGAAGTTGGCAATGAGGAAGACGTCGAAGAGTTTGAAGTGCCCGCAGATTTGGATGCAACTGCAGAAGAAGGGACAACTTTATCAACCGATGAAACTATTACTTCTACGCCGAAGAAGTACGGCAAAGCATGTTTGCCAAGTGAACCTGAGGCTGCTACCTCGAATCAAACTCTCATTAAATGGCTCCCCGGGAAACGCACGATCGAAGACCTACGGAATGCCGACGATGCAAGCAAAACGCTCGAGCGTGCAGACGGTTATAAGGTCCGTGTGGCCTATCAGACTGAACGCCCAGTCACTTACAACGGCGTTACTGAAACCTTGTGCGGGCGAACACTAGAGGAGGATTTTGGTCTAGAAAACCCCGAATGGACTCAAGCTGAGGCAAGAAAACTACTCGGCTTAATCGTGAAAGGGGGTCCTGACAGTCCTACTGCTCTTGCCAAAGGTCTTCATAAAAATGTTTCACGTAAAGGCTTCGATAAAACGAAATTTGCACTCGCAGTTCTGACCGAAGACGATGCCACGTGGAATGTTCCCAAATACATCCATGATGGACTTGTTTGGCTGAAAAACGCTGTCCAACTTGAAGTAGAGCCCATCTCACCGAATCAGAATATTAATACCGCAGTGGTCGTATTAGGAGGCGAGAATGAGTAGCCGGGCGAATAAACCGGACACCCCAGCAGACATCGCTTTGCGAGCCTGCTTAAGTAGCATCTGTAGTGGTCAACTAAATCCGGACACTTGGTTAGGCCGTTCTTCGGCTTTTGCTGGCGGTATCCCGTCATTGTGTTGATGTGGACGCCGCCAGTTGTAGTAATCCATCAGGTAATAACTGATATCCCGCTTTGCCTCCCGTACGCTCATGTATCCCGTTGCCGGCAGCCACTCTGACTTCAGGCTTCTGAACAACCGCTCCATCGGGGCGTTATCCCAGCAGTTGCCACGCCGACTCATGCTCTGGGTCATGCGATAGCGCCACAGTCGTTGCCGAAATGCCCGGCTACCATATTGGCTGCCCTGGTCAGAGTGAAACAGCACGCCTGACGGACAACCTCGTTGCTGATACGCCATCTCAAGTGCTTTGATGGCCAGCTCGGCATCTGGTTTATCTGACATCGCCCACCCCACAACCCGTCGGGTATGCAGGTCAAGCACCGCTGCCAGGTAATGCCAACGTCACCTGCCCAGACGTAGGTGATATCGCCACACCACACCTGATTGGGTTGCTGGACATCAAATTCGCGGGCCAGCAGATTGGGAATGTCCGGTCGTTCAGACCGTGCCACCTTGTAGCGGTGTGCGCCTGGCTGTTTGGATGCCAACTCGGCTTCCTTCATCAGGTTACGTACTTTGAATCGGCCAATCTGATACCCCAGCTCCCGCATCATCGACATCAAGGCGCGGCTGCCTGCCGAGCTCCTGCTTTCTTTGAACAACCGGCGCAACTCACAGCGCTGCTGCATGCGCTCACGGTTAATCGTCCGCCTGCGGGCCAGATAATCGTAAAAACAGGAAGTGGGCACATCGAAAGCGCAACAGACCAGGGTGATAGGGGCTTGCTCCCTTAATCGGTCTATCAGCGCGTACGTGTGAACTCGTCCGCCATCAAGAGAGCAGTAGCCTTTTTTAGTATGTCCTTTTCACGTTCGAGTCGATTGATACGGGCTTCCAGCTCCTGGATTTTCTGCTGCTCAGGAGTCAGTGCTTTTCCGGTGGGGGTTGTACCACAGCGTTCGGATTGAAGCTGCTGAACCCAGCGACGAAGCACGGTTTCACCGACATCCAGTGAACGGCTGGCTTCAGGGACAGAATATCCCTGGTCGAGCACCAGGGATGCGGCTTCGAGTTTGAATTCGGCAGTAAATGAGCGACGTAATCTTGTCATTGAAAACCTCAGGTCACGGTGGCGACTGTACCACCTAAAATGGTGTCCGGGATGATTAGACCACTACAATCCCACCGCGTAGCTTCATCATGAAGGCCGGTGCAGGCTCCGGCAAAACGACTTCTCTTATTAAATGTCTATCGTCAGTGATTCAAATACACGGAGACAGACTAAAGAGAACAAGGCAGCGAGTGGCATGTATAACCTATACCGATATTGCAGCAGGAGAAATCTGGAGGGATGTAGGTAATAATCCCTTGGTGCACGTCTCAACTATCCACAGTTTCATGTGGCTATTAGCCAAGCCGTTCCAGAATGACATTCGTGATTGGGTATCTCAGCGCATCGAGGAAAAAATCGACTCACTTGAAGAAAAAATGGCAACCTACAGTTCTAGGGTGCGACAGCGCACAAAAGACAAGGATGCCAGAGATCTAGAGCGTCTCCAATGGCAGTCGGGGCGGGTCCCATCAGTCAAAAGCTTCCAATACGGGACTGGCAGTAACTACGCAAAGGGGATTTTAGGTCACGATGACATTCTGAAGCTCGTACCTCATCTTATTATCGAGCGCCCCCTCTTCCGAAAACTTCTCGCACAACAATTCCCTTTTGTATTTGTGGACGAAAGCCAAGACACGACTACGGAGGTTGTGGAAGCGTTGAAGATTGTAGAGAGAGAACTCGGAGTTCAACTTTGTCTCGGCTTCTTCGGCGATCCTATGCAAAGAATTTACGCTACGGGGACCGGGTTAGTTGAGCCGGAAACTACATGGGCGGACATTCCGAAACCTGAAAACTTTCGATGTTCGACAAAGGTTCTAAATCTCGCCAACGCAATTCGCCGCGATGGAGATGACCTCGTTCAGGTACCTGGTCAACGACTCGGCCCTGAGGGTATCATTCAGAACCATGAAGGCTCAGCCCATCTTTTTGTTTTACCTGCGGATGATACACGGGATGAGAATCTGACTAGAGTTCGCGAATGGATGGCAGAACGAACTGGTGATGATTATTGGCTACCTGCTTCTAATGACCAAGAGCGGATAAAACTGCTCGTAATTGTTCACCAGATGGCGGCAAGACGCCTAGGATTCGGAGACCTATACGCTGCGCTTAACTCCAGAGCACCATCAGTATTCAAAGATAATTTTTTAGACGGCTCTGCATGGCCGATTTCACTGTGTGTGAAATTCCTTATTCCAATAGCAATTGCTCATACGGCCAACCAACAACTCGAAGTCATGCGACTGCTCCGTGTGTATTCACCTCTTCTCAATAGAGAATCCCTCAACGGAGTGGACATAGCAGAACGTCTTAGAACAATTGGAGAACTTGTTTCTTCAATTGCAGCTGGCATAACGGGGACTTCCCAGATAACGATCGGCGAACTTCTAAATCAGGTACATGAAGCTGAATTACTGACTTTTGACTCCCGGTTGGTATCGTATTTGGCCCCAGAAGAAAGGAATCCAAACGAACCGAGCCACGAAGAAGAAGAAGAGTATGACGGCATCTATGAAGATGATGAATCTGAAAAAGAGATGACGGCTATGGACGCCTTTCTAGCATGCCCTGCTAGTCAGCTTCTGGCATATCATACTTACATCTCTGAACGCTCACCATTTTGGACTCAACAGGGCATCAAGGGGGCGGAGTTCGATCGGGTGATCGTAGTCCTGGATGATGCGGAGAGTAGACACTTCCAGTTCTCCTACGAAAAATACCTAGGCCTTCAAGAACCATCCGATACCGACCAAACGCACATTGATGCGGGTGAAGAAACGACAATGGACCGAACACGCCGTCTTTTCTATGTAAGCTGCACAAGGGCGTTGAAAGACTTAGCTGTCGTCCTATTTACCGAAGATCCTGAATCGGCGGAGGCACATATACGTACGCTGAGTCTTTTTGAAGAAGACAGCATTCACACTGCAGCTGTTTTCGAAAGGAGATAAATCGAGCGTCGATAGTGAAGGATCACACATATGATCTGGTTCCCCCGCGGCGGATGCTGGCACTGGTAGCAGATACCCGCCCCAACCCTTCACCTGCATTATTTTCAACACATAATGCGCATAGACATGCGGGGGCGCTATTGCGCCCCCAGTCCTTTCAGTACCAATTGCCGCCCCTCTGGCGTCAGCGACCCCATCAAGCTCAGCACCAGCTGGTTGGTGGTCTTGGCCGAGGGGCTTAGGGTGTGGGCGAACGACAAGGTGGCTACCCAACTGTGGCCACACTCTGCATCGGTGCACTGGCAGTAGAGATCCGAGACATCATCGCTCAGTCGGTTGGTCTTGGTAATGCGGCCCCGCTGGCCACACACTTTGCAATAAACCCGCATTACTCCCCCTTTTCTATCCAAATCAACAGCCTATCTTGCCACAGCAAACACTGTTTGTTTATACGGTTGAACCGATATTCTCCCGAAAATCGACCCGCAGGGAGACGGGAGTCCCGCGCTGTTGATGGCATCCTGGTTAAGCAGCGCCGACTGCAAGCCACCCAAGTAGTCGGGCATACCGTAGATCGCTCGTGCAGCTCGCAGTCAGAGCGGATTGCGGCGCGGCCCGAAGGGCAGCCGCCAGCGAAACAGGCTGTTAAGGGTGGCCCGCCACTGATTGGGTCGTCCCAGGATCTGCTTTTGCAACCGGGTCTCTTCTTTCAGCATCGCCTCATCGCTGCGGGCCCAGGCCTGACTGTAGAGCTGCTTGATCCCCGCCAGTGCATCCGGCGACTTGGTGATAAGGGTACGGGCAAACTCCCGCGCCTCCACCAGCGGATCGGCGCAGACCCGGCTCACCATCCCGAGGGATTTGGCCTCAACGGCATCCAGCTCACGCCCGCTCATGGCCAGCTCCATGGCGGTATCCAGCCCCATCAAGTTGCGCATGGTGACACTGCCGCTCATATCGGGGATGATGCCCCACTTGATCTCCATCACCGAGAAGCGGCAATCAGGGGTGCTGAAGCGAAAATCGGCGCCGAGCGCAATCTGCAACCCCCCCCCAAAACAGACTCCCTGGGTCACCGCAATCACCGGCACAGGCAGCTGGTGCCAACCATAAGCAACCCGCTGGGCCAGATTGGTCGCTTCATCCGCTTCACGCTTGAGAATATCGAGCGCCGCCACCGGCTGGCGCAGCATGGATTTCACATCCAGCCCGGCGCAGAAGGCCCGCCCCTCGCCATGCAGGATCACCGCCCGCAGCCCCTTGTGCCGGGTGAGCTGCGTCAATGTCTCATCGATGGCACTGAACATGGCGCGGTCCAGCGCATTGAGTTTATCCCCCCGCGTCAGCATCACTTCGGCAATCCCGTCGTGGATCTCGCACTTGACCCTTGATTTTTCCATCTCCCTTGTCCTCTCCTTGATCCTTGAAACTGACTCACTGGTCATACCACCACGTTATCAGAGTGTGAACAAGCGGTACAGCTGAGACTAAAGTCGGCTGGTCGCCTCCCCCTCCCTTTGTCACACTGGGAGCTGCATGAGTGCCGCAAGCCAGCAGAGGACGCTGTCATGTCAACCCTGTTCAATTTTGCCAGACCACCGTTCGACCGACTGGATGAGGAGGCGCGCGAGCGACTCTCCCGTCACCTCTCGCTCTGCTATTTTCGCGCTGGCGATATTCTGCTCAAGGAGGGGGACGAGCCTCCCGGCCTCTATCTCATCATCAAGGGGGCGGTGGAAGAGTCGGCCCCTCACCACCAGTTTGGTGATTACGGGGTCGATGACCTGTTCGATGTGCGCGCCCAGTTTGATGGCCGCTGCCGCCACCGCTTCACCACGCTGGAAGATAGCCTCTGTCAGCTCATTCCTCGCCACACTTTTCTGGCGCTCTGTGAGCAGGATCCGCAGTTTGCCAGCTACTTCACCGCCAATCTGGCCGAGCGGCAGCGCCAGCAGGAGCAGCGCGAACAGCTGGGTCAGAAGAATCTGGCGGAATTTATCCTGACCCGCATCGAACCGGGCCACCTGCAGGCACCGCTTATCGTCGACAGCAAGCTGTCACTGCTCGCAGCGACCGAAGCCATGGTGAGCAAAGGGACCGATTGCCTGCTCTACCCGGCCCACGACGGCTCCCTCACGCTGGCAACCCGCAAGACCTTGCTCCACGCCCTGACCCTCAAGGGATTGCCGCTGACGGCGCCCCTCTCGGTGCTGACCCCTACACCGCTGATTGGTCTGCCGCTGGAGAGCTATCTGTTTGATGCCTTGCTGCTGATGACCCGCCATCGCATCAAGCGACTGGTGGTATGGCGTGGCAACGAGGTGGCGGGGATCCTACAACTGACTCAGGTGCTGGGGCTCTTCTCGACCCACTCCCATGTGCTGACGTTGCGTATCGCCCGCGCCGACAGCCTGCCAGCGCTGGAGGCGGTGGCCCGCGAACAGCAACAACTGACCCGATCGTTGTTTGCCCAGGGGATCCACACCGCCTTTTTGATGAAGCTCATCGCCACCATCAACGAGCAGCTGATCGCCAAAGCCTTTGCGCTGGTGATCCCCCCCGAGGTGCAGGATAACGTCTGCCTGTTGATGCTGGGCTCGGAGGGGCGTGGCGAGCAGATCCTCAAAACCGATCAGGACAACGCCCTGATCCTGTCAGAGGGGCTGACATGGCCCACCCAGGCAGCCGATCTGGCCGAATTCAGCGCCCTGCTGGAACACCTCGGCTACCCGCTGTGCCCCGGGCAGGTGATGGTGAACAATCCGGCCTGGGTAAAAACAGGCATCGAGTGGCAAAGCGCCATTGCCTGCGCCTGCACCACGGCAAAAGAGGATGAGCTGCTCTGGCTCGCCACCCTGGCCGATGCTCACCCCATCGCGGGGGATCGCAAACTGCATCTGCCGGTTGCCAGAGCGCTGCGCGAGCAGTTGGCGGACAGACGGGATCTGCTGGCGGAGATGGTGCGGCCGGCGGTGGCCTTCCATGCCCCGCTCACCCTGTTTGGCCGGCTGGAACAGCCACCGGAAGGGCTGGATCTGAAGCGGGGCGGCCTGTTCCCGCTGGTGCACGGCATCCGCATGCTGGCCCTTGAGGCAGGCATTCTGGAGACTTCAACCCTGGGGCGTATCGATGCGCTGGTGGCCGCCGATCGGCTCAGTGCCGACTATGGCAGCAATCTGGCGGAGGCGTTCCGGCTCTTTATCCGGCTTAGGCTGCGCAGCCAGCTCAAGGGGGGTAATAGTCGGGTGCAGACAAGCGAGCTCAGCCACAGCGAGCGGGATCTGCTGCGTCAGGCGCTGCATCAGGTTAAGAAGTTCCAGCAGTGGCTCACCTTGCACTTTCGTCTGAGACAATAGCCATGTTGAGCCGCGCTCGACGCTACTGGTATGGCCGTGCGTTCCGAACGGGCGAGTTCGCGCCGCTCTTTGCCACCCCACCGGAAGATGAACGGATCGCCCTCGATTTCGAGACCACCAGTCTCGATCCCGAGCAGGCCGAGATCGTCTCCATCGGGGCGGTGCGCATTCAGGGTAACCGGCTGCTGACCGGCGAGGCCCTCGCCATCAAGGTACAGCCACCGGCCAGCCTGACCAGCCAATCTGTGGTGATCCACGGTCTGCGCCATCAGGATCTGCAACAGGGGATGGAGCTGGAAGCCGCGCTGCGCCTGCTGCTTCACTTTATCGGCCCCCGTGAACTGGTGGGCTATCACATCGCCTACGATCTGCGCATTCTCAATCTCGCCTGCCAGAAATTGTGGGGATTGACCCTGCCCCAGCGAGGGATCGAGGTGAGCCAGCTTTATCACGACCACCTCTATCGCCGCTATCCCGATGCGGCTATTGACCTCCATTTGAGTGCCATCTGCAGCCACCTTGAACTCCCATCCCTGCCCGCCCACGATGCCCTTGCCGATGCCACCACGGCCGCGCTCATCTACCTGCGCCTGACCTGCGGCTCGCCGCTCACTTATCCCAAAGTCTAATTGTCGACAAATAACATTTAATTCACATTTTGCTTACATGAGCAGATTGCCTGCTCGTCGGGGTTACCCCATCCACCGCTGACACTCATGTCATGGAGAACTGCAATGGAACAGCAAAGCTATCTGAGGATCCAGCAAGATCCCAACTTCCAGGAGCTGGTCGCCAAGCGCCAGCGTTTTGCCTGGGCCCTCTCGGCTCTGATGCTGGGACTCTACCTGGCGTTTATTCTGCTCATCGCCTTTGCCCCCGGTTGGCTGGGCACCCCGCTCAGCGACAGTACCACCGTCACCCGTGGCATTCCGGTCGGGGTGGGACTGATCCTCTCCTCCTTCGTGTTGACCGGCATCTATGTGTTTCGGGCCAACGGCGAGTTTGACGAGCTGAATCAGAAGATCCTCAAGGGAGTGCAGTCATGAGCGCAAAAAGCATGAAAGGCAAGTGGCTGCTGTTGGCCTCACTGGCCTCCTCCCCCCTGCTGGCAGCGGATGCGCTGACCGGCGAGGTACAACGCCAACCCCTCAATGTGTCGGCCATCGTGATGTTTGTGGTCTTTGTAGCCGCCACCTTGTTCATCACCTACTGGGCCTCCAAGCGCAACCGCTCGGCTTCCGACTACTATGCGGCCGGTGGCCGTATCACCGGCTTCCAGAACGGTCTGGCCATCGCCGGTGACTATATGTCCGCCGCCTCCTTCCTCGGGATCTCCGCGCTGGTCTACACCTCCGGCTACGATGGTCTGATTTACTCCATCGGTTTTCTGGTGGGCTGGCCCATCATTCTGTTCCTGATCGCCGAGCGGCTGCGCAACCTCGGCAAATATACCTTTGCCGATGTCGCCTCCTATCGTCTCAAGCAGACTGAAGTGCGTACCCTCTCAGCCTGTGGTTCGCTGGTGGTGGTCGCCCTCTACCTGATCGCCCAGATGGTCGGTGCCGGCAAGCTGATCGAGCTGCTGTTTGGCCTGCAATACCATGTGGCCGTGGTGCTGGTCGGCATCCTGATGGTGCTCTACGTGCTGTTTGGCGGCATGCTGGCCACCACCTGGGTTCAGATCATCAAGGCTGTGATGCTGCTCTCTGGTGCGTCCTTCATGGCCATCATGGTCATGAAATCGGTCAACTTCGATATCGGTGCCCTGTTTAGCGAAGCGGTCAAGGTGCACGAGAAAGGGATCGCCATCATGAGCCCGGGTGGCCTGGTTGCTGACCCCATCTCCGCCATCTCGCTCGGTCTGGCATTGATGTTCGGTACCGCCGGTCTGCCCCATATCCTGATGCGTTTCTTCACCGTGAGCGATGCCAAAGAGGCGCGTAAATCGGTGTTCTACGCCACCGGCTTTATCGGCTACTTCTACATCCTCACCTTCATCATCGGCTTTGGCGCCATCTTGCTGGTAAGCACCAACCCGGCCTTCAAGGACGCCACCGGCGCCCTGCTGGGCGGCACCAACATGGCGGCCGTCCATCTGGCCAATGCGGTCGGTGGCAGTCTGTTCCTCGGCTTCATCTCCGCCGTGGCATTTGCCACCATTCTGGCGGTAGTTGCCGGATTGACCCTGGCCGGTGCCTCTGCGGTCTCCCATGACCTCTATGCCAGTGTGTTGAAGAAGGGCAAGGCCAACGAAACCGATGAACTGCGCGTCTCCAAGATGACGACTCTGGTGCTGGGTGTGGTTGCCATTGGTCTGGGGATCCTGTTCGAGAAGCAGAACATCGCCTTCATGGTCGGTCTGGCCTTCTCCATCGCCGCCAGCTGCAACTTCCCGGTGCTGTTCCTCTCCATGTTCTGGTCACGCCTGACCACCCGTGGTGCCGTCTACGGGGGCTGGCTGGGACTGGCGAGCGCAGTGACCCTGATGATCCTGGGTCCGACCGTATGGGTGAAAGTGCTGGGTCATGCCCAGGCCATCTTCCCCTACGAATACCCTGCCCTCTTCTCCATGGGGTTGGCCTTCGTCGGGATCTGGTTCTTCTCCATCACCGACAGCTCCCAGAACGCCGCCGACGAACATGCCAAATTCCTGCCGCAGTTCGTTCGCTCCCAGACCGGGCTGGGGGCCTCTGGCGCCACCTCCCACTAACAGATCAAGTTCATACTTCCAAGCCGGCTTCATGCCGGCTTTTTTTATTGCCATCAATCGGCTGCACGCCCCGCTTGCCCCGATCAAGATCACACTTCTCGCTAAAACTTTCGGGGGATCTGTGCCATAATGCGCGCCATTTGACAGACCAATCGGGACACATACCTTGTTAAGTAGCAACAACATCACCATGCAGTTCGGCGCCAAGCCGCTGTTTGAGAACATCAACGTCAAGTTTGGCGGCGGCAACCGCTATGGCCTTATCGGCGCCAACGGCTGTGGCAAGTCCACCTTTATGAAGATCCTCGGTGGTGATCTGGAGCCCACTGGCGGTAATGTGAGCTTGGACGTCAACGAGCGCATCGGTAAGCTGCGTCAGGATCAGTTCGCCTACGAAGAGATGCGCGTACTGGACGTGGTCATGATGGGTCACACCGAGCTGTGGGCGGCCATCGCCGAGCGCGATGCCATCTACGCCAACCCCGAGGCCACCGACGAAGACTATATGAAGGCCGCCGAGCTGGAAGGTCTGGTTGCCGAGTATGACGGCTACACCGCCGAAGCGCGCGCAGGCGAGCTGCTGCTGGGTGTCGGCATTCCGCTCGAGCAGCACAACGGCCCGATGAGCGAAGTGGCGCCGGGCTGGAAACTGCGGGTGCTGCTGGCACAGGCCCTCTTCTCCAACCCCGATATCCTGTTGCTGGACGAACCGACCAACAACCTGGATATCAACACCATTCGCTGGCTGGAGCAGGTGCTCAACGAACGTGAAAGCACCATGATCATCATCTCTCACGACCGTCACTTCCTTAACTCTGTCTGTACCCACATGGCGGATCTGGACTACGGCGAGCTGCGCGTCTATCCGGGCAACTACGATGACTACATGCTGGCCGCCACCCAGGCGCGCGAGCGCCTGCTGGCTGACAACGCCAAGAAGAAGGCCCAGATCGCCGATCTGCAATCCTTCGTCTCCCGTTTCAGCGCCAACGCCTCCAAGTCCCGTCAGGCGACCTCCCGTCTCAAGCAGATCGACAAGATCAAGATTGAGGACGTCAAGGTCTCCAGCCGCCAGAACCCCTTCATCCGCTTCGAGCAGGACAAAAAGCTCTATCGCAACATCCTGGAAGTGGAAGGTGTATCCAAGGGTTATGGCGACGGCCCCCTGTTCAAGGGCCTCAACATGATGATGGAAGTGGGCGAGAAGGTCGCCATTCTGGGTACCAACGGTATCGGTAAATCCACTCTGATCAAGACCCTGGTCGGCGCACTGGCACCGGATACCGGCACCATCAAGTGGTCCGAGAACGCCCAGATCGGTTACTACGCTCAGGATCACGCCGAAGACTTCGACACTGATCTCAACGTGTTCGACTGGATGGCCCAGTGGAAACAGGAGAACGAAGACGAGCAGGCTGTACGCTCCATACTGGGCCGTCTGCTGTTCTCTCAGGACGACATCAAGAAGCCGGTCAAGGTGCTCTCCGGTGGTGAACAGGGTCGCATGCTGTTCGGCAAGCTGATGATGCAGCGCCCCAATATCCTGATCATGGATGAGCCGACCAACCACCTGGACATGGAATCCATCGAATCCTTGAACATGGCACTCGAGCTCTACCAGGGGACCCTGATCTTCGTCTCCCACGACCGCGAATTCGTCTCCTCTCTGGCGACCCGCATCCTGGAGCTGACTGAAGATGGCATCCGCGACTTCGGCGGCACCTACGAGGATTACCTGCGCACCCAGGGCGTGGTATAACCCCGCTCCTGCGCAAGTGCACAATGCAAAACCGGCACTCAGGTGCCGGTTTTTTTATATCCCGTTTTTAGTCGACGGAGATGGCGTATAGCAGTGGTGTGACTACACGCCACAGAGCAGAGAGCAGAGAGCAGAGAGCAGAGAGCAGAGAGCAGAGAGCAGAGAGCAGAGCTTGAGTATCCCCCTCTTTTCCCACAGATAAAAAAACGGCTCCATCAAGGAGCCGTTTTCAATGGGTTGTGCAGTGCCGATTACTCGACGGTCGCTTCCACACTGGTGAAGTACTCGATCTTGGCTGCTTTGCGCAACTCGTCGATCAGAGACTTGTAATCCACCTGAGCTTTGCCCTGACCCAGCTGAGCTTGCAGCATGGCGGCCATGCCGGATGCGGCGGCAGGGACGTTGACCTTGTCCAGCGCAACCACAACGCGGTCACCATTGGTCTCGGCAACCAAAGCCACGCTCGGCTTGCCGTCGATCGGATGGGGCAGCGTGAACGCCTGGGCAATCAGGTTCTGATCCAGCTCGCGATCGAAGCGGGCAACCCCTTTGTGGGTCTCCACTTTCAGACCGAGTGCAGTCAGATCGGCGGTGATGCTCTCACCGACTTTCAGCTTGTCCAGCAGGCCCTGGGCCTTGCCACGGGCCACTTCGCTAGCCTTGTCATGCTTGATGGCGGCAATCACCTGCTCTTTCACCTCGGCCAGCGGCTTGACCGCTTTGGGCTTGTGACCAGTGATGTGCAGCACCAGCGCCTTGCCATCAGCCAGCTCGATCACATCGGAGTTGGTGTTGTCATCGCGCAGCTGTTCGGAGAACGCCACGGAGAGCACCTTGGGATCGTTCAGCGGAGCCGGAGCAGTCGCCTGGGTGAAGAAATCGGAAGATTGAACCTTCATCCCCATGGCATCAGCGGTCAGATCCAGCGAGTCCGGGTTTTCGAAGCTGTTGTCAGCCATCTTCTGCTGCTCGGCGAAGAATTTCTCCTTGGCCTTGTCAGCTTGCAGACGAGTGATGGTCTCTTCTTTCACATCGGCAAACGGCTTGGTCTGGGCTGCTTCAACCCTCAGCAGCTTGATGATGTGGAAACCGAACGGGCTCTTCACCACGCCGGAGAGATCGCCAGCCTTGTCCAGGGCGAACGCGGCTTTCTCGAAGGCCGGATCCATCACCCCTTTCTCGAACCAGTCCAGCTCGCCGCCTTTTTTGGCAGAGAAGGTATCGGAAGAGTCAGCCTTGGCCAGCGCAGCGAAATCATCGCCCGCCTTGGCTTTGGCCAGCACGGCTTCTGCTTTCTGCTCGGCCGCTTTCTCGTCCTTGCCAAACGGGATCAGGATGTGAGCCACGTGGCGACGCTCGGCACGCTGGAACAGATCCTGGTGCTGATCGTAGTAATCCTGGGCATCCTGCTCGGTGACCTTGATATCCTTGGCGAGGTTGGCGGCGTCCAGCAGCAGATAGTCGACCTTGACCTGCTCGTCGTTCATGAAACGGGCGCCATTGGTCTTGTAGTACTGCTCGAGCTCGTTGTCGGAGACCTGAACGTCAGCCATGTAGTTGGCGGCAGCCAGACGCACCAGACGCAGATCGCGAGTCTGGTTGTAGAGCTTGTCGAGCTGCTCCGCTTCGCCCTTGAGGGAGAATTCGGTGCCCAGCAGGGCGCTCATCAACTGTTGACGCACCATGTCCTGACGCAGGGAGTCACGGAACATTTCGGGAGTCATGCCGGCACGACGGATCAGCTGCAGATAGCGGTCATTGTTGAACTTGCCGTTCTCGGCAAACTCCGGCATGGCCACGATGGCTTGCTTGATCTGTTCGTCACTGATACGCAGACCCAGTTCACGGGCCTTGCTGTCCAGCAGCGCCTGATCGATCAGCCGATCCAGCACACCGCGACGGAACTGTTTCATGTAATCGGGGTTCGCGGCCAGCTGACTGAATGCCTCTCCCATCTGGGATTCCATGCGGGCGCGCTCGTTACGGTAGGCATTTTCCAGTGCCGCAGCACTGATCTCGGTGCCATTGACGGTGGCGGGGGCGGTACGGGCCGGGCCGTTCAGGTAACTACCTACACCAGCCAAGGCAAAGGAGAGGATGATCAGGCCCAAGATAACCTTGGCTACCTTGCCCTGCGCCCCTTCGCGTAGTTTATCCAACATCATGTTTGTACTTATGCTCCCGAACTCGATGGGCGTAAACAATAAAAAGGCGCACCGATTGCGATGCGCCTTGGTCAATCAGTATGAGAGAAGACTCTCTAACTTGTCTGGTCTGCGACCAAGGACGGTAGCCGACGGATATCAGCGACCGACTTAGTTAACAGCGTCTTTCAGGGCCTTACCGGCTTTGAAGGCAGGAACTTTACCAGCAGCGATTTCGATGGTCGCGCCAGTCTGCGGGTTACGGCCTGAACGGGCAGCACGCTCGCGTACAGCGAAAGTACCGAAACCAACCAGAGCAACCTGGTCACCCTCTTTCAGCGCTTCACCAACAGCATCAATGAAGGCATCCAACGCACGGCCAGCGGCAGCTTTGGAGATATCGGCACCGTCTGCAATCTTGTCAATCAGTTGAGATTTATTCACTCTTATATTCCCCTTTTATCAAACACCGCTGCGGCGCTGATTTCCCTGGCCACAACAAGTGGAGGTTTTATAGCAAGCCTCCTGATCAGTTGCAAGTGACAATCTGGCGCAAACCCGCGCCACACAACGCATTGCGACTCATCACGAGTACCCGATCGGTGGTCAAGGCTACTTCCGTTATCGGGCGCATGCAAGCCTTAACCACCCGCCGAATGCGCCAAATTTGCGGCGCATCAACATTTACACGACAGAAACGCGCTCAAACCCCTGTGGATTGTCCTGCAACGCCAATTCCAGCACCTCGTCAATCCAGCGAACCGGATAAATTTCAAGGTCTTGTTTGACGTTTGCCGGGATCTCCTCAAGGTCACGCTCGTTCTCTTTCGGAATAAGCACTCGCTTGATGCCGCCACGGTGGGCTGCCAGCAACTTCTCCTTGAGACCACCGATGGGCAGCACTTCGCCGCGCAAGGTGATCTCCCCTGTCATCGCCACATCAGCACGAACCGGATTACCGGTCAAGCTGGAGACCAGGGCGGTACACATGGCGATACCGGCGCTCGGACCATCTTTCGGGGTTGCCCCTTCCGGTACGTGCACGTGGATATCGCGCTTCTCGTAGAAGTCGGCATTGATGCGCAGCTTCTCGGCACGGGCCCGCACGACCGTCATGGCCGCCTGGATGGACTCCTGCATCACGTCACCGAGAGAACCGGTATAAGTGAGCTTGCCCTTGCCCGGCATGTTGGTGGTCTCGATGGTGAGCAGATCGCCCCCCACTTCGGTCCACGCCAGACCACACACCTGACCCACCTGGTTCTGGTCGGTGGCCTTGCCGTAATCGAAACGCTGCACCCCGAGGAACTCCTTGAGGTTCTCCTGATTGACCTGAACATGCTTGATGCTCTTGTCCAGCAGGATGCGCTTGACCGCCTTGCGACAAATCTTGGAGATCTCGCGCTCCAGACTCCGCACGCCCGCCTCGCGGGTGTAGTAACGGATCACTCCGACCAGCGCAGAATCTTCGATGGTGATCTCGGACTCTTTCAGGCCGTTGCGCTGGATCTGCTTGGCAACCAGATGCTGCTTGGCAATGTTGAGCTTCTCATCTTCGGTGTAACCGGAGAGACGGATCACTTCCATCCGGTCCAGCAAGGGGCCGGGGATGTTCATGGAGTTGGAGGTAGCCACGAACATCACGTCCGACAGGTCATAATCCACTTCCAGATAGTGATCGTTGAAGCTGTTGTTCTGTTCCGGATCCAGCACTTCTAGCAAGGCGGATGCGGGATCGCCACGCATGTCCGAGCTCATCTTGTCGATCTCGTCGAGCAGGAACAGCGGGTTCTTCACGCCGACTTTCGCCATCTTCTGGATAAGCTTGCCGGGCATGGAACCAATATAGGTACGGCGGTGACCGCGGATCTCCGCTTCGTCACGCACCCCACCCAGAGCCATCCGCACATATTTGCGGCCTGTCGCCTTGGCGATGGATTGGCCCAGCGAGGTCTTGCCCACACCGGGAGGCCCAACCAGACAGAGGATGGGGCCCTTGAGCTTGTTCACCCGTGCCTGTACCGCCAGATATTCGAGGATGCGATCCTTGACCTTCTCGAGGCCATAGTGATCGGCATCCAGCACCTCTTGCGCCTTGCCAAGGTCTTTCTTGACCTTGGAGCGCGCCTTCCACGGCACCTGTACCATCCAGTCCACATAGCTGCGTACCACGGTAGCCTCGGCGGACATGGGAGACATCATCTTCAGCTTGGCAAGCTCGGCCTGGGCCTTTTCACGGGCATCTTCCGGCATGCCAGCCTCTTCAATCTTGCCATTGAGGGCTTCAAACTCATCCGGGCTATCTTCCAGCTCACCCAGCTCTTTCTGGATGGCCTTCATCTGCTCGTTGAGGTAATACTCGCGCTGGCTCTTTTCCATCTGCTTCTTGACGCGAGTACGGATGCGCTTCTCGACCTGCAGCAGGTCAATTTCCGACTCCATCATCGCCATCAGGAATTCGATGCGCTCGGAAACCGAGACGATCTCCAGCACCTTCTGCTTGTCTTCCAGCTTGAGCGGCATGTGGGCCGCCATGGTGTCAGCCAGACGCGCAGCATCATCGATCGCCGAGATCGAGGTCAGTACCTCGGGCGGGATCTTCTTGTTGAGCTTGATATAGCCTTCAAACTGGCCGATGGCGGAGCGAACCAGTACTTCCTGATCCTTCTCCTCAATGGCTTGGGAGGGGATGTACTGGGCCTCGCAGACAAAGAAATCCTTGTCGTCGATCATCCGCTCCAGGCGGGCACGCTGCCCACCCTCTACCAGCACCTTGACGGTGCCGTCCGGCAGCTTGAGCATCTGCAGAATATTGGCCACTGTCCCGACGGTGAAGATCTCCTCCACCGTTGGCTCATCGGTTGACGCATCCTTCTGGGCCACCAGCAGAACTTTCTTGTCCTGCTCCATGGCCGCTTCCAGACAGCGAATGGATTTTTCCCGCCCCACAAAGAGTGGAATGACCATGTGGGGATAAACCACCACGTCACGAAGAGGCAGGACGGGAATCTCGATGCGTTCTGAACGCTCTAGGTTCATATATGTCCTCTCGGCTTGTTATACCGTTGGCAAAGCGCTTGGCTGAGTATATGGGGGCGCAGAGATGAGATTCAATCGCCGAAACCGTAAAAAGCATGAAAGGGGCAAAAAGCCCCTTCCATTCGATTAAAAATCAGACATTTACTCTGATGCAGCAGCCTGGGTTTCGGGATTTTCGTAAATCATCAAGGGCGCGGAGTCCCCTTTGATCACGGTCTCGTCGATCACCACCTTGCTGACCCCTTCCAGAGAAGGCAGGTCATACATGGTATCCAGCAGCACGGCTTCCACGATGGAACGCAGACCACGAGCACCGGTCTTACGCTCCATCGCCTTGCGGGCAATGGCGTTGAGTGCGTCGTCACGGAACTCCAGCTCAACACCTTCCAGATCGAACAACGCCGCGTACTGTTTGGTCAGCGCGTTTTTCGGCTCTTTCAGGATCTGGATAAGGGCAGACTCGTCCAGCTCGGTCAGGGTCGCGACCACCGGCAGACGGCCGATGAACTCGGGAATGAGACCATACTTGATCAGATCTTCCGGCTCCACCTTGGCGAAGGTCTCGCTTAGGGTGGCCTTGGCATCCTTGGATTTCACCTCGGCGCCAAAACCGATACCGGTTCCCTTCACGGAACGCTGCTCGATCACCTTGTCCAGACCGGCAAAGGCACCGCCGCAGATGAAGAGGATCTTGGAGGTATCAACCTGCAAGAACTCCTGCTGCGGATGCTTGCGACCACCTTGCGGCGGCACGGAAGCGATGGTCCCTTCGATCAGCTTGAGCAGTGCCTGCTGTACCCCTTCCCCGGAGACATCGCGGGTAATGGAGGGGTTGTCCGACTTGCGGGAGATCTTGTCGATCTCGTCGATATAGACGATGCCACGCTGGGCCTTCTCTACGTCGTAGTCGCACTTTTGCAGCAGCTTCTGGATGATGTTCTCCACGTCCTCGCCCACATAACCGGCTTCGGTCAGAGTGGTCGCATCGGCCATGGTAAACGGCACATCCAGCAGACGAGCCAGGGTCTCAGCCAGCAGGGTCTTGCCGCTACCGGTCGGGCCAATCAGCAGAATGTTGGATTTGCCGAGCTCCACACCACTGTTTTCGCCGCTGTTACGCAGACGCTTGTAGTGGTTGTAAACCGCAACGGCCAACACCTTCTTGGCGTACTCCTGCCCGATCACATAGTCATCGAGATGAGCGCGGATCTGATGAGGGGTCGGCAGCTCGTTACCATCGCGCTTGGGAGAGATCTCGCGGATCTCTTCGCGGATGATGTCGTTGCACAGCTCGACGCACTCATCACATATGTAGACGGAAGGGCCAGCGATCAGCTTGCGCACTTCATGCTGGCTTTTGCCGCAAAAAGAGCAGTAGAGCAGCTTATCACCCTCACCCTTGCGTTTTTCTGTCATTCAGCAACCTCGTTTTATCAATAGAGGATGGATCGGCCTGTTGAGTTTACAACAGACCGGGACACCCTGCTCAGCTACGCTGGCTCAGGACACCGTCTACCAGACCATAGGCCACGGCCTGCTCGGCGGACATGAAGTTGTCACGATCGGTGTCACGCTCGATAGTAGCCATGTCCTGACCGGTGTGGAACGCCAGGCGCTCGTTCAGGGTATTTTTGATCTTCAGGATCTCCTGGGCGTGGATCTGGATATCAGATGCCTGACCCTGGAAGCCACCCAGTGGCTGGTGGATCATCACGCGGGCGTTAGGCAGGCAGAAACGCTTGCCCTTGGCGCCACCAGCCAGCAGGAAGGCACCCATGGAGCAGGCCTGCCCCATGCAGACGGTGCTGACATCCGGCTTGATGAACTGCATGGTGTCATAGATGGACATGCCCGCAGTCACCGAACCACCCGGCGAGTTGATGTAAATATAGATGTCCTTGTCCGGATTCTCGGACTCGAGGAACAGCAGCTGGGCAACCACCAGATTGGCCATGTGATCTTCAACCTGACCAGTCAGGAAGATCACCCGCTCTTTCAGCAGACGGGAGTAAATATCGTAGGAACGTTCACCCTTGGCAGTCTGTTCGACCACGATGGGGACCAGCGCATTGCTGGGAGAATCGGTCATATCGTTATAGTTCTTGTACATAAGGCATTGTCCCTAAAATAAAATGGCCCGAGTGGAGATCACACGAGCCATTATACTTAACAGTCTTGACCTTAAGTCAAATGTTCTTAGGCAGCGGCGCCAGACTTGTTGATCACTTCGTCAAAGGCAACTTCTTTTTCGGTCACTTGCGCTTTGGACAGGATCAGGTCGATGGCTTGATCTTCTACTGCCAGGTTACGAACGCCGTTCAGCATCTGTTCGTTCTTCTGATAGTACTCGATCACTTCCTTCGGATCTTCGTAGGCAGTTGCCATGGACTCGATGATGCTGTTTACACGGGCATCGTCAGCCTTGATTTCGTTGGTACGGATCACGTCACCCAGCAGCAGGCCTACGCGTACACGACGCTCGGCTTGAGCCTGGAACAGTTCAGCCGGCAGCTCGGGAGCGTTGCCGCCCTGGAAGCCACCGAAACGCTGCAGAGCCTGCTGACGCAGTGCGTCGATCTCTTGAGCAACGGCAGCTTTCGGCAGGTCGATTTGGTTGGCTTCAACCAGACCGTTCAGAACCTGCTCTTTCACGCTGTTTTTCAGGGCTTGAGCCAGTTCGCGCTCCATGTTCTTGCGCACTTCGGCTTTCAGCTCTTCAACAGAACCGCTCTCGATACCAAAACGCTTCACGAACTCTTCGGTCAGCTCAGGCAGGATCTGCTCTTCAACCTTGATCAGCTTGGAAGCGAACTTGGCTTCTTTGCCTTTCAGGTTTTCAGCGTGGTAATCAGCCGGGAAGGTCACTTCGATGGTGAACTCGTCGCCCGCTTTCTTGCCCAGGATGGCGTCTTCGAAGCCCGGGATCATGCGGCCAGCGCCCAGCACCAGGTTGAAGCCTTCAGCTTTGCCGCCGTCGAACTCTTCACCGTCGATGGAACCGACGAAGTCCATGGTCACACGCATGCCATTGGCAGCGGCAACATCGGCATCAGCCCAGGTAGCGTGCTGCTTGCGCAGGGTGTCGATCATGTTGGCCAGATCTTCATCCTTCACGGTCGCAACCGGCTTCTCGACCTTGATGGTCTCAAGACCTGCAACTTCGAACTCCGGATACACTTCGAAAGTGGCGGTGAATTCGAAATCCTGACCTTCTTTGATCTCTTTCGGATCCATGGTCGGGGCACCGGCCGGGCTCAGTTTGTTTTCGATGATGGCTTTGATGAAGTTGCTCTGCATCATTTCATCAGCAACGCGGGCGTGAGCCATGGCGCCGAACATCTTCTTGATGATGGCAACCGGAGCCTTGCCAGGACGGAAACCGTCGATGCGACGAGTTTTGGCCAGGCCATTCAATTCTTTACGCACAGCGGCGTCTACGGTAGCGGCCGGTACAGTGATGGTAAGACGGCGTTCCAGACCCTGGGTTGTCTCTACAGAAACTTGCATTCTTCTACCTCGTTCAACTCAGCACTGTGTGCTGACCCTTTATTGCCCCTGGGCAAAGCCCGGAGTCTTCCTGTTTATAAAGACAACGATATGTCTTTGTGATGAGAAAATATGACGCGGCATTATAGCGGCGCACTTTGGTCGAGTCGAGCCACACATCCCCCACATTGAGCGGCGTGCAAGCACAATTCGTGCAAAACTGCCCTTTATATGGGGAGAGAGGTGCCCGACTTCAACTATCCGATGGCAATAATTTTGCGTTTGCTCACCTTTTTTCATCCGAACGCCGCTTTATTGCCCATTTTTAGCCGAAAAACAGCCCGCCGTTGCGGGCGGCGACTCAATTTGACCAGCCAAATGGCGATTGGGCCAATCAACCATTGCGTCCCTACCCCTCCCTCGTTATGGTGGCAACCAAATTGATGATCTGGAGTCACTCACATGGCCTTTTTCCGCTTCTTGTTCAATCTGCTCTGGTTTGTACTGGGAGGTGTCTTTATGGGCTTGGCCTGGTGGCTGGCCGGTCTTGTCTGCTTTATCTCGCTGGTCGGCATCCCCTGGGGACGTGCCTGCTTCGTGATCGGCACCTTTACCTTCTTCCCGTTTGGCAAGCAGGCCGTTAATCGCAAGACCATGACTGGCCAGAGCGATATCGGCACCGGTACTCTGGGGCTGATTGGCAACATCCTCTGGTTCGTGCTGATCGGCGTCTGGCTGGCCATCGGCCACATCGCTTCCGCGCTGGCCTGCTTCGTGACCATTATCGGTATCCCGTTCGGTATCCAGCACCTCAAGCTGGCACTCATCAGTCTGGCGCCCATCGGCCAGATGATTGTGACCAACCAGGAGGCTGAATCGGGCCGCTATATCCGCTAAACACGGGAAATGCGCGGGCAGACGCTGCCCAGCAACGAAAAAAAGGGCAGACTAGAGTCTGCCCTTTTTTATTCTCTTTTGTTGAGGCCATCATGTTACCCAGCCACTTTTTCGCCAATCTCGCCCGCATGAAACTCATCTACCGCTGGCCCCTGATGCGCAACATCCAGCCGGAAAACATCGCCGAGCACAGCCTGCAGGTGGCCATGGTGGCCCATGCCCTCGGCATCATCAAAAACCGGCTGTTTGGCGGCAGCGTGAATGCCGACCGCGCCGCCGTGATGGCCCTCTACCACGACAGCAGTGAGGTGCTGACCGGCGATCTGCCTACCCCGGTCAAATACTTCAACCCCGAAATTGCCCGCGAGTACAAGAAGATAGAACTGGCCGCCGAGCAGCGCCTCCTTGGCATGCTGCCGCCAGAACTGATCGATGACTTTCGCCCCCTGCTCGATTCGGCAGCCCAGGATGGCGAACTGGCCAGACTGGTCAAGGATGCCGACACCCTCTGCGCCTATACCAAGTGTCTGGAGGAGATCAACGCGGGCAACCGGGAGTTCGAACCGGCTCGCAAGCGCCTTGAAGCCATGCTGGCAGCGCGGATGAGCGATGAGATGCGCTACTTTATCGACACCTTTGTGGCCAGCTTCTCCCTGCCGCTCGATGAGCTTAATGCTCACTAAGCCAGTCCACGCGACTTGAAAACAGAAGGGCCCGCCGGTTTGCACCGGCGGGCCCTTCGTTATTTATGGCGCATTAGATGCAGCGCATCAGTGACCCAGCTCGCGGGACGGTACCAGACCGCTCGCCCGCCAGGCGGGATAGAGGGTAGCCACCAGGCTCATCAGGATGGCGGCGCCCGTCACGATAAGCAGATCCTGCATATGCAACTCGGTCGGCAAGAAGTCGATGAAATAGATATCCGGATTGAGGAAGCGGTGGCCGATGAGCTTTTCGACAACGCTCAGGAGCTGGGTCAGCTTGCTCGAAAGCAGCCCGCCCAGCAGGGCACCGAGCAGGGCACCGGCCACGCCGTTGACCATCCCCTGAATGACGAAGGTAAGCCGGATCTGGCCGGGGCTCGCCCCCATGGTCTTCAGGATGGCGATCTCGCTGCGCTTCTCGTTCACCGCCATCACCAGAGTGGAGACGATGTTGAAACAGGCGACGGCCACCACCATCAGCATCACCACATACATGACGGTACGCACCATCTGGATGTCCTGATAGAGGTAGCCCTGGCTGTTCATCCAGCTGCGGATGTAAACATGATGAGGGAACTGCTGCGCCGCGGCTACGGTGATGGATTGCGCCTTGAGCACATCGCTCACCCGCAGGCTGAAGCCCTCCACATCGCTGCCCATGCCGGTGATCGCTTGCGCATCGGCCAGATGCATAAAGCCGAGCAGACCGTCGAGCTGACCGCCAATTTCCAGCAGCCCCACCACGGTCAGGGCTTCGCGCCGAGGATTCTTGATCCCCGCCTGATCACCCCTTGCGGCAGCAGCAGGGCGACCGAATCCCCCACCTTGACCCCCAACTTGTCGGCGATGGTCTTGCCAAGGATCACCCCACGTTCACCCGGTTGCAGCTCACGCAGACCGCGGCCCGTCATGTATTTGCCGGCATCCGACAAATTGGCTTCCAGATCGGGCAGCACAGCGCGCAGTTGGACCCCCTTGAGGGCAGAGCCATGCTCCAGCAGGCCATTAAGGCGAATGACCGGCGCTGCCGCCTCAACGCCCGGCTGAGCCAGCAGGTAGTCGCGCAGACGTGGCCAATCCGGCAGCGGCCGCTCGACGGCGTCCAGCTCACCTTGCGGCACGACCGAGAGCACCCGATCTTTAAGCTCCCGCTCGAAACCGTTCATGGCGGAGAGGCCCAGGATCAGCGCCATCACCCCGAGGGCAATACCGATCAGGGAAGAGGCAGAGATAAAGGCGATAAACCCGTTGCGACGGCGGGAGCGGCTGTAACGCAGGCCCAGAAAGAGGGGCAGCGGTTTGAACATCAGGCAACCTCCGCCATCACGCCGCTCACCAGGGTCACCCGGCGATGAAGCTTGGCCGCCAAGCTCAGGTCGTGGGTCACCACCACAAACGCAGTGCCCAGCTCACGGTTCAGTTCACACAGCAGTTCGTACACCGCGGTGGCACTGGCGTGATCCAGATTGCCGGTAGGTTCATCCGCCAGCACCAGACTCGGTTCGTTGACCAGCGCCCGGGCGATCGCCACCCGCTGACGTTCGCCACCGGAGAGCTCGGAGGGACGGTGATTCAAGCGATGGGAGAGCCCCACTCTACCCAACATTTTGGTCGCCTTTTCGGTGGCAACCGCCACCGACTCACCGGCGATCAGCAGCGGCATGGCCGCATTTTCCAGCGCACTGAACTCGGAGAGCAGGTGGTGGAACTGATAGACAAAGCCCAGCTCTCGGTTGCGAAAACGGGCCTGGGTGCGGCTGTCCCAGTGGTGGATATCCTCCCCCTTGAACAACACAGCGCCACTGGAAGGGTTGTCCAGCGCCCCCATCAGGTGCAGCAGAGTGGTCTTGCCGGAGCCGGAGCTCCCCACCACCGCCAGCATTTCACCGGGCGCGACGCAGAGATCGATCCCCTTAAGCACCTGAGTCTCCAGCTCCCCCTCTTTATAGACATGATTGAGCGCCTGGCAGCGCAGCAGAGGTTCACGAGATACGGCTTCATTCATAACAGGGGCTCCACTTACGCCAGTGACCACAGAGGCACCAGTAACAACGCCGGTACTCGCACCGGAGGTAACAACAGAAGATGTATTATTCACGGCATTACTCATAACGCAGCGCCTCGGCCGGTTTCACCCGTGCGGCGCGGGCCGCCGGATAGAGGGTGGCACTGAAGCTCAGCAGCACGGCGCCCAGCAAGATGGTGATGACCTGAGCCGGTTCGACGATGACCGGCAGGCCACTGCCGCCCGCCGCCATATAGAGGTTGAGCCCCACCGCATTGAGCAGAGGGTTGAGACCCAAAGAGAGCGCAAGGCCAGCCAGCCCGCCAAACAGGGCACCAATCACCCCGCTGGAGGCACCAAGCACCATGAAGATTTTGACGATACCTGATTCACTCATGCCCATGGTGCGCAGGATGGCCACTTCGCCCTCCTTGTCCGTCACCACCATCACCAGCGCAGAGAGGATGTTGAAGGTGGCGACGGCGATGATCAGCACCAGCATCAGCCCCATCATCCGTTTTTCCATGGCGACCGCCTGGAACAGCTCGCCCCGCTCGCGGCGCCAATCCTGCCACAGCAGCCCATCCGGCAACGGTGTCTTGATCACCTCGTCAGCGGCAAAGGGATCATCGAGCCAAAGGCGAATGCCACCGACGGTTTCTGGCGGCAGGCGCAGCAGTCGCTGGGCATCCCCCAGCGCGATCAGCGCAATCTGGTTATCCACATCGGCGCCGACCCCGAAGATACCGGAGACGGTAAAGAGGCGCTGGGCCGGTACCCGACCAAACGGAGTGAAGCGGGTCCCCTCGGTCAGGATCAGGCGAACCTGATCGCCGATGGAGACATTGAGGCGGCGTGCCACCCCCTGCCCCAGCACGATGCGGTAGTGACCCGCCTGCAGGGTATCGAGGCGTCCCCCCAACATCTGGCTATGGAGGATGTCATCCTTGGGCCACTTCGCAGGGTCGATCCCCTGCACGCTCACCCCGGTCAGCTGGCCGGGGCTTTGCAGCATCCCTTCGCTGTCGAGCATGGGGGCCGAGGCGACCACATGGGGTAATTTGGCCAGATCCGGCAAACCTTGCGGGTCGGCATCAATACGGCCAGCCTGGTTGGTCACCACCACATGGGGGATCACCCCGAGGATGCGCCCTTTGAGCTGCCCTTCGAAACCGTTCATCACCGAAATGACCACCATCAGGGCGGCGACCCCGATGGCGATGCCAAAGGTAGAGAACAGGGAGATAAATGAGACGAAGCGATTGCTGCGCTTCGAGCCTGCATAACGCAGGCCGATGGCCAGCGAAAGGGGCTGAAAAAGTCCGGTCTTCAAGGATATGTACGTTGCCAACAAAATAAGATACCGGATAATAAAGGGAAACCGTCCATGACAACAAGGGATAGCCTCCATGCAGGAACAGTTCTTCAGCGTCACTCATGCCACGCCGGTCAATGTGATCCCCATGCCGGCCGACTTCCACCTCCCCTCGCTGGAGGAGCTGGACGCTGAGCTGCCGGAGCCCTTTCGGATCTCTTCGGCCATTACCTCCATCGATCTGGTGACCACTCGACTGCTGCGCAACCAGAACGAGTCGATGCACGATCTGATCGAGATCGTCAATCAGCAGTCCCGCAAGATCGACATGATCATGGGCTATGTGCTCTCCCTGCAGGACCATCCGGAGCAGCGCTTTCACACCCTGCGCTTCGGGGCTGGCCAGCTCACCTACCTGCACCCCTATCATGATCACGGGGATGCGCCGCACCTGCACCAGATCGTCCGCCTCAAGATTTTCCTGCGGGAAGAGGCGGCCGCCATCTACTGCTATGGCCAGGTCAAACAGCTCGACGGCGGTGAACATGGCACCCATGTGCAGCTCGACTATGTGCGGATCCGCGAAGATGACCGTGAACTGCTGGTTCGTGCCAGCCTCCACGTGCAATCGAAGCAGCTCAAGCTGCGCGCCCAAGAACGTCAGCGCTAGATAACGTCAACGTTAAAAGAATCGAACCATGCCAATGACACTCCCCGCCTTGCCCGCCAAAGCGGGCCAAAAGATCACGCTCGGCCAGCTGGTCGGCAGCAGCCTCTCGCTGATTGCAGCCCGCCTCACCAATGAAGCCAAGGGGCCGGTACTGCTTATCACCGCCGATACCCCGAGCGCCCTGCGCCTGGAGCAGGAGCTTCAGTATTTGCTGGCAGACAAGCAGCTAGCCGATCAGCCCGCCCCCGTATTGCTGTTCCCCGATTGGGAGACCCTGCCCTACGACACCTTCTCTCCCCATCAGGACATCATCTCCCAAAGGCTCGAGACCCTCTACAAGCTGCCGCAAATGAGCAAGGGGGTATTGATTGTCCCCATCTCCACCCTGATGTTGCGCTGCGCCCCCCGGGTCTATCTCGACAAATACAGCCTGATGGTGAAGGCCGGTCAGCGCCTCAACCTGCAACAGCTGCGCGGGCGGCTGGCCGAGGCGGGTTACGTGGCAGTGGATCAGGTGCTGGAACATGGCGAATTTGCCGCTCGCGGCTCCCTGCTCGATCTCTTCCCCATGGGCAGTAGCAGCCCCTATCGCATCGACTTCTTCGACGATGAAGTGGACTCCATCCGCCCATTCGATCCCGAAACCCAGCGCTCCAGCGAACCGGTCAAGACGGTCAGCCTGCTGCCCGCCAGGGAATACCCTACCGACGAGGCGGCCATCGAACTGTTTCGCGGCCAGTTCCGCGAGCAGTTCGAGCTGTCGCGGGCCGAGGGCTCCGTCTATCAGGAGGTGAGCAAGGGGCGCTGGCCCGCTGGCATCGAGTATTATCTGCCGCTCTTCTTCAACCAGACCGCCAGCCTGTTTGACTACCTGCCGGAAGAGACCCTGCTGCTCACTGTGGGGGATATCTACCCCGCCGCCCAGCGTTTCTGGAACGATATCGGCCAGCGCTATGAAGACAGACGCTGGGACAACACTCGCCCCCTGCTACCCCCGGCCCAGCTCTATCTGCCGGTGGAGCAGCTCTTTGCCTCTCTGGGCCAATATGGCGCGGTGCGGCTGCAAGAGGCCGCCACCGCGGGCGATGCCGGTCAGCACGATCTGCCCATCGAGGCGCTGCCGGATCTGCAACTCGATCACAGCAAGGAGCAACCCCTGCTGGCGCTCAACCAGTTCCTCCAAGGTTTTGCCGGGCGCACCCTGTTTGCGGTGGAGTCCGAAGGACGGCGGGAGGTGCTCGGCGATCTGCTGGCGCGTATCTCGCTGCAACCTAAAGAGTTCCCCTCCCTCGACGCCTTTATGGCGAGCCCGGATCGCCACGGCCTGCTGGTTGCACCGCTTGAGCGTGGCTTCCTGTGGCAGGAGGTCGGTCAGGATCCACTGGCGCTGATCACCGAGACCGAACTGCTGGGCGGCAAGGTACGCAGCAAGCGAGCGCGGGAGAAGAGCAAGAACCTGAGCTCCGATGCGGTGATCAGAAACCTGGGTGAGCTGACCCAGGGCCAGCCGGTGGTGCATCTGGATCACGGGGTCGGCCGCTATCTGGGGCTCGAAACCATCGACGCCGGTGGTCTGCCCACCGAGTTTTTGACTCTCGAATATGCCGGCGGCGACAAGCTGTTCGTGCCGGTTACCAGTTTGCACCTTATCAGCCGCTACACCGGTTCTGATAACCCGCCCAGCCACAAACTCGGCGGTGAAGCCTGGAGCAAGGCCCGGCGCAAGGCGGCGGAGAAGGTGCGCGACGTGGCAGCCGAGTTGCTGGATGTCTACGCTCATCGCGCCGCTCGAGCCGGGTTTGCCTTCAAGCACGACAAAGAGGCCTATCGCCAATTTGCCGCTAGCTTCCCGTTCGAGGAGACCGACGATCAGCTCAACGCCATCAATGCGGTGCTGGGGGACATGTGTCAGGCCAAGAGCATGGACAGACTGGTGTGCGGCGACGTGGGTTTCGGCAAGACCGAAGTGGCTATGCGGGCGGCGTTTGTGGCCGTGCATGGCGGCAAACAGGTCGCCGTGCTGGTGCCCACCACCCTGCTGGCGCAACAGCACTACGACAACTTCCGCGACCGCTTCGCCAACTGGCCGGTGCGGGTCGAGGTGCTGAGCCGCTTCCGCTCCGCCAAGGAGCAGAACGCTGTGATGAAAGAGCTGGCTGAAGGCAAGGTGGACATCATCATCGGCACCCACAAGCTGCTCGGCTCCGAACTCACCTTCAAGGATCTGGGACTGCTCATCGTCGATGAGGAGCACAGATTCGGGGTGCGTCAGAAGGAGAAGATCAAGGCTCTGAGGGCTGATGTGGATATCCTCACTCTCACCGCTACACCCATTCCGCGCACCCTCAATATGGCGATGTCCGGCATGCGGGATCTCTCCATCATCGCGACTCCACCCGCCAAGCGACTCGCCATCAAGACCTTCGTGCGCCAGCACGAACCGGCGGTGGTTCGCGAGGCGGTGTTGCGGGAATTGAAGCGTGGTGGTCAGGTCTACTACCTGCACAACGATGTCGAGAACATCGAGAAGTGCGCCGCCGATCTGGCGGAGCTGGTACCCGAGGCCCGCATCGGCATCGCCCACGGCCAGATGCGCGAACGTGATCTTGAGCGGATCATGTCCGACTTCTACCACCAGCGCTTCAACCTCCTGGTTTGCACCACCATTATCGAGACCGGCATCGACGTGCCGAGCGCCAACACCATCATCATGGATCGGGCGGATCACCTGGGTCTGGCCCAACTGCACCAGCTGCGGGGTCGGGTTGGCCGCTCTCACCATCAGGCCTATGCCTACCTGCTCACCCCCCATCCCAAGCTGATGACCAAGGATGCGGCCAAGCGGCTGGAGGCGATCGCCTCGCTTGAAGATCTCGGCGCCGGCTTTGCGCTGGCGACCCACGATCTGGAGATCCGTGGCGCGGGCGAACTGCTCGGCGACGATCAGAGCGGCCAGATCGAATCGGTCGGCTTCACCCTCTACATGGAGATGCTGGAGCAGGCGGTCGAGGCGCTGAAAAATGGCAAGGAGCCGTCGCTGGAGCAGCTGATGAGCCAGCACACCGAGGTGGAACTGCGCCTGCCTGCACTGCTGCCGGATGACTACATCCCGGACGTCAATATGCGCCTCTCCATGTACAAGCGGATCGCCAGTGCGGCGGACGAGCAGGAGCTGCGCGAGCTGAAAGTGGAGCTGATCGACCGCTTTGGCCTCTTGCCGGAGGCAACCAAAACCCTGCTGGAGCTGGCCGCCTTCCGCCAGCGTGCCACCGCCCTTGGCATTCGCCGGGTGGAGATGAGCGAGCGTGGCGGCTATCTCGACTTCACCCAGGAGACCAAGGTCAATCCGGCCTATCTGGTCAAGCTGCTCTCCAGCCAGCCACGGGTCTACAAGATGGACGGGCCGACCCGGCTGCGCTTCCAGGTGCCGACCCAGGATCGTGCGATGCGCCTCAAGCTAGTGGATGGCTTGCTGGCTGATCTGGCCAACAACAGCCTGTGAATATCTGCAACGCTGGCGGCGAGCCAGAGAGATAATGCCAACTAAAACGGGAGCCAAATCGGCTCCCGTTTTGTTTATGTTGGCTGGTGACTAGCGTCTCCCTTCTCCCCTTGTGGGAGAAGGGTCGGGGATGAGGGGACAGTGAAAACTATTCCTCTCACCCAGCCCTATCCCAGGGGGGAGAGGGAGTCGCGCCGGTAAATGTTGGGCTTCGCTGTGCTCAGCACCAACCTACACCTCTGACGATCAGCCCTGGTTGGCTGGATCCTCATGGGCGGAGAACTCGCGCATAAAGGCCTCGGCCCGCTCCACCATCTTGGTCGAGCCAACAAAGTAAGGGGTGCGCTGGTGCAGCGCAGTGGGTTGGATATCCATGATCCGGCCAAAACCGTCGGAGGCCTTGCCGCCGGCCTGCTCCACCAAAAACGCCATCGGGTTGCACTCATAGAGCAGGCGCAGCTTGCCGTTCGGCGAGTTGGTGCCGGACGGATAGATGTAGATGCCACCCTTGAGCAGGTTGCGATGGAAATCAGAGACCAGGGAGCCGATATAACGGGAAGTGTAGGGTCTGTGGGTCGCCTCATCGCGCTCCTGGCAATATTTGAGGTACTTCTTCACCCCGTCCGGGAACTTGATGTAGTTACCCTCGTTGATGGAGTAGATCTTGCCCTCTTCCGGAATACGGATGTTCTCGTGGGAGAGGCAGAAGCAGCCGATGGAGGGGTCGTAGGTAAAGCCGTTGACGCCAAAACCAGTGGTGTAGACCAGCATGGTGGAGGAGCCGTAAACCACATAACCGGCGGCGACCTGACGGTTGCCCGGCTGCAGGAAGTCCTCCAGGGTCACCGGCGAACCTTGCGGGCTCAAACGGCGGTAGATGGAGAAGATGGTCCCGACCGAGACGTTGACGTCGATATTGGAGGAGCCATCGAGCGGGTCGATCAGCACCACATACTTGGAGTTTTTGGAGAGCGGTGAGTCAAAGGCGACGAAGTCCTCTTCCTCTTCCGAGGCCATGCCACACACCTCGCCGCGCGCTTCCAGCGCCGCCTTGAAGCGTTCGTTGGCGTAAACATCCAGCTTCTGCTGCACCTCGCCCTGTACGTTTTCAGCGCCCATGGAACCGATAATATCCGCCAGTCCCGCCTTGTTGATCTCCCGGTTTACCACCTTGGCAGCAAGGCGGATCGAGCTGAGCAACGAGGTCAGCTCGCCGGTCGCGGTAGGATAATCCGCCTGCTTTTTGACGATGAACTCACCCATGGTGATCATGTTTCGCATTTTTGTTCCTTTAGATCGCATCCGTTGGCATTGAAAACGTTTGCAGGCGTCAGCAAAAAAAATGCCGATCACCGGCGGCCTTGATTTGTAACCTAATGTAACGTCTGTTTTTTGTTTTTGCAGCGAATTAAGCGGCCTATTAAATAGGCTATCTCGCCTAACGTTATGGTAAAAGACGCGTTTTATTCGGTTTCATTCGATAACTTTCGGACCCTTAATTCGTGGCAATAACCTGCTGCAAGCCATGAGTTGACTGGCCTTGAGCCATTAAAAATGGAGTCTGATGGGCCTGCCGTTCCCTCAGCCATTGCCTCTTGAGATCCGATCGCCAATCCAGCACACTGATTTCGCTTTGGAAGCAAATAAAACTCAAGGATTATCAATGAACAAGACTCTCATTGCCGGCATGGTAGCCGGACTGTTTGCCCTTCCCGCCTGGGCTGCCCAGGTGCCTGCCGGTACCAAGCTGCTGCCGGATGCCCAACAAATCTACGTGACCAATATCGGCACCGAACCCACCACCATCGACCCCCAGCTGGTGGAAGAGAGTGCCGGTAGTGCCATCGTCAACGATCTGTTTGAAGGGCTCTATGAGCTGGATAATACCGGCAAGATCAAGCCAGCAGGTGCCGTCAGCTACGACGTCGACAAGACAGGTACCATCTACACCTTCAAACTGAGGCCCGAGGCCAAGTGGTCAAACGGTGAACCGGTCACCGCCGCCGATTATGTCTACGGCTGGCAACGGGCGGCCGATCCCAAGACCGCCTCCAACTACGCCTGGTTTATCGAATTGACCGGAGTGGTCAATGCAAGCGAGGTGACACAGGGCAAGAAGAGCCCGTCAGAGCTCGGGATCAAGGCGCTCGATGACCACACCCTGCAGGTCACCCTGAAAAATCCGGTTCCCTTCTTCCTAAAAACGCTGGCCCACTACACCACGTTCCCGGCCCCCAAGGCCACCATTGAAAAATTCGGTAAGGATTGGGTCAAACCGGGCAATATCGTCTCCAACGGCGCCTTTGTACTCAAGGAGTGGACCCCCAACGAGCGGCTGAGCGCCGAGCGCAATACCCACTACTGGAACAACCAGCACACCGTCCTGAACAAGGTGATCTATCTGGAGATCGTCTCGGAAACCGCCGCCTACAACCGCTATCGCACCGGTGAACTGCACTACACCACTTATCCGCTGGAGCAGTACAAGCAGCTCAAGAGCAAGAGCCCGGAAGAACTGGTCAGCGTCCCCACGCTGGCCAGCTATTACTATGTCTTCAATACCCAGCGCAAACCGTTCGATGACCCGAAAGTACGCAAGGCGCTCTCGCTCGCCATCGACCGGGAGACCATCACCGACAAGATCCTGGGGCAGGGACAAATTGCCGCATATAGCTTCACGCCCCCCATTGTGGACGGTTTTGAATTGAAAAAACCGGCTAGCCAGCTGCAGAGCAAAGAGGAGCGGATCAAGCAGGCCAAAGCCCTGCTGACCGAAGCAGGTTATGGCCCGGACAAGCCACTCACAGTGGACATTCTCTACAACACCAACGAGAGCCACAAAAAGATTGCGCTGGCCGTCTCCTCCATGTGGAAACACAACCTGGGGGTCACTGCCACCCTCAACAACATGGAGTGGAAGACCATGGTCTCGGCACTGAACGAGGGGGATTTCGGGGTTAGCCGCTATGGCTGGAACGGGGATTATAACGATGCCTCCACCTTCCTCGACATCATGACCTCCAGCAGCAGTGCCAACAGCGGCAAGTGGTTCAACAAGGAGTACGACGCCCTGCTGGCCAAGGCCCACGACTCGCTGGATCCCGCTGAACGCAATGCCCTGTATCAACAGGCAGAGGCACTCATTGATGCGGATGCCCCCATCGCCCCCATCTATTTCTCGGTCAAATCCAGGTTGCTCAAGCCTTTCGTGAAAGGCTATCCCCACCTTAACCCGCAGGATGTGGTCTACAGCAAGGAGCTCTATCTGGTTGCCCAGTAACCGGCTAGGAAGATGTAACCATAAAAAAGCGCCTGCATTGCTGCAGGCGCTTTTCATTGGCGGCCAAGCAGGCCACTTGGCCCCTCTACGCTTTCGCGCAAGATTACTCTTCGGGACAGGGTGCCAGCACCACCCGGCGGCGACCCATCACCACCGGACGCACCAGCAGCTGTGCCAGCAAGACACCCAGCAGGGTCAGACCGCCCCCGATCAGGTGATAGCTGGTCAACCGCTCACCCAACAGGGTGATGGCAAGGCCAGCCGTCATAACCGGCAGCAGGTTCATAAAGATGGCGGTACGGTTGGCACCGAGCAGGGCGATACCCTGCATCCAAAGCCAGGGTGAGAGCGCCGAAGTGGGGATACCCGCATAGAGGATCAGCCACAGGGCCCGCCTATCAGGCCACTGGCCATCCACCAGCAAAAAGAAGGGGGTCAGGATCACCACACTGCAGATCACCTGACCGTAGAGCAGCGACCAGTTGTCGAGCCCAAGATCCCACTTCTTGAGCAGCACACTGTAAAGGGCGTAAGTACCCGCCGAAATCAGCATATAGACAGAGCCGATATGAATGCCTTGGGTAAACAGCCGGGTAGGATCTCCCTGCCCCAGCAAGATAGACAAGCCAAGGATGGAGAGCAGCGCCCCCAGTACAGCGCCCCAGGTGGGCCGCTCGCGCAGCAGCCAGATGCTGAACAACACGGTCAGCAGCGGCGTCAGTCCCATCATCAACCCCATCTCGGTGGCTCCCAGGGTTTGCGCCGCGTAGTAACCAAAAGTCTGGTTGAGCACCATGCCCAGCGAGGCCAGCATGGCGATCTGCCAAAGGCCAGCGCGCAGACGGGCACGCGCACGCCATACCCGACGGGCCAGAAACGGACTTAATACCAGCGCAGCCACCACCCAGCGCGACCAGGCCAAGGCTGCGGGGGACAACACACCAACCGCCAGTTTGCTGACGATGCCATTGCCAGCCCAGATGGCAATGCAGGAGAAGGGAAACAGAAAGGCAAGGGGCATGAGAGGATCCAGACCGAAGAGACAACAGCGGGCCAGTATAGAGGGCGATGGGAGATAAACAAAGGTGTGGGCCTGAACAGCCACGCGGTGAACGCCAGTCGCCAGAAACAAATATGCCCGCAAAAGTGCGGGCATATCAGTGCAGAAACAGGTTCAGAAGCGCATCACGCGGCATCCATGTGCAGTCTGGAGATCAGCTCGTTGACTTCGGTGACTGTCTGGCGGTGGGGAATATCCGCCGGATTCGGCATCAGCAACAAACCGGATTGGAAATCAAACCGCCCCCGACCATGGATGTAAATCCGACCTTTAAAGAAGGTTTTGACATGCTTTGCCACCATCAGTGGCAGGTACTTCTTGAACACTCTCATCGTTTGCAACCTCTTGCAGTTGTATCCGTATGACAGCAGCTTCTGCGAATTAATTCCGTAAATTATTTATAAAAATCCGGAAAACTCGCCCATCTCTTCCCAAAAAATTCAATCTGTAACTTTTTATTAACTTTTAGCCTATTGTATGCGGCCCTTCGAGCCAGAGCAAGGCTCCTTTGCCATCGTGCCACTCGATACAGGCGATCCCCGAGGTGGCGAACATGGGTGCTCCTGCGGCCGGGCAGAGGCTTTGCACCAGATAACCCACCAGCGGCAGATGGCTGACCATCAGGATCTGGTCATGTTGTTCAGCCAAAGTGGTGAGGTAGCTGGCCACGAAAGCGGGATCACCGTACGGGGTAATGTCGCCACTCTCTTCAACGGCTGCTGCGTCAGGTAATTCACTGCATATGGCTTGCCAGGTCTGGCGTGCCCGCAGATAGTTGCTGTGGATCACCCGATCCAGCGGGCCAATCAGCTGAGGCGCCAGCCAGCGGGCCATCTGGATAGACTCTTCAATACCCTGCTCGGTCAATGGACGCTGTTCATCTGTTTTCGCATTCATGCCAGCCTGGCCATGACGCATGATATAGATCTTCATTACAACCTCGCCCAACGGGCCTGTTTTGATAGCCGGGGGATCTTACCCCGCCACGGGTGTGGAAACAATTGCGCTACCTCTCAGAAAAGGGTTTGCCTGACGGGATAGCGGGGTCGATAATCATGTTTAAATTCAAATAAATCCAACGTGAGTCACACGCCAATGAGCCCATATGCCAGTCCCAATGACCATCGGCAATACCATTTTCTGGAGCTGGCCAACCGGCTCAGGGTCTTGTTGATTTGTGATCCCGACACCGACAAATCCGCCGCCTCGCTGGCGGTCAATACCGGCCATTTTGACGATCCCGCCGACCGGCAGGGAATGGCCCATTTTCTGGAGCACATGCTGTTTCTCGGCACCTGCACCTATCCCAAGCCTGGTGAGTACCAGCAATTTATGAGCCGTCATGGCGGCAGCAACAACGCCTGGACCGGCACCGAATTCACCAACTTCTTCTTCGAGATCGACAACGGCTTCTTTGAAGCGGGTCTGGATCGCTTCTCCCAGTTCTTTATCTGCCCCACGTTTGACCCGGAGTGGGTGGACAAGGAGCGCAACGCGGTCGACTCCGAGTATCGCCTCAAGCTGCAGGACGACATGCGCCGCAGCTATCAGGTGCATAAAGAGACGGTCAACCCGGCGCACCCCTTCTCCAAGTTCTCGGTGGGCAACCTCGATACCCTGGCCGATCTGCCGGGACGGGATCTGCGCTCCGACCTTATCCGTTTTTACGAAAGCCACTACAGCGCGGATCGCATGGCGCTGGTGATGATCTCGCCGGAATCCATCGATACCCAGTTGCAGTGGTGCTGTCGCTACTTTGCTCCCATTTTGAATCGCAATTTGGGAACCCCGACCCTCACCATGCCGCTCTACAGGCTCGATGATCTCGGCGTGCGCATCCACATCAATCCGGTCAAGGAGACCCGCAAGCTGTCGCTCAGCTTCCCCTTGCCCAATGTGGACGAGTTTTACGACAAAAAGCCCCTCACCTTCCTGAGCCATCTGATTGGCTACGAGGGGGATGGCAGCCTGCTCTCCCTGCTCAAGGCGAAAGGCTGGGTCAACCAGCTCTCGGCAGGTGGTGGCATCAGCGGCGCCAACTTCAAGGATTTTGGCGTCAACTTCGGCCTCACACCTCTGGGCCTTGAGCATGTGGATGACATCCTCGCCGCCCTGTTTGGTTATCTGAAACTGATTGGCCGCGAAGGGCTGCAGAGCTGGCGCTACGACGAAAAACGGACCGTGCTCGAATCGGCGTTCCGCTTTCAGGAGCGCGGCCGCCCCCTCGATACGGTGTCGGGGCTGGTGCTCAACCTCTTTAGCTACAAACCAGAGGATCTGCTCTACGGCGACTACATGATGCGCGAATATGACGAGGGGCTGATCCGCCGCTTCCTCGCCAAGCTCACCCCGCACAATTTGCGTATCACCATCACTGCGCCGGAAGTGGCGACCGATCGGCTGGCCCGCTGGTATCAGACCCCCTACAGCGTGGCGACCATTACCGAGGCCGAGAAAATTCGCTGGCAGCAAAGCGAGCCGGATCCGGCGCTGGCGCTGCCCAAGCCCAACCCCTTTATCAGCAGTAGGCTCGATCCGCGCACGCCCGAGCTTGCCGCCGACATGCCCGCCTGCCTTATCGATCGCCCCGGTTTTCGCCTATGGCACCTCCATGAGCACCTGTTCAGCGTGCCCAAGGGCAATCTCTATATCTCCATCGACAGCGAACATGCGGTCAAAAATCCGCGCAATATCGCCATGGCACGCCTCGCCGTGGAGCTGTTGGCCGACCACCTCAACGCCCTCACCTATCCGGCGGAGCTGGCGGGGCTGGGCTACCAGATCTATGCCCATCAGGGGGGCTTTACCATCAACCTGAGCGGTTTTGCCGACAAACAGCCGCTGTTGCTCGACATGATCCTCGGCAACCGCACCCTGGGGTATCCGGATCCGGGCCGCTTCGCCGAGATCAAGGAGCAGCTCATTCGCAACTGGGATAACCAGTCCAAGGCGCGCCCCATCTCCCAGCTCTTTAACCAGCTCACCAGCCTGCTGCAACCCAATAACCCGCCGTTCGAGCAGTTGCTGCGCCACCTGCGCACCGTCGAGCTGGAGGAAATGCCCGGCTTCGTGGCCCAGCTGTTTGGCGAGGTGCATGTCGAGGCGCTGGTACACGGCGACTGGACTGCCGCCGAAGCGCTGGAGCTGGCCGCCCTGATGGCGCGTCACCTGAGCGATATCAATGGCACCAGCAGCAAGCCGAGCGGCGAGACCCGCCGCCCGCTCATCTCCATTCAGGACAGGGGCACCCTTATTCGCGAGCAGGGTTGCGATCACGAAGACTCGGCACTGCTGGTCTACTACCAGTCCCGTACCACCCGGGCGCGGGATCTCGCCTGCTTCACCCTGGCAAACCACATCATGTCCTCCACCTTCTTCCACGAGCTGCGTACCCGTCAGCAACTGGGGTATGTGGTGGGCGCCGGCAACCTGCCCCTCAATCGCCATCCGGGGCTGATCTTCTATATCCAGTCACCGGTGGCGGGGCCGCAGATCCTGCTCGATTCGGTGGAGGAGTTTATCGACCTCTTCCCGCTCGCCATGCTCGAATTTACCGAGCAGCAGTGGCAGGAGAGCAAGGCGGGGCTGCAAGCCCAGCTGAGCGAGCGGGATGCCAACCTGCGCAGTCGCGGCCAGCGGCTGTGGGTCAGCATCGGCAACAAGGATCTGGGGTTTGATCAACGGGAGCGGGTCTGCGACGAGGTGGGCAAGTTGAGCCGCGCCGACCTGGTGCGCTTTATCACCCAGCTGCGATCGCGCACCTCCGATCGGCTGATCCTCTGCAGCTATGGTCAGGGGCACGAACATGACGAGCGGATCACCGGCCAGTTTATCGATGATCCACGAGCATTTCGGCTCAATGCCGCCACCTTCGAGGCCTGATCAGGCCTCGCACTCCTCCGTTTTTCCTGCCCACGGCAAATCGCAGGCAATAAAAAGCCGACCCATCAGGGTCGGCTGGAAAAACCATAACAATTGCGACCAAAGCCGCCAAAAGTGAACATGAGCGTGAAAATCAGACACTGAGTTGCTGATCAGCAAGCGGGAAAGACCCGATACTCGCTTTGCAATGCCAACAGTGATTGAGAAACAGCCTCATATTAGGCACTCCCCCCATCAGTCACGTTGATCTACGTCAAAGGAGGTAGCGAAGAGCGCACAGCCCGACGATTTGTCGGCGCAGATCACCCTTTGGCCGCCCGTTAGCTGCCCGTTAGCTGCCCGTTAGCCACGGCGAACCAGCCGGTAGGCTACCTCATCGAAGTAGGAGAGCTGACCCGACAGCACCCGCGGGTGATCCACTTCGGCGGCGCGCCCCAGCACCTCGATGCGAAAATCGCGCTCGAACAGGGCTCGCACCTCCATCTCCCCCACCGAGAAGGGGGGCTGACTCTGCTGCTCCGGCTGATATTCGAGGGTCACCAGCAGGATCTGGCCACCGGTCTCGACCAGCGAAGTGATAAGGGCAGCATATTGGCGACGCATCGCGGTCGGCAGGGCGATCAGCGCCGCGCGATCATAGACCAGCCGGTAACGGCGGCCCAGACTGGGGGCGGCGAAAAAATCCCCCTGAAAAATGCGCAGGCTGTCCACCTGATGGCACTGATAAGGGCCCACTTCGCTCACGGTCGCGGCGAGCTGGTTTTCACTGAAGAACTGGCTGACGGCAAGGCTCGATAGCTCGAAACCGTCGACCGGATGACCCTGAGCGCTCAGCCAGAGCATGTCGCGGGACTTGCCACACAGGGGAACCAGCACCGGCTCGTCCGCTTGCTGGGCTGACCACCAGGATTGCAGCCAGTGGTTGAAGTCCGCCTGATGAAAGCCAATCCGGTTCTCTTCCCAACGCTGATGCCAAAACGCAGCTTCCATCGTTATTACCCTTCTGTACTTAAAGATGCCTCAATATCACAACTTAACCGGCACCGCGCAACCCTCTGCCCTCCCCTTTTTGCCGCGCAGCCTCTGCGTGTTATCGGGCGAATGGCGGGACGTCACCTTTCCGTGCGCCTCGCTGTCGCAATGGGCGCTATTGGCTGCGTTTATGACGGACAAGACATACCAACCCATGCAAATACGTCATGCATTGATAGCCATTAATGAAAGAAGGGAATGACGTTGGCAGGCCAAAACGTGCCTGCCAACGCCAGAAAAATCACGACAGCGTGGCGCGAGCGGCCGCCAGCTGGCGCTCGATATAAGCAAAATCGGGACGATCTGCGGGGAGTTCCGAGAGGCAGGCCGCTTTGAGCTGATGCAACCCATCAAGCGGTGAGTCTTGCGTATCGCAATGGGCCAACAGCTCTTCCAGCAGGCAACCAAAGGCGCGCACTTCCAACCGCTCAAGTCCTACGGCCCGCTCGCGGTCGCAGCGGTCATATAAGGAAGCGGCGCCAAAATCCCCCAGCAGAGCGCGAGCCGGGGCGTCAGGCCCGCGGGTAAACAGAATATTGTGGCCGTAGAGGTCCCCGTGCATGATGCCCGCGCGGTGCAGATGGCCTGCCACCGAGGCGATGCCGTGGGCCATCGCCAGCGCATCCGGCACACTCAGATGCAGCCCCTCGGGATAGACATCCCGAGTGCAGGAGTCCAGGCTCGGCGGCCCGGCCAGATTGGCAAAGGCCGGGTCGATCAGCTCCATCACCAGCGCCGGAATGCCGGAGGGGTGATCCGCCACCTTGCCTATCACCTTGATAAGGTTGGGATGGCTGCCCGCCGCCAGCGATGCAGCCATCTCGCAGCGGGGCAGCCCGTCACTGGTCACCGCCCCCTTGAACAGCTTGACCGCCACCTGACTGGCATCGGCTCTGCCGCTCGCCTGAGTCACTTCATCAGCAGTATTACCCACAAGGGTGGCGCGATGGATAACGCCGGATGCCCCCTGTCCCAGCAACTCGCCCAGCGCCAGCGTCTCCCAAGCAAGGGGGTCGACATGAGCATCATCGATGGCCCGCGCCTCCGCCCCTTCGCTAAAGGGGTTGCCGGAGTAAGCGAGCCATGAAAGGCGCGGCAGCGAGAGCAGCCACTCGGGGAAGCATTCGATGCGGTTGGCGGCGATGCGCAGCAACTCCAGCTTGCGGCAGTTGGCAAGGCTCGTCGGCAACTCGCGCAGGCGGTTGCCCGCCAGCATCAGCTTTTGCAGGGCGTCGCATTGGCCCAGCTCATCAGGCAACTGTTCCACCGCGTTGTCGGTCAGGATCAGCCAGCGCAAACCGGCGGGCAGCGCCTTGGCCGAGACGGTGGCAATCCGGTTGGCCTTAAAGCCCACCATGGTGAGCGCCGGGCAACGCCCCAGCACCTCGGGCAGCTCGGTAAAGCGGTTCTCGGAGCAGAAGATGATACGCAGTTTGCCAAACCCGGCCAGCTCGTCGGGGAGCGTGCTTAGCTGGTTGCCGGTCAAATCCAGCACCTCCAGCGTCTCTTTCAGGCTCAAAATCTCGGTGGGGAACTCCGTCAGGTTTTCACAAAGCTTCAGATGGCGGGCACCGCACAGTTCACCTGCGCGCAGCTGTTCCAGAGTATGCATAACCGTTTCTCAATCCTGATGATCTGCCTGATGGCACAGCGACCATCAGCGCGCGCCAAACCCGGGTCCGGCGATTTAAAGGGGGGCATTATAAAGAATTCGGGACGCAGATCGCCCCTTTTATTGCCTTGGTGACGGGGCATGGCGCTCAGCAACACCGCCCCAGCGAATTGACGAAACACATAGGGTGCAATAAGCGCAGCGCACCGTTTGCAGAGCGGCTTTTTGGCAAGGTATGAGGAACAAAAGTAGAGGTACAATTTTATGGCACCCTACGGCACTATTGACCGCTACGCGGCGCTCAGAAAGGTGGGTGTCCCATTTTTCGCCCTTATGCTGATTTCTGACCTGCTCACGCAGGCGTGATCTGGCGGCGCGTGCCAAGAGTGCGCTGAGAACTGATTTTTTATACAGTGGTAACGGTGGCGCAAAAAGAGGAAGTCAAGCGAATACGCCCAGCATAAGAAGCAAAAGGGTAACATTATGATTTAATAGTTGTTTTTACTTGGCGGCAGTGAGAATGTTACGGAGTTATATGGAATGCTCTGCTAACGGATTAGTGCCGCCTTCTATCTAATCACTGTTATGTGCTAATGGAGAAAATATGAATTCCAAGGACGTTGTACTGTCATTCTGGAATGCTATGAAAACCAATGACTTTGCCAAAGCCAGTGAGTTCTTAAGCTTGGATTTCGAAGGTTTTTGGCCTCAGTCAGGCGAATTGATTCTTGGCCGAGAGAATTTTGTAGCCATTAATGCGCACTATCCTGCAAATGGTCATTGGTTATTCAACATTCACTCTGTTGTATGTGAAGGCGATAGCGTTGTAACGGATGTATCGATAACAGATGGTGTGCAAAAAGCCAGAGCTATTACATTCCATACTGTTGAGAATGGATTAATCACTAAACAAAAAGAGTTTTGGCCTGACGAGATACCACCTCAAGCATGGCGAGCTCAATGGGTTAAAATCGTATCGAATCAACCACGCACATAACAAACGCCTCAAGAGGGACTGTCAACGCGCGGCGTTTCCAGTCCCATTGAGCCGCGGTGGTTGCAGTTGTTGTGTTTGAGTGTAGTGGTAATGCGTTGCCAGCCCCTTAGGCGGGCGTTAGCTACATCTCAGTAGATAGGAAATTTAGTTTGATGTTTAAAAATCAGGTGATAGACAGAATTAACAAAGAGTTCGGGCTGCCATCGCGTGAAACGGTGAAAGTCACTGCATGGGATGTTGGAAGTGACCTTGGTGTAGTAGTTCAAACAGATCAACCAAATAAAGATGATTATGCTTTTGTATGGCTGCCATACCCCCCAGATTCGGAATCTGTACCAGAAATAGCTCTGGAATATGCAGCTGAATCTGGTCGGCACAGTAATACTTATCCATCCCCAGGGTTAGGAAAGGGAAAGCCTGCTCTAAAACTCATCATCACCAGCACTGAAGAGCTTGATGATCTGATAGCTTACATCAATGCTTTTAAGTCCTTTCAGCCACTACCTGATTTCAAGGTTAAGCCACGCCAGAACCTACAGCCTGAACCTGTCACTGACGAAAGCTTGATTCGTGTCGATATATCTTCAATGCCTATTCCTAAGCCAGTGAAGCCGCGCCGAGAGGCCATACCAAGAGCGGTTCAGAGGGAGGTTTGGCAAAGGGATGGAGGTAAGTGCGTAGAATGTAGCTCCAATGCAAAGTTATGCTTTGATCATATTGTTCCGTTTTCGAAAGGTGGGAGCAATTCGGTTAGGAACTTGCAATTACTTTGTGAGCGTTGCAACCTTTCAAAGGGTAACAGATTATAGTTGTCAGCTAACAATCGCAGGCATGGTGACGGCTTTTACATTGCGGCTGCGGGCGTTAGGTGCCAAGTGTACAAATCAAGCAGTATTGAGGAAGTTTTAATCAAACAAATCTGGGACACCCACCTTTTGAACAAATCTGGGACACCCACCTTTTTGAGCAAGGCGTAGCATAGCCCGAACCCAAAAGATAACCCAAAAGATGGGTGTCCTAGGTATCTCCCTTTAAAAAACACATAGCAAAGTGTTCAGGCCAAATCTGGGACACCCACCTTTTTGCCGTTTGTAGAGCGGCTTTTGGGCAAGGTATGAGGAACAAAAGTAGAGGTGCAATTTTATGGCACCCTACGGCACTATTGACCGCTACGCGGCGCTCAGAAAGGTGGGTGTCCCATTTTTCAGTCGATGTCCTAGATTTCGGGACATAAGAAGAATCGGGGCGCAGATCGCCCCTTTGGTTGCCTTGGCAAGACATGGCGCTTAGCCACACCACCCCAGCGGATTAACAAAACACGTAGGGTGCAATAAGCGCAGCGCATTGCACCGTTTTCAGAGCGGCGTGTGTGCAGTGTATTAGGAACAAAAGTAGAGGTGCAATTTCATTGCACCCTACGTCACTGTAGCAAATGCTCTTAAGAATTATCAGAACCCGATAACCTAAAGTTATCTCTAATCCAATCGAAACTCTCTATTCCAACAATTACATCTTCTACCTTAACAATCGAGGCTTTTCGACCATGAAAGAGATCATTTCTAAATCTCTGTATATGTGAGTATTGCTTGATTAGCTCCCTATACTTAGTTTGCATATTGACCATTTCAAATAGGTGCTTTAGTTTAGTAAATAGACTTACATGAACTTTTTTTTCGGGCCATTTTATCTTATCTTTCAATTCTGGATACTGACTTGATACAATATTTTCAGCATCGCTCCAAAAGGTTTTTGGACTTATCAAATCATCTTCAAGTGTCGTTAATCCAGACGCTTCAGCTATTAGAGGTATTCGCTCATAAAATAATGCTTCCACTCCAACATTCAGCCAAAAAAGAGCCTCTTCATTCTGTCCCATTTCAAGATACATTATTGAAAATGATCTACATTGCTCTGACCATTCTGGTTCAGATAACCTGCCCAAATCAATTGATATTGGGGTTTCTGGAGGGTTGAAAACATGCATTAATGCTGAAGGTGAACTCTTTATTTTCCATTCGATTTTATCGTTCATTGATGAACTTAAACACCATTCAATGTCGCCAATATCTGTAGGTGCTGGTATCCATTGAGTTAATCCACCGTGATATAATCTGAGACTCCAAGATACTTTTCTTACAATATCAAAAGCTATATTGAAACACTTTGGCCAACCATTAATAGGGCTTTTTTCCTTATGTATGGCTTGCAATGGAACCTCATATAAATCGCAATCAATCAGCGCATCAAAAATTAAATCTATTTCTGTATATCCACTATTCCATCTGGATGGGGACTTTTGCTGTATGACAGCGTCAGTAGTAATGAAAGATCCTTCGCATTGCGTAAATCTGGGCCGAGCCTTGATAATAACATTTACATTTTCCCATACAGTGGTTAGCTCTAAAGGTGATGCGTGAACTATGAATGGAATACGTGTTTTAATACTTGTTTTTAAAGATGCGTCTGAAATCCCCTGTAGGATAGATGAAACCTTATATTTTTCCTCTTGAAACTCTTTCAGTTTAATTGGATGTGATGGTACACAAACCTGTTCAACCTCATTTTTAATGGCTAGAACCTTTTTGCTGTCGATAGAATCAATTTGAACACCATCAAACTCACCATACATCCTGTTCCTGATGTCTCTAAGCGAAAAGGTTGCGGTATTAGTTGGGTCGTTTCTTTCTGATTTAATCAGTTCTTCTAGAAAATCAGAAAAATACTTCTGTCTTTTTCTTTCATAAACAAACGGCGTAGGTGCATTAAATCTATCAAAAGTAAGACATCCTGAATATAGGAAGTTTGAAATTGATGATCGCCTATTGACTTTATCTGAATTAATATTTTTTTTGAATTTTGAAAAAAGTAATATATATTCTTCTTCAGAATAGGAGCCATAGTGTCTTACTGAATCAAACTCTTCTGAAAACATAGATTCTAATTTTTTTAGAAACCGCAGCTTTTCTATTGTCTCAGACATAAAAACAACCCCATAGAATCATCAATGAATATGACGTCAATTAGAAGGAAGGCAGCACCAACCCAATAGCAAAGCCATTCTTACAATACCATCTGAAAATTGTTAAAATTTATTTAAAACTATATGATCACTAACGTACTTCACGTACCACATTAATTTCTTGTTATTTAAAATCATAACTACATATATAAAAACCATGCTAATTCAATAGATGGAACGACTAAATTTTGCCTGCGAGAACAAGTCAGATAAAAGATGCCATTCCATCACTGAAATATCAGTATGGAAACATACTGATCCTACTGAATCAATATCCCATTCATTTCTATCCACTGCAGCGCCGACCAACACTCGACGTTCTCGTGAAGCTCCCAAATGATACCCAAACTAAACCCCTACAACCTCTAGTTCGCAGCATTCACCCCATGTGATGTCCCCAGCGGAACTCACAGGTGACACCAACGAAGCCATTTCTAAACGACGATCTTAGTTAGCAAGGTAGGTAAGTAAAAGCAGATGATGATAGTTTCCTGAGCAAGATCAACAAATTAATCAATAAGTACAAATACTGGCCACATATCAGCAGTGCCGGAGCATAGATAAAGAAAAGACGCCCTAAGGCGTCTTTCTTTTATCTGGAGTCTGGAGCTAACCGGTTGAGAGCTTTCCCCCTCCCCGCCTTGCCCCGCAACGCAATCAGATCGGGGTGATGGAGGTGATATGGGCATCCCCGTCCAGTGATTTGAAGATCTGTACCACGGCTTCGCCATGGATCGGTTTGGCAAGCGGCACAGTGCTCTTGCACTTGAAGCGGTAGTTGGTGCCAGCCACCACTTGAGTGGAGACTTCAAAGGGTACGTACTGCACCCCGACAAATCCTTTCAGCGCTTGGTCAAATACCGCCTGATCCTCGGCGGTCAGCTTGTGATATACGGTCCATCCACCCACCAACACTGCTTGTTCTGACATATCAAACTCTCCGTGCTCTATGATCCCGACTCGTTTGGCCGTTCGGGCTGCGCCCCGTTGATTCAAGTGGTTTCCGGTCTCCACCGGGGTGTCATCACTGCCGGTTGGCGCGATGACGATGGGCCCGTTTGCGCAGCTATCTGCAACTGGATCAGCCCTCCCCCCAGCCACAAGCCGCTGTTGACAGCGGGCTCAATTGGCATGAGAGAGCCTAGTGCGGGATGGCAAAAATGCCCCTGTCACATATGACAGGGGCAAGGTGGCGAAAAAGCTGCTCGAAAAAAGAAGATGTGTTGCGCAAACGATTGAGAAAAGAAAAGACGCCTCAAGGGCGTCTTTTTGCATTTTTATGCTCGAAGGGCAGAACGGCGCGAGCCGCTTATTCCCATTCGATGGTTGCGGGCGGCTTGCCGGAGACGTCGTACACCACGCGGGAGATACCGTTGATCTCGTTGATGATGCGATTCGATACGTGACCGAGGAAGTCGTACGGCAGGTGAGCCCAGTGGGCAGTCATAAAGTCGATGGTTTCGACGGCGCGCAGGGCAATGACCCAGTCATATTTGCGACCATCGCCCATCACGCCAACGGAGCGCACCGGCAGGAACACGGCGAACGCCTGGCTGACCTGGTTGTAGAGGTCGGCTTTGCGCAGCTCTTCGATAAAGACCGCATCGGCGCGGCGCAGAATATCGCAGTACTCTTTCTTCACTTCGCCAAGAACGCGCACGCCCAGACCCGGGCCCGGGAACGGGTGACGGTAGAGCATGTCGTAAGGCAGACCCAGCTCGAGGCCGACGCGGCGCACTTCGTCTTTGAACAGCTCGCGCAGCGGCTCGACCAGACCCATCTTCATCTCTTCCGGCAGGCCGCCGACGTTGTGGTGAGACTTGATGACGTGGGCTTTACCGGTCTTGCTGGCGGCAGATTCGATAACGTCCGGATAGATGGTGCCTTGCGCCAGCCACTTGGCGTTTTTCAGCTTTTTCGCTTCGTCGTCAAACACTTCAACGAAGACGCGGCCGATGATCTTGCGCTTGGCTTCCGGCTCAGCCTCACCCGCCAGCGCGGAGAGGAAGCGCTCTTCGGCATCGACCTTGACGATGTTCAGACCAAAGTGGTCACCAAACATCTCCATCACCTGCTCGCCTTCATTCAGACGCAGCAGACCGTTGTCCACGAAGACGCAGGTCAGGCGATCGCCGATGGCGCGGTGCACCAGCATGGCGACCACGGAGGAGTCGACACCGCCGGAGAGGCCGAGGATCACTTCATCGTCACCCACCTGCTCGCGGATGCGGGCAACAGCGTCGTCGATGATGGTGGCCGGTGTCCAGAGGCATTCGCAGCCGCAAATGTCTTTGACGAAGTGCTCCAGCATGCGGGCCCCCTGACGGGTGTGGGTCACTTCCGGGTGGAACTGCACGCCGTAGAAACGCTTGGCCTCACACGCCATGGCCGCGTGCGGGCAGGTCGGGGTCTGGGCGATGGTGGTGAAGTCGGCCGGAATGGTGGTGACCTTGTCACCGTGGCTCATCCAGACATCCAGCAGGGCATTGCCGTTGTCGGCGATGGCATCTTCGATGTTGCGCAGCAGCGCGCTGCTCTTGCCAGCTTCGCCCAGCACTTCCACCTTGGCGTAACCGAATTCACGCTCGGTAGAGGATTGCACCTTGCCACCCAGCTGCTCGGCCATGGTCTGCATGCCGTAGCAGATACCGAACACAGGGACACCGGCGTTGAACACATACTCGGGGGCGCGCGGGCTGCCCGCTTCGGTGACGGACTCGGGGCCGCCGGAGAGGATGATGCCGCTCGGATTGAATTCGCGGATCTGCTCTTCGGTTACGTCCCAGGCCCACAGTTCGCAGTAAACGCCGATTTCGCGCACGCGGCGGGCGATCAGCTGGGTGTACTGGGAACCGAAGTCGAGGATAAGGATACGGTGCTGGTGAATGTCTTTAGTCATTTTATTCCTGCATCAGGCTGATGTTGTCACAAAGGGCACGGGATAAAAAAAGGGTGGAAAAACGGGGCGCAGGGCCCCGTTTTATCAGCCCATCCGATAGTTGGGGGCTTCTTTGGTAATGGTCACATCGTGGACGTGGGACTCCTTCATCCCAGCGCCGGAGATGCGCACGAATTCAGCTTTGGTGCGCATGTCGTCGATGGTGGCGCTGCCGGTCAGGCCCATGGAGGAGCGCAGGCCGCCCATCTGCTGATGGATGATCTCTTTGAGGCGGCCCTTGTACGGCACGCGGCCTTCGATGCCTTCCGGCACCAGCTTGTCGGCGGCGTTGTCGGTCTGGAAGTAGCGGTCGCTGGAGCCTTTGGACATGGCGCCCAGGGAACCCATACCACGGTAGGATTTGAAGGAGCGACCCTGATAAAGCTCGATCTCGCCCGGCGCTTCTTCAGTACCTGCGAACATGGAGCCCACCATGACGCAGCTGGCGCCCGCGGCAATGGCCTTGGCGATGTCGCCGGAGAAGCGGATACCGCCATCGGCAATCACCGGAATACCGGTGCCTTCCAGCGCGTCAACGGCGTCGGAGATGGCAGTGATCTGGGGCACGCCCACACCGGTCACGATACGGGTAGTACAGATGGAGCCCGGGCCGATACCGACCTTGACCGCATTGACACCGGCAGCAGCCAGCGCCTTGGCGCCCGCGGCGGTCGCCACGTTGCCACCGATGATCTGCAGATCCGGATAGGCGTCGCGAGTGGCCTTGATGCGATCCAGCACGCCCTGGGAGTGGCCGTGGGAGGAGTCGATCAGCAGCACGTCAACACCGGCTTCCACCAGCGCGGCGACGCGCTCTTCGTTACCGGCACCGGCACCGACCGCAGCACCGACCCGCAGACGACCCTTGTCATCTTTACAGGCGTGGGGCTTGCGCTCGGCTTTCTGGAAATCTTTAACGGTGATCATGCCCTTGAGTTTGAAGTCGGCGTTCACCACCAGCACTTTTTCGATGCGGTGCTTTTGCATCAGGGCTACCACCTCTTCGCGAGGGGCACCTTCACGCACGGTGACCAGACGATCTTTCTGGGTCATGATCTGTTCAACGGTCTGGGAGAGGTCAATCACGAAGCGCACGTCACGGCCGGTGATGATACCGACCAGCTGATTGCCATCAGTCACCACGGGGTAACCGGCAAAGCCATTCTTGTGGCTCAGCTCCTTGATTTGGGCGATGGTCATGTCAGGGCGCACGGTGACGGGGTCAGTGACCACGCCGCTCTCGTACTTCTTGACCTTGCGCACTTCGGCAGCCTGCTGCTCGATGGACATGTTCTTGTGGATAAAGCCGATACCGCCTTCCTGGGCCAGTGCGATAGCCAGACGGGCTTCGGTCACTGTGTCCATGGCAGCGGAAATCATCGGGATGTTCAAGCTGATGGCGGAGGTCAGCTTGGTACGCAGATCGGCAGTATTGGGAAGAACTTCGGAGTGGGCGGGAACCAACAGTACATCGTCGAAGGTTAACGCTTCTTTGGCAATCCTGAGCATGGCAATATCTCACCGTTGAGGAAGTGGGGGTGTAAAATATTGCCGACGAAGTTTACTCACGCATTGGTCACTGGTAAAGAAGTTTTTTGAATTTTTTATGGCATAGCCCTCTTTTAGGCGGCCAAAACGCCAAAAAACCAAGATTATCAGTACGAAAAGCGCCATTTCGGGGCAAAAGAGTTGGCTAGCCGGTGATTTATGCAAAACCGGTAGGTGCTGACGCAGCGCAACCCCCATGCAACGGGATGGTCGACAGGGGCTCAGGGGCAAGCGGCCTCTGCCCCCCCTCCCCTTGTTTTGTGTCCTTGTATTGTCTCTTGCCCTCGCGGCGACCACTCGCACCGGTATCATTCTCTTCTCAATGCCCTTTGCTCGGTCTGGATAATAAATTTCACCCGCTACCAATATATATTTCCCGGCACAACAAGGGGTGCCTCTCTTTATTATTTTTGCCCCACCATCCGCAACAAGGTATTATCTTTATCCAGCAGATGATGTTTCAACGCCCCGACAATGTGCACCAGCAAAAATGCCAGCATGACATATGGTAAATATATATGGACTGTGTGAGCAATATCCCGAACGGATTCACTAAATGGAATCACATTGGCAGGATCACGGATATCTGGATTCATCGGAATAATAGACCAGCCAAATATCGCAACACCTCGGCCAGCCGCTGCGGAATAACAGAGACCGGACACCGGAATAAGCAGCGTTGAAATCAGCAAACCCAAGTGGATCACCCTGGCTGTCAATGCCTCGTAAACAGGATATTGACGCACAGGCTCAGGCCATCCTTTAACAAGGCGGAGAATGGCGCGGGGCAGAATCAAGATCAGTGCAATCACCCCCAGGGATTTATGCAGGGCATAGAGATCCCATATTTCAAATTTCACCATCAGATAGCCCACAAGGGTCAGGCCAATCATCAGCAAGGCAACCGACCAGTGCAGCAAACGGGTCGTCAAACTTAAGTGGGTTGAGGGATTCATAAGTTACTCCAAACAGGGGGCGAGTAAACGCTGGTAAAGATGGTGGCGTCGTGAATATCAGCGGGACAAGAGATATCAACGGCATCGAGACAAGCCGTAACTTGGCCCGATGCGGGCAAGCGCGAGGGCTTTGTCGGGAGCCATACTGCCTGCCCGGATAAACGGCAGCGTTTCCAATCTTGCTTTTCTGCTGCCGGCGCCTCCTGCTTAACGCCCTCCCCCTGTTTCGGGTTAAGATAGCGGCCATCGTTTTATCCCGGCTCCGCCGGGGCAGACCACAGGTACGCCTTTGAACCGATTTACTCCATCCAGTACGGCGAACGGCCGCGAGCAGCAGGTCTTTACCGTCACCCGCCTCAACAGCGCCGTGCGCATGATCCTGGAGCAGGATCTGGGGCTGGTGTGGCTGACCGGCGAGCTCTCCAATCTGGCGATGCCAAGCTCCGGCCACTGGTACTTCTCCCTCAAGGACATGTCGGCGCAGGTGCGCTGCGCCATGTTCAAGGGCAACAACCGGCGGGTGGCGTTTCGCCCGCAGGATGGCATGCAGGTACTGGTGCAAGCGCGGGTCTCCCTCTATGAGCCGCGCGGCGACTACCAGCTGATCATCGAGTCGATGCAGCCGGCGGGCGACGGCGTGTTGGCCCTGCGTTTTGAGGAGCTCAAGCGCCGCCTCAGCGCCGAGGGGCTGTTTGACGAGAGCCGCAAGCGGCCGCTGCCCCGCGAACCGCGGGCGGTAGGCCTTATCACCTCCGCCACCGGTGCCGCCCTGCACGATATGCTGACGGTGCTTAAACGGCGAGCGCCGGATCTGCCGGTCTTTATCTACCCGACTCAGGTACAAGGGAGCGCCGCCATCAGCCAGATCGTCGCAGCGATCGCCAAAGCGAACCAGCGCGCCGAGGTAGATGTGCTGATCGTCGGGCGCGGCGGCGGGTCGCTTGAAGATCTCTGGTGCTTTAACGAAGAGGTGGTGGCGCGTGCCATTGCCCACTCAGCCATACCTGTGGTGAGCGCGGTGGGCCACGAGGTGGATGTCACCATCAGCGACTTTGCCGCCGACTTGCGTGCCCCTACCCCATCGGCCGCCGCCGAGCTGGTAGCGCCGGATCAGAGCGCCCGGGCCCAGCGTCTGGTTCACCTCAAGCAGCGACTGCTGCAGGCGATGAGCCGCCAGCAGACCGCCGCCCGCCACGATTTCATCCTGCTGCAAAAGCGGCTCGACCATCAGGACCCGAAACGGCGGCTGGAGCAGCAATCCCAGCGCCTCGACGAACTCTCCACCCGTTTGCAGCAGCTATTGCGCCAGCGACTGCATCAGGGTGAGCGGCGCCTCACCAACCTTGAGCTGCGCCTGCAGGGCAAGAGTCCGGAGCGCCTCTTGGCAGCTGGCAAGCGCCGCCATCAGCTGGCCGAGGAGCGACTCTATGCCCTGATTGCCAAGCGGCAAGACCTTGCGAGTCACCGCCTCGCCATGCTCACCGCCCGCCTCGACGGGGTGAGCCCGCTTGCCACTCTGGGGCGCGGCTACTCCATCACCCGCACTGCGCGTGGCGAGGTTATTAGCCGCGCCGATCAGGTCAACAGCGGCGATCAGCTCATCACCACCCTGGCGCAAGGGAGCCTGCAGGTGCGGGTCGAGGAAGTTATCAAAGACTCTGCGCAGTAGGTCGGCTACATCAAACCACCAGCCAATCTGCTATTCAGCCTGGCAATCAGCCAAAAACAAAGGCCACCACCGCAAACAGGGTGGTGGCCTTTTTCATCTCGGGTGCTGGCGCCTGCTCACCCCTTGGCGCGGCGGGCGACCAGCGTGAACTTGTAATCATCGCTCTTGAAGAAGTTGCGACTGAACTCGAACACGGTGCCATCTTGCAGGAAACCGCGGGAGACCTTCTCGATAATGGGCTTGGCAGGGTCGATACCGAGCGCCTCCACCACCTGCGCCGAGGGGAGCACCGGAATGATCTCCTGCTCGCTGCGGTCGATCACCAGCTGCTTCACCTCTTCGATGTAGTGGTACTTGGAGCCCTGCATCACCGCATAGCTGAGGTCGGGGAAGAGGGCGAGCGGCATCCAGGTCTCCTCCAGCGTTACCGCGATCTGGCGAATAAAGCGCACCCGCTTGACGTAGTAGACCAGCGCCCCTTCCAGCAGATTGAGCCGCTCGGCCAGCTCGCTGCTCGCCTTGATCACCTCGAAGGCGAGAACGTCGCTGTGAGTCTCGGCCGCCGGATCGGTCACCTTCTCGTAGAGGCTGGTGAGCTGATAGATGTCGTAGTTCACCTTCTCCTGCCACACATAGCTGCCGCTGCCCTGAATGCTCTCGATGACGTTGAGCTCGGTCAGCTGCTTGAGGGCCTGACGCACCGTCACCCGGCTCACCCCGAACTGCTCGCGCAGCTCGGCTTCGGTGGGCAGGGCATCGCCGGGGGCCAGCTCCCCTTGCGCGATCCACTGCTGGATGGTGTCGGCTATCTGGCGATACATGGGTTTTTTCGACACGAAAGGCCACCTCGTCGGCTCTGCGCCATGATAAATAGAAGAGGCGCCATTCTACCCCACTTGCCCGGCAGACAAAACGGCTCGGCCTCATTTGACCTAACAAATCACCTTGAATCAACAATACAAAAACAATACAAATAATGAATTGTATGATACCACTCACAAAAATCAGTCAGCCGGTTTGTTAGCATCGCTGTCACTTTCACCATGACGGCTTGCTGGCAAGCCAACCTGACAGAGGATCATCATGAATCTGACCAGTCTTACCGGCCCCCATCTCATCACGTTGCAAACCCGGTTTGCCGATCGGGATGCGGCCATTCATGCCCTGGCTGATCGGCTCGATCAGGCCGGCAAGCTGCACGACAAGGCTGCCTTTCTGGCTGCGGTCATGGCCCGCGAGGCGCAGGGCCCCACCGCCCTTGGCGAAGGGCTGGCAGTGCCCCACGGCAAGTGCGATGCGGTGCGCGAAGCAGCCTTTGCCGTCGCGACCTTGAGCGAGGAGCTGGGCTGGGAGGGGATCGACGGCCCCGAGCCGGTCAACCTGATCTTCATGCTGGCGATCCCGACCGATCAGGCGGGCTCCACCCATATGCAGCTACTCACCACCCTCACCACTGCCCTGGTGGATGACGATACCCGCGAGGCGGTGCTGGCGGCCCAGAGTGCCGAGCAGCTGATGGCGCTGCTTGATGGTGAAGGGGATGGCGACAAGCAACCAGAAAAAGAAGACAACTTAAATACAAATAAACCCACTGTGGTCTGTGTCACCGCCTGCCCGGCGGGGATCGCCCACACCTATATGGCTGCCGAGTATCTGGAAAAAGCGGGGCGCAAACTGGGCATTCGGGTACTGGTCGAGAAGCAGGGTGCCAACGGCATCGAGGATCGCCTGCCGCAAGAGGCGCTCGATACTGCGGTAGCCTGCATCTTCGCCGCCGAGGTGGCCATCAAGGAGCAGGAACGTTTTGCCGGCATCCCCCGGATCGAGACGCCGGTGGCCGAGCCCATCCGCCATGCCGAGCGGATCCTGAATGAGGCGCTGGAAGCGGCCAAGGCCGGTCGCACCGCCCCGACCCCCAACACCAGCCAGAGCGATGCTTCAAGCGGCAAGAAGGTGAGCCTCAAGACCGAGCTCAAGCAGGCGTTGCTGAGCGGTATCTCCTTTGCCGTACCGCTGATCGTGGCGGGCGGTACCGTGCTCGCCGTCTCTGTGCTGCTGGCCCAGATCTTCGGCCTGCAACATCTGTTTGATACCGAGAACTCCTGGCTCTGGATGTACCGCAAGCTGGGCGGTGGCATGCTGGGCACCCTGATGGTGCCGGTGCTGGCGGCCTATACCGCCTATTCGCTGGCCGATAAACCGGCGCTGGGCCCGGGCTTTGCGGCGGGGCTGGCCGCCAACATGATTGGCTCCGGTTTTCTCGGCGGCGTGGTCGGTGGTCTTATCGCCGGTTACCTGATGCGTTGGGTCAAGCAGCATGTGCGCCTTAGCCCCAACTTCAACGGCTTTCTCACCTTTTACCTCTATCCGGTGATCGGCACTCTGGTGGCGGGCAGCCTGATGCTGTTTGTCATCGGCCAGCCGGTAGCCTGGCTCAACAACAGCCTCACCGAGTGGCTCAACAGCCTCTCCGGCACCAATGCGCTGGTGCTGGGCGCCCTGCTCGGCTTTATGTGCTCGTTTGACTTGGGTGGCCCGGTCAACAAGGCGGCCTACGCCTTCTGCCTCGGCGCCATGGCCAACGGGGTCTACGGCCCTTACGCCATCTTCGGCGCGGTCAAGATGGTCTCGGCCTTTACCGTCACCTTCTCCACTATGCTGGCGCCGCGCCTGTTCCAGACCTTCGAGATCGAGACCGGCAAGTCCACCTGGCTACTGGGGCTGGCGGGGATCACCGAGGGCGCCATTCCGATGGCCATCGAAGATCCAATCCGGGTGATCGGCTCCTTCCTCGCAGGCTCGGTGGTCACCGGCGCCATGGTGGGAGCCATGGGGATTGGTCTCTCCACCCCGGGGGCTGGCATCTTCTCCCTGTTCCTGCTCCACGATGGCGGCCACGGCGCCCTGATGGCTGCCGCCGTCTGGCTCGGTGCGGCGCTGGTGGGCACCCTTATCTCCACTGTGGTGCTGATCGGCTGGCGCCGTCACGCCATGCAGCGCGGCACCTATCAGGTGGTTGCCGCTGAGTAAGGCTCATCTTCACAACCGATTTTTCAACAGACTATTTTTCCGCACGGCAGGCAAGGGCCGCCGTGCGTCAGCAAAGGATCATTGTCATGACAGTTTCACGAGTTCACATCACGCCGCACATGCACTGGGATCGGGAGTGGTACTTCACCACCGAGGAGTCCCGCATCCTGCTGGTCAACAACATGGCGGAGATCCTGGCGCGTCTTGAATCCGACCCCGACTACAAGTTCTATGTGCTGGACGGCCAGACCGCGGTGCTGGAGGATTACTTCGCCATCCAGCCCGAGAACAAGGCCCGGGTGAAGGCACTGGTGGAAGCGGGCAAGCTCATCATCGGCCCCTGGTACACCCAGACCGACACCATGCAGGTGAGCGGCGAGTCCATCCTGCGCAACCTGCTCTACGGGATGCGCGACTGCCTTAGCCTTGGCGAGCCGATGAAGATCGGTTACCTGCCCGATTCATTCGGCATGTCCTCCCAGCTACCCCACATCTTCAACGGCTTCGGGATCGATCGGGCCATGTTCTGGCGCGGCTGCTCCGAGCGTCACGGCACCGACAAGACCGAGTTCCTCTGGCAGAGCAACGATGGCAGCGAGGTGACCGCCCAGGTCCTGCCGCTCGGCTACGCCATCGGCAAGTACCTGCCGGAAGATGAAGCGGGCCTGCGCAAGCGGCTCGAATCCTACTTCGAGGTGCTGGAGAAGGCCTCGGTGACCAAGGATATCCTGCTGCCCAACGGCCACGACCAGATGCCGCTGCAACAGAACATCTTCGCCATTATCGACAAGCTGCGGGAGATCTACCCCCAGCGTGAATTCCACATGAGCCGCTTCGAGCAGGTCTTCGAGCGCATCGAGGCGTGCCGCGACCAGCTTGCCACCCTCAAGGGGGAGTTCAACGACGGCAAATACATGCGGGTACACCGCACCATCTCCTCCACCCGGATGGACATCAAGCTGGCCCACGCCGCCATCGAGAACAAGATCGTCAACATCCTCGAGCCGCTGGCGAGCATCGCCTGGGCACTCGGCTTCGAGTACCACCACGGGCTATTGGAGAAGATGTGGAAGGAGATCATGAAGAACCACGCCCATGACAGCATCGGCTGCTGCTGTAGCGACAAGGTGCATCAGGAGGTGATGACCCGCTTCATTCTGGCCGACGACATGGCCGAGAACCTGATCCGCTTCTACATGCGCAAGATTGTCGACAACATGCCGGTGGCTCTCTGTGAAGACGGCGTGCAGGTGGCCGACAAGCTCTGCCTGTTCAACCTGATGCCCTTCCCCCGTCAGGAGGTGATCAATACCAGCATCCGCATTCGCGCCCAATCCTTTGCCCTGAGCGATGAGGCGGGCCAGCCGGTTCCCTACTTCATCCGCGCCAAGCGCGAGATTGATCCTGGTTTGGTAGACAGACAGATCGTGCACTACGGCAACTACGACCCCTTTATGGAGTACGACATCCAACTCTGCCATCCGCTGCCGGCTATGGGCTACTGCACTCTGCATATCGAGGGCAATCAGCCGGGACTGGAGCAGCCGGTGATGGCCAGCGGCGAGCTGCTGGAGAACGATTTTTACCGCATCGCCCTCAATGACAACGGCACTTTGCAGATCCTGGACAAGCTTCGCGGCACCACCTTCGATCAGGTGCTCACGCTGGAAGAGGGCTCCGATGATGGCGACGAGTATGACTACTCGCCGTCGCGGGACGAATGGCTGCGCTACTCCACCGAGTTTGCAGTGACCCGCGAGGTTACCCATCAGGCATGGCAGAGCATCGCCACGCTCAAACTGCGTATGGCATTGCCTGCCAACCTCGCCGAGCGAGCTAACCGTCAGTGCAGCGGTCACCTTGATGTCATCTGCCGCATCACGCTGGCGCATCAGAGCCCGCGTATCGATATCGAGCTGGAGCTCGACAATCAGGCCGATGATCACCGGGTGCGGGTGCTGATCCCCACCCCCTTCCCGAGCGACACAGTGGTATCCGACAACCAGTTTGGCTGCATCACTCGCCCCACCCGCGACAGCGCCATGGCGAACTGGGAGGCGGAAGGTTGGAAAGAGGCCCCCATTCCGGTCTGGCAGCTGATGAACTTCGTCGCCCTGCAAGATGGCAAGCAGGGGCTGGCGGTGCTGAGCGATGGTCTGCGCGAGTTTGAAGTGATCGGTGAGCAGTGCGACACCCTGGCACTCACCCTGCTGCGCGGGGTCGGCGTACTCGGTAAAGAGGAGCTGCTGCTGCGCCCGGGTCGCCCCTCCGGCATCAAGCTGCCCACCCCGGACTCCCAGGTGCGCGGCAAGCTCAGCTGCCGTTTCAGCCTGCTGGCGTTTGCCGGTGATCACATCAGCGCCAACGTGATGCAGGCGGCGCGCAGCTACCTCACCCCGGTGCGCTGCTACAACAAGATCCCGTTCGATGCCATGAAGCTCAACAAGGCGAGCTTCACCACACCGCTCCACTTCAGTCTGCTCGCCATGGCTCCCTCCGGTCCGGTGCTGAGTGCCCTGAAAAAAGCCGAGGATGAAGAGGCGCTGGTGATCCGGGTCTACAACCCGAGCGAGCAGGCTGTGCTGAAGGGTGGCAAAGTGAGCTGCGAACACGCCCTGAGCGACTGGCAAGCGGTGCGGATGGACGAACAGCCCCTGCCCCTTGAACTGGCTGATGGCGAATTTGGCGAGCTGGCGCCGTGCCACTCCCGCAGCGTGCGCTTTCGGGTGGCTCGCGGCTAACCGCCGGTAACACCCACAGCTAGCAACAGGCGGGGAAGAGTCATCCCCTCCCCGCCTGTTTATCCCTTCAAGCTGGCCTGCCCCGTTTGATAAAGGCATAAAAAAATCCCCGCCGATTGGCGGGGATTTTTTATTGGATTCTTCTTCATCCCGCGAGCGGGAGAGCACGCTTAGCTGGCCTTGCGCAGGATCTGCTCAAGGTAGTCGGCGAAGCGGTGACCGTGATGCTCCAGCAGTTTCGGGAACATGGAGATGGAGGTCATGCCCGGGAAGGTGTTGATTTCATTCAGCAGGATCTCCCCCTCCTCGGTCAGGAAGAAGTCGATGCGGGAGAGATGGGTCAGTTTCAGCTGACGGAACGCCTTGAGGGCATACTCGTGAATAGCTTCAGCCTGCGCCTCGGTCAGCCCCTCGGCACGCAGTGCAGTCTCGGTATGGCTGGCACTGCTGTACTTCTCTTCATAGGTGTAGAACTTGTCCTGCGGCACGCAGATCTCGCCCGGATACGTCGCCACCAGCTCGTCACCATACTGGTAAACCGCCACTTCCAGCTCACGCGGCTTGACTGCTTTCTCGATCAGAACCTGTTCGGAGTAACCGAAGGCATCGGCAATACCTTTCATCAGATCCGCTTCGTTGCTGGCGGAGTAGCAGCCAACGGAAGAACCCTGGGAGGCCGCCTTGATAAAGACCTTTCCCCACTTGGCCAGCGCGGCCTTCGCTTCGGCCAGCGCAGCGTCATTTTGTTCGGTCAGGAACAGGTATGGGGTGTTGGGAATGCCGATGGCGGAGAGCCACAGCTTGGTGCTGATCTTGTTGAAGCAGATCTTGCTCGCCTCGGCATCGCAACCGAGATAAGGCAATCCGGCCAGCTCGAGGAAGGATTGCAGATCGCCGGTCTCACCCGGGTAGCCGTGGATGCAGGGCACCACGTAATCCACCGGACGGGCCACGCTGTCAAACGAAAGCAGCTTGTCGAGCCCCAGCTTGCACTCGCGGCCATCGGCACTGAGCCAGCGATCGGCGAACATCTCGACGCGGGTCACTTCGACACCGGGCAGAAGGCCCAGTTGTTGCTCGAGGAAATTGGCGCTGCGCAGAGAAACTTCGTGCTCGGAGCCACCGCCGCCGCACAGCAGCAAGACATGCATGTTCTTCATTAGATGTGATCCCTTGGGAAAAGCGGCCTCGTCATGACCATTTGATAAGCCAACCACCATAAAACCGGACGAAGCCAGATACGAACATAAGTGCGCGCCAGTGTAGCAAGGGAGATCAACCCTTGTCAGCTGATGGGAGACCCATGACCCCACTTCTTGCAGTGAAAAGTCTCCCCTGTGTCAAAATCGGGACACATTGCCCCTCAGCGCGGGGGATCGACCCTTCCCATGCCGTTGCCATTGACCCGAAACCAGCCGGCAATGCTGTAGCGCTCCTGATTGGCAGGCAGCACCTCGTGGGGAAACTCCTCGGAGAGAAACATGACCAGCCGCCCCCCCTTGGGGCTCACATCCATCAGAAACTGCTCCTTGTCGTCATACATGCGCAGCACTCCACCCGCTTCGGGCAGCCAGTCGTTGTTGAGGTAAAACACGGTGGTAAGACGGCGGTTGGAGCGACCGGCAAAGGCATCCCGATGGGTGGCGTAAAAATCCCCGCTGCGATAGCGGGCGAAGTGGGCCTCGTAGTCGAACAATCCCAGCATCAACATCCGGTTGGCGGCAAGACGCAGGGACTCCATCCGGGCGAGATAGTCGGCCACCGGCGCACCGAGGGAGGGCTCCAGCCAGTGGATTTGGTCACGGCGAATATCGGGATTGCCCTGGTGCAGGGCGTCACGGCCGATCCCGGCCGGTTGCCATTCGCTTGGCAAACAGGCTTTGAGGGCATCCACCTCGGCGGCGGTCAAAAAATCATCCACTATCACCCATCCCCGGGTGTAAATGGCATCCATGGCAGCTTGATAGTCCAAGATTGGCTCACAATGAGTGGAAAGAGGGCGCTTTGTAGCGACTTACCGGCAAAGTCACAAACCGGTTTGCTTCTCTTGAGAAGTCCCAACATCAATACGCGAGTTGCTGCCCGCCTCCCCGCATTTTTGTCGCCAGTTGTGATCCCGCCCTGCCAAAGAGCGTATTGGCTGTCGAAACTGTGATGGCCCTTGCAATCGGGACGAGGAGGCGCCGCGGCCTCCTTGCGGTGCCAAGAGCCAGCCGATACCGTATCCGCATCGCCATGTTGCTGTTCATCCGGCGCTTGTCTCTGTCACCGACCGAACCACTCACGGCACAACCCGCGCATCACCCACGAAAGGATCTTCTCATGCCTCTGCCCGATCTCACTTTGCAACGACTGGATGGTACCCCCTACCCGCTGACTCAACTGGCGGGCAAGGTGGTGCTGGTGGTCAATGTGGCCAGTCTCTGCGGCTTTACTCCACAATATGAAGGGCTGGAAACGCTCTATCGGGAACTCGGCCCCAAGGGGCTGGTGATTTTGGGCTTCCCCTGCAACCAGTTCGGCAATCAGGAGCCGGGGGATGCGGACGAGATCGCCCGCTTCTGCTCCCTCGACTATCCGGTCACCTTCCCCATCATGGCCAAGTGCGATGTCAACGGTGAACAGGCCCACCCCTTCTATCAATGGCTCAAGCAAAAGAAACCGGGGCTGCTGGGGCTCGAAAACGTCAAGTGGAACTTCACCAAGTTCCTGATCGACCGTGATGGCAAGGTGGTTGACCGCTTTGCTCCCACCACCAAACCGGAGAGTCTGGCCGAGCAGATCCGCGAGATTCTCTGATGCTCCCGCACCGTTTTACGCCACTGCGTTGAACGATTGTATAGCGGCCGGTGCGACAGCTACTGCGCATCGGCCGCTCTTTTGCTATATTACGGCCCCGTTATCATTTCCATATCGTGGCTGGCCCCAATACGCTGGCTGCCCGTTGAGCCAAAGGCTCATCTCAGGAGTTTCTCTCGAACATGTCATTCAACGAACTGGGTCTGTCTCCGCATATTCTGCGGGCCGTCAAGGAGCTGGGTTACGAACAGCCAACCCCCATCCAGCAGCAAGCGATTCCGGCCATTCTGGCCGGTCAGGATGTGCTCGGCGGCGCTCAGACAGGCACAGGCAAAACGGCCGGTTTCACCCTGCCGATGTTGCAGCGTCTGCTGGCCAACCACGGTCGTGGCCGTCGTCAGGTACGCGCACTGGTACTGACCCCGACCCGCGAACTGGCGGCACAGGTGGGCGAGAGCATCATCAAGTATGCCCACCACCTGCCATTCAAGACTCTGATCGCCTATGGCGGTGTCAGCATCAAGCCCAATCTGGACGCCATCAAGCTGGGTGTGGACATTCTGGTCGCCACCCCGGGCCGTCTGCTGGATCTGCTGACCCAGGGCGCCCTGACCCTGAGCCAGCTGGAAGTGCTGGTGCTGGATGAAGCGGATCGCATGCTCGACATGGGTTTTATCGTCGACATCCGCCGCATCATGAAGGCGCTGCCTGCAGAGCGGCAAACCCTGCTCTTCTCTGCCACCTTCTCAAACGACATCAAGGCGCTGGCGGACGATCTGCTGAACCACCCCACACTCATCGAGGTTGACCCCAGCAATACTGCCGCGGAGCAGGTGACCCAACGCATCATTCAGGTGGATCGGGAACGCCGCCGCGAGCTGCTATCCCACATGATTGGCCGTGGCAACTGGCAGCGGGTACTGGTGTTTGTCCGCACCAAGCAGATCGCCGACCGCCTCGCCCAGCAGATGCAAAAAGATGGTCTCAATACCGTGGCGATCCACGGTGACAAGAGCCAGGGTGCCCGCAACCGGGCGCTGGCCGATTTTCGCAGTGGCGAGGTGCGGGTGCTGGTGGCGACCGATATCGCCGCCCGCGGTCTGGACATCGATCAACTGCCCTACGTGATCAACTTTGAACTGCCGCAGATGGCGGAGGATTACATCCACCGTATCGGCCGTACCGGCCGCGCCGGTCGTGGCGGCGAGGCCATCTCGCTGGTCAGCCAGGACGAGCTGGGTCAGCTCAAGGCGATCGAAGCCCTGATCGGCCAATCCCTGACCGTGGAGATCCTGGAAGGGTATGAGCCAAGCGGCAAGCCGAGTCGCCAGACTCTGCCGGGCAGCAAGCCGGTGCAGAACCCGCCTCGGGCTCGCGGTCATGCCAACGCCAAGAGCAGCAATGCCAAGGGCAAGCCAGCCGCGGGCAAGGGCAAAGCCAAGGGTGACACCAGCAAAAATCCCGCCCAGTCTCCGCAAAACAAGTCCCGCAAGCGCGAAGTGGTGGGCGAGGATATCGGCTTTGCGCCAATGCGCCGTCTGCCCAAAGCAATGCGCGACAGCTATCAGGAGAGCAGCGACGAGTAAACTCGCGCGACGCTAACTGCCAAGCCAAAAGAGGGAGCCTGCAAGGCTCCCTCTTCCGTTATGGATCGCACGGAGTCGTGCAAGTGCTCCGTGCAAATGCTCCGCTCGGGCTCAAACCAGCGAATGGCGTACCGCGGCAGTACCATGGCTGGGCGGCGCTGAACCATCGAGCGGATTGAGCTGCAAGAACTCGAACAAGCCAGCCTGCATATTGACGTTCCAGAAGCGTCCGGCGAGGGTGAGTTGCAACCGTGTGCTCTCGATCTCGGCCAGCCCGTGCTGCTGCCAGGCGGCAAAAAGCGGCATCAGATGGGTCAGCAAAGGCGTTGGCAGACGATCCAGCGCCAGCACGCCACTGTCGAGAGCGCCACGCAGCAGACCGTCCATCCTTGCATTGGGATTGCGCCCCATCACCATCCCGGGCGCCCGCTTGCCACTTGCCAGCGCGTCATGCCAGGGGGCCAGATCCCGCCCATACATCAAGCCGTGGCCAAGAATGCTGCCCCCAGCACCGGCGCCAAAGGGGAGGATCTCCGCACCGCGCTTGGCCATCTGGTTATAACGACTCTGCTCGGCCGGACTGCGCCGCCAGTGGCTGCAAGAGAGACGCTCCCAGCCGTGAGCTTCCAGTTGCGCCCCGCCATAGGCATACATGGCCGCCCGCTGCTGACCATCGGCGAGCCAATCCAGGGTGCCCTTCTCCTGCGCCCGCTCCAGATTGGTGCCCTGCATGGCGATGAGCTGGTAAAGATCGACCCCGTGTACACCGCTCGCCATCACATCGCGGATATCCTGCTGCCACACGGCATCATCCTGACCGGGCAGACCAAAGATGAGATCCGCCACGATCACCGCCGCATCATCCCGGGTCAGCTCACCCAGACGGGTCAGCAGCGTCTCCCTGTCATCGAAACGGGCTGCCTGCTGACGCACCCGGGTATCAAAGCTTTGCACCCCGAATGAGAAACGGTTGAAGCCCCCCGCCAGCGCCGCCTGCCATTTCTCATCATCAAAGCCGTTGAGCCGTCCCTCCAGCGTCACCTCGGCATCCGCCGCCAGCGGAAAACGGCGGATCACGGTGGCCAGCATGGCAAGCTCGTCGGCGCTCATGTCGGTCGGTGTACCGCCCCCTACATAGACGGCTGAAAACGGCATGCTCTGCGCCAGCGGGGTGTCAGCCGCCTGCGCAAGGGATGCGCACAAGGCATTGACATAGCGGTTGATCCGCGCCGGATTGGCTCCATTTTCAAAGAAATTGCAGAAGCTGCAGCGCTTTCGGCAAAACGGAATGTGGATGTAGAGGGCGCGCTCCTCAGCTTCACTCTCTCGCTGCCACCAGCTCTGCCAGCCTGCCTCATCCAGCGGGAAGGGGCGCATCCCTCCCCGACTGGCGTGAGCCGAGGTCTTGGCGCTAAAAGCAAACTTGAGGGGATCCGGCGTGGCAATGCCGGTCATGGAAGGGGTCAGATTCATGATGGTCACTATTATCAGCAAATAATGACAATGATAACGATTATCGTTACTGGCAATTTGTTCTGGATCAACCCAAGGAGCAGCCCCCCTCCCGAAAGGCATTTTGGCAACCTGCATTACCGATCTGCTTAACAGATTATTTACTCAAGAGTGGTTATCGTGTGCCGATAGAGAACCATCTCCCGCCGTTTCTTCGTCTACGATCAAGATGATACGGGATCACATAACAACACCAAGCGCATGGAACTTGCCCAAAATGCATAACCTCTCCTTGAACTGGAAAATATTCCTCCCTCTTGCGCTGGTCATCAGCACCACCTTTGGCCTCTGCTTCGAACTCTCCGCATGGCTGCAACGGGATCTCGCCATCCGGCTGGCAGAGGAGAAAGTTGAGAGCATGGCCAACACCTATATGGATCAGGTGAACGTGCTGATGATGACAGGTGGCATGGCCAACCGGCAGATAGTGCAGACCAAACTCAAGAGTGAAGCGGGCATCGTTGAGGCACGTCTGGTGCGCGCACCAGCAGTAAGCAACCTGTTTGGCCCAGGTCATCCGGATCAGAAAGCGCAGGATCCCCTCGATGAGCGAGCCATCAATCAGGGCGAAGCCATTCTGGAGCAGCAGGGTAACCGGCTCACCTTGATCAAACCGTTCAAAGCCTACAAGGAGTATCGCGGCACCCAGTGCCTCACCTGTCATCAGGTCAATGAGGGGACCGTGATGGGGGCTGTGCGGATCAGTTATGACCTCAGCCACACCTTCGGCGAGATCCGCCACAACAACCTGATCCTGAGCGGCAGCCTGGCCGCCGTCTTCAGTCTCGGCTTCGGCTTGCTCTGGTGGGTATTGCAACGCTACGTGAAACACCCTCTGCGCCAGCTGCAGCTCACCATGATCCGGATGGCCAAAGAGCGCGACCTCGCCCTCCCCCTGGTCAATCACAGCCGGGATGAACTGGGCCAGATGACCCGCGCCGTCAATGACATGGTGCAGGGATTCCGCCACAGCCTGCAGGAGGTGGAAGGGGCAACCCACCAGCTCTATCAGGAGTCGAACCAGATCCGTCAGGTGGCGACCCAGACCGAAAACTCGGCCCGCCAGCAAGAGGGGATGACCACCCAGGTCGCCGCCGCCGTCAGCGAGCTGGCCGCCAGCTCTCATGAAGTGCGCGAACATGCCCGCCACAGCGCCGAGCTCTCTGCCCTCACCAATCAGGATGCCGCCGACACCAGCCGCCTCGCCCAGCACTCCATCACCGATATGGGCGAGATGTCGGCAGAGATTGATCGGGTGGATCAGGTGATCCAGCAACTCGACAGCCGCTGCCTGGCGGTTGACGGTGTGCTCGAGGTGATCAAGGGAATTGCCGATCAGACCAACCTGTTGGCCCTCAACGCTGCGATTGAAGCGGCCCGGGCAGGCGAACAAGGCCGTGGCTTTGCGGTGGTGGCCGATGAAGTGCGGGCCCTCTCCAACCGCAGCCGCGCCGCCAGCGAAGAGATCTCCCAGATGATCGCCGCCCTGCAAAATGAGGCCCAGAGCGCAGTTACGGTGATCGGGGATGCAAAAAGCAAAGCCGATGAGAGCATCAGCAAGACCGAAGCGACCCTGGCAGCCATGCAGAACATCATCGAGCGCATCGCCCGCATCAACGACCTCAACGCCCAGATGGCCCAGTCGGCCGAAGAGCAGGATAGGGTCTGCCATGAGGTAGACAGCTCGGTCAGCGATATTCGCAACACTTCCAACGACACCCTGGGTCAGGCGCACGCCGCCAACCTCGCCAGCATCCAGCTGGTGGAGCAGTGTCAGAAACTGGAGGCTCTGCTGAAAACCTACCGTTGGTAATCCACTTCACCAACGAAAAAGCGCGACCCGAGGGTCGCGCTTTTGCTTTATGCATTCGATTTGGCCGAATGGCATCGTTGCTGTTCCAGCGGCGCGTTGACGATTAACAGCGCCGCCGGGATGGTTTTAGCGGGCGTTACGGGTTGCGACTGCATCCGCCAGGTTGCGCAGCAACACTTCGGTATCAGCCCAACCGATGCAGGCATCGGTGATGCTCTGGCCGACGGTGAGTTCACACCCTTCCACCAGATCCTGACGGCCTTCTACCAGATGGCTCTCCACCATCACCCCAAACACCGCCTTGCTGCCGGCACGCAGCTGACCGGCTACGTCTTCTGCCACTACCATCTGGTTCTTGAACTGTTTGCTGCTGTTGGCGTGACTAAAGTCGATCATCACCTTCTGCGGCAGACCGGCCTTCTCCAGCCCCTTCACAACTTCGCTGACATGGGCGGCGCTGTAGTTCGGCTCACGACCACCACGCAGAATGATGTGACAGTCCGGGTTGCCGCGGGTCGCCACGATGGCGGAGTGACCGTATTTGGTGACCGACAGGAAGTGGTGTGGCGCACTGGCAGCGCCAATGGCATCGATGGCAACCTTGATGGTGCCGTCAGTGCCGTTCTTGAAGCCCACCGGACAGGAGAGACCGGAGGCCAGCTCGCGGTGTACCTGGGATTCGGTGGTACGGGCACCGATCGCGCCCCAGCTCATCAGATCCGCCACGTATTGCGGGGTGATCATGTCGAGGAACTCGGAGGCAGTCGGCAGCCCCATGTCGTTGAGATCCAGCAACAGCTTGCGACCAATGCGCAGACCGTCGTTGATCTTGCAGCTATTGTCGAGGTACGGATCGTTGATCAGCCCCTTCCAGCCCACTGTGGTGCGCGGTTTTTCGAAGTAGACCCGCATCACGATCTCCAGCTGATCTTTCAGCTCGTCGCGCAGCGCCTTGAGGCGCTTGCCGTACTCCAGCGCGGCAACCGGATCGTGGATGGAGCAAGGGCCAATCACCACCAGCAGACGATCATCTTCGCCAGCCAGGATATTGTGAATGGCCTGACGGGATTCAAAAACGGTGGACGAGGCCACCTCGGTAGCCGGAAACTTCTCAAGCACCGCAACCGGGGGTAATAACTCTTTGATTTCACTGATACGAACGTCGTCGGTTTGATGCTGCATGACAAGGCTTCCTGCTAGATGACTGCGATTAGGAAATCTCAACATAGCCCGCGACAGGGCATGTGTAAATAGGAAATTACAGCAATCACAAAACTATTTTATATATCAATCTTGCAAGTTATTGAAATGATGCTAGGCGAAATGGAAGTGCGGATGAGGAAGGCATAAAGGCCCGCTCAGCGCGGGCCCGAAGCGTCTGTGATGACGGGTTTGTCAGTGATCAGCCACGCTGGCTGATACTGGCCAGCTTGTCGAAGTAATCCGGGAAGGTCTTCGACGTGCACTTGGGATCATTGATGGTGACCGGGGTATCCGACAGCGCCACCAGCGAGAAGCACATGGCGATACGGTGATCGTTGTAGGTATCAATCTCGGCATGCTTGAGCTGGGTCGGCGGGGTCACGGTGATAAAGTCATGCCCCTCCTCCACTTCGACGCCCAGCTTGCGCAGCTCGGTCGCCATGGCGTGCAGACGGTCGGTCTCTTTCACCCGCCAGTTGTAGATATTGCGAATGGAGGTCGGCCCCTCGGCAAACAGCGCGGCAACCGCGATGGTCATGGCCGCATCGGGAATATGGTTCATGTCCATATCCACTCCGTGCAGCGGCGCCTGCTCCGCCTCGATGAAATCATCACCCCAGGTGATGCGCGCGCCCATCTTCTCCAGCACGTCGGCGAAGTGGATATCACCCTGAATGCTGTGCTTGCCGATACCGGTAACCCGCACCTTGCCCTTGATGGCACCCGCCGCGAGGAAGTAGGAGGCGCTGGAGGCATCCCCTTCCACTAGAAAATCACCCGGGCTGATATAGGTCTGGTTGCCCTTGATATAGAACAGCTTGTAGTTGTCATGCTCGATGACCACCCCGAACTGCTTCATGATGTGCAGGGTGATGTCGATGTAGGGCTTGGAGACCAGCTCCCCCTTGATGTGGATCCGGGTATCACCGGCCGCCATCGGCGCTGCCATCAAAAACGCGGTCAGGAACTGGCTGGAGATGGAGCCATCGACGTGCACATCGCCGCCCCACAGCCCCTTGGCATCCACCACCAGCGGCGGATAACCATCGTGTTTGAGGTACTGGATATGGGCACCTGCTTCACGCAGGGCATCCACCAGATGGCCGATGGGACGCTCTTCCATGCGCGGCTCGCCGCCCAGGGTATATTCACCTGAGCCGAGGCATAGCGCGGCGCAGAGCGGTCGCATGGCAGTACCGGCGTTGCCGAGGAACAGATTGACCGGCTCTTTCACCGCAAAACTGCGACCCAGACCCTGAACGGTACACTCGGTCTTGTCGGCGGAGAGCTTGTACTTGACCCCGAGCTGGGTCAGCGCAGCCAGCATATGACGAATGTCATCGCTGTCGAGCAGGTTGGTCAGACGGGTGGTGCCACGAGCCAGCGCCGCCAGCAGCAGCGCACGGTTAGAGACACTCTTGGAGCCGGGCAGATTAACCTCACCGGCCACACGAGAAATGGGTTCCAAACGCAACGAATTCATAGACTTCCTGTGCTATCTCAAAAATAAACGCCTGTCCGGACGTTAACAGCCTGCGTCCCGCTCGGCAAGGGCACTTTCAGGGGAAATCGCACGGCAAACGCCAGCGCGCTGGTTCTGTTGAAAAAAAGACGCCGGGGTATCCCCGGCGTCTTGAATCACTGCAGTAGCTGGAAGCGGCTCACGAGTTGTCACGAGAGGCCGCCAGCAGGCATGTGAGTACTCTCTTCTCAGCCGTTGCGCTTGGCAAAGCCATCCATAAAGCTCACCAGGGCCTTCACTCCCTCCAGCGGCATGGCGTTGTAGAGGCTGGCTCGCATGCCACCGACGATGCGGTGCCCTTTGAGGGCCAGCAGGCCGGCCGCTTCCGATTCGGCCAGGAACTGCTTGTCCAGCTCGGCATTTTTCAGCTGGAACGGGATGTTCATCCGCGAACGGCAGCTGACATCCACCTGATTGCCATAGAAGCTCGACTGATCGAGATAGTCATACAGGAAGTCTGCCTTCTCCTTGTTGCGCGCTTCCATTGCCTCGAGGCCACCCTGTTCCTTGAGCCATTCGAATACCAGACCGGCCAGATACCAGGCGTAGGTGGGCGGCGTGTTGAACATGGAGTCGTTCTTGGCTGTGAGCTTGTAGTCAAAAATCGAGGGCACATCGGCTCTCGCCTGATCCAGCAGATCATCGCGCACGATGGCGATGGCAAGCCCGGACGGCCCGATATTTTTCTGGGCACCGGCATAGATAATGCCAAAGCGGCTCACATCGAGAGGACGGGAGAGAATAGTGGAGGAGAGATCCGCCACCAGCGGCACCTCGCCGGTAGCCGGGATGTCAAACATCTCGATGCCGTCAATGGTTTCGTTCGGGCAGTAGTGAACATAAGCCGCATCGGCGCGAAACGCCGGGGTCGGCAGCAGGTGAGAGACCCCCTGCTCGTTCTTGGCAACCCCCTGGAAGGTCTGGATATCGCCATACTTTTTGGCTTCATCCACCGCGCTCTGGGACCAGACGCCGGTCAGCAGGAAGTCCGCTTTCTTGTTGGCCCCGCCCAGCAGGTTCATGGGTACGGCGGAGAACTGACCGCGGCCGCCACCGTGCATGAAGAGCACCTTGTAGTTGTCCGGCACCGCCAGCAGTTCGCGCAGATCCGCTTCGGCCTTCTCGGCCACCGCCATGTAGGGCTTGCCGCGATGGGAAAGCTCCATGACCGAGGCTCCCAGCCCCTGAAAATTACAAAATTCGCGCTGGGCGCGCTCCATGACTTCAACCGGCAGCATGGCGGGGCCGGCGCAGAAGTTGTAAATCTGTTTGCTCATGACGCTTTCCGTGAGTGGATGAGAGTAATCGATGACTTGTCAGGTTTTACACAAGAGCAGCCAGCGGATCAAAGGCTTTTTGGGAGCTGGCTCAACCTTTTACCGTCACTCTGCATCCCCCTTGCAGGAGAAAAAGCCCTGAACGGGTCAGGGCTTGCAGGGAACATGCACAGAAATGGCGGGCAGAGCGCATAAACGACCACAGCTCAGCCATTTCTGACAAATTTACAGTTTGGCGGTGAGCTCCGGCAGCAGGGTGAAGAGATCCCCCACCAGTCCGTAGTCCGCCACCTGAAAGATGGGGGCATCGCTGTCCTTGTTGATGGCCACGATCACCTTCGACTCCTTCATCCCAGCCAGATGCTGGATGGCGCCCGAAATGCCGACCGCGATATAGAGCTCGGGCGCCACCACCTTGCCGGTCTGCCCCACCTGAAGATCGTTGGCGACATATCCCGCATCAACGGCGGCCCGCGATGCCCCCACCGCGCCGCCCAGCTTGTCGGCCAGCGCCTCAATCAGGGCAAATTGCGCCTTTGAGCCCAGCGCCCGACCACCGGAGACCACGACCCGAGCGGCTGTCAATTCGGGCCTGCTGGAGCGCACCGCGCGGCGCTCGACCAGCCGGGTACGGCCAGCGAATTCGGGCACGGCCAAGTGCTCGATGAGAGCCTGCCCGCCCGTCACCGCCTTGGCAAACGCGGTGGCCCGCACTGTCATCAATTTGACGGGCGCCGAGCTTGCCACTCTGGCAATGGCATTGCCCGCATAGATGGGGCGCAGGAAGGTGTCGCTGCTCTCGATAGCCGTTACCTCGGAGAGCATCTCCACCCCGAGCCGTGCCGCCACCTGTGGCAGCAACGCCTTGCCCATGGCACTCGCCGCCATCAGGCAGTGGCTGTAACCCTGACACCAGCTGGCCAGCAGCTTGTCGACCCCATCCAGCAGCCCGTCGGCCAGCAGGGGATGTTCGGCAAGCAGAACCTTGTCGACACCGCCGAGAGCTGCCGCCTGTTCACCCGCCTCGGTCAGCCCCTGCCCGAGCAACAGCAGATCAACCTGACCGCCGATGGAGCCGGCTGCGGTCACCAGTTGTGCCACGTTGTCGGCCAGATGGCCTTGATGATGTTCGGCAATGATCAGCACGCTCATGGCAGCACCTTCGCTTCGTGTTTGAGTTTGTCCACCAGCTCGTCCACCGAGCCCACCTTGATCCCAGCGCTGCGGGCTGGCGGCGCCATCACCCCGAGCAAGCGGGTCTGATTGGCCACCTCAACGGCAAGTGTCGAGAAGGGGGCGCTATCAAGCGGCTTGCGCTTGGCCTTCATGATGTTGGGCAGCGAAGCAAAGCGCGGTTCATTCAAACGCAGATCGGCGCTCACCACGGCAGGCAACGGCATGCCCAGGGTCTCGAGGCCACCGTCGATTTCGCGAGTCACCAGCAGCTCTCCCGCTTCCACCTTAAGGGCGGACGCGCAGGTCGCCAGCGGCCAATCATTGAGAGCAGCCAGCATCTGGGCCACCTGATTGTTGTCTGAATCGATGGACTGTTTGCCGAGCAGCACCAGATCCGGCTGCTCCTGCTTACACACCTTGTGCAAGGCGCGGGCAACCGTCAGCGGGGCGAGCGTCTCATCGGTGACATAATGCAGCGCCCGATCCGCCCCCAGCGCCAGCCCATGGCGCAGTTGCTCGGCGGCAGCGTCAGGGCCAAAGGTCACCACCACCAGTTCGCTGGCAACCCCAGCTTCCCGCAGCCTGACCCCCTCCTCCACCGCAATTTCACAAAAGGGGTTGATCCCCATCTTCACATTGGCCAGCTCCACGTCGGAGCCGTCTCCCTTCACCCGGATCTTGACGTTGTAGTCGACTACCCGTTTGATTGCGACCAGCAGCTTCATGGGGTCATGCCTCGTCTCTTTGGATTGAATTCATTAGTGTGCCTCTGCGTTTGTTGCAGTACGCTCTTCCCTGATTTTTTGCTTTTTCTTGCTCAGCTTTGCTTACAACTGCTTTACGTTTACGTAAACTACCAGCATTACCCTAGGCCAACCAGAGCGCAGAGGCAAGATGGAACGGGAAGCAATGGAATTTGATGTCGTCATCGTCGGCGGCGGTCCGGCGGGGCTCAGTGCAGCCATCGCCCTGAAACAGCAGGATGCCACTCTCTCTGTCTGTCTGCTGGAGAAGGGAGCGGAAATCGGCGCCCATCTGCTCTCCGGCGCCCTTTTTGATCCCGTCGCCTTGCAAGAGCTGCTGCCGGATTGCTGGCAGCAAGCGCCGCTCGGCGTACCGGTCAACGACGATCAGGTGCATCTGCTGCAAAGCGAGCAACGTTCCCTGCAACTCCCCGCCTGGGCGGTGCCGCCCCGGATGCACAATGAGGGCTGTCACATCATCAGCCTCGGCAACCTTTGCCGCTGGCTTGGCCAACAGGCGGAAAAACTGGGAGTCGAAATATACCCGGGATTTACCGCCAGCGAACTTATCATGGACGCGGGCCGGGTCAAGGGCGTCATCACCGGCGATCTGGGGCTGGATCGGGCGGGCAATCCGAAAGCAGATCATGTGCCCGGCATGGCACTGCTCGGTCGCTACACCCTCTTTGCCGAAGGGGCCCGCGGTCATCTCGGCAAGCAGCTGATCACCACATTCAATCTGGCAAGCCCTGTCCAGCCCCAGCACTATGCCATCGGCTTCAAGGAGCTGTGGCAACTGCCTGCTGGCCAAGGCAAAGCGGGACAGGTGCTGCACGGCAGTGGCTGGCCCCTTGGCAAGCAGGGGGGCGGCAATAGTCACGGCGGTTTCTATCTCTATCACATGGAGGGGGATCAGGTCGCGGTCGGGCTGATTGTCGATCTCAACTACCAGAATCCCTGGCTCAGCCCGTTCGACGAATTCCAGCGCCTCAAGCATCACCCGCTTATAGCCGGCGTGTTGCAAGGGGGTGAACGCATCAGCTATGGCGCCCGCGCCATCACCAAGGGGGCTGGCACGCCCTGCCCCGCATGCACTTCCCGGGCGGCCTGCTGATCGGTTGTGATGCGGGCACCCTCGACTTTTCCCGCATCAAGGGGATCCACACCGCCATGAAATCGGGGATGCTGGCGGCAAAAACCGTCGCGATGGCGCTGCAGGGGGCCGGGATCTGGCCCAGTATGGCGACGAGCTGCAACAGAGCTGGCTGGCCCGCGAACTCAAGGCGGCGCGCAACTTCGGCGCTGCGCTTCATCGCTATGGTCCCTGGTTGGGCGGTGCCTTCAACTGGCTGGAGCAACGGCTGTTTGGCGCAAACTCGCCCTTCAAACTGCTCGATAAGGCTCACGACTACCGTCAGCTGCGCGTGGCCAGCCGCTGCGAGCCCATCCATTACCCCAAACCCGATGGCAGACTGAGCTTTGACAAGCTCTCGTCTGTGTATCTGGCCAACACCAGTCACGACGAGGATCAGCCTTGCCACCTCAAGCTGCAGGACGAGCGCATTCCGGTCGAGGTCAATCTGCCCACCTGGGCCGAACCCGCCCAACGCTACTGCCCGGCAGGGGTGTTTGAAGTGCTTGAAATGGAAGGCGCGGCCAAACTGCAGATCAACGCCGCCAACTGCATCCACTGCAAAACCTGCGATATCAAGGACCCCAGTCAAAACATTATCTGGACGCCGCCACAGGGGGGCTCCGGGCCCAATTATCCGAATATGTGATGAAGCTGGGCAGCGGCAACAAGCAGCCCCAGCTAGCCCTCCCCCAGCCAAAGGCTGGGTTCTACCCCGCATAGCCGCTCAGGTGATCCGACCTCGCTGTTTTTTTGAACAAACAGGCTGAATCCCTGATGAATAGCCCCTGACAAGCGCGGCCCGCCCCTGTATAGTTCGCCGCATTCAGGTTTTCCATCGGCCCGATCTGCTTATCCACGGGATCGCCTTCTGCAGCGATCTAAGGCCGCATGACCTGTGCAACCATCCCTGATTACCCATGACTTTTTAAGGGGGGACAGATGATCACCGCCTACATTCTCAACAACAAGGTGCTGGACATAGTCACGCTCGGGCCTGACGACATAGTACCTGACAACACGGTCTGGCTGGATGCCTACAAGCCGGACACGGCAGAGCGAGAATGGTTGACGGGCCTGTTCCTGGAAGAGGTCCCCGACAAGGAAGAGCTCGACGACATCGAAGCATCCGCCCGTTTTTACTGGGATACCGATGGTCTGCACATTCACTCCCTGTTTCCCCAGCGGATCGGTCGTGACACCAAGGGTGTCCACGTCTCCTTTACCCTGCGCAACAACCTGCTGATCAGCATTCGTGAAGATGACATCGGGCTGGTGCGCCTGCTGCGCCACTATATGCGCCAGGATCGGCTGGAGGTGGAGGATGCCCTCGATATCCTGCTGGAGGTGCAGAACCTCAAGGTGGAGTACCTCTCCGACCTTATCGAGGATGGTTACAAGACCTTGGAAAACACCGCCGATCAGATCTTCGAGCCGGATCAGATCAACCCCATGCTGAAAGAGTTGATGGCGCAGGAAGAGGCCAACGGCCAGATCCGTCTCTCCCTGCACGATACCCGCCGCGCCCTGCGTTTCCTCAAACGCAGCCTGCGCCAGCGCATGAGCCTCGAGCAGAACAAGTGGATCGACGAGATGCTGCACGACGTGGAGTCACTGCTGCCTCACACCCAGTTCCTGTTCGACAAGATCAACTTCCAGCTGGAGGCCTCCATGGGGGTGACCAATCTGGAGCAGAACAAGGTGATCAAGATCTTCTCGGTTGCCGCCGTGATCTTCCTGCCGCCGACCCTGATCGCCAGTATCTACGGCATGAACTTCGGCCGCATGCCTGAACTCGCCTGGGAGTATGGCTATCCCCTCTCGCTGGTGCTGATGGTGATGTCATCGCTGGGCACCGGGCTCTTCTTCAAGCGCAAGGGGTGGCTGTAACGCCAGCCGCTCGGCACAAGACAACTTTTCGCGGATTGGGGGGCATGGCCCCCCGATTAATTCCCGCTCTCTCCCGCGCCTTGCAAAGGGCTCGCCTTCGCCCCATATCCCTTGCATCACTTGCACTCTATGAATGGATATCGGGCAACCATGACCCTCTACCCCGAACACCGATATGACGATCACGGCCAGTTGCGCCCACCCCTCTGGTTCTGGCCCATCGCCCTGTTGTTGACCCGCTCGCTCTGGCTCTTTCTGATGGCGGGAGTGACCCGCGAGAGCGGCAGCGAGATCCTGACCCTCTTCTATCCGGACAAGATCACCCTCTACATCAGCCTGCTGACCGACGTGCCCGCCATGCTGGCGTTGCTCGCCTGCGGGGGCACCTATCAGCAGACCCAGAGCATTCGCGCCAGACTCCGTCGCCACAGCCCGCTACTGCTACTCTGCTCTGCCGTCAGCGGCCTGCTGATGCAATTGCACAGCCTCAATCTGCAAAAGTGGTCGTTCAGCTGGCCCACCGCACTGGTGCTGGTCGCCAGCCTCTGGTCACTCTGGTATCTGCTGCGCAGTCGCCAACTACGGGAATATGCCGCAGACCAGCCCCACTGACGGGGCTGACACCTATTGGCGAGTGACCCGGATCTGCAGGGTCTGGCGCTCGCTCTGACTGCCTCGCCCGCCCTGTAGCTGGGTACCGAGGCTACTCCCCTGATCCGCTGAGCTGGTCGAGAGCTCCCCCACCGTCAGCCACTGGCCCGGGGCCCCGCTCACCTCGGTGGCACTCTGCCCACGATTGATGGTGCCCTGATCCAGCCTCGCCTGTTCGCTGCTCAGCGCAATCTGCACCCGATCGCCAATCAAGGTGGCCGTGGCATAGAGGCCGTTCACCAGCGGCATCATCCCCACTACGGCGCCCCCGTTCCACTGATAGAAGGTGACCGGCTGATAGGAGCCCATCTGCAGCAGCACGGGACGACCCGACAGCCCCCGCACCTGCCAGCTGTCGTTCTGGCTGCGCTGGTACTGCCGGGCGTTGCCATCGAGCAGCCACTGCCGTTTGGCCTCGTCGCGACTGATTGAGCCCCCCAGTTGCTGACTGCTGGCAGCGCCCTCCACCCGCCACTCGATAAGCAGACTTTGCGGCGGCTGATTGACCTGCGCCAGCGTGGCTTCGGCCTCCTGCAGCTGGGCTGGCGTCCCGCTCAGCACCAACTGGTTACCCATGGCGCTGACCCCAAGCTGGGGATAGATCTCCTTGAGGGTCTGCACCGCCGCCTGCGCCTCGAAGACCGGGATCACTTTCACCTCGGCCCACAGCAACGGGCTCCACAGTCCCATCATGCAGCCAAGCCACAGCAGCGCCCTGCGACCAACCTTGCCCATCCGAACCATTGCGATCTCCTCGTTCTCTGTGCTCTTCTCGCTCTCTGTTCTCTCTCTGCTCAGGCGTAGACCCACACCCGCAGCAAACAGCTCTACCTTATTCAGCTCACTCGTCGATGATGAACCCGGCGGTTGCCAAAAAACAATCGGGAATGCAGCAAGTCCGTGATTTCCCAGGGTATGAGGCTCTCATTCCACGCCCGTTATCGCGTAAGATAGCGCCATCATAGTTGCCCAAGCGGAATCCATCATGTTGAAACAGCTGTTGTTACTCCCCCTCGCCCTGCTGCTGGGGGCCTGCTCCCTGACCCAGTACAACGTCAGCGAGGCCGAAATCAACCAGTACCTCAAAGATCAGGTCTCTTTTGAAAAACAGCTGGGGATCCCCGGCATCATGTCGAGCAAGATCCGTCTGGACGAGATGCATAGCCGTATCGGCCGCAAACAAGCAGATCGCATCGAGCTGGACGCCGCTGGCGACCTGCAGGTGAGCAGCCCCCTTGGCAGCCAGCAGATGAAGATCCGCTTTGCTTTGAGCGCCCGTCCGGACTATGTGGCCGATCAAGGCGCCATCTATCTGCGCGACCTTGAGCTGGTCTCGGTCAAGACTGAGCCGGCCGATATCGGGGCCGCCCTCACCCCGCTGCTGCCCACCTTCAATCAGTCGCTCTCCCTGTTCCTGTCGCAGACCCCGGTCTATCGCCTCGACAACAGCCGCAAGAACGAAGCCAGGATCAAGGAGAAGGTCGAAGCCCTCAAGGTGGAGCCAGGCCGTCTGGTCATCCCGTTCAAGCTGCTCTGACCCCCGCCGCACCGGCACTTTCAGCGCAATAAACAGATAACCGTCCTCTTCGACAGCGCACGTCTGCTTTAACGTGCTACCGATCAGGGCGGTTTTTTACTTCTCAAGTCACCCTCAACACAGCATAATGCAGACCATTCTCATTTAGATTCGTCATGAGAAGCGTCAATAATAAAACCAATGGTGAGAAGGGACATGAGAAAAACCGTACTGGTTCAGGCGATTGCCTGCGCACTGATCAGCGGCGCCGCACACGCTGCCGTCAAAGTCGAAGACAAGACATTCAATACCGCCGCCAACATGCTGGCCTATACCGAATTCGAGCTCTCCGGTGAGCCGCTGGCCGAAGCGCTGGGGCTGGATCTGGATGTGCTGGATGCCAACCGTGCCGATGAGCCGACCCCGTTCGACTTCGCTGCCGGCATCGAATCCTACGAATACTCCGAAGAGGCGATGTACGCCCTCAACTACCAATCCGGCATGGGCCCGCATCTGGTAAACGGGCCGCAAAACCTGGCTCGTGGTGGCACCATGGCCTCTCTGGGGCAACGGGTGCTGGCCATGGCCGATGCCGTTGGCTTCCCGGCGGATGAAGTGCCGCAGGGCATGTATCCCCTCTCCCTGCCCTACGCCTCCGCCAATCCTGAGTTTGCCCAGGCAGTGAATACCACTCCGGTCAATGGTGACCAGATCACCATCAAGACCGCCAAAGGGACCGAGAAAACCGTCAAGACCCAGGTGCCCGCCTACTTCCGCGACTACAGCACCCTGCGCTGGAGCGGCAGCGACAACCTGCTGGTGCCCGCAGCGGTGGGCGGCATCCTGCTCAAAGAGGTGATGTGGTCGCAAGACTTCCTCGGCGGCATGCACGTGGCCGAGACCGATGAAGAGGTAGAAGCCGCCTCCGCCACCATGGATCAGGATGGCAAGCACAAGCTGGGCGTCTCTGCCGCCGATGGTTTCAACGGCATGATGCTGACCGAGCAATCCATCGACAAGCTGGCCATCATGCAGAACCAGCTTGGCTTCGATGGCAAGCAACTGGGCGCCAAAATCACCCCGCAGTACGATCCGGCCAAGGGCGTGATTTACTTCCCCCATCAGGTGAAAGTGACCGAAACCAGCAACAACGATGCCGGTGCCATCGGCAAGCTGGAGGTGGTGGATGGCTCCGCCCAGCTGCGCGATGCCTGGATGATGCTGTGGCCGCTCTCCGAGTTCTATGCCTTCAGCGATCAGCGCAGCGCCAACACCAACCAGAACCCGGCCTTCCACGCCGTGTTTGACGGCGCGCCGTTTGCCGCCGCACCGGCTGCCAACAAGACTAATGACCTGGGCAAAGCGGTCGCAGGCAGCGATGCCTTCTCGCTGGCGATCAATCTCTCCAACCTCACCTTAAAGAACCTGGCAGCCCTGCACTTTGATACCAAGGCTGGTACCCTGGTCGACAGCTGGCAGGCAGGCAAACAGGGCAAGCACGTCACCACCTTTGACGCCGCTTACGCACTGGTCGCCCTGCAGATCTTCCAGCGCGCTCAGGATGCGCTGCCGGTCGGTTACGCCGCCGGTGACAATGGCGAGCTGAACCTCAAGACCAAGCAGGGTCAGCAAGCGCTTGAGCTTATCCGCAAGCAGGCCGATTTCATCCTTGCCAACCTCAAGGGCAAAAATGGTCTGGTGCATGACGGCATCACGCTAGGTGGCAAGCTCGATGCCGGCCACTCCATCGATGCACAGTTCGCCGCCATCCGTGGTCTGACTGCCGCGTTCCTCGCCACCTCCGATGCCAAGTACCGCACTGCCGCCCGCGAGCTGTTCATCGCCACCGACAAGGCCTACTTCAATGCCAAGGCGGGCACCTGGCTGGCGGGTAAACAGGGTGAATACACCCCCTGGACCCAGGCTGCCATCTCCGGCGCCCTGCGCTCTGCCATGCTGAACCTGCGCAACGAAGGGGCCGAGAAGGCGCCCGAGCTGGAGCTGGCCAAGCTGACCGGTCAGTACGTCAGCTGGTTCCGTGGCACCGTCAACGGTGGCATGCAGATGGCCGAGTGGATTGGTGACTCCGGCGAGAACATCATCGAAGGTGCCGGCAGCGACACCGATGAAGATGGCGTACCGCAAGTGACCTCTGCCGGTGGCAAGCACGGCACCGCCATGGTGATGGCTGCTAAAGCAGTGGTTAGCGAGTAATCCTCGCCATTCACCAGCATGAAAAAGGGAGCCATATTGGCTCCCTTTGCATTACAGCGTCTGACACAGTTTCAAGGGCCTTCCTCAAACCAGCTTGTCCAGCATCTCCTTGGTCACCAGCACAATCCCCTGCTCGGAGCGGTAGAAGCGGCGGCTATCCTCATCGGCATTCTCGCCCACCACCAGCCCATCGGGCAGCACACATCCCTTGTCCACCACCACCCGGCGCAGACGGCAACCGGCACCAATCTCTACCCCGGGGAAGATGATGGCCTGATCCAGGGTGCAGAAGGAGTGCACCCGCACATTGGTAAAGAGCACCGAGTTGAGCACAAATGACCCACTGACGATGGTACCGCCCGAGAACATGGAGTTGATGGTCATGCCATGCTGACCGTTGCGGTCCTGCACAAACTTGGCCGGTGGCGTCAGGGTCTGGCTGGTCCAGATGGGCCAGTTCTGATCGTAGATGTCGAGCTCGGGCAGCACGGAGGCGAGATCCATGTTCGCTTCCCAGAAGGAGTCCAGCGTACCTACATCACGCCAGTAGGGCTTTTGCCCCTCACGCGCCCCGACACAGGACATGTTGAAGGGGTGAGCAAATGCCATCCCCTCCTCCACGATGCGGGGGATCACGTCCATCCCGAAGTCGTGTTTGGAGTCCTGATTGTGAATATCCTCCTCCAGCAGTTGGTAGAGGTACTCCGCCTCGAAGATATAGATCCCCATGGAGGCCAGCGAGCGATCTTCGCAACCCGGCATGGCGGGCGGATTGGCCGGTTTTTCGACGAAGGCGCGGATCTTGCGCTGCTCGTCGATATCCATGATCCCGAAGGCGGATGCCTCGGCCCGCGGCACCTCGATACAAGCCACAGTCACCTTGGCGCCAAGGCGCACATGGTCGAGCAGCATGGCAGCGTAATCCATCTTGTAGATGTGATCCCCCGCCAGCACCACCAGGTATTTGGGGCCGTAGTCACGGATGATATCGACGTTCTGATAGATGGCATCGGCGGTGCCGCGATACCAGTGCACCTCGTCCACCCGTTGCTGGGCAGGTAGCAGGTCGATGAATTCGTTCATCTGGTAACGCAGGAAGGACCAGCCCGATTGCAGGTGACGCAGCAGGCTGTGGGATTTGTATTGGGTGACTACACCAACGCGGCGGATCCCCGAGTTGATACAGTTGGAGAGCACAAAATCAATGATCCGGAATTTGCCACCGAAATGGACGGCAGGCTTGGCGCGGTTGTCAGTCAACTGCTTCAGGCGACTACCACGTCCACCCGCCAGCACCAGTGCCATACTCTGGTTCAATAATTGTCGTGCTTTGGCACTATTTTCGGGCTCTAACAACATGATTTACCTCTGCCTTGTTTGATCTATTTTCAACTCATCTTCGCCTGTTTCGGCACCTGTGAAAGTGGTTTCACTCACATTTAACCGATCTCAATTGACCCTTTTCACCGAGTTGCGAGGAATAGCATGCTTTGCTCCGCCAGCTTGGTTAAAATTCCCCCACAAGCAGCCACTTCAAGGATGACAAGATGGTTCACAAGCTCGGACGTACCCTCTTTCTGATCGCCACCATAGTGACCATACCCCTGCTGCTCCTGCAAGCAGTTTGGTTGGCCCTTCAGAGCACACCGCTCACTTTGGCCATTATTCTGGCCACCACACTGCTTGGCATGATCCTGTTGTTGATGCTGGCCATCCGCACCATGGATGGCATGCTCCAGCATCAGGAGCTCACTTGGCTCAAGGCGATCAGAGGGCGGGATCCCTCACAACTCGATGAGCCCGCCTCCCAGGAGGTGTTGCAACAGCTGCTGGAGCAGTTCGAAAGTGCCGAGCAGAGCGCTCATCGCCAGCTGACCGAGCTCAGCAACCTGGCCACCACCGACGAGCTGACCCAGCTACTCAACCGCCACGCGTTTCGCCGCGACATGACCGAGTTGCTGCAGCGGGATCAGGACACCCAGACCGCGACCCTGGTGCTGATCCGTGCCACCGAGCTTGGCAAGATCAACGCCCAGCGCGGCTTCCAGTCTGGTGATGCCTACATCAAGGACATGGCGGCCCTTATCAAGCGGGTGGTAAGCCGCTTCCCGGGCAATCAGGTCTACCGCATCTCGGGGGCCGATTTTGCCGTGCTGGTGCAACCGGTGGCCAATATTCCCCCCCATCTGCTGGGGCAGGATTTGAAGGTGGCCTTCGATCACTATCAGGATCAGCACGAGCTGGAGAGCAGCGGTTACTCGGGGCTGACCAAGCTCAGCAGCGGCCAGAAAATTGAAGCCGTACTGGCCAGAGCGGATCTGGCGCTGGCTCGCGCCCAGACCGAAACCATCAACGGCTGGGCCATCCAGCAGGATGACAGCGCCTCCGATCTGCAGGGCCAACACCACTGGCGCGACGTGCTGACCGAAGTGCTGGCGCAGGAACGCCTCAGCTTTACCTATCAGCCGATCCAGCCCCTGCACCGCAGCATGCTGGCCTACAACGAGATCTACACCCGCTTCAGCGGCAATGACGGCACTGCCCTGCCCACCGACACCCTGTTTGCCATGGCGCAGCGGCTGGATATGGTGATGCGGCTGGAGCAGCTGGTCATTACCCACATCATGCGCCAGTACCGGGCCTTTGGTGCCAACCAGAGTCGCTGGGGGATCAACCTCTCCCCCAACCTGCTGCAAAACAGCGCCTTCCTGATCTGGCTTGACCGCCAGCTGCTCAAAGATCCCAATACCAGCGCCAATCTGGTGTTCGAACTGGATGAAGAGCATCTGGAACGCAACCTCACCGGCGCCAAGCGGGTGTTTGAACTGCTGCGCCGCAACGGCAGTCGCTCGGCCATCGCCAATTTCGGCAAGGGGATCGGCTCATTTACCCTGTTTCGCGAGCTCAAGCCCGACTACATCAAGCTGGACCCTGCCCTGATCACCGGGCTGGAGCAGGATCAGACCAACCAGCAGTTCGTGCGGATGATCGTCGATGTATCACATCGGATGGGATGCCAGGTGATTGCAGAGGGGGTGGAACAGCTTGGTCAGAAACAACTTCTGCAGGGGATGTACGTCGATGGCTTGCAGGGCTATCTGATCGCCCGGCCGCAACCACTGCGACCGGATATCAGCCAGCTGGGGCTCTTTACTGAGGATGCTTCAGCTTCAAAAGGGTCAGAATGATGTCATTGAGCTGGCGATAACGCTCCAGCTCCTTCTGATCGTAACGGGTAGCCAGTGTAGTAGGATTGTGGCGGTTTTTGAGGTAACGGTTGATCTGCAACCGGTTGAACCCCGCCACCTGATAGACCTGGCCAAGCAGGGTATTGAGCTCATCGTGCTCCAGACCGGCTCTGGCCAGATAGTCCCCATCGGCGGGACTCTCGGTCTGGTGACTCCACTTGCCAATGCGACCACTCTCCTGCAGATAGCTGAGCCACTGTTCGATATAGAGAGGTTTACACCCCGCCAACAGGTTGAAAAAGCCCACCGCGTCGCAACGACAACCGCTCAGAAGCACGACCGCCAGCTGATCGTCATCGCACTGGAAGGTCACTGGTCCGGCTTGCGCCCAATCCAGCGCCTGCACCCGAATGCTGGCCTTCTCACCCGCAGCTCCCGTTACGTCGAATACAAACATGGCGCTCCTCCCTTGGCAAAAGGTTGATGATGGACCATCCCCCTGACAGGTGCAAAGGCAAATCGGCTTTTAACTCATCAATCGGGCCATTCGACCATAAAAAAGACCGGCACCCTCACGGATGCCGGTCTTTGTCCCGATGGCCTGTGCGTTCAAGCCATCAATGGAGGCGCTTTCAGGCGTCCAGTTCAACCAGAGCCTTGGCCAGCTCGATGGGTTCGAGCTCCTGGCCTTCCAGATCGGCGTTCCAGTTCGGGCCGACCAGCACATCGTCTTCATCCAGATCGTTGATCCAGATATCGAGAAACTCTTCCAGATCGATCACTTCCGGCTCGTAATCGGCCCACTCGTCGACGCAGTGCAGACGGGCGTCCTCTTCGGCAGACCAGAGCGGCATCACGTCGGCATCTTCAAATTCGGCGGAGCGGCAAACGACCCAGTCTTCCCCATAGCGCAGACCCCACACCTGACCCGACTCGCGGACTTGTTCGATAAACAGTTGGAAATTGGCGTCAAGGTTGTCGTTAAGCATGCTCATGGGATTCTCTCTTTCTTTCGGGTGCTGCGGCATTGTCGGGCGACAATACGATGGCCAAATGGTGTCGTAAAAGTGACATGGACTCAAGCATATTGGGGTTATTCCGGGAAAAAAGCCGGGATAACCCATATTTGCCTGCAAAAACGCCTCCCGATGGAGGCGTCTTGCAGATTCAGGAGATCAACGCTCCCAGTAAACCTCTTCCAGGCTGTCCTCTTTCTCCGGCAAACCGCGGGAGAGACGCGGACTGCTCTGGGCCAACACCTCGTAGCTGACGCGGTTGGCGTATTTGCACACCTGGGCCAGTGAGGAGTAAGTCAGGAACTCGGAGATGTGTTTGGCGGAGTTGGGCACATTCATCCGATGATAGGAGTTGGCCACCATGTCGTGCAGCACGGCGGAAAGGGCGCCATCCCCTGCCCCGTTGGTGTTCTTGATCTTCTCCGGGCCACCCATATACGGGGAGATGTGGGAGTAGATACGGGCCGGTTTGCGACACTTGGCACGGGCCATCGGGCGGCTGAACTCATACATGTTGAACTCGGGGATAACGCCCGGCAACAGGGTATGGGTGGTCTCGCGCTTGTAGTCCTCATCGGTGTAGCTCGCCATGTAGAGGCCGATGGGGCCAGCAGTACAGAGCACCATGTCGGCCCAGTCGAGCGCCTTGTCGGCCGCACCGAGCGGATCAGCGATACCGGTCAGGGCTTCACCTTCGTCTTCGTTCATCGCCAGCACAGTCACGTTCTCGGCAATGAAGTCGCGCCACCACTGGGGGTTTTCGTCGATGACGAAACGGGTGCCCAGGGTCAGCACCACGGGAATACCGGCCTCGCGGGCATAACGCACCGCGGTCATGGCCGCCTCTTTCATCGGATCACCATCGTCACCACGCACCAGATAGGCGGTGATCACCAGGGCAGACGCCCCTTTGATCACATCCTCCGGAATGTGCTGCACATCCAGCTGGTTCATCTTGCCGGCGTTGATGCCGAAGCTACGCTCGCCGCACTCGGTGATGAAGGTGAAGCAACGGCCGATGGGGCCATCCACCGGCTGCAAATAGTCCAGATTGACGCGGGAAGAGGTGTTGCACAGATAACGGTAGGCGTAGCAGCCGATGCGAATGTCCTGACTCATCACACCCAGCAGGATGGAGTGGGAGTTCGTCAGTACCGAGTAGTTATGTACCGTGTTGCCGATGGTGCCACCGGCAAACTCGCTCACTACCATGTTGTTGGCCTTGAGCTCGTCATAAATCCGTTCGGCTACATCGTCATTGATGACGACGGAGTGCCCCTTGCTCAGACCATAACGGGTCAGAAAGTCTTCATCCACATGGGCTTCGATATCAACCAGGGTCTGATCAATCCCGACGACGTAGGCTTTGCCCAGCTCGGTTAACAGGGGATTTTGCGGCACCAGGGGATCGCGTCTGTCGACAGGGAAGTAGTGTTTGGACTTGCGCTGACCGGGAAATTTCATGGCAATGTTCTGTGCTCTGGGGGAAAGAGGGGCGGGATTTTAACACAATCCGCCGCCCCGAAAAGTCGCCCTGTTTAAATAATGGAGTCAGTATAGACAAGGCTTGCAAGGAAAAACGTTTGCCTTTTCACCATAAAAAAACCACCCTGCCCGGGGTGGTTCCATAGCATAAAAAAGCGTTGGTTTTCAGGCGGCCGCCATCCCCTGCAACAGGGCCAGCAGCGAGAAGAGGCCGAGGGCTAGCCAGAACAGCAAGGTGCCCAGAAAACGGGGCACATTGGGGGCTTTGGGGATCTGGATGCCGATGGCATGCAGGATGCGGCCGAGCAGCAGCATGGCGCCACCGGCATGCAGCCAGAGCGCAGCGGCACCGGAGAGCTCGCACAGCGCCATCAGCAGCAGGGTCAACGGCACATACTCGGCAAAATTGCCGTGGGCCCGGATCGCCGCCAGCAGCTCGGGGGCTTCCCCCTGCCCTATCATCACCCCGAACTGGGCACGACGTCTGACCACCCAGAAGGAGAGCCCCAGAAACAGCAGCCCCAGCAGACCTGCATAAATCAGCGTGATATGTACCATGACTCGACTCCTTGTTTGACTGACTGCCGGTCACTCATGCCAATTCGCGGCAGATGAGCGAGACCATCATCCTGATGTGGGCCTGATCGCTGTTGAGGGCCGGAATATATTCAAACCGCTCGCCACCGGCCTCCATGAAGATCTCCCGGTTCTGTACCTGAATTTCCTCAAGGGTTTCGAGGCAGTCGGCCGCAAAGGCAGGGCAAATCACATCGAGCCGCTTGATGCCCGCTGCAGGCATACCGGCGATGGTCACGTCGGTGTAGGGCTTGAGCCACTCCTCCTTGCCAAAGCGGGACTGGAAACTGGCCGTCCACTGCCCGACCTCCAGCCCGAGCGCCTCGGCCAGCAAGCTGGCGGTATGGCGACACTGGTGACCATAGGGGTCCCCTTCGTTCTCGTAGCGCTCGGGAATACCGTGGAACGACATCAGCAGGTGATCACCCTGACCGTGCTGCTCCCAGTGACGGCGCACGCTCATGGCCAGCGCCTGAATGTATTCGGGGTGGGCGTGATAATCACGAATGAGCCGTACCACCGGCAGATTGCGTTCTCTCTTCATCGCCTTGCCCCAGGCATCGAAGACCGAGGCGGTGGTACTGACCGAATATTGCGGATAGAGCGGCAACAGGATCACCCGGTTGACCCCTTTGGCCTTGAGCGCCTGCCAGCCATCATTCACTGACGGGGAACCATAGGTCATCGCCAGCTCCACCGGCACCTCGACCCCCTCCCGCTTGAGCTCCTGCTCCAGTGCGGCGCGCTGCTGCTTGCTTATCACCATCAGCGGCGAGCCCTGCTCGGTCCAGACCTGCTGATAGAGCTTGGCCACTTTGGGCGAGCGCGTCGGCAAGATGATGAAGTGGAGCAGCGGACACCAGAGGTAACGGGGCAGGTCCACCACACGGGGATCGTGCAGGAACTGGCTGAGGAACGCTTTGACGGCAGCGGTGGTCGGTGCGGCTGGGGTACCCAGATTGACCAGCAATATTCCGGTTTTCGTGGTCACGTTGGCTTCCTGTCTATCTGTCATTATGCAAAAAGGGCCCGACAGGGCCCTTCTCTTTATTTATCTGATGGCACGGGAAACAGTGCCGGCAGCAAAGATCAGCCCAGAATGGTGGCAAGCTGCTTGCTGACCAGATCAACCGGCTGGGTGCCGTCGATCTTGACGTAACGGGTGTGGCCCGCTTCCGCCTCTTTGCCGTAGAAACCGATCAGCGGCGCGGTCTGCTGATGATATACATCCAGACGCTTGCGTACTGTGGTCTCTTCGTCGTCGGCGCGGATCACCAGATCTTCACCGGTCACGTCATCCTTGCCTTCCACTTTCGGCGGGTTGAACACCACGTGGTAGGTACGGCCGGAGCCGGAGTGAACGCGACGGCCGCTCATGCGCTTGACGATCTCTTCGTCCGGCACATCGAACTCCAGCACGAAATCAACCACGACACCGGCGTCCTTCATGGCTTGCGCCTGGGGAATGGTGCGCGGGAAACCGTCCAACAGGAAGCCTTTGGCGCAGTCCGGCTGAGCGATGCGCTCTTTGACCAGACCGATGATGATGTCGTCAGAGACCAGCTGACCTGCGTCCATCACAGCTTTGGCTTTCAGACCGAGCTCGGTGCCCGCTTTGATCGCCGCACGCAGCATATCGCCGGTGGAGATCTGGGGAATACCGTGTTTTTCCATGATGAACTGAGCCTGGGTACCTTTGCCGGCGCCCGGAGCCCCCAACAGAACAATGCGCATACACGCTCCTATTGATTGGTTATTCAAATCTTGCGAAGGCAAAAAAGTACACGGTTTCGCCCGTTTCTACAAGGGTGAGCCACCTGAATGAGCACTTTATCACCACAATAACCGGCTGATCGAACAGGATTTCATCGCAAGGGGAAGACGCAAAAATAGCCAGGGATTCAGCATAGAGCGCCAAAAGTAGGAAGGATGCACGACAGAAAAAAAGATCCCGGCTCAGGGCCGGGAATTGCGCTCAAAAGTAACTACTTGTCGCTCGTAGTAGGAACAGGGCAATAGTAGTTTGCCCCCTGTGCGTCAACAACTGTCAGATGTGACAGGCAGGCCGCTATGAAACCGGAACTGGGGATCCGGCGAGCAGATAAGCTCGGCTTCCAGCTTGCCAAAGAAGACCACCCGCTCGCTGATATCCTCCCCTGCGTACTGTTCGGCCAGGCTCAGGTAATCCTGATAGTGACGCGCCTCGGAGCGCAGCAAAGAGACATAGAAGCGACTCAGCTCTTCATCCAGATGGGGCGCCAGCTTGGCAAACCGCTCGCAGGAGCGGGCCTCGATATAGGCGCCGATGATCATCTTGTCGACTATGGTGGCCGGCTCATGGGTGCGCACATGCTGCATCAACTGGCGGGCATAGCGAGAGGCCGTCACCGGCCCGTATTCGATGCCGCGGGCCTGCATGATCTCCAGCACCTGCTCGAAGTGGTGCAGTTCTTCCTGAATGAGCCGCACCATGGGAAACAGCAGCGGATTGCGTTCCAGCTCGGCAAAGACGGTGCGATCAGACTCCCCCATGCTGCGTTTGCCCAAGATCTCGGCCTTCTCCGGGATGGCATCCAGCTCGCGATAAAACTCCAGCTTGGGCAGCAGATGGCGCTTTCCCTTGGGCAGGCAGTAACGGCGCACCAGACTGTGGGCAGTGAGTGCGGCCTTGGTCTCGCAGTTGGCGTGATCGATGAGCAGGGTCGGTAAACGGGCCGGATCCCGCGCCATTTCTACCCACTCATCCGGGGTCTCGCACTGCAAAAACTGGCGCACTGGGGCTAGCAGATCATCCATCTGAACTCTCGTCTCTTAAAAGCGTATCGATCATATATGTTGCCGCCTATGCTAGCGGATCCTGCTGGCCATGCCCATATCCGGCAAGATAAGCGGATATTTTTCAAACAGATATCTCCTCCCCCTTCTGCCGTGTTAGGTAGAAACGACAATGGGGGCCACTGGCCCCCATCTCGCTATCCCATCCGGCAAAACCGCAAACGTTTAACTGCCTTCGTTAAAAATTTCCAGATTGCTGGTGCCTTCCTGCCATTCACGCACCGCTTTGGTGTCATCGTTGCGCAGGGCATTGAGGTGATCCAGATAGGACTGGTCCACATCGGAGGTGACGTAGTGGCCATTGAAGACCGAGGTCTCGAAGTGACGCAGATCCGGGTTGATCTCCCGTACGGCGGCTTCCAGATCTTCCAGATCCTGGAAAATCAGGCCGTCAGCGCCAATCAGCTTGCACACCTCTTCTACTTCACGGCCGTGGGCGATCAGCTCGTTGGCGGTGGGCATGTCGATGCCATAGACGTTGGGGAAACGAATTTCCGGCGCCGCCGAGGCGAAGTAGACCTTGGCTGCCCCCGCTTCGCGGGCCATCTGGATGATCTGCTCGGACGTGGTACCACGCACGATGGAATCATCCACCAGCAACACCTTCTTGCCCTTGAATTCGGAGCTGATGGCGTTGAGCTTGCGACGCACTGACTTCTTGCGCTGGGTCTGGCCCGGCATGATGAAGGTACGGCCGATGTAGCGGTTCTTCACGAAGCCCTGACGGTATGGCAGATCCAGGGTGTGGGCGATCTCCAGCGCCACGTCACAGGAGGTCTCGGGGATGGGGATAACCACATCGACATCGAGATCTTCCCACTCGCGGGCAATCTTCTGACCCAGCTTGCGACCCATGTTGAGGCGGGCGGCGTAGACCGAGACCTTGTCGATGCACGAATCGGGACGAGCGAAGTAGACGTATTCGAAGATGCAGGAGCTCATCTGCGGGTTTTCCGCACACTGCTCGGAGAAGAGCTGGCCCTGCTCGGTGATGTAGATGGCTTCACCCGGCGCAATATCCCGCACCGTCTCGAAACCGATCGCGTCGAGTGCCACGCTCTCGGAGGCGAGCATGTACTCCACCTGGCCCTCCTCGTCCTGACGACGACCGAGGATCAGTGGGCGAATGCCGTTGGGATCACGAAAGCCGATGAGACCATGACCAATCACCAGCGAGACCACCGCATAAGCGCCGCGGATCTGCTGATGGGTTCTGCGCACCGCGGCGAAGATATCTTCGGGACGCAGGGCCATCTTGTCACAACGATCCAGCTCGTGAGCCAGCACGTTCAGCAACACTTCCGAGTCGGAGGTGGTGTTGATGTGGCGACGGGCGACCTTGAACTGCTGCTCCTTGAGCTCCTTGGCGTTGGTGAGGTTGCCGTTATGGGCCAGCACCATGCCGTAGGGTGAGTTCACATAAAAAGGTTGGGCTTCAGCGGCACTTGAGCTGCCTGCGGTGGGGTATCTGACATGACCTATGCCGATGTTCCCTTGCAGACGCTGCATGTGGCGCACTTCAAACACGTCCTTCACCAGGCCATTGGCCTTGCGTTGCCGGAAGTTTCCACTATCAATGGTCACGATCCCGGCGGCATCCTGTCCCCTGTGCTGCAACACCGTCAAGGCGTCGTAGAGGGCCTGATTGACGGGGGTGGTGCCAACTATACCGACAATACCACACATGTCTTTGCTACCTCGAAGTCACTATACCTGTTTAAGAAAACTGGATGAGTTCAACATGAACCCGAAAAACCACTGGATCACCGGCTTGAACTCCGGCACCAGCTTGGACGCCACCCACCAGTCGCTCTGGGAGAGGCTGGTGAAGGTATCCATGAAAAAAAGCAGGGCACTGACGATCAGCACCCCGCGAATTGCACCGAAGCAGACCCCCAGCACCCGATCGGTACCGGAGAGACCCGTCTTGTCCACCAACAGGCCCACCACATAGTTGACCACGCTGCCGAGGATCAAAGTCGCCACAAACAGCGCCGCGATGGCCAGACCGTTGCGAACCAGCGCGTCGGAGAAGGAGGTGAAATAGACGGCGAGATCGGGATAGAAATGGCTGGCAATAAAGAAGGCGACGAACCAGGTGACAAGAGACATGGCCTCCTTGACGAAGCCGCGCACCAGGCTGATGAGAGCAGAGAAACCGACGATGCCGATGATGGCGTAATCAATCCAGACCATAGAAAAAGATGTCCTGCGAAATTGCGGCGCAGTCTAACAAAAACGATTGCGCATTGCTTGATAAAAATGTGTTAACTGTTCAAAGCGACGCCGAAAAGCCGCATTTTTTCAGCACTAAAACGGTTGATCGGCGCCAGAATGCACAACGCCATGGCAATGCCATGGCGTTGTGGTCTGCGGCGTGAGCTTACCCAATGTGGGTCAGGCCACCCATGTAGGATTGCAGCGCAGCCGGGATGGCGATGCGGCCATCTTCCTGCTGGTAGTTCTCCATCACGGCAACCAGAGTACGACCCACCGCCAGACCGGAGCCGTTCAGGGTGTGCAGCAGCTGCGGCTTGCCGTCGATGCGCACGCGAGCTTGCATGCGGCGCGCCTGGAAGTCGGTGCAGTTGGAGACAGAGGAGATCTCGCGGTAAGTGTTCTGGGCCGGCAGCCACACTTCCAGATCGTAGGTCTTGGAAGCGCAGAAGCCCATGTCACCGGTAGAGAGCGCCATCACGCGATACGGCAGCTCCAGCAGTTGCAGCACCTTCTCGGCGTGACCGACCATCTCTTCCAGGGCATCCCAGGATTTCTCCGGGTGAACCAGCTGAACCATTTCGACTTTGTCGAACTGGTGCATACGGATGAGGCCACGGGTATCACGACCGTAGGAACCCGCTTCAGAGCGGAAGCAGGGGCTGTGGGCGGTCATCTTGATCGGCAGCTCTTGCGCGTCAAAGATCTCGTCACGGGCCATGTTGGTGAGCGGCACTTCGGAGGTCGGGATCAGGGAGAACTTGCGTACCTTGCCCTCTTCTTCCCCTTCACCTTCGATACCGGTATTGAACAGGTCCTGAGCAAATTTCGGCAACTGGCCGGTGCCATAGAGGCTGTCCGGGTTCACCAGATAGGGCACGTAGCACTCGGTGTAACCGTGTTGCTGGGTGTGCAGATCCAGCATGAACTGAGCCAGGGCACGGTGCAGACGGGCAATCTGCCCCTTCATCACCACGAAACGGGTACCGGAGAGTTTGACGCCGTTCTTGAAGTCAACGCCCTTGGCCGCTTCGCCCAGATCGATGTGATCGCGTACCGGGAAGCTGAACTCGCGCGGGGTCCCCCAACGGCGCACTTCCACGTTGTCGTTCTCGTCACGACCCACCGGGGTGGTCTCGCTCGGCAGGTTGGGGATGGCGTCGGCAATGGCTTTCAGCTGGGCCAGCAGGGCATCCAGCTCGACCTTGCTGGTTTCCAGCTCGTCGTTGATCTTGGTCACTTCGGCCTTGAGCGGGGCAACATCTTCACCACGACGGGCAGCTTCACCGATGGATTTGGAGCGGGCGTTGCGCTCGGCCTGCAGCTCCTGGGTACGGGACTGCAGATCCTTGCGTTTCTCTTCCAGAGCGTTGACAGCCGCTACGTCCAGAACGTAGCCACGTGTCGCCAGACGAGCGGCAGCCTCTTCGATATCGCTGCGCAGATATTTGGGATCCAGCATGGTTTACCTACTTTTTTAAAATGGGATCTGGGCCTGAGTCGTCATGACGGGCTGGGAAACAGATCCGGAAGTTAACATCGGTTGGCGCACCCCAATCGTCTTCAGAATCGGGCCTCAACAATCAGGCCTTCGAGATCAAGAAGATGGCGCAAGGCCAAGACAAGCGGGGTCAGACGGGCAGTGTAGCAGACCGCCCCCCCGCCCGAACAGGGACTATTTGTGTCGTTTTTACCGACTTTGGCACGCAAACCGCCCTGCATATTCAAACGCCTGACCAATTTTCAGCCATGCGGGGTAACAAAGGGGCTATTTGCCCCGTTGCTGCGGACTTTGCCTGTCCAGTTCATGGAGGTAATCAAGCTTCTGACCAATCTGCTTTTCAAGGCCGCGATCGGTGGGCTGGTAGTACTGCTTGCCCGCCAGCTCGGGCGGAAAATACTGCTCGCCCGCAGCATAGGCGCCCGGCTCGTCATGGGCGTAGCGATACTCGGCGCCATAGCCCAGATCGCTCATCAATTTGGTCGGCGCATTGCGCAGGTGTACCGGCACCTCGAAGTCAGGGAGGTTTTTGGCATCATTAAGCGCCGCCTTCCAGGCGGTGTAGACCGCATTGCTTTTCGGGGCACAGGCGAGATAGACGATCGCCTGGGCGATGGCCCGCTCCCCTTCCGCCGGCCCGATCCGATGGAAGCAATCCCAGGCTGACAGGGCGACCTGCATGGCGCGGGGATCGGCATTGCCCACATCTTCCGAGGCAATCGCCAGCAAGCGGCGGGCTATATAGAGGGGATCGCAACCGGCGCTCACCATGCGGGCGTACCAGTAGAGCGCCGCATCCGGCGCCGAGCCGCGAATGGATTTGTGCACCGCCGAGATGAGGTCGTAGAAGTGATCCCCCCTTGTCAAAGCGGGCCACGTGCTCCCCCACCACGGCGGCGAGCAGGGCACTGTCGATCACCCGCGCCCCAGTGCTGTCGGTTTCGGCCATGTCGGCCAACAGCTCCAGATAGTTGAGAGATTTGCGCCCGTCCCCATCCACTGCCTTGGCCAGCGCCTCTTTGACGCCGGGGGCGAAGGTGAGTGCCGGATCATTGAGACCACGGGGATCGGTCATCGCCTGATCGAGCATGGCGAGAATATCGCTCTCCTCCAGCCGCTTGAGCAGATAGACCCGGGCTCGTGAGAGCAGTGCGTTGTTGAGTTCGAACGAGGGGTTTTCAGTGGTGGCACCGATAAAGGTGATGGTGCCATCTTCGATGTGGGGCAGGAACACATCCTGCTGGCTCTTGTTGAAGCGGTGCACCTCATCCACAAACAGAATGGTGCGCACCCCGCGCCAGCTGTTCTCCTTCGCCTTGTCGATGGCGGCGCGGATCTCCTTGATACCGGAGGTGACCGCAGAGAGTCGCTCCACTTCCGCCTGACAGTAGTGAGCCATCAACTCCGCCAGCGTGGTCTTGCCGGTACCGGGCGGCCCCCACAGGATCATCGAGTGGCAGTGACCCGCCAGAATGGCTTTGCGCAGGGGCTTGTCAGCCCCCAGGATATGTTGCTGACCGATATACTGGTCGAGGTTTTGCGGCCGCATCCGGGCCGCCAGCGGACGAAAGTCCGACGAGAAATCCAGCGACAAGTTGCTCATCTGTATTGACCACCCAGCGTCACGCTACTCGCCTTTGACTGGCGCAGTGGCGAGCAATCCAACGACCGCTTGCTCATTAGCGCTGGTCGTCCAGCTCGACCCCCTTCGGGATCTTGAAAACAAATTCGTTGCCCTTGAGCACCGGCTTGCGGTTGAAGCTGCTCAGGGTGAATTCACTCCACTGCCCTTGCGCCTCTTTCACATCGAAACGACTGATGTTGTCTTGTCTGTCGAAGGTGACACGGAAGGAGGCGATCAGCTCATCCTTGTTGCGGCTGGTGACGGTGTAGACATCGCCCTGCTGGGTCACGTCATAGTTCTTCCAGAACTTGTCGTCATTACCTGCGATCAGAATAAAGGGGGTGTTGAGCACCGCATCTTTCAGCTTGAGGGCTGTGACCTGCTCGACGAAGGGATCATAGACCCAGACATCCTGACCATCGGCCACGATCAGGCTCTCGTCCGGCGAGGTGGTGTGCCAGTTGAAACGGTTGGGGCGTTGCACCAGCAGATCGCCGCTGGCCTTTTGCAGCTCCTTGCCCTTGCTGTCATAGACGGTCTGGGCAAATTTGGCGGAGAAGAGGCTCACCCCCGCCAGCTTCTGTTTGAGATCGCTGGCCGCATCGGCCCACACCTGGCTGCTGGCCATCAGCAGCACGGTACCCATCAACAGTTGTTTTTTCATCACGCTCTTCATAAAGACGCTCTCGATAAAAGGCCACGCCCGCGGAGGGCATGGCCAGGGATAGTATGAAACGGTGAGGTTTAGTCCCGCACCGGCGGCGGTGCCAGCACGTCACGCTGACCATTGCCACCCGGTGAGCTGACGATGCCCTGATTCTCCATCTGCTCAATGAGACGGGCTGCCCGGTTGTAACCAATCTTGAACTTGCGCTGGACGCTGGAGGTCGAGCCACGGCGGGACTCCACCACGAAAGCGACCGCTTCGTCGAACAGGGGGTCGAGCTCTTCATCGCCACCACCGCCATATTCGCCGCTGCCACCTTCGCCACCCGACTCACCGGAGAGGATCTCCTCGATGTAGTTCGGCTCGCCGCGCAGTTTCCAGTCTGCCACTACCTTGTGCACTTCGTGATCATCGACGAACGCACCGTGTACCCGGGTCGGGTTGGAGGTACCGGCTGGCATGTAGAGCATGTCGCCCATGCCGAGCAGAGATTCGGCGCCGCCCTGATCGATGATGGTGCGCGAGTCGATCTTGCTCGACACCTGGAACGAGATACGGGTCGGGATGTTGGCCTTGATAAGACCGGTAATCACATCCACCGACGGACGCTGGGTCGCCAGAATGAGGTGAATACCGGCGGCCCGCGCCTTCTGGGCGATCCGGGCGATCAGCTCTTCCACCTTCTTGCCGACGATCATCATCATGTCGGCAAACTCGTCCACCACCACCACGATGTGGGGCAGTTTCTCCAGCTCCGGCGGCATCTGATCCATGGAGTCACCCGGGCGCCACAACGGATCCAGCAGGGGTTCCCCCTCCTCGATGGCGGCCAGCACCTTGTCGTTGTAGCCCTTGAGATTGCGCACCCCGACTGCCGACATCAGCTTGTAACGGCGTTCCATCTCCCCCACACACCAGCGCAGGGCGTTGGCGGCATCCTTCATGTCGGTCACCACCTCGGTCAGCAGATGCGGGATCCCTTCGTAGACCGAGAGTTCCAGCATCTTGGGGTCGATCATGATAAAGCGCAGATCATCGGGGGAGGACTTGTAGAGCATCGAGATGATCATGGTGTTGACCCCCACCGACTTACCGGAACCTGTGGTACCGGCCACCAGCAGGTGCGGCATCTTGGCCAGGTTCACCACCACCGGCTCCCCTGCGATGTCCTGACCCAGGCCCATGGTGAGCGGGTTGCGGCTATCGCGGAAAGCATCGCAGTCGAGGGTTTCGCGCAGGTAAACGGTCTGGCGCACCCGGTTGGGCAGCTCGATACCGACATAGGTTTTACCCGGGATCACTTCCACCACCCGCACGCTGCTGGCAGACAAGGAGCGGGCCAGATCGCGCGAGAGGTTGGTGATCTTGCTCGCCTTCATACCCGGCGCCAGATCCAGTTCGAAACGGGTAATAACCGGGCCCGGATAGACACCGACCACCTTGGCCTGCACGTTGTAGTCGGCAAGCTTGGCCTCCACCAGACGGCCCATGCGATCCAGCTCATCCTTGCTCATCATCTGGGTCTTGGCGGGTGGACGGTCGAGCAGCTCGATACTGGGCAACGGCGGCAGCGTAGATTGCGGACGACGCTTGGGCTTGGTCGGTGCGACGGCTACCGGCGCGGCAACATCGTCGTCCCCTTCGGCCCAGGGCAGATCCAGATCGTCCTCATCATCGTCATCGGCCACAGCCAGTACCGGCTGACGGCGACCATTGGCGGCCGCCACCGCACGTTTGGGCTTGGCAGCCGGAGCCGGCTCATCATCTTCATCATCAAACTGGGGATCGAACTCGAAGGTATCGTCGTCGAGTTCCGGCAGCCACTCTTCGGCGGCAGCCTTCTGGTTCTTGGCCTTGGGCTTGCGCGTCCAGCTGGTGTGCGGCTCATCTTCCTCGTCATCAAACGCGATGGCCCCTACCCCGCCTTCCAGCAAGGGATCCGGCCCCTCGTTGCGGGGTTGACGCCAGCCACCGGTCAGCCAGCGGCCGAGGGTGGTCGGGAAGTGGTAAACGGCGCTGACCGAACCGGTACAGGCCGCGCCGATCTGCTCGACGATGGTGAGCCAGGACCAGCCGGTAAACAGGGTGATGCCGGTTGCCACGAAGCAGAGCAGCATCAGGTTGGCCCCGACGCCGCCAAACAGCGGCACCACGGCAGAAGCGATCACATCCCCCACCAGACCACCGGCGGAGAAGTTTTGCATATCGTTGAAGTTCATGCTGGCAATGGCCGACATGCCGAGCACGGTCAGGATAAAGCCGATGATCCGCACCCCCAGGGTGAGGTAATCCACATCGAGCAGACGGCTCGGGCGCCAGAACAGACTCCAGCCCAGCAGCACCACCAGCGGCGGCACCAGATAGGAGAAGGCGCCAAAGGTAAACATGGTGATGTCGGCGAGCCAGGCACCGGCACTACCGGCGAGGTTCTTCACCTCCCCTTGCCAGGAGGTCTGGGACCAGCCGGGATCAGCGGGATGATAGGACAACAGGGCAAGCAGAAGATAAGCAGCCATCAGGGTGATGGCGATCAAGACGGCTTCGAAGATCCGTTGTGTACCTGATAAAGGAGTAAACAGCTTTTTATCGGCCAAACTCCGGCTCCTTTCTGAAAACATGTAATGCAGGAAATAAGGGGGCCTAGTATCCCCGAAAAGCCCATCGATTGTCAGCCAGAGCCTGATGGGACGGGGCCATATTTGCAATTATCTTTACAAGAAGAAACGAGCGGACCGGCCGCTCGTTTCTGACTGTCATGGTGTCTCATATGGAAAAGATACCACGGCATAACCTGCTTTATCGGGTGCTGATCACCAGACGACTGCTCTGCTTGACCTCTTCCATCACCACGTAGGTGCGGGTGTCATTGACACCGGGCAGACGCAGCAGGGTTTCCCCCAACAGACGGCGGTAAGCCGACATGTCGCTGACTCGGGTCTTGAGCAGATAGTCGAAGTCACCGGAAACCAGATGACACTCCTGGATCTCTTCGAGTACCTGAACAGCCTTGTTGAACTGTTCAAACACATCAGGCGCCCCGCGATTGAGGGTTATCTCTACGAACACCAGCAGAGATGCGTCCAGATAATGAGGGTTCAGAATAGCGGCATATCCTTCGATATAACCTTGTCGCTCGAGGCGACGAACCCGTTCCAGACACGGTGTAGGACTCAGGCCAACTCGCTTGGACAACTCAACATTCGAAATCCTGCCATCCTTTTGCAGTTCATTAAGAATGTTGCGGTCAATCCTGTCCAAATCCTTTAGCCGACTCTTAGCTTCCATCATTTTATTCCATCCTTTGGCTATTTTTTGGTAAGAATCACCAGTCATTTTATAATTATGGTCACAAATCCTGTCAATACCTGAATATACTAGGCGCAAATGTTGGTTAACATTTTGGCAACATGAAACACCAATCTATAGACGAGGGATAGCATGATTATCGGTGTACCTAAAGAGATAAAAAACCATGAATACCGCGTAGGCATGGTTCCGGCCAGTGTACGTGAACTGACAGCACGAAACCATACTGTTTTCGTCCAAAGCGGTGCCGGAAACGGCATTGGCTTCAGCGATGCAGATTATATCGCTGTTGGAGCCGAAATTTTGGCCTCTGCAGCAGAGGTTTTCGCCAAAGCCGAGATGATCGTCAAGGTCAAGGAACCTCAGCCTGTCGAATGTGCCATGCTGCGCCCGGGTCAAACCCTGTTTACCTATCTGCATCTGGCGCCTGACTTGCCCCAGACCGAAGCCCTGCTGAAAAGCGGCGCCATCTGTATCGCCTATGAAACCGTCACCGACGGCCGTGGCGGCCTGCCCCTGCTGGCCCCCATGTCGGAAGTGGCCGGACGCATGTCTATTCAGGCGGGTGCCCAAGCGCTGGAAAAATCGCGCGGTGGTAGCGGAGTGCTGCTCGGCGGCGTACCCGGTGTCGAACCGGCCAAGGTGGTGATCATCGGTGGCGGCGTGGTCGGATCCAATGCAGCCCGCATGGCCATTGGCCTGCGCGCAGATGTGACCATCCTCGATAACAACGTCGATACCCTGCGCCGTCTCGATAACGAGTTCCAGGGAGCGGCCAAAGTGGTCTACTCCAACAGCGAGACGCTGGAGCGCCATCTGCTGGCGGCCGATCTGGTCATCGGTGGCGTGCTGGTACCGGGTGCCACTGCGCCAAAACTTGTCCGCCGTGACCACATTGCGCGCATGAAGCCGGGTTCTGCCATCGTCGATGTGGCCATCGATCAGGGCGGCTGTGTGGAAACCTCCCACGCCACCACCCACCAGGATCCGACCTATATTGTCGATGAGGTGGTGCACTACTGTGTCGCCAACATGCCGGGGGCGGTAGCCCGCACCTCGACCGTGGCGCTCAACAATGCCACCCTCCCCTTTATCATCAAGCTGGCCCAGCAAGGGTCTCGTCAGGCACTGCTGAGCGATCCGAACCTGTTGCACGGGCTCAACGTGATGGAGGGCAAACTCACCTGCAAGGAAGTGGCCGTGGCACATGGCCTTGCCTACACGGATCCCCTGACCCTGCTGAACTGATCTGCGCTGGCCTGAGCCAGTTGGAGATGAGTGAAAATCCGCCCGCGATGGGCGGTTTTTTTATTCCTTTATTTTGCATGTCACCCCTTGTGAACACGATTAGTGCAATCGACTCACCAGCCTTTGACCCCGGATCACGAATTACCTACAATCGCGCAAACTCATCACATCCCGGAAATGACATCATGAGCCAAGTCACTCACAGCAAATTGCTGATCTTAGGGTCAGGCCCGGCCGGTTACACCGCGGCCGTCTACGCCGCCCGCGCCAACCTCAATCCCCTGCTCATCACCGGCATGCAGCAAGGGGGTCAGCTGACCACCACCACCGAAGTGGAAAACTGGCCAGGTGATCCGGAAGGGCTGACCGGCCCTGCCCTGATGGAGCGCATGAAAGAGCATGCAGAGAAGTTCGACACCCGCATCCTGTTTGATCACATCAACAGTGTCGAACTGACTCAGCGCCCGTTCCGCCTCAAGGGCGACAACGGCGAGTACACCTGCGATGCCCTGATCATCGCGACCGGCGCCTCCGCAAAGTATCTGGGTCTGCCCTCCGAAGAGGCCTTCAAGGGGCGCGGCGTCTCCGCCTGTGCCACCTGTGATGGTTTCTTCTACCGCAATCAGGAAGTGGCGGTGATCGGCGGCGGCAACACCGCTGTTGAAGAAGCCTTGTATCTGGCCAACATCGCCAAGAAAGTGCACCTGATCCACCGCCGCGACGAATTCCGTGCCGAGAAGATCCTGATCAAGCGTCTGCACGACAAGGTCGCGAGCGGTAACATCGTGCTGCACACCCACCAGACCCTGGACGAAGTGCTGGGTGACCAGATGGGAGTCACCGGTGTGCGCCTGCGCAACACTCAGGACAACAGCACCAGCGAGCTGCCGCTGATGGGCGTCTTCATCGCCATCGGCCACCAGCCCAATACCCAGATCTTCGATGGCCAGCTGGAGATGCAAAACGGCTATCTGAAGGTACGTGGCGGCCTCGACGGTTTTGCCACCCAGACCAGCATTGAAGGTGTCTTCGCTGCCGGCGATGTGGCCGACCACAACTACCGTCAGGCGATCACCTCTGCCGGTACCGGCTGTATGGCAGCCCTCGATGCCGAACGCTACCTCGACGCGCAATAAACAAGCGCAGATGTGATATAAGGCATACCAGTCGGTATGCCTTTTTTATTTAAAGGAGTCTAATGAAACAGAAGATATTGATTGTCGAAGATAGCCTGACCATCCGCCGTATGCTGACTCAGGCCATTGCCCAGCAGACAGGCCTCGAGATTGACGCCTTCGATACCCTCGAAGGCGCTCGTCACTGTCGGGGCGAGGAGTATGTGGTCGCGCTGGTGGACCTGACCTTGCCGGATGCGCCCCGTGGCGAAGCGGTCAACGAGCTGCTGGCTCGAGGTTTGCCGGTGGTGATCCTCACTGCCGACATCAGCGAGGATAAACGTGCCGCCTGGCTGGAAACCGGCGTGCTGGACTATGTGATGAAGGATTCGCGCCACTCGCTGCAATATGCCGTCAGTCTGGTGCACCGCCTCTATCTCAACCAGTCCATCGAAGTGCTGGTGGTCGACGACTCACGCACCTCCCGTCACCGCACCATGGCCCAGTTGCGCAAGCAGTTGTTGCAGGTGCATGAGGCCAGTCATGCCCGTGAAGCGATGGCGATGCTGGAGCAACACCCGGACATCCGGCTGGCACTGGTCGACTACTATATGCCGGATATCGATGGCATCAGTCTGGTGCGGATGCTGAGAGAGCGATACAGCAAGCAGCAGCTCGCGATTATCGGGATCTCGGTCTCGGACAAGCGCGGTCTCTCTGCTCGCTACCTCAAGCAAGGCGCCAACGACTTTCTCAACCAGCCGTTCGAGCCGGAAGAGCTGCAGTGTCGGGTCAGCCACAATCTGGAGGCGCTCGAGCAGTTCAACAGCATTCAGGAGTCAGCCAATCGCGACTACCTGACCGGTCTCTACAATCGGCGCTACTGGTTCAACGAAGGGCAAAAATGGTTTGAAGAACATCAGCGCCAGCAGACGCCTCTTGCACTCTGTGTGCTCGATGTGGATCACTTCAAGCAGGTCAACGATCACTGGGGCCATGCCATCGGCGATCAACTGCTCTGCCATCTGACCCGGCTACTGACCCAGTTCTTCCCCGATGCCATGATCGCCCGGTTTGGCGGAGAGGAGTTTGCCATGATGGTGCCTCACTGTACCGTCCCCGTGTTGATCAAGCGTCTTGAAGGGCTGCGTCAGCAGCTGCGCCAGCAACCCTTGTCACCGGAAACCCCGCTCTTTGTTCGCGCCAGTTACGGCGTGATCAGCGTTGGGCGGATATCCATGGACGAGGCGCTGAGCGTAGCGGATCGGCTGCTCTATCAGGCAAAGAACACCGGTCGCGACAAGATAGTCTCTCAAGAGATAACTATCTGAATCCTCAGGGCATCAGTCCCGTGTATTACCGCCCGACAGACTTTCCGACAGGAGAGTCTGCGGGTTCCTTTCCTGCCACAGTCTCCCCATCACCATGACTATCGAAAGTCAGTAAGTCTTGTCGACCCGCACCCCATCATCGAAGTAGAGAATGCGCACCTTGTCTCCATTGGCAAAGACCATGGCGGGATCATAATCCTGGATCACGTTGATAAGGGCATTTTGCTCGTTGCGGATCAGCAGCTCCACCAGCTTGTTTTCCACCACGGTTCCCCCGGACTGGTATTGTTGCGCAGCTGCAGCTCCCGCCAGCGCCCCGACGGCGGTGGCGATTTCACGACCATGACCGCCACCAAACTGGTTGCCCAGCAGGCCGCCCAACACAGCCCCTCCCAGCGTCTTCCAGCCAGAGTGCTCGGACTCCAGGATCTGGCGCTGGGTAATATTGCGCACCGTTTCGACCTGACCAAACACCACCTGATTGACTGGCCGCGCGGTATTGCGCTGGTAGACCTCCGCCCCGGCGGGCGCCGTGACAAAGCAGAGCAAGCTGGATACTATCAGGATAATGGCCTTCATCTATGAACCTCGTTGCCTTATGTCTCGCTATCTTACCCAACTGGATGATGAGCTTTGCTGGTTTCCCGACCCCAGCCATGCGCTGGAAGAGCCCAATGGCTTGCTGGCGATCGGCGGGGATCTCTCCCCTACCAGATTGCTGGCAGCTTACCACAAGGGGATCTTCCCGTGGAATGAACCCCACCAACCGACCCTGTGGTGGTCACCGGATCCCCGCGGGGTGATCCGTCCCGACCAACTCCATGTGGGGCGGACACTGCAGAAGATTATCCGACGTACCCCATTCGATATTTCTGTCAATCGCGCCTTTAATGAAGTCATTACCGCCTGCGCCGCCCCTCGTCGCACTGCCGATGGCACCTGGATCAGCCAGCCCATGATCGAGGCCTACCAGCAGTTGCATCGGCTGGGTCATGCCCACTCTATCGAGATCTGGCAGGAGGGAGAGCTGCAAGCGGGACTATATGGCCTATCTATCGGCCGACTGTTTTGCGGTGAATCCATGTTCAGCCGGATTGATAACGGCGCCAAACTTGCCTTGGTGGCACTCTGTCGCCACTTTTCACGCCATGGTGGAGCACTTATCGATTGCCAGATGCAGAACCCGTTTCTGGCGACCCTGGGTATCGAGGAGTGGCCAAGGGCCCGTTTTCTGGCCGAGCTGGAGCGCCTTGGCCATCAACCACTGTTGGCTTCCTGCTGGCAAGAGGGGGAGATCAGTCTATGACTGAAGAAGTGATCCTAAAAGTAGGGCTGACTCCCAAGCATCCCTGCAGTTATCTGGACCATGAGCAGGAGCAATTGCTGGTACTGATGGATCACAATCTGCTCAACGCCAACGGCTACGAGAGATTGTTGACTGCCGGTTTTCGCCGCAGTGGCAACGACATCTATCGCCCCCACTGCCCGGCGTGTCATGCCTGCCAGTCCCTTCGTATTCACAGCGAGCGCTTTCGTCCCAGCCGCGGCCAGAAGCGGATCCGCCAGCTCAACAGGGATATCGAGATCGTCCTGAGCTACGATGACAAACCCGAGTATTACCTGCTCTACGAACGCTATATCCGCGAACGCCACCACGATGGCAGCATGTATCCCCCCAACCGCAGCCAGTATCGCGGTTTTCTCCATTGTGACTGGATGCCGCCACTCTATCTGGAGATGCGCAAGGAGGGCCGTCTTATCGGCGTGGCCACCACAGACCTGCTACCCCACTCCTTGAGCGCTATGTACACCTTCTTCGATCCGGATTATGCCGATCGCTCCTTGGGCACCTTTGCCATCCTCTGCCAGCTCGATCTGGCCAAGCGAACAGGGCGAAGCTGGCTCTATCTTGGCTATCTGGTGGAGGCGTGCCGCAAGATGAATTACAAGCGCAATTATCTCCCTCACGAGCTGTTAATTCAGGGGGAATGGAAAAATATCGACACCAAGCCCGAGTAAACTTTACACATAGCCTTAAATCCGGCATGATCCAGCGGTTTTTTGTTGTGGCTTATCAAGAGGATTCAATGGCTAAAGAAGACAGTATTGAGATGCAGGGCACTATTCTCGAAACCCTGCCCAATACCATGTTCCGTGTGGAACTGGAGAATGGTCACGTGGTTATCGCTCATATTTCAGGCAAGATGCGCAAAAACTACATTCGTATCCTGACTGGAGACAAAGTAACGGTAGCACTGACTCCCTACGATCTCTCCAAGGGACGTATTGTTTTCCGCTCTCGCTAAGCCAGGAATTCAGCAAAAAACCCCAACCTTTCGGTTGGGGTTTTTTGTGGTTTTCTGATCACTGACGCTTAGTGGGAAACAGCTTCAACATTGACCTGAAAATCAAAGCTGAGGCTGTCATTTACCAACTCAACCTTCACAATTCCCCCGTCAACCAGTGAACCGAACAGGATCTCGTTGGCCAGGGGTTTCTTGAGGTGCTCCTGGATTACCCGACCCATCGGTCTGGCGCCCATGGCTCTGTCATACCCCTTCTCCGCCAACCAGTGGCGGGCACGCTCGGACACCTCGAGAGAAACTCCCTTCGCATCCAGTTGAACCTGCAATTCGACAATAAACTTGTCGACCACCTGATGAATCACCGTCATATCGAGATGGTTGAACCAGATGGTGTGATCAAGCCGGTTACGAAACTCCGGACTGAAGGTCTTGTTGATCACCGCCATGGCATCGTGGCTCAAATCCTGTTGCTGGAAGCCAATCGATTTACGCTGGGTCTCCTGCACACCTGCGTTGGTAGTCATGACCAAAATGACGTTACGGAAATCCGCCTTGCGCCCGTTGTTGTCGGTCAGGGTGCCGTTGTCCATCACCTGCAACAGTAGATTGAATACGTCCGGGTGAGCTTTCTCAATTTCGTCAAGCAACACAACGGAATGAGGATGCTTGATCACCGCATCAGTCAGCAGACCCCCCTGCTCAAAACCGACATAGCCGGGAGGCGCACCAATCAGGCGAGATACGGTATGGCGTTCCATGTACTCGGACATATCAAAGCGCAGCATCTCGACACCCAATGCCTTGCCCAACTGCTGGGTCACCTCTGTTTTACCAACACCGGTAGGACCGGCAAACAGGAAGCAACCAACCGGGCGACGCTCGTTACCCAAACCTGAACGAGAGAGGCGAATCGCATCGGTCAGTACCTCGATGGCTTTATCCTGACCAAAGACCACCATCTTGAGATTGCGTTCCAAGTTCTTCAGTACTTCTTTATCTGAAGAGGAGACTGATTTTTCCGGAATGCGGGCGATCTTGGCCACAATGGACTCAATTTCCTGCACATTGATCACTTTCTTGCGCTTGCTCGCAGGCAGCAACCGTTGACCGGCGCCCGCCTCGTCGATCACATCGATCGCCTTGTCGGGTAGGTGACGATCATTGATGTACTTGGCAGAGAGCTCGGCAGCTGCACGGATCGCCTTGGCGGTATAGCGCACGCCGTGGTGGGCTTCGTAGCGACTCTTGAGCCCCATCAGGATGCGAGTGGTGTCATCGATAGTCGGCTCGACAATATCGATTTTCTGGAAGCGACGGGCCAGCGCACGGTCTTTCTCGAAGATTTGGGCGTACTCCTGATAAGTGGTGGATCCCACACAGCGGAGCAAACCATTGGAGAGCAGCGGCTTGATCAGGTTGGCCGCATCCAGCTGACCACCGGATGCCGCTCCGGCACCAATGATGGTATGGATCTCGTCAATAAAGAGAATGGCCCCTTCCTGACGCTCAATTTGCTTGAGCAGTACCTTGAGGCGCTTCTCGAAATCCCCACGGTATTTGGTGCCCGCCAGCAGAGACCCCATATCCAGCGAATAGATGGTACTGCCCGCAATCACCTCGGGGACATCCCCCTTGACGATGCGATAGGCCAAGCCTTCAGCAATAGCAGTTTTGCCCACACCCGCTTCACCCACCAGCAGCGGGTTGTTCTTGCGACGACGGCAGAGCACCTGAATGGTACGATTGAGCTCCTGATCACGGCCAATCAGCGGATCGATGCGCCCTTCCAGCACCAGCTGGTTCAGGTTGGTGGCAAAGCTCTCGATCTGTGCGGCCGAAACATCATCATCAGACTCGGGATTGTTATTGCTGCCGAGATCCGGCTTGCTGTCCTTGCGCACCCCGTGGGAGAGGAAATTGACGACGTCGAGACGGCTGATCTCGGCTTTTTTCAGGAAATAAGCAGCTTGTGACTCCTGCTCACTGAAGATAGCGACCAGCACGTTGGCGCCGCTGACTTCGGTATTGCCGGAGGATTGCACATGGAAGACGGCACGCTGCAACACGCGCTGGAAGCCTAGTGTCGGCTGGGTTTCACGATCGTCATCATCGCGCGGTATGAGCGGAGTGGTTTGGGTGATGAATGCGCGGATCTCCTTGCGCATCTGCTCAACATCGGCACCACAAGAGCTCAGCGCCTCATGGGCTGAACTGTTATCCAGAAGGGCTAACAACAGGTGCTCGACGGTCATGAATTCGTGGCGCTCGTCACGGGCCAGTTTGAAAGCCTCGTTCAGCGTCTTTTCTAGATCTTTATTCAACATAGGCACCTCCCCTAGTACAGCTACAATGTGGTGTCACACTCGCCATCAAGTCATCAGATTCAAGCCTTTTCCATAGTACAGAGCAGTGGATGTTCGTTGTTACGCGCATAGGTGTTGACTTGGACAACCTTGGTTTCGGCGATCTCTGCGGTAAACATGCCGCAGACACCCTTACCACTATAATGCACACTCAGCATGACCTGAGTCGCCTTGTCCAAATCCATACCAAAGAACTTTTGCAGCACCTCCACCACAAACTCCATCGGCGTGTAGTCATCGTTGTTCAACACAACCTTATACATGGGTGGCGGCTGCAGCTTTGTTTTCTCTGCTTCTGCAATCTCTTCATTAGCAAAGAGTTCTTTCTGCTTGCTCATAATCGCGCTTTGGTACCTCTAGATTACTACCGTCTAACACAAGGTTGTCAATAGACTTGTTAACCAGATCACATCAGCTGTTAACAACTTCTTGACTCGCTCAAAAGTTAGACTAGATTGGTTACTTGCTAATCTGTGCCCGTCTGCTATGGGCCCATGTCCCTAGTTATAAAGGGCTGGCGCAGGTTACTCAACGACTTCTGGGTAATCAATAAAAGGATGTAGAAGTATGGCAACCGGCACAGTTAAGTGGTTTAACAACGCAAAAGGATTTGGGTTTATCTGTCCGGAAGGGGGCGGTGAGGATATCTTCGCTCACTACTCCACGATTCAAATGGAGGGCTACAAGACCCTGAAAGCGGGTCAGGCTGTCAATTTTGAACTGCAACAGGGGCCGAAAGGAAATCACGCCTCTGTGATTGTGCCAAACGAAGCACAAAATATGTAAATAACACCCGTTGGATAAATAAAAAACCGGTTCCTCTCTGAGCAACCGGTTTTTTATTGTCAGATTTCTGGCGAATCCTGCCTCCTCACGGGATCACAGGGTTATCACCAGCCATGATCAGTCGTGATATTCACTGCAGGCGATCAGGGTATTTTCCATCAGGCTGGCGACCGTCATCGGGCCCACACCACCGGGTACCGGAGTAATGAAGGAGGCATGGCTGCGCGCCGTCTCAAACTCCACATCACCGACCAGCGAGCCATCAGCCAGGCGGTTGATGCCCACATCGATCACCAGTGCCCCAGGTTTGATCCACTCCCCAGGGATGAAGTTGGGCTTGCCGACCGCAACAACCAGCAGATCGGCACGGCGAACCTGCTCTTCCAGATCCCGGGTAAAGCGGTGACAGGTCGTGGTTGTGCAGCCCGCCAGCAACAATTCGAGGGTCATGGGACGCCCCACTATGTTGGACGCTCCCACCACGACCGCATGCAGACCATGTGTCTTCACGCCGGTGGTCTCGATCAGCGTCATGATCCCTTTCGGAGTGCAGGGGCGCAGCGCCGGAATACGTTGTGCCAGACGGCCGACGTTATACGGGTGGAATCCATCTACATCCTTGTCAGGCTGGATCCGCTCCAGCACCTGAGTGGTATCAAAGTGATCCGGCAACGGCAGCTGAACCAGAATGCCATCTACGTGGCTATCCGCATTCAGCTGATCAATCAGCGCCAGCAGCTCTTCCTGACTGGCAGTGGCACTCAGGTCATAGGAGCGGGAGAGAAAACCCACCTCCTCGCACGCCCGACGTTTGCTGCCGACATAGACCTGAGAGGCGGGATCCGCCCCCACCAGAATGACTGCCAGCCCTGGAGCCCGTTTCCCTGCCGCCAACCGCTGTTGGACTTGCGCCGCGACCTGGCTGCGAATCGTTTGCGCAACCTGTTTTCCATCTATGATTTTGGCAGACATCGTTCTCCACTCACCATGTGTTCAACTGCCGCGCATTGTCGCATTTTTTTAGCCGGGATGTTAGCGGCAGACGCACGCCAGACCTGTAGCGGGCAATAAGTAGGCACTTGAATTTACTGGGGGAAAAAGTCGTTGACGCTGCCCCTTACGCTTGGCTATGATGCCCGCCCGTTGCCCAGTACGACTCATGTCGATATGCTGGTCAGGAATTTTCGGTGATTAGCGCAGCCCGGTAGCGCATCTGGTTTGGGACCAGAGGGTCAAAGGTTCGAATCCTTTATCACCGACCATGTTCATCGACTCGTCCCTAAGACGTGTTGATACAAAGCGCCCTTAGCTCAGTTGGATAGAGCAACGGCCTTCTAAGCCGTGGGTCGCAGGTTCGAATCCTGCAGGGCGCGCCATTGATGCTCTCCTTCTCTTCTGGATTGGCGAGTGTTGATGAAGATTTCAGTGGTGGCTGTAGCTCAGTTGGTAGAGTCCCGGATTGTGATTCCGGTTGTCGTGGGTTCGAGCCCCATCAGCCACCCCATTATTCTGTCGATAATCGCCGCAAGGTGATGACCATCGACTTGGTGCAGTGACCTTCTGGTCTGCTCCGCGAAAAACCGGCCTTGGCCGGTTTTTTGTTTTGCGCTCGGCTGTGCCATGCCTTGTCTACAAGGCCATCCTCCAGACCGATAAACGCGGCTCTGCCCATTTGTCACGATGTGCTTCTCCCCATCGATGACACAGCCACACTCCCCCGCACATCAGCCTGCCCGGTTCTTTTTCTGTATTTCCCAAGCGCCATTGATATGCTGATCGCTCTTCTTCTCTCCTGCTTCCCGTTGGAGCTTTTCTATGCAACGCATTCTTTTTGTCGAAGATGATCCCGAGATTGGCCAGCTCATCAGCAGTTGGCTCGGTCGCCACGATATGGACGTGATCCTCGAGCCCAGAGGGGACATGGCGCTAGCCCGAATAGAGGCCGAACAGCCCGACCTGGTGCTGCTCGATATCATGTTGCCGGGGCAGGATGGCATGTCCCTCTGTCGGGATCTGCGGCCGCGCTTCGACGGCCCCATCGTAATGCTCACCTCGCTGGATAGCGACATGAACCAGATCCTGAGTCTGGAGCTGGGCGCCAACGACTACATCCTTAAAACCACCCCGCCCCCCGTGCTACTGGCCAGACTGAGGGTGCAGTTTCGCCAACACCAGCAAGCATCAACCCAACCGGCCACCACCAGCAGCGTTCCCCAGCAGTTGCAATTTGGTCGGCTGCGGGTAGATGGCCCGGGACGAGATGTGCGGCTCGATGGCGAGAGCATTGCCCTCTCGACCGCTGACTTTGATCTGCTATGGGAGCTCGCCTGCCACGCGGGCCAAATCTTGAGTCGGGAAGCCCTCTTTCGCAGCCTGCGCGGCCGGGAGTATGACGGCCAGGATCGCAGCATGGATGTGGCCATCTCCCGCCTTCGCCGCAAACTGGGTGATAACCCCGACAACCCGACCCGGATCAAGACGGTGCGCCAGAAAGGCTACCTCTTCGTCCCCCACGCCTGGGAATAACCCTCTTTCGGGAGCACCGCCATGCGCCGTCTCTTTATCCAGTTCTATCTGTTGCTGATCGGCTGCTTCACCCTAGCCATCCTGCTGGTGGGCGTGGTCTATCAGGTGACCGCCGAACGGGCGGGTGATCGCTATCTCGAACGCATGATGCAGGGCTCTCTTGGCCTGTTGACCGGCGAGTTGGCAAGAACCCCGCCAGAGCGCTGGCCCGATCGGCTGGCCGAGCAGAGCAGTCAGTTTACCCTCCCCCTCAAGATCGGTGAGCTGACACGCCAGCCCCTGACCAGCGAGGATCAGGCCTTTCTGGCCGCCGGCAATATTGTCATCGTCGAGGAGGATGACACCTTCCTGCAGCGCATCCCCGATACCGATCGGGTGCTGATTGTCGGCCCGGTTCCCTACCTCTCCTACCTGCACGAGCTGCACTGGGTCGATGTGGGGCTGCTGCTGGTGATCGGCCTATCCCTCGGCCTGCCCATTCTGCTCTGGTTGCGTCCCCACTGGCGCGGCTTGCAGCAGTTGGAGCAAACCGCACGTCGCGTAGGCGATGGGGATCTCTCCTGCCGAACCAATCTGCCACCGGGCAGCAGTCTGGCCCGGGTGGGACGCACCTTCGATCAAATGGCGACCCAATTGCAGGCCATGATTGCCAGCCGCAAGCAACTGACCGATGCCATCGCACACGAGTTGCGCACCCCGCTGGTCCGGTTGCGCTATCGGCTTGCCATGCTCGATCCTGCCCCTGCCGAGCAGGAGCAGCAGGCGCTGGAGCGAGATCTGGGAGCGCTGGACGCCCTGATCGAAGAGATGCTCACTTACGCCAAGCTGGATAGACCCGAGCTGCCGTTGCAACGGGACGAGCTGGAGCTCAGTCACTGGGCACAAGCGCATCTTGGCGACTGGCAGGCGCTGGCACCCGAGAAGAGGCTCACCCTCGATTTGCCGCCACGCCACATGCCCTGGTGCGGCGATCAGCGTCTGCTGACCCGCGCGGTGGAGAACCTGATCGGCAATGCTCTGCGCTACGCCGAGAGCGAGGTCACCCTCTCCATCTCGCGGCTGCAGGAGAACTATCTGCTGGAGGTGAGCGACGATGGACCGGGGATCGATCCGGCGCTGGCGCCCCAGATCTTCGAACCATTCGTGCGCCTTGATCAGAGCCGGGATCGTCGCACCGGCGGCACTGGTTTGGGGTTGGCCATCGTGCGCAGCATTGCCCGTCATCACGGGGGGGATGTGGCGTTGCTGGCCAGTGACCACGGCGCCCGCTTCTGCCTGACCCTGCCTGTACATTTGGATACAAACCGTCACCAACCGCTCACTGAAGGGCCGCTGCAACCGTCATAGGATGACTGTCATGGAGAGCGCTCCATAACATCAACCCGAATAAGGAAATTGAACATGAAAAAGATCATTCCTCTGACCCTGGCTGCCGTCTTCGCCCTCACTTCCGGTTTCACCATGGCGGCCACCCCGACCAAGACAGCCACACCGCAGGCGACCCAGACCAAGGTGGTGAAAAAACACCATAAAGCCACCCACGCTAAAACCCCTGCCGTCAAAGTCGCACCGAATACCAAGTGATCCAACCGGTCACTGGATAGCACAGAGGGAGGCTGACGCCTCCCTTTCCATCTCTTCCCGAAATTTTCCTGACGAGCGCCTCCCTCGTCCAAACCGGATCCACGACCCGGCTCCCCCTTTGCGGGAAACGGTCAATGACCACAGGAACATGGCATGTGGCGTCATCTGCTTAAATGGCTCGGCCCCTTGTGCAGCTTGCTGCTGCTCGGCACCGCACTGACCGTGCTGTATCACCTGACTCAGGCATGGCACTGGCACGATATTCGTGTGGCCATCTGGTCCCAACCCCTGCCGCGACTGGCGGGCGCCCTGTTGCTGACCCTGCTCAGTTATGGTTGTCTCTGCAGCTATGACATGCTGGCGCTCCATGCGCTGGGCAAGCGCCTTCCCTGGCAACAGGTCAGCATCACCTCCTTTATCGCCTACACCTTCTCCAATACCCTGGGATTTGCCCTGCTGACCGGCACCTCGGTACGCTATCGCCTCTACTCCGCACTGGGGCTCACCACCGGAGAAGTGGCCCGCGTGGTGCTGTTCTGCTCCGTCACCTTTTTCCTCGGCCTGCTGGCGTGGGGAGGTGGCGCCCTACTAACCTGCGATGTATCACAGCTGCTGCCTGACTGGCCGCAGTGGGCGGATACTCTACTCAGGCTGGCGGGCGTCATGGCGCTGCTGTTGGTGGCCAGCTACCTCTGCTGGCCTACATACTTTCTCTCCTGGCGGAAACACACCCTGACCCTGCCGGGCTTTCGGATACGTCTGTTGCAACTGTTGGTCGCGCTGGCCGACTGGATGGCCGCCGCCGCCGTGCTGTTTGTGCTGTTGCCTGCAGATAGCGTCCCCTACCCCGTGCTGCTCAGTGCCTTCGTGCTGGCCAGCTTCCTCGGGGTGCTGGCCCACGTGCCGGGCGGGATTGGGGTGTTCGAAGCGAGCATGAGCCTGCTGCTGGCCCACTACCTGCAGGCCGACAAGCTGCTCGCCTCGCTGCTACTCTACCGCTGCATCTATTACCTGCTTCCCTTTCTCTGTGCCCTGCTGCTCTTTGCGAGTCAGGAGATGCTGCAACAAAAAGCGCGCTGGCAGCGGCTACAGGGGCTGATGAGCGCGGTGCGCGAATTTCTGCCTGCCCTTATCAGCATGGGCACCTTCGCCGCCGGCAGCCTGCTGCTCTGCTCGGGGATGATCCCGACCATGCGCAGCCACATCGAGGTGTGGCTGCAGGTGTTGCCGCTCCATCTGCTGGAGCTCTCCCACGTGCTCGGCAGCGTGAGCGGTATCCTCCTGATCCTGCTGGCGCGCAGCCTCTATCGCCGTCACGACGCCGCGTTTCGCATCACCCAGCTGCTGCTGGCTCTGGGTATCGCCTTCTCCCTGCTCAAGGGGGGCGACTGGGAGTCAGCCCTGCTGCTTGGCAGCTTCCTGCTGATCATGACCCCCTGCCGTTCTCTCTTCTATCGCAAGGGGTCGCTGCTCTATCCCCAATACACCCCGGGCTGGCTCATTTCGGTCGGCGCCGTGCTGCTGGGAGCGCTGTGGCTGCTGCTCTTCTCCTACCGTCAGGTGGAGTATGACCACGCCCTCTGGTTCCACTTCTCGCCCCACGGCGGGGCTGCCCGCGGCCTGCGCGCCATGGGGAGCGTGGTGGCCGTGCTGGCCGTGGCCGGGGTTGCCCAGCTGCTTGCGCCGCTGCGCGTAGTCGGTGAAAAGCCGGACAAGGAGACGCTGGCGCGCGCTCACGAGCTGGTGGTGCGCGAAGGGGGGATCCACGGCTATCTGGCCCAGTTGCAGGACAAGTCACTGCTGTTCCACCCCGCCGGCGACGCCTTCCTGATGTATGGCATCGAGGGCAACAGCTGGATTGTGATGGGGGATCCGGTCGGTCGCCCCGAGCAGATCGAAGAGCTGCTCTGGCAATTTCGCGAGCGGTGCGACGAGCACGACGCCAATCCGGTCTTTTATCAGGTGTCGGCCCGCTATCTGCCGCTCTATCTGGAGCTGGGGCTGATCCCCTTCAAGCTTGGTGAAGAGGCGATGGTCGATCTGGCTACCTTCGATCTGGCGGGCAGCCGGCTGCGCAACCTGCGCCAGAGCCACGCCAAGGGCAAACGGGAAGGGTTGACCTTCGAGGTGGTCGAGGCCAGTGCCGTGGCCCCCCTGCTGCCCAGATTGCAGACCGTCTCCGATACCTGGCTGCAGAGCAAGATGGGCAAGGAGAAGGGCTTCTCGGTCGGCCGCTTCGAGCCTGACTACCTGACTTTAAGTCCGGCTGCGCTGGTGTGGCACGAGGGGCAGATCGTCGGCTTTGCCAACCTCTGGGTGAGCGATAGCAAGGAGATGCTCTCCATCGATCTGATGCGCTACAGCCTGGATACCGGCACTGCCCCCATCATGGATTTTCTCTTTGTCGAACTGCTGCTGTGGGGCAAGGCGCAAGGGTACGCCAGCTTCAATCTGGGGATGGCCCCCATGTCCGGCTTCAACGATCACCCGCTCAACAGCTACTGGGCCCGCCTTGGCAATACCCTGTTCGTCCGTGGCAGCCGTTTTTACAACTTTCAGGGGCTCAGACGCTACAAGGAGAAATTTTCGCCCCGCTGGGAACCCCGCTACCTGCTCTGCAGCAGCAAGCTGGTACTGCCCAGAACCCTGACTCACCTGATCACCCTGATTAGCCGCGGCCCGCTGGGGCTGATCAAGAAATAGGAGCATGGCCAATGAGAGCCTTGATTTTGCTGTTACTCAGTCTCGTACTGCCCGTTTCGTCTTTTGCGGCGCACGCCGCCCCGGTCAAGGATGACCTGAGCCTGATTGAGCTGCCGGTCAAGCAGCCATCCGATGCCCCCATGGTGATCTTTCTCAGCGGCGATGGTGGCTGGGCGGCCCTCGACAAGGGGCTGAGCGCCCAGTTTCAGCTGCACGGCATACCGGTCGTGGGCTGGAGCTCCCTCACCTACTACTGGAAGAAGAAAACCCCGGAGCAGGTGACCGCCGATCTGGAGCGGATCCTCGATGATTATCAGGCCCGCTGGCAGCGCCCCCACTGGCTGCTGGTAGGCTTCTCGTTTGGTGCAGAGATTGCCCCCTTCGTCATTAACCGGTTGCCGGAGCACTATCGTCAGGGACTGGTCGGGGCCGTGATGCTCTCCCCCTCCACCAGCTCGGATTTCGAGCTCCACGTTAGCGACATGCTGACCCACAAGGCGCGCAGCTATCCGACCGAGCCGCAGGTGAAGACCATCCGCGATCTGCCGATGCTCTGCCTGCAAGGTGCCGATGATGATGATGACGACCGCCTCTGCCCCCGTCTCAACCAACCTAACGTCACCAGCATCACCCTGCCGGGAGGACATCATTTTGACGATAACTACCCCCAGCTCTATCAGGCCATCACCAAGCAGCTGAACGTGCCCTGAATCAGCAGCCTGTAGAGCATTAACCCGTATCACCACGGAATGCCTTTCAAGTGCCGAGCAGGGCAAATCAGCAAGCAATGAAAAGGGCCTCTCTTGCGAGAGGCCCTTTAACTGAATTCGACAGCAAGTTTGACAGGATCAGGCTTGGGTTCGGCAGCAAGATCAGAGCGGCTTTTCACTACGATTAGTCAATCGGCTCAACCAGATGCTGGGCTATCAACAATGCGGATTTGCAGTCCTATGCTGACAACCGCTCGGGATTGCGCCATAAAACAAAAGCCCTGATGTTTCCATCAGGGCTTTGCAATTTGGCGGTGAGGGAGGGATTCGAACCCTCGATACGTTGCCGTATACACACTTTCCAGGCGTGCTCCTTCAGCCACTCGGACACCTCACCAATTTTTTGCTCACTGCTTTATGTGCTCTTGAGCTGCACATTCGCTTGCGGACCATGCCGCGGCGACGGAGCGTAATGTAAGGGATACGATGGCTTTTGGTCAATGCAATTTTTACTTTTTGCGTTCGTTTGCTCAATATCCGAACCAAGTGACCAAAAAAATGCCGTTTCGTATCCCTTTCAATCAATTTACTGCAGCTTCGTGCAAATGTTCACCTTTGAGCGCCTCTTCCAGCGAGCCGTAAAATTCCAGCTTGCCGGGCTGCGGCCGCACCTTGGCGCGTGCCAGGGTCTTGAGCGGTTGGAACTGCAACTCGGCCACCCGCAACTCGACACCGGCTTTGGCCATCTGCTTGCCAAAGTGGAGGAAGGCAGACAGGCCGCCCGCATCGAGGATGGAGACCGCCTCCATCTGCAACACCAGCACCTTGTGCCCTTTCACTTGCGCTTCCAGCTCGGCAAAGACCCGTTCGGCCGCGGCGAAGAAGAGCGGGCCGTTGATCTTGTAGAGCAGGCCGTTGTCCGGCACCTCGTGGGCATAGCGTTTGTGCTCGGCCAAGTCGTGCAGTTTGGTCATCTTGGCGATTTCGCGCATAAAGAGCAGGGAGGCCAGGATCACCCCGAAAGTGATGGCGATGACCATGTCGAAAATGACGGTGAGCGACAGGCAGACCAGCAGCACCAGCACATCGGATTTGGGGGCGCGACGGATCAGCTCCACCACCTTGTGCGCTTCACTCATGTTCCAGGCCACGATGAGCAGCAAGGCAGCCATGGCCGAGAGCGGCAACCAGGAGAGCCAAGGGGCCAGCACCAGAATGGCGGCCAGCACCACCAGCGCATGGACGATCCCCGAGATGGGGGACGTAGCGCCGGCACGCACGTTGGCGGCAGAGCGGGCGATGGCAGCGGTAGCGGTAATGCCGCCAAAGAAGGGGGCGAAGATGTTGCCAAGCCCCTGCCCCATCAGCTCGGCGTTGGAGCTGTGTTTGCGACCGGTCATGCCATCGAGCACCACGGCGCAGAGCAGCGACTCGATCGCCCCCAGCATTGCCATGGAGAAGGCGGCAGGCAGCAGCCGCTCAAGGGCGGCCAGGTTCCATTCAACCGGCAAGCCATCCGGTCCGGGCAAGGCCCAAGGCATCACCAGGGTCGGTGCGATGGGCGGGATCCCCATCCCCTGGGTGCCATCGGCCAGGGTATAGCTGAACTTGCTGCCGATGGTGGCCACATCCACCCCAAAGTAATGGAGGCCAAAACCCAGACCTACCCCGACCAGCACTGCGGGCAGGTGGCCGGGCACCGGCAGACGCAGGCGCGGCCAGAGCAGCAGCACGGCCAGCGTTGCGACCCCCACCAGGGTATCGCCCCACTGCCAGCTTGGCAGGGCGGCGGCCAGCGCTTCGACCTTGCCCAAATAGGTTTCCGGCATCTCGGGCACGCTCAGGCCAAAGAAGTCCTTGATTTGCAAGGTGGCGATCACGATGGCGATACCACCGGTAAAGCCCAGCGTCACTGACGGAGGAATGTACTCGATAAGGCGGCCAAGACGGGCCATCCCCATCGCCACCAGAAAGAGGCCTGAGATGAGCGTTGCCATCAACAGACCGCCAACCCCGAACTGCTGGGCGACCGGATAGAGGATCACCACAAAGGCAGCGGTCGGGCCGGAGATGGAGTAACGGGAGCCACCGGTCACGGCGATCACGATACCGGCGATGATGGCGGTATAGAGACCGTGTTGCGGTGGCACACCGCTGGCGATGGCCAGCGCCATGGCGAGCGGGATGGCGATGATGCCCACCGTTACACCGGCGATAAGATCACGGCCGAAGCGGGCCATGCTGTAGGGTTCATCAATGCAGGACTGGCGTAAGGCTATGGCGAGCTTCACGCTATTTAAAGAGGCTTGCTTGTGCATGTATATCGTAATACCAGAAGAGGGAGATAAAGGCCGGAGAGATCCGGCGCCCGATCATCATCAAGGGCCGGCAGGGCTGTCGACGCGGCGATGGTATCCTGCGTAACCTTACTCCAGACAGGCCATTTTTTCGATGGGCAGGATCAATGAAACGCGCGCTCACCCATTATTTGGCCTATTTGCCGCCAAATCGCCGATCTTGGCTCCTGCTCTCCCCCTTTTTGCCACAAAGATTACCATTTGAGCCTCACCTGGTTACCGGCACGTTCGCGACATCATGCTGGCATCATCAGGTTGATGCGAACCGAACCAATGTTCCCGGCATCAGTTGGCCAATGCGATGGCAAGGGACTGATTGTGCTGAAAATAAACCGCAAAGCGCAACTTTTGGGCAAACAGTCCGAAAATCCGGTTTTCGGGAAATTCGCGGGTTGACACCCACCGCCCTGGTCATTAATATTCGCCCCGTCTTAACGAGACAGGCAATTCCTCCTTAGTTCAGTCGGTAGAACGGCGGACTGTTAATCCGTATGTCACTGGTTCAAGTCCAGTAGGAGGAGCCACTTTTCCCTCGTAGTTCAGTCGGTAGAACGGCGGACTGTTAATCCGTATGTCACAGGTTCAAGTCCTGTCGAGGGAGCCAAATTCTAAAGCCCAGCCTTTTGGCTGGGCTTTTTCGTATCTATCTCTTCATAGTTTCAAGCAGAGCCAGCTATCCCTCACCGCTTGCTCTGCCACATTCCCCTCGCAGTGAACGATCCACTCTCCCTGTTTTCTCTCAACTCAAATTCGACTAACTTCCAAAACGTCCTACTACAGCCAAGTAGCGGCCTCATTGTGCCTTGGTTGGTTACCTCGCCACTGGCAGGTCCTCCCAGCGGGTGGTGTAGCTGGGGCTCAGGTGCTCTTGTCGCATCATCCACTCAGGCGACCCCGTGCCTTGGCTGGCAAAACCTACGCGCCCCAATCCCTTGGCTTTGATCTGGTCCATCACTGCCATCAGCGCGTCCGATTGAGCGGAGGACGGGGCAAACAGATCGGCCTGTTGCTGCCCCTTGGGGGTGAACTCACTCAGCATGACGCCCCCCTTCTGATAGCGGTAACCGTCGCGCCAAATCTGCGGTAGCAGCACGTTCACTTGCTGCAGCAGCAACCGGGTATCATCGCTAGGGCAGACCAGCCGGACGCCAGCCTGCTCACTGTAGTAAGGCGCTCGTTCGTCAAAGGGGCTGGTTCGCACGAACAGGTGCACCCGCTGGCAACACATCCCCTCGGCCCGCAGCTTCTCGGCTGCGCGAGCCATAAAGCCCGACAACGCTTGGGCCATTTCTCCACGGTCAGTCACGCGCTCACCAAAGGAACGGCTCGAGAGGATCTGCAGCTTCGCCGCCGGTTCAACGGTCAGCTCTGCGCAAGGCAGGCCACGCAGCTCCTGTACGATCCGCTCGACCACCACGCCGTATTGGGCACGTAACCCTTTGGCGTCGCTAGCCACCAGGTCAGCCACGGTGTTGATGCCTTGTGCCACCAACTTGGCTCCCAAGCGCCGTCCTATGCCCCACACCTCGTCCACCGGGGTGATAGCCATCAGCCGGGCACGGCGCAGCTCGTCACGCAAGTCCACGACGCCGCCCGTGGCAGGCCACTTCTTGGCTGCATAGTTGGCCAGCTTGGCGAGGGTCTTGGTGGGGCCAATCCCGACCCCTACCGTGAGGCCGGTCCACTGCCACACTCGCTGCCGGATCTGTTGTCCATAGGCTGTCAGGTCCCCGGCAAACGACTCCGACAGTGACAGGAATGCTTCATCGATGGAGTAGACCTCCAGCTCGGGGGCCATGGTCTCCAACGTGCTCATCACCCTGCCAGACATGTCTCCATAGAGCGCGTAGTTGGAGCTGAATGCCACACCGCCATGCGCCTCGAACTGCTCGCGGATCTTGAAGTAGGGCCCGGGCATCTTGATACCCATCGCCTTAGCTTCGGGGCTGCGCGACACCACGCATCCATCGTTGTTGGAGAGCACCACGATCGAGCGGCCACGCAGCTCAGGGCGAAACAACCGCTCACAGCTGGCGTAGAAGTTGTTTACATCAACGAGCGCTATGGCCATCACGCTGCCTCAGATTGCCGATCACATGGGTGACCACTCCGAACAACTCTAGGGAGAGGCTCATACAAGGGTCGATAGGCGCGAACGCCGGATTGGCTGGCAACAGCCGCAACCTCGGCTTGAGCTGCAAGGTCTTTACCGTGAAGCCGCCATCGAGTAGTGCAATCACCACATCACCATGGCGCGGGGTGAGGCTCTTATCGACCACCAGCAAGTCACCGGGAAAGATGCCGACCCCGGTCATGCTCTCCCCCTCGGCACGCAGATAGAAGGTTGCTGCAGGGTGCGCCACGCAGTGGGTGTTGAGGTCCAACTTCCCTTCCAGATAGTCGCTGGCTGGGCTGGGCTGGGAAAGCCGCAAGAGGCGCGGTGCAAGAACAGCGGGATGGTCACCTCGGCGGGTGATGGGTCTGGGGTTAACAACTTCATGGCAAAACACCTGTATTTATATACAGCCATTATAGCGCACCACCTTTGAACCAGCGCAAGTCCTCATCCACAGATGCATGAATCACACGCACACTCACAGTTCCAATGCTTCCACCAACAAAAGGGCATAGCAGGAAAAGCTCAGCACGTGCTAATTTTTGCTTTCTGACTAGGAACCCCGCAGATAATACCGTAAAGGCAGAATGTGGTTTCCCAGCCTAACGTGGCATGTTCATTTCCATTTGTGATAGCTGTTAGGGGGCATCTCCATAGATATAAAGGAATCCTGCAGCCAACATTTCACCTTCGAGATGCTGTTTCACTGTGGTGAAACTTGGCAACGCATCCAATGCCCAAACTTGCCTGAACAAACCGAGAGCTGGCTGGCCTACCGTGAACTGGCAACGCATATTCTCGATCCGCTGGTAGAAACATTTGGTCACCCATTGCTGACCTATGGGTTTTGTGGAGTAACACTACGCAAAGCTATTCTTTCCAACGCCTCGCCCGGTATAGCCCCCACACTGGATCAACATGCGGCCTGTGAACTCAATCAGCGAGGAAGAGTTGTCTGTCCTCGGCAAGGGGCCGCGGTTGATCTGATATACCCAGGGAAGAACAGCTATCAGGTAGCCCTTTGGTTGGCGCAGCACACCCCGTTTGATCGTCTCTATCTCTATGGCCCAGACCGGCCACTGCATATCAGCTATGGGCCCGAACAAAACCGCGCATTGGTCGAACTCACCACTCACCATGGAAGACGAATGCCCAAGCGGCTGACACTCACCCAACTCAAAGGAATGTGCTGATGCTGACCCCCGAGCGCTTCACGCAACTGGTCGCTGCCCTGCCATACAAAAAAGTGCTGCCCGACGCGGTCTATCTGCACAAAGAGACCCTGGCCACAACCAACCCACAGCTCTACCGCTTTGTCTGTGCGGTGGCACAAGCGCTCAAACTGCCGGAGTGTGAATGGGATCTGGTGAAGTTGGCAAAGCAGGACTTTAGGCTGTCCCTGCTCAGCTACCCCACCTTCTTCGAAGAGGCCTACCCCAGCCTCAAGCAGAGCGTGACCGTTGATCTGGCCAAACTAAGCCATACCATTACCCGCTACGAGAACCAGGATAATCCCCCCATTCTGCATCGCAAAGAGTTCATGCTGACCCCCGATCACCCACAGGCAGAGAGCTGTCGCCAGATCACCCAAGAGGGGGAGTTGGCGGGACTTTACGATCATCCCCGCATGATTGGCTTCAAAGCATCGTGGGAGCGGCTTATCGCAAGACACGGCTACCAACTGGTTGATGGGCGCCTGTTTCGCATCTCCGCCCTGCCGCCCGAAGAGGGTGGCCCACAAATTGATCGCCATAAAACCGCGTTGGTTCGCCATGAACTCTCGGCCCCCATGAAGATGCTGGCACGCCATGGTTATCTCAACGGCGACTATGCGCTGTTTGATTACGGTTGCGGCCGGGGGGATGACCTGCGGGAACTGGAAGCTCACGGTATTGACGCGCTGGGCTGGGACCCGAACTTTCGTCCGGATGGCGAGAAGGTGATCTCCCATCTGGTCAATCTCGGTTTTGTGATCAACGTGATTGAGGATCAAGATGAGCGAATGGAGGCGCTGCTCGGCGCCTGGGAGCTGACCCAAACCCTGCTGGTCGTCTCGGCCATGCTGGCCAACGACAGCTTTATTGCCCAGTTCACCACTTATAAAGATGGCGTTATCACCTCGCGCAACACCTTTCAGCGCTACTACAACCAAAGCGAGCTCAAGCACTACATAGACAGAACATTGGATGAAAATGCCATCGCCGTGGGGCCAGGCATCTTCTATGTGTTCAAAGACAAGCTCGAAGAGCAGCGCTTTTTGGCACAACGTCAACGCCGAAACCACAGCTGGCAACAGCTGACCTCGCCCACGCCCAACCATCAGGCCGCAGCAGCACTACTGATCACTCGCCATCAACCGCTGTTTGAAGCCTTCTGGCAGCGGGCGCTGACCCTTGGCCGAATTCCAGCCAATGACGAGTTTGAACAAAGCGACGAGTTAAGAGAGATAGCAGGCAGTCATCGCAAAGCCATGACCCTGCTTGGCCAGCATTTTGACCTTGCCCAGTTAAAGCAGGCCGAGCTGGAGCGGCAGCAAGATTTGCTGGTCTACCTGGCACTCAACCTGTTTGGCAAACGCCAAACCTATACCCACTACCCCAGCGAGCTGCAGCGGGATATCAAAGCCTTTTTCGGTGGCAACCCGCAGGCACAGCAGGCCGCCAAAGCACTGCTCTACCAGATTGCGGATATCGCCCTCATCAACCAAGCCTGCGAGCTGGCCCATCAACAGCTACCCAACAGCCTGCTCTATCCCAGCCATTCACTGCTGCTACACAAATGCTTTATTGCGCAATTACCGCCGCTGCTGCGTGTCTACCTCGGCGCGGCTTGCCAGCTCTACGGTGACTTGACCGATATCGACGTGATCAAGCTGCACATCCGCTCCGGCAAGGTGAGCCTGATGGGGTATGACGACTTCAGCAACCCCATCCCCTATCTGGTGGAACGGGTGAAGATCAAGATGGCCGAGCAGGAGGTCGACTTCTTTGACTACATCAATGAGCAGACCCGACCACCACTGCTCAACAAAAGCTATCTGATGGCACCGGATGATCCGAGCTTCAAGGCACAACGAGCGCTGGAGCAAAGATTGAGCAAGTTACTAGCAATAGACTTGGCTCAGGACCTCAACCTGAGCCGCTCTCAATTTAGCAGTGCACTAGATCATGCTGATATGAAAATCATTGGTTACCGAATACATCGAGGCAAAAAACGTTAATTGATAAACAATGAGGCATCAAAATCAAATACATCAATGAGCTGGCGCTGAACACCAATTCCTTTATCTATCATAATATCTGCCAGTTGCTCACCATCAATCAGAATAATAGGCACACAGCCAGGCTTGAATGAAATTTCCTCAGCTTCTTTGGTAAATCCGCTGGTCGTCATGAATATCCCCTGCTCAAAATCGCCGGCAATATCACCCCGAAATGCAGATACTGATGGACGCCCGACCTTATTATCTTCTGCATATCGCTTGCACTGCACTGCTACGCGCATTTCAGCAAGCCCCATTTTCAACAATCCTCTTACATCAATGCCGCCATCTCGACCACGAGATGTTAACTCCATACGAGTAAATCCATATTTTGATAAAAATAAGCGACAAAACGATTCAAACTGCTCAGGAGAAAAGCTCCGCAGGCTGCTTAAAATTTCAGCTTTTACTTTCTCACGCTGGACAGCAGCCAAATCAAGGATCTGCTCTATATAGTTCTCAACTTCCTGAGCAGAGCGTTGCTGTTCCGAAGAAGAGGTATTCTGTTCAGGCTGTAGGACTTCTTTCACATCTGACAGCAGCTCATATGACCCATCATCGTTCTTTTGGAAAAAACGCTGCTTATGCATGGAGCCTAGTGACTTGTTGGCACAGTGGCGATCCATGGTGACACGAATCACCGAGTGAGGTGATTTGGCCCCAAACTCATATAGCTGATGTGTCACGATTACGTCATACACCTCATCTACCGAGGCAGAATGCCCAATCAATAACAAAGCCTGCTTAGCTGCTTCAACGATGGTTCGATTAGTCACTGTAATTTCTTAATCCGATCAACAAGTTCTGCCAATGGTATGTCTTTTGTCATGTGGCACCAAGAGATCCGTATCGCACCTTCAATTCTTTCTTCATCTAGACCCATAGCCATCAAGACATGGCTGGGCACATAGCTTTGAGAGGTGCATGCAGAACCATTCGATAACGCAACGATACCTTTAAGCACAACGAGTGCCGCTTCAGAGTTGATCCCAGGAATTGAGACATTCAAAACATGACTAGCCGTGTTCTGGCCATTTTCAATACACCCGAGCGGGCGAAGGGCAGAACGTAATTGCTCCTTGATCTGCTCGCAATAACGACGACGCTGCTCGCTATCGCGTTTGGCTTCTTCACAGGCTTGACCTAAACCTGCAATCAAGGCAACAGGAAGAGTGCCTGGGCGCAAGCCCCTCTCCTGCCCACCACCAAACATCAGCGGGGTAAGAGGTGCCCTTTTAAAATTGCGCCGCTTCAGTAACAAAGCACCCACACCTTTTGGAGCATACATTTTATGACCACTGACACTGATCATGTCGATACGTGGATCTTCAAGAACCTCAGAATATTTGCCATAGCTCTGAGCCGCATCTACATGGAAAAAAGCATCATGGGAAGTAAGCACTTCGCACAACTCGCTGATTGGCTGAATAGACCCAGTTTCGTTATTAATGTGCATGATCGAAACCAGCGCGGTGTCGGGGCGCAATGCATCACGAAGATGCGCAGGATCCACCATGCCTGAAGAATCCATCGGCAAATACGTGACCTCAAATCCTTTAGCCTCAAGTTGAGCAATTGGCTCCAATACAGCCTTATGCTCAATAGGCGTTGTGATGATATGTTTGCGTCCCTGCTGTTCCGCATATTGAGCCAGTCCCAAAATAGCTAAATTGTTGCTTTCGGTTGCACCGCTGGTGAAATAGACATCAGACTTGTCAGCACCAACAACAGCTGCAACCTGCCCTCTCGCCCTCTCAACAGCTTGCTTTGCTACAACCCCGAACTCATGAGTACGGCTCCCAGAATTACCATATTCCTCAGTCATATAGCGCATGACAACCTCTGCGACCCCTGAAGAAACCGGGGTTGTCGCATTGCAATCCAAGTAAACTGCCATTATCCTTGCCACCTCTTTCAATGTTCGTACGTACACACGACTTTTGTTCGAACCCATCGACATGGTGTCACATACAGTGTGGAGCGCAAGAGGTTACCATGTTTGAACCCTCCTTTGAGTTCGTTTTTCCAGCAATTCGTGGTATCCAGGCGGGCTCTGAGTACTACGTGTCAATGTGTCCTCTCAAGCTATTGCCACGCATCTTCAGGTTTGATGATGAGGATCTCTCGCCTGAACTGCGCGCACAGAGAACCCTCAACGTAGGGCGGATCCCGGTGATGGCTGACTATATAGTTCGCAATAGAGATTCCTACGTGTTTTCTGCCATCACCGCCTCGATTGACGGAGATGTGAGATTTGAACCAATGGGAACCAGTGGTGAAGCGAGCCGTATCGGGGCCCTCAGAATTGGGTTGGACGCACAATTTATCATCAATGATGGACAACATCGCAGAGCTGCGATTGAAGCAGCCCTAAAAGAAGATCCATCCTTGGCAGATGAAAGCATCTCTGTGGTTTTTTTCCTCGATCAGGGATTAGCGCGTTCACAGCAGATGTTTACAGACCTCAATCAGAATCAGGTCAAAGCCAGCAAATCTCTGGCCATCGCATACGACCAACGAGATAAGAGTGCTGCTGTCGCTCGGGCTGTTGCATCCAAATCCAAAGCCTTTAAAGGGATTGTCGATATGGAGCAAAACAAACTTGGTAAACGCTCCCGCAAACTCTTTACTCTTAGCGCTATTCATCAGGCAACTCATGCCTTGTTTAGCAATTGGGAAAGTATTGACATAACTAAAGCGACCCGTGAGGCATGCCGTTTTTGGAATGAAGTAGATAATGTCATACCAGAATGGAAACTCGTCAGGCTATCCAAACTGACTGCTGGGGAAGTTCGTGAAGACTTTATCCATAGCCATGCTGTAACACTGCACGCATTAGGTTTGGTTGGTAAGACTCTTCTTGAAAAGAATTATGACCTGAAGCAATCCTTATCTGGGTTATTGACACTAGATTGGCTACGTCAAAATGCAGAAATATGGGAAGGTCGGGCTCTGATCGCGGGCCGTATTCAAAAGACATCAAATACAACGTTATTAACTGCAACACTGATCAAACAACACCTTGACCTCCCCCTCTCTGAAGGAGAGGAACAAGCTGAATATCTATTTAGGAAAGGTAAGGCATGAGTACCGAAATACATACCCCTTCCCGTTCAGCATTTGATGCGGCCGGGTTTACAGAGACAATTCGGTTCTTGGTTGACCGCACCAAATCACTTTATCTTAGTGATCAGATCCCCTGGGTAATTGGTTATAGTGGTGGTAAAGACTCCACCGCTATACTCCAGCTAGTGTGGTATGCCATGCAGGAACTGCATGCCGAAGGTAAAGCCAATAAGCCTGTCCATGTGATCAGTACTGATACGCTTGTTGAAAATCCGATTGTTGCCATGTGGGTAGGACGCTCATTGGAACAGATGCGACAAGCGGTAGCTGAGCAACACTTAAATATTATTCCACATCGCCTGACACCAGAAGTAAAAGATCGCTTCTGGGTCAATTTGATTGGTCGTGGTTACCCTGCGCCTCGCTATAAGTTTCGCTGGTGTACCGATCGACTCAAAATCAGTCCATCTAATAACTTTATTAAGACAGTCGTTAAAAATAACGGTGAGGCTATTCTTGTTCTTGGTACGCGAAAAGCGGAGAGCGCGACAAGAGCAGCAACAATGGAAAGTTATGAGAACAGAGAAGATAATACTCGTAGCGCTGTTGGATTAACTGTTAACAAACAGCTTGATCGTGTCTGGATATATACTCCTATCGCCGACTGGAGTAATGACGATGTCTGGCAATACCTGATGCAGGTTAAAAATCCATGGGGCTTTAAAAATCAAGAGCTACTTGGTATGTATCAAGGTGCAACTGCGGATGGTGAATGCCCTCTCGTCGTTGATAAGTCAACTCCTAGTTGTGGAGATAGTCGTTTTGGCTGTTATGTCTGTACCATGGTAGGTGAAGATAAATCTATGGCAGCCATGATTCAAAATGACACCGAGAAAGAGTGGATGTTGCCTCTCTTGCAGCTCCGCAACGAAATCGACATTAATGATTCAAATAAAGAGCGCAAAGGTAAAAAAATACAAGCAGACAAGGAACGTCGTGATTTTCGTCGAATGAATGGCTCCTTGACCGTTCATATCAATGAATATGGGGCGGATCTGGTGCGTGGTCCTTATCGGCAGCCATTTAGAGAACACATGCTCAAAAAAGTGCTTGAAGCACAAAAAATCGTACAAGAGATAGGACCAGATGAAGTTCGCAACCTAGAACTACTCTCTTTGGAAGATTTGGAAGCAATTCGACATATATGGCTGGAAGATAAACACGAGGTTGAAGATAGCGTTCCTCATATTTATGAACGTACGCTGGGGAAAAAATATCCAGGTATTAAACGCTCACATCATAGTTTATTAAATAGCAATATAATGGAAAAATTGAGAAATAAATGCTCTACGTACAATGATCCCGATGGTTTAATATATGAGCAGATTAGAACACTGATCTCGATTGAAGATAAGCATAGCAATATGCTGCGTCGTGCAAATCTATATAAAGAGCTGGATACAAGCTTGCAGACCATGGCCTTCAACAATATTCAAGAGGCCAGAGACTTTGCACTGAACAGAAAACTCAATGAAAACAAAATAAAACTATTACAGCCCAATTTACCTGATCAGGATAAAGAACAACTATTGTGGGAAAATGAGAAGCTGCAACTTGCTTTGACGAACAATAGTCATTTCTTGGAAGATGAACAAATTGATATTGAAGAGCTATCAGCATGATTTTTGAACAACTCGTGTTAGAAAATTTTGGTATCTATAAAGGACGCCATGAGGTTGACCTTGATAGCCCCGATCATAAAAGACCTATAATCCTCTTTGGTGCACTCAATGGCGGTGGTAAAACAACCTTTTTAGATGCCTTGCAATTGGCTCTTTATGGCAAACATGCCAAATGCTCCAATCGTGGTCGCCTTAGCTATCCAGCATATCTGGAGCAGGCGATAAACCGTTACGCACCGGAAAAAAAAGCTTCTCTCTCACTTCGCTTCAGACATACCATTCTCGGTAAAGATCATACTTATGAAATAAATCGAGCTTGGGAAAAAGAGGCTGACAAAGAGTGTAAGGAAGTAGTTGTCGTCAGCCATAACGGTCATCCAGATGCACTATTGAGTGAGCATTGGGGAGAATTTATCAATGAATTTATCCCGCAATCACTGTCTGAACTTTTCTTTTTTGATGGTGAAAAGATTGAACATCTAGCAGATCCCGCTCGTTCTGCCAGTCTGGTAAAGACGGGTATCGAAAGCCTGCTCGGTCTTGAATTGCTGTCACAGCTCAATATTGACCTTGACGTGCTTAAAAAACGCGGTCAAAACCAGCTGCTGGATCCCAAGCAAAAGATGAAACTGGAAGAAGCTGAAGCTCGGCTTGAAGCCTTTTGGGAAGCTCAAAATACATTACAGAGTAACCTAATTGATATAGATGAACAGATTCTAGATAGAGAAGCTGAAGTAGCCTATTGGCGACAACAACTGAAAGATAATGGCGCTCATCTTTTACATAAAAAAGATGAGATCTCTCGTCAACAAGTTGAAATTACAACAAAGATAGATGGCATCAATAGCGAGTTGATCAAACTTTCTGCTGGGGCCTTGCCTTTGAAGCTCGTCTCTTCATTAATAGAACAGACCAAGTCTCAGCTTTATAAAGAAGATGAGATAAAACGCTATCATACCGCTCGCTCTTTACTTATTAACCAAGAGAATAGAATATTTGGATTATTAAATGAACGAGGTACAGAGAAAAGTATTATCCAGTCTCTGCAAACCGAGTTATCTAAAGAGAGAGAGGCTTCTGATCAACTCTACTCTGAACCCTGCTATTTAAACAGCAGTCCTGCAATTTTCGATGGACTTGCTGAACGGATCGCCGCCGAAGCGCAGGAAGCGTCATCTCTGATTCAGAAAAAAGAACAATTTTACGAAGAACTGCAATTCGTAGAACAGCAACGAGCTGCTATTCCTGAATTTGCATCTGTTGAACATATCATTACACGCTCAGTGAGCGCAGATAATGAACTTAGCAAGGCTAAAAAAGAAAAAGAGGATTTACTTGTAGCTGCACAAAAATTGGTAACAGATATCGAACAGGCAGAAATACAGGTCACCTCAATTCGGATACAAGGTAATGCTATCGACTTTGAGCAGCAGCGACAACAGCAACTCTTTGCTCATATGGGAAGACTACAAGATATTGTGGATTCCTTTAAAATAGATCTCATCAAAGATAATATCGATAAGCTACAAAAAAAGATCATCTCCAAGTTTAACCAGATAAAACGTAAAGACAGCTTAATCACCAAGATTGAAATCGATGCAGATTCGTTTGTATTAACTCTTTATGCACAAGATAATAAGCCGATCTCCCCTGCTCGACTCTCCGCTGGTGAAAGGCAGCTGCTGGCCATAGCGGTCTTGTGGGGGCTTGCCGATGAGTCAGGCAAAGAGTTGCCAACGATTATTGATACTCCAATGGGGCGCCTTGATGGACAACATCGAAGCCATTTAATCAAACACTATTTCCCACAAGCCGCATCTCAGGTTATTCTTTTATCGACTGATGAAGAGATCCAAGGTAAATACTATAAGGAACTCAAGCCTTATATAGCTAAGGAGTATCATATTTGTTTCGAGGAGCACCATTTCACTTCTACGATAAATCCTGGGTATTTCCCGGAGAGAAAAAATGATTGATAACATTCGCTTGTCAGAAAAAGCCAAACAGCAACTTATTGTGATTAAGCGCAAAACAGGTATCGATAACTGGAATGTGCTCTGTCGTTGGGCTCTATGCCTTTCATTAAAAGAGGTATCCGAACCACCAAAGGAAGATATTACAACTGATAGTTCAATCGAAATGACATGGAAAGTTTTTGCCGGAGAATACCAGCATGTTTATATGGCTATTTTTCTTCATCGAGCATTTATAAAATCTATTGATAGTAAAGATTTGAACGACTATTTCAAACTTCACATCCACAGAGGAATATCTTATTTGACAAATGTAACAAACTCTTTGGATGGAATGTTAAAAAGCGGGCTTTAACCCGCTTTCACATTTATATATCATAAACTCCAAATATCTACTGCATATAATTCAACAAGTTTGTTTGTCCTCTTGGTAATCTCTTCGTATCCCCATTTACTACCAGACATAAATTCAGAAATTGTATTTGGCAACCTCAATGAAGAGGTCTCGTATGAGAGCTTTTTATTATTTTTCAGTTTATAATCAATAGATTTATTTTTAATATGAGCATTTATATCCTGCTCTAATACTAATAAATTACCTAACTTATATAAATGTTCATTAAACTCGGGGTCAAGAGGGTCTATATGAGGCCAATCAGCCTTTGGCTTTTTCGGCATAACATGTTCAAGATGCTGATTTGGGCTTTGCTTATATGCATTTACACCAGAATTTTTTGATAGAAAATTTTCAATAGAGTGAATACAATAAAAGCCTATTTTGCTATTACTTAACGTATAGCTTTTAAAATTTGACTTAAACTTTGAGTCAGGTGAAAGTTCAAGCATTTTTTCTCGTAGAGAATCTAGTGAACTATCAGACTCTCTTAAATGCCTAGCTAACTCTCCCATAGCCTTTTCTACATTTGATAAACCTTCTGCCTGTATTTTTGCATATCTAAAACAAAAGTTTCTTGCAAAAAGAAAAAACTTATAAAGACCATCATTATCAGACTTATATTTTGCATAACCAGAAAGCAATAATGGATAAATAAATTTAACATCCAATACTTTATTTATATCTTCCAGCACATCTGATATCTTACTATCAAATGAAGAGCTTCCATTAATAATCTCGCATATATTACAGGCTTCTTCCTTAAGGCTTTCAGAATAATCGACAGGATTAATTCCATTTTCCATTAAATGTGTGGATATATTTTCAAATAATGATGAGGCCTTCACTCTACCAAATTTACTAATGAAGTGAAACTGAATAAACTCAGGAAGATCTAGCTTATCTTGGTCTTCGATCTCATTAACCATTACAGACCAAAAATCTGAAACCTGCTTTTCTTTATTTACTTTTGCTGCAATACCTAGGAGATTATTTTTCAGTAAATCTGCTTGAGATAACGCAAGACCTCTAAAGTTCATTGACTCAAATAATTGATAGGCCATCCCATAACCAGATACCTCAACTTTCATAAGGAATAAATAGTAAACTATAAATAGCGATAACGATTCTATATGCTGGTCATATCCAAGTTTTTTCTCGTCATCTTGTACGTGAGCCTCTATTTCACTATAAAAGAAATCGAAACAATCCTTTATATTTTTTGCAGAAGAGCCTTTTTTAATACTCTTATTCGCACAGTATTCTTCTCGTTGCTTCTGAGTTGTATGGTCAAACAACATCTTATGGAAAAATTCATTATCTCGACCAATCAAAAGTCGAGCTTCATTTCCCTTCATAGGAATATACTGCCCAATTAAAGGGCTAATAAGAGAAGACAAATTTTTCTTCTTTTGAACGTCTTTTATATTATCTATAAACTCCGCCAACACCGATAGCAGACATAGAAACGTAGTTGTTCTCTGCTGACCGTCAATTATCTCATAACGCTCTTCATGAGCGCTGTTTTGCAACACGATTGACCCTAAAAAATGGGGCTTGGCCGACAATTTAACCGTCTTATTTTCAATATTTTCTGAAAACACCTTCTTTATATCCTGCCAAAGCTTTTGGAATTGGCTTTCACTCCACTCGTATTTTCTTTGATATGGAGGAATTGAATACCTTGCTGAGGCTAAAAAATCATATAATGTAATACTATTTGGCTTAATTATGGCCGTAGGCGTATAGTAGTTCATTCAGAATAGCTCACTTTAACTCGTAAAAAGCTCTATCCCGCATCATGGATACCTTTTTATCTCCATCAATATAGAGACTAAAGTGCTTATCCAGCTTGCGGATGGTTTCCATTAATTGTTCTTGCTCGGTCTTATCATCTTTATTAAAGATGGCCTTGATATCTGCATTCTTGATCTCGGCGACGCGATGCACCACCCAGGTCAAAATATAAGAGCCGTAGTTGTTTTCCCCGGTTTTAAAGTGACTCAAGTCCTGGGTTGAGAGGATCACCCCTACCCCATACTCGCGCCCCTCTTTCAGGATCTTGCGCAAGCTGGGGAAGTCCTGCGACATAAAGTTGTCGGCCTCGTCGACCAGGATCATCTTGGTGATCTGGCGATAATCGCCGTTGACTTGCGGTTTGCCGCGCTTTTGCATCTGCGAATAGAAGAGATCCAGCGTCAGGGCTACCACCAGGTTCTGGATCTGGGGTGAGTAGCCCGCCAGCTCAATCACCGTCACCCCATCGAGCAGCTCATACAGGGAGCTCACCTTATCCGGCATGGTTTCAAAGATCTCGTAAGTGACCAGCGAGTCGAGCGCCGCGTAGAGAGAGTCCTCCTCCACCTTCTCCTGCTCAAGATAGAGATCCCATACCTGGGCCAAGGTGGGCGCTGGCCTTGACCAGGTGCTGGCGTCAGCTCTGTTGATCCCCGCCAGCTCATAGGCATCGAGGATCAACTTGCGCAGTCGCAGCTGCTGCTTGGGCCCGAGGCCAAAGGCTTTGGCCAGGGTCTCGGCAAACCCGGTCGCGGTATGCACCGGCAGCATCGGCATATCGCCATAGAGCGAGAGCGGATTGTACGGCAAGCGATACAACCGCAGCCGCTTGCTCTGATTGGCCTCACTAAAGGCATCATCCACATAGTCAGATTTGTAATCGAAGATCAGCAGACCGATACGTGCCCCCTCGACATTGTTGTCTTGCTGGCGCATCAGCTGGGTGATCAGCGACTTGGTAAACTGGGTTTTGCCGGTGCCCATGGTGCCTATGATGCCGGTATTGGTATTCATAAAGCGGGCGGTATTGGTCGGCTCCCAATAGAGCGGCGTTTGCCGCAGCGCCTCGTGGCCAAACAGGATACGTATGGGCTCTATCGGCTCGCCGGTCAGTCCGGTTTCCACCGCTATTGGGGTAACCGGATCGGTGTTTTGGATATCAGTGGCTGGTGCCACTGGCGCCATATCCACCGCCTCATTGCCCCCTTCTTTTGGCTGCGGTTGAGAGCCAGATTCAGGCTTAGCCGCCTCTTCTCTGGGCCCCAGCAGATATTGTTTGTCTACATGGCACAGGGTCACCAACTCATCAAGCGCAGGGGCGCTACAGGCCTGAATAAGGCTACCCAGCAAGGCGTAGGGCAGTTCAACCTGCAATACGCCCCGCTCGGTCATCTGGTAGTGAGGTACAAAGAAGCTGTCGTTTTCGATATGGGCGACCACAAAGCCTTCGGGATAGTCGGGCACGTTGGCCAGGGTATATTCCCCTTTGAGCCACCACTCCCGCTCGGTCAGCAGCGGTGCAAGCTGCGCTGGCTGCATCACCTGATAGAGGCAAAGCTTGTCGACCTGCATCAGCACCTGGCGAATAAAGAGACCACGGTAGAGCCGTGCAGCCAGGGTATTGGGGCCAAGTACTTCTTCCATCAGGTAACGTTTAAGCTCCAGCGCCTGTTGCCCGGCATAGGCAAAGTCAGGTCTGACACCGGTCTTGACCTCCAGAGGCAACAAATAGAGTTGCTTGCCCTTGAAGCCGACAAAGAGCACGTCATCGGAAATGGCCCCTTTGCGATACCCATGCACCTGACGGGAGAACTCGCTGTCGCTCATCTTGAGGCCAACATTGCCGGAGACGCGGATCATCTCGGCCACGGAGAGGGGGACCCAGCAGATATCGGATTGCCGCAATAAGGCCGAGACAAACTTGTAAGCACCGATAATGCCGTTCTTCTCTTTGCGCTCCTTGTCATTGGCCGTGAGCATCTTGAGCAGCCACTCGCCATTGAAAGCATTGAATTCGGAGAGCAGCGTCTCACCTTGTCCGTGACCCTCTTTTTGCAGCAAGCGTTTAAAGAGGTCTACCTGCTTGGTTACCGTGATGGCGTCATAACCAGCCGCACTGGTGTATTGATCCGAGTAGTGGATCAGCACCACATCCTGCTGACTGGTGAAGAAATCGAGGGTTACCTTGGGATCGATGATGGTGGTCCACAGTGCGCTGTCATAAGAGCGGGTCAGCAGTGCCTTGAAATCGGCACTGACCGCCAGCCCCAGGCTGGTTGCTAGATACTGGGCATTGCTCTGGCTGGCCGGTTGCCACAGGTTGCCCAGCAGGCGGGCCACCCGCAGCGACTGCACCCCTTGATAGGGCACGCCACGCAAACCAAAGGCGGTGAAATAGGCCGCCCCTTTAGTTTCGGCCGCTTCCCCGGCGATCAAGCCATCACACAGCACACCACTCAGAGCTTCATCGGTATTGATGGGATGGCACTCTACCGGCTCCTGGTTGCGGAAAAACGCCAGGTGGGCATAGGCAAACTGCTCACGCTCGTTGGGCAGGGTGAACTTGCTGTAGGTCAGACGGCTGCGGATCAGGTCGATCAGCATATCGGCCTCAGCACGCAGCGCAGTGGTGTTCAACCCAAGCCAGGTTTTCAGCTCGTCATAAGCGGCCGTTTCGGCAAAGCGGTCGAAATCGTTGAATTGCAACCGCTCATCGTAGAAGTTCACATGGATGGCGATCGCTTGCTCTTTGTGCAGCTTGAAGTGTTCGATCAAACCGAGGAAGAGCTCTGCCGCACTCGCCTGATTGATGGCATTGACGATCAGGGTGCTCTTGGCCCCGGCACTGAACAGACGAGAATAGGCCTGGGTAAACTCGGCCAGTTTGTCGCGCACCAGACGCTTGATGTAGCTGTAGCTCTCCTGCTTTTGTGGCACCACGTCGAGCCAGAAGCAGTTCTCCCGCACCGGCTGCAGATGAGCGTAGCCAGAGTCATTGTCATAGACGAAAGGCAGCAAGCCAGATGCAACCAGGCGCTCGCGGGTCACCTCTGGCAATTCGGCAAAAGAGCTGACGCCATCTTCATCGCGATCGGCTTTTATCTCGGCCACTAGTTGCAGGTGATAGGCAAGTACCAAGGGGTGCAGCGGGCTAAGGCGTTGCCACTCATCCTGGCGGCACAGGCCAATGCGCATCAGCTGTTTGTGCTCGAGCGCCAACACCGCATTGGTCGGTATCTCGCTTAATGCCGCTTCGTAGGCATCCAGCACCCGCTGCACCAGGGCGCAATAGCTGTCGCCCCAGGCCACCAGGCTCGGCAAGGTTTTATGGTGTTGCAGATAGTCAAACAGGGCGGCATAAGCGCCATGTAAATCAGGGAACCTTGCACTAATCGCCGCAAGTGGCATGGGTTCGGCGCTCAAACCGATATACAAGGCCCGCTCATCAACCATCCTAGCTTCGAGATTCATCAGCTGCTGGCGGATACCGGCCACGCCACTTTCGCTGTTATCGAAAATGATCTTGCCTTTGGCCCGCAGATACTCGGCATTACGGTCATCTCTGAGCAGCTTGGCGAAACGATCTCTGTCAAATAGCAGCGGAACGCAGATGCTCTCATCGGCGGCCGGGCCTTCAATATTGATGGGCAAGCGACGCTCGCCATTGACCAGCTCAAACTGGATCTGTTCGCTCTGCTCGGCCAGCGCATCAAAGTTCACCCAGCCACAGGCGCGGCAGTCCACTTCACCCTCATCATCAGCCAGATGCATGATAGCGTTTTGCTCTGGGTTGACCTTGAACTTGTTCTCTTCCAGCAGCAGGGTCAGCCACTTCTTGCCCGCATCTACTCGGAAGCAGTGCAACAACTCATCGAAATAGAAATCTCCCTGCTCTACCACTAGACAACGGAACTTGTACTCTTCGGAGCGGTTATCGCGTTTGAGCTCAAGGCTAAAAAAGGTGGGTTCTCCTGTGACGGACAAGGTCACCGTCGCCCAGCAACGTTTACCACCGACACGGCTGACAGAATAAGTGACCGCATTTTTGAGCGGCCCATTGTGCATCAGTTTGAACTGGCTCTCGTCCAGATCATTACCGATGAAGGTAAAAGAGAGGTTGAGGGTTTTCTCCCCCGGCGGGAGCTGGATCAGCAGGCTCAGGTCGCGTTGTCCCGCCTTGCTCTGGCTTTTGGCTCTTTGTTGCAGTGAACCACTGTCAACGGCCACCTCTTCCAATAGCAACTTTTGCGCTTTGTTGGCTTCAATCTCTTTGAGGTAGGCCTCGAATTCCAGATCACGCCAGCTCTCATCCTGGAAATGCTGGCGGATAAACTTGGCGCTGAACTCTTTCAGGACACTCTCGAGCTGATCGAGATCATAATGCTCAACTGCATCTTCAATCTCGCGTCGCAGCTTGCGGTTTGCTTGGAGCCGCTTGCTGATCTGAGCCTTCTTGCCACTCCAGCTCAAAATGACCGGGTCATTGAATAGCTGGAGCTCATCAAATTCCAGAACACCATCTTGATCCAGTGCACTGAACAGAGGAGCAAAACCAAACACGGTCGCCCCCTCTTCGGTGATGAGGGCCAGTTGCTCTTCAAGCAGGCAGGCTGACAGCTCCTTGTTACTGCTGCCAACATCTATTAGTGCGCCAAGCTGCTGCGAGAGACTATCCGGATGCCAGACAGCACCGGGCGCCCCCAAATCAAGCGCACTGTTGATCAGGGTATCCAGCATGCTGTTGTGGATAATGAGCAGGGCTGCTTTTTCAAATTCTGCACTGCGCCCTGCGACCAGATCACGCAAACGGGAGATGTAGTTTTCGGTAAATCCCGGAGCCTCACCATGCAACACAGGTAAAACCCGCACGCCATTGCACTCTATATACGGCAGGTCAATGCCATCGGCCGTAGCCAGCGTATTTGTGGCAGCAAAGGTCACCAGTGACTGATAGAGCACCAGACCGTTTTCTGCGCTGGGGGATTTGAACTGGTAACGAGAGCCCGGCTCAATGTCGGCACTGACCCACTCGATAAAACGTTCGGCCAGAAAATGCTCAAAGGGTCTTGCGGACATATACGGCGTCTCCACTATCACTCATTCGTTCTACATTGCCCATGCGCTCATAGAAGCTGACCAGTTGCTGCAATGACTGGTTATCAAGATAAAAACCGCGCTGTTCGAAGCCTTTGCGCAGATCGTGCAGGCGCAGCTTGTCGGCCTTGCCGATGGTGAGATTGGTCAACAGCAACAGCTGATCCTGATTCAGCACCAGGGTACGGCCAGCGGCCCCCCGGGCCTGAATAAAATCACTGAGCAGCTTCTCTTCCAGCTCTTTGACATATTTCTTGTTCACGCCGCCACGGGAGGTATTGGCATCACGGAATTGCTCCAGAGCCAACTCTTTGAGCTGCTCAAAGGCTTCTGCCACGCTGTTTGTGAGAGGACGCTCAGGCCGTAACCCGCGCTTATCTCTAAAGGCCTGTAGATAGTTGTTCAAATCTTCCAGTAACTGAGTCTGGTCAGCATATTGCGTGGCATCGTGATAAACCTGCCAGAGCGGTCTTTTCTTGGCATCCCCTGGCAACTGGAGCACGTCAAGGGCGGAAAGCAGCGGGAAAACCCGCTCGCTGGCCGCAGCCAGCAGCTTGTAGCCAGAGCGCTTTACCGATGTACGTTCAGAGCTGGCCTTTTCCGAATCGAGAATAAAGTAGAGGGGCTTGCTTTGGGGCTCATGTTGCCAGTCGGTCACATTCAGCGCCAGCTGAGCACAGTAAGCAAATGCATACAGCTTGAGTGTGCCAGGCAAGGCTTGCAGCAGGTATTGGGGATGTGCAGCCAAAAAGCGAATATCTTCACGAAATACGGCATTCAAAAACGGCAGATAAGGTTGCTCATCCTCATTTTTTACCAAGCTGCCACTTTGCAACTTGCCTTGCAGAACTGACAACAGTTGTTGCTCGACAAAGTTGAGCTTGTCATCGAGCGCATCTTCAAGGAAGAAATCCCCCAACAGGCCTGCAAACAATTTGCACAATCGTGTATCTGGTGCGCTGAGATCGGCTTGTCCACTCTTCTTCCCTTTGGCCTTAAACAACAGGAACAGCGGTGAAATGTGAAAGAGTGAGTCATTTGAAAAATAGGCTCGTTCAAGCACCTGCCAAAAATCAGGATCGTCGAGCTTGTCTACAAACCGGGCTTTGCACTCCTCCTTAAATTGCCCAAATTCATAGGCAGTCACCTGCTTGCGCAAAGAAAGCCCCAGCACGACACCGGTCACGGTATCCCAGTCAAACTCATTGCCTTTGTTGCGAATGGGCCAGTAGTTGGTGAGCTTGTTTTTATCAACCGGAGCTAATCCGGCAGGAATTGGATACAGAGACATGACTATCTGGTTCCTTCTACAGTGATCATGCCGTCATCCAAACCAAGACGGTAATGCTGATCACCTTCGTAATAGTGAAGAACAGGGCTCTTTTTAGCGACAGCGCGGATTTGCTCAACCATCTCATCAAGCAACACGATGGCATTCTTGTCGTACTTGTTTGGTCGATAGCCATTGTTGAGCTTGCAGATCAGCTCAAACAGATTGAGGTTGATTGCCATTGGTGCCAGGGGCTGATCATCAACCTTGAGATAGGCGCTGAAATGATCGTGTTTCTCGACATGCTGACGCTGAATTGCGCTGTAATCAGCTTTCAGCTCGACAGGTGCCGCGACATGACACTGGCCAAATTGACCAAGAGAAAGCTCTCTCTTTGACAACTCAGGGGCATTGCGGTTGGCATAGACAAAAATGGCCGGGATCAGCGCTTTCACATAGAAATTGCGCAAGGCCAGCTGGCTTCCACCCTCCCCAAGATACTGACTATGCTGCAGCCAGACAGTGGCATAGTGTTCAAGTACCTGCTCTTCAAAATCGACTTTGAATTGGTGATGGTAGTTATTGCCAAGTTCACAGTCCTTAAGCAGATAAAAAAGGCGCAGAAGGGATGCGGCTTGACCAGCTTTATCACGAGGCTCGTTGAATATGAGCCCCAGTTTTGCCAGCTCGACCATAAAGGCATCCAGCGCCTCATCCGGTAGATTCAGCTCATAACGCAGCACAAACTGGTCTACCGCTTGGGTATGAATCAAGGCAGGATCAAAGTCAGCAAGACGCAGGCTTAGCTCGCTGTCTTTAGCCAGAAACAGGTTGTCAAAGAGGTAATGCTCCCCGGCCAGAAGCTGATGCAACAGATCCAGCAAGGCGCGAGTCGTAATGAATTGATCCTTGATCAAACGAGTTTTGAACAGAGTGGTAATGATAATCTCTTGCACGTGCTCATAGGCCAACAGCCTGAAATTGGCGATGAGGCGCATGTCGCGTTGGCGTTGCTCATCTGCAAGGGCAATAGCATGAAACAGATTGTCATCGGTTGGCTGAGTTAACCGCTTGAGCAGTTGACGCATAAAGCTTGAATAGCTGCCTGCGTCATCATTAAAACGAAATTTTGGATAGGACTCGAAATCCAGAAAGTGATATGCCCCTTGCGTTCTCTCGCCACTATCCAAAAAACGCTCGATCACGCCACGCAACTCACTGTGCCGCTCAGCCCCTTCTTTGGCAAAGTTGGCCAGCATACCGATATTGATACCAACCACCAGGGGTTGAGCCCCGTCTCCTGCACGATCAAAGAGTTCGTTTAGCGCATCGATTGCTGATTGATGAGGCGAAAAGCTATGGGTTGCATCCAGATGGAAGGTATATCTGTTTTTATATTGGTCATAGCTACGTGACAATATTTCAGATTTACCATCACCACTGCTGCCGCATAAAAACACGCACTCACCAGGCTGCAATGAACGGAGGCACTTCTCAAAATCATCCTCGATTTCGGGTGTAACGTAGAGATAATCCTTGAGGTCATCAAACAGATCTCTCTGACGTTGTGTTGTCGTCTTGACCGAGAAGGAAGAAGATTTAGCCAAAACCCCGAGGGCCTTGCGAAGGGAGATTGTGCTCACGGTATAACCCTATCATTTCATATCTGACCGATACTAACTGATTGAATCATTGGGAGACTACAAGAAAGGATGAGTCTTTGTATGAATCCTTGACGTTCGTCAAATCTGAACTCACATTTGTTTTTATCTTATACAGGCACATAGTCCACTTATTCAGCTATCAGGCTAAATTTCCCTCAACACAAATAGCATTACACTTGAGATTTTCTTGCCGTTTTTTCCCAAATCAACCTGTATGTCATGACCTCCTCTCTACCCCAGATGAACGCTACACTGTCAAAACGTCTCTTGTCTGCATGTGATGACCAACCTGCATACAGCTTGAATTGTCTATTGCGCTCCATCCCATCAACAAAGGACTGGATTGACCAGCCCCTTTGTGTGCACCTCATCTCACTGCCGGATGCCGGGATCAGAAACGGTAGAGCAGACCCGTGGTGATGCTGGTGGCGCGAATATCGTAAAAGTCGATCCCGGAGTTTGCCGTGGCGTAGCTGGCGCTAAGGACCGCAGAGAGCGGCGCGATGCCAAACAGCTGGTGCCAGAAGAGGGTGGCATCGATGGCCATGTCGCGGCTGTCGGCACGCTGGCCAAACAGCGGATTGGCCTCGTCATAGTCGCGCTTGCCCAGATAGAGGTTGCTGACGAACGACCCGCGGGGCGAGGTTCTGGCGTAGGTGAGCTGCAACCCCTTGCTCACATAAGACTCGGCACTGCCCGCCAGATCCGCCCTCTGATAGCGCAATGCCGGCTCGAGGAACTGATCGTCTGTTAGCCGGAACTGGTAGGAGAGCTCGGCGGAGTTGACCCGGCCATTGCGATCCAGCATCCCCATCACCGCGCGGCCATATTGCTCGCCGCTGGACTCCCCATCCACCTTGACGTCGCGGCTGGTGACGCTGCCACTGAACGCGCTGCCCCAGATGTTGTCCCACGCCAAACGGGCGCCGTGGGATCGCACGTCACTCTGCTCGCGTGCCACACCCACAGCAAAGGGATCGCGCCAGACCTTGACCGGGGTGGCATTGAACACCAGCGAACCGGCCACGATCCCCTTGTCCCCCAGCTGCTGGCGCAGCCCGAACTGCTGGGTACCGTCGCTACGAATGGCATCCTGAATGAGGTTGCCCAGGAACAACTGGCTACCGGTGGAGGCAAAGGTGTAACGCAGATCCCCGTTGATCACCGGATCAAGGTGACGCTGCTGCGCCGCAGCACCCAAAGCGTCAATACGCTCGCTACCTGCACTCCCCGTGGCAAAATTGGACTTGGTCTCGCCAACGCTGACCCCCGCCAGCACACTGCCGGAAAAACCAGACTCCCCGGGAATGGCCCCCAGAGCTTCAGCCTGAACCCCGCTTGCAACCAGCATCCCCATACTCAACAGCAGACCAATACGCATCGCAACACTCCTGGCAAGCGGCCACAAGTGTGGGCCGAGCCTGATAAATAGGAGGGAGGCAGTCGCCCCCCAGTATCGAGAAGCGGCATGTTACGGCAGGGAAAAATCACAAATAAGACAGCGGGATGCGGTTTTATTTTTTATGATGGCTTTTTATTTTTTTATAGGCGCAAGCAGGGGGTGACCCGGCATAATCAGTCCCCACGGCCTTGCAACGCTGCGGGCTGCTCGCGCCATACTCACTCTATTTACCCCTGTTCCCAACATCGGAGTTCTCATGCGTCGATTCAATTTCATGCTCAATGGCAGCAGATTGATGATGTTCCCCTTCTACATTGGCATTCTCATCTGCGTGGTATTGCTGATGGTGAAGTTTGCCATGCAGCTCTATCAGCTTTCTGTAAACATTTTCGAGATCCCCTATCTGGATCTCATTACCGGCGTGCTGACTCTGGTGGACTTTATACTGGTGGCCCAGATGCTGATCCTGGTTGCTATCTGTGGCTATGTGCAATTTATCCAGACGGAAGAGCAGCGCGCCTCCCTGAGCAGCAACTGGCTTAGCAAGATCAACTTTGCCTCCCTCAAGCTCATCGTCATCAACTCGCTGGTGACTATCGCCGGAGTGGAGGTGCTCAAGGCATTTCTCGAAGATGGCATCATCAACGAAGTCGATATGAAGTGGTCCGTGGTGGTGTTTCTCGCCTTCTCGCTGGCCGCGCTCATCTATGCGGTGACCGAGCGGATGGCAGAGCATAAATAGTCGAGTTTGATCACTGTGCTTGTTCAGCCTTGATTCACCAGCAATACAATTGATAACACTTTTCATTACTCTTACTGCGTTATAAACTTGCTCCCCCCGGGCTGCCCCGCCCGGGTGCTGGAGCCTTTATGACAAGCCTTTCTCTCTCACCCCGACAATTCTGGCAGTGGCTGGCCTACCACCATCAGGCCGCCGAGGGCACCCTCTATCTGATGTTCTTCTCCGGTCTGCTGTTGTGGGAGCCGCTGACCCCGCTCTGGCCGCTGGCACGCTGGAATCTGTTTTTCCATGTGATGCTCTCGCTCACCCTGTTCCCGCTGCTGTTTGGCGCCTTCTGGCTCTCCCACCGCAGCTTGTTGAACCGCAGCAACAAACCCTTTTTACGCACCACGGGGCGGATTATTGAAGCCCTGCTGCTGATCTGTCTGGCCAGCGGCCTGCTGCTAGTGCTGCACGGCACTCCGGGCGATGCCATGGGCAACCTCGCCAGCTGGGCCCACTGGTTGAGCGCGTTGGCGTTAACTCCTCTGGTGCTGCGCCATGCCTGGCGCTGGACCATCTTGAAATGGCGCTCCTGACCCCATGTTGAAGTCATCGTTCTCTGCATATTTGTCACCCCTGCTGGCCCTCGTCCTGCTGCTGGCCAGCCCCTTTGCATTGGCCCAGCAGATGGGCGCCGGGATGATCGCCTATGAGGAGGGGCAAAGCCCGCGCCTCGTCACCGCCAACCTGAGCGCTGGCTCGGTCACCCTGCTTGAGCGCGATAGCGGAAAGCGCTTAAAAGAGGTGCAGCTGGGGGGCGAGCTGCGCCAGCTGGCCCGCGCCGATGACGGCACCCTGCTGATCACCGATTACAGCGGCGATCGCCTGCTGCTGCTGGATGATGATCTCGATCTGGAAAAGGCGATCCCCACCGGCCATAGACCATACGGCGTCATCTTCGATGCCAAGCGGCAGTGGTTCTGGATCACGCTGTTCGAATCCGCTCGTCTGCAGGCCTACGACAGCGCGGGCAACCTCAAGCTGGATGCAGAAACAGCCGAGACTCCCCGTGGACTGGCCCTGACCGACAGCGATCGCCTGCTGCTGACCCACGCCATGACAGGCCAGCTCGCCATCTATGATCTCGCCAAGCTTGGCCACGGCGCCATGGGGGCTTCGCTTCCCAAGCCCAAGCTCATCACCCTGGCCGAGACCCACAGCGACACGCCGAGCGACTCCCAGGGATTGCCGCGCCTGCTCGACGGTATCGCCCTCTCCCCCGATGGCAGCGAGGCCTGGCTGCCCCATGTACTGTGGAGCTTCGACCACCCCTTCCAGTTTCAGAGCACCGTCTTTCCGGCCGTCTCCATCATCAATCTCGATGAGGAGAAAGAGCGGGTCGATGAAAGAAAACAGCTCTTTTTGCAGATCAACCTGCCAAGCGTCGGCAACCGCAGCCAGATCGTCTCCAACCCGTTTGCTGCGCGCTTCGCCGCCGACGGAAAACGGGTCTATCTGACGCTGGCGGGCTCGGAAGATCTGCTGGTGTTTGACCTCTCTCGCAGCGGCAAATCCAACAACAACCGCCACCGCCGCAAGAAGTTTCAGGGGGGCGCCAAAGCGACCCAGCTCTTGCGTCACCTGCCGGGCCAGAATCCGCGGGATCTGCTGATCGACGGTGACCACATTCTGGTACACAACGCCATGGGGCAGGATCTCACCCGCCTCAATAGCGGCGGCAGCGGCCCGTTTGCCCGGGTCACGGTTGATGCGCCCCACTTCGCCAAGCTAGTAGAGACAGATCCCCGCCCCGAGTTGCTTCAGCGCGGCGAGCGGCTGTTTAACCTCGGTAACACAGCGTCCAACCCACGCTTCCCCATGGCAGGGGACAACTGGATGAGCTGCAACTCTTGCCATCTGGACGGGTTCAACTTCACCAACCGCTATCTGATGGCGGCCCATCGCCAGAAGAGCGGCGACAACGCCATCAACGGCCACGCCAACCTCACCAACATGGTGGCGGGGGATTTTGTCGGCGAATACCTGCGCATGACCCAGCAGACCCAGGGTGGCATGGGGCACGACACCCGCGATGGGGCCGAAGCGGTTGACCCCGCCAAGCCTCAGCCCGAGGTGAAGGCGATGATGGAGGACTTACACGCCTTCGTCACCGCCGATGGCAACCTCCCCTATCTCGCCAACTGGCTGCGGCTCGATGCCCCGCGCACCGATCCCGCCAGGGCGCCGACGACTCACCCGAAGGAGTGGCTCAACTCAGCCTCCTGCCAGAACTGCCACCAACAGGCGTTCCAGGATTGGAGCGAGAGCAACCACCGGCTGATGGGCAACTCCCACCCCTACTACAAGGTGGTGCAGGCGCTGGCCCGCGAAACCGAAGGGGAAGCGTTCGGTCAGTGGTGTCAGGGCTGCCATATGCCCCAGCAGGTGATGACAGGCCAGCTGGATCTGCCCAAGGGCTCCCATATGTTCGAGCAGGGTGGCGCCTCGCTGATTGCCGCTCACAAAGCGGGCGAACCTGTGGTGGAGGAAGGGACCGGCTGCGTGCTCTGCCATCGCATCACCAAGGTGGAAGACGCGGGCGGCAACAGCGCCTTTACCGTGAATTTGAAAGACCGCGAGAGCTATGTGTTCGAGGATGCCCCGGGCGGCAGCCTCCAGCACTGGCTGGCCGAGCGGCAGATCAACGCCCGTCCGGCAGCCCATAAAGCCTCCTATCAGAAGGATTTCTACCGCGACGCGGCTCTGTGCAAGTCGTGCCACAACGAGTTTGCCCCCGGCACCGGCGCCAATATCGTCAACACCTGGGACGAGTGGGAAAAATCCAGCTTCGCCAAGGCCGAGGATCCTGCCAAGCGGCGCACCTGCATCGACTGCCATATGAACCCGGAGCCGGGCAATGGCGGTGCGCCGGTGGCTGGCCAGTCTACCGAAAACGGCACCATGAAAGCGCGGCTCTATCGCCACAACTTTACCGGTGCCCAGCACCAGCTGGTGGGGCTGCGTAATCCTGCGCTTGAACAGGAGAGCCTGGCGCTCTTGCGCTCCAGCGCTACCCTCTCCGCCCGTATCGAACAGGCGGCCGATAGTCAGCAGTTGGTGGTGCGGGTCGCCAATACTGGCGCGGGCCATGCTCTGCCCACCGGGGTGGCCGATTTTCGTGAACTCTGGCTGGAGCTGACCGTCACCGACGCCAGCGGCAAGGTGGTGCTTGCCAGCGGCCAGCCGGTGGATGGTGCCGTCCCTGAAGATGCGCGACTGTTCAGAAAAGTATTCGGCGATGCCGAGGGCAAGCCGGTGGGGCTCAAGTTCTGGCGCTACGCCAAGCTCTTGGAAGATACCCGCATTCCGGCCGATGGCTGGCGGGATGAAGCCTGGCCGCTACCCGCAGATGCCCGAGGGCCCTTCAAGGTCGATATCAAACTCAATTTCCGCACCTACCCCAAGTGGGTCAATGATGCGGTGCGCGCCGCCGAGCCCAGCTTGCCGGAGCCACCCATAGTGCAGCTAAATCGGTTGCAACTTACCCTGCAGCCTCTCCCCGTCACGCCCGCTACGGAGCCTCAATCCTGATGTTTGCAAGTTTTCTCATTACCCTGCGCGAGGGGCTGGAAGCCTTCCTGCTGGTCGGCATCTGCCTCTCCTACCTCGCCAAGCTGGGGGCGAGCCGCTACAACAAATTCATCTATCTGGGGGTGGGGCTTGGCCTTATCGCCTCACTTGTCGTCGCCTTCCTGTTCCAGGTGGTGGTGAGCCAGTTCGAGAGCGAGCGCTACAACCACCTCTTGATGGCGGGGATCCTGATCTTCGCCACCTTGGTGCTCACCTATATGGCGATCTGGATGCAAAAACAGGCCAAATCCCAGGTGGGAGCCATGACGGCGCGCATCGATGCGGCCATCGATGGCGGCAACCTGTTTGGTCTGGTGCTCCTCGCCTTTCTGGCGGTGATGCGCGAAGGGTTTGAAACCGTGCTCTTCTTCTCCGCCCTGCTCTATTCGGGGCAAGGGGTCGATCTGCAATCCGGCCTGATGGGCGCGCTGGCGGGGTTGCTGGTCTCCATCGCGCTGGTGTGGGGACTGCTTCGCTCCACCCGCAAGGTGGCGCTGGCTCCTTTCTTCCGCTGGACTGGGCTGCTTATCATCATCATCGCCGCAGGTCTGCTGTCGTCCGCCGTCAACATGTTGCAGGCGGCAGAGATCATCACCTTCTGGACCACGCCGGTGTTCGACATCAGCCACATTCTCGACGATCAGGGGGTATTTGGTACCTTCCTGCGCGCCCTGTTTGGCTACAATGCCTCACCCGCTGGCTTGCAGCTGCTGACCTGGGTCCTCTATCTGGCGATCTTCGTTACCCTCTGGCAGCGCAGCTATCGCCCGCAGGTGAGCGCCGCATCCAGCAAGGGCTGAGCCCGTACGCCCTGTGGTAACAAGGCCACGGGGTAACAACACTATTCAGGAGCCGCGCCTTGGCGCGGTTCCCTTATCTATCAAGCAGTTTCGGAATAGGTCATGAGCGATAACAACAAGAAAAGCATTGCAGTGCTGGGCGCTGGCCCCGCCGGTTTGATGGCGGCCTGGCGCCTGCGCTGCGCCGGTTTTGCAGTCACCCTGTTCGAGCAGGAGCCGGTGGTCGGCGGCATGTGCGCCACCCAGACCTTCAAGGGGCGCGATGGGGAGTATCGCTTCGACTACGGCGGCCACCGCTTTATCACCAAGAACCCCGAGCTGCTCGCCTTTATCGACGAGCTGATGGGGGACGACCTGCTCCACGCCGAGCGCAAGAGCGTGATCCGCTTTGGCGGGCGCACCTATGACTACCCCTTGAACCTGCCCAACTTGCTCAAGACGGCGCCGCTGGCCCTGATGGCCGGTGCGGTAAAAGACTTGCTGCTGTTGCCCTTTAGCAAGAAGCCGGATGATTTTGCCAAGGCGAGCTTTGCCGAGTGGATCCAGAGCCACTTCGGCCGCACCCTCTACCGTCAGTTTTTCGAGGGCTACACCGGCAAACTGTGGGGCATCAACCCGGACAAGCTCTCCGCCGACTGGGCCGGTCAGCGCATCAGCCTGATCGATCTCAAAGACGTGGCACGCCGCCTGCTGCCAAGACGCAGCGGGAGTATCTCGGTGCGCACCTATGCCCGCAAATACCGCTACCCCAAATATGGCTTCGGCCAGATCTTCACCACCCTGGGCGAACGGCTGGTGGCAGAGGGCGTTGAGCTCAAAACCGGTGCCACCATCACCCGCCTTGAGCAGACCGATGGCCGCATCGAACGGGTTTATTGGAAACAAGATAACGTTGAGCTGAGCGAGCGCTTTGATCAGGTGATCTCCACCCTGCCGCTGCCGCTCACCTGCCAGCATCTTGGCTTGCCGTGCGATCTCCAATACCGGTCGCTTCGCTTCGTCAATATGCCGCTTAAAACAGAGAACCTTTCGGACAACACCTGGCAGTACCTCTCCGATCCCCATATTCTGGCGACCCGTCTGCAGGAGCCGCGCCGCCGCAGCCCCTTTATGGCGCCCCAGGGTCAGACCTCGGTGATGCTGGAGATCCCCTGCAATCCGGGGGATGCCACCTGGCAGGCACCGCTCTCTGATCTGCGCGGTCGGGTTACCGCTGATCTGGCGAGCCTCGGCGTCGATACCCAGAAGCTTGGCGATGAAACCTTCGAGGCCCGCAGCGAGTACGCCTATCCGCTGATGGATCTCGGCTATCAGGCCCGCCGCAACGAAGCGATCAAGGCGCTGATGCCCATCACCAACCTCATCATGACCGGCCGTCAGGGGACATTCCGCTACATCTTCACCGACACCGCCATGGAGATGGGGATGATGGCCGCTGACATGGTGATCGACGGGGTGGACAGACGCCATGCCATCTTCAACCATCGCAACGAAAATACCGTGATTGAAACCCAGAGCGTGGCCTGATGGCCGCGCCATTGGCATAGCCTCTTGGCATAAGTAAGGAGAACAGGATGACCATACGCCCGGGTTTACTCGCCCTCACCCTGCTGCTGGCCCTTAGCGGGCAGGCACAGGCTTACTCCTACGCCGCCGCCGGCAAGGAGCCACTGATCGACGCCCGCGAAGCGCTGCTGGGCGCCGCCACTGACGGCAAGGATGCCAGCGCCACCTTGAGCGAGATTGCCGACGAGCTGACCTATCTGGAACAGCACCACAAGGTGGAGCTGCAAGGGCCGCTGGCAGCAGCCATCAAGGGGAAAGACGCTGCCGCCACCGCCGCCCTGCTCAATCGCGCCTACAAGGCGGAGATCGAACGCCGCCTCGAAGGGGCCAGCCAGAATCTTGGCGACTACCAGACCGCCAAGGTGCTGGTGGTCAAGAGCAAGCGCTTCCTCGACTTGATCCTTCCCTCCCTCAATGAAGGGGATCGCAAGGCAGCCGAACAGGCGCTGGCCAAGGTGCTCGATGCCATCGGCAACCCGGGGGTATTCGGGGTGGGCGCCAAGCCCGCCGATGCCGCCGCCTTTAGCGATGCAGAAAAAGCGCTGATGGCCGTGCTGGCGCCGCTTTGATGGCCTCTCATCGATGATGACAGCCCCCTCATCCCCAACCCTTCTCCCGCAAGGGGAGAAGGGGGCGTCTTCACGGCCGATTACGCTTCGCTAATCGACCCTACTTACTGCTCCTGCTGCAACTGGTCTGGCTCGGCTGGCTGCTGACCTTCCCGGTGGCGCTCGATTCCGACGATGCCCTCAATTTTGCCCACGGGGTGACGCGCTTTAGCGTGCTGGAGTTCTCCCCCACTTTCCGGGTTACCCCGCCTTTATCTGGCTGGCGCGGCTGATCAATCTGGCGGTGGACGATCCGGCCCGCGCGGTGCAGTGGGCAAGTCTGCTCGGTAGCAGTTTGCTGGCGCCGCTCGCCGCATTGCTGGCGGTAAAACTGTGGCAACGGCCAAGCCTGCTGGCACCCGTCTGGCTGCTGGTATTGGCCCTGCCGCTCACCCCGACGCTGGCGCTCTCCGGCCTTTCGGACGGCTCCGCGCTCGCCGCCTGGCTCGGGACGCTGCTGGCCTTGCAGCAGCGCAGAATTGCGCTGGCGGGTCTGCTGCTGGGCCTTATGCTGGCGATGCGCCCCTCCTATTTTGTGCTGGCGCAGCTGCCCTTGTGGCTCGGGCTGGCGCAGCAGGGCACCCACATCAGGTTTGTGCTCCCCATCATGCTGGTGGGGCTTATCAGCCTGCTGTTTGTCTGGCAGGCCGATGGCTGGGCCTATTTCAGTGAGGGGCGGCGCTTTACCGACGGCCACTTTACCCTGTGGGGCAACACGGCGGCGGCCCATGGCGATCGACTGCTGAGCTGGGCGCGAACCTTCAACGATCAACTCACCCCGCTTTGGCCCTTGGCTGTCGGGGCGCTGCTGGTGCTGCCGCTGTGGCAAAGATCAAAAAAACACCCTGCCGCCCTCCCCCCGCTCTGGACGCTCTACTGGCTCGCCCTGCTGCTCTGGACCCTGTTTGGCCAGAATCCCGACAATCCCCGCCATCTGGCCCCCATCACCCTGCTCGGTCTCGTGCTGCTGGCAGGCTGGCTGCCGCGCCGTGGTGAGTGGGTGGTCGCAGTCGCCGGATTGCTGCTGCTCGGCGCGACCTTCACCCAGCCCCGTCCGCCCGCCATGGTGCAGGCGGCAAGGCTCGCAGAGAAAAGCTGCCCAGCGCTGGTGACCCAGTGGGGGGTAAGATTGCTGCGGGAGACCACAGCTCTGCCGGTCACGGACGGCTGGTACAAGGGGGATGCGGCGCTGGCGCTCTCTCAGGGAGCCTGTCGCCTCAGTCGCCGCCCCATCGCTGCGAGCGAGATGCCCACTGCAGTGCGCCAGCACTGGTTTGCCCCGCGCTTTGCCGCCGAGCCCGGACTCTGGCTCGCCATTCCCTCGCGGCAGACAACCCATGGCAAAAGTGACAAGAAACACAGAAAGAGCGCAAAAATCCGCCAAGGTAACTAAAAAAGAGGGGAACAACTCGGGTACACTCACTGCGCATCCATAACAGACGAGTCTCCTTATGCGTGTAACCAGAGAGTGGCTGTGGGTTTTGTCGGTGCTGACCGGGGCCTGTGCCCTCCTGTTGCTGCCATTCTGGCTGCGTGGCGGCAGTCAGGGCCATGATCTGTTTCACCACCTGCTCTCCGGTCACTTCTTTGCCGTGCAACTGTGGCAAGGTGAGCTCTATCCGCGCTGGTTGATGGAGATGAACGGCGCCTTTGGCAGCCCGGTCTTTTTCTTCTATCCCCCCCTGCCCTACTATGTGAGCGCCCTGTTCGCCGGCCCCCCCACTGGCCCACGAGGCGATGACGCCGCTGCTCTGGAGCAGCAGCGTGGCACTCTGGCTCTCCGGCCTGTTTGCCTATCTCTGGTTGCGCCCCTTTGCCGGCCACGGACGGGCGCTGGCGGCCAGTCTGCTCTATATGGCGCTGCCCTATCATCTGGCCATCGATATCTACGCCCGCTTTGCCCTGGCGGAGAGCTGGGCCTTCGCCTGGGCACCGCTGGCACTGCTGGCGCAGGATCGCCTCTGCCGCGGCGCCCCCTTTGCGCTACTGCTGCTAGCACTGGCCGTCTCCATGCTGACGCTTTCCCATCTACCAAGCACCCTGCTTATTCTGGGCTTGCTCACCCTGCGCAGCCTGCTACTGGTCTGGCGCTACAAGGGGAGCACAGCGCTTGTCAGTGTCCCTGTCACCGACTCCCCGCTCATTGGCACCCTGCTGGGCCAGCTCTGGGGGTTGGCGATGGCCAGCCTGTTGCTGCTGCCCGCTCTGCTGGATCAGGGGGATCTCCATGGAGCAGATGCGCACCGGCATGTTCGAGTTTCAGCGCAACTTTCTCGATCGTTTGCCCCAAGGCCGTGATGACTGGCGCTTTCGCGGCCATCTCGCCTGGCTGACTCTGCTCACCCTGGCTCTGCTACTGGTAGCTTGGGCTGCCGCCCGCGAGCCGCGCCATCCCGAGTTGCTGCTCTGGGGGGTCATTGGCACCCTGAGCTTTCTGATGATGCTGCCACCAAGCGAGCCCCTGTGGCGCCTGCTCACTCCGTTGCAACTGGTGCAATTTCCCTGGCGCCTCAATCTGCTGCTGGTCATCGCGACCGTCGCCGTAGTGGCGCTGGGTACCCCTACCTATCGCCCGTGGCAGTGGGTCTGGTGGCTACTGCTTGCCCTCACCCTGCTCTCGCAGGGACTCTATGTACGCGAGGCGCCGCTCACCCAGGCTCCCGTAAAGAGTCAGCTCGACGGGGAGTTCGACAGCAAGCGCAGCGCCCGCGAATACCGACCAAAGCAGGTGCCACGCGGCATGTTTGCCCCCACCCTGCTGGCCTGGAAAGAGGAATTCCAGCCCGCCATCACCAGCGACCATCAGGGGGTGAACTGGCAGATCCAGCGCTGGCAGCCGCGTCATATCGAATTGACGGTGGATGCCCCGGCACCCGCCAAGCTGGTCCTGCACCAGTTTGATTACCCGGGTTGGCAGGCAAGGCTCGACCAGCGCCTGCCGCTGAGCGTCAGCAGCACCCGCAACGGGCTGGTGCAGGTCTGGGTGCCTGCCGGACAACACAGCCTCACCTTTACCCTCACCGCCCGCTGGCCGGAGCGGCTCGGGTACGCCATCTCGTTGCTGGCCTGGCTGCTCTGGCTGGGGGGAGTGATCCGCGCAGCGCGCCCGCATGACCGCAAGCGTGCACCCCAAGGTGCCTGAGCGACCAGGTACCTCCCCCTTTTGAGGGGGCAGGAACGTCATGCCGAGCGGGGGCAAACCTGATAGACTCGCCCTTCTCCCTTTTTCAACCAAGGTTCACCAGCGGATACCCTATGCCCCAATCGCCAACAGCTCAGGCTGCCGCCCTCTCCCCCGTTTCCTGTTTATCCTGCTCGGCGCTCTGGCGGGTCTGACCCCGCTGGCGGTGGATATGTATCTGCCCGCTATTCCGGCCATCGCCCGGGATCTGGCCACCAGCATCGACGGCGCCCAGCTCACCATCAGCGCCTTTTTGGGCGGCTTTGCCATCGGCCAGCTCTTCTACGGCCCGCTGGCCGACAGCTATGGCCGCAAGCCGGTGATCCTGGCGGGGCTGGTGATGTTTGCCATCGCCTCGGTGGGTTGTGCCATGGCGGACTCTCTGCCCGAATTGCTGGCCTATAGGATGTTGCAAGCGGCGGGCGGCGCGGCGGGCTCTGTGGTGGTCAATGCCCTGCTGCGCGATCTGTTCGAGAAGGATGCGTTTTCTCGCGCCATGTCGTTCGTCATTCTGGTGATGACGCTGGCGCCGCTGGTGGCCCCTGTGGTGGGCGGCTATATCAGTGCCCACGCCGACTGGCGGGTGATCTTCTGGCTGCTGGTGGGGATCAGCTTGCTGATCTGTCTGGTGATGCAGTGGAAAATTCAGGAGACCCTGAAACCTGAACATCGCCAACCCCTTAATCTTGGCCAGATCCTCAAGAACTACTGGGGGGTGCTCTCCCATCGCGGCGCCATGGGTTACGTGCTGTGCGGCTCCCTCTCCAGCTCCGGCATGTTCGCTTTCTTAAGCGGCTCCCCTTACGTCTATATCGAATACTTCAAGGTGCCGACCGAGCACTACGGCTGGCTGTTTGGCCTCAATATCCTGCTGATGATGGTGGTCACCTTCGTCAACAGCCGACTGGTGAAAGGGGTGGGCGCCGAGCGGATGCTGCAATACGGTCTGCTGGTGCTGCCCTGCGCGGGCGCCCTGCTGGTCTACAACGCCTGGAGCCAGACCGGCGGCCTGTGGGGCATCGTCATTCCGGTGGTACTGTTTGTCGGCCATATCAGTCTGGTGGGCGCCAATGCTATGACCGGCCTGATGGGCCACTTCCCGCAATCTGCGGGCACCGCATCGGCACTGGCGGGCACCCTGCGCTTTGGCATCGGCGCCCTGGTCGGCATTCTGGTCAACCTCAATCCGCCCCACTCGCCGCTGCCCATGGCCATCGCCATCGCCTGCTGTGGCCTGGGCTCCACCCTGAGTTACTGGCTGCTGACCGGCAAACGAGGCGATTGATCCCCCTCCCCCCTGTCAGGAAAACGAAAAAGGCTTCCGTCAACGGAAGCCTTTTTCCGTACTGGCGCCCGGACGTTCAGAACTGGGCACTGTTGAGCCAGAGGTGCGCCCCTATGCTCACCAGATAACCGAGCAAGATAGCCGGCAGCCACTTCAGGTGGCCAAAAAAGGTATACATGCCGTGGGCCTGTCCCATCAGGGCCACCCCGGCCGCAGAGCCGATGGAGAGCAGGCTGCCGCCCACTCCGGCAGTCAGGGTCACCAGCAACCACTGCCCCAGCGCCATATCCGGGTTCATCGACAACACGGCAAACATCACGGGAATGTTGTCGATGACGGAGGACAAGACCCCGATGAAGATGTTGGCCATGGTGGGATCCCCAGCGTCATACAGCCAGTGTGACACCAGCTCCAGATACCCCATAAAGCCCAGCCCACCGACACACATCACCACCCCGTAGAAGAAGAGCAAGGTATCCCACTCCGCCTTGGCCACCTTGTTGAACACATCAAATGGCACCACAGAACCCAGACTGCGCAACCGCACCTCATCACCATTGCGTTCGTAGAGCGCACGCTTGCGGGCAAGGGATCGTGGCAGCGACTTGCGCAAATAGAAGCCGAAAAACTGCAGATAACCGAGCCCCAGCATCATGCCCAGTACGGGTGGCAGATGGAGGAAACTGTGGCATAGCACCGCCGTGATGATGGTCAGCAAGAACAGCGCGACGATACGGCGGGCCCCTCGCTTGAGATCGACCACCTCGTTATCAGCCTCCGGCACATGGCGCGGCACCATCAGGCTCATCAGGATGGCGGGCACCAGAAAATTGAGCAGAGAGGGAATAAGCAGGGTGAAGAACTGGCCAAATTGCACCTTGCCCGCCTGCCACACCATCAGGGTGGTGATATCGCCAAAGGGACTGAATGCCCCTCCGGCGTTGGCGGCGATCACTATGTTGATGCAGGCAAGATTGACAAAACGCCGATCACCGTTGGCCACCTTCAACACCACGGCGCACATCAAGAGCGCAGTGGTCAGGTTGTCTGCCACCGGCGAAATACAAAAAGCAAGCCCGCCGGTCAACCAGAACAGGGTGCGCAAGTGAAAACCGGATCGCACCAGCCAGGCGCGCAGGGCATCGAACAGCCGCCGATCCTCCATGGCGTTGATATAGGTCATCGCCACCAGCAGGAACAGCATCAGCTCGGCATATTCCAGCAGGGTATGGCGGAAGGCCTGTTCGGCCGCAGGGCTCATCCCCTGCTGTGCATAGGCGATACCGATCAGGATCCAGATCACCCCGGCGGCCACCAGCACGGGTTTGGACTTGCGCAGTTGCAGATACTCTTCAGCCATCACCAGGGCGTAGGCCAACACAAACAATCCGACACAAAAAAGTCCGATTGAGGAGGATGTCAACAGAACAGGGCCACTACTGGCATGGGCGGGAGGGATAAACAGGGACAGCAGCAAAATAACAGGGGTGAGCGCAGACATGGTCTCTTCCTTTTAGAACCATCTGGCAATCATGCTAGCACCTGGATGAAAAGAAAAATTCATCCAGGTCAATTAACGCTTAATTGGTTTGCTTTCGAAACGCGGGATTATTTCTTGCCGAAACCCGACTGCTTGAGGGTATAGCCTGCGCTGTTTTGCCAGGCATCCAGACCGCTGCGGTTATTACCCGCCACCAGACTGGCGGCCAGACTCGGGCTGTTGAAAAGCTGATCGGCGGTAAAGACAAAGCCGCCCTGACTGCGGGGCACAATGACCCCCTTCTCCAGCAGTTCGTGGCGCAGCTCGATCACCGCTTCACGCAGGGAGGCAGCATCCTCGCCATTGGCGGTGGAACCGGCCAGCACCATAAAGCCCGGATTTTGCCGCTTGCCCACCGGATAACCGTGGGCCTCGGCCCCTTTGCCGTTGAAGTGGTAGAGCTCGCGCTCCCCCGGCCGGTTGTCGGAGAGTGCCTTTTGCAGGGTCATCAGCTCGTTGTAGATCTCGATGGGGACGACGGCAGCCTGCTTGTTGCCCTTGCTATCGATGATAAAACTGACTTGCTTGTGTAACATCCTTGCTCATCCTGTGACCCATGGAAGCCCCTATTCTAACCACCTCGGGCAAGCGGGATCCAGCGAGGATCCACAGCTCTTTTGCCGCCTTGATCACTAACTGGCACTCTTGATCAGCCGTAAGGGGTGTTGATCAATGCTGGCCGTGCTAGCGTACCAAGCATGATGAAAGCCATTGACCATCAAACGGTTATCCCATGCTGACCCTGCGCAACCTCTGCAAGAGCTTCGATAACGGCAGTGAACGACTGCCGCTGTTCCACCATCTCGATCTCGCCCTCCCCGCTGGCGAGATCACCCTGCTGCTGGGCCAAAGCGGCTGCGGCAAGTCGACCCTGCTCAATCTTATCGCCGGGCTGATTGCACCGGATGAAGGAGAGATCTGGCTGGGGGAGACCCGGATCGACACCCGCACCCCCGACGAGCGGGCGTGCCTGCGGGGCCGTCATTTCGGCATCGTCTATCAGGATTTCAACCTGCTGCCGACCCTCAACGTGGCCGAGAATCTGGCACTGCCGCTCGCTATCAACGGGCTGCCACCGGATGAGACAAAGATTGACCAGTTGCTGCACCGGCTCGATATGAGCCACAAGCGCCATGCCTGGCCGGAGCAGCTCTCCGGCGGTCAGCGACAGCGGGTGGCGCTGGCCCGCGCCCTCATCCATCAGCCCAGTTGGCTGCTCGCTGACGAGCCCACCGGCAGCCTAGATGAGCACAATGCCGAACAGGTGATGGCGCTGATGGTGTCGGCGGTTCGCGATACCGGCGCAGGCTTGCTGCTGGTGAGCCACAACCCCGCCTATGCTGCGCTGGCCGACAGGGTGCTGCGCCTCGAAGGGGGGCAACTTATCGAACTCAAGGGACCCCGTCATGACTAAACAGCGACTGCGTCTGCCGGGAGCACGCTGATGCTGCCACTCAAAGCGCTGCTGCGCCTCTATCGCAGCCACCCCTGGTTGCTGCTGATGAGTCTGGCCGGGCTGGTATTGGGGGTATCGCTGGTGGTGGCCATCGAGCTGCTCAATCACAGTGCCCGCACCAATTTTGTCGCCACCCGCAGCCAGCTCGCCGGGGAAGCCAACTACCGGCTGGCCCCCGCTGGCGGGCTGGATGAGCAGCTTTACGTGCAGCTGGTGACCAGCCAGCCCGCCTTGGATGCCATGCCCCAGCTCCATGGCTGGCTCAAAGATGAAGAGGGGCGCAGCTTTCAACTGCTGGGAATGGATCTCTTCAACCCCGGCCCCCTGCGCCAGCTGTTTGGCGCCCAACCCGCGAGCGAGCCCGACTTTTCCCTCAACCGCGCCGACAGCATCTGGCTGGCAACCCCCGAAGCGGAGCGCCTTGGCTGGCAAGCGGGCCAGAGCCGCCGCTTTGTATTGGGCGGCAGCGATGGCGCCAGCGCCCGAACCCTGACCCTGACGCTGGCGGGTACCTTTGAACCGGGCGCCGTGCCCATGGAGCGGCTGCTGATAACCGACATCGGCCTCGCCCAGCCCTTGCTGGGCAAAGCGGGTCGGCTCGATCGCATCGTCTTCAAGCTAAGCGACGCCGAGGCTCGTACCCTGCAGGCCACTCTGCAAACCCGTTACCCCAACCAGCCCTTGTGGCTTGAGCCCATCAGCCCGGCGCTCGATGCCAGTCAGCTTGGCGATGCGTTGGCCCTTAACCTGACGGCGCTGTCATTACTCGCCATGGCGGTGGGACTGTTTCTGGTGTTCAACGCCCAGCGATTTGTCCAGAGCGTGCGTCGCCCCCAGCTGGCCCAGTTGATCATTCTGGGGATGGGGCCGAGCTGGGTACTCCGCTGGCTCATTCTGGAGCTACTTATTCTCGCCACCATCGGCACCCTGCTCGGGGTGATGCTCGGCAGCCTGTTGGCGCTGGCACTGATGGGACAACTGACCCAGGCGCTGGCCGATCTCTATGGGCCCAACCCCATCGATCTGTTGCGCCTCTCCCCCGTGAGCCTGCTCAAGGCACTGTTGATCGGGCTGCTCGGCACGCTGGCTGCCAACCTGCCCGGCTGGTGGCAACTGCTGCGCCAATCCCCCCTCGAACTGCGAGCAGGAAACAGCCGTCCCCCCGCTCACCCGTGGCGACGGCGCGTGCTGGCCATCGCCATCTTGCTGCTGTGCGCTCTGTGCCTGTGGTTGCCGCAAACCGGTTTGACCGGTGCCCTCTTTATCGCTGGCGGCTGGCTGCTGGCCATGGCGCTCTGGCTGCCCGATGCCCTGCGCGGCCTGCTTGGCTGGTTACGACGGCGCACGGGCGGCCCGCTAACCGCCCGGCTCGGGGTGGCCGAGACCCTCTATCACCTCGATCGCACCGCTATCGCGGTGATGGCATTGCAGCTGGCCATCGCGGCGGCTATCGGCATCGGGGTCATGGTGTCGAGTTTTCGCTCCAGCGTGGAGATCTGGCTCGGCCAGCGTCTGGCCGCCGATCTCTATGTCACCGCCCCCAAGGGGGTAGCGGGCAACAAGGGCACCTTGAGCGACACACCCCTCAAGACCCTGCTCGCCAACCCGCTGGTGAGCGCCGCCTCGCGCCGCTCGGTACACCCCGCCCGCTGGCAGGGGCAGCCCATCGAGTGGGCGCAGATGGACTTTATCCCCCAGCTTAAAGCGGCCTATCCGCTGCTGGCCGGACGCTGGCCCACCCGTTCCGACGAAGTGCTGGCGAGCGAACCGCTGACGGTGCGCCTCGGGGTCAAGGTAGGCCAGACATTGGCGATCAGCGGCGAGCAGGGGCCACGGCAGTTCACCGTCACCGGTGTCTATCAGGACTACGGCAGCGACAAGGGACAGATCCTGCACGCCTTCGAGGCGGGGGCGGTGCAATCCCTCGCCCTCTTTAGCAACGACCCCGAGCAGCTGGCCGACCGTCTGCGCGAGCGCTTTGGCGAGCAGCTCAATCTGCTCTCCGCTCCCGCCATCCACAGCGCTGCGCTCAAGGTGTTTGACCAGACCTTTGTGGTGACCGAGCTATTGAAGTTGCTGATCCTCGGCATCGCCTTTGTCGGGATCGGCTCGGCTTTTATGGTGCTGGGGCTGGCGCGCCGTGGCGAGCTGCAGACCTTGCAGAGTCTGGGCTTGAGCCCCCGTCACTGCCGCCAGCTGCTGGTGTGGCAAGGGGCTGGATTGGGGCTGCTCACTGCCCTGCTGGCCCTGCCGGTGGGGTATGGCCTCGCCTGGGTGCTGATCGAGGTGGTCAACCCACGCGCCTTTGGCTGGCGCCTCGCCTTCGAGGCCGCCCCCCTTCATGCGGTCACGTCCCTGTTGCTGGCACCGGTATGTGGCGCATTGGCATCCTGGTATGCGGCAAGGAGAGTGGTATGACACAGACCAAAGGGTGGCCGCTGGCGCTGGGTATGCTCTGGACGCTCTATAGCGGGGCCATCGCTGCCAGCGATCTGGGCGCCCTACTCAGCGGTGGCAACGACAGTTTTAAAAAGGTGCAGCCGGGGCAAACCATCCAATTGCCGGAGGATCATGCTGCCCACCCCGATTACCGCTCCGAGTGGTGGTATCTCACCGGCAACCTCAAGGATGAACAGGGGCGTGAATATGGCATGCAGTGGACCCTGTTTAGGCAGGGTATCGAGCAAGAACTTCGCACCAGCAACCCCTGGCTCACCCCCCAGCTCTGGCTGGCCCAGTTTGCCATCACGGATCTCGACCGTGGCAGCCACCAGCAAGATGAACGGGCCAGTCGGCAGGGGCCCGGACTGGCGGGGGCCAGCGGCGGCCAATATTGGCTCAGGGAGTGGCGGCTTGCCTCGCAAGGGGCGGCGCTGTTCCCCGCCACCCTCAAGGTGCAGAGCACGATTGGCGAGCTGAACCTCACCGTCACTGCCGCCAAACCGCTGGTGCTGCAAGGCAAGGCCGGTTACAGCGAGAAGAGCCCGGGCAACGCCTCCTTTTACTACTCCTACCCACGCCTGCAGCTGAGCGGCACCCTGACTCGCGATGGAGAGACCCGCACCGTCACCGGCCAAGGGTGGTTTGATCACGAGTGGAGCAGCTCGGTATTGGCCGAGTGGCAATCGGGCTGGGACTGGTTTTCGCTCCAGTTGAACGATGGCCGCGAGCTGATGCTGTTTCGCCTGCGCACCAAATCGGGACGCACTGAGCCTGAGAACCGCTACGGCATGTTGATTGAGCGGGACGGCAGCAGCCGGGTGCTCGCCCCCGACGCGATTCGCCTTACGCCGGGCAACACCTGGCGCGGCCCCAAGGGGCAGGATTACCCCGTCGAGTGGCAATTAAACGCCGCCGGAATGAGCCTCACCATCAAGGCCCGTCAGCCCAATCAGGCCATGACAGGTCGCTTTGACTACTGGGAGGGAGCGGTCTCTGTCTCGGGGGATGCCAAGGGGGTCGGCTATCTGGAGATGACCGGTTATTAGCCTGCGACCATCGCCGGTTATCCCTTATTCTGACGCTTGATTCAAAAGCAGTGTGCTATCAAGAACTCATTAAAATCCGACAACCTGGACAGCTTTTTACTCAACACTTTTTACTCAACACTTTTTACTCAACAAGGGAAGTCAGCGTTTGATACCCTGCGGATGAGGTCTCATGGCGTATTTTCGTACAGCACCCATGGCGACAACATTAACCGGTTTGATTCGTTCAATTCATATGCAGCATGCACAAGGATGGCATTTATGTGGCAAGAGATCTGGCAGACCATCGTCTCCGAGTTCACCGATATTCAAGATATCAAGCAGATGACCCAGATTGTATTGCGCCTGCTGGTGGCTGGTCTGCTCGGCGGTCTATTAGGCTACGAACGTGAACAGAAAGGGAAAAGTGCCGGGATCCGCACCCATATGCTGGTCAGTATTGGCGCCGCCCTGTTCGTGCTGATCCCCCAGCAAGCTGGCGCATCAACTGCCGACCTGACCCGGGTGTTGCAGGGTCTCACTGCCGGGGTGGGATTTCTGGGGGCTGGCACCATCATTCTGGGCACCCGACAAACAGAAACCAAGGGGCTGACCACGGCCGCCGGTATCTGGGTTACCGCCGCCATCGGCATTGCCGCGGGTATGGGCCGAGAGTCCACCGCGGTGCTCGCCACCCTGATCGCGCTGTTTATTCTGACCATAGTGCCTTGGCTGCTGGGGATCAAAAAAGAGGGCCGTGAGTAATCCTCACTGCCCCCCACTGACTGCGGCCCTCTGCAGATAACGGCCACCCGAGTGGCCGGTCTGCTCGATGACCCGAAACCCATAGCCCTTATAACAGGGCATAACCGTGATATTGCCCAACCACTTCTGTCACTTGGCGCCAGTCGTCAAGGATGCCTTGTTTGTTTATTTATTGAACACCCCTCATTCACTCAACCCGCAGCCAACTTGGCTCAAGTCTGATCCTCGTCAAAAAACCTTTCAAAATCCGAGCGGTAACTAACTTTTCACTCACTTAAATTGGTCGGCGTTTGATATCTTGCCCATGCGGCACCCGCAGCCCCAAAAGCAGCCGAGGTAAGCCCATGATTTACCCATTTTCATTCTGGTTAAAGGTCGCACTCGGGGAGCTGTAACCCCGTGCGGTAGCTATCTTCTCTGCTGATGGGTAAATTCAACGTTATTAGTAATAATATTAGTGTTCAAAAAATATCAAGTATTTCCATATATCAACCACAAGTGAACAAATCATTATTATTTAGCGTTTACATATCAGCAATATCGCCAATACGATTATTATCGTATTAAATACATTAAGTAATGAGGATGACAGTGAAGAGCCTTGTAATCCGTTATTCTTTACATATTTGCTTTGCTTTTTTGGGATTTTATGCTTCTGCGGTTGTTTTAGCATATTCAGATAGTGAATCTCGTGACTTTATATCAATACTAAATTCACTTGGTGTTTTTCTTGCGTCAGCAGGTGCTATCGCAGCATTACTTACTCTTTTTCATGTTGTTTATTCCAGAGCGGAAGACAAAGAAGAATGTGAGATTAACTACCTGAGATATATAATGTTTATCCTAGAACGCCAAGCAATGTTTATATCAATGTTTGAGAAAAGAATAGCAATATTCCAGAGTTTGGATGAAACCACTAGAGCCTTACAACTAGAATCACTAAAATTTGACGATTCTCTGTGCGATGCAATAAATATTGAAAGGAGTCTTTTTTTGTTATCGTCATCAAACTCAGACTTATTATCAGAGTTAGAGCGTAGCCAAAGAGACTTCAAATCTCTTTCTTATACAATTATGAGAAGAAATAATCTATATATAAACGACTACCAACGAAAAGTTCAGCATCATTTATATCCAGGTGGATATTATAGCCTAGCAGAGCTAGAAAAAATTGTAGGAAATGCTTTATTGCCTTCTCTCATTGAATTTACCGATGAAATTTTCATGCAATTACCAAGGGTTAGAAGCCATATAATAGATGTTCACTCTCAATTAAAAATAGAGTTTAAAAGGAAATATCCACACCGACTATACTCTTAAAAACCAAAAAACAGATATAGTTCAACATAAGCTCAAGATAGTTTAAATATTTACCCAAGAGGCAAGAATGGATTATTCAATTAAGTTAAAAACAGACCGTTATAGAATATCAACAGTAAATGGCCGAGACTTCAATGAAGAAATGGAGAGTGATAGAGGGCGTGCCCTGACATCTGCCGCTCTGCGACGTCTTCAACAAAAAACCCAAGTCTTTCCACTAGAAAAAAATGCTGCTGTTCGAAGTAGGCTTACTCACTCCCTTGAAGTTCAACAGGTAGGGAGATATATCAGCAAGCTAGTATTATCGGCACTACCATTAAATGACTGTGGATTAGATGATAAACTTGATGGTTTTATTAGCGCCGTTGAAATTGCATGTCTACTGCACGATATAGGAAACCCACCTTTCGGTCATTTTGGTGAAATGGCCATAAATATATGGTCTAAAGAAAAAGTCTCTCCGATATTTAATGACTTATATAATAGCGTAGAGGATTGTAAGAAAGTAATTCAAGACATTATTAATTTCGAAGGCAATGCGCAAGGCATTAGGATTTTACATAGCCTTCACTCATTAAATTTAACATATACACAGTTAGCATGCTTAATAAAATATACTCGCCCAGCATATCAACCAAAGCCAGGTGGGAGTTCAACACATAAATATCGTTGTAAAAAACCAGGCTTCTTCCTCTCTGAAGAGGATCTAATTAATAACATCCAAAAAGCTCTATCAATAACAGCTGGTTGTAGATTCCCCCTTACTTATATAATGGAGGCTGCTGATGATATTTCATATTGCATAGCCGATCTTGACGATGCTGTGGACAAAGGGATTTTGTCTATTGAAAAACTACATAGCGAAATAACTAAAATATGGGATGATTTAAAAGTTAAGATTACTAATGCGGATGAGAGAAACTATCTTAATGAAATAATTAACAAAGCATATGGTGCCTACCAGAACACCCCAACAAATAAAAATCATGCATACATACTCACCCTTAGAACAATTTTAGTAAATGATCTGGCAAGGTATGCAGCAGAAAGATTTGTCAATAATCACCAATATATTTTTGATGGCCACTTTGATGAATCACTACTTGATGGAAATGATAAATATCATTTTGCTACTGAGACTTTACGTTTAGTTGCAATTAACAATGTTTTTAATTCTAAAGAAGTTGAAAAATTAGAACTAAAGGGGTACTCCGTGATCTCTGGATTATTAGACCTTTATACTCCATTGATTAAACTTAGCTTTGAGGATATCAAGCTCCTCACTCAAAACAACCACCTTAAGAGCCACCCCATAGAAACAAGACTATTCCATAATTTGTCAGAGAAGTATAGAACCACATACTCTCTATCAACTAAAGAAATTTTTGAAACAACAGAGGTGACTAGCAATCAAAAATTATACGAACATTATTATAGAGTGAGGTTAATAATAGATTACATTAGTGGTATGACAGACCATTTCGCATTGAAAGAGTACCAAGACCTCAGCGCTTCAACATAAACTATAACTTTACGTTATCCTCTATGAACTAAACTCAAACATAAGTATGAAACGTAAAAAACAACTACGGTAAATTGCCAATAAGTAGCCCCGGTAAATTCACTTTACTGGGGCTACTTTTATCTATCTGTAACTAAAACCAGATGAAATTTTGGTGATAATAAAGTCTGATATATTGGTGAAAATTCACTTCCTCCCGCCCCCCAGTGATTGAATAAATGCCAGCGTACGGCGATTAAACTGCTCCGGCTGCTCCACATTGCAGACATGGCCGCACTGTTCGATCACAGCTAATGAGGAGCTGGCATCGCGGGCCACCTGCTCGCGTACCGGGGCCAGAAACATATGATCCTCCTCCCCCATCACATAGAGGGTGGGAATAGGCAGGGAGCGTTCGCGGAAGTAACGCATCAGCGGGTTGACCTCGGTGGCGAGGCGGAACCAGCGTTTGAACTCTTTCTGGCAGAGTTTGCGGGCCTCGCGCACAAAGAGGTTGCGCGACTCCTGATGGTGCTGGCGCGGCATGATGATGAAGGCAAACAGCCGGTAGAGCCACATATAGGGCAGGACGTGCTGGCCGAGTCGGCCCAGTTGCACCAGCACCCGCGAGCGGATATCGAGCCGCAAAATGGCGCCTCCCAGCACCATACTTTTCACCCGCTCCGGGCAAAGCTCGGCCAGATGGCGAATAAGGATGGTGCCAAGGGAGATGCCGACAAAGTGGGCGCGGCGGATATCGAGATGATCGAGCAGCCGAACGATATCTTCGGTCACTTCCCGAAAGCTGTAGTGTCCCTTGACCACCTGTTGCAGCTGGTGGGACTGGCCGTGGCCGCGCAAGTCCAGCAGCAGCACATTGAAGTGCTCGCGATAGGCGCGCAGCTGCTTGAACCAGATGGAGGAGCTGCCACCGGCGCCGTGGACAAACACCACCCAATCCCGCTCGGGACCCAGTTCGAAAGTCTTGTGATACAACATCCAATAGGCTCCCTTGGTGATGGGGGGTATACTCGGCTGCGCGCATATTAACAGAACAGGCCCGCCGATAGATATGCGCCTGACATGACCCGGATCACCCCTTGCGCGAGAATTTTCCATGGATTTGACCCGTTTGCGCCACTTTCTGCTGACCCTGCCGGGCGCCACCGAAGATACCCCGTTTGGCCCGGAGATCCTGGTCTACCGCATCGCGGGCAAGATGTTCGCGCTGGTGGATTGGCAGGCCGAGCCGCTCACCATCAACCTCAAATGCGAGCCCGAGCTGGCGTTGCTGCTGCGCGAGATCCACCCCGAGGTCAAACCGGGCTGGCATATGAACAAGCAACACTGGAACACAGTGACCCTGAACAGCACCTTGCCAGATGATCTGTGGCAGGGCTGGGTGCACCACTCCTATGAGCGGGTTGTCGCGGGTCTGCCCAAAGCCAAACGGCCACAGGCGCCGCGCCCCCTCCCCCCTACTGACGGCCCAACCTTATGACGCCAGCACTTAGTCCAGCACTTTGTATTGTCCCCCTTGGCGAGGCACATATCCCCGCTCTCGTGACCCTGTTTGAGCAGGCGGTGCGACGCAGCGGCCCCGAGCACTACAGCGCCGAACAGGTGGAACAGTGGGCCCTCGGTTCACAACATCCGGGCTTTGTCAGCCAGCTGCGCGAGCACCACGGCTGGGTGGCGGAGCAGGCAAATGTGCCCCTCGGGTTTGTCACCCTGAGCCCCGATGGCCACCTCAGCCTGCTCTATGTGAGCGCCGACCATCAGCGCCAGGGACTGGGCAATCTGTTGCTCACCACGGCGCTCGCGGGGGCCAGAAGGCTCGGTATGACCCTCATCACCACCGAGGCCAGCGCCTTCAGTTATGAGCTATTTTTACGACATGGCTTTACGTTGACCGGGCTGGAGTGCGTGGAGCGGGGCGGAGTCAGTTTTACTCGCCATCGCCTGCACTGCTGCTTGCCAAGCTAGGGCAAGCCACTAAAATACGCTTAATTTTCGTATTGTTACTGTATTGAGGCAGCAACCATGGTGGTAGAAAGTGAAGGCTATATCTCGCTGATCGAGTATCTGGTGGAGAGTTTGGGATTGTTTGAATCCCAGCAGCAGAACGATGGTGAAGAGACCATCGAAGATCTGGTCAGTGGCCGTGTTGCCAGCAACCTGATGGCCATTTGCGAGCAAAACCCCCAGCTCGATCCCAAGGTGCGTTTTGCCATCATGCAGGAGGCCGACGCCGTGGTCGCCGATCTGGAAGAGGTGCTCTCCGCCGTCTGGCTGCGCGCACCGACCCCGGAACAGAAAACCTTCCTCATCGAGTTTATCGATCTCATCAAGAACCTGTTCGACAGCGCCATCGGCTGATCTGCCGTCCGGCTCTCCCGCCCAACGCAAGATTTCAAAGCAGCAGATAAGGAAAAGGGCCGCCTTGGTGGGCAGCCCTGCTTGCTATCATTTTCAACCCGCCAGTGCGTTCATTCATCAGGCGGTTATCAAGGCAAGAAATGTGTCTGGACTTTGCATCCGATCCCTGGACGCTACCTAGTTAGTCCCGACTGGTCGCAATAAGTTCCCTCCTCCGACCATTTATTTTCACTTTTATTAAGAAATCGACTACAAACCTGTTCAGCGGTTCAGGCTGGGCGGCAAACAGACTCCAATGCCACCCAATCCGCAGTAGCCATCCGGATTTTTCTCCAGATATTGCTGATGGTAATCCTCGGCGTAGTAGAAGGGCGCCAGCGGCAGAATGCGGGTGGTAATGGCACGGCTGTCGCCGCTTGCCGCCATCGCCTGCTGGTAGGCCGCCATGCTCTGCTGGGCAATGATCTGCTGGCTCTCATCGCCATAGAAGATCACCGAGCGATACTGGGTGCCAATGTCCCCGCCCTGACGCATCCCCTGCGCCGGGTCGTGCTGTTCCCAGAACAGTCTGAGCAGATCGCCGTAGCTGATCACCGCCGGATCAAACACCACCTGCACCGTCTCGGCATGGCCGGTCAGGCCGCTGCACACCTCTTTGTAGGTGGGATTCTGGGTCACGCCGCCCTGATAACCTGCCGCGGTGGAGTAGACGCCCGGCTGCTGCCAGAACAGGCGCTCCACGCCCCAGAAACAGCCCATGCCAAACCAGGCAATCTCAATGTTCTCGGGCCAGGGCCCCTGGGTCGGGTTGCCATTCACCGCATGCTGCTGACCAATCACCATCGCTTCGCGTCGTCCCGGCAGGGCATCTGCCGGTGAAATAATCTGTTCCATGAATTCTGTCCTTGTATAAAACCCTGTGAAATCACACAGCTGACGAAAAGGAGCATCGAAGATAGCAGTTTATCGCGCCGGATCAACCGGCGGGCCCCTCCCCGCTCGCTCCGGCGGCCGTCTGCACCGTCTGTCCCTCTTTCCCGATCCGCACAGCCAACCCGCCCCTCGTAGACCAGAACGGCCAAAATCAATATTTAGTCTTGATTTGTGAATTAATTTTCATATATTGAGCCAATCGCTGTTTTTTTATGGAAGAAATATCAAGTGCGTGAACGCGAACCCAGTCTGGTCAATGCCTTCCGGCAATCCACCCCCTATGTCAATGTCCATCGGGGTGCCACCTTTGTGCTGATGATGGGGGGAGAAGCCATCTGCCACCCCAACTTCGCCAATATCGTCAGCGATATCGCCCTGCTGCAGACACTGGGCATACGCCTGGTGCTGGTGTTTGGTTCACGTCCGCAAAACGATGAAGCGCTGGCCCGCGCCGGTATCGAGGCCCAGTATCACAAGCGGATCCGGGTCACCGATGACGAGAGCTTCACCATCATCAAGCAAGTGTGTGGCGGCCTGCAATACGACATCACCGCCCAGCTCTCCATGGGGCTCGCCAACACCCCTATGCAGGGGGCGCGGATCAGCGTGGTGAGCGGCAACTTCGTCACTGCCCAGCCGCTGGGGGTGGATGATGGCATCGACTTTTGCCACAGCGGCCGGGTGCGCCGCATCGACGTGGAGGGGATCACCCGCCAGCTCGATCAGAAGAGTCTGGTGCTCATCTCCCCCATCGGCTGCTCGGTCACCGGCGAGAGCTTTAACCTGAGCTCGGAAGAGGTGGCCCGCCGGGTGGCGGTCGATCTCAAGGCGGACAAGCTCATCTGCTTTAGCAGCACCCAGGGGGTGATGGACAGGCGCGGCGAAGCCATCTCCGAGCTCTTCCCCGAACAGGCCGAAGAGCTGCTGGTGGAGCTGGAGCAGGCGGGCGAAGAGATGTCCGGCACCGCCCGCTACCTGCGCGCGGCCATTGCCTCTTGCCGTGGCGGCGTGCCCCGCTCCCATCTGGTGAGCTATCAGGATGATGGCGCCATGCTGCAGGAGCTGTTCAGCCGTGACGGCCTCGGCACCCAGATAGTGCGGGAAAGTGCCGAGCAGGCCCGCGCCGCCACCATCGAGGATATCGGCGGCATTCTGGATCTTATTCGCCCGCTGGAGGAGGAAGGCATTCTGGTGCGCCGCTCCCGCGAGCAGCTGGAGATGGAGATCGACAAGTTCACCATCATTGAGCGCGATGGCCTCATCATCGGCTGCGCGGCCCTCTACTGCTTTATGGAAGAGGCGATGGCGGAGATGGCCTGCGTCGCCATCCACCCCGACTATCGCAACTCCAACCGGGGGGATCAGCTGGTGGCCAAGGTAGCCGAGCGGGCCAAGCGGCTTGGCATTCGCCGCCTGTTCGTGCTCACCACCCGCTCCATCCACTGGTTCCGGGAGCGGGGCTTCGATCCGCTGGAAGTGGAAGATCTGCCGGTGGCGCGCCAGCGTCTCTACAACTGGCAGCGCCGTTCCAAGGTTTTGTCAAAAACCATTGCCTAAGCCATTGATTCTGCGTTGAGTTAGCCGACAATTTGAACTTTTTCACAAACTCGATTGACAGTGCAATCCAACGCAGGGTATTTCTAAATGCACTCCACCGCCCTGGTGGAGCCAGAAGAGGAGCGCTGCCCAGGCAGCCCAAGGGAGGACGCCAGCGTCCGGTGAACTTGGGTCAGGGGGAGCAGCGCCGAGACGAGTGAGGAGACTGGTGACCTCAACGTCGGCTGCGGGGGCTGAATCCCCCGGGTTGTCATCGGTAGTGATCATCCCCCACCGCGCCCTGTCAGGGGCGGTACGGGATGGGCTCTGCAGGTGGAGTGCTTCTGGCCGGGATAGCTTCGTTCATTCCTGCCATTTTCAGCCTCCTCCTCTCTTTTTTGCCCGATGGAACCGGAATCTTAAAATAAGACAGGAGTAAGCAATGAGCCCGATCAATGTCGCCAAGTTTGGCGGAACCAGTGTCGCCAACTTCCCGGCCATGAATCACTGCGCCGACATCGTGCTGGCCAATCCCGCCACCCGGGTGGTGGTACTGAGCGCCAGCGCCGGTGTCACCAACCTGCTGGTCGCCCTGGCACAAGGGGAGCTGGACGAAGCGGGCCGCGACGAGCAGCTGGCCAAACTGGCCGGGATCCAGCAGGCCATTCTGGCCGATCTCGGCAACCCCGTTGATGTGAGCGCCCTCATTCATGGCCAGCTGGACGAAATCCGCCTCATGGCCCAGCAAGCCCACCAGCATACCGATGCGGAGCTGGCCGATCGCCTCATCGCCTGCGGCGAGCTGATGTCTACCCGCCTCTTTACCGAGCTGCTGCGCCAGCGCGGCGTCAAGGCCCACTGGCAGGATGTGCGCCAGCTGATGCGCACCGACAGCCGCTTTGGCAAGGCCACCGTCGATCTGGCCACCACCCGAACCCTTTGCCAGCAGACGCTGGGCCCGCAGCTTGGCGACAGCCTTATCATCACCCAGGGCTTTATCGGTGCCGATGGCGATGGCCGCACCACCACGCTGGGGCGCGGCGGCTCTGACTACAGCGCAGCCCTGCTCGCCGAAGCGCTCGATGCCGCCAGTATCGAGATCTGGACCGATGTGCCCGGCATCTACACCACGGATCCGCGCCTCGTCACCCGCGCCCGCCCCATTCCCGAAATCAGCTTTGTCGAAGCAGCCGAGATGGCCACTTTCGGCGCCAAGGTGCTGCACCCCGCCACATTGCAACCGGCGGTGCGCCAGAATATTCCGGTGTTTGTCGGCTCCGCCAAGGACCCCGCCGCCGGTGGTACCTGGATCCGCGCCAGCACAGATTCAAGCCCGCTGTTTCGCGCCGTCGCCCTGCGCCGCCAGCAGGTGCTGGTGACCCTGCACAGCCTCAACATGTTCCACGCCTACGGCTTTTTGGCCGAAGTGTTCGGCATTCTGGCCCGTCACCGCATCTCGGTCGATCTCATCACCACGTCGGAGGTGAGCGTGTCGCTGACCCTGGATCACACCGGCAGCCAGAGTAACGGCGAACCGATCCTGAGCGACAAGGTACTGGCCGAGCTGGGGCAGCTCTGCAAAGTGGAAGTGGAAACCGGTCTGGCACTGGTGGCGCTCATCGGCAACCGGATGAGCGAAGTGAACGGGGTGGGCAGTCAGGTCTTCGACGCCCTGCGCGAGCACAACATCCGGATGATCTGCTACGGCGCCAGCGCCCACAACCTCTGCTTCCTGGTCAAGGAGAGCGAGGCGGGCAATATCGTCAACCGCCTCCATCAGGAGTTGCTGGACTGATCCTCACCCGAGGCAATTTCGAACACGCAACAGGGCGCCAGCAAAGCGCCCTGTTCATTTGTACTCCGCAAAGGTATTGGCTCAGGCAAGGCTGGTAGCAGGCAACTGGCAGGCCACGGCTTCCCGGCGCAGTTGCTGCAAGCGGGCCAGCAGCCCGGTCTGGCCGAGCTCCGTCTCCTGAGGCGAGAGATTGTCCACCAGCAGCGGATAGTGATCCGTCACCGCCTGCATCAACCAGTCGAGGCGACGCAGGGTGAGCGGGCCGCAGCTCTGGCCGCTCAGATCATCGGCCACATCGAGCCGGTGGCTGCGATACATGTCCCGCCACCAGTTGGCGACCAGCGCCTCGTCGCTCGCCAGCGCGGCGCTCCACTCCCCTTGCAGGGCGTGCAGGCGGGCCAGCACGGGCGCGCTGGCTCCTTCGCGGATCAGGTGGTGGATCTCCCGTTTCACCCACTTGAGGCAGAGCTCGCGCCAGTAGCGAAATTGCGGCAGAGGATCGGCCTCATCGAGCCAAAGCCCGGAGAGGGTACGGGTCTCCAACCGCTCCGGCACATGAAACTGCGGGTCGACCAGACCATTGGAGTTGTATTCAAAGCGGGGATCGAAGGTCCACATATAGCCAAAGTCGAACACGCAGATCTGCTCGCCGTCATCGAGCAGGTTGCCCGAGCTCGGGTCCCAGTCAAACCAGCCCCAGCGGGCCAGCTCACCCTGCACCTCCAGCATCTGGGCCAGATTGCGCTCGTTGAGCTGGTGGACCGGCACACCCCGCAACCAGGGGGAGACCAGCACCCCGGCCCGCGCCGAGCCGAAGCTGGTGCAGACCACGTGGGAGAGGACAGTAGGATGCAGCTCGCGCAGCGCCTCGATTTCGCGCCGCCGCTCCAGCTCGGTCAGAAAGGCAGTCTTGCCATCGAGGTTGGCCACCAGTGAATCCTGACGGCGCCGCTTGAGGCACCAGTGATGCCCCTCCACCTTGAGGTGAAACACCTCGGCGGTGAGACCGTGGCGATAGACCTTGACCACAGCCGGATGGCTATCCTTCAGCTTGACCAGTTGGGCCAGCGGCAGCGGGCAGTCGCGCTCGCGTCCGATCCGGATCTCTTCCTTGCTCTCCAGCATGCGCAGCAATCTGGCCTGACGTGCCATCACTTTGGGATTCATACATGTACCTCCAGTCGCTATCGAGAGACTAAACAGCAGATCCCTCCCAAGCCAGTGGCAAAACCCCATGATGACGCTTTCATCACATATTCCGAACAACCCCTCGATCGGGATCACAATTTGCAAGGTTGAGCTGTAACCAAATATTCATTAAGTGGTCATTAAATTGACAAGCTGAAACAAGGCCCGCACCATCGGGTCAAACTCTATGCGGATGAACGATCTCTCCCTCACTCGCTCAAAGGATGAGCTTATATGAATCGCCCCTCCTCAGGCCGCCCCCGCGTCCTGAGTCTGCCCTCTCTGCTGCTTGCCCTGCTGGGCGGATTGCTGCTGCTGACCCTGTTGTTGCCGCTGATCAATCCCGGCAGCTGGCTGGGCCGTGCCCAGCCGCTGGTACTGGGCCCCGCCGACAATCCACTGGCCACCCTCACCCGCCACGCCCTGCTCTATAAAAGCGACAGCCGCGGCCTCTATCTGGTGGTACGCAGTCAGTGGCAGTTGCGAGGGCCGCTGCAAGCGGGGGACAAGGTGCGAGTGGAGCTGCTCAACGACAAGGGGGAGCGGATCGACCAGCTGAGTCAAGCGGTGGATAAGCGTCAGGTGTGCCGCAATAACCGCTGCTCGCTGGATCTCAACAGCACCTTGCGCGCCCCGGATGACGCGCTGGCCAGCCGCTATCAGCTGCGCATCGGTCTGCTGCTCAAGGATCGCCCCGAGAGCGGCGATTTCAGCCAGATCCTGCAAACCCTGCCGGAGCAGGGCTTCAACCTCACCTATCTGGTGGTAAGCCTGACGCTGGTGCTGGCCCTGAGCGCCGCCGTGCTCAAAACGGTGCTGCCAAAGCTGCGCCGCAGCCTGCGCTGGCGGATCATCGGCAGCCTGCTGCTCGGCAACCTCACCTTCGTGTTGCTGCACGGCTTCGTGGTGTTCAAGCTGGGGGAGTTTCTGCTCTGGTCAGGCTTTCGGCCAGAGCACTACTATCTCGCCTGGGGCAGCATGGTGCTGGGCTGGAGCCTCTGTGCGCTGGCGGGCTTCAACCTCTATATGGGGCTGGTCTTTACCGCGCTTTCCGGTATAGGACTGCTCGCCAACTTTATGAAGATCGCCATCTACGGCGTGCCGCTCGGCGGGGATGATTTTGGCAACCTGCTCGCGCTGCTGCGGATCCTGCTCGACCAGCATCCCATCCTGCCCATCTTCACCGTGTTGCTGGCACTGTTTCTCTGCTGGCGCTTTGCCCTGTCACGCTGGGTGCTGCGCACAGCCGCCGCCACCGCTGCCTTCTTTGCCCTGTGCGTCTTTGCCACCCAGACCGGCAACAAACTGCTGGGGGCCAACATTCGCTACGTGGATCGCGCGGTCAACTACCACAGGGATATCATCCGCTCCGGCCCCGGCCTCTATCTGTTCAATCTGGTGGACGAGATGCTGCAAAGCGGCAGCGTGTTTCGCTACCCCTTGCAGATCAACGAGCTGGCCCCGCAGCTGAGCTATCCGCCCCAGGGCATTGCGCCGCGCTGGGATCTGGTGATCGTGCTGCAATATGAGTCGCTCTGGCTCGACTGGAAGGGGCGGATCTGCGCCCTGGCTCCCACCCTCTCCCTGCCCGCCAGCGTGCAGCAGTGGCAAAAGACCATCCACTCCCCCACCACCGGCGGCATGACGGTGCTGGCGGAGTTCGAGATGAACACCGGCCTGCCGGTGGGCTTGCTCAAGCAGGGCGTGGTGCCCTACTACTACCTCTCGCAGCAGGTGCCGGGATTGGCCCAGAGCGCCAGACAGAGCGGCTACCAGACCCTGTTCGCCCACCCCTATGTGGAAAAATTCTGGGGCCGCGCCAAGGCGATCCCGGCGCTCGGCTATGAGGAGCGCTGGTTCGACACCCGCTTCACCACCCTTGAGCACAAGGGACTCTATATCTCCGATGATGCGCTGATCGACCACCTGCTCAAGCGCAGCGAACAGGATGACAAGCCGCTATTTGCCTATGCGGTCACCATGCAGGGGCACGGCCCCTTCGATGGCCCCCGCTATCAGGGGCAGGAGCGCAGCGGCGCCTGCCCGAACCAGAGCGAGAGCGACACCCAGCTGCTCAACACCTACTACACCGGGGTGCTGGATGCCATGGCCTCGCTGGAGCGGCTGCTCAAGACCCTAGACCAGTCGGACAAGCGCTATCTGGTGGTGGCCTTTGGCGATCACCAGCCGTTTTTGATGTCTGCCGGCAAGGGGATTCACGGTGACAAGCCGGCGCGCGATGCCACCTACCAGATCCCCATGATGGCCTTCACCCGCGCAGATGATCCCCTCAATCTGGCGACCCAGTTTGCGCCGGTGCGCCAGCTCTACCAGATGGGTCAGGCGACTCGCCAGCTGCTGGCGGGGGATATCACCCCCATCGAAGAGAAGCCCCTGCTCCATCCGGTGCTGGGGGAGGAGAAAGGGTTCGACCCTTCAAGCCTGGTGCCGCAGATCCGCGCCAGCTTCCGGCCCGATGCCCTGCCCTGATCACGCCCCCAAAAAACAGACAAGGCCGCATCCGCGGCCTTGTTGTTGGACATTCATTTCGCCCTCATTCTGCTCGCCACCAGGGCTCCAGTAGCGTGAGCTGCTGGCGGTCGAGATCGAGCGCTACCTCGATACCCAGCGGCAGCGTCAGCATGGGGTGGGTATGGGCGCAGTCAAACTCCGCCAGAATGGGGAAGCTCGGCACCCCCACCACCTCCAGCAGGATATCGAGGGGGCGCTTGCCGCTACCCTGACCGTTGAACAACTCGTGCTTGCCGAGGATAAGCGCGCCGATCCGATCAAACACCCCGCACAGTTTGAGATGAGCAAAGGATCGCTCCAGCGTCTCGGCTGATTTCAGGCTGTCCTCCAGCAGCAGAATGTCGCCGCGCTCGATGGGCGGCATATAGGGGGAGCCCCAGATCCCCGCCATGGTGTTGAGGTTGCCGCCAATCAGTCGTCCCTCAACCCGACCTGAACCCACCGAGATCAGCCAATTGGGCTGGCACTGCTTGGCCCGGGTCTGGTTCTCCCAATCCAGCCGTTCATCGCTCCACTGCGCTGGCGTAGGCAGCGTGCAGGGGACGCCAGCTTCGTCGGCCAATGCAATCTGTAAAAAACTGGCCAGCGTCTCATCCACCAGCGGCGGCAACTCGCCAAAGGAGGCCACCAGCGCCGGGCCATAAAAGGTAACCAGGCCAGTTTGAGCATGGATGCCGAGCAGCAGCGCCGTCACATCGGAGTAGCCAACAATGATCTTGGGATCGCGCCTCAGCGCATCAAAATCGAGGTAGGGCAGCAGGGAGTTGGAGTTGCTGCCGCCAATCACCGACATGATGCAGCGCACTTCGGGGTCGCAAATAAGGGCATTGAGCTCCTCGGCCCGCGCGGCGATGGAGCCGGAGCGCCAGTGATCCTGCTGGCCGGTGAGGCTGCCCGCCTTGAGCCTAAAGTCCTGTCCCTCAAGAAAGGTTTTTGCGCGGGCAAAACGGTTGGGTGCCCAGGCGGTCGCCGCGCTGGAGGGGGAGAAAAAAGCGATGGTATCGCCACGTTGGAGCAGCGGGGGAACCAATAACGTCATGACACACTCATCCTTGCCAATATCCAGCCATCACAGCGTCGTTGAGACTCCTACACAACCCCTTTGATCACAACGGGTTTATCACCATCGTTTAGAAATACAAAACACTTGATTCATTATTAACAGATATTCTAAACACTATCCCCTTCCTAGAATGACCTCATTGCGATGGCCAACCCCGGTTGGTTGTCAGAACGGTCGGCCTGACAGCCCGAACGTTCTCTTTCCCACTTTTTCTCTCTGACTTATCAATGAGGTGCCTGTCATGAACAAAAACGCATCCCCCAGCGCATTGGTTGTAGAAGGCGGCGCCATGCGCGGCATATTTGCCAGCGGTGTGCTGGATGCGTTTATCGAGCATGACTATCGCCCCTTTGACTTCGCCATCGGCGTCTCGGCGGGGGCCACCAACTTGCTGGCTTATCTCGCCAGCCAGCATGGCCGCAGCCACGAGATCCTGACCAAACTGGCATGCAGCCAGCAGTTTATGGATCCCCTGCGTTTTGCCAAGGGGGGCAATCTGGTGGATATCCACTGGCTGTGGAACACCAGCTGTCGCAAGTATCCCCTCGACATTCACGCCTACCGGGAGACCGGCATCCCCTTCTATGCGGTGGTGACCAATACCCTGACTGGCAAGGCGGAGTACATCCGGGTCAAGCCGGAGAACATGAACGAGGTGCTGCCCGCCAGCTGCGCCATTCCCCTCGCCTCCCACGAATACCCGGAGGTGCACGGGGTGCCGATGACAGATGGCGGGGTGGCCGACTCCATCCCGGTGATCGAGGCCTACCGCCGCGGTGCCCGTCACCTGACGGTGATCCTCTCCGAGCCCCTTGGCTATCGGCTCAAGCCGATGCCCTTCCCCTGGATGATCCGCACCCTGCTCAAGACCCGCCCCGCGCTGGCACAGGCGCTGGAGCAGCGGGATCGCAGCTACAACGAGGCGCTCGATTTTATCGCCAATCCGCCGGAGGACTGCCAGATCGAGGTGATCGCCCCGGCCGACTACTTCCCCGTTTCCCGTTTCACCCGCGATATCAACAAGCTGGAGATGGGATACGTGATGGGCAAGTGCGCAGGCTATCAGGCCGCCCTGCTCAATTGATAAGGGTTTTACAGGCATGACCCGACCTGCCGCGACGCACGCGCCGCCAACACAATAACAATCGGGTCAGTTGAGCAACATGAGTCATAAAAACAGACCGTGGCGAGGCAAGCGCGGCCAGAACCGGTGCCAGACACCCTGACCGGCTTGCTCCTCATCCCTATGCCAGGGCATCTCACCCTCATACAAGGTGTTTATTTATGTCGTTTCTTCTCACCCATCCCGCGCTGGCGCAGCTGTTCGAGCGGCTGCTGCCCGATTACCGGATCATGGCGCCCGCGGCCGAATATCGGGGCGGCCGCTTCTCCGACACCGACAACGTCACCTACCACAGCATCCGCCATCCGGCCGATCTGGTGTGGCAGGAGAAGTCCCACTTCTCCCCGAAAGAGGTGGTGCTCCCCATCACCCAGACCCTGTTCCACTTCGACAATCTGGAGCTGCGCGAATCCAAGGTGGAGGCCAAGCCCACCCTGCTGTTCTTGCGCAGCTGTGATATCCACGCTCTGCGCAGGCTGGATCAGGTCTACCTGAAAAACGGCCAGAACAGCGACGTCTACTACGCCCGGCTGCGCAGCAAGCTCAAGCTGGTACTGCTGGAGTGCCGCGAGAGCTTCGAGAACTGCTTCTGCGTCTCCATGGGCAGCAACGAGACCCAGGACTACGCCGCCGCCATTCGTCTGAGCGATGAGGGTGCCCGTATTGAGGTGAAGGATCCCGAGCTGCTCGGCTACTTTGCCGAACTGGGTGAATCCGACGACTTCACCCCGGAGTTTGTCCAGAGCAACCCGGTCAAGGTACGCACCCCGGACAGCGTCTGTGACGACCCCCAGCGGATCCGCCAGATCCTCACCGCCCATCCGGTCTGGGCCGAGTACGACAGCCGCTGCATCGGTTGCGGCCGCTGTACCACCTCCTGCCCGACCTGCAGCTGCTACAGCGTGCACGACCTCACCTATGCGGAGAACCCCCAGCAGGGCGAGCGCCGTCGCCAGTGGGCCAGCTGCATGGTGGATGGCTTCAGCGACATGGCCGGTGGCCACGGTTTTCGCGCCAAGCATGGCGAGCGCCTGCGTTATCGCGCCCTGCACAAGGTCAACGACTACAAGGCCCGTCAGGGGGAGGAGCACATGTGCGTCGGCTGTGGCCGCTGCGACGATCGCTGCCCTCACTACATCTCCTTTAGCAACATCATCAACAAGATGACCGATGTGGTCGAACAGACCATCGCAGCCGACAACGCGCAGGGGGCGAACTGATATGTGCCAGTGCCAGCAAACCGCAACAGCAGAACCGCAGCAGGACGTGGCCGAAAACCGCCTGCTGCCCAAGGCCTACACCATTCTGGCTATCGAGCGTCACACCGAGCTGGAGTGGAACTTTCGGGTCTCCCGCGACTTTGATGTCCACTACGGCCAGTTTGTGGAGATCTCCCTGCCCACCGTCGGCGAAGCGCCTATCTCGGTCTCCGACTATGGCGATGGTTATGTGGATCTGTTGATCCGCAAAGTCGGCAAGGTAACCGATGCGCTGTTTGCCCTCGATGTGGGCGACAAGGTGTGGATGCGCGGCGTCCACGGCAACGGCTATCCGCTGGAGACCTACCGCAACCAGCACCTCATCGTGGTGGCGGGCGGCACCGGCGTCGCGCCGGTCAAGGGGCTGCTACGCCGCTTCAGCAAACATCCGGAAGAGGTGAAGTCCCTCGACATGATCCTCGGCTTCAAGAACGAGCAGGCGGTGCTCTATCGCCACGAGATGCCGCTCTGGGCCGAGCGCCAGAACCTCATCGTTACCCTGGACGAGGGCAAGGAGAGCGAGCAGTTTCGCATCGGCCGGGTCACCGACTACATCGAACAGCTGGATCTCGCTGACAAGGAGGACATCCAGGTGATCGTGGTCGGCCCCCCCATCATGATCCGCTTCGTGGTGCTCGCCTTCCTCGAGCGGGGCATCCCCAAGGATCGCATCTGGGTCGACTACGAACGCCGCATGGCCTGCGCCGTGGGCAAATGCGGCCACTGCCGGATGGGCGACACCTATATCTGCGTGGATGGACCGGTCTTTCGTTTTGACCAGGCCCAGCATCTGATCGACTGAGGGAGAACACCATGAGTCTCGATATCGACATCATCAAGGCACGCGCCAAGAACGAATACCGCCTCTCCAAGGTGCGCGGCGAAGCAATGATCAGCGTACGCATTCCCGGCGGGATCATGCCCGCCCACCTGCTGGCGGTAGCCCAGCAGATCGCCGAACAGTATGGCAACGGCCTGATCCACCTCACCACCCGCCAGAAGCTGGCGATGCCCGGCATCAAGTATCAGGACATGGACAAGGTCAATGCCGCCCTCGAGCCCTTTATCAAGGAGATCGAGGTGGAGACCTGCGGCATCGAGGTAGAGGACACCGCAGCCGGTTACCAGACCATCGGCGGACGCAACATCGTCGCCTGTCAGGGCAACACCATCTGCCAGAAGGGCAATATCGACTGCACCGGGCTGGCCCAGCGGATGGAGAAACACCTCTACCCCAACCCCTATCACCTCAAGATGGTGATCGCCGGCTGCCCCAACGACTGCGCCAAGGCCAACATGGCCGACTTCGGCATCCTCGGCATCGCCAAAATCCACTTCAATGCCGAGCGCTGTATCGGCTGCGGCGCCTGCGTCAAGGCGTGCAGCCACCACGCGGTGGATTGCCTCGCCATCAAGCATGGCAAGGCGGTCAAAGAGGAGAGCAAGTGCATCGGCTGTGGCGAGTGTGTGCTGGCCTGCCCGACCCTGGCCTGGCAGCGGGATCCCAAGCAGCTCTACATGGTCAAGCTGGGGGGACGCACCAGCAAGAAGACTCCCCGTACCGGCAAGCTGTTCCTCAACTGGGTGACCGAAGAGGTGCTGCATGCGGTGATCAAAAACCTGTTCGAGTTCGAGGCCGAGATGCTGGATGGCAAGCCCATCTACCTGCACATGGGTCACCTTATCGACCGGGCCGGTTATCACAAGTTCAAGGAGCGGGTGCTGCGCGGCGTCACCCTCAACCCGGAAGCCATGGTCGCTGACCGCATCTTCTGGGCCGAAGATCAGTACGTCGCCAACATGCACGTCAAAGCGGTGCAATAGGAAAAACCTCGTTTGGGGAAGCGTGATCAAGTGGCCGACACCGGTGGGGATCTGTCGTTGGCCCGGGCGTAGATCACCCTTCCCCTTTTTTATTCCCGTCGGGGATCTTTCCCCCGACCATCCGGGGTGCGTCACGGCGCACCCTGCTATCTCGCCCGGCGCGGCATTGCGAGCGGGCCAGCATCCGGAGCCTGTTATGGACTTTCTCCCTCTCTTCTGTCAGCTGCAAAACAAGCCGGTCCTGATCGTCGGCGGCGGTGAGGTGGCGGTGCGCAAGGCGCGCCTGCTGCTCGATGCCAAGGCGAAGATCACCATCAATGCCCCGCATCTGGAACCCCAGCTGATGAGCTGGGCCGAGCAGGGTCGCCTGACCGTCTGCGCCGCCAATTTTCATCCCGAACTGCTCGATGGCAAGTGGCTGGTGATCGCCGCCACCAATAATCCAGAGGTCAATCATCAGGTCTTTCACGAGGCGAGCCTGCGCCAGATCTTCTGCAATGTGGTGGACTCTCCCGCCCACTGCAGCGCCATCATGCCCGCCATCATCGACCGCTCGCCGCTGATGGTGGCCATCTCCAGCGCAGGCGCGGCGCCGGTTCTAAGCCGCCAGCTGCGGGAAAAACTTGAAGCGTTGCTGCCGCAACACCTCGGCCAGCTCGCTGCGCTGGCGGGCAAGCTGCGCGAGCGGGTCAAACTCATTCCGGACAAGCTGGCCCGCCGCCGCTTCTGGGAGCGGCTCTTTAGTCACGATCGCCTCGCCCGCCAACTGGCCCGCGGCCAGCAGCAGGCTGCCGAGCAGAGCGTCGCAGAGCTATTGAATGAGCCGCTGCAGAGCAAGGGAAGCGTAACCCTGGTGGGCGCAGGCCCCGGCGATGCGGGGCTGCTTACCCTGAGCGGTCTGCAGCAGTTGCAGCAGGCGGATGTGGTGGTCTATGACCGGCTGGTCTCGCAGGAGGTGCTGGCACTTGTTCGCCGGGATGCCGAGCGGATCTTTGTTGGCAAGGAGGCGGGCCGCCACTGCGTGCCCCAGCAGGCGATCAACCAACTGTTGCTGGAACAAGCGCAGCTGGGCAAACAGGTGGTACGGCTCAAGGGGGGCGATCCCTTTATCTTTGGCCGGGGTGGCGAGGAGCTGGAAACCCTGGCCGAGACGGGCATCCCCTTCTCGGTGGTGCCGGGCATCACCGCCGCATCGGGCTGCGCCGCCTACAGCGGCATTCCTCTCACCCACCGCGATCATGCCCAGAGGGTGCAGTTCATCACCGGCCACGACAAGGAGGGCAATATCGCTCAGGAGTGGTCGGCGCTGGCGGCCCCCCGCCAGACCCTGGTGTTCTACATGGGGCTGGCCCATGCCGCCCGCATTCAGGATGCGCTGCAAACCCACGGCATGCCCGGTCACACCCCGGTGGCGCTGGTGGAGCAAGGCACCCAGCTCAGTCAGCGGGTGGTGCGCGGCGAGCTGCAACAGCTGGCCGAACTGGCCCGTCAGGTGAAGAGCCCGAGTCTCATCATCATCGGCTCGGTGGTCACTCTGGCCGACAAGCTGGACTGGTATGGGGAAGCCAACGCCATCCACGGCATCTAACCCCGCACAGCTATCATCCAATAGAAACAAGGAACAGAGAGCGGCCATGCCGCTCTCTGCTTTTTGCATCAATGACCAAGCCGTGGCACGGCGCGTCTGTTACTCGAGCCGGATGGGGCCGGTATTCTGAACATCGCTGTCATTCCAGTCGCTCTCATCGCGAATGCGCGGATCCCCCTGCAAGGTGTAGAGGATGGTGCCCTGACGAAACTGCAGCGCGCCATCGGCCCGTTTCGCCTTCACCTTGACTCCGTTGACCCACACCTGCTCCTTGCCATCCACCTGAATATTGGCCACCGTGGCACCTGTCTCGCGGTTTTTGGCTACCCACTTGCCCTGATAGGGCGAGTCTCCCTTGGCCATCGGCAGTGCGGCGGCCTTGCCCGCCGACCAGGCGTGCACGGTGCAAAAGCCGTGGGCTCGGCGATCATGCTTGATGACGTAATCCAGGGTGGGTTCGCTGGCGGGCAGATCGAAGGTGATCCCGATGACCACTTTGCCGCTCGTGGCCGAATAGGCTGCGGGCGCCAGCGTTTTCAGGGTCGCCTTCTTGCCATTGATAAAGACGTTGCCCCCTTGCGACTTGACCCGGATATCGGTGGGGCAAGTGGCGCTGAAGTTGGGCAGCGCCGCGAGGGCACTGCCGGCATGGGCGGTCATGGCCAACATGACAAGGGTCAGCAGAGCAGGTGTTTGATTCATTTTGATACGCCTTCAAGAGAAGAGAAACTCGTCCGTGAGCGGTGTCGTTCCTGATGGCGGCACTCTAGCTTGGCCCTCTCGGGCTACCCAGTTAAAAAAAATAAAACCGGTCAGTGGAATTATTAATAAATATAAATATTTAAAATCAATGAGTTGAATGACAACCCTGCCAGCCGCCACGTATCAGACAGGCAATAAAAAAGCCGATAACCCGGTTATCGGCTCATTGCCCATGCAGAGGCGGGTGCCCGATCAGACCACCACGGCGGTGCCACTGATGCTGACCATCAGCATGCTGCCGTTTTGCCCCACCACTTCGTAATCGATATCGATTCCGACCACCGCATTGGCGCCAAGGGCGGCGGCACGCTCTTTCAGCTCATCGAAGGCGATCTCGCGGGCACGGGCCAGCTCTTTTTCATAGGCGCCAGAGCGACCGCCGATGATGTCACGGATCCCGGCAAAGAGATCCTTGAAAATATTGGCGCCGAGAATAGCTTCGCCAACTACGATGCCGCGGTATTCACGAATGGTTTTGCCTTCCAGCGTGGGGGTCGTCGAGAGGATCATCTTGAACTCCTGTGAGTAGCAGAAGGGCTCAGACTACCCCAACTGCCCGAAAATCCCAACCGGGGGGTGACCTGTACGACGCCGTCCTTAAAAATCACGACGGCCAGATAAAAAAACACCGCGCACGGGGCGCGGTGTTTGTTTCAAAGGGCCATTGCCAACGGCAAGCCGTCACGGATTGTAAGAGACCACCGAGCCACTGAGGCCGGTCATCTGGGAGATCCGCCCCTGCATGCCCTGCAGTTTGGCCTTGGAGACATCCGGTCCGATAAAGACCCGGTTGAGCTGACCCTGCACCGGTGTGCGCGGCGAGGTGTGGGCAGAGTAGCCCGCCGCCCGCAGCTTGCTCACCAGCGCGTTGACGCTGTCGACGTTCTTGAAGGCGCCAAGCTGAAGGATCCAGCTACCCTGTGCCGGTGTCGCAGCAGGCGCGGGGGTGGTCGGCTGGGTCATCTTGCTTTCAATCAGATCGTCGAGGGACTTGATCTGACCCGCCTGCGGCTTGGTCGGTGCGGGCGCCTTGGCCACTTCAACCGGTTTGGCTGGCGTCGGCTTGGGTGCTGGCTTGGGCGGTTCGACCGGTTTTTTGGCCACCACTTCCGGCTTGGGCTGTGGCTTGGGTTGGGCATTCTGTTGCGGCTGGACCGGCGCCGGTGCGGCAGGGGTTGTCGCCGGCTGCGCACCGTTGCCCTGAACGGCGAGGGTCATGGGGTCAGCCACCTCTTCCACTTGCCACTGCTGGGCCGCAGAGGCCTGTTGCTGGCTGGCCAGATGATCGGCGGGCAGGCTGCTGGCTGCCGAGACCTGCAGCGCAGGCTTGGCAGGCTCCAGCTCGGGGCGCAGCGGGATCTTGGCAAAGGCCTCCTCCTTTTGTGCCAGCTTGTGACCATCCAGCAAGTCCGGCAGGAAAATAACAACCAGGGCCACCAGGATGACGGTGCCCACCAGACGGTTTTGAAACTTCGAGGCCAAGTTGAATCCTACCTTTACGTAACTCAATATGCGATTTGGCTCCCCGCCCGAAGGCCGGGGAGCCGGGGTGTGGCCTAGACGGCGACACCCGCCAGAATGTCGGCGACAGTGTAAAACGAACCAAACACAATGACCATATCGTCCGGACTCGATGCGGCCAACGCTGTCTGATAAGCGGCGCTGACATCATCAAACTCTCTGGCAGGCCCCTTACCCTCCCCCAACGCCGCAGCCAGTTGCACAGCGGTGGCGGCGCGCGGGCCGGTGAGGCTGGCCAGATACCACTCGCCGATCAGACCATCGAGTTCGGCAAGGGATCCCGCCATGTCCTTGTCTTTGAGCATGCCGACCACGGCGCGGCGCACACCCGAGCAGGGCATCTTGCGCAATTGCGCTGCCAGATAGGCTGCCGAATGGGGGTTGTGGGCCACATCGACGATCACCAGCGGCGCACTTTGCAGCTGCTGCATCCGGCCAGCCAGCCGGGCATTGGCAAGCCCGTCACGAATGGCGGACTCCGGCAGCGGCAAGCCGAGGGACTCCAGCGCCGCCAGTACGGTCACCGCGTTCATCAGCGGCAGCGCCGGTTTTGGCAGATCCCGCCACTGGTTGAGGCCGTGATAATCCCAACCGCTCTCGTGCTCATCGCCACGAAAATCGATACCAACCTGACGCAGGTTGGCGCCAAGACGCTGTGCTTCACTCGCGATAGTCGCAGGCGGATTGGGCTCGCCACTGATGGCGGGTTTACCGGCGCGATAGACCCCGGCCTTCTCCACCGCCACCGCTTCGCGGGTATCACCCAGCCAGTCGCAGTGATCGAGGGCAATGGAGGTGATCATCGCCACATCGGACTCCACCACGTTGGTGGCGTCGAGCCGGCCACCCAGCCCCACTTCCAGCAGCAGCACATCGGGGGCGGCGCGGCAGAAGAGCCACAAACCGGCCAGGGTGGCGAACTCGAAGAAGGTAAGGGCAATCTCGCCGCGGGCCGCTTCCACCTCAGCAAAGGCGGCGCAGTGATCGCTGTCGGGCAGCTCTTGCCCGTTGACCCGCACCCGCTCGGTAAAGCGCAGCAGATGGGGCGAGGAGTAGACGCCGACCTTGTAGCCTTCGGCCATCAGAATGCTGGCCGCCATGGCACAGCTGGAGCCCTTGCCGTTGGTACCCGCCACCGTGATCACCTTGAACGGCAGCTGGGTAAGCCCCATACGCCGGGCAACGGCACCGACCCGATCCAGCCCCATGTCGATATTAACCGGATGGATCTGCTCCAAATAAGAAAGCCAGTCGACAAGCGACCGGCTTTGGGATTGTTGCATGTTTGAACTCATCTTCACTCTTCGATGACGTGAGTATTCAGCATTTTGGCGAGCAGGCTGGCCAGACGGTTACGCATCTCGCGGCGATCGATGATGATATCGATGGCACCCTTTTCCAGCAGGAACTCGGAGCGCTGGAAGCCTTCCGGCAGTTTCTCGCGCACGGTCTGCTCGATAACGCGCGGGCCGGCAAAGCCGATCAGCGCCTTGGGCTCGCCCACGTTGATGTCACCCAGCATCGCCAGACTGGCAGAGACGCCACCCATGGTGGGGTCGGTCAGCACGGAGATATAGGGCAGGCCCGCCTTGGACAGACGATCCAGAGCTGCACTGGTCTTGGCCATCTGCATCAGGGAGAACAGCGCTTCCTGCATGCGAGCACCACCAGAGGCGGAGAAGCAGACCAGACCGCGGCCTTCCTTGATGCACTCCTCGACGGCGCGCACGAAGCGGGCGCCGACTACGGAGGCCATGGAGCCACCCATGAAGGAGAATTCGAACGAACAGGCAACAACCGGTACCCCTTTGAGGGTCCCTTTCATCACCACCAGCGCATCTTTCTCCGCCGTCTCTTTCTGAGCGGCAGACAAACGATCCTTGTAGCGCTTGGAATCCTTGAATTTCAGTACATCCTGCGGCTCCAGCTCGGCACCGATCTCGGTACGACCCTGCTCATCGAGGAAGCTCTCGAGACGGGCGCGGGCGCTGATGCGCATATGATGATCACACTTGGGGCACACTTCGAGGTTGCGCTCCAACTCTGCCCGGTAGAGCACCTGTTCACAAGCACTGCACTTGGTCCACACCCCTTCCGGAATGTTGTGACGACGGGGCGCAGTGATCTTGCTCTTGGGAAGAATCTTCTCAAGCCAGCTCATGGAATTCCTTAATGCTTTTGTGCCTGACAAAACGCATCGAGCCTAGATTGTTCAATGACTTAATAGCTCGATGGCAACAAATGACGGGTCATTAAACCACAATTTTTCGGGCGCAGTTACTAAAAACTGGTCGTACCCGGTGCCGAGTCCGGCAGCCACAGCGGGCCGAGCGGCAACTGCGGCAGAGCAAACTCGGCCGGGTAATCCACATCGACCAGATAGAGGCCACCGGCCTTGGCGGTCGGCCCGGCCAGATTGCGATCCTTGGCAGCCAGCACCTCGGCAATCCACTCCACCGGTTTGAGCCCCTGCCCCACCAGCAGCAGGGAGCCTGTGATGTTGCGCACCATATGGTGCAGGAAGGCGTTGGCCTTGATGTCGAGCACGATGTAGGGGCCGGAGCGGCTGACACACAGATGGGTCACATTGCGCCACGGGGTGTTGGATTGGCAGGCGACGGCACGGAAGGTGCTGAAGTCGTGCTCCCCCAGCAGGCTCTGGCCCGCCTGGTGCATCAACTCCGCATCGATGGTCTCGTGGTAGTGGCTGACGCCACTGCCGAGGATCGCCGGCCGGTAGTTGTGGTTGTAGATGACATAGCGGTAGCGACGGGCGGTGGCGCTGAAGCGGGCGTGGAAGCTCTCGTCCACCTGCTTGACCCAGCGCACGGCGATATCCGGCGGCAGGTTGGAATTGAGCCCCAGGGTCCAGGCCCCTTCGGCACGGTTCGCCTCGGTATCGAAGTGGATCACCTGACCGGTCGCATGGACACCGGCATCGGTGCGTCCGGCACACTGGATGGAGACAGGGTGGTTGGCAATCCGGCTCAGCGCCGTCTCCAGTTCAGCCTGCACGCTGATCACTTCACGCTGACGCTGCCAGCCGAAATACCGGCTGCCGTCATATTCAATACCTAGGGCAATTCGCATGGATAAACTTGTCTTGTTGTGAAAACGCAGTGAAAGAAATGGGGCGGATTATACGCGCTCAGCCCGAAAAGTCCCACCACACGCCGCAATTGGCCTGGATGGTCAGCCTGCGCGGCCATGACCCCCCATCGCAAATCGCCAAAAGAAGAGGGCAGCCTGCTGGCTGCCCCCGTTTTGCTGATCCCGTGATGGGAGATGCTTTAGCCCAACCGCTTGAGCAACTTCTCGGCTTCGGCGCGCTGGTGATCGCTACCCTGTTCCGCTGCCTCTTGCAGCAGCTCGCGGGCGCTATCCTTGTCGTCAATCTCGAGGTAGGCACGGGCCAGATCCAGCTTGGCACCCACACCGCCGTCGTCGGCATCCACATCAAATCCGGTGGATTCCGGCAGCACCTCGGGGAAGCCATCGAGCCCCACATCCAGCGAGAAGCCCTGATACGGCTCCTGCTCCGGCGCGGTGGCATCCGCTTCGGCCAGCAGCTTGTCGATCTCGACGTAGCCGCTCTCCTGCGCTTGCTCACGGGGCTGCACATCGGCCGGATGAGACTCCACCTCGGCGAACGCGTCTTCAAAATCGGAGAGCGCCAGCTCGTTGGGGTCCCACTCCAGATCCAGCTCGGCTTCCTTCGCCTTGACAGGCTCAAGACCGAGCTCGGCCAGCATGGCATCCGCACTCTCGTCGGCGTCCTCTGCGGCACTGAGATCAATGGCGTTATCATCTTTGCCAGCAGCAGGCTCGTCGAGGGCATTGTCGAAATCGCCGAGATCGAAGCTCGCCAGATCGTCGTCAGCGGAGCCGACTTCGTCGATGGAGCTCAAATCGGGCTCGAGGTCGGCTGAGAGATCCGCATCCAGCTCGGCAAACAGGGCTGCCTGCAGCTCCTCTTCGCTCATGATCTCGTCAGCGGCCTTGGGCTTGGGGTTGAACTCGCTGGCCAGATCCATGGCGGGCTCGTTGGCCAGCGCGATGGGCTCATCCAGCGAGAGATCGAGATCCGGCACCAGATCCGGGTCACGACTGGCTGGCTGGGCCGCCATCCGCTCGGGCTCGAAGCCCTGCAGCTCCATCTCGCCCTCGTCGCTGAACACCAGATCGACATCCGGCTTGGCGGCCGGCTCGTCAGGCTCCATCGGCATAAAGCCATCCGGGGTGTTGAGATCCGGCACCGGGCGCACCGGCTCGTTGTCGGTCACATCGACGCTCAGCAGATCATCAAACTCGCTCTGCTCCTGATCCATCATCATGGCAGTAGATTCGGAGAGGCTCTTCTCCTGCTCTTCCAACTCTCGGCGGGCACGGGCACGCAGCCACAGGGTCACCAGCGCCAATACCAGCAGCACCGGCAGCAGAATGATCATGGCGAGGTTGAGCGGTGAGGAGAGCAGATCCATCAACCAGTTTTTCTCAGGCTCAGGCTCGGCTGCCACCGGCGGGACCGGTTGCGCCTTGAGCTCGGCAATCTCTTTTTGCAGCGCGGTCTGATCCTGCAGCTGGGCCTTGAGGGTCTCCACCTCTTCGGTCAGGGATTGCAGACGCAGCTTGAGCCTGTGGTTCATCTCGGTCACCTGGCCGAGCTGGGCATTGGCATCTTCCAGTGCCAGCGCCATCTCGGTAGCCGGTTTGCCCACCGGTTTATCCAGATCGGAAGGCAGAGGCGCCGGGGTGGTGCCTTCTGCAGCGCTAGGAGCAGGTGCTACCGCCTCTTTCGGCGCAGGCTCGCTCAGCTTGGCCACTTCTTTGGTTTCAGCAGCCGGTTGCGGTGCCACCACCGGGGCGGGAATGGGGGCGGCTTTCGCCACTGGCAGCGGCGCAGGCGCAGCCTTCACCGGCTCGATCTTGGCGGCTTCAACCTTCGCGGGTTTGGCGGCAGCCGGCTTGGCGGTATGGGCCTGCTTGTCAGCCAGATATTTGGGGCTTAACCCCTTCCAGCTGGCGTTGTCGCTGCGGAACTTGGCACGGGCCTGAGCATCAGTGATGACGCTCGCCTCGGCCACGGTCGGCAGCAGAATGCGGGATCCCACCAGAATGTGGTTGATATTGCCATCGGCAAAACTGCGGGGGTTTTTCTCGTAAATCGCCACCATGGTCTGGTAGACGCTGACCCGATTGGAGGGGCGATATTTGCTCGCCAGGCTCCATAGGGTATCGGTCGGACGAACAGGGCCATAGCTACCGGCATTGGCAGTGACCTGACGCACCACCGGCTGGGCGGTTGTACGCACCGGTTGTGCGGCGGGTCTGGCGACCGGCTGCGCCAGCGGCTGGGAATTGACGGCGGGAGGTGCTGGTTCGTCAGGGCCTTTTAGCTCGACAAAAAAAGGCTCCCGCGCCGAGTCTTCAGCCTGGACGGTGCCCAGCAGACCCAATGCGAGTAGCGTTGCCAATGTTATGCGGGAATGTCCCATATTCGTTCCTTCGTATGACGGCCCTATCACATTGAAAAATCTGGATAGTTACCCCAAAACAGTCGGTTCAATATAAATCAGGCTCGCCTGGCAAGCCAGCAGTCCGACACATTTAGCACCCAACTTGACCCTGAGTGTAGGAAAAAACTTAATCAGTTGATATCGCAACAGAATCTTGAAGTGACGGAGTGCGGCATGGGTCACACCCCGGTTTGATCACAGGCCGGATGCGCAGCACTCCCTGCTGCGCATCTGTGGCATCTGACCAGCCTTACAGATAGTCGCGAACCAGCAGCTCGGCAATCTGTACACTGTTGGTTGCCGCGCCCTTACGAACGTTATCGGCCACGATCCACATATTGATACCACTTGGATGAGAAATATCCTGGCGCACCCGACCCACCAGCACCTCATCCTTGCCGGTTGCGTCACGCACCGGGGTCGGATAGTCCCCTTCGTCATCAAACAGGGTCACACCCGGCGCATTGCGGAGCAGATCCTTGACCTGTTCGGCATCGAGCGGCTGGTGCAGTTCGACGTGTACCGCCTCGGCGTGGCCGTAGAAGACCGGCACCCGCACGCAGGTGGGGTTCACGGCAATGCTGGCATCGCCGAGGATCTTCTGGGTTTCCCATACCATCTTCATCTCTTCACGGGTGTAGCCGTTGTCGGTGAAGCTGTCGATCTGCGGGATCAGGTTAAAGGCGATCTGTTGTGGATAGAGGGTCGGTTCCACCGGACGACCGTTGAGCAGATGAGCTGTCTGACCTGCCAGCTCGCTGACCCCCTCTTTGCCGGAGCCTGATACGGATTGATAGGTGGCCACGTTGATGCGGGCAATGCCCACTTCGTCGTGCAGCGGCTTCAAAGCCACCAGCATCTGGATAGTGGAGCAGTTGGGGTTGGCGATGATGTTGCGATTGCGAAAATCGGCCAGCGCATCCGGGTTCACTTCCGGGATCACCAGCGGGATATCTTCGTCGTAACGGAAGCAGGAGGTGTTGTCGATGACGATACAACCGTGTTCGGCAGCAATCGGCGCCCACTTGGCAGAGACCTCGGCACCGGCGGAGAAGAGTGCGATCTGCACCTGGCTCCAGTCAAACTCCTCCACATCGAGGATCTCGAGGTTCTTGCCGCCAAAGCGCACGGTATCACCGGCGCTGCGGCTGGAAGCCAGCGGATAGAGGGTCGCTACCGGAAATTCGCGCTCTTCCAGGATCTCGATCATCGCCTGACCCACGGCACCGCTGGCACCCAATACCGCTACGTTAAACTGCTGGCTCATTCTTTTCTCCTCTGATAATGCTGCAATGGCGCCGGGTGGCGCCATGGTCGGCTGGCTCCCGCACGGCGAGATGACGCAGCCTGATATGGCTGAGCCGGCGCAGTAGTATCTGCGCCAGCTCAGTAAAAAATGGGGGCGAGGTAGCCAGTACGGCTCACCTCTTCCAGTTATCTTCCAACGCCTAGTCCCCGATTCAGGGGCGTGACAGCGCAAATCCCAGCTCGCCCAGCGCTTGGTCGGCAAACGCCCCCTCAACCTGCAGGGAGGATAGTTCACGGCGCTCGGGGTAGTGTTTGCGCTGCTCGTCAAAGCTGCCGGGCAAGCCGAGTCGGGCCCGGAAACGGGCATCATCGCGGCGCACGTCATAAACCAGATGCACCAGCTGCTTGATCAACGCCTGATCCAATGCGCGGCCCGGCACCACCGCCTGCACATCGGGGGCAGGCAACAGCTGACTCAAATCCTGACGAGGCTGGCGTCCCAGCTGCTGGCAGAGCGCCTGATAAAGCATCCAGGTGCCGCGCGCCTTCCCCTCCAGGCTGTAACCGGCGATATGGGGGGTGGCAATCTCGGTATGGGGCACCAGCGCAGCCAGTGGCTCGGGCTCGTTCTCCCACACATCCATCACCAGTCGCAACGGCTTATCGCTCAGCTGGCGTGCCAGCAGGGCCCGGTTATCCCACACCTCGCCACGGGATGCGTTGATCAGGATCTGCCCGGCAGGACGCGCGGCAATCTTCTCGGCATCGAGCAGATGGTAGGTCGCATCCGGCCCTTCACGGGTAATGGGCACGTGGAAACTGACGATATCGGCACCAAGAGCGGTCTGATAATCGACAAAGCCCGCATCGGGGGTATTACGCGCCTTGGGTGGATCGCAGCGCAGTACCCGCATGCCGAGCGCTTGGGCCTTGGCCGCCACACACTCGCCGGTATTGCCCGCGCCAATCACCGCCAAAGTCATGGCCGAGAGGTCGAGTTCGTAACGCTCCGCCAGCACCAGCAGGGCTGAGAGCACATAATCCCCCACCGAATACTTGTTGCAACCGGGGGCGCTGAAGAAGGGAATATTGCGGCTTGCCAGCAGCGCCTTGTCCACATGGTCGGTGCCTATGGTGGCGGTGCCGACAAACCCGAGTTTGGGGCTGGTCGCCAGCAAATCGCCGTTGACGCGGGTGACCGAACGCACCAGCAGCACATCGGCATCCAGCAGATCGCGGGCCTGCATCTGCCGCCCGGGCAAGGGGATCACCTCGCCAAATTCGGCAAACAGCTCCACGGCATGGGGCATATTCTCATCAACGACTATCTTCATCGGGCTCTCTTTGGTCACAACCGCCACGGGGGCGCCATTCTAGCGCAAAGCCGCCCGAGATTTCAGCCTGTGATGCAATCCGGCGCGAAACGGGACCACATTGTGCGGCAGCCGCTCCATACGCCCGCTCAAACAGAGGATGTGGCCACAAATGTGTAAGCAGAGGTAACAAACGTGCTGCTCAGCTTTGTCCGGGCATATCACGGTGGCACAATGCCCCTCTTTTTTCGCGATCGCCCATACCCACCATGCCGCCACACGCTTCGTCGCTCCCAACGTCAACCGCCTCACTCACCCGCAGTCAGGTGCTTGGATTCACTGCCCTGTTGATCCTGCCTCTGCTGCTGCTCGCCACCCTGCCCTGGCAGCCTTTTCTGACCGGCTCCCTGCAATCAGGCTGGTTATGGTGGTCATACGCCCTCACCCGCATGGTCGACCTTCCCGGGATCGGGGTCAGTGGCGCCCTCTTGCTGATGCTGACTCGCTACAAACTCAAACTGGAGCTGACCCCCTTCATTGCGCTGGGGTGTGCGCTGGCAGCCCTGCTCGCCAGCGACTGGGTGCTCAAGAGCCTGATCAAGCACCTGACCGAAGAGCCCAGACCCTATCTGCTCTGGCTGGAGAGTCAGGCGCTGATCCCGGCCATCAAGCACTTCTACGCCAGTAGCGTCGATGTGCGCAGCGAACAGGTTCACGCCGCCAGCCAGCTGCTGGCCCTGCCAGAGTGGCTCGGCCACCACTGGCAGGCCGAGGTGAACTACGCCTTCCCCTCTGGCCACAGCATCGCCGCCATCAGCCTGGCCCAGTTCTTTGGCCTTATCTGGCTGGCCCGCGCCCCCACAGGCGTCTGGCTGCTGCCACTGTGGGCACTGGGAGTTGGTCTGTCGCGCATGGTAATGGGGATGCACTGGCCGGTGGATGTGCTGGCCAGCGCCTTGTTGGGCACGCTCACGGCGCTGATTGCCGCCCGCTGGTGGCTGCACAGATATTAAATCGAGCGCCACCTTGCCGCAGCCGACTGCGTGGGATGGGGGGACAAGCCTGTGCTTTTTTGCCATAATGCCGCCTCATTTTATCCCGACCGAGATCCCATGACCGACGCAGTTCATACCCTCAAGGGCCGTTTCCGTGGTTTTTACCCCGTCGTCATCGATGTTGAAACTGCCGGGTTCAACGCCAAGACCGATGCCCTGCTCGAAATCGCGGCTTACACCCTGAAAATGGATGAGCAGGGCTGGCTCGTTCCCGATCAGGTATTCCACTTTCATGTCGAGCCTTTCGAAGGGGCCAACCTGGAAAAGGCTGCGCTGGAGTTCACCGGCATCGACCCCTACAACCCGTTGCGTGGCGCAGTCTCGGAAAAAGAGGCGCTGACCGAGATCTTCAAGGGGATCCGCAAGGGGATGAAGGAGCAGGATTGCGGCCGCGCCATCATAGTGGCCCACAACGCCACCTTTGATCACGGCTTCGTGATGGCTGCCGCCGAGCGCGCTGGCCTCAAGCGCAATCCGTTCCACCCGTTTGCCACCTTCGACACCGCAGCTCTCTCCGGATTGGCGCTGGGTCAGACCGTGCTGGCCAAAGCGTGCCAGAGCGCCCGCATCCCGTTTGACAATAAAGAGGCGCACTCTGCCCTCTATGACACCGAACGCACCACAGAGCTCTTCTGTCATATCGTTAACCGCTGGAAGAGCATGGGGGGTTGGCCGCCAGCGCATCCGGATGATGACACAACCGATGCTCCTGCCGATGATGAGGGGCAAGAATAAACGGATGAAGGCTGCCACTGGCAGCCTTCGCTTTTTGGGGAAATGATTGATTGCACGGCGCACCGGAAATCGCCATCAACGTCACTATCCACCGCTGCGCACGGGATGCACGGAGACAAACAGGTCACAAACCCTCATGCTGAGCAACCTTGTGCCACATGCTGCTGCGATATGCAGGGTTTGACTGATTTTTTTCTCGACATTTGTCACATTTTTCGCAAACTAACTCCCCTTCACATGACAGACAGCAATAACAAACTATAAGGAAATCAAATGAATCCAGTTGTTATCGCAGTCGGGCTGATGCTGGTGCTCAGTCTGCTGCGGATCAATGTGGTGGTCTCGCTGGCGCTGGGGGCCATTGCTGGCGGCCTGGTCGGTGGGCTGTCGTTGACCGATACCCTCACCACCTTCAGCGGTGGCCTGGGCGGTGGCGCCGAGATTGCTCTCTCCTACGCCATGCTGGGCGCCTTTGCGGTTGCCATCTCCCGCTCCGGGATCACCGACCTGCTGGCCCGCAAGGTGATCAGCCAGTTGGGCAAGGATGCCAGCTCGACCCGCATCATGTGGGTCAAGACCCTGCTGCTCTCTTCCGTGCTGGCCGTGGCAATCTCCTCCCAAAACCTGATCCCGGTTCACATCGCCTTTATTCCCATCCTGATCCCGCCGCTGCTGCATGTGATGGCACAGATGCAGATCGACCGTCGTCAGGTGGCCTGTGTCATCACCTTTGGCCTGACAGCCACCTATATGGTGCTGCCGGTCGGCTTTGGTGGCATCTTCCTGAATAACATTCTGGCCAAGAACCTGATCGATAACGGCGTGCCCATCACCACCAGCCAGATCCCGCTGGCGATGGCCATTCCGGTCGCCGGTATGGTACTGGGCCTGCTGATTGCGGTATTCATTAGCTATCGCAAACCGCGCCAGTACGATCTGGCCAAGATCCTGGATGCCGAGCCCGAAGCGGTCGAGCTCAACCTCACCCACATCTGGGTGGCCCTGCTGGCCATTGGCGTGGCGCTGGGGCTGCAACTGATGACCAACAGCATCGTACTGGGTGCACTGGCCGGTTTTGTCATCTTCACCTGCGGCGGCGTTATCAAGTTTCGCGAAAGCCAGGATGCCTTCACTCAGGGGGTGCGGATGATGTCGCTGATCGGCTTCATCATGATCTCTGCCGCCGGTTTTGCCGCCGTGATGAAGGCAACCCACGGGGTCGACTCTCTGGTTCAGGTGGTCGCCTCCGGCATCGGTCAGCACAAAGGCATCGCCGCCTTCCTGATGCTGCTGGTGGGCCTGCTCATCACCATGGGGATCGGCTCCTCCTTCTCCACCGTGCCCATCATCGCCACCATCTATGTGCCGCTCTGTCTGCAGCTCGGCTTCTCACCGATGGCGATCATCGCACTGGTCGGTACCGCTGGCGCGCTGGGGGATGCGGGTTCACCGGCCTCCGACTCGACGCTGGGCCCCACCTCAGGCCTTAACGCCGACGGCCAGCACGACCATATCTGGGACAGCGTGGTGCCCACCTTTATTCACTACAATATCCCGCTGGTGATCTTCGGCTGGATTGCCGCCATGGTGCTCTGATAGCCCCTCGGGCTGCGAACTCTGCACGTCATAATAAACAAAGAAGGCGACAATCTGGTCGCCTTCTTCATTGATGCCAACCAATTACCCCGCTCGATATGAATAATGGCTGCCAGCCAGACAAAGCCTCTGAGCGGCCACCTAGTCGCCACCCCTTGCGACCGCCGGAGTCAGCGGGCGCAATGCTGTCACTCCCCATCCAACTATCCGCCCAAGTGCACACGTCCCAACGCTTGCCAATACAAAGAAACGGCTGCCAGCCCAGACCTATGGCAGAACGGCGGATGACACCCAACCACGTCACAACCGCCTGTCGAGTAGAAAAGGTATTCTCTCTTTCCCCGACATCCAGTTATCAAATAGTGGCCATCATGCGCTCACCCATGTAACGGCTTATGCCGATCTGGCGTTCAGTAAGAACACAGGGTAAACCGCAGGCAGAAAAAAGGCCGCTCAATGAGCGGCCTTCTTCATAACGGGATCTGCAATCAGCTTTCGCGACGCTTGCCACCGAATTTGCGATCTTTGTTGAAGCCACCTTCACGGCGCTCCCCGCTCTTGTTGAACGGACGGTCACCCTGGGGACGGCGATCCTTGTTGAAAGGACGGTCGCCACGGAACGGACGATCACCACGGGGCGGACGGCTGCTGGTGTTGCCACCGGCCGGCACTTCGGTGTAGCGGGCGATTTGCAGCGGACGCTGGCAAACACGGGCTTTCTTGATCACTTCCAGCACATCGGCGGTCATGCCTTTCGGCAGATCGACGGTGGAGAAGTCATCAGCGATGTCAATGTTGCCGATGAAGCGGCTCTCGATGTTCGCTTCGTTGGCGATGGCGCCCACGATCTGGCCCGGCTTGACACCGTGATGGGCACCCACGTCTACACGATAGCGCTCCATCTCCACGTCCGGGTTGTCTTTCAGCGGACGCGGCTCCAGAGACGGCATGCGACGGGCAGGACGCTCGCCACGGTCACCGAAGTCACGACCACCACGGTCGTTGAAGTCACGGCGCTCGAAGCCACCACGATCGTTACCAGCGTTCAGCAGCGGATCCGGAATGGAGTCATCCAGCAGCAGCGGTTGGTCACCCTGTACCAGCTTGGCCAGTGCGGCAGCCAGCTCCAGCGGATCGGCAGAATCCTCTTCGATCAGCTCGTTCACCAGGTTGTGGTAGATCTCGAGCTCTTCACCCATCATGGTTTCGCGGATGCGCTCCTTGAACTTGGCCAGACGATGCTGGTTGATGTCCTCGGTGCTCGGCATCTTCATCGGCTCGATGGCCTGACGGGTTGCGTGCTCGATGGCGCGCAGCATACGACGCTCGCGGGGAGCCACGAACAGGATGGCTTCGCCTTTACGACCGGCACGACCGGTACGGCCGATACGGTGAACGTAAGATTCGGTGTCGTACGGAATGTCGTAGTTCACTACGTGAGTAATGCGCTCAACGTCCAGACCACGGGCGACAACGTCGGTGGCGATCAGGATATCCAGCTGGCCTTGACGCAGTTTGTCGACGGTACGCTCACGCAGTTTCTGCGGGATGTCGCCGTGCAGCGCTTCACAGGCGTGACCACGGGCGGCCAGCTTGCCTGCCAGCTCTTCGGCAGCGTTCTTGGTACGCACAAACACCAGCAGGGCTTCGTAGGATTCCACTTCCAGCAGACGGGTCATGGCGTCCAGCTTGTGCAGACCGGTTACCTGCCAGTAACGCTGGCGAATAGTGGTAGCGGTAGCAGTCTTGGAGGCGATCTTGATCTCTTTGGGCTGCTTCAGGTGCTTCTGGGCCACACGACGGATCTGTTCCGGCATGGTGGCAGAGAACAGGGCAACCTGACGAGTGCTCGGGCACTGCTCCATGATCCAGTCAACGTCGTCGATGAAGCCCATACGCAGCATTTCATCAGCTTCGTCCAGTACCAAGGCTTTCAGGCCGGAGAGATCCAGGTTCTTGCGACGGATCAGATCCATCACACGGCCCGGAGTACCGACGACAACCTGAGCACCGCGACGCAGGGCGCGGGTCTGGGTTTCGTAGGAGGCACCGCCGTAGATGGGCAGTACATGGAAATCAGGCATGTGGTGGGCGTAGCGTTGGCACGCTTCAGCCACCTGCAGCGCCAGTTCGCGGGTAGGCGCCAGCACCAGGATCTGGGTGTTGCGGTTACCAGCTTCCAGACGAGACAACAGAGGCAAGGCAAAAGCAGCGGTCTTCCCTGTACCGGTTTGCGCCTGCCCCAGCAGATCGTGTCCCGCCATCAGGTGGGGAATTGCTGCGGCCTGGATCGGTGACGGGCGCTCATAGCCCACGTCCTGCAGCGCTTTCAATACAGGCGCGGCCAGTCCAAGCTCACTAAAAAGGGGCAGTTGTTCGGTATCAGACATAGATTCTTCCAGATTAAGGCAGGCGGCTAACACCGCGGAATAGCAAAAAGGCGGCGATTATAGCGCCACTTTGTTCTGCTGTCTTGAAAAATGTGATAAGCCTCTCAAGACGTTGGCAATTATAGAGGGATCTGACGAGTATGGCTTGCTTATTTTGCACTCATAGTGCGTTATTGCAGATCACTCCTCGCTGGAGTCCTTGCCCCGCTTGTGTTTGAGCACCGCCATGGTCAGTCTGCTGGTGCATAATAAACGCTCACGTTCGTCCCGAATTTCAATCTGCCACACCTGGGTCGTCGCCCCCAGATGGAGCGGTGTGCAACGCCCGGTCACCACCCCTTCCCGTTTAGCTCGCAGATGGTTGGCATTCACCTCCAGCCCTACACAGTAACTATCTGGCCCTACCGCCATATTGGCCGCCAGCGACCCAAGCGTCTCCGCCAGCACCACGGATGCGCCACCATGCAACATGCCAAGAGGCTGGTGGGTTCGGTGATCCACCGGCATGGTCGCTTCCAGCCAATCGGCGCCAAAAGCGGTGTAGACGATATCGAGATGGGCCATCAGGGTGTTGCGGGAGGTGGCGTTGAGCCCCTCCAGACTCATGGGTTTACGCCAGATGGGCGCAATATCGTGACTCATTGCGAGCAGACTCCTTATGTAGCGATGAATGCGTACCGATATGGGTGAAACGACCTCCATCGGCAACATGGTTCTGTTATATGAGTTGTTGGTTACCAGGTGACGTGGTAACAACGCAGCCCCGACCCGGCGCTGCGTGTTACACAATCATGCCCTTAAGCTGGATGTCACCAGGGGTAGGTAACGCCGGGCCACTCGGCCCAAGGCACATCTCGCCCCGGCAAGCGGGGGTCTGGCCACTGCCACACCCTGGCGAGCCACTCGCGCAGCTGAATCTCCAGCTCCTCATCCGTGATGGGCGCCTCGGCCACCTTCCAGAAGAAGAGCTCCACCGCTACCTCCGGCAACACCGAGGGGTAGAGATAAACCCCACCCCAAAATTGCGGCTCCCGATCCGGACTCCAGAGGCCATAGGCGAACGAGCGCTTGGCCAGAAACTCCGACTGCTGCCACTCCAGATCTCCTTCGTGCTGGCTCAGGCTGAAGTTGGACGAGGGCCAGAGATCGTTCGAGCGAAACAGCTGATGAAGCTGCTCGCGCTCGCGCAACATGGCGACAAACTCCACCACCGCCTGAGCAGGAGTGGCGGGTAACAGCAAGAAACGTGGATGTCGATAGGCCTTCGGCACCCGAAACCGCTTGGGAAACGTCAGCATCAGAGCAGCTCCAGCAGGGCTTGCAATGGATGTTTGAGCTTTTCCCCCTCCATCCGCTTGACCTGACTGCGGCACGAATAGCCAGTTGCCAGACAGCGCGCTTTGGGTAGACGGGCGAGCGGGTCGGCCCAGCTCAACCCATAGATGCCCTTGGAGTTCTCCACCTGTTTGACGTCGTGACCATAGGTGCCCGCCATACCGCAGCAACCGACCGAGACTGGTTGCAGTTTGGCGCCGAAGCGGCCAAACAGGGTACCCCAGTCACCGTGAGTGGAGGGCTTGGCTGTCTTCTCGGTGCAGTGGGCAAACAGATACCAGGGCTCACTCCCCTCCTCGCTCTTTGCCTTGTTGGCGCTGGCAGGCAGTTGATCTGCCGGCAGCGAGAGCAGCCACTCCTGCGGCAACAACACCTGAAAATCACCGCGGGCCGACCCCAGCGCCTTGGCATACTCGTCGCGATAGCAAAGCACCATGGCCGGATCCACCCCCACCATGGGAATGCCAAGCGCCGCCACCTTGTTGAGGAACTGGGCGCTGTTGGCAGCAGTGCGGGCAAAGGCACGCAGGAATCCCTTGATATGCTGGGGTTTACCGTTGGGTTTAAAGGGCAGCAAGTAGGGCTGGAAGCCGAGCTTGCTGGCGAGTTTCACCAGGTCGCGCACCACGGGGGCGTCGTAATAACTGGTGAAGGGGTCCTGCACGATCAGCACCACCTGCTTGCGCTGCTCGGCGCTCATCCGCTCCAGACCCGGCAGATCAAAATAGCGGGCGCGGTTGTCGTGCAGACTCTCGGCCAGGGTCGGCACCGAGAGCAGCGGCACATCGACCATGCCGATGCTCTTCTCGGTCGCCTTCTGGGCCCACTCTTTTTCGAGGAAGAAGTTGACCAGCTTCGGCGCCTTGGCAAGCAGCGGCGCATAGCTCTCCACCGTGCCGACGAAGTAATCCTTGGGGGCGCGCAGGTAGCGGCCGTGGTAGAGCTGCATAAAGCGGGCGCGAAAATCGGGCACATCCACCTTGATCGGGCACTGGCTGGTGCACGCCTTGCAGGCCAGACAGCCCGCCATCGCCTCCATCACCTCGTGGGAGAAGTCATACTCGCCGCGCTGTTTGGCCCAGCTGTTGCGCACCTTGTCCACCAGCTGTTTGAAGCGTACGCCACCGGATTGCAGCGCCACCTCTTCCGCCAACGGGTCGAAGCCCTGCTCCGCCAGCTGACGCAACCATTCACGCATCAGACCCGCCCGCCCCTTGGGGGAGTGGCGGCGATCACGGCTGATCTTGACCGAGGGACACATGGGGGAGTCGGTCTCGAAGGTGAAACAGAGGCCGTTGCCGTTGCAATCCATGGCGCGAGTGTAGCTGGTGCGCACGGCGAGCGGGATCTGGCGGTCATACTTGCCACGCTTGGGGCCATCCACCGACACCAGCTCGGCGCCGCTACCGTAGGGGATACAGATCTTGCCCGGGTTGATGCGGTTGGCCGGGTCGAACGCCCCCTTGACCCGCTGCAGCTCTTCCCACAGCTCGCCAAAGAAGGCGGGGCTGTATTCGGAGCGAAAGCCCTTGCCATGCTCGCCCCACATCAGACCGCCATATTTGGCGGTAAGGGCCACCACCTGATCGGAGATGCGGCGCAGCAGCACCTCCTGCTCGGGATCGCACAAATCCAGCGCCGGGCGCACGTGCAGCACACCGGCATCGACGTGGCCAAACATGCCGTAGTCGAGGCCGTGGGCGTCCAGCAGGGCACGAAACTCCATGATGAAATCGGCCAGTGACTCGGGCGGCACGGCGGTATCTTCGGTGAAGGCCACCGGCTTCTTGCGTCCTTCGGCGTTGCCCAGCAGCCCCACCGACTTCTTGCGCATGGTGTAGATGGTCTCGATGCTCGGCAGGTGGTCACACACCTGATAGCCGATGATCCCCGCCTCGCCCTTGGCCAGCAGGTCGTCGATACGGCGGCAGAGCTCCGCCACCTTGGCCTTGTGTTCTGCCTCGTCGGTATCGGCAAACTCGACAATGTTGAGTCCCTGCAGATCCTTGCCGGGCACGTCCTGAATAAGTTCTTTCACCGAATGCCAGATGATGTCGGCGCGGGCCAACCCGAGCACCCGGGAATCCACCGTCTCCACCGACAGCGCTTGGGCTTCAACCATAAAGGGGGCGTTGCGCAGGGCGGAGGGGAAACTGTCGTACTTGACGTTGACCAGGGTGCGGTAGCGTGGGATGGGGGTGATGTTGAGTTTGGCTTCGGTGATAAAGCCGAGAGACCCTTCAGATCCGCACAACACCCGGCTCACATCCAGCGTGTCAGTATCGGGTTGATAGAGGTGTTTGAGATCGTAACCGGTCAAAAAGCGGTTGAGCTTGGGGAAGGTCGCCTCGATGTCGGCGCGGCGTTCCTTGCCGATACGATAGAGGGTGCGATAGATCTCCCCTTCGCGACTCTCCAGCGCCAGCTTGTCGGCCAGTCGCTCACCGGTCAGCGGCTCGGTCGCCATGATATCGCCATTCTCCAGCACCGCTTTGAGACCCAGTACGTGATCCGAGGTTTTGCCGTAGACCAGAGACCCCTGCCCCGAGGCGTCGGTGTTGATCATGCCCCCTAAGGTGGCGCGGTTGGAGGTGGAGAGATCCGGCGAGAAAAAGTAACCGTGGGGCTTGAGATAGGCGTTGAGCTGGTCTTTCACCACCCCGGCCTGGGCACGCACCCACCCCTCCTCCAGATTAATTTCCATGATCTGGTTCATATAACGGGAGAGATCGACGATAATGCCGCCGCCCAATGACTGGCCATTGGTGCCGGTACCGCCACCGCGAGGGAAAAAACTCAAGGAGGCGAACGCCGGCTCTGCGGCCAGCTTGAGCATTGCTGCTATGTCGTCCGCACTGCGCGGATAGAGAACCGCCTGAGGTACTACCTGATAGACGCTGTTATCCGTCGCCATCGCCAACCGGCTTGCATAAGACTTTTCGATATCACCACGAAATGCGCTGCGCTCTAGCAACTCAAGAAACTGCAGGGTTGCGGGTGACAAACTGTCCTGGTAATCGAGTCTCGGGATCATGAATCCTTGTTCCCATCCTTTGCTTGATGCCGGCACGCCGGCGACAACGACTGGCCAGCCGCCTGTCAATGGCAGTCAGGCCAGTCCGCTCACATGTGAGCGGGCAGTATATCAGCTAGAAAACCGCTTGCGCTTGGCAATATTCACCATTTGAAAGGAGGACTTTTATGGCTCACCACAGCCATGTTATCAGTACGCTGGTCACCACCGAAAAACAGGCGCTTACCCTGTCGCTGTTCGGTTGTATCACCTTTGCCATCTTCGGCATCGGCTACGGCCTCTTCGTCGGTTCCAACGCCATCATGCTCGATGGTATCTTCACCCTGTTCAGCATGGGCATGACGGGCCTCGGTCTTGTTACCGCCTATCTCGTTACCCGCCCTTCCGATGCGCGCTTCCAATACGGCTATGCCCACTTCGAGCCCATCACCAACGTCATCAATGGCACCATTATTCTGCTGCTCTGCCTTGGCGCTCTCTATAGCGGCATCACCACCCTGCTGGATGGCGGACGGGAGATCGATCTCGGCCACGCCCTTATCTATGCCGCCGTCTCCACCTTCTTCTGCGCCATCATCTATCGCATCGAAGCCCAGGTCGCCGAGCAGGTAGACTCCGAGCTGGTGCGGGTCGACTCCAAGGAATGGCTGGTGGATACCCTGCTCAGCGCCACTCTGCTGATTGGCTTTGTGGTCGCCATCGGCCTCGATGCCATCGGCTACGGCCAATACAACCGCTACATAGACCCGGTGCTGGTCTCGCTGCTGGCCCTCTGCGCCACCCTCATTCCCATCAAGGTGCTCGGTCGCAACCTGCGGGAAGTGTTGAAGATCGCCCCCAAGGGGGATGTGCCACGGCAAGTCGAGCAGGAGATCGAGGCGCTGCGCCAGCGCCACGGCATCGAGTGCTACAGCCATCTGGCCAAAAGCGGTCGCCGCTTCGATCTGGAATTGAACATTCTGGTGGCGCCGGGTCAGGAGTGGCCCGTCGAACGTCAGGATGCCCTGCGTCAGGAGCTCTGGTCTCGCCTTGGCGACACCCTGGGGGATGCCTGGCTGTCGGTCTGTTTCACCCGCGAAAAGCGCTGGTTGTAACGACCGCACGGGGGAGCGTGGCACGGCCGCCTCCCCCTGTCGCATCACAACCCCATCACGCCCCACTGACACTGCTCTTGCCAAATTGGCGCCAGCCGCTATCATCAGGGCTCATTTTTCACCCGAGGTTTTATTGCCCATCATGGACAATCCCCGAAGTTGCCCTTCGTCTCTCTCTATCAAAGCCTATCTTTTTCTGCTTAATCAGCGCCTCTGAATAACACCTTTGCCTTGCTGTTACTGCGGCCATCGTGCGCCGTGATCACTCTCTGCTCTGTCTGTTTTTATTGAGGTCATACAATGGAATTGCTGCTGGATCCCCATATCTGGATTGGTCTGTTTACCCTGATCATTCTGGAAATCGTGCTGGGGATCGACAACCTGGTCTTTATCGCCATTCTGGTGAAAAAACTGCCCCCCGCCCAACGGGACAAGGCACGCGTCATCGGCCTGTCGCTGGCCCTGCTGATGCGACTTGGGCTCTTGAGCGTCATGTCATGGCTGGTCACCCTGACCACCCCGATTTTGCACCTGTGGGATCACCCCTTCTCCGGTCGGGACCTGATCCTGATGGGGGGCGGCCTGTTCCTGCTGTTCAAGGCCACCTCCGAGCTGCATGAGCGGCTGGAAGCCAAGCCCCAGGATGATGGCCCGGTCGGCGCCTACGCCAGCTTCGGCGTGGTGATCGCCCAAATTCTGGCGCTCGATGCGGTCTTCTCGCTCGACTCCATCATCACCGCCGTCGGCATGGTGGAGCACCTTGGCGTAATGATGGCCGCCGTGACCATCGCCATGGTGGTGATGGTACTCGCCTCCAAACCGCTGACCCGCTTCGTCAACGCTCATCCAACCGTGGTGGTGCTCTGCCTGAGCTTCCTGCTGATGATCGGCTTCAGCCTGGTGGCGGAAGGATTTGGCTTCCATATTCCGAAGGGCTATCTCTACGCGGCCATCGGCTTCTCGGTGCTGATCGAGTTTTTCAACCAGCTGGCCCAGCGCAGCGCCATGCGTCACGAATCCAAACAGCCGCTGCGCGAGCGCACCACTGCCGCCATCTTCAAGCTGATGGGCAGCAAGGCCTATCAGGATCAGCCGGATGACGATCTGGATGCCCCTGCCGTAGCGCCGGTGAGCTTTGGCGAGGAGGAGCGCTATATGGTGACCGGCGTGCTGTCGCTGGCCGAGCGCTCCATTCGCACCATCATGACCCCGCGCTCGGAGATGGCCTGGATCGATATCAACGACTCCAGCGACGAGATCCGCGCCCTGCTGCAGCGCGAGCCCCACAGCCTGTTCCCTATCTGTGACGGGGATCTGGACGAGGTGATCGGAGTGGTCAAGGCGCGCGATCTGCTGTTTGCCTTGAACGAAGGGCAATCCTTGAGCGAACTGGCCAAGCAGAACGATCCCATTATCGTGCCGCAGACCATCAACGTGATCCGCCTGCTGGCGGAGCTGCGCAAAGCCAAGGGGAGCCTTATTCTGGTCTCCGACGAGTTTGGCGTGATCCAGGGGCTGGTCACCACCCACGACCTGCTGGAGGCCATCGTCGGCGAGCTGCCGGACGAGGACGAAACCCCGGATATCGTGCGCGATGGCGAAGGGTGGCTGATCAACGGCAGCACCAACATCCATCATGTGGAGCAGGTGCTGGAGCACGAGGGGCTGGTGAGCGAGAGCGATGAATACGTAACCCTGGCGGGCATGCTGCTCTCCCACTTCGGCACTCTGCCCACCCCGGGCCAGCAGTTGCAACTGCAGCAGCTCAACTTCGAGGTGATCGAGGTGAGCGAGCGGCGCATCGAGCGGGTGAAAGTGATGCCCGCCACGGCTTGAGCCTGCCACCAGCAGAATACAGAAGAGGGCCAGACGGCCCTCTTTTTTATGCTTCAACTTTATGCCTCAACGCCTCTTTCCCGACGGTTTGCGCTGATTGCTGCATCAAGTGCAATTCTCTTGTGCAATTACCCCTCTTTTTCACAACAAGATGGCGGCATAAAGTGGCCTCACTTCCACCATGAGGAACTCAAGATGAGCCACGATCACCTGTTCTGCCCGCTGCGCCTCGGCCAGCTGCACCTTGCCAACCGCATCGTCATGCCCCCCATGACCCGCTCCCGTGCCAGTCAGCCGGGTGATGTGGCCAACGCCATGATGGCGAGCTACTACGCCCAGCGCGCCGAGGCGGGCCTGATCATCAGCGAAGGCACCCAAATCGACCCCATGGGCAAGGGCTACGCCTGGACGCCGGGGATCTACAGCGCCGAGCAGATCGCTGGCTGGAAAGGGGTGACCGATGCCGTGCACGCCAAGGGGGGCACTATCTTCGCCCAGCTCTGGCACGTGGGCCGCGTCACCCATCCGGATAACATCGGCGGCGCCCAGCCCATCTCCGCTTCAGCCCTGCCCGCAGTGGGCGTCAAGGTGTTCGTTGATAACGGCAGCGATGCGCCAGGCTTTGTCGAGACAGTCACCCCGCGCGCCATGACTCAGACCGATATCCATGCGGTGGTGGGCCAGTTCCGTCAGGCAGCTCGCAACGCCATCAGCGCCGGTTTTGACGGTATCGAGCTGCACGCCGCCAACGGTTATCTCATCAACCAGTTCCTCGACTCCGAATCCAACGCCCGCACCGACGGTTACGGCGGTTCGCTGGAAAACCGGCTGCGCTTTCTCAAAGAAGTGACCGAGGCGGTCAGTAGCGAAATCGGCGCAGATCGGGTTGGGGTGCGTCTTGCGCCGCTCACCACCCTCAACGGCACAGTCGATGCCAATCCGCAGGAGACCTATCTGGCGGCCGCCCGCCTGCTGGGCCAGCTCAACGTGGTCTACCTGCACATCGCCGAGGCGGACTGGGACGATGCCCCCCTGATGCCGGAGAACTTCAAGCAGGGTCTGCGCGATGCCTTCCCCAACACCCTGATCTACGCCGGTAAATATGATGGCAAGCGGGCACGCGCCGCCCTAGAAGCGGGCTGGGCCGACATGATTGGCTTTGGCCGCCCCTTCGTCGCCAACCCGGATCTGCCGAACCGGCTGCGCCACGGCTATCCGCTGGCCCCCCACGATCCGGCCACCCTGTTTGGCGGCGGCGAGAAGGGGTTGACCGATTACCCCACCTATCAGGCCGATGACGCAGCAGCCAGCCGCTGATTGTCGATGGCCAACCGGCCACGTAACGCAGGCCCCACAGGTTGGGGCCTGCCGTATTGTTGCCCATTCGCAGCTGTGGCAGTTTCTCTGTATTGCTGTTGCAATGACCTCGTTGTTCTCTCCCCTCGCTTTCACAAGGAGTCATCATGAATCACACCCAAGCCTGGTGCTGGCATGCCCCCGGTGAACCGACCCAGCTTACCCTCGCCGATCTGCCCTTGGCACCGCTCGCCCCTGACGAGGTGCTGGTGGCAAACCGGGTCATCGCCTTCAATCCGGTGGACTGGAAGCTGATCGAATATGGCCACTCCAACTGGCAGGAGGGTCAGGTGCCCGGCGTCGATGGCATGGGCACTATCGTGGCCCTCGGCGCCAACGTCAGCCATCTGCGTCTCGGCACCCGGGTCGCCTATCACACCGACCTGCGCCACCACGGCAGCTTTGCCCGCCACACCCGGGTACCCGCCCGCGCCCTGCTGCCGGTGCCCGATGCCCTGAGTGACGAGGCCGCCGCCGCCCTGCCCTGTCCCGGCCTCACCGCGTGGCAGGCGCTGGCCAAGCTGCCGCGCCTGCACGGGGAAGCGCTGCTCATCACAGGAGCTGGCAGCAGCGTCGGCCGCTTTGCGGTGCAGCTCGCCCTCCAGCAAGGAGCGCGGGTCTTTGCCAGCGCCAGCTCACGCCACCATCAGTGGCTCAAGCAGATAGGTGTGCAGGGGGTGGCCGATTATCGGGATCTCGACTGGCTGGCCATATTGCAAGCCGCCAACGGCAACGAGCCGTTCGAGGGGATCATCGATCTGGTCTCCAGCCAACAGGCTGAGAGCCTGCTGCCCGCCCTTGGCTACTACGGTCACATGGTGACTGTGCTCGGGCGCATCCCGCACAATCCGCTGCCCGCCTTTAGCCATTGCCACTCGTTGCACGAGATTGCGCTGGGCGCCCAGCACGCCTTTGGCACCGACAAGCAGTGGAGCCGACTGGTGGCCGCTGGTGTCGCCATGATGGATCAAATGGCGAGCGGCGAGCTGACCCTGCCGCCGCTGGTGGTCGGCGACTTTGAGGAACTACCCACCCTGCTCGAGCGCTTCAAGCGCGAAGGACAGGGCGAGAAGTTTCTGGTGCGAGTGGCGTAATACAGCCCTCCTCCAGAAACCACACCAGCCTTTGAAATAAGAGAGGCCCGCCAGTGGGGGCGGGCCTCTCTTTATATCTACTGCATCTCATCTCGACTTCATTGGCGCCTGACTCAGTGCAAGATCACCCCGTGAGTCGCGGCATAACTGCGGATCTCCCGGGTCAGCCGCGCCTTGTCGGCCAGAGAGAGCCAGCTCGCCTCAACGGCATTGAGCGACAAGCGGCAGAGCTGACTCATGGTCGCGCCGAGGCCATCGGCCAGCGCCACAAAGTTGGCATTCATATAGCCACCAAAGTAGGCAGGGTCGTCCGAGTTGATGGTGACGCAGAGCCCCTGCTCCAGCAGCCGCAACACATTGTGCTGGGCAATATTGCCGAACACCTTGAGCCGGGTGTTGGAGAGGGGACAGACGGTGAGCGGCAGCCGGGTATCGGCCAGATAGCGCAGCAGCTCGGGATCGTCGGCCGAGCGCACCCCGTGATCGATGCGGCATACCTGCAGCTCGTTGATCGCCTGCCAGATGTAGTCGGCAGGCCCCTCTTCACCCGCGTGGGCCACCACCGGCAGCCCCAGCTCGCGGCATTTGGCAAAGACCCGGGCAAATTTAGTGGGCGGGTTGCCCCTCTCCCCGGAGTCAAGGCCGATGCCGTGAATGCGCGACAGGAAGGGCATAGCCTCTGCCAACGTAGCGAACGCTTCATCCTCGCTCAGGTGGCGCAAAAAGCTCATGATAAGGCGCCAGCTGATGCCAAACTCCTTCTCCCCGGTCTGCAGCGCCCGCTCGATGCCGCCCAGCACAGTAGCAAAGGGGACGCCGCGGGCGGTATGGGTCTGCGGGTCAAAGAAGATCTCCACATGCACCACCTTGTCGGCGGCACAACGCTCAAGATAGGCCCAGGTGAGGTCGAAGAAGTCCTGCTCGGTCACCAGCACGCTGGCGCCGCGATAGTAGAGGTCGAGAAAGGATTGCAGGCAGTCAAAGTCATAGGCGGCGCGCACGCTGGCCACATCGGGCCAGGGCTGCGGGATGTTATTGCGGCGGCCCAGCTCAAACATCAGCTCGGGTTCGAGGCTGCCCTCGATATGCAGGTGTAGCTCCAGTTTCGGCAGTCCGGCGATAAATTGCGCGGCGGTGAGGTGTTCGGGTGTGACTGGCTTGGAAATCGGGGTGTCCATAGCGACGGCTCCATCAGCAAAGTGATCCGGCGTCAGCCCCTCCACCAGACTGACCCGACGGCAGCTTTATTGTGCACCGAAGTGACGAGACAGGGGAGACTTGTCATCAAACAGACTTATAATGGCGTCACAAAAATCATAAATGATTGAACATCTTAACGATTGGCGGCTCGCCTGCGCCCTGACAAGGAGTTTTCATGAAGAAGAACGTCATCTGCGATATCGACGGTGTCATCCTGCACAACAACGATCTCATCCCCGGTGCCGACCGTTTCGTCCATCGCCTGCTGGAGCAGGGCAGCAAGCTCTTGTTCCTCACCAACTACCCGGCCCAGACCCAGAAAGATCTGCAAAACCGCTTCCGCTCCGCCGGGATCGAAGTGCCGGAGGAGTGCTTCTATACCTCCGCCATGGGCACCGCCGACTTTCTCAAGCGTCAGGATGGCAAGAAGGCCTATGTGATCGGTGAAGGGGCGCTGACCCACGAGCTCTACAAGGCCGGTTTCACCATCACCGATATCGACCCGGACTTCGTGGTGGTGGGCGAGACCCGCAACTACAACTGGACCATGATGCAACAGGGGGCCAAGTTCGTCGATCAGGGGGCCCGCTTTATCGCCACCAACCCCGATACCCACGGCCCCATGATGCACCCGGCCTGCGGCGCCCTGTGCGCCCCCATCGAGCGGATGACCGGCAAGAAGCCGTTTTATGTCGGCAAACCGAGCGCCTGGATCATCCGTGCGGCGCTCAACCGGATGGAGGCCCACTCCGACGACACCATCATCATCGGCGACAACCTGCGCACCGACATTCTGGCGGGCTTTCAGGCCGGTCTCGAGACGGTGCTGGTGCTCTCCGGGGTGAGCAAGGTCGCCGATATCGACCGCATGCCGTTTCGCCCGAACCATATTTTCGACTCCGTGGTCGACATCGATATCGTCTAATCACCACCCAAGCGTTAAACAGGGCAGGTCTCTCCTGCCCTTGCAGGATCTGTTATGGAACCCATTCTGATCGCTGTGGCCTTTGGCTGCGGCATGGTAGTCAATCTGATTGGCCTGCCTCCCCTGCTCGGCTTTCTGGCCGCCGGTTTTATCCTCAACGGCATGGGATATGAAAATACTCCTGCCCTGAGCGAGGTAGCCGATCTCGGCGTCACCTTGCTGCTGTTCACCATCGGTCTCAAGCTCAATATCAAGACCCTGATGCGGCGCGATGTGTGGGGCACCACCAGCCTGCACCTGCTGCTCTCCACCCTGCTCTTTACCGTGGTACTGCTGGTCTGCAAGGGACTGGGGCTTGAACTTGCCCTGTCGCTGGACTGGAAGCTGGCGCTGCTGCTGGGCTTTGCCCTCTCCTTCTCCAGCACTGTCTTTGCGGTCAAGGTGTTGGAAGATCGCAGCGACATGAACGCCCTCTACGCCCGCATCGCCATCGGGGTGCTGGTGATGCAGGATGTGTTCGCCGTGGCCTTTCTGGCGTTTTCAAGCGGCAAGTTGCCCAGCATCTGGGCGCTCTGGGTACTGGGGCTGCCGCTGCTGCGCCCGCTGCTGTTCAAGCTGCTGGAGCGGGCAGGTCACGGCGAGCTGCAGGTGCTGTTCGGGGTCTTTCTGGCGCTGGTAGTGGGGGCCGCCGGCTTTGAAGTGGTGGGGCTCAAACCGGATCTGGGAGCGCTGATCATCGGTATGATGCTCGCCTCTCATCCCGCCGCTGCGGGACTGGCCAAGGCGCTCTTTAACCTCAAGGATCTCTTTTTGGTCTGCTTCTTTCTCACCATCGGCCTCAACGGCCTGCCCACCCACGACACCATGTTGCTGGCGCTGGCGCTGGTGCTGGCCTTGCCGCTCAAAAGCGCCCTCTACTATGTGGTCTACAGCGGCGCCCACCTGCGGGTGCGCACCGCCCTGCTCTCCACCCTGGCGCTCACCAACTTCTCGGAGTTTGGCCTGATCGTCGCCGCCATCGCCGCCAAGGCGGGCTGGATCTCCCACGAGTGGCTGGTGGCGGTCTCGCTGGCGCTGGCGGCAAGTTTTATGGTCTCCGCCCCCCTCAATGCCCAGAGCGAGCGCATCTACCACCGCATCGGCCACTGGCTGCGGGGATTGCAGGCGAGCAACCTCCATCCGGAAGACAGGCCCATCGAGCTGGGCGATGCGGAGGTGATCATCCTCGGCATGGGGCGGATCGGTCAGGGGGCCTACTTCGAGCTGGAGAACAAGTACGGCAACGTCATCCTCGGGGTGGAGAACGACAGCGAGAAGCTACCGACCCTGCGGGCTCAGGGGATGAACGTCATCGAGGGGGATGCCACCGATACCGACTTCTGGGACAAGGTGTTGCTCTCCAATCAGGTCAATCTGGTGCTGCTGGCGATGCCCCACCACTCGGGCAACCTCTACGCCATCGAGAAGCTGCGCAGCCACGGCTTTGCCGGCAAGATAGCCGCCATCGTCCGCTTCGAGGATGATATCGCCTCCCTCAAGGAACAGGGGGTGGATGCAGTGTTCAACGTCTACAACGAAGCGGGCAGCGGCTTTGCCCGCCATGTGATCCGCCGCTTGCAGCCACTTTGAACTGTCGGCCAGCAGCCCTTGGCAAGGACTCTTGGCAAGGGAATGCGCATCGTTTAAGTTATGCACAACCTCGTTTAATAAAACGAACAAACGCGGGGCCGGGATGGCCCCGTTTTCCTATCTGCCGAAGCCAAGGAGGCACCATGAAGACCCTCAACGACTGGATTTTACTCGACCGCAATGAGACGGCCCCCACCCCGCTGATGCCAGCCCCCGAGCGCATTAAAGCGGGCAACCCGGCGCAAACGGTGTGGAACCACTACTCCGACCCCAGCCAGCAGTTTCACATCGGCTTCTGGGCTTGCGAGCCGGGCCGCTGGGCCATCCACTACACCGAGCACGAGTATTGCCAGCTGCTGGAGGGGGATGTGGTGATCCACGACAGTCAGGGCGGCCAGTTGGCCCTCAAACCGGGCGATCAATTCGTGATTCCGGCCGGCTTTGTCGGAGAGTGGGAGACCCTCACCCCCTGTCGCAAGGTCTACGTGATCTTCGAACCCGCCTCGGCTTGACGTTCACGTCACCCTGCCCCGTTGCAGCAGCCCTTATCCTGTTGATCCGCTTGACGCTTACGGCATGATTTTCTGCGGTTTTCCCGCTTGCAAAAGGTTTTTCCGCTAGGCATTGTGTCTGACGAGGAATGTAAATGGAATTTCGAGCCCAAACGTGGGGGGCTCATATAAAAATCAAGAGGATTACCGCCAATGTGTTCTATTTTCGGCATTCTGGATATCAAGTCCGACGCAGTTGCCCTGCGCAAATCGGCGCTGGAGATGTCCAAGCGATTGCGTCACCGCGGGCCTGACTGGTCCGGCGTCTACAGCTCCGACAAAGCCATTCTGGTGCATGAGCGTCTGGCCATCGTCGACCCGGGCAATGGCGCCCAGCCGCTCTACAACCCCGAGCGCACCCATGTGCTGGCGGTCAACGGCGAGATCTACAACCACAAAGAGCTGGAGAAAACCCTCAAGGTCGACTTCCAGTTCCAGACCAAATCTGACTGTGAAGTGCTGCTGGCCCTCTACAAGGAGAAGGGCCCGGCGTTTCTCGACGATCTCAACGGCATCTTTGCCTTCATTCTTTATGACGCCGAACAGGATGCCTACCTGATTGGTCGCGACCACATGGGGATCATCCCCCTCTATACCGGCCGCGACGAGCACGGCAACTTCTATGTCGCCTCCGAGATGAAGGCGCTGGTGCCGGTCTGCAAGAGCGTCGAAACCTTCCCGCCGGGACACTATCTGTGGAGCAAGGATGGCGAGCTCAAACAGTGGTACAAGCGCGACTGGATGGAATACAGCGCGGTCGAGCACAACGTCAGCGACAAGGCCGAGCTGAAAGCCGCGCTGGAAGCGGCGGTCAAACGCCAGCTGATGTGCGACGTGCCTTATGGCGTGCTGCTCTCCGGCGGACTGGACTCCTCCGTCATCTCCGCCATCACCAAGCTCTATGCGGCGCGCCGCATTGAGGACGATGGCAAGAGCGAAGCCTGGTGGCCGCAACTGCACTCCTTCGCCGTCGGTCTGGAAGGGTCGCCGGATCTCGCCGCCGCCCGCAAGGTGGCTGATCACCTCGGCACCATCCACCACCAAATCCACTTCACCGTGCAGGAGGGTCTGGATGCCCTGCGCGACGTCATCTATCACCTCGAGACCTATGACGTCACCACCATCCGCGCCTCCACGCCCATGTATCTGATGGCCCGTTACATCAAGGCGATGGGGATCAAGATGGTGCTCTCCGGTGAAGGCTCCGACGAGCTGTTTGGTGGCTACCTCTACTTCCACAAGGCGCCCAACGCTCGCGAATTCCACGAAGAGAACGTGCGCAAGCTTGCCTCACTGCACCTCTATGACTGCCTGCGCGCCAACAAGTCGATGGCCGCCTGGGGTGTGGAGGGTCGCGTGCCCTTCCTCGACAAGGAGTTCATGGACGTGGCGATGCGCCTGCAGCCCGCCGACAAGATGTGTGGCAAGGGCAAGATCGAGAAGCACATCCTGCGCGAAGCGTTCGAAGATCTGCTGCCCCACGAAGTGGCGTGGCGCCAGAAGGAGCAGTTCTCCGATGGCGTGGGCTATTCGTGGATCGACAGCCTGAAAGCCATGGTGGAACAGGAAGTGACGGATCAGATGTTCGAGGCGGCCGCATTCCGCTTCCCCATCAACACCCCGCTCACCAAGGAAGCCTACTTCTACCGCGCCATCTTCGACGAGCACTTCCCGCTGGAAGCCGCCGCCCGCACCGTGCCTTACGGCAAGTCAGTCGCCTGCTCCACTCCCACCGCGCTGGAGTGGGATGCCAAGTTCAAGGAGATGGCCGACCCGTCCGGCCGCGCCGTGATGGACGTGCACCAGCAGGGCTACTAAGCCTGCACGCCAAACCGAGCGGATAACGTCAGATAGCAAAAAGCCCTTCACCATGGTGAAGGGCTTTTTCATCTCCCCGCGGTCACGCCTGCCAAATCACATCAGACCATCGCAGATAGTTGATTTTTCATAAATATTTAATTTTTTTACCGAGTGACCATGCATTGACAGGAAGCGCGTCGATTGACTATGCCTGAAGGGTGATCAACAGGATCACCACGATGACAACAAGGATCGGGAGGGGGCATGGACGCTAACACTCTATCAAGGATTGGCCTGCTGACAGCACTGCTCGTCAGTCCGGCTACGATGGCCAATGACAATATCGTGGTACTGCAGCTTGGCAAGGCCTTCAGCAATGAAAAGCTCGACATCAACATCGCCGACGCCAAGTTCCACCACATGTTCTGGCGCTGGGGAGACTCAGGCTGTCAATTTGGGCTGGGGGTACGTGCCGGAACGCTCAAGGTAGAAGATGAAGAGACCGCCAGAGTGGGGGGCGGCGCCCGTATCGAATGCCAATGGGGTAACTGGGTGACCTGGCTCCCCGGCGAGATGGTCTGGCTCGATCAGTACCAATTTGGCACTCGCGGCCACGGCTACAAGGATTACGGCGGCCCCTTACAGTTCGCCCTGGGTATCGGCCTCGGTTACGCCATCACCAAAAATTGGCTGATCGGCTATCAGTATGAGCACATGTCCAACGCATATATGTATGACAAGAACCCGGGGCTGGACAGCCATACCCTCCATATCGAGTACCGGTTCTGATTACAGGCTTATGCCTTGGTCTGTAGACTACGCAACGGAATACAGGTGTGCATGGTCCATAACGACCAGACGATAACATCGTTCACCAACGGCGATGCTACCCAGAAGAAGAATATCGACGTGCAGCTAGAAGAAACGCAGGAGTGATAACTGGATCCGAGAATGGCCCCACAATGTGGGGCCATTCTCATTTCTGTCTGACAGCACACCGAAACATGGCCAGGGAAAGTCGCCGCATGAAGTGCACCATCAGGCAGAGCTGCATCCTACAAGAAGCTCCTGTTACTCCACATGACAGGAAGGGTGAACCACTTAAAAAAGCGCTGTCGCCACTTTGGCGACATTTAGGCAAAAGAAAAGGCCACTATTTCTAGTGGCCTTCTGTAACTCTTTGATTTTAATGGTGCCGAGGCCGGAATCGAAGATGGCACACCAAAGCCTTTAAAATCAACAAATGCACATTATAAAAACTTCATCGTATACCTATCCGTATACCAATAATATTTTAGTGCCACAGCCCCTGCATGGATCTCTGTGACTAGGTTGGATCTTATACGTACAGGGGATCGAGGAAGTCGCGCATCTTGCTGATTGAATCCAACAAGAATCTCAATCAACAAAGGTGATACTCCAACCGGTACACTAGCAAGGAGCAGCCGAAGCATTGCCAGGCTGGTCTGGGGGTAAATCAATCCGCCAGTTCGCTGCCCTATCTCTCAGCTTAACGCTTCTCAATTTCGCTAAACCACTCCCCGGTACTCCAGTTACCGGTATTCTGGCTCGTTCTGACCCTGACCGGAAAATTTATCAACCGGAGCGCCTTGTCATGAACATGCATCGCACTTTCCTTGTATCTACCCATACTCATTTTTAGTGACTTATTTGCGTCATTGGTGATGATCACGTACCCATTATCAATCACACAGCGTGTCAACACCCCAAAATCATGCCAAACAAAACCACTCATCATTAATCCTTACCGTAACGTTGAACAACAACCGCCGCAGTGTAACTGCTACTTAACACCACGGCATGAATCGTTCTCGAAATTAGCCCCTATCAGTTGCACAGCAGTGGGCTGGGCACACCGCTGGAGCTAACAAACAGGCCCTTGATCGCCCGGGTGGCGGCCACATGCAACAGCGCCCGCTCATTAAACAGGGCATCGCGCAGCTCAACCGGATCGTCGGATTGAATGGCTTTGGGCTCTGGCACTACACCATCGTTGATGCCGGCAAGAAACACATACTGAAACTCCAGTCCCTTGATGCGGTGCATGGTGGCGATGCGCACCCCGGGATGCGTCACACTGTCAGCGCTGTCCTGGCCCAGCACAAAGGTAGTGATGCCAGCGTTGTTGAGCTCAGTGGTATATCGCTCATAGGCATACTTGGTACGGGCTGTCAGACAGATATCGGTATCTGGGGTGCCCTCTTGCAACAACGCTTTGATCTGCTCAGCGATGGTGGCTGCCTCTTGCTTAAAGTCGGCATGATGGGTCACCAGCGGTGCCTCGCCATGCATCAGCGACAAATAGTCTTTATCGGTATCAGACTCGCCATCGAGGTTATCGGTCGGCACCCCATTCAACAGCGCCACGGCGAATTTGCGGGTCTCTTCGGTGGTACGGTAGTTGATCTTGAGTTTCTTGCTGCGCCGACCGCGCACATTGATACCACACTGACCGAGCACCACCTTGTTTCGATAGATGCGCTGGTGGCCATCACCGACGATGAAGATGTCGTTTTCGCCTTCGGGGATGAGATGGCGCAGCAACACAAAGGCAGGTGCGCCCATATCCTGCGCTTCATCGACCACCAGGTATTGATAGGGCAGCTGCACCTGCTTCTCTTTAAACAACACCACCGCCTCAAGCATGGCATCGTGCATTTCGCGTAACTTGGCGCGCGCCAGTTGTGCCCGATACTCTTCAAATACCGGCCAAATCTTGGCCCGCTGCAAGCGTGAAATGGCCGTGCCTCGCCCTAATCGGCTCACCTTGAAGTAATCCTCGCGGCTGTGAACCCCATTGGGCTGCACCACACGATGCCACTCTTCCAAATAGAAATTCTCTGGCAGATTGAGGTCTGTGGGCAGCTGTTGCAGCGCATACTCCCAGCATTTGCGGCGCACCGGATCGCTGTCATACACCACCCGAAAATCATAACCGTGGCGCTTTAGTTGATCGGTCAGCCAGCCATCGATATGGATCACCTCAATTTTGGTCAGCTCTTCACGGCTGCACAACCGCTGCAGGTTGGCGCGAATATCGGCCGCCAGGTTTTTGGTGAACGTAGTGAACAGCACCTTTTTGCCGGGCGCGGCTAACAAACGCTGCGCCAACCAACGGGCTCGGTGCATGGCGACCACGGTTTTACCGGTACCGGCGCCGCCCAGCACCCGCACCGGACCATTGGCGTGCGCTTCCACCAGCTTGCGCTGGCTGGGGTGCAAAAATACCCGCCATTTTTCCAGCGGGGCGTTGAGCATTTGTAGCAGCTCCAGCTCGCTCTCCACCACGGAAAAGTGCCGCTGGCTACGCTTAATCGCCTGTTCGAAATCGTCGGTATCAACCTTCACATCCGCAGCATCATTAAACTCGGCCAATACCTCGTCATACTCCAGCCCTTCGGCCAACCAATAGAGCGGCTCCCAGGCATCGGCCGGCATCACCCCCTCCAGCTGGTAGAGCTCGCTCAAGTTGGTCAATGCCATCACCCGATCCAAAAACAGCGCCGGCACCCCGAGTGCCATGATCTGCTCGGTCGAATAGTCGGCAAATAACGGGGTTGGCTTGAATGCGATGGGCAGATCAGGATCGTCCAGCGGTGGCTGCACAACCAGGCTGGTGTCGATCACCTGCAACGCACCTGTAGCGGGATGAATTTCACACTTATGATTTTTAGCCCAAGAATAAGCATCATCATGCTTATCTACCCACAACAGCATATAGAGATTGCCCTGCTCGGGTTTGAGCACAATGCCGCGGTAGTTCTGGTCGATGCGCACCGAATGCACATTGGTGCTGCTGGTATCGTGAATCTTTTCGTAGTTAAGCCCCTTGCTGGTAGGGTCATTACGAAACTTGGCAAGAAACTCCATCACCTTTTTTTGTTGTGCTTTGGGGATCTTGGCAAATGACGTTAAAAAGCCATCGGATATGGCAACTTTCAGGGATGGCAGTGTCATGCCTTACCTCCTGTAACTAATTGGGTCAGTGTGTCGATAAGCTCAGCGTCAAGTTCGCCATGGGTCAGTTGCCAACCTTGCGCGATGAAAGCGTCAGCTTGCTGATCGTCTATAAAGCAATGGGCACGGTGTAGCGCTGGCCAGGCCAAATCAGCCTCGGCAATGATGGCCCCTGCGTCATCTTGAAGGGCATACCCCACCTCAGGCACCGGCAGTGGTAATCGTTGCAACAGCACAATCTGCTGTTGACTCAACACTTCCAGCTCTGCCAGTTCTTGCCACTGCGCCAGCACACCAGCATCCAAAGTGGCATCCGACGTGGTGCCGTCTGGTGTCGCTGTGGTGACCAACGTGTCCACTGGCCTCGGAACCTGCCCGATGTTATTGCGGACAGCGTTGCGGCTGGTAAAGGTCATATCCGGCAGCCACTGCAGCAAATTTACCAAGCGCCAAAAACCGGTTAAACCGCGTTCATAGCCATCTGCGAGTGGATTTTGGTCATCAAAACACAGATGCAAGCGCAGGGCCGCACGCAGCTGTTCCGGGGTGGTCTGCGCATTGACCCAACGCTGAGGCAACACCGAGGCTAGCTCAATAAATGGCTGAGAGCTGGCCAGGGAATCTAGCAAACCACCAAACACAAACGGCTCATTGGGCAGCAACTGCGCCTCACGCCATGCCGGGGCATTCTCATGCATCTCATAGGCAAACTTGTGGCGAATTCCGGCATCTTGGGACTTTTTCACCTCCAGCCATACCCAAGCATGAGCGGCCGCCAGTTTTTGCCAGAACGGCGCCTGAGCACGGGGATCTTGCACATAGGTCAGCAGCAGTTCGAAGCTGTTACGCTCACGAACTTCACTCTCCAAGGTGGCAAAGGTGGTGGTATGGAAGCGGTTATAAAACTGCGGTGCCTTCATATCGAGGTTATGGTGCAGTCCCAACACATCTTGCAAATGTTTGCAGCCAGGTTGGGTTAAATCGCGCCAGGTCAGCGTCCATACCCCATAACGACCGCTATCGCGAATGGCCTGCCGCTTTTGCACATCATCCACCACGCTCGCCTTATGAAAGGCAAAGCCATCGAGAAAAATAGCCAGCGGCTTGCACTGGGCGATATGCCCCAGCGGATAGAGCACAAAATCAGGGCGACAGGGAATACCAACCCCCTGTTTGGGGCCCAGATCGACCTGCGTTTTCAGCTGCCAGCTCAGAGAGGGGCTGCTGCGGGTATTGATGATCCAACCGTCGCCCTCATGGGCATAGCTGCGGCTGACGACCAACTCTTTGCTTTGCGCCAACACATCAATAAAGCGCTTTTCCAGTTCAGAGCCCATCATGGTATCGAGCGGGATCTGGTTGATACTGTTAATGCGTTGCAACTTGTCGCGTACCGCGAGGATCTGCCCCACCAGCAAACGCGCCTTATCGCGCGATACGTACTGCATCTTGCCGCGCTCCCGGTAGGCATACACGCAACGATAACAGCCATCTTTACTGGCATCCTGATTACAACCGCAGTCGCACAGCGACTCGTAGGCCAACTGCAATAGTTGCAATAAGTTATCGGGCTCGCGCATCAGCTCCTTGAGTGAGCCCGTGCCGCCCGGCACGGTATCGTAGATCACCAGATACTGGCGCCACGAATCCCCCTCATTTTCCGGCTCGCGATAAACCACCCCCTTGAGGTGATCGACACTGCCCTTGAAGTAGTGCTTAAGCCCCAGCTGGATTGCAGCCCCTAACGAGGCTTCCACTGTCGGATCACTACTATAACTGCTCACCGGCAGCAAGATGCGCACCGCCTCGGATTCCAGCTGACGATAGAGATAGAGATAATCTTCAAACTGCGCCTTCTCAGGCGTGCTCTTGTATTTACAGCTCAGATCGTGCTCTTTGCGTGGATCTTGATTCACCGGATGTTGCACCATGCCGCAGCCCAAACAGACCTTAAAGCCGCTGCAACGTTTAATATCACCGGCGATGCTCAGTTCCAGCGCATCTTCAGTCTGCTTGCCAAAGTTGATATCACGCAGGGTCACCTTGCTTAAAAACTCAAAACCAAACGGCACTTCTCCGTCGCTGATCGCATAGGCTGCGGTCACATCCTTAGGCTCATAACTCACCAGTAATTGGCGCTGATAAAAGGCCGGTTCTCGGCTATCAGACTCATCGCCAATCTGGCTGTCACGAGCACTGGCGCGGGCATAGACCTGACGCAACTTCAGTAACGTGGTCTTCTGACCTGCGTCAGCCCAACCCGGGGTCCCGCACTTAGGGCAGTATTTATGCGGGTCACCGTTTTGGTCGATGTTTTCACTGTGATTGCAGTGGCTACACAAGCGCCAGTGCTCTGGTTCCGACACCTTGAGATCAATTTGTTCAATCTCGACCTTATGACCACCAGCATAAAAACTATTGAGTGGCGCCAGCTCGGCCAAGGCGGTCGAAGCCGGGCGCTCATATTCGTAGGTCGCGGTCTGATAACTGCGCCCCTCTTCATTCTCATTTTTACGCCACAACACAGAACGCAGGGTAATACCCGCCTCAGGGAAGGCGTAATTGGGTAATATTCCCTCATCGGTTAAAAAGTTCAGCGTCTGCTTGTTGTTGATCTGGCTGACCAAGGCTTGCAAGGCTTGGCGTTCGGTATGCAGATCACGCATATCCGAATCAAAGTTCTGATCGCGCGGCCCGGTTTCGAGCTTATCGATGCTGCGCTTGAGCTTATCGATGCGCGCCTTGAGTGACTTACGATCTTCAAGCAACTGTTGCAACGCCTTGTCGATGCGCAGCACCAGCGAATGCTCAGCCTGCTGCCCCATCAAATAGTCATGGAGCTGTTGCAGGGTTTGCGGCTCAAGATCGGCAAACACAGCGGCAAAATCGGCAGCAAGCCGGACCCTCTGCTCCTCGACAAACGCCAAAAAGTTATACGGGAAGCGTTCCTTCTTGCCGCGTTCCACCTCATCGAGCATCTGTTTCACATTCGGGCTGATCGCCATCGGCGTGATGCCGGTTCTCACCCAACTGTCGAGGCAGAAAGCCGCCAGTTGACGCTCCAAAATCGCCACGGCGTTAAGAAACACCCCCGGCGGCTGCACCTGGCCCAGCATCATCTCCAGCGGCTCTTCAAAGAAGAATTGATCGTGTGGATTGCCTTCGGCCAGGGTGATATTCAAGGCGTTGCCATCTTTACGCCCGGCACGGCCAATGCGCTGCAAATAGTTGGCCTGCGCCGGTGGCACCGAACAGAGCAGCACGCTAGAGAGATCGCCCACATCGATACCCATCTCCAGGGTCGGGGTGGCAGACAGCAAATTCACCTGCCAGGCGCGAGTGCCGCGATAAAACGCCTGCTCGGTGGCCTCGCGCACCTCGCGGGTCAGCAGCCCGGTATGCTCGGCACCCACCACCCGTGCCACATCCAGCCGATCCCAGCGCAATGCACTCGCTTGGGCGGTAAGCTGATATGTCCCGGTGCAGCGTAGCGACATACAGGGCGCCCCCTGCCACTGCCACGCCTGTGCACTGGGGGCAACCAGCGTCTCTCGACAGTCACTGCAGCATAAGCGGCTGACTTCACGGGTTACTGTGAGCGCCTTGGGCTCTATGCCCCAGGCTTCGCCCTTTTTGCTGTCAAAACGGGCCATCAATCCGGCCTTGGTCAAGGTCTCCAGCAGCTGGCGCAGCACGGTTTCGCTGATGCTGCTAACAAACAGACGCTCACCCTGGGCAAGGGTAAGGTTGAGCCAGTGCTGATACCAGCTGGGGTTGGATTTGGCGCCGAGCAACTGGCTAAAGCTTTTATTGCGCTCGAAGGTGGCATAGGCCGGTTTGCGGGTGCGCGGACCGATGGTGGGCATGTAGCGTGAGGTGCGTTCACGCTGCATCATGCGAAAAGTATCACCGCCATCTTCGCGGTAACTTTCAAACGCCGGGTGCATTACGGCTCCAGCGTGGATCAAGTGCCGCAGCACCCCGAGCACAAAATGGGTGACCTGTTCAAGGGTCACGCTCTGCATCAGATCCCCCAGCTCCTCGCGCCACCTGGCGTGCAAGGGCGGCAACAGCGCATCGAGTAACGAGCCATCCGCCGCCACACAGGCAAAACCGCTATTTTCCAGAGTGCGGCCAATACCGGCACGCAATGTCAGCTCACTGCATACCTCCCAGTCAAGCCGCTTAGCCACCAGTTCAGGCAGTTCCGAGCCCGCGGGCAGAACGTTGTCTTGCACCAGTGTCTGAAAATCGTTCAGCCACAGCATATTGGGGGCGATAAAGCGGCCGACAAATTCGGCCTCATCCTGACTGCGGGCCTTGGCATCAGCCAGCACAGCGGCGGCAAACGCATCGAGGGTGAGTTCTCCCTGCTCAGGCAAGGCACTGGCTATCTGGCCGCGCAGCACCAAAGGCCAGGTGCGGGCAGTAAAGAAACTGGCGCGGTGCGCCGCATCTTGCACCGAATCAGAGAAGGTAATGAGCTTTTTGTGCTCATTAAAGCGGCTGCCATAGAGCTGGTGGATCATCACTGACGAGAGGCTGGCGGCGCGCGACCCCATGATCGACAAGCCTTTCGAGCTGCCGCAGTAGGGGCAATCGGTGGATGAGACCAGGGTATCTTTGCGCTCTTTGAGCAGGTCCGGCACCAATACCCGCAAAAGGCCTTCATGGCCACACTGCTCGCAGGCCGCTTTGTCAGCGCGATTGAGAGTCAAACACTGCGGGCACAGGTGCTGATGAACGCCGCTGACCGCCTTGTCACTGAGATCGGGGAATGCCAGCGCCAGCGCGCGGCCACTATCGAAGAACTGGCGGTAGATATCATCCAGGTCTGTTTCGAGTTGGCGACTCTGGCCGTGGCGCATGCTGGCCCAACCGGTAGCGTGGCAGTCGCGGCAGTGCACCACCGGCAGGTGATGGGTTTGTTCATCAGCCAGCAGATCGCTGGCGAAACGTAACTTGGGTTGCTTCTCGACCGAAGCCACCAGCCGGCGCAATTCGCGCAGCCACAGTTGAGACCGCAGTTGCACCAAGGGGCGCACCGGACGCGGTTTACCAGCGAGTTCCCGTTGCGCACGCGCCTCTGGCGATTCATTAACCGGGCTGCGCGCTAGCGCCAACAGTGCCAGCCAACTTTGCAGCAACAGGCGTGCCTGCACCGCTGGCAGTGACAGCATCACGGCAAAACGTTCAGCGCAGCAGTGCTCGGTCAGGATCCCTCCCTGCAGATCGGCCAGCAGCAGATGCAGGGCACTGTGCTGGCGCATCAACTCACCTAGGCGGATACGCACCTCGCGCCCGGTATCGCTGTCGAGATCGGCGGGCAGCACCAGATCTTCTGCGGGAAACCACAGAGCCAACTGGGCATTCAGGTAAGCGTGATGATCGGCGTAACTGCTTGCTTCGAGCTGGCTATCCGGCTCGGGGAAATAGCTAAAACGCACCGGTGAGTCTTGCAAAAACTCGGCGGCACTGAGGCGGTCTTCGCGGATCACCGCGCTGTCATCAAACGGCTGCTCGAAGATCTGGCTGGCGTAGTCAAGCAACTGGCCTAGCTCATCGCCCACCGTGGCCGAGGTGCCCACACAGGCGAACTGGCCGTTATCCACCGCCACATGATGCTTTAAGCGGCGCACCAAACACGCCAGGTCAGAGCCTTGAGCACCATCGAAGGTGTGCAGCTCATCGACCACCAAAAAGCGCAAGCAACCCGGTGTGTTGTAGCGCCATAGCGGCTGATCCACCGGCCGCATCAACAAGTAGTCGAGCATCTTGTAGTTGGTCAGCAGAATATCCGGCGGGTTCTGGCGCAAGGTTGGCTTGTCGGTGATCACCTGCTTGGGTCCCATCACCTTGCTGGGAAACTCATCGCTGTCGCCGACAAACAGGCCAACCGTCACCCGCCCATGCAGCTTGGGATCACTGGCAATAGCACTGGCAAAACGGCTGGCCTGATCGGTGGCCAACGCGTTCATCGGGTAGATGATGATCGCCTTGACCCCCGCGCCGGCAGTGGCGGCGCAGTGGTTAAGCAGCGGATACATAAAACATTCGGTCTTGCCCGAGCCGGTGCCGGTGGCCACCAGGGTTGGCTGGGGGTTGGCGCCGCCTAAACGCTCAAAGGCGCGCGCCTGATGGGCGTGCGGCGGGAAGGGCAACCGCAACTGGCTGAAAAAATCCAGCGGCAGTGCGCTTTGGCGAAAAGGCAACTGCGCCGAAAAATAGGGCCCCTTCAGCAAGGTATCCGGGTCTTGCAAAAACGCCTCGAGGGTGTGGTGCTCCGGTTGCTCAGGGTCGCCGGCAGCCTGGTTAAACAGCGGGCTATTCATCGGGAAGGCGGCGCGCAAAAACTCGGCGACACTGTCGGCCACCTGCCGACTGACAACAGAAGGCAGCATCAGCCATGTTCCTTATGGTTGTTGAAGAAGTCCCACGCCACCCGATAGTCATCTTCGCGATCCGGCTTGATAAAGGGCGCTTGCCAGGTGATGGTGCGGCGCACCACGCCGCCCGGTCGGGTATCGTCGTCAAAGGTGACGCTGACCGAGCCGGTTTTCAGGTGCTGGATATCCTCCCAGCCGATGACCAGATCAGCGCCGCTGCCACCGGTCCACTCCGGGCTATCCACCCCATAGACGATACCGGCCTTGAGATCGGCTTTACGCGCCTTGCGCGGCAGGCCAACCCCCACCAGCCCCTTGCTTGGGGTAAAGACGATGCGGCCCACTTGGTCATACCAGGTATCGGCTTCGTACTGGCGCATCACCGGGAACTGCACCCGGTAGATGGTCAGCAGTTCATCGAGGGTCAGCCCCAGCGCTTGGGCTGCCAGCACGTCAATTTCGACCAGCGCCTGACGGCGGCTATAGTCGCTGCGCAGCGCGCAATCGCGTTGCCAGTCAGGCGTCAGATTAGAGAAGAAGCGCTGCGGCAATTGCGGCAGATCGCGGCTCCAACGCTGATGGGTAAAGTCACTATCAAATGCTGTTTTCCAAAGATCGGAATACTTGTCAACCACACAAGTAAGAGCAAGGGTTCGCACAAATGCTGACTGTTTTCTTCCATCAGAGAAAGATGTGACAGAGAAATCGTCCAACATCTGATGCAAATTGGCTTTGCCTGTTGACTTGCACATAAAGTCGTATGGTATGGAGATAACTTGACAGGCATGTTCAAGTAATAGCTCGATTGAAGAGTACGCATAAGAGCGAGCCCCGTTCACATGTCCGCTCTCTGGTGGAGCAATGGCAGCAATCAAAGTCCGCTCGCCAGACTGGGAAAGCATCGCCCTTATTATCAACCGATAATAATCCGTCACCTTTTTTGGTTCGGTTTGGCCCGGTTCGATCCAACTCACCCGTGGGGTGCGGCGGGCATACTCCTCGGCATTGCAGGCCGGAAGATAGTTGGTGCGCGGCAGGTAGTCATCCGGCAAGGTCAGCAGATCGAGGCTGTCATATGCCTTGTGGGTGTCACAAATCGGTTTCGGTGTGTTGTATAAAGGATTGCCAACATAAAAATGCGGGCCGGAGAGCACCCACTGACCGGCATATTGCGGGAACTGAGTTTGGCGTTTGATAGTGCCGTCACGTTGGGCGTAGGTTTCATCAAACATGACTGTCGAGAAATATTCGCCCTGCAAGTCCCCCAACCGCTGTGGTTGGGCGGCAAATTTGTGCAGCACCGCAATCAACTGCTCGGCATGCAAGGCGGGCAGGCGTGCCTCAATGGCCGGCGTGCCTGATTCATCGTACAAGCTGGCAAAGAGCCCCAACAACTCTTCATTAACATGCAAAATTCGATCAGGATGCCCCTCAAGATTCCATTCGTCTTGCTCATCCTTAATACCACCCACGGGTTTCTCGGTCGCGAGATAACAACCATCAATGGTTTGCGGCATAAACAAGTTGGCAATATTTTCAAAGCTAATCTGGGACGCTCTGGCGGCATAAAGGTTAATGCTGAATTTATTTCTATTACCAATAGGGAACAGCGCCTTTTCATTTTGAAACTGAAAATGCGCCCGCAACCGTGGGTAAATTTTCGCCCGCAATAAGCCGCCTTTGGGGTCGTCATAAATACCTTCAGGGTGCAAAAAGCCGGCTACGCCCTGGTTTGAACCCAGCCGCCAGGCCTGCGGTAAAAAGCACTTATATAAATTGGTCTGGGTGCCTTTGAGCACCGGGTAATTTTGCAACGCATTAAGGAAATTCTGGGTCGCTTCACAGCCCTCATATTCGGCGCGCCAGGCATTCTCCAATGCGGGAATGCGCTCAAAGGTTTGCTCCCGCAGTTTGACCAAGTTGCTGGCCGAAAGCTTGCGCAGTACAAACTCCGGCTCAAAATCGCCGAGCACCCCGGCCTCTTGCCACTCCACCTTAAGCCAGGGCGGGTTACCCAACATCAGGTCAAAACCGCCGCGCTTGGCAAACAGATCGCTAAATTCGAGATCCCAATGGAAAAAGCGCTGAGCGCTGGCAATCTCATCCACCAACTTGAGGCGTGGCAACAGCGCAAACAGCTGCTTGCGCTGCAATACCCCCTGCTGGCTAAACAGCGCCAACTGCTGCGCCGGTGGCGCCGCAGGCTCCTCTGCAAATAATTGCCCCTGGGCGGTGGCCGGGGTCTCTTGCGGCGCGCTGGTCAACATCACCCCATCGAGCAGGGTTTCCAGCTCAAACAGCCACTCATCGCGGCTGGGCAGGTGTTCGGCCTGGTCTATCGGCCAAAACCACAGCGCGCACCAGTAGTTCATCACCCAACGCAGCTTTTGGTAGGCGCTGCTCTCCTGTCCGCGCCCGGCCAGGCGCGCATCCTTGTCGCGAAGGCTCGATAACGGCTGCGCCGTGCTTGGCGCCGGCCACACCGGGTGGCTGTCGCAGGTTTGCGCCCGCTCCTGCATAAGCTGCTGGCGGTGCGCTTGCCACAGCTTATCCACCTTGGCACTGATGCGGTCAAGGGCGACTTGCTCATCGGCGGTGATGCTGGCGCAAAACCCCTTGCGCCAGCTATCGAGCGCTTTTATATCATCGGGATAACGGGCCTTGACCGTTTTGTCGCTGTAGCTGGCCATGCCTAAATCGGGCAGCAAGAAGTGAAACACCTGCCCGGGGGAGCGCGGCTCACTCATCGCCAGCTCGCTGGGCACGCTGTTCAGCCAGCTCGGGTCTTTTTGCTTTTTATAGCTGAGCTCGCTTTTGCTAAACACTTGGCGGCGCGCGCCAATCAGCGAGTTGCCGTGATGCAGCTGATAGCCAAACCAGGGCACAAAGGCATCGCCGCTGATGGCGTTGAGCCACAACGACACCTCGGCCAGCTCCACCGCCACCGGGTTTAAATCCACCCCGTACACATTGTTATCGGCAATAAACATCTTCACCCGCTGCAATTCGCGCGGATAGCTATCTTGCGGGATACGCCGCCCCTCGGCCTGTTGCTTGAGTTGCAAATAGGCTTCGGCCAACTGGTTGATGGCTTCGTTCAAGAAGGCTGCGCTGCCCATGGCGGGCTCGCAGACGGTGAGCGTCAAGATGGCATCGGCCTTGGCATGGGGGTCGCTAATCGGGTCGATTTGCGCCTTAAACAGCTCTTTGAGGGCGTATTTGACCAAGGTTCGGGTCAGCACCTCCGGGGTGTAGTAGGACGCGGATTTTTCCCGATCGCGGCCAGCCATGCGGTAGATAAAGCTGCCCTTGGGGTGAATGCGCAGAGTCCCTTTCCGCTTACCTGGGCGGTCTTCTGGCTCAAATACTTTTTCATTTTCGTGATACTTGCCAATCTCGGCGGCCGTGACGAAGTAACCGGTCTCCAGCGGGTTAAACTCCTCGCCGGCTTTTTTCACTTCATATAAGTCATCGCTAGCAAAAAAACCGCGGTAAGAGAGCAGCGCCTCATAGACGGCGCCCAACTGGTTGATGCCAAGCTGGCGATAGGAGATGCGGCCACGGCGGCCAAAGCGCCCCTTGCCGGCACGGCTTAGCGACATCAAGTTGATGATGTTAAGCAGGGTTTCGTTGCGAAATACCACCTTGTTGAGGTGCGGGGTGTTGCTGTTGGCAAACAGGTGGCTATCGAGGCGCGGCACGCTAAATTGACTCTGGTGCTGGCTTATTTGCTCGCCGCTTAGGGCATCCGCTTGCACCGCGATGCCGCCTGCGTAGCCTTCGCGCACCAGCTTGAACAGCATCTGCAAGCTGTCGTGCAAATAGCGGCCATGGCGATCTTCCTCACTGGTGAGGGTGATCATCTCCAGATCGCGCAGGCTCTCCAGACTATAGCCTTGCAGGTAGGTTTTGGCTGTCATCGGCGCAAAGCCGAGTTCGGGACGCGCCTCGATGTAGAACAAAAACAGCAAACGGTACATGTAGCGCAAGCATTCGCGGCTGAGCTCATCGGGGCTGACCGCCCGCTGGCCACTGTAACCGGCCTGATTGTGCTCAATCAGATAGCGCATCGCCTCGTTGCCGAGCAGCTCGATGCTTTCGCGCAGGGCAAATTTGAGATCTTCCGATACCCCAAAGGCGTGCTTGTGGGCGTTGTCATCCAGGGAATCGAGATAGGGTGCGCCGCTGCCGGGCAGCAAGGAGTCTTTGTGCAGCAAGGCGGCCAGCGCCTTGAGGGTGGCATCTTCTTTGCGGCTTAAGATCTCATCGAGTTCAAAGCGCAGCAGGCGGTTTTGCGCCCACTTGGTTCTGTCGAGCAACAGCAGTTGCCGGCTACCGAGCAGCAACACAAAGCGTGGCGGCTCGGCCTGGGTAAACACCACAGAGGAGAGCAATTCCTGCCAGCTACGCGGCTCACCGCGACTGTTGTAGCGCAGCAGTTGGTTCTGTTTCGGGTCGCTGTCAGCGGGCAGTTGCAGCGCATGCAGGGCCTGGGCAAGCGGATCGCCCTCTTCTTCACTGTCGAACGCTTCGGCAATCCACAACCAAGGGCTGCCATCGGCACTCTCATAGCTGGCCAGCAGCGGCAAGCTGCAACCTTCATCGAGCGGCTGCAAGGTGGGCGCGAGCTGATAACCGAGCGCGCTTAGCACTGCTGCTTGGCGGGCGCGCTGCTGGCTAAGTTGCTGCGCGATATCGCGTTGTTTCTCCTGCTCGCTGAGCTGGCGAAAATAGCCGCTGGCGAGACTAGCGAGCTGATTCCATGGGGCACGATAACCGGGGGCGACCGTTTTGCCCAGCTCCCTGGCGGCGCGTTCCTGGTCGCGGGCGGCTTGCTCTTGTGCCTGCCAGGGTTCGAGCACACTGCGGATGTCACTGCCAAACACCTCGTCGAGGTAGTGATTGGAGTAAAATTCGTTTTCGTTAATGATGCCGACCAGTGCCATGGCTAACCCTCCGCGCCGGTGATAACGGCAATCAACTGAATATATGGTTCTTTTTCGGTGGTCATGGTCTCTTCGATCCACTCGATATAGCTTTCAAAGTTGTGGTCAATTTCGCGCTGACGCTGGGCCTGGCGACTCTGTTTCACCGCTTCGACCTGTTTGTTATCGGCAAAATCCAGCGTCAGTTGCTGGAGCTGGCGGGTTTTCAGCGCGCCGAGTTTCTCTAGCTGCGCGGTTAAGCGCAGGTTGATCTCGGTTTCAAACGCGTTGCGCTCCTGCACAAACACACTGCGAGCATGGTCAATGGCTTCGCGCAGCAGATCTTGCTGGCGTTGGTGGTTGCGCTGCTTGCCGCCGGGGTTGCTCAACTTACTGCATAAAGCGGGCTGCTGGGCGACAAAATCGGCAAACGGCTGACTGCCCACAAACTGCGCTTGCTTAAAGCTGACCACCAGCCAGGGGTTGACCATGGGGTGGGATTTGCGGTTGGGGAACAGCCCCGAGAGGATAAAGTGGTCTTCATCGGCGTTCATGGCATGGCTCATGCGCAGCACAGGCGCCTGATGACGGCCAAAGGCGCCTTGCACCTTGTCATCGAGCCACTGCACTACCGGGTTGATCTGCCACAGATAGTGAATGCTCGGCCAGGCATGTTGCTCGCCGCGCGCCGCAATAATGGCGCTGTTGATCACCTGTTTGTCTTCGCTGAGCAGCAGTTGCCAGTTGTCGGGCTCAATTTCTGGCGGTAGCTGAGCAAAGCGGCGGCGCAGTTCATCAGGCGCCACCAATGAGAGACAGCCATCGGGCAGACGCTCGAATTGCACCCGTTGACCGGCTTGTTTGAGGTAACCGAGCGCCGTCTCACAATAGGCCTGTTCGCTGGCAAACAGTGACAGATCCGCTGTGGTGAGGCGACTGGCATCCTGGCTGACCTGATTGCTCAGGGCCCCCAGTAGATCGCCGGGTTGCTCCTGCTCGCTGGCATTGTGGTTAAGCAGCATATCTAACAGGCTGGCGCCATCTTGGGCGCCCTGCAGCATGAAGTCAGCGGTCTGCAGTTCTTCTTCTTCCTGGCTGTATTTACCGGTGAACTCGGAGCTGTCACCGATGTTCTTTTGTGCCTGCTCATCTTTGTTGATCAGCACTTCCAGTACCCGCATATCGCCCTTGATCTGCTCGGCTTCGGTGAGCAGGTAGCGGATCTGCGGTACATGCTGCTGGCCATAGCGGTCGATACGGCCATTACGCTGTTGAAACACCATCAGCGACCAAGGGATGTCAAAATGGATCATCTTGTGGCTTTGATGGTGTAGGTTGATGCCCTCGGAGGCGACATCGGAGCACACCAGCAAGCGCACCGGAGCACTCTGTTTGCTGAATGCTTCGACGGTGTTCATCAGTTCGACATCGCCCTGGTCGCCGCGCAAGGTGGCGAGTTGTTCAGGCTTGAGCTTGAGATCGCGCGTCAGGTTGTCTGCCAAAAACTCCAGGGTCTTGATGCTTTCGGTGAAGATCACCAAGCGGTCATCAGCCTGATTGGCGCGCCATTGCAGATCGTTGCGGATGGTGTCGAGCAGCAGTTGGTATTTGCTAAAGCAGCCGGCATCGATGCGTGCCAGCGCCAACTGCAACGACTGCAGCTCGTTGATCTGGCTTTGGCAGTTATTTACCTTGCGCTTGGCGAGATTGGCGAGCCGGTTGTTCACCACGCTGGCGCAGGCCATGGGGCTGGAAAACAGGGCCTTGGCGAGGGTGACCTTAAACAGGCGACCACGCTTGGCACTGCTGTCATCACTATCATCATCTTTAAGTTCGCTCTCAACAAGCCGGCGGAAGACTTCTTCTTCTTGTGCGCTGGCCTGACGTGCGATCTGCTTGATCTCGCGCTCGGGAAATTCACCGGCCATCTGATCTTTGACATCTTTTTTAAAGCGCCGCACCACCAGATTTTTGTCGGAAAAATCACTGTGCTGGTAATTTGAGGGATTGGCGATGGCTGTCGGGTCGAGCATGTTCATTAAGCTGGCGAAGCTCTCTGGCTTGCCATCATGAGGGGTGGCCGAGAGCATGATCAGGGTGTCACTGCGCCCAGCCAGCAATTTGGCGAGCTTGCTGCGTAGTGAGCTGCTGCCACGCTCGGCAACGTTGTGCGCCTCGTCGATGACGATGATATCCCACCAGGCATTCTCTAAATGGTGGCGATATTCGATGTCTTGCTTGAGGGTATCGATGGAAATAATGCTTTTATCGAAGTAGTGAAACGGGTTGTGGTTGGTGGGAATGCGATTGCGCACCCGCTGCAACCCTTGAGAATCGAGCCGGGTGAGCGGAATGGCAAACCGACTCCAGAACTCTTTTTGAAACTGGGTCAGCATGGATTTAACCGCCAGCACCAAGATCCGCTTGCCACGGCCACGACGAATAAGCTCGGAAACCATGATCCCTGCTTCCAGGGTTTTACCCAGCCCCACGGCATCGGCGATCAGGATGCGCTGGCGCGGTTGCTCCAGTGCCATGCGGGTGGGATCAAGCTGGAACGCCATCGAGTCCATCGCTGCCCGGTGACCAAAGTGCAACTTAGCATCGGTTGGTACCCTTTGGCGCAGCTGGCTTTCGATATACAGCTGCGCAGCCTGATAATTGGCCGATTCATCTTCCACCAGTTGGGTAGTAGCAGGATCGAGGATCTCGATGCGCTGTTCCAGTCGGGTTAAAAACAGCCCCTCTTTGCCACGCACCAATTCAGACACGCCATCACAGGTTAATAAGTGACCACCATCACCACTATTGTCTGCTCGACGGATGCGCCACTCTGCATCCCGGATCACCACCCGCATACCGGGTGCAAAATTTTGGTCGTTCATCAGTCTGGTCTTAATGTCGCAACAATGTCACGTGATGGCAGGCTGTACTTCGTCAAGCCAGGCCATGCGGAACAATGCAATTAAAGGAGGCCAAAAGGGTACCATAGCGGGACATCTACATGATAAAAAACACAATTCAAATGTGATGTACCGCAATTTACGCCTTCATTCATTAGCTTGAGAAATGGCTTGGATTAGCAATGACCGCAAATTTAGTCTGCAAAATAGGCTGAAGACGCAGTCAACATTGGCAGCCTCATCCCCGGTTAATCAATAGTCTGAGCGCTTTCATCATGGGCATAACTCAGACTTCGTCATCCTTAATCACATCGCAGTCTTCATCCCTATTGGGTGGATTCACAAACGTGACTGTCGATTTCACCTGCATGCTCCCGTGGTTAACGCCAGAGTCTTCTCGCCGCCCCCCATCGCCGTACTTCTTGGGGGCCAGCTTTGAGGCCAGCCATTTACGAGCATCGATCTGCAGGCGGGCACGAGCAATCACATCATGGTTAACTTTTACGTTCCCGTTGGCGTCGAGGAAGGTGTCATTGCTGCCGTCATCGGCAATCTGGAGGATCTCATCGGCCAGTTTGTCGGTCAGATCCTCGCGCGCGCACGCGTACTGGTCCCTAAATTCTATGTAGCGTTCATCAGCCAACCAGCGCATCACCATGGATTTGGACGGCATACCCGGACGAGCCAACACTGCGCGTAGACTCACCCCATCAGCAATGGCGCTACATATGGCCTCCCCCAACTCGTTCGTGTATGCGCTCCGACGGCCTCTTGTTACCGTCTTGGGATTCGACGTATTGGTTTCCACAGTGGAAACCTGATGAGTGAAAACTGGGCTCATAACCTCAGTTGTGGCATTCACATGTTCAGCGCCATTTATAGGGGCCTGAGGTATACCTGAAGATGAGGTAGCGTTAACGGGTGTTGTGATTCTTGACCATTTGTGAGTCTTGGCACGCTTGTTAATGGCGGTATGTGAAATGCCGTAATCTATCGCTATCTGGCGCACACTCTGGCGGCCAGCACAGTACGCGAGTTCGATACCGTGCCAGTCTGGGGAATCTGTTGAATGCATAGGGGAATAGATCATAGGCGACCAGTATTTACGAGGAGGCAAGTAGGTATCCAGCCCTACAGGGGGAGTCCCGTCAGTGCAAACGCAGCTGTGTGTGGCAAAAAGTTGTCTGTGATAGTCACTTGGTCACTGTTTTGATAAACATCCCGCCATCATTGGGCTAGCAGCAAGTGACCGTGATTTTTCATGGTCTCTGGGAGTCACTCACATCACTCTTTTGGGCACTGCTCTCACTGATCCATCCACTCATTGCGTCATCTCCCATCTGTCATCCATCAAGAAGCATCAGGGCAGTGACCCAGTGACAAACAGTGACCATGAATCAATGTTGGTCACTGCATCCCAACCCGGGCAGGACCAGACATTCACACAGTAAAGTGACTCAGTGACTATGAAATAGGGTATGCCCCCCTCCCCTCAAGTTAGAAAAAAAGGCCCCGCAAGGAGCCTTCTTGTCACCGCCGTTTGGCCTCATTAAGCCATATAGGCCTACAGGGCCCGCGGAAGGTACTCCTCAGCCTGCTCGGTGAGTGCAACATTGGTTTGAGTTTGACCATTGGTCTTGCGCGTCTTGTACTCCGCGCCCAGCTCCTTTGCAGCCTGTTTGACGGCTTTGCTGAATGAATTAAGCGAGAGTGGGCGGTTCAAGCCGTGGTACTCCAGGTAAGCCAGGTAGAGGTGACACAGGAATTTTCTCGGCGCCTTCATCACGGCGACATTTCCCCCCATACAGAGCCCTTTCGGCTCAGCCAGAAACGCCAAGGTGGCGCAAAAGTCGAGTACGTGGTCAGCCTCGCGCTTCACCGCTAGCGCATCAGCACCATCCCGTTGCTCCTCCAGCAGACGCTTGGCCTGGTCTGGGTCGGCAAACCGGGTCAGCAGATGGCGAATGAGCACCGGTAACTCAGCGGCAATCTTGTCGCCAAGCGCCCCATCCCGATCAGCGGATGCCACCACTTGTCCGAAGTGGAAGATCACCCGGCGACGAGCGATCCCCCCATTGCGCTCGTTAAACACCATCGGTACGTTGTTGGTGGCCAGCAACACAGCTGGGATCCGGGTGCTGAAAATCGTCTTGCCTTTAGGGTTGACCGATACTTTATCCCCGCCAGTGATCGCCTTGAGCACGTGGCCATCGCCAACGTACGAAGGTTGGTCAGGCAACAAGATCAGGCGTTTGTTCCAGACGTTCTCCAGACCAAATTGGTCCTCAAGCAGTTTCATTGAGCTACTACCCACATTTTCTTGGCCAACCAGCAGTTCGCACAGTGCCGCCATGACCGATTTGCCACTGCCGCCTTCCCCCGTCACCTCCAGGAACAGTTGCCAGTCGTAGCGATTCGCCAGCACCATGAACAGCGCCGCGTTTATGCGATCCATCTTGGCCACATCATTGTCGGTTGCATAGCTCAGCCACTTCATAAAGTGGGGGGCACAATGCTCCAGGGTTTCCCCCACCAGCGGCTCGCTGTACTCGATCCCGTTGTGAGCCAGCAAACCATCGACGAGGGAATGCGGGCGAAACGTGCGGAGCACTAGGTCATAGACCCCATTGGCAAAACCAATCAGGTTGAGCGTAGGACGCGGTATTTTATCAAGGCCCAGTTTCATGGTTTCAACAGCAGCGTTGATCACACGGGCACTGTATTTGGCGCCTTGCTGCTTAAACATTGCCGTCATGCAGCGCGCAAGCACCGCATCCGGCATCGGCTCCCACAGGCTGCCGGTGTAACGGTACACCAGGCTCGTGTCGACATTGATGGCCAGGGGCTTCAGACTAGCAGCCAGTGCCTCCCCGCGCTGGCAGGCACTCATCTGATCCAGCAGCACCGCGTCGTCCTGCTCGGGGCGCAGAGAAACAACATTGGCCGCCAGCAGAGAACCTGTTTTTTGGCTGCCCTTCTTATCGGCCAACAGCTTACTTTTAGGCGGGGCTTGGCGTGGCTCCTGTATCCCCTTCTGGTGCGCACTGGCAATAGTCGCCTTGACCTCCTGTACCGATTGGCCAGACGCCATGCCAGCAGCAAACAACTGACGCTCAGCGTCGGCGTGGCTGATCTCTCCACCAGCGACCAGTTGCGCCACCCCCAGCGCCTCCCGGTTGAGCGTCTCGTTCCGGCTCCCCATCGGCGCGCTGACAATCGCCTCACAGGCACTCGTCAACGCTCTCTCGCCATAGCGGCTGGTCTCTGCGGAGCTGACCATGGGGGCCATCACCTTTGGCTCATGTTTGGGCTTGGTGATCCACCCCAACAAGATGGCTGGCGCCTCCGGCAGATCTGCCAGCTTGGGGATGGTATCGCCGTGCAGTACCTTATCGGCTTTGATGTAGACCAGCTGATTGCCGGTCTTCACATCCACGCCCGCCAACCCATTCGCGTTGTTGACGCTCTGCTTCAAGCTGGCAAGGTCTACCCCAGCAGGCAAGTGGAACAGCCAGTGATACGAACCGTCCGGCTGGCTATCGGTGAGCATCCGGTACTGGATCGGGAGCGTCTCATTGGGCAATCCGAGCATCGCCAGCAGATCCCTGGGGTGCGGCGCCTCGGGTACCTTGTTACCGTCCAGGTCCAGCAGGACCATTTCATCCAAGCGAACACCAAACAGGGTGTCATCCTCACGCACCATGGAGGACGGGTAGCGCTGCTCATTGCCATAGGGTTGCGGGTTGCCGTTGCGCTGACACGGAATGACAGCGTGGTCGTTGGCTTCGATGTTGGCAGCCCTGGTTTGCAGGATGGCGTTCATACCGTACCCCCTACCACACGCAGCATGGCACGCTTATGATCGAACAGTGACACGCCGTCATCGTTCTCATAGGCTTCCTGAAGGCGGTACATTTCCTCGATGCGCGCGCTGTTGGTGCTAGGGGAAGCACCATACAGGGCGAACTGGCCACAAATAGCATCCCTGCTAATTATCCCCGACTTTGCGCGGCACAGGCTTTTGCTTGCCAGCGAGCGTGCAGGTGCTACGATCTCGGGGTCAGATTCCACAATCAGACCCCGCTCAAACTGATAGATCGAAGAGGCCGCCGTACCATGGCGGCTCTTTTTTGCGTAATTGGTGACTGTCATCCTCGCCTCCTTACGCCTCGCGGCGCTTCTGGATCTGGGCGATGAGCCATGCTTCCAACTCCTCTTCAATCCAACCAACGGCTTTTGCGCCGATGGACACCGGTTTGGGAAAGGTCGGGTCATAAACATTGGGGTACTTCGGATTGGGACGCATTTTGGCGTAGATGGTAGAGCGGGACAGCCCGGTGCGGGCTTCAACCTCATTACGGCGAATAATGGTCAGAGTGGGTTTGCTTTCTTTAGCCATGTTAGTTATTCCCTGTCATGCACTGGAACGAAATGCACCAGCATGGCTCCTTATTTTTATCATCTCGCAACAAATCCCTAGCCCTACAGGGGTGAACCCCTTCAGAAACGCACTTGACAAGGGAAATTAAATGGCGAGTAGGTGTGGATGACTTCCTGGAACAGCAGCGCAATCGGCTGTTGGTCGGCAGAACCGGGACGGGTAAAACCCACTGGACCATCTCTATGGGACGCAATGCTGGTGGCTGGGGCAAGCGAGTGCGTTTCTATACAGTGGTGTACTGGTCAGCGAACTGGAGCAGGAAAAGGTGGCAGGCAAAGCCGGGCTGCTTGCCATTCGGTTGGTCAATGTCGATGCAGTGATTCTGGGCAAACTGAGCTATCTGCCGTTTGCCGAAAGCGGAGGCGCTCTGCTGTTTCACCTGATCAGCAAGCTGCGCAAGCGCACCAGCCCGCTCCTGACCTCCAACCTGGCCTTCAGCAAGTGGAGAAGATGACAACGGTGATGCTGGATAGGATCATGTGAGTTTATCGAGACAGGCAACGACGCCTATCGCTTCAAACAGAGGATGAAATCAGCCAGCTAACCCTGGTCAATGTTGGACGCTGATCCCTGGTCATTTTTCGAGGCTGATTGACAACCCGATCCGTCTATACAGACAGACTGTTTGGCAAGTGAATTACATTGCTCTCCAACCCGGTAAATTCATGGGGTGGCACATAGTGATGCTTGCAACAGTCCAGCCAGTCAGCCCACCATTGCACCATCTGTTGCCGCTGGGTGATAAATTCGGCCCGATGAATGTAAGCCGCCCGCACACCGTTACGCTCCTTATGGCTCATCTGCCGTTCAATGGCATCCGCACTCCATTGGCCTGATTCAAGCAACGCGCTGCAGGCCATCGCCCGGAAGCCATGACCGCATACCTCCACCTTGGTGTCATAACCCAGGCGGCGCAAGGCACTATTCACGGTGTTTTCACTCATGGGTTTTGATACATCATGGTCACCGGCAAATACCAGATCAAAACGCCCGGTCAAAGGGCGGATCGCCTCAATGATGGCCAGTGCCTGGCGTGACAACGGCACAAAGTGCGGTTCTCGCATCTTGGCACCACGATGTGAATGTTTAACCCCTTCAATGGGATCGCGGGACGCCGGGATCGTCCAGATTGCTCGCTCGATATCGAGCTCATCCCAGCGCATGAAGCGCAATTCACTCGAACGGACAAAGGTTAACAAGGTGAATTTCACCGCCATCTTGGTCAGCAGACGTCCCGAATAACTATCGAGACGACGCACCAGCTCGGGAATATCCTGCAGCGGCAGCGCGGGATGATGCTGGACTTTGCGAACCGACAACGCCCCCGTCAAATCAGCGGCAGGATTGGCCTCAATCAAATCAGTTCGCATTGCATAACTCATTATGCCATTGATGTGTTGCCGCACTCGTCCTGCCAAATCAAGCGCATTTCGCTGCTCTATCTTACGCAGTGGAACAAGCAGGTCACGAGTCTTGAGTTCGGCAACGGGGCAATGGCCAATCAATGGAAACACGTCTTTTTCAAGCCGGGTCAAGATGCGTGAAGCGTGATCGGAGGACCACTTGCCAGCATTATTTGCATGCCATTCACGGGCAACAGCCTCAAAACTATTCACTTGTTTGCGGGTAATGTCGTTACGCACCTGCTGCTTATGGACGACAGGGTCAATACCCTTGGCCAACAAATTTCGTGCGGCAGCGTGTTTGGCACGGGCCTCCGTCAACGACAGGATGGGGTAATCACCAAACGCCATCAGCCCGGCCTTACCATCAGGCTTAGTGAACTTGAAGCGCCACGAACGGGTACCGTTCTTTTTGACCAATAAGTGCAACCCATTCCCATCGAACAGGGAATAGTCTTTTTCTCGCGGGCGGGCATTGCGACACTCGGTATCAGACAAGGGTCTGGTGGTTCGCGGCATTGGTATACGACTCCTTTATCGAATCGATGTATACCTAAGCGTATACCAATTTATAGCGGATGTGTTAGGAATGACTCGGAATGTTCTGGACGTAAAAAAACCCAGAGACGTTGAATTAACTGGGTTTTTTGAACTTTTCCGGAATACTTTGGAAGTATTAATGGTGCCCGAGGCCGGAATCGAACCGGCACGACGCGAACGTCGAGGGATTTTAAATGCCTGCACCCAGCCTTTAAAATCAAATAGTTAAATAAATACAGTCACTTATAGACACGTCATTATGCGGAAAAATGCGGTGTTCTGCGAGCTGTGTGGATCAAATGTGGACACTAGCGCAGGTTGTTGACCGTCAGCGGATTGAGCCGCAACGCATCTTCAAGATGGTCCGGCGCAAAGTGGGCATAGCGCATTGTCATGGTGATAGTTGAGTGCCCGAGTATCTTTTGCAACACCAGAATGTTACCACCGTTCATCATAAAATGGCTGGCAAAAGTGTGCCGCAGCACATGGGTACTCTGCCCCGCCGGTAGCTGGATCCCAGCCTTGTTGATGGCGGATTCAAAGTGGTGGTAGCACTCACTGAACAGTTTCCCCCTGCGCTTGGGGATGATGTCGATCAGCTCTTGGTTGATGGGCACTGTTCGGCGCTTTCCGCCTTTGGTGTGAGTGAAGGTCAACCGGTTCTGTGACACCTGCGATTGGGTCAGGTCCTGGATTTCTCCCCAACGCGCCCCTGTGGCCAAGCAGAGCCGCACCACAATGCCGAGATCTGGATTGCTGGCAGTGTCACAGGCCTCGAGCAATGCCTTGATCTCGTCAGGGTACAGAAACGCCAGCTCTGATTCGGTAACCCGGTAAAGTCTCATCCCAGCCAGCGGGTTCTCTGCCGTCCATTCCCCCAACCGCTTGAGTTCGTTGAACACGGCTCGCAGGTAAGCGTGATCACGGTTCACCGTCGATGCGCTCACCCCCTTCCCTTCTTGCGTTGCAGCCCGCCGATCGCTCACTGCGCCAGAGAGACGCGCCTCACGGTATTTGGCAAAGTCATTACCCGTAAACTCAGAAGCCAGTGGGTTGCCCAAGCTTTCGCAGATCAGCAGCAGTTTGGACCGACGCTGCTCACCATCACGCAAGCTCTGGCCATGCAGGCCATACCAACGTTCAACCAGATCAGACAAGCGCCGGGTTTCTGCGGCTGGTTCTGCAACCTGCTCATCGTCGCCCAGCCACGGTTTCTCGGCGAACTGCTCGAGCTGCCAAAGCTCCCAAGCAGCGGCTTCGCCTTTGGTGGCAAAGCGCTTGCGCCTGCGCGGGCCATTGCGACCACTTGGGCGAATATCGGCAAGCCAGGGCAGTGACTTGCCGTCGTCGAGTTTACGGACGGTCATAAGCCCATTTCTTGTTTCAGCAGACTTTTCCCCATTTCAAACTCAAAGGCATTGGAGTCAACAGCAAGTAAGATAGCTGGCCTGATATAAGTGGTATAGGCGAATGAAAAAGGCCCCTGCCAAGGGTAATCTACCTCATCCATCCCCCTTCTACGTCGCTCACCATTGGCAATATCATGGATATCCCCAACCTCCAAGCCATCCAACCCCATATTTGACCTTATTGGCAGCAGATCCAAATCTGATAGATACACTTTCATCTGTTCTTCAGACATATAAAAAGTCTGCCAGATTATAGAGTTCTGTACAGAATGTGACGTTTCTCCGTCGATTTCAAAATCCCAAAATGACAGAAACGTGCTCATCACAACATATAATAAAATCAATGCAGGCATTAGTTTTCTCCAATTTATATATCTATGGCCATTTCAAATACATCAACAACCTGAAAGATGGCCGTCAAACGACAACGGATTAATTCAACAGGAAATACCTTTACATTTCCTCTCCTTGCTGGCCATATGCACCGGCGCTATAACTTCTTAAAAGGTCGCTAGTATGTTCTGGCCCACCCAAAAAACTATCCAATGCATTTTTCGATATATATTCAAGAAGACTGTACTTCTCGACAAGACACTTATAATTTTCACCTCCATGTTTACTCAGGGTATGTATGATTAGCAAAACCAGCTCATAAACTGAGAGCTGAGCGCGCAGAATATCTATATACTTCCTCTTCTTATCCTCACCTAACACTGAATTATCGACCAAGCTAAGAATTTGATATAGAACCCTAAAGTAGTGCCCTAAACATTCCTCATTTCGAATATAATAAACATTATATTCCGGTATACATTCAAGTCCTTCCCTAAAGCTACTATAGCCTTCACACAGTACTTTAAACCCATATCGACCTTTATATTCCACACCAGTTCTGGTTCGAACCGACAAGGACTCAACAATATCGCCATGCAACTTCAACATATTAAAAAATGTATTTTCAAAAACCTGTAAATCCAATGCTTTAGTTTGCGCCTCGAATTGTTCACCTTGATTTTTCATTTCATATCTAGTAGCCTCCAATTCCTCTCTCGTTGCTTTCAACTCCTCCCTCTGAAAGTAAATTGATGCAATGATTCCGGTGAAGGCAAGCGCGGAAAATAGAGTATTCAATGCACCATAAGAATCACCAAACACTCCCATTTCTGACAACTCTGTATTATAAAAGTAATCTTTATACAAATAACTCCAAAATGGATAAAAGAACCATAGCACAAGCACAAACACTAAAATTAAGATGATGAAACACCAACCTCTATTATTGTTGTTTTCCGACATATGATCGCTCGTTCCAAACCCTAAGTTATCTTATTAAATTTATTCTGCCATTAACTGTAGTTGCCAATTTATAGCAAAAGCTTCACCCCAAACGACAGAGCTTCAGAGGCCAGTGACTTCACCATATCAACACCGTGATGACTAGCAGCCTCTTGCAAACGCTCACCCAGGCTACCTTGCAGGCTATCAGGCACAGCTTTAAGTGTTTCCAAGCCTTTGGCCGACAGCACGGCATCACTGATACCTTGATTGAAAATTGCTTTACCATCGATGTAGCCGGCATTAAGCAACCAAGCATAGGTGGCATAAGTGAGCTCGGCCTTTGGCGTCAGCTCTGCTCCTGTGAATCCGTCTTCCACATACACATTTTCTTCACCAATCAGTGTGCCGACACTAAGGTAGACTGGCATCGGGAAGCAGTTATAGAGGTATGCGAACGTCTTACCGACCATCAAATCAAACTGTTCAATGTTGGTGCTTGCCATGAAAACTCCATTTCAAGAGAACAAAGAAAAGGCCGAAATTATTTACAACCTGACCAGCACGATTCGGATGCAGATCGAGGGGGATATGGATCGGGTTAACGCCCGGGCCTATTGGGAAACCACACTCCCCACCCTGAATCTGGCATACCTAGCTGAAGCTTTGAGCTGGACCCTGCCCAATGCGCTGCGTGATGCTGACCAACGCAAGCAATAAAGGGATCACCATGTCAAAATTCAAATTACCGCGTAGTCAAATCACCGACTCCCATTACAGGAGTGAAACGACCAAGCTGTATTACGCAATCACTGACTACCTATCAGCCAAAAGCAGTCCTGAGTTTGCCGAAACGTTCGGGGACGCCGACGTATTCCTGCATGACCTGCTCATCTTTGCCGAACAGTGGTGGCTTGATCGCAACCAAAAGTCGCTCGCAGCATTTCGGCGAGCCGAAGCCAAACAAGCGGCTAAGGCATCAGTTCGTTGACAACACCTTCCGCCCAGTTGGTTTTATGTTTCACCCTGACTGGACCACCCTTGCCAATCATCTCGGCCCACTCTCCCAACTGCTTGGCCGAGCGCTCATGCCAGCCTTGTGCATTAGCCAACATCTGTACTATGGCGCGGTCGAGAGGTACTCCGCGCAGATAAAGCTGTTGAAGTAAAAGCTTCGCGTAGGCTTGATCGACAAAATGGAGTTCAGATGCTTGGCAGCCTCGACCAATATGGGCCGTCAATCTTTCGATTGCTTGCTCAAGCACGTTATGGGTATCGGTCATAACCACCTCTGGTTGATGCCAGTACAAAAAGGGCGCATCAGCGCCCTATCGTTTTCTGAAAATCCGGTGTTCTACCATCACGCCGATGATCTCGATGTGTTGCCGGTCGGAGTGCATGGAAGGGTAATCGTCATTTAGGGGGACAAGCTCAAACACCTCTTGCCCGTTCTCATCGATGCCACGGGGTCGGAACTTCTTGAAAGTAGCCCCTTCGCTACCGTTCTTGGCAACGACATAATCGCCAGGGCGAGGTGACTCATCAGGGTCAACGATCACCAAATCCCCTTCATTGAAGATCGGAGTCATGGAATTGCCACGCAGCCAGAGGCCGAAGCCACGAGGGCCAATATCGATACTGGCAGACACATACTCGACATTGCCGTCGAAGGTCGTGGCCTGCTCGCACATCTCCCGCCAGTTACCAGCTTGGACATAGCTCAGAATCGGAACACGATTACCCTGCGGTATCACTGCCGGTTCGACGTTGTGATAGCCGGGCATAGTTTCTTGGGAAGGAGCCGTCGCCCCCTCCCCACCACCGGCCAAAAGCCAGTCAACAGATACCCCCAGCGCTGCCGCCAAGTCATTGAGATAGCGGCCTTTCGGCTGGTTCAAACCAGACTCCCACTTCCCTACTGAAACGTCACTCACACCAATGGCTTTGGCAAGTGCAGTCTTCGAGAGATTCAGAGCCGTTCGTCTACTGAAAATGCGATCACTTATTGTCATCGCTCTAGCTTAACCTCGGCAATCCGAACAAAAGGTTGATACTTTACCGAAGTTAAGTTAGGCTCAGTTCAATCCAAACTTAAGGTCGGAAAAGAGGTCATGAAAAAAGAGGACGCAATCAGCTACTTCGGAAGTGCAGCAGAGCTAGCCAGAACCTTGAACATTTCAGAGCCAGCTGTATCCCGCTGGGGAAGCGACATTCCCAAAGGCCGAGCCTATCAAATCGAAGTGCTGACTGGCGGGAAGTTGAAAGCTACCCCAACAACAAAGCACTCGCGTACAGCACATTAAGGAGATCGCCATGACGATGGAAAACCATCCTGTCGAGCCCATCACCGAGGTACTGCGTGAGCTGGCGGCCATCAAGCAAGGGCTGGCCTTGCAAGCCCTGCCGGCCATTCCGCTCGATGCCTTTTTGGACATGCTGCTCGACGTCTACAAGTTCAAGCTCCCCAAGCGCACCGCCCAGGACATGATTGCCGATGGCCGCATTCCCATCATTCCCAAGCTACGCGCCGGCGATCAGCCCTGGGTCAATCTGGTGCGCTGGCGCGATATGGCCAGCGAGCCGGAGCAGTATTTCAAGCTGGTCAATGAGAACTCCGGACGGCGGCTGGCAAGCCGTGCGCTGACCAAAAAGCCCACGTCACGCTCTGTGGCTTGATCACACAGTAGCGGCTGCGAACAGGAGCTGAAAGTGTCTAACTGTCAACGAAACCTACACCGCCACTTCGCCAGTGCCTGCGACCGCTTCAAGCAGGTGCACAACCTTGCCGACTTGGCCGCGCAGATCGGCATGAGTGCCGATGTGCTGCGCAACAAGTTCAACCCGGCTCAGGCGCGGCACAAGTTGACTGCGACTGACCTTATCGACCTTTACCGCGTCACCGGTGACGACACCTTGTTCGACGGGCTGCTGTTTGATTGCCAGTTGACGGCCGTGCGCTTGCCGGCTGCAGCGGCCGCTGCACCAGAAGCACGTGCCCAGCAAGCACTCAATGCGGGGGCCCAGATCCTGGGCGTCACCGCTCAGGCGACCACGCTGCTTGCCGGTGACCGCGTCACCAAATCCAACCGAAACACCGTCGTCACCGGCATCTGGGCTGGCATTGAGCATCTTGTGCTGCTGGCTACCGAGGTCGAAGACCGCTTTCACGCCGTCCCTGGTCTTGCGTGTGCTGCCGACATGGCCCGCGCAGCCCTCGGCGCATAGGAGAAGCCATGAGACTGATTTGCCCCCACTGTGGTGCCCGCGCTAGCACTCGCACATCCATTCGGATGAGCCCGCTTTGCGGCATCGCCACTTATCAATGCAGCAATGTGGATTGCGGCCACACCTTCAAGGCGGGGTTCGAAATCATCGCAACCATCAGCCCCAGTGCCATGCCCAATCCGGCCATTGTGCTGCCCATTGTCCCGCGCAGGGTGAAAGAGGTGGCCCAGTGATCCCCTCACTGGCCGCCAGATTCTGCGCCCAGGTGAAGGAGAAACCAGCATGCAACACACCCAACCAGAGCCCCGCAACATCGCCGGTCTGACCGCCGAGGAGCAGGTGTTGATGAATACCGCAGGCATTGCGCTGTTGCGGGAGCACCTCAACCGGGCGGGTTCAAACCTCGACGGTGATTGGCTTAATGCGCCCAAGACCAAGCGAGTCGCCATTTGCACCATCGCCCGCCAGCCGTGGGATTCGCTGATGATGGCGACCCTCTCTGCCCTGCCCTATCAGCAGCGTGAGGCGATCCGCCTTGCGGTGATTGCGCTGGATTATCAGTCGCTGTTTCACAGCGGGTGCGATCCGAAAGTGTGGCACCCATCGGTGAAGGTGACGCCGGCTGAAGTGGCCGAGCGGAAGAAGAGAGAACAGGCCAAACGCCAGCAACTGGATCATGCGGTGCATGTCGCTGGCCAGATTGGCCAAGAAGGCCCGAGAGCAATCGGGCACTAAAAAGCCCGCTTAACGGAGGTGCAACTCCAAGCGGGCCTTTATCAACAACGTATGAGGAAGTCGACATGGCAACTTTAGCGATCCCCTGCGCACTGCGCAACCTTCGCATCCAGCAACGCAAGCTGACGGGCCGCTATGGCGCCCGTCTTAGCCAGCACCCGGACGGGGTGGCGCTGCTCGAGCGTTCCACCGCACTGGCTTGGGCTTCTCTGTTCAGCTGCATCAACCCCTGCACACCTCAACAAGGAGCCTGACCATGAACGCACAACCGACCCAAATCAATCTGCTCAACCACCATGCCGCCAAGCGTCTTCGCCAGTTGCGGGAACAGTTGAAGCTGAGCCGCCCGAAGTTTGCCGACCTGCTGGGTATTCCGCCCACCACGCTCAAGAACTACGAGCTGGGATACCGCGAGATTGGCGGCGGTTTGTTCCTGCTGATTGCCAACCACCCGGAGCTGAAACGGCACATCGACTGGCTGCTGACCGGCATCGCCACACCGGAGGTGCAGCTATGAGACAGATCTTCCACCCCATATCCCAACAGGAGGCGCTAGCCGAGTTGCCGCGCCTTCAACAACGGCTGACCGCCAAAGCTCGCCCTGCCTCTTTTACCTATCGGGGGTCAGAGGGCAAATCCCTGTTAGTCCAGGCGCAGCAATCATTGCGCTGGCACCAGTTGTTTCACCACCTCAACCGGAGGGCCCGCCCATGAGTGACGCCATCAAGATTGCCAACCAAGCCCCCAAGGTGATCGAGGGTCTGCTAGCCGAGATGTTTGCCGCACGCGCCGAGGATAACCGCATCGCCCTGGGCGCACTCTACTCGGGGGATGAATACATCCAGGTGCAACTGGTGGTGACCAGCAAGCCTGCGGATCTGCTCGATGACGATTTGGTGATGGGGGATGAGGCATGAGTACCACGCTGTTCACCCTGGCCAGCCTGAAAGAGTGGCTGGCCCAGAACGAATCGAAACTGCTGCCGACCGCCCCGCTCTGCTGTGGTGGTGAACTCGGTATCTCGATCCGCATCGAGGCGGGCCATATCGCCATCGATGAACCGGACTTTCAAGCAATAGATGAGGCATGCGATGAGCAACTTCGAACTGTTTGAGCTGGACGCCCAACAAGAGCAGAGCGAAGCCGGCCCTGCTCATATGCAGCCCACCACACCGGTTAGCCAGCTGACCACCCACTGGTTTGCCGCCCGCGCCGAGTTTATCGCGGCGGGCTGCGATGCCAGAGGCAACCGGGATCAGGTAGCCGAGCTGCTGGCGCTGGGCGCAATGCGCACCGTCTACTGGTTGGCCGCTGCAAATCTGGAGTTGGCACTGGCCCGGGAAATTGCCGAGTGGTGGGCAGAGTGCGCACCACTGCATGGACAGGGGGAGATCATCAAATGAGCCATGGACTGCAATGGGAGCTCACGCTCCTGCAAGATCGCTGGCAAGCCACCTACCGGGAAGACGAGGCACGGCTGCGCCTTTATCAGCGAGAGCTGGCCCATGCGCGCCGGCTACCTGCCCGCCCCCACGCCAGCATCAGGCAATTGCTGCGCCAGTGTGCGGCCGCTCGCCGATTGAAAGAGCACGCCAAAATGAGCGTTCGTGGCTGCCAGTCCCACATCAAACAGCTATCCGGTTATCTCTCTGCATGACCAGCAAGACCAAACGCCTGCCGCTGTCGAAAAGAACGCTGCGGCAGCGCATCGATACCCTTTGCAACTCTCTGCCCGGCGTCAACTTTGACGCCGCTTTTGCTGGTGACCGCGGCCAGTACGATCTGCTCTGGGCCATGCAACTACTCGATGGGCTCTCCACCGAGTTGACCAAGAACCTGTTCAAGCAGTACATACGCCGCCGCAAAGACGGCAGCTTTAGCCACTGCCGCTCCGCCAACATCTGGTTGCGGGAGCGAACCAAGTGGGTGCGGATGCAACTCCAGGCCATCCCGGTCGATCCGAAACAGATGCGCGATGAGACCGGCCGCAAACAGATTGCCCACCAGTTCGCCAACCAGACTGCAGCCATTTACAAGCACATCGAGCAGGACATCAAAGAAGGTGCCGAAGCGGATCTGCTGCTGACCTGGGAGCTGATACGCCAGCCTGCAGACCAGTGGGGTTTTATCGGCGAGCTGCCGAAGTTCAAAACCGAAGAGGCTCGGGATAACTGGATCTTGAGCGTGATGGTGCGCCTGCTCTCTGCCAAGTGGTGGGAGAAGCGCGTCAACCGCTGCTGGGACAGGCTGCAAGAGCACATCAATATCCTGCTCGGCAAAGTGCGCAAGGGCGTATCTGCTTATGTATCGAACGCCACCATGAAGGTGGTACGCGAACGCAAGCGGGCCATGATGCGCTGGCTGGCCGAGTCAGAAGTGGTGAACGAGCGTTATGACCTGGTCGTGTCGATGAAGGATTGCTGGAAGGCCAGCAACGCCAACCCGGTGAACCGCCGCAACGAAATGATGGTGCGGGCGCGAGGGTTCAATGACTATGCCGAGGAGCAGGGTCATGTGGGGGTCTTCTTCACCTGGACAGCCCCGAGCCGCTTTCATGCCTGGACACAAAAGCACAATGGCAAAGCGGTAGAGAACAAGCGATATCAAGGGGCCACGCCGCGGGAGACCTGCGCCTATCTGGCCAAGCTATGGAGCCGCACCAGAGCTGCCCTCAAACGGTGGAACGCCCCCGTTTATGGATTTCGCGTTTGCGAGGCTCACCACGACGGCACCCCGCACTGGCATCTGCTGCTATTTATGCGCCCGGAAGATCGCAACCGGGTGATCGGTATTCTACAACGCTATGCCCTGACCGATGACCACGAAGAGCTGGTACGGGATATCAAGGGCACCCCACCCTTTACCGACTTTACTCCCCGCTTTGACTGGAAAGAGATAGACCCGGCCAAGGGGGATGCCGCCGGCTATCTCGCCAAATACATTGCCAAGAACATCGACGGCGCCTACCTGGACGATGACGAGGAGGCCGGTACCGCCGCCGATGAGGGTGCCCTGCATGCCGTAGCTTGGGCCAGTTGGTGGGGCATTCGCACCTTCCAGCAGATCGGAGGTGCTCCAGTCGGGGTATGGCGTGAACTGCGCCGCATCAGCAACGCCAAGAAGAATGCCGATCTGGTGGGCCCACCCAAGCCAGTGCTGCAAGACCCGCGCTTTGAGGCGGCTCGCTTTGCCGCAGATAACGGCATCTTTCGCTGTTACCTGCACGCCATGGGCGGTGCACTGGCGACCCGTGCCGAACACCCGATCAAGCTGGCCCACCTCATTGAGGAGCAAGCCAACAGCTACGGCGAAGACATCAAACGCCTGATGGGCATTACCTCCGCTCGCCTTGGCATCAAGACCCGCCTGCAAGGGTGGGAAGTGATGCCTGCAGGTACCTATGTTGCCAATAGAGCCGCCGAGGCTGCAGCGAGGGGGGTTGGGGTTAAGCTGGGCGACAGCCCGGCACCTTGGAGCTCTGACAATAACTGTACGCTACCGGATCCTGATGCCTTCACAGAGCAGATCATGAGGGAACAATGGGGGTTATCGCCCTTCTCCATCGACCGATTACGGGCTGGGGCCAGTGTCAGGTCAGACGGTTTCACCCTTTGGCTAGAGAACGGCCAGGTGCAGTCGTGCAGAGCGCTACCAAGCGAGCCGGATTGGCAGCTAGAGGGACTACAGCATCCCAAACAGGAGCAGCCTGATGAATACGCAGTACCAAAAGGGGATCAGGACTGGCCGATGCTGGTTGAGTTGTGCGGCAAGGTCTACCAGGCACAAGGCCACGCCGGGGCACACCGCTGGATCGAAATGCTGCCCAAGACCTATCAGTCCGAGATGTGGCGGGTATTAGAAGGGCACGATGCACAGGAAGCTGCAGAGCTAAAGGGTACGGACAAGAGTAGTCTGAAGCTCCAAGAAAGAATCAGGTTAACAACCCTTGGATAGTTTACTTCCTGCGGTACTAACCAGCCTAAAATTACTACTATCTATGATGATCTTCACATTTTCGAATGTGGTGTCATATGGACAAGGATGGCCCTGAAGTGAGATGCTAATTAACAAGACAATTTTTTACGTGACATATCGTGACAACTACTACGTTTAGATTGAGCCGCAAAGGCGCTGCTATGGCAAGTGATCGGCGAGTCTCATTCATGGATGAAAAAACCGGTAAAGTCAGCCATTGGCAAGACTTTCCCAAATACAAAAAATCATTTTCTTATCAAGATGTTATGTATGGATTTGCTGGTACAAACCGAGTTTATACTCTCTTTTTGTACAACATGCAGAAACTATCTGTAGATGACAGAAAAACCGAAGACGTTAATCTGCTCGACTGGGTAGCTCAAGTTGCAAAAGACCAAAAGCTGGACTTTATGATGATGCGCTATGACGGCACATTGCAGGTTTTTGGGTATCTTGCCGATTTTGATGCGCTGTATGATTCTTCATCAGGAGGATTGACAGTTGAACAACATGGTATAGGATCTGGCTCCCAATCTCAGGTCTATAAAGACAATAAGAGTAGTCCATGCCCATCCTCACCGATTAAAGCTATCATTGATAAAAACGAGCTTGCTCTAAAACAGCTCGAGCGTAAGGTAAGGAAAAGAGGCGCTGCGATCGAGTCCATATCGATAGATGAGAAAATTACAGAGTGTCGAAACATGGGTAGTGACCCATTCACAGGTGGGGGTATTGTTATGACCAAGCACACATCTCAAGATAAGATTTTTGCTGAACAGTTATCGGTTCTTGGCAGTATCGACGGGGTTGCTGCTATGAATAATACCTATGCTTTCTGTTCACTTGATCCGACCGTAGAAAAAGCGAAGCTGGACAAATTGGGCTTTAAACCGAACCAGAAGAGCTCTCTGGATACCGTTACAGAAAAAAAAGATACCCTTATATATCAAATGGTTAGTGATGACTTTGCTTCAATGAAACAGAAGCAACAAGCGAAGTCTTCAGCAAAAAAACTAAATGTATAAAAAAACGCGCGCAAAGCGCGTTTTTTTATGCGCCGATTTCCCCCATATCAATTTGTTAGTATTCCTTGCGCATTATTGACCTGTCAAACCTTGGAACATCAACTGCAGCCCCTCTGGCGTGAATGACCCATAAAGCTCAGCACCAGCTGGTTGGTGGTCTTGGCCGAAGGGCTTAAGATGTGGGCGAGCGACAAGGTGGCCACATTCAGCGTCAGTCCTTTGGCAAAGATAGATTCGAATAAAACTCACTTAACCACCGGTAGCTCGCCGAGAGCGGTGGTATAGCGGGGGCTTAGCTGCTCCCGCTTCATCATCCACTCTCGAGTATCCCGGCCGCGGGCCGCAAAGTAGACCTTCCCAAGCCGTCCCTGGTTGATCTTGTCGATGACCTGCATCAGCGCCTCGCTGCGTGGGGATTGCTGCTGTGCGGCGAACAAGTCGCCCTGCTGCATGCTAGCTGGGGTGAAGTCGGCCAGCATGACGCCACCTTTCTGGTAACGCTGCTCGTCGCGCCAGATGCGGGGGAGCAGCTCGGGGATCAGGGCCAGCAGCACCCGAGTGTCATGGGTGGGCATGGCCAGCTTGGTACTCACCTGGTTGCCGTAATAGGGCTCCCGGTCGCTGAACGGACTGGTGCGAATGAACAGGGTCACATGCCGGCAACACATCCCCTCCCCCCGCAGCTTCTCGGCGGCCCGCTCCATGTAGCCGGCCAGCGCCTGGTGCATGGGGCCTATCAGGGTGATGCGCTCGCCGAAGGAGCGCGAGCAGATGATCTGCTGCTTGGCCTGTGCCTCTTGTTCCAGCTCGGCGCAGGGGATCCCCCGCAGCTCCTGCACCGTGCGCTCGACCACCACGCCATAACGGCGCCGCAGCGCCTTGGGGTCAGCGGCGACCAGGTCGGCCACCGCCTTGATGCCCTGGGCTTCCAGCTTGGCTGTGAGCCGCCGGCCAATGCCCCATATCTCGTCCACCGGGGTGATCGCCATCAGCCGGGAGCGCCGCGCTTCATCCCGCAGATCCACCACCCCTCCGGTGGCCGGCCACTTCTTGGCGGCGTAGTTGGCGAGCTTGGCGAGGGTCTTGGTGGGTCCGATGCCGATCCCCACGGTCAACCCGGTCCACTGCTGCACCCGCTCGCGAACTTGGCGGCCATAGGCCACCAGGTCACCCGCCCACGACTCGCTCAGTTCGATAAAGGCCTCGTCGATGCTGTAGACCTCCACCGCTGGGGCCATCCCCTCCAAAATGGTCATCACCCGTTGACTCATATCACCGTAGAGAGCGTAGTTGCTGGAAAACCAGACCCCACCCATGGCCTCGAAGAACTGGCGGATCTGAAAGTAGGGCACCCCCATCTTGATGCCCAGCGCCTTGGCCTCGGCCGAACGGGCCACCACGCAACCATCGTTATTGGAGAGCACCACGATGGGCCGCCCCTTCAAATCAGGACGAAACAGCCGTTCGCAACTGGCGTAGAAGTTGTTCACATCGACCAGAGCGACGGCGCAGCGCTTGTTCATGGGGTATCCACCTGATGCACGACAAAAGACACCACCCCGAAGATTTCCAGCTCCTGCCCCTCACTGAAATGGATAGGCCGATATGCCGGGTTGCCAGGGAGCAAGGCGACTGTGGGCTCAAGCTGCAGCTCCTTCACCGTGAACTCGCCATCAACTGCGGCGACCACCACGCTACCGTGCCTGGCCTTGCGGCTACGGTCGACGACCAGCAAGTCGCCATCGCGGATCCCGTGATCCACCATGCTGTCACCGGCCGCCCGCACGAAGTAGGTGGCCGCTGGATGGGCCACGCACAACTGGTTAAGGTCGATGGTCTGCTCGGTGTAGTCCTGCGCCGGCGACGGAAAGCCGCAGGCCACCGGGGAGAGAAACAGGGGTAGCTCCAACAAGGGAGCATCGGGAGCGGGTTGAGCAAACATGCTGGCAGTCTCTGTGATACTGTATAAACACACAGTATAGCAAGCCACCAAAAGCGGATCACCATTCGGCGTTTGGCTCCATCGGTCAATACGCGGGATAACTTGTTACTCGGGGTGGACCGAGTTCCTGAATCGGTTGTAACCTAAAGCTACTTCTGCGAACTAATGGAAAAAAACTTGAATATTACAGACATAGCTACCCTCATCTCTCTCCCTGTCGCTGGTGCTGCTGCTTGGTTTGCATGGCTAAGTGCAAACTCCTGGAAAGAATCGAGCCTTCACGACTCCCGCACCAAAGCTGTCTCAGAATGGGTTGGAATGGCAGCTGCTTTCAGAGGCAGATTGAAATTTGTATACAAGGAAACTCTCCAATGGTCAGAGGATAAAGCCGAAATTGAATATGTCTCAAAGCATTTTTGGTCTTGGGTAGAGCTATGGCCCAGTGTGAAGGCGTCCTTGGATGGCGACTTGAAAGAACAAGCTGAAGAACTTTGGCAGAAAGTGCACGAAGCCTATTCAGCACTGATGAATTCTCAATGTACCGTAGACCAATTCGGGTTAACTGTACAAGCTGTCTATAATAGTGATTTATTAGAAAAGACATTAAAAACAACAAGTTAAACAATCACTACTTAACCAACTCAAGTTAAGGGAGGACGCTCACTTGTGTATGTTTCCTGCCGAAACTAACGTCCCCTTCCTTGTGATGAACCGATACCCTGCCGGTGGTGTTGTGCTGCTGACCAACGACGAACTGCATTCGCTGGCATGGCTCTGGCGCGCCGCCGATTACATGATGGGGGCCGCCCGCCGCATCTATCCCCTGCTCGAAGTAGCCGAACACCGCGAAGCCGGCACCAACTACTCCATCATCCACGAACACCCGATGACCCTGGCCGCCGCGCATCCTGGCCGACAAGACCCACCATATTCAGCCCGCCACCCACAGCAACCGCGACTGGAACAGGTTGCTCCCCCACCTGCACCGCCTTCCGATGCCAAAATGTTGGTAAATGTGACCGGTCACGCATTGCAAATACGTGACCGGTCCTACTACCACGATTAAAATGTCAGAATCTCAAATTCAGGTACCAAAAAGAGCTTTGTTTCTGTGCGTTTTCTTAAAGGCAATTCTGCTCAAGGTACCTAGACAAATAGAGGCTATATGGCATCACCACTTGAAGACTTAGATGAATTAATCTTGCGCTGTAGGGATGAAAAAGCACGGGCACACATAACTGAAGCTGTTGCAAGTTATCGAGCAGGTGCCTTTCGATCTGCCATTGTGGCTACTTGGATCGCAGTCTGTTTCGATGTTATTGAAAAACTAAAAGAACTAACCTTGGCTGGTGATAAAGAGGCCGAACTGCAAGTACAAGCCATTGAAAAAACGCATCGAACAAATGATGTTACAGCGGCCTTGAAGTTTGAGCGCGAGTTACTGGGCCTCGCTAAGGACAAATTTGAACTACTTTCGCCGATTGAATATGAAGACCTAAAGCGCCTTCAGGACGACAGAAACCGATGCGCACATCCTTCCCTATCATCAGATGATCAAGCTTATACACCACCTGCGGAGTTGGCTCGCCTGCATATACACTCAGCAGTTATTCATCTACTTCAACATCCTCCTGTTCAAGGGAAATATGCGCTTGAAAGATTACTGAAAGAGATCGATTCAGACTACTTTCCTACCACGGTAAAGGAGGCTCAACTAGTTTTTCGTGCTGGCCCATTAAGGCGACCTCGCGATTCACTTGTTAGAAGCTTGGTGATCGTGCTTTGTAAGGTGCTTTTGACGGAAAATGATCAATGGAGGAAACGAACTCAGCGAGTTACAGCAATTAAGGCTGTTGATTCACTTCATCATGCTGCCAGTTCAAAGGCAAAAAAAGATACGCTATCTAAATTATTTAGAGGTGTTGAGGACAAGGACATCCCCAACGCAATAAACTTCCTAATAAATCTTAAAGAGTCATGGGAGTTTTTAGAGGATGATATTCAAGAGAAATTGAAAAGATTTGTTCTCAGCCTAAATACTGAACATTTTTCTCGGTTCATAGAATCTTTAATTGAATACCAACCATTGAAGCCACAAGCGCAAATCCGTTTGCGACGAGCAACCAAGCAAGACCTCAAGAAAATATGGTTAGGGTTTGGAACTCCAACTGAAGTTTTAGATAGAATAATTGATGTATATCTTCAATCAAATACGTATGACGAGGCTAATGACTGGGCTAAGGACTTAAGCCAAATCGGGTCCGATTTTTCTGCAGAACAAATACGTAAAATATTAAGCGGCATTGCAGATAATGACCAAATCATAGGAAGCTTCCAGCTAGGAGCTTTAATTAGCAGCCTTCGTTCAACAAATACAATACCTGAAGAGGTGTTTGAAGAACTTCTACAGGATAACGGTCTGAACGAATACTGCCTAGCCACCCAAGATGATGACTTTTAATAAAACGGAACGGATTCCGAGTGAAAAGTGAAAGGATCTGACAGATTTTGAAGGATCACAAAAAGGATCTGAAAAGCTGCGCGCGGCCAGTGCTGGCGCGGGGAGCAGATAGCCGCCACCCGTCGTTCACCTGCATGGAAAGCGACACATAAAGCGGGCAGGCGAGGCGGGGTCCCGATTGCGCGCGCTGGGTGTTGAGGGGCCTTTCGAGGCTCCGCTCATGCTCGCAGGTGCGCGTGAAGGATCTCGGGAGTGTGATGGGCGAAGGGATAGCCGACGATGGCCTTTAACACGACTGGTGAGCTCTGGCTGGATGGGATCCCAACCAAAACAAAGCCCCCTGGGTAGGGGGCTTTGAATTAAATCATGGAGAAATTTGGAGGAATTCCAATTTGAAGATAGCCAAGGTTTTCAGCTTTGCACTGTCAGATCTGACAGTCGATAGGAGGTGAATCGGATTATCTCCTCCCCTGCCCACTCGTTGAACTGCGCAAAGTTCGCCTTCATGCTGTCGATCTCGTTGACGTCAAACACCTGGGCCGCCTTGGTCACATCCCCAAATCCGCCCGTGTTGTTCGGTACCACCCCCATCAGTTGCGGCGGTACCCGATGGGCTGCCAGCTGGTCATCCCGGCTCACCCCCTTGATGGAAAGAAAATCATCCTTGGCCGCAATCTCGGCCACCGGGATCAGCTTCACCGAATCCGCCTTGCCACCTGGGGTATAGAGCAGCAGGTTACGGAAGTTGCCCGGCCCCTTGCTGTTTTGCAGCGCCGTCTTGAGCGCGGTGATGTCGCCCTCGTTCTGCAGGGCATCGCTGATGTGCAGAATAAACCCCGCATGGCTGCCGTTCTCGTAGTAGCGACGGCGAAACAGGGTGGCCGACTCGTTGAGCAGTGCCGAGTTCAGGCTGGCCACATAGTCGGGGATGCCATAAATCTCCTGGTTAACGTCCGCCTCCATCACATGCCCCACATCACCGGCGGGCAACTCCACCTCATCCCCAGGCCTTGGCACCCACCAATAGCGATCCAGCTCGAGGGATCTGCGAGTGTACTTGGCCGGCATCTGGTCATAGCGCAGCGTGCTACCCAGCCGGTTGCGCACCCGCTGCAGGTGAGCGTTGCCGAAGATCTCGTAGTCCATCACCAGCCCGGTGAAGGCGGCCAGGCTCAGTTTGGGATGAGGGATGAAACAGCCGCGCAAGATATTGCGCTTCACCTGGATGGCCGAGGCGTGATGCACCGCTGCCCGGTAGACCCGCGCCAGCCCGTGCAGGCTCAGGGGATGCTCATACCAGCGGCCGTTGTGCATCGACTCCAGGTAATCGAACACCTCCCGCTGGGACAACACCGGGATAGCCTCCCCAAACGTAAACGCCTGCACACCGGCAGGCGAGTTGATCTGCTCACTCATCAGTAAATCTCCATAAAGCCGGAATTGGTGCCGGTCTGCCCCTCAAGGGGCTCGTGTAACAGGGCTTGCATGGTTGCCCAGGCAATATCGGCGTGGCTGGTCTCATCGGAGCGGCTGGCCTCGAAGGTGGGTAGCTTGCCGCTTTGGGTCACGGCGCGGCGGATGCTCATAAACGCCTGGGCCAAGTCGGTCCAGCCGCTGTCGAACTCCAGCCGCCCCTTGTTCATCACATCCTGTGCCTTCATCACCATCCGCATCTTCACGTTGGGGTTGTACTGGATGGCGGTCACTGCAGGGTAAAACTGCTTCACCAGCTGATAGACCCCCTCCCCGATCCCGGTGGTATCGATGCCGATATAGGCGACGTTGTAGCGATCGCAGATGGCGCGAATGGATTTGGCCTGGGCGTCAAAGTCCATCCCCTGCCAGCGGTGGCGCTCCAGCACCCGAAACTTGCCACCCGGCACCAGTGGCGGGGCCAGCACCGCGCAGCCGGCGCTGTCACCTTTACCCCCCTTGGCCGGGTCATAGCCGATCCACACAGCCCGGTTGGCCAGCGGCCGCAAGGTGTGGGGCTTGTAGTCCTCCCACACCAGCCAGCTGTCGACCATGCAGCGCTGCAGCGTCGCCAGCGGAAACAGGCTCTCGGTGTCATCCATGAATTCGCACATCAGCAGGTTGCGGTACTCATCCTCGGAATACTCACTGCGCAGCTGATCCAGGTCGAACAGGTTGCAACCGCCGCGCACCGCATCTTCCACGGTGACGATCTGCCGCCACTGACCATCGGCGCACAGCTTGCCGGCAGACAGATTGGCGTGGCTCAGGTCAATCTCGACCCGGTCGGCCTTGGCCTTGCCGCGGTTAAAGTTGGCGCCAGACCAGAATCCATAAGCAGGATGGGAAAGGCTGGAGGGGGTGGAGATGTAGGTCTGGCGCCACTTCTTGTGCATCGCCATGCCGGAGGCCACCTTGCGGAACTCCAGAAAGCCGTGGATCCAGAAATACTCGTCCATGTAGATATTGCCGTGATAGCTCTGGGCGGTGCGGGCGTTGGTACCGAGGAAGTAAAGGTGCGCCCCGTTCGGCAGCACCATGGGGTCACCTTTGAGCTCGACCCCCTCCTCCTTGGCGAACTGGATGATGTACTGCTTGAACATATGGGCCTGCGCCTTGCTGGCCGACAGGAAAATCTGGTTGCGCCCGGTCACCAGGGCATCAATGAACGCCTCAAAGGCAAAGAAGTAAGTCGCCCCGATCTGGCGCGACTTGAGCAGGTCGCGGATCCGGTACTCCTGTCCGGCCTGATACCAGACCCGTTGGTAATCGAACATGGTCGACTCAAACCGCTCGATGAGCCGTTCTTGCTGCTCGGGCTCCACCACGTTGCGCTCGGGCGCCTTCTTCGGCCCCTTGTTGCGGTTGGCCACCTTGGGGTTGAGGTCGGCCTCGTTACCGCCGTTGCTGTACTTGTTGACCCGGGCGATACGCTCGAGCTGGCGGCCCAGCAGGTCAATCTCCTTGAAGTCGCCACCGCTCTTGGTCTCCTTCATCACCAGCTGGATCATGCGCGCCTCGATGGCGCTATCCACCCGGTCTATCGGTTTGATGTCCTCCCAGCCGTCGCGCTTCTTCCAGGTCGAGACGGTACCCTCCGGCGTTTGCAGCAACTCGGCAATGGCGCGCAGCGGGTACCCCTGAAAGAACAGGTACATGGCCTGCCGTCTGGGGTCGAGATGGGGAAAGGTGATGGGTGCTGTTGTCATGGCGCCAGTCTACCCAGCCGCTACTACCCCAAACGCCCCACTGCCAGTGTGTAGCGCCACCACACACTGGCCCCGGATTGCACGATCCCGCCGCTCACCCAGACCATAACCGCGACATCACTACCCAATTACCAAAGGGATCCCAGCACATGCCTAAGTCCAAATTCTTCCGTGTTGCGGTTGAGGGGGGCACCACCGATGGTCGCGCCATAACCCGCGAATGGATTGAGCAGATGGCCCAGCGCTACAACCAGGCCACCTATGGCGCACGGGTCAATATGGAGCATATCCGGGGCCTCGACCCCAACGGCTTGTTCAAGATGTACGGCGACATCACCGCCGCCAAGAGCGAAGAGGTCACCATCGAAGGGGAACAGCGGCTGGCCCTGTTCGTCCAGATTGACCCGACGCCGGAGCTGATCGCGCTCAACAAGAAGCGCCAGAAGGTCTACACCTCCATCGAGATCCACCCCAACCTGAACGAAAAAGGGGCCTACATGATGGGGCTGGCCGTGACAGACAGCCCGGCAAGCCTTGGCACTGAAATGCTGCAGTTCTGCAGCAAAGCCGCGGTCAACCCGCTGGCCGACCGCAAATACCATCCGGAGTGCCTGTTTACCGAAGCCCTCGAAACCGTCATCGAGTTTGAAGATGAGCAAGAGAAAGGCCCGGGCCTGCTGGAACGGATCAGCGCCATTTTCACCAGCCACAAGCAGCAATCGACCGCCGATTTCAGCGATGTGCATCAGGCCGTCGAAGCCGTGGCCAAAGAGGTGACCAGCCTCGATACCGACCTGCAAACCAGGTTCAACGAACTGACAGCCCGGCAAACGGCGACCGCCAACGCCCTGGCCGACCTGACCACCCAGCTCGAGCGCCAGGAAGATTTCAGCCACAAGCGCCAGCCTGCCACCGGTGACGATGGCACCAAGCCAACCAAAACCGATTTTTAAGGGACCCCGATAATGCGCAACGATACCCGTCAGCAATTCGAGCAGTACACCAGCCAACTGGCGAGCCTGAATGCCGTCAGCTCGGCCATGGTGCAATTCAGTGTCGAGCCCAGCATCCAGCAAAAGCTGGAAACCAAAATGCAGGAGTCCGTCGACTTCCTCAGCATGATCAACATCGTGCCGGTGGATGAACTCAAAGGGGAAAAGGTCGGCATCGGCATCAATGGCACCATTGCCTCTCGCACCGATACCAGTGGCGGCAAGGCCCGCGTCCCGTTCGACCCGACCGGACTGCAAAACACCAAATACGAGTGCGAAAAGACCAACTACGACACCAGCATCGGTTACGCCAAGCTTGATGCCTGGGCCAAGTTCAAAGACTTCCAGATCCGCATTCGCGATGCCATCGTCAAGCGCCAGGGCCTGGACCGCATCATGATCGGCTGGAACGGCAAACTTGCCGCGAAAGACACCGATCGCGTCCAGTTCCCCATGCTGCAAGACGTCAACATCGGCTGGATTGAGCACACCCGCCATGATGCTCCCGCCCAGGTGATGAGCGAAGGGGATGCGGGCACCGGCCATATCTACATCTACCAGCCCAAGAGTGAAGCCGACACCAAAGAGGGGGATTACGGCAACCTCGACGCCCTGGTGTTCGATCTGGTCAACAGCAAGATCAAACCCTGGTACCAGGACGACACCGATCTGGTGGTGATCTGCGGCCGCAAACTGCTGGCCGACAAATACTTCCCCATCCTCAACGAGACCCGGGACAACCAGAACAAGCTGGCCGGTCAGGTACTGGTGAGCCAGAAGCAGATCGGCGGCCTGCTGGCGATCCGCGTCCCCTTCGTCCCGGAAGACACCCTGATCGTTACCCGCCTCGACAACCTCTCCATCTACTGGCAGATCGGCGGCCGCCGTCGCCATCTGGAAGAGCAACCGAGCCTCGACCGCATCGTCAACTGGGAATCCTCCAACGATGCCTACGTGGTCGAGGATTACGACTGCATCGCCGTCGCAGAAAACATCACGCTGGGCGCCAAACCTGCGCCTGCAGGCGGTTAAGGAGCCACGATGACACCTGCACAACGACACACCGCCCGCATCATGGCCGCCCTGCAAGGGGCGGCCAACCCCGAGCAGGATCGCGCCGCCGCCAACCAGTACGAACTCCAGCTGATGCAGCTGGCCGAGCACCGCCGCACCCTCAAGGGCATCCAGAGCCTCGAGCGCAAGATTGACGCCAAACGCACCATGCTGGCCACCTACACACCGTGGATTGATGGCCTGCTGGCCGCCGATCGCGGTGGTCAGGATGACGTCATGGTGACCGTGATGCTGTGGCACCTCGACACCGGCGATCTGGGAGGCGCCCTGCCGATGGCTGATTACGTGATCCGCCACGGCCTCAATACCCCTGACCAGTACGAACGCACCGCCCCCACCCTTATCGCCGAAGAGGTGGCCGACACCGCCATCAAGCTGCAAGAGGCGGGCAATGGCCCATCCCTGCCATTGCTCAGCAGCTACATGAGCATGCTGGCTGACTGCGACATCTTCGACCAGGTGCGCGCCAAGTTGCACAAGGCGGTGGGCCGCGCCTGTTATGCCGAAGGGCTCAAGGAGCAAGCGGCCGACAACTACCGCCGCGCCATCGAGCTGCACGACAAGGTGGGCATCAAGCGAGAGCTGGAAGATCTGCTGCGCGAGATCAAAAAGGATAAAGCCGCCGCCGGCCAGCCCGCCAATGAACCGGCACCGCAGCCGGGCGCTGAGCCCCAATCCGAGTCACAGCCACCCGAACAGCCTGACCCCGCCCCCGGCGAGACCAGCTAACCGAGCGAACCCCGCACCCTGGGCGGCTCGGGCCTGACGAATGCCAGCGGCATACCAGACGGCCCGACCACCGCCCAACATGGGGCGCCACCTCACATCAGGAGCACCATGAGCACCGGATTTTTAGCCACCAACCCGACCCCGGCCGCCACAGAAGAGGGCGACATCACCAGCGCCCCCTTCTGGCCGGCCATCTCGCTCTGCGCGCTGCGCGACACCGTCCGGCTCGATGGCACCGTCACCACCGCCCGCCTCACTCATGCGGTGATCGACGCCATCACCAGCGTCAACCGGGATCTGGCCCAGTGGCGCAGCACCAGAGAAAGCGAAGGTCACGCCACCCTGGCAGCCGTCCCCGCCGAGCCCATCAACGGCGAATCGGTACATCTGCACAGCTACCGGCGCGCCGTCTACGCCATGACCCGCGCCAACCTGCTCGAGCGCTACACCGACTACAGCGCCACCGGTGACGGCATTAAAGGGGCCGATGCCAAAGAGATAAGTTCGGATGACCTCTACCGCGACGCCCGCTTTGCCATCCGCGACATCATTGGCACCACCCACACCACGGTGGAGCTCATCTGATGCAACTGCGCAGCCTGCAGGGCGACACCCTCGATCTCATCCTGTTTCGTCACTACGGCTACACCGCAGGCATCACCGAGCAGGTGCTCAACCTCAACCCCGGTCTGGCAGCACTCGGCCCCATCCTGCCGACCGGCACCCTCATCAACATGCCAGCGGCCCCCACTCAGGCCGAACAGCCGCTGATCCAGCTATGGGACTGACTGTCATGCGACAAAAGAGAACACCGACATGAGCCGCCTCGACGACGAACTCGAACGACTGGCCAACATCAGCGAGCAACAACTGGCTGCCCGCATCCATGCCGCCCGCATTGCGGGCACTGGCCCCCACTACTGCATCGACTGCGACGACCCGATCCCGCAAGAGCGCCGCGAGGCGATCCGGGGCTGCGAGCGCTGCGCCGACTGCCAGACCATCCACGAATTCCAACTCGCCCGCCACTGCGGCAGCAAACGATAGGAGAGCACGATGCCAGAACCGATTTCCTCCAGCGCCGCAACCAGCACCCTCACCGGTCTGGCCTTGCTGTTCACCCTGCCAGGGGTGGATCCCTCCGTCGTGCTCGGCGCACTCACCGGCGCGGTGCTGTTTATCTCGGCCGCCGAAGAGCAGGGGCGTCTGCGCCGGATTGCCCTGTTTGTCGCCTCGTTTATCAGCGGCCTGCTGCTGGCCGGCTTTACCTGCCAACTGCTGGAGGTACTGCTGCCCGACAGCGTCCAGGTCAGCAATGCGATCGGCTCGCTGATCGCCTCCGCCATGATGGTGCGCCTGCTGCAGCTCATCATGCGCAATCAGGATCGGCTACTTGAAGCCTTGTTTAACAAAAGGGGGCAACCATGATCCCGACCACTCCGACCGGTGTGTTTATCTACACCGCCCTTTACGCCCTGGTCTGCGCCGCCATCTTCCTGCGGGTCATGCTGTTTGACCGCAAAGGTGGCGAGTATCGCGCCCTGCCCGCCTGGATGGCGTGGCTGCTCTGCGTGCTGTCAGGCTCCATTCCGCTGCGCTTTCTGTTCGGTGGCATTCCGGTGCCAGATCCGGCCGCCTTCGGGCTCGCCCTCTTCCTGCTGTGCGCCGTGCTCAACACCCGCGGCTCGGTGCACCACCTGCTGCCCCGGGGCAAACCGTCCAGCACCGACCATGCCCGGGATATTTACCGGAGGTACCAGCCATGAGCCTGAAAAAAGGGGATACCGGCACCGCCGTGGCCGACCTGCAACGCCGCCTCACCGCCGCCGGTTATCCGGTGGCTGTCGATGGCTGGTTTGGTGAGGCAACCGAGCAGGCGCTGATCGCCTTCCAGCGGGATTACATGATTGCCGCCATCGGTCAGGCGGGCCCGCGCACCCTGACCGCACTGCTCGGCAGTGAGCGCGGCAACCAGCTGACCATCAACCACATGCAGGCCGGCGCCGATCTGCTGGCGGTACCGCTGGCCACCATGGCCACCGTTGCCCAGGTCGAGAGCATCGGTGAAGGCTTCACCCAAGCCATGCGCCCGGTGGTGCTGTTCGAGCGGCATGTGTTCTACAAGCAGCTCACCAAACATCTGGGCAAGGCGGCCGCCGACCAGTTGGCCGCCCATTACCCCAACCTGGTCAACCCCAAGCGCGGCGGCTATGCAGGCGGCGCAGCCGAGTGGGAGCGGCTGCAACTGGCCATCAGCCTGAATAAGGATGCCGCCATTGAGTCGGCCAGCTGGGGCATGTTCCAGATCATGGGCTACCACTGGCAGCCACTGGGCTTTGCCTCCGCCAGCGACTGGCAGAACGCCATGCAGCGCAGCGAGGTCGAACACCTCACCGCCCTGTGCCGCTTTATCCAGCAAGACCCCGCCATGCACAAAGCACTGCAGGGTCGAAAGTGGGCGGATTTCGCCCGCCGCTACAACGGCCCGGCGTTTAAGGAGAACGACTACGACATCAAGCTGGCCAAGTGGTTTGCGCACTTTACCAAGGTCTATCAGGTGCAGGAGGTGGCCAATGTGGCGTGAGCTGCTGGGCTCGCCCCTCAGCTGGTTACTGTTGGCGGTGGCTCTCGCCCTTGGTGGCTGGGGCTGGTCAGCCCGCTCGGCGGCCAAGGCCAAAGGGGACGTCACCACCCTGCAAACCAGTCTCAAGGCAGCCAATGAGAAAACCAAAGAGGCCGAGCGGCGCGAGCAGCTTAAAGAGACCGCCATCGCCACCCTCACCCGGGAACTGACCACCCAGGCACAAGCGGCGCAGCAGCTGCAGGGCCAGCTCGACCAGCTGACGCAGGCCGCCGCCACCCGCGCCGACACCATCAAGAGGCTTAAACGTGAAAATGCCGAACTCAGCGCTTGGGCTGATCGCCCTCTGCCTGACCCTGTTATCAGGCTGCTCCAGCGCCCCGCCCTCACCGGCGCCGCAGATTATCAGGCTCACCTGTCCGGCCCCGAGCCCCTGCCAGCTGCCACCGGCGGCGCCACTCAATAACGGCGACTTGCTCGACCAGCTGAGCCAGACCGAGGCCGCCTGGGCCAGTTGCGCCGCCAAGGTCGATAGCCTCATCACCTGCCAGACACGACAACAAGGGAGTGAAGATGGAAAAGCCAAAACAGATCCGTGAGGTGCTGACCCGCTGCGTGCCGCACCTCAAGACCAACCCGGACAAGCTGCACATCTTTATCGCCCCGGGCAATATCGAAAGCACCGGCGCCCGCTCCCTCTCGTTCGAGTGGCAATACCCCCTCACCATCGGTATTGAAGACTTTGCCGGCCACCCGGATCAGATCATGGTGCCGCTGCTGGCCTGGCTGCGCCAACACCAGCCCGAGCTGATGACCAACGACGAGTTGCGCAAGGATGGCATCACCTTCGAGGCAGAATACCTCGCCAACGACCTGATGGATCTCATCATCACCGTCAAGCTGACCGAGCGGGTCAAGGTATGGCAGAACGAACAGGGGATAGGCTGGGAACATCTGCCAGAGCCACCGGAAGCCCCTTATGACGGCATCACCTGGGAGCTCTTTATCAACGGGGAACCGCAGCCATGGCCACCGACGACCTGAACCGGCTGATCAGCTGGGCCGATGCTTTGCTGGCCGGCATGACACCGGCCGCCCGCCGGCAACTGATGGGGGAACTGGCCCGAAACCTGCGCGCCAGTCAGAGCAAACGGATCAGGGCCAACATCCAGCCGGATGGCAGCCCGATGACCCCGCGCAAGCCGCTCAAGAAGCTGGCAAAAAAACGAGGTGCCACCCGCCGCAAGATGTTTCAGCATCTGGTCAGCCCCCGCTGGCTCAAGGCGACCAGCACCGAGCATCAGGCCGTGGTCGAGTTTGTCGGCTCGGCCAATCGCCTCGCCACCATTCACCAATACGGCCTCAAAGACCGTATCAAGGGCCGCGAGATCAGCTATCCGGCGCGGGAACTGCTGGGCATCACCAATCAGGAAGTGGAAAGGTTGGAAGAACTGCTGCTGGCCCATTTGACCAAATAGAAGGTTGTCGAGCGAAGCTGTAACCAATACGATATGACGCAAACTCTATCGTATGAGGCAAGGATGAATCAGCGTTCTGAACTTCGGCAGCTGCTCCGCCAACAAGTCAAACAGAAAAAAACAAAGACAGCCAAATCCCCTGAACACACTCTTCTATTGGTGCAAATTGCCTTGGCTCTGTTGCCACTCCTGACCGCTTGTATCTACCTGTTCGGTATGGCGCGGCATATGGGGTACTTAAGTGTGTTTCACGTAGATAGCGGTGAGTTCCCACTATCTACAGAGCAAAACTTGCTGATGGGGGTATTTAGCCTGGTCAGTAATACGCTACCACTTATCTTCTATCCGCTAGCAATCGTTCTCGCATGCATGGTGCTGGGTGCCTTAATTGCCTTGACGTTCAGACTGATAAAAGGGATCACTGAGCGGGTACGTGCCTACGGCATTCGCATAGGTAGCAGTGAACCAATGATTCGATTCTATAAGGTGGCGTTTAAATACTCTATCGAACCGCATGAGTCAAAATGGCTTGAAGATATATTTGATGTGATTTTCACTTGGTATTTTCGCTTCCTCTACGTGTTTATGACCTGTGCAATTGTCTTTGGATTGGCATCCGTCAGCTATCGTGATGGTGAAGAGTCAGCCAATCAACAAGTTGAAAAAATGAAACAGGGGCCTCAAGATTTTGCTGAACATCTCATCTACGCCAAGCATCCGGAAGGTATCTCTGCCGTTCGTATCGTCTGCAACGCAACCTATTGTGCCTTCTGGACAGAGAAAGATGGCACCATATACCTGCGTCATGACCAGATTGATAGCGTGACGATCCCCCCAACCAGCGACGAAAAAGCAAGTTGCTCCCCGTTAGGCAAATTGGATAAGGTCCCGACAGTGCGGTGGGCTGAGTGGGCTGGTACGCCGACTTTATCAAGCTCGACACCTTGCATTGACATTATGCAAAAAAAGACATAAATCACCACCGCAACGTTTAGCCCAAGCTGTTCCCCATCTGCACCGAGAGCCAAGGGCTATAGGTGGTAAAAAAATAAGGCCCATCAGGGCCTTATTTTTATTGTTGTAGTCTTCTGTCTATGCGTCTTTGCTTTGCTAATTCAAGTTTTTTGGGCTCAGTATAAAGCCTTTCCAATAAAGCAATCGTAAAATCAATCAAATCGTCAACATCCGCCTTTGAGAGAATTCCATCGTGAGCACCATCATTACCATCATCTTTAATACATTCAGCCAAATCCTCCAACCCAGTAGGTAAATGCTGATTAGCGAATAGCCATTCCATTCTTAAACCGAGACTTCGTCTTATTTTAGCTGGAGGTGTTGTTAGGTCTGCAGGAAGAAATGACTTTGTCGCTTTATCCAAACATAACCTAAACATAGTTGCCGCTGCGTTATAACAACCAATTGAATAACATTGAGCCCCTTCGTTGAAGTTTGTTTCAATTTCTTCTGGAACAAACTCAGGTGATATAAAAACCTCTTCGGGCTTAATACAGACAACTGAAATTTCTGACAAATATGCAGTCACATTGCCAGAGCCTCGGCCATGAATAACTTCGTTAACATACGGATTTACCGACGCTTCAAATATAACCGACCTAGCACAGTTCCTGCATACACAAAACAACTCTGACTTTTCACTTCTACCATTTTGATTCATAGCCAAAATAGATAGCGTCGTGTGCTTTAAATAACATCTCGGACAATCACCAATCATTTCAGCCATTGCTCTTCCTATCGTCATGTGCCTATTTTACAACAGCAAATAATATGTGATTTCATTAAGAAAAACTATGCTACCCATCCCAATTTTATAGCCGATGTTACCGCTAGTGTATCTACCGTAGACACACTTACAATTCCTCGCCATCCCCGCCATTGCCCAAAACAATGGCCCCATGCAACCGACCCCAACCGAACTCAAACGCCTGATCGACAACCTGATCCGCATCGGCACCATCACTGCCGTGCGATCCGGGGAATGTCGCGTCAAAACTGGCGACATCATCACCAACTGGCGGCCCTATACCACAGAACGGGCCGGAGCTAACCGTACCCGCCACCGCCTGAGCCTGGGCGAGCAGGTGATCCTGCTCTCCGTCAGCGGCGATCTACGCAATGCCTATATCGTCGGCCGCCTCAATGCTGACAGCTTCCCCGAGCCGTTGGCCGAAGATGACAACCCGGATCTCGATCGCACTGAATACAGCGACGGCGCCGTCATCGAATACAACCCAACAACCGGTGCACTCAACGCCACCGGCATCAAACAGGCCACTATCGTCGCCAGTGTCAGCGTGACTCTCGATACCCCCAAGACCATCTGCACCAACCAACTGCAGGCCAAGCGCCTCACCTGTGACACCGCCAAGGTGGGCGACATCGAGGTGACAGAGCACGGCCACAAAAACGTGCAGCCGGGCGATGGCCAATCAGGGGGCCCGGTATGAACTGGCTCGGCATGAATGCTGCCAATGGCCGCGCCATCAGCGCCACCGACCACATCATTCAGTCGGTGCGCGACATCCTGATCACCCCGGTGGGCTCGCGGGTGATGCGCCGTGACTACGGTAGCGAGCTCTTTTACCTCATCGACATGCCCCAGCATCAGGCCACCCGCCTGCGCCTGATGGCCGCCACGGTGCAGGCCCTTATCAACTGGGAACCGCGCATCACCATCACCCGCGTCGATGTGCTGGTCGGCGGCATGGATGGTGCCCTCACCATCGAGCTCACCTGGCAGCGCAAAGATGGCGGCGTGCTGGAGTCTGCAACCATCCCCATTCCTACAGGAGCCGCCCAGTGAGCAATGTAGACCTGACCCAGCTCCCGCCACCGGAAGTCGAGGAAACCCTCGACTTTGAGGCCATCCTGGCCAAGCGCAAAGCCACCCTGATCAGCTACTACCCGGCAGACCAGCAGGCGGCCATCGCTGCCACGCTGGAACTTGAATCAGAACCGCTCAACAAGCTGCTGCAGGAGAACGCCTACAACGAAATGATCCTGCGGGCCCGCATCAACGATGCCGCCAAGCAAACCCTGCTCGCCTTTGCCAGTGGGTCCACCCTTGACCATGTGGCCGGTGAGTACGAACTCGAACGCCTGCTGGTCACCCCGGGTGACCCCAACGCCACCCCGCCCATCGAGCCGGTGTATGAATCTGATGACCGCCTGCGTATGCGCTGCCAAATGGCTTATGAGGGCATGGCCACGGCGGGCCCGATCAATGCCTACAAGTTTCACGCCCTCTCGGCCAGTGCCGAGGTGGCCGATGTCGCCGTCGATAGTCCCACCCCGGGTACCGTCAGAGTGACCATCCTCTCACCGGCAGGCCAGCCGAGTGCCGACACCCTCAATCTGGTCGAGCAGGCCCTATCTGCCGAAGACGTTCGCCCGCTCTGCGATCTGGTGGCGGTCGAACCGGCCCAGCTCAAACTCTATGCCATCGATGCCACCCTCAACGCCATCGGCCTAGGTAAAGCGCAGGCCATTGCCGCCGCAAAAGATGCCATGGCCAAAACGGCCGCCGCTTACTACCGGGTCGGGACCACAGTCCCGCTTTCCGCCATCTATGCCGCCCTGCACCAGCCGGGGATCGACAGCGTTACCCTGCGCGCGCCGCTGACCGATGTCACCTGCAGCGAGCAGCAGGCCGCCAAACTCACCACCCTCCACCTCGACTAAGGACACCACCATGGCAAACGCCCTCTATGACAAAGGCCGCGAAAAGTTTCTCACCGGCGCCATCAATGCCAGCGCCGACACCCTCAAGTGTGCCCTGCTCAAAAGCACCTATTCACCGACCCTTGCCAGCGACGAGTTTTACAGCGGGATCTCGGCCCATGTGGTCGGTACCCCGCAGACCCTCACCAGCAAAACCGTGGCTGCTGGCGTGCTCGATGCGGCCGATGTCACCTTCACCGCCGTGCCAACCGCCAACGTTAACTACTGCGCCATCTACAAAGACACCGGCAACGCCGCGACCAGTCCGCTGATCGCCCTGTTCGATACGGCGGCGGGCCTGCCGGTCAGCACCAACGGCGGCGACATCATCATCGCTTGGGATAACGGCCCCAATAAGATCTTCAAGCTCTGATGGCAACCCTCTATCCCGTCTGGCGCGGGTCACTCACCTATCACGACGGCACCCTGTCACATGACGGGGCAGCTCTCTATCGGGGCACAGTGCAAGGCCCGGATGATCCAGCGCCAAAAGCCATTGCCGGGGTCAGAGTTGGCCTGACAGTGGCAGGGATAGAAGCGGGCCAAGTCGGGATGGCATCACTCATTCAGCGCGCCAAGCCAACTGGGATCAGCCAGTTTGCAGCCGAGGCCAACAAGCTGACCAGCCGCGCCAAGGCCATCGCTATCAGCGATGGCGCACAGGGCGCTCCGGTAACGACCATCCGGGCCACAGTTGCAACAATGGGCGATCTGCTCGCCATGGGGGCGGCTGACATGTCGACACAGATAACCCTTGTCGGGCTTGATGCGGGAATGGTCGGTATGGCGGGAGTCAGAACCCGGCTCGGTACCGGCGGATTACCCCCGGATGCCATTGAGGCGCCGACCATTCAGCGACGGCTGGCTCCGGCAGGGCTCGATCTCGGCGTCATCGGCAGCCACAAGGCCAAGGTGCGACAGACCATCGGTGATCTGGCTGACGGTCAGCAAGGTGCGCTATTGCTGAAAACCAAACTGGCGCAGGCGGCAACCGCCTTTACCGGCGCCATGGGCACACCGATCGCCAAGTACGCCCAGATCATCTACCCGATGGCGCCAGCTATGCCAGCAGCAACCCAGCCAGCCCTGACCATCGCCCTGGCACACGATGGACTAGCGCCACCATTGGTAGGCCCGTTCACCACCATTGCTCGCTTGGCGACCCAAGGGGTCTATGCCGGTGGCATGGGGTCGCACAAGGTGCATCGCCTGCCACTGGCAACCCCGGCAACCCGGGATCTGTTGCCCCCTCTGCAACCCGTCTGGAGCACCTGACCGCCGCCGCGCTGGCCTGCAACCTGACACCAGAAGTCATTACCTCCACCCGCTTTGCCGACACCTGCCCGGCGCCGTTGCTGCCCTGGCTGGCATGGGCACGCTCGGTGGACTGGTGGGAACTGGCGGAATCGGAAGACCAGCAGCGGGCGCTGATCAAAGCCTCGTTCAGGTTGCATCAGCGCAAGGGAACCCCATGGGCCATCAAGGAAGCACTGAACGTGCTGGGCTTTGGTGACAGCACCATCATCGAGCGCGCCACCGGCCGCCGCTATGACGGCACCCTCAGCTACAACGGCAACGAACCCCACGGCGACCCGACACGCTGGGCAGTCTATCGGGTCATTCTGACCCGCCCGGTCACCACCGAACAGGCCAACCGCATCAAGCGCCTGTTGGCAGAGATGGCCCCGGCCCGCTGCCACCTCTCTGCACTCGATTACACCCGGGCGCCCGTTACCTACAACGGCGCCGCAACCTACAACGGTAACTACAACCACGGAGCCTCGTGATATGGCGAATTTACAAGAGGTCGTCAGCTGGGAGGCTGGCATCTACCAACTCGAAACCGGTGATCCGGTGCTGGGCGGCCCGGGCGGCATCTCCAACAAGCAGGCGCAAGCGCTGGCCAACCGTACCGCCTACCTGAAAAAACACGTCGATGATATCGAAGGGGGCAACACGGCGGCGGGCAAGGCCAACAAGCTCAGCACCGCCCGCAATATCGCCCTGGTTGGTGATGTGACCGGTCAGGCGGCATTTGATGGCAGCGGCAACATCACCATCACCGCCACCTATAAAAACTCAGGAGTGGTGGCGGGCACCTATCGCTCGGTCACCGTCGATGCCAAGGGCAACATCACCGCCGGCAGCAACCCCACCACCCTGGCGGGCTATGGCATCACCGATGCGGTTTCATCAACGCAATATGCCACTGAGGCAACGAGAGGCATCGCGCCAGTAGCCACCCAGGCAGAAGTGAATACCGGCAGTGACGACACTAAATTCGTTACCGCCAAGAAATTGTTTGCATGGGTTAAACAGGCATCAGAAACCGTGCTTGGCATGATGAAGGTAGCCACCCAGGCGCAGACTAACGCTGGAACCGCTGATGATGTAGCCATTACCCCCAAAAAACTACTGGGTGGCTTCACCATCAGCCTTGGGCCGACTGGTTACATTATCCTGCCAACATGGCTAGGTGGACTGATATTTCAGTGGGGCATTCTGACAACTGAAACCGCTGGGAAAGCGATTGTCACATTCCCGGTCGCTTTTCCAACTGCCTGTGTAAACGTCACTATCGGTGACACTACAGCAAATGAATCAAACGGCAACATCTGGGCGGCACAAGGGGCTAGTAGAACAGGGTTTATTGGCATAGTCAGAAATATAGCTGGTGCCCCAGTTTCGGACGGCGCCTATTACTTTACTATCGGATACTGAGGTCTTTTATGAAATATGCCGCGTCCACAAATGGTATCTATCGCCAAGGGGTCAACTATCAAGACCTGCCAAATGACTTGGTGACATTAAACGATCAACAGGTTGCTGATATTGAAAACGCGTTGGCCAAGGGATTGCGTATAGTACCAGATGATAATGGGCTCCCTATTATTTGCGCCCAACCATCATTGACCACTGCAGACCTAATCGATATGCAAATCAAAATGCAAACGGATGAGTTACGGTATGCTTCTGACCAGATGGCTCCATTGCTTTACCTTGAGTCAATCCAGCAGTTAACAGCATCGGAAGCCACAAAACTGAGTGAATTTAGGCAATACAGTGTGGAGATAAGTAGAGTCCAGCAGCAACCGGGTTGGCCAAGCCATATCACTTGGCCAGTCAAACCAGGCTAACCCCTCATCTCATCACTCACCCCGCCTTATGCGGGGTGTTTCGTTACTGCCGCCCATCCCCCTATTGTCACCGCCTCTCCAGTGTATCCACGCCAGATACACTGGCCGCCGCTCGCCTGCGATCCCCTGCCCCTGCATCCTGACCCTGTTCACATCACCTGCATTACCTACGCAAAGAATGCTCCGTCAGGACAACAGGAGAACCTATGGCACTGGACCAATTCCACCACGGCGTGCGCGTCGTCGAAGCGACCGATGGTGCCCGCACCATCCGCACCGTCGCCACGGCGGTGATCGGCATGGTCTGCACCAGCGAAGACGCCGACGCCACCTACTTCCCCCTCGACAAGCCTGTGCTGATCGCCAACCTGCCGGCGGCCATCGCCAAAGCGGGCAGCGAGGGGAACCTGAAACGCTCGCTGCAAACCATCTATGACACCGTCAACACCATCGTTATCGCCGTGCGTGTGGCCAAAGGCGCGGATGCGGCAGCGCTGACCAGCAACATCATCGGCACCATCAAGCCCGATGGCAGCTATACCGGCCTCAAGGCGCTGGAGCGGGCCACCCCGGCCACCGGCGTCAAGCCGCGCATCCTCTGCGTGCCGGACAACTGCACCCTGCCGGTGTCCACTGCGCTGGCGGGCATGGCCAAGAAACTGCGCGCCTTTGCTTATGTACCGACCATCGCCGAGACCGTCGAAGCCGCGCTGGCCTACCGTGAAAACTTCTCCAGCCGTGAGCTGATGCTGGTGCATGCCGACTGGACGACGTGGGACGTTGCCGCCAATGCCAGCATCAAGCTCGATGCCTGCCTCAAGGCCGCCGCCATGCGGGCGCTCATCGACAAAGAGATTGGCTGGCACAAGACCCTGTCGAACGTCGGCGTGACCGGGGTCGATGGCATGACCAAAAACCTGTTCTGGGATCTGCAAGACCCCGACACCGAGGTCGGCCTGCTCAACGCCAACGAGGTCACCGCCCTGATCCGCTCTGACGGCTTTCGCTACTGGGGCAACCGCACTTGCTCCGATGATCCCCTGTTCGCCTTCGAGAACTACACCCGCACCGCCCAGATCCTGGCAGACACCATGGCAGAGGCGCACATGTGGGCCAACGACAAGCCGCTGCACCCTTCCCTGGTCAAAGACATCGTCGAAGGGATCAAGGCCAAGGGCCGCGAGCTGGTGAACGGCGGATATTTGCTCGGGTTTGACTGCTGGTACAACGAGGAGCTCAACGACAAGGACACCCTCAAGGCGGGCAAACTGCGCATTGATTACAACTACACCCCGGTGCCGCCGCTCGAAGACCTCGGTTTCATCCAGCGCATCACCGACCACTACCTGATCGACTTCGGCGCCCGCGTCGCGGCCGCAGCATAAGGAGCCCCCATGGCACTGCCACGCAAACTCAAACGCCTGAACGTCTTTCTCAACGGCGAGAACTGGGTGGGTGAAGCGGAAGATTTCACCCCGGCCAAATTGACCCGCAAGTTTGAAGCCTATCGCGGCGGCGGCATGGGCGGCGCCGTCAACATCGACATGGGATTCGATGACAGCGCCCTCGATGTCTCGTTCACCTTCGGCGGCTATGGCGAGCCCCTGCTGCGCTGCATGGGGGAACCCAAGGCCGACGGCACCATGGTGCGCTTTGCCGGCTCGGTACAGGGCGACGACACCGCCGAGGTGGTACCCGTCGAGATCATCTGCCGTGGCCGCTTCAAAGAGCTCGACCGCGGCACCCTCAAGGCCGGTGACAACTCCCAGGCCAAGGTCGGCATGGTCAACACCTACTACAAGGAGACCATCAACGGTCAGGTAATCCATGAAATCGACCTCATCAACATGATTGAGATCGGCCCCGATGGCGTCGACCGCATGGCCCAGCACCGCAAAGCCCTCGGCCTCTAACCCCTTATCTCATCCAATGGGCGGTCCTTATCCAACCAAGGTCCTTATCCAACCAATAAGTGCCGCCCTCACCACATCACCAGGAACCGACACCATGGAAAACAAAACCGTTACCCTCGACCAAGCCATCCAGCGCGGCGACACCACCATCACCGAGATCCAGCTGCGCAAACCCAAGGCGGGCGAAATGCGCGGCCTTAATATGACCGATGTGGTGCAGATGGACGTCAACGCCCTCACCAAACTGCTGCCCCGCATCACCACCCCTATGTTGACCGAAGCCGAGATCGGCAACATGGATCCGGCTGACCTGATGCAACTGGGCAGCGAGGTAAGCGCTTTTTTGGTACCGAAGAGAATGGCCTACCTCATTGCGTAGACGAGGTGATGGCCGATCTGGCCATCATCGCCCACTGGCCGCCATCCGAAATGGCAGCCATGGAGATCAGCGAGCTGATGGGCTGGCACCAACGCCTCGTTGAGACTCACAACCGCATCAACGGGGCAGAACAACAATGAACCCTCTCAAACTTCAAATCCTGCTTAACGGGATCGACAAGCTCACCGCTCCCCTCAAAGCAGCCAGCGGCCAGAGCCGCATCACCGCCAAAGACCTGGTCGACACGAAGAAGCGCATCAAGGAGCTGGAAGCCCAGAGCGGCCAGATTGATGGCTATCGCACCCTCGGCCAGCAAATCGGTGCAACCCGCGCCCAGCTGACCCAAGCCCAGCGCGACGCCCAACAGATGGCCCAGCAGTTTGCCAAGGTGGAGCAACCGACCAAGGCCATGTCCCGCGCCATGGAGCAAGCCAAGCAGAAAGTGCGCGACCTCTCCCAGCAAGAGCGGGAAATGGTCGCCCGTCATGGCAGCCTGAAACGGGCCATGAGCGAGGCAGGCATCAACACCAAACAGCTGGGCCAACACCAGCGCCAGCTCAAGAGCGATCTGGCCGCAGCCAACAGCCAGCTCGACCAGCAGCGGGCCAAGCTGGGCCAGCTGGCCGACCAGCAAAAGCGCCTCAACCAGATCAAAATCAACTACGACAAAACCATGTCTATGCGCGGCACTCTGGCGGGCTATGGCGCTGCGGGCATGGCCACCGGGGCCGCCGCCATCTACAAGGGCACCAATATCGCGGGCAAGGCGATGGGCTTTGATGTCGATATGTCCAAGGTGCAGGCGATCACCCGGTTGAGCAAAGAGAGCCGCGAACTGGCCGCCCTGCGGGCTCAGGCACGGGAGCTCGGCGCCAATACCGCCTTCACGGCGGGCGAAGCGGCGCAGGGTCAGGGCTTTCTGGCCATGGCCGGTTTCACCCCCAAGGCAATCCGTGACGCCATGCCCGGGGTGCTCGATATCGCCAAGGCGGGCGGCGTCGAGATTGCCGCTGCCGCTGACATCGGGTCCAACATCCTGACCGGCTTCAAGCTGCCGGCCAACCAGATGACCCGCTTGGGGGATGTGATGGTCGGCACCTTCACCCGCGCCAACGTCGACTTGCAGATGCTGGGCGAAACCATGAAATACGTGGGGCCGGTAGCCGCAGGGCTCGGGGTTGACCTTGAAACTGCCTCCGCCATGGCGGGCAAGCTGGGGGATGCAGGGATTCAGGGCAGCATGGGCGGGACAGCCATCCGTGCCATTCTCGGCCGTTTGGCCTCCCCGCCCAAGGCCGCGAATGATGCGCTGGCCGCCCTCAACGTCAAGACCGCCGATGCGGCGGGCAACCTGCGCTCGCTGCCAGATATCCTGGACGAGCTCTACAAGAAAACCAGCAAGATGGGGGACGCCACCCGCTCGGGCTACTTCAAGGCCATCGCCGGCGAAGAGGCATTCGCCGCCCTGACCGTGCTGACCGAGCAGGCCGGTTCCGGCAAGCTGCAGGAGCTGATCGCCACCTTGAAGCAAACCCAGGGGGAAGCGGGCAAGGTCGCCAAGGTGATGGCCGATAACGCCATCGGCGACCTGGACAACCTCACCTCCGCCTGGGATGACGTAGGGATCCAGATGATGGAGACCGAGAACGGCCCACTGCGTGGCATTATCCAGCGCGTCACCGAGATCATCCAGGTAACTGGTGACTGGATGCGGGCCAACCCAGAGCTGACCTCGACCCTGACCCGTATCGCGGCGGTCACCGCCGTAACGGCTGCCGCTGGCGGGTCGCTGCTGCTGATTGTGGCTGGTCTGCTGGGGCCACTAGCCGCCATCAAGATGGGGCTTTCAACCCTGCTGGTTTATGGCGGCCCACTGCTGACCTTCATCAAGGCGCTGACCATGGGCATGGTCAGGCTCGGGATTGCCATGCTCACCACCCCGATCGGCTGGTTCATCATGGGGATTGTGGCAATCGCGGCCGGGGCCTACCTGCTCTACAAAAATTGGGATGGGGTCACCAAGTGGTTCAGCGACCTATGGGCCCAGTGCAAGGCCCCTGCTCTCGCCTTCTGGGAACTCCTGAAAGAGCTCTTCTCATGGACCCCCATCGGCATGCTGATCATGCACTGGAACGAGATCTGGGCCTTCTTCGATACCCTGCCTGCGGGCGCCGCCAACAAGGGTAAGGCCATCATCGACGGCCTGATTGGCGGCATCAGTGCCAAGTGGGAGAGCTTGAAGAACAAGATCAAAGCCCTCACCGACCTGCTGCCGGACTGGATGAAGGGGGGCGGCTCGGTCACCACCAACGTCAATCCGTCCGGATACCTCACCGGTAACTACAACACCCCTGCCATGGCGGGCGGGTCGGGTTACGGCCCGCGTATCGTCACCCCGGTGCGGCCTGTAGCCAGAGGCAACAGCACCACCCAGATCCACGCCCCGATCAGTATCACCCAGCAGCCGGGACAATCCGCCACCGATGTGGCGCAAGAGGTGCGCCGCGAACTGGACCGACGCGAACGGCAGGCGGCTGCCAGTGGCCGCGCCTCCCTGACCGACCGCAACTAAGGAGCAACCACCATGATGATGACCTTGGGCTGGTTCGTGTTTATGCGCTCGACCGTGGCCCCGCAATCTCAACAAGACGAAAAATCATGGCGCCACCCGGGCAATAACCGGGTCGGCGCCCGCCCCTCATATCAGTACCTCGGGCCAGATGACGAGCTCAGTCACTTAAGCGGGGTGCTCTATCCAGAGCTCACCGGCGGGCCCGTATCCCTCGACATGCTCAATAGCATGGGCGACAGCGGCCAAGCCTTCCCCCTGATCCAGGGGGATGGCGTGATGCGCGGCTCGTTCGTGATAGAGGGGATCAGCACCACCCGCAGCGAGTTCTTCCAGGATGGCAGCGCCAGAAAAATCGAGTTCAGCATCAAGCTCAAGCGGGTCGACGACAACGACAGCTCCCTCGGCAATACCTTGCTCGGGCGCACCGCGGGCAACCTGCTCGGTCGATTGGGTGTTGGCAAGCTGCTGAACACCGTAGGCGGCAAACTCGGGGGGCTGCTCTGATGGGAGCATTCGACCTGTTCGGTACCCGCCTGGCTGAAAACCTTGGTATCACCAGCCAGCTGGATGCCCTGAGCCAGCAGCATCCGGCGCCCGCCTATCAGGTACTGGTCGATGGCCGCGATGTCTCGGGCACCCTGCGCCCACGCTTGATGCACATGACCATCACCGATAACCGTGGCTTTTCGGCCGATACCATCGAGATCGCCCTCGATGACAGCGACGGCAAACTGGCCATGCCGCGCCGTGGGGCCACCCTTCAAGCCAGCATTGGCTGGCAAGGCGGCCCCCTGGTCGATAAAGGCACCTTCAAAATTGACGAGGTGGAGCATGGCGGCGCGCCGGATGTGCTCACCATCAGGGGCAAGTCGGCAGACCTGCGCGGGGGCATGAACAAACTACGCGAGCGCAGCTGGCACTTCGAGACCATCGGCGCCATCGTTGAGCAGCTGGCCGCCCGCTATGGCCTGACACCGAGCGTTGGCGACGCCTTCAAGGGGATGGTGATCGACCACATCGACCAGACCAACGAGAGCGATCTGGCCTTTCTCACCCGCTTGGCCACCGAGCAAGATGCCATCGCCACCGTCAAATCTGGCCGCCTGATGTTCATCAAGGCGGGCAACGGCACCACCGCCAGCGGTAAGCCACTGCCGGCTGTCACCATCACCCGCCAGGACGGCGATCAGCACCAGTTCTCGGTGGCAGACCGCGACGCCTACACCGGTGTCATCGCCTACTGGCAAGACAACAAGGCCGCCGAGAAGAAGAAAATAGAGGTGAAGCGCAAACGGAAGACCAAACCGAAAGAGGAACGGCCATTACCGCCTGGAGTGGTGGTCAACAAGAAGGAAAACGAGCTGCTGGTTGGTGACAGTGAGAACGTCAAGGAGCTGCGCCACGTTTACGCCAGCCAGAGCAACGCCATGCGGGCCGCCCGGGCTGAGTGGGAAAAGCTGCAGCGCGGCGTGGCAGAGTTTCAGATCACCCTGGCCAAAGGCCGACCAGAGCTCTACCCGGAGCAACCCACCACGGTGAGGGGATTCAAACCGCAAATCGACGAGGCCGAATGGCTACTCACCCAGGTCGTTCACGACCTCACCGACCAGGGCTACACCAACCGCTTGCAACTCGAAGTGAAACTGGCAGAGCTGCCGGAATAAATCTGTGTGGATCAAATGTGGACACTGAAGAAAAAGAAAAAGGCCACTATTTCTAGTGGCCTTTCGTAACTCTTTGATTTTAATGGTGCCCGAGGCCGGAATCGAACCGGCACGACGCGAACGTCGAGGGATTTTAAATCCCTTGTGTCTACCGATTTCACCACTCGGGCACCGCAATCGGTATCAAGCTCGCGTGGCGGGCTTGTCAATATGGAGGCACGTTCCGGAGTCGAACCGGACTAAACGGATTTGCAATCCGCTGCATAACCGCTTTGCTAACGCGCCATGCAAAAGAGAGCTTGCTCTCTATTGTCTGAATTTGGAGCGGGAAACGAGACTCGAACTCGCGACCCCGACCTTGGCAAGGTCGTGCTCTACCAACTGAGCTATTCCCGCACTGGTCTGGCTGACTGCCTGACTACGAGGACGCATTCTAGCGATGTTCCTCGTCCAGTCAACCAGAAATATTTAATTACCTGATCGTTCGGGCATTTTTTGCCCTTTTTGAACAGTTTTAGCGCCTTTGCTCATTTCCTGTCTCAAATCAGCGGAAACCTCACCTTGCGGCGCAAGTGACTCACATGTTGGCGTGGTGGGTCAAATCGCCCCAGGCGGCCTTCATGTACTGGAACATCGACCAGAAGGTGAGCACGGTAGCGACATAGAGCATCACATAGGCGAGCCACACCATCCAGACGTTGTATTGCCAGATAAGACCGGTGAGTGACACCATCTGGATCATGGTCTTCCACTTGCCAATCCAGCTGACCGCCACCGAGGAGCGTTTGCCGAGCTCGGCCATCCACTCACGCAGGGCGGAGATGATGATCTCGCGGCCAATCATGGTCATGGCGGGGATGGTCACCCAGATGGTGTTGTAGTGTTCGACGATAACCACCAGTGCGGCGGCGACCATGATCTTGTCGGCAACCGGGTCAAGGAAGGCACCAAAGGCGGTGGACTGATTGAGCTTGCGAGCCAGATAGCCATCAAACCAGTCGGTGGCAGCGGCCAGAATAAAGACAATGGCGGCAGCCAGATAGGACCATTGATAAGGCAGATAGAACAGGATGACGAAGACGGGAATGAGCAAAATCCGGAAAAACGTCAACAGGTTAGGTATGTTTGTCATTATTTTCAGCCACTTCTTGTACGTCGCTACATAGTGCGCCAAAGCCGATTTGCGATGCAACCGCACTGGCGCCCGTCTTGGTCTTTTTAATCCATCAATCTTCTCAAAATGCGAGGGCCATTATGGCATTTACGGCCCCCCCGCGTCACGGCTCTTGTGCATCAAGGAGTTAGCGATTTTGCCATGCCGCTAACCCTGCTCAGGCGCTGTGCAAGCCATCGTGGATGGTCTGGGCCAGCTCCTGACTGATGCCGGGTACCTTGGCCAGTTCATCCACGCTCGCCTTTTTGACCTCCTGCAGGCCGCCCAGATATTTGAGCAGCGCCTGCCGCCGCTTTGGCCCCACCCCCGGAATATCCTCCAGCGTGCTGCTGGTGCGGGCCTTGGCCCGTCTGGCACGGTGGCCAGTAATGGCAAAACGGTGAGATTCATCGCGAATATGCTGAATAAGGTGCAAAGCGGGCATATCTGCCGGCAAATGCAGCTCTTCGTGGCTCTCCCCCATGATGAGAGTTTCCAACCCCGCCTTGCGGGTGACCCCCTTGGCAATCCCCACCAGCAGCGGATATTTACCGCCGAGAAACTCCAGCTGACGGGCCAGGATCTCTTCGGCGCGGCGCAACTGACCGAGGCCACCGTCAATAAACAGCACGTCCGGCACCTTGTCCGGCTCCTGCTGCTTGCCAAAGCGGCGCTCCAGCGCTTGCTCCATCGCCGCGTAGTCATCACCGCCAGTGATACCGTCGATATTGAAACGACGATATTCCGATGAGAGCGGCCCCTCCCGGTTGAACACCACGCAAGAGGCCACGGTGCGCTCCCCCATGGTGTGGGAGATATCGAAACACTCCATGCGGGCGATGGGGCGCTCCAGCTCCAGCAGCTCTTCCAGCTGGTCGTAGCGGGCGGTGATGGTGCTCTTGTGAGCCAGCCGCGAGCGCAGCGCCGTCTCGGCGTTGATAGAGGCGAGCTTGATAAAGCGGGCCCGTTCGGCGCGAGTTCGGCTCACCACCCGCACCTTGTAACCGGCGGTCTGGCTCAGGGTCTCGGCGATGACGCTCTCGTCCTCCAACGCCACGTCGAGCAGCACCTCGCTCGGGATTTGCCGTCCCCCCTGCCCCGACAGATAGAACTGCAGCAGGAAGGATTGCACCACCTCGTCAAGCGGGGTGTCAGCCGGCACTTTCGGGAAGTAGCTGCGCGAGCCGAGCACCTTGCCCTGACGGATAAAGAGCACGTGGATGCAGGCCGCACCTTGCTGGAAGGCGACCCCCACCACATCCAGCTCGTCCAGCACGTTGCCGCTCACCGACTGCTGTTCGGTAACCCGGCGCAGCGCCAGGATCTGATCCCGATAGCGGGCTGCCTCTTCAAAGCGCAGATCGCCGCTGGCGGACTCCATCTTGCCCACCAGCTCGCCAATCACCTGCTGGTTCTTGCCCGCCAGAAACAGCTTGGCCAGCTCCACCTGCTGGGCATATTCGGCTTCGCTCACCAGTCCAGGAACACAAGGGCCAGCGCAACGCTTGAGCTGGTAGAGCAGGCAGGGACGGGTGCGGTTGGCATAGACCGCATCCTCGCACTGGCGTACCGGAAATATTTTCTGCATCAGGTGCAAACTCTCGCGCACCGCGCCACCAGAGGGGTACGGGCCGAAGTACTCCCCCTTCACCTTGCGGGCACCGCGATGGACGCCGATGCGTGGATGCTGGTGCGCAGTGATGATGATCCAGGGGTAGGATTTGTCGTCCCGCAGCAGCACGTTATAACGGGGCTGGTACTGCTTGATGAGATTGTGCTCGAGGATCAGCGCCTCAGTCTCGGTGTGGGTGACGGTGACCTGGATATCGGCGATCTGGCGCACCAGGGTGCGAGTCTTGATGCTGTCGACGTTGGTGCGAAAGTAGGAGGCGAGCCGCTTTTTCAGATCCTTGGCCTTGCCCACGTAGATCACGGTGCCACCGCTGTCATACATGCGGTAGACGCCACTCTGATGGGTGACGGCGCTCAGAAACGCCTTGCTGTCGAAGAGAGGTTCGGGAGAGAGGGTCATCAGCTACTCGGCTCACACAAAGGCAAAAATTGACGGGCAGAGCATACTGCCCTCGCCGCCCGAAAAGCAAAGGGGCAGAAAAGCAAAAAGGCGGCACTCGCCGCCTTTGTGACCACACGCCACCCGATTAGAGGGTATCGGCATCCAGCATGCCATAGCGAATGGCCAGATGGGTCAGTTCCACGTCACCGTTGATCCCCAGCTTGCTAAACAGCCGATAGCGGTAGCTGTTGACCGTCTTCGGGCTCAGGTTGAGCTGCTCGGAGATATCGGTCACCTTCTGCCCCTTGGTGATCATCATCATGATCTGCAGCTCGCGCTCGGAAAGGGACTTGAAGGGATTCTCGTCAGCGGAGGCAAACTGGCTGAGGGCCATCTGCTGGGCAATCTCCGGGGAGATGTAGCGCTGACCGGAGTGCACCAGCCGGATCGCCTGGATCATCTCGTCAGGGGCAGCCCCCTTGGTCAGGTAACCGGCGGCGCCTGCCTGCATCACCTTGGTGGGGAACGGATTTTCTGAATGAATGGTCAGCACTATGATGCGCACATCGGGACGGATCCGCAGAATTTTGCGGGTCGCTTCCAGACCACCAATACCCGGCATGTTCATGTCCATCAGGATCACGTCCGGATGGTGTTGGCGACAGAAAGTGACTGCAGTCTCGCCGCTCTGTGCTTCGCCCACCACCTTGATCCCTCGCACATCTTCAAGAATGCGTCTTATCCCTGTACGCACCAGCTCATGATCATCGACCAGGAATACATTTATCACCCAAACACCCCGTTTTATCTCGTTTTAGCCGCCCGGTTAGGGTTAACAGGGCGTCTTGCATCATAACCAAACTCGTCGCTTTGGCAAACCATGCACGCCAAAAGTTTGAGAAAACCCATGTTTAGCGTTTAAAATCAAATAATTATATAAAATTTCAAAACAAAAAACGGTGCCTTGCGACACCGTTTTTCATGACGTTAGTGCTGTGGCCATCACTTGGCCAAAAAGGCGCGCACCTTCTCCAGATCGGCCTGGGTATCCACCCCGACCGGCGGCGCTTCAAGGGCCTGGGCGACGTGGATCTTCTCCCCGTACCAGAGCACCCGCAGCTGCTCCAGCGCCTCGACCTGCTCCAGCACGCTCGGCGCCCAGCCCACATAACGCTGGATAAAGCCGGCGCGATAGGCATAGATACCGATATGACGCTGGTAGTGGTCACCAATCTGCTCATGGCTCTTGGCAAAGCGATCCCGATCCCAGGGAATGCTGGCGCGACTGAAGTAGAGGGCGTAGCCATCCTTGTTAGTCACCACTTTCACTGCGTTCGGGTTGAACGCCTCTTCGGCATCCTGGATCGGCACCGACAGGGTCGCCATCGGCGCCGTGGCAGCGGCAAGATTGTCCGCCACTTGACGAATGATGGCGGGCGGAATGAGCGGTTCATCCCCCTGCACATTGACGATGATGGTATCGGCGGCAAAGCCGTAGTGACGGCACACCTCGGCCAGACGCTCGGTGCCGGACTGGTGATCCGGTGAGGTCATGCACACCTCGACGCCGGTGCTCTGCAGTGCCTGCTGTACCCGCTCGTCATCGGTGGCAACGATCACCCGATCGGCCCCCGATTGCAGAGCTTTCTCCACCACGTGCTGCACCATGGGCTTGCCATGGATATCCGCCAGCGGCTTGCCCGGCAGACGAGTTGACGCATAGCGGGCAGGAATGACGACGACGAAACTCATGACGGCAGCTCATCGCTGTTGAGCGGACGGGCACGGTTCTCCAGTAGTACCGGGATCCCCTCTTCCAGCGGATAGGCCAGCTTGTCGAAGCGGCAGACCAACTCATGAACTGCTTTGTTGTAATGCAGCTTACCCTTGCAGACCGGGCAGGCGATGATGTCGAGCAACTTGATGTCCAAAGCCAAAACGATACTCCTTCAACGATGTCGCGCTGGCGGCTTCATCACGCCAGCGATGGATGTCGAGCAACCAGCTATTCCATGCGGGGCATACTCCCCCCTGCTCCCCCGCCGAGGCGAGAGAGATTAATCTTGCGCCTTGGTCGCGCCCTTCGCCTTCGCCCCCAGCTTGTGCAGCAGGGCATCGAGCAGGGAGGCGGGCAACTCGGCGCTGACCGGCAGATACCACCAGTTTTCGAGGGCAAACGGACGACACTTGACCGCATCCTTCTCGGTCATCAGCAGCGGCTTGCTGGCAAAGCGGCCCACCAGCTCATCCCGATCGAAGGGGTGATGATCGCCGTAGGCGGCCTGCTGATCCAGCTGGTAGCCGAGCCCTTCCAGGGTGGCAAAGAAGCGGGGCGGATGACCAATCCCCGCCAGCGCATCAACCGGCCCCGACAAGGGGGCGGCCAGCGGGGCATCGTCGCGCACCCGGCGCGGGGTGTCGGCGACCAGTTGCATGGGGTACTCCCCCTTGCCCGGCTCGCCGCCGTTGCAGATGATGGCGTCCACCCGTTTGAGCCGGGTAACCGGCTCGCGCAGCGGCCCCATCGGTAACAGGCAGGCATTGCCGAAACGGCGCGCGCCGTCCACCACCACCAGCTCGATGTCGCGGGCCAGCGCATAGTGCTGCAGACCATCGTCGGTGATGATGATATCCACCTCACCGCTCTGCTCCAGCAGTCGTACCGCGTCGGCCCGTTTCGGGGCAACCACCACCGGACAGCCGCAGCGCCGGGCAATCAGCACCGGCTCATCTCCGGCCTGCGCCGTGGTGCTGGTCTCATCCAGCCGATAGGGGTAATGGGGTGCCTTGCCACCATAACCACGGCTCACCACCCCGGGTCGATAGCCACGGGCTTGCAACTGCTCCACCAGCCAGACCACCACCGGCGTCTTGCCGTTGCCCCCCACCGAAATATTGCCCACCACGAGCACCGGCAAGGAGGAGCGATACCCCTTGCGCCAGCCATGACGATAGGCGTAGCGGCGACTGCCGCTAATGATGGCGAACAGCAGGGCAAAGGGGGCCAGCAACCAGCGCCAGCCACTCTTTGCATACCAGAGCCGTTCCAGCATCAGGCCTTGCTTCCCGCGTTGCCAAACTGAATGGCGCGCAGCTGGGCATAGGTGCCGCGCTGCTCCATCAATGCTTCGTGGTTGCCGCGCTCGACGATATGGCCTTCGTCGATCACCAGGATCTCGTCCGCCTTCTCGATGGTGGAGAGACGGTGGGCGATCACCAGCGAGGTACGCGCCTTGCAAAGCTCGTCGATAGCCGCCTGAATGTGGCGCTCGGATTCGGTATCGAGGGCCGAGGTGGCCTCATCCAGCAGCAGAACCGGGGCATCGCGCAGCAGAGCGCGCGCAATGGCAACACGCTGGCGCTGACCACCGGAGAGGGATGCACCGTTCTCGCCAACCACAGTGTCATACCCGTTGCTCATCTTGCTGACGAACTCGTCGGCGTGAGCAATACGAGCGGCCTGCACGATCTGATCGCGGCTGTATTTGTCTTCCGCCGCGTAGGCGATGTTGTTCGCCACCGAGTCATTGAACAGGTGAACATGCTGGGAGACCAGCGCGTACTGCTTGCGCAGCTCGCTCAACTTGTATTCGCGGATGTTGATGCCGTCCAGCAGGATCTCGCCCTGATCGATGTCGTAGAAGCGGGTCAACAGGCTGGCAATGGTACTCTTGCCAGAGCCGGAACGGCCCACCAGCGCCACCGACTTACCCGCCTCCACCTTGAAGCTGACGTTGTGCAGCGCCGGGGTGTCCTTGGTCGGGTAGGTGAAGGTGACGTTGCGAAACTCGATCTCGCCGCGAGCACGCTCCAGAGTGCGGGTGCCGGTATCCTGCTCCGGCTCGGTGTCGAGCAGGCCAAACAGGCTGTGGCAGGCAGTGATGGCCCGCTGGAACTGGTTGTTGACGTCGGTCAGGCTTTTCAGCGGCTTGAGCAGCATCATCATGGAGGTGATCATGACGGTAAACGTACCGGCAGTCAGCTCGCTGCGCACACTGTCGATGGTAGCTACATAGAGGAAGGCAGCCAGCGCGATGGAGGCCACCATCTGCACCACAGGGCTGCCGATGGCATCAGCCGCGACCATCTTCATGGTCTGCTGGCGCATGTTGTTGCTGACCTGGAAGAAGCGTTTCTCTTCCACCTTCTGGCCACCAAACATCAGCACCTCTTTGTGCCCTTTGAGCATCTGCTCAGTGGAGGTGGTGATATCCCCTACCGCCTGCTGGATGTGACGGCTGATCTGGCGGAAACGGCGGCTGATAAGGCCGATGATGACCCCCACCAGCGGGCCAACCACCAAAAAGATCACCGACAGCTGCCAAGAGTGCCAGAACATCAGGCCGAGCAGACCGACCACGGTCGCCCCTTCCCGCACCAGGGTCACCAGCGTGGTGCTCGCCGCCGAGGAGACCTGACTGGCGTCATAGGTCACCTTGGAGAGCAGATGACCGGTGTTCTGACGGTCGAAGAAGCTCATCGGCATTGCCACCATGTGATTGAACACCTGCTGTTGCAGACGCATCACCACGTGGTTGCCGACCCAGGCCATGCAGTAGTTGGAGAGAAAGTTGGCGACACCGCGCAGGGCTACGATGCCGAGGACGAAGAAGGGCATCCATTTCAAAACGGTGCTGTCGTTGCCATTGATGCCCTGATCGATCAGCGGCTTGATGGAGTAGACAAAGGTGGTATCCACGGCGGCGTAGCCCAGCATCCCGATGATGCCACCGACCAGGCCCAGCTTGCGATCACGGACATAACCGAGCAGGCGTTTGAATACTGGCCAGCTCTCTTGTGAGGTTTCTTGTTGCATGAATAGCCGTTAGTAATGGAAATGACGGGCTATTCTAGCCAAAGCGCAGGCTTACACCAAGCGCCGCCACCTATATCGCATGCCTACACGGCAGAAATGGCCGATTATTGCTCAAACCACACTCGCGGTCGCCACCACTCACCACTGCGCCGGTACCAGGGCCCCACATCTCGCTCGGCGGTGACGCTCAAGCCCGCTGCGGTGGGTTCAACCAGCATCGCCCCTTGCTGACCGGTGATCCACTGGCGGGCATCCCGATAGCGGGCCACCACATCGGGACGGGGAAAGCCCCACTGATTCATAAAACCGGCGCTGTGGATCACATCCTTTGCCGCCACCGCCGCGACAAACGAGGGTGTGGAGGAGGTGCGACTGCCATGATGGGGGCTCACCAGCAAGGTGCTGGCCAACCCCTCCCCCTCCAGCGCCACCAGTCGTTGTTCGGCCTGCCGTTCGATATCGGCGCTCAGCAGCACGCTGCGCTGCCCATCGCTGATGCGCACCACGCAGCCATCGTTATTGCGCCCGCCACCGGGGTGTTCTGGCCAGAGCACTGCAAACGAGAGCCCCTGCCAACGCCACTGTTGCCCACGCTGGCAGAGCGTCGTTCTCTCACTAAAAGGGTAAGAGGAGAGCTCGTAGCGCACCGGCATGGCGCTGAGCAGTCGCTTGCGATTGCCGGCATGGTCCCGATCCTTGTGGCTAATGATGAGGCGATCAATCACCCGGATCCCCAGATGGCTTAGCTGAGGCAGGATCACCGCATCCGCCATGTTGTAGCCTCCGGGATAACGATCGCCGGTGTCATAGAGGATGGCACGCTCCCCCTTGCTGATCAGCACCGCCAGCCCCTGTCCCACATCCAGCACCCGCAGTTGCCAGCGGGCAGGCGTTGGCCAGAGCGCCAGCAACAGCGCACACAGACCCGGTAGCCAGAGCCAGCGTGCCGAGCGCCACTGCGCGGCGAACCAGAGCAGCAACAGCAGGGTGCAAAGCGGCAGCCACCAGCCGGGCAGTGGCCACCATAGTTGCAGTTGATCGGCCAGCCAGTTCAGGATCGTCAGCACCCACCCGAGCCCCAAATCCGCCAGCCAGAACAGGACATAGGCAAGAGAGGTGGATAGCGGCGCCAGCAGCACACCGATCAGCGCCAGCGGGATGATGGCGATACAAAAGAGCGGCACCGCCAACAGGTTGATCACCATGGCAAGGGGTGCTATCCCCTCGAACAACGCCAGTTGCAGCGGCAGCAGACCAAGCAGCAGCCAGAGCTGGATCTGCCAGAGCCCCGGCTTGTCGTGGACATATCCCACCAGCAGCAAGATGGCCACCGCCAGAAACGAAAGCCAGAGGCCGGCCGAATAGAGGGCGAAGGGATCCCAGAGGGTCAATACCACAAAGGCCCACAGCCAGATGCGCCAGGCCGGCCACTCTCGCCGGCTCCAGCGCAATACACTCCACACCAGCACCATGATCAGAGCCCGTTCGGTGGCCACCGCAAATCCGGCCAACGCGCTGTAGACGGCGGCAAACAGCAGGGAGGTGATGATGGCGCCGCGCAGACCAAACAGCCTGCCCAGCCACCACCCAAGCACCGCCACCAGCGCGATGTGTTGCCCTGAGATGGCGATGATATGGGTCAGGCCGCTGCCGCGAAACAGCTCCCACTGGGCATCCGTGATGCCGCTCTGCTCGCCAAAAGTGAGCGCCGCCAGCAAGGGGGCATGGTCAAGCGGACGCCAACTCTCGGTCGCGGCCCCCAACCAGCGTTCACGCCAACCCGCAGGTGCCTGTTGAATATCTATCACCCGACGCAGATTGCCAGTGGCGGTGATCCCCTTGCCCAGCAGCAGACGCCGCCCATCCAGCCCCGCCTCGTTGGCAAGACCGTGAGCCGGTTTCAACGAGGTCACCAGGGTGATCCGGCTGCCTACCGTCATGGCGGGTAATGCCTGATAGGCATTGACCCGGATCAGGGGCTCAGGTGTCACCGGTTGCTCGTCGAGGGTGCTCACCCGCAGCAGCAGCCGGACAAATTTATCCCCCTCGGGCTCTGCACTTTGCAGCTGTGCGGTTATCATGTGGCTCGTCTGATCGCCCAACCGCTCCAGCCAGGCCAGCCGATAGGCAAGATTGGCCTGCATCCAGAGGATGCCGAGCAGGAGAAACAGCCACCGCCAGGCACGGCAATATGCAAGGGGGATCAGCAGGGACAGCAACAGGCCCCCCCATGCGAGTGAAGGTAACCATGGCCAGAGCAGTGAGGAGCTTGCCCCCAGGGCAAACGACAACAGACGCAGATCCATGGAGCAAGTATTTAGCAAGGTTTCAATATGCCCAAACGACTCATTAAACGCTGGATGCCCGATCAGCAAACCCTGAAAGAACACAAGCACCTGCGGCTGTTCGGCAAACTGCTGCTCGATGCCAACCTCTGGCACCTCAACCGCCGCTCGGCTGCCGGGGCATTTGCGGTGGGCCTCTTCATGGCCTGGGTGCCGCTCCCCTGCCAGATGCTGCTGGCTGCCGGTGGCGCCATCCTGTGCCGGGTCAATCTGCCGCTCTCGGTGGCGCTGGTCTGGCTCTCCAACCCCTTTACCATGCCTCCCCTGCTCTATGGCGCCTATCTGGTGGGTTGCCAGCTGCTGGGACATTCGGCGCAGCAGATAGAGATTGAGTTCACCTGGGAGTGGCTGGTCTCGGTACTGGGCACAGTGGCACCGCCGCTGTTGCTGGGCTCGCTGATCTTGGCCCTGCTCAGTTCCCTTATCGGCTACACCCTGATCCGCACCTTCTGGCGGATCAGCACGGTGCGCCAGTGGCAAAAACGCAAGATGGCCCGCCCATGCTGAGTCGCTGGTTTGCCCGCTTCAAGCTAGATCCCGATACCCTGCGCCAGCAGAAGTGGTTTGCCCTTTTTGGTGAGCGACTACTTGCCCCCGCCCTCTGGCAAGGAGGCACTCGCGCCCTGAGTGGCGCGGTGGCGGCCGGGATCTTCGCCTGCTGGTTCCCCATCCCGATGCACTCGCTCATCGCAGTCGGTCTGGCGCTGGCATTCAGCCTCAACCTGCCACTGGCGCTGCTGGCGGTCTGGTTCAACAATCCGCTGACCCTGCCGTTCATGTACCTCTACGCCTATCGCACCGGTTGTCTGGTACTGCACCAGACGCCGGAGCCTTTCCACCTCAGCTGGACCCTCCACTGGCTGGAACAGGAGGCAGCAACCCTGGTGCCCCCCTTCCTGCTCGGCAGCCTGCTGCTGGCGGTACTCACCGCCCTGAGCGGCGGCGCCCTGACCGCGCTGCTGCTGCAACTGCGCAAACTGTGGCAAGGTGCCCGCCACCAGTGAGTCCCCCTTCCCATTGTTTGACTGTTTGACGATCAACCGTTGGCGATCAAAAAAGCCCGTCACCAAGGTGACGGGCTTTTTCATGGCATAGTGCCGCATAGTGCCAGAGCGCAAGGTGATGCGATTACAGCACCTTGGCGATCGCCTCGCAGAGGGGATCGATATTGGCGCGGGTAATACCGGCTACGCTGATCCGGCCTGAGCCGACGATATAGATGGCAAACTCGCTCTTGAGGCGCTCCACCTGATCCTTGGTGAGACCGGAGAAGGAGAACATGCCGTTCTGCTCGCGGATAAAGCTGAAATCCTGGCTCACGCCGAGGGCAGCCAGCTTCTCTACCAGCAGTTCGCGCATCTCGCGAATACGCACCCGCATGGCAGCCACTTCTTCGACCCACTCGGCATAGAGAGCCGGATCGCTCACCACGGCGGTGACCACAGCGGCACCGTGTGACGGCGGGTTGGAGTAGTTGGCACGGATCACTGTCTTGACCTGAGTGAAGGCCACATCGGCGATCTCTTTGGTCGCGCTGACCAGCGTGAAGGCACCGACCCGCTCGTTGTAGAGGCCGAAGTTCTTGGAGAAAGAGCTCGCCACCAGCAGCTCGTCATGGCACTCGGCGAAGATGCGCAGGCCTTCGGCATCCTCTTCGATACCACGGGCAAAACCCTGATAGGCGAAGTCAAACAGCGGCAACCAGCCGGCGGCAGCACTCTGCTTGGCCAGTGCGCGCCACTGATCGCTAGTTGGGTCGATACCGGTCGGGTTGTGGCAGCAGCCGTGCAGCAGCACCAGCTCACCCGGCTGCACTTCGGCCAGCGAGGCCTGCATGGCAGCAAAGTCGAGCCCCTTGGTGGCGGCGTTGTAGTACTTGTACCACTTGACGGTCAGGCCCGCGGCCTGGAATACGCTGACGTGGTTGGCCCAGGTGGGATCGGAGATCCAGATGGTCTTGGCCAGACCGTTGCGCACCACGAATTCGGCCGCGATACGCAGGGCACCGGTACCGCCCGGCGCTTGCGCGGTCTTGGCGCGGCCACTGGCAACCAGCGCAGAGTGCTGCCCGAACAGCAGTTGCTGCACGATGCGGCCATATTCGATATTGCCTTCAATACCGAGGTAGTTCTTGGTCTTCTCGTCGGTCAGCAGCTTCTGCTCGGCTTTCTTGACGCAGTGAAGAATGGGGGTGGCACCGGACTCGTCCTTGTAGATCCCTACGCCCAGATTGATCTTGTGGCTGCGAGAGTCAGCGCGGAAGGCTTCGGTCAGGCCCAGGATCGGATCCGCTGGGGCGGCAACAACCTTTTCAAACATGGTATTCCCTGTATTCCGTTGAGTTCGTTGGGTGGCAAAGCGGCTTGATAAACAAAAGCGCTCATCTGGCGAGCGCTTCGTCAACTCTTTATATCACCGCGTTCAATGAGGGAAAACCGCTTTTTGGCTCGCTTTCAGACCAATTTCAACCAACGGCATGCCACGCTGGCGCCAGTGCGCACACCTCGGCCGACAAGCCACCATTGGACTCAACCAAACCGCTACAAACTGCTAACAATGACTTGGGGATCCGGCTCGGCTCCCAGGGCCGAGCCTCAGTCAAAGGTTGGGCATATGCGCTGAGGATGGGGGCCAGATCACGGGGCAACCACCAGCTGGCCGGACGACCCAAGCGCTGGGCCAGCGCCTGCAGCCGATCCACCCCGGTAGGGTCGAGGGCGGTGAGATGACTCCACAACACATTGGGGGGCAAGGCGGCCACCACCTGCTGCAAGGCTAGAGGAGCCGATGGGGGGGCCCACACCAGCAAGGTGCCAGCATCAAGGGGCAACTCTGCAAAGGCGCCGACGCTATCTGTGGTGATCACCCGCTCGATACTCCCCTCCCCCCACAGGATCTTGCCAAGACCCGCCAGGGTGCGCTCGGGCAGCGCCACCTCCCCCAGCGCCTGCAACCAGGGGGCTGCGTCGATCAGGGTGCCGCCGCTGAAAAAGAGGCTGAACGGCTGGGCGGCGCGCAAGCGCAACAGCTGATCGGCACAGAGCCGGATCCCCTTGTCCTCGAAATCGATCTGCTCGTTGGGGGTGAAGTTCACCTCGCTCTTGCGATAGAGCGCCGCCAACACCCGATCGTTGACCTGCTCCCCCAATTGCCAGCCCTGAGCATGCAACCACTCCTCGGGCTCGGGGGGGGCAGTTGCGATCTCGGCCAGCATCAGCTCGCGGGTGAGATAGCGCCGTCCGGCCGGGGTGAGCTCATAGCTGTGGCTGCCATGAGCGAGCAGCAGCTGGTTATCCTTGAGCAGGCCCACCAGCGGTTGCCACTGGCGGCCACGGATCACCACAGGTGAGTGGCTCAGCAACTGCTGCGCCAGTGCCCGCCATTCGGGGTGACTAAAGTCGATCAATTACAATCCATCCCTGTCAGTGCTCAATCGGATAAACAGCCTGAAAAGGTACCGTTACAGGCCGATGACGCCAAGCCTCCCGCGCCAATTACGTGACTTCGCTCCCTGCAATTTTCCCCAAACAGAAGAGCCCACCGTGGGGTGGGCTCTTTCTTGGATAAAACTCGACGCTTATTCGACGTTGAGGCGCAGTTCGGCGTCGTGCCAACCCAGTGGCAGGGTCAACAGCTGATCGATCAGCTCCCGGCGATCGGATTTCTCCAGATAGGCGAGATAGAGCGGGCGGCTCAGCGGCTGACCCCCCTCCACCAGATGGAGCGCCCCCTTCTCGAGGAAGGGGCTGACCATCCGCCGTGGCAGGTAGGCAGCACCACCGTTGGCCAGCACGAACTGCAACGCCATGCTGGCGGAGCTGGAGTGCAGCACCGGGGTCTTTTGCAGGCTCTGCAAACGGCTGGGTTGCGGCTCGAAGCTGGTGCCCCAGTCGAGGTGGATGTGCGGCATCTGCATCAGGTTGTCGGCATTGGCTGCCGGATCCCGGCTCACCAGCTCGAACACCAGCTCACCGATGGGATGCAGGGCAATCTCATCGATCTTGGTGGGCTCGGAGAGCAGGGCCAGATCGAGGGAGCGCTCCAGCAGCTGACGGCAGAGGTGCTCGCGGGAGGCTGTTTCCAGCCGCACCGCCAAACCGGGCGCCAGTGCATAGATGTGATTGAGCCAGTCGTTGAAATCGAGCTCCCAGAACACCGCGGGCGCGCCGATAGCCAACTGCTGGCTGAATCCTGGCGAGAGCGCCACATCCTGCTTGGCACGACCAAGGGTGTGCAAGATGGCGTCTGCGTAGGGCAGCAGACGCTCACCGGAGGCGGTCAGACGGATATTGTTGCGATGACGGGCAAATAGACTGACACCCAGTTGCTGCTCTAGCTGGCGGATCCGGAAACTCACCGCCGACTGGGTCAGGTAGAGATTTTCAGCAGCCCGGCCAAAGTGCCGGGTCTTGCTCACCTCGATAAAGGTCCGAAGCAGCTCGGTATCCATTAATCGATGGACTCGTCACTGCCACCACCGCTGCCACCACCGACATCAAAGCTGCCGCCACCGCTGCTCTCTTCGCTGGCGCCGCCAACGACGGTGCAGAGGCGATGAACGCGCTTGGGACCGATCACCTTGAGGTATTTGAACCACACCTTGGCATGGGGGTTGGTACCGGCTGCGCCGGATTTGACCTGTTCGACGAAGGCGGACTCGACATCGTCACGGGGTGCAAGGTTGCCCTGGTAGAGTGCCAGCATAGCGGTACCATACTTTTCCAGACTGTCCGCTTCGGCCACAGTGAATTCACCACTGCGACGCAGGCCACGGGGAAAATGTTTGAAGTCGTTGAAACGCTTGTCTGATTCGAAGCTCATAGTGCTCTTTTTTCTGGTTAGTTTGACCTTTGCGGGCAAGTATCATCAGGCCATCGCCGAGTGCAAAATCAATTTTCTCACTATGTTAATAAATATCTTTTATCGAAGTCACTTTGCCCCATAGCTGACGCCGATTTTGTGGCATAACACACAAAAAACGTTGATAAATAATAAACTTATGTAAACGTACAGCTAATTTGCACGTCACTTTTGGGACTGCGCAGGCAAAAATAAAGCGCCATACGGCGCTTTATTTATCACATCAGGTGAACCAGCTGAACCTTTGGTTCAAACATGCTTACTCAATCATGGCCGGTTGGGCCAGGTTGTCGGCACGCCACAGACGGTAGCGCACTTCATACTCCTGCGGCACGTAGATCACGAACGGCAGTTTTGAGTTGTAGTTCACGAAGAAGCCCTGACCGTAGATCTGGACGAAGGTCTCTTTCTGTTGGTTATCCGGGCACATCATCAGGGTGCTGATGGGGTCGGAGACTTTGCCCAGTTTCAGGTAGTTGTAGCCCCAGCCTTTGACGCTGTGCTGTTCCAGGTTGCCTGCAAAACGCGGTACGTTGCAATCAACCATCATCTTTTTGCCGACCTGCAGCTCGACCATCATGTCGGCTTCTTTCTCGACTTCAGGCAGGCGGATCACCACACGTTCCTGATTCACGTCAGCGGCTGGGAACATGCTGATATCAAATTTTTTCGGCTCGGCGGCGAAGGCATGGCCACCCAGCAACAAGGCGCCCAGCAGGCTAAAACGCAATACGGTTTTCATCTGTACCTCATGGGGTTGGTTCAACGCCGCTAGACTAACCGCTCTGCCGATTTCATGCCAGCGATCTGCTACGTAAAAACTGCGTAAAATGATGCAGATCCGGCACACCATGACGTGATCTGGCTATTTTCTGACAGGGCGCACACTCCCGTTACGGGAACCTGAAACAAAAAGCGAGGCCAATTGGCCTCGCTTTGCATTCAAATGGCGCCAGAGTGCTATTTGGCCGCCTCTTGATGGGCCTTGATGACGGCCACCGCCTTGTCAGGGAAGTCACTGAACACCCCATCCACATCAGCCTGATAGAGGAAGATATTAAGGAGATCGGTGAAGTCCTTGGCATAGGCCGGGATCTGCCCCTCATCCTGACGGAAGGTATAGGGGTGAACTTTCAGGCCCGCCGCATGGGCTTCTTTTACCATGCTGGTGAAGACCGGCTTGCCCAAAGTGCCCGGCTCGGTGACGATCATCGGCTTCCACGGGCCAATCCCTTCGGCATAGCTGGCGATGGTTTTCATCGCCCCCGGCTTGAACATCCAGTCATAGTTGTAGGGGGTCGCCTTGCCCTTGGCGTCGTAGACCATGGTCTCGTTCCAGTCGGTCTCGGCCATCAGCTGCACCAGTTTCAGATCCATACCCATGGCGGGCATCAGTTCGCTGTTGATGCGCTGGAGTTCATCGGCATCGAAGCACTGCAGATAGACCTTGTCATCCTTCCCGGTATAGCCGTACTCCTTGAGCACCTTCAGCACCGCCTTGGAGATATCCTTGCCTTCGTGACGGAACAGCCAGGGCGCCTTGATCTCCGGATAGATGCCGATGTTCTTGCCGGTGCTCTTGTTGAGCCCCTGGATCATCTCGATCTCCTCCTGGAAGGTGTGGATCTTGAAGTCTGACTTCCAGAGCGGGAAGCGGGCCGGATAGACCGGCACCTGCTTGCCATCCACCAGCTGGAACGGCTCGGTCATGCGCAGGGATCGCACCTCATCCAAGGTGAAATCCACTACATAATAACGACCGTCCGGACGGGCACGACCGGGGAAGCGCGCCGCCACATCGGTGATACCATCGAGGAAGTGATCGTGCATCACCACCAGCTGGTCATCCTTGGTCATCACCAGATCCTGTTCCAGATAGTCGGCCCCCATGCCATAGGCCAGCGCCTTGGACTCCAGGGTATGCTCGGGCAGGTAGCCGGAAGCGCCACGGTGGGCGATAACCACCTTGCCTTCATCGGCAGCCAACACGGGTAATGAGAGGGATGCCCCAAGGCTCAAGGCAATGAGGGAAACGGCGAGTTTTTTCATATGTGATGCTCTTTTATTATTGTGTGTAGGTAATTGTTCTATCAGAGGTTTGTTGCACATTTACGGTGGAAAGCGGTGGGCTGCAGCGCACTGCCCACCGTCACTCATCAGCTCGCTTTGCGCAGAGCCTGATGGTATTGGTCGAGCCAGATCTGCAGCATCTGCTGCTCTGACTCATTCAGGCGCAGCCCCAGCTTGCTGCGGCGCCAGAGGATATCATCCAGTGAACAGGCCCACTCCCGCTCGATGAGATAGCGCACTTCCGACTCGTACAGGCCACCACCGAGGTGAATGCCGCGATCCTCTTTCAGCCAGAGACGGGCATGGGCGCCATAGGCCTCGGCAATGCGCAGGGCGCTGCGATCATCGAGCCAGTCAAACTCCAGCGCAAAGGCGCGGGCCAGCTCGCGTACCGAGCAGTCAAACTCGCCACCTGGCAGCCGGCTGGTCGCAGTCCAGTCATCCCCCATCTGGCTGAACCAGGGCTTGAGCTTGTTGCAGGCGGCCTGCGCCAGCTTGCGATAGGTGGTGAGCTTGCCGCCAAACACCGACAAGAGCGGCGCACCGTCAGACTCGCCAGAGAGTTCGAGAGTGTAGTCGCGGGTCACCGCTTGCGGCGAGTCTGACTCGTCATCACAGAGCGGGCGCACCCCGGCATAGGTCCAGATCACATCTTTCGGCGCAATTTGGCGAGTGAAGTGGGCGTTGACCACCTTGCACAGGTAGGTAATTTCGGCCTCGCTGATCTTCGCTTCCCGCGGGCTGCCGTGGTGCTCCACATCCGTGGTGCCGATGAGGGAGTAGTCCTGCTGATAAGGGATGACGAAGACAATGCGGTTGTCTTCGTTTTGCAGGATATAGGCCTCTTCGCGCTCATGGATGCGTGGCACTATCATGTGGCTGCCTTTAATAAGGCGAATGCCGCGGGGGGATTTCTCGTGCAGGCTCTCGTCATAGAAGGTCTTGACCCAGGGGCCCGCTGCATTGACCAGACCACGGCAGGTGACGGTGAACTGCTCGCCCCCTTCCCGCTCCAAAGTGAGCGTCCAGTGTTTGGAACCGCGCACCGCCTTGATGCAACGGGTGCGGGTCTGAACGTCGGCCCCCTTGTCACGGGCCATCATAGCGTTGAGCACCACCAACCGGGCGTCGTCGACCCAAGCATCGGAATATTCAAACCCCTTGTTGATCCCCGCGCTCAAGCCATCTTGCGGCAGGAAGCGCACGCCACAGCTCCCCTTTAGCTTGTCGCGCTTGGCCAGATTGTCATAGAGGAACAGACCGGCGCGGATCATCCAGGCCGGACGCAGGTGCGGGCGGTGCGGCAGGCGAAAACGCATGGGACGGGCGATGTGAGGCGCCATACCGAGCAGCACCTCACGCTCCGCCAACGCCTCTTTCACCAGCCGGAATTCGTAATGCTCGAGATAGCGCAAACCGCCGTGGATCAGCTTGCTGGAGTTGGACGAGGTGGCAGAGGCGAGATCTTGCGCCTCAAACAGGGCAACCTTCAGACCCCGTCCTGCCGCATCGGCTGCGATGCCGACCCCGTTGATGCCGCCACCGACGACGACCAGATCATAATGTTCGCTCATGTTCACCTACTTTCATTTTTATGATTGCTATAACAGCAATGTTTGATTTCGCTCATTTTAGAACATGAAAATACAACAAACGAACATTTTATGATGAAAGTGTGATCGCCACAGCCCGCCAGAGGTGGCAAAGGGAACTGGTCAGCGGAGCAAATGGCGTCGGGCCAAAATCGGCGGGTTAATAGCCAAAAAAAACAGATTGAATAGTGGTTTTTGCAATACCTATAAAGGGGTGAGATGGGGGAGAAAAAGAGAAAGGAGGCCGCCCTGACGGGCGACCGGCACAGCCTTGGCGTGTTTCGCCGTCAGCAGATGTGGCAGGCGATCTGGTGTTGCGCCATCAATCGCGTCAGCTTTTCCGGTGGCTCCTGATCGGTAAAGAGGGCGTGGATCTGGCTGAGATTGCCCAGATTGACCATGGCATTGCGACCGAACTTGGTGTGGTCGGCGGCCAGGAACACCTGACGGGAGTGAGCGATGATGGCCTGGGCAATCTTCACCTCGTGATAGTCGAAATCGAGCAGGGAGCCGTCGTTGTCGATCCCCGAAATCCCGATGACGCCATAGTCCATGCGAAACTGACCGATAAAGTCGCGGGTCGCCTCCCCCACGATGCCGCCATCGCGGTTGCGGATCTCGCCACCGGCGATGATGACGGTGAAGTCATCCTTTGCCGTCAAAATGCTGGCCACGTTGAGGTTGTTGGTGACGATGCGCAGATCACGGTGATCGAGCAGGGCGCGGGCAATAGCTTCGGTGGTGGTGCCTATGTCGATAAAGAGCGATGAGCCGTCGGGAATATTGGCCGCTACCTCGCGGGCGATGCGCTCTTTCTCCTTGAGTTGCATCACTTTACGGGCGCTATAGGCGGTATTGACGGTACTCGAATGCAGGGAGGCACCGCCATGATGGCGCCGGATCTTGTTCTGTTCGGCGAGATCGTTCAGATCCCGGCGAATGGTCTGGGGGCTGACGTCAAAGTGGGTCACCAGATCGTCGGTCGAGACAAATCCCTGCCGCGTCAGGACGTCCAGGATCTCCAGATGTCGTTGGGTTTGCTTCACGCTTGCACTCCGATGATGAGACAAAAAAAGGCCCCGGCAGATGCGGGGCCTTTTGGCAGTTTACCTGATCCCCTTTGGGATCAATAAGCTGAGGATCACGTTTTATGCCTTATGGGCAGCCGCTTTCTTGGCCGCAACGGCAATGTTCTCATGCTTGAGGGTCATCGCCAGCAGGATGATGGAGAGCACACAGGAGACGGTCAGCACCATGAAGCCGCCATCCCAACCGAAGTGGTCAACGGTATAACCCAGCATGGCGTTGGCTGCCACGGCGCCGCCCAGATAACCGAACAGACCGGTGAAACCTGCCGCAGTACCGGCTGCTTTCTTCGGTGCCAGCTCAAGAGCATAGAGGCCGATCAGCATGACAGGACCGTAGATCAGGAAGCCGATAGCCACCAGCGCCATCATGTCGATGGTCGGGTTGCCGGCCGGGTTGAACCAGTAGACCAGTACAGCCAGGGTCACCAGCACCATGAACAGGATACCGGCCGGTGCACGGCGGCCCTGGAACATCTTGTCAGAGATCCAGCCACACAGCAGGGTGCCCGGAATACCGGCCCACTCGTAGAGGAAGTAAGCCCAGGAGGAGTTGTCGACGGTGAAGTGCTTGGCCTCTTTCAGGTAGGTTGGCGCCCAGTCCAGCACACCGTAACGAATGAGGTAAACGAAGGCGTTGGCGATCGCGATGTACCACAGCAGTTTGTTGTGCAGCACGTACTTGACGAAGATCTCCTTGGCGGAGAACTCCTGCTCGTGGCTCTCGTTGTAATCCTTCGGATAGTCGTTCTTGTACTCCTCGATAGGCGGCAGACCGACCGATTGCGGGGTATCACGCATCACGAAGAAGGCGATCACCGCGATGGCGGCCGCCGCTGCCGCAGGCACATAGAAGGCGCTGCGCCAGTCGTTGAACCAGCCCATCCCGAGGATAAACAGCGGGCCAATCATGCCGCCACCCACGTTGTGCGCCACGTTCCAGACCGCAACCACTTCGCCGCGCTCTTTCTGTGACCACCAGTGCACCATGGTGCGACCGCAAGGCGGCCAGCCCATGCCCTGTGCCCAACCGTTCAGGAACAACAGCACAAACATGATGGCAATGCTGGAGGTGGCCCAGTGCATGGTACCCATCATGAACATGATGGCAGCCGAGAGCAGCAGACCGGCGGAGAGGAAGTAACGGGCGTTGGAACGGTCAGAGACGTTCCCCATCAGGAACTTGGACAAACCGTAAGCGATGGAGACCCCGGAGAGCGCGAAACCGAGATCACCACGGGAGAAGCCCTGCTCGATCAGATAGGGCATCGCCAGACTGAAGTTTTTCCGTACCAGATAGTAGCCGGCGTAACCGAAGAAGATCCCGAAAAACACCTGCCAACGCATGCGTTTGTAGAAGGGGTCGACCTTGTCAGCCGGGAGCCTGTCGATGTGCGCCGCAGGCCTGAAGAGACTAAGCATGTTCTGCTTCCTTATTGTTGTTATGGGCGGTTGAGGATGCCCTGACCATTCCAACGAATCATGTGAGTCCACTAATTCGTAAGCGAGCCTATTGTGCTCATATGCGCTCATTTAATCTGTGATGCATGCTCAAATATTGCAGTTTTATTACAAATAAAAGCTCCAAATGAGAAATCACTCAGCAAGCGTCAGCCCTTGTGTGACAAGGGTTGCGAGCTACCCCCTAAGTGGTAACTAGCGGTAATCAAGATGCTTTACGTCACATTTTCTTAGCAATGAGTGGGATCTTGTCCACATTTCCTATGGAGGGGGGATGGTGAAATTATTGGGAAGGGTTATTTTCTGTCACGACCGATAACGAGCGCAAACGAGCATAACGTTTGCGCAAGACGCAAAAACAACAAGGAAACGTTTTCGGCAGCAACGGATAGACACAAAAAGATAAAACGGAACATCAAACCTCTACGGGTGGATATAAGGAACAAAAGTATGAGCATACAAAGACCCAATACCCTGCTTGGCGAGTGCATCGCCGAGTTTATCGGAACCGGCCTGCTGATATTTTTCGGCGTCGGATGTGTGGCGGCACTGGTGCTGGCAGGCGCCAACTTCGGGCAGTGGGAAATCTCCATTACCTGGGGTCTGGGTGTGGCCATCGCCATCTATGTGACCGGCGGCATTTCAGGTGCTCACCTGAACCCGGCTGTAACCCTGGCGCTGATGACCTTCTGCGGTTTCGACAAGCGCAAGGTGGTCCCCTACATCATCGCCCAGATAGCCGGTGCCTTCTGCTTCGCGGCCCTTGTCTACTTCCTTTATGGTAACCTTTTCACCCAGTGGGAAGTGACCCATAACGTGGTGCGCGGCAGCGTCGAGAGCCTCGGCACCGCCGGGATCTTCTCCACCTATCCCAATGCCCTGCTGACCAATATGCAAGCTTTTGCCGTCGAGCTGGTGATCACTGCCGTCCTGATGCTGGGCATCATGGCGCTGGGTGACAACAACAACGGCGCTCCCAAAGGTTTCGCAGCCGCTCTGCTGATCGGTATCCTGATCGCGGTGATCGGCGCCTCCCTTGGCCCGTTAACCGGTTTTGCCATGAACCCGGCCCGTGACTTTGGTCCGAAACTGTTCGCGTTCTTTGCTGGCTGGGGTGATGTTGCCCTGACCGGTGGTCGTGACAACCCCTACTTCTGGGTTCCGATCCTTGGCCCCATCGTTGGCGCCCAGATTGGTACCGCTCTGTATGTCAAAGTGCTGGCTCCCTGCGTCCCGGGCAACCGTGTCGTCACCACCGAGCAAGCGACCCAAACCGCCAAAGAAGAGGCTGCCGCATAAGAGCGGCCCCTCCAACGTATAAAAACGTGGAAAATAGAAACGTGGAGAACATCATGTCTGCTGAAAAGAAATATGTCGTCGCTCTGGACCAGGGAACCACCTCTTCCCGCGCCATCGTGTTTGATCAGGATGCCAACATTGTCGGTACCTCCCAGCGCGAATTCACCCAGCACTACCCGAAAGCGGGCTGGGTAGAGCACGACCCGATGGAGATCTGGGCGACCCAATCCTCCGTCTTTACCGAAGTACTGGCCAAGACCGGCCTGCGCAGCGAAGAGATCGCCGCCATCGGTATCACCAACCAGCGTGAAACCACCGTTGTCTGGGAAAAGGCCACCGGCAAGCCCATCTACAACGCCATCGTCTGGCAGTGCCGCCGCACCGCCGCCATCTGCGAGGAGCTGAAAGCACGCGGTCTGGAAGAGTACGTTCGCGAGAACACCGGTCTGGTGCTGGATGCCTACTTCTCCGGTACCAAGGTGAAGTGGATCCTCGACAACGTGGAAGGTGCCCGCGAGAAGGCGATGAACGGCGAACTGCTGTTCGGCACCATCGATACCTGGCTGGTCTGGAAGATGACCAATGGCGAAGTGCACGTCACTGACCCGACCAACGCTTCCCGTACCATGCTCTACAACATCCGCGAGCTGAAGTGGGACGAGAAGATGCTGGACGAGCTGGGCATCCCCATGTCCATGCTGCCGGAAGTGAAACCCTCTTCCGAAGTCTACGGCTACACCACCCGTGGCGGCGGCTCCCGCATCCCCATCGCCGGTATCGCCGGTGACCAGCAGTCTGCCCTGTTCGGCCAGCTCTGCTTTGAGAAAGGGATGGCCAAGAACACCTACGGCACCGGCTGCTTTATGCTGATGAACACCGGTACCGAGCCGGTTCGCTCCAGCAACGGCCTGCTGACCACCGTCGCCATCGGCCCGAAAGGGGAAGTGAACTACGCGCTGGAAGGTGCGGTGTTTATGGGCGGCGCCACCATCCAGTGGCTGCGTGACGAGCTGAAGATCATTCACGATGCCCGCGACACCGACTACTTCGCCTCCAAGGTGGGCGATACCAACGGCGTCTATCTGGTGCCGGCCTTCGTCGGTCTGGGTGCGCCCTACTGGGATCCGTATGCTCGTGGCACCATGGTCGGCCTGACCCGTGGCGCCAACCGCAACCACATCATCCGTGCAGCGCTGGAATCCATCGCCTATCAGAGCCGCGATGTGCTGGATGCCATGCAGCAGGACTCCGGCATCAAGCTGGCTGCGCTGAAAGTCGACGGCGGCGCCGTAGCCAACGACTTCCTGATGCAGTTCCAGGCTGACATGATGCACACCCCGGTGGTACGTCCGACCCGCATCGAGACTACCGCCATGGGCGCCGCCTTCCTGGCTGGTCTGGCAGTCGGCTTCTGGAAGAGCTCGGACGAGCTGGAAGACAAGTTCAGCGTGGACCGCGAGTTCATCCCGCAGATGGACAGAGACGATCGCGCCAAACGTTACAGCGGCTGGCAAAAAGCGGTTGAGCGTTCACGCCGTTGGGCTGAAGAGGATTGATCGGGCACCCGACATTCCGTTGAGATAAACACCAGAGAGGCCGACCGCAATGTCGGCCTCTCTTTTTATGCTTTCCCTTGCCGCTTTCTGCCCCCTTCCCCGCTCATTGCTCCCTCCTGTTTTTCTGCCGCCCTCTGTTGTCACCATCCATCACAACGCAATTGAGTTCTCTATCTATAATCATCATCTGGGTCGCATATGCGACCTTATTTATGAGGAGAGCGATATGGAGAGGGCGATACACCGTTTTACACTGCACTCACTCTGGTCAGGGCTCGGGATCCGCACCCGGATCCTCGCTGGCGTAGCGATACTGATGGCCATCGCCATCAGCTGCATCACCTTGATCCTCGAGCAGATATCCCACAGTCAGGCCCAGCAGCGGGTCGAACGCTACGAGCTGCCAAGCAGCGTGGATCGCATTGCCAACCAGCTGACAGCGCAGCTTATCCAGCACCTGACCGAGGCGCAGGCGCTGGCCAGCAACCGCTTTGTCATCGACTGGCTGACCGCTGGCATGCCAGAGCAAGAGTGGCCCGCCATGGAGCGTTACTTTCAGGATCTGCAACGGCGGATCGGCGGCAACGTCTTTATCGCACCCCGCCAGAGCAACACCCTGATCAACTTCAGCGGCGGCCCCATCGCCCAGAAATCGCTGAGCGAATCAGACCCGAAAGATGGGTGGTTTTACGGCTTTCTCAAACGCAGCAAACCCTATGAGCTGAACCTCGACATCTCCGATTTTGACAAGCGCGCCTCCCTCTATATCAACACCGCCGTCACCCACGAGGGCAAGACCCTAGCGGTGGCAGGCACCTCCATCGACATGAGCGCCCTGAGCAAGCTCATCAGCGGCTACCGGATCGGCAAGAGTGGTCAGGTCTATCTGGCGGATATGGAGGGCAATATCGAGATCCACCCCGAGCAGGAGGTGGAGGGGGCCGCCCACCACCAGCAATCCTTCCTCGATACCGTCAAGCGGCTTATTCCCAATGCCCGGGAACAGGTGGCCGTAGAGGCGCTAACACTGGAGGGGCAAACCTACCTCATCGCGGTGCGTTACATCCCCACCCTCAACCGGCTGCTGATTGGCGAGATCAACAGCGCCGAGCTGGAAGAGGGCCTGCAGGAATCCCGCCAGCTCATCATCATGGTCTCGCTCGCCATCGGCGGGATCGCCATGCTGGCATCCGCCTGGCTGGCTCACTCCATCAGTCGCCCCATTCGTCAGGCAGCCGATGGCATGCATCACATCACCGCCGATCGGGATCTGGCGACCCGCCTCGACTTCTCTGACGAGTCGGAGCTGGGAATGATGGCCCAGAGTTTCAATCAGCTGATCCAGAGCCTGAACCAGAGCTTCTCCCGCTTCCAGCAGTCAGGCAGCGCCCTCTCTGCGCAGTCGTCCCAATCCATGCAGCAGGCCCAGGCACTGGCAGGAGAAGCGTGCCAGCAGGCCCAGAGCATTCAGGAGCTGACCACTGTGGTCACCACCATCGGCGACAACGCCGAGCAGATCGCCAGCCGCTCGGAAGGAGTCAACGACGTAACCCAACGCATCGCCAACCATATGCTCAGCATCGAGCAGGATGTGACCCAAAGCGCCGCGCAACTCGACACCTTGCGCAGCAGCATCGGCAGCTCCTCGGCCCTGCTCGATGAAGTGGTGAAAGACAGCAACAACATCACCCAGATCATGAACCTCATCCGCGATGTCTCGAACCAGACCAACCTGCTGGCCCTCAATGCGGCCATCGAAGCGGCCCGGGCAGGGGATATGGGACGGGGCTTTGCAGTGGTGGCCGACGAGGTACGCCAACTGGCGGTGCGTACCCAGACGGCCACCAAGGATGTGCAGGATCTTATCTTGCGCCTGCAGGAGGGAACGCGGCAGGCCAGCAGCTCAATGGCAGACTCCCGCAACTTGAGCGAAGAGGGATACAACCGGATGAATCAGGCCAGAGAGGTGCTGGTGGATGCCACCAGCCAGATCAACCAGACCGCCCTCGAGATCAACGAGATCAGCGCGCTGGCGCAGGCGCAGAATCAACAGATGGGGCAAGCCAGAACGGCGCTCGACGAGCTGGCCATGGTGGCCGAACACCAGCGGGAACACGCGCAGGAGAGCAATGCCGCCAGTCGCGAGCTGTTCGAGCTGGCCAAGGCCATCGATGAGCAGATCCGCCAATACCGGATTGGCTAGACCCGGCGCGTCCCTCTCTCCCTCTCAATAACCAAGACGCCACCGCAGGGTGGCGTTTTCATTTTGCAAATCATTTTGCCTGCGCTCTCGAAACAAGAATAACGAGCAAGAGCACAAGACATTGATAATTAACATGAAAAAATGTGGAATGGCCATTGCTTAGTGATATCAGACTCAACAGAGGGATATCGCCATGAAACCGACCACCAATCAAGCGCCCGTAGCCCACGTCGCCACTCAAAAAGAGACCCTGACCCCCCGCGAAGGCACCTTCCTGATGATGGTGGCCCAACTGGTGGTGCTCACCAGCATCGTACTGGCCGCCACCGTCGGCGGCCTCTCCTGGCAGTGGACCCTACTGCTGGCCATTCCACCGGTGATCGGCGGCGCCCTGCTCAGCCGGGTATGGGGCAAACTGCCCCAGTAACTCCGCTTCACCTCACACACCTTCCCGAACCGGCGGCCGACCCTCAAGTCGGCCGTCTGTTTATCTGCCGCCTGGCTAATGCTGATGGGCCGCAACGAAGGCGCCCCTTGTTCTTCGCCAAGCAAACCGCAGCGACGAACCGTTCAAACAAACCGCACAAACCAACCTGAACTACAGGGTATGGCTGCCAAGCTGCTCTTTAAGAAAATCGAGCCAGACCCGCAGCCGGATATCCCGCTGGGCATCGGAGTAGAAGACCGCATTGATGGGGCGCGAGGCACCGCTGTTACTACGGGCCAGCACCTCCACCAGCGCGCCGCTCTCTCGATCCGGCCCGGTCATGAAATCCGACAGACAGACAATCCCCTGCCCCGCCAGCGCCAGCTGACGCAAGGTTTCACCGCTGCTGGCACGCAGGCTGGGGGTGATGGCAAAGCGATCCCCCTGCTCGGCACTGAGCAGCGGCCAGTGGTTGAGGTGATCGGGATGCAAAAAGCCGAGCAGCTCGTGACCGCTCAGCAGATCCGCCGGTTGGCGCGGGGTGCCGCGCTCGCTCAAATAAGCGGGAGAGGCCAGCAGCCGCAGCCGCGAACGGCCCAGCGGCAGCGCACGCAGGGAGGAGTCGGTCAGCTCACCGATGCGGATGGCCATGTCCACCCGCCGCTCCATCAGATTGATAAAGCCCTCCGAGCTGTGCAGCTGCAGCTCGATGGCAGGGTAGCGACGGCGAAACTCGCCGATGATCTGCACCAGCCGGTGCAGAATAAAGGGGGTAGCGGCATCTACCCGCAAGATCCCCTCTGGTTGCTCCCGGCGCATCAGCAGATGCCCCTCCGCCTCGCTCATCTCGGTCAGGATCTTCACCGCCCGCTGATAGAACCAGCTCCCCTCCTCGGTCAGACTGACCCGGCGGGTGGTGCGATTGAGCAAAACGGTGGAGAGCTTCTCCTCCAGCCGCTTGATGCCGCGGCTCACCACCGAGTTGTCCATGCCGAGGTTCTCCGCCGCCTGGCGAAAACTGCCCGCCTCCACCACCGCCACAAACAGGGTCAGTTCATCAGAATGGGTCTTCATTGCTGTTATCCGGACAAGAGTTATGGGCCTTTATAGGCGCAGCCGCTGTGGATTGGCAAGCGTGCGGTGAGGCCAGTTCTTTTTTTCTACAGAGAAAGAACGTGACCGCGAGCCCACATCATACCCGCGATTTGTCAGTACAATGCAGCCAGAAAAGCACCGTATGGCACCTTTAATTTCACAAGGATCAATACCATGACATTTGAAGAGCGGCTGGCCGCCGCCCATCAGGAACTGGCAAGCAAAGGGGTATGGCACGCCAACTACAATCCCCCCTTGTTCTGGTTGTTGCGCCAACTGGGTTGGTCTGTCAAACCGCCACATTACGAGAGCTGGCTTACCAACTTTCTGGTATTTGGCATCGGCCTTGGACTGATCTGGAGCGTACTGTTGTGGTTTTTCAGCTGGCAACCCATGGGATTGGATCTGGTATTTGCTCTACGTCAAACCGCTTTTTTTGCGGGATTAATCGGCCTCATTATGGCCAGTGTCCTCAGATTACGGCACAAGCAACTTAAACTGACACCGTGGGAACAACTTGCTGAGCCCAGCGATGCTGATGATGAGGGAGACGAACTGAATGAAAGCCCATGAAAAACTGAACTATGTGGAGTTTGCGGCCAGGGATCTCGCCGCGACCAAGGCATTCTTTCAGGCTGTATTTGGCTGGCAGTTTGTTGATTACGGCCCCGACTACAGCGCCTTTGCCAATGAGGGGCTGGATGGCGGATTCTATCGAGCGGATCAGTGCAGCCAGACAGCTCAGGGCGGCGCCCTGCTGGTGTTCTACAGCGCGGATATTGAAGCGACTCAAGCCAAGGTGAGCCAACACGGTGGCACCATCAGTCGCCCACTATTTGACTTCCCCGGTGGCTGCCGTTTCCACTTCGTTGAGCCCAGCGGCAATGAGTTTGCGGTCTGGTCGGTGCAAGCTAAATAACTGATCCTAATAGTGCTCCATCTTGCCGGAAGCCTTGTGGCGTAAGGCATTTGTGCAATCTGGCGAGAAAGCCTGAAGTGACAAGGCTTAGCGCACGATGCGTGCTCAACGTCACTTGTAGAAGCTGTACGAGTGCAGTGATCTACTATTCGGAACAGCTATTTAGCGCCTGATAATACTGGACGAAGTGAAACAATCTACATCCATATTATTCATAATATCGTTCTCTACTACATATCCGAAAGGTTTATAAAAGAAAACACCTAGCCGTTTTTTGAAAAAAACAGGTGAAGTGTTCATTTCATATTACGTGTTCTTGACTTAATCACGGCATTAAAGACACAGTTCCCCATTAATATTATTACATTTTATTGCAGATGCAGATGGCTGTCAGATTGCATCAAAATTTCAAGGTGTTATTTTGAAGGTAGTTACAGTAGAATATCATGCCATCTATATGGAAATTTTATAAAAGGTGTTCTATGAGCCCAGAAGAAATTAATCTTGTAACTGAATCAATCAAGGCTATTGGAAGTAAAGGATCGAACGAATGGATTCCAGTTATTGCAGCCCTTGGCGGTGCAGTTTTGGGTTCGTTCAGTTCAACTATTACTTCTAGCATAATTGAACGTAAAAAAGAGAAAATGTTTTCATTACAAATTACAAGATCTCTGATTGCCGAGATATCCGCATTACTTAACTTAATGGAAACAAGAGGGTTTCTTGACAGTATCAATAACGCCATTGCTCATTTAAAAGAAAATCCAGATGATACATACATATTAGCCTCCGATATCCCACCTCATTATTCCAGAGTATATCAAGAAAACTGTAAATATTTGGGCGTGGTAGATCATGAAACATCAAAGCAAATTATTAATTTTCATCATTTAGTAGATGCAATAGTTCAAGATGTTAAGATGGATGGAACATTCAGCAAATCACCTACAATCGAAGCTTATGTAGAAGCACATAAGATCCTGACGCTTGCAATCAGAATCGGTCGAAACTTAGAAACTAAAAAAATAAATTGTTGATTCGTTTAATGAGGTCATTAGCGTATTCCTCTTATATGTCCTGGATTACCCCATTGCTGCTCTCCCCTCAATACTGTTTTGCGACCAGCACCCTGTTTCCAGCAAGTCACGGCAGGCATACTGACACTTCGTTTTTGCCAAGGAGGTTCAGATGTCATCACCCGTGATTGTGATTGCCCAGCTTGAAGCCAAACCCGAATTCGCCGCCCAGTTTCGCGCCGCCCTTGAGCCGCTGATTGCGGCCACCTTGCAAGAGGCGGGCTGCCAGCGCTATCAGTTGCATCAGGACTTGGACAATCCAAACAGCTGGATGCTCTACGAGGTGTGGGAGAGCGAAGCGACCCTCACCGCCCATCAGGGTCAACCCCACTTTACCGAATTTGTCGCCAAGGCCGAGCCCTGGTTTGCCAGCAGCACCATTCGCCGCTATCAGCCGCTGGGCGCCTGACTGGCCCCTGTGCCACTTTCCACTTAGCCCATCAAGGGCCAACCACCACCCCATTGAGGAACGAGATGATCAATATGCCACCCATGGGTCTGGGCACCTTCCGCCTGAAGGGCGAGCCGCTGCTTGCCACCCTAACCAACGGTCTGGAGCTGGGCTATCGCCATATCGATACCGCCCAGATCTATGACAACGAAGCCGAGGTCGGCGCCGTGCTGACCCGCAGCACTGTTGCTCGCCACGAGATCTACCTGACCACCAAGGTGTGGACCAGCGAGTTTGGCCCGGGCAAGCTGATCCCGAGCCTAGAGGTGAGCCTCGAAAAACTGGGCACCGACTATCTGGATCTGGCGCTGATCCACTGGCCCTCCCCCAAGGATGAGGTGCCGATGGCAGTCTATCTGGAGCAGTTGGCCGAGGCCAAGGCCCGGGGCCTGACCCGGGAGATCGGGGTCTCCAACTTCACCGTGGCCCAACTCAAACAGGCTATCGAGATTTTGGGGCCGGGTGCCATCGCTCACCAACAGATCGAGGTTCATCCCCTGCTGCAAAATCGCAAGGTGGTCGAGTTCTGCAAAGCCCAGGGTATCGCCGTCACCGCCTATATGCCGCTCGCCTATGGCAAAGTGCTGAGCGAGCCGCTGCTGATAGAGATTGGCAAACGCCACGGGGTATCGGCGGCGCAGGTGTCGCTGGCCTGGCTGCTGGCGCAGGGCATGACAGTGATCCCGAGCTCCACCAAGCGGGAGAATCAGGCTGCCAATCTGGCCGCTCTCGATATCACCTTGAGCAGCGAGGAGATGGCCGCCATCGCCACGCTGGATCGGGGCGAGCGCTGCGCCAATCCCGACTTTGCCCCTGCATGGGACTGACGCGAAAGGCGTGAGACTAACGCGAAAGAAAGGCTGGCTCGCCAGCAAGCCAGATAAAACAGGGAGAGCATCATGCTCTCCCTGTCTCTTTTCTTGCCTCACGCTTTGCAGCGCTTGCTGAACGTCCAGTCGCCACATTGATGCCAGATACAGCCCCGCAATCAGGGCGCGTTCTGGCAAAGGGCGGGATCGAACACCTGATTCCAGTCTGATTTCATATCGACCACCACCCAGCCCCGCGCTTTTGCCTGTGCCAGCCCGTCGATCAGCTTGCCGCTGGCTGGTGGATGACTGTCGTAGGCGTATTCGCGCTTGGCATCGGTGTGGTGCACCAGCAGGCCGAAAGTGTGGTAATCCGGGTTGGTCGAAGTGTATTGCAGCATGGGCACGTCGCCATCGCTGTTACCAAAGGCGCCGACCGGACGCTGCCCCATAAAGAGGTGAATGGCGGCCGGTTTCGCCTTGCTGTCATCGAAATAGGCGCCGTTCATGGTCTTGCGGATCTCGCTGCCCTCCCCGGTCAGGGCAAACTCGCCGAGGGTAAAGGAGCCAATCACCTGCTGGGGCGGGATGCCATACATCTGCTCGGACATCACCCGCATAAAATCGACGCCGCCGCCGGAGACAATCCAGGTCTGAAAGCCATTATCCCGCAGATACCCCAGCAGCTGCTTCATCGGCAGATACCCGAGCTGATCGTAGTGGCAGCCAAAACGGGGATCCTTGCTGCTGTTGATCCAGCGAGTGACCCGCTCGGCAAACTCGGTGGTGGTCATGCCGCTGTGGGTCAGTCCCACCAGCTTGGCGAGCCCCTTCTCCCCCGATTTGGCCACGGCCTTGAGGTCGTTGTTCAGCACTGCCGCGACGATGGGGTCGGCCTTCCACTCCGGGTGTTCCGGCGCCAGGCGCTTGATCTCATCCATCGCAAACTGCAGCTGATAGGTCATGGGCGCTTCCGGCCAGAGGGTGCCGTCATTGTCAAACACCACATGGCGCTTCTCTGGCGGAATAAAAGTGGCCTGCTGCTGATCGGTGGCATTGGTCACCCAGCGGGTAATCGCCTGCTTGGCCGCCGTGTCATTCCAGGCAGAGAGGGGATCGCTCTGGCCAGCCTGTACCGCAAAGGCGCCGCACAGCAGCAAAAGAGAGGAGAGTCGATTCAATGTCATCATGTTACCTGTCAGCTGGGTATTGCCTGTCTATTGCCTGTCGATGAAAACGCACGGCCATCACAACACCGGCGCACATGGGTTCAACACACACGGGTTTCACAGGGAAAATCCTATGGCGACCAGCTTGTACTGGAGCTTAAGCAAGCTCAGAAAAAGAGCTGCGCTTATCCCGTTCTGCGAGGTAGATCACTGCGTTACGCTCGCGTAGCGGGCAACCCAAACATCATCCCACTCAGCGTTATTGCTGCTGATTTGGCAAAAGTAATTTGATGTCACCGTCATTTTTGCCAACAAAACCCATCGGCATACTGGCGCCATTCTCCCGTCGGGAGTCCCTAACCAAGGAGTTGTTATGCCACTGGCGTTATTTGCCCTTACCTTAAGTGCCTTTGCGATCGGCACCACCGAATTTGTGATCGTGGGGCTTATCCCCACCATAGCCCAGCAGCTCAATGTCTCGCTCCCCTCCGCGGGCCTGTTGGTCAGCCTCTATGCCCTTGGGGTAGCCATCGGCGCCCCTGTGCTCACAGCGCTGACCGGCAAAGTGCCGCGCAAGTGGCTGCTGGTAGGGCTGATGGCGCTCTTTACCGCCGGCAACCTGCTGGCCTGGCAAGCTCCCGGTTACGAGAGCCTGATCGTCGCCCGCATTCTCACCGGATTGGCCCACGGAGTCTTCTTCTCGGTGGGCAGCACCATCGCCACAGGTCTTGTGGCCAAAGAGAAGGCGGCGAGCGCCATCGCCATCATGTTCAGCGGCCTTACCGTGGCGCTGGTGACCGGCGTACCGCTCGGCACCTGGATTGGTCAGGTCTTTGGCTGGCGTGAAACCTTTCTGGTAGTAAGCCTGCTCGGCCTCGTCGCCATGGTGGGTAGCCTGCTGCTGATCCCGAGCAACCTTCCCAAGGGAGCAGCCTCGACCATCCGCGAGCAACTCTCGGTACTGACCAAAAAGCCGCTGCTGCTGGTCTACGCCAAAACCGCCCTCGGTTATGGCGGTGCCTTCACGGCGTTTACCTTCCTCGCCCCCATCCTGCAGCAGGTGAGCGGCTTTAGCGCCGGTGCGGTGAGCCTGATCCTGCTGGTGTACGGGATATCGGTCGCCGTCGGCAATATCTGGGGTGGCAAGCTGGCCGACAAGATGGGCCCATTGCCGGCGCTGAAACTGCTGTTTGCCGGTCTGGCGCTGGTGCTGCTGGCTCTCACCTTCACCGCCCCCCATCCGGTGCTGGCCGTGCTCACCGTGCTGGTGTGGGGCGCCTTTGCCTTCGGCAACGTGCCGGGTCTGCAGGTGCTGGTGGTGAAGCAGGCCGAACTGCACACCCCCAAGGCAGTGGATGTGGCATCGGGCCTCAATATTGCCGCCTTCAACGTCGGCATTGCGCTGGGATCTGTGGTTGGTGGTTTTGTAGTAGAGCACCTCGGCCTGATGCACACACCCTGGATCGGCGCCCTTATCGTGCTGCTGGCCTACGGGTTGACCCATGTCAGCGAGCGCCGCGAAGCACTCCGACTCGCCGCCTGTCAGGCATAGGCTGCGCCAGCAGGCGTCACGCAAGGGCGTGGCGCCTGCTGCAATCGGCGCGCCAGGCTTCTATGCTGTGACACAGCGCCAACCCGGCAGCCATTTCAGCAACTGTTTCAGTAACCAAGCCTGCCCCCTAGCATCATTTGCCACGGAGTCTGTTATGAAGGTGCTTATTGTCTATGCCCATCCCGAACCCAAAAGCTTCAACGGTGCCCTCTTCTGCCACGCCATCAGGGCGCTGGAGCAGGCGGGCCACACCGTGATGACCAGCGATCTCTATGCCATGGGCTTTGATCCCGTCTCGGATCGGCGCAACTTCACTGCCGCCAGCGATCCCGATTTTCTCAAGCTGCAACTCGAAGAGCTGGCTGCCACCGAGCAGGGTAGCTTCGCCCCGCAGCTGGAGCAGGAGATGCAAAAGCTGGAGGCGGCCGATCTGCTGATCTTCCAGTTCCCGCTCTGGTGGTTTGGCCTGCCAGCCATCCTCAAGGGGTGGGTGGATCGGGTCTTTGCCATGGGGCGGGTCTACGGTCAGGGTCATATCTACGAGAGCGGCAAGTTTCGCGGCAAGCGGGCGTTGCTGAGCCTCACCACCGGCGGCCCTGCCGAGACCTATCTGCCCGACGGCTTCAACGGTGATATCGACGGGGTGCTGCGCCCCATCCAGCGCGGGATCCTGCAATTTGTCGGCTTCGACGTGCTGCGCCCCCATATCTGTTATGCCCCGGTGCGGGTCTCGCAAGAAGAGCGGGAAGCCTGGCTCGCCCAGTGGGCCGAGCGCCTTGGCCAGATTGAGCAGGAGTCCCCCATCGCGGTCGGCCGCTACCAGTAACGGCTGACGCAGCTGACACTCTCCCCCCCAAAGCACAAAAACAGCGAGCGGCACCCGGCCGCTCGCTGTTTTTCACGCTCTGTCGTTATGGTTTTTGTTATCCGTTAGCAGGTCTTATGCCGCCTGTTGCACGCCTGCTTTGCCGGTCACGGCACGTTTGAGCCAGTAGTCGAGGCTGACGTAACGGCCCCCGCCGTAAACCAGCAGCACCAGCAGCATCACGAAGTAGGTGGCGGCAAACTCCATCCCGTTGTTGAGCATCACGGGATCACCCAGCTCGGTGATGTAGTTGTAGCGACCGGGGAAGTTGGCGGCCAGCCACTCGATAAAGCCGTTGAGGCGCACAGTGGCCTCCATGCTGCCGGTGGCGATGGCATCCCAGCCGTGCTTCCAGTGCACCATGGCGCTCGCCACGCTCATCAGGAAGATGGTGGGAATGGCCATGATGCGGGTAAAGAGGCCAAGGGCGATGCAGATGCAGCCCAGCACCTCGGTGCCCGCCGCCAGAAAGGCGAGCAGGGTCGGGAACGGCAGGTTGAGCCCCCCTTCCGAGACCGGGGCGCCAAACCAGGCGACCGTGCCGGCAAAGCCCATCACCTTGGAGTGGGCCCCCACATAGATGACCGGAATGAGATAGAGGCGAATGGCCAGCAGGGCCAGAAAATCGAGCCGCTTGCACTGGGCCACCGCCCGCTCGTACCACTGGATAAGGGTGTTGTTCATGGGAATTCTCCTTGGTGTTTGCTAAATGGGGGCAAGGGGGTGCCGGGCTGGCGCTCGCCAACGGGCAGGGTAAGCAGACCCAGTCGGTGAAAATGGCGTGCCCACTCGCTCAGATCAAAGTCGCTGCGAACCTGTTGTACCTGTTGCAGGAACGCGGCTTGAGTGATCCCCGGCTGCTGTTGCAGCAACTGGATCAGCGCCACGTCCCATTCGCGCAACCGCTGGGTCACCACCTGATGCTCCGGGCTGCGAAACAGGCCATAGAAGTGCTTGCCCTGCCGGGTCGGCACCACGCCGCTGCGACGGATGGCAAAGGGGAGCTCAAGCAGTTGCAGGGTGGGATTGAGCCCGAGCGGACTCTCCGCCGTCACCTCAACCCCCGATATAACTTGCGGCACTACCCCTTCATCAATCTCGACACAGAGGCAGGCCCACTCGTACTCCAGCAACGCCAGCCGCTGCCTGGGCCAGTTGAGAGAGCCCTCACTGTGGCGATGCTGCACATAGCGGACAAACTCGGTGGCGATATGGTGAAACTCGGGGGCCTCGGCGCCGTGCGCGATGACAAAGCCCTCCACCAGTTGCCACCTGTCCACCGGTGCCCAGTGAGCGTGGGTGAGCGGAAAAGCGCTCTCCAGCACCGACGCCACATTGGCGCGCACGCTGCGGGCATAGTGGCAGGCAATGCCATCCTGCGGCAGCCGCACCCGGCTCGCCAGCCAGGCGGTCTGCTGCTGCATCCGCTGCGGCGCCGTTTTGGGCGCAGTGATCAGTGATAACCGTCTATCCATAGCGCACCTCCCGCACCTGACTGTCGATCGCCTCGCAACAGGCGCCGTGCACCCGCGCCAGCTCGGCCTCCAGCTCTGCCAGCGGTGGCAGATGGTGATCCCGCTCCAGCAACAGGGGGCGCAGGCCATGGGTCTGCACCGTATAACGGGCCAGCGCTACCACCTCCTCACAGACCGGACGACCATGGGTATCCAATAAAGTGCCGTCTGCCTCTTCCAGATGACCGGCGATATGGAAGTAACGGATCGCAGTGCCCGGCATCCCGGCGATCATCCGCTTGGGGCAGTAACCGTGGTTGCGGCTGTTCACAAAGACGTTGTTGATATCGAGCAGCAGCTCGCAGCCGCTGCGCGCCACCAGCTCGGCGAGAAAATCCTCCTCCGGCATCTCGTGGTCATAGCCGTGGTAGTAGGAGATATTTTCCAGCACCAGCGGACGGGCCAGCGCCTCCTGCACCTGCGCGATCCGCTCGGCCAGATAGGGGATGTTCTCCCACTGGCGCGGCACCGGTAAAAGCTCGTAAAGATACCCCTGCTGGTCGCGGGAAAAGCTCAGGTGCTCGCTGTAGATCCCGATGCCGAACTCGTCCAGAAAGGTGCGGATCTGGCTGAGCAAAGTGCGATTGAGGGGCTGACAATCGCCGAGGGAGAGGCTGAGACCGTGGGCCACCAGCGGGTAACGCTCGGCCAGCTGATGCAGCTGCGCCCGCTTGGCGCCGCCGATGGCCATCCAGTTCTCCGGCGCCAGCTCGAGAAAGTCGATACCGGGGCGGACGGGGCCGGCGCAGAGCGCATCCAGATGCTCCTGACGCAGCCCGATCCCCCGACTGCGGGAGCTTATTGGCCGCATACCCCCTCCGTCATCTTGCTGCCCTGGCTGGATGTATTGCCATCAATCCCCTCGCCCGCCACGCCACACTTGCCATCGCGGGCGCGCACCAGCCGCCCCTGTGGATCACTGTCGAGGGCTTGCTTTTCAAAGCGCTTCTCGGTGCCGCACTTGCCCGCCGCGCACTTGCCGCCGTGCTGTTCGCTGGGGGAGGCCTTGACCGGCGCATCGCTCGGGGTGGCCGCCAGCGCCAGCCCCGGGGTCAGGGCAATCAGGCTGGTCATGGCGATGGAGAGGGTCAGTTTGCCGGTGGTTTTGTTGCTGCTTGAGTTACTCATGAGCGGACTCCTTGACGGATGAAACGGGGTAGCTGGAGAGATCGCGGGCGGCCACGATCTGACCGTGGAACTGCTGTTTGACGATGGCCATCGCCTCTTTCTTGTGATTGAGGCCAACCCCCATCCAGTGATTCAGCACCAGCAGCTTGGGATTCACCTCGGCGGCAATCTTGGCCACCACAGATGGCTTGGCGTGAAGCGAGGCGGAGACCGGATCGGCCCCTTCGTGGATGGCGAGCGGCATCACCAGAATGTCGGCCCCCTTGGCAAACGGCACAAAGGCCGGGTTGCTGCCGTTCTGATCCGCCGAGATAACGATGGTCCCCTCGGCGCTCTCGATGCGATAGGCCAGACAGGGCACGTCACCGTGAGGAATGCCGAGCGCGGTGATGGTCAGCCCATCCTGCTGATAGACGGTGTGAGGCTGCGGGCTCTGGTAGGGCACATCATGGAGGGTGATGGGGAATAGGCCATCGGTGCCATCCTTGAAGCCGCTCAGGTAGGCATAAGCGCCCTTGTCTTTGTTGAAGAGGGCATCAAAGTAGCCGCTCATGCTGGGAAAGGCCGAGCCTGCCTCTGGCCCCGCCAGATCCAGCGGATCGCTGCGCTCGAAGAAGTAGGCCCCCTTGAGCAGGGCGGGCAGGTCGGTCACATGGTCGGTGTGAAAGTGGGTGATGCCGATAAAATCGACCTCTTCGAGCTTGGCCCCCGCCTGGCCGAAGCGCAGGTAGACGCCGCCACCGGCATCGATCAGGATGCGGGATTTCCCCTTCCACCAGATCACCTCGCTGGAGGAGGCGCGCAGATCGTCGGAGATGGGGCCACCACTGCCGAGCACCTGCAGGGTGAAGGTTTTATCCAGTGGCGTCAGTTGTACCGGTTCGGCACAGGCCGGGGCGACGGTGAGCGCGCACCCGATGGCCAGCGCCACCGCTTTCAATCTCTGTTTCATCACAATTACCTGTCGGTTGGTTGTCGGTTGAAAGTGTGTCGTGTGTGTCGTTTAAAGAGGGGGAGAGAGGGGCCGATGGCGACGAGTGAACGCCAGCCACCGGCCATGGCGGGGCGCGAGCCCCCCGCCGTCAGTTACCGTCCCGTTCGTCCGCCTGCCAGCGCGCTTCCAGCCAGAGCAGGTTGCACAAGCCCAGCAGCAGGGCGAATCCGAGGCCCAAAATCCAGGTGAAGTACCACATAGCAGATCCCTTGAGGTCAGTAGAGTTGATGGCTGTCGCGCTTGATGCGGGCACGGTCGAGCTTGCCGCGCACCACTCGATAGACCCAGCCGGTGTAGCCCAGGTTGACCGGCATCAGCACCAGCACGAGGGCGAACATGATGGCCAGGGTCTTGTAACTGGAGGTGCTGTCCCACAGGGTCAGGCTGCTGACCGCATCGAGGGATGAGGGCAGCACGAAGGGGAACAGGGCGATGGCCACCGAGCAGAGCATGGCGGCGCAGGCGATGGCGCTGGCCAGCAGCGCAATTCGGCCCCGCTCCAGCCAGGAGGCAATCCCGCTCACCAGCGGCGCCAGCGTCCCGATGATCGGCACCAGCCACAGCAGCGGATAGTCAAAGTAGTTGCGCAGCCAGCCTCCGGCGTGGGGGATCACCCCCTTCATCAGCGGGCTGATGGCGGCATTCGGGTCAAAGGGTTGCGTGCCCATACCGGTCAACTGAAACCCTTGCAGATCCACCAGATGCCAGCCGGCCAGCAGGTAGCAGAGGCTCACCAGCGGGGCCAGCAGGATGGCAATCCCCCGTGCGCGCAGCGCAGGGGTGCCGGTCACCTTGGCTTGCAGAAAACCGGCGCCATGCAGCAACAGCAAGGTGATGGCGGTGGCCAGCACCGAGAGCAGCCAGCCCCAGTGGAAGTCGAACGCGCCGTAGTGCAGACGCAGCGCCGTGTCGAAGCGAAACGGCAGCCCCTCCATCACCAGACCGATAGCCGCACCGAGGATGAGCGCCGGTATCAGGCCACCGGCCACCAGCGCCCGATCCCACCAGCGGCGCCACACCGGATCGGCCAGCTTGCTGCGATAGTCAAAGCCGACCGGACGCAGAAAGAGCCCGAGCAGCAGCACCACCATGGGGATATAAAGCCCCGAGAAGGCGGCGGCATAGACCAGCGGCCAGGCGGCGAACAGGGCACCGGCACCGGCAATCAGCCACACCTGATTACCCTCCCACACCGGCCCCACGCTGTTGATCACCAGACGGCGGTCGTCGTCATCTTTCGACACCACCGGCAGCAGCATGGCGATGCCGAGATCGAAGCCATCCATCACGATAAAACCGACCATCATGAAGAGCACCAGCGCCCACCAGATGAGTTTCAGGGTTGCGTAATCCATCAGGCGATCCTCGCAAGTTCGGGTTGTTCACCGCTGTAGCGGCCGGTATGGAGAATGGCGGGCCCCTTGCGGATCACATGGCGCAACAGGAACAGCTCCACCACCAGCAGCAGGGTGTAGATGGAACAGATGGCGATGAGGCTGAACCAGAGTTGGCCCGGCTGAAGCAAAGAGACCGAGGCCGAGACCGGCAGCACATCGCTGATGGTCCAGGGTTGACGGCCGAGCTCGGCCACCAGCCAGCCCGCCTCGATGGCAATCCAGGGCAGCGGAATGCTCCAGAGCAGGGTCTTGAGCAGGCACGGCGAGTCTTGCAGCCGGTTGCGGCAGAGCTGGACAAAGCTCACCACCATCAGCCCCAGCATGGTGACGCCAAGCCCCACCATCACCCGAAAGCCCCAGAACAGCGGTGCCACTGGCGGGATGGAGTCATCGACCGCTTTGGCAATCTCCGCCTCACCGGCCTTGGCGATATTGCTGGCATAGGGGGTGAGCAGCATGCCGTAGCCGAGATCCTTGCCGTGCTGCTCGAAGCGGGCGCGGTTGGCCGGGGTGTCATCACCCTGCCGGATCTGGTCGAGGGCCTCGGCCGCCACCATGCCGCTGCGGATGCGTGCCTCGTTCTGCACCTTGATATCCTTGAGGCCGGTCACCGCCTCGTCGATGGAGCGGGTGGCGATGATCCCCATCAGATACGGGATCTTGATGGCGGCGTGGGTGGTTTCCGCCTGCTGATCCGGGAAGCCGAACAGGGTGAATGACGCAGGCGCTGGCTCGGTCTCCCACTCTGCCTCGATGGCGGCGAGCTTCACCTTCTGCACCTCGCCGGTGCGATAGCCCGACTCATCCCCGAGCACAATGACCGAGAGGATGGCCGCCAGCCCGAAACCGGAAGCAATGGCAAAGGAGCGCAGGGCGAACTGCACCTCGGTCTTGCGCAGCAGATACCAGCTGCTCACCCCCATCACGAACATGGAGGCGGCCACATAGCCCGCCGCGACGGTGTGAACGAACTTCACCTGCGCCACCGGGTTGAATAGCACGGCGGCGATATCCACCAGCTCCATGCGCTGGGTCAGCAGGTTGAACTCGGCCCCCACCGGGTTTTGCATCCAGCCGTTGCCGATCAGGATCCACAGTGCCGAGAGATTGGAGCCGAGCGCCACCAGCATGGTCACCAGCAGATGCTTGCCGCGGGAGAGCTTGTCCCAGCCGAAGAAGAAGAGCCCCACCAGGGTCGATTCGAGGAAGAAGGCCATCAGCCCCTCGATGGCCAGCGGGGTACCGAAGATGTCCCCCACATAGTGGGAGTAGTAAGCCCAGTTGGTGCCGAACTGAAACTCCATGGTGATCCCCGTGGTGACCCCCATGACGAAGTTGATGCCAAACAGTTTGCCCCAGAAGCGGGTGATGTCCTGATAGATCACCTTGCCGGTCATCACATAAGCCGACTCGGCGATCACCAGGATCCAGGACAGCCCCAGGGTGAGGGGGACAAACAGGAAGTGGAACAGGGCCGTGGCGCCAAATTGCAGGCGCGACAGGCTGACCACGTCATCCGGATTGATCATGCGTCACTCTCTTTTGTTGTATTTGCCTTGCACGTTTCGTGCGTGACAAGTACATCACGGAGCATGACACCTATAACAGATGCAGTTATATTGAATTACACCTATAACAGTTGATCCAGATCATGTCCCTTTACCAGCAGTTGGCCGACCGCCTGCAAAGCCAGATCGACGATGGTATCTGGCAACCGGGGGAGCGCATCCCCTCCATTCGCCAGAGCTGCAAGACTCACGGGCTCAGCCCCATGACGGTGCTGCAGGCATATCAACTGCTCGAAAGTCAGGGGCGGATCCTCGCCCGCCCCCAGTCCGGCTACTACGTCAAAGCCGCCTCACCACAGGTCGTGCAGCACACCCCGAGCCAGACCCACTACAGCGGCTCGGTGGATATCAACGATCTGGTGTTCGAGGTGTTGCAGGCGAGCAAATCGCGGGATCTGGTGCCCCTTGGCATGTCGGTAGCAGACCCGACCCTGTTCCCCCATCCCCAGCTCGGGCGGGCGCTGGCCAGCTGCATGCGCAAGCTCGATCCCTTCAGCACGGTGGCCGACCTGCCCCCCGGCAACGAAGCGCTACGCCGTGCCATCGCCCAGCGCTACGCCAGCGACGGGGTGGCGGTCAATCCGCAGGAGATCATCATCACCACCGGCGCCATGGAGGCGCTCTCCCTCAGCCTGCAGGTGCTGACCGAGCCCGGTGACTGGGTGGTGGTGGAGTCCCCCACCTTCTATGGCGCCCTGCAGGCCATCGAGCGGCTGAAACTCAAGGCGGTGGAGATCCCGGTGATCCCGGGGGTGGGTATCGATCTGGCGCTTTTGGAAGACGCCCTCACCCGTATTCCGGTCAAGGCGTGCTGGTTGATGGGCAATGTGCAGCACCCGCTCGGCCACACCATGCCGGATAGTCACAAAGCGCGGCTGATGGCACTGCTCAACAGCCATGGGGTGCCGCTGGTGGAGGATGACGTCTATGCGGAGGTCTACTTTGGTCGCGAGCGCCCCAAGCCCATCAAGCACTGGGATCAGCGCGGTGACAGCCTGCTCTGCAGCTCCTTCTCCAAGTGTCTGGCGCCGGGCTTTCGGGTCGGCTGGGTGGTGGCGGGGCCCCATGCCGAGCGGATCCAGCGGCTGCAGCTGATGTCCACCCTCTCCACCAATGTGCCGAGCCAGCTGGCGCTGGCCGAGATGCTGCGCCAGGGCGGGGTCGATGCCCACTTTCGCCGCCTGCGCCACACCCTGGCCCAGCGCCAGCAGCAGATGCGGGCGGCCCTGCAACGGCTGTTGCCGGACGAGGTGCGGATCTCCTCCCCCGATGGCGGCTACTTCCTCTGGCTGGCGCTGCCTGCCCATTTCGACAGCCGCGCCCTGCACGCCAAGGCGCTGGGCAGCGGTTTTTCAGTAGCCCCCGGCGCGCTCTTCTCCAGTCAGGGGCAACACAACCACTGCCTGCGCCTCAACAGCTCCCATCCCTGGAGCGAACAGCTGGAGCAGGCCCTCACCCGGCTGGCGGCGCTGATTGCCGCGCAGCTCGGTGAAAAGTAACGAGGCAAAGAGCCGCTGGCGAAACGAACAAAGGCCCGCAACGGGCCTTTGTGGTTGGTGGGTGACGCGCCTTGGCTCGCCATCAGAAACTGGTTATCTGGCCATGATCTGCGACTGCACCTTGAAGCCCAGCGCCTCGTAGAGGGCTTGGGCACGCTCGTTGAAGGCCATCACCTCCAGCCGGATTTGCTGAGCATCACGGGCCTTGGCCCACTCATCGCAATGGGCGATCAGCGCCTTGCCAATCCCGCGGGAGCGGTGCTGCTCATCCACCACCACCGAGCCGATACGGCAAATCGGCGCACGGGTGAGAAACGGCACAGAGTCATTGATGTCGATCCGCGCCGTCAAAAAGCCCACCACCCTGCCATCCTGCTCGGCAACGCAGAATAGACGCCCTTCCGCGCCGATGGCGCTCAGCAAAAATGCCCGCTCCTCTGGCGAAGGGGGGCAGAACACCTCGGGATAGTGCTGATGGTGGATCTCTCCAATCTGCCGGTTCAGCTCGACAATGGCGTCGATATCCAGTGCGGTTGCCTTGCGTATCTCCAACGGTTGTTCCTTGCAAAAATGGTGATGGTCCTGCGCCATCTTAGGGGCTGTGCCCCGCAATCCAAATAGGCTCATCCGCATCTTTTAACGAGCCGCAGAAACAACAACGCCCCATGAGCGGGACGTTATCGGCAATCCATGGCGATGAGGGGTATCAGGCGGGAGCGTTAAGCTGGGCCACCTGCCGCTCGATGCTTCCCTTGAGGTTGTCATCGAGCTTGAGGGCGCGCGCCAGTTCGTCGAGATAACCGCGCTCCATAAAGTGATCCACTTCGATAGCGAGCAGGGAGGCGAGATAGACCTCGGTGGCCAGCTCCATGTCGGTCACTTCCCGCGCCAGCGCGTGGGGATCGAGGGGACGGGCCAGCTCGGCGTCAATCCAGCGGGCGACATCGCTCTGGCCCTGTTCGGTCAGGTACTCCTGAATTTTCTGGCGCTCGGCGCCGTCGATATGGCCATCGGCCCGGGCCGCAGCCACCATGGCGCGCACCAAAAGCGCCGCGCGGGCATCCAGCGCATTGCCTTCCAGCCCGCTGATGGGATGGGTAGGCTGGGCCGGTGCCGCCTGCTGGGCCTGCCAATCCTGATAGAGCTTGTAGGCCAGCCCGCCAAGAGCTGCGGCGCCGCCCACGGCAGCGGCCTTGCCGCCATATTTGCGCACTTTTTTATTGCCCAACAGCAGACCGAGCGCACCGCCGGCCAGCGCCCCCTGCATCTGCCCCTTGCGCTTGTCTCCGCCTTCGTTGAGCCAGCCTTTGCCAGCCCCCAGCAACTGTTCCAGCATCTGTTTCATGGTGTCACTCCTGCGGCTATGTTCCCATCGATAGAGCAAGATAGTGACCCCGCCCCCCTGAATCGGGGATGAACCCTTGACCGGGCAGGCCGATGGGGCAAAGCTCAGGGAAACCCTTCAGGCAATAAGGATGTAACTGTGCCCAATCGCGAACTGACCCTGCAATTTCTGGCCGAGCCCTCCGACGTCAATTTCGGCGGCAAGGTACACGGCGGCATGGTGATGAAGTGGATCGATCAGGCGGGCTATGCCTGTGCCGCGGGCTGGTGCGGCGGCTATGCGGTGACCGTCTATGTGGGGGGGATCCGCTTTTTGCGCCCCATCCAGATTGGCCAACTGGTAGAGGTGCACGCTCAGGTGATCCACACCGGCACCACCAGCATGCATCTGGCGGTGGATGTCTACAGCCGCCACCCCACCGAGACCGAGCGCCACAAGACCACCCACTGCATCATCATCTTTGTGGCGATGGATGAGCAGGGCAAACCGACCCCGGTGCCCCAGTGGCAGCCGGTGAGCGAGAGCGATCTGCAGTTGCAGCAGTACGCCAAAAAGCTGATCGCCCTGCGCGAGGAGATCGACAAGGAGATGCGCCAGCACCTCTGACCTTGGTGATTCCCCTGCCCGATAGAGGGCCGCTTTCGGCCAACGGCGGCGCCCCTGTATAATCCCCCCTCTTCCCGCAACCGGAACCCTGCCCATGTCACTGGAAACTGCCCCGCCCGAGGTAAAACTCGCGGTGGATCTGATTGAACTGCTGGAAACCAACCAGCTAGCCCCCGAGCTGGTATTGGCGGCGCTGGCCATCGTGAAACAGGATTACGAGCGCAAGCTGGCGGAGGGGAAGGATCTCTGATCGGCCCTCACACTTTGTTGCGCTTTTTCAGACTTCAACTTTTCCCCATACCGCAAATTACTGCGGCCCCATCACCTCGTCACAGAGGGCGATCAGGGCCGCGCTCAAACGGGTGAGTGGCTCGCTCCCGCTTCCTCCGGCATGGAGCGCCAGCTCCACCGGCGCCACCTTGGGCCAATGGGTCAGGGCCAGCTGATCGGCGGGCATCAGCCGTTTGGGCAGCAAGCTCACCCCGATCCCCGCGCTCACCGCCCCCTGCAAGCTGGCAAGGCTGGCGCTGACATAGGCGATACGCCAACGCCGACCGAGGCCATCGAGCGCCTCGGTCATCTGCCGCCGATAGAGCCCTTCGCTCGGGAATACCACCAGCGGCAGCGGATCCCGTTCCCGTGCGGGCCAGTCGCGACTGTCGACCCACACCAGCGGCTCACGCCAGCTGGCAAGGGGCGAACCCTGCCCCCGCGTCTGCTTGACCAGCGCCAGATCCAGCTCTCCCGCCTCGAAGCGCTGCCAGATCTCGTGGCTCAGGCCGCTCTCCACCTCCAGCCGCACCTCGGGGTAGTCGCGGGCAAAGGCGGCCAGCACCGGGGTGATGGCGCCTGCGGCGAAATCCTCCGGCACCCCGAGGCTAAGCGATATGCTCCCCTCGCTCACCTGCTCCTCGGCCTGCGCCAGCAGCGCCAGAATGCGGCGGGCCAGCCCCAGCAATCTTTCCCCCTCCGCCGTTGCGACCACCTGACGGCCAGCACGATCGAGCAGCGGGCAGCCAAGCTGCTGCTCAAGGCGGCGGATCTGCTGGCTGATGGTGGATTGGGTCAGATGGACCCGTTCACCGGCGCGGGTAAAGCTGCCGGTGTCGATAATGGCGACAAAACTGCGCAGTAACAGGGGATCCAGCATGGGGCGCTCCATTTACAAAACCACTGAAGCCCATTCTATCATTTAATTTCCAAATGACTTTCGAGCCCGCTAGGCTGGCGCTTTTGCCTACTTTGACGGTGATCTGCCATGTTCAGCCCCGATGACTCCGTGTCCCGAGTGCCCCCTGTCTCTCCCAGAACCGGAAACAGCACCCGATGAATCAACAAAATGCGGATCAACCCGCAGGCCAGACTGCCCTGCTGGTGCTGGTGATCCTGATTGGCCTTAACCTGCGCCCCTTTCTCACCGCCATCGGCCCGTTGAGCGGCGAGATTGGCCGCGCCCTGTCGCTGGGGATGGACACCCTCGCCTGGCTCACCCTGCTGCCGCTCTGGCTCATCGGGATTGGTGTGCTGCTCACCCCCAGCCTGCGTCGGCGCGCCAGTGCGTGCCAACTGCTGGGGCTGGCCCTGTTGCTGCTCGGCATTGGTAGCGCCATGCGCTTCGATGCCAAAAGCGGCGCCCTGCTGATCGCCAGCGCGGCGCTCTGCGGCCTTGGTTCGGCACTGGTGCAGGGAGTGCTGCCCGCGCTGATCAAGCAGGCCTTCGCCCGCAAGGTGCCGCTGGTGATGGGGATCTTCTCTGCCTGCATGATGGGGGGCGGGGCGCTCGGAGCCAGCCTCACGCCAAGGCTGGCAGTCAGCCTCGACTGGTCGCGGGCGCTGGCACTCTGGAGCCTGCCGGTGCTGCTGGCCCTCGTCTGGCTAGGGTGGAAAGTGCGTCTGCCTCGGGCCGCGGCAATCGCCATTCCCCACGGCGAACAGCGGCTGATCACCTTGCCCCGCAGTTGGTTGCTGATCGTCTGCTTTGGCATCATCAACAGTGGCTACGGCATAGTCGTGGCCTGGCTGGCCCCTGCCTATATGGCGCAGGGGTGGAGCGCCGCGCAGTCGGGCGAACTGGTCGCCTGGCTGGCGCTGGCGCAGACCGCCAGCGGCCTCGGCCTGCCGCTGCTGGCGGCGCGCAGTCTGGATCGGCGGCCGTGGATGGGGCTTGCCATCGCCATGCAGCTGGCGGGATTCGGCGGTCTCTGGCTGGCGCCAGCCAGTGCCCCGATTCTCTGGTGCATGCTGTGCGGTGCCGGTCTTGGCGGCAGTTTTTCGCTGATCATGGTGATTGCGCTCGATCACCTGCCCGACCCGCGCCGTGCCGGCACCCTGAGCGCCCTGATGCAGGGCTTCGGCTTTATGCTGGCGGCCACCGGCCCCTGGGTGGCGGCACGGCTCTATCACTATGTGGGCGACTTTGCGGCCGCCTGGCAGTGGCAACTGGGAGGATTGCTGCTGATGAGCCTGCTGGTAGTGCGCCTCGACCCGCGCCACTACCCCCGCGTCATGCGGTTACCGACCGCCTGCGAGCCAACCCTTTCGGCGCCCCGCCCAACCGACTCTGCGACCCAAAGCAACACACCGGCCTGAGGCCGGTGTGTTGGAGATGACTGGCGGCCGATGCCACTCAAGGGGGCAACTCAGCGCCCCTTCTTCTGCCGTCCGGTGTTAGCGGTGCGCGGCTTTCCTGCGGCCGGTTTGCCACCCTTGGGTGCTCCTTTGCCAGCGCCGCCCTTGCCCACCGGCAGCTTCTTCTCGAAGGCTTCCGGGCCCGGCACATTGGGGCGCCCGCCAATCTCGTGATCGTCATCGCGGCGCGGCTTCTTGCCCTGCCCCGGTTTGGCGCTTGGCGCCGCAGGGGCCTTGGCCGCCTTGGGCTTGTCGCCTTTGGCCGGTTTCACCTCGGAGGAGGAGTCCTCAATCAGCTTGAACAGATCGATCAGCTCGTCGTCGGTCAGATCGCGCCACTCGCCCACCGGCAGCCCCTTGAGGCTGACGTTCATGATGCGGATGCGCTCCAGCTTGGTCACTTCAAAACCGAAGTGCTCGCACATGCGGCGGATCTGGCGGTTAAGCCCCTGCACCAGGGTGATGCGAAAGACGAACGGCGCCTCTTTCTTCACCTTGCACTTCTTGGTCACAGTACCGAGGATCGGCACCCCGGCCGCCATGCCGCGCACAAACTCGTCGGTCACCGGCTTGTCGACGGTCACCAGATACTCTTTCTCGTGATCGTTGCCCGCCCGCAGGATCTTGTTGACCAGATCGCCGTGGTTGGTAAGGAAAATCAGACCCTGCGAATCCTTGTCGAGCCGCCCGATGGGGAAGACCCGGGTGCTGTGGTTGACGAAATCGACGATGTTGTCCTTCTCGCCCGCCTCCGTGGTACTGACGATGCCCACCGGCTTGTTGAGGGCGATCAGCACCAGACTGTCCGCCTCGCGCGGCTCGATCACCTGACCGTTCACCTTGACCAGATCGCCAACCTGCACCTGATCACCGATCCCGGCCCGCTTGCCGTTGATAAAGACGTGGCCCTGCTCGATAAAACGGTCGGCCTCGCGGCGCGAGCAGATACCGCTCTCGCTGATGTATTTGTTCAGGCGCATGGATTCGTTAGCCAGCATGGGTCACCTGCCACAGGTTCTGGGCCGCGCCCGATTGTGCCATCGCCTGTTCCGGCTGCGCCGGGGAGGCTGTCTGCTGCATCAGCCAATTCACTACGTCAAAGTTCTGCATACCATTCCATCTTCAAAAAAGGCCAATGCCAGCTTATCCATCAAAAAACGCCGCTACAGTAGCATAATTGCCCCCTTTCAGGGGCAGATAGTTGCAATGTCGCAGCGCCCAAGCAGGCATCCGCGGATAAGTTCACGCCACCAGATGGCCCGCGATGCAGCCTTCGAACGGCCAGCCTGATGCCAACGGCAGGATCAGGCGCCCACAGCCTGCGCGGCCGAACGCCATCAACTATACATATCACCTTGTTTCCATTAGGCTTTAAGCCGGTTGGCCGCGCCCAATGTGCTACGCCAAACTCGCCCGCCCAAAGGCGGCCCCCCCTATCGCCAAGGATTGCACCATGCTGGCTCACACTCGCCGCCTTGTTCGCCGTGCTCTGCTGACCCTGTTGCTGCTGTTGCTGACCGCATGGGCGGTGATCGCCTACTTCGCCTGGCAGGCAGCGCCGCTGCAGCTGTGGCACACAGTGGTGCCCCCGAACTCAGTGCCGATGAGCTCGACAACAGCGACTGGCAAGCCTATCTGGCCCGCGAAGCAGAGCTGTTCGAGCTGGTGGCCACCGAGGTGGTTGCCAAGACACAGCCGGAGCAGCAACTAGCCAGCAATCGCTACTATCAGGACGCCCCCATCAATCCCGCCCGCTTTCAGCAGAACTGGAACCGCTCCTACCTGCTACGCCCCGAGGGGGAAGTCAAAGGAGTGGCGGTGCTGCTGCACGGCCTGACCGACTCCCCCTACAGCCTGCGCCATCTGGCCAGACGCTATCAGCAGCAGGGCTTTATCGCGCTGGGACTGAGGATCCCCGGTCACGGCACCGTGCCCGCTGGCCTCGTGGATGTGGATTGGGAGACCTGGCTGGCCGCTACCCGATTGGCGGTGCGGGAGGCCAGATTGCTGGCACCGGGCAAGCGGCCGCTGCATCTGGTGGGCTTTTCCAACGGCGGCGCGCTGGCGGTGAAATATGCGCTCGATGCGTTGGCCGACCCGAGCGGTGCGCTGGCAAAACCGGATCGGCTGGTGCTGATCTCCCCGATGATCGGGGTGACCCGCTTTGCCCGCTTCGCCGGGCTCAAGGCCGTGCCAGCCCTGCTACCCGCCTTTGCCAACGCCGCCTGGCTCGACACCATGCCGGAGTTCAACCCGTTCAAGTACAACTCGTTTCCGGTCAACGGGGCGCGCCAGTCCTATCGACTGACCCACGCCATCCAGCAGCAGGTGCGCCAGCTGGCCGCCAGTGGCGAGCTGGTGGCGTTTCCCCCCGCCCTCACCTTCCAGTCGGTGATGGACTACACCGTCAGCACCCGCTCCATCATTGCCGATCTCTACCACTACCTGCCGGCCAACGGCAGCGAACTGGTGCTGTTTGATATCAACCGCAGCACCCTGTTTGGCCCGCTGATGAGCTCGGCCTCCGAGCTGGCGCTGCACCGCTTGCTGCCAAACGCCCCTCAGCACTATCGCCTCACCGTGGTGGGCAATGTCGAGCCAACCTCCCCCGCAACCCAGGCCAGAACGCTGGCCACCGGCGATCAGCCTGAGCAGCTCCGCCCGCTGGGTGTCGATTATCTCAAGGAGATCTACTCCCTCTCCCATGTAGCGCTCCCCTTCCCGATGGACGACCCCCTCTATGGCATGGCGGCGCGCCCGCAGCAGCGGGAGCAATACGGCATCAATCTCGGCGGTCTGGCCCTGCGTGGCGAGCGCGGCGTGCTGATCGTTAACCCCGGCGCCCTCACCCGCACCTCCTCCAACCCCTTCTACCCCTATCTGCAGCAGCGGGTAATGGAGACCCTCACCGCCCCTCCCGTGGCTCGGTCTGCAGCCGTAACCCCTGCCAGCAGCGGTCAATATGATGCGGCCTATCAGGCCGAACTGGAGCAGTTTTTACAGGAGAGCGACGAGAGCAGCGCGCCTTTCTAGGGCGTTTCTGGAGTATCGGCAAAGAGCCACTGGCGCTGGGTCGATGGCGATACGAGAAAGGGGCCGTCAATTGACGGCCCCTTTCTATTGATGATGGCGATGGAACTGATGGCTTGGTGGGCTCAGGGATAGATGCTCACTTCTATCAGGTTCTGGTCCGGCTCGAGGAAATAGGGTGATTCTGATAGGTGTTGCACCGTCAGGCGCCGCGCCAGCCCTGTCAGGGATAGATGCTCACTTCTATCAGATTCTGATCCGGGTCGAGGAAGTAGATTGATTCTATCGGCCCGCAGGCGCCACTTTTGGTCACCGGCCCCTCGACAATCTCCACCCCGTAGCAGGCAAGCTGGGCCATCACCTGCTCCAGCGGCCAGCGGGTGATAAGGCAGACATCTCCCGACCCCACCTGCGCCCGATTGCGCGGCTCCTGCCCCGGCAGCTGCAGATTGATCTTCTGGTTGCCAAACCCTACCGCCCGGCGCCCTGCACCGAAGGTAATGGCCTCCATATTGAGCACCGAACTGTAAAACGCCACGGCCCGTTCGATATCACTGACCGTCAATACCAGATGGTCGATATGGCTGATCATGGTTACCTCCTGGTGGTGATCTGGCTGATGTGACCGACATATGCCCGCAAACATCAGACTGTTGCCGCCACGGCGGGCAACCCCATCATACCCGGCAAGGGTAAGCCCATGTGTGCCTTGGCGCGCAAAGCGAGCGCAAATGATGATGTAATTTTTAAGGGGTGTTCAGTTGGGCGTTGCAATGGCTGCTGTTGTCGCGTTTGGCTAACTCTTCACTGGCATTAATGCTTCTGGAGTCATCACAATGAGCGGGATGGCCAGCGCCTGACTCAACCGCTCCGCCAGTTCGTAGGCAGGGCCGATGGTGTCGTAGTCTGCCACACAGGTTGCCAAGGCACAGCCGTTGCTCTCTTCGACTCGCAAGTAAACGCTGTAGCCTTGAACGGTCAGACCGCTGTCACGCACCACTTGTATCTCACCTTCCTGATTGATGGCCTCCAGTTCAACCGCTACCGGTTTCTTGAACATCTGTACTCCTCAGTCACTGCAGATAGTGGCAGTAATAAAGCCCAGCATGGGGTAAGAAAAAAATGCTGCCACATCTTGAATCTGTGAGCCACGTGAAAAAATTAATAATACGGGCTCCATAACCAAACATGCCACCGATAATAACATGCTGATTTAGATGAAAAAAATGATATTATCTCTTTCTTCTATAGACAATGTTCGAGGCTCGTGCGTGATGCAACAATGCGGTATTTATGAACAGCTCATTACTCAACTGCTGACATCTCGACTCGACCGCGAGCGCTTTTACGTAGGGGAACGCCAGCTTGAACCTGCCGAAGCGGCAGTTTGGTTATCCAGATTTCTGAGTCGGGTTTTGGAATATGCGGTGGGTTCGGTAACTGGTGAAGATCAGCTGCAACGGCAGATTGAGCTGGCTAACCAGTTATTGCTTTGGCTAAAGGATCGCACCCAAGACCCAGACTTTATTGGTGAGAACCTCATCGATAGTCAGGGAAAAATTCTGACAGCGCTCTACCAATTGGATAACCCCATCTCCGCCAATTTAAAGCAATATGCCGAGGATATTTTCCCTCTGACCGGTCTAACGCAAAGTGAGCTGTTCTGCGGTAGCAATGCGGGTTTGTCGATGGAGTCTGAGATTAAACGGGAAATATTATCGGCAGATAGCATCTGCTGGCTGGTCTCATTCATCAAATGGGCAGGTATCCGTATTTTCCGTCATGAGCTGGAAGAGTTCACTCGCAGCGGCCGCCAATTAAAAGTAATTACTACCTCTTATATGGGGGCGACCGATGCCAAGGCAGTTGAATTTTTAGCTAGTCTCCCAAATACCGAAGTCAAACTCAGCTATAACACCCAGCGCGAGCGGTTGCATGCCAAGAGCTATCTCTTTTGCCGGAATACCGGCTTTCATACCGGCTATATAGGCTCCTCCAATCTCTCTCACTCTGCCCTCACCAGCGGCTTGGAGTGGAACCTAAAAATCACCTCGCAAGAGATCCCGCATATTATCGAGAAATCCCTGAGTACCTTTGAAACCTATTGGGAATCCGATGATTTTGAGCTGTTTGATGGCAAGCTCGAAAGCCGTACAAAATTGCAGCATGCGCTGCAAGAGGCCCGTGGGGATGGGGACAAAAATAGCCCTGCCTATTTCTTTGATATCACGCCGTTTCCCCATCAACTGGAGATCCTTGAACAATTGGCGATGGAGCGCGCTTTACACCAGCGCTTCCGTAACTTGGTGGTTGCGGCCACCGGTACAGGGAAAACCCTGATCTCCGCTTTTGATTTTGCGCGTTTTCTGAAAACCAAACCCGACGCCAAGTTTCTGTTTGTCGCCCACAAAGAGGAGATCTTGCGCCAAGCATTGGCCTCATACCGCGGAGTGCTCAAGCAATCCAATTTTGGCGAACTCTTGGTCGGCGGCGCCGTGCCAACCCACTACCGTCAGCTATTTGCCTCGGTGCAATCCTTGAATAACCAGCTGGCTAATTTACGTCTTAGCCCAGACTATTTCGATTACATCGTCATCGATGAGGTTCACCATATTGCGGCGGCCAGTTATCGCGGTCTGCTCGCCGCCTTTGAACCTCACATTCTGTTGGGATTAACCGCAACGCCAGAGCGCCATGATGGCGGTGATATTCTTGCCGACTTTTGTGGTGTCATCGCAGCAGAGATCCGCTTGCCCGAGGCCATCAATCGTCGCCATCTCTGTCCGTTCCAATATTTTGGTATCGATGATGATACTGACTTGCGCCAAGTGGCTTGGAAAAATGGCCGTTATGACATCACTGAACTCACCAATATCTATACCCACAATCAGCAGCGGGTACAGAAAATAGTCCAGAGCCTCAATGAGATCGTCACCGATATTACCAAGATCAAAGCGCTGGCATTTTGTGTGAGCCGTGAACATGCCGACTTTATGTGCAAGGCATTTTTATTGAAGGGCATCAAGGCTGACATCCTCACCAGCGATAATCGAGACGAGCGGCATAGTAAACAACAAGATTTGCGCACTGGGGTTATCAATATTCTCTGCGTGGTGGACATCTTCAACGAAGGGGTTGATATCCCGGAAGTCGATACCTTGCTGTTTTTACGACCAACGGAAAGCCTCACTATCTTCTTGCAGCAATTAGGGCGCGGCCTGCGGCTGGCGAGCGATAAAGAGTGCTGCACCGTGTTGGACTTTGTTGGCAATGCCCGTGCTGAGTATGACTTTGCCCAGAAATTCCGGGCACTGGTGGGTAAAACTAATAAGGCGATCAGCCACGAGATCAAACAGGGCTTCCCTCACGCCCCCTTGGGCTGCCGCATCGAACTCTCAAAACAGACCCAAGAGTTAATTCTGAGCAATATCAAAAAGGCGACTCTCAATACCTCGCGCCTCATGGGCCTGATCCGCCGTTTCTCACTGGATTGTGATTTACCGCTGACGCTGACGAGCTTTTTGAAGTTCTACCCTCACATCAGCCTTGAGGAGATCTACAAGCGCGGCAATTGGAGCAACTTGGTCAAACAGGCTAGCAACCATACCATTTCTGAAATGAGCGATGAGAAGCTGTCGACCCTCTACACCCGGGCCATCAAAACCCGGCTATTGGGCTGCGATGCGCTCCATTACTTGAACTTCTTACAAACCTTAGTGGAAAGCGCCTTTACCTTAACGGCCGAACACGATGAACGTATGGCCTTGATGTGCCATTACGACTTCTGGCAACAGAGCGGATCCAACGCAGGCTTTAGCTCCTTGGCGCACAGCCTGAAACAACTCAATCAACCAGAGTTAAGGGCCGAGCTGGCAGATCTGTTACCCATGCTGATCAACCGGGTGCAGCACGAACAAAGCGCCATGCCAAACCTTCCCGGTAATCCGCTGCAACTGCATGCTCGCTATGCCAGAGAACAGGTGCTGGTTGGCTTTGGCGCGACCACCTTCGCGCAGCAACCCACGGCTCGCGAAGGGGTCTATGTCATCGCAGAGCAAAATATCGAGTTGCTGTTCGTGACCTTGAACAAAACGGAACAGCACTTCTCCCCCACTACCCGTTATCACGACTACGCCATCAACGAGTCGCTGTTTCATTGGCAGAGCCAAAACAGCGCTCGCCCAGAACGGGGTAAAGGGCTGAGTTACATAAACCACAGAGCAGAAGGTAAGCGCTTGTTTCTGTTCGTCCGCGAGCAGAGCAAAGATGAATTTGGCCGCACCCTTGGCTTTGTGAACTTTGGTGAGGTGGAGTACGTATCCCACACAGGCAGCCAACCGATGAACATTAAATGGCGTCTCACTACTCCGATGCCGCCATTTATGTGGAAAGAGGCCGCCAAACTGGCTGTTGGTTAGTAAGGCTTCTCACCCGGTGGGAAGATGACGCAAAACCCACCGGATTCTCGCCCAAAACCCCGGCTAAATTATCCAGTTGCATAATAACCATGCGGCCTTGCGGTTGTTTAACTGGCCCTAACGTCAGATAATACCGCCCGCCTTCAAACCCCGATAACCCGACTTTCAGTGACGGTAATTGATGACTGAGTACCTGCTTTTATTGATCGGCACCGTGCTGGTTAACAACTTCGTGCTGGTGAAATTCCTCGGCCTCTGCCCCTTTATGGGGGTCTCCGGCAAGCTGGAAACCGCCATCGGCATGGGGCTGGCGACCACCTTCGTGATGACCCTGGCCAGTGCCAGCTCCTATCTGGTGGAGCACTATATCCTGCTGCCGCTGGATATCGCCTATCTGCGCACCCTCGCCTTTATTCTGGTGATCGCCGTGGTGGTGCAGTTTACCGAGATGGTGGTGCGCAAGAGCAGCCCGACCCTCTATCGCCTGCTGGGGATCTTCCTGCCCCTCATCACCACCAACTGCGCGGTGCTCGGGGTGGCGCTGCTCAGCATCAATGAGCGACACGACTTTATCCAGAGCGTGATCTACGGCTTTGGCGCCGCCACCGGCTTCTCGCTGGTGTTGATCCTGTTTGCCGCCATGCGCGAGCGTCTGGTCGCCGCCGATGTGCCCGCGCCGTTTCGCGGGGTATCGATTGCCATGATCACCGCCGGTCTGATGTCGCTGGCCTTTATGGGCTTTACCGGCCTTATCAAGATATAACCATGATCCATATTCTCTTTGCCATTCTGGTGCTCACCCTGCTGGCGCTGGCGTTCGGGATTATCCTGGGCTTTGCCGCAGTCAAGTTTCATGTGGAAGCAGACCCCATCGTCGATCAGCTCGATGCCCTGCTGCCCCAGACCCAGTGTGGCCAGTGCGGCTATCCCGGCTGTAAACCCTACGCCGAGGCTCTCGCCAACGGCGATCAGATCAACAAGTGCGTGCCGGGTGGCGAGGCCACCATGCGCAAGATTGCCGATCTGATGGGGGTCGAGCCCCAGCCACTGGGGGGCAGTGACGAGGCCGCTGTGCCGGTCAAGAAGGTCGCCTTTATCCACGAAGATCAGTGCATCGGCTGCACCAAGTGCATTCAGGCCTGCCCGGTGGATGCCATCGTCGGCGCCACCAAGGCGATGCATACCGTGATTGCCAACGAGTGCACCGGTTGCGATCTCTGTGTCGATCCCTGCCCGACCGACTGCATCGAGATGATCCCGGTGCCCACCACGGTCGATAACTGGAAGTGGGATCTCAATAACGTGCATGTTCCGGGCAAGATTCCGGTCAAGATAGTGGAATAAACAGCGGAGCAACCATGCATTCCTTACTCGAACGTATCAAAGCCGGCACGCTCTGGGACTTTCACGGTGGCATTCACCCCGCCGACAACAAGCTGCAATCAAGCCAGAGCCCGGTGGTAGACGCCGGTCTGCCGCCACGTCTCATCATTCCGCTGCGCCAGCACGCAGGCCCCGCCGGCGATCTGCTGGTGCAGGTGGGCGACAAGGTCAAAAAAGGGCAGCCGCTGACCCGTTATGCCAAGGGGCGGGTCGTCCCTGTCCATGCCTCCACCTCCGGCACCATCACCGAGATTGGCAACCACACGGTTGCCCACCCCTCCGGGCTCGGCGATCTCTGCGTCATTCTCACCCCGGATGGGGAAGATGAGTGGGGCGAGCGCAATGGCAAACCCGATTACTGGAATCTGGAGCGGGGCGAGCTGCTCGAGCGCATCCAGCAGGCGGGGGTAGCGGGCCTTGGCGGCGCCGTGTTCCCCACTCACAGCAAGCTCGACGGCCGCGGCCAGCTCACCGAGATCCTGATCGTCAACGGGCTGGAGTGCGAACCCTATATCACCACCGATGATCGGTTGATGCAGCAGTACGCCGACGAGATCATGGATGGCATCCGGGTGCTCAAGCACCTGCTCAAACCGAAACTCACCCTGATCGGGGTGGAAGACAACAAGCCCGAGGCGATCGAGCAGCTGACCCGCCACGCCACCGATGAAGATGTGCTGGTCAAGACGGTGCCGACCAAGTACCCCTCGGGCGGTGCCAAGCAGACCATCGAGCTGCTCACCGGCCGTCAGGTGCCCAAGGGGGGCCGCGCGGTCGATATCGGCATCATGGTGCTCAACGTCGCCACCGTGTTTGCCATCAAGCGCGCCATCATCGACGGCGAGCCGCTGATCGAGCGGATCGTTACCCTCACCGGCGACAGCTTCAAAAAGCCCGGCAACGCCTGGGTGCGCCTCGGTACGCCGGTACGCTGGCTGTTGCAGCGTTTCGAACTGCAACCGGAAGCGGAGCAGCGGGTGATCATGGGGGGCCCCATGATGGGCTTTACCCTGCCCCACGCCATGGTGCCTGTGGTCAAGGCCACCAACTGCCTGCTGGCGCCGACGCAGGCTGAACTGCCCGCCCCCGGCCCGGAGCAGCCCTGCATCCGTTGCAGCGCCTGTGCCGACGCCTGCCCGGCCACCCTGCTGCCGCAAGAGCTCTACTGGTACAGCCGGGCCAAGGAGTATGACAAGGCCGAGAAGCTCAACCTGATGGACTGCATCGAGTGCGGCGCCTGCGCCTGGGTCTGCCCCAGCGAGATCCCGCTGGTGCAGTACTACAAGATCGCCAAAGACGACATTCGCGAAGCCCGTGCCGAGGCCGAAAAAGCCGAACGCGCCAAGCAGCGTTTCGAGGCCAAGCAGGCCCGCTTCGAGCGGGAGAAAGCGGCCCGCGAAGCGCGCCATGCCGAAGCCGCCGCCCAGCGCCGTCAGACCATGACGGCCGCAGGCGGCGAAGATCCGGTGGCAGCGGCACTGGCCCGCATCAAGGCCAAGCAGGATGCCCCCATCACAGCCATTACCGCCACCGCAGAGGGCTTGCCTGACAACAGTGCCGTGATTGCCGCCCGCGAAGCCCGCAAACGGGAAGCGGAAGCCCGCCGCGCCGCCAAGCTGGCGGAGAGCGCAAACAGCGACACTGCCGCTGCGGCGCAACCCGCCGAGGCGGTTGACCCCGCCAGCGATCCCAAGAAAGCAGCCATCGCCGCCGCACTGGCGCGCGCCAAGGCCAAAAAGGCCGCTCAAGCGGGTGATAGCGCCGAGCCTGTGACTGCCGAAGCCGTTGCTGCCCCTGCGGTAGTAGATGCTTATCAGCAAAAGGCAGAAGTTGATCCGAAAAAGGCAGCAATTGCCGCCGCCATTGCCCGTGCCAAAGCCAAAAAGGCCGAGGCCAGTGGCGAGCCGGTAAGCGCAGCCAACGGCACGGCAGCCGAGGTCAACACGCAAAATGACGCCCCTGTCGATCCCAAGAAAGCTGCAATTGCTGCCGCCATCGCTCGTGCCAAGGCCAAGAAGCTGGCCCAGCAGAGTGACAGCGCTGAGGGCGATCTGACTGCAAACGCAGGCACCAGCGAATCCGCTGCAACCCAAAGTGATGCGCCATCTGCGGCCAGCGAAGCGGTTGATCCCAAAAAGGCCGCTATCGCCGCAGCCATTGCTCGCGCCAAGGCCAAGAAGGCAGCCCAGCAGGGCGACAGCGCTGAGGGCGATCTGACTGCCACCGCAGGCACCAACGAAACGGCTGCAACCCAACACGATGCGCCATCTGCGGCCAGCGAAGCGGTCGATCCCAAGAAAGCCGCTATCGCCGCAGCCATTGCCCGCGCCAAAGCCAAGAAAGCGGCCCAGCAGGCTGCTGAACAGGGTGAGCCAATGCAGGCAGCAGAAGGGGCTCGCGGTGAGCAAGCACTCGCCGAGCCGGTGAGCGAGGCCGTGGCCGAATCGGCCGTTGCCGAGGTGAGCGTTGACCCGAAAAAGGCAGCCATCGCCGCTGCCGTCGCCCGCGCCAAGGCGAAAAAACTGGCTGCCGACGCGGCCAGGGCCAGTGGGGCCACCCCGGATGAGGGATCATCATCCGACGCCGAGCCGCGCTGATGCTCGCTGGCCCATCGTTAAACAACGAGGTAATGCACTAATCCATGTTCAATATCGCGACTGCGCCGTTTGCCCATAACCGCAAACAGACCCGAACCCTGATGCTGCTGGTGATCCTGGCCTGTGTGCCGGGCTTGCTGGCCCAGACCTGGTTCTTCGGCTGGGGCTCCTTTATCCAGATCCTGATTGCGCTGGTAACCGCGCTGGTGAGTGAGGCGCTGGTGCTCAAGCTGCGGGGCCGCCCCGTCAAACCGGCCCTGATGGATGGCAGCGCCGCCCTCACCGCCGTGCTGATCGGCCTCTCCCTGCCGCCGCTGCTGCCGTGGTGGATGATGGTAGTGGGCACTGCCTTCGCCATCATCATCGCCAAGCAGCTCTACGGAGGGCTGGGCCAGAATCTGTTCAACCCGGCCATGGTCGCCTATGTGCTGCTGCTGGTCTCCTTCCCGGTGCAGATGACCAGCTGGCTGCCGCCGGAGAGCGTGCGCGCCTACAGCCTCGGCTTTGGTGATGCGGCGTCGGTGATCTTCACCGGCTTTAGCCTCGACGGCTACAGCATGGCCCAGCTCAAGCAGGGGGTGGATGGCCTTACCATGGCGACTCCGCTCGATACCCTGAAAACCGGCCTGACTCAGGGGCTCACCACCGGCGAGATCCTGAGCGGCCCGCTGTTCGAGGGTTGGGGCGGCATCGGCTGGAGCTGGGTCAACCTCGGCTATCTGCTGGGCGGCCTGTTCCTTCTGCAACAGAAGGTGATCAACTGGCGCATTCCCACCGCCATTCTCGGTGCCCTGCTGGCGGCCTCCACCATCGGCTATCTGGTAAGCCCGGATGCAACCGCCACGCCCATGTTCCATCTCTTTAGCGGCGCGACCATGCTGGGGGCCTTCTTTATCGCCACCGATCCGGTCAGCGCCTGCACCACACCGCGCGGCCGACTGGTCTATGGCGTGCTGATCGGGGTGCTGGTCTACATCATTCGCCGCTTTGGCGGCTATCCGGATGCGTTTGCCTTCGCCGTGCTGCTGGCCAACCTTTGTGTGCCGTTTATTGACAGCCTGACTCGCCCGAAAGTGTATGGAGCTCGTCGCCAATGATGTTTCTGCCCTTTTCCCCCATCACAGCTGACGGAGCCCGGACATGTTAAAGAGCATGCGCAAGAACGGCCTTATTCTGGCGATGTTCGCGCTCGGCTGTACCGCGCTGGTGGTACTGACCAACGAGCTGACCAAGGATAAAATCGCCCACCAGCAGCAGCTGGAGAAACAGCAGACCCTCTCGGTATTGCTGCCGGAGGGGAGCTATGACAACGATCTGGTGGCCAGCTGCAAGCAGGTGACCAGCAGGAAGTATCTCGGCAGCGACCAGCCGCAAGCCCTCTATACCGCCAGCAAGAATGGCGTGGTGACCGGCTATGCGCTGGAGGCGATCGCGCCGGATGGTTACAGCGGGGCGATCCGCATCGTGGCGGGCTTTGATGCCAAGGGCACCATCACCGCTGTGCGCGTGCTCGCTCACAACGAGACCCCTGGCCTCGGTGACAAGATCGAGCTGAAGAAATCGGACTGGATCAACAGCTTTGCCGGAAAATTCCTGACCCATGACAACGAGCCCCAGTGGGCGGTGAAGAAGGATGGCGGCGAGTTCGATGCCTTTACCGGCGCCACCATCACCCCGCGAGCCGTGGTCAAGGCGGTGAAGAACCTGCTGAAACTGCAGCAGGAGCAACCCGAACTGCTCAGCAACGCCCCGGCTTGTCCGGCGGCGAACTAACGGAGTCGAGCCATCATGAACCAGATGGAACAGATTGAAACGGGCGCAACCCCGCTTGCCGAGCTGGAAAGCCGCAAGGGCGAGCTCAAGGAGCTGATGAGTCAGGGGCTGTGGAAGAACAACCCCTCGCTGGTGCAGGTGCTGGGGCTCTGCCCGACCCTCGCCGTCTCCTCCACCTTTACCAATGCGCTGGGGCTGGGCCTTGCCACCATGGCGGTGCTGGTCTGCTCCAACCTCGCCGTCTCGCTGGTGCGCAACTGGGTGCCGAAGGATATTCGCATTCCGGTCTATGTGATGATCATCGCCTCGCTGGTGACCAGTGTGCAGCTGCTGATGAACGCCTACACCTATGGCCTCTATCAGGCGCTCGGCATCTTTATCGCCCTGATCGTCACCAACTGCGTCATCATCGGCCGCGCCGAGGCGTATGCCTCCAAGAACCCGCCGCTGTTGGCAGCCCTCGACGGCCTGATGATGGGCCTTGGCTTTACCCTGGTGCTGCTGGTACTGGGCGGCATGCGCGAGATCATCGGCATGGGCACCCTGTTTGATGGCGCCGAGCTGCTGCTGGGCGAGTGGGCCAAATCCCTGCGCATCGAGCTGTTCCACGCCGATGCCAGCCTGCTGCTGGCGATTTTGCCGCCGGGCGGCTTTATCGGGCTGGGACTGCTGATCGCCGCCAAGAACGCCATCAACGACTGGCGGGACCGCAAACAAGCCGCTACCGTGGCCCACTGCAACGTTGCCCCGGCTCGCGTCCGGGCGACCGAACTATGATCGGACGCAAGGCATGAACAACCAGAAACGCAGAGAGATCCTCGAGCGGCTGCGGGAAAACAACCCGCACCCCACCACAGAGCTCAATTTCAACTCGCCATTCGAGCTGTTGATCGCCGTGCTGCTCTCGGCGCAGGCGACCGATGTCAGCGTCAACAAGGCGACCGATAAGCTCTATCCGGTGGCCAACACCCCGCAAGCGATGCTGGAGCTCGGGGTGGACGGGCTCAAGGAGTACATCAAGACCATTGGCCTCTTCAACACCAAGGCCGAGAACGTCATCAAGACCTGCGCCATCTTGCTGGAGCGCCACGGCGGCGAGGTGCCGGAGAACCGCGAAGCGCTGGAAGCCCTGCCGGGCGTCGGCCGCAAGACCGCCAACGTGGTGCTCAACACCGCCTTTGGCTGGCCCACCATCGCTGTCGATACCCATATCTTCCGGGTATCGAACCGCACTGGTTTTGCGGTGGGCAAGAACGTGGATCAGGTGGAGGAAAAGCTGCTCAAAGTGGTACCCGCCGAGTTCAAGCTGGATGTCCACCACTGGCTGATCCTGCACGGGCGTTACACCTGTCTGGCTCGCAAGCCCCGTTGTGGTTCCTGTATCATCGAGGACTTGTGCGAATACAAAGAGAAGGTCTATCCAGAGAGCTGAATGACTGGGCGCCACAACCGTCCTACCTGTCTCGCTCGCAAACATCCGCTGCAGTGGTTCCTGTATCATCGAGGACCTCTGCGAGTACAAAGAGAAGGTCTATCCAGAAAGCTGATGGCCTCGCAACCGAGATTGAAAGCAGTACACATCACCAACCCGGAGAACTGAGCAATGAGAATTCTGCATACCATGCTGCGTGTCGGCGATCTGCAACGCTCCATCGACTTCTACACCCGCGTCCTTGGCATGAAGCTGCTGCGCAAGAGCGAGAACAGCGAGTACAAGTACACCCTGGCTTTCGTCGGTTACGGTGACGAGAAGGATGAAGCGGTGATCGAGCTGACCTACAACTGGGGAGTGAGCGAGTACGAACTGGGCTCAGCCTACGGCCATATCGCGCTGGAAGCGGACGACATCTATGCCACTTGCGAAGCGCTGCGCGCCGCCGGTGCCAAGATCACCCGCGAGCCGGGCCCAGTTAAAGGCGGCACCACCGTGATCGCCTTCGTCGAAGATCCGGACGGTTACAAGATTGAACTGATCGCCAAGAAAGATGCCGGTACTGGCCTAGGTGACAGCTTCTAAGCTACCCGACTCCGCTGCCGGATGGCAGGATCACAAAAGAGCGCAGATGCGCTCTTTTTTATGCTTCTCTGACCGGGCCGCAAAGCTAGATCTCGCCATTGCGCCCCATGCTGATCACCACCCGCCGGTTCTTGGCACGACCCTGTTCGGTTTCGTTGGAGGCAACGTGCTGCTTCTCACCATGCCCCTCCACCGAGATCTTGCCGGGATCAATCCCCAGATCGACAAACACCTTCTTGATGGCATCGGCCCGCTTCTCGGAGAGTTTCAGGTTCGGCCAGCGGCCGCCATAGCTGTCGCTGTAGGCGTCTATCACCACTACGTCGATGCTCTTGTCCGCCTTGATAAACTCGCTGATCATCGCCAGCCGCCGCTTGGAGGGGATGGAGAGCTGATCGCTGTTTTTGTCGTAGGTGAGCACGCTAAAGGCGATGTCGTTGAAGCTGTAGGGCAACAGCCCGCTCAGACAGTCTATAAAGGCCTGATATTTCACCCGAAAGTTGACCGACGAGAGGGACACCCGCACCGCGCGGTTTTGGCGATACCAGTCCCGATACTGGAAAGTGGGCATTCGCCCCCCCTCCAGCTCGTCGAGCATGGTCCAGGCAGTCTGCCCCTCCACCAGCCCATCGAACTGCTGATAGAAGCGCAGTTGACTCACTTCTCGCCCGGCGATGCCCGGGCGCCATACCGGTGGCATGATGCCAAGGCTCACCGTCTGGGTCTGGGCCTGCGGCCGCTTGCCCTTGAGCTCGAAGTCGAGGTTGATCTTGCGCCCGGCGCGGCTGACAAAAGCCCCCGTTCCCCAGTTGGGAATAGGGTGCTCGAGGCGACACTCAATCTGGGTATCGGAGGTCAAACGCCAGACGGATTGATCCAGACCGGCACCAAATTCAGTGACCCCAGCCTGTAACTGCATACTCACTGATATGCTGACCAACCCCAACACCCAAGCGTTCAATTGCTTGTCCTCCACACGATCTCACAAGAGATATCGGCGGCAAGAGGCCAAGCTTTAGCGACAAACTGCAAAGGCGTGCCGTTGGTGTGGCAAAGGCTTGCCCCTCAGCGGCAACCGACCACAAGCGGCGCTCACTCTCCCCCTCTTTGCTCCGTGCCAACCGCCGGGAAGCTCGCTACAGTAAAACCAGGGCAATCAGACGCCGCTTATCGGGAACCACACTCATGCACCGCTCTTGCTCCTCTTTATTGCAGATGTTGTTGCCAATGCTGCTGGCGCTATCCGGCGGCGCCGTCAAAGCCGCAACACAGGATCAGGAGTGGGCACAGGAGCGCGCAAATGCGGTGCTCTCGCTGATGACCTTCACCGTGGTGCCCGACATCACCGCCAGCAACCTCGATATCGGCAGCGGCACCAATCAATCTGCCGCCCTCAACATGACCCAGATCGGCGGCGGCGCCACCATGAGCGAAGCCGTGCCCATCTATCTGGAAGGAGCGATCGGCTTTAGCCGCTACGATCCCCAGTTTGTAGTGAGCAACGGCACCGAGAGCCGCACCCTCCCGACCAAATGGAACAGCCTGACCGCTTCGGGCGGGATCGGCTGGGATATCGCCCTCCATGAAGACCCGCGCGGTGGCCACTGGGTGCTGCGCCCAATCGCCAACGTCTCGCTCGGTACCATGGCCAGCGATCTGCGGATCGGCAACTGGCTGCTGGAGCGTACCAAGGGCTACTCGCTGGATTTCCTCGATGGTGGACAGCTCAATATGTACGGACTGGGGGGCTCGCTGATGCTCGACTACGAGCTCTTTTCAAAGACGCAGGATATCGATATCGAAGTGCGCTACTCCTACCAGCACCTGCAGAGCTTTGGCGGCACTTCGACCAGCGTCCGTGGTCACGCCGAGGCGGAGAACCTCGGCCTCTATCTGCGCCGCCGGGCCCCACTGTTTGACTGGACACTGCTCGACAGACCGGTGCGCTATGTACTGGAGGGGGCCCATACCGCATATCTGGGGGAGCAGCGGGGGTTGCTTGGCTTTGACTCCCTCAACTCTATCGGCGCCGGTCTGGAGCTGGACAGCAGCAAATACGACATCATAGTCACCCGTACCCGGCTGGTTGCCCGCTATATGTTCAGCCACAACACCAGCGGTTATTCCATCGGGTTGGCCATGAGTTTCTAAGTCGTTATATTTTCCTGCCAAAAGTGGGCAATCCTCAGGGAAAGCACAGTAACACTCCAGATAATCACGCCCTATTGACGGAGGGTTTATTTATCCTGACCCTTTCATATGCCTCACCACTCCATCATATCAGGTAAAAATATCCACCTGCTGGTAGGCTAATTCCCCCCCCTCGCACACCGAATATTGGAGTTTTTTGTCTGTGTATTTACGGCGCGCAATGGCTGATTGGTCCTGTGATGTCGCCAGCCTGTACTCGCTTGCAACAGAGAAAATACTCAACTCCCGATATTGCAGCCCTATGGCCAACTTTATCGACACCCATAAGGAACCATCCCGGATGGTCCCCCATCTTTTGCACAGTGACTTGAACTGCACCTAACCCATTGTTTTAAATGATTTATAGTTTTTCATATTTTATGAATCCAATTAATCCTGTTTTATTTTACTTACATCACCCGACTGCTAAATTTGGCGTCATCCCGGCAGGACGAGGCGCACTGAAACAACTGACTGCGGGCTACCGATAACAGGTGTGCAATGAGCACAGAAATAACGTTCAGGCATAGCAACCGTTATTTTGACGACATCACACTTGCTGATCCTTGTTGATTTGAGGTTATCTGATGAAAAAAACGCTGCTTGCTCTCTCTGTATTGGTAATAACCGGAACTGCATATGCAGGGGTGCCTGATTTATCCGCCAGCTGTCCTGGACATATTAATCTTCGCGTCGAAGATGGCACGGCTTATATCAATAACCAGCAAGTTCCACTTAAAAAAGTGAATTCAAATTTCTACGAGGCGAGCAAGGGGCGCACCACCCTCTCCATGGTGAAAAATGGCGACTGGGGCATCACCTATTTTGTCAAAAATGGCGACAGCGGCGCCTGCCAGCTCAATGACGATGAGAACGATGACGACGGCGATGATAATGAAATCGCCAGTAGCAGTGCCTACAACGGCAGCACTGCACAAACCAAGGTTGCCGAGAACGCCTGCATGAACGCCATCGCCAGAAAAGCGGGCGTCAGCCGCAGCAAACTGACCCTCGACTATGTGGCCGACTCCCAGGCGGGGATGATGATTGATATCAAGGGGCCCCATGACCGGCTCTGGCACTGCCTCACCGACGCCCGCGGCCATATTTCAGGCATCAATCAGGACTGATTTCGAGCCACGGCTCAGCGGGGCCCACACCTACCGTGGGAGCTCCACCCCTTATCCATTGCAATTATTTGATACAGGTAAATGAAGATGAAATCCAAACAGACTCTGCTCAATGTCACCCTCGGTTGCCTGCTGGCGGTCGGTATCTCCGGCTGCGCCGTGGCCAAAACCCATCACGGCCACAAGACCCATGCCCAAGCGCACGCTCAGGAAGGGGCCGTGCAGTATGGCGACGAGAGCCCGTGGGCTGGCAACTATAAAGCGGTCACTGACGATGGCCGCACCGTGGCCGAAATTCACGTCGATACCACAGGGGAAACCTATATCGATGGCAATCAGGTCAAACCAAATCACAGCGGCAGCGACTACCTGAAATTCAAGCAGGAGACCATCACTTACACCCTGCGCAAAAACGGCGCCAGCTGGAAAGACAGCGATGCCGGCACCAGCGGCCGCATCCTGTTCGATTGATAATCCCGACACCGGCCTTGCCAGACACCAAGCCCCGCCAAGGGGCTTTTTTGCACCTGCAAAATACTATCAGCCTCTGCATGACCACCAACGAGAAAGTCGCACGTCGCAAACTCAGCCTGCTAGAGCTCGCCAAAGAGCTCAATAACGTCAGCAAAGCCTGCAAGTTCATCGGCTACAGTCGTCAGCAGTTCTACGAAATTCGCCGTAATTACCAGACCTATGGCGCCGAGGGATTGCTCGACAAATTGCCCGGCTGTAAACGGGCTCATCCCAACCGGGTCGCTCCCGAGATTGAACAGGCCATCCTCGATTACTCCCTCACCAGACCAGCTCATGGCCCGCTGCGAGTCGCGCAAAAACTGGCTCTGCAAGGCATCAATGTTAGTGCGGGTGGTGTACGTGGCGTGTGGCAACGGCACGACTTGCTCTCCAAACACGACCGCTTGCTGCGCCTTGAGAAAACTCACCGGGATCAGACCATTGAGCTCAATGACGAGCAAATTCGCCTGTTAGAGCGCTTCAGCCCCGAGTTCCGCGAACGCCAGATAGAAGTTCACTACACCGGGAACTGGTGGCGATCGACACCTTCTTCGTCGGCGCACTCAAGGGGGTCGGTAAGATGTATCTACAAACCGTGCTGGACTGCTATAGCCGCCACGCCTGGGGGCGGCTCTACACCAGCAAGCTGCCGGTGACCTCGGTTCATGTGCTCAATGAAACGGTGCTGCCGTTTTTCGAGGCCCATGAGGCACGGGTCTATACCATCCTGTCGGATAACGGGCGCGAGTTCTGTTGGCGCCCAGACCATCATCCCTACGAACTGTTCCTGCAACTGGAGGGGATTGAGCACCGGACAACCAAGGTGCGCAGGCCGCAGAGCAACGGCTTTATCGAGCGGCTGCATCGCACACTGCTTGATGAACACTTCCGTATCAAGGGGAGAACGACATGGTATAAGTCGGTAGAGCAGATGCAGACAGACCTAGATAGCTATCTGGTGCACTACAACACCCAGCGGCCACATCAGGGCGGGATGATGGAGGGTCAACCCCCCTACAACATGTTCAAGAAGGGTCTGAAATTGATACCGAAGAAAGTGCGCACTAAAGTAGCGTAAACAAAACACCGGTTTGAGGCCGGAGTCAGGTGATAACTAGATCTGTACAAATTAACCGAGACCGGCAATTTGCCAACTATCACTAGAAATTACAATCCGGCGATTCACCAGAACTCCGTTACGCAATAGCAATGCCGCCAAAAAGAAAATGGCCGAGATATCATCTCGGCCATTCGTTGCTTGGTCAAAGACTCAAGCCAGGATATTACTCATGTGCAACTTATTAGAAGTTGTACTGCAGAGCAACAGTCCACTCGTCATCTTGCTTGTCGATGCCCTGGATCTTGTACTCGGTGTAAGCTTTCAGCTTCGGAGTGAAGGCATACTGAACACCCAGCAGGGTCTCGTCAACCAGATCCTTGTAAGTAGAACCGGCAGCTTGAGCGTTGGCCTTGCCTTCTTTGAAGTTGTAGCCAGCCAGGAAGGTCCAAGCGTCTACGTTGTAAGAAGCAGCCAGCTCGTAACCACGGCCGTCATCTTTCATACCCAGGCTCTTGTTCTTCACTTCGCCTTCAGTGTAAACACCAGCAAAGTAGAAACCATTGATTGCGTAGTGTGCACCAACAGCCCACTCGTCTTTCTTACCAGTCTGACCATTAACTTTGTTTTGCAGGTCGGAGTAGGCATAACCGGCATTGAAGCCCAGACCGAAGTCAAAGTCATAACCAGCAGCTACGCCGTAAGCTTTCTTACGCTTAACGTCTTTACCCCAAATAGCGTCTTCTTTGATCTTCTGACCAACGTCAGTGATTTTGACCGCTACATCATCGTTGGTTTGGTAGGAAACTTTACCTTTGAAACCACCGAAGGTGTTGGAGTAGATGATTTGACCTTCTTGACGACCATCATAGAAGTTACCGGCATCGCCCCACTCGTTGAAAATATCGGTCGGCTCGAGTACGTCGTAGAAAGCGGTATCGGTCTGACCGAAGATGATTTTACCGTACTGGGAACCATCAAAACCGGCATAGATGTGACGCGGATCGATGTCGCTGGTGTTGCTACCAGAGTTTTCAGCAGCTACTTGCCACTCGGTTTTAGCAATGGCAGACCAGGTGTTGTTCAGAGCTACTTTACCAGACCAGCCCAGACGGGTTGCACCAACCAGTTCTGCTGATTTGTCGTTAGCTTCGCCGTAGTAGTTAGCCTGTACACGGCCGTATACGTCGAAAGTGGTGCCGTCTTTGTCATAGATCACTGCGGCGTTAGCGGCGGATGCAAACAGAGCCGGAATAGCAATAGCCAGAATTGTCTTTTTCATAGTTTCCAATGCCTACTGTAATTAAACACTAAGTTGTTGTTATTCCCTGTGTTAGCGATGTTCTTTGCATCACTATGCCGCCGAGACTAGCACCGGATTTTTTGAACCGCAATGAAAAAACTTGGAACTTTTTACGGAAACCATAGTCATGGAGGCAAAAATGTGAGCCAAGTCTCACCTAACGGCAAGGCAAAAGGAAAACGTTTACAATGAATCCTGCTGATTATTTGGACTCAAATAGTCTATTTTGCATGCAAATAACGCTAACTACCTGATAAACAACCAAAGTGGTCTGATCAGCGTAAAACAGCCGTGATAATGGCAGTTGCCTCGACCTCACCAAGGGGTTGCGGGTATCCTTGTCCTTCGATTAACCCCTAACTGGCCTTCTCTTCATGCTCTCTACTCGCCTTAAAGCCACCATTCGTCAAACCTATCGCCAGATTTCGGATGGATTACCCGGTTTTGTGCCGCGCAAAGAGCAGAACTTTCTGGTGGCAGAGATAGCCAAAACCCTGACCGGCGAGTACGACAAGCAGCGCCGGATCCTGGTGGCCGAAGCGGGCACCGGTATCGGCAAATCCCTCTCCTATGCGCAGGGTGCCATCCCGGTGGCACGGCTCACCCAGAAAAAGCTGGTGATCTCCACCGCCACAGTGGCCCTGCAAGAGCAGCTGATCCACAAAGACCTTCCTTTTTACCACCGCCACAGCGAGCTGTCGTTTCGCTTTATGCTGGTCAAGGGGCGTCAGCGCTACTGCTGCGAGCATCTGCTGGAGCAGGCAGCCAGTGGCGCCGAGATGGCCAACTTCGAGCTCGACTTTGGCAGTCTGAGTAAATCCAAACCATCTGACAGCGACAAAGATCGCTACCAGGCTCTGTGGCAGGCCTACACCAATGGCAAGTGGGACGGGGATCGGGACAACTGGCCGGAGCCCATTCCCGACACTTGCTGGGATCGCATCGCCGCCGACCGCCACACCTGCAACAAGGCGCTGAGCCATCACCAGCACTGCCCCTTTCATCGCGCCCGCAACGACATGGAGAGCGCCGATGTGCTGGTCGTCAACCATGCGCTGCTGCTCTCCGATCTCACCATGGGCGGCGGCATCATTCTGCCGCCCCCTGATGAGTGCATCTATGTGCTGGATGAGGCCCATCACCTGCCCACCATCGCCCGGGATCACGGCGCGGCGTCGGCCAGCGTCAAAGGCTCACGTCGCTGGCTGGAGAAGCTGGTACAAAGTGCAGGCAAGCTGGCGCGGACTCTTAATAAGGAGAGCCTGCTCGACCCCCAACTCAAACTGCAGGATGCACTGGCCTCCATCCAGCCTGATCTGAAGGCTGTCGAGCAGTGGCTCAGCGCCAACGATCGGCTGTTTGGCAGTGAACCTCACTACCGCTTCGCCGAAGGGGTATTGCCGGATCCCCTGCCCATGCTGGCAGAGAATCTCAAGGAGTCGAGCAAGAAGGCGCTGCGGGCGCTGGATCGGATGCAGGGGGCCATAGGTGAAGCGCTGAAAGATGGCGAGATCCGCCGCAAGGAGGCCGAACCCCTGCTGGCAGAGAGCGGTTTTCATCTGCAGCGGCTGGAGAGTTTCTGCGCCCTCTGGGAGATGCTGGGGCGCCATGTGCCGACCGGCAAAACCCCGCTCGCCCGCTGGATGGCCAAGAGCGATGACGGCGATATCTGGCTGCACGCCTCACCGATTGAAGTGGGCTATCTGCTGGAGGAGTGGCTCTGGTCGAAATGTTTGGGGGCCGTGCTGGTCTCCGCGACCCTCACAGCACTCTCTTCCTTTAGTTATTTTCGCCATCAGGTGGGGCTCAAGGAGCACGACGGTACCCGCTATCTGCGCCTGCGCTCACCCTTTGACTATCAGAAAGCCGAGCTCTATCTGCCCAAGATGGAGCACGAACCCAACTCGCCGGCCTTTACCAACGAACTCATCAGCGTGCTGCCACGTATTCTGGCGGGCAAGGAGGCGAGTCTGGTGCTCTTCTCCTCCTACCGCCAGATGAATGAGGTGGCCGTTGGCTTGCGAGCCAAGGGGCTGTCACTGCTGGTGCAGGGGGAAGCCTCCCGCAATGCCCTGCTCACCCTGCACAAACAGAAATGCGATGGCGGTCAGGCCAGCATTCTGTTTGGTACCGGCAGCTTCTCGGAAGGGCTGGATCTGCCGGGTCACTACCTTACCAATCTGGTGATCACCAAACTCCCCTTTGCCGTGCCCAACTCGCCGGTCGAGGAGGCCACCGCCGAGTGGGTGGAGCAGCGAGGCGGCAACCCTTTCCTGCAACTGACAGTGCCGGAGGCATCGCGCAAGCTTATCCAGGCCTGTGGCCGCCTCATCCGCAAAGAGGCTGATCGGGGACGGGTCACCATTCTGGACCGCCGCCTGCTGACCAAACGTTATGGCAAGGGGCTGCTCGACGCCCTCCCCCCGTTTACACGGCGGATCGAGTAAATAAGCCGGCCGCTATTGATAAACAAACTGACAGCCGCGCGAACATCGACCACCAGAAAGAGCCATTGCCGCAGTAGGCCAAACCTGTAAAAATGAGCCCCTGTTTTCAGTGGGCAATCGCCTGACTGTTCAAGGAGATGAAATGAAACTGACTGTTCTGGTACCGGCGCTGGCTGGTCTGTTGTGGGCCGGTAGCGCCCTTGCTGATGCCCAATTGGAAGTGACCACCCCGTATGTCGTCCAGCTGATCGATGGTCAATCCATCAACCCCAAGCTGCTCGACAAAACCAGCACCTTCCCCCTCTCTGCTGGCAAACACCAGTTGGTCGTCGCCTTTGAAGGCAACTACTCCAGCCGTAACGAAATCAAGCTGGTCACCGCAGAGCCGCTGGTGCTGAACTTCACCGCCGCCGACAATCAGCAGCTGGTGCTGGACTATAAAAAGCCCCGCAACGAAGCCGAAGCCAAGCAGTTTGTCAAAGAGCAGAAAGTGGCGCTGAAAGACAAGGTCAGTGGTCAGCAAGTGAGTAGCGAACAGTTCGTGATGCCGAAAGTAGAGGGCTTCCAGCTGACCCGTGACTATCAGCAAGAGCTGATCAACATGGGCAAAGCCTTCAACCAGCCCAAAGCAGTGGCCGTTTCTTCTGCTGCCGTGATGGCTGCCGCCAGCGCACCGGTTCAGGTTGCCCCCAGCAAGGCTCAAAGCAATCCGGAAGCGCTGACCCAGTTGCAAAACTGGTACAACAAGGCCGATGCGGAAACCCGCAAAGCCTTCCAGATCTGGGTTATCCAGCAGCAATAAGCCGGGCTGAGTGATTGACTGAAAGGGGAGCCAAGCTCCCCTTTTCCATTCCATATCCTGCGGTCTAACTCACGACGCGTCTTGATTTATGCGCTGCCACTTCCCCTTTATATAGGGAGTACATATATGGATTCATCTGCTGATTTCATATATAGAAAGCGCCACCTTGCCAGGGAGAATGGCACCATGTCGTTGCGCATTTTCTATCACCCCCTCTACTCCTCCCTGACGCTACCCGAGCGCCATCGCTTCCCGCTGGCCAAGTATCAAGGGCTGTTTGAACGCCTGCAGGTGCAGGGTTACCCCCTTGGCGAAGCGCCCGCCGCTACCCGGGAGCAAATCTGTCGCATACACGATGCCGATTATGTCGCGGCGGCCTTGAGCGGCCAGCTTGAAGATCGCGCCATCCGCAAGATCGGTTTTCCCTGGTCACCCATGCTGATAGAGCGCACCTTGCGCTCGGTGGGTGCCACCGTTGCCGCCAGCCGCTATGCACTTGAGCAGGGCTGCGGCTTGCAGATCTCCGGTGGCTACCACCACGCCCATCGGGATCACGGCAGCGGTTTTTGTCTGTTCAACGATCTGGTGATTGCCGCCCAGACTTGCCTCGACGAGGGGCGCTGTGAACAGGTGCTGATCGTCGATCTCGATGTGCATCAGGGAGATGGCAGTGCGGCCCTGTGCGCCGGAAGGCGCGATATCATCACCCTCTCCCTCCATGGGGAGCACAACTTTCCCCATCACAAAGCCGCCTCTCACCTCGACTTTCCGCTGCCAAGCGGCATGACGGACGATGCCTATCTCACCACACTGCAACAGGCGCTATCACTGGCACTGCGCCTCTATTCGCCGGATCTCATCCTCTATCAGGCGGGCGTCGATGTGCATCATGCCGACGAGCTTGGTTATCTCTCCCTAAGCGATGAAGGGGTTCGCCTACGCGATGCCATGGTATTTGACTGTGCAATCAAGCATGGGTTGCCCATCGCGGCGATGCCCGGTGGCGGCTATCGCCGCGACTGGCAACAGCTGATCCCGCTTCATATGTCGCTGTTTGAGACGGCTCGCCACCGTTTTGGCTGATGGCATGGCTTTATAGCACGCACACCCCATCAGAGTGGGCGGCATTTCACCAGATAAGACAGAAGAGGCGACCCTTGGGGTCGCCTCTTCGTGTTTCGTCATCAGGGTCACACAAGCTCGCTCGCAGTCAGGCAAGCTCGGGACGCCTGAGGATAACTATTTCTGACGCTTGCGGGCGTACTTGCGACGGGCGCGAGCCTGACGCTCCTCTTCCCGCTCGGCCTTCTCTTTGGCTTTTTGCTCGGCTTCTGCGGCGGCTTCGACAATCTCGACGCTCACCATCTCCGGCGTCTCCAGCGAGATGCGGCCAAGCAAACCGGAGCGGAACTCGTTAATCAGGATCTCTGACGCCTTGTGCAGGTCGGCCAGCCCCCCTTTGCGCATAAACGCCCGCTGGCGGGCGATCATCTCTAGCAGCTCGATCTCGGTCTCGGGCAACGCGTCAATCTGGTAGCGCGCCTTGATCCGCTCCGGATAGGCCTTGATGAAGTAGTCAGCGGCGAACATGGCGATATCGGCATAGTCGAACACAGTGTCTTTAATGGCCGCTGTGATGGCCAGACGATAACCACAGGAGGGCGGGTTGAGCTTGGGCCAGAGGAAACCTGGGGTATCGGTCAGGATAACGTTGTTATCCAGCTTGATCCGCTGCTGGGACTTGGTCACCCCCGCCTCGTTGCCGGTACGGGCGATGATGCGCCCCGCCAGGGTATTGATCAGAGTGGACTTGCCCACGTTGGGGATCCCCATGATCATCGCCCGCACGCCGCGCAGCTCAAAATTGCGTTCCGGCAGCATCTCGTGGCAGAGGGTCAGCAGTTGCTTGATCTTCTCCGGCTCTTGTTGCGTCAGCGGCAGCGCCTTGATCCCCTTCTCTTTTTCCATGTGCGCCACCCACAGCTCGGTGATCGCCGGATCGGCCAGATCCGCCTTGTTCAGCACCTTGATCACCGGGGTATCACCACGCAGCTCGGGCACCAGCGGGTTTTCGCTGGAGAAGGGGATGCGGGCATCGAGCATCTCGATGATCACATCGACCTGGGGCATGACCTCGGCAATCTCTTTGCGGGCCTTGTGCATGTGACCGGGGAACCAGTTGATGGACATATCCGTTACTCTCTGTGGGGGCTGCGGGCGCGCGCATGGAACAACAGGCGCTCTGCCGCGGGCATCGAACGAAGGGGGCGCATTTTACCTGCTGCGGGCCTCTTTTGACAGGTCATTCTAACCATCACCTCATCAAATCAGCAAACCGCCGAGGCGGAGCAACCTTGCCGGAAGCGGCCGGACCAACTGGCTCAATTGATAGATAACACATTGATATAGTGTAACATTTTCATCACTTTTTCACACAACCGTCACCGATAGTCAGTAAAAGTGTCATCTGCCCCCTCTAGGCTGCGCTCAGGTTTTACAAGGAGCGAACCCCAATGAGAAAAATGGCAGGACTTGCAGTGATGATCGGCGCCGCCCTGGCTGCCGGCTGCAAATCAGACAATGACACGGTGGCGACCAAGCCCGCAGCCCAACCCACCAACGTCATCTTCTTCCTCGGTGACGGCATGGGCCTCAACACCCTGACGGCAGCCCGCATCTACGGTGTCGGCGAAGAGGGTGATCTCACCATCGATACCCTGCCAGAGACGGCCTTTATCAAGACCTTCTCCCACGATGCCCAGGTCACTGACTCGGCCCCCTCCATGGCGGCCTACATGACCGGGGTCAAGAGCAACAACGGCGTCATCAGCATGGACGGCGATGCCACCTATGAGAGCGACTGCAGCAAGAGCGCCGGCAAGCCAGTGACTACCCTGCTGGAGCTGGCCAAAGCCGATGGCCGCGGCACCGGTGTGGTAACCAGCACCCGGGTAACCCACGCCACCCCTGCGGCTACCTATGCCCATATCTGCAACCGGGATCTGGAGGCAGATATCGCCGTCCAGCTGGTACCGGGCGGCAAAGGCTACAACAGCGCCCTCAAGGAGGGGCTGGATGTGGTGCTCGGTGGCGGCAGCAGCTTCTTCCTGCCCAAAGCCGACAAGGGCAAGCGGGAAGATGGCCGCAACCTCATCAGCGAAATGCAGGCCAAGGGCTACCAGTTTGCCAGCAATCTGGATGAGCTGAACAAGGCCGATACGGGCAAGCCGCTGCTGGGCCTGTTTGGTTCCAGTCACATGAAATATGACCTGGACCGCCCCGCCAGCGAGCCGTCACTGGCCCAGATGACCCTGGCCGCCATCAAGCAGCTCAAGGGCAAAGAGAAGGGTTACTTCCTGATGGTGGAAGGGGGTCGCATCGACCACGCCCTGCACGACACCAACGCCAAGCGGGCGCTGCAGGACACCATCGCCTTCGACAACGCCATCAAGGCCGCCATCGACGAGGTGAAAAAGAGCGACCCCGAGCTGAAAAACACCCTGATCGTGGTCACCGCCGACCACGACCATACGCTCGTGCTCAACGGCTATGCCAAGCGCACCGGCAAGACCACCGCCGACAATCCCGGCGTACTTGGGCTGGTGAAGAACTACGAGACTGGCGAGCCAAGCAAGGATAGCGAGGGCATGCCCTACACCATCATAGGTTTTGGCAACGGCTACAACCGGGTGGATGGCCCGCGCAGCAGCGTCGCCCCACTCGACGATGCCACCGTCTCCGCCAATGACTACCACCAGGAAGTGGTGGTCAAGGTGGGCGAGATCGGCAACGAGACCCACGGCGGCACCGATGTCTTCCTCGGCGCCATCGGCAAGGGGGCTGACAGCTTCCATGGCTCTCTCGATAACACCGCCGTGTTCGGCAAGATCAAGGCTGCGGCCAAGCTGTAAGGAGCACTTTCATGAGCAAACAGATGAACACATCCATCAAGCACACGCTGGTCTGCGCCGCCCTGTTCAGTGCGCTGGGCGCAACCTCCCAGGCACAGGCCGGTGATGCCAAAAACGTCATTCTCTTTATCGGTGATGGCATGGGGCCTACCGTGCTCACCGCCACCCGCCTGTTCAAGGTGGGAGAAGAGGGCAATCTGGAGATGATGAAACTGCCGCGCAGTGCCCGCATCAAGACCTTCTCCAACGATGCCCAGACCACCGACTCGGCCCCCTCCATGGCGGCCTACACCACCGGGGTCAAGATGAACAACGAGGTGATCGCCATGAGCAGCGACACCAAAGCCGTCGCCCCCGGCAAAGACGTCAATGGCAACAAAACCGTCAACAATTGCAGCAGCGATAACGGCAAGCCGGTGCCCACCATCCTGGAGCTGGCCAAGGCGGCAGGCAAATCGGTCGGGGCCGTCACTACCACCGAGCTGACCCACGCGACCCCGGCGGCTACCTACGCCCACATCTGCCATCGGGATGCCGCTTATGACATCGCTGCACAAGCTGTTCCGGGAGGCGCAGGTTTCAACCAGGCGCTGGGAGATGGGGTCGATGTGCTGATGGGCGGTGGTGCCAACCACTGGACTCCCTACAGCGCCAGCAACAAGGGCGGTCGCAATGACAACCGCGACCTGACCGCCGAGATGAAGGCAAAGGGATACAGCTATGTCACCACCCAAAGTGAACTGGCCAAGGTCACCAGTGGCAAGGTGCTCGGTCTGTTCAGCAGCAAATCCCACCTCGACTACGAGCTGGATCGGGTCGCCAAGGGGGCTGCCAATACCCAGCCGTCCCTCTCCGAGATGACCGCCAAGGCGATCGACCTGCTGAGCAAGAACAGTCAGGGTTATTTCCTGATGGTAGAAGGCGGCCGGATCGATCACGCCCTGCACGGTACCAATGCCAAGCGCTCGCTCACCGACGCAGTGGCTCTGGATGAGGCGGTCAAGACGGCGCTGGGTAAAGTGGATCTCAGCAATACCCTGATCGTGGTCACCGCCGACCATGACCACACCATGACCATTAACGGCTACTCCGCCAAGGGCAATCCGGTGCTGGATCTGGTGAAAAATGGCGATGGCTCGACCCAGAACGATGTGGATGGCAAGCCCTTCACCACCCTGGTGTTCGGTAACGGCCCCAACCGCCCCGATGTACGCCCCGTCCTCACCAGCGATCAGGTGATGGCCAATGACTATCTGCAGGAGACCGGTGTCAAACTGACATCGGAAACCCACGGCGGCGGCGATGTGATGCTGTTTGCCGATGGCGCCGGCAGCAACCGCTTCAAAGGCACATTGGATAACACCAAGGTGTTTGGCAAACTGCGGGAGGCGCTCGGCCTGTAAGCAGCAGGGGCCCGGGTGCATCTGAGCAATTGACTCAGCGGCCCGGGCCCCGGCTCTTTCGAGCGACAGATGATGATGCGACTTTTGCTTTCGTTATGGCTGCTTGGCAGCACCCTCGCCTTCCCTCTGCATGCTGACGACACACCCCCGGATCTCGCCGCCCGGATCAGCTATCACGACCGGAACACCGGCAGCGATGGCATCGCCAGAGAGAGTGTCTGGCAAGAGAAGTGGCTGCGCGTGGGCAATCAGGTGTGGAGCCAGCGGCTCATTCCCCTCCCCCTTGCCCGTGCCTATCATGCCACTCACGACGCCACGCCCGGCCACAAGCACTTTACCCACCAGATGGCGGCCCGCTGGGTCAGTCGCAGTGATGAGGGTGAACTTCAGCTGCGCTATGCCGACAGCTGGCACAACCAGCTGGTTGAAGTGCCGGTGGAAGAGTATGGCCAGGTGGCCTTCAAGCCCGACTGGCTGCGGATCCGCCATCTCGTCAACCCGGCGCTGATCGAGGGGATGACTCCACTGGATGAGGCAGCCCCCGAGCAGGCCCGCTGGTATGAAAAGCGCGAAGGGCAGCAACGAACCCGCATTCTCTGGTCGAGTCAGTGGCAGATCCCGCTGGTGGTCGAGTCGGCCAGCCTCGATGGCTATCGCAGCTACCGGATGGAGGTGACCCTGCGCAAGCTGCCTGCTCAGCTCCCCTGGCAGCAACTCGCTGATTACGAAGTACGCGATCTGCGGGATTTCTTCGACTGAGATCCCAACCCCTCAGCGGGCACAACGACAACGCAGGCAGGAATGTTACACTCTGCATATTCGACTCTGGCTCACGACCTTGATGCGCGCTCTCTGCCTGCCCTTTTTGACCCTGCTGTTATTGCTGGTGAACACCGGTGCCCAGGCTATTGTGCTGGTGGCGGCCGAGCTGCCTCCTTACGTCATTCAGTCCTCCCATGGTAAACCCAGCGGTGTGGGTATCGAAATCATGGAAGAAGCTGCTCGACGCCTTAAAGAACCGCTCACCATCGAGTTGATGCCGCTTCCACGTGCACTGACCCAGACAATTCATCGCCCCGATGTATTGATGATACCGCCCGTGCGAAGCAGTCAGCGAGAGCACCTCTATCAGTGGGTAACGCCCATCCTCGATGAGCAGTTTTTGATCGTCAGCGATCGCCGGTTTCACCCAAAAGCACTGAAAAGCAGCGATTTGAAAAACCTTGATGTGGGCGTGCTGCGCTACTCGTTTGGTCAACACCTACTCAAGCAACGCATCGGGATCCGGGGAGAGACAGTGGCAGATGAGCAACTAAACGCTCATAAACTCCATCGCGGTCGCATTGATGCCTGGGTCGCCGCATGGAATGTCATCCTGTATGCCCAACAACAAGACAAACGCTCATCACAACAGCTGGTTCGCGGGGAAGTGTTGATGAACACCCAACTGTTCCTGGCCGCTCACAAGGATTTCCCCTTCAAACAGGCGCAGCGCTGGCAAGCCGTGATAGACGAGATGCGCCATGATGGCACACTGGCGCGGATCATCCGTCAGTACAACTATCAGGCTCCTGAGTAGTCACTCAATCGCGGTTGCCAAGGCCGGCCAGAATGGTTATGGTAGGCCTATGAAAATACTCGCTATTTCCTCGCATTTGCTCACACCCTGCTGAGCCCCCGCCTCGCTCCTTCGGCCGCGAGTCGCTTGGGGGCATGGCATTTTCAATCGATTGAACCTGTTGAATCCATTTTTGTAACACCCTGTGTGATGGCCAACCTGCACCCGCCGGTATGGGCCTATCCGCTATTGATAAGGAATATCTTATGAAACAACCTCATCTGGTTATCTCCAGCCTTGATCTGGACCGTATTGAGCAACTGCTTGGCAACCACCCGCAGCATCTGGCCCTGCAAGAGGAGCTGGACCGCGCCGAGATCCGCGAACCGGCCGACATGCCGCCGGACGTGGTCACCATGAACAGCAAGGTGCGCTTCAAGATGCAGAGCAGCGGCAACGAGTTCTGCCTCACCCTGGTCTACCCGCGCGATGCCAAGGGCGACGAGAGCAACATCTCGGTACTGGCGCCGGTAGGCAGCGCCCTGCTCGGCCTGAAAGTGGGCGACAGCATCGCCTGGCCGGGCCCGGCCGGTCGCACCATCGAGGTAGAAATTCTGGAAGTGGTCTATCAGCCGGAGCGCGCCGGCGAGCTGCACCGCTGAGTCCCCCGGGCTGGTCATCCCCCTGTTGATCAGCCCGCTTGCTCGCCCTTGCCAGCTGATCCCGATCAAGCTTTGCGCACCTTGCCCCCCGGTTTTTAGCCCCTTTTCCTGCTGCTGCTTGAGCCTGACTCGGGGGGCAGGTATCTTGTTGGCCGCGTCATGGTCATGACGCACCGAATTTCAGGCTGACATCATGATAAAAATTGCCCTCATCGACGATCACCAGATCGTCCGATCCGGTTTTGCCCAACTGCTCAATCTGGAGCCAGACCTGCAGGTGGTCGCCGAATTCGGCTCCGCCAGCGACGCCCTTGCCGGCCTGCCCGGCAGCGGGGCGCGAGTCTGCGTCTGCGACATCTCGATGCCCGACCAATCGGGACTGGATCTGCTCAAGCAGCTCCCCTCCGGTCTGGCGGTGGTGATGCTCTCGGTACACGACAGCCCCGCCCTCATCGAGCAGGCACTGCAGACCGGTGCCAAGGGATTTCTCTCCAAGCGCTGCAGTCCGGACGAGCTGATCGCTGCCGTGCGCACCGCCGCCCAGGGGGGGTGTTATCTGACGCCGGACATCGCCCAGAAGCTGGCCAGCAGCAGCCAGGATCCCCTCACCAATCGGGAGCGGGAGATTGCCCAGTTGCTGGCACAGGGGCTGGAGGTGAAAGCCATCGCCGAGCAGCTTGGACTCTCCCCCAAGACGGTTCACGTCCATCGCGCCAACCTGATGGACAAGCTCAAGGTCAGCAACAACGTCGAGCTGGCCCACCGCATGCTGGATAGCTGGTGATCTCCCGTCTTGCCAGCTATGTCGCCATCGCGCTGGCGGCCTGCTTCATCTTTGCCGCCGGCTGGTTTTGTCTCTGGAGCATCAGCCTGCATCTGGCGGGCGGCCCGGCGCTGGCTGTGCTGCTGTTCCCCTTCGGCCTGCGCCTCGGGTTGCTGCTGCAAAGTCCCGGCCACTACTGGCCGCCGCTGTTGCTGTGCGAAGGGCTGCTGCTCTACTGGCTCAATCTGGAGGTGGGGCTGCCCCACTGGCCTTGGCTGGTCGCGGGCAGTCTGCTGACCCTGCTACCGCTGTTCATTGCCCGTCGCCAACAGGTGCGCAACGACTGGCAGCAACTGTTGCTGCTGCTCGCCACCGTCACGGCGGCGGCGCTGCTGCAAGCCCTGCTCTGGCATCTGGCCGGGGAAGATGGCCTCTCGGCCCTGCTGCTCAGCCTGACCGGCGGGCTGACGCTGACCTCCACCTGCATGCTGATCTGGCACTACCTCACCCGCGCCACTTGGGTGCCGCTGGGGCCTGCGCTGGTGGATCAGCCGGTAGAGTGGCGCTTTCGCCATCTGGTCTGGTATCTGCTGCTGTTCGTATTGAGCCTCTGGCTGCAACTGGGATTGCCCAACTCGCTGGTGCGCTTTACCCCGTTTTGTCTCGCCATCCCCATCATCGCCATGGCGTGGCGCTACGGCTGGCAAGGGGCGCTGCTCGCCACCCTGATGAACACCATCGCTCTGCTGGCCAGTCAGGCCTGGCACGATCACCCCCTCGATCTGCTGCTCTCCCTGCTGGCCCAGAGCCTCACCGGCCTGCTGCTGGGTGCCGGGATCCAGCGCCAGCGCGAACTCAATCAGGCGCTGACCCGCCAGCTCGCCCACAATCGCCAGCTCACCGAGCGGCTGCTGGAGACCGAGGAGAGCATCCGCAAGGAGGTGGCGCGCGAGCTGCACGACGACATCGGCCAGACCATCACCGCCATTCGTACCCAGGCTGGAATAGTGCGCCGCCTCGCCCCCGATAATGCCGGGGTGGGTCAGAGCAGCGCCCTGATCGACACGCTGTCGCTCGGGATCTACGACGCGGTGCGCGGTCTTCTCGGGCGGCTGCGCCCGCGCCAGCTCGACGACATGACTCTGGAACAGGCGGTACGGGCACTGCTCAGAGAACTGGAACTGGAACGTCACGGCATCGTCACCCGTCTGGAGTGGCAGCTGGCGGATGGGGATCTCTCCGATGCCCAGCGGGTCACCCTGTTTCGGGTCTGTCAGGAGGGGCTCAACAACGTGGTCAAACATGCCAACGCCCACTCGGTCACCATTCGCGCCCGTGCCAGCGGCGAGCTGTTGCAACTGGTGCTGGAAGATGATGGCCGCGGTCTGCCGGAAAGCCGCCCGCAGCAGGGCTATGGCCTGCTCGGTATTCGCGAGCGGGTACAGGCCCTCGGGGGCAGTCTGCAACTCTCCTGCATCCACGGCACCCAGCTGACGGTCAACCTTCCCACTCGCAGACGGGAGGAGAGTCATGGCTAATCACCACCAGAGGGCCTGCCTGTGCTGAGTTTTATGAGAAGCGCGCCGCCCCGGCCCCTTATCCGGGATCAGGCCGAGATCGATGCCACCTATCGCCACTGGCGGCTGCACCTGCTGCTGACCATGTATCTGGGCTACGCGGTCTTCTACTTCACCCGCAAGAGCTTCAACTTCGCCATGCCGGACATGCTGGCGAGCGGCATGCTGGACAAGTCCGATATCGGCATGCTCTGGACCCTGTTCTACATCACCTACGGCTGCTCCAAGTTCTTCTCCGGCATCATCAGTGACCGCGCCAACCCGCGCTACTTCATGGGTGTCGGACTGATGGCCACCGGCGTTATCAATATCCTGTTCGGCCTCTCGTCGGCACTCTGGATGTTTGCCGCCCTCTGGGTCGCCAACGCCTTCTTCCAGGGCTGGGGGTGGCCCCCCTGCTCCAAGCTGCTCACCAGCTGGTATTCGCGCACCGAGCGCGGGGTCTGGTGGTCGGCCTGGAACACCGCCCACAACGTCGGCGGCGCGCTCATTCCCCTTATCGTCAGCACCATCGCTCTGCAACATGGCTGGCGCTACGGCATGATAGTGCCCGGCCTTATCGCCATCATCGCGGGATTGTTCCTCTGCTGGCGACTGCGGGATACCCCGAGCGCCATGGGATTGCCAACAGTGGGCGAGTGGCGCAAGGATGCGATGGAGCTGGCCCAGCAGACCCAGGATGCGGGGCTCTCCCATCGCCAGATCCTGCGCAAATATGTGCTGGGCAACCCCTATATCTGGCTGCTCGCCTGCTGTTACGTGCTGGTCTATGTGGTGCGCACCGCCATCAATGACTGGGGCAATCTCTACATGACCGAGCAGCGCGGCTTCAATCTGATGAGCGCCAACTCGGCCATCTCCATGTTCGAGGTGGGGGGCTTTATCGGCGCCCTGGTGGCGGGCTGGGGATCGGACAAGCTGTTCAACGGCAACCGTGGCCCGATGAACCTGATCTTTGCGGTGGGGATCCTGCTGGCGGTGGGATCGCTCTGGCTGATGCCCTTCTTCAGCTATGTGATGCAGGCGGCCTGCTTCTTTACCATCGGCTTTTTCGTGTTTGGCCCGCAGATGCTGATCGGCATGGCGGCGGCGGAGTGCTCCCACAAAAATTCGGCGGGGGCGGCTACCGGCTTTGTCGGCCTGTTTGCCTACATGGGGGCGGCGCTGTCAGGCTATCCGCTGGCCAAGGTGATGGAGATCTGGCACTGGAACGGCTTCTTCGTGGTGATCTCGGTGGCGGCGGGCGTCTCGGCCCTGCTGCTGCTTCCCTTTCTCAAGGCGCAGGCACCGAGAACCACTCAAGCGAATGCAGAGTAGCGGGTGGCAGCTGACAAGCTATATCCGGCAAACAGAAACAATCAGAGCGCGGATCACCGCGCCCTGATTTTATTCCTGAACCTATTCCTGCATCAGGCCGCCTGACAGACCCGGTTTTTTCCTTCCCGCTTGGCCCGATAGAGAGCGTCATCCGCACGGCTGAACAGGCTGTCAAAGTGCCACTCCCCCTGCCAGTGAGCGACCCCCATGCTGACGGTGATATGGATCCCCTCTACCTCGCAGGCCGCAAGCTGAACCCGCAGTGACTGACAACGGGCGATCGCCTCCTCTGCGGTGGCATGGCGAAACAGCAGCACAAACTCCTCGCCCCCAAAGCGACTGGCCAATACTCCCTCCAGCTCACGCAGTGCCAACCCGACCCGCTCCAGCACCCGATCCCCCACCTCATGACCATGCCGATCGTTGATCTGCTTGAAGTCATCCAGATCGAGCACCACCAGCGCCCCCTGCTGTGCAGGGCGTCCCCGAGCCAGACGCTCCATAAAACCACGGCGATTGAGTAACCCGGTCAGCGGGTCATGACTGGCCTGATAGCGCAGCTCCAGCGCCCGGTGCTGGTTACAGAGCAGCAACACCCCGAAGGTGAGTATGGAGCTACCCACCAGCATGGAGACATAGGGCAACACGTTGAACAACTGACGCTGGAACGGGCTTTCGATCACCTCGCCCCACACGGTAAATATCCGCATCAGGGTCATGGCAATCAGCACCAGATTGAGGCCAATCAGCACCCAGACCGCCACCTGATAATCGGGTCGACCGTGACGCCAGAGCTGCCAGATGATGAGCGTACTGAGCATGAGGAAGGTGGCGCTGCTGATCATCACCCGTACCGCAATCCGGCCATCGATGGCGACCGACCAGGTCATGACGGCGGCAAACAGCAGGATGAATCCCCAGCAGACAGGCCAGCCCGGCGATTGACGGAAGAAACAGCGTTGGGCGACCAGCAATAACGACACATGAAAAATCAGGAAGACATTGCCCACCCAGGAGCCATAGGGGGTGGGTGTCAGCAGCAGACTGGCAAATCCCGCCTGACCCAGCATGGCAAACAGACTGGACCACCACCAGACCCCGACGCCGGGAATATCGTTGTGGGTAACGCGAATGATGGTGAGAGTGAGGAAACCGAGACAATAGCCACACAAGGCCATGATCATCAAGGTAAAAATATCCAGCTTAAGCAGTAGTGAGGCGTCCATACCAAAGCCATGCAGAGAGGGTAACTGAGTATATGAGAAGCGTTTGCCAAGACCCAGTGCGACTTGATGGTTTTCACAATAAAGCCCGTTCGTTTGCTGACAAACAGAGCAATGCGTGTGATATCCCACCAATGCGTATTCGTATCAGCCCCACAAAAAGCCTCTTACGGAGCCCAATAACTCAATAAGAGCCGCAAGCGGCGCCCTGACTTTGTAACAAAATGTCTTGGAGATAATTTGGGCTTGAACCCACTCAATTAGATAGATATGTTGTTTTCGTGTGATTTTATGAATGAAGCCATGAGCAATAAATGTCTCTAACCTGTTGAGTCTTCTGACACAATCTGTTTTTGGTACATTTTTCACTCAACCACTATTCATAGCATCTCATATGGGGCTTTTGTCCCGCTCAAGACATTCATCCTGTCTTGCCTGTTGCCGGATGCAGCAGTCTCTTGTGCCACGGAGTCGCACGGGATCAGGTTCAAGGCCGAACACACCACCGACAGAGACGTCACTTATGATCAAAAAACTGATTCTTTCTACCCTGCTGTTTTGCGGGATCGCCACGGCGGCCCCGACACCTGCCCCCACGTCCACCCTGGATGCCGTGCTCGAACGCGGCGTGCTGCGAGTCGGCTTCGACGCCGGTTATCAACCCTTCGAGATGACCAACAAGCAGGGCCAGTACATCGGCTTTGATGTGGATCTCGCCAAGATGGTCGCCAAAGAGATGGGCGTGAAGGTCGAATTCGTCAACACAGCTTGGGATGGCATCATTCCGGCGCTGCTGACCAACAAGTTCGACGTCATCATGGGCGGCATGACCGTCACTCCCCAGCGCAACCTGCGGGTCAACTTCGCCGATCCTTACATCGTGGTCGGCCAGACCATAGTCCTGCGCAAAGAGAAGGCGGGCGAAATCAAATCCTTCACCGACCTCAACGACCCGAAATACAAGATTGCGGTCAAGCTCGGCACCACCGGCGAGCAGGCAGTCAAGCGCCTGATCCCCAAAGCCACCCTGCTGCAGTTTGAAACCCAGGATGACGCCAAGCTGGAAGTGATCAACGGCAAGGTCGATGCGTTCGTCTATGACCTGCCCTACAACGCTATTTTCGCCTCCCAGAATCAGGGCGCCGTGGTACACCTCGACAAGCCGTTCACCTTCGAGCCGCTGGCCTGGGCCATCCGCAAAGGAGATCAGGACACCCTCAACTGGTTCAACAACTACTTGCGCCAGATCAAGGGCGATGGCAGCTACGACCGTCTCTACAAGAAGTGGTTCGAATCCAACGCCTGGCTGAACCAGCTCAAATAACCTCCGGGGGGCGGCGCATTGCCGCCCCTGCACCACGCAGCTCCCCACACAATAACGAGAAGAGGTTGTGACTGTGCACACACCCAAACCGACAAGACAGATGGAAAAACAGCCCAATCAGCTGCTCTGGCATGGGGTTTTCCTGCTGATGCTGCTGGTTGCCGTATTCGGCATCTACAAGGCTGTCCAGTCTGTGGATTACACCTGGCGCTGGGAACGCATTCCCCAATACATCGCCTATCAGGCGGAGCAGAAGAATCTCGCCGAATTTGACGGCACCGTGATGGCGGGCACCAGCGAGGCCGAGAAGGACAAGCTGTTCCTGCAAGACGATCTCGACCCCAATGTGCGGCAAGCCATCGCCAGCACCGGCGTACAAGTCGCCGAAGGGGATACCGTTTTTCGTGGCGATACCCTCGACACCCAACTGAGCTGGACCGCAGGCCCCATCGCCTGGGGCGTCTGGGTCACCGTCAAGCTCTCGCTGGTGGCGGGCATCTTCGCCATCCTGCTCGGCACCCTGGCCGGGCTGGCGCGTCTCTCCCCCAATCCCGCCCTGCGCAATCTGGCGGTCACCTACGTTGAGCTGATCCGCGGCACGCCGCTGCTGGTGCAGATCTTCATCGTCTACTTCTTTATCGGCACCGTGCTGAACCTCGACCGCTTCACCGCCGGGGGCGCGGCACTGGCGGTCTTTACCGGCGCCTATGTGGCGGAGATCGTCCGCGCCGGTATCAGCTCCATCCACAAGGGGCAGATGGAGGCGGGCCGCAGCCTGGGTATGACATCCGCCCAGACCATGCGCTATGTCATTCTGCCGCAGGCGTTCAAGCGGGTGCTGCCGCCGCTGGCGGGCCAATTCATCAACCTGATCAAGGACTCCTCGCTGGTCTCGGTCATCTCTATCACCGATCTGACCAAGGCGGGGCGCGAGGTGGTGAGCTCCACCTTCAGCCCGTTCGAGGTGTGGTTCACCGTGGCCCTGCTCTATCTGGTGCTCACCGGCACCCTCTCTTTCCTGGTGCGCCGTCTCGAGGTGAAATATGCACGCAGCAACTGATCCCATCATCAAGGTGCAACAGGCGTCGAGAAGTGCAGCCATCACCGACACCCTCTTCGCCTTCCCGGTTCGTTTTCTGGAGGTGAAATATGCACGCAGTAACTGATCCCATCATCAAGGTGCAACAGGCGTCGAGAAGTGCAGCCATCACCGGCACCCCCTTCGCCTTCCCGGTTCGTTTTCTGGAGGCGAAATATGCGCGCAGCAACTGATCCCATCATCAAAGCGACCGGCGTTGAGAAGTTCTACGGCAGCGAAGTGCATGCCCTGAAAAATGTGAGCACCGAGGTGGCCGAAGGGGAAGTGGTGGTGATCGTCGGCCCCAGCGGCTCGGGCAAATCGACCTTCCTGCGCACCCTCAACCAGCTGGAGACCATCAACGACGGCAATATCGTGGTCGATGGCATCAGCCTGACCGAGCCGGGCGATGTCAACAAGCTGCGGGAAGAGGTAGGTATGGTGTTCCAGTCCTTCAACCTCTTTCCCCACCTGACGGTGCTGGATAACATCTGCCTCGCCCCGCAGAAGGTGCGTGGTCTGTCACGCCGTGAGGCCGAAGACAGAGCCAAGGCGCTGCTGCTGAAAGTGGGGCTGTCGGTGAAAGCGGCCAGCTATCCGTCCCAGCTCTCCGGCGGTCAGCAACAGCGGGTAGCCATTGCCCGGGCGCTCGCCATGCAGCCGCGCATCATGCTGTTTGACGAGCCCACCAGTGCGCTGGACCCCGAAATGGTGGGGGAAGTGCTGGATGTGATGAAGGGGCTGGCCCGCGAAGGGATGACCATGGTGGTGGTGACCCACGAGATGGGCTTTGCCCGCGAGGTGGCGGATCGGGTGCTCTTTATGGAGAGTGGCGAACTGCTGGTAGATGAAAAACCGGCCGACTTCTTCGACAATCCCCCTCCCCACGCCTGCGCCAGTTCCTGAGTCAGGTGCTGTAGCCAACACGCTCTGCTGGATAAACGAAGAGGGACCGCAAGGTCCCTCTTCTTGTGTGTCACGCTGAGCATACTCAACCCAGCTGAACCCGAGTGCCCCTCTCATCGGCTCAGCGCGGGGACTTTCCCAGATAGCGCTCCACGATCACTTTCACCCCGTCACGTTTTTTGAGCTGATAGAGCTCCTTGTCAAATTGGTCGATAAAGGCCTGTTTGTAGGGGTACTCCCCCTTGCGGCTATAGCCGAGAAACCCCTGCTCCTTGCTGAGCACCGGACCCTGTTTGAGCAGGGACATATCGGCCACCGCCAGCTGATCGGCCTTTATCATGTTGAGCAACTCATAGAGCAGGGAGAGGCGATCATTGATGGTGCAATCGACCCGGCCGCGGACAATCTTGAGCAGGTTCTCCCGATTGCTTTTCACCTCCTCCACGTCGATCTGCTTCTCTTTTACCGCCTGCCAAAAGGCATCGCCGCCGACAGCAAAACCGGCGTTCATACCAAAGCGCAAACCGTGATAGTCGAGCGGAAACCTGGCCTGCGGGGTATTGGCTGCCACACTGGCGCCGCACATCACCACCAGCTCTTCATCCAGCATCGGCTGGGAGTAGGGCCACATATAAGGACGGGTATCGGGCATGTAGTAAGGTGGAAAAATAGCGAAGGCTGTCCCCTGTTCCACCATGCTCAGACCGCGCCGCCACGGCATGGGCTTGAGCACCACCTCATAGTCAGGCATGGCAGTGGTCACCTCGCGGATAATGTCGGCATAGATCCCCCTGACCTCCTCCCCCTCCTGCCAGGAGTAGGGGGGATAGGCGGCATCCGCCAGGATCTCGACCCGGGTCTTGGCGTGCGCCATCATGCACAACCCCAGCAACAAGCAACACCAGACGCGCATAAGCCAGCACCTCCTGAAAAAGCCTGCATCAAGCATAGCCATCCGCCGCGCCTTCCTCTGCTGCCGCGCCATATTTCATGCCATCTCTTCGTTGGCAGAAAAATGTTAATGAAATATTAAAGCCATCCTTTATGCTGGAGAGCAATTGCTCTGAATGGATGGCCGCATATGGATGTGCAACTGCTTTTGCTCTACCTCTCCCCGGTTTTTCTGGCCTTTGTCGGCTGGGAGATGCTCTACCTGCGCAAACATGGCGCCGCCTTTCCCACCGCCACCTACCAGTGGCGGGATCTGTTCGCCAACGCAGCCCTGGCCCTGATGCACCAAGGGGGCGATGCCCTGGCGGCCATCGCCATTGCTTATCTGTATGACACCCTCTGGGGCTGGCGACTGTTCGATATCGAGCTCACCTTCTGGAGTGTGCTACTGCTGTTCCTGTTGCAGGATCTCTGTTACTGGCTGTTCCACTTCACCAGCCACCATGTGCGCTGGCTGTGGGCCTCCCATGTGGTGCATCACAGCTCGGAGCGGCTCAATCTCTCCACCGCCTTTCGCCAGAGCCTGATGTACCCCATCTCCGGCATGTGGCTGTTCTGGATCCCGATGATTGTCATCGGCTTCCCGCCCGAGGCGGTGGTCGCCACCGTGCTGCTGAGTCTGGGCTTCCAGTTCTTCGTCCACACCCAGGTAGTGGGCAAACTCGGCTGGCTTGAGTGGGTCTTCAACACCCCCTCCCACCACAGGGTGCACCACGCCAGCAACGCCAAGTACATAGACCGCAACTTTGCCGGCGTGCTGATCATCTGGGATCGGCTGTTCGGCACCTTTGTGGAAGAAGACCCGGCCGAGCCATGTCGCTTTGGCATCACCAAGCCGCTCCACAGCTTCAACCCCCTCACTCTCACCTTCCACGAGTGGCGCGACATGCTGCGTGACGCCCGTGGCCTACCCTGGCGACAAAAACTCGCGGTGCTGTTTGGCAAACCGGCCGGACCTGCCAGCCGCTGAGCCTTCGCCCCGAATCGCAACTCCCGGATAGCAAGCCCCTGATAACCAGTCCCTGATAACAAGAGAGCGCCACGGCGGCGCTCTCTTTTATGGTCAATCACATCTTCGATATCAGAGATGGGCAAACGACCAGACGGCGGGGATCAGGCTCAGCAAGGTCACTCCGGCCAACAGCCGCTCGCGACCACTCAGGCAAAGATCTGCGCCCAGCTGACGACGGCTGTAGAGAAACAGCAGCAGACCCGGCCCGTAGAGCAACAACGACAGCAGCAGATACTCCACCCCGGCGGCATAGAGCAGCCAGAAGCCGTAACCGCTCGACATCAGTGCCACCGCCCGCATCAGACCGCGGCCCTGACCGCCCTCACCCTTCTTGCTGAACGAGAGCTTGAGCAAGAACAGGCCGATCAGCAGGTAGGGCACCAAAATCATCGAGGTCGATATAAGCAGCAGACTGGTGTAGCCCTTGCCGAGCAGCCACACCAGCAGCAGGCAAGTCTGCACCGTCAGGCTGGTGAGCCAGAGCGATGCGATAGGCGTCCCGTTGCGGTTCTGGCGCCGGAAGATGGCGGGAAACGCACCGTGGCGGGCCGCGCTGAACGGCACCTCCGCCGAGAAGAGGGTCCAGCTCACGTAGGAGGCAAGCACCGAGACTATCAGGCCGACGCTGATGAGCAGCTTGCCCCATGAGCCGGTCATCTGGGCCATCAGCCCTGCCATGGAGGGGTTGGGCAGCGCCGCCAGCTCGGGCCGACTCAATATCCCCAGCGCCAGCACCGAGATGAGCACATAGAGCAGCAACGCCAGCACGACCCCAAGTACGGTGGCCGTGCCCACATCCCGCCGGTTTCGGGCGCGGGCCGACAGCACCGCTGCCCCCTCGATACCGGTGAAGACCCAGAGAGTGATCAGCATGGTATTGCGCACCTGCTCGGAAACCGGCTCCGCCAGGCTACTGCCCTGCTGATCCGCCGCGAAGGTGACCGGATCGAACAAGTAGCAGGCAAACAGAATAAACAGCAGCAGCGGCAGGCTCTTGGCCAGGGTCGCCACCAGATTGAATAGCGCCGCCTGCTGCACGCCGCGGGCCACCAGCAGGTGCACCGCCCAGAGGATGCAGGACTCGCCGACAAACGCCGCCAAAGTGTTGCCCTCACCAAACCAGACCTGCTCGGGGGTATCGATAAAACTGCCCAGCGCCGCAAAGGCAATGACCAGATAACCCACCACGCCGATGGTGGCACAGAGCCAGTAGCCCCAGGCGGAGAAAAAGCCCACCAGATCGCCAAAACCGGCGCGGGCGTAGCTGTAGATGCCGCCGTCGAGATCCGGCCTTAACCGCGACAGATAGAGAAAACTCATGGCGAGCGCAAGGATGCCCACCCCCGTCACGCCCCAGCCGATCAGCACGGCGCGGGCACCTGCCACCTCGGCCATGTTCTGGGGCAGGCTAAAAATCCCCGCCCCCACCATGGAGCTGAACACCAGCGCGGTGAGGGACCAGAGCCCGATCTTGCTCTCTTTCATGGAAGCTCCTTAGCGCAACCGGCGGCTCAGCGCCTGAATATGCTCGGGGCCGATGCCGCAGCAACCACCGATCAAATTCGCCCCGGCCGCGCGCCAGCGCTCGGCCCAGCCAAGGTAATCCAGCGGCCCCAGATCGGCGCGGATCTCGTCCAGCCCATCGTTGGCGGTGGCCTCCTTGGGTTGCGGCGGGAAGGCGTTGGCGTAAGCACCGAGGCGGATGTCGATGCGACCCTGCGCCTGCAATCGGGCGCGAGCAACCTCGAGGGCCCCCTCGATCACCTCGGGCTGACAGCAGTTGAACAGAATGGCATCGACCCCGGCCGCCACCAGCGCGCTAACCGAATCGGCCACCCGCTCGCCGGAACGCAGTCGCGGTTCGTTGCCAGGCGCCTCATCTTCCAGCGTGAAGGAGACCCATAACGGCTTGCCATCGTCAGGCAACAGCGCTTTCAGGGCCAGTGGCTCGGCAATCAGGCTCATGGTCTCGGCCAACCAGATATCCACATAAGGGGATAGCGCCCGGATAAGCGGCGTGGCCAGCTCGCTCACCCGGTCCGCCTTGAACAGGTCGGCACGGTAGGAGCCAAACAGCGGTGGCAGAGAACCCGCCACCTGCACGGCGCCCTTCTGCGCGTCAGCCACCTCACGGGCCAGCTGACCAGCCAGTGCTGCCAACCCCTCCCCGTCGGCAAAGAAACGCTCATCGCCGATATGAAACGGCACCAGCGCATAGCTGTTGGTGGTGATGACCCGGGCACCGCTCGCCACATAGGCCTGATGCACATCACGCACCGTCTCTGGCGCCTCCATCAAGGCCAGCGCCGACCACTCGGGTTGACGAAACGGTGCCCCCCGCCGTGCCAACTCGCGCCCCATGCCCCCATCCAGCACCCACAATTCCCTGGTTTTCATCTGTCGTGTCTCTTAGTTATGTGCGTTGTTTATTTGCGTATTTATCTGTTTGTTTTGTTGATCTGCGGTTTCGCATCGAATCGCTGCAGATCGTACTGCTTCATCCTGGGAAGCCCTTTTATTGTGCAGCCATAAAAACATATGGATGTTTAGATGGCCAAAGCAAGATAAAACAAAGTGCCACGGGCGGCAATCAGTATCAGCAGAAATCAGCGTGCAAACGGCGAGGCAAACGCAGAAATGCAAGAGGCCACCCGAAGGTGGCCTCATAACTATCTTGATCCGCTGACAGCTTAACGCCCGGCCAGCACTCGCTTGATCTGCTTGACCCAGTCGGAGACCCGACCCTGCTGTGGCAAACCGCGCCAGATCTGCTCCCACTGGGCAGGGCTGAGCGGACGACCGAGGCGACGCTGTACACCTGCATAGAGGTAGTCATGGGCCGTGGTGGCCGCATGCTCGGAGGTGAGGAATTTGGAGACCGGATCGGTCAACCGCACATCCCGCATGCCGAGCAGCGGATAGTCGTTGTGCACCGCCGCCAGCATGGTCTCGCGCATGGCCGACTCGATGTAACCACGGGCAAACAGGGCGGTCACCGACTCCAGCGATCCCTGATCCGGGCCGTGGTACTGCTCATCAAAGACCGGGCTCGGCTCGGCAATGCCGCTTTGCACCACCGCATCGGGATCCGGCTGCGGCACGACCACGGCAGGCTTGGGGGTTACCGGCTTGGCTACCACTGTGGCTTTGCGCGGCGCACTCTGACTACAGGCACCCAGTGCCAGGGCGAGCGCGACACAGGCCAGCGCACGGGAATGAGACTGCATCTTCATGACTCTTATGTCGCTCCTTTTACGATTCCTGAGCTGGCTTCTCGGCCACCGCCGGTTCGACCCGGGTAACCAGCAGCTGATCAATCTTGTAACTGTCGATATCGACCACTTCGAACTTGTAACCGGCGTATTTGACCGAGTCAGTGCGCTTGGGGATCTTGCGCAGCATATACATGATAAAGCCGGCGATGGTCTCGTAGTTCTGGTTCTCGGGGAACTCTTCGATATCGAAGGCGCGCATCACGTCGGAGATGGGGGTGACCCCGTCCACCAGCCAGGAGTTCTCGTCGCGCTGGACGATCTGCTCTTCCACCACGTGGGTCGCCCACTCACCCATGACGGTGCTCATCAGGTCGTTCATGGTGACAATCCCCACCACCAGCGCGTACTCGTTCATCACCACGGCAAAGTCGCCACGATGATTCTTGAAGTACTCCATCGCCTCATAGAGGTTCAGGGTATCGGGGATGATGATGACGTTCTGCACCAGGTTGCCACCGATAAGGTCGATGCTCTGGCCGCCGATAACGCGGATCAGCAACTCTTTGGCATCGACAAAGCCCTTGATGCTGTCGAGGTTGTGGTCACAGACCAGAAACTTGTTGTGGGGATGTTCGGCGATCTTCGCCTTGATGCTCTCTTCACTCTCTTGCAGGGTGAAGTAGATCAGGCTCTCGCGGGCCGTCATGGCAGAGGTGACACCAAGGGACTGCAACTCGAATACGTTCTCGATGAGCTGATGCTCCTCGCGCTGGATAACCCCCGCCTCGGCACCGGCATCCATCACCGCATAGATATCGTCGGAGGTGATCTCGTCGTTACGCACCGTGGAGACGCGCATCAGACGGAACAGGGAGTTCGCCAATCCGTTGAAGACCCACACCAGCGGCATCAACACGGTGACGAAGAAGAGCATGGGACGCACCACCACCACGGCAATCTGCTCGGGCATGGTCATGGCCAGACGCTTGGGCATCAGGTCGGCGATCAGGATAAACATGCCGGTGACGAACACGAAGGAGGCACCGGAGCTGATCTCGCCAAGCCAGGGCCCTTGGTAGAACTGGGAGACAATCCCCTTGATGGCGGGGTTGAGGGCAGACTCACCCAGGATACCGCCCAGAATGGCGACGGTATTGAGGCCAATCTGCACCACAGTGAAAAAGTTGCCCGGTTGGGCCTGCAGGGCCAGCACCTTTTCGGCCTGGCGATTACCTTCATCCGCCATCACCTGCAATTTGATTTTGCGAGACGCGGCGAGAGAGATCTCGGAGAGGGAGAAGAACACACTGCCGCCAACCAGCAGCATTAAAAAGAACAAACTATCGGCAAAACTCATGATTAACCTATTGCTACACCCGCCTTAGCACAAGACGGCAAACTGGGCCCGGGAGACCGGACCGTGAGCCCATCCGGGACTCACACAGGGGGAGTATTCTATCAGAAAACAGCCAGTTGGGGGCTTTATCTTACTCCGACCAGTTATGCAACAAAAAAGGCGCTTCACGCGCCTTTTTATTCACTTCCGGTTAGCCCTTGCCCAGTAGGGTGCCCAGATCGTCCGCCTTGGTGTGGCGCACATCCTTGCCTTTCACGTAGTAGACGATGTACTCGCAGATGTGCTGGCAGCGATCGCCGACCCGCTCGATGGCTCGCGCCGCCCACAGGACGTTGAGCACCTGGGGGATGGTGCGGGGATCTTCCATCATGTAGGTCATCAGCTCGCGGATGATGGACTCGTACTCGCGGTCTACCTTGTCATCTTCCTTGTAGACAGCCAGCGCCGCATCCAGATCCATGCGGGCGAAGGCGTCGAGCACATCGTGCAGCATCTTGATGGTACGACGGCCCATGTTCTCCAGCGACACCAGCGGCGGCTGCGGCTTGTTGGCGTTGTCGGTCAGCATGCGGGCGATCTTGTCGGCCACGTCGCCAATGCGCTCCAGATCGGTGATGGTCTTGATGATGGCCATCACCAGTCGCAGGTCGGAGGCTGTCGGCTGACGCTTGGCGATGATGCGGGTGCACTCCTCATCGATCGCCACTTCCATCGCGTTGACCTTGTGGTCGTTGGCCACGATTTTACGCGCCGCATCGAGATCCTGATCGTGGATCGCCGCAATGGCGTCGGTGAGCTGCTGCTCCACCAGACCGCCCATCACCAGCACCTGGTTGCGCACGCTCTCTAGCTCGGCATTGAACTGACCGGAGATGTGTTTATTGAGGTTCATATTGTCCATACAAATAATCCTTGATTGCTCCGATTATGCCTTAGCCGTTGAACCGACTGCCAATCTGTTTGCTGAGATTCATCCTCTCCTCTCCTTAGCCGTAACGACCGGTAATGTAATCTTCGGTCTTTTTCTTGGCCGGGGTGGTGAAAATGGTGTTGGTATCCGAGTACTCGATAAGCTCGCCCATATACATGAAGGCAGTCTGATCCGACACCCGCGCAGCCTGTTGCATGTTGTGGGTCACGATCACTACGGTGAACTGGCTCTTGAGCTCGTTGATCAGCTCCTCGATGGTGAGGGTGGAGATGGGGTCGAGCGCCGAGGTCGGCTCATCGAGCAGCAACACTTCCGGCTCGATGGCGATGGCACGGGCAATCACCAGACGCTGCTGCTGACCACCGGAGAGACCGAAGGCGTTGTCGTGCAGACGATCCTTCACCTCGTCCCACAGGGCCGCACCGCGCAGGGAGCGCTCGGCCGCTTCATCCAGAGTGCGACGATCGTTGATCCCCTGCAGGCGCAGACCATAGACCACGTTCTCGTAGATGGACTTGGGGAACGGGTTCGGGCGCTGGAACACCATGCCCACCTGACGGCGCAGGGCGGAAACATCGACGCTCTTGTCATAGATGTTGTGGCCGTGCAGCTGGATTTCCCCCTCGATGCGGCAGATCTCCACCAGATCGTTCATCCGGTTGATGCAGCGCAGCAGGGTCGATTTGCCACAGCCTGACGGGCCGATAAAGGCGGTCACCTGCCCTTTGGGGATCTTCATGTTGACGTTGAACAACGCCTGCTTGCTGCCGTAGTACAGGTTGAGATCCTTCACCTCCAGCGCGGTCTGCTCCGGGGTCAGGTTGAGCAGGTCCAGCGCGGTGTGCTGGGTAGACGTGGTCGTTACGTTGATCATCTGTTACCTCAAAATCTATCTGGAGTGGCCGGACAGCTGCCGGCGCCCCTCACGTATTGGTGCAGAGAGATGGCGGCTCGCGCTCGGCCGCCCCTCTGTTATCTCACTCTTGTATCACTCATGCGGCGCCGGATTAATGCTCCAGCGACCGGAATTTCTCGCGCAAGTGGTTACGAATACCGATAGCGGTCAGGTTCAGACCCACGATCACCGTCACCAGCAGGAAGGAGGTGGCGTAGACCAGCGGGCGGGCCGCCTCGACGTTGGGGCTCTGGAAGCCGACGTCATAGATGTGGAAGCCCAGGTGCATGAACTTGCGCTCCACATGCAGATACGGGAAGTTGCCATCCATCGGCAGGGTCGGTGCCAGTTTTACCACCCCCACCAGCATCAGCGGCGCCACTTCACCGGCTGCACGGGCAATCGCCAGAATAAGGCCGGTCATGATGGCCGGGCTCGCCATCGGCAGCACGATGCGCCACAGGGTCTCGGCCTGGGTCGCGCCCAGTGCCAACGAGCCCTGACGGATGGTGCTCGGGATCCGCGCCAGCCCCTCTTCGGTGGAGACAATCACCACCGGCAGGGTCAGGATAGCCAGGGTCAGCGCCGACCAGATCACGCCGGGTGAGCCAAAGGTCGGGCTCGGCAGCGCTTCCGGGTAGAACAGCTGATCCAGCGAACCACCGAGCGTGTAGACGAAGAAGCCCAGACCAAACACGCCGTAGACGATGGAGGGCACGCCCGCCAGGTTGATCACCGCAATGCGGATGATCTTGGTCAGACTGTTCTTGCCCGCGTATTCGTGCAGGTAGACTGCCGCCACCACCCCCAGCGGGGTCACGATGATCGCCATCAGGAACACCATGAACACGGTGCCGAAGATGGCCGGGAACACCCCGCCCTCGGTGTTGGCTTCACGGGGATCGTCAGAGACGAACTTGCCGATCTGATGGAACCAGTGACCCACCTTTGCCAGCAGGCTCATGTCGTTGGGCCATACCACGTCCAGTACCTTGGACATCGGCATGGTCACCAGCTCGCCACGCATATCCTTGACGGTGATGGCGTCGCGGTCCGCTTGGCTACGCAGGGAGAAGAGCTCTTTTTCCAGCACCTGATAGCGATCGTTGAGGGCCTGACGCTCGCTGGCCAGTTCGGCTTTGAGCTGATCGGTCAGCTTGTCATCCAGCTCGGCCTTGCGCTCTTTCAGGCGCAGCCGCTCCAGTTGATAGTTGATGCTGCCGATATCCCCTTTTTGCAGATCGTTGGCCTGTTCGGAGAGGGCATTGGCTCGCGCCAGCACCCGCTGCAGAGCAGGATGCAGATCAGAGGTGAGCTCGCGGCCATCCTCTTTCACCCCGACGATATAGCCATAGAAGTTGCCGTTGGTGGCACGCTCAACCATGGCCAGCTCGGCTGGCTGGCTCTGGGACTTGATGTCCGTCTCCAGCACCCAGCGAAAATCGAGGTCAACGAACTCACGGTTGCCGGTCTTGACCAGATAGCGGGTCAGCAGCTCGCGCTCTTCCCCTTCCAGTGGCAGACCTGCGGCGCGCAGTCGCTCTACCGGTACCTGCTCGCGATCGTTGATCTCGCCGATCAGTACGCTCTTGTTGCCGCTGGCATCTTCCAGCTGCCACTCATAGATGGGGTGCGGCCAGAAGTAGACCAGACCACGCCAGCCGATCAGCAGCAGCAGACCCAGTACCGCCACCAGACTCAGGCTGACGGCACCGCCGGTCATCCAGATCCAGGGGGCCCCTGATTTAAACCACTTACCCATTGTCGATTCCTTGTCCATTACAGAGTCGCCCCTTACATCGAGCTGTATTTTTCACGCAACCGCTGACGGACAAACTCGGCCAGGGTGTTGAACAAAAAGGTGAACACAAACAGGACGAAGGCCGCGAGGAACAGTACCCGATAGTGGGAGCTGCCCACTTCCGATTCCGGCATCTCCACCGCGATGTTGGCGGCGAGGGTGCGCAGCCCCTGGAACATGGAGAAGTCCATGATGGGGGTGTTGCCGGTAGCCATCAGCACGATCATGGTCTCGCCCACGGCGCGGCCGAGGCCCATCATCACCGCAGAGAAGATGCCCGGGCTCGCGGTGAGGATCACCACCCGGCTCAGGGTCTGCCACGGGGTGGCCCCCAGCGCCAGCGAGCCCTGGGTCAGGTGCTTGGGCACCGAGAAGACCGCATCTTCAGCGATGGAGAAGATGGTGGGGATGACCGCAAAGCCCATGGCGATACCGACCACCAGCGAGTTGCGCTGGTCAAACTTGATGCCCATTTCGTGAGTCAGCCAGATGCGCGAATCGCCGTGCATAAAAGCATTCTCGATGAGCGGGCTCAGGGCGAAGGCCCCCCAGCCAATCAGCAGCAGCACCGGGATCAGCAGGATGGCGTGCCACCCCTCCGGCAGCAAGGACTTGCCGCGCTCCGGCAGATAGTTCCAGAGCAGTGCAGTCAGCAGCATCCCCATCGGCAGCAATATCAGCAGCAGGATCACCCCGGGCAGCGCCCCCTCGATGATCGGCGCCAACCACAGACCCGCCAGGAAGCCCAGGATAACGGTCGGCAGCGCCGCCATGATCTCGACAGTCGGCTTGACGTATTTGCGCAGCCCCGCCGACATGAAGTAGGCGGTATAAATGGCACCGGCCACGCCGAGCGGCACAGCAAACACCATGGCGTAGAAAGAGGCTTTCAGCGTACCGAATACCAGCGGCACCAAACTCAGCTTGGCTTCAAAGTCGTTGCTGGCGGAGGTGGATTGCCACACATACTGGGGCTCCGGATACCCTTCATACCACACCTGTTGCCAGAGGGCAGACCAGGTCACTTCGGGGTGTTCGTTCTCCACCGAGAAGAGCTTGAAGCTGTTCCCTTGCTGCATCAGCAACAGGTTGTGACGGGGGGAGATGGCCAGGGCAGAGAGTTCGCCCCCTTCCACCGTCTCGGTCAGCAGCTTGGTCTCGCCGGTGGCGTGGAAGAAGCTGATGATGCCATCCTTGTCGGCACTGATGAAGCCTTTGCGAAAGTGCTCGGGAGTCAGCAGATCTACCGCACCATCACCCTTGAAGTCACGAATTTGGGTGAACTGGCGTTTGCCATCCTTCGCCACTTCGAACCACTGGGAAATCACGCCGTTGTCATTACCCACCAGCAGTGAAGAGGCGCCGGAGAGCAGCTGAACCCGGGTCACATTGGCGTTGGGGGCATTGATCTCCAGCACGTTGCGCAGGGAGATTTCGCTCAGGTTATGAATGTCATAGACGGAGAGGCGATTGCCCTCGCGCACGAACAGGATGCGCAGATTGGGGGTCAGCAACATCTGATCCACATGGCGCGGCAGGGAGGGAATCGTGTAGTTTTCACTGCTCCACTCAATCTCCCCGGAGATGAAGTTCTCCTCACCGCTCATCACCGTCATCACGCCACGACCATCTTCGGTCACGGCGGCGGTCGCCATCTTGTCCTTGGTGGCTTCGAACACCATCAGTTGCAATGCCTTCCCTTGCGGGTCGATCACCACAGGCTCTTCGCCGAAGGGATATTGCAGGCTGGGTTCAATCACCCGAACATCGTTGGGATAGGAAACCTTGAACGCTGGCTGGACGACCTGCGCCTTGCCATCGGCAAAGCCGTAAGCGATCAGCCGCTGGCCCGGTGCCGGGGTCGCTACCGTGGTGATGTCACCAGCAACCTGGGCCTGACCCAGTGACTGGCCGACCTTGATCTTGTCATCTCCCTGCACCGCAAAGAAGTTGACCTGCCCTTTATCGCTGAAGCGATAGCCGATCTCGTTCTGCTCTTCCACGCCGAGCCAGGCGGTCTTCCCTGCGGCAGGCAGGGTAAACGAGGCTGTCGGCTCCATGGAGGCGCCATTGAAGATGGGTTTCACCACATAGAGCAGATAAAAGAAGATAAGCAGCAGCGCCACCAGTACCAGGGCTCCGCCTGTGGTGACGCCATATTTGGCCAATTTATCCTTGATCCGGCGTTTTCTACTGCCCGCCATGACCAGGTTTAACGATTCCGATGACATGCAAGACCTCAATGTAAGCTAGGCTTCGCGGCATTATATGGCGGTTGCATGACAGTTTTGTTACATCGAGAACGCTTTAACAGAGGTTGTTAGCGGAAAAATAGGCGGGGATCCCTTCGAAGGCGGGCGAGTGTAATGTATTGTTTATAAAGGGATATTTATGCTGATAATCAGCAAGGGCAGCCTGCGCTGCCCCCGAATGATTCAGGAAAGGATATCGTTTGATTGTTGCAGCGCCAGTTTGGCCGCCTTTTTCTCGGCGCGACGGCGCTTGAAGAAGGCCGACAACTGGGCCGAGCAGGCATCGGCCAGCACACCGCTGGTCAGCTCGACACTGTGGTTGTGGCGCGGGTCCTGCAAGATCTCGAACACCGACCCCGCGGCACCGGTCTTGAGATCTCGGGCGCCGTAAACCACCCGCTTGACCCGGCTATGGATCAGCGCACCGGCACACATACAGCAGGGCTCCAGCGTCACATAAAGAGTGGTGTCGAGCAGGCGGTAGTTCGCCAGCTGCTTGCCCGCCGCCCGGATTGCCATCACCTCGGCATGGGCACAGGCATCGTGTTCGCTGATGGAGCGGTTCCACCCCTCGCCCACCACCTGACCATCCAGCACCAGTACGGCACCGACCGGGATCTCGCCAATCCCTTCGGCCCGGGCGGCCAATGCCATGGCATGGCGCATCCACTGTTCGTCCTGCTCGGTTTGACTCTGTGCCTGACTAGGTATTTCTGGGACCTCTGATGGTTTCACGCCCATCCCCTCTTTATATTGTTCAATTGTGCTGTTTGCATTCCAGCTATTCATACCTGTCAGATGATTCCATAGATAGCAGGCATGATAGCTCGCGGTGACAGGGCGGCGATTATGCCAAATCTGCACGTCAGACCCAAGCCACATCCAGACTGAGCAATAAAGAAGCAATCGGCATCTCTATGATAAAAAAGGAGTTGCACCCGTTTGGCCATGCTATTAGACTTCCTCCCCGTCAGCCGAGTCTGACTCCGTCGGTGTGTAGCGCAGCCAGGTAGCGCATCTGCATGGGGTGTAGAGGGTCGGAGGTTCGAATCCTCTCACACCGACCATTTTCCCCGAGAATAGCTCAGTCAAACGACTGGGCTATTTTTTTGCCTCCGATTTATCCTCCTGACAACGCCAGCCTACCAAGAACAAAAAACACTCAGAACCACTTGAATCTTTTTTCCGAACTCATTAATATGCGCAACTTTCCGCCGGTAGACAACACAAGGAGGTGGAAACACGAGTGAAGGGATCACTGTCCGGCTTGCGTGCAACACAGGACCAGGCATGAACCAGAACACCGATTTCGCACCCGCCATTACGCTTTACTCCGTTCCTCACGACACCCCTTGCCACACCGAAAGCGAAAATGAACAGGTCATCCAGCTGGATGTGATCGATCTTGCCGAACCGGATGATGACTATTGAGCCCGGCCAGATGGCCGCTCAATCACTGGGGCATCGCCTGTTCAACACACTCAGTTTCACACCCTTGGCGAGAAATCTGCAAAAAACGACAAACTGCTAATTCTATCAAGGATGGCAGTATTATTGACTAATGCGTCTCCCCCTTCCCTCTCCAGCATTCCCCCCGACAATTGATACAAACCTACGTTATTGCGCTTCACTTTCCATCGTTGCAACCGCTGGTGCCAACAGAGCCTGCGTCACCACACCAAGTTTAAAACGCACGTTCACCAATCAGGTCTAGCATTAGCAAAACATTCATTGCCACATTCAAACGCGCTTTATACGGCTGTTTTGGCAAAGCCTGGAGTTAGGTCGGGATTTGTTTTTGCATTTGTAATTTTATTACGTAACAAGTTACAAAATGAGGGGCAGGGTAACGGCCCAAATTAGCCGTTGTCCGATGGGAAAAAGCAGGAGCATAACCATCTGCGTAGAGCTTTTATACCAACCAAATAAAGTAATAAAAAACATCAACTTAACCATATCCAAAAAACAAGTGTTTAAAAAAAACTGTTGACGTACTCAACAATATTTCGCACCTTATCAATCGTGTTATCCCGTTGTTGCGGGAACGTTTCAGGAACAGGGATTCGACTTTAGTCGTAGTCAGTAAGTTCAAAATGTAATTCTCAAAGGAGTGAACCTTATGTCGGCACCGGCTCAGACCCACTGCAGCGCCCGCCTTCGCATCCAGGGCGAGATGCTGCCCGAATACGCGCAAATTCTGACGCCGGACGCGGTGGCTCTGGTCTCCGAACTGGTGGAACGTTTTGCTCCCCAAAGAGGGGAATTGCTGAAACAACGTGTGGCACGCCAGGCCCGTATAGATGGCGGCGAGCTGCCGGACTTCCTGCCGGAAACCGCCCACATCCGTGAAGGTGACTGGACCATTCGCGGCATTCCCGCCGACCTGCAAGACCGCCGTGTGGAGATCACCGGCCCGGTCGAGCGCAAGATGGTGATCAACGCCCTCAACGCCAACGTCAAGGTGTTCATGGCAGATTTCGAGGATTCACTGGCTCCCGCCTGGAATAAGGTGATCGAGGGCCAAATCAACCTGCGCGATGCGGTCAACGGCACCATCTCTTACACCAGTCCGGAAGGAAAGGCTTATACCCTGAACGCCAATCCGGCCGTCCTCATCTGCCGGGTACGCGGTCTCCACCTGCCGGAAAAACATGTCACCTTCGATGGCGAGCCCATCCCCGGTGGCCTGTTCGATTTTGCCCTCTACTTCCTGCACAACTATCAGGCGCTGCTGGCCAAAGGCTCCGGCCCCTACTTCTATGTACCCAAGCTGCAGAGCCATCTGGAAGGGCGCTGGTGGAGCGAGGTGTTCGCCTGGACCGAGGACAAGTTTGGTCTGCCCCGTGGCACCATCAAGGCCACCGTGCTGATTGAAACCCTGCCAGCCGTATTCGAGATGGATGAGCTGCTCTATCAAATGAAGGATCACATCGTTGCGCTGAACTGCGGCCGCTGGGACTACATCTTCAGCTATATCAAAACCTTGAAGAACCATCCGGATCGGGTCCTGCCTGATCGTCAGGTGGTCACCATGGACAAGCCGTTCCTCTCCGCCTACTCGCGGCTGCTGATCAAGACCTGTCACAAGCGCGGTGCGCTGGCGATGGGTGGCATGGCCGCCTTTATTCCGGCCAAAGACGCTGCCGCCAACGAGCAGGTCTTCGCCAAGGTCAAGGCCGACAAGGAACGCGAAGCCAACAACGGCCACGATGGTACCTGGGTCGCCCACCCTGGCCTGGCTGATACCGCCATGGCGGTGTTCAACGCCACCATTGCGGCTGGCGCCAAGAACCAGATCGGCGTACTGCGCGAGCAGGATGCCCCCATCACTGCCGCCGACCTGCTGGCACCCTGTGAGGGCGAGCGCACCGAGGCAGGGATGCGCACCAATATCCGGGTTGCCCTGCAATATCTGGAGGCCTGGATCAACGGCAACGGCTGCGTCCCCATCTACGGTCTGATGGAAGATGCCGCCACCGCCGAGATCTCCCGCACCTCCATCTGGCAGTGGATCCGCCACGGCAAGAGCCTGTCGAATGGCAAGGTGGTGACCAAAGAGCTGTTCCGCCAGATGCTGGCCGAGGAGCTGGAGGTGGTCAAAGCCGAGGTGGGTACTGCGCGCTGGCAGGCAGGACGCTTTGCCGAGGCAAGCGAGCTGATGGAAGAGATCACCTGCGCCGATACCCTGATCGATTTTCTGACGCTGCCCGGTTACGAGCGGCTCTGAATCACGGGCCCCCAGCGGGGCTCGCCAATAACAAGTCAATGGAAACGTGAAATCAATGAAAGAGGGAACTGATATGGCACTGACCCGTGAGCAACAGATCCAGGCTATCGAGAAAGACTGGGCGGAAAACCCCCGCTGGAAAGGGATCAAGCGCGGCTACAGCGCCGAAGACGTGGTGAATCTGCGCGGCAGCTTGCAGCCGGTGCACACCCTGGCCCAGCGTGGTGCCGACAAGCTGTGGGGTCTGATCCACGGCGACGCCAAGAAAGGCTATGTCAACTGCCTCGGCGCCCTGACCGGTGGTCAGGCAGTGCAGCAGGCCAAGGCGGGGATCGAGGCGATCTACCTCTCCGGCTGGCAGGTGGCGGCGGACAACAACTTGTCCTCCACCATGTATCCGGATCAGTCCCTCTACCCGGCCAACTCGGTACCGTCCGTGGTGGAGCGCATCAACAACTCCTTCGCCCGTGCCGACCAGATCCAGTGGGCCAACAAGGTAGGACCGCAGGATGAGGGCTTTATCGACTACTTCCTGCCGATCGTGGCCGATGCTGAAGCCGGTTTCGGCGGCGTGCTGAACGCCTTCGAACTGATGAAGGGGATGATTGAAGCGGGCGCCGCTGGCGTGCACTTCGAAGATCAGCTGGCATCGGTGAAAAAATGCGGCCATATGGGCGGCAAGGTGCTGGTACCGACTCAGGAAGCGGTGCAGAAGCTGGTTGCAGCCCGTCTGGCAGCTGATGTGTGCGGCACCACCACCCTGGTGATCGCCCGTACCGACGCCAACGCCGCTGACCTGTTGACCACCGACGCCGACCCGTACGATGCAGACTTCCTGACTGGCGAGCGTACAGCTGAAGGGTTCTACAAGGTACGTGCCGGTATCGATCAGGCCATCGCTCGCGGTCTGGCTTACGCCCCCTACGCCGACATGGTGTGGTGTGAAACCGCCAAGCCGGATCTGGACGAAGCGCGTAAATTTGCCGAAGCAATCAAGGCCAAGTTCCCGGATCGCATCCTGGCCTACAACTGCTCCCCGAGCTTCAACTGGAAGAAGAATCTGGACGATGCCACCATCGCCCGCTTCCAGCAGGAGCTCTCCGACATGGGCTACAAGTACCAGTTCATCACCCTCGCGGGTATCCACAACATGTGGTTCCACATGTACGAACTGGCCTACCAGTACGCCCGTGGCGAAGGGATGAAGCACTACGTCGAGATGGTGCAGGAGCCGGAATTTGCCGCCGCCAGCCGTGGCTACACCTTCGTGGCACACCAACAGGAGGTTGGTACCGGTTACTTCGACAAGGTGACCACTGTCATTCAGGGTGGCCAATCCTCGGTCACCGCCCTGACCGGCTCCACCGAAGAAGATCAGTTCCACTAATAAGAGAGCTGCCTTGAAATAGCAAAACCCCGGCCTGATGCCGGGGTTTCTTTTTATCTGTAATTCAAACGAAAGTCAGGCGCACAACTGCACACAGTCGAGAAGCTCAGAGCTCGAGGATCTCTTTGACAAAGGGAATGGTCAGCTTGCGCTTGGCGCGAAATGAGGCGTTGTCGAGCTGATTGAGAGTGGTGAGCAGGGTTCGCATATCGCGGGAGAGTCGGTTGAGCAGGAAGCGGCCCACATCGATGGGCAATTTGAAGCCCCGCAGCTCAGCACGCAGCTGCAGGGCACTGAGCTTGCCTTCATCATCCAGCTCTTCGAGATGGAAACTCACCCCCCAGTCAAGGCGCGAGGCGAGATCCGGCAGTTGCAGCCCCAGTTTGCGCGGTGCGCTGCAGCCGGTGACCACCAGCGTCCCCTCACCCTTCTCCTGCCAGCGGTTGTAGAAATCGAACAGCGCCCGCTCCCACACGGCATTGCCAGCGATGGCCTCAAGGCTGTCGAGACAGACCAGCGGCAAGCTTTCGAGGGCATCGAGCATGCTGGGATCGAGCTGTTCAAATTGATCGAGGGAGAGATAGGCCGCCGCCGCATCGCGGGCGTTGACCTCGGCACAGGTGGCGTGGAGCAGATGAGAGCGTCCGGATCCCTTGGCTCCCCAGAAATAGAGGAAAGGCGACCCCTGACCGATGGCCGCATTCTTGAGGGCGGTGATCAGATGAGCATTGTTGCCGGGATAAAAACTGACGAAGGTTTCATCATCCGGTAGTTGTACGGCTAAAGACAGTTGGGCCGGTTGCTTCACTCGTTGGGCTTTGACTGTGATATTTGTGGCTAAGTGTATCATCGCAAAGGCAGATAGAGAACCGCCCGGACAAGCCGGGCGGTCTACAAAAGCCTTATAAAATCAGGGCTGCGACCATTGGTAACGCAAACCGCTGCCATTATCGTCAACCTTGCGCAAACGACTCTCGAGCTGCAGTGCCCGCACCAGTTCGGCCTGATCCCCTTGCAGGGTAAAGTTGAAGGTGATCTGGTCCCCCTCCAGCTTGCCGATCGCCACCTTGCTGACGTTGGCCATCCCCTGCAGCATCTTCTGCACGGCGATCATGCTGTCCACTTCGGAGAGGCCATCTACCACCAGGGTCTGGCTGGTTGCCGGACCAGAAATGCGGGCACCGTAGTTTTTCACCAGCCAGGCCGCCAGGGTATCGGCAAACCCTTGCGCCACTTCGGCTTGAGTGCCGGTGCTATTGCCACGGGTCAGCTCGGTCACTTCACCGGCTGCTTTGGGGCCGTAGAGTCCCCAATCGATGCTCCACTTGTCACCTTCAGGAGTCAGCTTGCCCAACACCACCATCTCGGCGCCATAGCGCTGGCTTGCCTGCAAAATCGGGTCGGCAAAGCGTCCCCAGACGTCGGTGGCACTGACCGCCATGTTGTCATCGAGATCCATCAGCGGAATGCTGATGGGCAGCCCCAGCGTCTGGGCCTGCTCGCGCAAGGCTTGCGCCCAACCATCGCTGGATTGATCCGCCAGCAAGCGACGCTCCCCCTGATCCACCACCAGCCAGATGGCCATCTGGGGACGCGCCGGGCCAAGCAGGGCAAACTGGCTCTCGGAGACCAGGCTGTTGACCTTGTCACTCTTGAACTCGGCTTTCAGATACTTGACGGAGTCCTGATCCTGATAGCCATAGCTTTTGACATAGTCGCCCGGCGCCGCCAGCGCCTTGACCACCACCGGCTGGGTGAGGATGTTGCGCTTGCCGGTCACCTTGATCAGCACCTGACCCAGTGCCTGCCCCTGAGCGGCCACCATGTCACCACTGGTCGGGGCCTTGCCCTGATAGAGGTCGGTCACCTGAGCGGCCGAGGCCATGAATGACAAGCCGCAGCAGAGGGCGGTCACAACACGTTTGAACATGAACAAAGTCTCGAAATGGGAGAGTGTGCTTATGGTAGCGGCAAGGCGCATCCTGCGGCAAGGCTGGCACAAGTGGCCACAAACAGCAGAGCCGGCGATGCGCCGGCTCCGATCACCCCTTCCACATGGGAAGCGGGTCAAGGCATAAACTTATTTGGTACCGAAGATCTTGTCGCCTGCATCGCCCAGACCCGGCACGATGTAGCCTTTCTCGTTCAGCCCCTGGTCGACAGAAGCACAGTAGAGCTCTACATCAGGGTGAGCGGCTTCCAGCGCCTTGATCCCTTCCGGCGCGGCAACCAGTACCAGCACCTTGATGGATTGGCAGCCTTTCTTCTTCAGCAGATCGATGGTGGCGATCATGGAGCCGCCGGTGGCCAGCATCGGATCGATGACCAGCGCCAGACGCTCTTCGATGTTGCTGACGATCTTCTCGAAATAGGGAACCGGTTGCAGGGTCTCTTCATCGCGGTAGATACCGACCACGCTGACGCGGGCGCTCGGCATGTGCTCCAGCACGCCATCCATCATGCCAAGGCCGGCACGCAGGATGGGTACGACGGTTACCTTCTTGCCTTTGATCTGGTCAACTTCTACTGGCCCATTCCAGCCATCGATGATAACCTTCTCGGTTTCGAAGTCAGAGGTCGCTTCATAGGTCAACAAACTGCCCACTTCTTTGGCCAGTTCACGGAAACGCTTGGTGCTGATATCGCCTTCACGCATCAGACCGATCTTGTGTTTGACCAGGGGGTGTTTGACTTCAACGACTTTCATTATTATCTCCTCTAACCTGCCGCAAAAAAATCGCGGAATCATACAACAAAAGCCACCGCTTGTAGAGCATTTCCGCGCAAAAACGCGCAAACGATTTCCTTTCTGGTTTTTCACCGCCACTGTTAGAATACGCCCCGAATTTTACCCTCCACTTCTTTACATGACGGGGAATACTCGTGACTGACAAAACCTCACTGAGCTACAAGGATGCTGGCGTAGATATCGATGCCGGCAATGCACTGGTTGAACGTATCAAGGGCGTGTCAAAGCGCACTCGTCGTCCTGAAGTCCTTGGTGGTCTTGGCGGCTTTGGGGCCTTGTGTCAAATCCCTGCGGGCTACAAGGAGCCGGTACTGGTCTCCGGTACCGATGGTGTGGGCACCAAGCTGCGGCTGGCTATCGACCTGAAGAAGCACGACACCGTGGGCATCGATCTGGTTGCCATGTGCGTTAATGACCTGATCGTACAGGGCGCCGAGCCGCTGTTCTTCCTCGACTACTATGCAACCGGCAAGCTGGACGTGGACACCGCGGCCGCGGTGGTCACCGGGATCGGTGCCGGTTGCGAGCAGTCAGGCTGTGCCCTGGTGGGCGGCGAGACCGCCGAGATGCCGGGTATGTATGAAGGGGAAGACTACGACATCGCCGGTTTCTGCGTCGGTGTGGTGGAGAAGAGCGAAATCATCGACGGCAGTAAGGTCGGTGAAGGGGATGCCCTGATCGCGCTGGCCGCCAGCGGCCCTCACTCCAACGGCTTCTCCCTGATCCGTAAAATTCTGGAAGTCTCCAAAGCCGACGTGCATCAGCCGCTGGGTGACACCACCCTGGCCAACGCCCTGCTGGAGCCGACCCGCATCTATGTGAAACCTGTGCTCAAGCTCATCAAGGAGTGCGAGATCCACGCCCTCTCCCACATCACCGGCGGTGGCTTCTGGGAGAACATCCCCCGCGTATTGCCTGCCAATACTCAAGCGGTGATCGACGAGCAGAGCTGGCAGTGGCCGGCGGTGTTCAGCTGGCTGCAGCAGGCTGGCAACGTCACCCGTCACGAGATGTATCGCACCTTCAACTGCGGTGTCGGCATGATCATCGCCCTGCCTGCCAATCAGCTGGAGAAGGCGCTGACCCTGCTCAAAGCGGAAGGCGAGAACGCATGGCACATCGGTCATATCGCCAAGGCAACAGACGGTGAGGAGCAGGTCGTCATCAAATGATGCGGATCCTCGTCCTAATCTCCGGCAGCGGTAGCAATCTGCAGGCGATCCTCGACCACTGCGCCAGCGGTAAGATTGTCGGTGAAGTGGTCGGCGTCATCAGCAACAAGGCCGATGCCTATGGTCTGGTTCGCGCCAAAGAAGCAGGCGTGGCGACCGCCATTCTGGCCCAGCAGCAGTTTGCCAGCCGGGAGGAGTACGACGCCGCCCTGCTGGCGCTGATGGCAGACTATCAGCCGGATCTGGTGGTGCTGGCCGGGTTTATGCGGATATTGAGCGGCGATCTGGTGCGCCATTTCGCCGGGCGGATGATCAATATCCACCCCTCCCTGCTGCCCAAGTATCAGGGCCTGCACACCCACCAGCGCGCCATAGATGCCGGTGACAGTGAACACGGCGCCAGTGTCCACTTTGTCACCGAAGAGCTAGATGGTGGCCCGGTTATCCTGCAGGCCCGCGTGCCCATCTTTGAAGGGGACACGGCGGACGAGGTAGCGGCACGGGTACAGGCGCAGGAGCACAGCATCTACCCGCTGGTGGTGCGCTGGTTCTGCGAAGGCAGGCTGCAGATGGTGGACGGCGCTGTGCACCTGGATGGCGCCCTGCTGGCCCCCGCAGGTTACGCCTGCGATTAAGCAGACGTCTTGTCGAAATGTGAAAAAGGAGGCCGATGGCCTCCTTTTTATTTCCTGAATTTTCCCACCACAGGCACAGGCTTAAACCTGTTCACGACCTGCAGCGAGAAACCGTCAACAAGGTGAAGAGCAGCACATGAGCCTTGATCACGGTTTAGTAGCCAGATCGTGGACAGGTTTAGACCGGATTGTCGATATCGATAAAGGTCACATCCAGCCCGTGCACAGTCGCCAGCCACTCCCCCAGCGCCTTGACGCCGTAACGCTCGGTGGCGTGATGGCCCGCGGCGTAGAAGTGCATCCCCATCTCGCGGGCGGTGTGAATGGTCTGCTCTGAGGCTTCACCGGAGATAAAGGCATCGATGCCCTGCTCCGCCGCCAGATTGATGTAGCTCTGACCGCCGCCGGTGCACCAGGCCACGGAACGGATAAGCTCGGGGCCGCTGTCGCCACAATAGAGTGGCTCGCGGCCAAGGCGCTCGGCAATCAGTTTGGCAAAGTCGGCGCCACTCATCGGCTCTTCCAGCTTGCCCACCATGGCGACGCTCTTGCTGTTCCACGGCTCTAGACCGCGGCGTACCTTGATGTCGAGCAGCTTGGCGAGCTGGGCGTTGTTACCCACCTCGGGATGGACATCCAGCGGCAAATGGTAGGCAAACAGGTTGATATCGTGGGTCAGCAGGGTCTTGAGCCGACGCTGCTTCATGCCGGTGATCTGGGCCGGTTCACCGCTCCAGAAGTAGCCGTGATGGACCAGAATGGCATCGGCCTCGGCAGCCACCGCCGCGTCGATAAGCGCCTGACTGGCGGTGACACCGGTCACTACCTTGCGAATACGTTCGCGCCCCTCCACTTGCAAGCCGTTGGGGCAGTAATCCTTGATAGCGTGCGGTTCGAGCAGATGGTTCAGTACGGTTTCGAGTTTTCGATGAGAGATCATAGGGGTCCCTTATTAAGGCTCGGTCCCCTGCTTTACCAATAAAAACAGGGCCCAGGCTCAAAGCGCCAAGGGCCCCATGATAATCGAGCCGGGCCGTCAAGACCATGACAGCCCCCACACAGTGCGGTTTCCCTACATGCCTTAGGCTGGCAGGTCGATCCCCGCCTCCCGCATCTGGGCCAGCTTGTAGCGCAGAGTGCGCGGGCTGATGCCGAGTCGGTCGGCCACCGCCTTGCGGCTGCCGTTACAATCTTGCAGGGTGTCGAGGATGATCTGGTGCTCCTGCTGCTTGAGCTCGCTGCCGAGGCGATCGCCACCATAGCTGCGCTCCACGCTGACAAACTCCATCTCCTGCTCATCCAGCTCCTCCAGAATAATGTGGTCACAATCAATGACCCCGTCGGGGCTGAGGATCAGGGCACGCTGTACCACGTTGTCCAGCTCCCGCACGTTGCCGGGCCAGGGGTGAGCCAGCAGCCGTTCCCGCGAGGCATCCGTCAACTGTGGTGTCGGCAGCCCCTGCTGACTGGCATGAAGCGCCAGCAGATGTTCCGCCAGCGGCAGAATGTCGCCGGGCCGCTCGCACAGGGCAGACCAGCGCAGCGGGAAGACATTGAGGCGATAGTAGAGATCTTCGCGAAACAGGCCATCCTGCACCGCTTTTTTCAAATCCCGGTTGCTGGTGGCGATGACCCGCACATCCAGCGGGATCATCTTGCGACTGCCGAGCCGCTCCACCTCTTTCTCCTGCAACACCCGCAGCAATTTGGCTTGCAGCCCCTGATCCATCTCGGTGATCTCGTCGAGCAGCAGGGTGCCCCCCTGCGCCTGCTCGAACTTGCCCGGGCACCCCTGCACCGCACCGGTGAAAGCCCCCTTCTCGTAGCCAAACAGGGTCGCCTCCAACATGTTTTCCGGAATGGCGGCGCAGTTGATGGCGACGAAAGGCTGCTCGGCGCGGCTGGAATTGTCGTGAATGTAACGGGCCAGCACCTCTTTACCCGTTCCGCTCGGGCCGGTCACCATCACGGTCGCTTCACTTCTGGCCACCCGGGTCGCCAGCTGGAACAGCTCGGCAGTTTTGGGATCCCCGTAGACCACGGCGCGCTTCTCCACCTTTTGGGCGGGCACATAGCGGCTGACCTGATTGAGCAGCACCTCCGGCGAAAATGGCTTGGCCAGATAGTCGATGGCCCCTTCACGCATGGCGCGCACCGCGCCGTCGATGTTGGCGTAGGCGGTCATCAGCAGCACAGGGATCTGCGGATATTGCTGGCGGATGGTGGCCAGCAAGGTGAGACCGTCCATCCCCCCCATCTGGATATCGGAGATCACCATGTCAAACGGCTGACGGGAGAGGGCCAGCAGAGCCCGCTCGCCGCTGTCCGCTTCACGGCACTCATAACCGCCGAGCAACAGGGTATCCACCAGCGCTTCGCGCAGGCCATTGTCATCTTCAACTACCAGGATCCTGGCCTGTGTCATGCTACACCTCCAAGCTGCACCGGTTGCTGGTGCAGGGGGAACGACAGAGTAAAGCAGGTGCCTTCACCGGGAACCGAGGCCACACCGACCTCCCCCTGATGGGCACGCACTACAGATTGCACCACCGCAAGACCGAGACCTGTGCCCTGGGAGCGAGTGGTAAAGAAGGGTTCGAATACCTGACCGAGCTGATGGGAAGGGATCCCCTTGCCATTATCGATGACCCGCATCTCCACCCGGGCACCGCTGCGCACCGCGCTGACCAAGAGTGACGTGGCCCCTGCCTGCTGGGCATTGGCAATCAGGTTGTTGATGGCCCCCGCCAGCGCACTGCTGTTGGCCAGCAGACAGAGATCGGGCTCCGGCGCCTCCATGTGCAGCTCGCAGCCCTGCTGCTGGCAAAAAGCCTCGGCTCCGGCCTGCACTTCGGCCAGCAGCCCTTGTACCGAGATGGGGGTGACCACCTGATTGTCGCCATTGCGGGCGAACAGCAGGATGTCGTTGATCTGCTTCTCCAGATCCTGCAAACGGGCCATCAGCTTTTGCTGAAACTGAGTGCGAGATTCCGGCTTGAGGGTGCGGTTGGCCAGGTTGGCGGCATAGAGCATGGCAGCGGAGAGCGGCGTGCGGATCTGGTGGGCAAGCGAGGCCGCCATATTGCCCAGCGCCGACAGCCGCTTCATGTGGTTGATGCGGTCTTGCAGTTTACGGGTTTCGGTCAGGTCATTGATAAAGACCAGCTGGCCGGGCTGATCCGGCAGCGGTTGGGTCGAGAGCTGCACCCGGCGCCCGTCGCGCAGGGAGATCTCGTGACCATCATCCTCCCGCGGCTCAAAGCAGCGGGCAATGATGTGGCGCCAGAGCTCCCCTTCCAACGGCTCCCCCAGCAAGGAGATGGCAGCCGGATTCGCGCGGGTGACCACCCCTGCCCCGTCAAGCAGCAACACCCCGGTGGGGAGCGCCTTGAAGATGGCATAGAGCTGGCTCACTTCGTGGGACTGGAGTGGCATGTCCTGCTGCTGGATTGTCATAAACCTGACCTCAAACTGGCTATTGGGTCAGGTTATTCAATTTCCATGCCACTAAATTATATGAATTAAAACAACTAATTGCGCATTGGCGTCAAGGCTTTGACCCTCAGACGTCTTTGCTCATCCCGTACTTTTTCATCTTCTCCACCAAAGTGGTACGGCGCATGCCGAGCAGATCGGCGGCGCGGGCCACCACCCCATCCTGAGACTCCAGCGCCTGACGGATCAGCTCCACTTCAAGGTCGGCCAGCATCTCTTTGAGGTTGACCCCCTCCTCCGGCAACTGCATGGTGCGGGCCGAGGCGAGGGCGTGATCCAGCTCGGGCGGATCCTGGAACACCGCCGCCAGCGCATCCCGCTCATCCATCTCGGTTAGCCGCTCATCCCGCGGCTCGCTCGGCAGCAGGCGATAACGGCTCGGCAGATCGGCTACATCGACGATCTGGTGCGGGTAGAGGATCAGCAGCCGCTCCAGCAGGTTGGATAGCTCGCGCACGTTGCCGGGCCAGGGGTACTGCATCAGCGACTCCAGCGCCCGCTGGGTCAGCCGGATAAAGCCGTGGTGCTGCTCGGCATGGCGGTTGAGCAGCTCCTGCAGCAGCAGCGGGATGTCATCGATGCGATCCCGCAGCGGCGGCGTCTCTATGGGGAAAACGTTGAGGCGGTAGTAGAGATCTTCGCGGAAACCCTGAGTGCGGATCATCGCCTCCAGATCCCGGTGGGTCGCCGCTATGATGCGCACATCGGCCTGAATGGGCTTGCCGCCACCAACCCTGTCGAACAACCGCTCCTGCAACACCCGCAGCAGTTTGACCTGCATCGGCATCGGCATATCGCCGATCTCGTCGAGGAACAGGGTGCCCCCCTGCGCCAGCTCGAAGCGACCGCGACGAGCCGCGATGGCGCCGGTAAACGCCCCCTTCTCGTGGCCAAACAGTTCGCTCTCCAGCAATTCGGCCGGAATAGCGCCGCAGTTGATGGGCACGAAGGGGCCACTGCTGCGGGAAGAGAGTTCGTGGATGGCGCGAGCCACCACCTCTTTACCAGTGCCGGACTCCCCAAGGATCAGCACGTTGGCATCGGTCTCGGCCACCTGGCTGATGAGGCGGCGTACCTCCTGGATCCCCTTCCCTTTACCCACCAGCAAGCGCAGCAGGGCCTGCCCCTTGTCATGGGTCTGCTGACGGGGATGCAAGGAGACGAACGCCTGACAGAAGTGCAGATGACGGGTGAGGGATTCATAGGTAAAAGGCGAGAGCGCGACCCCGATAAAGTTGCTGTTGGGCAGATCGGCCTCAACCAGCGAGAGGAAGGGGGTACGGGGGAAGGCAGCCAGCAGCTCTGACAAGGGACGGTCGGTCAGCTCACCCACCAGCACCCCTTGCAGCGGACCGGAGGATTCGATGGCCACATCCAGATCGCTTTGTGCCACCTCCTGCCACGGGATCCCCATAAACGAGAGCACGGTTCCCAACTGTTGGCGCCGCTGCGCATCGGCATCAACAATCAACACGCCCATCTCCACCATATCCATTCCTCGCGATGTCCTGAACTAACTTATTGTTTTATTTAATGATAAAACAGCTACCGACTGTCTTTTTGCTGGCACACAAAGTGCCAAAATTCCGACACATTGTCAAAAATTGTCGTATTCAGGCTAAGTGTATCGACAGAAACGGGAGATTAGATAAATTTTGCCGAGGAATTTTCTGCATTGGCGCCGTTAACAAACGCCGCCAATGGCGGAAAGAAAACTGCCCTCTTCAGAGGGCAGCATGGGACACGGTGAAGAGCACTCAATGGCGATTATGGTGGTGCGGCGCCGCGTAACGACACTCGGGGAAACGGCTGCAAGCCAGAAAGAGTCGACCGGCGTGGGGGCCTTTTTTCGCCTCCCGCTCCACCAGCGGCGCATCACAACGAGGGCAGTGGTGCACCTCGTGCTCTTCATCATCCTCTACATCGGCGAACAAGCCATCGACCAGCTCCCCCTCACTCTGTGGCGCCTCCACCATCCCCTTGGCCTGAATGGCGGGCTCGTGGAGCGACGCAGGCGAGATGGCCTCGGCATGGGCAGTGCGGCCACGCATCCCGGCACCGACATCCACGCCGTCCAGCAGCAGAGGGTTGAACGTCGGCTCACGGCGCGCCCCGTGCGGCAGATCGTCGATCAATGGTTCGCTGGTTTTGACCAGCAGCGGCAGGATCTGTTCGCGCAGCTCTTCCACCAGATAGCTGGCACTTGCCGGGATCTGCAGCAACGGCAGACCGGCGCTGTCGCAGGCGGTTTTCAGAAAGAGATCCCGCGCCTTGCGCTTCTGGTGACGATGGGAGCTGTCATCGAGTTCGATGGCACAGATAAAGGAGAGATCCGCGGGGTGGCAAAGCAGATAGTCGAAATGCTTGGCGCTGATCTTGTTGAAGTACTGCTGCCATTTGCTTTTGCCGATCCCGGCCTGCGGCGTCAGCACATCGGCCACCCGCACCTTGGCAAGGACCCGGGCCTTGTCACCCACCGCCAGATCCAGCACCCCGAGGAAGGATCGCTCGGCGGGACTGAACAGGGTCTCCTGCATATCATAGGGCAGGCGCTTTTGCTGTCTGCCTCTACTCCAGAAGATCGCCAGCACAAGCAGCGCCAGCAACAACAATCCCGATAGGACAAGGGTATTCATGAGAGCACGATCCAGTTCACGACACGAAAGGGGAATTACTTTACCACAGCCGCCACGGAGCAAGGCAGCAGACCCGTGTATAGAAAGTGAAAAGTCCCGTCTTTTTATCTATTTGTCAGCAGGCGGGGGTTCATATGACCAGTCCCAGCAGGCACAATAGGGATAGAGCAAGAAATCCCATTTCAAGGAGAGCAGGATGCAAAAGCAATTGGTGGTCACCGTGATCGGTGCAGACAAACCCGGGATCGTCGAAAGTCTGGCAGCTGTCATCAGCCGCGAGCAGGGCAACTGGCTGGGCAGCGCCATGAGCGAACTGGCGGGCCAGTTTGCCGGTATCCTCCATGTCTCTGTCCCCGATGAGCACTATCGCAGCCTGTGCGAAGCACTGGCCCTGCTACCGGGTCTGACCATCAGCTTTGCCGAAGGGACACCGACCGCCGAGCCAGCCCATCAAGTCATGATGACGGTGACCGGCAACGACCGCCCCGGCATCGTCCATGAAGTAGCCAGCATCCTGCGCCAGCTCGAGATCAACGTGGCCGATCTCACCACTGGCTGTGAACCGGCTCCCCACTCCGGCGCCCCGCTCTTCTATGCCCATGCGCTGGTTGCCCTGCCCGACGGGCTCGCGATGGATGCGCTGATCACCGCACTGGAATCCCTCTCCGACGATCTGGTGGTCGACATCGACGAAGCGTTCAGCGAGCAGTAACAATACTGTCATTTATTTGTCATATATTAACGCCATAACTGCCGCGCAGACGCGACCTGAAACAGAGGCACAAGATGAGCACCGACAAGCAGTATGAAGAGAAAGAGCTGAGCTGGCTCTCATTCAATGAACGGGTGTTGCAAGAGGCAATGGACAAGACGGTGCCCCTCATCGAGCGGGTTCGTTTTCTGGGGATCTTCTCCTCCAACCAGGATGAGTTCTTCAAGGTACGGGTATCGGACGTCAAGCGTCGCATCCTCATCAATGAAGTACATGGTGGCGACGATGAAGCGAAAGTGCTGCTGCGCGCCATCCAGCAAAAAGTGATGGCGCTCGGTGAAGCGTTCGACAACACCTATAAAGAGCTGTTGATTGCGCTGGCCCGCCACAACATCTTTCTGGTCAACGAGAATCAGCTCTCCGATGCCATTCAGAAGTGGCTGCGGGTCTTCTTCAAGGAGAAGGTGCTGCGTCACATCATCCCGATCCTGCTCAACAAGGAGGTCAATCCGGTCAAATTCCTCAAGGATGAGTATACCTATCTGGCCATCGAGATGAAGAAGAACGGTCAGGTGATCCAGTACGCCCTGGTGGAAGTGCCGACCGACGACCTGCCCCGCTTCTTCCAGCTGCCGCCGGAAGGGACCCGCCGCAAGAAGCAGATCATCATTCTGGATAACGTCATCCGCTTCTGCCTCGACGAGATCTTCAAGGGCTTCTTCGACTACGACGAGATTGCCGCCTATGCGGTGAAGCTGACCCGGGATGCCGAATACGATCTCTCCGACCAGCTGGACTTGAGCCTGGTGGACAAGATGAGTGACGGCTTGAAGCAGCGCCTCACCGCCATGCCGGTGCGCTTCGTCTACGAGCGGGAGATGCCCGCTGCCATGATTAGCTTCCTCAAGCTCAAGCTGCAGATCAGCTCCTACGATGCCATCATGCCGGGTGGGCGTTACCATAACTTCAAGGATTTCATCGGCTTCCCCAACGTGGGTCGTGACTATCTGGAAAACCCCAAGCTGCCGGCCCTCGATTGCCGCGATTTTGACGGCTTCGTCAACGCCTTCGATGCGATTACCAAGCAGGATATCCTGCTCTACTACCCGTATCACAAGTTCCACCACTTCACCGAGTTGGTGCGCCAGGCGGCGTTCGATCCGGCGGTGAGCGCCATTCGCATCAATATCTACCGGGTGGCCAAAAAATCGCGGATCATCCACTCCCTCATCGATGCCGCCAACAACGGCAAGAAGGTGACCGTGGTGGTCGAGCTGCGCGCCCGTTTCGACGAAGCGGCCAACATCGACTGGGCCAATATTCTCACCGATGCCGGGGTCAAGGTGGTGTTCGGGGTGCCGAGCCTCAAGATCCACTCCAAGCTCTGCCTCATCACCCGCCACGAAAATGGCGAGGCGGTGCGCTACGCCCATATCGGTACCGGCAACTTCAACGAGAAGACCGCCAAGATCTACACCGACTTCTCGCTGCTCACCCGCAATCCGGATATCACCGCCGAAGTGGAAGGGGTATTTGAATACATCGAGTACCCCTATAAGCGTTACAAATTCAACCACCTGCTGGTCTCCCCCATCAACAGCCGCCGTCAGCTCTATCGTCTCATCGACAACGAGCTCTCCAACGCCAAGGCGGGCCAGCCGAGCGGCATCATCCTCAAGATCAACAATCTGGTGGACAAGGATCTCATCAACCGGCTCTATGCCGCCGGGCAGGCCGGGGTGCCGATCCAGATGATCATCCGTGGCATGTGCGCCCTGCGTCCAGGTGTGCCGGGCCTCAGTGACAATATCAAGGTGATCAGCATCATCGACCGCTTCCTCGAGCATCCGCGGGTGATGGTGTTCCACAACAAGGGCAACCCCCAGCTCTATATCTCAAGCGCCGACTGGATGAGCCGCAATATCGACGGCCGGATCGAGGTGGGCACCCCCATTTATGACGAGCGCCTCAAGCAGCGCATCATGGACATTCTCGAACTACAACTGAGTGATACCTGCAAGGCGCGGGTCATTGATGCCGACCAGCAGAACGAATATGTGAAGCGGGGCAACCGCCGCAAGATCCGCTCTCAGGTGGCGATTTACGACTATCTCAAACGTATCGAGTCAAACAATGGACAATAGTCTCTATGCCGCCGTGGATCTCGGCTCCAACAGTTTTCATATGGTGATCGCCCATCTGAGCGAAGGGCGTTTTCGCATCGTCGATCGCATCAAGGAGCGAGTGCGGCTGGCGGAAGGGATGGATGAGCAGAAACGGATGAGCCCGGAGGCGATGGAACGCGGCCTCGCCTGCCTGTCGCTGTTTGCCGAGCGCCTCACCAATATCAAGCCGGATCAGATCCGCATCGCAGGTACCTATACCCTGCGCCGCGCCAGCAACGCCCGCGAATTTGTGAGTGAAGCAGCCAAGGTGCTCAACCACCCCATCGAGATCATAAGCGGGCAGGAAGAAGCACGGCTCATCTATCAGGGGGTTGCCCATACCCAGCATATCGAGGGTCAGGTACTGGTGATCGATATCGGCGGCGGCAGCACCGAACTCATCATCGGTGAAGGGTTTGAACACAAGGCCCTCACCAGTCGTAAGATGGGCTGCGTCAGCTTTACCCAGAGCTTCTTCGCCAGCGGCAAGCTGAGCGACAAGCACTTCACCAATGCCGTGCTGGAGGCGCAGCACCAGCTCGCCCCCATCGTCAACCAGTACCGCAAGCTGGGCTGGCAGAGCTGCCTTGGCAGCTCAGGTTCGATTCGCACCGTGCGCGATGTGCTGCAAGGTGAGGGGCTGACCGATGGCAGCATCACGCTGGAGGGGCTGGAGCGGCTCAAGGCGCTGATGATTGAGCGCAAGCGAGTGGATAACCTCAAACTGGTCGGGCTTACCGAGGAGCGTCAGGAGGTGTTTGCCGCTGCGGTCGCCATCCTGCTCGGGCTGTTTACCTCGCTGCCCATCGAGCGGCTCGACTACTCCGATGGCGCCCTGCGCGAAGGATTGCTGTATGAGTTCGAGGAGCGCTTGCAGCACCACGATATTCGCGAGCGTACCGCACAGGCGCTCGGTACCCACTACCGGATGGACAAAAAACAGGCAGCCCGTGTGGAGCAGAGCGTGCTGACCCTGTTTGATGCCTTGCAAGAGCCCTGGCAGATGGAAATAGAGCCCTATCGAGCTATCCTCGGCTGGGCGGCCCGGCTTCACGAAATTGGCCTTGCCATCAACTACAGCGGCATTCATCGCCACTCAGCCTATATCCTGCAACACACCGACCTGCCCGGCTTCAACCAGGACGATCAGGCCCTGCTGGCAGCGCTGGTACGCTTTCAGCGCAAGGGGCTCAAGCTCTCCGAGCTGCCTCCCCTGCCCAACCACGACATGCAGACGGTGCTGCGCTGCATCCGCATCCTGCGCCTCGCAGTCGCCGCTCACCACAAGCGCCAGGACAACCTGCTGCCCGAGTGGAAAGTCGCGGTACAAGGGGATCAGTTGGTCGTGACCCTGCCGATCGACTGGTGCGAGGAGAACCGTCTCCTGATGCAGAATCTGGAGAAGGAGCATCGTTATTGCCAGGAGCAGGGCTGGCCACTGTTGTTCCAGCTCGGCTAAACCGGAAAGATAAATGAAAAAGGCAGCCCACTGGCTGCCTTTTGCATCTCAATCTCCCGGTTACTGCAACTCGGGCAACAACCACTTGGCCATCTCGAAGTAGATGATAAGGCCGGTGCCATCCACCAGTGTCGCGATGAATGGCGCAGAGACCACCGCTGGATCGATGCGGAAACGACGCAGCACCATGGGAATAATGGATGCGACCGTGGCACTCCAGAGCACGATGGCGATGATGGTAAAGGTCACCACCATGCCAATCTGGGGACCGACGCCGAGACTCCATGCCCGTACCCAGGCTGCCATGGCAATGGCACCCGAGATGAGCAGACCGGTGGAGAGCTCCTTTTTCAGCACTGTGCCGAGATTGCGCAGGCTCACCTCCCCGACCGCCATGGCACGTACTATGGTTGTGGTGATCTGGGTGCCGCTGTTACCGCCAGTACCGATCAGGAGCGGAATAAAGAAGGCCAGCGCAATGGCCGCTTCCAGCTGCTCCTCGAATGCCCGCAACACGGTGCCGGTGTAAGCTTCCGCCACAAACAGGATAAGCAGCCAGCCCACCCGTTTGCGCCACAGCTGCCAGGGCGTCGCCTGCAAGTAAGGGGTATCGAGTGGCGAGGAGCCACCTTGCATCTCGGCATCCTCGGTAGATTCGAGCTCCAGAATATCCGCCGCATCATCGACGTGGAAAATACCGACCAGTCGCCCCTGATCCTCGACAGGCAATACCGACAGGTCGCGGTCGATCAGCAGGCGCGCTGCCAACTCCTGATCCGCACGGGCGTTGATCCGCACCGTCTCCCGATCCATCAGGGTCGCGACGTTGGCCAGCGGGTCAGCGATCAGCAAGGTCTTGAGGGAGAGGCTTCCTTGCAGACGACCATCCCCGTTGACCACATAGATATGGCGAAACAGTTGGGCATTGTCCCAGGCATCGTGGATCAGCTGTTTGGCGTGACCGACCGTGTCCTCCTCCCGCACCGCCAGATATTCGTGGCGCATGTTGGCACCCACTGACTCGGTGGGCCAATCCAGCAGGGAGTAATACATGGCCTGCGCCTGGGTCGGGAAGCGAGCCAGCAACATGGTGCGATCCTGACGACCCAGTTTGCGCAGGATGGCGACCATATCACGGCGGGGAATGGCCTCCTGCAACACGCTGACGATGCTGCCATGCAACCGTTGCAACAGTCGCCCGGCACTCTCGGCCGAGAGTGAACCAAGCAGTTCGGCCCCTTGCGGGATTGGTAGGGTATCAAAGATGCAGTTGAGCTCTTCCGGACGCAGGGTCAGCAGTTGATCGGCGCGCTGAACCGGATCCAGATTATGTTCCAGCCAACCCTGCAGGGCGGCCAGATCGAGCAGTTGGTGACGGTTAAGAATGGTATGTGTTTTCTTCATCACAGATATCCTCATGTGATTTCAGGCGAGCCTGAATGCCTCCAGAAATAGCCGGAGGCAACGACAAGAAAACAGCAATTTGATTGACGAGTAATAGGCAGGAAATGACGCCGTTCGGCGTGTCATCATCCCCACGTACCAGCTTTAGCACTGTATAACGTATCCGGCATGCCGGAAGCCACTTGGGTTTACACCTTAATCCGATGAAAACTGTCCTGATCTTGGGCGTCTCTGGACGTCGTGAGATCAGTGGCCTGTGTTTATACAGGAGCCTCGCCTAACGAGATGCTGCAAATAATTCGCACAACCCTCTGTTGTGCGGGCGGCATGATTATCCAATCCCACTGGGAGGTCAACCCCGCAACCACCATTAAATTGGCAACGGCAACAGCTTGTTACAATTGGCAGGAGATGACACGGAACCAATTTTCATAGTCTGGACAAAAGAAAAGGCCCCAAAGGGCCCCTCTCTAATTAGCGAATATAGTCAAACAGTGTCAGACGGCTTATTTTGCTGAAAGAGAGTTGCGAGGCACTCAATGCCGCATCCTCTTTTGACAGCGCGGAAATCACTTCATAGAGATCCGCTTCCGACACCTTGGCTCTCGCCTCGGCGTTGAGGGTACTCAATCCCTCATTGGAGCCCATAGCCTGTTCCAGACTGTTCATCCGGCCGCCCAACTCACCCAACCCATGATCGATATTCAGGCGGGCATTTTTCATATGAACGGTGGCATCGGCTATTTTCTGCTCGAAGGTCTCGGCAGAAATAGCCGGATCTCGCAGAGCCGTAATAAAGTCCGACATACCATTCAATATGTTGTCATTCTTCGGTGGATTAAGATCAAACTGCTGAGCCGCACCACCTGCAGGCAAATCAAGGGTCAACTCCAGACCATTAAAGGGGATCTTGGTGCCAGCAGTGTAGTTACCCGTTTGCAACGTATTGCCACCGGCATCCTTGATATCATAGGTATCAGGCGGACCTATGGTGGTTGATACGGTATAAGTGTTGCTGGGCAGTGCCGAGTTATAATTGGACTTATAGAAATTATCAAAGTTACCCTGATCGCCTATCCCGACCTTGATATTTGCGGTGGTTGCACTGGCGGTTCTTCTGGTCGCCACGATTTCAAACAGATCCTGCCCAGAATCATTGGCAGCGATTTGTACTGTGGGTGAGACCTGAATATTTCGCTGACCTGGATCACCCTGATAAATATATTTTCCGTTGACGTCTTTTATATATGGCTGGGTCTTGCTCTGATTGCCACCAAATATAAATTCACCCGATGAGTTTTTGCTATTCATCAGGTCGAACATCTGCTGCTGCAACCCTTCAAGCTCGCTGGCGATGGCCTTGCGATCATCCATGCTGATAGCGCCATTATTTGACTTCTGGATCAGGGTCTGGGCACTGAGCATCGCCGTATTAAGAGAATCCAATACTGTCTCTTCATGCCCCAGGCTGTTTTCCAGCAAGCTGCCATTGACACTGTACTGCTTGAACAGGTCAATCTCCTTGGTCAGAGCCATCTTCTGACTCATCCCTGCGGGATCTTCTCCAGCTGTCTGAAATTTATTGCCGGTTTGCAGTTGTTGATAGGCAGTATTCAACCGCTCGTTGGCACTGTTGAGGGAATATAAATTCCGGTCGTAGATCATGTTGGTGGTGATGCGCATGACGTTACCTCACGGAAGAGAGCAGTGTATCGAAAATGGTTTTGGCCGTGCTGACGATTTGCGCCGATGCCGCATAGGATTGCTGGAAGCGGATCAGATTGGCCGCCTCCTCCTCCAGATTGACCCCAGACACGCTTTCAAAGATGCCGGTGCTCTGGATAAGCTTGGACTCATTGGCCTTGAGCAGCGTTTTTGCCTGACTGGTATTGTTACCCACTTCCATCACCAACCCGGAATAGGCCTGATTGAAGGTCATCTTGTCGTTGGTCGTCCCACCATTGGTGCTCTTGCGCACCAGATCCTTGTTTTGCAGCTCGGCCAGAACCAGGCCATTGCTGTTATCGGCAAAGCCATTGCTGTTGTAACTGAGCTTGAAGCTGTCACCGGCATCCACCGTGCCGGTGATGCTGAACTCGTAGCCGGGGGCCTGTTTCGGGTTGGCATAGACTGCGGCTCCGGCGGGAAAAGGGTTGACGATCGCAGACATCAGGTTTTGCCCTTTGCTGCTCGCAGGGGCAGTGCCAATCAAGGTAGTACCATCGGCTTGAAACACCTGATAGTTACCACTGCCATCAATTTTGACCACCTGGGGCGCTGTCGGGCTCAGACTATTGGTACCAAAACCTGACCCTGCACCTGTATTGAATACGCCACCCAGTTTGATATCTGCCCCGCCGCCATTATTAGTGGTCTTTTCCGCTTTAAGCGGAGAGGCCAGGGCCAAATCTTCCGGTCGGGTGATCAGCTGACCCAGACCGGCGGCCGCACTTTTGGTGGCTTGCAGCAACAGTTTGTCACCCGCAGCCGGCGTACCGGTGAGATCGATCGAGATCCCGTGTCCGGGCAGCTCAAAGGTCGCTGGCGGCATGGTCCCCGTGCTCACAGAGGTACGATTGCCAGACTTGTCGAGCGAGAACACCTCATAACCGGTAGCGCTGCTAAATTGCACTTCGTAATCAAACGGGGTCACTGATGTCCCCTTGCCCGGCACGAAGCTGACATTCGCCCCGACCGTCCCCGTGTTATTGCCGTAGGGTAAGCCCTTGCTGGTAGGCAGGGTGAAAATATCGCCGCCAATCTCGTTATCCAGATCCATCCCGAGGCGGTTCTGCTGGTTCATCGCATCGGCCATCGCCACGGCCAGCTGCCCCAGTTCGCGCTTGGTCGGCTCAAGGTCGGTGCGGGCCTTGAACAGCCCCCCCATGGCGCCACCAAACGTATCGTGGTCGATGGTTGCCTGATTATCCCCCAAAGTCAGTTGCAGCTCCTGATCCCGGGAGTCAGGATCTCCTGCAATCACCTTGAACTGGGCGACGCCCCCATCGAGGATCAGCGAATGGCCGGTGCTCATATTGACCAGCATGCTGCCGTTGGGTTGGGCTACGGTGCGAATATCCATCTTCTCCGACAGCTGGCGGATCGCCTCATCCCGTTGATCAAACAGCATCAGGTTCTCTTCGGGTGACCCCTGGGTGCGGATGATGGCCTGATTAAGATCATTGATGCTGGTGAGCAGGCTGTTGACCTGCTTGGTTTCATCTTCAATGCGGGTGTTGAGGGTATCGCTCTGCTTGTCGAGCTGCGCCGAGAGGGTATGAAAACGGTTGACCATGCCACTCAACTCCGTCATCACCACCTTGCGCCCACCGATCTCGGCAGGCGATTCATTGGCTGAGTGAAATGACTTGAAGTAGGAGGTGATGGCCGCCCCCACGCTGTTGCTGGTATCCCCAAGCAAGCTGTCAACGCCAGCCAGCTGTTCATAATGGGTCAGGGAGGCATGATAGGCGGAGGTATCACGGCGCACCTCCCCCTGCATATAGTCGTTGATTACCCGCTGGGTCTTGATGTCACCGGTCCCCAGACCGATGGTATTGGTATACACCAGCGTACGCTCACGCACATAGCCCTGGCTATTGACGTTCACTATGTTGTTACTGGTGGTCTGCAGCAGGCGTTGCTGTGCCAGCACGCCCGATGAACCAATCCCAAGCAGGTCGCTTGCCATACGTTACAGCTCCATCTCGTTGTATTGGGCAATGGCGTCACTGCGCAATACCTGTTTCAATTTTCTGGCGTAGTGCGGGTCGGTGGCATAACCCGCCTGTTGCAGCGCCTCAAAGTAGCGATCGGGACTATCCACCTTCGCCAGGGCTCCCTTGTAGCGAGAGCCGGAAGTGAGGAAGTCCACATAGTCGTTGAAGCTCTCTTCAAACGACTCATAGGAGCGAAATGCCGCTTTCTGGCGGGAGGCGACGCCTTGCTCATACTCGAGCGTGCTGACCACCGCCTTGGGCCCTTCCCAGCGCGGATCGGCCTTGATGCCAAACAGGTTATGGGTCACCTGCCCCTCGCCATCCTTGATCACCCGCTTGCCCCAACCGCTCTCCAGTGCCGCCTGAGCGACCAGTACCGCCGGGCTTAACCCCAGCTTGTCGGCCGCTTTCTTGGCCAGCGGCATCAGGCGATTAACAAACTCTTCCGGTGTATCGAACTCTTTGCCCCCACTACCGGTGGCACTGCCCTCTTCGCTGGCCATGCGTCCCATGGGCGGAATGCTGCGGTGCGGTCGACGGGGCATAGTGAGTGCGTGGCTCTCCTTGACCCCCTCGGTCATCTCTTTTTCAGCAAAATCTTTGCCAACTTTTGATGCCGCGATCAAATCATCGGCAGCCGCCGTGGGTGGCTGATAGGGTTTGTAGGTCCGTTCGGTGCGCTGCGGCATCTTGAGCACCCGTCCATCCTGATGGGTAAAGGTCTCGGGAGAGAGCTGCTTGGCCACCATGTCAGCCAATCCCAGCCCCCCCTTGCTGGACATGTCGGCAACTCGCTGCTCATCCAGCATCCCTTCATAGAACTGGGTATAGCTGCTGTTCATCGGGTTGTCCTGAGTCAACACCCCGTTGGCCTGACGCATGCTCTGAAACAGCATCTGGGTAAAGATTGACTCGAACTGGCGTGACGCACTCTTGAGCGCTTCGGCCTGTCCCTCTTTGCTTTGGCTCATCTGGCGCAGACGGTCCAGGTTCTTGATGTCCTGTACCATCCCGAGATTCATGCCGCTGTTGCTGTCAAACTCCGCCATTTTGCTTACCTCATTGCCACCCGTGGCAACCACTTGCCGCTTGTTACAATATGACCAGTTGCCCCTCGATGGCGCCTGCCTGCTGCAGCGCCTCAAGGATGGCCATCAAATCACCGGGGGCGACCCCGACCTGATTGACCGCCCGGACCAGATCGTCCAGGGTCGCACCGGTATCAAACTTGAACATTCGCCCCGGCTCCTGCTGGACATTGATGGTCGAGTTGTTGGTCACCGTCGTCTCTCCTCCCGCCAGCGGGTTGGGCTGGGAGACCTGCTGGTTTTCGGCGATGGTCACCGTCAACCCGCCGTGGCTGATGGCCGCCGGTTTGAGCTTGACCTGACTGCCGATCACTATGGTGCCGGTGCGGGAGTTGACGATGATCTTGGCCGCCTCATTGGCCGGATCCACCTCCAGGTTCTCGATGGTGGCGAGATAGGAGACGCGCTGACCCGGATCCCGCGGGGCATAGACCTTGACCGAGGTGGCATCGAGCGCCTGAGCGGTATTGGGCCCCACCAGATCGTTGACCACATCGGCCAGACGGCGCGCCGTAGTAAAGTCGGGTCGGTTAAGGTTGAAAGTGATGGTGTCACCCTGACTGAAGGAGTTGGGCACCTCCCGCTCCACGGTCGCACCGTTGGCAATCCGCCCGACGGTCGGGGTATTGATCACTACCTTGGAACCATCAGCCCCCTCGGCCCCCAGACCACCAACCACCAGACTGCCCTGCGCGACTGCATAGACCCGCCCATCGAGCCCTTTCAGGAAGCTCTGCAGCAGAGTGCCGCCCCGCAGGCTCTTGGCCTCGCCAATGGCAGAGACCGTCACGTCGATGGTCTGGCCCGGCTTGGAGAAGGGGGGCAGGTCGGCATGGATCGCCACCGGCGCCACATCCTTGATCTTGGGCTTGATGTTGTCCGGCACCTTGATGCCAAAGTTGTTGAGCATGGTACGGAAGGTCTGCTCGGTGAAGGCGTTGTTCTTCTCGCCAGTACCGGGCAACCCCACCACCAGACCGTAACCAATCAGCTGGTTGTTACGCACCCCTTCAACCGAGCTGATGTCCTTGATCCGGGCCGCATTGGCCACACCCAAGGGCAGCAGACAGCAAAGCAGAGTGACAAGACGGAGTGACTTCATAACATCTCCTAGAGCGGCCACCAGGGACCATTGAAAAAGCTGGTAAGCCACCCTTGCTCCTGGCTATTGGCCAGATCGCCGGTACCACCGTAGTAAATGCGGGCATTGGCCACTTTCTGGGACGAAACGCTGTTGTCAGACGTCACATCCTCCGGGCGAATAAGGCCGGTGATCCGGATATATTCATTGCCATTGTTGAGCATGATCCACTTCTCGCCGCGCACCACCAGATTGCCGTTGGGCAGCACCTTGGCCACGCTGACCGAAATATTGCCCTGCAGGCTGTTGCTCTGGTCCGCTTTGGCCTGCCCCTTGAACGCGCTGTTCTGACCAATGGAAGCCGAAAGATCATATGGACTGGCGGTGACTGGCACGCCACCCAGCTTGACCGGATCCAGATTGAATTTATTGTCCTTGCCACTCTGGGTATTGGCCTTTTTCGAGGCGGAGGTCGACTCCGACAACTCGATGGTAATGATGTCGCCTACCTTGTGCGCCTTGATATCCGAATAGATGCCATTGACCTGATCCGGCTGGAAAATAGCCCCTGTCGGCCGCACCGAAACCGGCTCCGACTCCCCGTAGACGGGGGAAAACTCGGGATCATCAGGCTTGGGCGTATTGGGAGTGCTGCTACACCCTCCCAGCACCAGCAATCCCAGCATCCATACGGCTTTCATCATGCACCTCCTAATTAGGTACGCTGGATCAGGAAGGACATCATGCCGTCAACGGCAGAGAGCACCTTGGAGTTCATCTCGTAGACCCGCTGAGCCTGAATGAGGTTCACCAGCTCTTCGGTCACGTTGACGTTGGAAGTCTCCAGCATCCCCTGTTTGATCACCCCCAAGCCATCGGCACCGGCAGTCCCCTGGGCGGCAGCACCACTGGATTGGGTCTCGACAAACATGTTCTCCCCCATCGGCTGCAAGCCGCTGGCATTGACGAAGTCGGAGATGTTGATCTGACCGACGACCTGAGAAGCGCCATCGCCCTTGAGCTGCACCGAGACCTGGCCATCTTCACCCACCGTAACGCTCTGGGCGTTTTCCGGGATCTGGATTTCCGGTTGCAGTGGGTAGCCATTACCCGGGGTCACTATGGTCCCTTCATCGTTGAGGGTGAACTGACCGTTACGGGTATAGGCTGCACTGCCATCCGGCAGCTGAATTTCAAAGTAGCCACGACCACTGATCATCAAATCGAGGGAGTTGTCAGTGGTTTGTACGTTACCCTGACTGTGGTTTTTCTGGGTCGCCACCACCTTGGCACCCGCCCCCAGCATCAAGCCGGAGGGGAGCTCGGTATCGGCAGAGGAGCGGCCACCGGGCTGGTTGATGTTTTGATACAGCAGATCTTCAAAGATGGCCCGTGACTTTTTGAAGCCCACGGTGCTGGCGTTCGCCAGGTTGTTCGAAGTGACCGAAATATTGGTCTGCTGTGCATCCAACCCGGTCTTGCTGATCCAGAGTGCGGGATTCATAGGTAACTCCTTGATTAGCTGATTCGCAGCAGTTGGGTTTGAGCTTCATCATTCTCTTCGGCCGTCTTCATGATTTTGACCTGAGTTTCGAACTGGCGTTGCAGCCGGATCAGGTTAGTCATCTCATCCACCACATTGACGTTGCTCCCCTCAAGGGAGCCGGCAATCAGGCCGACATTGGCAGAGGCGGGTTCATTCTGGCCATCTTTGCGGCGAAACAGACCATCTTGCCCCTTCTCCACAGCATCGGCGGCTGGGTTGACCAACTTGATCCGCTGAAAATCTTCCGGCAAGTTGGCGGCAGCCCCCTCAGGACGACCGCTGATGGTGCCATCCCGATTGATCTCCAGTTTCTCCATCGGCATCGGCAACACGATTGGCTGACCACCGTCATCCACCACATTCAGTCCGGTCGAGGTCTGCAAGTTGCCGGTCGCATTGACCTGCAAATTCCCCATGCGGGTATAGGCCTCACCGCCCTTGGGATCCTGCACGGCAATCCAGCCAGGACCATCCACCGCCACGTCCAGATCCCGTCCGGTGGTCATCAGCATGCCATGCTGCAGGTTCTGACCCGGGCGCTCAGCCATGGCAAACACCCGGCTTGGCAAGCCCTCTCCGAACGCCTGCATGCTTCTGGCCTGCTCAAAATCGGACTTGAAGCCGGTGGTATTGGCATTGGCGAGGTTGTTGCCCCGAACAGCCAGGCTGTTCATGGTCTCTTTGGCCCCGGACATGGCGATATAAAGCAGGTGATCCATGGAATTCTCCGTCAAACAGATGACTCTGACAGGAGAAATGCAATTAGAGTGCCAACAGCAGAAATATGGGGGTAAGGAGGATGGGAATGCGACAGAAACAGAGAGGGGGCCAAGCCCCCTCTCATTATCATGTATTGCACAATTAACGGATCTGCAGGATGGTCTGCTGCAGCGAACTGTTGACCTCCAGAGAACGGGAGTTGGCCTGGAAGTTACGCTGGGCAGTGATCAGGTCAACCAGCTCCGAGGTCAAATCCACGTTGGACTGCTCCAGCGCCGATGATTTGATGGTCCCGAAAGTGCCCGAATTGGGCGTCCCCGGCAAGGCATCGCCAGAGAGCAGAGACTGTCGCCAGGAGGTATCGCCAACCTGAGTCAATCCTTGCGAGTTGGCAAACTTGGCCATTGCCACCATGGCCACCTTGATGGTGGTTGCGTTACTGTAAGTCGCGGACACGATGCCATCCGGAGTGATCTCCACCTTGGTCAAACGACCGACAGTGGAGCCATCCTGAGTCAACTTGTTGACTTCAAACGGTGAAGCATACTGGGTCACCGTTCCGAAGTTGATATCCACCTGCTGAGTGGGATCTGCACCATTGGTGATAATGCCAGCGCCTGTCGGGGGCGCGGCTCCCAATTGCTCTGTCTTGATGGTCGCCGGTGTAGTCGGGGTAATCATCTTGCCATCAGCCCCGAAGGTAACTCTTGCGCCAGCAGGCGCCTGACTCAAACCAGTCGCCATAGTGGGTGTGACACCACCGACAATATCAATAGGCTTATCACCTTGGTAGAGGTACATACGCCAAGCAGTAGGATTGGCGGGTTTGGTCAGATCTGCCGGGTCAGCCTCTTTGACAAAATATTGCGTGATGGTATGCGGCTCACCCAGTGAGTCATAAATCACCACAGAAGTTGAAGAGGAATATGTTTTCGAATCTTTGGGGTCAAAAGTAGAGGCATCACCCACCGCATTACCTGCGGGCAGGGGCGCCGCTGTCGATGGCAGGTTGAAACTGGCGTCAATCTTAGTTGTCTTGATTGGTTCACCGGCCTTGTCAGGTATCTGAATCGGCTTGGTCGCATTGATACTTACCGCCTTAGGCGTGCCATCGGCGTTGATTTCGTAACCTTGCAGATAATGGCCCTGATTGTTGACCATATAGCTGTTTTCATTGAGCTTGAAGGCACCGGCACGGGTGTAGGTGCGATCCAGATTGGTCAGACCGTCAGAGGTCACAAAGAAGCCGTTACCCTGAATAGCCAGATCCAGTGCGTTATTGGTAAATTGCAGCGCCCCTTGGTGGAACTGCTGAGCAACCGCACCTGTCGCCACACCGTTACCGACCTGGGTCTTGGCATTGACAAAAATGGAGTTGGCGTAGACATCCGCAAACTCGGCACGGGACTCTTTAAAGCCCATGGTGTTAACGTTGGCAATGTTGTTGGCGGTGACGTTCAAGTCTTTTTGTGCCGCGTTGACACCGCTCAAGGCATTGTTAAATGACATATCCAGCTCCTTAGATCGATGCTGTCGACGTGGTTTTTGACGGTGTAACCGTCTGGTTTGAATTAGTTCCTGAAATTTGCAAGATGCTACTCAACAGCGTGCTACCCAAGCCTTTCACGTTAAGCATTGTCGGATTGCTCGCATTGCCCAGCGCCACACTATCCACCTTGCCGTAAGCATAAGCAGCAATACTTTCGGATTTGCCATCCAGAGTACCGCTTGCCTTAATCACATATTTACCTGACTTGACCCGCTTTCCATCTTTGTCTGTGCCATCCCAGGCAACTTCAACGTTGCCTCGCTGCTCCCCTTCGAGAGAGAATTCCTTGATAACCTGGCCTTTTTCATCTTCGATGGTGACCTTGACGCTCGAATATTTATTCGTCGTTCCCACAGCCACAACACCGGGGAGAGAGCCCTCCTTATCCAGATAGCCGGTATTGCTCTGCAACAGCACATTTTGTCCCACCAATGCGGAGGCTTGCAGCGCCTGACTGGAGATCATCTGGTCATTAAGCTTACCCATCTGAGTGGACAAACTGCTGATCCCCTCAGATGTCGACATGGATGCCATCTGGGAGAGCATCTGGGCGTTATCAACAGGCTTGAAAGGATCCTGATACGACAGCTGCATGGTCAGCAGCTTTAGAAAGGAAGCCTGATCCAGCTCTTTCTTGGGCGTCGTGGTGGTGCCTGTCGCCTGGGTCGTGGTACGGCTTATACCGTTAGCACTGTTGGTTGTATCGACCATGCTGCATCCCTCCTATCAGGACTTGCCAAGCTGGAGCGTCTGCTGCAGCATCTTTTTGGCCGAATCTGCAACCTGTACGTTGGTCTGGTAGCTGCGCGAGGCGTTGATCATGTCGGCCATCTCTTCAACCATATTGACGTTTGGTTTGAAGATAAAACCGTCTTTGTCCGCCATCGGGTGGTTGGGGTTGTACTCTTTAAGCAGTGGCGCTTTGCTCTCGACAATCCCCTTCACCTCAACCCCAACTGAGCCTTGCTTGTCAGACATCGCCTGATCGAGCTGGGCGGCAAAGACTGGCCGCCTAGCGTGGTAAGTATTTTCCACACTGGAGCTGACGCTGTCCGCGTTGGCCATGTTGCTGGCAACCGTGTTGAGGCGCACTGACTGTGCGCTCATAGCCGAGCCTGCTATGTCAAAGACCTTGAACAAACTCATCACTGCTCTCCTTTCAGGGCCTTGAGCAGGCCACTGATCTTGCTATTCATAAATTCAAGGGAGGTTTGATACTCGAGGCTATTGCGCAGAAATTCGCTGCGCTCCTGCTGCACATCGACTGTATTGCCGTCACCGGTATCCGGTTGCAGCGGGTTGCGATATTGCACGGTACCCGGGGCGTCCATATTCAAGGCAAAGTGCTTTTCGCTGGTCGTTGCCAAACCAAACCCCTGATGCGACTGGGCCTCCTGCAATGCCTGAGCAAAATTGATATCCCTGGCTTTGAAGCCCGGGGTATCTGCGTTGGCAATATTGCTGGAAAGCACCTCAGCACGCTTGGCGCGAACGCTTATGGTGTGTTGATGCACACCGAATGCCTTGTCAAATGAAAGAGCCATAGCACACCTCCTGCTTGGTTTATTTTGCCTGCAAGAGGTGTGCCATAAGCAAATCACTCAGTTCGATGGTTTGGGTATGAGCACATTTCAGACCGAAAACGGCAGGAGCATCTCGTGCCTTGAGTCAGACGGCATCATTTGGCCACCTTAAGGTTGCAACCACTTTTGCAGTGGCGAGATATGGTAGGTAAATAGAAAGACTGAGCTGTAGATTAAGAAAGAGGGAAGCTCGTAGCTTCCCTCTTTGCATGGACTAGCAATATTCGGCAGACCCCGAATATCAAGGCCATCAGGCCTATTTGACCTTGTAGACAATCCCCGGATTGCAGCGGATCATCTCGAACCGATCGGTTAACCCGGCCAGTGACTCCGACGCGCCCAGCATCAGATATCCACCGGGATTGAGACTGGCAGCAAACTGGTTGAGGATCTTCGACTTCACTTCCGGCGCAAAATAGATGAGCACGTTACGGCAAAAGATAATGTCAAACTTGCCGAGCAGACTATAACTCTCCAACAAGTTGAGTGGCCGGAAGGTGGTCAATTTTCTGACTCGCTCAGCGACCCGCATCTTGTTGTCACCGTAGGGCTCAAAAAACATCTTCTTGCGCTCCGGTGACAAACCGCGCGCCAGAGCAAGGCTATCGTAAACGCCTTCCTTACACTGATTGAGCATGGTCGTCGAAATATCCGTCCCGACAATCTGCACGCCACCAGGCAAGGTCCCCGGCTTTTTCATCTGCTGCTCCAGTGCCGTCATGGCAATGGAATAGGGCTCCTGACCTGACGAGGATGCAGCCGACCAGATCTTGATGGGGCGGCCACTTTTCCCCAACTCGGGGAAAATCTTGTCAGTAAGAAGCTGAAACGGATAGGTATCACGAAACCAGAGGGTCTCGTTGGTCGTCATGGCATCCACCACGGCCATTTTCAGGTCACGCTCTCGCACACTCATTGCACGGGTAACCAGATCAGACAGACTCTCGATGCCAAACTGAGCCATCAAAGGTGAAAGACGGCTCTTCACCAGATACTGTTTGTTATCCCCCAGCACAATTCCGCTCTGTACCGCCAGAAAGTTGCTGAACTGTTTGTATAAGTCGTCCGAAAGTGTCTTCATGCAGCTGTTCTTCTTTATTAGAGTGCGTTTTGTACGGCCTTGGCCAATTCATCAGGCTGGAACTTGGCGATAAAATTGTTCGCACCAACTTTCTGCACCATTGCCTGGTTGAATACTCCACTGAGCGAGGTATGCAGAATAACATGCAAATCCTTGAGATTGGGATTATTCCGGATCTCGGCAGTGAAGGTATAGCCATCCATTTCCGGCATTTCGATATCCGAAATAACCAGCGCAACCTGATCCTTGATAGGACCATTTTTGGTCATTTCCAGCAGCATGTTCAATGCTTCGCGGCCATCTTTTGCCAACACGCACTCGACACCGATAGCCTCAAGCGCACGTTGTACCTGTTTGCGTGCCACTGAGGAGTCATCCGCAACAAGAACAGGACGCCCCAAAGTCGGGTGGTCGACGCTGGCCTGAACCAACTCCTCACTAACATCCGTTGCAACCGGAGAAATTTCGTTCAATATCCGCTCAACATCAAGAATTTCGACCAACTCGCCGTCGACTTCAGTCACGGCAGTCATGTAGTTGATGCGACCCGCACCTTTAGGCGGAGGCAGGATGGATTCCCAGTTCATGTTGATGATGCGCTCGACCGAATGCACCAGAAAACCCTGAATAGAGCGGTTGTACTCGGAGATGATAATGAAGCATTTGCTCAGATCATCAATCGGGCGTTTGCCAACCGCCATGCTGAGGTCGATAACCGAGATCGTCTGGCCACGAATATGAGCCACTCCGCGAATGCAGGAGTTCAATTTTGGCATCACGGTCAAGGGGGGACACTGCAACACTTCACGCACTTTGAATACGTTGATGCCAAATCTTTGACGTCCATTGAGACGAAACAACAACAACTCCAGCCGGTTTTGCCCCACTAGCTGGGTACGTTGGTTGACCGAGTCCAGGATACTGGCCATAAACACTCCCTAAAAACGCTTGGCATTAATCATGCATGCGTGATGGATTGCGTCAGACTATCGATGTGACAACGAACAGATTCTGAAGCAATCATAGTTAAATATGGTGATATGCGTGAACAACTTATCGACCAACGAGCGAAAATGATTAACCGACTTTTACTCATCAGCCTCTTTTTTGGCAGCATATCTTCCAGCTACGCCTCGGACGTCACTACTTACCTGCAAGAAAAGGCACAAGAGTTCGTTTACAGCCAGCTGGATATTCCGTTGGATGCCAGAGCCGAGGTCACCTCTGCCACGCTGGATGAACGGCTCCCACTGACCCGCTGCGAAGATCTGCTCACTATCAGCTTACCAGCAAAAATGGAAATTCGCCGTAATACAACAGTTTACCTTAAGTGTGAGGAAGACAAACCCTGGGACGTCTATCTCCCGGTGCGGGTCAGCATTCAAAAGCCCTATGTCACTGTGACCAACCCCATCGCCAAGGGGGACCTGCTGAGTGAAAGCCAGCTGGTGTTGGCCTATCAGGATCAGACCCTGATCCGCGGCGACTACCTGACTGACACAACCCCTCTTATCGGAGTACGCAGCAAGCGGGAGATAAAACCCGGGCAACCCATCCGTTTGAGCCAGGTTTGTGTAGTGTGCAAAGGGGATCAGGTCACCCTGACGGCAGAAAACAGCAACTTCCAGATCAAAACCATGGCCCGAGCCTTGCAAGATGGCAGCTTCGGAGAGATCATCAAACTCGTCAATATTCGCTCCGGCAAAACCGTTGAGGGTAAAGTCAGTGCAGTAGGTGCCGTATCGGTCACTTTTTAAATCCGGATCCTTGACAACTTTTTTCTAAAGTTTTGATCTGCCGCACCGATAAACAGGTAAGCAAACCTTAAAGCAGACGAAGGTAACTAAAATGGCCATCAACAATATCAACAACTTGGCGAATAATCGGTTGCAAAATACCGCTAATAGCCAGGGGACAGGCAGCAAGTCAGTCACCTCATCGCCCGAAAACAAAGCGGCTACTGTCAAGCTGGACTCCGTCTCCTTGACCAGTGAGGCGCAACAATTGCAAAAGATGCAACAAAACCTCAATACCGCCTCAACCGGCAATGAGAGCAAGGTCGAACGGCTGAAAAAAGCCGTCGCGAGTGGCGAATATCAGGTTAACAGCGACGCTGTGGCCAAGAAGATGTTCAGTTTCGAGGCCAATCTGGACAAAGTTCTGGGATGATGGATTTACCTTCGTTACTGCACACCCAAGATGACTACCTCAGCCAGATGCAAGGCATTCTGGAAGAGGAGTTCAGCTTGCTCGAACAGCATCAGGCACTGGCCCTGCCCGCACTGACCGAGCGCAAACAGCAGTTGCTTGCTGCGATAGAAACTCTGGACAAGACACTGGCAGAGATGCCTGAACTGGCACTGCAGCTGGCAGCCTATCCCGACCAGATGGCGCAGCTTCGTGCAAAACTGGATGCCTGCCAGGCACAAAATGATATCAACGGTCGATTGCTTGAATTGAGCATCGTCTCAAACCGTCGTCTGGCAACCTTTCTGAGTCAGCTGCGCGATCGCAACAGCCTGACCTATGACGCCAGGGGCAACACTCGCTCTGGCACCCGCTCCTACGGTATCAAGGCCTGACATCTCTTATCAGGCCTTGCATTTTTGCTCTCCGTTTTAAAGCACCAGTCGCAACAACTCTCGCCCGTCCTCACACGCATTGACGCGCAGTACTCCGTCCTCATAGCTCCCGTAACTGGCAGGCAACTCGCCGCGCGGGAAACAGATCGACCCCGGGTTCATCAATACCCGCTCCCTCTGCCACTCCAGCACAGGCACATGGGTGTGGCCGCTCAGGAACAGACTGCCCTCCGGCAGTTGTACCTCGTCCGGGCGATAAAGATGGCCGTGGCTGACAAACCAGCGCCGCTCATCGACCAGCAGCTGGTTGTAGGGGGCGGTGATGGGAAAGCGCAACAGCATCTGATCCACTTCGGAATCACAATTGCCCCGCACCGCGATGATCTGCGGAGCCAACTCGTTGAGCCGATCGGCCACCGCAGCCGGGTTATACCCCTCCGGCAGAGGATTGCGCGGGCCATGGTTGAGCAGATCGCCGAGCAGCAGATAGTGATCCGGCTGCCAGGGCTCAAGTTGGGTCAGCACTCGCTCCAGCGCAATGATGCTGCCGTGGAGGTCGGAAATGATGGCAAGTTTCATGAAATGCTCCTCACTGCGGGCTGAAATAGAGATCCTTGGTGGCAATCGTCCCTTTCAAATTCTGGCTGGGCAGCCCTCGCAGCGCGGGATCGACCAGTCTCATCTGATTGTAATGATACACGGGGAGGATCGGCGCCTCCTCAAGCAGCAACTGTTCGGCATGCCGGTAGAGTTCAACCCGGCTCGCGCTGTCCAGCGTATTGGCCGCCTGCTCCAGCAGCAGATCAAAGTCGGGATTGCAGTAGCCGCTCTCGTTGCGCAGATCCTGACAACGGAAGCTGCCCAGCATGGCTGACGGCTCCACGTAATCGCCAAACAGGAAGCTTCTGGCCACCTGAAAATCACCGCTATCCTTGGCCACCTGATAGGCGCCCCACTCCAGACTGTTGAGGGTGACCTGCACCCCCAGCTTCTGCCACATGGCAGCAATGGCCATCGCCATCTGCTTGTGGGTTTCTGCGCTGTTGTAGGTAATGCTCAGCTTGAGTGGATTGGCACTGTTATACCCGGCCGCTGACAACAACGCTGCCGCTTTGGCCTGGCGGGTCGGCATATCTTCAAGCGCCACAGGCAATATCACCCGGGGGTAACCCGGCATCTCCGGCAACAGCGACCATGCCGCCTGTTCATCCTGCCCGCTCACCGATTCAATGAGCTGCTGTCGATCAACCGCCATGGAGAGCGCCTGACGCACTCGCACATCCTGCAGTTCGGGGCGCTTCAGATTGAACGCATAGAGATAGGTACCAAACAGCGGCAAGCCCCAGAGCCGCTCCGGAGACTCGCGCTTCATCTTCTGGTAATAGCCGAGGGAGACCTTGTTGGTAAGCTGGATTTCACCAGCCTCATAGCGCAGCCGTTCGGCATGTTGCGAAGTGATAGGCAGATAGGTGACCCGTCCGATACGGGTGTGAAGGTCATCCCAGTAGTGGATATTGCGCTCGGCTTCGATCCGCTCGTTCGGCGTCCAGCTTGCCAGCCGGTACGCACCATTGCTCACCAGCTTGCCAGGCTCGGTCCACTGTTTGCCAAACTTGGCTATCGCCTTCTGATTGACCGGCACAAAGGGGCGCTGACTGATGAGCTGCAGGAAATAGGGAGCCGGCCGCTCCAGGGTGATTTTCAAAATCTGATCGCTTTGCGCTTCAATGCCCAGATTGCCGAGCTCCAGCGCACCGGCATAGATGGATTGCGCATTGTTGATCCCCGTCGCCAGCAGCAATCCGGCAGAAGGGGAGTTGATGGCCGGATCGAGCAGACGGCGCCATGCATAGACGAAATCAGCGGCCACCAGCGGCTCGCCATTGGACCATTTCAGTTGAGGGCGCAGGAAGAATCGCCACTCCAGCCCATCTTCACTCACCTCCCAGCGCTGTGCCTGAGCAGGAACGATATGCCCCTGACCATCTTCGCTGACCAGCCCTTCAAACAGATCGACCAGTACCGCCTCCCCCGGAAAACCGGAGCGCACCAGCGCCGGATCCAGCGACTCCGGCTCGGCACCGTTGCCCTTGACCAGGGTTTGCCGATCGGCAAGCAAAGGCTGCTGCTCAACGGTGGTGGCATGGGCCAGGGGCCCTGCCAGCACGGCAAGCAATAGCGGGGAGAGCCAGCGTTGCGCCAGCTTGGGGAAGAAACCATACCTCATGACAAAACCTCGAATAAAACCACTGCAGGAGGGGAAGGCCGACGGCGCGCCTGATGAATGCCTGATGCCGCTCTTGTTATCCCCGAAAACGCCCCGTATTGTATCGGGCTTGCCCGGGAGATGGAGTCTTTCGGGTTAATTTTTTCAGGAGTTTTTATGGGTTATGAGTGGCTGGCCCTCGCGTCGGCCAGTTTATGGGCAATTGCAGCGCTAATTTCGGTCAAACCGGCCCGTCATCTCGGCGCATTTGCCTACAGCCGCTGGCGCATGTTTCTGGTGAGCCTGATGCTCGGCACCATGAGTCTGCTCACCGGTGGCTGGCAAACCCTCACCGCAAGCGCCCTGCCCCTGCTCGCCATCTCGGGGCTGGTCGGCATCTTCGTGGGCGATACGGCACTGTTTGCCTGCATGAACCGGTTGGGGCCAAGACGCAGTGCCCTGCTCTTCTCCTGCCATGCGCTATTTTCCGCCCTGCTTGGGCTGTGGCTCTTTAATGAACAGCTGACGGGCTGGCGACTGCTGGGGGCCATGCTGGTCTTTGCCGGCGTGATGCTGGCGATCCTGTTTGGCAGACGCAGTAGCAGCAACGAGTGGGAGCAGATCCGTGGCAATCTGGCGCTGGGAATTGGCCTTGGCCTGACGGCGGCACTGTGTCAGAGCGTGGGAGCCATCATCGCCAAGCCGGTGATGATGAGTGGTGAGGTGGATGCGGTGAGTGCATCGGGTATCCGGATGGGCAGTGCACTGCTGGCCCACTGCGTCCTGCGGCTGGGGCACTTGCCGCTGGCCATGCCGCTCAAACCGGTCAATCGCCAGATCCTCGCCATGATTGCCACCAACGGTTTTCTGGCTATGGGGCTGGGCATGACGCTGATCCTGATGGCACTGCGGCAGGGCGAGGTGGGCATGGTGGCCATTCTATCCTCCACCACGCCGGTACTGCTGCTGCCGCTGTTGTGGTGGCACTCGGGGGAGCGGCCATCCGTTGCCGCCTGGGCGGGGGCACTGATTGCCACCCTGGGTACCGCGCTAGTACTGGGTTTCAGCACTCACTGACACCCGGCACCATCCCTGATCAGAACAGGGCAATCTCCTCAGCGGTCAGCTCGCGGTATTCACCGGGAGCCAACTCTTCATCCAGCGTCAGACCGCCCACCCGCTCGCGATGCAAGCCAACGACCTTGTTGCCGATGGAGGCAAACATCCGCTTGACCTGATGGTACTTGCCTTCGTGGATGGTCAGACGGGCCTCGCACTCGCCGAGAATTTCCAGCTGGGCAGGACGGGTTTTATCGGTCTCGTTACGCAGGTAGACCCCTTCGGCGAACAGCGCGATCGCATCCGGGCTCACCGGATCGGCCAACCAGACGTGATAGGTCTTGGCACACTCGTGGCGCGGCGAGGTGATGCGGTGGGACCACTGACCGTCGTCGGTCACCAGCACCAGACCCGTGGTATCGAGGTCGAGGCGACCCACTACGTGCAGCTTGCCCATCGCCGGCTCATCCATCAGGAAGAAGACAGTCGGGTGATCCGGATCCTCGTTGGAGCAGACGTAACCTTCCGGCTTGTGCAGCATGAAATAGCGGTTGCGCTGCTCCAGCGTCAGCAGCACGCCGTCAAACTCGATCTGGCTCTGCTCATTGATATGAAAGGCGGGCTGCTTGACCACAATGCCATCCACCATGACCTCACCCTGACGGATCAGTTTGCCTGCCAGCGAACGGGTCAAATCGGAACAATCGCACAGAAATTTATCAAGCCGCATTCACAACCTCGGAGTCCAACAAGTAAAGGGGCGTCATTATATCGGGCGGGGGCGACAACGCCACTGTTAAGGGGTTGCCAATTATGACGAACTGGTCATCCGATGTTACACTTCTCCGGTGTGACCCATCCGAACGATACTCATAATAATAAGAGTCAGGAAGCCCTCATGAAGTCCCAAGCATCCTATCCCGTCATTCCCGTCAACCAGCTGAAACCCGGCATGTATGTCATTGCTATCGCCAGCCAGACAGGTGGGATGGAGATCGCCCAGATGGGCTTGGTGACCAGCGTGGCGCAAATTGCCAATCTGGTGCGTCAGGGGGTGCTCACGGTACGCATCGATCTGGCCCGCAGCAAGCTGGGCAGTGCCGAGAGTGACGCCGTTACCTCCCCCGATCTCAATGCCAACAGCGCCCAGGTGGGACGCCGGGCCAGTGCCAACGGTGAAGGGCGGGAGCTTAAAATCCGCCGCCTCTATCAGGAAGCGCGCGAACTGCAAGGCAAGTTCATTCGCCACCTCAAAGCGGGTGAACCCATCGACATCACCCCGCTGGCCGAAGTCGCCGAAGAGATGGTGGACACCATGTTCACCCACGGCGATGCCATGCTCTGTCTGGCTCGTATTCGCGCCAAGGATGCTTACCTGATGGAGCACTCCATGAACGTGGCCATTCTGCTGGCCAACTTCGGCCGCTATCTGGGACTGGAGCGCAGCGTGCTCAAGGAGCTGACCCTGGGTGGCCTGCTGCACGATGTGGGCAAGATCATGACCCCGGACGAGGTGCTCCACAAACCGGGCAAGCTGACCGATGAGGAGTTCGCTATCATGCGTCAGCATGTGGTGCACAGTTACGAGATCCTCAGCAATACCCCTGGCATTACCCCCACCATGCTGGAGGTGGCCGCCAACCACCACGAGCGGCTCGATGGCTCCGGCTACCCGCAGCGACTGAAGGGGGAGCAGCTCTCCCTCTATACCCGGATGAGTGGCATCGTCGATGTCTATGATGCCATCACCGCGGATCGGGTCTACAAAGCAGGTATGCAGCCGACCCAGGCCTTCCGCATTCTGCTCAAGGGGATCAATCAGCACTTTGATGCCGAACTGGTCACCAAGTTCATCAAGTGCATGGGGGTCTATCCGGTGGGCACTCTGGTACAGCTCTCAAACCAGCGCCTGGCTATCGTGATGCAGCGCAACGAGCAGCAGCCGCTCAAGCCGGTGGTCAAGGTGATCTATCACGCTACCCAGCGTCACTACCTCGAGGTACAGTGGCTGGATCTGGCCAAGTCAGGGGTGCAGGAGAGCATCGAAAACACGGTCGACCCCAAAGAGTTTGGCATCAACCTCGCCAACTTCTTCTAAATCTCTCACCTCGGATCTTCATGATTGGCGCTGGCTGTCGAGCCAGTGCCGGATCAGAAACTCCTCATCCAGCGGCGAGAGATCAAAACGCAGGCTGGCCTCTTCAATGGCGGCGAGATCGTGCTGGTGATGCTCGCTGAGCCAAAGCACCGCCCGACGCAAATCTTCACCATGGGGGAGCAGCAGATGGTCGCTCATGGGATACCTCCGGTAGACTGCAGGGCGGCCAGCGAATGTAGCCACCTCTTTCCAGTCTAGTCGGTCAATCCCCATCACCCGCGCTTCTTCACCCTCCCCCTCAATCATTGCAAGCAGCTTGCCACCGGGATCAGCGACCGAAAGCGCGCTGCCAATCCTGATCAAACTTCGCCAATGCCGCATCCACTGCCGGTACGTTCAGCAACTGCTCGGCCACGTCGAGCGGCAAGGTGATCGATTGGCAACCCGCCAGCAGGCAGTCGAGCGCCTGACGGGGAGTGCGAAATGACGCCGCCAGCACCTTGCTGTTCGGGGCGTGCAGCTCAAGCAGCTGTTGCAGCTCCTGCACGGTGGCGATGCCATCGCCCCCCTGGGCATCCAGCCGGTTGACATAAGGTGCGACATATTCCGCCCCCGCCACCGCAGCCAGCCAGCCCTGCAGCGGGGTATAGACAGCGGTGCCCAGAGTCGGCACACCGTTGGCGGTCAGGCTCTTGATGGCCGCCAGCCCCTCTGCACACACCGGGATTTTGATCACCAGATCCGGGTCCAGCTCACGCAGGGCGAACGCCTCGCGCACCATCTCGGTTTCGGTTTTGGCCATCACCTGGGCAAACAGGCGCGCCTTGGGGCCCAGCACGTCGCGCAGGGCGGGCAGCAGCTCACAGAGCGGCAATCCCCCGGCGGCAGTAATGGAAGGATTGGTGGTGACACCGGCCAACGGCAGGATCCGTGACCAGCGACGCACTGCCGCCACATCGGCGGTATCGAGATACAGCTCCATCTCTAACTCCTTAACGGGATGTTCAATATGTCGCCATTCTAGCGATAAAACATCTGCAAATAGCTTGATTGAAATCAAATCAACCTTCGAATGAAAGCAAATAGAATGCAAATACAAAAGGAGGCGGTATGATTTTCGACCTGCAACGATATTCAACTCACGACGGCCCCGGCATTCGCACCCTGGTGTTTCTCAAGGGGTGCTCGCTAGCTTGCCTGTGGTGTCAAAACCCGGAAAGCCGCTCTCCCAAGCCGGACATACTACTCGACCGGCGCCAGTGCATCGAGGGATGCCAGCTCTGCAGCCAGGCTTGTCCGGCAATCTTGCGTGACAGCGAGGGCATCCAGCTCAGCCGTTCTGCCCTCAAGGCCGGCGATATGGAACGGCTGCGCGGCCTCTGTCCGAGCGAAGCGCTGCAGGTGTGCGGCCGCGATGAAACGCTGGACACCCTGATGGACACCATCTTGCGGGATCGTCCCTTCTTCGAGCGCAGCGGCGGTGGCATCACCCTCTCCGGCGGCGAGCCGTTTATGCAGCCCGAATTTGCTGCCAATCTGCTGGCCCGCTGCAATGCCGAAGGGCTGCACACAGCGGTTGAGAGCTGCCTCCATGTGCCATGGCACCAGATTGAGCCAAGCCTCCCCTCACTGGACCTGGTGCTGGCGGATCTCAAACACGTGGATAAAGAACGTTTCTTCCACTGGACCCGCGGCAAGGTGGAGCTGCCCATCGCGAACCTCAAACGCCTCGCCGAGCACGGCGTGCCGATGCAGATCCGGGTGCCGCTCATTCCCGGCTTCAATGCCGACCGCGCATCGATCGAAGCTATCACCGACACAGCCGCCAGCCTCGGCACGGTGCAGGAGATCCACTTCCTCCCCTACCACACCTTAGGCGTGGGCAAATATGCCCTGCTGGATCTGCCATATCAGGCGCCGGAGACACCGCTCGATGACCCCGATTTACTCCACTTTGCCCACGCATACGCCCAACGTCAGGGGCTGACCCCTGTGACCAGAGGATAAGATCATGACCCAGCTCGACCTCAATACCCTCAGCCCGCGGATCCGCGCCCACAAAGAGAGCCTGATCCACATCGTTCAGCCACCGGTCTGCACCGAGCGTGCCCGCCACTACACCGAGGCCTATCAGGCTCATCTCGCCCGGCCGCTGCCGGTGCGCCGCGCTCTTGCACTGGCTCATCACCTCAAGGCGCGCACCATCTGGATCAAGCACGAGGAGCTTATCGTCGGCAATCAGGCCAGTCAGGTGCGGGCGGCGCCACTGTTTCCTGAATACACGGTGAGCTGGATTGAGAAGGAGATCGACGAGCTGGCAGACCGTCCCGGCGCCGGTTTTGCCGTCAGCGAAACCGACAAGGCGATCATCCACGCCCTCACCCCCTTCTGGCGCGGCCAGACGGTGCAGGATCGCTGCTTCGGCCTCTTTACCGATGAGCAGAAAGCGCTGCTGGAGAGCGGCATCATCAAGGCCGAGGGCAACATGACCTCGGGGGATGCCCACCTCGCGGTCAACTATGAGGAGCTGCTCACGCTGGGTCTCGATGGCTTCAAGGCCAAGGTGGCCGAGCGCCGCAGTCGGCTGGATTTGGCGGATTGGGCCGATCTGCAGCGCGAGCAGTTCCTGCACGCCGTCGCCATCACTCTGGATGCGGTCAGCGCTCACATCGGGCGCTACGCTGCCCTTGCCCGTGACATGGCAGCACAAGAATCTCGCCCCGAGCGCCGAAACGAGCTTGAGACCATCGCGCTCAACTGCGCCCACATCGCCCACCAGTCCCCCGAGACCTTCTGGCAGGCGCTGCAGCTCTGCTACTTCATCCAGCTCATCCTGCAGATCGAATCCAACGGTCACTCGGTGTCGTTTGGCCGGATGGATCAGTACCTCTACCCCTGGTATCGCCGCGAGGTGGAATTGTCGGAATCCCTGCCTCGGACGCACGCCATCGAACTGCTGCAAGGGTGCTGGCTCAAGTTGCTGGAGGTGAACAAGATCCGCTCCGGCACCCACTCCAAGGCCTCCGCCGGCAGCCCGCTCTATCAGAACGTCACCATCGGCGGCCAGAACTGGCGGGATGGTGCAGCCCATGACGCGGTCAATGGCCTCTCCTACGCGATTCTGGAGTCCTGCGGCCAGCTGCGATCCACCCAGCCCAACCTCTCGGTGCGCTACCATGCCGGGATGAGTGAGGATTTCCTCGACGCCTGCATTCAGGTGATCCGCTGCGGCTTTGGCATGCCCGCCTTCAACAACGACGAGGTGGTGATCCCCGAGTTCATGAAGCTCGGGGTGAGTGTGGAAGATGCCCACCACTACGCCGCCATCGGTTGCATCGAGACTGCTGTGCCCGGCAAGTGGGGCTACCGCTGCACCGGCATGAGCTTTATCAACTTCGCCCGCATCCTGCTGGCGGCGCTGGATGGCGGCCGCGATGCCACCACCGACAAGGTATTCCTGCCCCAGCCCCAGTCGCTGCGAGACGGGAGCTTTGGCAACTTTGACGAGGTGATGGCCCGCTGGGATGAGCAAGTGCGCTACTTCACCCGCAAATCCATCGAGATCGACTGCGTGGTCGACAGCGTGCTGGAGGCTCAAGCCCATGACATCCTCTGCAGCACCCTGGTGGATGACTGCATAGAGCGCGGCAAGACCATCAAGGAGGGAGGCGCCGTCTATGACTGGGTCTCTGGTCTGCAGGTGGGCATTGCCAACCTCGGCAACAGTCTGGCTGCACTGAAGAAACTGGTGTTCGAGCAGGGGATTGTGGATCAGCAAGAGCTGGCTGCCGCACTGGAGCAAGACTTTGCCGGGCTGGCGGGGGAGCAGCTGCGCCAGCGCCTCACCAACGCCGCCCCCAAATATGGCAACGATCTGGACGAGGTAGACCTGCTGCTGGTGCAGGCTTACCAGAGCTACATCGACGAGCTCAAGGGACTGCACAACACCCGCTTCGGGCGCGGCCCCATCGGTGGCACCTACTATGCGGGCACCTCCTCCATCTCCGCCAACGTGCCGTTCGGTGCTGCCACCATGGCCACCCCGGATGGCCGCCACGCCCGCACCCCGCTGGCGGAAGGGGCCAGCCCCTCTTCAGGTTCGGATCGTCTCGGCCCGACGGCGGTGTTCAACTCCATCGGCAAGCTGCCCACGGCGGCCATCCTCGGCGGGGTGCTGCTCAACCAGAAGCTGAGTCCGGCGAGCCTTGAGAACGAGCGGGACAAGGCCAAGCTGATGAGCCTGCTGCGCACCTTCTTCGAGGTGCACAAGGGGTGGCACGTGCAGTACAACATTGTCTCGCGCGAGACCCTGCTGGCGGCCAAAGCCAATCCGGATCAGTACCGGGATCTGGTGGTACGGGTGGCGGGCTATTCGGCCTTCTTCACCGCCTTATCCCCGGATGCGCAAGATGATATCATCGCCCGCACCGAGCACAGTCTCTGACGGGGCGCACCCCATGGCGCCTGTGACGTTATATGATTGGCAAGCCACCCCACGGGTGGCTTGCCGCTATCCACCACCTTGCATGTGAGCGCACCATGAATCCACGCCACCAACTGATCCTCACTCTGGTCCATCAGGCTCGCAAGATGAGCGTGAGTGAACTCTCCCGACACACAGGCGTGTCTGAGGTGACGGTGCGCAACGACCTCACCGCGCTGGAGAAGCAGGGACTGCTCAGACGGGTACACGGCTCGGCCATGGCGCTGGAGACTGATGACCCGGATGCCCGGATGAACATCAATTACTTGCTCAAGGAACGCCTCGCCGAGCGGGCCGCCCAGCTGGTGGAAGATGGCGAGACGGTCTTTATCGAAGGGGGCAGCGCCAACGCTATGCTGGCGCGCCATCTGGCCCTGCACAAACGGGTCACCATCATCACCATTAGTAGCTATATCGCCCATCTGCTCAAAGACACCCCGGCTCAGGTGGTGCTGCTCGGCGGGCTGTTCCAGCATCAGAGCGAGAGCGTGGTGGGGCCGCTCACGCGCCTCTGCATCGAGCAGGTGCACTTCTCCAAGGCCTTTATAGGGGTGGATGGCTTTCATCCCGAGATGGGTTTCACCGGCCGCGATATGATGAGGGCCGATGTGGTCAACAGCGTGCTGGCCAAGGGGATGACCAATGTGGTGATCACCGACAGCAGCAAATTTGGCGCCATCCACCCGAGCCAGCTTGGCGCGCCGGGCCAGATCAACGTGCTGGTTACCGACGATGCCCTGCCCGCCCCCATGCGGGCAGCCATTGCGGCCAAGGGGATCACCCTGCACTGCGTTGCGGCCTAGACCACCCGCTAATTCACGCTATTTCATTGACCTGACAGGATAAAATTTTCATGATGAGCCAGTCCCCATCGGGACTGACATCACCAGTGTGTGATCTGCAGGAAGCAGACTTCAGGAGAGCAAGGACATGCCATCGACCATCACCGCCGGGGAGCGCCGACTCCCCCCTATCATTCGCGCCACCGCCATCACCCTGGCCCTGTGCTGGAGCCCGTTTGGCTGGAGTGCCACGCTGCCTGCCGACTTGAGGTGGGAGAGCAACAACCAGGATCCTCTGTATGCCGATCCGGCCGCCAAACGCGGCGGCACCTTTCGCACCTTTATGACCAGCTTCCCCCTGACCCTGCGCAAATATGGCCCCGACTCCAACGGCGGCTTTGCCGGTTACGTGCGGGAAACCAACCTGCCACTGCTGAGCACTCATCCCGTCACCGGCAACCCCATGCCGATGCTGGCAAACGAGTGGGCATTCGGCGCCGACAACAAGACCCTCTATTTTCGCATCAATCCCAAGGCGCGCTGGTCAGACGGCCAGCCGGTCACCGCCGATGACTGGCTATTTACCCTCAAGATGATGCGCAGCAAGGAGATCAACGACCCCTGGTACAACAACTACTACAGCACCCAGATAGCAGACATCACCAAGTTTGACGATCACACCCTGGCCATCACCAGCGGCACTGAAAAGAGCCGCCAGGACCTGCTCGAATCACTGCCCATCAGCCCGGAGCCGAGCCACGCCATCAAGCTCACCGCCAACTGGGTCAAGGAGTACAACTGGAAGGTGTTGCCAGTCACCGGCCCCTATCAGATCGATCAGGTGAAAAAGGGCAAATCGGTCACCTTCAAACGGATTGAAAACTGGTGGGGGGATGACGAGCGCTACTTCCAGCATCGCTTCAATCCTGCGCGGATCGAGATCAAGGTGCTCAGGGATCTGAACATCGCCTGGCAGCACTTCCTGCGCGGCGATCTCGACACCTTCCCGCTGGTGATGCCCAACTGGTGGCACGACAAGACCAAAACCGCGGAGTTCGAGAAGGGTTATATCGCGCGTACCTGGTTCTACAACCAGACCCCGCAATCGCCAATGGGGCTCTATCTCAACACTGCCGATCCGCAGCTGAATAATCTCGATGTGCGGCTCGGGGTCCAGCATGCCCTCAACCTCGACAAGATGCTCACCACCCTGCTGCGGGGGGATTACCAGCGACTCAACAGTTATGGCTCAGGTCAGGGTGAGTTTACCAACAGCGAGATCAAGGCCCGTCCGTTCGATCCCAAACTGGCACGGGAATACTTTGCCAAGGCAGGCTTTAACAAAGTGGGGCCGCAGGGGATTTTGCAAAACGACAAGGGGCAGTCACTTACCCTCGCCATCACCTACACCACCGCAGAGCACGCCCAGCGGCTCACGCTGTTGCGGGAAGAGGCCAAGAAGGCGGGGCTTAATCTGGAGCTCAACCTGATGGATGCATCGGCCGGTTTCAAATCGATGCTGGAGAAAAAGCACCAGAGCGCCTGGATGGCCTGGGCGGGCAGCCGCTATCCCGCCTATTGGGAGTTCTTCCACAAGGTCAACGCCAACAAACCCCAGACCAACAACATCATGAACATCGATGACGACGCCATCACAGCGCTGGTGGAGCAATATGACAAGGAGTTCGACTTTGCCAAAAAGGCGGCCCTGTCACGGCAAATCCAGCAGCGGCTCTATGAGCTGGCGAGCTTCGTCCCCGCCTATCAGGTGCCCTATACCCGGGAAGGGGCCTGGCGCTGGATAAAACTGCCAAAAGTACCTGCAACGCCCAAGAGCGAGCAGCTCTACTGGCCCCTCGGTGGCGACAACAGCGGTTACAGCTATGGCGGTCTGCTGTGGATCGATGAAGAGCTAAAAACCGAGACCAGGGCAGCCATCAAGAGTGGCAAGACTTTCCCGGCCGAGCCTATCATCGACACCACCTATCGCCAGCCCTGATAGCCACAACTCGTTTGGCAAACAGACCTAAAACAAAGACCCCGCCAGATAGCGGGGTCTTTGTTGGCAACCGGTGTTGCGAATAGCTCGGTGATCAGCCGCGCTTGGCCTGCTTCTCGGCAATGGCGTCAGCCACATCGGCCGGCTCCAGTACGATGCCTTCCTGATCCGGGGTCGGGAACACGGCAACACACAGCTCATCCTGCTCCATACCGTCAACCCAGCGCTCCAGCCACACCTTGAGGGTGATGGACTGCGGCTTGCAATCGGCCCACTCGCCTTCGGCCCACGCCTTGGCGTACTCCGGGTGCGGCCATACCGGGATGCAATCTTCATCGTCGGTGGTCAGCATCATGACGCCATGCTCGTCAGTCAGGACGAACAGCTCTTCATGCTCGACCAGCTTGCTGATGAAGTGATCGTAACGGTAATCAGCGTTCAGTTGCAGCGCGGCATTGCGCTCGGTGTCGCTCAGTTCATAGCTCATTGGCCAAGTCTCTCTCTCGATAAAGGGCGCCATGTTCACATCTTGTCGTCAGCTTGTCCAGCTTGCAGCCCCTTGGCGCCGGATGGGGAGGACAATGACGCAAATAAGGATAGAGCAGCCTCCTCGATAACGAGACCGCCAGCCATCATATTGCCCCTTTTACAACGCAGGGGTGATCAGCTCCACATCAGGCTGCTCGCTCAGCTTTTGCCGCAGCCAGTAGGCGGACTCCACCTCGACAAAGCAGAGCAGATCCCGGCCATTGGCCGCCATCGCCATCAGCTGTTCAAAGCGAAGCTGTTGTTGCTGCTCCCAGGCGGCAGCGAGTTTGGCACCGTGGGCCTCATCCACCACTTCGCGACGCAGCTCGAACAGGTTATCGGTGATCGGGCTGTTGATCTTGGCGGCGCAGTGCCAGTACATCAGCAGGTTATCCATCATCTCGCTGTCGTAGTTGGCCAGTGCATCCAGCTCGGGTGTATCACCGCTGTCGCTGGCGGCAAAATCACACCAGCCCGCATCGAGTGACGCCAGCTCATGAGCCTCCTTGGCATGCTTGCGTAACAGCGCAATGTCGGCCCCCTTGCGTGCAGGTAACCACACCTCGCCCTGATGGGCATCCAGCAGGGAGGTCAACGAAGCAGCGGGGTAAACCGGAAAGCGGGTACAAAGTGAATGCAGCAGGGATACCAGAGTGATCTTGACCATGAGCGATACCTTGAACAGGGCGAACAGCCACCAATAGACCGTCCGATATAAAGAAGTGCCCTATCCTACCACGTTTGATCCGGCTCGGCCCTTGGCGAAGCTGTCAGCCAACCATCTGATTACGCCGAAAAAAACAGCATTTGAAACGCAGCATCCAGTCAAAGGTCAATAATTTGAGCCAGCGCCCACTAAAGTGGATCCGGGGATGCTAGTTTGCATACATCTTTAGCGTAAGGAGTAAATCCATGATTGGGATCGACCAGGTTTCTAACGAATTCGTGAACGATTTGAAAATACTGGCATGCTTTGATCCGGCCAACATGAGCCTGGGGATTAAATTACGCAGCGATATGTCTGAAGAGTTGTGCCAGGCGGCAGCCCGTCTGCATCAACAGGGGCTCATCAGCGCAGAAGATGGCGGCTATCTCACCCCGTTTGGCATGACCATGGTTGAACACCTGCAACATCTGCTGGTCGCACTCAAACCGCTTTGACCGGCTGTGGTGCCCAGAGCGAAAAGTTGAGTAGCTCCCAGCGCTCCCCTTGGTGAAGATGACAGGCAAACAGCAAAGGACCTTCGGGTCCTTTTACTTTGCCATCCACCAGCCACTCCCCCTCCCTTTCAGGCACCAGTCGCGCATTCACCTCATCGGGTTGCTGTGCAGTGCCCATCCGGACCTGGACAAATTGCTGGCAGATCATCTGTGCTTCCATCGCGGATTGCATCGGTACCGGCGCATCGGACGTCGGAGTCAAGGTGGCAGCAAGCAGGAGCGATAGCAGCATGATTCAGCACATAGGAATTAGTAGCAAAAGCCATATAAACAAAAAGCCGTGGCACCAGAGGTACCACGGCTTTCTTAAATTCTGTAAGAATTACAGAGCGGTTACGTTCTCAGCCTGCGGGCCTTTCTGACCTTGGGTCACAGAGAACTGTACGCGCTGACCTTCAGCCAGGGTACGGAAACCGTTACCTTGAATGGCGCTGAAGTGAACGAAAACGTCCGGGCCGTTTTCTTGCTGGATGAAGCCAAAACCTTTGGTTTCGTTGAAAAACTTAACGGTACCGGTGATCATGTTAGACATATCTTTTAAACCTGTATTCAAAATAATTACTTATGCTTTTCAGCGGGTAAAGCTCAAAAAACGGGATTAACTTATGAACAACAGGACAAGATGTGAAACATCGTATTCATTGACATAACTATCGCCCTTTCAAGCTGGTTTGGATTATACGTGGCTTTGTAGATTACGCAAACAAATTTGTGCCCTGCCAATGACAGGGCACAAACCGTTATAAGGTGGCTGCTTCCAACGCTTCGACCAGCGCTCTGAGAAAACGAGCCGCCTCCCCGCCAGTACAGGCTCTGTGGTCAAATGTCATCGACAGCGGCAATGCCCTGACGGGACGCGCTTCACCATGGATGAACACCACTTTTTCGAACAATTTGCCTGCCCCTATGATGGCCACCTGCGGCGGCGTGACGATGGGGCTGGCATAGCGGCCAGCGATAGCACCGAAGTTGGTGAGCGTAATGGTCGCCCCCTGCAACATCTCGCGCGGCACGGCGCGCGCCTTCACATCGGCGATCATCCGATCCAGCCCCTGCCGGATATCTGCCCCCTCCCGCTCGGCCACGTTCTCCATCACCGGCACATAGAGGCCATGCTTTGAATCCACCGCGATGGCTACATTAACCTCTTTGAACAGCCGCCGTGACAGGGTGTCGCCATCAAACCAGGCGTTCATCGAGGGCTCTGCGCGGCACGCCACGCCAATGGCCTTGATAAGGCGCACCGTCACATCCTCATCAGGGCGCCAGTGACGCAAATCCACCTCATCGGTGATGCTGACCGGCACCACAGTCTGATGAGAGAGCTCCATCGCCTTGGCCATGGCCCGCCGTGACCCTTTGAGGAATTCGTTGCCACTGCTCTGCTGGGCCTCGAATGCCTGCTGCACATCCAGCTCGGTCACCATGCCGCCGCTGCCACTCCCCTTGATCCGGTCGATATCCAGACCCAGTTTTTGTGCCAATAACCGTACGGCTGGCATGGCTTGCACCAGCGATCCCCCCGGGGCAATGGCCCCCACCACGAAGTGATCCTCGATATGTTGCTGATGGGCGCTCACCTTGCCCACCACGGTGCCATCATCTTCGCCCCCCTCGAACTCCACCAGCGGCGCACCGATATGGAGGATATCCCCCTCGGCGCCGCAGAGACGGGCAATCACCCCGGCCACCGGAGAGGGCACATCCACCAGCGCCTTGGCCGTTTCCACCGACAAGAGCACCTGATCGACCGCAACGGTATCACCGGCACTCACCTTCCATTCGACGATCTCGGCTTCGGCCAACCCTTCACCCAGATCCGGTAATTTGAAAAATTTCATAGCCACTGGTTCTCCATCAGCTGATGAGCCGCATCGGCGATATCCTGCTCGGTGATGAGGTAATACGCCTCGTTGCGATAGTAGGGAACGGCTGCATCCACCCCGGTCAACCGTTTGGGTGGCGCCTTGAGGCTGGGAAGTGCCTGCTCGGTCACCCGCGCCACAATTTCGGCCCCGACCCCGAAGCTGCCACACGCCTCATGCACCACCAGTAACCGGCCGGTCTTGCGTACCGAGGTGAGGATGGTCTCCATATCCAGCGGCTTGATGGTGGCCAGATCCAGCACCTCGCACTGGATATCCTGCTCGGCCAGCAGGTTCGCCGCCCGCATCACCTCCTGGATGCAGGCCCCCCAGGCCACTACCGTGATATCCCGGCCCGGGCGCAGGGTGAAGCAGACATCCAGCGGCAAGCCGACACCGTCATCCACCACCTCGGATTTCATCGAGCGATAGATGCGATCCGGTTCGAAAAACATCACGGGATCCGGATCGCGGATGGCCGAGAGCAGCAAACCATAAGCGCGCCTCGGGCTGGAGGGGATCACCACCCGTAGCCCCGGAATATGGGCAAACAGCGCCTCGACGCTCTCGCTGTGATGTTCAGGCGAATGAATGCCCGCGCCATACGGGGAGCGATAGACGAGGGGACAGGAGAGGCGGCCACGGGTGCGGTTTCGCATCCGCGCCGCCTGACAGATGATCTGCTCCATCCCGGGGAAGATGAAGCCCTGAAACTGGAACTCAGCCACCGGCTTGAGCCCCTGAGTGGCCATGCCGACCGCCACCCCGGCGATTAATCCCTCGGCCAGCGGCGTGTCGATCACCCGCTTGAAACCGAACTTGTCGCGCAGGCCCACGGTGGCGCGAAACACCCCGCCGTTGACCCCCACATCCTCGCCCAGTACCACCACATCCGGGTCGTGCTCCATCTCGTAGTGAAGGGCCATGTTGACCGCTTCCAGCAAACTGATCTCACTCATGGCCCACCTCCTGCTTCATCCCCTTGGCAATCACTCGCTCGCGCTGGGGCAAGAGTTCGGCGGGCAGGCTGGCGTAGTGATAATCGAGCATCGCCTCCGGCGGCTGGGGCGCCATCGCCTCATAACGGGCGACCGCCTGTTCGACCTCTCGGGTAGCCTCCGCCAGCAGGCTCTGCTCCTGTTCTTCATCCCACCAGCCCTGGCTGTGCATAAACTGGCGCAGCCGCTTGACCGGCTCTTTCTCCCAGGCGGCCTCGACCTCGGCCCCATCGCGATAGCGAGTGGCATCGTCGGCCGTGGTGTGATCACCGAGGCGATAACTGACCGCTTCTATCAGGGTCGGCCCCTTGCCGCTGCGGGCCCGTTCGACGGCACTGCGGGCGGCATCGTAGACCGCCACCACATCGTTGCCATCCACCTGCAGGCTGCGCACCCCGGCGCCAATCCCCTTTTGGGCCAGCGTAGGAGCGCTCGATTGCAGCTTGCGCGGCACCGAGATAGCCCACTGGTTGTTGTTGACGATGATGACCATCGGCAGGTGCCAGACCCCGGCGCAGTTGAGCCCCTCCAGAAAATCCCCCTTGGAGGTGCCGCCGTCGCCGATAGTGACTACGGCAACCCGCGGTTGATTACGCAGTTTGAAAGCCGAGGCAATACCGCAGGCGTGGGTGATCTGGGTGGCGATGGGGACGCAGATGGGGAGATCTTCAGAGGGAGTCCCATCGGGTTTGAGAAAATAACTCCCCCGCTCGTCCCCCCCCCAATATTGCAGGTTTTTCTCCATCGGCACACCCCGCACATAGAGGGTGGGCATGTCTCGATAGTAGGGAACGTAGACATCCTGCGGCTGCATGGCCAGACCAATGCCAATCCCCACGGCTTCTGCGCCGAGATGGGAGGGAAAAGTACCGAGTTTGCCGGTTCGTTGCAGCGCAATCGCTTTTTTGTCATAGCTGCGCACCATCACCATATTGCGGTAGAAGGTGTGCAGTATCGCCTTGTCCAGCCAGGTCGGTAAGGTGGCGACCGGGCACCCTTCCGCATCGAGGTAACGAAGGAAAGGGATGTCGACATGGGTCATAACTGGCTCCTTGCCGTTGTGAGCGTCACCGATGCTGGTGACACCTAGATGTAAATACCTTGTTAAATAAAAAGCAAAGGGATTTATTCAGGTAAGACCAGTAGAAACTTCTTTAAAGTAGCGAAGGAGCTGAATTTTCGGCGATGAGTGGCAAGGTATGCCGTAAATGGTGCAACTTTGCAGCGCTGAATGCAGGATGCAAAATGTGAAAAAGGGGAGCCTTGCTCCCCCATTGAGTTACTTCAGTTAGCTGTTACTTCTTGTCAGGTGTTACTCCAACCAGCAGTTACGCCAGCCAGTGTTGCAGCTGGCGGGCCATGCCAACTGGCAGCAAGTGTTGCAGCTGGCGGGCCATGCCAACTGGCAGCAAGTGAGCGCGGCTTAGCAAGTGGCTGCGCCAGGGCTCGGCCAGCAAGGTGGGGCAAATTCGCATCTCCCGTCCCCGGTCAGCCACGCGCACCAACCGATCGATGAGGGTCTCCAGCGGCGGATGCACCGGCCAGTGAGGATAGAGGTCGGCAGTCGCGATCCCGGCCAGCTCGCACACCCGCTCCTCTTCCTCATCTCCCTTCCCAGCAACCATTGGCCAGGGGTGAAGCACCTGTAGCCAGCCCGGTCTTGCCGCCTCCAGCAACTGGCCCAGCGTCGGCTGAGCAAAGTGGGGATCCCCTGCGGCTTTGAGCAGATGACGCGCCCCCGCCAGCACCACCACGCCGCGCGGGGGAAGTGCAAGAAGATAGTCGGCCAGCGCCTGATCCCGCCCCCTGTTGTGTAGCTGCCACCGCTCCGGGCTCATCTCCTGCCACTCGAATAAGGGCTCGCAGAGATGCACCCGCAGCCGCACATGTTCGGGGCGCGCCAGATTGCTCTGGCGCAGGGCCGCGAATAGGGCCGGAAACTCGGGGGCCATCCAAGCGGGAAAAGCACAGGAGTCGAGCCAGACCGGATAGAGCCGTGCCAGCGTCAGCGGCTCCCCCTGCCAGCTCTCCTCACCCGCCAGCCAGGCATCGAGCAACCCCTGATAGCGGCGGTTGCCGCACTCCAGCACCAGATCGGTCATGACTCCCCAGAGCGCAGGATCGCAGAGCCAGGCGTGCTGGCGCCGGATAAAATCCGGGTGCCAGTGCGGCTCTCCCAGCCCTACCAGCTTGCCCGCCAGCAAGGCTTCCCGGATAGCGGCAACCGGGGTCATGCGCCCCCCTCCTGCCGGATGTGCGGCTGTTGCCCGACCCCATCGACCCGCTCACAAATAAAAGCGCCGATCTTTGCCAGCCAGTCGGGATGCACCATCTCCTGATGCAGGCAGGGGAAGCGCTCATAGCGGATCTCCCCTTTTGTCAGCGACTCCCAACCGCGCCCATCCAGCCAGGGCTGGCGGGAGGCTGACGCCTCGATAAAGATCACCTCCCCGTGGTAGCAGTAGTCGACCGGCTCACGGATCAACCGGTTGTTGTGGCCAACCAGCTCAATCATGGCGCTCACAACCTGCTCGTCGAGCATGGCCAGCGCACTCCCCTCCGCCCCCAACCGTGCCACCACCTCGTCACGAGTGAGGGAATCGAGCGCATCGTCCGCAACCGCAATCCCCCCCATTCGCAGCAGCGCATCGAGCATCCGCTGCTCGTCGGGCAGCGGCTGGGTCTGCCACTGCAGGCAGGGGTAGGCATCGAGCAGCAGCACCATGGCCACCTCTTGTCCCTGCTCTTGCAACATGGCGGCCATCCGATGCACCAGCATGCCCCCGAGCGACCAGCCGAGCAGCCAGTAGGGCCCCTCGCTCTGTTGACGACGCAGCTCGGTCACATAATCGAGCGCCAGCTCGTCGAAACTGGCGGGCAGCGGCGCATCCGGCTGACAGAGCGCCCGCGCCTGCAGGGCATAGACGGCCATGTCGGTCGGCAGATGGGGCACCAGTGGCGCATAACACCAGCCGAGCCCCCCTGCGGGGTGGACGCAAAAGAGGGTGGGGCACGATGTGCCAGACTGCGCACCATGCGCCCGCAGGGGCAACAGCATGGGCATGGCCTCCCGCTCGCCGCCAAGACGACGCGCCAGCTGGGCTGGGCTCGGCGCTTCGAACAGGCTGGCCAGAGTGAGACCCTGTCCTATTGATTCCTCAATACGCACCACCAGCTGCGCCGCCAGCAGGGAGTGGCCGCCGAGGGCAAAGAAGTTATCGTCGGCGCCGACCCGCGCCAGCCCCAGAACCTCGGCGAAGAGGCGACAGAGCCGCTCCTCCAGCAGGGTTTTCGGCAACGCCTGACCCACCGCCGATGCCATATCGGGCAGCGGCAGCCCCTTGCGATCCAGCTTGCCATTGGGGGTAAGCGGCAGTTCGGCCAGGTTTACCAGGAGCCCCGGTACCATGTAGTCGGGCAACGCCGCGCCAAGGGCGGGTGCCAGCTCGGCCAGCGTCAGCTCTCTGCTATCTGAGGCCACCACATAGGCCACCAGACGGCGATCGCCGGGAGCAAATTCGGGGGCCAGCACCACCGCCTGCGCCACCCGGGGATGGCGCAGCAGCACCTGTTCGATCTCCTCCAGTTCGATGCGCTGGCCGCGGATCTTCACCTGAAAATCGAGGCGCCCCAGATACTCGATGGCGCCATCCTCGCGCCAGGCGGCCAGATCGCCGCTGCGATAGAGCCGTCCCGCCCCGAAGGGATTGGCAATAAAACGCTCGGCGGTGAGCTCGGGCTGACCAAAGTACCCCTCCGCCACCTGCACGCCGCCGATCCAGAGCTCCCCCGCCACACCGGGCGGCACCGGCTGCAACCAGGGATCGAGAATGTGGATGCAGGTATTCCAGACCGGATAGCCGATGGGCACGCTGGTCACCGCCTCGTCTGCCCGGCAGGGATACCAGGTGACATCCACCGCCGCCTCGGTCGGGCCATAGAGGTTGTGCAGGGGGGCTGAAAATGCCCCATACCAGCGCTGCACCAGATCCGCGGGCAGCGCCTCGCCGGAGCAGAAGACCTGCCGCAGGGCGCGGCAACGCGCAGGCTCGGCCTGAGTGACAAAGATCTGCAGCATGGAGGGGACAAAGTGCAAGGTGGTGATACCCGCCAGCTCAATCAGCTCGGCAAGGTAGGCGGGATCCTTGTGGCCGCCCGGTTTGGCGAGCACCAGCCGCGCCCCGTTCATAAAGGGCCAGAAAAACTCCCAGATGGAGACATCGAAACCGGCCGGGGTCTTTTGCAGCACCCGATCCGCCGGGCCGATGGGATACATGTGCTGCATCCAGAGCAGCCGGTTGACGATGGCGCCATGGCTCACCACCACCCCTTTGGGCCGACCGGTCGAGCCGGAGGTGTAGATGATGTAAGCCGCATCTTCCGGCTTGGGGGCTAGCAGCTCACAAGGTGCTGTCGTTGCCAACTCTACCGCCGCCAGCTGCTCTGCCACACCGGGGGCATCGAGGCAGACAAGTGGCGCGGCCACATCGAGCGGCATCCTCAAGGTGCGACTGGTCAGCACCAGCGCAGGATCGCTGCTGGCGAGAATGTAGCCGATCCGCTCCGCCGGATAGTCCGGGTCAACGGGCACATAGACGGCACCTACCGCCATGATGGCCTGCTGGGCGAGAATAAGCTCGGGAGCGCGCGGGATCACCACCGCCACCCGACAACCGGGGCTCACGCCCCTCCCCGCCAGATAGCAGGCCAGCTGACGGGTACGCTGGCGCAACTCGGCCACACTCCAGCGCTCGGCGCCACACTCCAGCGCGATGGCGCTCTGATCCGCCGCCGCCAGCCCTTCGGCCAGCAGAGCGCTCAGGGTAGTGGTCGGCAGCGGATGATCGGTCTGGTTCCAGCGCGCCAGCTCAGCTTGCTCGCAGGGCAGCAACAGCGGCAAACGCACCGCCAGGGCCTCGTCACCCGCCTCACTCCAGGCAGCCAGATAGGCCAGCAGCCGGGCCAGATGACGCTCGCTCTCCTGATGGCTGAAGCGCCCCTGATGTGCTTCGAGGGTCAGGGTCATAGCGCCTGCCTCCTCGGCAAAGTAGAAGGCGCACTCCTCCACCGGCCCCGCCGCCAGCACCTGCACCTCGCCACGAACCTGGTTGTGCCCTTCACCAAAGCTGAGGGTACGGGCAAAGGGCATCAAATTGACCTGAGGGCCAAACAGCGGCTGGCCCGGCTGACGCTGTTGCAACCACTCCTGACGGCAGCCCTGATGACGGCGCCGGGCGGCAAATTGCCGCTCGACCTGTGCCAGCAACTCTCCAACCCGGCTGGAGCCACTCAGCTTGATGCGCAGGGGCACCACATTGACCTTCATGCAGGGGGTATCGGCCGCCGCTGAGCCCAGCCGCCCCATCAGCGGGATACCCAGCACCACCTCGCCAGCGCCGCTCATCCGCTGCACATAGCTGGCCACTGCCGCCAACAGCAGGCTGTAGGGGTGACAGGCCGAGCGACTCGCCCGTGCCACCAATGCCTGCCATTGGCGGCCAGCAAGCCGCTGCTCAAGACGATAGGTGGGGCCCGGCCCTTGCGCCGGACGGCGGGAGAGCGACGCCGGATTCTCCACCCCGGCCAGCTGCTGCACGAAGAAATCGCGATCCCGCGCGGCGCGCGGCGAATCCTGATAGGCCACCTCTTCAGCCAGCAACTCCTGCTGGGATGCATGGCGGCAGGGGGCTGGCTGCTCACCGGCGCACAGCGCCTCATACCAGCTCACCACCCGCTGGCAGAGCAGGCTCAGGCCAAAGCCGTCGATGGCGATATGGTGCACGGCAATAAACCAGGCCCACTGCCCCTCACCAAGGCGATAGAGGCTGGTGGCAAAAAGCGGCCCCCCGGCCAGATTGAAGGGGACGGCCAGCTGCGCACGCATCTCGGCCTGCGCGGCTGCAAGCGGGTCGGCTTCGCTGCGCAGATCCCGCTCGGTCAGTTGCCAGCAGGCGGGATTGGCCACCATTTGCGGGCCATCAGCAGTGGCCACAAAAGCGCAGTGCAGACCGGGGATCTCGTCGATGGTCTGGCGCACCGCGCGGGTGAAGTGATGGGGAGCCAGCGCCCCCTCCAGCAGCCAGTACTCGCCGGTATTGCAGGCGGGGCTCTGCGGGTATTTTTGCTGGGCAAACCAGATGCCCGCCTGAGCGGTGGTTAGCGGCCAGCGCGGGTGCTCACCACGCAGGTGGGTGGCACGCATCGCCATTGTCTGTTCCATGGGAATATCCTTGCGCAAACATCGAGCGGGCAGTGAGTTGCTCCTGCCCGCATGGCTGAAAAGCGAGGAGGCAAGGCCTCCTCCATTAAGAAGGTGTCACGCCTGCCGGATCGGCAGCGCGCGGGCTAGACCCCCAGAGTGGCACCGCCATCGACCACCAGATCCTGCAGGGTGATATGGCTGGCGGCATCGGAGGCGAGAAACAGCACGCAGGCAGCCACCTCGTCGGGTGTCCCGAGCTTGCCAAGAGGGATCCCCAGCTTGAACTGCCCGGGCAGGCCCGCGATGGTACGCAGCTCTCCTTCCTGCTGCGCCGCCTCCCCCTCCTGCCACATGCCGTACAGCATCGGGGTACGGGTCGAGCCCGGCGACACCAGATTGCAGCGCACGCCGTAGGGAGCAAGCTCCAACCCCGCCGTTTGGGTGAGGCTGGTCAGCGCCGCCTTGGAGGCGCCATAGATACCCATCCCCACTCGTGGCACCCGACCGGCATTGGAGGAGACATTGACGATGGCGCCCCTGCGCCGTCTCTGAAACCAGGGGGTCAGGGCCCGCATCAGGTAGAAGGGGGCGAAAGTGTTGATGGCGAAGGTGCGCTGCAAGAGGGCGTCATCCACCTCATCGAGCCTGCCGGTCGCCAGTACGCCCGCGACATTGACCAGCACATCGGGCCCCAACCCCTCATCCAGCAGCTGTTCGCAGCAGCGGGTCACGGCCTCGCTGTCGCTGACATCGATCACCACTCCCTTCACGTTGCCGGGCAGCGCCTCGGCCAGTTGCAGATCGAGCGCCACCACGCTGGCCCCCGCCTCGGCAAAGGTGCGCGCCACCGCATGGCCAATTCCCTGCGCCGCACCGGTTACCCAGACGGTTCTGCCTTGCCACTCGCTCATGGGGTGCACTCCGGTTCGCTGACGTGATCTTCGTTGACCTGATAAGCCTTGGCCTGACTGACATTAAGCTGACGGGAGAGGAGCGCCCACCAGTGAGCCAGGGTCGGTGTGCGGGCAAGCTCGGCCAGCTCCACCACCAGCCCCTGCTGGCGCCACTCCTCCACCAGCCCCATCACCGCCAGCGAGTCGAGACCGTAGTCGAGCAGGTTGTCATCCTCGGTGGGCTGCTCCTGCTGCATCTCGGCGGGCAGCCGTGCCAACACCTGAGCACGTAGTGACTCGCGAGTCAGAGGGTGTTTGCTGGCCGCCATCACCTCGGCCACGGTAATCACCCGACCGGCATTGCGGCTGACGTAGGAGAGCGCCAACAGATGATCCTCGCGGGAGAAGTCGGCGATGGCATCAGCCACCAGGAAGGGGCGAATATCGCGCATAAAAGCATCGACCGCCGTCTGCATCACCCCGATATGGCCGTAGATGCCGCAGATCACCAGCTGATCCCGCCCCCATTCGGCCATCAGCTCGGCCAGCGGTGAGCGGCAAAAAGCGCTGTAGCGCCACTTGGTCAGCACAGTATCCTGCGGCTCGGGCGCCAACGCCGAAACGATGGGTTGACGCTCCGGCGCCCGGGTCAACCCCGGCCCCCACATGTCGTTGAGCAGCGCCCGATCGGCCTGACTCTGTTCGGCGGGCTGGGCGGTATAGACCACCGGCATGCCAAGAGCTCGCGCCTGACGGATCAGGGTGGCGATATGGTCGATGACCTGATTGATCAGCGGATTGTCCGGCCCGTAGAAGTCGACGAAATAGTGCTGCATATCGTGGACCAGCAAGGCGGCGCGGCCCGGTTCGAAGGGCCAGTTCACCCGCCCGGTGGGCAGCTCCTCGGCGGTAGGCAGCGGATAGGCGGCGAGGGATTGAATGGTCATGCACACTCCTTGGCGAGCTGCTCGCGCAGCGTCTGTTTGTCTATCTTGCCGACCGGGGTGTGGGGCAGTTGCTCCACCAGCACCAGGCGATCGGGCAGTTTGTAATCGGCCACCCCCTGCTCGCGCAGGAAACGGCGCAAGCGGGGCAAATTGAGGGGCTCGCGGCACATCAGAAAGGCGCAGCTGCGCTCCCCGAGCATGGGATCAGGCATGGCGACCAGCGCTGCCTGCCGCACCTCCGGGTGGGTCAGCAACAGCTCTTCAATCTCGAGGGCGTCGATCTTCTCCCCGCCCCGGTTGATCTGATCCTTGTTGCGCCCCACCACTATCAAATGACCGCCGGGCAAGCGGCAGACCAGATCGCCGGTGCAGTAGAAACCGTCCCGGTCAAAAGCCCGCTGATTGTGGGCATCAGCTTTGAAGTAGCCGCGAAAGGTGTAGGGGCCACGCGTCCAGAGCTCGCCGCACTCGCCATCTGGCAAGGGGCGTCCGTCGCTATCCCGCACCTCGACCTCGTCGCCCGGGCTCATCGGGCGGCCCTGGGTATTGACGATGTGCCACTGGTCATCCTCGATGCGGGTGTAGTTGACCAGCCCCTCGGCCATGCCGAACACCTGCTGCAAGCGGCAGCCAAGACGGCTCGCTACCGCCTCGGCATGAGCCGGGCTGAGGCGCGCGCCGCCCACCTGCACACACTCCAGGGAGGTCTGCGGATAGTGGCTGGCCGCCTCCAGCCAGAGCGCCAGAGCCGGTGGCACCAGCGCCGCCCAGTTGACCTGATGGCGCTGCACCAGCGGCAGACAGGTTGCTGCAGAGGGATCCTTTGCCAGCACCACGCAGCCACCGGCATAAAACACCCCGAGTGCCCCGGGGGAGCTCAGGGGAAAGTTGTGGGGCGCTGGCAGAGCGCAGAGATAGATCACCCGCTCATCCCAGCCGCACACCTCTACGCTCTGGCGCACGCTGTAGCCATAGTCATCGTGGGTACGGGGGATCAGTTTGGGGGTGCCGGTGCTGCCGCCGGAGAGCTGGAAAAAAGCGACTTGATCGGCCGGGGTAGGAGTTGGCGAGATAGCCGTCAGCGGCGAACCATCAGCACGGGCTATCGGGTCAGGCTGACGCCATGCAAATCCCGACTGAAGATCGGAGCCTTCAGCCTGCTCGAACAGCAGTGTCTGGCAGGAGGGAGATACCAGCTCATCAAGGGCCACGAGGCTTCCCGCTTCACCGGCAAAGCCGAGGTGAGAGGGGCTTAGTACCAGCAAGGCGGGCTCAATCTGGCGGGCAAAGGCCACCAGCTCGCGCCGTTGATGGCTGTAGAGGGCATGCACCGCCACCACGCCGCAGCGGATCAGGGCAAACCAGCAGATATATAACTCGGCGCAGTTGGGCAACTGCACCAGAGCGGTATCGCCATGACCCAGCCCGCGCGCGGCCAGCCGCGCCGCCAGTGCATCGACCTCACGCTTTAACTGGCCATAACTGAGGGTGCGCTCGCCGCAGATCAGGGCCGTGCGCTCGGGATAACGTTCGGCGGAGTCATCGAGCAGGGCGGTGAGCGGTTGCCCGCGCCACCACCCTTGCGCACGGTAGTGGGCTGCCAGCTCGGCGGGCCAGGGGGTAAAGGGCACCAGCGGCTTCATGCGGTTACCTCCGGCTCCCGGCTTTCGAGGCCGAAGGCACGCAACATGGTGCCGAGCTTGGCGGCGGTCTCCTGCCACTCCGCTTCCGGCGAGGAGCCCACCACGACCCCGGCGCCAGCATAAAGCCGCAGTTGCCTGCCAGCCAGCACGCCACAGCGAATGGTGACTACCCACTCGCCATTACCATCGGCATCCATCCAGCCGACGGCGCCGCAGTAGAAGCGGCGATCGTACCCCTCGAGCCGGGCGATGGCCTGACGTGCTGCCGAGAGCGGCGTGCCGCATACCGCTGGCGTCGGGTGCAGTGCCAGCGCCAGAGCCAGCACGGGAGAGGGCTCATGGAGCCGCCCGGCGATGCGGGTCGAGAGGTGCCACATGGTAGGAGTGGCGATCACCTGCGGCTCCAGGGGGACGTCCAGCTCGCGACAGAAGGGAGCGAGGGCCGCAGCGACTGCATCGGCCACCAGCGCATGTTCATAGCGATCCTTCTGCGCCCCAAGCAGTTCGGCACTGGCCGCCTGTTGATCAGGAAAAGCGTGGCGCGGACGGGAGCCCGCCAGCGGATTGCTCACCACCGCCATCTCGCTGCGCGATACCAGCAGCTCGGGGCTCGCACCAAGCAGGGTCTCCCCCTCCGGCAGCGGGATCTGGAACACATAGGCGCCCGGATTCTGGGCCAGCAGAGAGCCATAGGCGTGTGCAGGGGAGGTCTGCTCTGCGCTCTGCACATCGATGGCGCGCGACAGCACCACCTTCTCGAGTTGCCCCTCGCTGAACTGCTGCAACGCTGCCCGCACTGCCCCATGATAGTGGGCAGAGCCGGTCACTTCGCTCACCTCGCCATGGAGCTGGCAACAGCTGGCGGGTAACAACGCATCCCGTTTGACCCACTGCGATTGCGCCGGGATCACCAGATGCCAGGGGGATTGGGTATCAAACGGGATGGCGCCGATGGCGATGGGATTGACCATCCCCTGCTGGCGCAACTGACGCAGATGGGCGAGCAGCTTCTCCGGCGGGATGCCAGTAAAACTGTCGTGGATACCGGAAGCGACCAGAACCCTGTCACCGCTGGCAAAACAGCACACTTTATCCAACCCGACCGCTGTTGCGGGCCACTCTCCTTCCAGTGCATGGTCACACATGACGGTGCTACTCCTTGGAATGAATCACTGCCTGACACGACTAAAAGTGAGTCATTTGACTCACCAGATATCAGGGTGAACGGCATCCTAACAAGGAGCGAAATAACGATCAATACAAATGAGAATCAATTTCATTAACTTCTTTTTAGTCAAAAGAAGGTGACGAACGAAACTGAACTTCGCCGATAAAAAAGAGTTGCGATCGGAGCAAATTCAATTTGATAATGATAACGCTTATCATTTGTATATTATGGAAGATGTAAATAATGAAATCCTCAACCTCCCGTTTTATTGCTCCCAGCCTGCTGGCCACCACCATCGTCACTCTGCTGACCCAGCAAGCGATCGCCGCCAGCAACACCCCTCAAGCCGATGAGGTGATCACCGTCACCACCACGGCGCACAATACCCGCTCGGCACCGGCCTCTATCTCTGTCATCACGGCCGAACAGATCGCCGCCGCGCCCGTCAATGATCTTGCCGACCTGCTGCGCCACGAAGTGGGCATTCAGGCTGAAGCTGACACCAATGGCCGCAGCGATATCGGTATTCGCGGCATGTCCGGCAAATACACCCTGGTACTGGTAGATGGCAAACGCCTCTCCTCCTCCAATGCCCTGTGGCGCGGCGGCAACTTCGACAACACTCCCGTGCCCCTTGGCATGATCCAGCGGGTCGAGGTGATCCGTGGCCCCATGTCGGCACTTTACGGCTCCGATGCCATCGGTGGTGTCATCAACATCATCACCAAGCAGCCGGGCAAAACCTGGCAAGGGGCGGCCGATGCCGACTTCAAGGCCATCGAGGGCAAGGATGGCGGCGATCAGCACAGAACCAACCTGGGCTTTACCGGCCCGCTGACCGACAACCTGCTGATCCGGATGAACGGCGAGGTGTATGACCGTCAAGCCTGGACTCCCACCGAAGCCGCTGACGGCATCCCCCTTATCGAAGCCAAGCAGACCCGCAACTTCGCCTCCACCCTCAGCTGGCTGGTGGATGAGCAGCAACGCTTCGAGCTGGATTACCTCTACAACCAGGATGAGCGGCCTCTCGATATCTTCCGCAAAACCGGCAACAAGGTGCACAGCCGCCAGCAGCAAAACGATCGCAACCTGTTTGGTCTGACCCACAAGGGGAACTGGAGCTGGGGTGACACCACCGTCATGGCCAACTACGAGACCTCCCAGATCGATGACTTCAACACCAGCTACTCGGCCCCGCAGCAGCGCAAACTGGAAGAGAACACCTTGACCCTCAAGGGCTACACCAACCTGGCGCTGGCCAACCACTACCTGACCCTGGGTGGTGAATATCTGGATCGGGAGCTGGTGGATGCGGTGAGTTACAAGGATATCGGCGGCAAGGAGAGTCACTCTCAGGAGGCGCTGTTCGCCCAGGACGAAATTGGCCTGACCGACAGCCTGACCTTCACGCTGGGCGGCCGTTACGATCACCACGAGATCTACGGCAGCCACTTCACCCCGCGCGGCTATCTGGTCTATGAGATGAACGATGTGGTGACAGTGAAAGGCGGTGTCAGCCAGGCCTTCAAGGCACCGGCGCCGCACCAGTACTCCAGCGGTTACAGCATCGAGAGCTGCGGCGGCAGCTGCCGCATCTATGGCAGCGACAAGGTCAAGCCGGAAACCAGCACCAACTACGAGCTGGGTGTCATCGCAGGAGAAGGGATCTGGGAGACCAGCGCCACCCTCTTCTACTCCGACATCGACGACATGCTCACCTTCAAGCAGTTGCCGAACTCCACTGACCGCACTTGGTACAACCTGGAGAAAGCCACCACCAAGGGGCTGGAACTGACCGGCAAGCTCGATCTGACCGACGATATCAACCTTGGCGCGAACTACACCTACCTCAAGGCGGAAGGCGATCAGGGTCAGGCTCTGCCCGAGCGACCGGAGCACAAGGCCAATGCCAAGATCACCTGGCAGGCCACCGAGCGGGTCAATGCCTTTGTCGGCACCACCTACACCGGCACCCAGTTTGCCGAGCAGACCGTCAACAAGGTTGTCGTACTGCACAAGCTGCCCAGCTATCAGACCTTCGATCTCGGCACCGGCTTCAAGGTCACCGAGAACTTTGACCTGCGACTGGGGATCAACAACCTGACCGACGTGCGCCTGCAAGAGAAAGATACTGTCTTCCAGAACGTCGAACCGGGTCGCAGCTACTACGTCAGCGGCTCAGCCCGCTTCTAAGGTAGCCAAGGCCGATATAACAGAGCGCGGGCCCATGCCCGCGCTCTGTTAACCAAGAGAATAAGGGGAAGATCCCCACTGGACAGCAAAGAGCATGCAGATTTCCATTTTCATCAGGATCGCTCATGTTCACCTCACTTCTGAATGCTTCACCCCTTGCCACCCTGCCCACCCCTGACGAGATGTTAAAGGCCAAACCCTGTCCGGCACGGCTCGCTCGCCAGATCGCTCGCAGCCGCCAGCAAGCCCGCCATATTCTGCAGGGAGAGGATGACCGCCTGCTGCTGGTGATCGGCCCCAGCTCCATTCACGATCCGGCAGCCGCCCGCGACTATGGTGGCCGGCTCGCTGAACTGCAGGGCCAATACGGGGAGCAGCTGCAACTGGTGATGCGCACCTATTTCGAAAAGCCGCGCACGACGCTCGGCTGGAAAGGATTTATCTTCGATCCCGACCTCGATGGCAGCGATCGACTGGAAAAGGGCCTATCCCAGGCTCGGGAGTTACTGTTGGCCCTTGGACAGGAAGGGCTCGCCTGTGCCACCGAATTTCTCGATCTCACCAGCATGCTCTATCTGGGGGATCTCATCAGCTGGGGTGCCATTGGCGCTCGCACCACCGAATCCCAGCTCCACCGTCAGCTGGCCTCGGCCCTTCCCTGCCCCATCGGTTTTAAAAACGGCACCGATGGCAATATCCGGATCGCTGTCGAGGCGATCCTCGCCAGCCGGGCAGCCCACCTCTATACCCAACCTTCCGGTGATGGCCAGCTGGCACTGGTGCGCAGCCATGGCAACCCCGACTGCCACCTGATCCTGCGCGGTGGCCGCCAGCCTAACTATCAGAGCAGTCATGTGGCAGAGGCTGGCGAGCTGCTGCGCCAGCATCATCTGTCACCCCGGCTGATGATCGATTGCAGCCACGGCAACAGCCAGAAGCAGCATGCCCGCCAGCTGCTGGTTGCCCGTGACATTGCCGACCCGCTGGGTGCTGGTAGCCATGCCATCGCCGCCATCATGGTGGAGAGTTTTATCTGCGAAGGGCATCAGGATATCGGCAATAAACCGCTGCGCTACGGCCAGTCGATCACCGATAGCTGCATCGGCTGGGAACAGACAAGGCAGTTGCTCGATATGTTGGCAGAAGGGGTGGAGGCGCGCCGCCAGCAGCGGATCGCCCTGGCGGGATAAATAGCGGATTATTCAGATAACGCAGAAAAGAGTGTGGCCCCGATGGGGCCACACTGTTGTTCACTGTTTGACGCACGTCAGGCGACTGACTCCCGCTCCACCAGCTGGGCTTCAAACTTGAGCGCCAGGCCGTCTACCGGCTTGTGATCGAGCAGGCGCAGCGCCAGCTCAGCAGCGCGGCTGCCCATCTCCTCGATGGGGTAGCGCACCGTGGTGAGCTTGGGATAGATGTAGCGGGCGTAGGGGATATCGTCGAACCCCACCACCGACACCTGCTGCGGGATCTTGTAACCCCGCTCCAGCAGGCAAGAGATCGCCCCCGCCACCATACCGTCGTTGAAACCGAGCACGGCCGTGAACTCGACGCCACGGGCCAGCAGTTCACTCATCGCCACATAGCCGCCATTTTCGTCGGCATAGGCACGGCTGACGAGAGCAGGATCAAAGGCGATCCCGGCTCTGGCCAGGGTCTGGGTGTAACCGGCCATCCGCTGCTGACCATCGACAAACTCTTCATCATCGGAGGTGATAAAGGCGATGTTGCGATGACCGGCATCCAGCAAGTGCTGGCACGCGGTGGTGATCCCCGCCTGGTTATCGAGCCAGACGCAGCGATCTTCCGCGCCCGGCACCTGACGGTTGATGAACACGATGGGGGTAGAGCCAGCCGCCAGCTCGCTCAGCTCCTCGTCAGGGAGCGCCTTGCTGTGGAGGATCAGCGCATCGCACTGGCGCTGCAGCAGCGCCTGAATGGCGTGACGCTCGCGCGCGATATCGTGGTTGCCAGACATGACGATGGTGAACTTGTTGGCCTGATCGACCATGGTTTCGATGCCACGCATCATCTGGGCAAAGAAGGGGCCGCCGCAGAGGTCGCCAACCAGCACGCCAATGCAGTTGGAACGCTTGCTGACCAGTGCCTGGGCAAAACTGTTGGGTCGAAAATTCAGTTCCTTCATGGCCGCCAGTACGGCCTCACGCTTTTCCGGTGCTACCTGTGCCGTGTTGTTGATAACCCGCGACACGGTGGAGATAGACACATTTGCCAGCTGAGAAACGTCTTTAATCGTTGCCACTATCCATTCCTTTATTGTGGGGGAACCTGTCGGTGCCGACGCCCGAGTATACCCTGCGGCCTGATGCAATTCCCGGAGCCAGGTCACTAGGCATGTTTCCTTTGGTAACAAAACCTTACCCGATGATACCCGGCAGCAGGGAAATTTGAAAACAGGAGCCGGCTGGCGGCCCCCGACTCAATAGGCGTGATTGAGCTCCCGCTCTGACATGAAGCGCAGCGGCTGCTGCAGCTTGTGCTGATAGATGAGATCGAACGACAACACGTTTTGCACGTAGTTGCGGGTCTCCTTGTAGGGGATGCTCTCGACCCACACGTCCATCGGCTTGTTGTCACTCTGCTCTCGCCAGCGTTTTACCCGTCCCGGCCCGGCGTTGTAGGCGGCCGCCGCCAGGATCCGGTTGCCATCATAGACATCCAGCAAGCGTTTGAGATAGGCGCTTCCCAGACGAATATTCATCGTCGGATCAAACAGTTGCTGCTCGTTGCGATAGGGCACCCCCAGCTTGCCGGCTGTCTCTTTGGCAGTAGCAGGCATCAGTTGCATCAGACCGCGCGCCCCCACCGGCGACTGTGCCAGCGGATAGAGGGCACTCTCCTGACGGGAGATGGCGTAGAGCAAACTGGTGTTCATGGTGCGCTCTTGCGCCATCTGGGAGAAGGTGCGTTTGAGCGGCAGCGGGAAGCGCAGGTCGAGGGCATCCCACGCTTCGGCGCGAATGCTGGCGAGAATGGCCAGCTCGTGCCAACCCTGATTGAGGGCGATATGACCAAACTCGATGCGCTGGGCCACCGGATTGCGATCCATGTTGTGGATCCACTCCGAGCGGGCCGCCGCAATCTCGTTCATCGACAGCAGCTCGCGCACCCGCAACAGGAAGGGCCAGCGCTGACTGGCCGTGCGCCAGTCCGGTACATGCTTGACGCTCTGGTTCTTGATGCGATAAGGCACCCCGGTGCGCTGGGCGGCCATAAAGCCGTAGAAACCGCGCAGGTTGGCGGTCTCCAGATAGAGATCCCGCGCCGGTTTTTGCTGCCCCTGCACTTCAAGGGAGCGCGCCATCCAGTAGCGCCAGCGATCCTCTTTCTGACGGGCCATCGGCATCATCTTCACCCAGCCGGAGAGGCCACGCCAATCCTGCTCCCAGATGGCCAGTCGCGCCCGCAGCTCGGTAATGTCGGGATCCGCCAGCTTTTTCACCGTGCTGTCGACCCAGCTGCGCTGGGCAATGGAGCGATCCAGCAGCAGGCGGCGGGCAATGGCACGCTCTACCGGTTTCACCTCGGCCTGGGTCAGGCCGAAACGGCTGCGAAACAGCGCAAGCTGGCGCAGCACCGACTCAGGCTCCTGATTGGCATAGCGGGTCAAACCGAGGGAGAGCAGCTTGCGGGAATAGGGATTGCTGCTGAAATAGGCCGGGTTCATCGCCTTGGCTGGCTGTTCGAACAGGGTCACCATCTGATCGCCATAGCTCTGCAAGCCACTCCCCAGGGTCGCGCCAAGATGGCGGATCAGATTGGGGTTTTCCGCCTCGAACGCCAGCGTCATCCGCTGCCAGATCTTCTCCTGAGTTCGCTGACCGGATGCCTGCCACAGCTGAAATAGCGGGGAGCAGGCATCGGGACGGGATTGACCGCTCATCCAGATCTTGCCCGCCCCCTGCAACGCCTCTTTCGGCTTGCCGGTGTAATAGAGCGCCTGATAGTGCATGCAGAGCAGATCGGTGGAGCTCGGCTTGGCCGGATAGAAGCGCAGGAACTGCGACCACTGCTGGCTCTGGGCCAGATAGGTCAGATAGCTGCGCTCCAGCCGGTTGGACTGGGGGGTATCTCCATGCTGGCGGATAAAGCGGGTCACATCGTTGTAATCGGCCGCCCCCGGACGAAAGGCGAGCTGATAGTAATCGAGGTAAGGGAGCAGGGGGTAATGGGTCAAACGGGCACGAATTTGCTGGAAACGGGCCTGATCATTGGCCCGTACGGCGTCATACGCCTGACGGTAGAGCGTCTGGTCGGCAGTCTGCGCCATCAGGGTCGGCACAAACAGCGCCGACAAAACAATTCCCCATACAGCTTTCACTGAACATCTCCATTGAGGGCAATACACCGCCCGGTGGCGGTGGGTCTACTGCCTCTCATTCTACCCGTTGCCGGGCAGCGCTACAGCGGGGAGCAGGGACTATTTTTCTGACTCGCTCAGCTGCATTTCACGCAGTTGCTCCGGTCTGGTCAGCCGCTGTACATATTTCTCCAGATAGGGCACCGGCAGCGGCTTGGAAGCGAGATAGCCCTGATAGAAACTGCACCCCTGCGCCTTGAGAAACTCCAGTTGCTGACGGGACTCCACCCCTTCCGCCGTGACGTTGAACCCCATATGTCGCGCCATGGCGATCACCGCCTCGACGATGGCCATGTTGTCGCCATCTTTCGGGATGTCCTGAATGAAGGAGCGGTCGATCTTGAGCTCATCGGCAGGCAGCCGCTTGAGGTAGCTCAGGGAGGAGTAACCGGCGCCAAAATCGTCGATGGCAAAGCTGATGCCGAGCTCCTTGAGCTCGGTCATTTTGCTGATGGTGTCCTCGGCATGGCCCAGCACCACAGATTCGGTGATCTCCAGATTGAGGCAGGCCGGGTCCATGCCAGTTTGCGCCAACACATCGTGGATCCGCTCGACAAAATCGGTGGCATGGAACTGCTTGGCACTGACGTTGACCGAGATCTGCGGAATGTGGATGCCGTTCTCCTCCCACAGCACATACTGGGCGCATGCCTCGTGCAGCACCCAGTTGCCGATATCGACAATCAGGTCCGTCTCCTCGGCGATGGGAATAAACTCGGCCGGTGAGACCAGCGAGCGACCGGCCGGCTGCCAGCGAATGAGCGCCTCGACACCAATGATATCGCCGCCATCGACCATATGCTGGGGCTGATAGTAGAGGGTCAGCTCTTGCTGGCTGAGGGCGTTGCGCAATTCGTTGTGAATGAGCAGACGGCGATCCGCCTGCTGCTGCATCGAGGCATCGAAGAAGCGACGGGTCTTGCGGCCAGCGGACTTGGCCTGATACATGGCGGTATCCGCCTGCTTGAGCAGATCATCGACCCCCTGCTCCCGATCCGGAAACAGGGTAATGCCGACACTGGCGCCGATGTGCAGCACTTGCCCCACATAGGTATAAGGAGCGGCAATCTCGGTGATAAGCCGTTCGGCAATGATATCGGCCTGCATCTCCGCCTGGGGCGGGCTGGCCGAGAGCGATGGCAGCAGCAATACAAACTCGTCTCCACCCAGGCGCGCCAGACAATCCCCCTGTCGCACCAACCGTTTGAGACGGGCGGCGACCTCCTTGAGCAACCAGTCACCGGTGGCGTGGCCGAGGGAGTCGTTGATGGTCTTGAAGTGGTCGAGATCGATAAAGAGCAGCGCGCCAATCAAGCCATCGCGGGTCGCCTCGTTGAAGGTCTGCACCAGAGTCTCGTGGAGCTGACGGCGATTGGGCAATCCGGTCAGCTCGTCGTAATAGGCGAGATCCTGAATGCGTCGCTCGGCCGCCTTGCGCTCGGAGATATCCTCGAAGCAGATGACAAAGTGGCTGATCACCCCCTTCTCGTCCTGCACCGGCGTCACTATCTCCCACTGGGGATAGGTGTGACCATCGACATGGCGACGCTGGGTCTCCCCCTGCCAGCGGCTGAGGGTATTGAGCTCGTAACCGAGCCCACCCAGATTGGGCCAGAGATCCTCTTCCAGATGCAGGCCCAGCACCGATTGGCTGTCAAAGCCGGTGATCTGGCTGAAGGCGTTGTTGACCCGCAGGATCTTGAACCCCGGATCCGTAATGATGATCCCTTCGTGGGTCTCGAATGCAACGGCAGAGAGCCGCATCTGGGCATCGGATTGCAATCGCTCCAGCTCGGCCACCATCCGTACCGAAAAGGTATTGAGCACCGAGGTGAGATTGCTGGTATCTGCCGGGGCCGAATAGAGCAGCGCCAGATGGCCCAGAAGTTGGCCTCTGGCATCAAACAGCGGCTGACCATAATAAGTCTGCCCGGCCGCCAGCCAGGGTTGATACTCCTGCGACTCGTCGATCACCTCGAAACAGATGGCCCCTTGCTTGTAGAGCTCCTGACAGGGGGAACCCGCCAGCGGATAGTCCTTCAGCGCCAGCCCGTCGGCGGCCAGCACTTTGACCCGGTCGGCACCGCACAACTCCCCCACCCAGACCGCATCCACCTTGAGGATATGGGCCAGCTGGCTGACCAGGGTATTGAAGAAATCGAGCCCGGTGCGGGCAGAGAGCGCCTGCGCCAACTGGGTGAGCAGGGTGGTTTGCAGCAACGGCAAAGAGAGGTTGAGAGAGGATACTGCACTGTTAGCGGTATCAAGAGGGGCCAGCCAGCCACAGCAGATCTGCTGGGTGGGCACAAACTGGCCGCTCCAGAGCACATGGTTGAGCTGCCCCTGATCATCTTTCAGATGACCGATGAACTGTTCAGGCAGATGTGATTCATGAAGCCGGACAAGAAAGTCGGCAAAGCCTGCCTCGTCTTCCGGTAACAGGCGAGCGGCCCAGGGATGATTGCCCTCCCCTTGCCACTGCTGGTAGGCCCCCTGATCAGAGAGACTCCACTGATCATGTTGCCGATCGAAAAACCACATGACTTGCGTGGCCTGCTGCTTCATTTACCACTCCAACACAACAACCAACCACGTTTGATGTCCAATCAGGCATAGCAACGCCCCCTGCATCCGCTCATGAGATCAGAGGTTGCGAGGGAAGAGTACAAACATGCGATATCAAGCAGTGGAAACCGGACATGAGGTCGACACGAAGTGCTGCCAAGAAGGGACAGAAACGATCCTATTCCCGTCATACTGCCTGCCAGTTTCATGGAGCTCAAGCTGTTTTTGGCACGAAACCGGAAAAGATCACAATTTATAAGTTGCTGAATAGCCAAGGGAAGGTTATGTGACATAGATCACATTTCAATCTTTACCAATGAGTAATCTGAAGGTGAAGACACAAGCAAGACGACCCGAAGGGGGCCAATATGAAAATCGAAATTACCAGCAAAATCATCGACATCACCCCGGCTATCCGCGAGCGCATCGAATCCCGTTTTGAAAAGCTCGAACGTCTTCAGGTGCCTCTCATCACACCCCATGTGATTGTTTCCAAAGAGCGTCTGATGTTCACTGTCGAAGCCAGTGCTGGCATCCCCAACGGCAAACTGTTTGCCCAGGCAGAGCATGAGGATCTCTACGCCGCCATCAACGAACTGGGGCAAAAACTGGAGCGCCAACTCAACCGTCACACCGAAAAGCCGATTGCCCGTCGTGCCAATGCAGCCCTCAAAGAGCAGCCGCAACCGGATGAAGCTGACGCTTGATAGCATGCCGCAAGGCTAAAAATTCCAAAGAGCATAAAGGCGGGGTCACCCGCCTTTTTGTTGCCTGTGATTTGCCGACAAGCATCGCGTTACGTCAGTGAACAAGCGCCATCAACTGAGCCAGTGCAACCGGGTATCCACCCCCTCTTGCAAACGATCGAGGATCGGCAGCAATACCAGCGGATCCTCCTGCCTCGGCACATCGGCCAGCTTTCCTTGCAACCGCTCCCGCGCCAGCGGCGACAGGTTGTCGTAGACAGCCTCATCCAGCAGCGGTTGTTTGACCGCCAGCGGCGGTGTTTGCAGCGCCAGCCAGAGCCGTACATCCACCATGCTTCCCCCTTGCTGCAACCGCTCATTGATGGCACTGCAGTCACTCCCCGCCCCTTCAGCCACCAGCACCTCTGCCGGTCTCAGCTCAAAGTGCAGACGCCAGTCACGGCTCTGGGGAGTCGCCGCCGGTTTGGCATCAAACCAGGGCTGCTCCTCCACCGCATCGGTCAGCAGGGCCAGATGCAACCGGAAATCCGCCCGATCGCCATGTTGCAGGTCACGGTTGAGGCGCTGCCCCAACTGGCCCTCATCGACGAGCAGGTGATTACGGATTGAACTGGGCAGCATGAGATAACTCTCGAAAATGGCGATTTCACTGGTTATCGGCCACAAATCCAATTCTTTTAATGGAAAAATCCTGCTTGGGGGTTCACAAAACCGGAAGATCTGTTAGTATGCGCCTCGCACTTGTGGAGGGGTTCCCGAGCGGCCAAAGGGATCAGACTGTAAATCTGACGGCTCTGCCTTCGAAGGTTCGAATCCTTCTCCCTCCACCATTTCAAGTGCGACAAGTTGAAGCAATACCCCGTGGAGGGGTTCCCGAGCGGCCAAAGGGATCAGACTGTAAATCTGACGGCTCTGCCTTCGAAGGTTCGAATCCTTCTCCCTCCACCATAATTCAGAAAGCCCGGCCTGGTGCCGGGTTTTCGCATTTCTGGTCTGCCCAATCCGTTATTCCTCTACCCTCCAGTCCCTTATCGCCATTTACCTGCAGCCGATCGCGCAATAAAAAAACGGGAGGCCTGCGCCTCCCGTTTACGTTCATATCAGCCCTGTTACGGAATGAAGCGTTACAGAGTAAAGCGATAGAAGATATCGACCGCCTGAGCCACCCCGCTCATCGCCTGCAGATAGAGCCGTGGCAATACCTCGTAGCGCAGCTTGAATTCGGCGATGGGGCTGAAAACCCCGACCCCGTACTGGAACTGCAAGCCCGGCAGCAGATAGGCCGACAGAGTCACCTGGGTGTTGTCGCCACTGCCCGCGGTATCGAGGGAAACATCGCTCATCCCCAGCGACTCGCCGATGCTCGACACCACGCCATTGGCCTGACTCACCGCACCGGCCACCAGCAGACCGTTGAAACCGCCATCCTCACCGCCGGTCTGCAACCCTTTGCCGCGCAGCAGATAGGAGAGTTGTTCCGACTGCGCCATCTGCGGTTCGGAGTAGACAGTGATCTCCGGCTTGCTGGCAGGGCCAGTCACCCGCACCCCGACCGTCACCTGACCCTCGATGGTATCGGGATCCCGGTTGGCCTCGATGTTGAGGAACGGCCGATCCAGCGGACCGGAGAAGAGGATCCGCCCCTCCTTGATGATGAGGTTCTGACCGTAAGCCTTGAAGCGGCCGTTGGTCAGCACCAGCTGGCCATTGCCAGCCAGCGGCTTCTCGGGATCCTGACGGATATTGAGGCCACCGGAGACATCGGTCTTCAGCCCCATGGCATCGAGCTTCACATCGTTGCCAAGGCGGATCGCCACCTTCATCGCCAGCGGCAGGCTGGCCTGCTTGGGAGCCGGGGGCAGATCGTCATAGACCACGGTCACATCGTCTGAGACCGCCACCGCCGAATCCGGCAAGCTCTTGACCAGAATGCGCGCCCAGGGAATATCCACCTGACCGGTAATGCGGGTCTCCTCCCCCAGCGACACCGCGATATCGGGCGAGACTCTGACCCGGCCCATGCCCGGATATTGCGCCTCCAGATCCTTGCCCTGAATGGTGAGGCTGCCGCTGACCGGCATCTTGGCCCAGCTGAGCCAGCCGCCCAACGCCAGCGGCCCCTTGCCAACCAGCATGGAGCCATCCAGCTCGGCGCGATTTCCCTCGATCTTGAGGCGGGTCACCAGCTTGGTCAGGGTCACCATGTCAGAGTGGGTCTGCACCTCACCGTCACGCAGGTTGAGCTGGCCAAACAGCAGGGGCGCCGCCAGGGTGCCGTCGAAGCGGGCATCGGCGGAGATGATCCCTTGCAGGGAGCGCACCTCAGGGATGAGCGGCGCGAAGGTATTGAGCTTGAGATCGTCAAACTTGAGCTGACCGCCGAGCAGACCGCGACCGGCGGGCTCCCTGATCAGTAGATCGGTATCGATATTGCCGATCTGTTTGGAGGCAAAATCGAGGCGAATGGCCGCCTGCTGCCGCTCGAAATCAAGGGCCAAAGCCAGCTGCTGATAGTCGGTCTTTAGACCATCTGCCACAAAAGTGCCCGGCGTGGTGCGTACCACCGCATGCAGGGTCGGCTGATTACCACGCCAGCTGGCGCGGCCATCGGCCGAGAGCATCGCCTGCCAGCGGAAGTTGTCCGGCAACCAGGGGCGCAGCCGCTTGAGATCAAACTCGCTCAGGGCAAACTCCAGAGTCCCCTGGGCAGCGGAAATCTGACTCCCCTTGACGCAGAGGCTGGCACCCTGGGAGCCGAGGCAGAGATCCCCCATCGCCAGCCGCTGACGCGGCAGATCGAGATCCAGCGCCCAGGGGGAGCTCAAGTCCCAACGGCGCAGCGGGGTTTTCAGCCGCAACTCGGAGAGCGCCCCGCGCCAGTGATCCCCGCGCACGCCGCCACCCAGTTTGAGATTGGCCGCAACAGGGTCACCCTTCATGGTCAGGGTCAACAGATGCTGACTGATATCGCCGCTGAGGTTCAGGGCCAGCTGGCTGAGCTTGGTCTCCCCCTGTTTCAGCTGCGCCACCAACAACGCGAGCTCACCGGCCGGTTTGGCGCCGATCACCGCATTGCCCTTGAGGCTAATACCCTTCAGGTCGGTGCCGGCATAGTAGAGCCGCTCGGAGGCGAGATCCGCATCGATTTTTGGCGTCTGCTGATTGCCACTGACCTTCACCTGCCCCTTGATATCCCCTTTCAGGCCAGGATAGATGCCCCCAGCTGGGGAGCCTGCAGGTTGGCATCGAGCTTCCACTGGGCGCTGCTTATACTGCCCTTGGCCTGCAACTGGTTAGGGCCACTTTGCAGCGAGAGCGCCGGGATCAGCCACTCCATCTTGTCGTTGCCGCTAAGCTCCCCTTGAGGGCCAGCGGGTACTGGTTGAGCTTGCCATCCACCTTGAGCTTGGGCAGTTTCAGCTCCCAGTGGCCCACTTCGTTCATCACGAAACGGCTCTCCAGCTCACCGGTCCAGCGTCCCTTTCAGCTCGGGCAGCAGCTCGGCCGGATTGATCCCCTTGAACAGGGTGGTCCCCTGCCACTCGATCCCCTTGTTCCATGCCAGCTTGCCATCGAGCTTGAGCTCCCCTTGAGGGCGTTGAGCTGCAAGGCGATCTTGCTGAGCCGCTCCAGATCCCCCTTCCCGTCCAGCGCGAGCTTGAAGGGGGGACATCGGTTCCCTTGCCGGAGGTATTGAGGGCAAACTGATAGCCGGAGAGCTTGCCCTTGGCAGTCAGGCTCCCCTTGTCCAGCCGATAGCTCGGCTCATCTTTGGCAGCCTTATGAAATGGCCAGCCGAGGCTCTTCCAGTCGAGGGTCAAATCAAAAGGGAGATCCGGGTCGAGGGCTGCCAGCGAGCCCTTGAGATTGGCGGCGACCGGCCCCTTGGCCGACAACACCAGCCCCAGCTTGCCGACCGAACCGCTCAGCGCCAGCGTGGCCTGCTCACCCTGCAACTCGCCATCCAGCAGCCCCTTGCGGGCCTTGGCATCCAGCGTCACCGCCAGCGGGTAGTCGTCACTGAGCTGGATGTGTCCCTTGAGCTCCAGATCGGCCATGGCGTGGCGCAGCGAGAGCTCGCGCACCTCGATGCGATCATCGACGGCGGTAGCCGAGAGCAGCAGCTTGTCGAGCCCTTCAATCAGCTCGCCCTGCTTATATTGCACCCGGGTCGCGCTGACCCCTTCCAGCTGAATGGGGAAAGGAAGATGAATGACGGGCAGGAGAATGGGGGTTGCCTTTGCAGTTTTTGCAACTGGCGCCCCTTTGCCCTGTTTGGCTGTCTCGGCGCTGGCCTTGTCGTTGCGCGCCACCGCAGCTCCGGCTTGTTTCTCGTTAGCGGCTGGCTGCTTGGCGGATTTGGCTGCGCTGGCGGGCGCCGCGTCGTCCAGCGTCACCTTCAAGTTATCGAGCACCGGGCCGCGTACAATCAGCCCCTTGCGGTTGAGGGTGGCGCCGATATCGAGGGACCCCAGGGTCACTGCCACGCCGGGCAGCGCCAGATCGAGATCGGCCACCTTGAGGCTGTCGACCTGAATTTTGAGGGGGAGCGGATGCCAGACAAAAGGCTCCGACGGCTCTTCCGGTGCAGGCTCGGAGTCGGCCACCTTCACCACCGGATGAGTCACTTCAAGCGATTTGATCCAGAGTTTGCCCTGCAGCAGTTTGCCAAGATCCCAGTCGAGCACGGCGCGATCCACCGTTACATCCACCAGCTCATCCTGCCAGCCGACCCCTTCCAGGGTCCAGCCATAACCAAGCTGACCGGCCACCAGCTCTCCCTTTAGGGAGGGCAGCGCCCCCTTGGCCTGTTGCCACAGCCACTTGTTGCCCTGATGGGTAAAGCCCAGCAGGCTGACACCGATGAGCAGCAGGAACACCAGCCCCATCAGCCAAAGAAAAATGCGTTTTAGCCAGATCACAATGCAGACCCCCGCGCAAGATACAGCCGCAGCGGCCAAAGAAAAAAGCGTTTAGACAACATCATAATTCAGGCCCCAATGCGAAATGCAGCCGCAAGGGCTTGTCCTCCTCCGATACCCCGACCGCCAGATCCAGCCTGACCTGACCGATGGGGGTGACCCAGCGCACACCGACGCCAGTACCTATTTTCCAGGGTTCGCTGTAATCGGTGGTGGAGGTGCCGCCATCCACAAACATGGCCCCCAGCCACTTCTCGCTGAAGCGGTAGTTGTATTCCAGACTGGCCACGCTGGTGTAGCGGCCACCGGTCAGCTTGCCATCCGGCCCGGTGGGGGAGATGCTCTCGTAACCAAAGCCGCGCACCGTCTGATCGCCACCGGTAAAGAAACGCAAAGACGGCGGCACCAGCGAGAAGCTGTCACCTATAATGGCCCCCTGCTCTGCCCGCATCAGGAATCTGTGGTTATCGCCGAGGGTACGCAGCCACTTGCTGCGCCCCCACACCCGCATAAAGCTGATGTCGGAACCCCATCTGGGATCGGAGAACTCCAGCGTCAGCTGCTGGCGATCCCCCCAATCGGGCACCAGAGTGCCGCGCACCCGCAGTCGGGACCAGGAGACCCCGGGGATCAACAGCAAGCTGTTCCCCTCGTCGGCGCCCTGGGTATAGATCTCGTTCTCCAGCCGGATAAAGACGTCCCGATCCCAGCTCTCCGGCCGCCGCGTCCAGCGGTGCACACCGATGGTAGTGAGATCGGAGCGGGTATCGTTGTTGTCCTTGTACTGGTAGCCGGTCTGGATGGAGTAGTAGTCCCGCAGCGGGTTACCCACCGGGATCTGGTAGTCGAAGCTGAGCTCGGCCTCCGGCGCCGACACCTTGGCGGTGGCAAAGAGACGGTGGCCGTAGCGGTTGACCCAGGGCTTCTCCCAGGTGGCACTCATCCGCGGCCCTACGTCGGTGGCGTAACCGATACCTGTCTCGATTTCGTGATCGACCCGGTTATCCAGCGTCACCGCAATGGGCACCCGATAGTTGCTCGCCTCGCTCAATACCGGCTTGATATCGACCTGACGGAACAGCTTGGTGGAGGAGACATCCTGCGACATCTCGGCCAGACGGATGGCGAGATAGGGGTCGCCGCTCTTGATGTTGATAAGCGGGCGAATAAGGTGAAGCGCTTCGGGGGTGGCATCGTAGCGGATCTCGCCAAAACGGTAGCGATGGCCCGATTCGAACAGAATAAAGATCTCCGCCGTCCCCTTGTCCGGGAACACCTTGACCTGACTCTTGCTCAGCTTGGCATCAAAGTAACCGCGGGCCAGCCCGAGGCTGCCGAGATCCGCCTTGATGGATTCATATTTGGCGTGGTTGAGGGGCTCCCCCTCTTTGAGGGGCAACTTGTCCAGCAGGGCGCTGTAAAGCTCGTCGCTGCCCGCATCCCCCTCCAGCAGAATATCGAGGCGGGAGACGATGACCGGCTCCCCCTTGTCCACCTCAATCACCACTTTGGACGGAGTCTTCTTGTCGCGGCTCAGGGTGATTTTCGGCTGGTAGTAGCCATAAACCTGCAGCGCCTTTTGCACGCTCTCGGTGATTTTGGCGCGGGCCGGACGGTATTGCCGCTCCTGATAGACCGGCAGGGCATTGAGGTAGGCTTCAACGTTATCCTTGTTCTCCCCTTTCAACCCCTTGACCTGATAGGTGAGCTTGGCGGCAAACGCGGGCGAAGCCAGCAGCGACAGCAACAGGCCCACCCCCAGTACCCGCAGGCCGCGGCGAAACGCAGGGCCGGACAGTGAACGCCCTGCCAGCAGGGATGAAATGCATCCTGTCAAAGGTCAATATTCCTGAATCTGTGGTGAAGGAAACCAGCGCCCTTTCGGGCCAACCCCGAATGCGGCGCAGCACGCCATGCCGTGCATGGCCGTGACACAAAAATGCGCGCCAGAAAAATGGCGAACCTTATCCTAACATAGGCGTCGGCCAGCGACAGCGCGGCGCCATTGGCAAATTCGCCATATCTTTTAAGAGGTTGACCATAAATCACACATTTTGGTGACAATGACGGTGCCCGCTTTCCCGATGGGGGCGAGCTGACCTGCCCTAAACATGCTTCACCCCATCGTCAGGCACCATTTATCACCTCTCCCCCTCTCTTTACCACCAGAAACCCACCACGACAGAGTTTGTCGGCATCGCCCCACCATCACCGTTTAACAGGCCCGGCACACGCCGTAGCGGGTGATTAAGAATTGCTCGTTCAGCGCAATCGAATTATCCCGCTGCCTTTGCAGACGTCCCTCCCTCACACTTGAACCATCAACTGAAGGAGACACATCATGCATGCACGTAGCGAACAGATGGCTGACTATATTGCCGATCGTCTCGAGTTCATCACCTTTCTCGCCTGTTGCAGCGCCCTGCTGGCCCTGCTGACCGGCATGAGTGGCCAGCAGGCGCTGGCCTTTACCGCCCTGAACCTGCCGTTTGGCCTCGGCATTTTGCTGGCGATGGCGCTGCTGGCCCCCCTGCCCGTCCACTGGCGGCTGCCGGGCATCACCTTGCTGCTGGCAGGTTGCGCCCTGATGACCCTGCAACTGGGGGGAGAGTGGCTCAATCCGCTGGCCATCTGGAGCCTCTACGCCCTGCTCGGTCTGGAGATCATATGGCAAGCGCGTCCCAGCGCCATGCTGGCCACCCGCGCTCGCCAATAACAGGGCTGACGAGCGCCGGTAAATGGCGGGATGTGATGGCTGACGCCGGTGGCAAATTGGGGTACTCTTGCGCCCCGATTTGCTACCACCCTTGGCGTTAACAACCTTCGCCATCACTCCCAGGAGCGCCCCGATGAAAAAAGCCTGTGCCCAGCACATTCTGGTCAAGACCGAAAAACAGTGTCTGGAGATCAAGGAGAAGATCGAGAAGGGAGCCGACTTCGGCCAGATGGCCAAGCGCTTCTCCACCTGCGCCTCCTCAAAACGCAGCGGCGATCTGGGGGAGTTCAATAAAGGGGATATGGTCAAGCCCTTTGACGATGCCGTCTTCAAGGGTGAACTGCTCAAGGTGCTGGGGCCGGTGCGCACCAAGTTCGGCTTCCATCTGATCAAAGTGCTCTATCGCAACTAAGTCATCACAACTGACCATCTTCTCGGTGAAGCTCCCGTCAGGCGGGCTTCACCTCCCTCTGCATCTCCCTCGCAAAACTGACCAAAACCACGCCAAACTCTCATCAATTTACTAACGTTATCAGGCAATTAAGTTTATCCTTCTCGGCATTGTCCACATTCGACGATGGATCCCGTGCTATGCCCCGCTCTTGCTTGTGGCCCCTGCTGGCCTGGTTACTCCCGCTCGCTGGCGCCCTCGGCAGCCGCTTTCATCTCTGGCCCTGGTGGATCGGTTTTGCGATCTGTCTCATCGGAGCCCTTGTCTCCCTGATCTTGCTGGTGCGTCTGCCCTGGAGCCGCAACCGCTACGCCAGCGGCCTTGGCGCCTTGCCACTGCTGCTGCCGCTGACCTTTGTGGCACAGGCGCTGCGGATGCCGCTGATCAACGATGTGAGCACAGATCCCTACAATCCCCCCCAGTTACGCTGGGCAGCAGAGCTCAGAACGGCGCAGGATCTGCCAATAAATAGCGCACCGCTGAAAGCAGTTGAGGCAAAACCCGGTCCTCTCTTTACCCATACCGCCCCCGAAGAGGTGGTTATTGAGGCTGAGGAGCTGATGCAGGAGCTGGGCTGGCAGGTACGACCCAGCCCCAACGGTCTGGATGCGGTGGTCACCACCGGCTGGTTCGGCTTTCAGGATGATGTGGCGCTGCGGGTCTTTGCTGGCCCCAAAGAGACCCGCATCGATATGCGATCAGCCTCCCGTCAGGGGCAAAGCGATCTGGGCACCAACCGGGCGCGGATCGAGGATTTCCTGACCCGCCTGAACGAGCGGTTGGGCCAAGCCTACAAACCCAATTTGAAACCGTAAGAGTGAAACAACAAGAAGGTAACTGATGCGCGTTGAGGTCAAACCCGACCGGGAATATGCCTGGTTTATCCGCCCCTTTTTCTGGCTGCAAAAGCGCAACTATGGTCAGGTGCTTATTCCGGGCAAATGCTGGGGCCGCTCGCCGCGCCTCTTTGCAGCCGTCGCCACCCTCTACGGCGTCATCAACCGCAAGCGCTCCCCCATCGATCCCGTGCTGCGCTCGCTGGTGACGGTGCGGGTCTCCCAGCTCAACTGGTGTCGTTTTTGCGTCGACATCAACGCCATGACCCTGGTAAAGAGAGCTGGCTCCAGCGAGAAGGTGGAGGCGCTGGCCAACTGGCGCGAAAGCCCCTTGTTCGACGAGCGGGAGAAAGCAGTGCTCGACTATACCGAAGCGATGACTGGCCTCGATGGGGTGAGCGATGAGCAGGCGGCCCGCCTCAAACCCTGGTTCGATGACGATGCCATGGTGGAGCTGACCGGCCTTATCGCCTTTCAGAACATGTCGGCCAAGTTCAACGCTGCCCTCGATATCGCGCCGCAGGGCTTCTGCCAGCTACCGGTGCAACCGGAACGTCCTGCCCAGCCCGACAGCAAGGACGCCTGATGAACCGGACCCGCCTGCTGCTTGCACTGGTGATGGGGAGCCTTATCGGCACCTTTTTTGCCCTCGATCTCGGTCGTTACCTCACTCTGGACGCCTTGCAGGCCCAGCAGGCGGCAGTGGCGCAATGGGTCGACAGCCACTTTGTCTCGGCCAGCCTGCTGTTCGTGCTTATCTATGTGCTGAGCACCGCCCTCTCCCTGCCCGGTGCCAGCCTGCTCACCCTGGGTGGCAGCGCTGTGTTCGGCGTCGGCTGGGGGCTGCTGCTGGTCTCCTTCGCCAGCACCCTAGGCGCGACCCTGGCCTTTCTCAGCGCCCGTTTTCTGCTGCGCGACTGGGTCACCGCCCGCTTTGGCGACAAGCTGGCCACCTTTCACTCCGGCATGGCGAAGGAGGGGGCCTTCTATCTGCTGAGCCTGCGCCTCATCCCCATCTTTCCCTTCTTTCTGGTCAATTTGCTGATGGGGCTCACCCCCATCAGAGTCAGCACCTACTACTGGGTCAGCCAGCTTGGCATGCTGCCCGGCACCTTCGTCTATGTGCTGGCAGGGAGCGAGCTTGGCCAGTTAACCAGCACAGGCAATATCCTCTCCCCCGGCCTGATGGTCGCGTTGACCCTGCTGGGGCTGATGCCCTGGCTGGTCAAGAAATTGACTACATACCTCGCGCAGCGGCGCCTGCTCGCCCCTTACCGCAAACCCGCTCGCTATGACTACAACCTGCTGGTGATCGGTGCCGGTGCAGGTGGGTTGGTTACCAGCTATATCGCGGCAGCGGTGAAGGCCAAAGTGGCGCTCATCGAGAAGCACAAGATGGGGGGAGATTGCCTCAACAGCGGTTGTGTCCCCTCCAAGGCATTGATCCGCAGCGCCCGCTTTGCCGCAGAGCAGCGTAAAGCCGACGAGCTGGGCTTTAGCCCAAGCCACTCCCGCGCCGATTTTGCCGCCGTGATGGAGCGGGTAGCGGAGGTTATCAAGGAGGTCGAGCCCCACGACTCCATCGAACGCTATCAGGGGCTTGGAGTGGAATGCATCGAAGGGGAGGCGCGGCTGGTCTCTCCCTGGGAGGTGGAGGTTAACGGCCAGCGCCTTGCCAGCCGCCATATCGTTATCGCCACCGGCGCCCGACCGTTGGTGCCCAAGCTGCCGGGGCTGGATCAGGTGCCTTACCTCACCTCGGATAGCCTCTGGCAGCTGCGCACCCCGCCGCGCAACCTGCTGGTGCTGGGCGGTGGCCCCATCGGCTGCGAGCTGGCCCAGAGCTTCGCCCTGCTCGGCATTCCCGTGACCTTGGTGGAACTCTCGGAGCAACTGCTGCCCCGCGAAGAGAGAGAGGTAGCCGACGCCCTGGCCGGGCAGATGAGCCGCGATGGCGTACAGCTACTCACCGGCTGGCGTGCCGAACGAGCCGACTATCTGCCCGCCGCCGAGGGGGATCTCCCCATCCGGCTGCAACTGCGCCGGGGCGATGAGACACAAGTGGTGGAAGGGGATCAACTGCTGCTGGCACTGGGTCGGGTCGCCAATGTGAGCGGCTTCGGGCTCGAAGCGTTGGGAGTCGAGCTTGCCCCCCGCGGCACCATAGCGGTCGATGGCTTCCTTGCCACCAACTTCCCCAGCATACTGGCGGTGGGAGACGTAGCGGGCCCTTACCAGTTCACCCACTTCGCAGCCCATCAGGCCTGGTATGCGGCGGTCAATGCCCTGTTTGGCCAGTTCAAGCGCTTTCGGGCCGACTATCGGGTCATTCCGGCGGCCACCTACACCACGCCGGAGATTGCCCGGGTCGGCCTCAATCGCAAGGAGGCCGAGGCGCAGGGGATCCCCTTCGAGGTGACCCGCTTCGAGCTGGCCGAGCTGGATCGCGCCATCGCCGATGGGGAGCGCCACGGTTTTGTCGAGGTGCTGACCGTGCCGGGCAAGGATACTATCCTTGGCGCCACCATAGTGGGCACTCACGCCGGTGAGCGAATTGCCGAGTTCGTGCTCGCCATGCGTCACCGCCTCGGCCTAGGCAAGATCCTCGGCACCATTCACGCCTACCCCACCCTGATGGAGGGGAACAAATACGTGGCGGGTGAATGGAAACGGGCCCACCAGCCCACCCGGGTGCTGGCGTTGCTGGCCCGTTATCACCGCTGGCGCCGTGGCGCCTGACAATCAGGTAAACGTTTATGCTCAAGCCATTCTCACAACTCAACTCACAGCTCAAACAGCGGCTAAACGCCCTGCTGTGCGCCCTGCCCCTGCTCGCCAGCGGCCCGCTGTTGGCGGCCAACCCAGACGATAACTGGCAACGGACCCTTGAGGAGGCGAAGGGACAGACCGTCTACTTCAACGCCTGGGGCGGCAGCCCGGAGATCAACGCCTATCTGGTGTGGGCCGGGCAGGAGCTGGCGCGCGACTATCAGGTCAAGCTGGTGCAGGTGAAGGTGGATGACATCGCCCAGAGCGTCAGCCAGTTGCTGGCCAACAAGCAGGCGGGCAAGCAAGCTGGCGGCCCCATCGACCTGCTCTGGGTCAACGGCGAGAACTTCAAGGCGCTCAAGGAGCAGGGGCTGCTCGGTGCACCCTTTACCGCCGAGCTGCCCAACATGGCGCAGGTAGACAGCACCCTGCCGGTAAGTGAGGACTTCACCCTGCCGGTGGAAGGGCTGGAAGCCCCCTGGGGCATCGGCCAGCTCAATCTGATGGTCGACACCGAAGAGGTCGCCAGAGCGCCCACCTCGGCTGCAGCCCTGCTGGCGTGGGCCAAGGCCCATCCCGGTCGCTTCACCTACCCCAAGCCGCCCCAGTTCCATGGCTCCAGTTTTCTCAAGCAGATCCTGCTGGAGTTAACGCCAAACCCCGCCCCCCTCTATCGGGAGGCGACTGAGAGCAACTTTGCCAAGCTCACCGCCCCGCTCTGGGCCTGGCTCGATGAGCTGCATCCGGCACTCTGGCGCAAGGGCAAACTGTTCCCCACCAGCGCCGCCGAAACCCGCCAGCTACTCGATGATGGCGAACTGGCCATGGCCATCAGCTTCAATCCGCAGGAGGCGCAGAGCGCTGCCCAGATTGGCGCCCTGCCCCCCAGTGTGGAAGCGGTCGCCATGGAGAAAGGGGCGCTCACCAACAGCCATTTTCTCGCCATCCCCTTCAACGCCAGTGCCCGTGCGGGTGCCAAGGTGGTGGCCAACTTCCTGCTGAGCCCGGCGGCGCAGGCACGAAAAGCCAATCCGGCCTTCTGGGGTGATCCCAGCGTGCTGCGGGCCGATGCGCTGCCTGATCCCGCCAAAGGGCAACCGGCACTGCGCTTCAAAGCGGTAGCCGAGCCTCACCCCAGCTGGCAGCTCAAGCTGGAAGCGGCCTGGGCCGAGCGTTACGGTCACTGATGAGTGCCGCTGGTCACCCGCTTTCCCGCTCCCGACCGTGGCGCCGGTTGACACGCCACCCCAGTATGAGTACGGGGATGGCGGTCATTTATCTGGCGATCTTCGTCATCCCATTGCTGGCGGGACTGTGGCAACTGCTGGCGGAGGGGATGGCCGCCTCTCATCTCGCCTTGCTGCTCGCCCAACCCGGTCTTTGGCACTCAGCTGCGCTGAGTCTGTGGATTGGCGCCGCCTCCACCCTCGGTAGTCTGCTGTTGACCGCCCTGCTGCTGGCCCACAGCAACAGCCGGGTTTTCGGGCTGCTCCGTCGTCTGCTCTCGCCCATGCTGGCCATGCCCCATGTCGCCTTTGCCATCGGCTTTGCCTTTCTGCTCGCCCCCTCCGGCTGGCTGCTGCGGCTCGTCTCGCCAGCTCTGACCGGACTTGAACTGCCTCCCGATTGGCAGACCATTCGGGACCCTCTGGGGCTTGGGCTGATTGCACTGCTCGTTTTCAAGGAGACCCCCTTTTTGCTGCTGATGGCGATGGCCGCACAGCAACCCATCCAGCTGGCACGCCAGCAGTGGCTGGGGGCGAGCCTCGGTTTCAGTGCCCCCCAGATCTGGTGGCGCCTGCTGCTGCCCGCCCTCTGGCCTGCCCTGCGCCTGCCCATCTATGCGGTGGCGGCCTACGGAGTGGCGGTGGTGGATCTCGCCCAGCTGCTCGGGCCCGATGCCCCCGCCCCGCTGGCGGTACGGCTGTGGCTCTGGTATCAGGACCCGGATCTACTCTGGCGCGGTGCCACCGCCAGCGGCGCCCTGCTTTTGCTCGCTATCACGGCGTTGCTCATTGCCATGCTCAGATTACTGGAGTGGCTTCATCAAGAGATGGGCAAAGGTTGCTGGCTCAATGGCAAACGGGCAGCGTCCCACTTCTTTGCCAACCGGCTCGCAGCAGGCGTTGCATTGACGCTGATCACCCTCAATCTGGCGGTGCTGGCGGCCCTGCTGCTCTGGTCGCTGGCGCGCCGCTGGCCCTTTCCCGCCCTCTGGCCCAGCCAGTGGAGCAGTCACTACTGGCTGGATCTGCTGCCAACCCTGCTGCCACTGCTGGGAACCAGCGCGCTGCTGGCGCTGGTGAGCGGCTTGTTGGCACTGATGATGGCGGTGTGCAGTCTTGAGGCACAAGCCAGCCGCCGCCCCTGGCCGCTCTGGCTTATCTGCCTGCCGCTGTTGCTGCCGCAGGCAAGCCTGCTATTTGGCATCCGGCTCGGGTTGGACTGGCTTGCGCATGACTCGATAAGCAGCGGCATTGGCTGGGGCTGGGTGCTCTGGAGCCAGCTGCTGTTCGTCTTTCCCTATGTCTATCTCTGCCTGCACGGCCCCTATCGCCAGTTCGATCCGCGGATCACCCAGAGCGCCCTGCTGCTGGGGGCTACGCCATGGCGAGCCTGGTGGCAGGTGAAAGCGCCGCTGCTGGCGCGCCCGCTGCTGTTTGCCTTCGGCGTCGGGGCGGCGGTGAGTTTGGCCCAGTATCTGCCAACCCTGTTGTTTGGGGCTGGCAGAGTGGTCACCATCACCACGGAAGCGGTGGCCATCGGCAGCGGCCTCAACCGGCGGCTGGCGGGGCTCTACGGTCTGCTGCAACTGCTGCTGCCGCTCGTTATCTATCTGCTGGCGCTCTGGCTGCCGGCGCGGATCAATCCGGCGCTCAAGGGGGGCGGCTCACGATGAACTCTCATGATGGAAATAGCCATATGCTGAGCACCACGCCTCTTCGGCTTTACCTTGATGAAAATCTACTGCTCTCGCTGCCCCCCCTGCAGGTGGCACCCGGCGAGGTATTGACCCTGATGGGGCCCAGCGGCTGTGGTAAAAGCTCCCTGCTGGCGGGGCTCGCCGGGGTACTGCCGGGCGCGCAGACTGATAGCAGCCCCATCCGGCTGGAGGGGGAGATAAGACTTCGCGAGCGGCTACTCAACGCCCTACCGCCGCAGGCGCGGCGCATCGGCATGCTGTTTCAGGATGACCTGCTGTTCGACCATTTGACGGTAGCGGAGAACCTGATGTTCGGCATGCCTGCGATCATCAAGGGAAAACGTGCGCGGCGGGAAAAGGCGTTGGCCGCATTGGCGCAGGTCGCACTGGCAGATCAGGCTGATAAGCTGCCACAGCTGCTGTCAGGGGGGCAGCGGGCACGGGTCAGCCTGCTGCGGGCACTGTTGGCGGAACCCGACGCCCTGCTGCTGGACGAGCCCTTCTCCCGCCTCGACAAGCCGCTGCGGGCCGCCTTTCGCGAGCTGGTGTTCGCGCAGATCAGGGCGCTGGCCATCCCCGCGATTCTGGTGACCCACGACGAAGAGGATGCGCCGGGCACCATACTCAATCTCACTGAATCCTGTTTTTGACCGAGGAGTTCACCTTGTTTGATCGCCATCTGATCCCCGTGATCCGCAGCCCCCTCACCCAGCTCGCCAAGCCGCTCTGCCGTGCCGGGATCAGTGCCAATCAGGTGAGCCTCACCGGCTTTGCCATCGGCATGCTGGCGCTGCCGCTGCTGGCCTTTGGCTGCTATCAATGGGCGCTCGGGGCGATCCTGCTCAACCGCTTGCTGGACGGGCTCGATGGCGCCGTGGCGCGGGAAACCGGCATCACCGACTGCGGCGGCTTTCTCGACATCACCCTCGACTTTATTTTCTACGCCGCCGTGGTGCTGGGCTTTGCCCTCGCCGCCCCCGCCAATGCGCTGCCCGCCGCCACCCTGCTATTTGCCTTTATGGGTACAGGGTCGAGCTTTCTGGCGTTTGCCATCATGGCGGGCAAGCGGGGGATCGATAATCCGGTCTACCACCATAAATCTCTCTACTATCTGGGCGGCCTCACCGAGGGGAGCGAGACCATCGCCCTCTTTGTGCTGATGTGCCTGTGGCCCGCCGCCTTCGCCCCGCTCGCCTACGGCTTTGCCCTGCTCTGCGCCATCACCACCCTGACCCGACTCTGGAGCGGTTACCACACCCTGCGTCCCCCCCAGCCATAAACAGCACAGCCCTCACCGGAGCGCTAATCCATCGCACGATGAATTGGCGGCAAACAAGGCGCACGGAACACTTGCACGGGGATGACAATGTTTTACCATTGCGACACTTTATCAGTCTCTTTGAGAACCCTATGCGTCGCCTTGCCTCTCTTCTCACTCTGTCATTATTCCCCCTGCTCGGTGGCTGCAGCAGCGCCCCCGCGCCAAAGCCCGTGGTCGTCCCCCAGCCCAAGAGCGCCTTTATCAATCAGGCGCCATCGAGCAAACCCGTTTATACACAAGGGGTTAGCAAGGGGGACTTCGCCAATCGCCCCAACGTGGACAGGTTCGTCCAGAAAATGGTCGAGAAGCACGGTTTTGACAACGCCCAGTTGCATCAGGTGCTGGCACAGGCAGAGCGTTACGACTGGATCATCCGCCTGATGGATGCCCAGGCGCCGACTACCGCCAAGCCCACCGGCCCGACCGGCGCCTGGAACCGCTATCGCGCCAAGTTCATCACCCCCGACAACGTACAGAACGGCGTCAACTTCTGGCGTGAATACGCAAGCGAGCTGAACCGGGCGGAGCAGATCTACGGGGTGCCGCCGGAGATCATCGTCGGCATTATCGGGGTGGAGACCCGCTGGGGCCGGGTGATGGGCAAGACCCGCATTCTGGATGCGCTGGCCACTCTGGCATTTGATTATCCGCGCCGCGCCGAATTCTTCACCAGCGAGCTGGAAGCCTTCCTGGTGATGACCCGCGACGAGGGGATGGATCCCACCGAACCCAAGGGCTCCTATGCGGGCGCCATGGGCTACGGCCAGTTTATGCCCTCCAGCTTCCAGCGCTATGCGGTGGACTTTGATGGCAACGGCCACACCAACCTGTGGGATCCGGTAGATGCCATCGGCAGCGTCGCCAACTACTTCAAGGCCCACGGCTGGGAGAAAGGCCAACCGGTTGCGGTGCGCGGTCAGGGCCAACTGCCCGGCTATGAGCATGGCTTCCAGACCCGCTACCCGGTCGCCACCCTGCGCCGCGCAGGGCTCACCCCCACCAGCACCCTCGGCAACCACAGCGAAGCGAGCCTGCTGCGCCTCGATGTGGGCACCGGCTACCAATACTGGTACGGTCTGCCCAACTTCTACACCATCACCCGTTACAACCACAGCACCCACTACGCCATGGCGGTGTGGCAGCTGGGGCTGGCGGTGAAAGAGGCTAAAGGCGGTTACTGAGTCATTTGCTTATAAACACGAGGCAGGCCTGTCCAGGCCCGCCTCGTCTGCACTCCACACGGCGCCTTCTGGCGCCGTGTCGGTTTAAAGCATCCCAGCCGCGGCCAGTCTGTCCAGCTCAGCGATCAGCTGGGTAGGCTCTGCCCGTTGGGTGTAGTCCACATTGACGAAGTGGTAGCGCACCACCCGATCCTGGCCAAGGATATACGTCGCCGGGACTGGCAAAGTAAAACTGTCATCCCCGTTGCTGGCCGGAATATCGATACCAAAACGCTCATAGATTGGGCGCAGCACCTCGGGCAGCTCGAATACCAACCCCAGCGAAGCCGACACCCGGTTGCCTTCATCGCTGAGCACAGTGATCGCCAGCTCGTTGGCGGTGAGAGTGTCCTGCACGGTTGTTGGCATCTCGGGAGTCAAACCGAGGAGGGTGACCCCCCGTTTCACAAACTCGGGCAACGCAATATTGAGTGCCTGCATCTCGAGATTGCAATAAGGACACCAACCACCTCGATAGATGTTGAGCACCACAGGCCCCTCAGCCAGATAGTGGGAGAGCGGGCGCACCACCCCGTGCTGATCGGGCAACGCAAAGTCAGGAAACTGATCGCCAGTGACAAATGCCCCTTGTCCCAGTCCGCTCGCCCGTAGCGCTTCTGTAGCCCCCTCCATCACCGCCAGTACATCACCAGGGACTTTAGTTCGCTTTATCGCATCGTACTCTTTGATTTTTTGCTCAAGTGTGGGCATGATTATCATCCTTTCTGTAGTGGTCACTACAATATCAAACAAACCACCAACACTGGTCAAGATATTTTTTAGTGATCACTACAGAAAGACAACGCAAGCAGGAATCGAAATGGCAAGACCGGCATCATTTGACAGAGAACAAGTTCTGGAGATTGCCCTCAACAGCTTCTGGGAAACGGGCTTCAGCAACACTGGCATCGCCACACTCGTTGACAGAATGGGGTTGAAGCCCAGCAGCCTGTACGGCGCCTTCAGCTCTAAAGAGGGATTGTTTATCGAAGTGTTGCAGCGCTATTCAGCACAGAGTCTGGCGCAGATCGAACTGTTGTTGGCCTCGGCAGATTCTCCCCTAGCCGGTGTACGAGCCTTGCTCGATGCTGTAGCTCGGGATGCCATAGCCAGCGAGGCACATCGTGGCTGCCTGCTGGTCAATACCCTGCTGGAAGTGGGGCGCCAAAATCCAACGATTCAGCATGAAGCCAGCGTTCACTTGGCCGAAGTGGAACAGCGGGTGGCCAATAACTTGCGCCAGGCACAAGCAGCTGGAGAGTTGGCCGCCGAGCGCGATATCGACACCCTCGCGGCTTTGTTGATGACCATGGTGTGGGGAATGCGCGTACTGGGTCGCACCCATCCACCTGCCGCCAAGGTACAGGCTGTGTTGGCCCAGATACAGGCCATGCTTTAAACCACAGACCAGCAGGCCCTCGCACAATTCGTAGCCACCACAGAAAAACAGAGGAGCCGATTTGGCTCCTCTCTTCACCTTGTCTTTAGCCCGAGGACCCGGGCGCTGACGTGATGCGCGGCTTAGACACCAGCCTTGGCCAGCGCAGCAGAGACGATCTGCTGGGCCTCTTGCTGGATGAGGTCGAGGTGCGCGTCGCCCTTGAAGCTCTCCATATAGATCTTGTAGATAGACTCGGTGCCGGAGGGGCGCGCCGCGAACCAGCCGTTCTCGGTCACCACCTTGAGGCCGCCGATGGCGGCATCGTTGCCCGGCGCCTTGGTCAGCTTGGCGATGATGGGCTCACCCGCCAGGGTGGAGGCTTCTACCAGTGCCGGATCCAGCTTGGAGAGCACCGCTTTCTGGGCGCTGTTGGCCGGGGCGTCGATACGGCGATAGCTGGAGCGGCCAAACCTGGCTTCCAGTGCGTCGTAGTGGGCCTGCGGATCCTTGCCGGTCACCGCCAGAATTTCCGCCGCCAGCAGCGCCAGAATGAAGCCATCCTTGTCGGTGGTCCAAACGGTGCCATCTTTGCGCAGGAAGGAGGCGCCCGCACTCTCTTCGCCACCAAAGCCAAACTCGCCGCTGTAGAGGCCATCCACGAACCACTTGAAGCCGACCGGTACCTCTTTGAGGGTGCGGCCAATCTCACCGGCAACCCGGTCAATCATGGAAGAAGATACCAGCGTCTTGCCAACGGCTGCATCGGCAGACCAGCCGGTGCGATGGGTAAACAGATACTGGATCGCCACCGCCAGATAGTGGTTCGGGTTCATCAGGCCAGACTTGGTGACGATGCCGTGACGGTCGTAGTCAGGGTCGTTGCCAAGGGCGATGTCGAACTTGTCTTTGAGGGCAATCAGGCTCGCCATGGCGAACGGGCTGGAGCAGTCCATCCGGATCTTGCCGTCTTTATCCAGGGTCATGAAGGAGAAGGTCGGGTCGACCTTGTAGTTCACCACATCGATATTCAGGCCATAGGTCTTGGCGATGACGTCCCAGTAGGCGACGCCAGAGCCGCCCAGCGGATCGACACCGATCTTGATGCCCGCGTTCTTGATGGCATCCATGTCCAGCACGTTCTTCAGATCATCCACATAGGGGGTGACATAGTCGTGCTCGACCACGAACGGGCTCTTGAGCGCCTCGGCGAACGGCATCCGTTTCACGCCAGCCAAACCCGCTTCCAGAAGGGCGTTGGCACGGTCTTCCACCCACTTGGTGATCTCCCCTTCGGCGGGGCCACCGTGAGGCGGGTTGTACTTGAAGCCACCATCTTCCGGCGGGTTGTGGGACGGGGTGATCACCACACCGTCGGCGCGCGCTGCAGGCTTGCCCGCGTTATGGCGCAGGATGGCGTGAGAGATGACCGGGGTCGGGGTAAAACCGAGGCCAGCCTGAATGCGGGTCTCGACGCCGTTGGCAGCCAGCACTTCGACGGCACTGGCAAAGGCGGATTCGGACAGGGCGTGGGTATCCATGCCGACAAACAGCGGGCCAGTGATACCGGCCTGCTGGCGATACTCCACCAGCGCCTGGGTCACCGCCAGAATATGGGATTCGGTAAAGGCGTAGTGCAGGGCGCTGCCGCGGTGGCCGGAGGTACCAAAGGCAACTCGCTGCTCGGGGCGGCTCATGTCCGGCTTGTTGAGGTAGTAGGCGCTGACCAGACGGGGGATGTTGGTCAGGTCGCTTAAACGGGCCGGTTGACCGGCGTGGGAATGCTGAGCCATGGCGTTTTCCTTGCGTAATGGCGGCCTTGCCGGGCAAGGCCTGAGTCTTGAAGAATCGTTAAATGGCGCCACACACCTGCGCGATCACCTCTTCGCCATAGCCCATGCTGGCCATCAGCTGGGCAACCATGTTCTGCTTGCGGCTGGTGTTGGTGTTGGTGATCACCCAGAACGGGGTCTCCGGTACCGGCTTGGGCTTGGTGGTGCTGCCACTGGCACGCAGAGCCTCGGGATCCTGCGAGAAATAGACGCGCTTGCGCCCCTTGATTTCGGTGGCCTGGGTAAAGCCTTCCGGGTTATCCCGGTAGAGGGTACTCAGCACCAGCATAAAGCGGTTGATGGACTTCTCTTCTTTTTGCAGCTCACCGGAATCGAGCAGGGCTTGCAGCCCTTGTTGGGTGGCTACCGTACTGGGCTGCGCGACGGCAACGGGCTCGGCAACCGGCACACCTTGGTGAGCAGGCTGTTCCAGCAGACGGCGCAGGATATCGGAGGCACTCTCACCAATGTGCCGGGTCTGGCTGGCGATATAGAAGTAGAGATCGTCATCAAGCTCGATGGTTTTCATAGGGATGCGCTGGACTCGTCGAAATTCGGATGCGGCGATTATACATAGGCAAACCCGACAGCCCAAGCAAGGGGCTGGCAGATGTACATGAATCTCATCGAGAATACGGCATAATAGCGGGCCAAGTGTGTGATCAGCCGCACTGATAGCCGATCCGGACGGGATTTTTTAGAAAAAAAACCACATTTATTCCCCATCCGTTGGACGAAATCCTTTTCTTTCCAGTGCGTTAAATAAAACAGCGATACGCACCCACGACCGACAAGGTGTCATTTTGCAACAAAACAGCATATTGAACTTCAAGGAGCAGGGTCAGGGCCCGGCGGTCATTCTGATCCACGGCCTGTTTGGCAGCCTCGACAACCTCGGCCTGCTGGCCCGTGCTCTCTGTGAACAGTACCGGGTCATCAGCGTCGATCTGCGCAACCACGGTGCCTCCTTTCATAGCAGCGAGATGAGCTATCCGGCCCAGGCTGCCGATATCCTGACCCTGATGGATCGGCTGAATATTGCCGAAGCAACCCTGATTGGCCACTCGATGGGCGGCAAGGTGGCGATGCAGGTCGCCAAGCTGGCGCCTGAGCGGGTGACCAAGCTGGTGGTGGCCGACATGGCGCCAGTCGCCTATCCCCACTCCCGCCACCAGAATGTCTTTGCCGGACTCAACGCTACACTGCGCACGCCGCCGCAAAGCCGCAGTGAAGCGGAAGCCATGCTGGCGCAGCACATCGAGATCGCCGAGGTGCGCCAGTTCCTGCTCAAATCGTTCGCCAGAGGCGAGCATGGCTGGGGTTGGCGCTTCAATGTGCCCGCCCTTGAGCAAAACTACGCCAACATAATGGGCTGGCCAGACGATGAACGCCGCTTCGAGGGGCCTGTGCTCTTTATCAAAGGGGGGGATTCTGACTATATGCAGCCGCAATACAGCGAGACGGCACTGGCCCAATTCCCGGCGGCAAAGGTGCGTGTCATCGCGGGTACCGGCCACTGGCTGCATGCGGAAAAACCGGCTCTGTTCAACAAATTGGTTGTGGATTTCCTGTCGACAGGCGGTTAACAGTTTCAAATCCTTTGTGATATAGTGCGCCGGTCATAAGGAGTGTGCGCAATCCATGCTAAGTGAACATATCGACCTGATCGAAAGTTTGGGCCTCAAGTTATTCTTTGTGGCCATTTTCATATTGATTGGCCTGGCCATTCAGGACGTGCTCAAGCGCGGCAATGTGCCCCGTTTCGGTCGTTTTATCGTCTGGTTGGTACTGTTTCTGGGTTGTGCGGGTTTTGTCGCCAAGGGGCTGATCGAACTGGGCTGGGAAGGCTCAGGACTCGGCTAACTTATTTTCATCTGTGATGTATGGCCAAACAGCAAACTGATCGAACAACACTGGATCTGTTCGCAAATGAGAAGCGCCCCGGCAGGCCAAAGACCAATCCACTCCCCCGCGAGACCCAGCTCAAGATCAACAAGCGTAACCAGCTTAAGCGCGATCGGGAAAATGGGCTGAAGCGGGTAGAGTTAAAGGTGGAGGCCGAGTTGCTGGAGCGCCTGAACCAACTTGCGTTACAACAGAACATCAGCCGAGCCGAGCTGATCCAATCTATCCTGAAACAACAGATTGAGTCCGCCTTTGCGGTGGACATTGCAGTCTGAGCGTTGAGCATTAACACCAAATACGGGTAACTAAACACTATGGCAAGTGTAGGTCTGTTTTTTGGCAGCGATACCGGTAACACCGAAGCTGTCGCCAAGATGATCCAGAAAGAGCTGGGCAAAAACCTGATTGAAGTCCGTGACATCGCCAAGAGCAGCAAGGCCGACATCGAGAGCTTTGATCTGCTGATGTTCGGCATCCCGACTTGGTACTACGGCGAAGCCCAGGCCGACTGGGACGACTTCTTCCCCGATCTGGGCGAAATCGACTTCACCAACAAGCTGGTCGCCATCTTCGGTTGCGGTGATCAGGAAGACTATTCCGAGTACTTCCTCGACGCCATGGGCACCCTGCGTGACATCGTCGAAGCCAAAGGCGCCATCATCATCGGTCACTGGCCGACTGCCGGCTACGAGTTCGAAGCCTCCAAGGCACTGGTCGATGACAAGCACTTTGTCGGTCTGGGTATCGATGAAGATCGCCAGCCGGAGCTGACCGCCGAGCGCGTCAAGGGTTGGTGCAAGCAGTTGCACGAAGAGATGTGCCTGGGCGAGCTGGAGTAATCCGCGTCCCCTCCTCTCTTTGACAACAAGGGCCCCGACGGGGCCCTTGTTGTATCTGCAAGTGGCGATGCCTGCCTTTATTCACCCCTGTTATTCCCCTCTGTGCTCCGGTTTGGCCCGCACATAGAGGGTGCGCTTGACCTGCGCCACCAGCTCGCCGCTCTTGTCCTGCACCGAGACCTCGAATTCTGGGAAGTGTTTGTTGCCACCTTCGGTCGCCGCCACGATTTCGGCCAGCTTGCCCTCGGTCAGGTTAAACTCGGCCACCAGCTTGCCCTTGCCCGGCTTGATGTAGTTGATGCTGCCCGCCTTGTCCCAGACGTAATAGCGATTCTTGAAGTAGCCCATCAGCATCAGCGGATAAATGGGGTCAGTCATGGCAAACATGCTGCCGCCAAACTGGGTGCGGTTGGCATTCTTGTTCCACCAGCGGGATTTGAGGGTCACCCGGCAGTAGCGAAAGTCATCGCTCAGGGTCTCTATCTTGATACCGGCGCCCCAGAAAGGGGGCCAGGCGTTGAGTGCACGGCGCACCCAGGCCGCATTGTCAAAAAGCCAATCCATGGATCTCATCCGACCAGAATATGAAAGTTACATCTTATCAACATCTGCCATGCCAGCAAGTCGGACGACACGATTGATTATTTCAATCCAACCGGCCATTTATGGCTAAACCCCTTGAATTGCTGGGTTTATTTTTAGGGAAGCTACGACCTATAATGACAGGCCAAGCGAGTTCAAGGTTGCCATTCCTGCGGCAGTCCATCAGAATAACCCCACCTTCGAGAATGCGAATAAGTAGAATATGGCAGACAACAACCAAGCGTTAAAAAAGGCCGGGCTCAAGATCACCTTGCCCCGGGTCAAAATCCTGGAAATCCTGCAACAGCCGGACTGCCAGCACACCAGCGCCGAAGATCTCTATAAACGACTGATCGACCTGGGTGAAGAGATTGGTCTCGCTACCGTCTATCGCGTTCTCAACCAGTTTGATGATGCCGGTATCGTTACCCGTCACCACTTCGAAGGTGGCAAGTCGGTATTCGAGCTGGCCACTCAGGAGCACCACGACCACCTGGTTTGCCTCGACTGCGGCAAGGTGATCGAGTTCTCCGACGAAGTGATCGAACAGCGTCAGCGCGAGATCGCCAAGAAATTCAATATCCATCTCACCAACCACAGCCTCTACCTCTACGGTCACTGTGCTACCGGTGAGTGCAAGCACGACGAATAAGTCGGCCGCGACTTGCAGATAACGGACAATAAAAAAGCCAGCATCAGCTGGCTTTTTTATTGTCCGGCGCAGGCCGTTGGCAGCACACAGGGCAGGGTCTCCCCTGCCCCATCGGCTTAGCCTTCTACCTTGCCCCAGGAGTCGCGCAGGGCAACGGTGCGGTTAAACACCAGATGCTCCGGGCTGGAGAGCTTGTTGTCGGCGCAGAAGTAACCTTCACGCTCGAACTGGTAAGCCTGCTCCGGCTTGGCGTTCTTCAGGGATGCCTCGACACGGGCCCCCTCGATAATCACCAGGGATTCCGGGTTCAGCGCGGCTTCGAAGTCATCCTCGGCGCCCGGGTTCGGCACCTTGAACAGACGGTCGTAGAGACGCACTTCCGCTGGCAGGGAGTGAGTGGCGCTGACCCAGTGGATCACCCCTTTCACCTTGCGGCCATCGGCCGGATCCTTGCCCAGGGTCTCGGGATCGTAGGAGCAGTAGATGCAGGTGACCTTGCCATCGGCATCTTTCTCGATGCGCTCGGCCTTAATCACATAGGCATTGCGCAGACGCACTTCCTTGCCCAGCACCAGACGCTTGAACTGCTTGTTCGCCTCTTCTTTGAAGTCCGCTTCATCGATGAAGATTTCGCGGGTGAAGTTCAGCTCGCGAGTACCCATCTCGGCATTGCTCGGGTGGGCCGGGGCAGTCAGCACTTCGTCGGCAGCCAGATTCTCGATGACCACTTTCACCGGATGCAGCACGGCCATGGCGCGCGGCGCATTCTCATTGAGGTCTTCACGGATACAGGCTTCCAGCATGCTCATCTCGACGATGTTGTCCTGCTTGGTGACGCCGATGCGCTTGCAGAACTCGCGGATGGAGGCCGGGGTGTAACCACGACGACGCAGACCGGAGACGGTCAGCATGCGCGGGTCATCCCAACCATCGACGTGCTTCTCGGTCACCAGCAGGTTCAGCTTGCGCTTGGACATGACGGTGTATTCGAGGTTCAGACGAGAGAACTCGTACTGACGGGGGTGGCAGTCGATGGTGATGTTGTCCAGCACCCAGTCGTACAGACGACGGTTGTCCTGGAACTCCAGGGTGCAGATGGAGTGGGTGATCCCTTCCAGCGCGTCCGAGATGCAGTGAGTGAAGTCATACATCGGGTAGATGCACCACTTGTCACCGGTCTGGTGGTGATGGGCAAACTTGATACGGTAGATAACCGGATCGCGCATCACCATGAAGGGAGAAGCCATGTCGATCTTGGCGCGCAGGCAGGCGGTGCCTTCGGCGAACTCGCCGTTCTTCATCTTGGCAAACAGCGCCAGGTTCTCTTCCACGCTGCGATCGCGGAACGGGCTGTTCTTGCCAGCTTCAGTCAGGGTGCCACGGTACTCACGCATCTGCTCGGGCGTCAGCTCGTCCACATAGGCCAGACCCTTTTCAATCAGCTCGATGGCGTAGCCATGCAGCTTGTCGAAATAGTCGGAGGAGTAGCAGATCTCGCCATTCCACTGGAAGCCGAGCCACTGAACGTCCTGCTTGATGGACTCTACGTACTCGATATCTTCCTTCACCGGGTTGGTGTCATCGAAACGCAGGTTGCACTGGCCCTGATAGTCGCGGGCGATGCCGAAGTTCAGGCAGATGGACTTGGCGTGGCCGATATGGAGATAACCGTTCGGCTCGGGCGGAAAACGGGTATGCACGCTGCTGTGCTTACCGCTGGCCAGATCTTCATCAATGATCTGACGAATAAAGTTAGTTGGGCTGTTCGCCTGACTCATGGCTCACCTCAAAAAAGCGTCACTGGCGGAAGTTGTGCCGGCTGGCACCCTCATCCCCCCGCCGTCAAGCCGAGTATGATCCCTTATTACGGGCGCTGTCTCAACCTGAATTTGGCACTTCCGGGCCATTTCCCGGCCATTGCACCGCTAAAAACGGCGTGGCTTGGCACATTGCACACCAAATGCATAAAAAAGCCCCGCACTAGGCGGGGCTGAAAGTGATGAAAAACACAAAACAGACAATTACACACAACAAAGGCTCACACGCACAGTCAACCTTTCCCAAACCCGATGCGCCATCGCCCTTGGGAAAGGCGGGTCTTGCGACCCACCTCATGTTAACGGTTGACTGCTATCAGTTCAGTTCGGTGACGCGGCTGGTGCGCTTGCCATCGAAGCTGATGGTACGCAGGTAGACCTTGCCATTCACGTTCGGCTTGGCCGCTGCGTCATAGGCACTCCAGTTGGTACCGTCCAGGCTGTACTGGATGGGCAGACCCGGCAGATCCACGTTCGCTTCCAGCACACCGTTCACTACCTTGGCACCCGGTACGGAGAGGCGGTATTCAACACCGGCCTGATCCAGTTTCGGCAGCACGCGCTGACCCAGTACGTTAGCAAACTGGTTCCACTCTTTGTTGAGGGTGGCCTTGTTGACGAACTTGGTCTCGCCGGAGAACTCACGACCCTTCACATAGTTCAGCTCGAAGCCACCTTTGTGCCAGGCACGCTCGGCCACGGAGAAGATACGCGGGTAGACCATGTACTCGTACTGAGCATCGGTACGCACGGTTTCACTCCACTGCTGACCGGAGATCCCCTTGAACTTGACCGGACCCTGGTCACCCTTGGCCACGAAGGCGTTGCCGTCGCGGTCAACCGAGGTCTCGGCGTTCTGCGGCAGGTTTTCCGGGGCGAAGGCAAATACCTTGCGTGTGTCGTTGAAACGGGTTGCCCAGTAGTAGCCACGCTCGGCCGGGTGTACTTCGTTCGGGAAGTCGAAGTAGAGGTAATCCGGGTTGGACAGCACCACTTGGTAACCCTTGTGCGCCCACTTCATCGCTTCGTTGAAGCCACCCCAGTAGAGGGTTTCCCAGAAGTTGACACGGGTGTTGTCGGTGGCGAAGTCCTTGGCACCGCTGGCGTACTTCAGACCGTCTTCCCAGGCCTGCAGGGTAGAGAAGCCGCGGTCTTTGACCATCTGGCCCACTTCCTTGGCGAAGTAAACCGGCAGCTCGCCCACTTCCTTGATCTTGCCTTCGTCGATCATCTTCTGGCACATCGGGGACTTGCCAAACGGCTTGTCCTGCTTGCTGGAGTCGACGTTGCCTTTCCAGGCGACCAGCTCTTCTTTCTTGGTGACGGCCGGATCCTGATAGCCACCGCCCTGCATGATGTTCTTCGCCTCATCACCACCGTAGTGCCATGCGGTCAGCGGCTGACCGGCGGCCTGGTGCATCTGGGCAACTTCATCCATTACCTTGGCCACGAAGGTGGCAGCACCCGGCTGGCAAGGGTTGATGAAGGACATCTTGTCGTAGAACTGGACCGAGGTGACGTTGGAGGTGTCAGCCGGATCAGTCAGACGGAACTGGTTGGCTTCCGCTTCTTTGCCTTCCGCCATCAGACGCTTGTAGCGCGCTTCCATGGAGACCACGGCAGCACGGGCGTGAGCCGGCATGTTGATCTCGGGGATCACGGTCACACCGCGGGCCTTGGCATAACGCACCAGATCCACGTAGTCAGACTTGCTGTAGAAACCGGAACCCTGGTTGTCGCTGGTCGGGCCGGAACCCAGTTGCGGCATCAGGCACTTGGTTTCGGACTCGTCGTGGCAACGCTGGCTACCGACCTGGGTCAGCTCCGGCAGACCCGGGATCTCCAGACGCCAGCCTTCATCGTTGGTCAGGCCAAGGTGCAGCACGTTGAGCTTCATGGCAGACATCTGGTCAACCAGCTTCTTCATGGTATCCAGACTGCGGAAGTGACGGGCCACGTCGGTCTGCATGCCACGGTATTCAAAGCGCGGCGCATCCTCGACGGTCATCGGGCTCACCAGCTTGTCATCAACACCCAGCAGGGAGATCAGGGATTGTGCACCCCAGAATGCCCCGTCGATGTCGCGACCCTGGATCACGGTGCCCTTCTGACCGATGGTCATGTCATAGCCTTCAGCCTGCTTGAGCTTGCTGCCGAGCTTGATGGTCACCGGGTAGCCGGTGTCGGAGAGGGTAACACCCAGCTTGGTCAGTTGAGCCTTCAGGGCCTCGGCGCGATCGCTCGGCAAGTCCAGGGCATTGAGCTTGATGGTAGAGAAGTCGATTTGCGGACCAGCTTTGACTACCTGCTTCATCGGGGTCGGCAGGATCTGGTTGTCAATCTTGCCAGCCGGCAGCAGGGTGCTGGTCTGGTTGGCCGTGAAACGGGTCTCGCTGTTCATCAGGATGTTCTTGTCATCCTTGGTACGCTTCCAGCCATCAGCCGGCATCGGCTTCTCGTAGGTGCTGGCATCATTGATGTTGCTCATGCTGGCCAGTACTTTCGGCTCGGCACCTTCGCTGGCGACATACCAGTTCGGCATGATGTCAGATTCGAACAGTACCCAGTATTCCACCACCAGCGGCACTTCGACAGTGGCATCCTTGGCAAAGCCCTGGAACTTCTCGGTTGGCGTCAAACGATAGAGATCGCCGGTCAGGTGAGTGATGGTGAACTGGTCGTTATCCACACGCTGGATACGACGGATGGAGGAGACGTAGATGCTCCAGTCTTTGGAGGTCACGTCCGCACCGGTATTGGTCAGGTGCAGCTTGGCAACGCCACAGCTTGCCCACTCGGAACCGAGCGCCTGGCAATCGAGGCCGGCACCGGCACCGTCGTTGGTGACCACTTCATACTTGACCACCAGGTTGTTGGCGAGGGAGTCGACCACGGCCTGCTTGGCGGCATCGGCTGCCTGGACCTGGCTGACAAAAACGGTAGACATGGCAATGGCTAACAGAGAATGTTTCAAGTTCATAACTGCTGCTCTCATTTGAAGTAAAGGTTGGATTTTCTTGGCTTTTTTATATGGGGCCCCTGAGCGGGGCCCTTAGTTATGTCAACAATGGACTTAGACTTGAGGTGAGCGAGTCGCTCGATTAACGCAGGGCTTTCATCTCACCGGCGATGATTTCGGCCAATGGGCCCAGAATCACCTGCAGGTTCTGCTCACCGAGTTTGACCACACCGGCCGCACCCAAGGCTTTCAGCTTGCGCTCATCGACGATGCTGCGGTCTTTCAGAGTCAGACGCAGACGGGTGATGCAGGCATCGATGGAGACCAGGTTCTCTTGACCACCCAGCACTTCCAGGTATTGCTTGGCCAGCTCGGTACGGTTGGTAGATTGAGCGGCAGCCGGAGCAGTATCTTCGTCATCTTCACGACCCGGGGTTTTCAGGTTCAGCTTGGCAATCACTACGCGGAACACGGTGTAGTAGAGGCCGAAGAAGACCAGACCCTGAGGGATCAGCATGTACCAGTTGGTCGCCAGCGGGTTACGGCTGGAGAGCACCATATCCACCAGACCGGCACTGAAACCGAAACCGGCCATCCACTGCATGGAGGCAGCGATGAACACGGAGATACCGGTCAGTACAGCGTGGATGACATACAGTACCGGCGCCACGAACATGAAGGAGAACTCGAGCGGCTCGGTTACACCGGTGAAGAAGGAGGCAAAGGCAGCTGCGATCATGATGGAGGCAACTTTCTCTTTGTTCTCTTTCTTGGCGGAGTGGTAGATGGCCAGAGCGGCACCCGGCAGACCGAACATCATGATGGGGAAGAAGCCAGCCTGGTACATACCAACCACGCCTTTCACCTGCTCCAGGCTCTTGCCAGCGGCCAGAGCGGCATCGATGGTAGCCTGACCACCCAGGAAGTTCGGGATGTCGTTGATACCGGCCACGTTGAACCAGAACACAGAGTTCAGGGCGTGGTGCAGACCGATCGGGATCAGCAGACGGTTGAAGAAGGCGTAGATACCGGCACCGGTAGAGCCAAGGCTCACGATGGACTCACCGAAGGAGACCAGACCACCGTAGATTGCCGGCCATACGGCCATCAGGATGAAAGATACGACGATCATCACCACGGAGGTTACGATCGGTACCAGACGACGACCGGAGAAGAAGGAGAGTGCCTTGTGCAGCTCGACGCTGCTGAAGCGGTTGTACAGCTCAGCGGCGATAACACCACACAGGATACCCACGAACTGGTTGCTGATCTTGGCAAACGCGGCAGGAACCTGCTCCACCGGGATGCTCTTGATCTGGGCCACAGCGCCCGGGCTCAGCAGGGTGGTAACGACCAGGAAGCCGACCAGACCTGCCAGCGCAGCAGAACCGTCTTTATCCTTGGACATACCGTAAGCGACACCGACTGCGAACAGTACGGACATGTTATCGATAATGGCTGCGCCCGCTTTAATCAGGAAGGCAGCCAGCGCACTGTCACCACCCCAACCATTCGGGTCAATCCAGTAGCCAACCCCCATCAGGATCGCGGCGGCAGGCAATACCGCTACCGGCACCATCAGGGCACGGCCGATCTTTTGCAAATAACCGAGAATGTTCACGGTTCCTCTCCTTAGTTAATGTTTTTCTAGAAATTAAGTGCTTATCACGTTTGACGCATAAGCCATCAAGGCTTGATTGGCAGTCTAGGGCTTTTATTTCGCTGCGCAAATTAATAAACCGATAATCGTGATCGTTATCACCCAAACAAGATAAAGGTGGTGGATAGATGTGGCTTAGTTCGCAATCTTTATTTACGCTATAAAACAACTTGAATCCGTCTTAGCCAATTGCCACCGCCAAACCGGTCGCAACCCGACACAGAGGTATCCCATATGCGCCTGATCCCGTTGAAATCTGCCAGCCAAGTAGGCCTGTGGTCTGCTCGTTACATCGTTGACCGCATCAACGCGTTCAAGCCGACCAGCGATCGCCCTTTCGTACTGGGCCTGCCCACCGGTGGCACCCCGCTCAACACCTACAAGCGCCTGATCGAGTTGCACAAAGCCGGTGAAGTGAGCTTCCAGAACGTGGTCACCTTCAACATGGACGAGTACGTCGGCCTGCCGGAAGATCACCCGGAGAGCTACCACAGCTTCATGCACAACAACTTCTTCAGCCACATCGACATTCGTCCCGAAAACATCAACATCCTCAACGGCAATGCCGAGGATCTGGTGGCCGAGTGCAAGCGCTACGAAGACAAAATCAAGTCCTACGGCAAGATCCACCTGTTCATGGGGGGCGTGGGTAACGACGGCCACATCGCGTTCAACGAACCGGCCTCCTCCCTCTCCTCCCGCACCCGGGTCAAGACCCTGACCGAAGACACCCGCATCGCCAACTCCCGCTTCTTCGGTGGCGACATGGAGCAGGTGCCCAAGCTGGCCCTGACCGTGGGTGTCGGCACCCTGATGGATGCGGAAGAGATCATGATCCTGGTCACCGGTCACGGCAAGGCACTGGCCCTGCAGGCCGCCGTGGAAGGCAGCGTCAACCACATGTGGACCATCTCCACCCTGCAACTGCATCCGAAGGGAATGATGGTGTGCGACGAGCCCTCTACCATGGAGCTCAAGGTCAAGACCGTTCGCTACTTCCAGCAACTGGAAGCCGCCAACATCGGCCGTCTGTAAGGAGTCGTCATGTACGCATTGACCAACTGCACCCTCTACACCGGCAGCTGCGTGCTGACCGGCTACGGGGTGCTTATCGAGGGCGACAAGATTGTCGCCATCTCTCACCTGGCCGAACTGCCTGCGGGCATCGAGCAGATTGACCTCAAAGGCGCCAACCTGACCGCCGGTTTTATCGACGTGCAGCTCAACGGCTGTGGCGGGGTGATGTTCAACACCGACATCACCACCGAAACCCTGGCGACCATGCAGGCGGCTAACCTCAAATCCGGAACCACCAGCTTCCTGCCGACCCTGATCACCAGTCCGGATGCCGACATGAAGCAGGCCGTTGCGGTGACCCGTGACTACATGGCTGTACACCCCAACGAGGTGCTGGGCGTCCATCTGGAAGGGCCTTACACCAACCTCAAGCGCAAGGGGATCCACCCTGCCGCGCAAATTCGCCAGCCAGCGGACGAGATGATCGACTTCTTCTGCGCCAACGCGGATGCCATCACCAAAATCACCCTGGCTCCGGAGCGCAACGAGCCGGCCCATATCCGCCGTCTGGTGGAAGCGGGCATTCTGGTCTCGGCCGGTCACACTGCCGCCAGTTACGATCAGGCGATGGCCGGGTTCGATAACGGTATTCGCTTTGCGACCCACCTCTACAACGCCATGACTCCGACCCTCAACGGTCGCGAGCCGGGCGTCGTGGGCGCCATCTACGATCGCAAAGATGTCTACGCGGGCATCATCGTCGATGGCCACCATGTGCACTGGGCCAACGTGCGTCTGGCTCACAAGGCGCTGGGGGAGCGACTGGTGCTGGTCACCGATGCCACCGCGGCAGCCGGAGCGCCGGAAGGCTTTGAGAAATTTGATTTTTGTGGCACCACCGTCTTTTTACGCGATGGTCAGTGTGTCGACGAGAATGGTACACTCGGCGGTTCCTCCCTCACCATGATTGAGGGGGTGGAAAATCTGGTCAAGCAGGTCGGATTACCGCTCGATGAAGCACTGAGAATGGCCAGCCTCTACCCCGCTCGCGCCATTGGATGGGACTCACGTCTCGGTAGTATCCAGGTCGGTAAAGTAGCCAACCTCACTGTCTTCGATCAGGACTTCACGGTCCGTGGGACCGTGGTTAACGGACACTACACACAACAGTGACATCATGACTGGCGGACAAATAGCAAACGTAGATCTTATCAAGCAGGTCAACAGTGCAGCCGTGTATCGGCTCATCGACCTGCAAGGCCCCATCTCCCGGGTCAAGATTGCCGAGTTGAGTCAGCTGGCCCCGGCCAGCGTGACCAAAATAACCCGGCAACTGATCGAGCATGGCCTGATCAAGGAGACCTCTCCGCAAGCCTCAACCGGCGGGCGGCGTGCCATCTCCCTGACCACCATCAAACATCGCTTTCAGTTTGTCTCTGCCAAGCTGGGCCGCGGCTACCTGCAACTGAGTCTCTATGACCTCGATGGCAAGGAGCTCGACCAGCACGTCATTCAGGTGACCGAGATCGACCAGCAACCCGTGGTCGACATGCTGCTGCGAGAGATTGGCGCCTTTATCGATGCCAACCGCGAACGTTGTCGCAACCTCATCAGCATCGCGCTGACCATGCCGGGTCTGGTCAACCCGGAATCCGGCATGGTCATCTACACCCCCAAGTACCAGATCCGTAATCTGGGGTTGGCGAAGCTGCTTGAGAACCACTTCAACCTCCCCTGCTACGTGGGAAACGACACCCGCTCGCTGGCGCTGGCCGAACACTTCTTCGGCGAGTCCCGCGACTGCATGGACTCCATTCTGGTGAGTGTTCACCAGGGGACGGGCTCCGGGATCATCACCAAGGGTCAGGTGTTCCTCGGCCAGAACCGCAACGTCGGCGAGATCGGCCATATTCAGGTCGAGCCACTCGGCAAGCGCTGCCACTGTGGCAACTTCGGCTGCCTCGAGACCATCGCCTCCAACGAAGCGATCATCGACAAGGTGAAGGAGCTCATCAGCCGCGGTCACCAGAGTGCACTGCAAGAGAAGCACATCACCATTCAGGAGGTGTGCAAGGCGGCGCTGGCAGGTGATGAGCTGGCCCGCAGCGTCATCGAGAACGTGGGTGAGCATCTGGGACGGGCGGTGGCCATCACGGTCAACCTGTTCAACCCGCAGAAGGTGCTGATCGCCGGTGAAATCACCGCCGCCGAAGAGATCCTCTTCCCGGCCATTCGTCGCTGCGTCGAGCATCAATCCCTGCCGAGCTTCCACCGTGGTCTGCCCATCGTGAAAGCCCGCTTCCAGAACCAGCCGACCTATGGCGGCTTTGCACTGGTCAAGCGCGCCCTGCTGGAGGGAGATCTGCTGCAGATCATCATGGAGCAGAAGTAAGACACTGATCTTGCGAGTTAACAAAACGGCAGCCACTGGCTGCCGTTTTCTATTGTGTGCTTGCTGGCGGTTTAACCTGCCCGACATGGCTTGAACAGATCCAGCTTGTTGTCGTAAACACGGGTCTGCACATCCATGATCCCCAGCATGGAGTGGAACAGGTTATCGTGGGAGAAGCGCTGACTGCTCGCCTCCGCCGCCAGGCAACCCATATCCAGCTGGCGATCAGCCTGTAACTGAGGCGAGAACCAGGTCAGCAGCGGCACCCGGGTCTGATCATCCGGCGCAAACTTGTAGGGCGTGCCGTGCAGATAGAGCCCCATGGCCCCGAGGGATTCGCCGTGATCGGAGAGATAGACCAGTCCCACATCGTACTGGCTCTCCAACGACTTGAGCTTGTCTATCAGCAGCCCCACCACCTTGTCGGTGTAGCGGATGGTGTTGTCATAGGTGTTGACCAGCTCTTCGTTACTGCAGTTTTCAATGTCGCTGCGCGGGCAGTCCGGCATAAAGACGCGCTCGCTGGCAGGGTAACGACGGAAATAGGTCGGGCCATGGCTGCCCATCAGGTGAAAGGCCACCAGCTTGTTGCCCTTCATGCCGGCAATCTGCTGATCTAGCCCCTCCAGCAGCACCTCGTCATAGCAAGACTCCCCCTGACAGAGCGCAGGATAGGATTTGGGAAGGATCTCGATGGTCGGCACATTGCGGCACACCCCTTTGCAGCCGCCATCGTTCTCTTTCCACAATACCGAGACTCCGGCATGTTGCAGCACATCGAGCAGGCCGTCACGGGAGCTGGCAAGCTGGTCATCGTAGCCACGGCGCGTGAGGTTGGAGAACATGCAGGGCACCGAAACGGCGGTTGCTGTACCGCAGGAGCGCACATCCCTGAACGACACCACTCCCTGCTCTTTTGCCGTAAAGCTGTTGGTCGCCTTGCCATACCCGTTAAGGGAGTAGTTCTGGCTGCGCGCCGTCTCCCCCACCACCAGGAACATCAAAGTCGGCTTGCTTCCCCGGGCCACCACCCTGGCATCGGTCCCCAACTGCTGGTAAGGGATCGGCGTGGCAAACAGCACATCCCGCCCATATTTGTAGAGGCCGTGCACATAGTTGGCAGGCACAATCTCTTTGGCCAGCGACTTGTTGTTGCGCCCGACCGAGGCGTAATCCTGATAGTAAAGTGACGCGACGCCCCCGATAAACAGCAGAGAGATAGCCAGTGCACCAGCCCGCAACGCCAACCCCTGATACCAGCGAGCCGGATAGCGGATCCGCAGTGACCAGAGCACCAGAACAGGCAGCAGCCCGGTCAGCAGAAACCAGAGCGCAACCGAGCCATTCAAATAGGCCCCCGCCTCACCACTGTTGGTCTCCACTATGTTCTGGATCATGCCTGCATCAAAGATGACGCCGTATTTGAGCATGGCGTAGCTGACGATGGAGCCAGTCAGAATGAGCACGGTAAAAAAGGGCTTGAGCACAAACCGGAACGTGAAGGGAATAAACACGGCATTGAGCGCCGCGATCAGCACCAGCGGGATCGAGATGGCAAATCCGGCTTTGACATGAGTCAGGGCGCTAAGCACCGTATAGAAATGCAAAAAGACTGGCCAGTTCAGTACCAGGGCGAAAAAGAGCACCAGCAAAAGGTTGGTCTGTAATACACCGAGAGTTACACGCATAAACAACTCCTACATACCGGCCTGCAGCGCAGCGGGCCGGCCAAGCCAACAAAAACGACGGGGCCAGCGTAGGAAGTAAAACTTAAGCGCGAATTAAGAGGAGAAGCACGGCGCTCGTGCGCCCCATCACAGCACGGGGCGCTCCGTGGCCCCGAAATGGATTTTTAGTTGTCTATCCATCGGATTTTGCTAGCTTGTTGAGTAGGCATTCATGAAATGCAGGTTAACCGATGGCACTGATCCAAGCCTCGATAGAGCAATTGAGAGTAGGCCACTATATCCATCTCCCCACGGGATGGACTAACCACCCGTTTATGTTCAATACCTTCAAGATCAAGGATCAGCAGCAACTCGACATTCTCCGTCATCTTGATCTCACCCTGTTGATGGTCGACCCCGACAAGAGCGATCTGCCCATCGAGCCGCTGCTGCGCGGCGATATCCCGGATGCCGGGCCTGATCTTGATGAGCTGGAAGAGCTGATTGCCTCGGGCCCGCCCCCCTTTGACGAGAAAGCCTTTCGCCGCTCCATGCGCGCCGCTGACAAAGCCTTTGGCCAATCCATGAGCGAGCTGCGCGATGCACTCGGGGCGCTGAACCTCAAACCGGATGAGGGGCTGGCCAATACCGCCCAGATCGTCCGCAATGCCGCCTTCACCCTCAGTCAGCATGAAGGACCTCTCGGGCTCCACCTAATTCGCAGCCCCCACACCGATATCCTGTTGCAGCACAGCCTCAACGTCGCCTTTATCGCCATGCTGATGGCCCGCGAACTCGGCATGAACCCAATCGAGATTGAGGAGACGGGACTTGCGGGACTTATCCACGACATCGGCGAACTGAAAATCCCGAGCCAGATCACCCAAAAACGGGGGGATCTCAACAAGGCCGAGCAGAACTTCCTCAATATGCATCCCCAGTACGGATTTGACATGCTGACCCAGCTCAACGCCTTTGAACCGAAAATCCGTCAGGTCGCCCATCTGCACCACGAGCGGCTAGACGGCAGCGGTTATCCGCTCGGGATCAAGGGCGGGGAGATCCCGCCGCTGGCGCGATTGATCGGACTGGTCGACTTCTACGACGAGCTGCTCCATCCCCGCAACAGCGGCAACCCGGCGGCGCCGAGTCAGGCCATCAGCCAGCTCTACAAGTTATCCCAGAAAAAGTTCGACCAGAATCTGGTCAAGTTGCTGGTCAAGGTGCTGGGGGTCTATCCGCCGGGTTCACTGGTGAAACTCTCCGACGAGAGCATCGCGCTGGTGCTCTCTACCGAACCCACCATGCCTCTCAAGCCGAAGATCCTGCCCTATATCAAGGCCCAGCGGCCGGAAGCCGTCGCCATGATCGATCTGCGAGAAGATGAACGCACCATCACTGCTTTTATCAAACAGGAAGAGCTGGATGAGGGACAACGGCAGTTCTTCAACCTGACCCGCCGCTTCTGCTACTACTTTGCATTCTGAGTTATCCCCAGAAGCTGGGGATAACTCATTGGACAAACCGGAATAATTGCTCAAACCCCCATCAGAAGGTTGCCAACTGACCATGTATAAAAAACGCCCAGCCAAGGGGCCGGGCGGAGCATGCCACCTCCGTGTGGCGTATCCAGCGGATACATTCATGCTCCATCCATCAATATCAACCCGCTGCCGCTTACACAAATATCAATTTAACATGCTGATTTAATATGGTTTTATCAACTTGTTCTGGCAAACTGGCGGCCCGTTGCGCCCAGTTGGGCCAACAGAACAAGATCCTGATCACACTTATTCACGGGCTGAACATTTTTTCAGCTGGCTTATGAGGAGTGTTTTTTATGCAGTTGGTCCTCTCCTTGCTGCAACAGATGAGCGTCAGCCTGGTGATCGCCTATCTCTTCTCGAAAAGCCCGCTGCTGCGCCCGCTTGCCAACTATTCAGTGAGACTACCTCACAAGATACTGATATACATCATCTTTTCTAGCTTTTGTATCCTCGGCACCTATGTGGGCCTCGATATCGACGATGCCATCGCCAACACCCGGGCGGTCGGCGCCGTCTTGGGGGGATTATTGGGGGGACCGCTGGTGGGCTTTCTGGTGGGGCTGACCGGCGGCCTGCACCGCTATACGCTAGGGGGATTTACCGATCTCGCCTGCGCCATCTCCACCACCTGTGAAGGGCTGCTCGGGGGCATTGTGCACTGGCGACTGATGCGCTCGGGGCGAACGGATGCCCTGTTTGAACCACGCATCGCCTTCTTTACCACCCTCTATGCCGAGATCATGCAGATGGTGATCATCCTGCTGGTGGCGACCCCGTTCGACAAATCCCTGCTGCTGGTGCGCACCATCGCCACCCCGATGATTCTGGCCAACTCCTGCGGCGCGGCGCTCTTTATCAGCATGATCCGCGACCAGCAGCGGATGTATGAGAAGTTCTCCCGGGTCTTCTCCGCCAAGGCGCTCAATATCGCCAACCGCACCGTGGGGATCATGAGTCAGGGCTTTACCCCACAGGCGAGCAACAAGATTGCCCGCATCATTCAGGAGGAGACCGGCGTGGGGGCGGTCGCCATCACGGACACCGAGCAGATCCTCGCCTTTATCGGCGCCGGCGAAGATCACCATCTGCCGGGTACCCCCATCGCGTCAGCCATCACCATGCAGGCCATCGCCCAGAACAAGGTGCTGTTTGCCGATGGCAACAGCCAGCCCTATCGCTGCAGCCTCTCCCCCGCATGCCAGCTGGGTTCGGTACTGGTGATCCCGCTGCAGGGGGACAAGGGAGTGATCGGCACCATCAAGCTCTACGAGCCGAAGAAGCGGCTGTTTCTCAAGATCAACCACACCCTGGGGGAAGGGATTGCCAATCTGCTGTCACAGCAGTTGCTGGCCGGTCGGCTGGAGCAGCATCAGCGGCTGCTGGTGCAGTCCGAGTTGAAACTTATCCAGGCCCAGATCAACCCCCACTTTCTGTTCAACACCCTCAACACCATTAGTGCCATCACCCGGCGTGATCCGGACAAGGCGCGAGATCTTCTGCTGCATCTTTCGCTGTTCTTTCGCAAAAATCTCAAACGCCAGAGCGGCCTTGCGACCCTGCAGGAGGAGCAGGAGCACTGCCAATCCTATCTGGAGATCGAGCTGGCCCGCTTTGGCGATCGGCTGACGGTGATAAACGAGATCCCGCCCCATCTGGCCACACTGCGACTGCCCAGCTTCACCCTGCAACCGCTGATCGAGAATGCCATCAAGCACGGCATCTCGACCCTGCTGGAGCAAGGGCGCATTCGCCTTTATACCGATGAGCATCCCACCAGCGTCACCATCCATGTGGAAGATAATGCAGGCACCTGGCAAGCGCACCCCGCTGGCGACGGCCTGGGCATGACCATTGTCGATCGGCGACTGAAAAGCGCCTTTGGCGAGCGCTATGGCGTGACTATTGCCTGCGAGCCTGAGCAGTGGACCCGGGTCTCGTTCACCATCCCCAAGGAGCAACCATGATCCGCACCCTGATTGTCGATGACGAACACTACGCCCGCGAAGAGCTGAGGCAGCAGCTGGCCTGCGATCCTGCCATCGAGATCGTGGGGGAAGCGGCCAACGCCATCGAGGCGCTGCCGCTTATTCAGCGCCTCAAGCCTGATGTGGTGTTCCTCGATATCCAGATGCCCAAGCTGAGCGGCATGGAGCTGGTCGCCATGCTCGACCCCCTGCCCCGCATCGTCTTTGTCACCGCTTTTGACGAATATGCCATCCAGGCATTTGAAGAGAACGCCTTCGACTACCTGCTAAAACCGGTGGAGCCCGCCCGGCTCGCCAAGACCCTCGCTCGCCTCAAGCAGGATATCTCCCCGCAGCCCATCGAGCGGCTGGCCCCGACTATCGAACATATTCCGGGCTATCTGCACAATCGGGTCAGGCTGCTGCCCATCGCGCAGGTGGAGTATGCCTTCTCCGATCTGGGCGGGGTCCATGTGGCCTGTCAGGGCGAGCTGTTCCACACCCAGCTCACCCTCAAATCCCTGGAAGAAAAGAGCCCGCTGCTGCGCTGTCACCGCCAGTATCTGGTCTCCCCCAACGCCATCTTCGAGATCCGGCTGCTGGATAACCAGCTGGCAGAGATTGTCACCCCGAGCGGCGCCCGGGTGCCGGTCAGTCGTCGCTATCTCAAGGAGCTTAAAGATCAGCTGGGGCTGGACTGAGCCGCGGAGTGTGCGCCTGATCACAGCCGCCGACCGCTCGGCGCGCCAAAGCGCCGTTCGGGGAGTTTCACCTGCCAGTCAGGCGCAACCGTTTTAGACTCGCTCTGCACACTAAAAAATAACAATGCAGGAGCGTAGCAATGATCTGGTTCTTCCTCTGTGTCGGCTTACTTGTGGCCGGCTACTTCATATACGGCAAATTCATCGAACGGATATTCAGCCCGAAACCCGAGCTAAAAACCCCCGCCATCACCATGGCTGACGGGGTGGACTATGTCCCGATGTCGGACAAGAAAGTCTATCTGGTTCAACTGCTCAACATCGCAGGCGTTGGCCCCATCTTCGGCCCCATTCTGGGTGCCCTCTATGGCCCGGTCGCCATGCTGTGGATCGTCTTTGGCTGCATCTTCGCCGGTGCGGTACATGACTACTTCTCCGGCATGCTGTCGGTACGCGCCAAGGGGGCCTCGGTGCCAACCGTGGTCGGTGAGCATCTGGGCACCGCCGCCAAGCACTTCATGAACCTGTTTGCTGTGGTACTGCTGATGCTGGTGGGCGTGGTATTCGTGCTGAGCCCGGCAGGGCTGCTCGCCAACCTCACCTCCACCGATCTGGTCTACTGGATCGTGGCAATTTTTGCCTACTACATCCTCGCGACCATAGTCCCCATCGACAAGATCATCGGCCGCTTCTACCCCATCTTCGGGGCCCTGCTGGTCTTCATGTCGGTCGGCCTCATCGTTGGCCTGATCGCCTCCGGCAAAGGCTTCTACAACACCGGGATGGACTTCTCCAACCTGCACCCGACCGAACTGCCGCTGTGGCCGCTGCTCTTCATCACCATCGCCTGTGGCGCGGTATCGGGCTTCCACGCCACCCAGTCACCGCTGATGGCGCGCTGCATGCAGAACGAAAAATCCGGCCGCTTCATCTTCTACGGTGCAATGATCGGTGAAGGGATCATCGCCCTTATCTGGTGCACCCTGGGTCTCTCCTTCTACGACAGCACCGAAGCGCTCAACGCCACCATGGCCAACGGCGGCCCGGCAGCCGTGGTACACGAAGTCTCCACCAGCCTGCTCGGCACAGTCGGCGGCATTCTGGCCATCCTCGGCGTGGTGATCCTGCCCATCACCTCCGGTGACACCGCGTTTCGCAGTGCTCGCCTGATCGTGGCGGACTTCCTGAAGATGACCCAGAAACCGCTGGCCAAGCGTCTGCTGATCGCCATCCCCATGTTTATCCTTGGTTTCATCATCTCCAAGGCTGAGTTCGGGGTGATCTGGCGCTACTTCGGCTGGGCCAACCAGACCACCGCCGTCATCATGCTGTGGGCCGCTGCCGCCTACCTCATTAAAGAGGGCAAGCTGCACTGGATCTGCACCATTCCCGCCATGTTCATGACTGCTGTCGTGATTACCTATCTGGCCAACGCCCCCATCGGGTTCGGGCTGGAGATGGGGACCTCCACCATCATCGGCTTGACTGCAACGGCTGCCATTACCGTGGCCTTCCTGATGAAGTTCCGCCAGCCGCTGGTCAGCAGTACCAGCGAAGGGTAAAAACAGCAAAAAATGCAGCGAAAGCAGCACAAAAAAGGCGCCTGATGGCGCCTTTTTTAATGACAAAAAGACTAATAATGCAACTATTGAACGGCTTCAGCTTCAATACAGCGAATAGCTTTAAGATTCCGGGCGAACTGACGATAAATGTGTGATTCTTAATTGCTTTAGTGCTTGTTGGAACCAATGATTAAGCTGTGCGTCATGCCAGTGGAGGTTATAAATGGCCCTTGATTATTTTGCACTTGGTCTGCTCGTCTTTGTCGGGCTGGTCATTTTTTATGGAGTCATCGTTATCCACGATATTCCTTACGAGATTGCCAAACATCGGAATCACCCTCATCAGGATGCCATTCACGTGGCAGGTTGGGTCAGCCTGTTTACCCTGCATGTGCTGTGGCCCTTCCTCTGGATCTGGGCAACCATCTATCGCCCCGATCGCGGCTGGGGCTTTAGCCAGCGCCTGCAAAAAGATGAAGAGGAGCTGGCGGCCCTCAAGCAGGAGTTGGCGGATCTCAAGAGCCGTATCAACACTATCGAAGAGAGTGAGCAACAGGGATAAACCATGGACCTGCTACTGATCCTGACCTACACGGCGCTGTGTGTCGCCATATTCAAAATTTTCCGCATCCCGCTCAACAAGTGGACCGTCCCCACCGCAGCACTGGGTGGCGTGCTGCTCATCGGCACCCTGATCATGCTGATGAACTACAACCACCCCTACTCCGAGATGGCGCGCAACTACTACGTCTCCACCCCCATAGTGCCGCTGGTCAAGGGCCGGGTCGTTGAGGTGCCGGTACAAGCCAACCAGCCGGTGAAAAAAGGCGACGTGCTGTTTCGCCTTGATGATGAGCCGTTCCGTCTGAAAGTGGATAGCCTCACCGCCCGAGTCGAATCCAACCGCGAGCACCTCAAGTCCATCGAGGCGAGACTGCGCTCAGCCAAACTGGACAGAGATCGCGCCAGTGACCTGATGCGCCGTGGCGTGGGCAAGCAGCGTGACCTCGACGTCACCCAGGCCAACGTGGACGACATCGTGGCCCAGATTGACCAGCAGAAAGCCACCCTGAATGATCTGCAGGCCCAGCTGATGGAAGCCAAATACCAGCAGTCACAAACCGTGGTCTATGCCCCAAGCGATGGCCATGTGGTGCAGCTGGCCCTGCGCCCCGGCATGATCGCCACCCCCTTCATGTATCGTCCGGTGATGACCTTCATCCACAAGGATGACACCGCCTACGTCGGCTGGTTCTGGCAGAACAGCATGCAGCGACTGGCGGTGGGTGATGAGGCCGAAGTGGTGATCGATGGCGTACCCGGCAAAATCTTCAAAGGCAAGGTGACAGCCGTGGTTCCGGCCATTGCCGCCGGTAACGTGCAGGCCAACGCCGGTCTGCTGGATCAGACCACGGCGGTGCGTCCGGGTCGCCTGCCGGTTGTTATCTCCATCACCGACCCCGAATGGGCCAAGTATCAGATGATTGCCGGTGCCAGCGGGCAGGCTGCGGTCTACACCCAGTACTTCCACCATGTATCTGTGATGCGCAAGATACTGCTGCGCATGGCAAGCTGGATGAACTACATCTTCCCGTTCCATTGATCAGCAACCAAGCACCCTGCGGGCCGGCATCATGCCGGCCCGCTGTTTTTGTGGCGGCAAGCACCCTATAATGGCACCACCCTGCGCCGTACCATGCCAAAACGCCACGCCCCCATGTTCGTTCTCAGACCCTATCAGACCGACGCCGTCAACGCCGTGATCAGCCACTTTCGCAAACACCCGGATCCCGCCGTGGTGGTGCTGCCAACCGGTGCCGGCAAGAGTCTGGTGATCGCCGAGCTGGCCCGCAAGGCGCGCGGTCGGGTGCTGGTGCTGGCCCACGTCAAGGAGCTGGTGGAGCAAAACCACGGCAAGTACGAGGCGTGGGGGCTCAAGGCCGACATCTTCGCCGCCGGTCTGGATCGCAAGGAGGCGAGCGCCCAGGTGGTGTTTGGCTCGGTGCAGTCGGTTGCCCGCAATCTGGATGCCTTCGACGGAGCCTTTTCGCTGCTCATCATCGATGAGTGCCATCGGGTCTCGCTCGATGACGACAGCCAGTACCATCAGGTGATCGACCACCTCAAGGCCGCCAACCCGGCCCTCAAGATCCTCGGCCTCACCGCCACCCCCTATCGGCTCGGGCTGGGCTGGATCTACCGGCGCCACTACCACGGCATGGTCAAGAGCCACGGCGAGCGGCTGTTTGGCGACTGCGTGTTCGAGCTGCCCTTGCGTTTTATGGTGAAAAACGGCTACCTGACGCCGCCGCGCATGGTGGATGCCCCCATCGTCCACTACGACTTCAGCAAGCTGGTGGCGCGGGAGAACGGCCTCTTTAGCGAGGCAGATCTCAACGGCGAGCTCAAGCGCCAGCAGCGGGTCACCCCCCATATCCTGAGCCAGGTGCTGGAGTATGCCGCCGACCGGCAGGGGGTGATGATCTTCGCCGCCACCGTCGAACATGCCCGCGAAATTCACGGCCTGCTTGGCGCCAGAGGCCAGCAGGCAGCACTTATCACCGGCGAAACGCCGGGGCCGGAGCGCGATGCCCTTATCAGCGCCTTCAAGGCGCGCGAGCTCAAGTTTCTGGTCAACGTGGCGGTGCTCACCACCGGTTTCGATGCCCCCCATGTCGATCTTATCGTGATGCTCAGGCCTACCGAGTCGGTCTCGCTCTATCAGCAGATCGTGGGGCGGGGCCTGCGCCTCTCGCCGGGCAAGGAGGATTGTCTGGTACTCGACTATGCGGGCAACAACTTCAACCTGTTCGCCCCCGAAGTGGGGGAGCCTCGCCCCCACGCCGGCACCGAACCGGTGCAAGTGCCCTGCCCCGCCTGCGGTTTTGCCAACACCTTCTGGGGAAAAACCGACGAGGATGGCAAGGTGATCGAGCACTACGGCCGCCGCTGTCAGGGGCTGTTTGAAGATGACGAGGGCAACCGCGAGGAGTGCGACTACCGCTTTCGCGCCAAGATCTGCCCCGGCTGTGGTGCGGAGAACGACATCGCCGCCCGCCGCTGCCAGAGCTGCGATCAGCTGCTGGTCGACCCTGACGACAAGCTCAAAGAGGCGCTCAATCTCAAGGATTGCATGGTGATCCGCTGTGCGGGGCTAACCCTCACAGCAGGGCGCGGCAAACAGGGGGAGCGGCTGGAGGTGACCTACCACGATGAGGATGGGCTGACCCTCAGTGAATACTTCGGATTTCACTCCCCGGGCGCACGGCGCTTGTTTCAACAGCACTTTGTGCGTCATCATTGGCCCGCCCCGGGGCTGGAGCCCGAATTTGCCACCCTGGCGAGCGTGCTGGCCGCGCAAAGCCAGTTCCGTCATCCGGATTTTGTCATCGCCCGCAAATCGGGTCGCTTCTGGCAGATAAAAGAGAAAATTTTTGATTATGAGGGTCGCTATCGTACCGCCAACTCGATGACATGATGGCGACCGGCATACATGGCATGAATTGCGTTATCCCGTCGATCCCGCATCGGCGGGTTGAATTATCAGGGTCGGCACCACTGCCGGGCCCTTCGTCACGTTAGAGGATGTTATGCAGCGGCTGTTGATTGGTTTTTGTGCTCTCTTTTCTTCTCTGGCGGCTCATGCCGCCCCGCTGACGCCCCCTCAGGGTGGCCAGTACGCCATCATGGTGCAGGGCAATAACGGCGTCGAGTTCGCCCGCCACGCCGATCAGATGATCGCCCCCGCCTCCACCATGAAGGTGCTCACCGCGCTGGCGGCCCGCCTCGAGCTGGGTGCCGACTTCCGCTTCGCCACTGACATTCAGGCCCAACCTGGTGCCAAACAGGGTGACACCATCAACGGCGATATCTGGATCAACTTCGTCGGCGACCCCACCCTCTCCCGCATGGATCTGCTGGCCCTGTTCAAACAGCTCGGTGTCACCAGCATCAAGGGGAATGTCTACGTCAACACCGGCGCCTACAACGGCTACGAGCGCGGCAACGGCTGGTCGTGGGGGGATCAGACCCTCTGCTTCGCAGCGCCCGTCTCCTCTGTCATCATCGACAAGAACTGCGCCTACGGCACCATCACTGCCACCCAGATTGGCAAACCGGCGGTGGGCAATGTGGCTACCGGCGTCCCCATCGGCATCGGTGCCGACAACGTGGAGGTGATGAGCTATGGCGACATGGCGCGCCAGTTCTGCGCACTGGAAGTGGACATGGCCAAGGGCAACTTCTACGAGCTCAAGGGCTGCATCACCCCGAACAAGGAGCCGCAGGGGCTGCGTTTCGCCATTCACGACGTGGAAGCCTGGGGCTGGGACAACATCCGCTGGGCGATGAACCGTGCCGGTATCAAGCATGATGGCCTGCTGCGGGTCACCCACAAGGCCCCTGAAGGGGCTGAGACCCTCGGCACCCACTACTCGGTCTCCCTGCCAGTGATGCTCGCCAAGATGCTGAAGAAATCGGACAACCTCTATGCCGATACCTTCCTCAAAACCGTGGGCCGTCACTACTACAACAAGCCGGGCAGCTATCGCAGCGGCACCATGGCGGTGCGCGCCATCCTGACCAAGAACGGTATCTATCTGGGCAACGCCACTCTGGCAGACGGCTCCGGTCTCTCCGCTCACAATCTCATCAGCGCCCGCCAGATGATGTCGGTGCTGAACTTCATCCAGAAAAATGATGCCGAACTTGGCCTGATCAAGCTGCTGCCAAGCTCCCAGGTGGATGGCACCCTGGCGTGGCGCCGCAGCGTCACCGCCCCCATGATGAAGAACAAGGTCCACGCCAAGACGGGAACCATCACCGGCACCTCCAATCTGGTGGGCTTTATCGACACGGCAGGCGGCCAGCGCAAGGCGTTCGTGATGTTCCAGCGTGGCCTGTCGCAAGATCCGGCCACCCATGAGCGCTATCGTGCCAGCAAGGCGCCGTGGCCCTGGACCGTATTCGAGAAGGGGGTGCTGGAGAGCATCTACCAGCAGCAGCCGATCCAGATCGCCGATGAGAGCTGAGCCAATAGGCCCGCTCGAATCACGGTATCGATAATTTCGGCTTCAAGTCGCCACGAGGCAGGGCTATGCTGTTGCCTGCCTCATATCAACGGCCATACATAAACGGCTTAAAAAACGGAGAGAAAATATGTTTGCAGTGATTTTTGGTCGCCCGGGTTGCCCCTACTGTGTCCGTGCCGTACAGATCGCCGAGCAGCTGACCGAACAGCGCGATGATTTCAAATTCCGCTACGTCGATATCCACGCCGAAGGCATCACCAAAGAAGATCTGGCCAAGAGCGCCGGCAAGCCGGTCAACACAGTGCCGCAGATCTTCCTGGACGAGCAGCACATCGGTGGCTGCACCGATTTCGAAGCCTACGCCAAAGCGAATCTGGGTCTCTACCAGTAATGCCTGCGGGTCATCCCGAGCGGGTTGACCACCAGAGCGTATAAAAAATCCGGCGCCATCAGGCGCCGGATTTTTTATGGGCAACACGCACACATCATTCCCGATCAGGGGGTCACAGACTGGGCGGCAAAGCGCGCAATGATGGGGTTGTGATCGGAGCTGTCGGTGGCCGGTGAACTCACCTCAACCAGGTCCAGATTGCGGTAGTAGAGGTGATCCAGCGGGCGACCGAAGGCGGTTCGGCGCAAGTCCGGCACCGGCACGGCCTCTTGCAGACCCAGCTCGTCCACCAATTTGCTTAACCAGAACTGACGCTTGTCACTCCAGGTGTTGAAATCACCGGCCAGGATCACCGGCCCCTGATGGCGGCGCACCAAGGCAGTCAAATCGTTGAGCTGCTCGCGGAAGGTCGCCATCCCCAGCTCGAAATTGACCGCATGGATATTGATGACCATAACGCCGTCAGGATCGCCCTGCAGCGGATAGAGGCTCACCAGCCCGGATTTGGGGATGCGCAGCAAAGGCTCGGGGGAGCGCACGCCACAGACGAACGCCTGCGGGGTCTTGGCCACCGTCATTACCCCGAACGAGACGCCGCCCTGGGTGAAGGCTTGCAGCTGTTGCCACTGGAAATCACCGGCGCGCAGCCAGTCGAGCATCTCGGGACGGGTGGCCGACTCTTGCAGCAGCACCAGATCCTGCCCCTTGGCATAACTGTCCATCCCTTCACGCCAGTTCTTGCGCTGGCCCTTGTAGAGATTCCACACCGTCACCCCGAATTCACGGGGCAGCGCCGTGGTCGCCAACGCTACCAGCGGCGGACGCTGGCAGTCGAGTCCCGGCACAATCCCTTGAGCTGTGACCAGATGGTTCTGATCCGGCACCTCAAAACAGCCTACCAACCCCAGGGTCAGCAGGGAGGTGCCAAGAATGCGATAACTATTTTTCATTGGCTAACAACCGCCCGCCTTTGCTTTTTGTTGCGACCATCACAAACGTCATCCACGCCGACTAAGCTGATAGTCCCTGTTCCACCCAACCAGAAGGACCTTGTCTCATGGCGAAAGAACTTCGGTACAACGTGACGTTTTATGATCAACAAGGAAATTGTCATCAAGTGGAGCTGGCCACCGTCTATCAGATAAGACGGGACCCTCAATGCGATCTCTGCCTGTTTGACACCCTGCAATATGTGGGCTCGGAAGAGATGCTGGAACGCATGATACGGCAAAAAACCGGGCTTGAGCAGGAAATATCCATCATCAATGCCCGGCTGATTTAATCAGGCACTCACCGGAACCGGGCGGGATTTGCCCTGCTCGTCGATGGCGACATAGGTGAAGATCCCCTCGGTCACGCAGTAACGCTGGGCATCGTTTTCCCGCAGTACCGGCTTGACCCACACCTCCAGCTTGAGCTTCATGGAGCTGCGGCCGATCTTCATGCAGCGGCCGTAGCAGCAGACCACATCGCCCACCTTGACCGGACTGTGGAAGGTCATGCCTTCGACGGATACGGTACAAATACGTCCTTTTGCCAGCTCCTTGGCCATAATGCCCCCACCTATATCCATCTGGGACATGATCCAGCCACCAAAGATGTCGCCATTGGGGTTGGTATCGGCTGGCATTGCCAGGGTTCTCAGCAACAACTCCCCATCGGGGTGACGTTTTGTATCTACCATCATTACCGCCTCTCTCTCATGGATGGCGGCATGATAGGGGGCGATCACCCCCTTGGCAAACCTCAATTGCCCGAGGCGGCGAGCTCGGCAAACCAGTGGGCCGGATCGGGCCAGCGATAGTTGAATCCCATCTGCTGGCAAATCAGCTGACCGTCGATGGGCTGAAATTCACCGGCAGGCTCGATAAAGACCGGCGCGGGCAGCCCCTGCTGGCGCGCCGCAAAGGGGTAAAACTGCTCGCGACGCGGATGCACAGGCGCGCTCAGGTTGAAAACATCCCCGTCCTTGCCCCGCTCAAGCAGCAGCATGCAGGCCGCCACCACATCGTCCAGATGGACCAGATTGACCGACTGGGCGCCGCCATCCAGGGTCTTGCCCGCGAGGAAACGGCCGGGATGGCGATCCGGGCCATAAAGGCCGGAGGGGCGCACTATCATCACCGTCTCGAAACCGGCCGCCAGCACCGCCTGCTCCGCCGCCAGCATCCGCTCGCCACGGGCATGGCGGGGTTGGGGTTCTTCCCCCTCCTGCTGCCCCGCCCCCCATACCGAGGTGGCGCTGACAAACAGCACCCGCCGGGTGCCATTCGCTTTGGCAAGCTGGCAGGCCCTTGCCACTGCCTGTGGATAGTCATCGGTCTTGCTGGGCGGTACGCAGATAACCAGCGATTCGCAGGGGATGGGCCACGGCGCTTTTTTATCAGCGACGCTTATATCTGCAGTTGCCATATCAGCAGAAATAATCAGCGGATAGGCGTTGATCCCCTCCCCCTGCAGACGGGCCGCCTTCTCGGCGCTGCTGACCGTGACCGCCACCTGCTTGCCTGCCGCCAGCAGGGCCCGCGCCAGCGGCAGCCCCAGCCACCCCGCCCCCAGAATGCCGATCGACCCGGTTACATCTTGCTCTGTCATCGTCCCTCTCCTGCTTGACGCTATTTGCCCCGCAGCTTACCTGCCTTGGTAGGAAAAGGAAGCCTTGGTAAGGACACCTGTCTTTACCTTCGATTTCGCTCTGTTCTTTTTGCAATTTGAGGAACACTGTCAGCAGGGCTGGCGATAGTTGTTATAGAAATGCCTTCATCCTCCCCTAACACTTCCCTAAAGCAGTGAGTTAGTGATTTACCTGTCTTTCTAGCCATATCTAGAGCCTTATTGATCTTATCTCCCGAAATTCCTCCTTCTGGCCCCTTCACAATTGACTGCATATGAACAGTCCCTTCCTCTGGATTCGAAGTTGTTTTTACATTGGCAATAAATTCATCAGGATTATTAGCCAAGCTGTCCATATGCTCCTGCATTCCTTGTCCTCCGGGACCGAATGAATGCAAGAAACCAGAATCAGGGTCACGTTCAAGAACAATTTTTAGTTGGTCATCTTTAGAGAACCTAATATGAAAATCATTAAAGTTGATAAATTGAACACCATCAACTCTCATTTGAAAATGCCAATGAGGAAAGTCCGTTTTACTCCCCTTGTGACCGTCAAAGTCATTTTTTGAGCAATCTAATGTCCACTCAATATTCTTCCATTTTATTGTTGTTTCAAATAGCTTACGTTCGCTACTTTCCTCCTTGAGGTTGTTTATGTTTTTCACTCCAGTCTCTACATTAGCGACCCATCTTAAGAAAGCCGATATATTGTAAAAATCATATTTCTCTACAATTTTAGGAAAATCTTTCTTTTTGAATTTGCAGCGACGCAACAACCAATGAATACATGGTTGTTCTTTACTTATGGTCTTAAATGGCTTTCCACACAAATAGCATTCTTCACGTTCATAGTGAGACAAGAAATCAGCATATTCGATTTCATACATCTCTCGCTGCCTCTCGAAACTCTTCATCGACATTTCATGAGAGATAGCCCCGAATTCTTCTTTGAACGATTGAGCGGCTTGCATTATATCTTTTTGCACACGAACCCCTTACAAATAAAATCCATTATTCAATGAACAACTCAGCAAAATGTTTCGCTCCCTGTATACTGCCCTTACAAACTTCATATATCAATAGCTTCTCAAATTTCTCCAAATACTATCATCATAAATATTATGACCATATTTTTTGATAAATCTTGCGTTCTATAGAGCCCATGTCTTCTCAATAAAAAGCGGGCCAATGGCCCGCTTGGTTATATTTCACTCACCCATCCTCACACCGGCGGATGGAAATGGCTGGCTTCGCGAGTGGCCATCTCCTCGTAGGTGGCCCACTTCTGCCACGCCACTTGTTGCGCTACCTGCATCAGCCGCTCGGCCTCCTCCGGATGGCTCTGGGCCAGCACCCGATAACGGGTCTCCTCCTGCCGGTATTCAGCAAGGGGGATGGAGGGGCGCAGGCTGTCGAGGCTGAAGGGGTTCTGCCCCGCACTGCGCAATACAGGGTTGTAGCGCATCAACGGCCAGTGACCGGAAGCCACGGCCCGTTTTTGCTGGGTCAGGCCAAACTCCATATCGATGCCGTGGGCGATACAGTGGCTGTAGGCGATGATAAGCGACGGGCCCGGATAGGCTTCGGCCTCACGCAAGGCCTGCAGCGCCTGCTGCGGGTTGGCACCAAAGGCGATGCGGGCAACATATACGTTGCCGTAGGAGATGGCTTGCAAGGCTACATCCTTCTTGGCCAGCGTCTTGCCTCCCGCCGCGAACTTGGCGACGGCACCGAGCGGGGTCGATTTAGACATCTGGCCGCCGGTGTTGGAGTAGACCTCGGTATCCATCACCAGCACGTTCACATCGCGCCCGGAGGCGAGCACATGGTCGAGCCCCGATGAGCCGATGTCATAAGCCCAGCCATCGCCGCCGATGATCCAGACCGAACGACGCACCAGCTGATCGATGAGTGACAGCAGCTCGCGGGCCTTGCCGGATTTCACCTCTTCCAGCCGCTCCCGCACTTGCGCCACCCGGGTGCGCTGGGCACGGATCTCCGACTCCAGCCGCTGTGGTGCGCTAATCAGGGTATCGACCAGCTCTGCGCCCAGCTCCCCCTTCATCGCTTCGAGGGCCGCCACCGCCTGTCCGTGATGCTGATCGGCGGTGAGACGAAAACCAAAGCCAAACTCGGCGTTGTCCTCAAACAGGGAGTTCGACCAGGCCGGCCCCTTCCCTTCGCCATTCTTGGCCCACGGCGTAGTCGGCAGGTTACCGCCATAGATGGAGGAGCAGCCGGTGGCGTTGGCTACCAGCATGCGATCGCCAAACAGCTGGGTCAGCAGCTTGAGATAGGGAGTCTCGCCACAGCCGGCGCAGGCGCCGGAGAACTCGAACAGGGGTTCAAGGAACTGGGCACCGCGCACCGTAGAGAAATCCACCCGCTCGCGGGCAGGCCAGGGCAGGCTCTCGAACCAGCGCAGCGCCTGTTTCTGGCCAGCCAGATGGGGCGCCTTGTCCATCATGGTGATGGCGCGCTCGCCCTCGTGTTCCTCATCGGCTCCGGCCCGCACCGGACAAGCCTGCACGCACTGGCCACAACCGGTGCAATCTTCCGGATAGAGCTGCAAGGTGTAGCGGCTGTCGGGGAAACCCTTGGCGGTGACCGGCACCGACTGCGCTGCCTCGGGGGCGGTCGCCAGCCAGTCCTGATGGTAAAACTTGGCCCGCAGCGCCGCGTGGGGGCAGACAAAGACGCAGTTGCCACACTGGATGCAGATATCGGAGTGCCAGATCGGGATCTCGCGGGCGATATCCCGCTTCTCGAAGCGGCTGGTGGCAGTGGGGTAAGTGCCATCCACCGGCAGCATGGAGACCGGAATAAGATCGCCACGCCCCGCCAGCATCTCGCCGGTGACCCGCTGGACAAACTCGCTGCCACCCGGTGCCAGTGGCAGCGGATAGTCGCTGATCTGCTCCTCACCGGCCGGGATGGCCACCTGATGGAGATGGGCCAGGGTGTCGTCCACCGCCGCGAAGTTGCGCTCGACCACTTCGGGCCCCTTGCGGGCATAGCTCTTCTCGATGCTCTCCTTGATCAGCGCAATCGCCTCATCCCGCGGCAAGATACCAGCCAGTGCGAAGAAGCAGGTCTGCATGATGGTGTTGATGCGATTGCCCATGCCGTTGCGCTCGGCCACCCGATCCCCATCGATGCAGTAGAGCCGGATATTGAAGGCGCGAATACGGGCGCGCAGCCGCTCGGGCAGCTCGGCCCAGACCCGGTCAGGCTCATAGGGAGCATTGAGCAGCAGGGTCGCCCCTTCGGCAGCATGCTCCAGCAGGTCTACCGACTCGACAAAGCCCCACTGGTGGCAGCCGATAAAGCTCGCCTGCTCGATAAGCCAGGGGGCATCGATGGGCTCGGGGCCAAAGCGCAGGTGGGAGACGGTGCGCGAGCCCGACTTCTTGGAGTCGTAGACGAAGTAGCCCTGGGCGTGGAAGCCCTCCAGCTCGCCGATGATCTTGATGCTGTTCTTGTTGGCGCCCACCGTGCCGTCGGCACCAAGGCCGAAGAAGAGCGCCCGCACCCGGCTGGCGGGCTCCAAATCGCCTATGGGGTGCCAGGCCAGACTGAGGCCCGACACATCATCGACAATCCCCACGGTAAAGCGCGGGCGCGGCGCATCGGATGCCAGCTCCTCGAATACCGCCGCGCACATGGCGGGGGTGAACTCTTTGGAAGAGAGGCCATAGCGACCGCCGCTCAGCCACGGCAGCCGCTTGATAAGGCCGCGCTGCAAGCCGTCGATCAGCGCGCTCTGCACATCCAGAAGCAACGGCTCACCGCCCGCCCCCGGCTCCTTGGTGCGATCCAGCACGGCGATGCGCCGCACGCTCTGCGGTAGCGCATCGAGCAGCGCCTGTACCGGGAAGGGGCGATAGAGGCGAATGACCAGTACCCCTGTCTTGCGATCCTGTTGGTTGAGCCAATCCACGGTAGTGCGGGCGGTGGCCGCCCCCGAGCCCATCAGCACGATGACGTCGGTGGCATCGGTTGCGCCGTGGTACTCCACCAGCCGGTAGTGGCGGCCGGTCAGCTCGCCGAGATTGTCCATGCACTGCTGCACCCGCGCCGGTACCGCCTCGTAGAAGGGGTTGACGCTCTCGCGGGACTGGAAATAGGTATCCGGGTTCTGGGCGGTGCCGCGCATCACCGGATGATCCGGGTTGAGCGCCCGCGCACGGTGGGCGCGTACCCAGTCGTTGTCGATAAGGGCGCGAATTTCATCCCGATGCAGGGCGGTGATCTTGTTCACCTCGTGGGAGGTGCGAAAGCCGTCGAAGAAGTGGATAAAGGGCACCCGGCACTGCAGGGTGACGCTGTGAGCGACCAAGGCCAGGTCCTGCGCCTCCTGCACCGAGCCGGAGGCAAGCATGGCAAAGCCGGTGCTGCGCGCCGCCATCACGTCCTGATGGTCGCCAAAGATCGACAGCCCCTGCGCCGCCAGCGAGCGGGCCGCCACATGGAACACCGCCGAGGTCAGCTCACCGGCAATCTTGTACATGTTGGGCAGCATCAGCATCAGCCCCTGACTGGCGGTGAAGGTGGTGGCGAGCGCCCCCGCCTGCAGGGCGCCGTGTACCGTACCAGCCGCCCCCCCTTCGCTCTGCATCTCTACCACTGTGGGAATGTTGCCCCACAGGTTGGTCTGCCCCTCCGCCGCCCAGGCATCAGCCAGTTCGGCCATGGTCGAGCTCGGGGTAATGGGGTAGATGGCACACACTTCACTCAGCTGGTACGCCACCCGGGCCGCGGCTTCGTTGCCATCGACCATGATCAGTTCATGTTTCATTGGGACTCCTCCGGTTGGCGCAGCTCGATGGCGTGACAAGGGCACTGGTCATGACAGGCACCGCAGCCGGTGCAGCGCTCGGCATCCACCTGATAGCCTTTGCCCGGCCCCAACTTGGCGATGGCCTGTTCGGGGCAGCTGCCATAGCAGCCGTCGCACTCGAAGCAGTTGCCGCAGGAGTAGCAACGCGCCGCCTCGTAACGGGCGGCCACCTCATCCAGCCCGCCGATGATCTCGCAAAAATCATCCCGCGCCCACGCCGGTTTGACCGGCTGACTGCTGGCGGGCGCGTGTGTCTGGAACCAGAGCTGCAACTGCTCCGGCCCTACCAGCGGGTAGGAGAGCATCTTCTGGTAGTGACGACCGCGCAGCCAAGCATCCATATGGCGCGCCGCCTTCTTGCCGTGGCCGGTGGCGATGGTGACGGTGCGCTCGGAGGGCACCATGTCGCCGCCCGCAAACAGACCCGGCACATCCGTCATCAGGTTGCTAGCCACCTGTACGACCCCCTCCTTGTTGACCCGCACGCCGGGAATGCTCTCCAGCACCGAGAGGTCGACCTCCTGACCGAGCGCCAGAATAAGGGAGTCCGCTTCGAGAGTTTCAAACTTGCCGGTGGGCACTGGCTTGCCCTCTGCATCCAGCGCCATCACCTCCACTTCGATATTGGTGCTGTCGAGCTGGCGGATGCTGCGCAGCCAGTTGATCTTGATCCCCTCCTCCTCGGCCTCGTCGGCCTCGAAGGCGTGGGCAGGCATATGGTCCCGGTCGCGGCGGTAGATGATCATTGCCTCTTCAACGCCCAAACGGCGGGCGGTACGGGCCGCGTCCATGGCGGTGTTGCCGCCGCCGTAGATGGCTACCCGCCGTCCCAGTTTGGGGGCGGCAAGCCCTGCTCTTCGGCCAGACTCGCCTGTTCGAGGAAACTCACCGCATCGAGGATCTTGCCCGCTTCCCGGGCCGGAATATCGACCCGCTTGGCCAGATGGGCGCCGATGGCCATAAAGACGGCATCAAAGCCCCCCTCGTCGCGCTCGCGCAGCACATCCTCCACCTTGTGGTTGAGGGTCAGGGTCACTCCAGCCGCCACGATACGGGCTACCTCCTGATCCAGCACATCGCGGGGCAAACGGTAGGCGGGAATACCGAAACGCAGCATGCCGCCAGCAAGCGGCCCCGCTTCGCGGATCTCCACCTGATGGCCGAGCCGGTTGAGGTGCCAGGCGCAGGAGAGACCGGAGGGGCCAGCGCCAATTACCAGCACCTTCTTGCCGCTGGCAGGGGCAGGTGGCGCAGGCTGCCAGCCACGGGCCAGCGCCTCGTCGCCGAGGAAGCGCTCGATGGCGTGGATGGAGACGGATTCATCCACCTGACCGCGGTTGCAGGCACTCTCGCAGGGGTGATAGCAGACCCGGCCATGAATGGCGGGCAAAGGGTTCTCTTCGATCAGGGTCTGCCAGGCCGCCTCAAAACGGCCGGCCTGCGCCAAAGAGAGCCAGGCCTGGATATTTTCTCCGGCCGGGCAGGCATGATTGCAGGGTGGCAGGGCCGGCCGCCAGACGGGTAGCCGGGTACGCACCGGGCCTGTTCCCGTTTTCAGGGAGAGATCCGGCAATGGGGTCATGTCCAGTTGTTTGCTCATACATTGCTTTCTTCTTTTTGTGTGACAGGCCCCACCCGATGGCGCTTGATACCGTGTAGCCGAAGCGGACGGTGGCCGGATGGGGAAGAAGCGAAAGCGTTAGAAACTGGGAACTGAGTCGATAATGGCCGCTTTTTTGTACTGATTAGCGAATCAGGATCAAAAAATGTTGCACTTTATGGTTCATAGAGACCAGAACGTGACTCAAGTAACATCTTCTCCAGCTGACCGCTGGCTTTCAGTTTGGCGAGCCCCCGATTGAAGGTTTTGATCAATTCGTCAGCGTTGGCACGCTTGCGGCTGATCAACAGGTGACCTTCAACTTTCATCACGGGTTTTGAATGGGTTGCAAAGAGATCGACCGTGCTGGCCGGGTAGAACTGACGCAGGGAGTAGTAGCCGACATCTATGTTCTCCAGGGTCAGGTCGGCGCGGCCGGAGAGCAGCAGATCGAAACTCTGGCGCAGCCGGGTGACGAACTGCACCTGCAGCGGCACCTGCGCGATGGCTGCAAAAAAATCTGCATTGTAGGTATAGCCACTGACCGCAGCCAGCTTGCGATCCGCCAGATCCTGATAGCCACGCCATTCCAGCGGATCGGACTTGAGATAGAACCAGACGTAGGTTTCGCTCAGGATGGGATCGCTGTAGAGATGGGTTTTGCGCCGCTCGCTCGACTCATACCAGTGGACAGTGCCATCCACCCCCCTCCTCCGACAAGCGAAAGGCCCGCTTCCAAGGAAGAAACTGGAACTTGACGCTCACCCCTTCACTCTTGAACGCCTCGCTTACCACATGAGGGATAAGCCCCTGATATTTCAGCGTCTCGGAGCAGTAAGGGGGATACTCTCCCGTGGTCAAGGTCAGCTCCTGCGCCCAGAGCCCGTGGCAAAAAGGCTCCCCGCCAGCAACCAGCTTATTTTCATCCCGATGCCCTCTTGTTCTGTTTTCCCAACTATAGACCGCCCCCTTGAAAGGATTGCCGGATCGCCGGGGAACCGTTATGTTCCCCTTTTTCCAGGCGATCGCGCCGCGTCACAAGGATATGAAGATGTCCAGGCTAGACAGCATTCACCTCTACCCCATCAAATCGACTGCAGGTATGCCGCTGGCTCGCGCCCGGGTGACCGAAGAGGGACTGGCAGGGGATCGCCGCTACATGGTGGTCAAACCGGACGGCACCTTTATCACCGCCCGTACCCATCCCCAGCTGCAACAGGTCGTGGCCACCCCCATCGAAGGAGGCTTGCAACTGCGCTATCCGGGCTTTGAACCGCTCACCCTGCAAGAGGTCGACTTCAGCCGCGCCCCGCAAGCTACCGGAGTCTGGAGCGACCGCTTTACCGCCCTGCACACCGACCCCAAAGCCGATGGGTGGCTAAGCCGGGTGGCAGGGGAGACGGTGCAACTGCTCTGGCTGGGTGAAACCTCGGATCGCTTTCGTGAAAAGACCGGCACCCGGGTCAGCTTTGCCGACGGTTATCCGCTGCTGCTGATAAGCCAGGCTTCCCTTGAGGATCTCAATCTGCGCTCCGATGCGCTGCACCAGATGAGCCAGTTCCGCACCAATCTGGTGGCAAGCAATACCCAGCCCTTCGAGGAGGACAGCTGGGTGCGCATCCGCATCGGCGAAGTGGAATTTAAAGTGGTCAAGCCCTGCAGCCGCTGCATCATGACCACGGTGGAAGCGGGCACCGATCGTTTCAACGCCCTGAAAGAGCCGCTGGCCACCCTTACCCGCTACCGCCGTGGCGAGGATGGCGAGGTCTACTTCGGCCAGAATCTGGTGGCGCTGAACGAGGGCTGGATTGAGGCAGGCAGCGAGATAGAAGTGCTGGAGCGCACCCGTCCGGTGGTCTATCCCGCCGCCGCGCCGAAGAAGCGGGAGCTGGTCTGCGTGGCCCGCGAACCGCTGGCGCGGGATCTGGAGACCTTCTGGTTCGAAGCCGTCGATGGCGAACCCCTGCCCGACTACCTGCCGGGCCAGCATCTGCCCATCAGCCTCGATATCAAAAACGAGCGGATCCAGCGGCGCTATACCCTGAGCTCTACGCCGGATCACCCGGAGCGTTACAGCATCAGCGTCAAAAAGGTGGAGGGTGGCCGCATCTCCCACTGGCTGCACCAGCAGTTGCAGGTGGGTGATCGGCTGCTGGCCGCCAACCCTGCTGGTGAGTTTCACCTGGGCCACGAGCGAAACCTACTGTTGCTCTCCGCAGGCTCCGGCGTCACCCCCATGCTGGCGATAGCCCGCACCCTGGCGCTACGCGGGGAGCTGGAAGAGGTTCACTTTATGCTCCTGTGCCGTAGAGAAGCGGACATTCCCGCCGCCAGCGAACTGCATGCCATGGCACAGCAGGGGATGACCCTCACCATTATCCTGAGCCAGCCGGACAATCACTGGCAGGGGCTGCAAGGGCGACTCAATGATGAGCATCTGCAACTGGTCAAAGGGTTGGCCGGGAAAGAGGTCTTTATCTGTGGCCCCCACGGCTTTATGGCCGATGCTGCCGCCAAAGTTGCGGCCCTCGGCGTTCCGGCCGCGCGGATCAAACAGGAGAGTTTTGGCGGCGCCATTCTCTCGGTGGCCCGCCCCCATCAGGCGGTACAACTGCGTATCGGCGCCCAAGCCTTTACCGGCAACAATCAGGGCACTGTGCTGGATCAGGCCAACAAGCAAGGTGTAGAGCTGCCATGGAGCTGCCGCGCCGGGATCTGCGGCAGTTGCAAACAGACGCTGATCTCGGGCGAGGTGGATCACCCCGACGCCCCCGCCATCACCGCCGCCGAGCGGGCCGAGGGCAAGATCCTTGCCTGCTGCGCCGTGCCGCTCACCGACCTTGAAATCCTATGATCGGGTGATCGGGCCGCATTAACTCACGCCACCCCAGATGACCGGGGAATTGACCCCGGTCATCTTTATCCACACTTGTTCACCTGATCCGCCCTTAATTTGTCCCCACCGCCTTCATCAGTGAGTTTCCCTTCCTATACTCTCAGAGCAAAAAGCCTTGCCAGCCATTGACTTGGCGATGCTCCATACGACACTCCGCCATAGGGAAAGGACGCCCATACCATGGAACAGAACAAGCCCGCCTTTCAGCTCAACCTGCTGCTATCCGTCATCACCCTGATCCTGCTGTCACTGGTGTTTTTCGCCTACAGCTGGGCGGGTAAACAACTGGAAGAGAGTTATCGACAACAATATGTCTCCTACCTGCTGGCCGATGAGTTGCGCCAATCCTCCGATGACCTGACCCGACTCGGGCGCACCTACGTCATCACCAAGGATCCAGCCTACGAGCAGCAGTACATGCGGATCCTGGCCATTCGCAACGGCGAACAGCCGAGACCGGATGGCTACAACCGTATCTACTGGGACTTTGTCGCCGCCAACGGCCAGAATCCCCGCCCCGACAGCAATGTTCGCCGTGGTCTGATCGACCTGATGAAGGATGCCGGTTTCACCGACGGCGAACTCGCCAAACTGAACGAGGCCAAAAACAACTCGGATGCGCTGGTCAACACCGAGGTCGCCGCCTTCAAACTGGTGCAGCAGAGCGATGGCGACCTGGTTGCCAACCAGCAAAAAGCCATCGCCATGATGCATGACAAGGCCTATCACCAGAACAAAGGGCGCATCATGTCCCCCATCGATGACTTCTACGTGATGATGGAGCAGCGCAACCATGAGGCGGTCGAGAGCGCCATCGCCAATACCGATATGCTGCGCTATCTCTTTATCGCCCTCGGTCTGGTGTTGATGTTCTTCCTCTGGCGCACCTATCGCTCCCTGCTCGATCTGGTGGGCACCTCGGTCGAGCAGCTCAAGACCGATCTCCATATGATGGCGGAAGGGGACTTCTCGCGCCCCATCAAGGTGCCGGCAGGATCGAAAGAGAGCCTGATCGGCCTGCTCGGCGGTATGCAGACCACTCTCAAAGGGATCATCGCCAAGGTCTCCCACTCCACCGAGGAGCTGTCCCACTCTGCCGACAGCATCGCCCAAATTGCCGAGCAGACAGCCCAGTTTGCCACCGATCAGCAAACCAGCACCCAGACCATGGCCGCCGCCATCGAGGAGCTGGTGGTGAGCATCAGTCACCTCTCCGACAATGCCACCCATGCCGACGAGCTGAGCAAGGTCTCCGCTAATACCCTGGAGGAGGGTTCGGGGGTCATTAAAGAGACTCTCGGCAGCATCGAGAATATCTCCACCACTGTGGGGGATGCAGCCAGCACTATCTCCGAGCTCAACGGCCATACCCAGCAGATTTCGGAGATCATCGGGGTGATCCGCGGTATCGCCGATCAGACCAACCTGCTGGCTCTCAACGCGGCCATCGAGGCAGCGCGGGCCGGTGAACAGGGTCGCGGCTTTGCGGTGGTGGCCGACGAGGTGCGCAATCTGGCCAGCCGCTCGGCGGCCTCAACCCAGCAGATCACCGGGATGATCAGCAAGATCCAGAGCGGGGCCGATGCCTCCATCCGCAGCATGGAGAACACGGTCAACAACGTCTCCCGTGGGGTCACGCTGGCCAACCAGACCGGCGAGGCGATCGCCAGCATCCAGAGCCACGCCTCCAACCTCACCGGCCTGATGGGGGAGATCAGCCACACCCTGCGCGAGCAGTCCACCGCCGCCAACGAGGTGGTCTCTACCGTCGGCAACATCACCTCCCTCTCCGAGCAATCGGGGGATGCCGCCCGTCACGTATCCCAAGAGGCGGCCAAGCTCAAGCAGCTGTCACGGGTACTGCGTCAGGAGATGGGACACTTCAAGCTTTAAAGAACGCTGAAAAGCAAAACGGCTGCCCGAAGGCAGCCGTTTTTTATTCGGGGTGATCCCCCGTCATTCAGTATCTATCAACCACGCAGGGCGGCGATACGCTGCTCGATGGGCGGGTGGCTCATGAACAGCTCGCTCATGGAGCGCTTGCCGTTGATGCCAAAGGCCATCATTGAGCCTTCCAGCTGAGGCTCGGCACCGCGGGAGAGGCGCTCAAGGGCGGCAATCATCTTGTCACGACCGGCCAGCTTGGCGGCACCGGCATCAGCACGGAACTCGCGCTGACGGCTGAACCACATGACGATGATGGAGGCCAGAATACCGAACAGCATCTCCAGCACGAACACGGTGATCATGTAGGCAAAACCGCCGGAGCTGCTGCTCTCTTCCTCGTTGTTGGAGCTGAAGAAGTTGCTGATCACGCCAGCCACGATCCGGGCGAAGAACATCACGAAGGTGTTCACTACACCCTGGATCAGGGTCAGGGTCACCATGTCGCCATTGGCCACGTGGCTCACCTCGTGGGCCAGTACCGCTTCCGCCTCGTCACGGCTCATGCTGTAGAGCAGGCCGGAGGAGACCGCCACCAGCGAATCATCGCGGCGAGCGCCGGTCGCAAAGGCGTTCATCTCGGGAGAGTCGTAGATCCCCACTTCCGGCATCTTGATACCCGCTTCGCGGGCCTGACGGGCCACAGTGCTCACCAGCCAGTGCTCGGTCTCGTTACGGGGTTGCTCGATGACCTGGACGCCATAGCTGCGCTTGGCCATCCACTTGGACATCAGCAAGGAGATAAAGGAACCCCCAAAACCGAACACGGCACAGAACACCAACAGCCCGGAAATGCTGGACTTGTTGATCCCCAGAACCGAGAACAGGATATTGAGTACCACCCCCAGCACCAGCATGACGGCCAGGTTGGTCACCAGGAATAGCATAATTCGCTTCATATAGACTCCTTGTGAAGATAAGGGACATGACCGGGGATCACTCGGGATCCCCACCTGATCATGTTAATGTCGACATTCTAGGGAGATTCGATGAATGTTCGCTGAATATGCCGTCAAAGTAGCGGCGAGATATCAAGACGCCCCTGCAAATCGGCTTCAAGCGGATTGTTTATAAACGGAATTTCGCCGAGGAAGGGGGCTGGCAGCAAGCCCCTCAGGGTGTCCAGATTTTCCTGATAATGGCTCATGGAACCATGGAGCCGATTAATTACCCACCCCGCCACCGGCAGCTGATCATTGCGAATGGCGGCAAAGGTGAGCAGCGCATGATTGAGGCAACCCAGCTTGGCCCCCACCACCATGATCACCGCCATGTTCTCCTGTTTCACCCAGTCCGACAGCAAATGCTTGCGATCGAGCGGCAGATACCAGCCCCCCGCCCCTTCCACTACCGCCAGCTCGGCCCCGGCCTGTTCAATCTTGCGTAGCCCCTCGCTCAACCCCTGCATGGTGATAGGCTGGCGTGCCTCGCTGGCGGCGATGTGGGGCGCAATCGGCGGCTCATAGGCGAACGGATTGACCACCTCATAGGGCAGCGGCAGACTCGCCGCCTCCTGCAACAGAACGGCATCCAGGTTGCGCAGCCCGTCCGGAGTGCGGGCACATCCGGCCGAGACCGGCTTGTAACCCGCACACTTGATTCCCTGTGCGCTGAATTCGCGCAGCAGGGTGCGCGCCACCAGCGTCTTGCCCACATCGGTATCGGTGCCGGTGATAAAGAATGATTTCATACGGTTCTCTCCTTGGCAGGGCCCGTTGACTACCCTGCACACAATGCGATTCCCGGCGCTCAGCGAGGCTTGCTGAGACGGCCGAGGCACACCCGATAACTGGCGACCAACCTGCCATCGGGCTGGCGAAACGCCTCATACGCCTGCGCCAGCTGCTGCAATCTGGCGCGCCCGCTCAGACCGGCTGGGGCGGCACTCCCCTGATTGTCATTGACCTGATTGGCCCCAATCCCCTTGAGATCACGCAACAACTGCGGCAATTCAAGATAGGCGAGATCCCAGGTGATACAACGCAGCTCGGGAGCAGATACCCCGGCGCTAGCCAGCGCCTGCTCCAATTGTGGCAGGCTGAGGAAGCGATTGACATGGGCGCGACCATCAAGCTGATGCCAGGCGGCTCGCAACTGCCAGAGCGACTCATCGAGCAGGGTCGAGAAAAAGATCTGGCCGCCCGGTTTGACCACCCGCAGCAGCTCGCCGAAAGCCTGGGCCGGACGCTCGCACCACTGCAGCGCCAGACTGGAGAAAACCCAGTCGAACGCATTATCGGCGAAAGGAAGCTGCTCCGCATCGCCGCAGAGCAGGCGAGCACCGCTGCCACGCAAGGCGGCCTGCGCCAGCATGCCGGGGGCGAGATCCAGCCCCACCAGCTGGTGACAACGATTCGCCAGTTGGGGCAAGAAAAAGCCGGTGCCGCAGCCCAGATCCAGCCCGCTCACCGTCAGATCAGTGCCAACCGGCCTGCTCGGCATCCATTCCAACAGCGCCTGCCCCACCTCCTGCTGAAAGCGGGCGTGGGCATCGTAATGACGAGCGGCGGCGCCGAAACGGCGAGCAAGCTGCGCCTTGTCGACCGTTTGAAAACGCTCAGCCATGATGAGTCTCCCCAACCGTTGTCGCTGCAGGGCAGACCCCCAAGGCATCGAGCAGGCGATCTACATCCTGCTCGCGGTGAGCCGCACTCAGGGTAATACGCAGCCGCGCCGTACCAACTGGCACCGTAGGCGGGCGAATGGCGCCAGCCCAGACACCGCGCTCCCGCAGCCGTTCTGCCAGTTGCAAAGCAGCAAAGCTCTCCCCCACCAGCAGCGGCTGGATCGGGGTGTCGCTCGCCCCCAGTTGCCAACCCTGCGCCTTTGCCCCTTGCCGGAAGCGGGCGATCAGCTGGCCAAGATGGGCGCGGGCATCCTCGGCGGCACGTACCAGTTCGATACTCTTGCTGACAGCGCAGGCCTGCGCGGCGGGCATATGGGTGCTGTAGACATAGTGGCGGGCGAAGTTGACCAGATACGCCACCAGCTCGCGACTGCCACCGACAAAGGCACCGGCGACGCCAAGCGCCTTGCCAAAAGTGCCCATCTGGATATGCACGTTGGCAGGATTTACTCCCTGCGCCGCCAGGGTGCCGCGCCCCTCGGGCCCCTGCACGCCGAGGCCGTGGGCATCGTCGATCATCAGCCAGTTGCCGCTCCGGGCGGCGAGGGTTGCGAGTTCAGCCCAGGGGGCCTGATCCCCGTCCATGCTGAACACCCCTTCCGAGACAATCAATCCGCGATTTGGCTCAAGCTGCCGTTCAAGGGCCGCCATATCGTTGTGGGCAAAACGCTTCATCTTGCAAGGGAGCTGGCTGCCCATCTCCTGCAAAGAGGCATGGTTGAGTTTGTCCTGCCACAGCAGGTGTTCCTTGCCAAGCAGCGCTTTGAGCACCGCCTGATTGGCGGAAAAACCGCAATTGAAGAGCAGTACCGCCTCCACCCCGAGCCACTCGGCCAGGGTCTCCTCAAGCTCTTGGTGGGCATGACTGTAACCGGTCACCAGCGGCGAGGCGCCGGAGCCCGTGCCATAACGCTCAATCCCCGCGTTGAAGGCGGCTTTGATGGCGCCGTGATCTGCAAGTCCCAGATAGTCGTTGGCGGAAAAGTTGAGGTAGTCGCGCCCCGCGACCCTGAGCTGCCCGCCACTCGCCCCGTCGGTCGCGATGCGGTTGCGCAGCAGACCCGCCTGCTCGCGCTCGGCCAGCGCCGTGCTCAACCCAAAGGGGCCCGTTACTGCAGGGCCGTTCATGACCGCGCAGCCCCTGCACGGGGGCGGGTGGCGTCATAAAACATCTCGGCAGGCTCGCTCTGGCGACTCACCTCGGCCAGCAGCTCCTCTTCTTGAACCTGATCCGGCTTCTGGGCGCGCTGGGCGGGACGAATACCGAGTCGCTTGAACAGCTGCATATCGCTGTTCTCGTCCGGGTTAGGAGTGGTCAGCAATTTGCAGCCGTAGAAGATGGAGTTGGCCCCCGCCATAAAGCACATGGCCTGCATCTGCTCGTTCATCTTCTCCCGCCCGGCTGAGAGGCGCACATGGGAGGCAGGCATCATGATCCGTGCCACGGCGATGGTGCGGATAAATTCGAACGGATCGAGGTTCTCCTGATCCTCCAGCGGCGTGCCCTTCACCTTGACCAGCATGTTGATGGGCACGCTCTCCGGGTGACGGGGCAGATTGGCGAGCGCCATCAAGAGGCCCGCCCGATCCTTGGCCTGCTCACCCATACCGACGATACCGCCAGAGCAGACCTTCATGCCCGCGCCACGCACATGCTCTAGGGTATCGAGCCGATCCTGATAGGTGCGGGTGGAGATGATCTCGCCGTAAAACTCCGGCGAGGTGTCGAGGTTGTGGTTGTAGTAATCGAGCCCCGCGGCCCCCAGACGCGCCGCCTGATCGGCGGTGAGCATCCCCAGGGTCATGCAGGTCTCCATCCCCAGCCCGCGCACCTCCTCAATCATCCGGATGATGTAGGGCATGTCCTTCTCTTTGGGGTTGCGCCAGGCGGCCCCCATGCAAAAGCGTGACGAGCCGTTGGCCTTGGCTTCGCGGGCCCGCTCCAGCACCTTTTCCACCTCCATCAGCCGCTCGGCCTCAAGACCGGTGTGATAACGGGCGCTCTGGGGGCAGTATTTGCAATCTTCCGGGCAGGCGCCGGTCTTGATGGAGAGCAAAGTACTCACCTGCACTTCATTCGGGTCAAAGTGGGCGCGGTGGACGGTCTGGGCCTGAAACAGCAGATCGTTGAACGGCAGGGCAAACAGGGCCTGAACCTCGGCGAGGGTCCAGTCATGACGAAGGGCGTGACCGCCCACGGTGAGAGCATTCATACATGGCTTCCGGTTGTTATTAGTGGGATCCTGCGCCCGCCATCTTGGGATGGACGGCCACAAAACCCGCCGCCGGGCCTGCGCGCTCAGGGTGATGCGCAGTGCCAAGTGGCTGAAATTGTTGGCTAGTGTAGAGAGCACGCGTAGACTGTCAACACCGACCAGATCAAACCAATTGACAATAGAACAACAAATGACCAACCAAGAATTCGACCTGCACCACATCTGGCACCCCTATACCTCCCTCACCCACCCCCTGCCCTGCTATGAAGTGGCCAGTGCCAAAGGGGTGACCATCACCCTCAGCGACGGCCGTGAACTGGTGGATGGCATGAGCTCCTGGTGGGCTTGCGTGCACGGCTATCAGGTGCCGGAGCTGGACGCCGCCGCCACCGCCCAGCTCGGCAAGATGTCCCACGTGATGTTTGGCGGCCTCACCCACGCTCCAGCGGTTGAGCTCTGCCGCAAACTGGTGGAGATCACTCCAAAAGGGCTTGATCGGGTATTTCTGGCCGATTCCGGCTCGGTGGCAGTGGAAGTGGCGCTCAAGATGGCGCAGCAGTACTGGCACGCCAAGGGGGCGCCCAGAGCCAAATTTGTCGCCCTGCGCAGCGGCTATCACGGCGACACCTTTGGCGCCATGAGCGTCTGCGATCCCGATGGCGGTATGCATGAGCTCTACAAGGGATTCCTGCCGGAGCACTATTTTGTCGATGCGCCGAGCTGTCGCTTCCACGCCGAGTGGGACGAGCAGTGCGTGGTGGAGCTGGCGACACTCATGGCCGATCATCACGAGGAGATCGCCGCCATCGTGCTCGAACCCATAGTGCAGGGCGCTGGCGGCATGCATTTCTATCACCCCCGCTACCTGCAGTGGGTGCGCGCCTTGTGCGATGAGTTTGGCGTGCTGCTCATAGCCGACGAGATCGCCACCGGCTTTGGCCGTACCGGTCAGCTGTTTGCTTGCGACTGGGCGGGGATTAGCCCCGACATCATGTGTCTGGGCAAGGCGCTTACTGGGGGCTATCTCACCCTCTCGGCGACCCTGACCACCGAGCATGTCGCCCGCACCATCTGTGACGGCAAGGCGGGGGTCTTTATGCACGGCCCCACTTTTATGGGCAACCCGCTCGCCTGCGCGGTGGCCAACGCCTCTATCGATCTGCTGCTGGCCTCACCTTGGCAGGAGCGGGTGCGCACCATCGAGCATCAGCTGCGAACAGAACTGGTAGAGCTGACCCTGCACCCGGCGGTCGCGGATGTGCGGGTGCTCGGCGCCATCGGGGTAGTGGAGATGAAAGAGCGGGTGGATGTAGCGCGCATCCAGCGCAAGTTTGTCGAACTGGGCGCCTGGATCCGCCCCTTTGGCAAGCTGGTCTACCTGATGCCCCCCTTCGTCATCACCCCTGAAGAGTTGCGGGTATTGACCGGCGCCATCCGTCAGGCCATCACCGAAGGCGAGTTTTAATGCATGCAGCGGGCGGCCATCGCTGCCGCCCGTTTGACTACCGGCATTTGATATATAAAGAGGGCAACTTTATCCACTTCAGTGCAGTTTCACTTGCCGTAATGTGAGCAAAACACCAGACCTGAGGCCCCAAGAGGGGTAAACTGCTGCGGTTTTACCATCAAGAAAGACTGCTCATGCGCCTCTCCATTGCTGCCAAAATCAACTTTTTCCTGCTCTTCATCTTCTCCATGGTACTGGTCTTCTCCGCAGCCTATCAGGCGGTGCGCGAGCGCGATCTCATCCTGACCCTCATCAAGGAGCAGAGCCGCGAGCAGACCGAAGCCTATTTCGACGGCCTCAACATGCTGATGCTGACCGGCAAGATGGATGCCCGCGATACCCTGCGCGGCAAATTTCTCGACCATGCCCATGTGGAGGATGCCCGCATCGTTCGTGGCGATGCGGTGAGCAAACAGTTCGGGCCGGGACGGGAGACAGAGCAGGTAAAAGATGAGTTTGATGAGCTGGCTCTGGCGGGCAAAGGGAGCCTGGAGGTGGTGCACAACGGCATGCACAGCCGTCTGGTGGTCACCCGACCGCTGCTGGCCAAGAAGGATTTTCGCGGCACCGACTGCACCAGCTGTCATCTGGTGCCGGAGAACACTGTGTTAGGGGCGGTGCGCTTTGACTACTCCCTCGATTCGCTGTTTACCCGGGTCGAGCAGAATATTCTCACCTCGGCGCTCATTCTCACCGGCATCTTCGGGATGGGACTGCTGCTGACCCTCTGGGTCATCCGCACCTGGATCGTGCGCCCTCTCAACCAGTTGACCCGCTCCATGGAAGAGGCGACTGACTTGCACGACTTCGGCCACCGGCTGGAGGGGGATGACGGCGACGAGATTGGCCGGGTGGCGGTGGCCTACAACCAGATGCTCGACAGCGTGGAGCGCCAGCTCGGCAAGCGCACCAAGGCCAGCAGGCAGGAGCCGGATCAGCCCCGCTAAGACGAACGCTTAACCGACGTAGTAGAAGAGCAAGCTGGCGATCAGCACCAATAGCAGGATGGCCAGATTGACATGCCGGGAATCATCCTGACGGCGGCTGCGCTTGCGCTCCAGCAGCAACACCGCCAGCGTCAGGGCGCAACAGCTCCAGAGCCCGTAGACCAGCCAGGGGGTAAGGGACGGGTGCCAATAATCGCGCACCTCGATCCCGCCATAGACCAGAAAACCGTAGGCAATTTCGGGCCGGGCATAGTGGTAAAGGGAGAGCAGCACGATAAAGCCGCCCCAGCAGAGCATCACCAGCCCCTGTAACACCCGTGTCAGCCAATCTGGCCCATGCCGCCGATCTTTCACCCACCTCTCCTGCGCCCGTGACACTCTTGTTGAGTGAACCATGCCGAAAACCCCACCAGAGTCCGACATTTTTGCTTGTTTATCAAACCCGCGCGGGTAAGATTGACGGCTTAGTCTGCCATGGTGGGCCATCTGTGCCCGGGCCAGACTCCCTAGTGTTGCAAATAGCGCTGCAAGAACAAGCTGGAGACAATATTTCGATGACGCACGCATCCGTAGTAGATGTGCTGGCCGGTAAGTATCCGGTCGGCACCACCCAAACTGTCAAAGGGTGGATCCGGACTCGCCGTGATTCCAAGGCGGGGATCTCATTTTTGGCCATTTCCGATGGCTCCTGTTTCCATCCGGTACAGGCAGTTGTCCCCAATACCCTGGCCAATTACGAGAATGAAGTGCTGCGTCTGACCACTGCCTGCTCCGTGGAAGTGACCGGCGTGGTTGCCGCCTCTCAGGGCAGCGGCCAGGCTTTCGAACTGCAGGCGACCGAGGTGAAGGTAGTCGGCTGGGTCGAAGATCCGGACACCTACCCGATGGCCGCCAAGCGCCACAGCATCGAATACCTGCGTGAACAGGCCCACCTGCGCCCGCGCACCAACATCGTTGGCGCCGTGACCCGCGTTCGTCACTGCCTGGCGCAAGCCATCCACCGCTTCTTCCACGAAGAGGGTTTCCTCTGGGTTGCGACCCCGCTCATCACCGCCTCTGACACCGAAGGTGCCGGCGAGATGTTCCGCGTCTCCACTCTGGACATGGAAAACCTGCCGCGCACCGACGCCGGCAAGGTGGACTACAACGAAGATTTCTTCGGCAAAGAGGCTTTCCTGACCGTATCCGGCCAGCTGAACGCCGAAACCTATGCCTGCGCCCTCTCCAAGGTCTACACCTTCGGCCCTACCTTCCGCGCTGAAAACTCCAACACCAGCCGCCACCTGGCCGAGTTCTGGATGGTTGAGCCGGAAGTGGCCTTCAACGATCTGGAAGATAACGCCGTACTGGCCGAAGCCATGCTGAAGTATGTCTTCAACGCCGTACTGACCGAGCGTCGCGACGATCTGGAGTTCTTCGCCCAGCACGTGGACAAGGATGCTATCGGCCGTCTGGAGCGTTTCGTCTCCTCCGACTTCGCCCAGATCGACTACACCGACGCCATCGAAGTGCTGCAAAACTGCGGCAAGAAGTTCGAGTTCCCGGTCTCCTGGGGTATCGATCTCTCCTCCGAGCACGAGCGCTATCTGGCCGAGGAGCACTTCAAGTCTCCGGTGGTGGTGAAGAACTACCCGAAAGATATCAAAGCCTTCTACATGCGCCTCAACGACGACGGCAAGACCGTTGCCGCGATGGACGTACTGGCACCGGGCATCGGCGAGATCATCGGTGGTTCCCAGCGTGAAGAGCGTCTGGACGTGCTGGATGCCCGTCTGGCCGAGATGGGCCTGAACAAGGAAGATTACTGGTGGTATCGCGACCTGCGTCGCTACGGCACAGTGCCGCACTCCGGCTTCGGTCTGGGCTTCGAGCGTCTGGTTGTATACGTGACCGGCATGGGCAACGTCCGCGACGTGATCCCGTTCCCGCGTACTCCGCGTACCGCCGAGTTCTGATCAGCGGCATCTTGTCACTGCATTGCAAAAGCCGACCTGTGGGTCGGCTTTTTTATTGTCACCGTTATGGGTGATACTCAGGATCAACCGGCACAAGGAACTCGTCGCCTATGGGATATCGCCTGCTGCTCTCGCTACTGCTGTCCTGCATGCCTGTTCAACTGTGGGCCGAGCCCGTTCGTCTGACCACCCTGGAGTGGCCCCCCTACACCAGCCAGAGCCTGCCCGATGGCGGCCTCACCGGTCATATCGTCAAGCGCGCCTTTGCCGAGGCGGGACTGGAGGTGACATTCGACTTCTATCCGTGGCAGCGGGCGGTGCGGCTGGCGGCCGACCCGACCCAGCCTTATAGCGGCTATTTTCCCGAGTACCTCTCCGACACCCTGCCCACCCTGTGGCGCAGCTCCGCCAGCGTAGGCGACAGCGTGCTGGGCATGGCGCAGCGCTCAGGCCCCCCCATCCCCTGGCAGCAGCTCACGGATCTCGCCCCCTACCGGATCGGCGTGGTGGAGGGGTACGTCAACACCCGTGAATTCGATGCCCTGATGGCCAGCAAGCGCCTCAACACTGCCGCCGTCGATGCGGACCTGCTCAACCTGCGCAAATTGCAGCGCGACCGGCTCGATCTGGCGGTGATCGATCGGGATGTCTTTCACTGGCTCATCAACCATGATCGCAAGCTGAGCAGCGCCGGATTGCAATTTCACCCGAAGATCCTCGAACACAAGAGCCTGCACATCATGTTTCGCCCCGATCAGCAGGCGTTGCAGCAACGGGTGGCGCAGGCCATTGCCAGATTGGATATTGCCAAGCTGAGCGAGGATTATCAGCGCCGCTATCTGCAGCAAGGCCCTGCGGCCAAATGAGCCAACCCGCCAAAGTCAGCCCTTGCTGGCAAAAATAGCCTGAGCGCTGGCTTTTTCACCCTCTTCTGCCGCAATCGAGCCCTTTTTATGCCCCTCCCCTGCAGCCCTGCTGCCACTCTGTGCTGCCACCATGACCACCCGATGGCTTGGCCCCGAGTGATACCACTTGGTGACAAAAATGATGTTTTTGTTAGTACGTGGTTTTTAAGTGGTTTAATCAAAAATTCATCGAGTTATTGAAGTAACTCAATTTTTTCACTTTTTCAGGGGAGCAGAATAGCAACTAACCCTTTTGGGCTAAATAAAACAGACAATGACAATTCATGGTTCAGGCTACCCGCGGCAATATGGGTTGAATCACACGAGGTAACGGAATGATCTTGATGGAATTTTTAGTGGTACTCGGCTGCTTGCTGCTGGGTACCCGCTTTGGGGGCATGGGACTCGGTCTCATCAGTGGTATCGGTCTCTTCCTGCTGACCTTCGTCTTCGGCCTGGTGCCGGGCGAACCGCCTGTTCAGGTAATGCTGACCATTCTGGCGGTGATCGGCTGTGCCGCCACCCTGCAGACTGCCGGTGGCCTCAACCTGATGATGCAGGTGGCCGAGCGTCTGCTGCGCCGTCACCCGCAATACATCACTATCCTGGCGCCGCTCACCACCTGGACCCTCACCTTCCTGTGCGGTACCGGCCACGTGGTCTACACCATGTTCCCCATCATCGCTGACATCGCGCTGCAGAAGAACATCCGTCCCGAGCGCCCGATGGCTGTCGCCTCCGTTGCCTCCCAGATGGCCATCTGTGCCTCCCCGGTCTCCGTTGCCGTGGTCTCCATGGTCTCCATTCTGGCGGCAGGTCACGGTATCGGTCAGGCTTACGGCCTGCTCGACATCCTGATGATCGCCATCCCCTCCTCCCTGACCGGTGTCATCGTGGCGGCCCTGTGGAGCCTGCGTCGCGGCAAGGATCTGGACAAGGACGAAGAGTTCCAGGCCAAGATCAAAGACCCGGAGCAGCGTGCCTTTATCTACGGCGGTGGTGAAACTCTGCTCAACACCAAGTTCCCGAAAGAGGCCTACTGGTCTACCTGGATCTTCTTCGCCGCCATCGCTGCCGTGGTATTGCTCGGTGCCAACGAAGGTCTGCGTCCAGTGTTCACCATCAAGGACAAGACCGGCCCGCTCTCCATGAACCTGGTGATCCAGATGATGATGCTGATCGCCGGTGCCATCATCCTGATGCGCTGCAAGGTCAAGCCGGGCGAGATCGCCAACGGTGCCGTCTTCAAGGCGGGCATGGTCGCCATCTTCTCCGTATTCGGGGTGGCATGGATGAGTGAGACCTTCTTCCAGGCTCACATGCCCCTGCTCAAAGAGACCCTGGCCCATGTGGTACAGGCCCAACCCTGGACCTACGCCCTGGTGCTGTTCCTCATCTCCAAGCTGGTAAACAGCCAGGCCGCCGCCCTCACCGCCATCGCCCCCATGGGTCTGGCGCTGGGTGTGGAGCCGAAGCTGCTGATCGCTTTCCTGCCAGCGAGCTACGGCTACTTCGTGCTGCCGACCTACCCGAGCGATCTGGCCTGTATCGGTTTCGACCGCTCCGGCACCACCCGTATCGGCAAGTTCATCATCAACCACAGCTTCATCATTCCGGGGCTGATCGGGGTGGTGACCTCCTGCTCGCTGGGCTTTATCCTCACCAGCATCCTGCTCTAATCGCAGTCGCGTTTAACACATTGCCAGACAGGCCCCCGCTTCGGGGGCCTGCTTTTTTCCCGCTCTGTGACCCCAACCATTTCCCCGCCGCCATTTCCGGACACTATGCCTTTACCTCTGCCCCCGCCGCTGGGTAGCATGCCCCCTCGTTCACCACCGGAATCTCATCCATGTCTCGCGTCATCCTGCTCTGGAGCGGTGGCAAAGATGCCATGCTGGCCCTCTGTCATGCTCGCCAAGCGGGCCATCAGGTGATGGCACTGGCCACCTTTGCGCCGCCAGAGCCCCGATTTCTCGCTCACCCCTTGCCGCTGGTGCGCCGTCAGGCGGAAGCCCTCGGGCTGCCCCATCTGCTGGTCACCATAGAAGCGCCGTTCGATCTCGGTTATGAGCGGGCACTGGCGCGGCTCAAGGAGGAGTGGCAACTCGATGGAGTGGTGACCGGCGATATCGACAGCGTGGGCGGCGCGCCAAACTGGATCCGCGAACGCTGCCAGCCGCTGGGGCTCACCGTCCACACCCCGCTCTGGCAGCAATCTCGCCAAGCCTTGCTGGCGGATCTGCTGACACGCGGCATCGTCGCCCACCTCTCCTGCGTCGATACCCGGGTGCTGGCTCCCGAGTGGACTGGACGCACCCTCGGTGCCGCCACCCTCGCCGAGTTGCAACAACTGGCCGAGCGCGAAGGCTTCGATGCCAGCGGCGAGCAGGGGGAGTACCACACCATGGTGACCGACGGCCCGGGCTTTGCCGCCCCGCTGCGCCTTGATGGCTGGCTGGTGGCGCGGCAGGATCACCTGGCCTATCTGGCCGAACCGCAGGGGTAACGGCCGCAAGCCATCTGGCCCGCTCACTCAGCGCGCGAAAAATCGAGATAAAAAACGGGAGGCAACAGCCTCCCGTTTGGATTTGAGCGGACCAGTTTTGAGCGGGCCATGACGACCCGAACAAGGGATAAACCAGCTTATTTCGCCAGCTTGCCCAGCACCCGCTGCAGCAGGCGGATGCGCGGCTCGATGCTCTCCAGCAGCAGGAACTCCGCCTCCGAGTGAAAACCGCCCCCCATGGGGCCGAAGCCATCCAGCGACGGCACCCCCGCGGCGGCGGTGAAGTTGGCATCCGAGCCGCCACCGGCCTCCAGCCAGTTGAAGGGGATCCCCTCCTCCTTGGCTGCCGCCTCCACCAGTGCCATCAGCGCCTCGGTGTCGCCACTCGGGCGCATCGCCGGCTTGAAAGTCTGGCGATCCACCTCGACCCGACAACCCGCGAGGAAGGGGTTGTTGGCCATAAAGGTGAGCCGGTCGTGCACCGCAGCGGCCTCTTCGTTGCTCCAGAAGCGCAGATCGACGATCGCCTCGGCAAAGTCCGGTACCACGTTGACACCGGTGCCGCCCTGTACCACGCCGACGTTCATGGTGGTGCCCGTGGTCATGTTGACCTGCTCGTTGATGGCCAGTACCCAGTGCGCCAGCTCGGTGATGGCGGAGATTCCTTCGGTGAGGGCCGAACCGGCGTGGGACGCCTTGCCGTGGAAGGTGATGCGGTACTTGGCATTGCCCTTGCGGGCGCTGATGAGATCCCCGTTGGGACGCGCCGCCTCGGCCACCAGCACGCAGCCGCTTTGTTTGGCCTTCTCCACCAGCCAATCTTTCGACCAAGGGGAGCCAATCTCTTCGTCGCAGTTGTAGCAGACCAGCACCTTGAGCTTGGCAAGCAATGCCGGATCCATCTCTTTGAGGGCATACCAGATAGAGAGCAGGCCGCTCTTCATGTCCGACACACCGGGGCCAAAGGCTTGATTGCCTTCAATCTTGAGCGGGCGCTTGGCCGCCGTCCCCTCGGGGAAGACGGTATCCATGTGGCCGCACAGCATCACGTCGTAGTGATCGGCACCCGGCGCATTGGTGATCTCGAGGCAGGGGCCGCACTCGGCAGCAAACTGGTGGCGAGTCACCTGCCAGCCGATGGCCTCATATTTCTCGGTCATGATGTCGGCCACCTTCGCTACTCCGGCCGGGGTGCGAGTACCGCAATCGAGGTTGATGAGCGGGGCCAAATCGGCCAGATAGTTATCGAGGGAAAACGGGCTCTTTACAACTGTCATTATCTTCTCCATGCAACAATCAGCGTTGATGGCCGATCGTCTATTGCAACAATGCGACACAGTGAGAAAAAGGCGGGCAGCCATGCCACCCGCCCGACCGGTAAATTCCAAACACCACTACATAACCCACATCACTACATAAACAGCAGATAGTTGAGGGTCAGCGCCGTCACCAGCGCACCCGCCATCGGCACGCTGGTGCGCTTGACCACGGTAAAGGGCGATACCTTGGCAATCCCCGCACAGGCGATCAGCACAGCCGCGATGGGAGAGACGGTACGGCCGATACTGGAAGCGAGCTGCATCGGCAGCAGCATGGTCACTGCAGGTACGCCAAACTTGGCTGCCACCGCCGGTGCCAGGGTCGAGAAGCTGAGGAACGCCGCGTTGCCGGAGCCCATGATGACCGCCGCTACCATGATCAGCGCCACCATCACCAGCGTCATCAGACCGCTGCCGATACCGGCATTGCTGGCAGAGTGCAGCAGGGTATCGATGGCGCCGATGGCCTTGAGAGATTCGGCAAACAGCTCGGCGCAGACGATCAGCGCCACCACGGGGCCAAACACCTTGCCCATACCATCGAGGAAGCTCGACAGCCCCGCGAATGCGGTACGCACCGAGCGGCTACGCAGCAGCTCGCACAGCATGCCGATAAAGACCGACAGCAGCATGGCCACCTCCACGCTCATCTTGATGTCGCTCACCAGCAGCTTGGAGAAGGTCATCATCAGCACGAAGGGGATGATCGGCAGCAGGGCATACCAGGTGGGCGCCTGCACGCTCTCTGTGCCCTGCTCGTCCAGCTCGGCGTGATCGCCGCGATGGAGCGCCGGATCCCAGCCATCCTTGCGATCGCAGTGACGCTGCCAGAAGAAGTGCAGCACCATGGTCACCAGCAGCATGGGGGCCACCAGCCAGATCTGGTAGTCAACGAAATAGCTGGTCGGATCCATGCCGGATTGGCCGGCGGAGAAGATGGCGTTGGTCTGGGTCGGGCCAATTTCAAACGCCTGTGAGGTGGCGATGACACCACAGGCGGAGGCCGGGCTGATGCCGAGGTTGCGCATCACCGGATACATGGTGACCATCAACAGCAGGCCAAGGCCGGTAGCGGAGGTGACGAACAGGGAGACGAATACCGCCACCAGATAGCAGATGGAGAGCATCAGGTAGCTGGACTGGATGCCTGCCACCGGTTTGACCGCCACCCGCACCAGCGCCTGGGAGGCCCCGATATGGGACATATAGGTGGCAAAACCCGCCACCGCCATGATGGTGAGGCCGAGGCCCGCCGCGCGGTAGGAGAAGATCCCCTTGAACACTTCGAACAGGTCGAACAGGGCGAAACCGGTGCTCTTGTCAGCGGGGAGAATAGGGTGCAACCCCAACCAGTAGGCCACTGCAAAAATGGCCATGCCCGCCAGCGCCAGCACCGCCTGCGGGTTGTAATCCTTGATGATGCCGTAGACCACGGCGACCAGAACGAGCAAGACGAATAAAAGTTCCAATATTCACTCCTGATAAATTTATCGAAGAGCGAAATCTAGTGATCTGACCACTGTTTGCCTTTGATCCCTATCAATAAAGGTGCCGTCACCGTGATTCATTAGCATAATATGTCAGCTATGTAACAATTTTTAGTTATTTCAACTGCCAGAAAACCTTTATCACCCCATATCCGGGAATTGTGTGACGCGACTCCCCTCTTTTTTGCGTTGGATCAACATATGACGGCGCCGAACTGGCGAAGATGCGCTTCGACATATAGCGACCATTTCGCGCCGGAGAGAGTTATGACAAGCCAAGCCACCGCAGGTGCTTCGACCTGTGACTACAAGCTGTGGGACATCCTCGTCGAGTCTGCAAAGGAACGCACTACCATTCGTTACTCCAAACTGGCCAAGCAGGCCGGGCTGGAGCAGTGCCAGGATGAACTGCGCACCCTGCTGCAACGCATCCGCATGTACTGCACCGAAAACAACCTGCCGATCCTCTCCGCCATCGTGGTGGACGACGTGGGCAAATACACTGGCCTCTCTTCCAGCCTGCCTGATGCACCCTGGGAACGGGCCCGGGTCTTTGACCATGAGTGGACCACCCTGCACTGATTGAGGTGCTCGATGATGCCGACCAAAACGCGCCCGCTGGCGCGTTTTGGCTATCAGGCCTTTGCCCCCTTCTATTTTTCTCCTGCAATAGTCGATCTTCTCCCGCAATACCCAACCCCATCGGGCATACCCGCCGCACCGCTTCTGATCTTGATCTCAAAATCGCCGTTCAGGTGTGACCAGTTCCGGCAAAACCCGCGAGCCAGACCATCGGCGTTGCCATGGGATTGCCACAATGCCAGAATCGGGCACTTGCACTCTGTTGATTCGGATTTTCGGGCACGGCCACGGCTAGCGCCCACAAGAGAAGGACTCCCCATGGCCATCACCCTCTATGGCATCAAGAACTGCGACACCATCAAGAAAGCCCGCAAGTGGCTGGATGAGGCCGGTATCGACTACCGCTTTCACGACCACCGCGCCGACGGCCTGAACCCGGACGATCTCGACAGCTGGCTGGCAAAACTCGGCTGGGAAGCCCTGCTCAACAGCCGCGGCACCACCTTCCGCGCCCTGCCGGATGAGGCCAAACAGGGGCTCGACACCGCCAAGGCGCGCGCCCTGCTGCTGGAACATCCGGCCATGATCAAGCGCCCGCTGCTCGACCGTGACGGCGAACTGACCCTGGGTTTCAAGGCTGATCACTACCAATCCCTCTTTTCCCGTTAAGGACAACTAAGGACAACTGATGTCGGATGTCATCGCACTGGCCAAGAATCTGATCCGCCGCCCCTCCGTTACCCCCCTCGATGAAGGGTGCCAGACCCTGATGGCGGAGCGCCTCGCCAGGATCGGGTTCGTTATCGAACCCATGGTGTTTGAGGACACCACCAATCTCTGGGCCCGCCGTGGCAGCAAGGGGCCGCTGTTCTGCTTCGCCGGTCACACCGACGTGGTGCCCGCCGGGCCGCTGGATAAATGGCACACCCCGCCGTTCGAGCCGACCATCAAGGATGGCGTGCTCTACGGGCGCGGCGCCGCCGACATGAAGGGCTCGCTGGCTTCCATGGTGGTGGCGGTCGAGCGCTTCGTGGCCGAGCATCCGGATCACACCGGATCCATCGCCTTTCTCATCACCTCCGATGAGGAGGGGCCCTTTATCAATGGCACCACCCGGGTGATCGACACCCTTGAGGCCCGCAACGAGAAGATCCGCTGGTGCATCGTCGGTGAGCCCTCCTCCACCGCCGTGGTAGGCGATGTGGTGAAGAACGGCCGCCGCGGCTCCATCACCGGCGATTTGCTGGTGCGCGGAGTGCAGGGCCATGTCGCCTACCCCCATCTGGCGGACAACCCCATTCACAAAGCCGCGCCAGCGCTGGCGGAACTCGCCGCCACCGTGTGGGATGAGGGCAACGCCTACTTCCCCCCCACCAGCTTCCAGATCGCCAACATCTCGGCCGGCACCGGCGCCTCCAACGTCATTCCGGGCGAGCTGCAGGTACAGTTCAACTTCCGCTTCGGCACCGAACTGACCGACCTGGATATCCGCGAGCGGGTCGAAGCGCTGCTGGATAAACATGGCCTCGATTATCAGCTGAACTGGACCCTCTCCGGCCAGCCGTTCCTCACCGACACCGGCGCGCTGCTCGATGCGGCTGTGGCGGCCATCGAGGCAGTGAACGGCCAGCGACCGGCCCTGCTTACCACCGGCGGCACCTCGGACGGGCGCTTTATCGCCCCCACCGGCGCCGAGGTGATTGAGCTTGGCCCCGTCAACGCCACCATTCACAAGGTGAACGAGTGCGTGAAGGCGGACGATCTGGATCTGCTTGCGGACATGTACCAAGGGGTGCTCGAGAGATTGCTGGCATGACGCAGGAACAACTGCTGGGGCTCGACGAGAGCCACCTTATTCTGGTGGGACGCGGCCCCCATCGTCTGACTGCCGCCACCGCGGCGGCCTTCAACGACATGCAGGTTGCGGCCGCCTATGAGGGGTTCAACCTGCAGGCGGCCTCCAGCTGGCGCAGCTTCGAGCGCCAGCTCGCCATCTGGAATGGCAAGTGGCGCGGCGAACGGCCTCTGCTCGATGCCAACAGTCAGCCCATCGATGCCCTGCAACTAAGCGAGGTGGAGCGGCTGCACGCCATCCTGCGCTGGAGTGCCCTGCCCGGCACCAGCCGTCACCACTGGGGGACCGATCTCGACATCTACGACCCGGACTGTTTGCCTACCGATACCAAACTGGCGCTGGAGCCGTGGGAGTATGAAGCCGGGGGCTGGTTTGCGGATCTCAGCGAGTGGCTCAGCGATCATATGAGCGACTTCGGCTTCTTCCTCCCTTATGCCAAGCCGGTCGGGGCACAGAGCGGCGTTGCCTACGAGCCCTGGCATATCAGCTTTTCGCTGGAGTCCGACGAGCAGCGGCTCGATCCCGCAGCACTGGCGCTTTGCCTGCAACAGGCGGATATTGAAGGCAAGTCGACCATATTGGCCAACCTTGATGAAATTTTGGCCCGTTATGTCACCACCTGTCCTGACGAAAGGAAAATCCCATGAATCTCTGGCTGTGGATAGGGTTGCCGCTGCTGTTCCTGCTCGGGCTGTTTCTCAATGCCATCAAAGACATGAAACGGCTGGAGAAGCAGTTGCCCAACTACAAGGACAAGATCCGCGAAGTGAAGGATGACGAGGACGACTGAATCCCGCCCCATCCCGTGGGGAGCGCCCTTGTGCTCCCCTCTCCCTCTGCTGTGCCGTTTCGCTTTTCCCCGCCCTCTCCTCCCTGCGCATCCTTAAATCGACGCTCCTTTGACTCCGCTTTCGTTGACCCCGTCACTGTCAGAATATGGCGCGGCCATGCTGAAAAAAGGGATGAAAAATGTAAGAAAGTGCAAATTGATGCACAAATAAGCCACACAAGGGGGGCCTAACTGCATATAATGTGCCTACTTTGCACATTACCAGGAAGGAGTTCGCCCTTGGATGCCGCTACCATCAACAGTTTCTTCTTTGTCGCTGCCCTGTTGGTGGGAGCCAGCGTACTGTTGAGCGCCCTCTCTTCCCGCCTCGGTATTCCCATTCTGGTTATCTTCCTCGCCGTCGGCATGCTGGCCGGTGAGGATGGCCCAGGTGGCATCCACTTCGCTGACTACTCCATCGCCTATCTGGTGGGCAACCTGGCGCTTGCCATCATTCTGCTCGACGGCGGCATGCGCACCCGGGTCTCCTCGTTCCGGGTGGCGCTCTGGCCTGCCTTGTCGCTGGCGACGGTCGGGGTGGCTATCACCACCGGCCTGACGGGGCTCGCCGCTGCCTGGCTGTTTGACCTCAACCTGATGCAGGGGATGCTGATCGGCGCCATCGTCGGCTCCACCGATGCGGCGGCGGTCTTCTCCCTGCTTGGCGGGCGCAGCCTCAACGAGCGGGTGAGCGCGACGCTGGAGATAGAGTCGGGCAGCAACGATCCCATGGCAGTGTTTCTTACCGTCACCCTGATCGAGGTGCTGGCCAGCAGCCAGCAGGATCTCAACGCCGGTTTTCTGCTGCTGCAGCTCATCAAACAGTTCGGCCTTGGCGCCGGGATCGGCCTTGGCGGCGGCTGGCTGCTGTGGCGCCTTATCAACACCGCCCGCCTGGCGCCTGGGCTCTATCCGCTGCTCACCGTCAGCGGCGGTCTGCTCATCTTCGCCCTCACCACGGCGGTCGGTGGCAGCGGCATTCTCGCCATCTATCTCACCGGTCTGTTGCTCGGTAACCTCGCCCTGCGCAGCCGCAGCACTACCTTGTCGGTGCTGGACGGTCTGACCTGGCTCAGCCAGATCGGCATGTTTCTGGTGCTGGGGCTGCTCGCCTCGCCCCACAAGCTGCTGCCCATCGCTCTGCCCGCGCTGGCGCTGGCGATGTGGATGATCCTGTTTGCCCGCCCGGTGTCGGTCTGGATCGGGCTGCTGCCGTTCAAGAACTTCGCCCCCCGCGAGCGCTGGTTTATCTCCTGGGTTGGCCTGCGTGGCGCCGTGCCCATCATTCTGGCGGTGTTTCCCATGATGGCGGGGCTGCCCAACGCCCAGCTCTACTTCAATGTCGCCTTCTTTGTGGTGCTGGTTTCGCTGATTTTGCAGGGCAGCTCGCTGCCGCTGGCCTCAAAACTGGCACGGGTGGAGGTACCGGCCCCACCGTCGCCCATCAACCGCTCGGGGCTCGAGATCGATCTCGACAGCCAGTGGGAGACCTTCGTCTACCAGCTGGGGGAGGAGAAGTGGTGCATCGGCTCGCCGCTGCGGGATCTGCAGATGCCCACCGGCACCCGGATCTGCGCCCTGTTTCGAGGCCGCGAGCTGCTCCACCCCTCGGGTAGTACCTGTCTGCAGGCCGATGACATCCTCTGCGTGATCGGTCACGAACGCGACCTCCCCGCCCTCGGCCAGCTGTTCAGTCAGGCGCCGGAACAGGATCTCGGCCCCCGCTTCTTCGGTGACTTCCTGCTGGAAGCAGCCGCGCGGCTGGTGGATCTCGCCCCCCTCTACGGGCTGGATGTGAGCGAGGTGGCGGATCAGACACTGGGTGATTTTATTGCCAGCCAGTTGGGCGATAATCTGGTGGTCGGTGACAACATCGAATGGCAGGGCCTGATCTGGACCGTGGCCGAAATGGACGAGAGCGTGCCGGGCAAGATTGGGGTGCGCTTTCAGGAAGAGGACCCGGTCTGACCGACCGTCCCGTATCAAGTCCCCAGCAAGAAGGGAGAGTGTTATGCCATATCAAAGTTTGCTGTCCGGCCCCCTGCCCCCGCAGCCAATCTGGGGGTCATTGAAGGCTTTTTTGGCAAGGGATGGAGTTGGCAGGCCCGCGCCCGCTACGCCCAGTGGCTGCCACGCCACGGCTACGGCTTCTATATCTATGCCCCGAAAGAGGATGGCTATCTGCGCAAGCACTGGGCCCTCCCCTGGCCCGAGCAGCAGCTGGCGGATCTCGCCGAGCTGGCGCGCCAGTGCCGTGCCAACGGGCTCGCCTTCGGGGTGGGCTTGAGCCCCATGGGGGCGCACCACGACTACGAGCGCAAACGCCCGGCGCTGCTTGAGAAAGTGCGCCTCATCGACGAGATGCTCCAGCCCGACATTCTGGCGGTGCTGTTTGACGACATGAAGGGGGATACCCCGGATCTGGCCCGCCACCAGCTCACCATCGCCCACGACATCGCGGCTCACAGCAAGGCGGCCCGCCTCATCTTCTGCCCCAGCTACTACTCGACCGATCCGGTGCTGGAGAAGGTGTTTGGCGCCATGCCTCCCCGCTATCTGGAGGAGCTTGGCGAACAGCTCGACCGCCGCTTCGAGATCTTCTGGACCGGCCCCAAGGTCTGCTCCAGCGAATATCCAGCCAGCCACCTCAAGCAGGTGACCGAACTGCTCGGCCGCAAGCCCTTCCTGTGGGACAACTACCCGGTTAACGATGGCAGCAAGGCGAGCAGCTACCTGCACCTGCGCGCCTTCGAGAACCGCCCCGCCGAGCTGGCGGATCTGCTCGCCGGCCATGCGGTCAACCCGATGAAGCAGGCAGCGCTCTCCGCCCTGCCCCTCGCTACCCTGCCGATGAGCTACCGACTCGGCAAGCAGTACGACCCCGACAAGGCGCTGCATGCCGCCCTCAACGCCACCTGTGGCCCGCAGATCTCGGCGATGATCGAGGCCGACCTGCCGCTGTTTCAGGATCTGGGGCTGGCACAGCTCACCTCCGAGCAGATTGCCGCTCTCAAGGCGCGCTATCTGCCGTTTCGTGACCAATCCTGCGTCGACGAAATCGTGCGCTGGCTGGACGGGGAGTATGTGTTCGACCCCGACTGCCTGACCGACTAAACCGCCCCCTGCGGGGGGCAGAAAGGAGGTTGTATGGATGCACACCTGCTTTACCAGAATCTGGCGGTGATCGCCGCCTTCTTGCTGATCTACAGCCTGATTGCGGGGCGCTTCGAGTCAAAACTGGTCAACGGCCCCCTGCTCTTTCTGCTGACCGGCTGGTTGCTGGGGCCGGGCGGGCTTGAGCTGCTCTCCCTCTCTATCGACAGCGCCGGCATCAAGCTGCTGGCCGAGCTGACGCTGGTCATCGTGCTGTTCAACGATGCCGCCAACACCAACTGGCAGATATTGCTGGCCAACCGCCAGCTCCCCATCCGGCTGCTGCTGATTGGCCTGCCCCTCACCCTGCTCTGTGGTGCCCTGTTTGGCCACTGGATCTTCCCCGACCTGCCACTGCTGGAGATGGCTATCCTCTCCACCATTCTTGCGCCCACCGATGCGGCGCTCGGCAAGGCGGTGGTAAGCAACCCCGCGGTGCCGGCACCGGTGCGTGAAGGGCTCAATCAGGAGAGCGGCCTCAACGACGGCATCTGCGTACCGGTGCTGCTTCTGCTGCTGGCCCTTATCGCCCCCACCGAGCAGCACGCAGGCACCGCCACTCTGGCTATCACCCTGATGCTGGAGGAGATCGGTATTGGCCTGCTGGTCGCCTTTGTACTGACCAGCCTCACCATCCGGCTGCTGAAGATCTCCTATCTCAATGGCTGGCAACTGCCACTCTGGCGTCAGCTCACCATGCCAGGCCTAGCCCTGCTCTGCTTTGCGCTGGCACAGACTCTCGGGGGGAGCGGCTTTATCGCCGCCTTTGTCGGCGGCCTCTTTATCGGCCACCGCCTCGGCGAGCACAAGCACGCCTATATGGACAGCTGCGAAGGCTACGGCGACCTGCTCTCCGTGGTGATCTGGATGGTGTTTGGCGCGACCCTGATGCCCATTTTGCCGGAGTTGCTGCACTGGCAATACTGGCTCTATGCCATTGCCAGCCTCACCCTGCTGCGGATGGTGCCGGTTTGGCTGAGCCTCATCGGCACCGGCCTCAAGCCGGAGCTCAAGCTCTTTATCGGCTGGTTCGGGCCGCGGGGCCTTGCCAGTATCGTCTTTGCGGTGATGGTGCTGCAAAACGAGCCTGCCCTGATTGGCCAGCGCCCTATCATCGCCACCGTGCTCTGCACCATCATATTGAGCGTCATCCTGCACGGCCTCTCCGCCAACCCCTGGGTCGAGCGTTTCAAGCCTCGCTGAGCCACCCTGCGCCCATAAAAAATGCCACCGACCGGTGGCATTTTTCTTTTGTGGCGAGAGTCACTGACAGCTCTTACCCAAGCGCCAGCCAGACCCCCACTCCCAGCATCAGGGTACCGGCGATGCGGTTCATCAGGGTGACATTGCCGCTCTTGGCGAGGAAGTGGCGCAGAGTGCGGCCACCGCTTGCGTAGAGCAGCAGGCAGGAGAACTCGATGACCAGGATCAGCGCCACCAGCGCGCTGATCTGCGGCGCCATCGGCTTGTCGGCAGAGATAAAGGGGGGCAGCAGAGAGATCATGAAGGCCCACCCTTTGGGGTTGGCGATAGCGGTGACAAAGCCCTGCAGCGCCAGCCCCATGGCGCTGGTCTGCTGACCGGCCGAGAGATCCGCCGGAATGGCCATCTTCCCTTTAGCCTGCCACATCTGGATGCCAAGCCACACCAGATAGGCGCCCCCACATATTTGAAGGCGGCGAAGATCCCCGGGTAGTTGAGCATGATGGCAGCCACCCCGATCACCGACAGCACCGAGACCAGCCCGACCCCGATCAGCTCCCCCCACATCATGTGCAGGGTACGGCGCACCCCCAGGCTCATCCCCAGGGTCATCGACAGGGTCATGCACATGCCGGGGGTCACCGAGACAAAGAAAAAGGTCGGGATAAACAGAGCCAGAATGGCCGGATCGATCCAGCTGGACACAACACACCTCCATATGACGAGAGCGGGAAATCACGAAAACGGGACAGAATTGACACAACCCAGCCAGTTGTACCACATATTCAGGGGATAAAGCGCTCAATCATGCCTAAATGGCTCCTTTCTCACAAGAAAAAACCTTTTCTTCAGCACATTTCAGCAATAAAAGCCTGTGACAGCTCCTGACGTGCATGTGTAAGATGTCGGCTCCTCCAATTCCGGATTAGAGCCATTTATGTCATTGAATAATCTATCAATACGCGTCCAGGTCTTGATACCTTTGCTGCTGGCCAGCCTGCTGATGATGGTGATGATCGCCATCAGCAAACAGGGTCTGGATGAAGCCATCAATGACATAGATGAGACGACCCAGAGCGTGGTCCAGCACAAGGACGATATTGCCAAACTGATCCACGCCACCTACCGGCTGCGCACCAGCGCCATCTATGGCCTCTACGATGCCAAGCTGTTTGCCGCACTGCCCGCAAACCTCAACAGCGCCGAGCAGGAGATCAACGCCATCCTCGGCCGTCTGGTGCTCCCCGGTGCCGAGCAGGATAACCGTCAGGTCGCTGCCGCCCTGCAGGCCTACCTCAGCCATACCCGCAGCAACATGCTGCCGCTGCTGGCGCAAAAACATCAGGGTGGCGGCGATCCGGTCGCCTACGAGGCGGCCCGCCTCCATTTCCGCGAGCTGGGTGAACAGCTGATCAAACAGATCGACAGCATGTCGGCCCACATCAACCAGCTGATCCAGCAAGAGCTGGCCGAAGAGCAGGCCCACTACGACGCCACCCTGCTGCGTACCCTGCTGCTCACCGCCGGTACCCTGCTGGCGGCGCTGATCTGTGGCTGGGTCCTCTCCGGGCGCATCGTCAGCCCCATCAGTCAGCTACAAGAGGTGATGCACGCCGTGGCGCAAGGGCGCTTCAACGTGCGCGCCAAAGCGGAGGGCAACAACGAGCTGACCCGTCTGGCCAAAGATATCAACCTCACCCTTACCCAGCTCGGCAACACCATCGAGAACCTGACCGGGATCAGCAACAGCGTCGCCTCCGCCGCCACCGAGCTGGCCGCCGTGATGACCCAGTCGGAGGCCAATGCAAAGCAGCAGCACAGCGAGATCGAACAGGTCGCCTCCGCCGTGACCGAACTCTCCAGCACCGCTGACAACGTCAACCACAACGCAGCCATCGCCGATGAGCTGGCGCGGGATGCCAATGGCCGGGTCGAACAGGGGCTCGCCCTCTTTACCGAAAGCATCGCCGCCAACAGCCGGATGGCGGGCAGTCTGGAAGATGCCGCCGCCATCGTGGCCCAGCTCAAATCCCAGTCCGAGCAGATCGGCAAGGTAATTGAAGTGATCCAGGGGATCTCCGAGCAGACCAACCTGCTGGCGCTCAATGCCGCCATCGAAGCGGCCCGTGCCGGTGAAACGGGTCGTGGTTTTGCGGTGGTGGCCGACGAAGTGAGAATGCTGGCGGCCCGTACCCAGGACTCCACCAAGGAGATCCAGGCCATCATCGAGCGGCTGCAGAGCCAGTCCCAATCCGCCAACAACGGCGTACAGGAAACGCTGGAGATCCTCAGCCATAACCAGCGCTTGTCGGCTCAGGTGCAGGATCTGCTAAGCGGCATTACCGGTGCCGTACGCCAGATCAACGACGCCAACGCCCAGGTCGCCACCGCCGCCGAGGAGCAGTCCTGCGTCACTGCCGACATCAACCGCAACATCACCAATATTCACGAGATCGTGAGCCAGAGCTCCGCCGGCATCAGCCAGAGCGCCAGTGCCAGCAACGAACTCTCCCAGCTCGCCGAGCAGCAACGCAAACAGCTGGCTCAATTCCAGCTGTAAGCGCACAAAGTGAACCAGACAAAAAGGCCCGCAAGGGCCTTTCTTGTTGATGGAGCAATGGCTTTGTCTCTGTTTTAAACGCCATTTTTTGGCTTGTGGCGCCATAAGGGGCTGGGCTGCCCTGTCAAATATCGGTATGGTAGAGGCACGTTACTCCCCCTCACGTGAGCACACCATGAGCCTGAGATTCAAGAAACCCGCTTTTATCGCCCTGGGGCTCATCGCCCTCATTTCCGCCGCCTGGCTCGACTACTACCTGCCGGAGCACACCATCGCTACCATCACTGGGGTCGAGGTGAAGCGCACCGACAAGGATGGCCCCATCAGCCAGAAAAACCCGGCTGACGGCCCCACCACCGACGTCTATTACATCTACACCGAACGCCCCGGCGAGAAGATCCGGGTGTTTCGCAATGAAGATACCGAGTGGGGCTGGCCCTTCTACTTCAAATTCAACGCCGCCGACGTCCAGGCCAAGGCCAAGTCGATGGAGTTCGAGAAACGCCTGGCCATCATTACCTCCTACGGCTGGCGCGTGAACATGTTCTCCATGTTCCCCAACGTCACCAAGATCGAGAGTACCGAGCCTGACGCCTCCACCTGGAGCTTCTTCCGCTGGTTCTGGTTCGGCCTCTGGGCACTGGTGATGGGCAAAGCCGCCATTGCGACCTGGCGCTACTTCGATCGTCTTGAGGACGAGCTATGAGCGAGCCGAGCAAGACCCGCACCAGCTTCTACCGGCGCCTCTACGTGGCCTGGCTGATCAGCCAGGGCACGGATACGGTGCCTGCCATCATGGAGGCGACCGGCATGCCGCGCCGCACCGCGCAGGATACCCTGACGGCGCTGGCCGAGCTCGACATCAGCTGCGCCTTCGAGCAGACCGAGGGGGCTCGCCACCTGCAGGGACACTACCGCATCAGCGACTGGGGCCCCATCAACCCTGCGTGGATCAAGGCTCAACTGCCGCTTATCAAAGAGACGTTGAGCTATCCCTGAAATGATGTCGAGTCAGGCCTGCGACTGGGGAACCTATTGCAATCCGGCATGGATCAAGGCCCAGCTGCCGCTTATCAAGGAGACGCTGAGCTATCCCTGATCAGGGCGCTAAGCAACAATAAAAAAGAGGGGCCAGCCGACAAGGCTGGCCCCTCTTTTTTCAGGCCGATGGCGTGACAGGTGGCTCTACTCGGGCATGGCCGAATCCTCAAGCTCCCCGTCAGACTCGCCGCGAGTGCAGTCGATGATGGAGCGCTTGGGGTTGTTGGGATCGCGCAGCAGCAGAGGGGCTGAGCCCTCGTCATGCTTCTGCTCGTCGCCAAACTCGCTGCCGTAGGCGTTGTGGGTCAACCGGCGGGCATTGGCGATGGGGGTATCGACAAAGAGAGCATGCACTTCGAAGCTGGAAGCGGGCACGATAAAACCGACCACCGGCAGGCCGTGCAGCTCCTCGTGCACCTTGTACCAGGCAAAGCCGTCGCTCACCTTGTAGGGGGTGTAGTTGGCCAGTTGTAGATGGGCGGGCCTGCCCGTCTCATCCACATAGAGATCGGTAAATTCACAGGTCGCCAGCCCCTGCCACATCCGCTCGAATGGCGTCGCACAGCCTGTCAGTTGCAACCCGGCCAGCAGCACCAAGCCTCTCTTCCACATTCCCCGCCCCTTCTTGCAAAAATGAACCGGCGCTCAGTCAAACGCCCGCAGCCGCGTCACCAGCAGATCGATAAAGCCCGGACGATCCAGCCCCAACAATACCAGCGCATTGGCTGACTTGCCGGTCAGACCATAACGATCCACCACCGTCATCCCCACGGTATGCTCACCCCGGGTCTCGATATCGACCCGGCACTCGACCCCGTGGAACAGCTCGGGAGCCAGCAACCAGGCAATGGTACAGGGGTCGTGGAGCGGTGCACCAGCAAATCCCCACTTGGGATCCCGATGGTAGATCATGAAAAAGTCGAGCAGCCCGGCCACGCACTGGGCCACCGGATTGGTGATGGCGCGCACCCGTTCGATATCCTCGTCCATCACCTGCGCCTCATGGGTCACATCGAGGCCGCACATGGTGATGGGGATACCCGACTTAAAGACCATATCGGCCGCTTCCGGGTCCACATAAATATTGAATTCCGCCGCCGGCGTCCAGTTGCCAGCCCCAGCGGCGCCCCCCATCAATACGATGCGGGCAATCTTGGGTTTGAGCTCGGGATGAGCCGCCAGCAGCAGGGCGATATTGGTCAGCGGCCCAGTCGGCACCAGAGTCACGGGCTGCGGGCTCTCGCGCAAGCACTTGGCCATCAATTCAAGCCCAGTCATGGCCTGCGGCGCAAAGGCAGGATCAGGCAGTTTGGGGCCATCGAGCCCAGATTCGCCATGGACGTTGTCGGCGATAATCAGCTCGCGGGCCAGCGGTTTCGGTGCCCCGACCGCCACCGGAATATCGTCCCGCCCCAGCAAGGTGAGGATGCGCAGGGCATTGTTGAGGGTCTTGTCCGGCGTCTGATTGCCCGCGCTGGTGGTGACCGCCAGCACCTTAAGTTCAGGGCTGGCCAGCGCCAGAATGAGGGCGATGGCGTCGTCGTGGCCGGGATCACAATCGAGAATAACGGGCAGTGCCATGGGATGAGTCCTTACAACATAACAGGGAGCCATACCTTAACAAGCAAGCCTCGGATGAACTCGGGAAGGGGTCACAAAACGGGGCCTTGTTGCTGACCTGGGCGGTTTGCACGCCACGCCACCTCGCTCAACACAGCTCATTATCAATAGGTTGCATGGCGTCATGCCGTTCATTTTCCGAGGCAGCGCACCGCCCATTCGCCCGGCCGCGCCGGTTCGGGTATGATCGTCCCCCGTTTCCAGCCCGTGTGCCCTATGTCCGTTATCGTCGACACCTTTATCGCCCCGCCCTGCAGTGCAGCCATCGAGATCCTGTTCGAGGATGAGCACCTGCTGCTCATCAACAAGCCGAGCGGCCTGCTGAGTCTGTCGGGCAAAAATCCGCAGAACCTCGACTCGGTTCACTATCGACTGGTGCAGGATTTCCCCGGCTGCACCCTGGTGCATCGCCTAGATTTTGGCACCTCAGGCATCATGGTGGTGGCCAGAAACAAGGCCATCAATGCCCTGCTCTGCCAGCAGTTCAGTCAGCGGGCGGTGAGCAAGGCCTACAGCGCCCTGCTCTGCGGTCATCTGATTGACGACGAAGGAGTTATCGACGCCCCTATCGCCAAGGATCCGTCGATTTTCCCGCAGATGAAGATCTGCGCCGTCAGTGGCAAACCCGCCCGCTCCCGCCATCAGGTGATTGAGCGGCTGGCGCAGCAGATGCAGGGGCAGACCGTGCCTTTGACCCGGGTACGACTGGTGCCGGAGACCGGCCGCACCCATCAACTGCGCATCCACAGCCAGCTGCTGGGCCACCCCATCCTAGGTTGCGATCTCTATGGTGGCCTGCTTCCCCCCGGCTGCGAACAGGCGCCGCGGCTGATGCTGCACGCCAGCGAGCTGAATTTTACTCATCCGATGAGCGGCGAGCCGATGCAAGTGCGCTGTCCAGCGCCTTTTTAGGGGCAATAGGTAGAGGCAGCCAGCAGAGACAACCAGCGCAAGTGCGGCGGGATCAGTGAAAGGGGTGACGGGAGAGGAAAAGCGGTAAACGGCGGATAAAGATAGGGGCCGCGCTTTCGCAACGGCCCCCACCCCCCACTCTTTGTAGTGCTATCAGATCAGCTTGCGGGCAGCGCCCAGTACGATCTTGATGGCATCAGATTCGGTCTTCGCCATGGTCTCGGCGTTCGGGATCTCTTGCTGGGTACGGTTGACGATAACGCCAGCCACCATACCGGCACGCAGGCCCTGGCTGGAGCACATGGTCAGCAGGGTTGCAGATTCCATCTCATAGTTCAGCACGCCCATGGCTTGCCACTCTTTCATGGAACCCTGGAAACGGCTCACTACGCGGCCGGATACGGTGTCGTAACGCTCCTGACCCGGGTAGAAGGTGTCGGAGGAGGCAGTCACACCGATGTGCAGCTTGGAGCCCATCTCTTTGGCGGTGTTAACCAGCGCAGTGGTGCAGTCGAAGTCGGCAACAGCCGGGAACTCCATCGGTGCAAAATGCAGGCTGGCACCGTCGAGGCGCACGGAACCGGTGGTCACGATCACGTCACCCACGTTCAGGTGCGGCTGGATGGCGCCGGTGGTGCCGATACGCAGGAAGGTGCGGATACCCAGCTGGGCAAGCTCTTCTACCGCGATGGAGGTGGACGGGCCACCAATACCGGTAGAGCAGATGATCACGGCCTTGCCGTCCATCTCGCCGCGCCAGGTAGTGAATTCACGATGGCTGGCCAGGTGCACCGGGTTATCCAACAGCTCTGCGATACGCTTCACGCGCTCGGGGTCACCGGGGACGATCGCCAGGGTGGCGCCTTGCAGATCCGCTTTCTTCAAACCCAAGTGAAATACATCAGACATATTGGACTCCTGGTTGCCCCCTGCCAGCATGGTCAGGGCACAAGTTAAGATGATTCTTTATGATACTTTCAAGCCTTTACCCCCCTCTTCGGGGAGGCGCCAACTATGGTCGAAAGCGCTTTCCAATTCCTTGAAGCGCCTCACACTTCCACGCATTGACAGTGACAAACATTGCGCAAAACGTTTGCTAACTCAATGAAATAATTGACAAACGTTTTTCTACAAATCAAGTCAGATGCGGGAAAGTCAAGCCTGGTTCAGCGCTTAATTAACGACTCGTGATCGACCCCGTAAAGTTGTAAACAAGATGCTTTTGTATCCCTTTCTAGATGGTAGCCTAGCACTCAACTACCACTTAATGGCTAACTATAGGAAGTCCATCATGGCTACATTCAAATTCTATATTCCCGCTATCAACCTGATGGGTGCCGGCTGTCTGCAAGAGGCCGCCGCCGATATCAAGGGTTACGGCTATCGCAAGGCGCTGATCGTCACCGACAAAATCCTCAACCAGATCGGCGTGGTCGCCAAGCTCACCACCCTGCTGGCTGAACATGGCATTGAAAGCGTTGTTTTCGATGAGACCAAACCCAACCCCACTACCAGCAACGTCGAAGCGGGTCTGACCATGATCAAGACCAACGGCTGCGACTGCGTCATCTCGCTGGGTGGCGGCTCGCCTCACGACTGCGCCAAGGGCATTGCGCTGGTGGCCGCCAACGGTGGCAGCATCAAGGATTACGAAGGGGTGGATCGCTCCGCCAAGCCGCAACTGCCGCTTATCGCCATCAACACCACCGCCGGTACCGCCTCCGAGATGACCCGCTTCTGCATCATCACCGACGAAGCGCGCCACGTGAAAATGGCCATCATCGACAAGCACGTTACCCCACTGATGTCGGTCAACGACCCCGAGCTGATGCTGGCCAAGCCAGCGGGTCTCACCGCCGCCACCGGTATGGATGCCCTGACCCACGCCATCGAGGCCTATGTCTCCACCATCGCCACCCCGGTGACCGATGCCAGCGCCGTGATGGCCATCGAGCTGATTGCCAAGCACCTGCGCACCGCCGTTCACCACGGCGATGACCTGCATGCCCGCGAGCAGATGGCCTACGCCCAGTTCCTGGCCGGTATGGCCTTCAACAACGCAAGCCTCGGCTACGTGCACGCCATGGCCCACCAGCTGGGCGGTTTCTATGACCTGCCCCACGGCGTCTGCAACGCCGTGCTGCTGCCCCACGTTCAGGCGTTCAACGCCCAGGTGAGCGCGGCTCGTCTGAAGGATGTGGCCCGCTACATGGGGGTAGACGTGAGTGCCATGAGCGACGAGCAGGGCGCCGCCGCTGCCATTGCTGCCATCAAGCAGCTGGCGCTGGATGTGAAGATCCCGGCCGGTCTGGAGCAACTCGGCGTCAAAGCCGATGACTTCGATACCCTGGCCAGCAACGCCCTGAAAGATGCCTGCGGCTTCACCAACCCGAAACAGGCGAGCCACGAAGAGATCGTTGCCATTTTCCGCGCGGCGATGTGACCCTGTTAACACCTTGAATAGCGAGGGGCCGATCAGGCCCCTCTTTGCATTATTTCGTCAACACGACATCATTGATGGAGCTCGCCAACCGGGTCAGCACAGTACGAATATTGCTTTTGGTTGCTTTGAAGGCCAGGGAGCGATCACTGGCACACTGGGCCACGAAACGGGTATCCCCTTCGAACGCCACCGTGTAGATCTGGATCCCCTTGCGTTTCATCTCCCGGCATAACAGCAACTGCTTGCGATCCCGCAATGCTGCCTCGGGCCCCATGTGCTCCCCATCAGAAAACAGCACCATGATCTTGCGGTTATCCTGCAATCCATATGGGCGCGGCAAGGCTGCCGCACCCTGTCGCCAGCGTCCCTGCCACTCTGGCGAAAGCAGCCGCCAACCCCACATCACCCCCTCTGCCGTGTTGGTATTGAATGCGGCATAGAGTGTATCAAGCGCCTGACGATAGTCGGCACGGGTCGCAAGATGAGGCTGGATCGGACTGACCCCGCAATCTGCATCATCGAAAATACCGAGCTTGTCACGGCGGTTCTCCAGATAGCGATCCAGCGGATTATCTTTGGGCGCAAAGGCCAGCAAGGGCGTCCCATCGCCATAACGGGCAATGGGGGGAGGCTTGGTGCTGTAAAAGAGATGGGGCCGCAGTTCATCCCGCGGGGCCTGCTCCAGTTTGCGGATCCAGCCAGGAGTCACTTCCGCCACCCGGTCGATACCATCAACATGTTCCGGCAATCTGGCACAGAATGCCTTGCGTTGACGCCCCGGCACCTCCCGCGACAACAGATTGAGCCAACCACGCTCCTCTGCCAGCGTCCGCAACCCGAAGGGAAACTCAATACTTTCGGGATGAAACAGCTCGGGATGATCGCCGATATTGACCAGCCCGGTGGCGGGAATGATGCTGACCACCCGATCCTGATTGCGCCGCTCGCGACCAAACAGCACCTCGCCAAACTCGACAAGGCCCTGCTTGATTGCCTTCATGGGTGCACCTGACATGGAATCGGAAATATCCAGCACCAGCGCGACTTCGATCCGGCTTCGTGCACTGCTGGCACGCGCAGCCGCCGCAATCGGCATCCCCTCCTCCCCTTCATCTATCGCCGAGAGATCCATCAGAGCGGGAACTTTTCCCTGCAAGATCACCTGCGCCCCCTGCTCTCCCTGGCTCAGGCGGGGAGTAGCCACCTGCAGATTACGCCCGCTCAGATTGGCCTGCATCAGCGCCTGGGCATCTTGCAAGGCTGTGTCGCTATCTGCCGCAGAGTAGATGACTGCATCGGCAGCGGCGCTGAGCAGACTCTGGCCGTTGTAACCGCGCACCAGCTCGATGGCGACCCCGGTCAGCGCCAATACCCCGACCAGCATCAATGCGAATGCCGGAGATAAGCCGCCACGCTGTTCAAACAATAGTGGCATCAGTGAACCTCCTGAATAAAGTAGGTGGTCAACGCACGATCGCCCCACAGGCGGCTAAACATGCCCCCCCCGTCCACATCCGGGCGATAGCAGAGGGTCACCCGCATCAAGGTGCCAACCCGCAGCGGCGGCCAATTGCCCTGCCCGGCACAGCCACTTCCCTGCAACAGCGGCAACAGTTCACCACTGGCGCTGTTGTACTGCTCTATGGTCAACGCCGCTTGCCCACCATGCAGAGCCGCCAGTTGCTGCTGCACAAATCCTTGATAAAACGCCAGCTGGGAAACTGCCGCCGCATCCTGCGTGACCCCTTGCTGGGTCACGATCTGCGTCACGTTATAGGCCACATTGTGCAACCGCTGTTCAAGGCGCAGCAGTTGCAATGCCTCGTTGCCAAAACTGAGCAGGGCCAACAGCGCGGGGATAAACAGCATCGCCTCGATGCTGATGCTCCCTCTGTTTTGTGCGGGTCGAGAGATGGTTCTGCTCATCCTGCACCACCTGCCGGCAACCGGTCAGTCAGCAACAACAAGGTGCTCTGATAACCCAGCTGGCGATCGGCCACCAGCCAGCTCGGGGTCAGCAGCAAACGGGGGCGAAGTCTGGCAGTCACCTCCAGCACGGGATCGGCAGGCGCACGGGTGTCACTGCCCGGATCCAGCCCTCCCTCTTGTTGCCCCAACATGGCTGCAAGTGACACATGATGCCTGACAGTCACCTCCACCCCGGCCAATTCACCGTGCCCTTGCTTGAGTAACCGCTCCCGAATAGCGCCAGCCAAGGGGATCCGCCCTGCGGCCGACTCGGCCTGCAGCTCCCGCAATGCAGCGCGCAGGCCATACTCCAGGGTGCTGTATTGCAGCTGTATCCGCAGCACATCCACCACCAGCAACAACAACGCCAGCAGCAGTGGCAAGATGATCACCAGTTCGATGCTGGCCACGCCACGCTGATGATTCACACAGACTGCCCTCTGAGTTGCGCCTTGAGCAGCCGGATATCGTGTTCCAGCTGGCTGGCACTGAGAAAGCGCGACAGGATGAGGCGAGCCTGAGATTCATTGCCCTCGGCCAGCAGCAGCAGGGCGTAGTTCATCTCCACCTGGGGTGGCAGACTCTGATAATGCAGCAGCGGCTCGAAGGCCTGACGAGCTGCGACCCGGTTACCCTCCATCAGCCAACCCAATGCCAGATTGCCGCGATAGTCAGGCTCATCCGGAGCAGCGGCTACCGCCGCCTCAAACAGCGCACGCCCTTTGGCAAACGCCCCCTGCCGCAGACTGGCTACCCCCAGCCCGTTGCTGAGCCGGGCCCGTGCCAACGGTGTCAGCTCCGGCAAGGCGAGTCCTTGACGATAAGCGGTTGCGGCCTCCTCCGTACGACCATCATCGAGCAGAAACTTGCCCAGATAATTGGCCGCCTCCGGTGCCTGCTTGCCAGCGCGGTCTAGCAGCTGTTGCAGACCATCGCGCGCGGCCTGCTTTTTATCTTGCTGATAACGGGTTCGCGCCAGCATCAGCTGCGCCTCTTCCAGCGAGGCATCACTGCTCAAGAGCGCCAGATAGAGGCGTTCAGCCTTCTCATACTGGGCAGAATCAAAAGCGGCCTTGGCCACCGCCATGCCATTGCTTTGACTCTGCGCCGATGCATCACCATGGCTGCTGCATCCCGCCAGCAGAAGCAGCGAGATAAAAATGAGGTAATAGCTCGATTTCATATCCGATTCCATCGCCTGCTCAACGCAGGCTGTTGATCAACAAATTGAGGGTGGGGGCAATGATCAGCACCAGCATGGGCAACATGATGAGCGCCATCTGGATGAGGGTGATCTTGCCCGGCAGGGAGCCAGCCTGCTCCTCCAGTGCCAGTCTCCGCATCTGGCGCGCCTCCTGACTAATGGTGCGCATGGTCTCGGCCAATGGCGACCCGTACTGCTGAGCCATCTGCAAGGTGTTGGCGAGACGATCCAGCTCGGGCAAGCCGGTCCGCCAGGCAAGCCGTGCCAGACAGCTGGCCTGATCGCCGCGCATCTGGATCTCGGCATGAGTACGCAAGAATTGCCGGGCAAGCCCCGGCTCCAACGCCTCCAGATAGTGACCCACTCGCAGCAACGCCCGATCCAGCGCAAGCCCCGCCTCGACGCTGATCACCAGCAGGTCGATGGCATCAGGCACCACCTTCTGCTGAGCCGCCTTGACCTTGCGGGCCCGCCACTGCAGCCAGCGCTCCGGCAAACCGGCCCCTACAACATAGGCCATCAGTACCCACATCAGGGTGAATCCATCGGCCGGGGCACCCAGCAGGCGCCATGTCAGCACCATGATGGCCAACCCCAGCCCCCCAGCAGTTTGGCCCCCGTAACCGGTCAAAACCCTGGCTGGCAAAGATCCCGGCTTGCGCCAGTAACTGCTGCAAGCGTGTCTGCTCGCGGCCGCCCACCGGATAACAGCGGCCGCACCACGCCAGCCACTCACGCCCCGGCACCTTTGCCGCGGTAAGAGTGGCATAACGGCGACACTGTTGTTGCCACTGTTGTTGTTGCCGGTAACCGTACCAGCCCGTCACTGCGGCAAGCGCAAGCGACAGCAGTGCCAATGCGAATAGTTGGGTAACAGCCATGACCTACCCCTGCAGACGCGTGAGCCGGCGGATAAGCCAGAGCCCCACCGCCACGCTGATTGAGACATACCCCATCACCCACTGGCCGCTGGCCGTGGTCATCAGATAGGTAAAGTGCTCCCGCCCGGTACTGAACAGCACCAGCAGGATGATGACAGGCAGAGCGGCCAATACCTTGGCAGAGTTGCGACTCTCGGCGGTGATGGTCTGGATGCTGGCCGCCAGGGTCTGACGCGCACGCAGGGTTTCGACCAGTTGTGCCAGCACGTCGGAGAGGCGACCACCGGTCTCTTGCTGCAGGCTGAGCACTATGGTCAGAAACTGGAACTCGGCCACCGTGACCCTGCTTGCCGCCTGTCGCATCACCTGCGCCACCGGTTGCCCCACCTGCAACTCGTCGTGCATCTGGGCAAACAGCCGTGACATCAAGCCGCGCTGCTGCCGTGCCACTTGCTGGAAAATATCGGCCAGCGGCGCCCCCACCCGCAGCGCCCGGATCATCCCGTCAATCACCTCGGGCAGGCCAGTGCGAAACTGCTCCAGCGCTCGCTGTTGCAGCTGTTGATAGAGCAGCAGACCAAGCAGCAGTGCCCCGCCAACCGCCAGCAGCAACGCCAGCCAAAGCGGCATGCCATTGGCGACCAGCAAGATGCAGGCAAGTGCAGCGCCTGCCGGCCCCTGCCAGCACCAGCGAGTCAATTGTTCCTGCCCCACCATGGTCACCATCTGCTGATACCACTGGGGCAAGGGATGCGCCGCCTCCCGGGACTCCGGTTGCCCGCCATAACGCAGGCTCTGTTGCAGCCAGGCTTCACGCCGACTCTGCCACTGCCAGAGCAGCAGACAGGCCGCCCCCCAGCCAAGGCAGACGGATAACAGCACACTCATTCGCCCTCCTCCCCATCTTCATCCATGCACGCCTGCAACTCGGGTAGCAGGCCCGCCTGACGAGCCTTTTCTTGTACCCCGGCCGAGAGCGGATGGGCCATGAAGCGCCCCTGCAACTTGCCGTGCAGCTCGGACTCCAGCACGAAACGAAACAACGGTTGCATCCTGATCTGGCCTCCCTCCAGCGCCGTGATTTCACTGATGGCAGTGATGCGGCGCTGACCATCGCGCATTCGCTCCAGTTGCACCACCAGATCCACCGCGCTGGCGATCTGGGCCTGAATGATCTGCTCGGAGAGGCGCTCAGCCCCCATCTGCAACATGTTGGTCAGGCGCAGCAGCGCATCTTCCGGTGTGTTGGCGTGCAGGGTGCAGAGTGAACCGTCATGGCCGGTGTTCATCGCCTGCAGCATGTCGAACGCCTCGGCGCCGCGCACTTCTCCCAAGATGATCCGGTCCGGCCGCATCCGCAGCGCATTTCGCACCAGCGCCCGCACACTCACCTCACCCTTGCCTTCGGCACTCTCGTTGCGCGTCTCCAGCGGTACCCAGTGCGGCTGTTCAAGAGAGAGCTCGGCGGCATCCTCAATGGTGATGATCCGCTCGTCGTCGTTGATGTGCTTGCTCAAGGCGTTGAGCAGGGTGGTCTTGCCCGACCCCGTCCCCCCCGAGATCAACACGTTGAAACGACTGCGAGCAGCCAGACCGAGAAAGCGGGCCATGGCGTCCGACAAGGCCCCTTTCTCCGCCAGATGAGCCAACGTCAGGCGGCTACTCGGGAATTTACGAATGGAGATGGAGGTACCGCACAGGGCAATAGGCGGTGCAATGACGTTGACCCGGCTGCCATCGGCCAGACGGGCATCCACCATGGGGGTGGACTCATCCACCCGCCGTCCCACCGCATTGACGATCCGCTGCGCCACATTGAACACATGCTGACGGTCGCGAAAGCGCACCCCTGATAACACCAGCTTGCCGTGCCGCTCCACATAGACCTTGTCCGGACCATTGACCAGAATATCCGACACCTCGGGATCATCGAGCAGGGGTTGCAGCGGCCCGACCCCCACCATCTCGTCCACCAGTTGCCGCCCCAGCAGGAGCAACTCCTGACGGTTGTAAGGGAGCATGCGGCGGCTCGAGAGCTGATCGAGAGCATTGGCGACCCGCTCCAGCAATGCATCACGGGGCAAGGTGGCGGCCACCGAGGGCTCCACCAGCTCGTAAAACGCCTCGCGCGCGGCCTCAGACATGGTCAGCAGCGCCCCTTGTACCGGCGGCTGCCGATTGCTGGCTTGTCCGAACATCAACGCAATCCTCCCCGGCGGCGTCCCGCTGGTTGGGTGCCAACCAGCTCGGCTGCCAGCCACTTGATTGCTCGGGCCAGTTTGCTTTTTTGCTTGATAAGCGCCATGCCGGCCCGCTCGGCTCGCACAAAGGCGCCGTGGTCATAAGGCAATACGGCGGCATGAGGTTGACCACAGACCCGCTCCAGCTCCGTGGCGGGCACTCGCCCCTCCTTGCCGCGGCAATGGTTGCCTACCAGCAGGTGACGTTGAGCCTGCCCCCCTTTGGGCAAGTTCCCCAACAGTCGCAATCCCCCCAGACTGAAATCGTGCAACCAGATCACCACATCTGCCTCTTGCAGCAAGGCGCGTAACCCATGGCTGCGCAGGTCCGGCACATCGATAATGAGGGTGCTGTAGTGCTCAGCCATCACATTGACCGCGGCCACCAACTGCTCGGCGCCGAGCACCAGCTCAGCGCCCTCGTCATAGAAAAGGAACAACCGTGGCCCGAGTTGATGAGCGGTGTGAGCCAGCAAGGTGCCATCTAACCGATCGGTCGCCTGCCACCACTGCTCGCCGGGCGGGGCATAGTCGCTGCCCAGCAAAATAGGGTGACGGCTGTGATAAAGATTGAGATCCAGCAGGGCCACCTGACGGTGATGCTGCTCTGCCAGCTCCAGTGCCAGATTGGCGCAGACGGTACTGGTTCCCACGCCACCCGCGGCCCCCACGACACAGATCACTCTCCCTTTACGCAAGGAGGTCACCAGCGGCCCCCCCAGCAGACGCAGCAGACCTGCACGAAGCGCATCAGGATCCAGCGGCGCCGGGTAGTAATCATCCACCCCCACCGAGATCAACCAGCGAAACAGGGCAACATCTCCCCGCTCTCCCAGCAACACCAGTCGCATCTGGGGTGGACAACATTCGGCAAGCGCCGCCAGATCGGCCGCCAGCGTCTGCTGATTTTCCACTTCCACCAGCAGGATATCGGGCGCACCGTGAGCCAGACAGTGCGCTCTGGCCTCCGCCAGAGAGCCCGTCAGTTGCAGGTGCTCCACATCGCTCAATCCGGCCATCACCCGCTCGACCCCGGCACTCAAGGCAGGCTGGCGCGTCACGGCCACCAGCCGTTTGGCTTGTTCACTCATGACTTACTCCCCGGTCGTCTGCTGTTTCTTGGCCGATTTGGCCTTGCCCTGATAGAGGCGCTGTACCGCGCCGGCATCGAGGGCACTACCACTACCGTCATAACGGGCACCACGAGCCCAGTGCTCGCCATGGCTTTGGGCACGATATTGATTGCGCAGCACCAGACAGGCGCTGACAGGGGCTGACGCCCCGCCTCTGGTATAACGGCAGCTATCCGGCTGCAAGGTGGCATCGAGTTGCACCTGATAGTCACCTTGCCCGGTCGGGGTGAAGATGAGCCGGGTATCGAGCGCCAGCCACTGAGCCAGCTGCTGGCGCAGCGCCTCCGGCGTTGGCGCATGGCTTGCTGGCTGCGGCCCGCTGATCTGCAGCGTGACGGTGCCCGCCTCCAGCCGATTGGCCAAGGAGGCCAGTTGCCATTGCAACTGCTGTTGCAACTGCGACGGGGCAACCCGGAATTGCAGCTGATCCTTGAGAGGGGCAGCCGGAGGTGGGGTGGTACAAGCCAGTAACGGCAACGTCATGGCCAGCAACAGCGTCTCTTTCAACATGGTCATCCTCCTCAGTAGCTGTAGCCATAGTTGCCGAACAGGCGGGTTGTCTGCGCCGCCGGCAATTGGGTTGACCCCATGTCGGTGAAGAACAGTCGCTCGAAGCGACTCGGAGCCCGGTAGTGATCCAGCGGCGTCGACAGGGAGAGGGGATCGCTGGTGGGCTGCACCAGACGGGCGGTGGCGATGATCACCAGCTCGCTCTCCTGATTTTTGAAGCTGTTGCTGCCAAAGAAGGGGGCCAGCCCGGGGATCTCTCCCAGGAAGGGCAGCGCTTCGTTATTCTGGTTGCGATGGCTGCGCACTAGACCTGCCAGCGCAAAGCTCTGGCCGTCAGCCAGCTCGATGGTGGTGGTGGTACGACGCGTCTCGATGCCCGGTACCACGACACCGGCAATGGTGACGCTGTTCTCCCGGCTCAGGGTCGATACTTCCGGGGAGACCGTCAGGCTGATGCGATTATTGTCCAGCAGGGTCGGCGTCAGCTCCAGCGAGATGCCGAACTTCTTGAACTCAATCTCGGGCCCGTTATCCCCGTTGCCAACCGGAAAGGGAAACTCACCGCCGGACATAAAGGTCGCCGCCTCTCCCGATTTGGCCGTCAGGTTGGGCTCGGCCAATACATTGACCAGGCTGTTTTCCACCAGCGCATCGATGATAGCGTTGATGTAGACCACATCTTTCTTGCCGGTCCAGCTGCCTCGCTCCAGCGGCTTCGGGAAACGGTTACCCGGCGAGACACCCAACTGCAGATACTCCCCCATAGCGCTCCAGCGCAGCCCCAGCTGTTCACTGGTAGTACGCTGCATCTCGACGATGCGCACCGATATGTTGATTTGATCCGATCCGGCCAGTCGCAGTTGATTGATGACATTGGCGTACTGACCGCTGCCCCCACCTGCGACTGCAGCACCTTCATCCTGGTTACCCGCCTGAGGCGAAGGGGCCATCACTGTACTCTGGGCGACGGATTGCGGTTGCAGTCCCTTGGCAAAGCCTTCCACCATGCTGAGGATTTCATGCGCCTGCAGCGGGCTGGTCACCTCTCCTGCCACTACGATGGCACCGCCCGACTCGCTAAAGGTGAGCTGACTCTGGGGGAAATGCTGACGGGCCAGCTGTTCAAGCGGTGCGAGGTCAGCGACGACGGTTACCCGATAGTGACCCAGGGTTCGGCCATCGAGGGCGGTCACCACCAGATCGGTGTGGCCCACCTTGCGGCCATAGATCAGCAACTGCTGATCAGAGGGGCTGTGCACTCTGACCAACTCCGAATTGGCAACAAAGGCATCCAGCACAGGTTCATCAAAATTAAGCAGGGTGGATTGCTCGGGAGTGAGCGTCAGGCTCTCGGCGGCTGCGGCCCAGAGCGGCAGCATGGCGAGCAATATGACAAATGTTCGCAACATCATTTCCTTTCTGTGTTGATTAGGGTTGACGGGTTCGGTCGTTACCGTCGCCATAACTGATCTTGACCCCATGACCTGGAATGGCTCTCGGGTTCTGGCCGCGAGCGACCTGTTCAGCCCATATCAGACTCCCCTCCGGCAGCGCCATCGCAGGGCTGCCCGCAGGTGCGCTCTGTGCCGAACGCAGTACCAGAGCCAGCTCTCCCAAGCGATGTGCCAGCAACAAGCGTGCTGCCGCCCGAGGGGGCAACTCGAAGGTCACGGCGACCTGGTCGAAGTTATCCTGTGCCGCAGGATTGCCGTTAAGCGCGGCGATATCGGTCACCTGGGCATCGATGGCCAGCAGTTTGATATCGGTCAGAATGATCTCGGCCGACTGATTGCTGGTTACCTCTGCCCCTTGGGCATTGTGCTGACGCGCATGCTTGCTGGTGAGGATCACATCCACCCGGTTACCGGGCCGGATCAGGCCGTGGCTGGCCGCCTCCCTCCCCAACGCCAGCGTCACCGCTCGCATGCCCGGCGCCATCATGGCGGAGAGATAGTGACTCTGCTCGGGACGAACCAGATCATCGGCAGAGACTATCTGGCCCGCCTCCAGCGTGCGGGTCACCAGACTCCCTTTGAGGGCCTTGGTATCGGTAAAACCAAACAGAAAGAGACCCGGCAGGTTCCTCTCTTCGGCTTCGGGAAGGGCTTGCCAGCCTAGATCTTCGGGATGGATGAAAGAGCCGGCCTGTACCCGATGGGCGGCAACCAGTACTTGGGCCACCCGATCTGGCGCCAACGATTCTGCTGGCGGATCCCGTGGGGATGCACCGCTCTGCGGCGCAGGTTCAGCTGGCCACAAGGTAGCCAGCATCGCCGCCAGCACCAGCAGTGCAGCGATAAGCAAAAAGAGTTTCTTCATATGGTGTGACTACATAAATAGAGGTGTGGTCAGAGCTGCCGCCCAGAGGATGGCAACCCCATAAGGCACAGTAGTTGGATTGGGTGAAGGGCGCAGGCGGCTATGGCTCAAACACACCAGGCTGAGCAGGCCACCGGAGAACGCCATCAACAGCAATAATTCGGGCCATTGCTCGCCTGCCCCATAGAGGCAGACCGCCAGCAATTTGCTGTCCCCGGCGCCACACCAGCCTCGGTGATAGGCAACCAGCCCCAACAGCAAGGTCAGTATGGCCAACACCAGTGACAGCGGATTGAACGGCAACAACCAGCCACCCCAGAGGGCCAGTACCAGCACCGCCAGATTGGGGATCCGCCGTTCGAACAAATCACTGACCAGACACCAGCAGGCCATCAGTATGGCGAGCCATTGCCCCCACGCCATCACTTGCCAGCCGCGTCCATATTCAACCCGGCAACAATGGCGGTGAACTTCTCCTTCAACGCCGTGATGAAGATCCCGTCCGAGCCAAATATGGCCAGGATCCCGGCCGCCAACCCTGCAGCCAGGATGCCGTACTCAATGGCCGTGGCACCGCTTTCATCCTTCAGGTAGTCACGAAGGTAATCCCAAACTCGCATCGTCATTTTTTGTCCCTGTTTTTTATGCCTGAAATTAAACAACGACAGGATGATATTGAGATCACAAACGAGAATCAATATCACTATCACCAAATGAAATAATTCGCAGCGTGAATTCGCCAATCTAACGAAGTTAACAGCAAAAACATCTGCAATGGGTTTAATTTACGCGCTAAAAACCGGACTTGGCAGATTAATAATCTAAACAACAATAACGGAGTCGAACGTGTTCAGGACAACGAAACCACTGCTGTTGCTCCTTTGCTGCGCCACATTGCTGGCATGCAAGGCAGAGCTGGGCAGCCCCGAGCAGGCGGGAAATAACGCAAGCAACAGCGGAGGAAGCGGTAGCAACCAGCAACCCACCACACCGGATAGCGGAAGTGGCAACACCCCGGGCACTGCGGGAGGTACTGCCAGCGGAGGAAACACCAGCAGTAGCAGCGGAGGGAGCTCAGGTAGCGGCTCGGGAGCAACTGCACCAGACCAATCGGGCCAACCAACAACGGAGACGACACAGCCCGCCCCACCCACTTCGCTGGATCTGGCCGGCGCACTGCCGCTGACTCACGAACAGGGTGGACAATTTGATATTCAGCTCTGTGCCGACAAGGTCTGCGTCACCCAGAGCGCTCAGGCTGATGGCAGTTTCGGCTTCAAACTGAAATTGAGCCAATGGCCACAAGACAAGGCGCTGCGCCTTGTCGCCAGCCACCGTCAGAACAGCGCGCTATCCCTCAGCAGTGAATTGCCTACGCTGACACAACTGCTCAAACAGGATCAAAACGGGGATGGCATCATCACCGAGCAAGAGAGTCCTCGTCTGCACCTTTCCCCCATGCCGCTGGCATATCAGAGCATCATGGCGGCGCTGCAAAAGCAGGAGGGAAAACAGGATGTCTCTGGCCAGCTCTTCAGTGACCCTCATCTCAATCACCGTTTTGCCCGAGATCTCACCGCCTTGCTGCAGTTGACCCTGAACGGCGATATGCCGAACCCGGCTCAGCAGCTCGGTGAGTTGGCAACTGCACTGGTCAGCCAGCAACAGTCCAACCCGACATCCACCCTGCTTGAACACCTAACGACACTGGCCACCAGCCAAGGCACAACATTACCTGACGACGCCGAAGCCCGGCTGAACGATGCCCTCGCTGCCATGGAGAAACTGGATACCCGCACAGCGACCTACCAGCTGCTCACCACCTTCTACCCACAGCGCAAACTGACCTTGCTGGGACAATTCCCCTCTCGTCTGAGCGAAGCATCGGTATCGGTAGAGATCGGTGCCAAACCCAACCACGATGGGCTCAATACCCACTATTTCAAACCCGAACGCCCCATTCGGCCACAACGGCTTGCGGTAATGGCCCAGAGTGGTCGGATGCAAGAGTCTCTTCCCATCAAGCAGGGCAACCAGTACAGCATCACTCTCACGCTCGCTGACCTCAACAACAGCTTCGCCAGTTGCAAACCGGGCAGCAGCGAGACCAGTGATGACCTGATGGAAGACACCCTGACCCTGGTGGTACAGGATGCCAAGAGTGAGGTGGAACTGCGCTCGGTGCTCGGCTCTTTCTGCGAGCTGGTCAAGCGCGATGAAAATCGCGATGGCATGCTCGGTGCCAACGAATATCCGCGCCTCAATGTGGGCTATACCACCACGGCGCAGTGGGCTCTGCTGCTCAAAACCACACTCAGTGCCGGCATGGGCTCTTTCCTGGACTGGCAAGCCTGGACCCTGGCTGAGCTGGATCAAAAACTCAAGGCACTACCGAGGCATCAGGTTGAGCTACTGGCAGCCATGGTTGCCCTGCAGGCCGAGGGGGAGCTCTGGCAGCAACCTGTCAACCTGATCGAGGGCACTGATTTTCGCCAGCAACTGCTGAGCTGGCTGGAGATCAACATGGCCAATGAATATTCAACCGTGTCCCGCAACAATCAGATACCGGACCTGTTCAAACTGGAAACCACCATCGCCGAAAATAGCGGGCTGGGCCCCCTGTTGAATGCCAATCCAGACAAGAACATCTCCCACATCATCAAGGCGGCGGCAGGTCTGATCCGCAACTCGGAAAGCGATGCTCTTCTCTATCCCGGAACCAGCACAGCGGGTAGCTGGCTCACCCCCTACCCCAACAGCCCCATATCCCCTGTCTGTCAGCGCGAGGTGTTGTCAGATCAAGTGATCGGCCTGGCTATTCTGGGCCAGGGCCGTGATCAGGATGGCAGCCACTGGGTCACCCTCGGCTGGCAACCCCAGGAGGGAGTGAGTCAGTATCGAATTGGCTGGGGGAAAACCCCGTTTGAACATATTGAAAACGCCGAACAGCAAAACATCAGCCTGCAGACTCGCATCACCCTCAAGGGTCTCCCTCACTATCAGGACTACCAGATAAGAGTGATGAGCGAGGGTGGCACCATCAGTGCCCCACTGACCTACCGAGCCGGGCAGTTGCATGTGGCCGATACCCGTATCACCCACAGCATGGGGCTAGATGATGGCAAGCGTGGCCGGGACCTAGATAGCCGCTGCGATCCCTTGAGTGGACAAGCGGTCAACAGCAATCTGGATGGAGTGCTTGGCGCTCGCTACATCAAGCTGGACAACCGGGGAGACCCCCTGCCACGCCAGGATCTCTCCTACAAACAGATGCCGTTTGCCTGCGTGGCCGACGCCCTGAGCGGGCTGGTGTGGGAGACCAAGGTACAACACAAGGATGGCGAATCTTCCCTGCACGATGACAAAAGCCTGTTTGCCTATGACGATATCCAGAGCAACAACGCCTTCAACGGCAGCTGCTATGACCCGCAAAGTGGCGCCCTGGCCAGTGACCGTAGCCGCTGCAATCTGAAACGCCAGATAAGCCAGGTCAACCAGAGCAAGCTGTGCGGCCTCTCCAACTGGCGCGCCCCCAGTCAGCAGGAGTTCTACGGCATCATGACCCTGACCCGGGATAACCCCATTGCTCTCGATACCCGCTACTTCCCGCTCTATTCAGGTTTGCAATACACCTATGGCAAAGGGCAGGAGCTGGAGGAGATCTTCTACGGCTTCTGGACCTCGGATGTGATGCCGGTCAGTCGCCCCATCGGCACCTGGGACAAAGATGACGGGGGGCCAGATGCTTACAAGGTTCGCCCGGATAAATATCTACGCGGCGGCATTGCCCGCCAGTATCAACCCCACTACGTCATGCTGGTGAGCGATGGCTTCAAGGTCACAGGAGAATAAAATGCACCACTCTCTCTTCCCCTTATTACTTGCTGCCGCCCTGTTGCCGGCAGCAAGCCAGGCCCGTGAATGCCTGCCTGGCTATCAGGACGATGGTACCCGTTTCGTTAGCCAACTGATCGACACGGCCGAAGGCAAGCTGCAGGTGGTCAACGACAGAGCCACCGGTCTGCAGTGGCTCTACTGCCCCTACGGTCAACAAGTCAGTGGTAATGGCTCTGGCTGCGAGGGCATGCCTGAAGTGATCAACAGCAGCGCAAGCCAGAGCGACAACCCCTTGATGACCATCATCATGCAGGCCAACGACCGACTGAACACCCCTGCACACCCTTGGCGGGCCCCAGACATCAAGGAGCTGTTTACCCTCTACAACCCTCAGTGCCAACCTGCTACCTACAGCGCAGTGGGCTTTCCAGACCCTCAGCTGGCCGCAGACACTGAAGCCCTCAAACAACGGGCGTGCGAAGCCAGATCTGATCCGGTGACCAATGAATATATTGAGCCGACCGAAGAGCAGACACAGGCTTGCAACAAGCTAGCCGAGCAAAGCAATGCCTTAACCATGCTCCAGTTTATTTCTGACAGTTCCTCCGGGGATGGATACAACTACCTTGAGTTCGCACCACCACATGAAGTGTTTAATGAAGGCGGTCACAGTGCACCTATGCTTAGGCTCGTCAGGCCAATCCCTAGCCACAGTGAATGATGCTGTGCTGGCCAAAGGGAGGTAACTCCCTTTGGCAATTTTTGCCTTGGCTTTTTACTTCCGCCAAGGGAGTAGGTATGATTCGGCCAGCGTAAAAAGACTTGAATGGATGATCTGAACTCGATATGCGGATGAAACACCTGATTGCCGCGGCTTTGACCGCCCTCACCCTCTCCGGTTGCAGCCTGGTCTATCGTATCGATATTCCCCAGGGCAACTATGTGGAACAAAAACAGGTCGACAAACTGCGCCAGGGGATGACCCGCGAGCAGGTCAGCTATGTGCTGGGGACCCCCATGCTGCGTGACGGCTTTGACCCCAACACCTGGTACTACCTCTATGAATTCCAGCCGGGCCACGGCGACAAGGAGCGCAAAGAGCTCACCGTCACCTTCGCCAACGACAGGCTGACCACTGTGACGGGTGACTTCCCGCTGCCAGCAGCTTTCAATACCCCGCTCTGATATCCCGCAAAACCGGCCTCGCGCCGGTTTTGTTTTATCCAGCCTCCGCACTATCTATCTTGCCCGTTATCCTGTCAGGGGATACGTGTCATCTCCCCCATTGCAGCTGCTCGCAAATTGCCTGATGCTGATGAGCACCCACCATGGCATCAACACCATCGAATGACACAGGGAGAATCCCCATGAGCCGGATCCTGATTGCCGGAGCCAGCGGCCTGATCGGTCGCGAACTGGTGCAGCAACTGCCTGCCGAACATGAACTGACCCTGCTCTGTCGCAAGCCGGGCAAGGAGGCGCACCACTGGCTGCCGGTCAATTTTGATGATCTGGCCAGCGTCACCCTCTCCCGCCCGGTGGATATCGCCTTCTGTGCCCTCGGTACTACCCGCAAGGAGGCAGGCTCTGCCGAGGCGTTTCGCCGGGTCGATCTCGACTATGTGGTCGCCTTTGCCGAGCTGGCCCGCCGTCACGGCTGTCAACGGCTCATCGTGGTCTCGAGCATGGGGGCCAGTGCATCGTCCCCGGCTCTCTATCCGCGTACCAAGGGGGAGATGGAGCAGGCCCTGCTGGCCCAATCCTGGCCACGGCTCGCCATCGTGCGGCCCGCCATGCTGCTCGGGGATCGCCAGCCACCGCGCCTCTCCGAGCAGATCTTTCAGACCATCTACCCGCTGTTTCGGCCGCTGCTGGTGGGCAAGCTCGCCCGCTGGCGCGCCATCGAGGCCCGTCAGGTGGCCCGCGCCATGATCGCCCTCTCGAAACTGCCCGCCGGGTGCGAGATTGTCGAGAACGAGCAACTGCTGGCCCTCTGAACCCGGCCTTCCCCACTACTTAAGCTCTATGCCGTAAAAACAGCAGGCAAGCCAATTGGCTTGCCCTTTGTTTATCTGTTGGCGAGGTACCCTGACCGCCTCTTGCCATCACAGGCAGCGCTCGGCTGTCAGGGCAACATCCATCAACCGCGAATATGGTCGATAAAGGCGTCGATCTGCTCGCGAGTGCAGGCAGGATTCATAAAGACTGCCTTTTCCCCAGCGATGTAGGAGTACTTGCCCCGTGCGTCATAGTCGGAGTGGGCCACCGCCTCCACCCAGTTGGTGTAGAGCCCCACCTTGCCGCGCCCCTTGAACAGGCTGCGGTGGTAGTCAGTGTTACGCTGCAGTCGCGCCTTGTAGGCAGGGTCGCTGGAGCGGGCCAGCTCGAAGGCGAATTCGGCTTCCGGATCGCTCACCCACTCGGGGTTGTAGATCTTGAAGCCGACGCTCGGCCCCTGATTCTCCTGCGCCACCAGTTTGACGTTGCCCAGCTGGCTTAACCGGAAGCGGAAGTAGTTGGCATTTTGCAGGCAGTGGGCCAGCACGGTGCGATACCCCTCCACCCCCATATAGTTGAGCGCCGCATAGGCACCAAACAGACCGCTCGCGCCGCGGGAACACTCGATGGTGGATTGCAGGTGGGTCTGGCCCTGAATGTCCCGCTCGAAGTAGGAGAAGTTCTCCGGGTCATTCTCCATCGCCTTGAGGTCATCCTGCTCCTTGATCATCACCAGACTGGAGGTGTAGGGCACATACCCCCACTTCTGGAAGTCGACGGTAAAGGAGTCGGCATATTTCAGCTCGGCAAAGCGCGCCACGTTGCGCTCGATCCCCGCCAGGGTGGCGCTGTTGATGGCGAGCGGGTTGGCGGCAAAGTCGTAACCCAGGAAGAAGATCATCGACCAGCCGATGGCGGCATCGACGTGGATGTGAGGTTTGACCGCCACCTCAAACTGCTCGCAGAGGCGATTGCGCAGCTCGAACACGGGTTTCACCTGATCCACCCCGAAGGTGTCGGTGGTGCCCATGGTGAGCATGATGGTGGGCACCACGTGTTTCAGTGCAAAACAGGCGGTCAGGGTGCGCTCGAGATGGTCGAGATCGATGTCATTGTTCTCGCCGACCTGAATGCGGATAGTCTTGTTCTCGATGTCGACCCCGAGCAGGGAGAGGTTGGTGATATTGGAGTAGTGACCGCCTTGGGAGTTGATGATGCGGTAATCCTGATAGTGGCCTAGCCCCTTGTGCTTGGCCTCCGGCAAGGTTTTGCGAATGCCGAGCAGGTAGCCATAGAGGTTACAGAAGGTCCCCCCCTGGGTGAAGATGCCGGTGGCGCGAGCCGGGTCGTAACCCGCCAGCAGCGCAATCTGGCGCACTACCTTCTTCTCCAGCTCCTCGGCCACTCCGGCATATTCGGAGTAGACCAGATTGGGGTTGGCCAGAATACCCATCTGGGCGCCATAGATAGCGGGGTCCGCCGACATGGTGATGACGTTCTCGACGCTGGAGGGGTTCTCCCAATCCTTCGACAAAGCGGCGGCAAACAGCAGCTCGACCATGGGCTCGCCCGGGGTGCGCATGGTGGTGGGCACCGGCATGGTCTCGCAGAGATCGGCCAGGCGGGCACGGCCATCAGGCCAGGCATTCAAACGGGCATCGGGGGCCAGGCCACGGGCCCGAAATTCATTGAGGGTGGCAAATCCGGGTTCGCGAAAAACGGGCCAGAGATCGGGATTGCGCGAGAAAAAGTTGGCTTTGACTGTGGCGAAACGGGCGGAAAAATCGGGGTGGACGGCATTGACGCTTTCGTCTTGAAGATAAACTAAGTCACTCATTTTTATACCATTAGTACAGCAAATGTGCGGCCGTTATACCCCTGTACCAGCGGGGCCGACAGTGACAATATCTAATGGCCTACCCTACTTTTTGTCATGTATCAGCCATCACAAGGGCTGGCAAAAAGGCGCCTTTGAGGCGCCTCTTTATATTTCGTGATCTTGCTCCCACCCTGGCTGACAGCGCCCTCACTACCAGCCACCATCCGCGCAGCGCCCCCTCAACGCAGGGAGGTCAACAGCCACTCGGCAAACTCCCCCAGCTCGCCCTGCTGATGTGGGAAAGCCGCCAGCCAGGGCTGCAGGCGCGCGGCAACCGCCTCCGGTCGATAGCCGCAACCCGCCAGTTCGGCCGCCAGCAGATCAAACGGGGCCGGCTCCAGAGTATCGCTAAAGAGCTGCGCCCGGGTGATGGCTCCTTTCTCCACATCAAAGTGCAGCTCCACCCCGCCCCAGCTGAACCGCTCCTCCAGCAGATGGCTGAACGCCGGGGCATGGCCATAGTTCCACTCCCAGCTGCGCTGGCGGGCGAAGGTCTCGGCAAAGCCCGGCAGATCCGGCATCTGCTCCGGGGAGATATGCTCGGGCTCAACTCGCGCGCCGTAATGGTGGAAGAAGGCCTCCTGCAGCGCCTCGCTCATCTGTTGATGGTCGATCCCCGGCAGCAGCTCGCACAGATTGGCCACCCGGCTGCGCACCGAGGTGATCCCCTTGGCCGCCAGCTTCTTGGGGTCGGGGTTGAGGTAGTTGGCAAGCCGGCCGAGATCGGCGTCCAGCAGCAGGGTGCCGTGGTGAAACCCACGATCCAGGGTCTCCCGATAGGCCGACCCCGATACCTTGCGCTCCCCGTCCGGAGTCGCCACCAGCAGATCGTTGCGACCGGAGGCAAACGCCTCGATCCCCAATCGTTTGAGCCCGTCCAGCACAATGGCGGTGGAGACGCTCTTGTCATACTCCGGCTTGCCCGCCATGAAGGTGAAGCAGCTGTTGCCAAGGTCGTGGAACACGGCGCCGCCACCGCTGCTGCGACGCGCCAGGGTCACCCCGTCCTCTTCCATGCGGCGGGTATTGCACTCCTTCCACGGATTCTGGGCACGGCCAATCACCACGGTATTGGCATTGCGCCAGAGGAACAGCACCCGCTGGCCGGGATCCATCTGGCGGAAGATGCACTCCTCAACGGCCAGATTGAACAGGGGATCGTGAGAGTCGGAGACAAGCAGACGCAAGCGGGACATAAAAAGACCTTATCCGGAACTGGGGGCAGCATGATAACACTGATGGGGTACCATCACTGAGCTGTCGCACATTAACCGGTGCGCAGCAGCCGCGACACATTTGCGTCACACCTGACTGCCCCATAAAAGTATCTATTGATATAACGACACAGCTTGACGTGCAACCACGAAAAAAATGCAGTCAAGCCACAATGACAACGATAAAAACGGGAAAAAGTGGCTAGAATGCGACCACTTCGATAGGCCATATGACTCTCTTATTGGTCACATAACTTGCAAAAAAACGGCATGTATCCATCCCGTGTGATGAACGACACAAAAATGACTTCCCAACCCCCCTATACCCCATTGCAAACGCCTTTTCTCCCCTTGCAGGTGACACAAAATTGCTTGAATCTAGCCTAGACACCGCTCCCGAGAGAAACGTTGTATGACGGAGAACGCAGCCCCCCGCCAGCCCCTCAGCTGGTTTCTGCCAATGCTGGTCAGTATGGTCATCGCGACCCTGACCTCTCCCCCGGTGCGAGCCGGCGAGCAGGTCATCGTCCAGTTGCCGTGGCAACACCAGTTCCAGTTTGCCGGTTACTACGCGGCCATCGCCAAAGGGTTTTATCGGGAGGCCGGTCTGCATGTCACCCTGCGCGAAGCGGACTCCCGCACCGATGTGGTCAGCGAGGTGATCTCGGGAAAGGCCCAGTTTGGCATCAGCGGCAGTGATCTGCTGCTGGATCGGGCTGCCGGTCGTCCGGTGGTGGTGCTCGCCGCCCTGCTGCAGCACTCGCCGCTGATCCTGCTCACGCTGGATCGGCCAGATATTCGCAACCCGGCCGATCTGGCCAACAAGCGACTGATGCTGGAGCCAGGCTCCAACGAGCTGCTGACCTACCTTTCCCACCATACCCGCAGCCGCGACTGGGTCACCCTTCCCTACAAACAGGGGATTCAGGCACTGCTGGCGGGCAAGGTGGATGCCATCAGCGCCTACAGCACTACCGAGCCCTTCTATCTGCAACAAAAAGGGATCCCCTATCGGGTCTTCAGTCCGCGCACCATCGACTTCGACTTCTACGGCGACAACCTCTTTACCTCCGAGCGGGAGCTGATCACCCGACAGGATCGGGTCTACGCCTTCCAGCAGGCCAGCCTCAAGGGGTGGCGCTATGCGATGGACCACCCCGAAGAGATGATCAACCTCATCATGGAGCAGTACCCGACCGGAGCTGGCCGTGAACAGCTGGAGTTCGAGGCGCGCGAAACCAGAGAGCTGATGCAGCCGGATCTGATCGAACCTGGCTACATGCAGCAGGAGCGCTGGCTGCAGATCGCCAAAACCTATCTGGAGGCGGGCATGCTCACGGTATTGCCTAACCTCGACCGCTTTATCTACGACCCGGCGCAGGAGCGGCTGCGCCAGCAACGGCAATTGCTCGACAAGAGCGTGGCGGTGGCCATGCTCATCACCTTTACCCTGATGACCCTGCTCGGCATCTTCTTGCACCTCTATCTGCGCCTGCGCCAGGAGGCGCGGGATCGCCAGCGGCTGACCCGTGAACTGGCCCAGAGTGAGCAGCACTATCGCTTCGTGGCGGAGAACAGTGCCGATGTGATCTGGACCATGGATGCCGCCAGCTTGCGCTTTCGCTATGTCAGCCCGGCCATCACTCCTCTGAGCGGCTACGAGGCCCCCGAGCTGTTTGCCCTGCCCCTCAAACAGCTGCTGCCGGATGCCTCAAGACAACTGCTGCGCGAGGAGATCTCCGCCACCCTGGAGGCCTGGCAGCGGGGAGAACATGACCAGACCCGCCGGGTCATTCGCACCCAGCTGCGCCACAAGGATGGCCATCTGGTGGCGACCGAGACCATCACCACCCTCCATGGCAACCACAATGCCCAGCCGGAGGCGATCCTCGGGGTCACCCGGGATATCACCGAGCGGGCAGCGCGAGAGGAGATGATGCGCCGCCTCGCCTTCTACGACCCCCTGACCGGGCTGCCCAATCGCCGCTTGCTGCAGCAACGGCTCAAGGAGCTGATGGAGCAGGAGGCGCCCCGTCCGCTGGCATTAATGTTTATCGATCTCGATCACTTCAAGCCGATCAACGACACCTTCGGCCATGAGACCGGGGATATTCTGCTCAATATGGTGGCCGAGCGGATGAGCCACTGCGTGCGCAAACAGGATCTGGTGGCACGGCTGGGGGGCGACGAGTTCGTTATCTTGCTGCCGGAGAGTGGCGACGAAGTGCTGGCAGTGGCCGACAAGCTGCACCAGCAGCTGCGCCATCCGTTCCAGCTGGAGGGGCAGGAGCTGCTTATCTCCAGCAGTATCGGGCTGGCGCTCTATCCCGAGCACGGGGAGGATGCCAAGACGCTGATGCACCACGCCGATCAGGCCATGTATCAGGCGAAGAATCGCGGCCGCGGCCGGGTCTGCCTCTATACCGAAGGCCTTGATCCCGAGCAGGGCGCCCTGCTGTGGCAACCCGGCCACGAGTGCGGTCACCCGCGCATCGATGCCGAGCATCGCCAGCTCTTCGTATTGACCAACCGGCTGCTGGAGCGGATGAAAGATCAGCACGAGGATCCGGCACCGTTTCTGGAGAGTCTGGAGAGCCTGTTCGAGATGGCCCGCCATCACTTCGCCTTTGAAGAGCAGATGCTGGCGGAGATCGCCTATCGGGAACTCGTCAGCCACCGTCAGGATCACCAGCGCCTGCTCAACAAGGCAGGCCAGCTGTTGCACGCCGCCAAAGCGGGGACACTGGGCAACGACGAGCTGCTCAACTTCATCATTCAGGAGCTGGTAGTCGGCCACATGAGTCAGGCGGATCGCCGCTACTTCCCCTTGTTCAGATCTGAGCGCAGCCTGTCGGTTGCAGAGGGGGTCGCCTAGTCCCCCTCTGCTCAGACCCGAGCGCAACGCGCCTCTTGCGAAAGGGGCGACCTAGTCACCCCGCAGAGCCACCACGGGATCGAGACGCACCGCCCGCAAGGCGGGAGCGACCCCGGCCAGCAGACCGACCAGAGCGCTGCAACCGAGCGCCAGCAGCAGATAGAGAGGATGGAGGGTTAGCGGCAAGCCGGCCGCCAGCAGGGTGAGCAGCAGCTTGAGCCCGCCGAGCAGGGCCAGCCCCATGGCTCCGCCCAGCAGCGCCAGCACCACGGCTTCGAGCAGGAACAACAATAGAATGCGCCGCCGTGGGCAACCCAGCGCCATCAGCAAGCCCACTTCGGGGATCCGCTCCTGCTGGGCGATGCTCATGATGCTGAAGATGCCGACCGCCCCGATCAGCAGCGAGATAATGCCGAGCCCGCCAACCGCCAGCTTGATGATGGAGAGGATCTTGTCGAGGCTGGTCAGCATATCCTGCTGGGAGGTGAGGGTAAAATCCTCGGCGCCGTGGCGGGCGATCAGCACGCGCCGGATCTGGGCGGTGATCTCGGCCTCCGTCTGTCCGGCGCGATAGATGACGTCGATCTCCTGCAGCCCCTCCTTGTTGAACAGCGCCTGGGCGTGAGCAGCGGGCAGATAGATCATGTCGTCCAGATCAAAGCCGAGAAATTGCCCCTTGGGCGCCAGCACCCCGGCCACCCGAAAACGGCGATCACCGGCGCGCAATAGACTCCCAGGCGCATCGCCACCGGGAAACAGCTCAGCCGCCACCTTGGCCCCCAGCACCGCATAGGCGCGGGGCATGGCACTGTCGTCCGCGGGCAGAAAACGCCCCTGCACCAGGGTGAGCCGCCAGCCGGAGAGCGCCGCCGGACCTGTGCCCAGAATGGCGGTGCTGCGGGTGAGCCCGCGGCTGCGCACCTCCCCCTGCCCCTGCACCACAGGGAGCGCCGCATCGATACCCGGCAATTTGGCGAGGGCATCGGCGTCCTCCAGCAGCAGGGGACGACTGCTGGAGAGGATGCCGGGCGGGCCGCCTGCGGTTTCGGTCTTGCCCGGGGTCACGGCGATCAGCCGGGTGCCAAATTGGGAGAAGCTGTCGAGCAGATAGAGCCTGAGCCCCTCGCCGATGCCGGTGAGCAGGGTCACCGAAGCGATCCCGATGGCGATGCCGAGCGCCGACAGCAGGCTGCGACTGCGCCCCGCCAGCAAGGCGCGCCAGAGCCAGAACAGCAGATCGGCGGCGCGCATCAGCCACCGCTCCACTGCCCGCTGCGCAGGCTGCTGACAGGATCTTGCCGTGCCGCCCGGGAGGCGGGCAGCCAGCTAAAAAACAGCCCGGTCAGCAGGGCCGCCGGTATGGTGCAGAAAGTAGCGAGCAGAGGGACTGCCGCCGGAAATCCGGGCCAAATCACTCCGGCGAGGCCAACCAGGGCATAGCCCAACACAGTGCCAAACAGCGCGCCACTGCCGCTCAGCAGCAGCGCCTCCCACAAAAACAGCTGGCGGATCTGGCGACTGTCGGCCCCCAGCGCCTTGAGCAGGCCGATCTCGCCGGTGCGCTGGCGGGTGCTGATCAGCGCCAGATTCATCATCATGATACCGGAGACCAGCAGGCTGATGGCGCCGATGCCGGCAACGGCCAGGGTGAGGGTCGAGAGAATGGTGGAGAAGGTGGCCAGCATGGCGTCACGGCGCACCACGGTCACATCGAGCATCCCGTGGCGCGCCTGCATCAGCTGCTCCAGTCGCTTGACCAGCGGCGGCACGGCTTGCCCCGCCAGCGGCTGGATCAGCAGCCGAAACAGCCCCTCGGTATTGAACAGCCGCATGGCGCTACCGACCGGGATCAGCGCGGCCTCGGCCATGTCCATCCCCAGATTGCTGCTCTGGCTGGTGAAGACCCCCACCACCCGAAAGCGACGATTGTCAAAACGCAGCCACTGGCCGACCGGGTCGGCCTGACCGAACAGCTCACGGGCCACCTTGGCCCCGAGCAGGACGGCCGGTCGATCCTCTGCGGCATCCCCCGGCAGCCAGCGGCCGGAGAGCAGCTCCAGCCCGTGGGTATCGCGCAGCCCGTTGCTACTGCCAAGCAGCATGGTCTGGCGCAGCCGTGCCCCCTGTTTGGCCTCGGCAAAGCCCATCACCAGCGGCACCAGCCGCACGTTTGGCTGGTGCTGGCCAAGGTAGTGCATGTCATCGAGAGTGATCTGCCGCAGACTGTTGCCGGTGACCGGCGGCAGCCCGCCGGTGGTCTCTTTGCGGCCGGGGAACATCACCAGCAGATCCTTGCCAAGGGAGCTGAACTGGTCGGCCACATAGCGCCTCGCCCCCTCCCCCAGCGCGGTGAGCAGCAGCACCGAGGTGACGCTCAGACTCACCGCTAGGATCAAGACCAGCGCCCGTGAACGCTGACGCAATAACGCCACGGCGGCAAAGCGGATCACATCGGGGCGCCGCATTCAGCCACCGCCGCTATCAATGTTGATGCGGCCATCGTTCATCAGGATCCGCCTGCCCGCCCGCTCACCGAGGCGCGGATCATGGGTCACCACCACCAGCGTGATCCCCTGCTCCCGGTTGAGCCCCTCCAGCAGGGTAATCACCTCCTCCCCGGAGCGGGAGTCGAGATTGCCGGTGGGCTCGTCGGCCAGGATCAGCCGCGGCGCCATTGCCATGGCCCGGGCGATGGCTACCCGCTGACGCTGACCGCCGGAAAGCTCGGCAGGGCGGTGTCCGGCCCGGTTCTCCAGCCCCAGCTCTCCCAGCAACTGCTGGCTGCGGCGATGGCGCTCGGCGGGAGCGATCCCGCACAGCATCAGCGGCAGCTCGACGTTTTCACGGGCGGTGAGGCGGGAGATCAGGTGAAACGACTGGAACACGAAGCCGATGCGATGGCCGCGCAGCTGGGCCAGCGCCGGTTCTGACAGGGTGGCGGTGTCCTCTCCCCCCAGCCAGTAGCGCCCCTCATCGGGCCGATCCAGCAGCCCCAGCACATTAAGCAGGGTCGATTTGCCGGAGCCCGAGGGGCCCATCACCGCCAGATACTCCCCCTCGGCAACCCGCAGGGAAACGCAGTCGAGGGCGGCCACCTCGCTCCCCCCCAGAGTGAAACGACGGCTGACGGCATCAAGGCGAATGAGATCACTCATCCGTGTGCTCCGTGGCGGCGCTGAAAGGGCCCTCCCCGACAATCTGTCCAGGCTGAGCTGCCAGCCGATCACCGGCAGCGAGCCCCTCGGCGACTTCAATCCAGTTCCAGTTCTCCACGCCCCAACGGGGCACCACCCGCACCAGCGTATCCCCTTCCAGCCGCAGCACACTGCCATCGTCGGCCCGGCTGCTGGCCGCTACCCGCAGCACATCGGTGGCGCGGGTCACCTCGACCTCAAGGTCGGCACTGTAGCCGATAAGCAGGGGCACATCGGTGGGCAGGGCAGTGAGCGATGCCTCCACCTCGACGGTGCGGGCCTGCTTCTCCAGCTCCTTCACATAGGGGGCGATACGGGTGACGGTGGCGGCAAAATCACGCCCGGGCATGGCATCGAGCAGTACCCGGGCAGACTGGCCCACCTTGAGGCGGGCGGCATCCACCTCATCGATGGGGGCTGAGACATAGAGACACTTATCATCGATAAGATCGATCACCGGAGGCATGGCCACTCCGGGCGGTGAGGGGGTCATGTATTCGCCCAGCTTGCTGTTGACCTCCGCCACCACCCCGGCAAACGGCGCCAGCAGGCGGCGCTCGCTCAAGCGAGCCTCCACCTGGGCGACCTGCGCCTCGTCGACCCGCTCCTGCTGACGGGATGCCTGGCAGACATAGCGGCGGGTATCGGCCAGATTCTGGGCCTGCTCGGCGAGGGTGCGGGAGGTGAGGTTTTTGGCCAGCAAGGTGGCCAGCCGGTTAGCCTCCCGCTCGTAGTAGGCCGCCTCGCTGCAACGCTCCTCGCGCTGGGTCTTGCCAAGGGCCTGCTGGGCGCGGGCCCGGGCGAGATCGGCGTGAATATCGTCGCTCCAGAGGGTCAGCAGCAGATCTCCCCGGGCTACCCGCTCCCCGGCCTTGACGGCGATCTGCTCCACCACGCCGCCACCGGGCAGACTGAGCCCGGCCCGCTGACACGACTTGATGGTGCCAGCCCGGGTGTTGACCACAGTGACCAGCACATCCCCCCGCCCGACCTCAGCCAGCCTGATCGGCGTCGGCTGCGGTCGCCACCACCATGCCACAGCAGCCACCGCTACCACAGCGCCACTTCCCCACCACAACCAACCTCTCTTCATCGCGCATCCTTTCGCTAGTGACTCCCGTCATGAGCGTCGGGAGAGCAGGGCATAATAGAGCAAGGGTATCACCACCAGGGTGAGCAAAGTGGAGACCAGGATCCCGAAAATCAGGCTGATGGCCAGTCCGTTGAAGATGGGATCATCGAGGATAAACAGGGCTCCGATCATCGCCGCCAACGCCGTCAGCATGATGGGTTTGGCCCGCACCTGCGCCGCTTCGATCACCGCCTGCTCGAACGCCACTCCGGCGCTGCGCTGCTGCTCGATAAAGTCCACCAGCAGGATGCTGTTGCGTACGATGATCCCGGCCAGGGCGATCATCCCGATCATCGAGGTGGCGGTAAACTGGGCCCCCAGCAGGGCGTGGCCCGGCATCACCCCTATGATGGTGAGCGGAATGGGAGCCATGATGATGAGCGGCACCAGATAGGAGCGGAACTGGGCCACCACCAGCAGATAGATGAGGATCATCCCCACCCCGTAGGCGATACCCATGTCGCGGAAGGTCTCGTAGGTGATCTTCCACTCACCGTCCCACAACAGCGCCACCTCCCCCAGCTTATCGGGCTGCTGCACGTAATATTGGGGCAGGTCGATATCGGCACCGGCGGCAAACATGCCGTAGAGCGGGCTGTCGGTGTGGCCACCCATGTCGGCCACCACCATCACCATGGGCTGCATGTTCTTGTGCATGATATAGCTGGGGGCTACCTCATCACGGCGACTCACCAGCTCGGAGACCCGCACCAGCTGGCCGCTCTGGCTGCGCACCTTGAGGGCCAGCACGCCCGCCAGATCCCGTTTGTCACCGGGAGCCAGTTCGATGCGGATCGGCACCGGATACTTGGCGCCGTGACCCTGCAGCCAGCTGGCATCCTGATAACCCACCCCGCCATTGAGGGTGTTCACCAGTACCCCGAGATCGACCCCGAGCAGGGCCGCCTTGCTGCGATCCACCACCAGCCGCCACTTGGGCTGCGGGTCGGTCAGATAGATATCCACATCCACCAGATCCGCCGTGGCCACAAAACGGGCCTGTACGGCGCGCGCCGCCGCTTCACGGGCGGCAGGCGTCGGGCCATACACTTCCGCAACTATAGGTGACCAGACCGGTGGACCGGGCGGCACCTCAACGACTTTCAGGTTGCCCCCTGCCGCACTGGCGATAGCCTGCAGCGGCTCCCGAACCGACTGGGCAATCTGGTGACTGCTGCGATCCCGTTCATGCTTGTCCACCAGATTGACCTGAATATCCCCCACGTTGGCGCCGCTGCGGATAAAGTAGTGGCGCACCAGCCCGTTGAAATTGATGGGGGCGGCGGTGCCAGCGTAAATCTGGTAATCCTTCACCTCCTCCACCTTGGCAAGCTCCCGCCCGACCGCCAGCAGGGTGCGCTCGGTCTGCTCTAGGGTCGCCCCCTCCGGCATATCGAGCACCAGCTGAAATTCCGACTTGTTGTCGAAGGGGAGCATCTTGAGCACCACCCACTGCACCACCGGCATGGCGGTGGCGGCCCCGACCAGCAGCAACACCACCAGCCAGAGTTTGCGTCTGGCGCGCTTGGCGCCATCACCGATCAGGAAAGGGGTCATCAGCCGGTGAAAAAGACCCGCCTTGGCCTCGCCGTGGGTACCGTGCGCCTCCCCCTTGAGCAAATGGCTCGCCAGCCAGGGGGAGAAGATGAAGGCCACCAGCAGGGAGATAAGCATCCCCATGCTGGCATTGATGGGAATGGGGCTCATGTAAGGGCCCATCAGCCCGCTGACAAAGGCCATCGGCAGCAGGGCCGCGATGACGGTCAGGGTCGCCAGTATGGTCGGCCCCCACCTCGTCCACCGCCCCCGGTATCAGATCCTTGAGCGCCCCCTTGCCCAAACCGCGATGGCGGTGGATGTTCTCCACCACCACAATGGCGTCATCCACCAGAATGCCGATGGAGAAGATCAGCGCAAACAGCGACACCCGGTTGAGGGTAAAGCCCCAGGCCCAGCTGGCAAACAGGGTCAGTGCCAGGGTGATAACGATGGCAACCCCCACCACCAGCGCCTCGCGCCAGCCCATGCTCACCAGCACCAACAGCACCACCGCCGTGGTGGCAAAAATCAGCTTGCCGATCAGGGTGTTGGATTTGGTCTCGGCGGTGACGCCGTAGTCCCGGGTCACCGTCACCTCGACCCCGGCAGGAATAAGCCGATTCTTGAGACTCTCGACCCGCGCCTCCACCCGCTTGGCCACATCGACCGCGTTCTGGCCCGGCTGTTTGCCGATGGCCAGGGTCACCGCCGGATAACTGGCATGTCCCAATCCCATCCAGCTGCGTTTGGTCGGAGTCTCCTGACCCAGAGAGACCTTGGCCACCTCCCCCAGATAGACCGGCTTGCCGTCGTGCAGCCCCACCACCAGCTCTCTAGCCTCCTGCTCGCTTTGCAGGAACTGCCCCACCTGCACCTTGATCTCACTGTTGTTCTGCTCGATAGCCTGTGTGGTGCCTACCTGATTGGCGGCCGCCAGTCGCTGGCTCAGCTCGCCCCAGCTGATGCCGTGGGCGCTGAGGGCCGCCGGATCCGGCATCACCCGCAACACAGCGCTCTGGCTGCCCAGCGTGTAGATATTGCGGGTACCGGGAAGGCGCTTGAGTTCGGTCTCCAGCTCATGGGCGACCTGGGTCAGCTCGGGTGCTCCCAGTTGCTTGCTCCCCTCTTTGCTCCATAAGGTCAGACTGACGATGGGGACATCATCGATCCCCCGGGGTTTCATCAGCGGCTGACCGACTCCGATCCCCTGTGGCAACCAGTCGCGGTTGGAGTCGAGCTGGTTGTTGAGATCGACGATGGCCTGCTCGCGGCTCACCCCCACCTTGAACACCACCACCAGCAGGGCGCCATCGGGTTGGGAAAAAGAGTAGAGGGTATCAATGCCCTTTATCTGGGAGACCACCTGCTCGGCAGGGGTGGTAACGAGAGAGGCCACTTCAGACGGGCTGGCTCCCGGGAAGGGAATATAGACATCGGCGAAGGTGACATCGATCTGCGGCTCCTCCTCCTTGGGGGTCACCAGCACGGCAAACAGACCGAGCAACAGCCCCACCAGCGCCAGCAGCGGCGTGATAGCCGAGCCTTGGAACAGCGCAGCCAGCCGACCGGCAGGCCCCAGCCTCTCCTTGTTGCCGTTCAGCTCGCTACTCATGGGCCACCTCCTGCTGCTGCGCCCAGGCATCAGGGGCCAGCTTGTCACCGGCTTGCAGCCCGGCCAGGATCTCGCACTGCCCTTCAAAGCAATGGCCGACCCGCACCGGCGTCAGGGCCCAGCCAGCGGGCTGCTGCAGATAGACGCCGTTGAACTCCCCTTGCCGCAGCAGGGCGCGATCCGGCACCTGCAACACCTGACGTTCACCCTGTTTGAGCTGCACCTTGAGCCACATGCCGGGCAATACCCCGGCGGTTTGCGGCGGCAAGTCGAGGCGCAACCTGAAGGCGTGGCTCTGGCTGTCGGCATAATTGAAGCGGGTCAGTTTGACCGGGGTAACAAGCTTGCCATCCGGCAGCAGCACCTGCACATCCGCAGGCTCACGAGCCAGCGTCAGGGCGGATTGGGGCAACTCCACCTCCACCCGCAAGGTGTCGAGAGAGAAGCCGGAGAGCAGCGGGGTACCGGGGGCGACAGTCTCCCCCAGCTCTACCAGCCGTTTGGTCACCACTCCGGCGTAAGGGGCCAGAATGCGGGTATAACCGTAAGCCTCGCGGGCTTGAGTGAGAGCCGCATCGGCAGCATTGACCTCGGCGCGGGCGGCGCGATCCGTCGCCTGGGCATTATCGAGCTGGGCGCGGGTGATCACCCCCTTGGCGATCAGCGCCTGAAAGCGGGCAAGCTGGCGCTCGGCTTCCACTTGCTGGGCCTGCGCCCGCGCCAGCCGCGCCTCGGCACCCGTGACGGCGGCAAACTGCTCTTTGCCGCTGATCTCCAGCAGCGGCTGCCCCGCCTGCACATGATCGTTCACATCCACCAGCATGCGGGAGACCCGGCCGCTGGTCTGGGCCGCCACCGTCCCCTGATTGATGGCACTGACGGTGCCATCCAGCGTCAGCCAGTCGGTCACCGGCTGTGGCGCCACTGTCAACAAGGGCTCTGGCTCCCCGTCCGCGGCAAAGGCCCGGGGGGATGTCATGGCCTGCGATGTCATCACCAACAAGGTGATCCCCAGCAACCGGATCTTTTCCATCATTACTCTCCTTCCCTGGCGTAATCTGTCACTTCACGGGATCAGGCGGTATGGGACTGGCGCACCTTATCCACTCCCCGAACTGGCGCCTTGGTCAGCACCCTGGCCAGCCCTCTGTCAAACAGCAAGATCCCGGCCACCATGGCCGCTATAAACAACATTATCATGGGCTGCCCGCTGGAAATGAGACTCAGAGCAGGCCCCGGGCAGATACCCACCAATCCCCAGCCGATGCCAAACAGCGCCGCCCCGCCGATCAGCCGGCGATCCAGCCTGGGGGCCGGTACGGCAGCGATGGGCTCCCCCAGCACACTCTGGCGACGGGGTTTCACCAGCAGAAAGTAACCCGGGATAAAGACCAGCAGGGCGCCCCCCATCACAAAGGCGAGGCTGGGATCCCAGGCCCCGGCCAGATCGAGAAAACCGGTGACCCGGGCGGGATCCATCATGCCGGAGATAGCCATCCCCAGTCCGAACAACACACCCGCAAACAAACTTGTCAGCAACTTCATGGCAATCAGCCCCTTACAGCAGATGATGAGTGACGAAGACGGTGATAAAGCCTGCCGCCATAAAGGTCAGGGTGGCGACGATGGAGCGCAGGGAGAGCCGCCCCATACCACAGATGCCGTGACCGCTGGTGCAGCCATTGCCAAGACGGGTACCGATGCCGACCAGCAGACCGGCCAGCAGCACCACAGGCCAGCCGGGCAAGGTGGTGAATGCGGGCATGCTGGCCCAACCCAGGGTCAGCGCCAACCAGGCGCCCGCCCCCAGCCCCAGCAGAAACAGCACCCGCCACGGTGCACGGTGTTGCAGCGCACCGGCCAGAATGCCGCTGATCCCGGCAACCCGGCCGTTGAACAACATCAGGATCAGGGCCGACAGCCCCGCCAGCATGCCACCGCCCAAAGAGAGCAGCCATTGGCTTTCCATCATCAAGATTCCTTATTTTCCGAGTGACAAAAATGGGTTTGCAGCGCTCCCAGCACATCGGCGGCCGCCTCGCTCACCAGCGAGTAGTAGATCTGCTGGGAGACCTTGCGCGAACGGATCAGGCCGTAGCGCTTGAGCACTGACAACTGCTGGGAAAACGCCGACTGCCCGAGTTGGCTATGGGCCAGCAGCTCCCCGACCCCCTTCTCCCCCTCCACCAGCTGGCAGAGCACCATCAGGCGTTCGGGATGAGCCAACGCCTTGAGCAGGGAGGCGGCGGCTGTCGCATGTCTGTTCATCTCGTCGAATTGGCTCATAAGAGTAAATTAGCAATTGCTGATATTTGTTCTATTGTATAAAACAACACTAAATTAGCAATATCTAAAGTAGATAAGGAGAAAGACCATGACAGTAGATAACGGAGTCAGAATCGTCGCGGGTTGCATGTTGCTGCTCTCGCTGATCCTTACCACCTGGGTTCATCCTGGCTTTGTCTGGTTGAGTGCCTTTGTCGGGGTCAACCTGATCCAGAGCGCATTCACCGGTTTCTGCCCGGCAGCAATGATCCTCAAACGGATGGGATTTAAATAACAGGGTCGGATGACCCGGCTCACATGAGCGTGTAATAAACGCAGGAGGCTGAACATGGCAACGGTAATCGTCATCGGCGCGGGTCTCGGGGGCATGTCTGCCGCCTACGAACTCAAGGCCGAACTGGGCAAGCAGCATGAGGTGATCCTCATCAATGACAAGCCGGACTTTGAATTCACCCCCTCCAACCCCTGGATTGCCGTCCAGTGGCGGGAGCGTAAGGAGACCTCGATCCCCATCGAACCCCATGTGAAGAAAAAGGGGATCCGCTTTATCCATGCCGCCCTGACCGAGCTGCAACCGGCGGCGCAGCAGCTCACCCTCTCCGATGGCCAGACCCTGCGTTACGACTTTCTGGCGATCTGCACCGGCCCGGCCCGGCCCTCGCCTTTGACGAGGTGACGGGGGCTGGCCCCGAATCCGGTGGCACCACCAGCGTCTGTACCCTCTCCCACGCCGAAGAGTGCCGCCACAGTGTCAGCGCACTGGTCGATGAGCCCGGCCCTGTGATTGTCGGCGCCATGCCGGGCGCCTCCTGCTTCGGTCCCGCCTACGAGTATGCGTTCATCCTCGATCGCCACCTGCGCGACAAGAAGGTGAGAAAAAATGTGCCCATGACTTTTGTCACCAGCGAGCCCTACATCGGCCATCTGGGTCTCAACGGCGTGGGCGATTCCAAGGGGATGCTGGAGAGCGAATTGCGGATGCGCGACGTGCAGTGGATCTGCAATGCCCGCACCGTGGCGGCGCAAGATGGCCAGATGACGGTGGAGGAGCTGGACGATGAGGGCAACATCAAGCGCACCCACACCCTGCCCTACAAACACGCCATGATGCTGCCCGCCTTTGTCGGCATTGCGCCGCTGCGGGGCATCGAGGGGCTGGTCAATCCCCGCGGCTTTGTCATCGTCGACGAGCACCAGCGCAACCCCGCCTTCCCGCAGATTTACGCCGCCGGGGTCTGCATCGCCATTGCCCCGCCGCACAAGACGCCGGTACCAACCGGGGTGCCCAAGACCGGCTATATGATTGAGGCGATGGTGCGCACCCTGAGCCACAACATCAAGGCGGAGCTCAGCGGCCAGCCGCCGGTGACCAAGGCTGTATGGAATGCCATCTGTCTGGCGGACATGGGGGACACCGGTGCCGCCTTCGTCGCCATGCCGCAGATCCCGCCGCGCAACGTCGCCTGGTTCAAGAAAGGGAAGTGGGTCCATCTGGCCAAGATCGCCTTCGAGAAGTACTTCCTGCACAAGATGCAGGTGGGGGATACCGAGCCCATCTACGAGAAACTGATGCTCAAATACCTCGGTATCGACAAGACCGAATGACCCCGCAGACCCGGCCCTCGCCGGGTCTCTTTTTACGGCCCTGCGCGGCAAAACGGGGCTTTCGATTATGTTTCAAGATGTTGCTGCGGGCAGCGCGGGGTTTACCCTGCCTGCCGCCTCGGCTATCATTCGAGCCTCTTATCAATAGCGGAGACCATCAGTGGGCAACTCATCAAGTGACAGTTGTAGACCGACCCTCATCGTCGGTACCAAGGTCGCGAGCTAGCCGCAGGTCTTTCTCTGCCGCCACTCGCAACCCTGCGAGAAGCGGAAATCCACTCCCCTCTTCTCCCTTTTTACACTTGACGTCTGGCAACCAGTGGCCAACCGCCACGGTCGCCATGCCTGCATAGTTTCTGCTTCCCACAAGGAGGCTGCTATGCGTTTTATCTCAATCAAACCGGCTGCGGATCGCGCGGTAGCAACAGGTTCTGTTGCTACCCGGGCTCACCCCCTGTTGAGCCGGCTCGGCCGTGGCATGCTGCCACGCTGGCTGGGCGGCAAACAGCGTCAGCACCACTACCGGCTGCAGATCCGCTGTGAGGATCGCGCCGATATGGAGCAGGTGCTGGATATGGTGAACCACACGTTGCAACCGGCCGGGCTGCAACCGATGCAATCGATGAAGCCGGGTCGCGGCGGCGGGCGAGAGCTGGTGCTCAACCTGCAGTGCACCCCGCCCCAGCGACGCTATCTGGTGCAGTTCGTTCATCAGGTCGGGGTGGCACATCCGGTGCGCTGGCAACTGCGCCCGCGCATCGACTGCGATCCCGAGCTCAACTGACCGCTCATCTGCGTTAACCACAGTGAAAGGGGCCAGCCACGCTGGCCCTGCTTGTTGCGTCCTCTCCGAGCGTCAGGGCATCTGATGGTGCTCGCGCCCCGGGACGCCGCGTTTTTGTTTGTCTGCTGACTATCCGCGCAATCATCCCCTGATCCATCCGCCTCACGGCGTTTCATCATGGATTGCGCCAAGCCAGCGCTTATCAGAAGGAGTACGCCATGAAGATGTGGCAACAAATTGACATGATCTCCCTGCTCGACACCCTGGCCAGCCTGCTGCTCGCCTTTGTGCTTGGCAGTCTGGTCGGGCTGGAGCGCCAGTACCGCCAACGTACCGCGGGTCTTCGCACCAACGTGCTGGTCGCCGTAGGGGCCGCCCTGTTCGTCAGTCTGGCCCAGCGCATCTATGACCTGCACGGCGGCAACTACAACGTGGTCCATGTGGTGGCCTATATCGTCTCCGGCATCGGCTTTCTCGGCGCCGGCGTCATCATGCGCGAGTCGGGCAATATCCGCGGCATCAACACCGCCGCCACCCTCTGGGGCGTAGCAGCGGTCGGCGCCGCCTGTGGCGCCGGGCTGGCCATGGAGGCAATTCTGGGCGCCCTGTTCGTGCTCGCCGCCAACACCCTGCTACGACCGCTGGTCAATCAGATCAACCGCCGCCCGGTGGACAATACCGACACCGAAGTGACCTACAAGGTGACAGCCCTGACCCAGCGCGAGCATCAAAAAGAGGTGCTGCACTGGCTCGAGGAGATGCTGGAGCAGGCCAACTACCCCTTGAGCGAACTCGATATCGAGCCGTTTGGCGCGGGGGATCTGGAGATCTCTGCGGTGCTGCTGGCTACCTCCATCGATGGCGACGAGCTGGATGCCCTGATGGTGAAACTCGGCATCCACCCCCATATCAAGCAGGTGTTCTGGCGCACCAGTACCACCGACTGAGCTGCCGGTCAGAGGAACGAGCCACCCGCCCACAGCAAAAAGCCCCGCCAGCAATGGCGGGGCTTTCTCATATGGGATGGGTGACACGGCGTGGCTAGCGGCGACTGCGCCAGCGCACCCTGGGGGTAATCACCTGAGCGGTCTGAGCCGGAGGATTGCCCGCAATCAGTTGCTGCATCAGCTCGAAAGCGGCGAGGGCCAGCGCCGGACAATCCTGCGCCACCGAGTCGATGCGCATGGGAATGCAGTCGAGCAGGTCATGATCATCGAAGGTACACAGGCGCATCCCTGTCTCCATCAGCCCCGCCTCGTTGAGGTAGCGCAGTACCCCTTCCAGCAGTGTAAAAGAGGCGGTAAAGAGCCCCCTGGGAGGCGCTCCCAGCTCGGCCACCAGCTCGGCCATCAGCTGATAACCGGAGCTCGGCTGGTAGTCGCGATGACGCACCCGGGCTACATCGGCTTCAAAACCGGCGCGATGGAGCCCCAGCTCATAGCCCGCCAGCCGGTGACGACTGGGGGAGAGATCCAGCAGGCCGCCGAAGTAGTAGATCTCCTCGCCGCACTCGCTGGCCATGTCCCGCACCAGCTCGGCGGTGGCCTTGCAGGCATCGGAGATCACCATGGGCAGGCGCGACTCGCCAATATGGCGGTCGAGCTGCACCACCGGCAGGCGGTCGTGAATGCGGGCATAGATGTCATCGCTGTGGCCGCTGGAGGCGACAATCAGCCCATCCACCTGACGGCTGATAAGGTTGTCCACCACCCGCTGCTCAAGGGCGGGATCATCCTCGGAGCAGGCGATCAGCAGCTGGATACCCGCCTCCCGGCAGTGGGCCTCGAGGGCGCGGGCGATGCGGGCAAAACCGAAGTTGGTGAGATCGGGGATCACCAGCCCCCAGGTGTAGCTGCGGGTCTCGCGCAGGGAGCGGGCATGAAAGCTCGGCAGGTAGTGACACTCCTCCGCCACCGCCTGAATGCGCTTGCGGGTATCGTCGGCAATCCGGTACTCCGCACTCTTCCCGTTGAGCACCAGACTGGCGGTCGCCTTGGACACCCCCGCCAGTTCGGCGATCTGGGCAATCGTGATCCGTTTCTTCTTCTCCACCTGGCCTCCCGGCTGACTAGAACCGGGCTATTGTACTAGGCACGCCGACAGCGGCCAGTGATTGAGGCAAATTTTGCAGCCATCATCGCCGTTACCTGATGAAAGTTGCGGCTTGTCCCCGGGGAAGTAGCGCGCCGACAGACTGTGTCGCCCCTCATCGATGAAACACTCCAGACTGGAGCGATCGCACAGGACGGTGATCCGCCCGCCAGCCCATGGGCTGCTGCGGGTCTCCCACGCTCCGCTCTGCCAGTTCTGGCGCCGCAAGGTGATGCGCCCCGGCTGCCACACCAGCTCGGCCACGGCGCCGAACCAGAGGCTCCCCTCGCCGCAGAGATCCAGATCGAGCCAGGCCGAGTCGATGGCCAACCCCGGAAACTCGCCACGCGTCCCCTCGAAGCGGGTCAGCTCTCCCTTCAATGCCGCCAGCTCCGCCACCGGTCGCTGGCAGAGCCACTCATCCTGCCAGAACAGCTCCCGCGGGCAGCTCATCTGGTGGATCCAGCCGTGAGCGACAGTAGGTTGGCTCATCTCGTTCTCCTCCGGCAGCCCCAGCCAGCCAAACAAGAGGCGGCGCCCCTGACTGTCCAGGGTAGTTTGCGGCGCATAGAACTCGAAGCCCCGATCCAGCTCGTGGAAAGCCCCGTGCTCGAAGTGCTCGCCGTCGAAGTTGCCCGCCAGCCAGCCGCACTGGTAGAGGTTGCGATAATCCTCGCCCGCCGGGGCAATCCCCTGCGGGCAGCTGATCAGCACATGGCGCGCCCCCAGCGGGAAGAGATCCGGGCACTCCCACATATAGCCAAACTCACCCAGCCCCCCTCGCCCGCTACCGGCGATGGGGCCCACCCGCTGCCAGCTCTGCAGGGTCTCGCCGCGATAGAGCAGCACTTCCCCCTTGTCATCCAGGGTGCGAGCACCCAGCACCATCAGCCACTGCCGACCGTCGTGCCACACCTTGGGGTCGCGCACGTGGCCGCTGTAGCCTTCGGGCAGATCCAGCACAGGCCCCAGCTTGGCAAAACCACCCTCACCGTCGGCCCGGGCCAGACACTGATAGGCGGTGCGGCTGCCATCCGGGTATTTGACATTGCCGGTGTAGATAAGGGTCAGACGCCCCTGCTCGTCGCTCACCGCAGAGCCCGAATAGCAGCCGTGGCTCTCATAGGCTTCGGTGGGCAACAGCGCCAGCGGCTCGTGCTGCCAGTGCAGCAGATCGGTGGAGGTGACATGGCCCCAGCCCTTGTTGCGGTGCTCGCAGCCCAGCGGATTCCACTGGTAGAAGAGGTGGTAGCGCCCGTCATGCTCGATAAAACCGTTGGGATCGTTGAGCAGCCCCACCGGGGCTGCCAGATGCCAGCGGGGCCGATGGGGATCGGCCGCCGCCTTGAGCTGTCCGGCCAGCAACGACCGGACAATCTGGTTGAGAAGATCGCTTTCCTTCATCACTCCACCTTGTACTTGAGCAGGTAGGAAGCTGCGAAGGCGGCACCAAAGGCGATCACCAGCCCGATGATGTAGTGAATAAGGCTCATGGGCTGGACGATGGCCATGCCGGGAATACCGGTCAGCCCCACCGCCGTCATCCCCACCTTGGCCGCCACCACGTAGGCGCCGCCGCAGGCCCCGCCAAACAGACCGGCGAGGAAGGGTTTGATGTAACGCAGGTTCACCCCGAAGATCGCCGCTTCCGTGATACCCAGCAGGCAGGACATGGCCGCCGGCACGGTAATGGCCTTGATCTTCACGTCGCGAGTCTTGAAGTAGACCGCGAGGCAAGCCCCACCCTGTGCCACGTTGGCCATGGCCCAGATGGGCAGCAGGAAGTTGACGCCAATTTGCGGATTGGCCAGCAGCCCCGCCTCGATGGCGTGGAAGCTGTGGTGGATGCCGGTGATGACGATAAGCGAGTAAGTGCCGCCAAACACCAGCCCCGCCAGCCAGCCTGCCTGCTCATAGAGGGCGCTCAGACCGAACGAGATGCCATCCCCCAGCACCCGCCCCGCCGGGCCGATAAAGAGCAGTGCCACGAAACCGGTGATGATGACGGTCAAAAACGGGGTGAGGATCAGATCCAGCGCATCCGGAATGCGCTTGCGCAGCTGTTTCTCCAGATGGGACATAAACCAGACTGCCAAGAGCACCGGGAAGACGGTGCCCTGATAGCCGATCATGGCGACATCGAGCCCGAAAAAGTCCATGGTCTTGAAACCACCGGCAACGCCCCAGGCGTTGGTCAACGCCGGGTGGGTGAGAATGCCGCCAAGGGTCGCCCCGAGGTACGGATTGCCGCCAAACTCACGTGCTGCCGTAAAGCCGATGAGGATCGGCAATATGATAAAGGCCGCCGAGCTGAACATGTCGAGCATCACAAACAGAGCGCTGTCGGCATTGGCCCAGCCGTAGGTGCGCACCATGCCGAGCAGCCCCATCAGCAGGCCCGAGGCGACGATGGCCGGAATGATCGGCACGAAGATGTTGGAGAGGGTTCGCGCCAACCGCTGGGCCACGTTGAGCTTGGCCGCCGCCATGTCGGTCAGCTCAGCCTTGCTGGCGGTGCCGGTACCGGTCAGCGCCACAAACTCCGCATAGACCTTGTTGACCAGACCGGTGCCAAAGATCACCTGAATTTGGCCCGCGTTGCTAAAGCACCCCTTGACCCCCTCCAGCTTGTCGATGGCGGCCTTGTTTACCTTGCTGTCATCGGCCAGTACCAACCGCAGCCGGGTGGCGCAGTGGGCAGCGCTGACGATGTTCTCCTTGCCCCCGAGCAGGGGCACCAGATCCTTGGCTATCGCACTGATATTCATATTCTTCCTCTTATGACCCGCCACGCTGGCGGGCCCTTGTCACATGAGAGTAGGGGCTGTCGAGCCGGGCTTCTAGCCGCAGCTCAACAGCCGCTTGCGCCTGATCGCAAAAAGGCATCCAGTTCTGAGCGGGTCGGCAGCGCCGTCATCGCCCCCTTGGCGGTGGTGGCGAGCGCCCCGCAGCCGTGGGCCTGAGCCAGGATGGCGGGTAGCTCGGCCAGAGTCGGCAGCGACGAGCGCCCGGCCAGCGCCGCCAGCAGACCGGCGACGAAGGCATCCCCCGCCCCCGTGGTGTCGATGGGCGTCACTTTCTGCCCCCCCCACTCCAGCAACTCGCCATCAAGGCGAGCCACCACCCCGGCCGCCCCTCTGGTCACCAGCACCAGCGCCGGGCCAGAGAGAGTGGCGAGCCCAGCGACCAGTTCATCCTCGCCACTCAGCAGTTGCAGCTCCTCGATGGAGAGCTTGACCACATCCGCCTGTGTAATTGCCTGACGCACCAGCGGCAGCATCTCGGCGGGGTTGCCCCACACCTCGGGGCGCAGGTTGGGGTCGAAGCAGACTCGCCCGCCTGCCGTCTTGATGGCCGCCATGGCCTGCAGGCAACTGGTGCGCACCGGCTCGTTGGCGAGCGCGATGGAGCAGGTGAGCAACCACTGATCGGCATCGAAGCGGGGCAACTCATCCGGGGTGAGGAACTGGTCGGCACTGGGGCGCACCATAAAGGTGAAGCTGCGCTCCCCCTCGTCATCCAGTTCTACCAGCACGGTAGAGGTGCGATGGTCAGGATCGAGCCACAGTGCACCGATATCCACCCCCTCCCCGCTCAGGGTGTCGGCCATAAAGCGGCCGAACGGGTCAGCACCGACCCGGCCGATAAAGGCCGCATCGCCACCCAGCCGTGCCACGCCAACCGCCACATTGGCGGGTGCGCCACCCGGACACTTGAGGTAGTGCAACGCCCCTTCCGGGATCAAGTCCACCACCGCATCCCCCATTACCCACACACGATTCGTCACCTTGCTACTCCACTGCTGCATCGGATCCACGGTCAAACCCGAACTCTGTTCTGTTGGCTGGCATTATCAGCTAAACCGTTTTAGCCAACCAACAGATCTCGGCACCGGCTGCCATTTTTGTGATCGGGATAACGAACTAGAACCAGGTTTCCATCTGTACGCCAAAGTTCCACTCGCCACCGGCGGTGAAGTTGCTCTGGCCCATGGCATCGTCGCTGGCGTAATTGTCGAGCTCGGAGGACCAGTCCATCCAGCTGGCGAACACCCGCAGTTCGGGCCGCTCGAAGAAGCCGGCGGTCTGCGCCTTGAAGGTGGGGGCGAAGGTGAGCTTGGTGAAGTTGCCGTTCACCGCCTGGCGTCCCTTGTAACCCTTGGGATCGAGATCCATGTACTGCCAGGCCGCCTCGTAGACCAGCTCGACGTTCTGGCTCAGCACCTGCGCCACCCGGGTATTGAAGGTAAGCCAGCGGTACTCATCCCCTTTCACGTAGCGATCCTGACTCTGCTCGGCCAGCAGGGCCGGGGCAAAACGCCAGCGCGAGTTGAGATCGGTGGCGCCAAACACGGCGACCCGCACCGCATCGGCGTCCGGCAACAGCTCGCTGTCAGAGCCCAGCCCCTTGACCTCGGCCCCCAGCCCATGACCATACAACACCGCCGCCTTGGCAAAACCGGGGTTGAGGCCAAAGAAGCTCTCGCCGTGGTAGGCCAGCAGGGTGTGTGCCCCCTTGTCCGCCGCCTTGCTGCCCGTCCCCTTGTCATTGATGCGGGCGTCATTGTCCTTGGCCGAGAGACCGTTCACCATCCACTGCCAGTTGCCGACGCGGTTGTTCATGGTGAGGATGTAGCTCTCGATATCGGAAAGACCGCTGGCGCTGATGTCGCCGTAATCGCGGCCATAGAGGGAGAAATTGGCCTTCCAGCTATCGGCCAGCTGCACGTCGTAGACACCGCCGCCGGTACCGGCCAGGAACACCACGTCGGAATCGAGCCAGTGGATGTCAAAGTTGTCCCGATCAAAGCGCTTACCCGCCCACAGCACCGCATTCTTGAAGGGGCCGTCGAAGCTCGCCAGATTGCCGATCTCGGCAAACACCTGACGGGTATTGAGGCTCGAATCGCTGGCGGTCCAGTCGTTGCTGGTCTCCACCCCGTCTGCCAGCATCAGCTTGTAGCGGGCCCAGCTGCCATCCTCGAAGGTCTGGGTTTTCAGCAGGTTGGCCTCCATGTAGGTGTCATCCTCGTTGCCAAGGCGACCGACGGCCCCACCCACCGAACCGGCTGGCGTGATGTAGGGGCCGCCGCGCCCACCATTGCCATTGCTGTTGACCAACAGGCCCGAGCGGGCGTAGCCGTGAAACTCGAAGCCCTGGGCACCAGCGGTCTTTTCATCCACCTGCTGGCTGCGGTTGTCGGCCACCTGCGCCTGCTCGCTGGCCGCACTCGCCTTCACTTCCGCCTGACTGGCACGGCTCTCTGCCGCCTCGGCTCTCGCTTCGGCTGCCTGTACCCGCGCCTCCAGCGCCGCCAATCTGGCCTCGACACTCTCACCTGCAATACTCGCCTGCGCCGCCCACAGCGGGCTGCTCATCCCCAATCCCAGCGCTACCGCCAGCGCCAACTTGCTCTTGAACATCATCATCTTCCTCACCTGTCATCTGTGGCCCGGACGGGCGCTGTTGTTATCGACAGCCAGAGCATAGCTAAACCAATTTAGCTAACTCAATATGACAACTAAACCGTTTCAGCAACAGTGTGAGCGGGATAACATTTGTACAGCAGGAATTGGCGGGAGTTGTGAGGAGGATCCCTCATCAGGATCCACTCAATAGGGCGGATCCTGGCTAAACGGCGGGCAAAAAAAGAGCCGGCACAAGGCCGGCTCTGTTTATTCGGGTCGCTGAAATCAGCTGGTCAGATCGTCGAAGAAGCGTTTCACCCCTTCGAAGAAGCCTTCCGATTTCGGCTTGTGGGTCTTGGCAGCGGCACCGCTGAACGACTCGTCCAGCTGGCGCAACAGCTCTTTCTGCTGCTCGGTGAGGTTGACCGGCGTCTCGATCACCACCTTGCACATCAGATCCCCTACCTGACCGGAGCGCACGGACTTGACGCCCTTGCCGCGCATGCGGAACATCTTGCCGGTCTGGGTCTCCGGAGTGACCTTGAGCTTGACGCGGCCATCCAGGGTCGGCACTTCAATCTCGCCACCCAGCGCAGCTGCGGTGAAGCTGATGGGCACTTCGCAGTAGAGGTTGTTGCCGTCACGCACGAAGATCTCGTGCTCTTTGACGTGCACCTGTACGTAGAGATCCCCTGCCGGAGCCCCTGCCTCCCCTGCCTCCCCTTCGCCGGAGAGACGGATGCGATCGCCGGTATCGACGCCCGCCGGAATTTTCACCGACAGGGTCTTGGTGCGCTGGTAGCGACCTTCACCGTGACACTTGCGGCACGGATCCTTGATGATCTTGCCGCGACCGTGACAGTGCGGACACGCCTGCTGCACCGCAAAGAAGCCCTGACGCATCTGCACCTGGCCGGAGCCGTGGCAGGTCGGGCAGGTCTGGGCACTGCTGCCGGTGTGGGCACCGGAGCCGTTACAGACTTCGCAGTGAACCAGAGTCGGCACCTTGATCTCCTTGGAGACCCCGCGTACCGCCTCTTCCAGCGTCAGCTCCATGGTGTAACGCAGGTCGGAGCCACGGGCCGGGCCACGACGAGCACCACCACGGCCACCGCCGAAGATGTCACCGAATACGTCACCAAACATGTCGGCGAAGTCGGCACCGCCGCCAAAGCCACCGTGGCCACCGCCACCCTGGCTCGGGTCGACACCGGCATGGCCGTACTGGTCGTAACGGGCACGCAGGTTGGCATCGGTCAGGACCTCGTAGGCTTCCTTGACCTCTTTGAACTTCTCTTCGGATGCGGCATCACCCTGGTTACGATCCGGGTGATACTTCATGGCCAGGCGCTTGTACGCCTTCTTGATCTCGCGATCGTCGGCATCTTTCGCCACACCCAGTACTTCGTAGAAATCGCGCTTCGACATACTCATCCTGTGGTTACGCAGACGGGCGTTGGTTACCCAACGCCCGTGAATTCATTGACCAAGCCGATGGGCGAAGCGGACTCCGCCCATCTGGGTAGGGCTTACTTCTTGTCGTCTTTCACTTCTTCGAACTCGGCGTCGACTACGTCGTCGTCAGCCTTGGCAGAAGAGGAGGACTGACCGGCATCAGCACCGGCTGCACCCTGGGCCTGAGCCTGCTGCTGGGCAATCTCCATCAGCTTCTGGGACGCTTCCAGCAGAGCCTGCTGTTTGGCTTCGATAGCAGCCTTGTCGTCACCCTTGATGGCAACTTCCAGCTCGCTCAGAGCAGCTTCGATCTTGGTCTTGTCGTCGGCAGGCAGGGCTTCACCGGCTTCGGTGATCTGCTTGCGTACGGAGTGGACCAGACCATCAGCCTGGTTGCGAGCCTGTACCAGCTCTTCAAACTTCTTGTCCTCGGCCGCGTTGGCTTCGGCTTCGCGTACCATGCGCTCGATCTCGTCATCAGACAGACCAGAGGAGGCCTGGATGGTGATCTTCTGCTCTTTGTTGGTCTCTTTGTCTTTCGCAGAGACGTGCAGGATACCGTTGGCATCGATGTCGAAGGTCACTTCGATCTGCGGCAGACCGCGCGGTGCCGGACGGATGCCTTCCAAGTTGAACTGGCCCAGAGACTTGTTGTCGCTGGCGCGCTTGCGCTCACCCTGCAGCACGTGAATGGTCACGGCAGACTGGTTGTCTTCGGCAGTGGAGAACACCTGGGACTTCTTGGTCGGGATAGTGGTGTTCTTCTCGATCAGCGCAGTCATCACGCTACCCATGGTTTCGATACCCAGAGAGAGCGGGGTAACGTCCAGCAGCAGTACGTCGGTCTTGTCACCGGACAGTACGGCACCCTGGATGGCAGCACCCATGGCCACGGCTTCGTCCGGGTTAACGTCTTTACGCGGCTCTTTGCCAAAGAACTCGGCAACGGTCTTCTGAACCAGCGGCATACGGGTCTGACCACCAACCAGAATCACGTCGTCGATCTCGCCAACTGCCAGACCGGAGTCTTTCAGGGCGACACGAACCGGCTCCAGAGAGTCTTTCACCATGTCTTCTACCAGGGATTCCAGCTTGGCGCGGGTCACCTTGATGTTCATGTGCTTCGGACCGGTGGCATCTGCAGTGATGTACGGCAGGTTTACGTCGGTCTGCTGGGCAGAAGAGAGCTCGATCTTGGCTTTCTCGGCGGCATCTTTCAGACGCTGCAGAGCCAGCTGGTCGTTACGCAGGTCGATGCCCTGCTCACGCTTGAACTCGTCTACCAGATAGTTGATGACGCGGTTGTCGAAGTCTTCACCACCCAAGTGGGTGTTACCGTTGGTCGCCAGTACTTCGAAGGTGGTTTCGCCTTCAACTTCGTCGATCTCGATGATGGAGATATCGAAAGTACCGCCACCCAGGTCATAGACGGCAACCTTGCGCTCGCCCTTGACCTTGTTCACGCCGTAAGCGAAAGCTGCTGCAGTCGGCTCGTTGATGATGCGTTTTACATCCAGACCGGCGATGCGACCGGCATCCTTGGTAGCCTGACGCTGGGCATCGTTGAAGTAGGCCGGAACAGTGATAACGGCTTCGGTTACCGGCTCGCCCAGGTAGTCTTCAGCGGTCTTCTTCATCTTCTTCAGCACTTCGGCAGAGATCTGCGGCGGTGCCATTTTCTTGCCCTTCACTTCAACCCAGGCGTCGCCGTTGTCAGCTTTGGCGATGGCGTACGGCATGATTTTCAGGTCACGCTGCACTTCTTCATCTTCAAAACGACGACCGATCAGACGCTTGATGGCGAACAGGGTGTTTTTCGGGTTGGTGATGGCCTGACGCTTGGCCGGCTGACCAACCAGGATCTCGCCATCATCGGCATAGGCAATGATGGACGGAGTAGTACGATCGCCTTCTGCGTTCTCGATCACGCGAGCAGTGTCGCCGTCCAGAATAGCGACGCAGGAGTTGGTAGTACCCAGGTCAATACCGATGATTTTACCCATTTGACGAATCTCCAAATACTTTGAATAAACTGGCGAGGAACTCGCCTTAATGCGTTAACGGCTAGGTGGGGGCTGCCAATCTGGCTTTCAAGCTCCCGGCATCAAATTTTTTGTGCCGCCGCGGCCTTGCTACCTATATGGGGTCGCCAGACGCAGCTTCAAGCCCCAACCCTAAAAAACCACACCCTTTGTCATGGTTGCGCGGTCACGTTGAGCCGTAAAACCGGGCAAGATGAACAGGTGCTGCACTACGAAACAAAAAGCCCGCCACAGGGCGGGCTCGGGCACCCACAGCCAATCAGTCGACCGCTTTGGCGATCATCACCATGGCCGGACGGATCACCCGACCGTTGAGGTCATAGCCCTTCTGCATCACTGCAATGACGGTGTTCGGCGCCACATCGGCACTCGGCACCATGCTCATCGCCTGATGGGCGTTGGGGTCAAACGGCTGGTTGATCGGGTCGAGCGCCACCAGACCAAACTTGGCCACGCCGCTCTGCATGGATTTCAGGGTCAGCTCGACACCTTCGATCATCGGCTTGAGGGCTTCGTTCTCCTTGTCGGCCAGTTCGATGGCACGCTCAAGGTTGTCCAGCACCGGCAGCAGTTCATTGGCGAACTTCTCCAGAGCGAACTTGTGCGCCTTCTCCACATCCAGCTCGGTACGACGGCGCAGGTTTTCCATCTCGGCGGCGGTACGCAGGGCGCGTTCACGCTCTTCCGCCGCTTTTTGGATGGCGGTTTCCAACTGCGCTTCCAGTTCGGCAATACGGGCCTGCTCGGCTGTCACTTCACTGTCTACATCGGTCGGCTCGACTGGCTGGGCTTCCACTTGCTCCATCGCTTCAACCTTTTGCTCTTCGTGGTTCATGACATCTCCAATTCCGGGGTTACTTATGAGGGCCCTGACGTCTGGTTGAGCGACCGGACGACAACAGACCGACTATGTTGGCGCTATTATGGGGATGCATCCCCGGCTTTCAAGGGGTAAAGGGCAATCAGGGTTGCTGAATAGCCGCAACCGTCGGTTTATCCGGGTTACTGCTCACCGTTTAACCAGTAGCCTCAAGGGGATAGCCAGCACCGTCACACGGGAGAGCGTCACAAGCGGAGCAAAGCACTGTATACTGGCCCGCAATACCCATCCCAGATCTGACTGACTATGGATTCTCCGTTCAAAACCATCGCCCTGATTGGCAAACCCCACCATGAGGGGGCCAACCAGACGCTGACCGGCCTGCATCAATACCTGACCGCCCGCGGCTTTCGGGTTCTGGTGGAGAGCCGGGTCGCCCAGACCCTGAGCATCCTCGATGAAAACGTGATGGATCTGGTGCAACTGGGCCAGCAGGCCGATCTCGCCATCGTGGTCGGCGGTGACGGCAACATGCTGGGGGCGGCGCGGGTGCTGTCGCGCTTCGATGTGGCGGTGATCGGGGTCAACCGGGGCAACCTCGGTTTTCTGACCGACCTCTCGCCGCAGGATTATCTGCTGCCGCTGGAGCAGGTGCTCTCCGGTCACTACAAGAGCGAACACCGCTTCCTGCTGGAAGCCTCGGTCTATCGCCACGGCGAGCGCAAGTCGAGCAATCTGGCGGTCAACGAGGCTGTGCTGCACCCGGGCAAGATCGCCCACATGATCGAGTTCGAGGTCTATATCGATGGCAGCTTTATGTATAGCCAGCGCTCGGACGGCATCATAGTCGCCACTCCGACCGGCTCAACTGCCTACTCCCTGTCGGCAGGTGGGGCCATCCTCACTCCCAAGCTCAACGCCATCACGCTGGTGCCCATGTTCCCGCACACCCTGAGCAGCCGTCCCATCGTGCTCGATGCCGACAGCGAAGTACGGCTGCTGGTCTCGCCGGATAATCAGGACGATGCCATGCAGGTCAGCTGTGACGGTCAGGTGACCCTGGCGGTCCACCCGGGGGACGAGATACTAATCAAGAAGAGCCACCATCAGCTTCATCTGGTGCATCCCCTCGACTACAGCTACTTCCACGTGCTGCGCAACAAACTCGGCTGGGGTAGCAAGCTGTTTTAATCGGCGCTGACCGACAGCAACATTGCCACAGAGGGTGCCTGAATTGGCGCCCTTCTCTTTTCTTTCGTAGCAACCGCCCCTGCACTCTCATATCCGTACCGCGTGCCAATGGTCAGTACCGCATTCTCATAGCCATACCGCACTGGCGCGGCTTTCCTTTGTTAAAAATGACGGTGCCCTCTTTACTGTATATAAGACCAGTATATACTGGATGCATACACAGTAATGTTGACCTATACAGGATGAGACCATGCTGACCCAGCTGACCGTCAACAACTTCGCCATCGTCAAGTTTCTCGAACTCGATCTGCAACCGGGCATGACCTGCATCACAGGTGAGACCGGTGCCGGTAAATCCATCGCCATCGACGCCCTCGGTCTCTGCCTCGGAGAGCGGGCCGAAGCCGGCATGGTGCGACCCGATAGCGACAAAAGCGAGGTCAGCGCCCGCTTCCTGCTGGACAACAACCCGGCCGCCCGCGCCTGGCTCGCCACCAACGAGCTGGAAAATGAAGGTGAGTGTATCGTGCGGCGAGTTATCTCCGCCGAGGGCCGCTCACGCAGCTATATCAACGGCGTGCCCGTCCCCCTCACCCAGCTCAAGAATCTGGGTCAGCTGCTGGTCAACGTGCACGGTCAGCATGCCCACCAGATGCTGCTCAAACCCGACTACCAGCTCGCCCTGCTCGACGGCTACGCCGGCCACCATCTGCTGCTCGACGAGGTGCGCCAGCACTATCAGCAGTGGCGCCAACTGCAAAACGAGCTGAACCGGCTCAAGGCCGAGCAGCAGCAGCGGGAGGCCCGCCGCCAGCTTATCGAGTATCAGGTGCAGGAGCTGGACGAATTTGCCCTGCAGCCGGGGGAGTTCGAAGAGATAGAGGAGGAGCACCAGCGTCTGGCCAACGGCACAGAACTGATGCAAGAGTGCGGGGCTTGCCTCGATCTGCTCTATGACAACGAAGAGACCACTATCGCAGGGCTGCTGCAATCGGCCGTCGATCGGGCCGAGGGGCTGGTCAGCATGGACAGCCGCCTCACTCCGGTACTGGAGATGCTGAACGAAGCGCTGATCGGGGTGCAGGAGAGCCACAGCGAACTGCGCAGCTACCTCGATCGGCTGGAGCTGGATCCCGAGCGTTTTAACGAGCTGGAGGCCCGCCTCTCCAAGGCGATCAATCTGGCCCGCAAGCACCATGTCAAACCGGCAGATCTGGCTCAGTACCATCAGGAGCTGGCCTCTGATCTCGCTCGCCTCAACTCTGACGAAGAGCGGTTAGAGGGGATGGAAGATGAACTGGCCGAGGCCCGTCAGGCTTTTGTCCAGGCCGCCGAGGCCCTGAGCCAGAGCCGTCAGCGTTACGCCCAGGAGTTGGGCGCCAAGGTAACCAGCAGCATGCACGAACTGGCGATGCCCGATGGCCGCTTTGCCATCGAGGTGCGTCCCGATGCCCAGAGCAGCCTCTCTCCGCTGGGTATAGATCGGGTGGAATTTATGGTCACCACCAACCCGGGCCAACCGATCCAGCCGCTTGGCAAGGTGGCCTCCGGCGGTGAACTGTCACGTATCAGCCTCGCCATCGTGGTGATCAGTGCTCGCAAGATCTCCACCCCAACCCTGATTTTCGACGAAGTGGATGTGGGGATCAGCGGCCCGACCGCCGCAGTGGTAGGTCGCCTGCTGCGCCAGCTCGGGGAGTCCACTCAGGTGATGGTGGTCACTCACTTGCCTCAGGTGGCAGGCAACGGCCACCAGCATATGGTGGTGAGCAAGCATACCGATGGCAAAACCACCGAAACCCAAATGAGTGCCCTTGATGAGACAGCCCGTCTCAACGAGCTGGCACGCCTGCTCGGTGGCGACCAGATCACCGACAACACCTTGGCCAATGCCCGCGAGCTGCTGCGTCGCTGAATCAGGCAATAAAGCCCACTTGCAGCGATGGCGACTGATAACGCTGACAGAACATGCTGACTGCGCAGGCACGGACGAGTGCCATAGCCTGCACAGTTAGCAATAGCCAATAGCCAATAGCCAATAGCCAATAGCCAATAGCCAATAGCCAACTGTGATAACTGAACTCGCGTCAGGATTACCGACCCAGATCAATAAAATGGCGAGTTAGGCGAAGCTGGCAGCAACATGGGCGTGGATCCGGTTGCCTTCATGTAGCGGATTTCGCATAGTGTTGCCCCCCTTTATGGGTATCCAATTGTGAGGCTTTGTCTATGATCCACGTTTTTGGTCACAAGAATCCTGATAGCGACAGTATCTGCAGTGCGCTGGTTATCACCGACTGGCTCAATGGCCAGGGCCGTCAGGCCACCCCATGGCGTCTGGGTGACCTGCGCACCGAAACCCGTTTTATTCTGGAGCAGGCTGGCGTCAGCGAACCCGAGTTGCTGACCAAAGATCTGACCGGTGAAGATGTCTGGCTGGTGGATTTCAGTGATCTGGAACAGGGCCCTGCCACACTGGCACAAGCCAATGTACTGGGCCTGGTGGATCACCACCGTCTCGGCACTCTGGTCACCCAATCTCCGCTGGATGCCTGGATCCGTGCCGTCGGCTGCACCTGCACCATCGCCTTCGATCTGCTGAGCCAGCAAGGCACCGTGACCCGCAGCCAGGCTCGCCTGATGCTGGGCGCCATCATGAGCGACACCCTCTGTCTCACCTCGCCGACCACCACCGAACAGGACAAGATCGCCTGTGAGCGTCTGGCACCGCTGGCCGAAGTATCGCTGGCCGAATTCGGCCAACAGCTGCTGATGGCGAAAACCGACCTGAGCGGCCTGACTCCGGCTCAACTGCTGCAGCAGGATGAGAAGGCATTCCAAGCCGAAGGTCTGAACTTCATCATGAGCCAGATTGAAGTGGGCAGCGAACAACAGCTTGCCGACCAGATCGAAACCCTGCAGCAGGAGATGGCCCTGCGCGTGGAGAGCGAAGGGCTCGACTTCTTCGCGCTGATGGTGACTGACCTGACGGCCGCAGCCAGCCGTATCTACTTTACCGAGCACGCCAAAGTACCGGCCGAGTCCAGCTACCACCCGGGCTTTGTCAGCCGCAAGAAGCAGGGTCTGCCCTGGGTGATGGATCTGCTGGCCAAGGCCTGATCCTCCCTCGCCATCACCTATTCCAAAGCCCTGCCTCTGCGCAGGGCTTTTTCATCGCCACCACCAGTCGCACTCCCCCCCCCTCTTGCTGACCATCTTGCTCACCACTGCGGTCTCTCGCTTACTCCTTTCACGGCTTATTGACAGTTAACGCCATAACTTTGCTTACATATTTGCGGCTGTTATTTATCAGGGCTTTGCTGCAGGATAATCGCCGCGCACAACCTTTTCCGTTTCCATTCAGGTGATCGATGAACATAACCCCCAAGCAGAGAACCCTGGCCATCACCATGCTGATCGCCGTGGTACTCCTCGGCTGGCTGCTCTGGCCAAGTCAACCACCCAAGGCGATGCTAACCGCTCAAGTGACCCGCGAGGATATTGCCCAGACCGTGCTGGCCAGTGGTGTGCTGCAGGCCGTAGAGCAGGTGGATGTGGGGGCCCAGGTCTCCGGTCAGGTTACCAAGCTGGCCGTCGAGGCCGGTGATCAGGTCAAGCAGGGAGACCTGCTGGCCGAGATCGATCCCCTGATTGCCCAGAACAACCTCAAGACGGCCGAGGCGGAACTTGCCAGCAACCGCGCCCAGCTCAAGATCAAGCAGGCGCAACTCAAACAGAACGAGCTCGCCTGGCGGCGCCAGCAGCAGATGTTCAAGCAGGAAGCGAGCTCACGGGCCGATCTGGAGAGTGCCGAGGCACTGCTGGCGGTCACCCGCGCCGAACTGCAAAACAGCCAGGCCAATATCGACAATGCCCTGATCAAGGTTGATCGGGCCAAGACCGAGCTGGGCTACACCAAGATCCTGGCGCCGATGGATGGCACCGTCATCAGCATTGTGACCCGTCAGGGCCAGACCCTGGCTGCCAGCCAGACGGTGCCGACCGTGCTCAAGCTGGCCAACCTCGAGACCATGACGGTCAAGGCGCAGATCTCCGAAGCCGATGTCACCAAGGTCAAAGCCGGCATGCCAGTCTACTTCACCCTCATTGGCGATCCGGATACCCGCTATCAGGGTACGCTTCGCGCCGTGGAGTTAGCGCCTACCAACATCAACGATCAGGCCACCACAGGCACCACCACCAACAATGCGGCTGTCTACTACTACGCCCTGTTCGATGTGCCCAATCCCAACCATACCCTGCGGGTGGCAATGACCACCCAGGTGACCATAGTGCTCGGCGAGCGCAAGCAGGTGCTCACTGTGCCGCAAACCGCCCTCGGCAAGTCGCTGGGTGACAACGAGTATGAAGTCACCGTGATCAAGGACGATGAGACAACCGAAACCCGTCATATCAAGACCGGTATGAAGGATGAGATCCGCATTGAGGTGATCAGCGGGCTGAATGAGAAGGAGGAGGTGCAGCTCAATCACGGAGCCCCCGCCGACAATGATGAGATGGCGGTGATGCTATGAGTGAGCCCCTGAACCAGCTGCCGTTGATCCAGCTGAAAGGGGTCGAGCGACGCTACCAGAGCGGCGACAGCGAAGTCACCGTGCTCCACCCTCTTGACCTCACCATCACGGCAGGAGAGATGATCGCCATTGTCGGCGCGTCCGGCTCCGGCAAGTCGACCCTGATGAACCTGCTGGGTTGTCTCGATAGCCCGAGCGGCGGCCAGTACCTGTTTCGCGGTCAGGACACCGCCACCATGGATGCGTTGGCGCTGGCCCGACTACGCTGCCACCACTTCGGCTTTATCTTTCAGCGCTACCACCTGCTGCCCCACCTCGATGCCGCCGCCAACGTGGAGATCCCCGCCGTCTATGCCGGCACCAGCCGCCCGGATCGCCAGGCACGTGCGCGTCAGCTGCTGGGCAGACTGGGGCTGGCCGATCGCAGCCACCATACCCCGGGCCAGCTCTCCGGCGGTCAGCAGCAGCGGGTCAGCATCGCCCGGGCGCTGGCCAATGGCGGCGAAGTGATCCTCGCCGATGAACCGACCGGCGCACTGGATAGCCAGAGCGGCAAGGAGGTGATGGCGATCCTCAAGGAGCTGCACGCTCAGGGCCACACCATCATTCTGGTCACCCACGATATGAACGTGGCCAGCCATGCCGACCGGATCATCACTCTCAAGGATGGTCGGATTGAACAAGATAGCGGCCCCTGCCAAACGGCCGTGTTGGCTCCAGCCACCGCCACAAGCACAACCACTGCCCCTCAAAAAATAGTGCCCACTAAAGGCGCCATGGGTCACGACTGGGATCGCTATCGGGAAGCGGGACGGATGGCGATCCATGCCATGCTCGCCCACCGGATGCGCACCTTCCTCACCATGCTCGGCATCATCATCGGCATCGCCGCCGTGGTGAGTGTGGTGGCGCTGGGGCAAGGGGCGCGCGCCAAGGTGATCGACCAGATCAATGCGATGGGCACCAACACCATCGAAATCTTCCCGGGTAAAGGATGGGGCGATGAGAAGATGGCCAGCATCCAGACCCTCAACAAGGGGGATCTCGATGCCCTGTTGGGGCAACCCTATCTTGCGGGCGCCAGCCCCGAGATCGGCAGCTCCGGCCAGTTGCGCTACCGCAACAAGACCAACAGCGGTAACGTGACCGGGGTCGGTAACGACTATTTCAAGGTAAAGGGGATGACGCTGGTCAGTGGTCGCTTACTGGAGTGGCAAGATATCCAGCAGCGTGCCGCCGTCGCCGTGGTGGACAAGAAGAGTATCACCAGCCTGCTTGGCAAGGAGGAGCCTGTCGGCAAGGTGGTATTGGTCGGCACCTTGCCGGTACGGATTGTCGGTGTGGTTTCGCAGGAGACCGGCTTCGGCCCCACCAGCCAGTCAGTCAATATCTGGCTGCCCTACAGCGCGGTGATGAGTCGTCTCATCTCGCAGCACCACTTCAGCCAGATCACCATCCGGGTCAAAGACGGGGTACAACCGGCACTGGCCGAGCAGGCGGTGATCGAGCTGATCACCAAGCGCCACGGGGTGAAGGATTTCTTCACCTTCAGCAGCGACAGCATCATCAAATCGGTAGAGAAAACCACCGCTACCATGACCCTGATGGTCTCGGCCATCGCGGTGATCTCGCTGATCGTTGGCGGGGTGGGCGTGATGAACATCATGCTGGTGTCGGTGGTCGAACGCACCCGCGAGATCGGCATTCGCATTGCCGTGGGCGCCCGCCAGTCAGATATTTTGCAGCAGTTCCTGATTGAGGCTGTGATGGTGAGCCTGCTGGGGGGGATCTTCGGCGTTGGCCTCTCGCTAGGCATTGGCGCGCTCTTTTCACTGTTGGTGGACTCCATCAAGATGCAGTTCTCGCTCTTCTCCATCCTGATGGCCTTTGGCTGCTCGTCACTCATCGGGATCCTGTTTGGTTACCTGCCGGCACGCAATGCGGCGCGGCTCGACCCTGTTGTCGCACTGGCGAGGGAATAACAATGCACAAACTCTCCTGGCTGGCTCTCTCTATGGCCCTCAGCGGCTGCAGTCAGCACAGCACCTATCAAAGACCCGAACTGGCGATCGCCCCCACATGGCAACAAGCAGAGGGCGCCCAACTGGCTGCGCAGGCAGGCCAATGGTGGCAGGAATTTCATGATCCCCAACTCGACAAATTGGTCGAGGCGGTTCTAGCCGCCAACCCGGACATGCGTGTGGCGGCCCTCAAGCTCAAAAGCGCCCGACTGGGTGCCGAGCAAGCCGATACCAACCTCACCCCCTCGGTCAATGGCACTATCGCAGCCAGTGGCAACAAGGATCTGAAAACCGGCAAAGGCACCAACAGTCTGGGCCCCTCTCTGAGCCTCAGTTACGAAGTGGATTTGTGGGGCAAGCTTGCCTCGGTACGAGATCAGGCAAGCTGGGAAGCGGCAGCAAGCGAGCAGGATCTCGCCAGCACCCGACTGCTGCTGATCGGCAATACCCTGGAGCAGTATTGGCAGCTCGGCTATCTCGGCTCTGCCATCGCACTTGGAGAACAGCAGCTGGCCAACCTGACCCGTACCGAGCAGCTGACCCAGACCAAATACCAGGCAGGCGCCATCACCCGGCTGGATCTGGCGCAGGCACGCCAACTGTTGGCAGGAAAACAGGCCGAGCTGGCCTCCCTCAAGGCGCAGCAGGAGCAGGCTCGCAATGCCCTGCGTCTGCTGCTGGGCCGCAGCAGCGGGCCGCTGGAGTATGCACCCGCTTCCCTTGCAACCCAGACCATTCCAGAACTTGCGGTGGGTATTCCGGCAGATGTGCTGGCTCGCCGCCCCGATGTCAAAGCGGCCGAATTACGGCTGCGCAAGACGCTGGCAAAAGGGGACGAGATCCGCACCAGCTTCTACCCCAGCCTGACCCTGACCGGCAGTGCCAGCACCGCATCCGATAGATTGGCGCAGGTGCTGCAAAATCCAGTCGGTACGCTGGGAGCCAGCCTCGCCCTCCCCTTCCTTGAATACAACCGCACCCAGCTCGCCATCGAAAGCTCAGAGCTGGATTACCAAATCGCTGAAACCGAGTTTCGCAAACAGCTCTACACCGCACTGGTGGAGGTGGAAGACAATCTGGCTGCCCGCCACTATGGCCAGCAGCGACTCGATTATCTGCAGGAACAGCTGAGTTATGCCCAGGAGGCCGAACGACTGGCCAAGGCTCGCTTCCAAGCGGGTGCGACCGGTGTGCAAGCCTGGCTTGATGAGCAGAACCGGCTATGGGATGCCCAGCAGAGCCTGCTGGCCCAGCAAAAAGAGCAGCTCACCACCACCGCCAAAATCTATCGCGCCCTGGGTGGGAGCGATAGCGTGACGCCCCGATAGCGCTTCACCTGGGCATTCCCCACTCCGCCGGCAGAGTGGGGAATGCCATCATCATCGACCGCACAGAATTCCCTCTCCCACACGGTAACCGAACTCCATTGCCCATCATCAGGGGCTGTTATGGCAGCGCAGCCTATTACATGCATCGGTGACCCAGAATATCCCGGCCATACCTTGCGGCTATCTCTATCCCCCACGCTCCCTGACCGGAGATAACGGTTACCGGATATTCCATCCGCAGAGAGCTCGGTTCTTACCTAGCCGCGCCCCGTGAATCATGAGCGACATATCCGAAGCGCATATCTGCACGACGTATACAAATAGCGATATCACGCAGTTAATCCTGCACGACAAAATTAATCACAAACAACGAGTGATATTGAGCAAAGTAACAGTGAAGTAAAACGACGGTAAAAAGGATACAAGCGAGGATGTAGATAACAGTGGGGTGAAGTGGCGGATTGGATAACAACGAGTAAAACGGCAAAAAATAATGCCGCCCAAGGGCGGCATTATTCAATCTCTGAACCTGACGAATTAGATCAGGAAATCGTTCAGGTCTTTACCCAGTGCTACTTGAGCAGCAATGGCTTTCGGCATACGGCCTTGACCGGTCCAGGTTTTTTCTTGGCCATCTTCTTCGTACTTGTATTTAGCCGGACGCGGAGCACGCTTGCTCTTGGCAGCGCCAGTCGCAGCAGCCGGAGCAGTGGCAGTTGCCAGCAGCTCGCGAGGATCAATACCAGCCTGCTGCAGCATTTCGGTGAATTCATTCAGCTTGCGCTGACGCTCTTCCTGTTCAGCACGCTCCTGTTCAACAGAATCGGCGCGCTCTTGGTAAACCAGGTCAAACTTCTCTTTAGCTTCCAGCAGTTGCTCAAACGGCAGCTCACGAATAGCCGCACGCAGACTGCGAATGTTCAGCAGAACTTTCAGAAACTCGTTCATTATTTCCTCACAAAAAAGTCGGTTACAGGGATACCGTTTCAGAATAGCATGGACAATTCATAACTACATGCAATTTTTACTATCAGGGCATACTTGGAAAGAATATGAAAATAAACTTGCCAACAAACTCACGCTTTCACCCATTAAACCTATCTCGCCTAGACATCTCTTTTGATATCACCACCAAATCGAACATACACATCTGAAACTATTAATATGAGGTTCAGGGTAATTGCCATCAACATTTTTCAGAAAATACAACTAGTGCGTCAAACGATTCCTGAGCAGTACCTGCATAAAAAAATAGAACGATGCCTGCTCGCATCATGAGCAGATTAAGACCATGCGTCATATTACCCAATCGATCGCACCATGGATTAAAATCGTTTAGAAACAACAAGTTAAAAACAGTCCAATGAACATAAAAAAGGCGCGCGACTAAAGGTGTGTTTCCCCTCTACCTTACCTTTTGCACGGAAACCACAGGTTCATTCCTACAGCTATAACGGCATAGAGACAAGCCGCTATGATTGTCTCATATCCCATTTTCCAAGCCTTAGTTGGCTGCTCCAGTAGGTAACGTATCCACACCACTGACCATTGGTTTAGAGGTTGCCTCAATCAGCAATGGTTCTTTTGGATACCAACGGAGCGCTTCGGCTCTTAAATTACGAGCCTCGTCAGGGCGCCCCAACGCATTCAATGCAACAACCATGTTCGCGTAGATATTTGCTCTGGGTGTATGGCGAACAAAATCTTGCCCCCATGCCAGGTAAGCCTCCAGTTCGGTCTTATTCTGAGTCTGTAAACCCACCATCAATCGTACCGCATTTACATCAAACTCAACCCGCGTCAACCAAGCCATTGGATTAATAATATCCAGCAACAATGCTGGCTCCTTATACCCCCCCCGTTCGTATTTGGTTACGACCCAGGCAGTATGAAGCGCAGTCAACATGAATGGTACGATAAACAAGGGGATGGAAACCGCCAGAAAGCGCAACAACAACTTATGGGGGTAACGGTATACGGCTATCCCTCTGGCCGCGTCTGCCCCACAGGTTTCATCGATATACCAGACCAACATCAATAAAAAAATCCAGTGAGCAATGGAGTGATAGAGGGGATACTCGACCTGGGTATGAAGTGTAATGGGTACGACTAATGCCAATAAGGCCAATCCATGCGACCAGGATTGACCCGCTACACGCCATATCACAGCGGCCCCCATCACCAAGAGCCCGATGACAGGCAAGATACCCCCTTCAACAGCCCAATAGAGCAACTCATTATGAGGATGATCAAGGTTGTACTCAATCTGTGGCATTGCCGGATTCAATAACTTGTCTGCCATATAGTTATGCAGGAATACAGATTCGAAAGAACCATATCCCCATCCGGTAAAAGGATGTTGTGACAGCAGGTGCAATGCATACGACCAATAAATCGTACGATATCCCCCCGACTGATAGACAGAAAGACCCCGCTTGACCCCTTCCACACCATACAGAGATGCGAGTCCAAACAGCACGCCCAATAAGACACATGAAAGAGTCACCTTCAAAGCGTGGTTTCTCTTCAACCAGGGAAGCATCATCAGCAAAGCCAATATTCCACCCAGTTGCCCAACTCTGGATTGAAGAACAATCAGCAATACCACTGAACCAACGATCACATACCCCTGAAGTGCCTTCAGCCATCGATGTTGGTTGAGGGTATTTAGCCAAGCAGCCAGAGACAAACCGGTGGCCATAAAACTGGCCATCACATTGGGTTGCTGAAAAATGCCATAGGGGCGATTTGCTTTGGTGTCATAGCCAAGCCAATTGCCCGGTGTTAGCAGGTAATACTGCACCAGACCCAAAGTCATTTCGATAGCTATCGCGACCAGCATAAGCGTCAATAGCTGTTGACGCGCCTTCGGTGCAAGACGGAACTGATAGAGCGAGAAGAGAAATAATCCGCCGCCGACAAGACCACCGAGGCGAGGAAGTGCGTAATCACGCAAGGTGGCGTCAGACCACGCCATGGGTAGCAGCATCAATACAATCGCGCCCCCCCAAACTTGCAAGAGCCTGCTGGATACCAATTCGCCTTTCGACGTGATATGCCACAACCCCAGACAGATCATCAAAGAAGCAAATATCCATCCCCATGCGTTGAAAGGAAGATAGAGACCTGCCCCACCCGGGTTATGCATGAAAAAATGCATTCCAAGTCCCAACCAAAGTATGCTTATCCCCCAGAAGAGAAAAAATACTCGCTTTTCCCGATGGGCTGATAGCACTGATGACCCGGTGGACGGAAATGTAGACATAAAAAAAGCGCTCTGAAAAAATGGTGTTTCATACAACCATATTCAGAGCGCTTTACTCAAGCTATAGCATTAATTAGTCAGGAAATGACGCGTTGCTACTCAAACTGTAAAGACTGTATTTTCTGGCCAACATCTGGCCCCCATCTCTGGTCAATGGCATCCAGCCAATCGAGCCTTTGCTGGTTGTCGGGCGAAGCAGCATCAAGTCGAAGGGAATCGTCACATAGATACCTTTAGTGAAACTCCCCTCTCCATACTCATCAGCAGACACATCAGTCAGCGTTGCAAACACCCCTGCCACAACGCCGGATGAGAAGCGTTTGGACAGATCCAGTGTCGCCCCGACATCCCCTGCCAGATAACGGCCAATAGAGAGCTGGGCAGTCACATCATCAACATAGGGCAGTTGCCAATAACCGGTCACATGGCCTGTTGCCACATCGTAATCGGCCATCCGCAAGGTATTGTTCCAATCCCGTTGCTTGACCCAGTTCACATCAGCCGCAATCGCCCATGAACGACCAAAAGGACGATACAGCAGTTCGGCACCACCACCGGCGTACATCATCTCCAGATAACCGGCATAAGCCTGACCATACCACTCAGGTGAGAACTGCTCGAAATGGGTCGCTTGCAGGTTGTTAAGCAATACATCGGAGGAGCTGACATACTCCCGGATCCAGGTTCTCACCCTGGGCAAAGCATCCCCGTCCAGCGGTGGATTCTTGTAATTGAACTTGTCGTAGTTATTGGCCAGGTTCACAAATACTGTGCCCCCCAGCCAGTTCTTCTCGGTCACCCGCCAATCACCATTGAAGTTGAGACCAAGCTGATACATGTAGAAAGACTCCGGCCCCCCAACAGACTGGTTCAACACAGGATCCACACTGTAACTCAGCGCCGAGCTGCGACTTTCATGGCGAACAGGTGCCGACGGTGCATTGGCTGCGATGACATCCGACTTATAAGTAGTCTCTTGTCCCAATGGGAGGTCACTGTTTGCCAACCGTACAGAGTCCATGTCCACTACAGTCTCACGGATATCGAGCCCTTTCTTCTGCTCAACGATATGCAGAGAGTGAACCGAAGCGGGCAACGCATTCGCGGCCAATAATGACATTCGATCTTCGGCTTCATCTGGCTTGCGATACTTCAGCTGCTCACCGCTGACAAAAACACGATCGTCCGTGCCATACCAGACCAGATCACGATATCCGGCATTGCTTTTCGTCTGCCCACTGAGTGCAGCCCAATCGACATCATCCAGTTGGGCCGGACTCTTTTCCGGTTGATACTCAGGCCGGGGCTCATCCAGATGGGCCTGCTGCAACTCATTAAAGTTGGTCCGCATAGTAATACCCCACATCAGGGTATTGCCACGCTGATAGCTGAGATGAGTATCCATATTATCGAAAATACGATACACGGCACCTATGTTGACTGGTGAGCTATGCGGCAAGGCTCCATAGCCGCCTTTGCTGTTACGGGCTGCATACTCACGGCTGTAATCATTACCGTCATATTCCAGTTTCAGACGCAAAGGGCGCCATGGCGTCTGATACTCGATACCGCCAAACAAGGCCGCCGGGCCGTGGAACAGACTATCGACCTCAAATTTGCCGCCATTGCCCGCATAACCATCATTACGCTGGCACCAACTCTCTTTGTATTCACAGAAGGGGTTCTTGATATTGCCGCTCTCGGCCATATTCCCCCAGCCCATTCCAAGGGTGAAATCAAACGGGCCATAACGTTTACTGGCAACAACGTACTCGCTATCGAACAGGCCTGTCCCCATCAAGTCTCTGAAGCCCAATGATACTTGGGGTAAGTAATCAGACTCTTGCCAAAGTCGGAATTTAAAATCCATCGACTTGTCTTTATAAGTCTGATCCCCGCTGAACTGCTCGTAAGGGCTATACAGGCGAGTTCTGACATCGGTATAACGCAGCGTGGCCTCAAACCAGTCAAAGGGCTGCATGGAGATCGACCAGCGTCGATACTCTTCGTTATCCATGTAGTTGAAACTGAACTCGCCTTCTGCGGCCATTCTGGCACTGGGCATCTGCAGCAGACCTGCCCCACCGAAATCACTTTGCGATGGGCCATAGGGATCATTCGCCCCGGGTGCAGCAACACAAACGGTCGAGACGGCCAGGGCTATATATGAAAGTTTTGGAATCATTAATGAGGCACCCTGTTTGCAATTATCTCGGCGATCCGCTGATTTATTCCGGCAAATGAAGAGGGCAACAGGTCAGGATCAAACCCGACCAGCAGTGCAGCCCCCGCCATGGGTTCACGATGAAGCTTGTTCCAGACGGCAACGGGGACCATATCAATATCACCGGTTGGCTGGATCAACAGCAGATGAGCAGAGTCGGCCCCCTCCAGCAGCGCATCACGCTTCCAATATTCATCAACACCTGCACCGGGAACCAGAGGCAACGTGGGGAGCGCTTCCATCAGGCCAAACATGGCAACCTGAGGCTGGCGGGCAGCAACAAACAGTCGGTAGTTGCCTTCCAGGCGAGGGTTATCCTGCGGGGAGCGCTGGGCATTGTCAGGATCAACTATCACAGGCAAGCGGCCGGTAACGGTGATGCCTTCGAGTTGATGTGCAAGACGAGTAGCAGAAGAGGCTCGTTGAGCCTCACCTTCGCTACGCCATATGCTCGCCAGACTCTCCAACTCACGGATCACCGCCGCTTGCTTGAGCTCAAACTCATGTTGACGGGCCGGTGTCGTAATCTGGGCAGAGCGCCAATAGATGGGTGATGACAGCAGCTTGTTTCTCAGCAAGGCGTCAAGGCGTGCCCCTTCACTCAAGGTGATGGGATCTTGAAGACGCCCCTGATAGTAAATGCTGACACTGGTATCCGCGAAGCAAGCACCGGACAGCAATAAAAGAGATAGGGTCAGTTTTTTCATGACGAGAATGGCTTCAAAATGGTGAGTTCAATGACCGGCAGATCAGGGCCGAGATGTTGCTGGGTTTTTACTACCTGTCCATTAACCGGATCTCGCCAGAAAACGTTGGTCCAGGATTTCCCCCCCGGGAACATTGAAACCGTCTCTTCAAAACGCGTAGCTGAAACTCGGCGCGTCACCAGATCCAGCTCATCCTGTCCGGCACGGACCATCTTCCCTTCAAGACGGTAACCGCTGAGATAGCGCTGTTCCCACTCTGACAAGGCACTCCAGTTGGCAGATGAGGTTGCAGCCATCGACAGTGGGTCGGCAGAACCACTCTCGCTCATGACCAGGTCATTTTCCATACCGACAGTTTTAATGACCCTACCGTGGCGGGTAATAATCATGACCCGATCGGCTGTCAGCCAGGAGAGTTCATCTCCATTGACATAAGCCAATACCACAAAGATCCGCGGGTTATCACCGATTTTCAGATAAGCGCTTGCATAAGGCAGTTTATTGACATGCTCGGCACTGACGGTCACATCATCAGCCCCCAACACGGCATATTTGATAGTTTCGCTCGTCACAGAAGCAGTATTTGAACAACCGGTGAGAGATAACAAACCAAGAAAAACAAGATTGCGCGATAAAGACATAGAGTGACCACAGTGACATATAAAAAAATAAGGCTGCCAAAGCAGCCCTATATCATATTAACGAGTACTGGTTGTGGTTCCGGTACCACGGCCGGCATCATCGTTGGAGTTGGCATTTGCAATGGCAACACCAGCAACAACCGCAGCACCTACACCAACGGCAACAATGGTGCCAGTCCCGATGGCAGCAGCACTGGCAGCACCAGCACCAGCGGCACCGGCAGAACCGGTGGATGCGGCAGCAGCAGCTTCTTCAGCAGCCATCACACCATGAGAGAATGCCATGGCAGCAGCCAGAATCAGGGCGGTTTTTTTCATTTCATCTTTCCTTGTTTATTGTCTACTTGTGGCTCGGAGAAAATATGGCATGACAACAATGCTATTACCATATATCCCTTTACCAACGCATTGCCATGTTCACAAAAAGTTAAGTAACTCATTGTAAACATAGATAATTGCAAATATAGCATACCATCGGGACGCTATTATTGCACTGAAATACAGGTTGCATTCGAAAACTATTTTATGGTGGTCATAAAAAAGGTGCGCCATGAAGACGCACCCTGCATTCACCTATTGCGGTTATCCAAACAGCATGTCAGGCTTTTTCCTTGCTGCCATAACTGTATTGATAATATCCGTAGTTACCGTAATAACTGCTCGCCTTCTTCTCGACCGCGTTGAGCAAGATCCCCTTGATAGCGACCCCGTTTTGCTCAAAGCGGCGAATGGCCACCTCCACCTCTTTGACCGCAGTCTTGGCGAAGCGGGCAACCAGCAAGGATGCCCCCACATGCTGACCAACGATGGCCGCATCGGTGACCGCCAGGATGGGAGGGGAGTCAACGATGACAAAATCGTAGTGCTCGCTCGCCCAATCCAGCAGCGCTTTGAAACGAGGGTGCATCAACAGCTCGGAAGGGTTGGGTGGCACAGCCCCACGACAGACAAAATCAAGGCCATCAAACCCGGTCTGACTCACAACCTGTGCCAGCTCCGTCTGACCCGCCAGGTAGGCACTCAGACCGGCGCCCATCTCCTGCCCCATGACCTTCTGCATATAGCCTTTGCGCAAGTCGGCATCGATAACCAGCACCTTCTTGCCGCCCAGAGCCAACGTGGCAGCGAAGTTGGTCGACACGAAGGTTTTGCCAAGACCCGGGCCGGGGCCCGAGATCATCACTATGTTGTTTTTGGCTTCCATCATGGCGAAATGGAGGCTGGTTCGCAGACTACGCAGTGACTCCATCGCCAAATCGGCCGGATTTCGCGCAGCCAGCAAGGCTTCGTTGAGAGGCATTGCCTGCCGCCGCTTCTTCTGCTGCTGCTCGATGGTGGCCTGCTCAGAGGAGTAGGGGATGGTGGCATAGACCGACAGCCCCATCTCTTCCAACTGTTCCGGGCTTTCCACACCACGGTGGAAGGCAGCGCGCACCAGGATCAACCCCACCGACAGCATGCCACCCAGCAGTGTCGCCAGTACCACGATCAGCGGTTTCTTCGGCTTGACGGCACGGGTTTCAACGGCGGCATCATCGATGATCCGCACATTGCCGATAGTGCCCGCCTTCATGATATTGAGCTCCTGCTGCTTGTTGAGCAGCTGGACGAAGATCTCCTGACCGACCTGTACATCACGGGTCAGACGCAAAATCTCCTGCTGGGTTTTTGGCAGACGCTTGATCGACTTGTTGATCGCATTTTTGGTATTCATCAAGGTCTGGCGCTTTTCCATCAGGGCGATGTAAGCGGGGTGCTGGCGGGTATAGAGTTGCTGCAACTCCGCTTCCCGGAAGGTCAACTCATTGAGCTGCTTCTCGAGGCCCACCATGGTATCCAGTGCGGCTTTCGCTTCCAGCGACAGATCGACCGACTCATTCTGCTGGCGATAAACATTCAACTGCTCTTCAGAACGATTCAGCTCCTCCTTAACCTGAGGGAGATGCGTCTGCAAGAAATCCAGGCTCTTCTGGGCCTCTTCGGTTTTGCGTACCACATTCTGCTGCAGATAGTTCTGGCTGATGTTGTCGAGCACCGCACGAATGCGGCCCTTGTCATCCCCTTCCAGCGCCAGCGAGATGATCCCGGTATTTTTGCCCTTTTCACTGACCTGAAGATCACGCTGCAACTCGGCAATCACATCCAGTACCGGTTGTTTGACCAGCGTGAATACCTGCCCCTCATCGGCTGCCACATCAGACAGCAGCAGGGTGACATCCTCTTTTTCAAGCAGCTTGCCTACCTGACCTTCCAGCACCCGCCCCTCAACCTCAAGGGTAAAGTGCTTGTCTTCACCCAAGGTCAATGTGAGCGGTACATCCAACAATTCAGGCGCAACTTCAAAACGGCTTACTGCCATCTTGGGATAGGGATGCCCCATCAGCCGTGACAGACCACGGCCAACCAGCGGGAAGAAATTAGGAGTCACTACGGTATCGAGGTGAAGCTCTTGTACCGTACGGCCAAGCACCATACGAGAAGTCAGCAGCTCAATTTCGGCGGCAGCATCGGGCTGTTCACCGCCCAATACGTCAGCCATATCCCCGAGCAGCGCAGCACCACTGGCTTTTTTCTCCACCTGCAACAAGGCGTTTGCCTTGAAGACCGGGGTCGCCAACAGGGCGTATGCAACGCCAAGAACCATAAACAGAGCGGTGATCGTCACAATCCACCAACGGCCATCGATCAGGTAACCCAGCAGGCGCCCCAGATCGATCTCGTCATTCTCCACCGCGGCACTGCTCTGCCGGGACGAAACAGAAGAAGTCGTCATTAAACACAATCCATTTTTATAGTCAGATACAACCCAAACACCACCAGACGCTGCGGATGTCGTTACAGTTTTTTCGCCCACCCATCGGCGCTACGCACCAACAGCTGGTAAACATGTTCGTAAGCTTCCCGACTCAGACGATAGGGATCGGGCACTTCACTCTCCCCCTGCCAGTGGCCAAACAGCATGGTTTTGCCACGAGCCCCCGGGTCGATGGCCGTGACGGCAGAGATATGCCCTTTCTCCATCACCAGGATCAGATCGGCATCCTGACAGAGTTCGCGGGTCAGTTGGCGCGCCGAGTGTCCCTCTAGGGAAAGCCCATGCTGCTGCGCCACCTCGCTCGCGACCTTGTCGGCCGGCTTGTCAACCAGGGCACTGACCCCGGCAGAACTGACCTGACGGCCGGGCAAACGCTCGCGAAGCAGTCGTTCACCGGTTGGGGAGCGGCAAATATTGCCCACACACACCACAAGAATTTTTTCAAACATATCGCTGTCGCTCTCTAAAAATAAAATCTGCAGCCACCGCCCCTCACTACGTGCATCTTGCTGAAGGAAGGCGGATAGAGGGCATACTGCCCTGCCCTATCCCCCGTTTCTCACCGTATCAAGGCAACAAACAACCGGAGATAAGGGAGGCATCAGCCCCCCCCCCCTCAATGCCGTCTCCCTGAGGGAGTGCGGCTACACGTCAATCGAGCGGGAGAGGTTAAGCAACATCACGGTCTTACCAGTTGCGAACCCGCAGCATGCCTTCGGTCAGCTCATTAAAGCCGTTGATGGATGGCACCAGCTGACTCAACACGCGATTCCAACGCGTCACCGGCGCCGTGGTGACATAGACCACGTCATAAGGTTGCAACGCAAACTCGGTCCCCATCACCAGCGCGGTGGCATCACTCAGGTCGAGCTGATAAATGGCGGCTTTCTCTTGGGCTTTCGCGGCGGGGCGCAATACGAAAATGCCGGTCGCATTGGCGGCATTCTGGTTAAGGCCTTCTGCGGTGCTCAACGCTTCGGTCAGGCTCATCCCCTCACGGCCAATGGTCAGGGTCGATGCCTTGTTGACCTCACCCATCACAAAAACTTTCTGGGCATCGTTGCGCGGCACATAGAGCATGTCGCCGTCACGCATCAACTGATTGTGAGAGAGATCCCCATACTGCAGCAGATCCTGCATGGAGAGCGGGAACTCCTTGCCCTGGCGGGTCAACACCACATGGTGCCAATCTGCGGTCGGGGTCAACCCGCCAGCCAGATTGAAGGCATCGAGCAGGGTCATCGGCACATTGGTGATAGGCTGGGCGCCCGGCTTGGTCACCTCACCGGAGATATAAACCTTCTGGGAGCGGAACGCCGCAATGCTCACATCCACCTGCGGGCTCTCGATAAACTGGGCCAGGCGCTTGGCGATATCGGTACGGATCTCTGCCACAGTTTTCCCCACCACGTCCACCTTGCCAATATAGGGGTAGAAGATGGTGCCATCGGCATGCACCCAGTTGCCCGCTTCGCTGGCACTGCGGTAAGAACCGGCCGGGATGGTCAACTCGGGGTGATCCCACACGGTGACATTGAGGATGTCGCCTACACCAATCCGGTACTCGTAACGGCTGATCTCGCTATTGAGCTCGGGGTTGGCCTTACCCACCACCGGCGCCTTGCGCAGCTGGCTGATCAACGCCGGTGTAACCGGATAGACATCTGCCAGCTGATCAACATCAACGGAACCTGTAGCCACCTCGGTTTTGCCACTGGTGGAAAGATTGGTACCGGGCACCACAGTGCACGCACTGAGCAGGGCCACGGCCGACAACAGAGGAATGAGCTGAATCCTTTTCACTACCACACCTTATTAAGCTTGCCATCAAGAACTGAACGGAAAAATCGCCGTATGATAGCGGAAAACACGGAGAATTCTGAGATAAATTTACGGATAAAATCACAGTAACAATGGAACCGCTCAATATGAGCAGAACACTGACAATTCAATGGATATATACCCATTTTCAAGCACACCATCCTTGGTGCTGATATTAAAATCAGCCCTGATTTGCCAAAAGATTGAACCAGATATGTAATTGAATCATATCAACGTGATATTTAACGGCTTATTTACAATACAATGCGGTTCCCCCTGCTTGAGGGAACCGCTGTCGACATATTAGTCACTACCAAACAGATCGCGGGTATATACCTTGTCTGTCACATCGCTCAGCTCTTCAACCATACGGTTGGCCAATATCACATCACAACTCTCTTTGAATTGCGCCAGATCGGTCATGACTTTAGAGCGGAAAAACTCGGGCTCGTTCAAGGTGGGCTCATAAATAACCACTTCAATCCCTTTCGCCTTGATCCGCTTCATAACCCCTTGAATGGCAGAAGCACGGAAGTTATCTGACCCCGCCTTCATAACTAGTCGATAGACACCCACTCGTTTTGGATTCTTGCGGATCACCGAGTCGGCAACAAAATCCTTACGCGTGGTATTGGAATCAACAATCGCCCGGATCAGGTTATTCGGTACCTGGCTGTAGTTGGCCAGCAACTGCTTGGTATCTTTCGGCAAGCAGTAACCGCCATAACCAAATGAGGGATTGTTATAATGGCTGCCAATACGCGAGTCCAGGCAAATACCATCGATAACCTGACGACTATCGAGGCCATGGTGCTGGGCATAGGTATCGAGCTCATTAAAAAAGGCAACCCGCATCGCCAGATAGGTATTGGCAAACAGCTTGATCGCCTCGGCCTCGGTGCTGTCGGTAAACAGCACAGGCACATCTTTCTTGATCGCCCCTTCCAATAGCAAATTGGCGAACACGTGAGCCCGCTCGGAACGTTCACCCACTACAATACGAGACGGGTGCAGGTTGTCGTAAAGGGCGCGCCCTTCACGTAAAAACTCCGGCGAGAAAATAAGATTGTCACACCCCAACTCTTCACGCAGGCGAGCGGTAAAGCCGACCGGAATGGTGGATTTGATCACCATCACCGCCTCGGGATTAATCGCCATCACATCCTTAACTACCGACTCCACCGTGCTGGTATTGAAGTAGTTGGTTTCAGGATCGTAATCGGTAGGCGTCGCAATAATAACGAAATCCGCCCCTTGATAAGCCTCTTCTTTATTAAGGGTGGCGCGCAGATTCAGATCATGGCTTGTCAGATAGCTCTCAATCTCTTTATCAACAATAGGGGAGCGCCCCTGGTTGATCATCTCAACCTTGCTGGCGATCACATCGACGGCCACCACTTCATGGTGTTGTGACAGCAATACTGCGTTGGAAAGACCCACATATCCCGTACCACAAATAGCAATCTTCACAGCTAACCTCGCTTACTGCTGAACTTTATAATAATTTTTATACCAATCGACAAATGCCTGAACACCCTGTTCAACCGACATGGCGGGCCGATAACCCGTGGTTTTGAACAGATCTTCAGTATCCGCCCAGGTTGCGTACACATCACCCGCTTGCATCGGCATCATATTTTTGATCGCCTCGATACCCAGTGCCTTTTCAAGAGCATCAATAAAGCTCATCAATTTAACCGGGCTGCCATTACCGATATTGAAGATACGATAAGGGGCACTGCTGTCAGCGGGTGAGCCTTTCTCTGACTGCCAGTCAGGGTTAGCCACCGGTACGACATCTGCAATGCGCAAAATCCCCTCAACAATATCGTCGATATAGGTAAAATCACGGCTCAGTTGGCCATTGTTATAAACATCGATGGGCTGGCCGGCCAGCATCGCCTTGGTAAACTTGAACAGCGCCATATCCGGGCGACCCCAAGGGCCATAGACGGTAAAAAAGCGCAGACCCGTGGTCGGAATGCCATACAGATGTGAATAGGTATGGGCCATCAACTCATTGGCTTTTTTCGACGCTGCATAAAGCGATACCGGATGATCAACCGCATCGGTCGTGGCAAATGGCATTTTGCCATTCATCCCATAGACAGAGCTGGAAGAGGCATAAACCAGATGTTTGACACCGTTATGACGACACCCTTCGAGAATGGCAAGGTGCCCCACCAGATTGCTGTCTGCATAGGCAAATGGATTCTCAAGGGAATAGCGTACCCCGGCTTGCGCCGCCAGATGGATGACCCGATCGAAATGTTCTTTGGCAAACAGTTCCGCCATTGCCTCGCGATCGGCCAGATCAATTTTACGAAACACAAAATTGCTTTCACCCGCCAGTCTGGCCAGACGGCTCTCTTTTAATGAGACTTCGTAATAATCATTCAGATTATCGATACCGATAACAGTATGACCTTGCTGACAAAGACGCTGACTAACAGCACTACCAATAAATCCTGCGGCACCCGTGACTAGATACTTCATTAACAACCTCATCGAAAATATTTATAAACAACCTTTTTAATAAAGGATGGTGATAGTCGTAGAATGAACAACATCACGACATGTATCATATTGGCAACATTAACAACCTTCAATTTATTAAATGCATATAGTCTAGAGTTAAATTCATTCATAGCCTTTTGCCATCCGCGTCTAGAATGGAAATTTTCATCTATGCGAAAATATAACAACGGTTTATTAATATTTGAAAACTTTTTCCCCGCAGCGATCAAATCAACCCACAGATAATAATCTTGAGTATTCATCAACGAATCTTTGTATCGTAGACCTTCGTCAAACAATGAAGTTCTAAATAAAACTGAGGGATGATTAAATGGACATTTCTTAATTATTTTTTTTAAAATAACTTCATGAGATGAATCCATCTTTTTATAAAAAACATGGTTGCCATCACGATCGATTTCAATAACATCACTCCCAACAACATCGATCGTAGGATTTTTTTTAAGGAAATTAACCTGTGTTGCAATCCGATTAGGTGCAGAAACATCATCGGCATCCATTCTAGCAATAAAATTATAGATGCCAATTTTCAAGACATTATCAATGGAGTTGTTAAGGCGAGTTGCAAGGCCTCTATTTTCTTTGTGAAAGAAAACGAATACTCTTTCATTATGAGCATAATTTGATAACAACAACTCTAGTTCTAGTGATACTAAACCATCTACTTGTATGAAAATATCAACATGGATATACGTCTGACCTATTATGCTATCTATCGCTTGCCTAAGAAACATCACTGTATCTGATTTATAGACGGACATTATTACTGCAACTCTATCTAACTCCATCTTTATCCCCAATTAGTAGAGAAATAATTTGCCCTCTTGTGTAACCATTGGCATTCAAATAGCCTGAAAAATTTAGTAACTCCAATAACGCTCTTTTCTTAACTGAGCTAGGGATTAATTTGACTTTCAAAATCTGCATAATCACCTCTGTATCAACATAATTGTTAAGAATTGGAATAAACTTATCAACATCCAAGTCAATAAATAAATCTACACCACGCTTCTCTTGCTTCCAAGACAACTCATCTTGAAGAACCCGTCTCAATATTAATTTGTTCTTTAACGCGTTGAAATCAAATTTATGTTCGGATGGGAGGTTAAAACAATAGTTTGCCAAGATAGAATCTGTCCAAGGATAAATAATGTCAGCCCCATGAGCGTAGGCTGCAACCTTGGTTTTACCAATCATACATTGATGATCATGAAATGAGCCTCGGCTAAAAGCTCTAAAATCAATATATTCGGCATCTGATTTTATTTTAATTTTCGAAAAATATGAATTTAAATCATACGAGTTTTTAAAACCAAAAAAACATGAAATAGCAGAGAGGTCACCTTGTGATTCTGCAGGTGAGCGAATGTACCAATTAACAAATCTTGGTAAAAATTTATTAAACTTCCACAATCCAAATTTAGATATAATAAAAGAATGTCTCTGTGACTTAGATGGTAAGTATCCTAAATGTTCATCATTCCCTAGTCCATCAATCAACTGACATGTATTTGGATCTATCTTTTCTTTTTCAAAAAACAAATCGAGACCACCAAGGAAAAAAATCATTCCTTGATCTAAGACAGGATTCTTCATTAGCCTACATGATTTCATGAAAAGCGCATGATCAAATGAGTTTATAATTTCATCAATTTCAATGAAATATGGTATATGTCCCATTAAAGCGCATTTTTCCTCGATAACTTTCTTTAACGAATCATCATTTTTCCTTAAAAGAGTCAAGGTTTTACAGTGAAGATTCATTTTAGATAGTGCGAGAGCAAGACTCATTGAGTCTTTACCATCACTGAGCAATAAAATTGGCTCTTTACTTCCATCTAAATTTCGTCGTAAAGCCGCAATTAATTCATCCATTATCTTAGATGGGTCAGAGGTCCCTTTATAATATTCACTTGCTTGTCTATAATTATACCGAGCATACGAATTTAGTCCATTTTCAGACGCATTATGATGTATATCTGAAGGACAGACCATATATTTTGCATATGTTTCAATTTCAGAACGATTTAACACAATTACCTCTAACTATGACTGTGACTGTGACTATAAAATTTGGAAATTAAAAGAGTATGGCACCAAATTAAACTTTTCCCCACCGATTAATACGGTAGATGAAAAATATAAAATTGAAACAATCACCACCCCTGTATAATAAAATAATTTAACACTTAAACTTTTAAACACGAAGGGCGCATTTGCCAATAACACAATTACTATTGGAGTAAAATAGCTACTCATTCTAATAACAGGTGCAGATGGGAGTGATGACATCAACGGTGTAATTGAAATCAACGAACCAATTAACAACATATTATATGTTACATTCTCGTCTTTACATTTCCCTTGATACCTTTTTTCAATAAAGCAATAAAAAGCAAATATCAATGGAAATATTAAAGCCTTAAAATTATTACCATCTGTAACTAATGCATCAGAAAAATATTTCTCCGGAAATCCTAAAGCTCGCCCCACAAATGGCAAAAAATTAATAAGACCAATATATAAAACTGATATAATAACCGCTCTTTTGTTATTTATTTTTATATTAAGAAGAAAATAGACTGGCAACATCAATAGAACTGTTTTATGAATGAATGATGCTGCAACAATCAAAGTAAAATATGAGATAAAGTTATTTGCCAAAATGAATCTAATTGAGTATAAAAAAATGCTAACAGCTATAAATTGACGCACACCATTAAATGAGGCCAAGTAAAATATAGGAAACAAATAAAAAATAACAACTGAAAGAGTATATTGCTTGGAATGCTTTATTATAAATAGATAAAAAAATGTTAATGTAAGCAAACTGCTTATTAAAAAAATTGATTGTTCCTCAAAACCTGATGATGTGAGAAATCTCACCATCAACTCAAAGCCAGGTTCCATATATGTGTCATGCCCGTCCCTTATCAACTCTATAAAATATAAATAGGTATTAAAATCTGTACCAACTTTATATCTAAAACCAGATACAAGAAGCAACGCAAAAATGAGTGTAACAGAAACCAACAAATCAACACCTCTAACTATAGAGGTAATAAAAAAACAAAATATACACAAGAATAGAACTAGAATATATACTTCCATTTTTATCTACCCTTTTTATGTTTATAATAGATTATATCTATAATAATTCTAGGTAAAAACATAAATGGTAAAAATAAAGATGTATATGCCGGCGATATTTTAAATGCTTGTAAAAAAGTCTCAAACGCTGTTCTTTTATTCCCTTCCTTGATTCTAAACAAAAAGCTATTTCTAAATAAAATAAGAAGATATTTTTTTAAATTAATATTTTTACTATATTCAAACTCTGTTATTCTTAGCAGTGGATATAATATATCATTCACTCTCGACAAACGAGATTCATCAGGAAATTGATTAATTGTAACCAATGGCTTATTTACAAAACATACAGAATAAGATAAGGCCATTTTTATCCATAAATACAAATCCTCTCCATATTTTACGCCTTCAGGAAAACCTCCCACCATTAAGAAGAATTTTTTATTAACAATAACCTTAGAGCTATTTACTACTGAATATTTTTGAACTAAATGAAAGAAATCAACTTCATCAGAAAAATTCTTATCCAGTGGACATTTTGCGATAAATCGTTGCATGCCATTACGATTAATCACATGATTACAGGAATACATTCCTGAATTAGGATTGGCCTCTATTAAAGAAGCCATTTCAAATAAATATTCAGTATCCCATGAATCATCAGCATCTAGGAAAGCGATATACTCTGAATTTGATTTCTTCACTCCCATATTACGAGCAACTGAGACACCACTATTTTTTATATCAAATACTCTTATACTTACATCAGTAAGTATATCAGAAATCACTTCGTTAATTAGTTCTAGGCTCTTATCTGTAGAACCATCGTTTACAACGATAAGTTCTTTTGGTTTCAACTTTTGAGACAATACAGAGTTAACAGCCTGTACTATGAACTTTTCCTTATTAAAAAGCGGAATAACAACTGAAATATCCATCTTATTCGAAGTACTCTATAATAGTCTCTAACATCTTATTGTAGTTAGGATTTATTGAAACAAACGCATTGCGTTCAGCATTTTCGATATCATTAATTGTTTTACATACTATCGGTGATTGTTTTTTTCTATCCATAACGGAATAATAGTCTCGAAACTTAAAATCACCACCAACAATATTATCACTAAATTTAATCCAATTATTTTTTACAGAGAGACCATCTGAAAATATTAATCCATGTAACGATGATGATAATATTGACCTGCAACTAATAATATTCTCACACACAGCCTTATAGTCGTCTTTGATATTTATTATCATAAATCGTTCATCATTTCCCAATAATTCCTTAGCTCTATCATAGTCTACAAAATGAGGGATAATACCTATTTTATCCTTTTTTTGATTTTGTTCACGAATGTCCGTATTTATACAAAACACCTCTTTAACTAGTAAACCTGGATCGCCTAAGAAAACTGGGTCAGCACTTTGATCTATTTCATGTATTCTTTTAAGAGTCAGCAATCCCCTGCAACCTACTAATTTCTTGAATGGCCTAAACTTTATACTTTCAGAAATTAACCCAGCCCCGATCACAATACTACTTTTATTTGCACGACTTAAAATACTACCGCAAAATAGGTAGTGCTCACTACTACCTATAGTATATTTTGCAACTGATTTTTTAAAAAAGTCTTCCACAAATGCCCTATTAAATGAATCACCAGCATTTTCCTCAACACAATAATTGAGTTTCAATTCATTATTTGATGTAATATATTGCATCAATAACTCTTTAGACTTTATTTTAATTGTTTTTAGCTTCATTTCATCCTCTCACTACATAAAATGCGGCAGCGACACCTAATCTTGATTTCGCAAAATACAAAGAAGCAGCATTCTGAATAATTATAATAATGGATGCAGAAATAACCGCACCCATCAGACCATAAATAGGTGTCAATATATATAGGGTTATAAGCCCTATAATATTAGAAAAAATCATCGTCTTAGTTAAGACTTTCTCAAACCCGCACATTTTTAATATTGACGCAACACTACCAGTTGAAACATTAAAAAAGCTGGCTGATGCAAGTATTAACAACAAATAAGGGGGGATTATAACTTCTTTCCCAAATATACTCATAATCTCATTTGGGTAGAATAAGAATATAATGTAAATCGGCAGTGATAGTAACATGGCATATTTTGATGTGAGCACTGAAATCTTTTCCAAATTACTAATCGAGTTTTCCTTAAATAAACCTGTTATATATGCTGGCATAACAGCATTTAATATAATCAGTGAGAATGATATAAACACGCAAATTTGTTGCATGACTCTAAATATTGCAACATCTTTAGGATCCAACACATAACCTAAATAAAGTGAAATAAGACTGGTACTGACTAACCCACATAAAACCATGATATAGAATGACCAGTTTTTCCCTAGGAATAAACTAAATAAGACTCCATTTGGTTTTATTAAAGTCTTTGGAATTTCATTTTTTAAATTCAGCAGCCCTATTAATGAAACAATACTAGTTGACAGACCATAAACCACAGCAAAACTATGCACTATATCAATATCAAGTGCGCGACTTGACAATATAATCACAATACATATTATTGAAACCACCCCATTTTCCAATAGAACTGAATAAGCAGGTTTTTTCACCCCTCTCATAAAACCTGACAGCAATAAATTAATTAAGCACGATGTAACACTTACTAAAAAAAACACCTTATTATTAAATATAATAGAATATTTATCAACAAGAACAGTAGAAAATGGATAGATGTAAATAAAGGCTGAAAATAAAAATAGTAGTGTACCTGATAGTAGTAAGGCATAGAGTAATAAATATGACACATTAAACTCATCTATATACTTACTACTAAATAGAACGAGTGTTTCATTCATCCCCAACGTTAGTATAACACTTACAGTAACTACGGCCATTTGAAAAATAAAAAAATCACCTAAAATCGACATTCCATAGTAGTTTCCAATAAGCCAAGAAAGACATACGCCCCCAAAAGACACGCATATCTTTGCCAAAAATGTCGACATTAATGATTTTAACAGTGCATTTTCTTTTAATATTTTCATTATCCCTACCATTATGGTTTAGACTGGCGAAAATGTGTGTCAAAAAACGTCATTATGATCCTGATACCAGATACAGCCGTAATTTATTTAGATAAGGAAAATAAGATTTCGCTTTATGTATTAGCTTGCTTTCACGTCATAATTGTGAAACGCCGCATTACTTGATCGATACATTATGTCTTGCAGACACTCTTATCTTTTAGTTTTTTTACCCACCTTCCCAACTTCCACGCATAGGCCATACAAAGCGAATAAGCCACAAATAGCAACAGATAGAGCCCCATCATCAGCCACTCTGGCAATTTGGCCTGTTCGGCCAGAATACCGAAGAACACAACACCCAGGTTGGCAACGACAATCAGCAATAGGGATTCGCGAGGGGTAAAACCGGCGTGCAGCAGAATATGATGCAGATGATTGCGATCCGGGCGCAGAGGGGATTGGCCTTTGCGAATACGGCGGATCATGATGCCCACCATATCCATCAGCGGCAGGCCGATCAACCAGAGTGCGGTGACAGGGCGAAATGCTGGTTCCAGCTCATTATGTTGTGAACCAAACAGCACCAGATAGCCGATGATAAAGCCGAGGAACATGGAACCGGCATCACCCAGGAAGATCTTTCTTTTAAAAGGAGGAATATTGAGATTGACGATCAGATAGGGGACTAGGGCAATGGTGATCACCAAACAGATATGAGTCATATCAGGCATGGTGCTGGCAAACAGAATAGATAGCCCCACGAGTGAAATACCCGCCATGCTGCCAGCCAGACCATCAATACCGTCCATCATATTATAGGCATTGATCGCCGCACAGACAGCAACAACGGCAATCAGCAAGTCAATAAATGGAATTGTGATGTTCCCGATGCCCAGCACATCACCAAACTGATGGAGGCTGATATCGGTCGACAGGCAGAGGATAAGGATCAGCAATGCTTGCAGGGTCAGTCTGATCCAGGGGGAGATATCCTTGGCATCATCGATAGCACCAATCACCATCATGCAACCGGCACAGGCCAGCATGGTGATAATCGCGCTCTGTAGTGGAAGGGTGAAGAAAACGCTGAGGTATACCCCCAGACAAACCGCAATCCCACCAATCAGGGGGATCGCACCGACATGTTGTTTACGTTGATTCGGTAAGTCAACGAGTTGTAGCTTGGCAGACAGTGGACGCAAACAGGCGATAGCCAGCGCGGTTCCAACGAATGCAACCAGACCAGACGTTTCCATTATTGTTTTATCCCTAGAAATTTCAGGTTCGCTTCTGATGGCAACCTGCTTTTTATTTGCTTGATAACTGCCTGCCATCCAATCGATAGCAAAACAGCCAATGCTCGCTCAATAAACAACCAGATTATTGAAAAATTGAATGGCTACCGCCCCTGAGTTACAGCTCCCAGTGTGCATGCAGTCTTTTTATATTGTTAAAAGAGTTAGTAAATGGCGTTGTGATTTACAATCACCAACCTCTGGCAAGAGGGGCGACAAAACCAGTCGCCACGCCAGCTATTCGCCATAACCCCTACACTGTGCACCAATATTTCACGCCAAAATGTAGGATAATTCCGAAATAGCGGGGGTGGATTGTACCTATGGTTCATCAAAATGAGTAGCCAATCTAGTCCACGACTGGCTCGATCGATTAAAAAACAAACAAATTGAGGGGGGGGCAAAAAAAAGCGCCCAATAATGGGCGCCTATATAAAAACTCAGTGATTGGCAAGCAAAAAATCTATGTTATGTGAGGGCAATTTAACAACATTATCACTTGGTGGTAGCTGCTGTTTGGCCAGCCACACCAGATCACAAATACCATCCGTCGGTTCGAAGGCTGCCGGAGCATGCATCAGGATGTCGCGCACTTGCTGTTGATCAAAACGGTGACAAGCATCATCCAGCGAGGCCAGCAAGGGGCGCAGTCGCGACCAGGGCAGCCAGCTCTCTTGTGCCACCATGATCCGGGAATGCTCGGTTCCTCTGGCATCATCACCAATCAGTAACTCTTCGTAGAGCTTTTCACCCGGCCGCAACCCCGTCACCTCAATGGCAATATCCCCATCGGGCCGCTGCTCATCACGCAGTGTCAGACCGCTGAGGCGTATCATGCGTTTGGCCAGCTCCATGATCCGTACCGGTTGCCCCATATCGAGCACAAAGACGTCGCCCCCCTCCCCCATGGCACCTGCCTGGATCACCAGCTGGGCAGCCTCAGGTATCGTCATAAAGTAACGGATGATATCGGGGTGAGTCAGGGTGATGGGCCCCCCTTTATCTATCTGCTGTCTGAATAACGGCACCACCGAGCCAGAAGATCCAAGAACATTGCCAAAACGCACCATACAAAAACGGGTGCTGTGCTTCTCGCGGGTCAAGGCTTGCAAGATCAACTCGGCCAGACGCTTGCTGGCCCCCATGGTATTGGTTGGCCGCACGGCTTTATCGGTAGAGATCAGCACGAACGTTTCAACCCCTGCCTCAATGGCCGCCTGTGCCGCATAAAGAGTGCCGAATACGTTGTTACGAACCCCTTCAATGATGTTGAACTCAACCAGCGGGACATGTTTGTAAGCAGCCGTATGGTAGACGGTCTGGATCCTGAAGCTCTGCATCACCGTCTTGAGACGATGCTGGCGCTGCACTGACCCCAGTAACGGCACCAGATCCGTCTCGATTTCTTCACGCTGACACTGCTCCCGCAGGTTCTTGTGCAGGACATAGAGGGCGTATTCGGATAGTTCGAACAGTACCAGAGTGGATGGTCGGCACCGCAAGATCTGGCGACAGAGCTCAGAACCAATAGAGCCACCGGCACCTGTCACCATGACCGCTTTGCCCTTGATATTGGCTTCCATCAAGGTGGTCACAGGCTCTACCGGATCTCTGCCCAATAGATCGTCGATGGAGACCTCATTGAGCTGATCTATGCGGGCAGAGCCATTGACCAGATCGGCCATCCCCGGGATAGAGAGCACTTCGCAAGATAGGGGCTCAAGTGCATTGATCACCTCCTGACGGCGAGCCCTGGTGCTGCTCGGCATAGCCAGCAAGATCTTCTGCACCCCATGGTGGTCAATCAGAGTTGGCAGCTGAGCACTGTGATAAACGGTACAACCCTGGATCACGCATCCCTGTTTGGCGGGATCGTCATCAATAAAGGCGACGGGATAAAACTCATTGCCTTGCAACAAGGCCATTTGCAGCTGTCGACCCGAAGAGCCCGCGCCGTAAATCAACACCTGGGTGCGAGCCAAACGGGTGGTATTAAGGAGCGCCCGGAAAAACAGCCGCACACCGCCAACCAGTAACACCAAAAAGGAGAGATAGATAACCGAGACCGTTCTCGGCAGAAAGATATCGAAGTAAAACGCAGAGAGAACAAAGAAACAGGTTGAAAGAAATGCCCCTAGCGAGATTGTCCATAGCACCCGAAAGCTGACATATCGGAGCACTGCACGATAAAGCCCCAGCCTTACAAACAGACCGATGCTGACAATGATAATTGCGCCAAGCAGTGCCCAGTGATGCGGGCTATCGATTGGCCAGTTGTGTTCAAGCCGGATCCAGTACGCTCCCCAATAGGTCATGGTGATCAGGAGCATATCAACGGTGACAGAGATGGCACGCTTGCTGGCTCGTGACAGGGAGCCCAGGCAAGTCAGTAGCCAGCTCCCACTGGGTAAAAGCTCATTTCTCATTCTGGTACTCCTGCATTCAGGTGATACGCAAGAAAAGCTAACGGCAAGTAGGCAATGACCAGACCGCTCACACCATCGAGCTGGCCCAATACAATCATGACAGCGATCGGCGCAAGCCAGAGGCTATTTATAAGAAGCACAGCCAAAGTCACGTTTCGATGGCTCTGCCAACGCCTCGCCGCATACTGAAATGCATGGGTCCGATGAGCCTGGCTCAAACGGCATTTCAGGCGAAAGCGATTCAGCAACGTCCAGGTCGCATCAACCACAAAGACTCCGAGCATGACGAGCCATGCCCACAGGAATTGAGGAGCAGAAGCAGCATCCAGCAGCATCAGGGAAGCCAGCATCAAGCCAAGAAATCCGCTGCCACCATCCCCCATAAAGATCCTGGCGGGTGGAAAATTCCAGCACAAGAAGCCAGCCGCCGAAATCCCCAGTAGCAGGATCAAACTGGCAGACGACCACTCTCCCCCAACCAGATAGTGAAATAACACCATGAACAGGCAGACGACAACGGCTTCACCTGCAGCCAAGCCATCGATGCCATCCATAAAGTTGTAGAGATTGATAAACCAGATCACCCCCAGCCAGGCCAGCAGGTAACCAAACCAGGCAAGATCCAACTGCCAACCAAAGAAGGTCAGCGCTGGCAAACCATCAACCGCAGAAACCACCAAAGCTGCCGCCATGCTCTGCACAATCAGGCGGGTTCGGGGCTTGAGAGAGATGTGGTCATCGATAAAACCAACCAAGGCAATCCCCAGCGCCGCAGCCCATATCAATGCAAAGCTACTCTGGGATATGCCAGAGGGCAGTGGGATCAGGGTGATAAACAACGGGGCTGCCAGCAGAAAGGTCGCCACGATAGCCATGCCACCGCCTCTCGGGGTAGGCACCTGATGCGAACTGCGATGATTGGGTTGGTCAAGCAAGCGGGTCTGGGCGTAGCGCCTGAGCAGGCCGGTCATGGTGATTGAAAGAAAAAGACAAAATATCGACAACAAAACAAATGCCAGCATCAAGACGACTCACTATGGATTGACGCCATCAGAGATAGAGTCTGAGAGAGCGAATAGGGTGCCGACCATTGTAATCGGCTCTGAGCCTTGCGGGTATCCATTTCCAGAGAGCCATAAATCCGTTGTAGCTTGGCATCAATCCCCAAACAGCGTCCAAGCACTCTTATTACTCCTGGTGGGAGATAAAAGAGCCGACAGCTAACGCCTTCTGCTTCTGCAATCGCCGCCAATAACTGCGACGTCGACACTGCGACAGGATCTGCGACTAAAAAGACCTGATTCACTGCAGCAGGGTGCGCCATCGCATGGGCAATGAAGTCACACAAATTAGGTAACGCCAACAGGCTACGCGCATTGGTCAAACGGGCAAAAGGGAGCGGGATCCCTTTGCGCACCCAGGTCATCATGCTGGCAAAGTTAGCCTTCACTCCTTCTCCATAGATAAGAGGAGGACGAATGATGGTTACAGCCATACCACACTCTTTCGCGAGTGCCATCAGCCCCTGTTCCGCCTCATACTTCGAGCGTCCATAGGGATCTTCTGGCGGACTTTGCACATTCTCATCAAATGGCTTGCCTGGCTCGGTCTGCTCGCCATTCACTTTGATCGAACTGATAAAGATGAAGCGCTTCACCCCCGCCTCAGCAGCCTGCCGGGCAAGAGCGAGGGTGCCCTCTGTATTCACCGCTCGAAATGCTGCCAGGGGATCTGTCGCGGTATCCGACATCACATGCACCCTGGCAGCACAGTGAACAACCACATCCACTTGTTGCAATTGGGCTATCCAGTTGGCATCGGCAGTCAGAGAGGGAGCCTGAACCTGGTACGAAGCGAGCGGGCTACTGCGTACTGCACCTTTCACATTCGCCCCCAGCGCCAGCAAGTGTTCACAGACCGCCTTGCCTACAAATCCGTTGGCACCTGTCACCAAGACTGTACTTTTGATATCTGCCATTACCACCAACGCCAACCGTGAATATTGAAGAAAGTCACCATGGAACGCCCAAACATCCAGATATGGCGCCAGCCTTTGCGGGATGCATGCCCACCGTGATGAACGACCTTCACCTGAGGGACATAAGCAATCCGGCTGATCTTTCCTGCCCGCAAACTGATGTCAAAATCTTCAAAATAGAGGAAGAAGCGAGGGTCAAACCCTCCGAGCTGCTGTAGAACATCTGTGCGAAATATCATAAAACAACCACTGACAATGGGTGGGTCCCACAGCACGTCACGATCGTTGAGCTGGTCTGCCATCTCATATTTCGCCAAGCGAGTCTGGAATAACTTCTTCACAAATGCGGGCGCAAAACCGCGCAGCAATAAATCAAATACGGTTGGATAGCGTTTGCAAAGCCGCTGTACCTCACCATCTTCCCACGTAGCGAAAGGTGTCAATAATCCACAATCCTGATGTTGCTCCATAAACTCGAGCGCATTTTTCAGTGCATCTGGAGCAACTTCAAGATCAGGATTGAGGATAAGGTGGTATTTTAAACTGCTATCATATCGCATGGATTGGTTGTGTGCGATCCCAAAGCCAGGGTTATCATCACGGCCAATATATTTTATTGAGTTAAAGCATTGGATGGATTCTATATATTCTTTAATTTCTTTTGATGGTTGACTACTATTATCAATAACAACTAGGTTAGTGGATAAATCATGATGATTAAATGAGTTCAACGCATCAAAAAACTTATCAAAAACTGTACCTAACAATATCTTATCAGGATTAAATAACACCATTGATATTAAGAGCAACGTTGAAAAACCTCATCAAACAACACAGCGAAACGATCACTCCATCTGGGCACTCTTGCTTTCATATGGTCATGCGCAAAAAATAATGTCCCGCTAGGTATAGAATAATGACAATTGCTTTTATTTATAATCTCTCTATGATGCCAAACCATTTCGCCAAAGTTAGTCGAGAGAATAGGTATTTCTGCAAGCGCATATTCGTAGTATTTTACTGGATCAACAAACCGGGTAATCTCGTTGATAACAAAAGGGATGATTGCCACATCAAATTTCGAGATTTCTGACATGACTTGACTATGAGGTATGGCACCTTTCAAAATAACATTTTTTGGCAAACATGTCGGGAGTCTGCTCTTGACAGGGCCAAATAGATGAACAGATGATGTTGGATTTAAATTGGCTAGCTCTATTACCCATTTCCAATCAAACCAACTAGCAATCGTCCCAATGTAACCAAAAACATGCCCCTGACTTTTGTCAACATCTTGCTCTTTAGTTACCCCATCAGCACAGGCATTTAAAACTAGCAACTTTTTATCATGAATAAACTTGTCATATAACTCATGGCTAGAACACATTATGATATCAACCTCTTTGATGAGATTAGCTTCCATTAGAGCCATGTGTGTTCTAGATAGGCCATGATAAAAAGATGGAAAGTCATCCATAGCATCATAACAGGAGAAGTCCCAGCCTCTTGCCTTGAGTAAGGCAAGAGAAAGGCGACATGGCTTACCTATAACAATACCAGCCTTTTCCGTTCCGACAAACTCAAGAATTGAGTTAATTAACTTATTAATACGACTACCATTGAAGAAATCAAATAATATTTCAATAGGTTCTAAAGGCATTAAAGAACCAGCCGAAACAATCTGCACATGCTCTATGTTTGCAAGACCTGATGGTTCCGGGGCATGGCGCCCCGGAAGAAGATCTCCAAAATTAGGAAATCGGCTTGGATATGGTTCAACCCATAGTAACTCATCAACTCCATACATAACTGCCATTTTCGCAAAAAAGTGTGGACGTTGATTTATACTACTCCAAGGTACAGGTGATATATATACCAGTCTCATATTTGCTTGCTATTAAAGTAATTTCTTACTATCTCTACAATGCGCTTACTAGCATTACCATCGCCATAAGGCGATGCACCAATAGCCATCTTATCGTATGCAACTTTATCGGATAGTAACTGAGATGCCTCACGAACAATATCTATTGTCTCTGTACCGATCAATCTGACAACCCCCTCTGTTACGGCTTCAGGACGCTCTGTGTCACGACGCAAAACCAGTACAGGCTTACCAAGCGCCGGAGCTTCCTCTTGAACTCCACCTGAATCAGTAAGAATAAGATATGCGGACTTCATCGCCGTCACAAATGGACCATAGTCAAATGGCGAAACTAGCTGTATACGCTCATGGCCACGCAGATAACGGTCAGTAACCTCACGGACATTCGGGTTGGGATGCACAGGGAAAAGCACATAAATATCTTCGTGCTTTTCTATTAACTCCAAAATCGCCTTACAAATATTTACTATTGGTTGACCAAAGTTCTCTCTTCGATGAGATGTTACTAATACAATTCGCTTATCTTTAGGGATCTCGATACCTAGATTAAAGTCAGTCTTGGCTGTTTCTAGGAGTGCATCAATAACTGTATTGCCAGTTACAGTAATCTGCTCTTGTGAAATTCCCTCACGAAGCAGATTTTCTCTGGAAACGGAAGTTGGAGCAAAATGCAAGCATGCCAAGTGGCCAGCTAGAACTCGATTTGCCTCTTCAGGGAAAGGAGAATATAGATCATGAGTTCTTAGCCCAGCCTCTAGATGTGCAAATGGTATCTTTTTGTAAAAGCATGCAAGAGCGGTAACAAACACTGTTGTTGTATCACCCTGAGCTATAACCATGTCGGGCTTTGCCTCATCCAGCGTTTTATCTATGCTCAACATTAGACGTGATGTCAGCTCTGGTAGCGTTTGTCCCGGAGTCATCACATTAAGGTCATAGTCCGCTTGAATATTGAATAGGGCAAACGCTTGGTCTAACAAATCGCGATGCTGAGCCGTTGCCAGAACAATAACATCAAAGTCATCAGCATTCTGTAACGCTTTAACCACGGGAGCCATCTTAATGGCCTCTGGCCGAGTGCCAACAACACACATTATTTTTTTCATATTGATTCCCAATGTATTAACTCAGAATATCTCTATCAAACTGCTCTGCGCGAACACTCCAACTATTTTTCTCAGCCAACTCTCTCAATTTACTTATATATGCAGAATCACCAATAGATTGCGATGCCAATTTGATAGCTTTAATAAAACTTAAAGCATCTGAACCAGAAAAGACTTCTTCATAAACTGTGCACTCATTCATACATTCTGTAACAACTACTGGTTTCCCCAAGGCAAAATATTCGAACAACTTCAGAGGGGACGTTGAACTAGCAATTTCACTAGGCTCGAATGGAATAAAAGAAATATCAAATAACTTAGCATATGATGGTAAGTTATTATACTCGACTGCACCACAATATATAATATTATCTTTTAAAGGAAGTTTCTCCAGTCCACCTTGATAATCCGGTCCGATAAAAATAAACCCAAAGTCTGGCATTTTGGAAGAAATCAAGTCTATTAACTCATACCATAACCAAGGTGCCATCGCGCCGAAGTAACCAACAGTTATGCTATATTTACTCCGAAATGCCACCAAATTGTCAGGCAAAACACAGTCAGTATTTATAGCTTTTCTGTAATGCTCAACGTCAACGCCATTTGGTATATATGAACATATAGAGCTATCCACATGTGTGATTGCTTCCATGTATAGTTGCTTAGCAGTAGTGATAACATAGTCTGCACAACCAGAAAAAGCTTTCTTTTTCATATCGAGCAAACGTAAAATTTCACGCTGACTACCAGAAATCAATGGATCTATGTGATCAACATAATCATATATAACATAACCACTTTTTTTTACCTTTTCTATCGTTCTTGATGATGCCATTAAGGATGTACTTAGGAAAATGTGGTATGCATGAGGAATCAATGCAACAGATTCATCATTTGATAACCATACATTAGTAGCCACATTTCGAAACCCTTTTACTCCATCGCCTGTGGTCATATAGATAACTATATGGCCAAGATTACCCAATGCAACGGATAAATGCTGTGGGCGCTGAAATAATGGTATATCCCAATCAATATTTCTTTCAAAAACAATAATTTTTTTAGTATCATCCTTTTTAGACAATACCGTCTCATTAAATAAATGCCAGCTAATGTCCACACAACTTACTTTTTTGTAATTACCTCCACCGAGAGATCTCAATTGCCGCACTACTGAGTGCGCTTCACCAACCAGTTTATTACGTAATGGAGAAGGCAACTTCCAGTATATATTTTTAGCCACCTTATATAAAAACCGAATTAAATAATTTTTCATATGCTATTTAGTAAATACACTGATTAATTCGCCCGTTTCGAAATTGATATTATTGTATCAACTAAATCCCTATATTTAGAATACGTAATATCTTTGTTCATATTACAGAATTCATCGGCAGATAATTGAGGCGTAACTGGGTTGCAATACACCCTTACCATGGCATCAGCTAGATCAGACTCATAGTCATGCCTCGTTGGAATGCTCCATATAGGACCATCATAATTTTCTATATCAACAGCCCTATCAATTATTTCAAACCCATTTTTTCCATAAAAATCACTCGCAAGACCAACATTTGGCATAATAACAGGCAAGTCGCTTTTTACAGCTTCAAGTAGAGTCAATGGTCCCCCCTCAAATATTGTTCCGCTTACAAAAGCATCACTCATAGCAAGAAACTCATCAACATTTTTTACTTGACCACAGTAGTACGCCCTATCCACAAGGTCATTAACAAGGATAAACTCTTCTATTTCCCGTAAAAGATCAGGTTCATACGCAGGGCCGATAATAACAAGTACCGAATCTGGGCACTTTGTCGCTATAGACTTAAATGCACGTAATACAGCAATATGATTTTTTTGATGATTTATAGCCCCGACATCGATGTATACAAAGGCATCTTCAGCTATACTAAATTCAGTTCTTAATTTAAGCCTAGAGATATTTCTGTCAATTTTGTCAAATGGTTCGAAATTAATTCCATTTGATATTACAATGCACTTTTCCTCAGGTACAGCTAATTTAGAAACACTATAGTTTTTAACCGCACTAGACACAGCAACAAACACTTTTGTCAATTCAGCTGCACGCTTAAATTCAGCCTTCTGAAGCGGATTAAACCACATATACAAATTATGTATGACTTGAATAAATGGAATGTTATTTTCATGGCAAATACCTACACCATTAATGGAGTAATGTGTCATGACAATTTTAGGTTTTACTACTTGAAGTAAATCGATATAAGCCTCATTACTATAAGCCATACAATGGACACTCATGCCTATATCTCGGGCTCTTTGCACCGACACACCTTGCGTCCCCAGAACCAGCAATAATACTCGATAGCCATTTTCCATTAGGAACTCATTAAGCTCCAACACTACATTCTCAAGCCCCCCAGCCTCAAAATTATCAACCTGAACAATAAGATCATATTCATGATTTATATTGACTGAGGAGCATGATGACTTACTGACATCTATAGAACTAGCTATTTTTTTTTTTCCCTTTAGGGTTCTATAGCACAAGCGAGCAAATTCCCCTCGAAAAGTATCAACTGGTAATAACTTATATATTATAGGGGTAATCTCATTTCTTAATTTATGTACAGATGACGATGACTTATTTGTAAAAAAGTCGTATATCTGATGGGAACCTACTTTACGAACGCACTTTAATTTTTCATAAACAGAAAAGTTTTCTGCTACCATGGACATTCGCAGCTGCGGGTCAGGCAGATTCCCTAACAAAAAATCTGAAAGACGAATATATTTCATTCCTAAAGATTTAAAATCACCTATATCTTCACAATCCACTATAGGTAAAATACCCATCGCAAGATACTCAACCAACTTAGTAGGACATGCAACATTATTAACAATAATATTTTCTCTCAAGATAAAGCCATAATGGCACTCGGCATATAAAGATGTCAATTCATCATGAGATTTTGATTGAATATCAATTTTGTCTTTCAACTCATGTGGCAACATGGACATAAATATATCTGGTTGAGGACAGTAGAACCTATGATGACAAATATTTATGGTTTTAGACATCGCATCGATCATCTTTGATACTTGTTGCCACTTATGCAACCCACCTGCATATACTACTACTGGTTTTCCATCTATATAAGGACGCTCATTTAACGTCGGTGGCATAGTTGGAAACATAGGAAATGAAACAATATCCGCTTTAAGACTATCTCTAAACTTTTGTGTGAGATAACTCTTCATTGCATCAGTGACAACAATAACTAGCCCTGCCTTATTTACAGCTAATTGCTCTTCTTTCTCATATAGCACGGCACTATAAAAATCACTATGCATACGAAACTCTTCGGGGACCACACCATGAACATCTAATGCCTTTTTGATAAATGGAACATACATTAATCGTCCAAATAAATTATCTCTCATTCTCAATACACTATGGAAATATATTTTTCTACAGCGTAGGACAGAGATTAAAGCTAACATTCTGACCATTAATTTTCTTTTATTGCCACCAGTAATTCTCAACACCAACACTTTGCTCTCTGGTCTATCAAACCATTTATCACGACCTTTAAGCTCATCACTTTCAACATATACACGCCAGCGATCAGTAAATAATCTATCAATAATTTGAATACGCTGAAAATATCCATCACTTTGCCTTTCCGGATAGGGATAACCCCCAAAGAAAACAATCCCGTCAAAGCGAATAATGAATGATATTGCATGTTTTATAAACCACTTAACCTTTTCAATTTTTGTTTGTGTAAATTGTGGGACTGGTGATTTTGATATGTTGCTCTCAACTAAAGATGGCTCATCTTTCTCTATATTTTTTTGATGAGCAGTTATGACACGATGCATAGCAAAATTACAATCTACACGATGATATACCGCATCTATGATAAGATCTAACTTTGATAGAAGTAACTCTTTATCCTTCTGGGTAAGGGTCTTATCGTGTAGGAATTTTGTAATGAGAAGAGTTATTTCATTCCAAATCTCTTTTATATCGCCAAATTCCTCAGCTAAAGTTATTTTAAACTGAAGTTCATTATCAGAAACTATGCTTGCAGCACGTAGCGCACCAAGAATATTATTAAACTCTTCATCAAAATAATTTAATGTCGTGGTTAGTTCATCAATATACTCTAGTATAAAATACTTAAATTCTTCAGGTGACTTAACGTTATTTAGTGCATACAAGATATCCATTTTGAAAGATACAAATGGTTTCTCTGGTCTTCGCTTCCATGTAATAGAATGTTTTTGTTCTAGATATTCCTTATTTATAGCAGCACGCCCACTGAAATATTCATATTGCAACTGCCCAAAAGATGCAGATCCCCAATGATGAATAAAAACATCACGAGCAAGATACACTGAGTAACCTAAGTTTCTAGCTCGAATCAAGTAGTCATCATCTTCAAAGCCGCCAGGAAAAAATTTCTCATCTAGACGACCGATCTCAAGAATAGCTTTCCTTGTCAGAAGAACACAAAAAAAGGTTATATCAGAGTCAACTACATGACCCTTCCATGTTTTGTATCTTTTTTCTGAGAATGAATTTATTTTATTAAATAAGGATGAATTCAATTCACCTCTAAAATTCAGACATGAATTTAGCTCAACCTTATAATCAACTGGAATACATTGCTCACCATCAGCTTTATTTGTGACACTGCTAATAATATCGACATTTTTTTCTATTAATCTGTCTAACCAATAGTCAGAAACAATGACATCACTATTAAGAAGACAGACATGAGAAATCTCATCGTTATCAATAAATAAATCTATACCAATGTTATTACCACCCGAAAAACCAAGGTTTTTTTCTTGCTGTATATGTTTCCATTCGCCACCCGTTACAGATGAATAATAATTCATCATATTTTTTATTTTATCTCTTTCAATTTCTTCTGATGCATTATCAATTAATATGACTTCATATTTTGTTTTGTTTTTAGCAAGGCGGAGGCTTTCCAGTGTAACTTGAACAGCATTTGACGCGTTATATGATACAATAACAACACCAACTTTATAATTTGCCATAAATAATTTCGCCAATATCTGGTTAGTAATATACTTTCTAAATATATATACGTTAAGATTTAAAGTTTTAACTTAGTTGCTGTTTACAACGGTACTTATTTTTGAGATGCCAGAATATTCATAATAACTTATATATCATGCTCTTTTTCCACAAGTCTATGTGCCAAGGACTGTGCTTGAGCATCCTTCTCTGCTACCTCACGTGCAAGCGCTTGTGCATGCGCGTCCTTCTCTGCTACCTCACGTGCAAGCGATTGAGCATGTGCATCCTTCTCTGCTACCTCACGTGCAAGCGCTTGAGCATGTGCATCCTTCTCTGCTACCTCACGTGCAAGCGCTTGAGCATGTGCATCCATATCAATAATTTCTTTTGCTAAAGACTGAGACCGCTCATTTAGTCTTTTTATTTCCATACCAAGTTCTTCAACCCGAGAGTTTTGAGAAAAAATAGAAATCTTTAGCAATTCAATGTTTTTATCTAAGTTATTATTAGTTTCTTTCAGCTGTGCATTTTCAATATCTTTGTTCTCGATATGACGTTTCAGGTCGTATAGTTGCCGCTCAAAGAAACCTTTACTTTCTTGATAGATTAACCCCTGTTTTGTTGTACTAGCATTATTAATTGCAGTCAGTAGATATACACATCGACTCGCCTTGTCAAACAACTGAGCCATTTCAGGGAAACCAAATGGTAAAGGCGAATCAATATCACCAATAACATTCAACCAAGATGCTGTAGAAAAGCGACGTACCTCTTGAATGGATTTTAAAAGGTATGACTTAGCTTTCTTAGGTGACTTTTCATTTAAATACAAGACAGCTAACCAATATAATGAGTCGATAATTTTAGAGCCAAGTAATGGACTATATTTCAATACATCATATTCAGTGCAAGAAGTATAAAGTTGTTTAGCCCTTGAAATATCCCCCCTTTGTCTTGCTAACTCGCCGCCAGCATAAAGTAGGGAAACGATCCAACGCAGTTGGTGTGGCGATGGCTCATTTATTCTCTGATAGTCCATTATTTTAGATACAAGATCATTATAATCCTGTTCAGAGATAAACTCATAAGACATGGCACTATATATATATCCGCATAAAGCAGCGCCATAGTCCACCGAAGATGTTGGGTCATTATCGAGCACATTTTGCTGCATTAAAGATAAACATTTGTCTGAGGTACTCCTCATTCCAATTGCGATCATGCCCTTCACAAGCCATGGATTATTATAATCTCTGGAAAAGGCAGAAACATTAAACTCATCATTTTCAGGAATCTTCCAGCAAGTTTCAGAATATGGAACATTAATACCCTCCGCTGGATTCTTCATTGCAAGCAGTAAAATCCATTCGGCTTCACTATCTAATTCCTTGTTAGGGTCAGTCTCAGTCCATTGTCTGGGAGAATGGTGACATTTCATCGCGCCCCCCGCCACTTGGGTATATCCCTTTTCCAGCATGAAATACTTGCTACACTCCCCAACCAATCGCTGCCAAGTATACACATGTAAATGATGAGGATTTGGATCCTTTCCTGTTTCATCTGCCCAATTATTTGGGGCACAAAGCATTATCCGGCCAGAAGGTTTCAGAACTCTTTTTAACGCACTTAAATATAATTCTGGTTCAGGAACATGTTCTATTGTTTCGAAGGCAGTAATGAAATCGATACTATTGTCTGATATTTTATCCAGTCTCTGTGCATCGCCAACATAGAATTCTACCTCTCCAGTCATTCCATAGTGAGCACGAGCATACGAAATACCAAAATCACTTAGATCGACCCCGATAATTTTTTTTGCTCTTGAATTATGATATAAAATATGGCTCCCATAACCTAATCCACACGCCACATCAAGAACAGTGTCTTCTGGACGAATAAGTTCAGCCGCCTTGTGGTATCTGATACAATGAGCGTCACTACGCCGACCTGTCTCGCGCAACATATCTGTATGAAGTAGGCGTTCTTCAGGAAGAACCCTTAGGTCATACTTATCCAAAGCATTTTGATTAACCTTTTCTAATAGTATAAATATCTGCCATCCATCGTTGTTTAACGATTCATAATTGTTCACATGATAATAAAGAGGATGCTTTCGGAATCCATTTTCAAAGCAGCAGTTTTCCCACCAAGCACGATTCTCAACAGTCAAATGCCAATGCCCATCGAGATTTTCTTTGGTCGCTATCTGGAGAAAAACATATCTCGATGATACTCTATATAGCTCCTGAAGAACCTTTGGTATATCAATTTTATCAAGATATTCCATGCAATCGGTAGAAATAATATAGTCAAAACTACCATCTGAAAATGGCATTGATAAGATTGACCCTTGATAAAAACGTCCAGGCCATTTCATATTAGCTCGTTCAATGACTATATCTGAAGCATCGAACCCATACGCATCAATTCCCTTTTTTAGAAGCTCACCGACAAGATTACCCTCTCCACTTCCAACGTCGAGAACCTTTCCAAAACCACAAGTTCCAGCGATTAGCTCCGGAATATTATGTCGTTCATTCTCACGGCATTCATGGCATCCAGATGAGTCATACTTACCATGATGATTTATATTCTCAGCATCTGTCATTTCCAATCCACCCAATTTGCCGCCATCTGAAGATCCGTCATGCCACCGAAAAAGTACTCATCCTGTCTAATCAACGTTTGAAAGAAAGCTGCTTCATCTTTCCAATGCAAAATCCGCTGAGCGCTGTAGTCAGGTTTATCCTCATATGACAAACAAGCTTGAATCTCATATAAGTTAGTTCCTAATACGCAGTCAAATTCAAACCAAACATAAAACTCTTCATGTGTTGTTATTTTTTTATCCCAGAAGAGCTCCCCGTGTTTCAATCCAGCTATTATCTGCATATCTTGATTAAGAGTACCCCAAGAGTATATTTTTATTCCCTCTCTGCTTCTAATTCTAACCGAAACGTTAATGTGATTTGTTTCAATATTTGAACGACTCCTCACGCATATTCTTATTTTATCCCCTGGGTAAAAAACGGCACAAGACTCATTTTTTTCGTTGAACGTTGCAACACTAACAATCTCCATTTCGCCTTCACCAAATGATAAACTCTCAGCTCGGCTAGATTGGGAGATAGCAACATCGCTATTAACGTTAGATTTTAAAGGCTCATCTTTTTTTTCTTCAACCTTAGTCGTGACCGTTTGGTTTGGCTGTGGAATTAAACTTGAAAAATAAGAAGACTCTTCTTCGTGGAGTAGCTTACGGTAAGCTAATATTACCTTTGAGGAGCTATCACACAAAACTTCTCTGCCTTGTTTCAAGAGAAGGCTGCGTTGAGTTAATGTTCTAACAGACTCTTGATCATGGGATACAAATAATAAAGTCACCCCATCTGAAAGAAGTTTTTCAATCCGCTGAAAACAGCGCTTCTGAAATAATGCATCACCTACAGCCAATGCTTCATCAATAATCAATATATCAGGGTCTATTTGTACTTGTACCGCAAACGCCAAGCGTACTAACATACCACTAGAGTATGTTTTTACCGGTCGTTCTAGATACTCACCAATATCAGCAAATGCCGCAATTCTATCGAATCGAGCATCTATTTCATCTCGACTCATGCCGAGTAGCATACCATTGAGATAAACATTATCTCGTCCAGTAAAGTCTGGATTAAATCCTGATCCCAACTCGAGAAGTGCAGCTACACGCCCCTTAGTGTACACCGAACCCTCGGTGGGATTTAGTGTTCCAGTTATCAGTTGAAGCAGCGTGCTTTTTCCACAACCATTTCTCCCTACAATACCAAATGCCTCCCCTTTCTTTACTTCAAAAGAAATATCCTGAAGAGCCCAATGTTCCTTAAAATACTGCCTACGCTCAAACCCAAGTAAGCCTTGCATTGGAGGGATTATAAATTGCTTTAAGCGCTCTCTTGGAGATGAATATATTTCATAACGTTTACTAAGCTTTTCTACTTTTATGGATATCTCATTAGATGACATCTGCGAATCCTTTTCTTGTCTTTTGGAACCATACATAACCTAACCAAGAAACACATACAGATATCATCATATAATAGCCCCACAAAACCCAGTCTATACCATTTCCCCAATACATAACACTTCTAGCTTGTTCAACCGCAAGTGTCACTGGACTCAGCCTTACTATCCCTTGAAATAATTCGGGTAGACTTTCTATAGGATAGAAGATTGGCGATAGAAACATCAATATAGATACGACCGTACCGACAACTTGGGATACATCCCGTAAGTAAACCCCTAACGATGAAAGCATCCAAGTTATACCAAGAATGATAAATAGCAATGGTAGTATAACAATAGGAAAAAGTAGTATCTCAATATGAGGAATACCAAATATTACTATATAGAAACAAATCCAGACGCAGAGGCTAACTAACAAATGGAATAATGCACTTAGCATAGTGATAACAGGTAGTATCTCTAATGGAAAAATGATTTTCTTTATAAAATTTACGTTAGATTGCATCAAAGATGGTGCACGATTTAAACATTCAGCAAAGAAATTAAAAATAATCAAACCGGAAAATAGTATTAGCGCAAACTCAGCTTTAGAGCCGCTTCCTCCTAACCATCTAGCTTTAAATACAACACTAAAAAAGAACGTATATACACACAACATCAAAACTGGATTTAAAAAGGACCATAATAGCCCCAAAAAAGAACCCTGATATCTACCAATAACATCACGTAACGTCATTTGAATAATTAGCTGTCTATTTTTCCATAGATTGCTAACTAGTGAAAAAAATCCTATTTGTTTAGAACAAAACATTTTCATTTACCACATGCACTGTTAATGTATAGAAATGATTCTATCATCTTCATTGAAAACACTCTGTACATCCAAAATTCGGATGCACCTTATCTTTGTCTGACATCGTATATGCATCAAGACATGGCCATGATATGTTAATGTCAACATCATTCCATATAATCCCTCTTTCATTTTGAGGAGAATAATAGGCTGTTGTTTTATACAAAAACTCTGCCGTCTCGCTTAACGTCAGGAATCCATGTGCAAACCCTTCCGGGATCCACAACTGCCGCTTGTTTTCACCAGATAAATGAACCCCAACCCATTGCCCGAAGGTCGGCGAGCTTTTGCGGATATCTACCGCTACATCAAATACTTCACCGGCCACACAACGCACCAGCTTGCCCTGGGCATGGGGAGGCAATTGATAGTGCAAGCCACGCAATACCCCTTTCGACGATTTGGAGTGATTATCCTGCACAAAGTTAACCGGATATCCTACCGCCTCTTCAAACAACTTGTGGTTGAAACTCTCAAAGAAAAAACCACGCTCATCACCAAATACTTTTGGCTCAAAAATAAGCACATCAGGAATCGCTGTCTTGATTACATTCATCTGTCTATCCACATTTGATTCAATTTTTATGGGGGGAGCATCTTCCCTCCCCCCCATATCACATCAGGCTTTGGCAACCATTCTTAACAAATATTGTCCATACGCATTCTTTGCCAGCGGCGTGGCAAGTTCACGGACCTGGTCGGCATTTATAAACTTCTGGCGATAGGCGATCTCTTCCGGACACGCGACTTTCAACCCCTGGCGTGTCTCGATGGTCTGAATAAAGTTGCTCGCTTCAATCAGGCTTTCATGAGTACCGGTATCAAGCCAGGCATAACCACGGCCCATCATCGCCACCGACAGATTGCCTTGCTCCAGATAGATACGGTTCACATCGGTGATTTCCAGCTCACCACGGGGCGACGGCTTCAGACTCTTGGCTATCTCCACCACGCTGTTGTCGTAGAAATAGAGGCCGGTCACCGCATAGTTGCTCTTGGGCTCCAACGGTTTCTCTTCCAGAGAAATAGCGGTTCCCTCTTTATTAAACTCCACCACCCCATAGCGTTCAGGGTCATGCACATGGTAGGCAAAGACGGTAGCACCGCTCTCTTTGATGGCCGCCGCCGCCAACTGTTTCTGCAGGTCGTGGCCGTAGAAGATGTTGTCGCCCAGCACCAGTGCACAGGGGTCTGACCCGATAAACTCTTCACCCAGAATAAAGGCTTGTGCCAACCCGTCCGGACTTGGCTGCACCTTGTATTGCAAGTTCAGACCCCACTGGCTGCCATCCCCCAGCAATTGCTCAAAACGGGGGGTATCTTGCGGCGTGCTAATGATCAAAATATCCCGAATACCGGCCAACATCAGGGTACTGAGCGGGTAGTAGATCATCGGCTTGTCATAGATAGGCAGCAACTGCTTGCTCACCGCCATGGTCACCGGATAGAGACGGGTGCCTGAGCCACCGGCCAGAATAATGCCTTTACGTTTGGTCATGATGCTTGTTTCTTATTTTTAAAGTGCAAAAGAAAAGGGTGGCTTGCGGCCACACCTTTTACGTTTTATCCCTGCCAGCCAGGGAGGCAGTCACTACATCCCTAGTCAGTAATTTACTTACCGAGGATCTCGGTCAACATCCGCTCTACACCGACCGTCCAGTCCGGCAGCACCAAATCGAAGGTGCGCTGGAATTTGCCGGTATCAAGACGGGAGTTATGGGGGCGTTTGGCCGGGGTCGGGAAAGCACTGGTCGGCACCGCATTGAGCTGCATCACCGCCAGTTCAACACCGGCTTCTCTGGCTTTGGCAAACACCAGCTGGGCGTAGTCAAACCAGGTGGTAGTACCGGAGGCAATCAGATGGTACAGCCCGGCGACCTCGGGTTTGCGCTGCGCCACGCGGATCGCATGCGCGGTACAATCGGCCAGCAATTCGGCACCGGTCGGGGCGCCGAACTGGTCATTGATGATTGACATCTCGCTACGCTCTTTGCCAAAACGCAACATGGTTTTGGCAAAGTTGGCGCCACGGGCGGCATAAACCCAGCTGGTGCGGAAGATAAGGTGACGTGAGCAGAGAACGGCGCCTTGTTCACCGGCCAGCTTGGTTTCGCCATAGACGTTGAGCGGGGCGGTCGCATCGGTTTCCCCCCAAGGGCGCTCACCGCTGCCATCGAACACATAGTCGGTGGAGTAATGCACCAACCAGGCACCCAATACTTCCGCTTCTTTGGCTATCGCCGCCACGCTGGTTGCGTTGAGCAGCTCGGCAAACTCTCGCTCGCTCTCCGCCTTGTCGACTGCGGTGTGGGCTGCGGCATTGACAATCACGTCCGGCTTGACCAGACGTACCGTGTCGGCCACCCCTGCCGGATTACTGAAATCACCGCAATAGTCAGTGGAGTCAAAATCAACCGCAGTGATGCGGCCCAGCGGCGCCAGTGCTCGTTGCAGCTCCCAGCCTACCTGGCCGTTTTTGCCAAACAGCAGAATATGCATCAGGTACGCTCCCCATCGTTCTGTTCAATCGCGGAATAGTGCTGCTCAATCCAGGATTGGTAGGCGCCGCTCTTGACGTTACTCACCCACTGCTGGTTATCCAGATACCACTGCACAGTTTTGCGAATACCGGATTCAAAGGTCTCTTGCGGTTGCCAAGCAAGCTCACTGCTCATCTTGGTCGCATCGATGGCATAGCGGCGATCGTGACCAGGACGATCCGCCACATAGGTGATTTTCTCGCGGTAAGAACCCGCTTTGGGTACCATCTCGTCAAGCAGATCACACACGGTATGCACCACGTCCAGATTCTGCTTCTCGTTGTGACCGCCGATGTTGTAGGTCTCTCCGACCACGCCCGTGGTCACTACCTTGTAGAGTGCGCGCGCGTGATCTTCTACATAAAGCCAATCTCGAATTTGGTCACCCTTGCCATAGACAGGCAGCGGCTTGCCATCCAGCGCGTTGAGGATCACCAGCGGGATCAGCTTCTCGGGGAAGTGATAAGGGCCGTAGTTGTTGGAGCAGTTGGTGACGATGGTCGGCAGGCCGTAGGTGCGACGCCAGGCGCGCACCAGATGGTCGCTGGAAGCCTTGGAGGCAGAATAGGGGCTGCTGGGTGCGTAGGGGGTGGTTTCGGTAAAGAGCGGCAATACCTCACCGGCTGCGACTTCATCCGGATGAGGCAGATCGCCATACACCTCGTCGGTGGAGATATGGTGGAAGCGGAAGGCCGTCTTGCGCCCCTCATCCAGACCGTTCCAATAGGCGCGAGCAGCTTCCAGCAACATATAGGTGCCGACGATATTGGTCTCGATAAAGTCAGCCGGCCCTGTAATGGAGCGATCAACATGGCTCTCGGCGGCCAGATGCATCACCGCATCCGGCTGGTGCAGGGCAAACACCCGATCCAGCTCGGCACGATTGCAGATATCCACCTGCTCAAACGCATAACGATCGCTTGACGATACATCGGCCAAGGATTCCAGATTACCGGCATAGGTGAGCTTATCGAGATTGATAACGGAATCTTGGGTATCACGGATGATATGGCGCACAACAGCAGAACCGATAAAGCCTGCGCCACCGGTAACGAGAATTTTCATAGATATGTTATCTCTTGCGAAGAGTTGATATGTGATAGGTGCGGACTGAAATGGAATAAAACGCTGAAAAGCTGAAACAATGTCTAAAATTCACTCAATATCCGAGATCCGAGGATCTGACATTTTAGACAAAGCAAAAATTACATTGATGATAGGTAAACATCATGGCTACCGCCCTTGGGTTACAGCCCCCAGCTTGCTGCTTTTTACCATATTGCTCACGCCTTTGGTCATCATGCCTCCAGCATCGTTATGTCTTGGCAGCGTTGATCGCAACCCTCTCTCACGGTCACGCCGCGAGTTGGCACACTGCACCAGCCCGATTTTATAGGGAATTCTATCCCGTTTTTCCCAAGGATGAACAGTTGAAAGTAATTCGTGATGGGTGCAACTTGAGGCTCATCACAACCTCAAGAGCGCGAAACGCCTACTCATACCTCGCATTTTCAATTACAACCACGCAATCTTTGCTTACATTTTTCACAAAAAACAGGGCAACCCATGGGGTTGCCCTGTTTGATTGTCAGCCAGACCAAAGCTGACTGGCGATTTATTGAACTCTGTTCAAATTAGCTAAACCTGCATGCCATCAGTCACCTTTTGACTCAACCGCTGCAGCCATGCGCGCCTCTTTACTCTTGTGGCTAGTGAAGTAACGCATCACCAATACGAAGAAGAGGGGTACGAAGAAGATGGCCAGTACGGTAGCGCTGATCATCCCCCCCATCACGCCGGTACCGATGGCGTTGCGGCTGCTGGCACCTGCGCCGGAGCTGATCACCAGCGGCAGCACCCCGAGGATAAAGGCGAGCGAGGTCATCAGGATCGGACGCAGACGCAGGCGTGCCGCCTCCACCACCGCCTCACCCAAGCTCATCCCCTTGTCGTAGAGCTCTTTGGCAAATTCCACGATCAAAATCGCGTTTTTTGCCGACAAGCCGATGGTGGTGAGCAGACCAACCTGGAAGTAGACGTCGTTCTCCAATCCGCGAAGGGTGGCAGCCACAATGGCCCCCAGAACCCCGAGCGGTACTACCAGCATCACCGAGAACGGAATGCTCCAGCTCTCGTAGAGGGCTGCCAGACAGAGGAACACCACCAACAAGGAGATGGCGTAGAGCGCAGGTGCCTGTGAACCGGCCTGACGCTCCTGGAAGGAGAGCCCGGTCCACTCGATACCCACCCCTTCCGGTAGCTGTTTCACCATCTGCTCGATGGCGGCCATCGCATCACCGGTACTCTTGCCGGGCGCCGCCTCACCGACGATCTCCATCGCCGGTACGCCATTGTAACGCTCCAGACGAGGCGAGCCGAAGCTCCACTCGGTGCTGGCAAAAGCGGAGAAGGGCACCATCTGACCAGCACTGTTGCGCACATACCAGAGTTTCAGGTCTTCCGGGTTCATCCGGAAGGGGGCATCTGCCTGCATGTAGACCTTCTTGATCCGGCCACGGTCAACGAAGTCATTGACGTAGGACGAGCCCCAGGCGGTGGCCAGGGTGTTGTTGATATCCGCGATGGATAGCCCCTGCGCCAGCGCCTTCTCGTAGTCGATCTTGATATCGAGCTGCGGCGTATCTTCCATCCCGTTCGGACGTACCCGTACCAGAGTGGGATCCTGCGCCGCCATGCCGAGCAGCTGGTTGCGTGCCGCCATCAGCTTGTCGTGACCGATACCGCCGCGATCCTGCAGGAAGAAGTCAAAACCGGTCGCCGTCCCCAGCTCCGGGATAGGAGGCAGGTTAAAGGCGAACACTTGCGCTTCCTTGATGCTGAACAGATAGCCCATGGCGCGGCCGATAATGGCATTGGCGCTGCGATCCGGGCTCTTGCGCTCGCTCCAGTCCTTGAGCTTGATAAAGGCCATCCCCGCATTCTGGCCACTACCGGCGAAGCTGAAGCCAGATACGGTCAGTACGGAGTCAACGTTATCCTTCTCGTTTTTCAGGAAGTAGTCGCGCATGTCCGCCAGCACCACCCCGGTACGCTGCTTGGTGGCCCCCACCGGCAGTTGCACCATGGACATGATGACTCCCTGATCCTCTTCCGGCAGGAAGGAGGTGGGCATTCGCATAAAGAGCACGGCCAACACCGCCAGCATGGCGCCGTAGATCAGGCTGTAGCGCACACCCTGCTTGATCACCTTGCGCACGCCGCTCTGATAGCGATTGGTACCCGCATCAAAGGCGCGGTTGAACCAGCCAAAGAAGCCGCGCTTGGCCCCAAACTCGCCATGTTTCATCGGCTTGAGCAGGGTGGCACATAGCGCCGGAGTCAGGATCAACGCCACCAGCACCGACAGCACCATGGCCGAGACGATGGTCAATGAGAACTGGCGATAGATGGCACCGGTCGAGCCGCCGAAGAAAGCCATCGGCACGAACACGGCGGAGAGCACCAACGCGATCCCCACCAGCGCGCCGGTGATCTGGGTCATCGACTTGCGGGTCGCTTCCAGCGGGGAGAGATCCTCCTCGCTCATCAGACGCTCCACGTTCTCCACCACCACGATGGCGTCATCCACCAGCAGGCCGATGGCCAGCACCATACCGAACATGGTGAGGGTGTTGATGGAGAAGCCGAACGCCGCCATCACCCCGAAGGTACCGAGCAGCACCACAGGCACCGCGATGGTCGGGATCAGGGTGGCGCGGAAGTTCTGCAAGAACAGATACATGACGCAGAACACCAGGAAGATCGCCTCGATCAGGGTCTGCACCACCTCCTCGATGGAGATCTTCACAAACGGCGTGGTGTCGTAGGGGTAGACGATCTCCATGTTGGCCGGGAAGTAATCCGACAGCTCATTGAGCTTGGCACGCACCTTCTCGGCGGTATCCAGCGCGTTGGCGCCGGTAGCCAGCTTGATGGCGACCGCGGCGGTAGACTGACCGTTGTAGAGCGCATCGGCGTCATAGCTTTCGCCCGCCAGCTCGACCCGGGCCACATCTTTCAGCCGTACCTTGGAGCCATCCAGATTCACCCGCAGCAGGATGTCGTTGAACTGCTCCACGGTAGAGAGACGGGTCTGCCCCATGATGGTGGCGGTGAACTGCTGATCTTCCACCGATGGTGTGCCACCCAGCTTGCCGAACGCCACCTGGGCGTTCTGCGCCTTGATGGCCGCCTGCACATCCCCCGGGGTCATCTGCACCCGGTTGAGCTTGTTGGGATCGAGCCAGACCCGCATGGAGTACTGGCTGCCGAACAAGGTGATATCCCCTACCCCGTCCAGACGGCTCAGGGGCTCCTTGATATTGGAGACCACATAGTCCGCCAGATCGTCGTTGTTCATCGAGCCATCGCTGGAGATGAAGGCCGCGACCATCAGGAAGCTGCTGGAGGTCTTCTGCACCCTGATCCCCTGCTGCTGCACCTCTTGCGGCAGCAGCGACATCGCCTGCTGCAGCTTGTTCTGCACCTGCACCTGGGCAATATCGGGATCGGTCCCCGGCTGGAAGGTGAGGGTCACCGACACCCGCCCCGCGGAGTCAGATTGGGAAGACATGTAGAGCAGGTGATCCAGCCCGGTCATGTTCTGTTCGATGATCTGGGTCACCGAGTCTTCCACCGTTTTGGCGGATGCGCCCGGATAGCTGGCAGAAATACCGACAGCGGGCGGCGCAATACTCGGATACTGGGCGACCGGCAATTTGATGATGGCCAGGCTACCCGCCAGCATGATCACCAGCGCGATCACCCAGGCAAAAATGGGTCTGTCTATAAAAAATCGAGCCATGAAGCGACTACTCCATCCTACTTGTTGGCCGGGGTGTTGGACGCAGCTTGAGCAGACGCTGCATCAGCACCCTGCTCGGCGGGATTGACCACGGCGCCCGGTCGTACTTTCTGCAAGCCAGCCACGATCACCCGCTCGCCGGAGGTGAGCCCTGACTCCACCACCCAGTTGCTGCCGACGACCCGGCTCAGTTGCACGTTGCGCAGCTCCACCTTGTTGTCAGCGGTTACCACCATCACGGTGGCGCCGCCGTTGGGAGTGCGAGTCACGGCAGTTTGCGGCACCAGCAGCCCTTGCGCCCGCTCGCCCTCTTGCAGGGTGGCGCGCATAAACATGCCGGGCAGCAGCAGCTGATGAGGGTTGGGCACAATCACCCGCAGGGTCACCATGCCGGAGGTTTCATCCACGGTCACATCGGAGAACTGCAGCGAGCCCTCTTCGCCATAAGTGGAGCCATCTTCCAGCTGGAAGGTCACCTTGGCCCCTTTCTGCTCGTCCTGGGTCAGCTTGCCCTCGGCGACCAGTCGCTTGAGGCGCAGCAGATCGGCGGTGGACTGACGCACATCCACATACATGGGATCGAGCTGCTGAATGGCGGTCAGGCTGTCAGCCTGCTGGGCAGTCACCAGCGCCCCCTCGGTCACCGCGGATTTACCGATGCGGCCACTGATGGGGGCGGTGATGCGGGTGTAACCGAGATTGATCTCGGCAGTACGCAAAGCCGCCTTGCTTGCCATGATCTCCGCCTTGGCCTGCTTCCAGCTGGCGTCGGCGTCGTCATAGTCCTGACGGCTGATGGATTTGACCTTGAGCAGCTCCTGATAGCGCTGCGCCTTGAGGCGGGCACTCTGCTCGTTGGCCTCTGCCTTGGCCAGATTGGCCTTGGCGCTGGCAACCGCCGCCTGATAAACAGCTGGATCGATCTGATAGAGCAGGTCGCCCGCCTTCACATCGCTTCCCTCGGTAAAGAGGCGCTTGAGGATGATGCCGCTCACCTGCGGACGCACTTCGGCAACCCGCAACGGGGCGCTGCGGCCGGTCAATTCGGTGGTCAACATCAGCGGACCGCTCTGCAGGGTCACCACGTTGACCGCCGCGGGCGGCATGCCGCCCTGTCCCTGGGGTGCGCCCCCCTTGTCACCACAACCTGCCAGCAAGCCTGTAGCCAGCAAGGCAAGACCAACTGAACGAGCAAGAATATGTTTATGCATGAAACACCTGAGCCTTTGCCAGTCAATGAACAATCAGGGTCGCATGGGCCCTGTTGGTAAATAGTCGAAAGATGAGGCAATATACATACATTCATAAATGTATGTAAGTGACTTTTTGCTTGCATGAGGCACAAATTTCGATGGCCAGACGAACCAAAGAAGAGGCGCAGCAAACACGCTGCCACATCATGAGCACGGCGCTGGATCTGTTCTGCTCTCAGGGCCTGGCCAAGACCAGCCTGACCGACATCGCCAGAGCGGCAGACCTGACCCGCGGGGCCATCTATTGGCACTTCAAGAACAAGGATGAACTCTTCATTTCGCTCTGGCAGGAGCTCTGCAGCCCCCTCGCCCACCAGCTCGATGCCTGCCTCAATCCAGATGAGCCGGATCCGCTCGGGCAACTTCGCCTCTTCTTCGAAGGGGTACTCCACAGCTTCATTCACAATCCGGCACAGCGGCAGATGTTCACCATCCTGTTCAATCTCGAATCGCTGGAGGGGGAAGCCATCTCACTGCGCGAGCATATCCGCAGCCAGTCCGCCAACTTCTTTCGAGACCTGGAGACCACCCTGGCCAATGCGGTACGGCGGGGCCAACTGCCCGCCAACCTCAACCTGCAGCGCGCCGCCACCCTGCTCCACTGCACTCTGGATGGCTACATCATCAACTGGCTCCACTTTCCGGGGCGGATCGACCTGCAGGGCGAATCCGCCTTTATGATAGAGAGCATGTTCACCATGCTGGCCCAGCCCCACGGGCCTGCCTGCGGCCGCTAATCAGCTCCGGCAACGTCCTCACATCCAAATCGGGGACTGACCGCACGTTTTGGCAGTCAGGCCCCGATTTGTTACCCTGTGTGCCCCCTGCTTGAGGTAACCCCTGTGCCACACTCTGACGCCATCCCCGCTTCCCGGCTATTTAACGACCAGCACGCCCACGTTCGAGCTGCCTTTGTGGCGCGCCTCAAACCCGGCGCTCACCTGCTCAATGGTCAGTGCGGTATGGGGGAGGATCTCTGCTGGCTGCGTGCAGAAGGGTATGTGGTCACTGCCTGTGAAGCTGTGCTGGCCGACGCCAAAGTCGCCTCGCAGCAATCCGGACAAGCAGTGCGGGTCTGCCCGCTGGCGAAGATGCACTCGGTGCTCCCTTACGATGGCATCTGGCTAAGCCGCCCGCTTGATGGCGACGTGTCCACCCTTGTCCACCTGTTGCAACCGCTGGCGACCCTGCTCAAAGCGGGCGCTCCGCTCTGCTTCCCCCTGCCCCCAAGCGGCAAGATAAGTCACCATCAGCTACAGCAACTGGTCACTACATCCGGGATAACACTGCAACTGGCGCCGATGGACGCCGTATCAGCCAGTACGTCAGATTCCTCAAGTCAAAACGCCACCCAGTACGTCATGTTGCTGCGTGGCGATCATCAGGCCACCTAACGGGCTAATTCATCACGGATTTTCCCGTTCAACGCCAAGCCGACAGCTAGTCGGCGATCTTGGCTTTCGACAATATTTAACTCGGCGTTAACGCAGAAAAGGCAGACATAACACGGCTTACGTGTTAAAAAGTGTGATTAATATCAAAATTTAATAACAAAACAGACAATACAACCAACTCCGGATTTCCTTATGAAACTTGTCCTGAAACTCATTGCTGGCATCCTTGCCGGTCTCTTGCTCGGTCTCTACGCCCCTGAGTGGGTGGCGCGCGTGCTGTTTACGGCCAAGACAGTGATAGGTCAGCTGATCACCTTCACCATTCCGCTCATCATTCTGTTCTTTATCATGAGCGGTATCGCCAGCCTGCCGAAAAACTCCGGCAAGCTGCTGGGCAAAACCGTGGCCCTCTCCTACTGCTCCACCATTCTTGCTGGGCTGTTCGCCTTTACCGTGGCGAGCCACCTGATCCCGCAGTTCACCACCGCTGCCGAGCCCACCACGGCCACGGCTATCAAACTCGCCTCCTACGTCAATCTGGAGATCCCGCCGCTGTTTGGCGTGATGTCGGCACTGGCCGCCGCCTTCGTGTTCGGTATTGGCATCAGCGCCACCCAGGCCACCGATCTGCGCCGGGTCGCCGATCAGGGTCGTGACATCATCGACCGCCTGCTGGCCAAGGTGATCATTCCGCTGCTGCCGTTCTACATCGCTGGCGTCTTTGTCGAGATGACGGTTGAAGGCACCGTATTCGCTACCCTGAAAACCTTCGGCGTGGTGCTGGTGATGGCGATCCTGATGCACTGGATCTGGCTCTCCGTACTGTTCGTGGGTACCGGTCTGGCCCTTGGCCGCTCACCGGCCCAGCTGATCAAGAACATGCTGCCCGCCTACTTCACCGCGCTGGGGACCATGTCGAGCGCTGCCACCATTCCGGTCGCCCTGCAATCGAGCAAGAACAACGGCGTGAGCGACGGTATCGCCAACTTTACTGTGCCGCTGTGCGCCACCATTCACCTCTGTGGCTCCACCATTACCCTGGTCACCTGCGCCACCGCGGTGATGTTCCTCTCCGAGCATCTGGCCATTCCGGGCATCGAAACCATGCTCCCCTTCATCATGATGCTGGGGGTGATCATGATCGCCGCACCGGGCGCGCCGGGTGGTGGCGTGATGTCGGCGCTGGGCCTGCTCACCTCCATGCTCGGCTTTGGTGAAGCCTCCATCGCCCTGATGATCGCCCTCTATCTGGCGCAAGACAGCTTCGGCACCGCCTGCAACGTCACCGGTGACGGCGTGATTGCCCTGTGGGCGGATCGCTTCGCCAACGGTAGCGAGAGCGCAGCCCCCGTGGCCGAGGCCGAACAGGCGTAAGCGCGTCGGGAAGGCAACCGCCATCCTCTGCAAAACCGCAGGCCCGAACCATGTTCGGGCCTGCGTCGTTTCTGCCACCTTCACAGTGTTTGTGCGTATTCCTCCTCCCCCTCTTTACCCCCCCTCTGCCGTAAACAGCACTCGCGCTGCCCGCTGCATCAGACAAAATTATTGGCATATGCTACATATGAGCGTATAAATGGCTTATGCCAATTAGGAGCCACCATGCCAAGACCCAAGATTGCCCGCCAGATCTGTGGCCGCCCCGCCAACAGCTGCTTCAAACCCAACGGCCGCCCCATGCATCAGCTGGAACAGGTCACGCTGGCCCCTGACGAGTTCGAGGCACTGCGCCTCGTCGACCTTCAAGGAATGCAGCAGCAGGAGGCCGCCCTGGTGATGGGGGTCTCCCGCCAGACCCTGGCCAATATCCTGAAAAAAGGGCGCTACAAGGTGGTGGAGTGTCTGAGTCTGGGCAAAGCATTGATGATGCAACCCGCCGAGCCCGACCACCCAACCAGTGGAGAAGAGCCGAAATGAATCCTGTCACAAACATCCCCTGCAAAAGCGCCCTGATGCTGAGTCAGGGGTTGCTGGCTGGCCACTTTACCCGTGCCGAGCAGCTGCAAATTCTTAACCCCGAAGGGAACGTCATCGCCACCCTGCCCAATCCGGCCGCAGCCGAAGGCTGCCACGGCAAGCAAGCGCTGCTAGACGCCCTTGCCCATCATCAGGTGGGTCAGGTGGTGGTGCGCAATATCGGCGAACGAATGCTGGGGCGCCTGCTGGCGGCCAATATCCGGGTGCTGCAGTGCCGCTCTGCCCGCCTGCCGCTGCCCGCGCTGCTGGCCCCCGCCAATCTGCAACCTCTTACCGCGGCCAGTCAGGGGCGTCCATCTCGCCGTCATCAGAGCAAGGCGACTATCCGTGCCATCCAGCCCGTCGGCGCAGGCTCGAGTCATGGCCATTGTCACGGTGGTTGCAACAGTGGCTCCGATCACTGTTGCGCCAGTAGTGGCCATCAGGCAGAGAGCTCACGACAAGGCCATACTTGTTGCCACGGCAGTGAAGGCGCCAACCAGCAGGGTGGTTGCTGCCATCATCACTGATGCCATCGCTGTGCATGTCATCACCATCAAGGAGAAGAGATCATGTCCATCTGGTTGTTGAGCCTGCTCGCCTCGTTCGTGCTGATCCTGGCCATGGGCACCATCATCTGGTGGCGCCAATATCAGCTTGCCCAGAAACGAGAAGATAAAGAGGTGCGCCCCTGTGGCTGCTCCAGCGCCTGCGCGGATCACCTCTACCAGATCAGCGAGCCGACGCCCAAAAAGTAACCTGACCGCAGCCGCCATAGCCGCAGATACAAGGTCGGCAAAATAAGGGCGCGTGGAATCGAGAGGCGCATAAAAGAGAGGGGGCACCTGCTGGTGCCCCCTCTCTTGTTACGCTTTCCATTCATGCATGAGCCTCCATATTGCCCCTTAAGCTCATCACACACGCTCAACCCGGCTCGGCGCCGCTGGCCGGCACACTCGCAGAGCAGGCCGGATCCTGATACTGCTGATAGATGGCATAAAACTCGGCCTTGTTGTGCAGGGCAGCGGCGACACAGGCGGGATCAAACTGGCTGCCGGCATGTTCTTCCAGATAGGCAAACGCCGTCTCGAATGGCCAGGCCTTCTTGTAGGGGCGCTCGCTGGTCAGGGCATCAAACACGTCGGCCACCGTCACGATGCGCGCCGCCAGCGGGATCGCCTCCCCCGCCAGCCCCAGCGGATAGCCGGTCCCGTCAAAGCGCTCGTGATGGCTGGCGATGATATTGGTCAGCATATCGGTGTGATGAATGCCATCGAGACCAAACTCGTTGATCATCAGGCTGATCATCTCCCGCCCCTTGCCGGGGTGAATCTTCATGATCTCGAACTCTTCCGGGGTCAGCTTGCCCGGCTTGAGCAAAATGGCATCCGGCACCGCGATCTTGCCGATGTCGTGCAGCTCGGAGAAGAGGTAGATAAACTCCACCTCCTCATCGCTCAGCCCGCAAGTCGGGGCCAGCGTCTTGGCAATCAACCGGGAGTAGGCAGACATCCGGTGCAAATGGTTGGCGGTCTCCTCATCCCGATAACGGCTGAACTCCCGCGCCGTGGTCAGCGCCCCGCCAAGGGTCTGGATGGAGAAAAACTCCACCGCAATGATGGCCGAGAGCGCCTGGGCATAGGCCGACAGCTCGCTTCGGATCGGCTCCTCGAAGTATCCCGGCTCCATGGCATCGCAAAACAGAAAACCAAACAGCTTGCTGTTGAACAGCAGCGGCTCGGTATAGCTGGAGGCATAACCTGCCTCCAGCACCTTGCGGCTGTGCTCCGACGCCGAGCCACGCAGGGCATCGAGATTGCCGAGCACCCGGGGCTGCTTGTGCTCCGCCAGATAACTCAGGGAGGGGACATCGCTCAGCTTCACCTCATATTGCACCAGCGGCGAGGGCCCCTCTGTGCTGTGGGCAAAGGTCTTGAGCTGATCGGTATGGGGATCGTAAATCGCGATGGCCACCCGACTCAGCTTGTCAAAGCGCTGCCTGAGGGTGGCGTGTACGCTCTGCATTTTTTCGCCAAATGAACTTTCCATCGCCTTCTCCAACGGGACCCCGTGATGGAAGTATAGTGACTCCCTTTGACGCTCTCCCCGCCACAGCAGCAAAATTGACAGAAAAATCAACAAAGCAGCATCCCCACAACAAGCCCGCACGGCAGAGGCAATAGCCCTACCAAGGGCGCGCCATCACCGGCTGCTGGTGCGGCCCAATCTTGCCTGGTCGGAGATATTGTTCGGTTCTGCCATGCTGGCTGTATAGTTTTTGGTTAACCATTCCGGTAAAATCCGCGCCCTTAAAGAAGAGCCACCTAAGAGTGATTGAGCGATGTCCAACACAAAACAGGCCCCCAAAGTAGGATTCGTCTCCTTGGGTTGCCCCAAAAACCTGGTCGATTCAGAACGCATCCTGACCCAGCTGCGTACCGAAGGGTACGATGTGGTGCCCAGCTATGACGATGCCGAGCTGGTCGTCGTCAACACCTGCGGCTTTATCGACAGCGCGGTGCAAGAGTCGCTGGAAGCGATCGGCGAAGCGCTGGCTGAGAACGGCAAGGTGATCGTCACCGGTTGCCTCGGCGCCAAAGAGAATCAGATCCGCGAGATCCACCCCAAGGTGCTCGAGATCACCGGCCCCCACGCCTATGAAGAGGTACTGGGCCACGTCCACAAATATGTGGAGAAGCCGCAGCACAACCCCTTCACCAGTCTGGTACCGGCCCACGGCGTCAAGCTGACCCCGCGCCACTACGCCTATCTGAAGATTTCCGAGGGCTGCAACCACCGCTGCACCTTCTGCATCATCCCCTCCATGCGTGGGGATCTGGTGAGCCGCCCCATCGGCGACGTGCTGGCCGAAGCCAAGCGCCTGAAAGAGGCGGGCGTGAAGGAGCTGCTGGTGATCTCCCAGGACACCTCCGCCTACGGCGTCGATGTGAAGCACCGCACCGGTTTCTACGACGGCATGCCGGTCAAGACCAGCATGGTTGCCCTGTGCGAAGAGCTGGCCAAGCTCGATATCTGGGTACGTCTGCACTACGTCTACCCCTACCCGCACGTAGATGACGTCATCCCGCTGATGCGCGATGGCAAGATCCTGCCCTACCTCGACATCCCGCTGCAGCACGCCAGCCCGCGTATCCTCAAACTGATGAAGCGTCCGGGTACGGTTGAGCGCACCCTGGAGCGGATCCAGAAGTGGCGCGAGATCTGCCCGCAGATCACCCTGCGCTCCACCTTTATCGTCGGCTTCCCGGGCGAGACCGAGGAAGATTTCCAGATGTTGCTGGACTTTATCGACAAGGCAGAGCTGGATCGCGTCGGCTGCTTCAAATACAGCCCGGTCGAAGGGGCGCTGGCCAACGAGCTGCCGGATCCGGTACCGGAAGAGATTCAGGAAGAGCGCTTCCAGCGCTTTATGGAGCTGCAACAGCAGGTCTCCATCCGCAAACTGGCCCGCAAAGTGGGTCAGGAGATGACCGTCATCATCGACGAGGTGGATGAAGAGGGTGCCACTGGCCGCTCCTTCGCCGATGCGCCGGAGATCGACGGTCTGGTCTACCTCAACGGCGAAACCGGCCTCAAGCCGGGGGACATGGTCAAGGTGCGGATCGACGAATCCGACGAATATGACCTGTGGGCCAGCCTGATCAGCTAATTGAGGCTCTAACAGCCAAATGGAAAAAGCGCCTGCGGGCGCTTTTTTATTGGCTCAATGTCGCAGGCAAAACCGCTGGCCTAGCTCAAATCATGGAGCGCCTTGCCAAGGGGCGGCGTGAGGCGCAAATCAGAGAAGTGCACCGCCAGCCCCTGCCGCTCCGGTGTGCAGCACATCACCCCGATAAAGCAACTTTCGCTTGGCGGAAACGGGGCTAGACGCAGCAGCGGCCACACCTTGCCATCGGTGGAGTATTGCAAACGCAGGCAATCGGCCAGCCGGGTCAGCCGCAGCCAGAAGCGGCGCGGATTACCGCTGAAAATACCGGTGGCCCAATCAGATCGCGGATTGGTCAGCACGCTGCCGATCATCGGCTGGGCATCGTTGTACTCGATCCCCGCTTTCAGCCAGTGCGCCTCGTCTAGTAGCAGCATCAGCCCCGCCTGATCGTAGAGGGTGGTGAACTCCCCCTCGACGCAGACCTGAAAGGTAAACTCCCCCGCCACCTCGCAACCATAGAGATGGCCGCTGTGGCGCTCGAAGCCATACCAGGTACTGCGCCAAAAATCGGTCTGCTGGTCCGTGACTACCTGCAAACCGTCGTCTGTCTGGTGCCACTCGGCCGGTTCATTGAGCCAACGCCACGCCGTCACTTCCATCATCCTGCTCTGCTCCTTTTTATCCCGCATAATTCCGCACAAATGCAGCTCGCCAACCCCTCGTCCGGTCACGGCAGGTCATGGTTGCGCCACTGCGGAACCCAAAAAGGAGTCAATAGTGTCGCTATTGCCGCCCCGATACAAGGTTTGTGCGTTGCGCCATCAGTGCGCCCAAAAGCGCGGGGGCCTGATGGCCCCCGCAAACACACCGGATGAGAAGATGCCTTACTTGGCGGCGCTATCCTTCACGCACTTCTGGACAAAGCTGTTCTTGGCAGCGCCAGCCAGCTTCTTGTCGGCCGCCGCCTTTTCGCACTTGGCCGCCGGATCCACCGCCGCGCCCGTCTTCACGCACTTCTGGATAAAGCTGTTCTTGGCCGCTCCGGCCAGTTTCTTGTCGGCCGCCGCCTTCTCGCACTCGCCGGTTGCGGCGCCAGCGGCATCTTTCACGCACTTGCCGACAAAGCTGGTCTTGGCGGCGCCGTTAAGCTTTTTGGCCGCGGCCTGCGCCTCGCACTGCAACTGGGCTGCGTCGTTGGCAAAGACCGGATTGGCCAGCAGCACGCTGCCGCAGAGCAGGCCGAACAGGATGGTACGCTTCATGGGAGATAACCTCTCTATCTGGTGATGTGTTTGCATGGTCATATTTGCATGACGATGTGTTGCAAATGGCTGTGATTGCAACAGCTGATTGTTGCCGCAGATCCCCCGCCTCGCCAGCTTGGGAGACGGGGCACAGGGCAACCAGCGCCCGCACTATAGCGCCGATTGCCCATGCAGGATTGTCCCCGCAAGGCCTTCTCCAACAGCAAGCCCGCCCCCTACCTTCCCGCCACATCCGCCAACCCCAATAAAATCAAGGGCCATGGGAATCCGGTGCCCACTCAGTTCGATTTGTTGAGCCAGCGCAAAAAATCAGTCATTACTGACACTTACGTCACTTTTTGACTGGTATGGCCAGATTCGATTGGCTTAACATAGCCATCCGGTGCCTATTCATCTGTGATGGGCTGCTGCCCTCGCTGGTTAATGGAGCATTTTGGAAGCTGTAATCCACGGGCGGTAGCGTGGACTTTGAACTGTGATTGATGCCATTCGTAGGTTGGCGTTGATCGCAGCGAAGCCCGACATATGAGATTTAAATATAAATATTTTAAATTTCGTACAAAAAACCCCATTCATATCTATAAATACAATAACTTAGCCTTGGTCGTTAAATATGTTTAAAAGCATCACTATAGAAAATTTCAAATCATTTAAAGATGAGCAGAAAATAAATCTAGCCCCAATAACTCTACTCTATGGACCAAACTCTTCAGGTAAAAGCTCAATTATTCAGATGCTAATGCTAACAAGAGAAACATTAAAAAGTAGAACTTTACATGCAGCCCCTGTATTTTCAAGTGACAATCTTGACCTAGGTTCATACAGCACTGTAGTACATAAACATGATTTAGATAAAGACATTCATGTAACCATTGAATACAATAGTACAATCGATGCTCAAGAACATATTTTAAAGACATCTAACAAACCCATCTTTGGAAATCATGACATAAGAAAATTAGATTTAACTTACTCTTCTTACGAGGATAAAAATCGCAGCATTGATTATTTGAGCTCATTATCATTTTCTTGTTGCCAGAACCGAAGTCAACATGAACTAGTAAGTTTCATCATAAAAAACAGAAAGGAAAAGCGATTCGGTTTAGAACGTGAATCTACATTTTACATCGACAACGATGGTCAGGATAAATTAAGGAAATTCATTTACTCTAGAATAAGCAAAACTAATAGCAGCATATCAGAAAGCCAACTAATAAGAGCTCTATCTGAGGATTTGAATCTATCTCCTGATATAAACTTACCAATTTACTCAATTTTCCAAGATGGTGGAGAGCACCTTAACTATATATTTAGCCAGATATTTTCAGAGAGTAAATTTAAACTTGATGATATAAAATATCTAGGTCCTCTAAGAAGTCCCCCGAAAAGATTTTATAGCAGTATTAATGACGGAGAAAAAAACATTGCTTTGAAATTAAGTTCAGACAATGGTTATTTAATAGAAAAAATAAATTTCTGGTTCGATAAGTTTGAAATACCTTACACGTTAAGTGTCGAAGAAATAGGTAATTCTGTCACAGGCAGAATACTATCAATACAGCTGATTGATCGACGTACTGAAACGATTGTAACCCCTGCTGATGTAGGCTTTGGGATTGGACAGGTTTTACCTATAATAATAGAATCGGTAGTAAATAAAAACGCCACCATTTGCGTTGAACAACCCGAAATCCATCTACATCCACGATTACAAGCTCATTTGGCAGATCTATTTATTGAATCAATAAAAAATAAAAATCAATGGATAATTGAGACTCACAGTGAGGCACTATTGCTTCGCCTTCAACGAAGGATAAGAAATAAGAGCAATGAAATAAATAATGAATCAGTTATTGTTTCCTATGTTAACTGTGATAAGTCAGGAGCTAGAGTCACAGAGTTAAAAATGGACAGCGATGGAGATTTCCTTGTCCACTGGCCTGATGGATTCTTTGAAGAGCGATTGGTTGAGCAATTTGGTAAATAATCATGATAAATGACTTTCATTTCAGCCATACCTTTTTAACCTGTGATTCATTGAATGTATCCATTGTAAGTCATTCTATAATTGAAACTTGGCAAAACTATGGGTGTTTAATTTCCCCGGAAGGAGAAATTGAATCATACAAAGAATGGCTTGACTACATTGATCCTAAGTTAAGTGCTCAATGGAAAACAGCATTCACATATTTTCTACAAAAAAACATGTTAAAAGAATATAAGCCTGTATCAGGCTTTGCCGATGCTCAAGGCTGTATGGATTATTTAAAAACATTAATGATACCAACTATAGTTATTAATCAACTGGAACTCAACAAATTAGAACTAAATAATGGAAGACACACTGTTAATGAATTTGTGGAAATTGTTAACATTAATAACCTGAATGAGTCACAATATTTTGAAAAGTCTCGCTCCTTATCCCACCAAGGAATCCCAGAAGGAGATGACATTAATGTGGTATGGAACGAGAGATTTGCACCAATAGCCAGAAACACAAAAAAAATAACTGTTATTGATAGATATTTGTTTGAAAACTTTGAACGCGACCTACCAAAAAAGAAGCCTGCCATAGAAAAATTCATTGAACTTCTGAGCCAATGTGATGGGACATTCGCAATAACCATATATTCAGTTGGAGGGAATAAGTTTAGTGATATATATAATACAATAACTACCTATATAGATCGCACTCTTTCAAAAAAGGCATTTTACAAGAAATCAATATCATTACTTGAGATTAATTCATGTGATGAAGAAATTTTTAAGAGAAAGGCTCATGATCGATATATCCAGTTTGATGCTTTTACTATTAGGCTAGGTTCCGGAATGTCTATTTTTAGAGATTATCCAATAAGTGCATGTTCATTTGATTTTTATAGGTATACACATGAGAACTTATTTAACTCAGCCTTATCTAGCATGAGTGGGAACAGATTGTGGCGATATAATGCTTAGAAATCCAGCCGCCTTATGAGGATAATATGAAAACCTTACTTTTCTGAGCGAGACATTCCACAGCTGACTCATAATTTAGTTCCTATCCAATCAATATTGCCGTTCAATCCAAAACCCAGCAAGAAACTCGAAAGAGTGGGACGCAAACAGCAGCTCGAACTTGAGCCACCTGTCCCAATCCAGAAAAACAAAAATCCCCCGATATCGGGGGATTTTTTATGGCTGCTATTCAACACCCGGCTATCTTGCTTAACCAGTCTTACTCAACCAAAAACGCCCTTAACCGGGCAAACTCCGCTGGCAAATTAACGGAGAGCAGCGGCAGCTCGGCGTGTTTGGCGAGCGGGCCGGGCAGCGGCACATCGAGATGCAGGATCTCATCCACCGACTCCTTGAACTTGGCGGGATGGGCGGTGCAGAGGAACACCCCCACTTCATCCTCGGCCAGCTGTTCCCCCAGCAGATCCCAGGCAATGGCGCCGTGGGGCTCGCACAGATAATCCTGCTGGTGCAGGCGTTTAAGGGCAGCGCGGGTCTGGGCGTCGTCACGCATACCAGAACCCAGGGTCTCCAGCGCCCAACCCTTGCGACGGCACAGCTCTTCTACCCGTGGCCAGTTGTTGGGGCGGCTGACATCCATGGCGTTCGACAGGGTTGCCACTGTCTGGTACGGCTCCCACTGACCGGTTTTGAGGTAGCGCGGCACAGTGTCGTTGGCGTTGGTGGCAGCGATAAAGCGCTTCACCGGCAGCCCCAGCGCCTTGGCGATGAGACCTGCGGTGAGGTTGCCAAAGTTGCCGGACGGCACGCTGATCACCGCCTTCGAGCGGTCAGCTTTCGGCAACTGGGCCACCGCCTCGAAGTAGTAGCAAACCTGCGCCAGCAGACGGCTGATATTGATGGAGTTGGCGGAGTTGAGGCCAATGGCCTTTTTCAGCGCCTCGTCGTCAAAGGCCTGTTTTACCAGCGCCTGACAGGCATCGAAGTCGCCGTCGATGGCGATGGTGCGGATATTGCCGCCGAGGGTGCAGAAGAGCTTCTCCTGCAAGGGGCTTATCTTGCCCTTCGGGTAGAGGATCACCACCTCGATCCCCTCCAGCCCGTAGAAGGCGTGGGCCACGGCGGCACCGGTGTCGCCGGAGGTGGCGGTGAGGATAGTGATTTTGTCGTTGGTTCTAAAGGCCGCGAGGCACTGGGCCATAAAGCGGCCGCCGAAGTCCTTGAACGCCAGGGTCGGGCCGTGGAACAGCTCGAGGGCATAGGTGCCATCCTTGAGTTTCACCAGCGGCGCCGGGAAGGTGAAGGCGGCATTGATTAGCTCGCTCACTTTCGCGGCGGGCACTTCGTCCCCCAGCAGGTGGCTGATGATGCGGGCGGAGCGTTCGGCCAGCGGCAGATCCAGCAGGGCATCCACATCGGCGAGCGGTTCGAGTTGTTCGGGGAAGAAGAGCCCCTGTTCGCGACCCAAGCCCTGACGCACCGCCTGCGCGAAGCTCACCTGTTCGCTGTTGTCCTTGATGTTGTAGAGATTCATAGCTCGCTTCCTGTTACCCGTGCCCCGGCCATGTCCAGTTTGCAGACCCGGGCAAATCCATCTTCGTTCTGCACAAAATGTGCTTCCATCCAATCCTTCATCCGCTCGGCCTGCGCCAGATCCTTCATCACCACAAACACGGTGGGACCGGAGCCGGAGATGCCGGTAGCCAGCGCCCCGTTCTGGGCCGCCTGCGCCCGCACCTCGGCAAAGCCTTCGATCAGCGCCGCGCGGTAGGGCTCGGCAATCACGTCTTTCAGTACGCTCGCCGCCAGCCCCTCCTGCCCGGTGTAGCTGGCGTGGACAAAGGCAGCCAAGCGGCGGCCATAGGTGAGGCAATCCTGACGGCGATATTGGGCCGGCAGAATGGCGCGGGCGGCGGCGGTCGAAACCACGGTACCCGGATAGCAGACCACCCAGTACCACTGATCGAACACCGGAATGCCCTGACTGATAACGCCGTGCTCTTCCAGCACCAGCTGCATGCCGCCGAGATAACAGGGGGCCACGTTGTCGTAGTGAACGGAGCCGGAGATCTTGCCCTCCATCTCCCCCATCAGCAGCAGCATGTCGTGCTCATCAAGCGGCTCGCCGTGGAAGGCGTTGAGTCCTTCAAGGGCCGCCACCACGCTGCATGCGCTGGAACCCAGACCCGAGCCCACCGGCAGGTTCTTCTCCAGCACCATTTCGAGGGGCTTGAGTTTAAGGCCCCGCTTCTCCAGCGCCTCGCCATAGGCGACCCAGCAGTCATGGAGGATATTCTTTTTCGGATCGTCCGGCAGCTTGTGGGCGTAGCGGCCCACGGATGAAAGCGCAAAAGGCACGTCAGCCGATTTTACCTGCACCCGATCGCCGAGCAGAGAGCCATCCACGGGGGCGAGCGCCGCCCCCAGTACATCGAATCCCACGCTCAGGTTGGCGCTGGAGGCGGGGGCGTAGGCAACCACACTTCTGTCATTACCCATGGCGCCTTCCGTTATATAAGAGGGGTACATGTCTGAACTCATGCTTACAGCTCCTGCTTCCAGTTCTGGGTGCGCAGCACGTCGGCAAAGACGCCAGCGGCAGTCACTTCGGTACCGGCGCCATAGCCGCGCAGCACCAGCGGGATCGGCTGGTAGTAGGTGGAGAAGAAGGCGAGCGCGTTCTCCCCGTCTTTGACCTTGAACAGCGGCTCGTCGCCACCGACCGCCTTGATGGCGACCTTGCACTTGCCACCCTCGATGGAACCCACATAGCGCAGCACCTTGCCTTCACGCTGGGCCGCGGCGAACTGGTCGCGGAACCAGCTGTCCGCCTCCGGCAGGCGGGCCATAAAGGCTTCCACATCGCCACTCACATCAAAGCCGGGTGGCAGCGCCTGTTCGACTTCGACATCGGAGAGCTCCAGCGCCATGCCGGCTTCGCGAGCCAGAATGAGCAGCTTGCGCGCCACATCCATGCCGTTGAGATCGTCGCGGGGATCCGGCTCGGTAAAGCCGTTACTGCGGGCAATCTTGGTGGCTTCAGAGAAGGCCATCCCTTCATCCAGCTTGCCGAAGATAAAGGAGAGTGAACCGGACAGAATGCCGTCGAAGGCACGCAGCTTGTCACCAGCCTTGATGAGGTTCTGCAGGTTCTCGATAACCGGCAGACCAGCCCCCACGTTGGTTTCATAGAGGAACTTGCGGCGAGTCTGGCGGGCGGTGCGGCGCAGCGCCTTGTAGTAATCGAGCGAACCGGTGTTGGCCTTCTTGTTCGGGGTGACCACATGGAAACCGGCGGCGAGGAAGTCGGCATACTGGACGGCCACCGCCTCGGAGGAAGTGCAGTCGACGATCACCGGGTTGATGATGTGGCTATCTTCCACCAGCTTTTTCACCCCTTCCAGCGAGAAGCTGTCGCGGGCTTCCGCCAGCTGTTCGCGCCAGTTGGCGAGGTTCAGGCCATCCTTGTTGACCGCCATCTGGCGACTGTTGGCGATGCCGACCACACGCAGGCCAGTGCCTTGCTCGGCCAGTACCGGTTGCTGGCGGGCAATCTGATCCACCAGCGCGGCACCGACGCCACCGACCCCGACCACAAACAGATCGATAAACTGCTGGCTGCCAAAGAAGTTCTGGTGACACGCCTTGATGGCTTCCGCCACCTTGCGATCCCGTACCACCGCCGAGATGGAGCGCTCGCTCGACCCCTGCGCAATGGCGACGATATTGATGGAGGCTTGCGCCAGCGAGGTGAAGAAGCGGGCCGCCATCCCCTTGCTAGTGCGCATGCCGTCACCGATGAGGGAGATGATCGCCAGATCGCTGATGATATCCAGCGGCTCCAGCAGCTGGTTTTTGAATTCCAGCTCGAACTCGCGCTCCAGCACCTTGCGGGTCTTCTCGCTGTCGTAGCTGTGGATACAGAAGCTGACGCTGTACTCGGAAGATGACTGGGTGATCAGCACAATGCTGACCCCGGCGCGGGAGACGGCGGAGAAGATGCGACCGGCCATGCCGACCATCCCCTTCATGCCGGGACCGGAGACGTTGAACATGCACATGCCGGACAAGTCGGAGATGGCCTTCACTTTCAGGTCATCGTCGCCGCTCTCGGGGCCGATCAGGGTGCCCGGCCCCTGCGGGTTGAAGCTGTTCTTGATGAGGCAGGGAATGTGGAACTGGGCCACCGGCGCGATGGTTTTCGGGTGCAGCACCTTGGCGCCGAAGTAGGAGAGCTCCATCGCCTCCTTGTAGGAGAGGGTTTTCAGCAGGTAGGCATCCGGCACCAGACGGGGGTCACAGCTGTAGCAGCCTTCGACATCGGTCCAGATCTCGCAGCACTCGGCATCGACACAGGCGGCCAGCACGGCGGCGCTGTAGTCGGAGCCGTTACGGCCCAGCAGCACGGTCTCGCCCTTGTCGCTGCCACCGGTAAAGCCCGGCATCAGGTAGAGGCAGTCGCTACGCAGCCCCTTGGCGGCAAAGCGCAGGCGGGAGGCTTCGATATCGACATGGGCTTCCAGATAGCCGCCATCGGTCACCAGCAACTCTTCCGGCACGATCAGCTCCAGATCCAGACCGCGCACCCGCAGCAGCTCGTGCATAAAGGCGATGGAGAGGTTCTCGCCACGGCTCAGAATGCGTGCCTGCACGTTGTCCGGGCAGAGGCCCAGCAGACGGATGCCCTGCATCAGGCGCTCAACCTGATCCAGCTCGGCGGTGAGACGGGCCAACAGCGCCTTGTCATCGAGCGCCGGATAGGCCGCCTTCAACCCGGCCAGCAGGCGGGAGAAGATACCGTTGACTTCAAACAGGGTGGAACTGGCATCCATGCCGCGGCTGGTCTGTTCCACCAGCGCCACCAGATGATTGGTCACCTTGGCAGGTGCAGAGAGCACCAGGGCTACCTGAGATTGGCCGTGGGTGTTGACCGCGATATCGGCCACCCGTAAAAAACGCTCTGCATCGGCCAGTGAAGACCCGCCAAATTTCAACACTCTCATCGCTTTCTCTCCCTGTAAATCTATGAAATTCAATCTAAAAACCAATCCAACAAAAAGGCCCGTACTGGGTGGGTACGGGCCTTTTCTGATTTCTGTGCTTGTTCGTCAGCGCATCAACCGGCCCCAGTGCCACCTGTGGTGGTACCGGTAATAATGGTGGTGGTGATGACGTTGATGAATAACTGCATGACGAACACTCGTTGACGAAGCTGGCTTTTAGCAATACCGCGGCGGGCGCTGGGCTGTCAACTTAAACCTCTTTGCCAAGTTTGCGCGCAAGGTCTTTGCAGAGCAGGTGGAGCATGTTCAAATCCCGCTGCGGCAGCATGGGCACCCGGTCCATCACCCATTGATGCAGTTTTTCATCCTGCGAAACTCCGAGTTCACCAAGTAATTCTGCTGTTTTGCTTTTCAGCACCCGAACCTGCCCGGCGTTATCAAAATTTTCTGCTACCGCAGCGCCGCCGTCGGCGTTCAGCTCATCCATCAGCTGACTCATCTCGTAGGCGTAGAGCATGATCGCCTGCCCCAGATTGAGGGACGGGTAGCTCACCTTGAGGGGCAGATAGCTGATGAGATCGACCTCGGCCAGCTGCTCGTTGGAAAGCCCCGACTCCTCGCAGCCAAACACGATGGCCACCTTGTTGAGTGAAGGCTTGCTGCGGATCTGCTCGCGGATCTCCCCCGGGGTGAGGTAGTGCTGGTAGCGACCGCGCTCACGGGCAGTGGTGGCGATCACCAGATCCATGTCCGCCAGCGCCTCGGACAGGGTGTCAAACGCCTCGGCCTGGGTCAGGATCTCCTGGGCGCCGTGGGCCACCCAGCTCGCCTCCTCCTCTTCGTGTACCCGGCTCGCCACCAGTCGCATGGCATCGAATCCCATGGTTTTCATGGCGCGGGCCGCCGCCCCCACGTTCGCAGGACGGGCAGGTGCCACCAGGACAAAATAGAGCTTCATCAGGTTTCCTCACAGGCCGGACGGCCTCTCAAACAGACAGCAAACAGTCGCTAAACCATCACCAAAACAGGGGCGCAATCTACCGTTTATCCCCGAAAATTGCCACTTGAACAGACGTTTGAATGTTGCGATAGTGGCCAGACGTGTGAACAAATTACACCCAATCCTTCGCGCTATCGGCCCGACAGATCACAAGGAAGAGAGAGATGCAGCAGCCATTGGAACAGGCCGTCGCCGAGACTATCTTGCAACGCTTCGAGTCGTTTTACAGCCGGTTTCTCGAGATAACCCAGGGCAGCAAGAGCCGCTTCGAGAACAGTGACTGGCTGGGGGTGCAGCTCGCCGGGCGCGAGCGTATTCGCCTCTATGACCACCATGTGGGGGCCACCGCCAGCTCCATCCGTCAGATGATGGGGGAGCACCACGCCACCCAGGAGCTGCTCAAGCGGGTCAAGAGCGCCTTCAGCGATCTGCTGCCCCGTTGTGACAACTTCGAGGTGGCGGAGTCCTTCTTCAACTCCGTCTATCGGCGGATCTTTCGCCATCGCAATATCCGCGACGAGAACCTCTATATCCACCCCTTTGTCAGCCGTGGCGAAAAACCGGACCTGAGCGCCCTGCTGCGCATCTATCGCACCGATCTCGCCCACCTGCCGCAGACCTTGAGCCAGCTTTTGGGGGATTACAGCTTCACCCTTCCCTACGAGGACAAGCAACGGGATATTGTCGACATCCACCGCCATCTTGCGGAGAACGGCCCACAAATACTCCATGATGAGCCGTTTGCCATCGAGCTGCTCAAAGAGGTGTTCTACCGCAACAAAGGGGCCTATCTGGTGGGGCTGATCCGGGTAAAAGATCAGGTCTTCCCCTTTATCCTGCCCCTGCTCAGCACCGGCCACAGCATCTATGTGGACACGGTGATCTTCGAGCCGGATCTCGCCTCCATCGTGTTTGGTTTCGCCCGCGCCTACTTTATGGTCTATGCCCGCGAACCGGCGCTGTTTGTCGCCTTCCTGCGCCAGATCATGCCCCACAAGCCCGATTACGAGATCTACAACGCCATCGGCTGCCAGAAGCATGGCAAGACCGAGCTCTATCGCCACTACCGCCACCATCTGGCCCAGAGTCGGGATCAGTTCATCATCGCGCCGGGCATCAAGGGGATGGTGATGAGCGTGTTCACCCTCCCCTCCTACGATGTGGTGTTCAAGGTGATAAAAGACGAGTTCACTCCCCCGAAGGATGTGAGCCACGAGCAGGTAAAGGCAAAATACCGGCTGGTTAAACAGCACGACCGGGTTGGCCGCATGGCCGATACCCAGGAGTTCACCAACTTCGAGTTTCCCCTCGATCGCATCTCGCCCGAGCTGCTTGCCGAGCTCAAGACGGTGGCACCGTCGGCGCTCACCATCAGCGACGACAAGCTGGTGATCAAGCACCTCTACACCGAGCGCAAGATGATCCCCCTCAACCTCTATCTGGACAAGGCGGACGAGCAGCAGACCCGCCTCGCGCTGGAGGAGTACGGCAACGCCATCAAGCAGCTGGCGGCGGCCAACATCTTCCCGGGGGACATGCTGTTCAAGAACTTTGGCGTCACCCGCCACGGCCGGGTGGTCTTCTACGACTACGACGAGATCTGCTACATGACGGAGTGCAACTTCCGCCAGATCCCGCCGCCTCGCTACCCCGAGGATGAGTGGAGCGCCGAGCCCTGGTACTCGGTGGCCCCCAACGACATCTTCCCCGAGGAGTTCGCCACCTTCCTGCTGCAAAAGCCACAGGTGCGCGAGATCATGCTGCAACTGCACAAGGAGATGTTCGACGCCAACTACTGGAAGATGCTGCAGAGCAACATCAAGGTGGGGGTGTTCGAGGATGTCTATCCCTACCGGCGCAAGAAGCGCTTCAAGTACCAGCGCGGCGGCTGATCCCGCAGCGCCCGCCCACATCGCAGCAACGAAAACGGGGTGGCCCAAGCCACCCCGTTTTGCTATCCGCTTTGAGGCCTTAACTGCCGCGACGGCGGATCACCCCCTCCTGCATGGTGCTCGCCACCAGCATGCCATCACGGGTAAAGAACTGGCCGCGCACCAGACCGCGACCGCTGCTGGCGCTCGGGCTGTCTACCACGTAGAGCAGCCAGTCGTCGAAGCGGAAATCCCGGTGGAACCACATGGAGTGATCGATGGTGGCCACCTGCATATCCGGCTCCCAGTACGACACCCCGTGCGGCTGCAGCGAGGTGAGCAGGAAGTTGAAGTCGGAGGCGTAGGCCAGCAGGTATTTGTGCACCCGCAGATCGTCCGGCATCTGACCGTTAGCCTTGAACCAGACGTGACGCACCGGATCCTGCACCGTCGGGCGAATAGGGTCGACCAGGGTCACCGGACGCATCTCGATGGGCTGCTCGCAGAGGATCTTGTCGCGCAGAGAGGCCGGGATCAGGTTCTCGTAGGGACGCACCAGCTCCAGCTCGCTCTTGAGCTCCTCCGGCGGGGTGATGCCGGTGGGCATCTGCGCCTGATGCTCGAAGCCGTCGGCCGGCACCTGAAACGAGGCGTTGAGATAGAAGATGGGCTTGCCGCCCTGAATCGCCTTGACCCGGCGGGTGGAGACGGTCTGACCGTCGCGAATATTCTCCACGTCGTAGACGATGGGACGGGTCACATCCCCCGGACGCAGGAAGTAGGAGTGAAAACTGTGAACCTGACGGCCGGTCTCGACCGTCTGCTTGGCGGCTGACAAGGCCTGCCCCATTACCTGTCCACCAAACACGGCCCGCAGACCGAGATCCTGGCTCTGGCCCCGAAACAGGCCCTCCTCGATTTTTTCCAGCGCCAGCAACGCCAGCAGCTCATCAAGTACCTTGCTCATCGTTCACTCCTCTATCAGAGCCGCACAGGCTAACAAGCTCACCGGAGCAGAGCAACCGCAGCGGCGAGTCTGCGGGCAAGCAGACGACAGAAATGCCCCTCAACGTCTCACCAGCCACCCTTTTGCCAGCCAGGGGGGTTGATACAAAAAGGCCCGCACCTGTTGGTGCGGGCCTTTGCTTGGCCGACTGTGCGCTATTTGACGGCACACAGTTCGCAACGGGTTGTCGGCTTACTTGCTGCCGGTGCCGGAGTTGCGGGTAGAGGCTTGCGGCTTGCGACGGGCGGTGGTGGCGCGGGCACGCGGCTCTTTGCCCTGCATCTCTTTGTGACGCTGCACAGCGCGACGGATCTGGGCGGCCTGCTTGTGACGGCTGGTTTTGCCATCCTGCTGCAGATCGACCTTGGATTCGGTCTCCGGCGGCAGGTTGACCAGACCGCGCAGGTAGTTCACTTCCGGTAGTTTCAGCTCTTGCCAGCCGCCGCGCGGGATGCCGCGGTCCAGCTTGACGTCGCCGTAGCGGATCCGCATCAGGCGGCTCACCTGCACTTCCTGGGATTCCCACAGGCGGCGCACTTCACGGTTGCGTCCTTCGGTCAGGGTAACGTTGAACCACTGGTTCAGACCCTCACCGCCAGCCGGTTTGATCTTGTTGAACTTGGCGGTGCCATCTTCCAGCTGCACGCCCTTGCGCAGACGCTGCAGCATGGCTTCGGTAATTTCGCCAAAGACACGTACCGCGTATTCCCGCTCCACTTCGTGGCTCGGGTGCATCAAACGGTTGGCCAGCTCACCGTCGGTGGTGAACAGCAACAGACCGGAGGTGTTGACGTCGAGACGGCCGACCGCGATCCAGCGGGCACCTTCCATCTTGGGCAGACGATCAAACACGGTGGGACGACCTTCCGGATCGTGACGGGTACACATCTCCCCTTCCGGCTTGTGGTAAGCCAGTACGCGGCAGATCACTTCCTCTGCGGCACGGGTCTTGACCTGGTGACCATCCACCCGGATCACGGCGTTCACTTCGACGCGATCCCCCAGTGTGGCGACCTTGCCATCCACACTGACCCGACCTGCGGTGATCAGGGCCTCCATCTCACGACGGGAGCCGTGACCCGCGCGGGCCAACACTTTTTGCAGTTTTTCACTCATCGGGGTTACCTGATTGTTGATCGCTGCCCACTGGTAAAAGGGGCAACGGGGTTAACTGTAACAAACGCCGGTTGGAGCACTCGCCACAGTTGAAAAATGTATATCTCGGTGACATTGGCACACTTGGGCGCCATTCACCGGGCATCGCTCTCCCCGTCCACCGCAGAGGGCAACAGGGGTTGCAGCTCCGGATCCAGCTCGGGGAGCTGCTCCAGACTCTGCAGATTAAAGTAATCCAGAAACTCTCTGGTGGTGGCGAGCAGCTCGGGGCGACCCGCCACCTCTTTGTGGCCGATGCTGCGCACCCAGCCACGCTCTTTCAGGGTATTCACTATCTGGCTCGACACCGCCACTCCGCGGATCGCTTCGATCTCGGCCCGGGTGATGGGTTGGCGATAGGCGATCAGGGTCAGCGTCTCCATCACGGCGCGGGAATAGCGCGGCGCCCGCTCGCTCCAGAGCCGCGAGAGCTCTTCGGCATACTCCTGACGCGCCTGAAAGCGCCAGCCGGAGGCGACCTCCTTGAGCTCGACGCCTCGCGAGCTGTAATCTTGCCTGATCTCGGCCAACAGCAGCTGAACATAGCGACTGGTCACCGGATAATCCGCCAGCACGCTGCTTTTCAGTTCGCTGACATTGAGCGGGCGACCGGCCACAAACAGCGCCGCTTCGATCAGGGTCTTGAGTCGTTCAGTGGGCAGCGCCACGGTTGCCCTCCTCGCTCTGCTCGGCCAATGCGAAATGGATTGGTCCCAGCGGTTCTGCCTGCAGGATCCAGATCAGTTGCTCCTTGCACAGCTCCAGCAGGGCCAGAAACGTCACCAGTACCCCCATGCGCCCCTCTTCGGCACGCAGCACCTGCTCAAAGCGCAGGGTCTGCCCCAGCGTGAGCATGGCAAGGATCTCCGCCATGCGCACCCGGGTCGGGATCTGTTCGCGGCGGATCTGGTGATGTTCGAAATGAGTCGCGCGTTTTACCACACTTTGCATGTAAAGGGCGAGCTCAACCAGCGAAACATCGGGCGCCAGTGGCTTGAGGGCGCCAAAATCGGGGGGAAAGGCGGTGGCGATATAAATCTCCCGCTCCACCCGTGGCAGCTCATTGACCCTCTCTGCACCTACCTTGTAACGCTCGTACTCCTGCAGGCGGCGAATAAGGGTCACCCGCGGGTCTTCCCCCTCCTCTTCATCCTCCAGCTCCGGCGCCTTGGGCAGCAGCAGGCGGGATTTTATCTCCGCGAGCCAGGCCGCCATCAGCAGATATTCAGCCGCCAGCTCAAGGTTGAGCCCCTGCATCAGCTCCACGTACTCCATGTACTGGGCGGTGATCTGCAGGATCGGCAGATTGAGGATATCGAGCTGCTGGCGCCGGATGAGATAGAGCAGCAGATCCAGCGGCCCCTCGAAGGTATCGAGGAACACCTCCAGCGCATCGGGCGGGATGAACAGATCCTGGGGCAGCTCGTGATAGGGCTGCCCCAGGACTTTCGCGATGGGTAGCGCGGCGCCAGTCCCCGTCTCGGCGGAGGGGACTGTCACCGGTTCAGCGACATCACTCAAACGGGGTTGGATCTCCGGCGCCGCGACGACGCAATACCGGCTCGTCGTCAGAGAAATCGACCACTGTGGTGGGCTGCTCGCCCAGATAGCCGCCGTTGACCACCAGATCAATCTGCTTGCCCAGCTTGTCGAAGATCTCTTCCGGGTCAAACTCGGCCATCTCGGACTCCGGCAGGATCAATGTGGTGGAGAGCAGCGGCTCGCCGAGGGCTTCCAAGAGCGCCTGAGCAATCTTGTTGTCCGGCACCCGGATGCCGATGCTCTTTTTCTTCTCGTTCATCAGGCGGCGCGGCACCTCTTTGGTCGCCTTGAAGATGAAGGTGTAGGCGCCCGGGGTGTTGTTCTTGATCAGGCGAAACGCGCTGTTGTCGACCTTGGCGTAGGTGGAGATCTCGGAGAGATCGCGGCACACCAGGGTGAAGTCGTGGTTGGCGTCGAGGCGACGGATGCGACAGATGCGCTCCAGCGCGCCCTTGTCACCCATCTGGCAACCCAGCGCATAACCGGAGTCGGTCGGATAGACGATCACGCCGCCGTTCTGGATGATCTGTACCGCCTGACCGATCAGACGGGCCTGGGGGTTTTCAGGATGTACGTAAAAATGCTGACTCATAGCTTGTTCTCGCAATGGGGGCAGCAATACCTGCCCGCTCGTATGGTCACGGATCAAAGACCCATGACACTACCTTAACCTGTTTGTGGCCGCTTCGCTGGCGCCATTACCGACTCGCCAGCAGCTCGGCATGTTGCTCGATGGTGAGCCCAAAGTGACCGGGATAGGCCAGCCAGACGGGCATGCCTTCCTTTGGCAGCCAGAGGTGGCGGCCCAGCTCGGTCCAGTTGGAGGGGAAGTGAAAATCCGATCCCACCGAGATATAGAGGTCGTGATCCTTGGCCCACAGGCCCAGATTGGCCCGCTCCTGCGGGCTCTGTTGGGGCAATGAGACCTCCATGGCATCGCCACCGGCCGCCTTGAAGGCCACCAGCAGCCGCTTGATCCACTTGGCGGTGAGATCGTAACGGCTGGGGTGGGCCAGCACCGCCAGCCCACCGGCGGCGTGAATGGCCGCGATGGCTTCGCTCATCTCGGGCCACTCGGCCGGGGCATAGCCTTTATTGCCACGGCTCAGGTACTTTTTGAATACCTTCTGCATGTTGTCGGCCACCCCGCGCGCCACCAGCACCCGAGCAAAGTGGGCGCGGGTCACGGCAGCATCACCGGCCAGCGCCTTGGCCTCTTCATAGGTGCCGGGGATGAGGCACTTCTCCAGACGACGCCCGATTTCCAGCGCGCGCGCCTCACGGCGAGCCAGCTGACCGGCCAGAAAGTCGGTCAACTGCGGATTTTTTTCATCCACCCCCAGTGCCACGATATGAATTTCGTGATGCTCCCAGCCGGTGGAGATCTCGACCCCGCTCACCAGTCGCAGCGGCAGTTGCTCAGCGTCGATGGTGCGGCGTACTTCATCAAGCCCGGCAAGGGTATCGTGGTCAGTAACCGCTAACACCTCGACCTGTTTTTCGGCGGCGCGGCGCACCAGTTCGGCTGGGCTCAGCACCCCGTCGGAGGCAGTGGTATGGCAGTGAAGATCGAATCTCATCAGGTTATTCCGCTCTCGTGGTCAGGTCACCATTCATGGCAAATCGGTGAAAGAAGGCTAAAAAGCGACTTGACTTGGCCGCGGCTTTATCGTTTTCTGTAGGCACTTCATTGCAAACATCTTTTTACAGGACTTTATCATGCAAACGACTTCCATCCTGACCATCTGGTGGTGGCACACTCCCTGACATGCGGGCGTGTGGTCGTTGCTGTACCTGTAATCTGACAGCAAATTAAGAACCCAAAGAAAAAGCCCGCTGACCCCAGCGGGCTTTTTTATTATCCGGCAAATGGACCTGTGATGAAACCGAGAATTCAGACAAGCAAGCTGACCTGGCGATGGCGCCCCTGAACCAGCCACCCCGGACCAATTAAATTTTCAAGGAATTCAACGTCATGAACATCGGTAACACGCATCACACGCAAGGGAACGCACTATGACAGCCACACATCGCCTTCCTCTGGGTGAATTCGATACCCTCAAACTCAACGCCCCCTATGTGGCCGATCCGCTGGCGCTCTATACCCGTCTCTGTCAGGGCCGCCCCAACAACCTGCTGCTGGAATCGGTGGAGATCGACTCCAAGGCGGGCAAGCAGAGCCTGCTGCTGGTAGACGCCTGCCTGCGCATCGAGTGCCGTGGTCGCACCGTGCGGGTTCGCAGCCTCAATGACAACGGTGCCCAGTTGCAAAGCCTGCTGGCCGAGCGGCTGCCTGCGGTGGTTGCCCGCTCGCTGGTAGATGGCGAATTGCAACTCGACTTCCCGGCCTCCGATCGGGAGCTGGACGAAGATTCCCGCCTCAAGGGGAGCAGCGTGCTGGACGTGCTGCGCACCCTGCAGCGGGAGCTCGATTGCCAGTTGGGTAAAGAAGCCCTCTTTATGGCGGGCAGCTTTGCTTACGACCTGATCGCCTCTTTTGAAGATCTGCCTGAAGTGCCGGAGGGGAGCAACAACTGCCCCGACTACTGCTTCTACGTGGCCGAGACCCTGATCACCATCGACCATATCGAACGCACCACTCAACTGCTCGCCTGCATCTTTGGCGGCGACAGCGACGAAAGCCAGGTGGAAGACAGATACACCCGCCTGACCGAACGACTCACCGACTTCAAACAGATTTGCCAGCAACCTCTAAGCGCCGAGCTGACCACCCAGCCCCTGACCGGCGGCATGAGCGTGGACAAGAGCGACAAACAGTTCTGCGCCGAGGTGGAGAAGCTCAAGGGCTTTATCCGCCGTGGCGACATCTTTCAGGTGGTGCCGTCCCGCTGCTTCTCCCTGCCCTGCCCGAGCCCCCTGGCCGCCTATCGCCGCCTCAAACAGACCAACCCCAGCCCCTACATGTTCTACGTACAGGATGAGGGCTTCACCCTGTTTGGCGCCTCCCCCGAGAGCGCGGTGAAATTCTGCGCCGCCAGCCGCGACGTGGAGATGTACCCCATCGCCGGTACCCGCCGCCGCGGTTTCAACCCGGATGGCAGCATCAACCGGGATCTCGACGGCCGTATCGAGCTGGAGCTGCGTCAGGACGAGAAAGAGGTGGCCGAACACCTGATGCTGGTGGATCTGGGCCGCAACGACATCGCCCGCATCTCCGAACCCGGCACCCGCTACGTCAAGGAGCTGCTGAAAGTGGATCGCTACAGCCACGTGATGCACCTGGTCTCCAAGGTGGTCGGCACCTTGCGTTCCGACCTTGACGCCCTGCACGCCTATCAGGCCTGCATGAACATGGGTACCCTCACCGGCGCACCGAAGATCCGCGCCAGCGAGCTTATTCGCATGGTGGAAGGCAAGCGCCGCGGCAGCTACGGCGGCGCGGTCGGCTACATCAACGGCGACGGCGAGATGGATACCTGCATCGTGATCCGCTCCGCCTTTGTCAAAGAGGGCGTGGCCCACGTGCAGGCCGGTGCCGGCGTGGTCTATGACTCCAAGCCGCAAGCCGAAGCGGACGAAACCCGCGCCAAGGCGGCCGCCGTGCTGGCCGCCATCGCTGCCAGCCATGGCACCTCTCTGCAAGCCCTGAGCGCTCAGCAGGAGCAACATAAGGACGTGAGCCATGACTAATATCTTCCTGCTCGACAACTTCGATTCATTTACCTACAACCTCGTCGACCAGTTCCGCTCCCTCGGCTATCCGGTGCGGATCTACCGCAACAGCCTGCCGGCCAGCCGCATCATGAGCGAGATCGCCGCCTGCGAAGGGGACGCCGTGCTGGTGCTCTCACCGGGGCCGGGCGCCCCCCACGAGGCGGGCTGCCTGATTGATCTGATCAAGCTGGCCCGCGGTCAGGTGCCCATCCTCGGCATCTGCCTCGGTCATCAGGCCCTGTGCGAAGCCTACGGCGGCACCGTCGGTGCGGCGGGCGAGATCGTCCACGGCAAGCGTTCGCTGATTGAGCACAACGGCCACGGCGCCTTCGCCGGTCTGCCGAGCCCGCTGCCGGTGGCCCGCTACCACTCGCTGGTCGCCACCTATGTACCGGAAGAGCTGACGGTGATTGCCCACTATCAGGGCATGCCCATGGCCATCGAGCAGCAGGATGAGCGGGTGCTGGGCTTCCAGTTCCATCCCGAATCCATCATGACCTCGGAAGGGGCCCGTCTGCTGACTCAGGCGCTCGCCCATATCACCCGTCCAGAAAGCAGTGTGCGGTAAGGAGACCAACATGCATCAACATCTCAACACCCTCTATCAGGGTCAGTCTCTGAGCCGTGAAAGTACCCGTGACGCCTTCGGCCAGGTGGTACGTGGCGAAGTGGATCCCATCGTGCTCGCAAGCCTGCTGACCGCCCTCAAGATCAAGGGGGAGACCCCGGAGGAGATCGCCGGCGCCGCCGAGGCCCTCTTGGCAGAAGCGCGCGACTTCCCGCGTCCGGACTATGAATTTTGCGACATCGTCGGCACCGGTGGCGATGGCCTCAACACCATCAACGTCTCCACCACCTCGGCGCTGGTCGCCGCCGCCTGCGGCCTGAAAGTGGCCAAGCACGGCAACCGCTCGGTCTCGAGCAAGTCGGGTTCGAGCGATCTGCTCGACAAGATGGGCATCAAGCTCGACATGAGCCCGGCGCAGGCACGTCGCTGTCTGGATGAGCTCGGCATCTGCTTCCTGTTCGCCCCCCAGTACCACGCCGGGGTGCGCCATGCCATGCCGGTACGTCAGGCCCTCAAGACCCGCACCCTGTTCAATGTGCTGGGGCCGCTTATCAACCCCGCTCGCCCCACCTATCAGCTGATGGGAGTCTATGCCCCCGAGCTGGTGCGCCCCATCGCAGAAACCCTGCTGGCACTGGGGCTGAAAACCGGTATGGTGGTGCACGGTGCCGGGCTGGATGAAATCGCCATCCACGGCCCGACCCAGGTGGCCCAGATCCGTGACGGCGAGATCCGCGAATTTATGATCACCCCGGCTGACTTTGGCCTGGAGACCTATCCGGTCAGCGCCATTCAGGGCGGGGAACCGGAAGAGAACCGCGCCATCACCGCCGCCATTCTGGAAGGACGTGGCACCCCGGCCCACAACGCCGCCATCGCCGCCAACGTGGCACCGCTGCTGCTGATGGCGGGCAAGGCGAAGGATCTCAAGAGCGCGGCGGCCGAGGTGCTGGCAGTGCTGGCGAGCGGCAAGACAGCGGATCTGGCCGCTCGGCTGGCCACCCTGAGTCATCAGGAAGCGGGTCATCAGGAGGCATGATGTCAGCCACCACATTGCACAGCAGTCATTCAGAACGCCCACAGGGCAAGAGCCAGTTTCGCAAGGATAACGAGATGTCAGACCTTATTGCTCCCCATGGTTTTCTGAACATGGCCTCCATCAGCCAGACCATTCTCGGCAAAATCGTGGCGGCCAAGCAGGAGTGGGTCGCCGCCCGCAAGCTGGCCCAGCCGCTGGATAGCTTCCAGAGCGCGCTGACCCCCAGCGATCGGGATTTCGTCGGCGCGCTCAAGGCGGGCTCCACCCGTTTTATTCTGGAGTGCAAGAAGGCCTCCCCCTCCAAAGGCTTGATCCGCGACGATTTCAGCCCGGAGGCCATCGCCGACATCTATGGCAAATACGCCACCGCCATCTCGGTGCTGACCGACGAGAAGTTCTTTCAGGGGGATTTCGCCTTCCTGCCGCGGGTGCGCAGCCGCGTCAGCCAGCCGGTGCTCTGCAAGGATTTTATGATTGACCCCTATCAGGTCTATCTGGCCCGCCACTATCAGGCAGACGCCATCCTGCTGATGCTCTCGGTGCTCACCGACGAGGGCTATCGCGCCCTGTTCGCGGTGGCCAAGGAGCTGGGTCTTGGCGTGCTCACCGAGGTGAGCAATGAAGAGGAGCTGACCCGGGCCATCGCGTTGGGTGCGCCGGTCATCGGCATCAATAACCGGGATCTGCGCGACTTGAGCGTCGATCTCAACCGCACCAAACAGCTGGCCAAAGACATTCCAAGCGATCGGGTAGTGATCAGCGAGTCCGGCATCAACCACCGCGCTCAGGTGGCGGATCTGCGCCACCATGCCAAGGGCTTTCTGGTGGGCTCGTCATTGATGGCCGAGCCGGATCTGGAAGCCGCAGTGCGCAAGCTGGTACTGGGCCAGAACAAGGTGTGCGGCCTGACCCGTGCCGAAGATGCCGCCGCAGCCCATCAGGCGGGTGCGGTATTTGGCGGCCTGATTTTTGTGGCCAAAAGCCCGCGCTATGTGGACATCCCCGCCGCCCGCGCCGTGATGGCGGGTGCGCCGCTCTCTTACGTCGGGGTTTTTCGCAACGCCCAGCCCGCCACCATCGCCAAGACGGTGGATGCGCTGGGGCTCGCCGCAGTCCAGCTGCATGGGGATGAGGATGCCGCCTATATCGATACCTTGCGCCCGCTGCTGCCGACTGGCTGCCAGATCTGGAAAGCGGTCGGAATCTCTCTTGGCAAGGAAAGCGGCGAGCCGCTGCCCGCCCTCGACTACCCGGCGGATCGCCTGCTGCTGGATACAAAAGTCGGCAGCCAGAGCGGCGGCACCGGTCAGGCGTTCGACTGGGCCCTGTTGGCCACGCTCGATAAAGCCAAACTGATGCTGGCGGGGGGCCTTAATCCCGACAACGCCCTGCAAGCGGCACAAGTGGGCTGCCTCGGCCTTGATTTCAACTCCGGGGTAGAGAGTGCCCCGGGCCAGAAGGATGCGCACAAGATTGCAGCCGCCTTCGGCGCACTGCGCAACCTGTAACGCAACCCTTTTTGATGTTTCGATTTAGCTAATACAAGGAAGAAGCCATGACCCTGCTCAACCCGTTTTTCGGTGAATTTGGCGGTATGTATGTACCCCAAATCCTTATCCCGGCCCTGCTCCAGCTGGAGAAAGCCTTTGTCGATGCCAAGGATGATCCGGCCTTTATCACCGAGTTTCAGTCCCTGCTGACCGAGTATGCCGGTCGCCCGACGCCGCTCACCCTGACCCGCAATCTGACCAAGGGCACCAAGACCCGCCTCTATCTGAAGCGTGAAGATCTGCTGCACGGCGGCGCCCACAAAACCAACCAGGTGCTGGGTCAGGCGCTGCTCGCCAAGCGGATGGGCAAGAACGAGATCATCGCCGAAACCGGCGCCGGTCAGCACGGCGTGGCCACTGCGCTGGCCTGCGCTCTGCTCGGCCTCAAGTGCCGGGTCTATATGGGGGCCAAGGACTGCGAGCGCCAGAAGCCCAACGTATTTCGCATGAAGCTGATGGGCGCCACCGTCATTCCGGTGCACTCCGGCTCCAGCACCCTGAAAGATGCCTGCAACGAGGCGCTGCGCGACTGGGCCGCCAACTACGAGTCGGCCCACTACCTGCTCGGCACCGCCGCGGGTCCGCACCCCTTCCCCACTATCGTGCGGGAGTTCCAGAAGATGATCGGCGAAGAGGCCAAGGCCCAGTGCTTCGAGAAGGAGGAGCGACTGCCCGATGCGGTGATCGCCTGCGTCGGCGGCGGGTCGAACGCCATCGGCATGTTTGCCGACTTTATCGATGAGCCGTCGGTGCGTCTGATCGGCGTCGAGCCGGGCGGTCACGGTATCGAGAGTGGCGAGCACGGTGCGCCGCTCGGTCACGGCAGCAAGGGAGTCTTCTTTGGCATGCACTCCTACCTGATGCAGGACAATCAGGGGCAAATTCAGGAGTCCTACTCCGTTTCGGCAGGGCTGGATTTCCCCTCCGTCGGCCCGCAGCACGCCCATCTGGCCGCCATCGGCCGCGCCGAGTACCCCTCGGTGACCGACAAGGAGGCGCTGGACGCCTTCCAGGAGCTGGCCAAATCCGAAGGCATCATACCGGCGCTGGAGTCCTCCCACGCGCTGGCCCACGCCCTCAAGATGGCCCGCAGTGAACCGGAAAAAGAGCAGGTGCTCATCGTCAACCTCTCCGGCCGTGGCGACAAAGATATCTTCACCGTCGCTGACATTTTCGAGAAAGAAGGAACCTTGTCATGAATCGCTACGCACAACTCTTCTCCCGTCTGGATGAAGCCAATCAGGGCGCCTTTGTGCCATTCGTGATGCTGGGTGACCCCACTCCTGAACTCTCGCTGGCCATCATTGATGCGCTGGTCGCAGGGGGCGCCGATGCCCTCGAGCTCGGCATTCCCTTCTCCGATCCAGTGGCGGACGGCCCCACCATTCAAGGCGCCGCCCTGCGGGCGTTTGCCAGCCACACCACCCCGGACGACTGCTTCGAGCTGCTTGGCCGCATCCGCGCCAAGTACCCGCAGCTGCCCATTGGCCTGCTGGTCTACGCCAACCTGGTCTATGTGCGCAAAATCGACGGCTTCTACGAGAAGTGCCAGCAGGCGGGCGTGGATTCGGTGCTGGTCGCCGACGTGCCGGTACAGATGTGCGCCCCCTACAAGGCGGCCGCCGACAAGTTCGGTATCGACAGCATCTTTATCGCCCCGCCCAATGGCGACGCCGAGACCCTGAAACAGGTGGCGGAGCTTGGCAATGGTTACACCTATCTGGTGAGCCGTGCTGGCGTCACCGGTGCCGAGACCAAGGCTGGCATGCCGGTGGAGGGGTTGATCAACACATTGCGCGAGTTCAACGCCCCCCCCGCCCTGCTCGGCTTTGGCATCAGCGAACCGGCTCAGGTGCGTGAAGCCATTGCTGCGGGCGCCGCCGGTGCCATCTCCGGCTCCGCCGTGGTGAAGATCATCGAGACCCACCACCAGAACCCGGAACATATGCTGACTCGTCTGAAAGAGTTTGTGGAAGGGATGAAGGCCGCGACCAACCGCTAAGGTCGGGTATGGGGTCAGCTGTCTGTGGCCCTGAGTTGCCAGTTCGCATAACCATGTAAAAGGGAGCCTGACCGGCTCCCTTTCTTTTTATCGCTTCGCCCCACTTGCGACTCTGGGGGTGTTGTGCCCTCTCCCTCCGGGAGAGGGTTGGGGTGAGGGGAATCTGCGGCAACCAAATTTGCTCGCATTGGATACCACTGATGACTAATTTATTGATCCAACACAGATTCCCGCCAAAACAAGCTTCTCAACGCGCCCCCCTCCCCCTTAAGATACCCGAATGACAATCAACCTCTCGGAAGAACACCATGACAGCGATTGTTGCAATCTCGCAGGTTAACAGCAGCGAACTGGGAGCTGTCACTCAGGGGCGGTAGCGTTTTTTTTTTAGGTTGGTGCCGAACATAACGAAGCCCAACAGGCGAGCATTATTGCACCGACCAGATCGGGATAAATATGGATGTGGCAGATCCATAAAATAGATTTACAGATATATTTCGCGGTAAACGTTGGGCTTCACTTCGTTCAGCTCCAACCTACGATTTTTAGCCCAACATACGAGATAAACAAGATAATGGTGATAAAATAAAAATATAACAAACATTAGGAACCCTGTCTTTTCGAGCAAGACATATCATAGCCAATACTCAAGAAGATGGAAGAATAATCTTTATGGCGGTAATTAAGGCTGACCTGAGCCGGTTGAATCACAACCACCGTCACCAACTTATCTTCGGTCAAAAGGATTTATATGATAGAACCTATAGTTTATATTAGTCCTGCATTTCGAGGAGGACTCATTCCTTCTGATTTATTTAGAACAGAAGCAACAATTATGTTTGATGTTTCTTGCGACATGGTCATACATGGCGGAATAATATTCCATATAGAATATGAAGAATTCATTCTCTCCCTAAGCTTTCAAAATAATTCAATCGTATTCCAAAGAAATGATACTGTTTCTGTTTTAGAACTTAACGAGTTTATTTATCTCTCTGCTGATATCCGAACATTTGTTATTTGGTCAACTTCAAGCATCACCCTTAACTGTGGAATAAATAGAGATTCCCGCAAACATTATGAGATAAAAACAAAATCTGTCGCCCCGCCTGTCGAACTTTTACGCTGGGCAAGAAAGAATAGTCTTTTAAATAAAGACATCTATTATTCAGAGGAGGAGTTTCGGAACAGGGTATATTCATCTTTATCATCTATCAACGATAAAATCAGCGAAGCTAATGCATATAAATCATTTTGGAATATCGAGTACAAAGGGCAAAAAATAATATCTAGAAAACCTAAAATAGAGGTTGACTTACAGCCAGTCATTCACTGTATGTTGTCTGATCAAATGCTATTAAGTAATATCGAAATCATTCCAGAATATGGTGCTGGCGTTGGTAATATCGATTTTGTTTTAATCGCATCAGTCAAAGATCGTGGAATGGTAAGGCTCTGCGTGGAATTCAAACTAGCTCACTCTAAAGATCTAGCTCATGGTCTCATTAAACAACTACCAGCATATATGGCTTCTACAAAATCTAAATATGGTGCTTACTGTATTTTGAGTTTCAAAGGTGAGTGGTTCGATAAGCCAAATATTGGCGATGATATAGACATCCAAGATCATGTAAATAAAATTGGTATTAGGGATAACAGCCCAGTTTTAGATAACATAAGAACATTTATTTTCGACATGACAAAACCTATAACAGCCAGCAAAATTTAATCATAAAAAAGGGCTCACATTTTTAAGATAAAATCAGGCCCCCACACCCGCCATCCCATCAACACCAACATCAATACAACCCCCGGCAGCCAGATCCAGTAGAGCTCGGAGAGGATCACCGCCTCACCTCGGGCGGTGAGATAGGCCTCCAGCTTGAAGGGGGCAACCCGGATCACCTGCCAGGGGGCAAAGAAACGCTCATCACGCCACGGCCAGAGCCAGCCAACCCCCTTGCCGCCGGTGGTGAGGGAATCGAGCAGGCTGTGGGAAAGCAGAGAGACCAGCAAAAATGACCAGACGGTGGCGGCGCTGGCCCGAAATTGGCGGTGAAACAGCATGGCCAACGTGGGCAGGGCAAGGGCGAACAGCAGTGAGTGGGTAAAACCGCGGTGGCCAAAGACATGGCCGTAGGCGACCCCCAGTTTAAAGGCGAGCACGTCGGCATCGGGCAGCATGGCGATAGCGACCCCAGCCAGCAGCAGGCGCGGCGGGATAATCCGGCTGCCAAGCCCGAGACCAAGGCAGAGGGGTACGGCAGCGTGGGTGACGATGGTGGGCATAGGGTGAAGCTCCAACTGAAAACGTGAGGCTACCCTACCCCCGCTCGGTGAAGTGAAGGTGAAGTGCGCCCACTGTATTGGCTCGCTGTTTGCTAAACGCAGGCCCAATCAGCGTTGGTGCGTTAACTTGAAATGTTCATTTAACAGCGGCTGACATGCAGAACGGGATCGTGATAAGTAGTCTCTTCGGTTCACATCACAGGGACAGTGGCAGCGATGAATGTATCAAAAAGCGTCGGGCTGATTGCGAGCGTTATCAGCCTTTGGTTAATGACAGGGTGCATGGCAGAGGCCGCCTCTGCGCAGCCGCAGCAAGAGCCGTACGCGCTGATCTATAACGGGCCGGTTTCTGATGGGGATAGCACCAGAGCGATTGCGGATGTGGTCAGGCAGGTGGGCTTGCCGGTCAGGTATCTCTCCAATATCGAGGCGCTGCCTGCAGAGCTCGATAATGCCAGGGTGTTTATCGTTGGCGGCACTGAGGACGATGTTGAGCCGCTCCTCAACGCCTTCACCGCGGACGCTCGCTCGGCATTAAAAACCTATTTGCTAAGCGGTGGCCGCTACCTCGGGATCTGCGGGGGTGCCTTTGTGGCATCCACCGGCTGGTCTGAAGAAGAGGGCTTTGTGCCGGCGCTGGGCCTTGTCCCTGCGACATCCGATGATTATGACGGCGACTTTAGCGCCAGGATCTTCCCGATCAACTGGCTTGGTGAAGAGCGCCAGATGTATTACCAGGCCGGCCCGCAATTTACGCCGGTGCCAAACCCCGAGCAGCTCAAGGTCATCGCCCACTTTCAAAACCATCAGATTGCCGCGCTGATCAGCTCATACGGCAAAGGCAAGGTGGCGGTTTCCGGGCCACACCCCGAAGCCCCCGAATCATGGAAAGAGAACGCGGTGGACGGCGACCAGATGGAGTCGAATATTCATCTGGCCGCAGGACTCGTTAACGAGTTGCTCTCCGAAGAGCCCGTCACCCATTCGAAGTAGTCGCGCCCCTACGCCCCTGGATGTGACCCCATTGCTCGGCCCGGAAGTGAGGCCATCCAATCGGCCGCAATCCATAAAAAACCACCGACCTGCAAAAGGTCGGTGGTTTTTTTATCGGTGGTAGATAACAGGTAGCCGATATGAAGGGTTCGCTACCTCAACTTTCGCCCGAGAGCGAGCACTACTCTTCCTGCTCCTCCGGTTGTCTCTCCTCACCCCGTATCTGTAGCAGCTCCTCGACCCTGGCTTGCCACTTGTCGTGGGCCTGTTTGCGCTCCTGCTGCATAAATGCTTCTCGCATGGTGTCGATTTTCTGGTCAAGTGTTTCCATCAGAGTGTCTCCTTGTGTGACCGCGTAAAGACTGGCTGACGGCGCGTTGGCCAACCTGCTCCCCTAATCTGACACCGCTAATGCCGTTACTGCCCAATCAAATAATCGATTGGAAGTGCTAAAACCAATCTAAAAATTCTTTTTCATGTGTGCGCCACCACGCCAGTGCAAGGGAAACAGGCCGCTCAGAACGGGATGATCCGGCGCACGGCCAACACGTTGTTGAGTGTGGTCGCCCCCTTTTCAGGGGAATGGGGCGCCATCACCCAATCCGCCCGGTAAGGGGTACCGGCAGATTTCCGGCGTGTTGCTGTGCCCATGATCACACAGTCACAACTCTCGCCCTCCGCTCACCGCGTCCCCGCTTTTTATCATCTAGAGTTACCGGGCAGTCCAAAGCTGCTGATTTATATACATTCGCCGCCAAGAGGGATCTTTTTTCATGACCGAGCATATCGATCTGCTACCTATCAACACGGATGATGAGCAGGACGCAGGCAACCGTTACCTCTACTACACCGAAGGGGATCTGGCCCGCATTCTTGCCAATCTGGAACAGCTGCGCCACGCGGTGTTTCCGGCCGCCATCGGAGAGAGTGAAACGGGCGCCACCGTGCCCCACAACTTTCCCTCCGTCTGTCTGGTGGGGCTGGGGCGCTGCGGCTCCAACATCGCGCAGGATGTGGCCTCGCTGGTCTACAACGCCCGCAGCTTTTATCTCAATGAGTTCAACAGTGAAGAGCAACGCAAGCGGGAGAAGGAGTTTGGTCCGGTGAGCTGGATCCGGCGCAATCTGCGGCTGCCAAACAACGGGGCCCGGCCGGTCTTTCTGATCGAGCCCATGGTGATGCTGGGGGATCTGGACAAGGACATCGATGGCCGCATCCGCCACTCCAATCGCAGCGGCGAAGGTGGCTCCTTGCGTGATTACGCCAAGATGCGGGTGATGGACTTGTCGGAGATCCACGCGGGTGGCGCGGGTAACGCCCCCATCCTTGGCCAGTATCTGGCCAAGATCATCCTCAACAAGAGCCCCCACTACTTCGCCAACTCCGAGTGGCAGGCCATTCATACCTATCTGGTGGACTCCTGCGGCATCAAGGCCAACCAGTCCCGCCTCTATTTCTACATCTTCAGTGCCGGGGGCGGCACCGGCTCCGGCATGGCCTCCGAGTTCGGGCTGGCCCAGCAGTACTCCTACATGAGCAAGACCTTTTCGCCCCCGTCAGAAGAGGAGGAGCACCTCTCCCTCGGGGAGCACTTTATGTTCGATCCCATCTTCACCAGCGGCATCTGTATCCTGCCCAATATCTGTGATCGGGGTATCGAGATCTCGGAAGCGCTGCACATCAACGCGGGGCGCCTGCTGTGCAAATACCTGGCCGAGGAGTGGGACTTCTCCTATCACTTCGACAACGAGCAGGCGTGCGATGCCAGCATGCTCAAGCGGATCAGGCCCTGGAATGCCATGATGCTGATCTCCAACGACATCATGCGCTACGCCGAAGAGAGCGACGATGGCGAGATCCAGCATGTTGATGTCAACACCATGGAGAAGTACGCCAACCAGTACATCTCCCAGCAGATCTTCAACATTCTTACCGCCCAGGCCGTCACCACCGACTACGACGAGAACTACTTTCGCCGGGCGGGCATCGATATCAGCGAGACCATTCGACTCGATGCCAACGACCTCTTTATGAGTCTGGCGGGGCCGGTGGCGGTGGCGTATGCCGAGTCCATCTCGCCCCCCGGCTGCCTGTTTGACAAGGAGGACGGGCTCAATGTGGACGATCTCTTCACCCGTTCCATCGAGCTGCCCCACTTCAACAAGATGACCCAGGCCATCGAGGGGATCAGTCTGCTGCCCATCGAGGCGGGCAACTATCGGGAGTATCTGGACGACTATGTGAAAAGTGGCCATGACCCGGCCCACCTCAACGAGCTGCACTTCTTCAAGAACTGCTCATCGGTGGTGTCGATCATCTCCCTGCCCAAGGAGTACAAGCTCTCCTATATGGATCTCAACCGGCTCAAGTCTCACCTCAACGGGCTCTTCCCCAATACCACCCTCAAGCGCTATGCGCTGGTCATCGGGGCGTCGGCCAACATCTCCCTCACCACCCTGATCGTCAAGAGCCCCTGCCTGAGCGATGACTTCCTGACCCTGATCGTGGCCTTTATCAAGCGCTGCTTTGCCAAGGATCACTATCGCTTCGATGAGCATCTGGACAAGGCGGTGATCGAGATGATCTGCAATGAGGAGTGGAACGATGCGCTGCTCGACAGCATGCTCAACGAGTTCGAGAACCCGGCCAAGATCCTCGATACCAACTGGTACGCCATCAAGCCCATGTATGAGAAGAAATATCGGGAGCTTATCCGCGAGAAGGAGAAGTTCGTCTCCATCAACGATATTCGCCTCAGCCGCGAATCGGTGAAAAAGGCGCTGCTCTATTTGCGGGAGATCTATCGCCACCGGGTCAGCAAGACCCGGATCCTCTCCCTTAACCCACGGCTGGGGGAAGCGAACGCTCGCTAGCACCCTGCCCATAAAGCAAAGCGCCCGCCCCACATGGGGCGGGCGCTTTTTTTACTGGCGCAGCCTAGCTTTATCTCATCATAGGGAGACAAAGATCCCGGCCAGGGTGGCGCTCATCAGGTTGGCCAGGGTCGCCGCCAGCACCGCCTTGAAGCCCATATTGGCCACATCGTGACGACGCTCCGGTGCCATGGTACCGATGGAGCCGAGCTGCACCGCAATGGAGCCCAGATTGGCAAAACCGCACAGCGCGAAAGTGATGATGATCTGGGTGTGGGCACTCAGGTCTGCCTTGATATTGGCAAAGTCCAGATAGGCGACAAACTCGTTCATGATCACCTTCTGACCAATCAGGGAGCCTGCCGCCATCATCTCGCTGGCGGGCACGCCAATCAGCCAGGCCACCGGGGCAAACAGATAACCCAGCAGCTGCTGCAGGGAGAGGTCTGCCCAGCCGAACCACTCGCCGACGGTGGTGAGACCGGCGTTGATCATGGTGATCACGCTGACAAAGGCCAGCAGGATGGTGCCGATGGCCACGGCGATCTTCATGCCGCCCATGGCGCCGCCCGCCAGTGCGTCGATGGCGTTGCTGTAGTCGCTCTTGTCGAGGGTGATCTCGGTCTGATCGCTCACCTGCTGCTGCTCCGGCACCAGCAGTTTGGCCATCAGCAGGCCACCGGGCGCAGCCATAAAGGAGGCGGCGATGAGGTATTTCAGATCCACACCCAGACCGGCGTAACCGCCCAGCACCGAGCCCGCCACCGAGGCCATGCCGCAGGTCATCACCGCAAAGAGTTCGGAGCGGGTCATACCGGCGAGGAAGGGGCGAATAAGCAGCGGCGACTCCCCTTGCGACAGGAAGATATTGCCGGTGGCCACCAGAGATTCGGCGCGGCTGGTGCCAAGCAGACGATGAATGGCACCGCCCAATACCCGGATCACCCACTGCATAATGCCGAAGTGGTAGAGCACGGCAATCAGCGCGCTGATAAAGATCACCAGCGGCAGCACCCGCACGGCGAAGATAAAGCCGTTGCTGGCGAGATCGCCAAACACGAAACGGATGCCGCTGTCGGCAAAGCCGAGCAGGGCGGAGACGCCATTGCTCATGGCACCGAGCATGATTTGTCCGGGGGGAAAATAGAGCACCAGGGCAGCAAAACCGGTTTGCAGGGCGAGCGCACCCAGCACGGTTCGCCAGCGGATGGCTCGGCGGTTTTCACTCGCCAACCAGGCGATAAACATCAGGGCCAGCATACCGACCAGACTCAATAACAGTGTCATCTTGCACCTATGAAGAGAGGAGTTTCATATGGCAAGTCTGCAGACAGGCGTCGCGGGCGATCCGGCGGGAGAGGTGCCGACCCACGCGACACGCAGACCACAAACCTACAGGTTAGTGGCGGGTCCCATCCTGGGGTCATTCACGTTCCGGGTGACAGCATGTATCGGGTGACGCCAGCGCAGTCGCAGGGGGAGATGCGGCCGGGTGGCAGGTCGGGCGGCGATGGTACAGTGATCATCGTCACAGAAAAAGCGGTAAAACGATTAGCCGGAATAACTTTTTCAACTTGTTCACACAACGAAACAGGGCCAGCGTGAAGCTGGCCCTGTTTCGATCCGTACTTGAGCGTTCAGATGATTACTTGAGGCGCTTGCCGCTCGCGTCCACCACCTGCTCGCCATCTTCCTTGGCGAAGGCCCCTTTTTGCTGATCGGGCAATATATCGAGCACCACTTCCGACGGACGGCACAGCTTGGTGCCAAGCGGCGTAACGACGATGGGGCGGTTGATGAGGATGGGGTGGGCCAGCATGGCATCGACCAGCTCATCATCGCTGAAACGATCTTCCGCCAGCCCTAGCGCCTCGTAGGGGGGCACGTTCTTGCGCAGCAGATCGCGCACCGGCATGCCCATGGCGGCGATCAGCGCCACCAGCTGGTCACGGGAGGGGGGCGTCTCCAGATAGTGGATGACTGTGGGCTCGACGCCGCTGTTGCGGATCAGCTCCAGGGTGTTGCGGGAGGTACCACATTCCGGGTTGTGATAGATGGTGATTGCACTCATTTGCGTGTCTCTCATGAATCAAGTGAATAGAAAATGGATAGCATCAGTTGGCGGCCATCTGTTAGCGGCCATCAGTTAACGGCCCAGCCCCGCTTCGTACCAGGGTTTGCTGGCATTGACGATGCGCACCACCAGCAGCATGACCGGCACCTCGATCAGCACCCCGACCACGGTGGCAAGCGCCGCGCCTGAGTGAAAGCCGAACAGGCTGATGGCGGCAGCCACCGCCAGCTCGAAGAAGTTGGAGGCACCGATCAGGGCAGAAGGACAGGCGACCGAGTGCTTCTCCCCCACCTTGCGGTTGAGCCAGTAAGCCAGCCCTGAGTTGAACAGCACCTGGATCAGGATCGGCACCGCCAACAGGGCGATAACCAGCGGCTGCTCAATGATGGCGTTGCCCTGAAAGGCGAACAGCAGCACCAGAGTGAGCAACAAGGCCGCCACCGACCAGGGCTGGATGCGGGTCATGACGCCGTCAAAATGGGCCTCACCCTTTTTCAGCAAGGCCTTGCGCAGCAGCTGGGCGATGATGACCGGAATGACGATATAGAGCACCACAGAGGTAAGCAGGGTATCCCATGGCACTACTATGCTGGAGACCCCGAGCAGCAGCGCCACCAGCGGGGCGAAAGCAAACACCATGATGAGGTCGTTCACCGCCACCTGCGACAGAGTGAAGTAGGGATCGCCGTTGGTGAGACGACTCCAGACAAACACCATGGCGGTGCAGGGTGCCGCCGCCAGTAGGATCAGGCCCGCTACGTAACTGTCGAGCTGATCCGCTGGCAGCCAGTCGGCAAACAGCACGCGGATAAAGAGCCAGCCGAGGAAGGCCATGGAGAAGGGTTTGACCAGCCAGTTGATAAAGAGGGTGACCCCAATCCCCTTCATGTGGCCCTTCACCTGATGCAGGGCGCCAAAATCGATCTTGAGCAGCATGGGGATGATCATCACCCAGATCAGCAGCCCCACCGGCAGGTTGACCTTGGCCACCTCCATGGCGCCGATCGCCTTGAAGAGATCCGGCAACCCCTGCCCGAGACCAATCCCCACCAGAATGCAGAGGGCGACCCAGGCGGTCAGATAACGTTCAAAAAAGCCGATGGCAGGCACGGCCTTGGCATCACATGTTGCAGACATCACAGCTCCCGATGCGGCGCAATCCCGCATCTTCTATTGGTTCAAAACACAGGTTTATAACAAGTAACGGCATATTCAAGCCGCCCCGGCAGCAGACCGGGGCGGCGACTCAATGGTGCTGGCAGAGACGGCGCAGGGCATCGGGCCCCACTGGCTCCTCGGCGAGCAGCGGCACCACGGCGTAGCGGCTGGCATGTTGCTGCTCGACCGCTTCGATATGGGGCAACTGGCGCTCGGCCCGCAGTTGCAGCAGCGGTGAGCTGACCGCGGCTTGCTGCAAGCTGTGGTTGATGAGCCAGCCCCAGGGCTCGATACCGGCCCGGCGCAGCTCGGATTGCAGATTGGCAGCCTCCTGCACTGGCGTCGGCTCGGGCAGCGTCACAATCAGCACCTTGGTCTGCTTGGGGTCCTGCAACTGCATCATGGGGGTGGTGAAGTGCAGCCCCTTGTTTCCCATCTGGCGAGCGATCTCCCTGTGGTAGGCGCCGGTGGCGTCGAGCAGCAGCAGGGTGTGGCCGGTGGGGGCAGTATCCATCACCACGAAGCGCTTGCCCGCCTCGCGAATGATGCGCGAGAAGGCCTGAAACACGGCGATCTCCTCGGTACAGGGGGAGCGCAAGTCCTCCTCCAGCAGTGCCCGCCCCTGCTCGTCCAGGGCCGCTCCCTTGCTGGCCAGCACCTGGGCGCGGTAACGCTCGGTCTCGGCGTGGGGGTCGATGCGACTCACCTCAAGATGGGACAAGCTACCTGCCAGCGTCTCGCTCAGGTGCGCCGCGGGATCCGAGGTGGTGAGGTGCACCGGCAAGCCGCGGCTCGCCAGCTCCACCGCCACGGCGGCAGCCAGCGTGGTTTTGCCCACCCCGCCCTTGCCCATCAGCATGATGAGGCCGTGACCGTCGGCGGCCAGCTCGTCCACCAGCGAACTCAACTCGGGCTGGGCTTGCTTGACAGTGGGCTGTACTGTCGGGGATTGAGCGGTTGTTCCCTCTGATTGCAGCAACAGCCGCAAACTATCGACCCCCACCAGATTGGTGGCCAGCAGCGGGATATGATCCTGCGCCAGCCCCTTTATCCCTTGCGGCATCTGGGCAAGAGCCTGTTGCTCGCGCTGCCAGAGCGCCATTGCCAGCGGATCTCCGGCAATGGCGCCTTCGGGGAAGAGGCCATTGATCACCAGTTGCTGGTTCAACAAGCCGATGGCGGCCAGCTCCTCGTGGGTGCGAGCCACTTCCCGCAGAGTGGATTGCTGGGCCCGCGCCACCAGCACCAGACGGGTGCGGGCAGCATCAGCCAGCGCAGCGACCGCCTCTGCATACTGGCTGCGCTGCTTCTCCAGCCCCGCCAGCGGGCCCAGGCAGGAGGCATCCCCCTTGCCCTGCTCCAGAAATTCGCTCCAGGCGCCCGGCAATTGCAGCAGCCGGATGGTGTGGCCGGTTGGGGCCGTATCAAAGACGATATGGTCATACTCGGCCAGCAGCGTTTGGTCGGTCAGCAGCGCAGTGAATTCGTCAAAGGCGGCGATCTCGGTGGTGCAGGCGCCGGAGAGCTGCTCCTCGATGCTGCGTACCACGCTCTCGGGCAACTTGCCGCGCACCGGCCCGACGATCCGCTCCCGATAGGCTTTGGCCGCCGCGGGGGGATCTATCTCCAGCGCCGACAAACCGGGCACTGTGGCGATATCGGTGACCCGATTGCCGATCTCGGTGGCAAACACCTGCCCCACATTGGAGGCAGGATCTGTGCTCACCAGCAGCACCCGCTTGCCAATATCACACAGCGCCACCGCACTGGCGCAGGCCAGCGAGGTCTTGCCCACCCCGCCCTTGCCGGTGAAAAAGAGAAACGGCGGTGGATTGGTCAGAAAATGGTACATAGCCTCTCCCGAATGGTGCGTCACGACTCAGCAGCAACCGCTGCCGGAGCAGCAGCCGCCCTTGACGATCCCCTTGATGGCCGCTTGCGGCGCAGGCAGCCCGGCATAACGGGCCAGCTCACTGCGGCTCGGATAACGACCGGTCAACACCACCTGCCCCTCCACCAGCACCAGCGGCAACCCCTCCTCCCCGGCGTGGGTCAGAAAAGCGCTGACGGCAGGTGTCTCGGCAAATTGCATCGGCTGCTGGGCCAGATTGAAACGCTCGATGGCTACTCCCTGCTCCTTTGCCCAGGCAAGGTCGGCTGCGAAGGTGACCAGTGCCTGATCAACCTCGGTACCGCAGACACCGCTGGAGCAGCAGAGGGCGGGATCAAAAATCTGAATGGAGGACATGGCATTACTCCTTGTTGCAGCAGGGCTGCGCAGGCAGAACATGGGGGGAGCAGGCTGACTCGGCACGCATCACGCCGCACGCCTCGGGATGACCGGCGCAGCACTCCTCGGTGAGGTAGGCGATCACATCCAGCATCAGGGGAATATTGGCGCGGTAGCGCAGAAAGCGCCCCTCCTGCTCCACCGACAGCAGACCAGTGTTGAGCATCGCTTTGAGGTGAAACGAGAGGGTATTGGGGGCAATATCGAGCTCGCTGGCAAGTTCACCGGCGACCCGCCCCTCCAGCCCGGCCTTCACCAGCAGCCGCCATACATCGAGCCGGATGCCGGATGCCAGCGATTCAAAGACCTTGGTGGCCATCTCTTTGTTCATCTTCACTCCCCTTGGTGCGACCTTTCATTTCAACTATACATGAATCATTGAAGTGATCAAGATGCGTACCGAAGCGAAGAGACGAGGTTCTGGCATCAAAGCGGGCTGACTGGAGAATCGACGAGTGAACAACCGTTGCGGACGAGCACACAGGGCTCATCGCAGATAAACAGACGCCCCCCAGAGGGAGGGCGTATCAGACAGTCAGAACTGTCGGGGCAATCAGACGAACGCGTGCCTTATTTGGCAGCTCGCACAGCGTTGAAGGTGAGCAGGGCCGCCTTGTTGGCATCGCTCAGAGTCAGCTGGTTGCCGTTGATGGAGTAGGTGGCCACCTTCTCCAGCTTTTGCAGGAACTCGGTCTCTTTGTTCATGGCGTCGCCGATGCACATCATGCGAGTGGAGCCCATAGCCCCCAGCGTCAAGACTCCGTCACCCTGCGTGGTGATACCGCCAAAATAGCGGTTGCAGCCGCCCTTACCCGCCACCTTGCCGTCGACCACTTGCAGGGTGAAGGTATCGCCGGTGGCGCCTTGCAGCTGCCAGCTGGATGCTTGCAGTTGAGCCATGCTGGAACCTGTTGCCATTGCGCAGCCTCCCAGTGCCAGTGCGGCCAGCAGAGTCAGTTTCTTGTTCATGGATTCACCTCTTAATGATTAGAGCCATCAATACGGCAGCCTGTTTAACATGGCTGGCGCCCATGCCAAAGGATTTTATTGTGATCTCCCTTCACTTTACTACCAGCTGGCATGTGCCATGCTTAGGCTCAGTTCCGGACCCAGGGAGGGGAAACGAATGGTCAAATCACTCATCATCACACTGCTTGCAACCTGCGCCAGCATGGCCGTACAGGCCGCCGACTGGGCAGTGGTTCAGCCGCAATCCAACCCGTCTCTCTATGTCAAAAGTTACTCGGGTGTGTTGCTCAATGGCCATAGCCATCACAGCGACAGTTTTGATCTCTGGCTGGTCAATAGCGGCTATCAGTATCCGGTGGTGGATGATGTGACCCTCTTTATGGAAGCGGGCCCGGCGGTGGCGGATCAGAATCGCACATCCGGTTTCAATATGAGTTCGGGGATACGCTACCAGCTCTCTCCGGCATTCAATATCGGCAGCCAGATCAAGCATCTCGATCTCAACAAGGCCAGCACCCTGCTGGAGCTTAACTCCAGCCTGCTGCTGACCCCCGGACTCTCCCTCACCGCCAACTACGGCGTCAGCGCCATCACTGCCGATCAGGCACTGAGCCTGGGGGTCGGTTTCAACTTCTGAATCAGATCAGCGGCGTGGCACTCACCACCACGCCGTTGCGATCCGCATAGACGTAATCCCCTTCGTGGATGGTCACCCCGGCAAAGCTGACCACGGCCCCCAGCTCTCCCAATCCTCGTTTCTCGGTCTTGACCGGACAGGCTGCCAGCGCCTTGACCCCGAGTGCCAATGTCGCCAGGGTGCCCACATCCCGCGCCGCGCCGTGGATCAGGATCCCCTCCCACCCCTGCTCCACCGCCTTGACCGCCAGTTGATCGCCAAGCAGCGCACGGCGCAGCGAGCCGCCACCGTCGATCACCATCACCTTGCCGTGACCGGGGCGGGTCACCAGATCCCGCACCAGACTGTTGTCTTCATAACAGGAGAGCGTTACGGCGCGACCATAAAAGAGGGCCTTGCCGCCAAAATCCTGAAACACCGGGTCGGCCACTTGCAGCAAGTCGCCATGTTGATCGCAGAGGTCGGGCAGGAGATCCAGCATGATTTGATTCCTTTCAGATGCATGAAGGTGTTCATTCTTTCATCAGGCAAGGTTTCTGGCAATCCAGAAGGATTCAATATTGCCCAGACAAACTGCTGATTTATCCATCAATACTGGTGTCAGCCAGAGCTGGCCATCCTCCACCCAGTAGATGGCGTTCTGGCCGAAACGGGCAGCCAGCTGACGGGCTTGTGGCAGGGATAGCGCCACCGCCAGCGATGACTCCTGCCAGCGTTCGTCCGGGTCAGATCCCCAAAATGGCCCCACCACGGGCACCTGCAAATCCACGGTCAGATGGCGCCACATCGCCCGTTCCCGCCGCATATTGCGTCGTTCTGTGACCCACTGGCTGGCCGGATTCCAGGCTGTGATGATGGCAAAGGCAGACCAGCCTGGTGGCTCAAATGGCGCTATAAAGCAGGTTTTCTTGTAGTTTTCCCACAAATTCATGTCAATCACATGTTACATTCCATTACATTTTGTATGGGCGAAAACCCGGTTCAGGCCAAGTATGATGCTGCTGTACCAGGGTTTGACCTATATCAAATCAGAGTTAAAAAGTTGCTATCTGACGGCAAAGAGTGTTGTTATGCTCCTGTTAACTGATAAAATGCGGCCACTTTCGTAATGGACGACCTTTCCAGGCTCTGCTCGACCAGACTTGTCGGGAACCTATAAGTGGCACAGGGATACTTGCCGGTACTGATGCCTAATTCGCGATATTCCGACCTGACTCTCATACCCAGGATGACGTAATAAATTTTCAGGATCAGTCAGGAAATCGGTTTGAAACGCCAAAGAGTGTTAAATTTAAGATAATTAACTGATAAGAATCTGGGAATACTCATGCAAACACCACACATTCTGATCGTCGAAGACGAGCTGGTCACACGCAATACCCTGAAAAGCATTTTTGAAGCCGAAGGCTACATCGTGCTCGAAGCCAACAACGGCGACGAAATGCACCAGGCCCTCACTTCCCACACCATCAATCTGGTGATCATGGACATCAACCTGCCGGGCAAGAACGGCCTGCTGCTGGCCCGTGAGCTGCGTGAGAACGACAACATCGCCCTGATGTTCCTGACCGGTCGTGACAACGAAGTGGACAAGATCCTGGGTCTGGAGATCGGCGCCGATGATTACATCACCAAGCCGTTCAACCCGCGCGAGCTGACCATCCGTGCCCGCAACCTGCTGAGCCGCACCATGAACGTGGCTGCCGGTGGCGAAGAGAAGAAGCTGGTTGAGCGCTACCTGTTCAACGGCTGGGCGCTGGATATCAACAGCCGCGCACTGGTCAGCCCGACTGGCGACATGTTCAAGCTGCCGCGCTCCGAGTTCCGCGCCATGCTGCACTTCTGCGAAAACCCGGGCCAGATCCAGACCCGTGCCGAACTGCTGAAGAAGATGACCGGCCGCGAGCTCAAGCCCCACGACCGTACCGTCGATGTGACCATCCGTCGCATTCGCAAACACTTCGAAAGCGTCAACGATACTCCGGAGATCATCGCCACCATCCACGGCGAAGGCTACCGTTTCTGTGGTGAGCTGGAGCAGGAATAAGCTCCCGCGACGCTGTTGATCTGAAAAGGCGCCTAGGGCGCCTTTTCTGTATCTGCGGTTTGCCTTAAAAGCTGAGAAACGGTGAGTGTGACGTCGAACGCAGCACAAGACAGATGAAAAACAAAAAGCCCACTCGCAGGAGTGGGCTTTTTGTTTTGAAGCTGGAGCGGGCAGCGGGAATCGAACCCGCATCATCAGCTTGGAAGGCTGAGGTAATAGCCATTATACGATGCCCGCCTGGCATCTGAAATTTGGAGCGGGTGATGGGAATCGAACCCACGTATGCAGCTTGGGAAGCTACCGTTCTACCATTGAACTACACCCGCGTCAGGGCTCTTACTATATGCATTTTGCCGCCGAGCGCAATGGCGCCTTTGCCACTTTTTTCAATAAATCAATCTGTTCGGACAAGGATTGAACAGACGGTTGCTTTTTCAATCAAACATTTTCAACACAGATAATTTACAAGGTTGCCAAGGCCAAACGGCAAGGATAGTCTTGCGCCACTCGACGCGAGGATGGTGGTAATGGATAAAAAAACGCAAAAACGTCTCTATGGCTGGTTGCGCAAGCAATCGAGTCACGGTCGCCGCTGGATCACGATATCCATCGCTTTTGGCCTTGGCCAGGGCATTCTGATGGTGGCGCAAGCCTGGCTGCTGGCGACCCTGTTGCACGGCTTTATCATCGAAGGCTCAACGCCTGAGCAATCCATCACGTTCTTTATTACCCTGCTGCTGGTGACGCTTGGCAAAGCGGCGCTGGCCTACGGCCGCGAAGTAGCCAGTTTCAAGGCGGGCAGCGCGGTGCGCCAGACCATCCGCCAGCTGGTGCTCACTCGCTTGAGTCGCCTCGGCCCTGCCTATATCCAGCGCCGTCCGGCCGGTAGCTGGGCCAGCCTGTTGCTGGAACAGATTGAAAATATGCAGGATTTCTTCTCCCGCTATCTGCCGCAGATGGCCATCGCCGTCTTTATTCCGGTGGTCATTCTGGTGGCCGTGTTCCCGGTCAACTGGGCGGCGGGTCTGATCCTGCTGGGCACTGCCCCCCTCATCCCCATCTTTATGATCCTGGTGGGTGTGGGCGCCGCTGATGCCAACCGCCGCAATTTTCAGGCGCTGGCCCGTCTCTCCGGCCACTTCCTCGATCGCCTGAAGGGGCTGCGTACGCTGCAACTCTTTATGCGTACCCAGGCAGAAGGTGACGCCATTCGCGACGCCTCGGAAGATTTTCGCGAACGCACCATGGAGGTGCTGCGCCTGGCGTTTCTGAGCACCGCAGTGCTGGAGTTCTTCGCCGCCATTTCAGTGGCGCTGGTCGCCGTCTACTTCGGCTTCTCTTATATCGACCATCTGAACTTTGGTAGCTATGGGGTCAAGGTCACCCTCTTTACCGGCCTGTTCGTGCTGTTTCTCGCCCCCGAGTTCTACGCCCCGCTGCGGGAACTGGGTGCCCACTACCACGCCAAAGCGCAGGCCATTGGCGCTGCCGAGCAGCTGCTTGAATTCCTCGAAGCCGAGGTGAGCGAACCGGCCGCAGGCACAGCGCCGTTCCATGCCGACAGCCCGGTCAAGGTAGAAGCTAAAGCCCTTGAAGTGCTGAGCGCCGAAGGCAAGGTGCTGGTCGGCCCCATCGACTTCACCTTGGAAGCCGGTTCGCGCACCGCCCTCATCGGCGTCAGCGGCGCAGGCAAGAGCTCGCTGGTCAACGCCCTGCTCGGCTTTGCCCCCTATCGTGGCGAGCTCAAGGTCAACGGGCAGGAGCTTGCCACCCTCGACATGAGCCAGTGGCGCCTGCAACTGGGCTGGCTCTCGCAAAACCCGCAGCTGTTCCACGCCTCCTTGCGCGACAACCTGCTGCTGGCCAAGCCAACGGCCAGTGATGCCGAGCTGGAAGATGCCCTGAAACGGGCACAGGCGTGGGAATTTGCCATGGAAAAGGGGCTCGACTATCCGGTCGGCGATCAGGCTGGCGGCCTCTCGGTCGGTCAGGCCCAGCGCCTCGCACTGGCGCGCACCCTGCTCAAATCAACCCAGCTGATGGTGCTCGATGAACCGACCGCCAGTTTGGATCGCCACTCCGAACGCGCCATCATGACCACCATTGAGCAGGTGATGGCTGGCCAGACCCTGCTGATGATCACCCACCGCCTCGACCAGCTTACCAAGATGGACAAGATAATGGTGCTGGCCCACGGCCAGCTGGTGGAGCAAGGCAGCTTCCAACAATTGAGTCAGGCGGATGGGCCTTTTGCCCGCCTGCTCTCCCAACGTTCCGGAGGTTCTCTCGATGAGTGATCTGTTGCCGTTTCTGCGCCTCTATCGCCAACACTGGCTCAGCCTCACCATTGGTTTGCTGCTGGCGCTGGTGACCCTGGCCGCTGGCATGGGGCTGCTCTCCCTCTCCGGCTGGTTCCTCTCCGCCGCTGCCGTGGCGGGGATGACAGTTGCGACGACCCATGCCTTTAACTACATGACCCCTGCAGGCGGGGTGCGCTTCTTCTCCATCGTCCGTACCGCCGGTCGCTGGGGTGAGCGGGTCGTGAGCCACGACGCCACCTTCCGGGTTCTGACCCGGTTGCGGGTCTGGTTCTGGCAAAAACTCTCGCCGCTCTCCACCGGTACCCTGGCCGGTTTCCGTCAGGCGGATCTGCTCAACCGACTGGTAGCCGACATCGATGCGATGGACCACGTCTATCTGCGGCTGATCACCCCCATAGGCGCGGCCCTGCTCAGCACCGCCGGACTGGTCTTCTTCCTGTCGTTTTTCGACAGCCGTCTCGCCCTCACCTTGGGTGCCATTCTGCTATTTGGCATGATTGCCCTGCCGCTGGTGTTCTACTTCCTCGGCCGTCGCCCCGGTCAGGCGCTGATTGCGGAAAAATCAACCCTGCGTACCCGGATGGTGGACTATCTGGATGGTCAGGCCGAGCTGCAGATGTTTGCAGCCGCCCCCAAGGCGCTGGTTGAGCTGCAACAAGCCGAACAGGCGCTGCTCGTCGCGCAGGCCCGGATGGCCAAGGTGAGCGGGCTGGCCAACTTCTCGGTGCAACTGCTGAGCGGCTGGACCCTGACCCTGATGCTCTGGCTGGCCGGTCATGGGGTAGCGGGCGCTGCGCCCGACCCCATCACCGCATTGATGGTCTTTGCCACCCTGGCAAGCTTCGAGGCACTGATGCCGCTGGCGGGGGCTTTCCAGCACCTCTCCACCAGCCTCACCTCGGCCCGTCGTTTGAACGAGATCCTGCAAGAAGCAAAAGCCCCCGTTTGGGGCGACGAACAGACCCACGCCACCGCTGGCGCGCTGCAGATCAATGACCTCTATTTTGGCTACCCCGGCAACCCCCAGCCGGTGCTGCGTGGCTGCACCCTGCAACTGCACGCCGGTGAGAAGCTGGCGCTGCTGGGCCAGACCGGCTGCGGCAAATCGACCCTGATGGGGCTGCTGACCCGGGAGTGGAGCCCGCAGGCTGGCAAGATCCTGCTGGGTGGCAAGCCGCTCACCGACTACAGCGAAGGGGCGCTGCGCGCCTCCATCTCGGTAGTAAGCCAGCGGGTGCATCTGTTTGCCGATACCCTGCGGGGCAACCTCAAGCTGGCCGCCCCGACCGCCACTGACGAGCAGCTGATTGCGGTGCTGACCCAGGTCGGACTGGCCAATCTGCTGGAAGATGAGGCGGGCCTCGACGCCTGGCTCGGTGACGGCGGCCGCCCCCTCTCCGGTGGTGAGCGTCGCCGTATCGGCATCGCCCGCGCCCTGCTGCACGATGCGCCGCTCTGGCTGCTGGACGAGCCGACCGAAGGGCTCGACAGTCAGACCGAGCGGGAGATCATGGATCTGCTGTTCCGGCTCGGGGCTGATCGCACCTTGCTGCTTATCTCCCACCGCCTGCTGGGGATGGAGCAGATGGACCGGATTGCCCTGATGGAAGAGGGACAGATCCGCCTCTGCGCCCCTCATGACGAGCTGCTGGGGGATGATTACTACCGCAGCCTCTATCAGCGACTGGCTCCGGTTTGATATCAGGCTGATGGGGGTCACACCCTGACAACCGGGCGCAAAACGGGGCTGGTCGCCGCAGGCGGCTGGCCCCTATAATGTCCCCCTCATTATTCAACAAGATGCCGACATGGAGCGCCTGCGCATTTCTACTGTCCTCATCACCGACACAAGATACGAGACGATGAAACGCCTGATCCTGATGATGCCCCTGATTGCCTCCGGCTGTGCCAACTACGCCTTCAACAGCAATCTGGATAAAGAGAACTTCGACGAATACTTCAAACCCGGTAGCGTGCGCATCTATGAACAGGATGAGCTGGCTGACCTCAACTACCTCTACCTCGGCACCATCGAGGGTGAATCCTGCCAGGCCGATACCAACCAGCCGGTGCCCAATGCCGGTGAAGCGCGCACCCTGGCTCGCCGCCGCGCGGCCGACATGGGTGGCAACGGCGTCACCATCGACAAGTGCGCCGAGTTCAGCGACACCCCGGGCTGCCTGAAACAGGTGATCTGCTACGGGCAGGCGCTGAAAGTAGCCGAAGAGAAGTAACCCGCTGTCATGGCCCTCGCTATCGTTCGCCTTGGCAGCCCGCGCCTGCCCGATGAGGGGCTGCGGATCGGCACGGTGCGCCGCCCACCCCGCGGCGTACCCAAGAGCGAATTTGCCAGCCAGCATTGGTACGATGTCTGGTTTCCCAACCTGGCTCCCAGCAGCGAGACCATGAAGCTGGGGCAGGCAGCCGAGACGCCCGCCCAGTGGGCAGCGTTTGGCAAACAGTACAAGGCCGAGATGGCGCAACCTGCCGCCAGGCATGATCTGGCGCTGCTGGCCGCCCTCTCCCACACCACCAACCTGTCGGTGGGCTGTTACTGCGAGCAGGAGTTCCGCTGCCATCGCGCCATTTTGAAAGAGCTGCTGGTAGACGCGGGGGCCGCCATTCGCTAACTCGATGAGCGACAGCGATGGGACGGGGAATCGCGTCAGCCTGTATTCGGCAACCATCAGGCATGGATAGACAGAGAGGGCATCCCGCGGGATGCCCTCTCTCGTTGTATTCACACCTGCCGCGCCACGCTCGGTAGCAGCGGCACGATGCTCCCTCTCCTATTGCAGACTGGGCTCCAGCAACTGCTGCCGCAGCGAAGTCTCCTCGGCCTGAGTCATGGCATGTTCCGCCACCCCGGCGGCAGGCTCGATGGCCAGCCAGTGGGCAAGGTCGGCGGCGGTCTCCTCCAGCGGCCGAAAGTTCAATCCCTTAACGATGGCCGCCTCGGCGCTTATAGAGCCGTAACCGGCAAATTCCGCCTGCGCGCAGGGCAGCAGGGTGGGATAGCTCTGCCAAGGCTCGATACCGGCTGCCATCAGGGTCGACCAGGGCAACCATTCGGGCTGGATGGGGCGAGCGGGCTGCAACCTAGCGCTCAGCCGCTCCAGCCAGTCACTCAAGGTAATGCCGGGTTTGAGCAGGTTGAAGATGCCCGATAGCTGCTGCTCGGCCGCACGCAACACAAACTCGGCACAGTCGCGCACATCGAGATACTGCAAGCGATCCTCACCACTGCCCGGCAGCAACCAGGGCCCGCCCTGCTGCACCCGCTTAATCCACCAGGCCATGCGCCCGGTAGGATCATGGGGGCCACACAGCACGCCCGGGCGCAGGATGCAAAGCCGCTCGCCCCAGCGGGCGCGATACTCCTGCTCGCACAACACCTTAAGGGGGCCATAGTCAGTGGGCATTTCACCTTCGGGGATAGCATGCAGCGGCGCCGACTCATTCATCCCGGGCATTGAGAAATCGCGATAGACGCTGATGGTGGAGATAAAGATCAGCCGTGCGCAGCGCCCGAGCAAAGCTGCCGAGAGGCTCGCCGCCTGCTCGGGGCGATAGCAGCAGGTATCGATGACGAGATCCCACTGCAACCCGGCCCCTTGCAGGGCGCTCAGGCTCTTGTCCCTGTCGCCGGTGAGCTGCACCAGATCGCGCCAGTCCGGATGCTGGTGCAGGCCACGGTTGAACAGAGTCACTTCATGGCCCCAATCCAGTGCCAGCGCGGTGAGGTGGCGCCCCAAAAAGCCGGTGCCACCGATAATCAGCAGTTTCATCCCTCTCCCTCCCCCTTCGGCGCGAGTGCGCACATTTCATCCTGACACGCCAGTTGCCTCCACCCTACGCAACTTGACGGTATGGCACAGCCCCCGACTGGCCGGGATGAGACAGGGATCACGGCAGCGCCGCAGAAATTGGCGTAACGAGGCCAAGCCTGCGTTTTGGGGCCGCCTGTGCTAAATTGCCGGGGTTTTCAGTCAGGATCCGCCATGAAGTTCGAAATCGACACCCTCGGGATCATCCGCTCTCCCTACAAGGAGAAGTTCGCCATCCCCCGCCAGCCCGGTCTGGTCAAATCGGCCCGAGCCCGCCTCGAGCTGCTCCCCCCTTACGATCAGCCGGATGTGCTGCGCGGCATCGAGCAGTTCTCCCATCTGTGGCTCAGCTTCGTGTTTCACCAGACCATGGCGCAGGGCTGGCACCCGACGGTGCGCCCGCCACGACTTGGCGGCAACGAACGGGTCGGCGTCTTTGCCACTCGCTCCACCTTCCGCCCCAATCCGCTTGGGCTCTCGGTGGTCGAGCTACACGGGGTCGGTCGCGAGCGTGGCAAGCTGTGGCTGGAGCTGGGGGCGGTGGATCTGCTCGATGGCACCCCCATCGTCGATATCAAACCCTATATTCCCTATGCCGACAGCCTGCCGGATGCCCGTGGCGGCTTTGCCCCCGACGCGCCCACCCCGCCGCTGGCGGTGAGCTTCAGTGCCGAGGCCGAGCAGCAGTTGCAACCCTGGCTCAAGGCCCACCCCGAGCTGCACCAGCTGGTGAGCGAAGTGCTGGCGCAAGATCCGCGCCCCGCCTACAAGAAGGGCAAGCCCGATGAGAAGGAGTACGGGGTGCGGCTGTTTGACTGCAACGTCCGTTTTCGCATCAACGAACCGGATTGCATGGTGCTGGCCATCGAGCCCGCCTGAACCTGGGCGGGCTGACATCACGGATGTATTTCACGCCTTCTTCACGTCACAAGGGGCTTAATGAGCCTGTAAATTGTGTGGCATTGATCAGACTATCCCCCCGGTTGCCAGTGATACCATGCAGACAGCAGAGGGCATCTCCTCTCTGACTGAGGCCAGCCGCAGGCTGCCGGTTGATGGCAAGCATGGCAGCCAGCCTGTTGCCGCCAAAGGATCTGGCCTCACCCCGACACGTTTGAGTGCGGGGATGCCACACGGATGTGACAGCACTTCGAAGGAACAAACCTATGCTGATGAACAGTGAACAACGTTATGGCACCCTGAATATCGGGCTGCACTGGCTGACCCTGTGGGCCATGATCGCCGTCTACGCCCTGATCGAATTTCGCGATATTTTCCCCAAAGGGGACCCTGGCCGGGACCTGATGAAGGAGTGGCACTTTATGCTGGGGCTGCTTATTTTCGCTCTGGTGTTTGTCAGACTGGCCCTGCGCTGGATGAGCCCGACACCGCGTATCGTGCCCGAGCTCTCCCCGGTCATGCACAAGCTGGCAAAACTGGCCCACCTCGCCCTCTACGGTTTTCTTATTCTCACCCCGCTGTTTGGCTGGCTGCTGCTGAGCGCCGCGGGCAAGCCCATCCCCTTCTTCGGGCTTGAGCTACCGGCCCTGCTCTCCCCAAGTCCAGACCTCAAGGGGCTTATCAAGGAGGTACACGAGACGCTGGGTAATATCGGTTACGCCCTGATCGGCCTGCACACGGTGGCGGCCCTCTATCACCACCATATTCTCAAAGACAACACCCTCACCAATATGCTGCCGCCGCGCCGCAGCTAACGGGTAACGGGGAAATGCAGAGGGGGCCATCGTGGCCCTCTCTCTGTTTTCCTGAACAACCGTCATCTGCACAGCTGGCAAACGGCATCACGCCTGCTTGGCCAGCTCCTCGGTCGGCTTGCCTTTCGGCTCGTGCGGCAGCTTTTTCACATTGCTCTTGCTCTCCGGCTGCTTGCTCCCGGACGCACTGTTTTCAGACAAGGCTTGCAACACGGGATCGGCCTTGCCGGCCACGGTGGGCTGGGACTGGCCAACAAAGTTGCCGCCCTTGCAGATGGAGAGACTGCCCCCCTTGAAGATCCCCTGCATCTTGCCGCTCTCCAGGATCTCCACCTCGGCGGAGGTACAGGTGCCTTCCAGCAGACCATTGATGATCACGTGGGGCGCACTCACCTCTCCCTCAACACTGCCGCCCTGCATGATGCGCAGCACACCACCGATGAGCTGGATGGTGCCATTGATCTGACCGCGCACCTCCAGATCCCCCTCCACCTGCAACTCGCCCTTGAAGCGGGCACCGGCTGCAATCACAGTGGCCCCGGCCGACGCAGCAGCCGCACCACCTTTGTTTCTTCCAAACATCCGTACTCTCTCCACCAACCACACAAGCAGAACCAGCGGCATCGGCGCCACTGGCCACAGAAAACAGGGCGACCCCAGCACGTAGAGCAGCAAGGCTGCCCCCCAGCAGAGCCAGACAATATAGAGGAGGTCGCTGCGCTCACGCTGTTGCAGTCGCGCCAGCAGCCTCCCGGCCATCTCTCTCATCACATCAAACCTTTCGCAACATGACTGCCGACCAGAAGGCCATCGACAACCCGGACCATGGTTAAACGACCAGTTGGCGCGAACTCTGAAGTCCCGCTGATTCAGTCCCGATACAGCCGGGATGCATTAGGATTCGAATTGACTCGAAGCGACATACACTTTCTAATTGACAGCCTGGATCCCTATGACCGCTCACATCATGAAAATTCTGTTGGTCGAAGACGACAAGCTGCTCAATCACCACCTCTCCTCTCTGCTGACCGAAGCCGACAATCAGGTCTACAGCACCGACCAGGCCGGGATTGCACTGCACTACGCCGCCGACTATCCCATTGATGTGGCCATCATCGACCTCGGTCTGCCCGATATGGACGGCCTGCAACTGATCCGACAACTGCGCGAACGGCAGATCCCCTTCCCCATCATTGTGCTGACCGCCCGTGGCAACTGGCAGGACAAGGTCGAAGGACTGGAAGCAGGTGCTGATGACTATCTGGTCAAACCGTTCCAGAAAGATGAGCTGCTGGCCCGACTCAATGCGCTGGTGCGCCGCAGCGCCGGTTTTATCTCGCCCAAGGTGAAGGCCGGTGATTACGAGCTGGATCTCTCCCGCAAGGAGCTGACTATCGCCGGTGAAGTGGCGGTGCTCACCAGCTTTGAATACCTCATTCTGGAGTACCTGATGCGCAATGCCCGTCAGGTGGTCTCCAAGCAGCAACTGCTCGACCAGCTCTACGGCGACGGCGAAGGGGACCCCAACACCATCGAGGTGATGGTGAGCCGCCTGCGCAAGAAGCTGGATCCGGAAGGGACGATTCAACCCATCTCCACCATCCGGCGTCAGGGTTATATCTTCAACCTCTCCTGTAACTGATGCAGTTTCATCTGCCGCGCCCCATCAAGATGATCCGCAGCTCACTGCACATCAAACTGCTGCTCAGCTCGCTGCTGGTCATCGCGCTGATCATGGGGTTTGCCGTCTACGCCCTCTACCTCGGCCATGTCGAGGAGCAGACCCAGAAGGCCAGCGCCCGGATGCAGGAGAACCTGGCCAAGCTGTTTTCCTCCACCGAGCCGGATGACAAGGGGTCGAACGTCGAGCTGGGGCGGATATCCCGTGGTGCGGGGGATCGCAACCTCGATACCCTGATCTGCCGCGCCGATGGCGATCTGGTCTGGTCAAGCCTCCATATGCCGGAGGTGATCAAGGCCAAACAGACCATCTGCGGCGATCTGATGAAATATCTGGGGGGGATGGATCTCGACTACTTCTTCAAGAAGCACACCATCAAGAACGGCGAGAGCTACTTCGTCTACAGCCTGCGGTTTATCCGCAATCCCGGCAGCGGCACCACCGCCTACTACGTGGTGATGATCGACTCGGCCAAACGCTACCACGAAGAGTCCCGCACCTACCTCTACCAGACCGCCAAACAGGCACTGCTCGCCTATATGCTGCTGGCCGGGCTGCTGCTGCTCACCACCTTCTGGAGCCTCAGCTCCCTGCGCACTATCGCCCGTCAGATCGACGATATCCGGGCCGGCAAGCGCGATGACCTCTCGAGCGATTTTGAGCGGGAGCTGGCCCCGCTGACCGACTCCATCAACCAGTTGCTGGAGAACGAACGCCAGCAGACCCAGCGCTACCAGCACGCCCTCAACGATCTCGCCCACAGCCTGAAAACCCGGCTGGCGCTGATCCAGATCACCACCCGCGAAGTGAAGCTGGGGCGGGAGATCCACGACAACATCAACGAGCAGATCCTCACCATGGATCAGATGATCCAGTACCAGCTCAGACGGGCCGTTACCGGCCGCCAGCGCCTTGCCAGCAAGGGCACCGAGCCGGTGCCGCTGATTGAAAAACTGCTGGCCAGCCTGACCAAGGTCTATCGCCACAAGAAGCTGCAAACCCACTTCAAGTTCGACGATGACGCCCTCTTTCACGGCGAACAGGGCGACCTGATGGAGCTGATGGGTAACCTGCTCGACAACGCCTGCAAGTTTGCCATCAGCGAAGTGAAGGTGACGGTGCGCCGCCATCTCGAGCGGCTGCGCATCGAAGTGGAAGATGATGGCCCGGGTATCGACCCGGCCAAATCGGAGCAGATCTTCCAGCGCGGCGTGCGGGCAGACAGTTCACCCGGTCAGGGCATCGGTCTGGCGGTGGTGACCGAAATCGTCCACAGCTATGGCGGCCAAATCCGGGTCGATGAATCCCCCCTCGGCGGCGCCCGCTTTACCCTGGATCTTCCCTGACACCGGATAGGCCCGACCACGGGCCCGCTGCACTGCCCTACCCAGGGTTAAAAACTCCTGCCTGACACCACCCAATTCAGCAATATGCTATCGAGATGCTTGAGATGTGAGGCATCTCGGTTAAGCTATGGCCGACTCGTTTGTTAACCATTTGATGGACCTGTAATCGCACTATGGAAAACATGTTTGAAAGATTGATGTACGCATCCCGCTGGATCATGGCCCCCATTTATCTTGGGCTCAGCCTCATACTGCTGGCACTGGGAGTGAAATTCTTTCAGGAGATCCTCCATATTCTGCCCAACATACTGGAGATGAAAGAGGTGGATCTGGTGCTGGTCACACTGTCGCTGATCGATATCACCCTGGTGGGGGGACTTATCGTGATGGTGATGTTTTCCGGCTATGAGAACTTCGTCTCGCGCCTCGATGTCGGGGATGAGAGCGACAAACTGGTGTGGCTCGGCAAGCTCGATGCCGGCTCCCTGAAAAACAAGGTCGCCGCCTCCATTGTCGCCATCTCCTCTATTCACCTGCTCAAGGTGTTTATGAATGCCGAAAATCTCCCCAACGACAAGATTAAGTGGTACCTGCTGATCCACATCACCTTTGTCCTCTCGGCCTTCGCCATGGGCTACCTCGACAAGCTGACCCGCAAATAGTAGCCAGCCTGCGATAGACAATATGCCCGATAACACGACATGGATCGGGCATATCGTGCGACAACTCTTCACCGTCGAGGCCAATATGATCCGCCCATTATCTGCCACCGATCTGGATGCTGCTGTCGAGCTCTGGTATCAGGCATCAGTACAAGCCCACGACTTTATTCCCGCCGCCTTTTGGCGTGAGCAACGGGCAGCGATGCGGGACATCTATCTGCCCGCCAGCCAGAGCTGGGGCTATGAGGAGGATGGACAGCTACTGGGCTTTATCTCCTGGTATCAGGGGTCTGTTGCCGCCCTGTTTATCTCCCCAGATCACCAAGCACGCGGGTTGGGTCGCCAACTGCTCGATCATCTCAAAGCCCAATATGATCGACTCGAGTTGACGGTTTACGCCGAAAATGAGCAGGCGCGGCGCTTCTATTCCCGCAACGGTTTCAAAGAGGGTGAGCAGCAGTTGTGCGAGCATAGCGGCCACCCCGAGCTGGTGATGCATTGGCAACGAGGATAAGCGGGTCGCCAACATAGATGGCAGACCCCTTTGCCTGTTTTGTGGCCGCCTTGAATGCCATGGCGGCATTCTCTACAATGACCCACTTTTTATTCATTTCGGGTTATATCGATGAGCGATACCAGCATCAAACCGGCTCTGCCGGATCACCTCTCCTGCAATCCCCGCAGCCCTCACTATGTGGCCGCCTGCTTCGAGCACCCGATCGGTATTCGCCTGAACGGCAAAGAGCGCACCGATGTCGAGGAGTACTGCATCAGCGAAGGTTGGGTAAAGATCCCCTCCCCCAAGGCGCTGGATCGCCGTGGTCAGCCCATCCTGATCAAGCTCAAGGGCACCGTTGAAGCCTTCTACAGCTAAACAACGCTCTGCAGCTTGATAAACAAGGCCACCCTCGCGGTGGCCTTGTTGTTTCCGGTATTGGTGCTGGCATCTGCGCTAACTAAGCTGCAACCACCAGCCCACATTTCTCGCTGGGTAGCTCTTATACCCCCAGCCGGTCGCGCAGGGTGTACCAGGCGGCGCCCGCAGCGGTGAAGGGGATGCGGAACAGGCGGCCACCCGGGAAGGGGTAGTGCGGCAGTTTGGCAAAGGCATCGAAGCGCTCGGCCTGACCGCTCAGCACCTCCGAGAGCAGCTTGCCCGCCAGATGGGTACAGGTGACGCCGTGGCCGCTGTAGCCCTGCATGTAGTAAATGTTGGGGCCGATGCGACCAAACTGCGGCAGCCGCGACAGGGTGAGCAGGAAGTTACCGGTCCAGGTGTACTCCACCTTGACGTCGGCCAGTTGCGGAAAAGTCTTGAGCATTTTGGGGATGATCAGCCGCTCGATATCCGCCGGATCCCGCGCCCCATAGACCACGCCGCCGCCATAGAGCAGCCGGTGATCGCCGGAGGTACGGTAGTAGTCGAGCAGGTAGTTGCAATCCTCCAGACAGTAGTTTTGCGGCAGCAGTGAACGGGCCCGCTCCTCTCCCAGCACTTCGGTGGCGATCACCTGGGTGCCACAGGGCATGCTCTTGCTGGCCAGTTCCGGCACCAGATTACCGAGGTAGGCATTGCCCGCCACCACCACAAAGCGCGCCTTCACCGCCCCCTTGGCGGTCTTGACCAGTGCGGGCTGACCCGGGGTGATGCTGGTGACGGCGGATTGTTCGAAGATCTGCCCACCCTGGATGCGGATCGCTTCCGCCTCCCCCAACGCCAGATTGAGGGGGTGGATATGGCCGCCGCTCTTGTCGAGCAGGGCGCCGACATAGCGATCGCTCGCGACCACCTCGCGCACCCCCTTGGCATCGAGCAGCTCCAGCTGGTCGTTGCCCCACTTCTGCCAGCGAGCATATTGGGATTTGAGCTCGTGCAGCTGCTTCTCGGTCTCGGCGGCAAAGACGCCCCCCTTCTGCAGATCGCACTGGATGTTGTAGCGCTTGATCCGCTCGCGGATGATCTGGCCCCCCTCAAACAGCATGGAACCGAGCAGCCTGGCCTGATCCGGCGGGCAGTTCGCTTCTATGGTGTCAATGTCGCGGCTGTAGGAGTTGACGATCTGGCCGCCGTTGCGGCCGCTGGCGCCAAAGCCGACTCGTGCGGCCTCCAGCACCACCACCTTGTAGCCCTTCTCTACCAGATGCAGGGCGCTGGAGAGACCGGTATAACCCGCCCCGATGACGCAGACATCGCACTCCAGCTGCTCGGTCAATGTCGGGTAGGGCGCGTGTTTATTGGCGCTGGCTGCGTAGTAACTGTTTACATGTTCGGTCATGATCCCTGTTTCCTTACCGGTTCTGTTGCCAAACTACTGTCAGGATTAAAAGCTCGCCGGGGTGTGGGCACTGACGATGCGACAGGTCTGCCCCGACGGATTGCTGAAGCTGTGGGGCTCGCCGGTGTCGATCACATAGCTGTCGCCCGCTTCGAGTTGATAGCTCTGGCCTGCTACCGTCAGGGTCACCGACCCCTCCAGCACGGTGCCGACCTCCTCCCCCTGATGCTTGACCTGCCCGCCGGTGTCGGTACCGGGGGGATAGGTCTCCAGCATAAAGCCGAGCTGGCGGCGGTTGTTGCCGTTGTGCACCAGCTTCATCGAGACCCCCTGACTGCCCAGCTCGATAAGCTGATCCGCCTTGATCACCACCTCCGGAGTGCGGCTCTCCTCCTCGGCGAAGAAGCGCGACAGCGGCAGGCCGTAGATGGTGAGCAGCTTTTGCAGGGAGGCCACAGAGGGGCTCACCTTGTCCTGCTCGATCATGCAGATGGCACCATGAGTCAGGCCGCTCAACTCGGCCGCCCGCCGCTGGGAGAGCCCCAACTGATGGCGCACCGCCGCCAGCCGTTCCCCCATGGTGCGCGCCCCGGCGTCAGCCCCACTCAACGGTCGAGCCACGCCCTCCCGACTCTGTGGCCCGCTCATGAAAGGCCCCCTGCTGCGCCATGTCTGCATCCTTGCATCATCAGCCTCTCCTGCTTGCGCGTGATCGCATCGGATCAGGCGCTGCCTGTTTACCCTGCTGGTTAAAATAGCCAACCAGCTTTCCCTTGCCGTTCACTATGTTACACAGCACAGCCGTTCATTATTTTGCACACCTGATTTACCATCTCCCGGTCGTCTGCCCACTTACAGCCTGCAAGCGAACGGAGGAAAGCGCGCTACACAGCCCATTTTCTAGCATGGCGCCCCCCAGCAATTCAAATATATTTAACACTTGAAAAACATTTCAGCTCAAATTATGGTCTTTCTGTGCTTATTATTTTATACGGCAGCGGCGCAGGAAGGGTCGGCTCACTCCGGCAACCAGCTGCTCTGACCCACACTCGAGGCTTCTCATGTCAGGAACAACACCCCACTCCAGCTTGATCACATCCCGCGCCTATATAGATGGACAGTGGTGCGAGGCCGCCAGCGGCCGCACCTTCGAGGTCACCAACCCCGCCAGCGGGGCCGTCATTACCCAGGTACCCGACATGGATGCCGAGGATACCCGCCGCGCCATCGCGGCCGCCCACGCGGCGCAACCCGCCTGGGCAGCGCTGACCGCCAAGGAGCGCAGCAACAAGCTCTACGCCTGGTTTGCCGCCATCACCGCCCACAGCGACGAGCTGGCACGTATCATGACCTGCGAGCAGGGCAAGCCGCTGGCGGAAGCCAAGGGCGAGGTGGCTTACGGCGCCAGCTTTATCCAGTGGTTCGCCGAGGAGGGCAAGCGCGCTTATGGCCGCACTATCCCGGGCTTTAGCGGCGATCGCCGGTTGGCAACCATCAAGCAGCCGGTGGGCGTGGTCGCCGCCATCACCCCGTGGAACTTCCCCATTGCCATGATCACCCGAAAGGCGGGCCCGGCGCTGGCAGCCGGTTGCACCATCGTCATCAAGCCCGCCGCAGAAACGCCGCTCTGCGCGCTGGCACTGGCGCTGCTTGCCGAGCAGGCGGGCATCCCCGCCGGTGTCATCAATATCGTCACCAGTCATCAGGCGAGCGCGGTGGGCAACGAGCTGTGCAGCAATCCGGTGGTGCGCAAGCTCTCCTTCACCGGCTCCACCCGCATCGGCAAACTGCTGATGCGCCAGTGCGCCGACACCATGAAGAAGCTGTCGCTGGAGCTGGGTGGCAACGCCCCCTTTATCGTCTTTGACGACGCCGACCTCGACGCCGCGGTGGCAGGGGCGCTCGCCTCCAAATACCGCAACGCCGGGCAGACCTGTGTCTGCGCCAACCGGATTCTGGTACAGGCCAGCGTCTATGACGCCTTCGCCGAGAAGCTGACCGCTGCCGTCAGCGCCTTCAAGGTGGGGGATGGCATGGCGGAGGGCACCCAGATCGGCCCGCTCATCAACCCGGCCGCCGCCAGCAAGGTCGCCGAACTGGTGCAACAATCGGTCGCCGCCGGTGCCGAAGTGCTGCTGGGGGGCGAAGCTCACCCCGCCGGTCCCCTCTTCTACCGCCCCACCATTTTGGGCAAGGTGGCTAAAACCAACCCCATCCTGCAGGAGGAGATCTTCGGCCCGGTCGCCCCGCTGGTACGCTTCGAGACAGAAGCCGAGGCCATCGCCATTGCCAACGACACCCCTTATGGCCTGGCCGCCTACTTCTATGGCCGCGATATCGCCCGGGTGTGGCGCGTCGCCGAGCAGCTGGAGTACGGCATGGTCGGCATCAACGAGGGGATCATCTCGACCGAATTGGCCCCCTTTGGCGGCATCAAGGAGTCGGGTCTTGGTCGGGAGGGGGCAGCCGAGGGGCTGGAGGAGTATCTGGAGACCAAATACCTCTGCTTTGGCTCTATCCGCTAGGGCAGCAACAGAGAGACAAGGCGCCGCCGATCTGGCCCGATGGGCTGATCGGCGGTGATGGGCGCCAAAACGCCTGCCACATTTTCAGGGAATATCGGGGGCTGCGGCCCCTCAGGGAGGAAAGATGAGTCAGTCAGAATCAAACAAGGCGTGGCAAGCGCGCCGCGAAGCGGCCGTGGTCAACGGCGTTGGCACCCTGCTGCCGGTCTTTATCGACCGTGCGCAAAATGCCGAGCTGTGGGATGTGGAGGGCAACCGCTACATCGACTTTGCCTCCGGCATCGCCGTGCTCAACACCGGCCACAACCATCCGAAAGTGGTGGCAGCGGTGCGCGAGCAGCTGGAAAAGTTCAGCCACACCTGTTTTCAGGTCACCCCTTACCCGGGCTATATCGAGCTTGCCGAAAAGCTCAACGCCCTGGTGCCCGGCCCGACCCCGAAACGCACCCTGTTTCTCTCCACCGGCGCCGAGGCGGTCGAGAACGCCATCAAGATTGCCCGTGCCCACACCGGCCGCAGCGGCACCATCGCCTTCAAAGGGGGCTTTCACGGCCGCACCATGATGGGGATGGCGCTCACCGGCAAGGTAGTGCCCTACAAGACCGGCTTTGGCCCCTTCCCGGGCGAGGTCTACCACATCCCCTTCCCCGCCGATTATCTCGGGGTGAGTGAAGAGGATGCCCTGCACGCCCTCGAGCTCTGCTTCAGCGCCGACATAGAACCCTCCCGCGTTGCCGCCATCATCATCGAGCCGGTACAGGGCGAAGGGGGCTTCTATCCCGCCTCCCTGAGCTTTATGCAGAAGCTGCGCAGCGTCTGCGATCAGCACGGCATTCTGCTGATTTGTGACGAGATCCAGAGCGGTTTTTGCCGCACCGGCAAGACCTTCGCCACCGAGTATGCCGGCATCGAGCCGGACATCATGACCCTGGCCAAGAGTCTGGCGGGGGGCTTCCCTCTCTCGGCGGTCGTGGGCAAGGCGGAGATCATGAACTCGGCCAAGCCGGGGGGCCTAGGTGGCACCTATGCCGGTTCCCCCATCGCCTGCGCCGCCGCGCTGGCGGTCTTGCAGGTGATCGACGAGGAAAAACTCAACCAGAAAGCGCTGGATCAGGGTGAGCAGATCAAGGCGGGGCTGGAACGCATAGCCGAGCGTTTTGACTGCATAGGTCAAATTCGCGGCCCCGGTGCCATGGTGGCCATGGAGCTGGTGAAACGGCGTGATGCCAGCCAGCCCGATCCCGACCTTACCAAGCGACTGGTGGCCGAGGCGGGCAAACGGGGTCTTGTCCTGCTCTCATGCGGGGTGCGCGCAAATGTCATCCGTTTTCTCGCCCCCCTGACAGCCCCTGCGGCAGTGATTGACGAGGGGTTGCAACTCCTTGAAAAATCACTGGAGGCCGTGCTGGCCTGACCAGCAGGAAAGTGACCACTTACCTGTGCAAATAAATGCAATTTCGCCCCCTTTTTTTCTTGTCAAGGGGGCCCTGCAAATGCACAATGCGCCGCCACTGAATGAACCGATGTAAAACAATGGCATCGGTTCTTTTTTAGACAGTGAACACACCCATAAACGAGGCCGGATCACCCCCGGAAAAGATAGCGAGATTGGCAGCAGTCTCCCGACACCAAGTCTAGTGAGGAACAACATGGGGCATCTCAATGCTTTCCAACCGGCCATGGCCGGTGTGCGCCGCCCTGGCGCCCTTGATTCCCGGGCCTCTCTCCCGGTTTCGTTGATGGACCGTGCCACTCTGGCACTGCATGAGGAACATGCATAATGGCGGCCCAGCAGGTTGGTCTGAAAAAGACCCTCAAACTGTGGCAGGTCGTGGTTATGGGACTGGCGTACCTCACCCCCATGGCTGTGTTCGACACCTTCGGCATCGTTACCGAAATCACCGAAGGCCATGTGCCAACCGCCTACCTGTTTGCCCTGATCGGCATGCTGTTCACAGCCCTGAGCTACGGCCATCTGGTGCGCAAGTTCCCGTCAGCCGGCTCCGCCTATACCTATGCCCAGAAGGTGTTTCACCCCTATGTCGGCTTTATGGTGGGCTGGACCTCCCTGCTCGACTACATGTTCATGCCGATGATCAACATGCTGCTGGCCAAGATCTATCTGGAAGCCCTCTTCCCGAACGTAGAGCCCTGGACCTATATCTTCGGTCTGGCGGCGGTGATGACCGCCCTCAACCTGCGCGGCATCAAGCTGGTGGCCAACTTCAACAGCCTGATCGTGGTGATGCAGTTCAGCATCATCGCCATCTTCATCGGCCTGATCGCCTGGGGCGTTCACAATGGTGAAGGGCTGGGGACCGTGGCCAGCAGCCGTCCCTTCTTCTCCGAGCAGATCCAGGTGTCACCGCTGCTGATGGGGGCCTCCATCCTCTGTTTGTCGTTCCTCGGTTTTGACGCCATCAGTACCCTGTCGGAAGAGACCCCGGACGCGGATCGGGTGATCCCCCGCGCCATCGTGCTGACGGCGCTGATCGGCGGTGTGCTGTTCGTCACTACCTCCTACTTCCTGCAGCTCTACTTCCCGGACATCTCCCGCTTCCAGCATCCGGATGCGGTACTGCCGGAGATCGCCCTCTATGTCGGCGGCAAGCTGTTCCAGGCGGTGGTGCTGGTCTGCACCACAGTAGCGGTGCTGGCCTCGGGGCTCGCCTCCCACGCCGGTGTATCGCGCCTGCTCTACGTGATGGGTCGTGATCGCGCCCTGCCCGCCCGCTTCTTCGGCTACATCCATCCGAAGTGGCAGACTCCGGCGTTCAACGTGCTGCTGGTCGGCCTGCTGGCCCTCTCTGCGGTGTCGCTGGATCTGGAGATGGCGCTGGCGCTGATCAACTTTGGCGCCCTGGTGGCCTTCACCTTCGTCAATCTGGCGGTGATTGCCTACTTCTATGTGAAGCTGGGCCGCAACAAGTGTCTCAAGGACCACCTGATGTATCTGCTGCTGCCACTCTGTGGCGCTGCCTGCATCGGGGTACTGTGGCTCAACCTCGAGCCCTCTTCCTTCGAGCTGGGGCTGATCTGGGCGGCGCTGGGGGCCATCTACCTGTTCCTGCGCCTCACCGTGTTCCGCATCCCGCTGCATACCGCCGACAAGGTGGAGATCGCCCAGTAACCGCTGGCGCCCCTCCCCCCGATAGCGAACAAGGAGCCTGCGGGCTCCTTGTTGTTTTTGCGGTGCTCTGGTGGCCAGCAGCACGGGTTGCCAGATATGCGGTTTCTGCAGGAAGTGTGACTGATTTCAAATAACTACCCAGCCGGGCCGCTCGCCGTGCCATGGCCCGAGCCGCGTCGCCTCTTATCCTCAGTCATTAATATGAATGGATATGCAATCACTCTTTTTCCACTTCACCCCCTTCCATCCCCCGCCAGCCGATAAGATCGCTGGACTCGAGCCCGGGGGAGCGCCGGCAAATATGATCAGGATCAATGTTGAGGCGCTATGCACCCTGCAGCCCCGATTTGCCGATTTTTCATACGCCATGACAGGGTTCTCTTCCCCCCCGAAAAAGGGGGAGCGGCTCGGGGACGGCTGCAGGGGGCGAGTGACCACTTACCCGCCCCGTGCGTATGCAAAAAAATGCGTTAATCCGCCCTTTTTTGCTTGTCAAGGGGGCTGACCGAATGCACAATACGCCGCCAATAAAGGACCGATGTTCACTGCGACATCGGTTTTTGTATTTTTGAAGTGCAGTACAAACCCACCACAAGAGGCCGGAACGTTTCCGGAAGTGATATTCGAGATTGCCAAACAATCTCCCGACGTTGAGAGGATAACAATGGGGCGTTTTAATGCTTTCCTGCCGGTACAGCCCGGTATGCGCCTCCCCGGCGCCCTTGATGTACAGGCTTGCGAATCCATCGTATCCCTGCGCTCGTTGCAAGCACGTGCTGCGGCACTGATTGAGGAGAAAGCGTAATGGCATCGCAAAACGCCAAGCTGCTCAAGACCCTTACCCTGACACAAGTGATTGTGATGGGTCTGGCCTATCTGACCCCCATGGCTGTCTTCGACACCTTCGCCATCGTCGGTGACATCACCGACGGCCGGGTCGCCACCGCCTATCTGCTGGCTCTGGGTGGCATCCTGCTCACCGCTTTCAGCTACGGACATCTGGTACGCAAGTTCCCCTCTGCGGGCTCTGCCTATACCTATGCCCAGAAGGTGTTCAACCCCTACGTCGGTTTCATGGTCGGCTGGTCATCCCTGCTCGACTACATGTTCATGCCGATGATCAACATTCTGCTGGCCAAGATCTACCTGACCGCCATGTTCCCGGGCGTCGAGCCCTGGGTGTTCATCTTCGGTCTGGTGACCGTGATGACCTTCCTGAACCTGCGCGGCATCAATCTGGTCGCCAACTTCAACGGTCTGATCGTGGTGATCCAGCTGGCCATCATCACCCTCTTTATCGGCCTGATGGCGTGGGGCATCTACCACGGTGAAGGGGCTGGCACCCTGATGAGCAGCCGTCCGTTCCACTTCGAGTCAGCACAGCTGGTACCGCTCTTTACCGGTGCGACCATCCTCTGCTTCTCGTTCCTGGGCTTTGACGGTCTGAGTTCCCTCTCCGAAGAGACTCCGAACGCTGGCAAGGTGATCCCCAAGGCGATCGTGCTGACTGCCCTTATCGGCGGCATCATCTTCGTGGTGGTCTCTTACTGCCTGCAGCTCTACTTCCCGAGCCTAGCCCGCTTCCAGCATCCGGATGCGGTACTGCCGGAGATCGCCCTCTACGTTGGCGGCACCTTCTTCCAGTCCGTGGTGCTGGTCTGCACCACGGTCGCGGTACTGGCCTCCGGCATGGCGGCTCACGCCGGTGTGTCGCGCATCCTCTACGTGATGGGGCGTGACCGGATGATCCCGGAGCGGGTGTTTGGCTACATCCACCCGAAATACCGCACTCCGGCCATCAACGTGCTGATGGTGGGCGGTCTGGCCCTCTCCGCCGTGTCGTTTGATCTGGATACCGCGCTGGCGCTGGTCAACTTCGGCGCACTGGTGGCGTTCAGCTTCGTCAACCTGTCGGTGATCGGTCAGTTCTGGGTACGCGAGAAGCGCAACAAGACCCTCAAGGATCACGTCATCTACCTGTTGATGCCGCTGCTCGGCGCCGCCACCATCGGTGCTCTGTGGATCAACCTGGAGCAGAGCTCGCTGGAGCTGGGCCTGATCTGGGCTGGTCTCGGCGCAACCTATCTGTTCCTGCGTCTGGCGGTGTTCCGCATCCCGTTCCGTCAGTACGAAGAAGCAGCTGACGCCTGATCCTTTGCGGATAACGGATAGACAGAAGGGGAGCCATGGCTCCCCTTCTTGCTATTTGACGGGCTGAATATGGGGTTCGACTATTGCCACTCTCCCGCACTTGCTTGGTCGGCAAGGAACAGACAGGGTGGATGGCGCCACCAGCCATATTTCTCGCCATCCCCATCATCTATTGACGAGCAAACCACCAAAGCAAGTCATAAAACCATCATAAAAGTGTCACCTTGTCATATTTCTGTCATTAACCACTGATTAAATGCGCGGGTCATCAACAACCCAAGACGGAACGACCGTCTCAAGAGGCTTTATGCAACACCATCACTCCTTGTCACAGCCGCCCGCGACCCGCGCCCTGTTCAACTGGATGAGTGTCATCGTACTGGTCTACCTGATCCTGGTTGCCGTGGGCGCCATCTCCCACGGCTTCAAAGATTTCTCCGGCGGCGCCGAGGGCGCAGCCCAGATCTTCGCCTTTGCCAACAACCCCTTTGTCGCCCTGCTGCTGGGTATTCTCGCTACCGCGCTGGTGCAATCCTCCAGCACCGTCACCTCGGTGATCGTTGGTCTGGTGGCTGGCGGCCTGCCCATCAGCATGGCCATCCCCATGGTGATGGGTGCCAACCTCGGCACCACCATCACCAACACCATCGTCTCCATGGGCCATGTGCGGGATCGCGCCGAGTTCCGCCGCGCCTTCGCCGCCGCCACCGTGCACGACTTTTTCAACCTGCTGGCGGTGTTCATCTTCCTGCCGCTGGAACTGATGTTCGGTCTGCTGCAACACAGCGCCGAGTGGCTGGCCAACCTGCTGGTAGGCTCCGCCAACATGTCGATGAAGGGCATGGATTTCATGAAGCCGCTGACCGCACCGGCCCAGCAGCTGATTGACAGCGCCGTTGCCTTCCTGCCGGGCAAGGGTGCCGCCATCGCGACCATCATCATCGGTATCCTGCTGATCCTCGCTTGCGTCACTTATCTGGGCAAAGTGCTGCAACAGGTACTGGTTGGCCGCGCCAAAGAGGTGCTGCACAAGGCGCTGGGCCGTGGCCCGCTGACCGGCATCACCTCCGGTGCGCTGGTGACCATCATGGTGCAGTCCTCCTCCACCACCACCAGCCTGATGATCCCGCTGGCCGGCGGCGGTGTGTTCAGCACCCGTCAGCTCTACCCCTTCACCCTGGGGGCCAATATCGGGACCACCATCACCGCCCTGCTGGCAGCCACCGCCATCAGCGGAGCCGGTGCCCAGCTGGCCCTGACCATCGCACTGGTCCACGTGCTGTTCAACCTCTTTGCCGTGGTCATCATCTATGGCATTCCCTTCCTGCGTGACCTGCCGGTGCGCGCAGCCGAGGGGCTGGCCCTGGTCGGCAGCGAGAACAAGCTGCTGGCTCTGGGTTATGTGACGGGTCTCTTCTTCGCCCTGCCCGCCCTGATGATGGTGGCCGCCAAGTAAGCGCCGCCGTCATGACAAGGGGCGAGTCACCGACTCGCCCCTTTTTGCGTCCAGCTCGCCGGGCTTTGCCTGCCCGCTCACATCCTCCCACCCTGTGGCTCGCCATCAGGGGCGGTGCGCGATAAGATGGCGCCCTCATTGCACTTTTTACATTTCATGGAACAGGAAAAACCGATGAAATTCATACTGATCGCGCTGCTCATCGCCGGTGTGGCCTACTACTTCTACTCCAGCAGCAACAACAAGAAGCTGGCGGCCGACAACGTGCGGATTGGCGCCGAGTTCCTCGCCAGCAACAAGGACAAACCGCTGGTGACTACCACCGCCTCCGGCCTGCAGTACGAAGTGCTGACCCCGGGCACCGGCACCGTTCACCCCACCGCCACCAGCAAGGTGAAGGTGCATTACGAGGGCAAGCTGCTGGACGGCACCGTCTTTGACAGCTCGGTCGCCCGTGGCGAGCCCATCGAGTTTGGCCTCAATCAGGTGATTGCAGGCTGGACCGAAGGGGTGCAGCTGATGGTGGAAGGTGAGAAGACCCGTTTCTACATCCCTGCCAACCTCGCCTACGGCGACCGTGCCGCTGGCAAAATCCCGCCGGGATCAGTCCTGATCTTCGACGTGGAGCTGCTGGGTATCCAGTAACTCGCTCTGCCATACACCATCAGCAACAAGGCCAGCATTATGCTGGCCTTGTTGCTATGGGAACCTCACTCCCCCTTGGCGATCCCTTCCCGGCGCGGATCCGCTGCGCCAAACCAGCCACCGCCATTGCGCTCAACCCCTTGCAGGCCGGAGGTCTGCTCATTCAGTACCACCTCATGTCCCCTCGCCTTCAATCCCTCGACCACCGACATGGGGGTGCGCCCCGCTTCCAGCTCGGTGGGGCCGTTGCGGCTGCCAAAGTTGGGCAGGTTGATGGCCTGTTGCAGGTTCAGACCCCAATCCTGGGTGCCGAGCAGGGTCTTGCCCACGTAGTTGATGATGGCGGAGCCCCCCGGCGAGCCCAGCGTCATGGTCAGCTCGCCACTTGGTTTGTCAAACACCAGCAGGGGTGACATGGAGGAGCGGGGCCGCTTGCCCGGCTCCACCCGGTTTGCCACCGGCAGACCGGCAGCATCTACCGAGGTGAAGGAAAAATCGGTGAGCTGGTTGTTGAGCAGGTAGCCGTTGACCATCTGACGCGATCCGAAACCATCCTCGATGGAGCTGGTCATGGAGATGGCCATCCCCGCCTTGTCGACGATCGAGACATGGCTGGTCGAGGAGTTCCGGAGTCGCATCCTTGCCGCGTGCCAGCGCCAGTGGCGGCGTGCCGGGCTTGGCAATCCCCATGGAGTGCTGACCGACAAGCTTGCCGCGCTCGGCCAGATAGCCCTTGTCCAGCAGCCCCTGCACCGGCACGCTGACAAAATCGCTGTCGGCGACGTACTGGTTGCGATCGGCGAAGGCGAGACGCGCCGCTTCACTGTAGAGATGGATAGCCTCGCTGGAGGCAGCCAGCCCCCCCTCCTTCGTGGTGATCGGCTTGAGGGCTGCCATATCGCGGCTCTCCAGCATGCCGAAGATCTGGCCTAGCGCCAGAGTACCGGACGAGGGAGTGGGAAAGCCGCAGATCTTGCTCTGGCGATAGTCAAAGCAGAGGCCATCCCGCAGTTTGGCCTGATAGCTGGCCAGATCGGTGGCTGCCAGTACCCCGGGATTGGTGGGATGCTGGCGTACCTTGGCCACCATGGCATCTGCCAGCGACCCCCGATAGAAGGCATCCGCCCCCTCTGTGGCCAGAGTGCGCAGCACCCTGGCCAACGCCGGGTTGGTCAGCCGGGTGCCCGCCGTTTTGGGGCTGCCATTCGCCTGATAGAAGTAGGCACGCGCCTCCGGATCCCGTGCCAGATAGGGATCCTTGGCCAGCAATGTGGCTAGCCGTGGACTTATCACAAATCCTTGTTCTGCCAGCGTGATGGCGGGCTGGAACAGCACAGCCCAGGGCAGCTTGCCATAACGCTGATGGGCCAGTGCCAGAGCGCGCAGGGTGCCGGGAACGCCGACCGAGCGGCCCCCGACCACCCCGTCATAAAACGCCAGCGGCTTGCCATCATGCATAAACAGCTGGTCGGTGGCGGCAGCCGGCGCCGTCTCGCGGCCATCCACTGCACTCACCTTGCGGCCATCCCACACCAGTAGCAGCGTCCCGCCACCGATCCCGGAGGATTGCGGCTCCACCAGTGTCAACACCAGCTGCACCGCAATGGCGGCATCGACGGCACTGCCACCGGCCTTGATGATCTGGTAGCCCGCATCCACCGCCAGCGGGTTGGCGGCCGCAACCATGAAGTCATGGCTCTGCCAGCCCTGTTTGTCGGTCCAGCCACTGGCCGCCTCCGGCGCAATCAGGGTCTGGGCTGGCGGGGTGTAGTGAAAGCCGTTGTCACTGGCACAACCGGCCAGCAGGGCAAGGGCGACAGCCAGCCCCAGAGGTTTGCGCAACATGACACTCTCCTTGTCTGTTTTATGACCATGAAGGGGGACTATGTCACGATTGGCGCTGACAGCTCAAGTTATTGAACAAGATCAATATCTTACTCATCTATCAATAATGGCTATACGTAACAGACATAAAAAAACCGCCCGAAGGCGGTTTTTACGATGGGATGGCAGAGGCCAAACAGGCGCAAGTCCGGTTAGATGGACTGCTCTTCGCCACCCAGGGCGGCAAACAGCGCCGGGATAAACTGGGACAGCTCGGCGGTGACCAGCGCGAAGTCCGCATCCAGACGGGCGGCCGGATCTTCGCTGGTGACGTCGTCGTTCTGCTCGCGCAGCTCTTCGCTGAATTTCAGACGCTTGATGGAGAGATCATCCCCCAGCACGAAGCTGACAGTCTCGCCCCAGTTGAGGGCCAGCTTGGTCACCAGCTTGTCGTTTGCCAGATGGTTCTTGATTTCATCCGTCATCAGATCCTGCTGCTTGCAGCGGATGATGCCGCCGTGCTCCATAGCACTGCGCAGCTCGGCTTCATCTTCCAGCGTGAAGGAGGCGGGCAGGTTGCCCTCGTTCAACCACTCGGTCATGGTGATCTCCGGCGGGTTCTTGAGAGCCACCGGCACCACCGGCAGGGAGCCGATGGATTTGCGCAGCAGCGCCAGCAGATCGTCTGCCTTCTTGGCAGAACCTGCGTCCACCACCATCAAATTGTCGGCCGGATTGATCCAGGCGAAGGTCTGGCTGGTACGACTGAAGGCACGGGGCAGCAGGGTGTGGAGGATCTCCTCTTTCAACGCCTCCTTCTCTTTCTTCTTGAGGGCGCGTCCCTGTTCGAACTCGATCGCTTCTACCTTCTCGGCCAGCATCTCCTTGACCACGGTACCTGGCAGCATCTTCTCCTCTTTGCGGGCGCAAATGAGGATGTGGCCGGAGGCAGAGTGGGTCAGGGTTGAGCCGAATTTGCCAAGGGGCTTGACCCACCCGAAACGGGAGATGTCCTGACTGCCGCAAGGGGTGAAGGCACAGGCTTCCAGCTGGGTTTCCAGCTGATCCACGGTCAGGTCAAAGGGGCGGGTAAAGCGATAAATCTGCAGGTTTTTAAACCACATGGCGTCCTCGGTCTCTAGATTGTCCGGCGGGCATTGTACTAGAGAGGCGCTTTGTGATCAGCCAATCATTCTCGCTAAATAAAGGGCGATCGACCTCACAGGGTCTCATTTATGTCACCAGTTTGTTCATCAAGTTCTCCTAGACTGCGAAAGTAAATTGTTAATAAGGATGAAGGTATGTTGCGGCCCAGTCGCCCGGAAGACATGGAAGAGATCGTCGAAATCTGGTTGCTGGCCTCCCTGCAGGCCCACGATTTCGTCGATGCCTCCTGCTGGTGGCAGGCCCAGGAGGATCTGCGTACCCGCTATCTCGATCGCGCCGCCATCTGGGTGTTCGAGGAGCGCGGCGACCTGCTCGGATTTATGGCGCTGGTGGACAACTATCTCGCCGCCCTGTTCGTGCGCCCCGACCGTCAGGGACGCGGCGTCGGCCATGCCCTGCTGCAGGAGGCCAAGCGTCAGGGGGCGTCGCTCCACGCCCGGGTCTTTGTCGAGAATGATCAGGCGGTGCGTTTCTATCGCCGCCACGGCTTCGTCATTGAGGCCGAGGAGTCCGACCCCCTCACCGGCCACCCCCAATACCGGATGTGCTGCGAACCCGCCTGAATCGATGCAAGCCCCCTGTTTTACTTGAAAAAAGCACGGGGCATCCTCATCTTGTCTTCATCGGGTGCCACAGGCACCGTCCCTGCAACCGGGCTGCTTTCCAATGAAAATCCTCCATACCGCCGACTGGCACCTTGGCCATCAACTCCATGGTCATGACCGCCGTTTTGAACACGATGCCTTTCTCGACTGGCTGAGCGACACCCTCAAGGCGCGCGAGATCGACGCCCTGTTGGTAGCGGGCGATCTGTTTGATACCGCCAATCCCCCCGCCAGCGCCTGGCAGCAACTCTACCGTTTTCTGGCGCGGCTGCGCGCCGAGATGCCCCGCCTCAACATGGTGCTGATCGGCGGCAACCACGACTCCCCCTCCAAGCTCGATGCCCCCCACGAGCTGCTGCGCGCCTTTGATCTGCATCTGGTGGGCAGCATCAGCCGCGACAGTGGGGGCAAGCTCGAAACCGACCGCCTTCTGGTCCCGCTGCAAGACCGGGAGGGCAACATTGCCGCCTGGTGCGCCGCCGTGCCGTTTCTGCGCAGCAGCGATCTGCGGGTGGAGCAGTTGGCAGAAGGGCAGGACAGACTGATCGAAGGGGTACGCCAAATCTACGCCGAGGTACTGGCCGAAGGGCGCGCCCGCTGCGGGGAGGAGCTGCCGCTCATCGCCATGGGCCACGCCTATCTGGCGGCGGGCCAGCTCTCCGAGCTGTCGGAGCGGCGGGTACTTGGCGGCAACCAGCACGCCCTGCCTGCCGATCTCTTTGTCAGTGCCGACTACACGGCGCTCGGCCACCTCCATCTGGCCCAGAGCCCGGCCGAGGGGGTGCACTACAGCGGTTCGCCACTACCGCTCTCGCTTGCCGAAGCCAACTACAACCATCAGGTACTGGAAGTGACCTTGGCGAGGGGGAAACTGGCCGGGCTGGAGCGGATCCCGGTGCCCCGCGCGGTGGAGATGATCCGCCTGCCCCAGAGCACCCTCGACGACGCACTCAAAGCCATCGCATCGCTCGAGCTACCTGATTGTCCACAAGAGGCACAACCTTTCCTCGAAGTGCGGCTGCTGCTGCCCAAGCCCGAGGCCCGCATCCGCGAACGGATTCTCGCCGCCATCGCAGACAAACCGGTGCGTCTGGCCCGCATCAGCACCCAGTATCAGGGCTCGGGAGAAGGACTGGCCGATGGTCGCGAGCGGCGCAGGCTCGATGAACTATCCCCCACCGAGGTGTTTCGCCTCTGCTATCAGCGCCAGTTTGAAGGGGAGCCCGAGGCTGGGCTGGTTGCCTCGTTTGAAGAGATCCTGGAGCAGGTGAAGGAGTCAAACCAATGAAAATCTTGTCTCTGTCAGGTGAGAATCTGGCCAGTCTGACCGGCCCCTTCACCATCGACTTTACCAGGGGGGCGCTCGGCGCCGCCGGTCTGTTTGCCATCACCGGCAATACCGGCGCGGGCAAGAGCACCCTGCTCGACGCCATTTGTCTGGCCCTCTACGACGAGATGCCGCGCTTTATCGCCAATCGCAAGAACGTAGCCGAAGTGGGCCGCATGGATGATGAGGAGAAACTCAAGGCCAACGACGTGCGCGGCATCCTCAGTCGCGGCCACGCCAGCGGTTTTGCCGAGGTGCAGTTTCGTGGCTGCGATGGTCGCATCTGGCTGGCCCGCTGGGCGGTGCGCCGGGCGCGAAACCGCTCGGAGGGGCGTTTTCAGGCGCAGGAACGAACCCTGACCGATGTGGAGTCAGGGCAGGTTTTCTCCGGCAGCAAGCGGGAGCTGCAGGATCGCATCGACGAGCTGGTGGGTCTCTCCTGGGAGCAGTTCCGCCGCGCGGTGATCCTGCCGCAGGGGGAATTTGCCGCCTTCCTCAAATCGGATGCCAACGAGCGATCCGCTCTGCTCGAACGGATGACCGGCACCGAGCTCTACTCCGCCATCTCCATCCAGACCTATGAACGGGCGCGGGAAGAACAGCAGAAGCTGGCCACCATCGCCCAGCGCCTCGGCGACGTGGCGCTGATGGACGAAGCCACCCGCGAACAGTGGGTAAGTCAGCAGGTAAGCCTCTCCACCACCCTCAAACACGAGCAGCAACAGCAGCAGCTGATGCAGGACTTGCGTGACCTCAACATCCGCATTGCCGCACAGCTGCAGGGCTGCGCCGAGGGACAGGCGGCGCTCGATGCCGCCCTGCAGGCCCACGGCGGCGCGGCCCCCGAGCGCGATGAGTTTGCCCGTGCCGAACAGGCCCAGGTGGCCCGAGCCGATCACGACGAGCTGGCCCGCCTCACTCTGGAAGTGCAGCAGCAGGAGAAGGTGATCGCAGAGCTTGGGCCGGAGCTAGCCAAGCTCGAGGAGCAGACCCAGCAGAGCGCGCTGACCGAGCAGCAGTTGCTGGCAGAGAAGATCGCCGCCGAGCGGGAATGGGGCGCCCTGCAACCCGAACTCAAGCGGGCGCAGGAGCTCGATACCCGCATCAGGGAGAAAATGCAGCAGTTGCAGAAGATCCAGCAGGAGGGGGCGCAGGAGCGAGAAGTGCAGCTCACCCTCGAGCAAGGCTGGCGCGAGCAGAGCCGACAGGTGGAACTGCTCAAGCAGCAGCACCAGCAGTGGGGACTTTGGCTCGAAGAGCACAAGGAGCTGGCACCGGTTGCCCGCCAGTGGCAGCCCCTGCTCACCGCCATGCAGGATTGGGCCGAGGATGCCGACAAGCTGCAGCAACTACTCACCCTGCGCGATCACAAGCTGCGCGCCCTGCAACAGTTGCAGCGCCAACTGGAGCAAGGTCAGCAGGAGCGCAACTACTGGCAACATGAACAAGACCGGCTGCAACAGCAACAGAACGAGCTGCAGGAGCAGCAGTGGGAGAGTCGCCTCACCAAGGCGCAGGAGCAGTGGCAGCAGCAGACTGAACAACTGGGTCAGCTGCGCCAGCTGCTGGAGCTGGCCGATTATGGCCGCAACCACGGCGAGCAGCATGGCCGCTTGCAGCAGGAGATTGCCCAGCTGGAGCAGGCCCTTGGCAAGCTCGCCACCCTTGGCGAAGAGCTGGCCCCCGCCCGCGAGCGGCTCGCCCTGCAGCGGGATGAGGCGCGCCATGCGTTGGAGCAGTCCCGCGCCATCGCCAGCTTCGAGCAGTATCGCCATATCCTGAGCGATGGCGAACCTTGCCCGCTGTGCGGTTCCGAGGAGCACCCCTACAGCCAGAGCCAGCCAAAGGTGGCCGGCATTCTTGGTCAACTGGCGGAACGGACCCGCAGTCTGGAGCTGGAGTGGGAGCGGCTCAACCATCAGTACATTCAGTGCGAGAGCGAGCGTCAGGAGCTGGCCCGCCAGCTGGCGGTGCGTCAGCAACATCTGCCTGAGCTGGAAACCCGCGCCGAGCAGCTGACCCAGCGCTGGCAACAGCTGGGGGGCGATACCCTGCTCGGCCATCCGCTGCCGCTGCGCCAAAGCCCCATTGAGTGGAACGAGCTGATGAGCACATTGCTTGGCCGTGGCCAGGCGCTGGAGCAAGGGTTGGCCCAGAGCCAGCAGCAGCTGCGTCAGGCCCAGCTTGGCCAACAACAGCTGCAAGGGGTGCGTCAACAACTGAGCCAACTGGCTGCCCAGCACCAGCAGTTTGACCAGCAGTGGCAAGAGGCCGACCGCCAGCGCATCGCACTGGAAGGGGAAGTGAAGGGGATGGGCGAGCAGGAGGCGACCCTGCGCCAGCGTCTGGAACAGGGCGCCCACCGCCTCGACGAACAGATGGGCGGCCAACCGTGGCGCCAGTGGCTCGGCAGCCAGCAGTGGCACGAGTGGCAGCGAGCCTGCGAGTCCTGGCTGCACGGCCAGAGCGAGTGGGAGCGACTGGCCAGCGAGATCGCCAGCCTCACCCCGACACTAAGTGCGCAGGAGGCACGCCTGCAGACCCAGCGCGAGCTGCTGCACAAACTCGAGCGGGACTACAAGGAGCACGAACAGCAGCGTCAGGGGCTGCTCACCAGCCGCGCCGCCTGTCTCGGTGGCGAGGAGATCCCGCTGGTCGAGAGCCGCTGGCAACAGCGGCTGCAACAACTCGCCAGCGAACTGGAGCTGATGCAAAGCGGCGCCCGCGCTCTGCGGGAGCGGCAGACCGAACTCAAGACCCGCCTCACTCATGTGGAGCAGGAAAAGCAGACCAGCAGCCGCCGCAAGCGGGAGGTGCTGGGGCGCTGGGCTGCCCACGCCAGTACCCTCGGCATCGCCGAATACGACCTGCGCCGTCTGCTCGCCATCAGCCCCGATGAACTCAAGGCTCGCCGCTCTGCCCTACAGGGGCTGGAAGATGCCCTTGGTGAGGCGCGTACCCGTCTTGCCGAGCGGCAACGGGCGCTGGCGCTGGAGGAAAGCAAACGGGATCGCTATCGGGAACATCACCCCGAGCTGACCGCCCTGCCGGATGTAGATCTGAGCGCTCAGCTGGCGGCACTCGATGCCCGTTGTCGCGCCCTTGAAGAGCAGCTGTTCGAGTGCAAGAGCAAGCTGGCACAGGCCGAAGCCGCAGCGCTCAAGGCAGGTAGCCTGCAACAGGAGCTGGCCGCCCAGCAGGCGGTGGCCGACCACTGGCAGCAGCTGTGCGATCTGATCGGGCAAGCCAACGGCGCCAAGTTCCGCACCTTCGCCCAGAGCCTCACCCTCGAGCGCCTGTTGCTGGAGGCCAACGCCCAGCTCGCCGAGCTGTCACCGCGCTACCGGCTGGAGCGGGTACCCGGCACCGATCTGGCGCTACAAGTGGTAGATCTCGACATGGGGGACGAGGTGCGTTCGGTGGACTCCCTCTCCGGTGGCGAGAGTTTTCTGGTGTCGCTGGCGCTGGCGCTGGCCCTCTCCAGCCTCTCGTCACGGCAGACCCAGGTCGAGTCGCTGTTTATCGACGAGGGGTTTGGCACCCTCGATCCGGACAGTCTGGATCTGGCGCTAGCCAGCCTCGACTCCCTGCAGGCCGCCGGTCGCCAGATCGGGGTCATCTCCCACGTCCAGACGCTGGTGGAGCGGATCGGCGTGCAGATCAGGGTCGAAGCCCTCGGCGGCGGCGAGAGCCGGGTGCTGGTCCCCTGAGAGCCTTCGGCTCACCCCCCACACCGTAAACAACAAGACCCCGCCAATTGGCGGGGTCTTGTTGAGAGGGTATCAGCCGAAGCGGTAGGCGCCCATATAGAGGCTGCCGCCATCCCAGCTCTCGTGCAGCCGGGTGGGCGCCACACCATCGGCCGACCCCAACGCCACAAAGAGTGGGCGCAGGTGGTCATCGTGGGGATGGGACTCCACCGCGCCGGGAGCCTGCTGGCGATAGTCGAGCAGCGCCAGACGATCCTCGTCGGCCATCTTCTGCTCCAGCCAGTCGACAAACTGGCTGGCCCACTCCGGCACTGGCGAGCCTTCCGGTGCCAGCGCCCGCAGGTTGTGGGTGATTGCGCCGGAGGCGAGGATACCAATCCCCTGACTGCGCAGCGCCCCCAACACCTCTCCCAGTTGCCACAACTGGGCCGGGGTGAAGCTCGCGGGAATGGAGATCTGCACCAGCGGGATCTCGCTGTTTGGGTCGATCAGGGATAGGGGCGACCAGACCCCGTGATCCAGCTCGCGCCGCACCGGGGTGGCGGTCAGTCCGGCCTGTGCCAGCTGGTCGCTCACCCCTTGTTGCAGCCACTCGGGGCTGCTGGCAGGCCAGCGCATCCGGTAGAGGGGCTCGGGAAAGCCGTAAAAGTCATACATCAGCGCCGGTTTGGGCTCGACGTTGATCTGCAACTCGCGGCTGAACCAGTGGGCGGAGATGACCACCAGCCCCTTGAGCTCACCCAGACGCAGGGTTCGCAGAAAGCGGGTGGCGGGTTGCTCACGCAGCACCAGATCCGGTGCGCCGTGAGAGATAAACCAGACAGGGGCGAGGGACATAAAGCGGACTCCAACAAAGTATCAGGGGGCGATACCGGAGGGGATATCGCTGTTGGAATCGATTATCCCCCTGCCATGAAAGGTGGACAATCCAGCAAGATAGATAAGAACTATCAACTAATGGTTGATAATTTCACGCTTTCACGACCGGTAAGCAGCAATAAATATCAAGGCTGAGGAGCATCCGGCAGCGGTCGGGCTGCACGAAGCGCCATCCGGGTCGCTGCACTGTGATCCTGCCACTCTCGCCACGCCAATCCCTCGGCGGCCGCCTCCCCTTTCACTGGGAGGGAGAAAATCGCCAGCAGTCGCGCATTATCAGGCCAGTAGCGGGCTGGCAGCGTCTGAACCAGCAGCAGGGCGGCGCCCAGCAAGAGCAGAGCCCATCCGGTTTCATGGCTGTTTTTCATCCCGACCTCCTTCACCCGTGCGCCAATGAACTAACATTTTTGCGCAAGCCGGTGACAAGACGGTGACAGCGGACGGGTGGTCATTTTACAACATCTGAACCTCAACCCGGCCAAACAACCACAGATGGCAACATTTGTATCCCTTCAGCCCGAACCTGTGGCCGTATGCTCTAAAATGTGACTCACAGGAAAACGTTATCCCTGAAAAGAAAACGTTATCTGGTCAAAACGTTGTTTCTGGATCATAAAAAGATTCCAAAAACTGGTGTATATTGCTCGGCGGAAATTCCTTAACCATGAAGATTGACATGAAAAAGACCAAAATTGTCTGCACCATCGGTCCGAAGACCGAATCCAAAGAAATGCTGGCCAAAATGCTGGACGCCGGCATGAACGTCATGCGCCTGAACTTCTCCCACGGTGACTACGCCGAGCACGGCAGCCGCATCAGCAACCTGCGCGCTGTAATGGCCGAGACCGGCAAGCACGCAGCTATCCTGCTGGACACCAAGGGTCCGGAAATCCGTACCATGAAGCTGGAAGGCGGCAACGACGTCGCGCTGGTCGCTGGCCAGACTTTCACCTTCACCACCGACCAGACCGTGGTTGGCAACAAAGACAAAGTGGCGGTGACCTATGCAGGTTTCGCCAACGATCTGCGCGTCGGCAACCGCATCCTGGTTGATGACGGCCTGATCGGTCTGGACGTTATCGAAATCACCGAGCGCGAAGTTATCTGTAAAGTGCTGAACAACGGTGACCTGGGCGAGAACAAAGGCGTTAACCTGCCGGGCGTCTCCATCAAGCTGCCGGCCCTGGCCGAGAAAGACAAGCGCGACCTGATCTTCGGTTGCGAGCAAGGCGTTGATTTCGTTGCTGCTTCTTTCATCCGTAAGAAAGAAGACGTTCTGGAAATCCGTGAGCACCTGAAAGCCCACGGTGGCGAGAACATCCAGATCATCTCCAAGATCGAAAACCAGGAAGGTCTGGACAACTTCGACGAGATCCTGGCTGTTTCCGACGGCATCATGGTTGCTCGTGGCGACATGGGTGTAGAGATCCCGGTTGAAGAAGTTATCTTCGCCCAGAAGATGATCATCGCCAAGTGCAACAAAGCCCGCAAAGTGGTTATCACTGCCACCCAGATGCTGGACTCCATGATCAAGAACCCGCGTCCGACCCGCGCCGAAGCTGGTGACGTGGCCAACGCCATCCTGGACGGTACCGACGCAGTGATGCTGTCCGGTGAATCCGCCAAGGGTAAGTACCCGCTGGAAGCCGTGACCATCATGGCCACCATCTGCGAGCGTACCGATGCCGTGATGCCGTCCAACCTGTCTGCTGCCAACGACAGCAACAAGCTGCGCATCACCGAAGCCGTATGTAAAGGCGCCGTAGAGACCTCCGAGAAGCTGGACGCCCCGCTGATCGTGGTTGCTACCGAAGGCGGCAAGTCTGCCAAGGCCATTCGCAAGTACTTCCCGAAAGCCTGGATCCTGGCTATCACCACCAACAAGAAAACTGCTGCCCAGCTGGTTCTGACCAAGGGTGTGGTTGCTCACGTGGTTGACAGCATCGCCTCTACCGACGATTTCTATCGCATCGGTAAAGAAGCCGCGCTGGAAATCGGCATGGGTCTGAAAGGTGACGTGGTTGTGATGGTCTCCGGTGCTCTGGTACCGAGCGGCACAACCAACACCGCTTCTGTTCACGTTCTTTAATCAGAGCTGAACGAGTTGAAAACGGCGCCTGCGGGCGCCGTTTTTTTTGTCCCTCCCCCCTGCTTACCTGACAAGCCCGGTGTTAGAATCCACGCGAATTTAATCTATGCGGGAAATCTCCCGAATATCGCGTAATAACCCGGAAGTTATATGCCCTCAATACGTTTTAAAAGAGTCTCGGCTACCTTGTTGCCGCTGCTCTGTCTCCTCGCCAGCCTCTGCGTGCCGCAAGCCATGGCGCAAGATGTCCCCTCTCGCAACGCAGTTCAGCGAGCGCTGGATGGTCTGGGTAAATCAGAAACCCTGACCGTCAGTCAGCAAGCGGATCAGAAGTTGCTGACCGAAACCCTCGCCCTGCTCGACAGCATCGACAAGGAAGAGGCAAAGGCCAAGACCCAGGCCCAGCGGATCCGCAACCTGCCCACCGAGCTCAGAGAGATCAGCGCCAAGCTCGATGCCCTGACCAAGGGCAAGAGTGCCGAGCAGATCAAGAGCGAATACGCCAGCATGAGTCTGGCAGAGCTCGACAGCCGCCAGCCGGAAGTGCTGGCCAACATGCAGGCGGCCCAGGAGGCCCTCGGCGCCATCGGCAGCCAGCTCACCAGCTTGCAGACCCTGCCGGAGCGGGCACAGGCCAGCATGAGCCGCGCCTACCAGCGCAGTCAGGAGATCCGTACCCGCCTCAACGCCGGTGAAAGCGTCTCCAGCGCCGAGAAGATGAAGCTCGGTGCCGAGCTGGCACTGCTCGACCTGCAACTGGCCCACCTGCAAAAGGAGCTGGATAACCGTACCAGCATGCAGGATCTGGCGATCAAGCAGCGCGACTACCAGAGTGCCCGTCTCGCCAGCGAAGAGCAGAAACTGCAGCTGTTGCAGGATCAGAGCAGCGCCAAGCGCCTCGGCGACACCGAAAAAACCGCCGAGCAGACCGGTGAACTGGTGGCGACCGAAGACAGCCCGCTGGTGCAAAAAGAGCAGGAGCTCAATCACCAGCTCAGCCAGCAGCTCATCGGTGCCACCACCAGCCTCAACTCGCTGGTACAGAAAAACCTGCAAGCCAAGAGCTGGCTGGAGCGCGGCATCCAGACCGAGCGCAACCTCAATGAACAGGTGCAGATGCTCAAGGGCAATCTGCTGCTGTCACGCATCCTCTATCAGCTCTACCAGCAGCTGGAAGCGGCGCCCACCATCGCCGTCAAAAACCTGGAAGAGCAGATCGCCGACCTGCATCTGGCCCAGTTTGAACTGAGCCAGCAGCGTGACCAGCTGTTCCAGAAGAACCTCTATCTGGACAATCTGATCGCCGGCAGCAAGGATCCGGTCAGCGAGGAGGACAAGGAGAGCCTTGCCAAGCTGCTCGACACCCGCATCAATCTGCTCGATCAGCTCAACCGCCAACTCGACAGCCAGCTCACCAACGCCATCAGCCTGCAGCTGACCCAGCAGCAGCTGGCTCGGGTCTATGCCTCTATCGAGTTTACCCTGCAGCAACACATCTTCTGGGTAAGCAGCAACAAGCCCATCGACAGCAAGTGGTTTATCAGCTGGCCCGCCCAGGCCTACAAACAGGCCTCCGACTGGGTATTGAAACCGGACTGGAAACGCTGGCGCGAAGAGCTGCTGGGGATCTCCCTGCTCGCCTTCCCGCTGCTGCTGATCGGCGGCCTGCTGGTCTGGAAACGTCCGGCGCTGGTTGAGCGCGAGAAGAAGATCACCAAGGACCTTGGCCGTTTCCGTCAGGACAGCCAGTGGCACACCCCGCGCGCCCTGCTCTATACCGTGCTGCAACGCCTGCCGGGCAGCATGTTCATTCTGGCTGGCGGTCTGCTGCTCACCTACTGCGGTCTGCTCAGTCCCAAGCTGATGTTCCAGATCACCCTGAACCTCGCCCTCGGTTATCTGGTGTTCAGCGTCTATCTGGCGGTGATGCGCCCGGGCGGCATCGCCGAAACCCACTTCCGGATCCCGAAAGCGGAGCTGCAGGCCAAGCGCAACAGCATGCGCTACATCTGGTTGCCACTGCTGCCGCTCATCATGCTCGCAACCAAGGCGGTGGTTGAACCCTCCACCCTGGGCAACGACGTGATCGGCCAGGCCATGACCCTGACCCTGCTGGGGCTGGCCGCCTATCTGGTGTTCCCCATCTCCCGCGCCCGCATCAAGGGCGAGGCGAGCATGCAGAAGTCGCTGATCGCCATCGCTCTGGCGCTGGCGCCGGTGGCGCTGATCGTGCTGGCGGTGCTCGGTTACTACTACACCGCGCTGAAGCTGACCGGTCGCCTGATCGAATCCTTCTACCTCATCATCATCTGGAGCCTGGTCTACCGCACAGCCCTGCGTGGTCTGGAGCTGGCGGCCCGTCGTCTGGCCTACCGCCGTGCGGTGGCCAAGCGTGAGCACAAATCTTCGGAAGATGCGGAAGGTGGCGAGTCCATCGAAGAGCAGCCCATGGATCTGGAGGATGTCAGCCAGCAGTCCCTGCGTCTGACCCGTACCGTGCTGATGCTGATCTTCGGCGTCGCCTTCTACTGGCTCTGGTCCGATCTGGTCGCGGTCTTCTCCTACCTCGACAGCATGGTGCTGTGGCACCGCAGTGAAGGCACCGGCGCCAACGCCGTGCTGTTCCCCATCAGCCTGAGTGATGTGCTGATCGGCTTCCTGCTGCTCGGCGGTGCCTGGTCACTGGCGCGCAACCTGCCGGGCTTGCTGGAGGTGCTGGTGCTCTCCAAGCTCAACCTGGCTCAGGGGACCGCCTACGCCATCACCACCATGCTCAACTACGTGCTGATCGGCTTTGGCTCCCTGACCGCTCTCTCCATGATGGGCGTGCAGTGGGACAAGCTGCAGTGGGTCGCGGGTGGTCTGTCAGTCGGTATCGGTTTCGGCATGAAGGAGATCCTCTCCAACTTCGTCTCCGGCATCATCATCCTGTTCGAGCGTCCGGTGCGGATCGGTGACACCGTCACCATCGGCTCCTTCTCCGGTACCGTCTCGCGGATCCGCATTCGCGCCACCACCCTGACCGACTTCGACCGCAAAGAGGTGATCATCCCCAACCAGCAACTGATGACAGAACGGCTCATCAACTGGTCGCTGAGTGACACCGTCACCCGGGTGATCGTACGGGTGGGCGTGGCGTACGGCTCAGATCTTGAACTGACCCGCACCCTGCTCAAGCAAGCGGCCGACGAAAACAGCCGGGTGCTGAAAGACCCGGCTCCCATCGTCTACTTCCTCACCTTTGGCGCCAGCACCCTGGATCACGAGCTGCGCTTCTTCGTGAGCGAACTGGGTGATCGCAACCCGGCGGTGGACGAGTTGAACCGCAAGATCGACCAGCTGTTCCGCGAGAACGGCATCGAGATCGCCTTCAACCAGATGGATGTCTACATCAAGAACATGCAGGGCGAAGAGCAGAAGGTGGAGTCCAACTCCGCCGCCCTGCCGCCGCCCGCAGAAGATGGCAAACAGCCAGCCTGATAGCGAACTGCATGAATCTGATGGCAACAGCCGCTCACCCAGGTGAGCGGCTTTTTTATGCCCTGTTTATGAAGATAGAGACGGCTATCCACCGCCAGCATGGCTGGCCGCCGCATAACAGACAGCCATCACCCTTGATAAAATATAAAGAGAAATAAAAGTATAAAAACAAACATTTGCCCCACACCACTACTTACCGCATGGATGAAACCTGCGCCCTTCTCCCCTCACCGAGCCCCCCATACCGCGCTCGCCCCGGCTCCCGGACTTTTATAAGTTTTTTTAATTTTATTTGAGTGTCCTCTTCATCCTGACCATTGCAAAGTGGCGCCATTCCAGCGCCGGGCCCTGTGACCACCGTCCGGCTGACACCGACTTGCTCATTTGATAATTGAAAGGATCCGAGAGATGAAACACTCCTTGATGGTAATGGGGTTGGCCGCCTGTCTGGCATTGAGCGGCTGCCAGAATATGGATACCAAGAAAGTCCTGATAGGTGCAGCTGCGCTGGGTGCCATCGGCGCCGCTGGCTATTACGCCGGGAAAAAGCACAGCGATAACAAACACGAGCATGATGGCCAGCATGACGATAGCAATGACCAGCATATGGCCACCAGCAAGATGCCCCGTTACTGCTCGGGGGAAGCAGCCAGCAAATTCCATGTCTCCCCGCGCGATATCACCACCGAGTCGGCAGAAGAGAGTGGCCACAGATACAAGGTCTATGGCCAGTACGAGACCGATGATGATGCGGTCGACTTTACCTGCACCTTCAATCACGACGGTCGCTTCCTCTCGGTCGTTCGCAGCTGATTGGCCAGCGGGTATAGCCAATTCACTACTGGCAGCCCATACAGGACACACAAGATGAAACAGCAACGCAGCATGATCGCCAGCCTCATTGCGCTGGCCCTGCTCGGCCTCGCGCCATGCGCCGGTGCCGCCAGCGGCCACTCCGGGGTGGATCTGGCCAGCATGGATAACAGCGTGCGCGCGGCGGACGATCTGTTTCGCCACGTCAACGGCAACTGGCTGGCCCAGACCCAAATACCGGATGACATGCCGGGGCAGACCATCGGCAATCTGTTGGCGGACAAGTCGCTGGAGGATCGCAAGGTGTTGCTGGAGGAGCTGCTCAAGCGCCCGCAACAAGCCGGAACTCCTCGCCAGCAGATAGCCGACCTCTACGCCAGCTATCTGGATCAGGTCGGGCGGGATGCCAAAGGGCTGACCCCCATTCAGCCACTGCGCGACGAGATCATGGCCATCCATGATGGCGCCTCGCTGGCCACCTACTTTGCCCGGGTCAGCAAGCTGGGCGGCGGCGCTCCCTTTGGTATCGGGTTCATGGCCGACAAGAAGCAGCCTGACAGCTACGGGATCTACCTGCAGCAATCCGGTCTCGGTCTGCCGGATCGGGACTACTACCTGAAAACAGATGCCGCCAGCAAGGCAGTGTGGGCCAGCTACGAGCAGTTCATTACCGCCCTGCTACACCATGCCGGCGTCGAGGGGGCGAGCGAACAGGCCCATCGCATTCTGGCGCTGGAGACCCGGCTCGCCAGCCTGCAGTGGGACAGAGTCAAGCGGCGGGATGACAACCTCACCTACAACAAACTGCCCATCGCCCGCCTCAGTCAGTTGCTGCCCACCCTGGATTGGCAACGCTACCTGACAGAGGCCGGTATCGCTGGGGAAAGGGAGATCATCGTCAGTGAGCCGGACTATCTGGAGAAGCTGACCGCCGTGATGCAGGAGACCAGCATCGCGCAGTGGCAATCCTACTGCCTGTTCCATCTGCTACGCACTTATGCGCCCTATCTCGACAGCCAGAGCAATGCCCTGCACTTCGCTTTCTACGGTACAACCCTGAGCGGCATCCCCCGGCAGCGGGAGCCCTGGAAGCAGGCCATGGAGGTACTGGACGACTATCTGGGTCAGGCGGTGGGCAAACTCTACGTGGAGCGCTACTTCCCGGCCGAAGCCAAGGCACAGATGGCGACCATGGTACGCAATCTGATCGCTGCCTATCGCCAGGAGATCGGTGGGCTCGACTGGATGTCTGCCCCGACCAAACAGCAGGCGCAGGCGAAACTGGAGAAGGTACGGGTCAAGATCGGCTATCCCGACCAGTGGCAGGATTACAGCGCAATCGAGATCCGTCCCGATGATCTGGTCGGCAATGCCCAGCGCGCGGCCACGGTGCGTTACAACGAGCACCTTGCCCGCCTCCATCAACCGGTGGATCGGGAGAAGTGGTTCGACAATCCGCAGACGGTGAACGCCTACTACAACCCGAACAACAACGAGATCGTCTTCCCGGCAGCCATACTTCAACCGCCCTACTTCGATCTGAAGGCGGATGATGCGGTCAACTATGGCGCCATCGGCGCGGTCATCGGTCACGAGTTGAGCCATGGTTTCGATGATCAGGGGGCCAAATTCGATGGCAACGGTGCCTTGCACAACTGGTGGGCTCAGGCCGATCTCAAGGAGTTCACCGCCAGAGCGCAAAAACTGGCGAAACAGTACGACCGTTTCGAGCCCATCAAGGGGGAGCATGTCAACGGCCAGCTGACCCTTGGCGAGAACATCGGCGATCTCGGCGGCTTGACCATCGCCCACAAGGCGTACCGGCTCGCCCTGGGCAACCGCAAGTCAGCGGTGCTCGATGGCTTCACTGCCGATCAGCGCTTCTTTATCGGCTGGGCGCAGGTGTGGAAAGGGAAGTACCGGCCCGAGCTCGCAGCCGTTCTGCTCAAGACAGATCCCCACTCGCCGCTGGAGTACCGGGTCAACGGCGTCGTCGTCAATATGCCGGCCTTCTATAGCGCCTTTGCCATCAAGCCGGGAGACAAGCTCTATCTGCCACCTTCCGAGCGCGTGAAGATTTGGTGACCACCAGCAGGGGCCCTGGCCCGAAAAGCTCCAGCAGATGGACCACTCCACCTGAGCTGAAGATGACCGACACAGGGAGTGTCTGTTTTACCCTGCCTGGTTTTTCCCGACCCACATGTGCCTGACCATGTGGGTTTTTTTGACCCTTTTGCCCCGCCGCTTCTCCTCAGCCTGCCCAGCTTTCACCCGATACGGCCACGGCACACAACTCTGCCATTTTCTCGCCTTTGCCATTGGCTGAAAAACCGGCGGCGGAACCGCTATAAATCGGTTTACCACCACACTGGTCTGACCTATGGTAAAGCATATAAAAGATGCATCGTGGAGCCGCTTTTCCTATGAATGACCGAGAACTGCAACAGATCCTGTTTCGCTCCTTCGATGTGATCCCGCTGCCTATTCTGGTGTCCGAATCCATTGCCCGTCACGATGGCTGCTCACCCGACATGATCCCGCAGCGCCGCCACCGCTTCCTGAATAAAGCCTTTATCGAGCAGCTGGGCTACAACCTTGACGATCTGCCGGACATGGCCTCCTGGTTTCAGGTCGCCTACCCGGATGAAGGGTATCGCCGCACCATCATCGACTCCTGGCACTCCCAGGTGGAACAGAGCTTGTCGCAAGGGCTGGAGGTTGCCGAAATGCCTGCGCTGATCCGCTGCAAGAGCGGTCAGTCGCGCTGGTTTATCGTCACTGCCCAGCTGGGAGCCGATGCCATCCCGGATGGCCATATCGTCACCTTTCGCGATATCCACGACCTGCAGTGTATGGTGGAAGAGGTGAGCCGCCTCTCCTGCACCGATCCACTCACCGAACTGACCAACCGGCGCGGCGCCCAGCAACAGCTGCAGGCCCTTTGGTTGCAAGGTGAGCCCCTCTCGGTGGTACTGGGAGATATCGACCATTTCAAACAGGTCAATGACCGCTACGGCCACCCTGCGGGCGATGCCGCGCTCTGCGCCGTCGCCCACGCTATGGCGGGCCAGCTGTTGCCGGGGGAGAGTCTGGCCCGTTGGGGCGGAGAGGAGTTCCTGCTGATCCTGCCTGGTTGCGATATTGACCAGGCAGCACGGCGCGCCGAACAGCTGCGCCAGCATGTCAGTTCCACCCGCTTGCCATGGCAGGGGAAGCAGCTATCCCTCACCATCAGTCTGGGGTGTGCCAGCATGAAGGGGCAGGAGGGCATCGACTATCTGCTGATGATGGCAGACCGGGCCCTTTATCAGGCCAAGGATCAGGGCCGTAACCGGGTTGTCATCTCGACGGAATAGAGTGGTAATCAGAACGGAAAGCCGACTCGCGGCCATAAAAAAACCGAAGCACAAGGCTTCGGTTTTTTACTGCGCAACTGGCGTGAGCCAGCTTGGCATTACTTCTTGATACGGATAACCGGGGTCTCGCCCACAGTCACGGCACCAGTCATTTTGATCAGCTCTTTGATCTCGTCCATGTTGGAGATGACAACCGGAGTCAGGGTAGACTTGGCTTTCGCTTCCAGAACGGCCAGATCGAACTCGATGATGGTGTCGCCGCGCTTGACCTGTTGACCTTCCTGAGCGATACGCTTGAAGCCTTCGCCTTTCAGTTCAACGGTGTCGATACCGAAGTGAACGAACAGCTCGATACCGGAGTCGGATTCCAGAGAGAACGCGTGGTTGGTCTCGAAAATCTTGCCGATGGTACCATCGCACGGCGCAACCATCTTGTTGCCAGCCGGCTTGATGGCGATACCGTCACCAACGATCTTCTCGGCGAAGACAACGTCAGGCACATCTTCGATCGGCACGATTTCGCCAGACAGCGGAGCAAAGATTTCGATGCCGCCGGTGTCAGAGCTATCGTCGGAAACCAGTTTCTTCAGTTTATCAAACAGACCCATATAAAGCTCCTAGAGATGATTTGTCGCTGTTTGCAGCCGATCTTAGCAGACTGCTTTCTGCTTAATAAAGTTATCTACGCATGCTTCGATTTCAGCGGCGGTGGCAAAGCTCAGTGCTTGATCAGCCATTGCCTTCACATCTTCGAAGTTGGTGTTGCGGATAAGCTTCTTGATACGCGGTACAGAGATGGCGCTCATGGAGAACTCATCCAGACCCATACCCAGCAGCAGCAGGGTAGCGCGCTCGTCACCAGCCAGTTCACCACACATACCGGTCCACTTGCCTTCGGCGTGGGACGCATCGATAACCATCTTGATCAGGGTCAGGACGGAGGGTGACAGCGGGTTGTACATGGCGGAGATCATCTCGTTACCACGATCGACAGCCAGGGTGTACTGGGTCAGGTCGTTGGTACCGATACTGAAGAAATCCACTTCCTTGGCCAGATGATGAGCCATCACGGCAGCGGCCGGGGTCTCGATCATGATACCCACTTCGATGGATTCATCAAAGGCTTTGCCTTCGGCACGCAGTTCGGCTTTCAGCGTCTCTACGGTAGCTTTCAGGCTACGGAACTCTTCGACAGAGATGATCATCGGGAACATGATGCGCAGTTTGCCGAAGGCAGAGGCGCGCAGAATGGCCCGCAGCTGAGCGTGCATGATGTCTTCGCGGTCGAAGAAAATACGCACGGCACGCCAGCCCAGGAAGGGGTTCATCTCTTTCGGGAAATTCATGTACGGCAGCTCTTTGTCGCCGCCAATGTCCATGGTACGCACGATGATCGGCTGATCCGGCATCGCTTCGGCCACTTCTTTGTAGGCTTTGAACTGCTCTTCTTCGGTCGGCAGCGCGTCACGGTCCATAAACAGGAACTCGGTACGGTACAGACCCACGCCTTCGGCGCCATTGCGAATGGCACCTTCGGTATCCTTGACGGTACCGATGTTGGCGCACACTTCGACCTGGTGACCATCCAGCGTGATGGCAGGCAGATCTTTCAGCTTGGCCAGCTCATCTTTCTCGGCCTGGAACTGAGCCTGGAACTTCTTGGCTTCGGTCAGCTGTTCAGCGGTCGGATTGATGATGATCTGGTTGTTGATCGCATCCAGCACCAGCATGTCACCGTTCTTGACGCGCTCGGTGATGTCGTTGGTGCCTACCACGGCCGGCAGCTCCAGGGAGCGGGCCATGATGGAGGTGTGAGAGGTACGGCCACCGATGTCGGTAACGAAACCCAGCACATATTTCAGGTTGATTTGAGCGGTTTCGGACGGGGTCAGGTCTTTGGCGACCAGGATCACCTCTTCGTCGATGGTGCTCAGGTTGACAACGGCGATGCCCAGTACGTTCTTGACCAGACGGGTGCCGATGTCACGGAAGTCGGTAGCGCGTTCGCGCAGATAAGGGTCATCCAGCTCGGCCATCATCTTGGCGTACTGTTCGATCACCTCATAGATGGCTTTGTCAGCGGAAGCCTTGTTCTCTTTGATGAAGGATTTGATATCCCCTTCCAGCTCCTCATCTTCGAGCAGCATGATGTGGCCTTCGAAGATGGCCTCTTTTTCCTCACCGAAGGTGCGACCGGCCATCTCTTTGATGGCTTCCAGCTGGGTAGCTGACTTGGTACGAGCTTCGAGGAAACGGTTGATCTCGGCATCAATCTGGTCAGCAGAGATTTTGCCCTGATTGATAACGATTTCATCTTCTTTCAGAAGAAGCGCCTTACCGAATGCGATACCGGGGGACGCAAGAATGCCAGATATCATAATCCTTCCTATTAAAACGACTGTGGGGGAGGAATCTAAAGCTGGATTACTCCAGCTCGTCCATCAGGGCAACCAGCTTCTCAACAGCTTGCTGAGCATCCGGGCCGTCAGCCTGGATAGTTACGTTGGTACCCTTGGTCAGGCCCAGGGTCTGCAGCTTGAACAGGCTCTTGGCGCTGGCGGACTTGCCACCGGAGACCACAGTGATCTCGCTTTGGAATTCTTTGGCTTCTTTCACGAACTGAGCTGCCGGACGGGTGTGCAGGCCGTTTTCAGCAGTAATAACAACAGACTTCTCGTACATGGTTTCACCCCATATTATTGATATTTTTTGGTGGATTGGTCGTTTTTGAAGCAACCTGACCCACCGTGTCAGTATGGATATGTTGTAAAGTAACGAAAGCAGACCCGCAATGGTTTAATCCAGGTCAAGTTTCTGTGCAGTAATCGGCGCGCTGGTTGGCAATTTTCCGTTATTGGGCTACAAGCCGCATCAGGACTGGCTTGAAATTATTTTATAACGAAAAATAACACTTTGTTACTTTGTGATACCGAGCCAGCAAACACCGCGTGACGCCGCACAGGATATGAGATTTAGAGCGGAATGTCTGCTTTTTTTCTCACTCCGGAACTTGTTATTTTACCCCAAAAAATAAGGATCAAGTGACACTAACAGGGGTTGAGTCTAGCCCATAAAGAAGCGGCGCTCCTGGGAGCGCCGCTGTTTTGAAAGATTCCGATCAGTTACTGCTGCAGCTCCTGCTCGCTGAACACCCCGGCAAACAGGGCGCTGGAGAGGTAACGCTCAGCTGCACTCGGCAGGATGACCACTATGGTTTTGCCCGCAAATTCCGGCAGCTCGGCCAGACGGCTGGCTGCCACCACCGCAGCACCGGAGCTGATACCAGCCAGGATCCCCTCCTCCTCCATCAGGCGACGAGCCATCTCGATGGCTTCGTCACTGGTCACCTTCTCCACCCGATCGATGAGGGAGAGGTCCAGGTTGCCTGGGATAAAGCCGGCGCCGATCCCCTGGATCTTGTGGGGGCCCGGTTTGATCTCTTCCCCGGCCAGCTTCTGGCTGATGACGGGCGACTCGGCCGGTTCGACTGCGACAGAGACCACCGCTTTGCCTTTAGTCTGCTTCAGATAGCGGGAGACCCCGGTAATGGTGCCGCCGGTACCGACCCCGGCCACGAACACATCCACTTCGCCGTCAGTGGCATCCCAAATCTCGGGGCCTGTGGTCTTTTCGTGGATCTCCGGGTTGGCCGGGTTTTCAAACTGTTGCAGCAACACATACTTGCCCGGCTCGGATTCGAGGATCTCGTTGGCCTTGGCAATGGCCCCCTTCATGCCGAGGGGCCCTTCGGTCAGCACCAGATTGGCACCGAGCGCCTTGAGCAGCTTGCGGCGCTCCAGGCTCATGGTGGCCGGCATGGTCAGGGTGATGGGATAGCCGCGAGCTGCCGCGACAAAGGCCAGAGCAATACCCGTGTTGCCGCTGGTGGGCTCGATGATCTCCTTACCCTTGGTCAGGATGCCGCGCTTCTCGGCATCCCAGATCAGGTTGGCACCGATACGGCACTTGACGCTGAAGCTGGGGTTGCGGCTCTCGATCTTGGCCAGCACGCGACCTTTGGTAACACGGTTGAGACGAACCAGCGGGGTGTGACCGATAGTCTGGCTGTTGTCCTCAAAAATTTTGCTCATGGCGCTATCCCTGTGTTTGTTACGACGATGAAACAAGATTACCCTGTGGTTTCTGAATGAGAAGTGACTATTCGTTATAACCATATGGTATTACAACATATAGAGCTTATTCTCTCTGGCCCCTGACTCCGGGCGCCAATCGTCAAAGGAACCGACGTTATGGGATTTTCAGGAAGCAGCCAGTATCTCGCCTCCGATGCATTGAAGATGGCGGTCAATGCCGCCATCACCCTCGAAAAACCGCTGCTGATCAAAGGGGAGCCGGGCACCGGCAAGACTGTGCTGGCAGAAGCGGTCGCCGACCATCTCGGTACAGACCTCATTGCCTGGCATATCAAGTCCACCACCAAGGCCCAACAGGGACTCTACGAATATGATGCGGTGGCCCGGCTGCGGGACTCCCAGCTCGGCGACCCCAGAGTGGCCGATATCAGTCACTACATTCGTAAAGGCAAGTTGTGGCAGGCCTTCAGCGCCGAGCAGCGACCTGTGCTGCTGATCGACGAGATCGACAAAGCCGACATCGAATTCCCCAACGATCTGCTGCTGGAGCTGGATCGGATGGAGTTCGACGTCTACGAGACCGGCGAGCGAGTCAGGGCACGCCAGCGGCCGGTAGTCATCATCACCTCCAACAATGAAAAAGAGCTGCCGGATGCCTTCCTGCGCCGCTGTTTCTTCCACTACATCCGCTTCCCCGACAAGGCCGAGATGCAGGCCATCGTCAAACTCCACTACCCCGACCTCAAGGAGAGCCTGCTTGGCGAGGCAATGGATCTCTTCTTCGAGCTGCGCGAGGTAGAGGGGCTGCGCAAGAAGCCCTCCACCTCGGAGCTGCTGGACTGGATCCGCCTGCTCCTGGCCGACGATATCGCCCCCGAGGCGATGCGCGCCCGCGAACCCGGCAAGCTGGTACCCGCACTATATGGCGCTCTGCTCAAGACCGAGCAGGATTTGCATCTCTTCGAGAAGCTCGCCTTTCTGGTCCGGCGCGGCAGCTGACTCATGCTGATCGACTTTTTTACCCATCTGCGCCGCCACAAGCTGCCGTGCAGCCTGCGTGAGCTGCTGGACTTGCACGCCGCGCTGGCCGCCCGGCTGGTCACCATTGATATGGACGAGTTCTACCAGCTCTCCCGCTGCCTGCTGGTCAAAGACGAGGCCCACTACGATCGCTTCGATCGCGCCTTCGCCGAATACTATGAGGGGCTGGAAGCCATCCCCCTGCTGCCGGAGAACCTGCCCGAGGAGTGGCTGCGCAAGGAATTCGAACGGCTGCTGAGCCCAGAGGAGAAAGCGCTGCTCAAATCCCTCGGCGGACTTGACAAGCTGCTGGAGACCCTTAACCAGCGATTACGCGAGCAGAAAGAACGCCACGCCGGTGGCAACAAGTGGGTAGGGACCGGTGGCAGCAGCCCGTTTGGCCATGGCGGTTTTCACCCCGAGGGGGTGCGCATGGGTGGAGAGGGGCAGCACGGCAAGGCGGCCAAGGTGTGGGAGGCCCGTCATTATCGCAACTTCAGCGAGGACTCACCGCTCGGCCAGCGTGCCATTCAGCTGGCGCTGCGAAAGCTCAGACGCTGGGTGCGCAAAGGCAGTCCCGACGAGCTGGATCTCGATGACACCATAAAAAGTTCGGCCCGCCAGGGCTGGCTCGATGTGAAGCTGCGGCCCAAGCGCCACAACGGGGTGAAGCTGTTGGTTTTCTTCGATGTGGGGGGCTCCATGGATGCCCACGTGGCCGAGGTGCAGCGCCTCTTCTCCGCCTTGCGCCACGAGTTCAAGCATCTGGAGTACTTCTATTTTCACAACTGCCTCTACGACTTCGTCTGGAAGGACAACAACCGCCGCTTTGAGGAGCGGTTCGATACTCTGCGGCTGCTGCGCACCTACGGCAGCGACTACCGGGTGATCCTGGTGGGGGATGCCACCATGGGCCCTTACGAGATCACCTGGCCCGGCGGCAGCGTCGAGCAGTGGAACGAGGAGTCGGGTCAGGTGTGGCTCACCCGATTGCAGCAGCACTTTCCCAAACTGGTGTGGATCAATCCCACCCCGCGCCGGGAGTGGCTCTGGCATCCCTCTATCAAACTGATGAATGACGTGGTTGGCGGACGGATGCATCCGCTGACCCTGGCGGGTCTCGCTGCGGCGATCGACCAGTTGTAACCCTCTCTACCCTATAAACCGACAAGCCGGGAACGCACCCGGCGAGGAGCAAAGATGACCTCTATCGTGATCAGTGGCTCAGGCCTCTATACCCCACCCTTTGCCGTCAGCAATGAAGAGCTGGTGGCCGCTTTCAACCAGTATGTGGATCTCTACAACGAGGAGAACGCCTCCGCCATCGACGCCGGCCAGCTCCCCGCCAAGCAGCATTCCAGTTGCGAGTTCATCGAGAAGGCCTCCGGCATCAAGAGCCGTTATCTGGTGAGCCGCGAGGGGGTGCTCAACCCCGACATCATGCAGCCGCTGCTGGCGGAGCGGCCCGATGAGATGCCCTCCATCATGGTGGAGATGGCGGTGGCCGCCGCCGAGCAGGCGCTGATCGCCGCCGGTCGCGAGCCCGGCGAGATCGATCTGGTGATCGTCGCCGCCTCCAACATGCCGCGTCCCTATCCAGCGCTGGCCATCGAGCTGCAGCATTATCTGGGGGCGAGCGGCATGGCCTTTGACATGAACGTGGCCTGCTCGTCCGCCACCTTCGGCATCAAGACAGCCGCTGACATGCTGGCGGCTGGCACCGCCCGACTGGCGCTGGTGGTTAATCCGGAGATCTGCTCGGGGCACCTCAATTTTCGCGATCGTGATAGTCACTTTATCTTCGGCGATGCCTGCACCGCGGTGCTGCTGGAGCGGGAGACCGATTGCAAGGCGGCCAATCCGTGGCAACTGGTGGCCAGCAAGCTGGTGACCCAATACTCCAACAACATCCGCAACAACTTCGGCTTTTTGAACCGGCTGAGCCCGCGTACCCGCTACGGCGACGACAAGCTGTTTCGCCAGCAGGGGCGCAAGGTGTTCAAGGAGGTGTTACCGCTGGTGTGCGACCAGATTGCCAACCAACTCGATGAGCAGGGCTGGCCCGCCGAGAGCCTGAACCGGCTCTGGCTCCATCAGGCCAACCTCACCATGAACCAGTTCATCGGCCGCAAACTGCTCGGCCACGATGCCAGCCAGCAGGAGGCGCCGGTCATTCTTGATAGCTATGGTAATACCAGCTCGGCGGGTTCCATCATCGCGTTTCATCTGTACAATCGCGACCTTCCTGCGGGGGCTCGCGGCGTACTGTGCTCCTTTGGCGCAGGCTACTCCATAGGTAGCCTGCTGCTGCGGCGCCTGTAATGGCGGGCCTCCCGCCGACATAACAATAACCAGCAACATGGGTGGGAATATGCAGAGGATCACGGGGCGCTGCGCCCTGCACTACGGGGTAACCCTGTCACTATTTTGTCTCTATGGCTGGCAGGTTTGCCCGTTTCTCGAGAGTCTCACCCTGCCCCAGTTACTGGGGCCGACCCTGGTGACGTTTGCCATCATGTTCGCCGTGCGCAATTGGCTGCTCTCAAGTCGGCCCTTGGCGCGCAACGGGCTGGACGGGTTTGGACTGGAGGTGGGTTTCTACCTGCTGGGAGCACTGCTGCTCTCGGGCTACAACGCCCTGGCCCACGACTTTCCGCTGGAGAGTCACCTCAAGGTGCTGCTGGGGATGACCACCCTCGGCTTTCTGGTAGCGGCCGACCTGACTCTGGAGCGGGATTGGCATCGGGCCAGAGCACGGCAAGCCGAGCAGAGCCTGGCACTGAGCCACCCGCTGGCCATGCCGCTGCCACGCAAGTTCACCCTCTTTACCCTGGCGACCCTCACCCTGCTGGGAGGCGTCTTCTTCTTGCTGTTCAACAAGGATCTGGAGTGGCTGGTGACGGTGGAGCGCAGCCTGCCGAGGGTCGATGCCCAGCACTACATCCTGTGGGAAATCGCCTTCGTGATGACGGTGACCTTCTGTTATCTCGCCCTCATCATCCACGGTTATGGTCGCAATCTCGGCCTATCCCTGCGCCAGCAGACCAGCACCATGGCCAGAGTGCAGTGCGGTGACTTCGACGCCCGGGTGCCGGTCACCCGGGATGACGAGTTTGGCCTTATCGCCGCCAGCACCAATCAGATGATCGGCGAGCTGAAATCCCGCAGCGATGAGCTCAACCTGACCCGCGACGTGGCCATCCTTGGCCTCGCCTCGCTGGCGGAGACCCGGGACAACGAGACCGGCGCCCATATCATTCGCACCCAGCACTACGTCAAGGCGCTGGCGCAATACCTCAGTCGCAGCGATTGGGATCGCTATCCGCTCGATGACGCCACCATCGATCTGCTGTTCAAGTCGGCCCCTCTGCACGATGTGGGCAAGGTGGGCATTCCCGATGCCATCCTGCTCAAACCGGGCAAGCTGACCGACGAGGAGTTCGCCATCATGAAGCGCCACCCGCAGATCGGTGCTGATGCGCTGGCGAGCGCCGAGGCGCAGCTGGGCTCCAACTCCTTCCTGCGGCTGGCCCGGGAGATCTCCCTCACCCACCACGAGAAGTGGGATGGCAGCGGCTATCCGGCTGGGCTGGCGGGTGAGGCGATTCCCCTCTCCGGGCGGCTGATGGCGGTAGCGGATGTCTACGATGCCCTCATCTCGAAACGGGTCTACAAACCTGCTTTCAGCCATGAGGAAGCGAAGGAGATCATCGTGAAGGGGAGCGGCAGCCATTTTGATCCCGGCATCGTCGCGGCGTTTCTCGCCTGTGAGGCGCAGTTCAGGGAGATTGCCGCGCAGTTTCAGGATCACCGCTGAGCAAGTACATTCCGACCAGCTGCCCTGATGGCTGACAGGGCAACCGGCGTCATAAATTGTACACAAACAGGTCCAACCATTGCCGGTTCAGCGCCATGTTGACGGCATTTGCCACGCCGCGCCCATATTGATATTTCCCTTTATTTACAGCTATTTTTTGTCATTTTGTGATCCGGATTCGTGCCGATGACGCAACCGGGATCACAAGATGGCAGGAAAAGGCCGCAATTTGCCCTCCAGCGCCAATGATGGCTTCCAATGAAAGCGAGGTTTGCTATCATCCGGAGACATTTTTCATCTGTCGCCGGCTACAAAAGAATACCCTCATGTACACACAGTTCTTCGGCCTCTCGGAACACCCGTTTTCCATCTCGCCCAATCCCAAGTACCTCTATATGAGCGAGCGCCACGGCGAAGCCCTTGCTCATCTCAACTATGGATTGCAGGATGGCGGCGGCTTTGTGCTGCTGACCGGCGAAGTGGGCACCGGCAAGACCACCGTCTCCCGCTGCCTGCTGCAACAGCTCCCCGCCGAGACCGAGATCGCCTATATCCTCAACCCCTCCCTGACCGAACGGGATCTGCTGGCCGCCATCTGCGACGAGTTTCAACTCCCCTATCCCGAAGATGCCGGGATCAAGCGGCTGTTCGACCTTATTCGCGATCACCTGCTGGCCAACCTGGCGGCAGGCAAACGCAGCGTGGTACTGGTGGATGAGGCGCAGCACCTGCTGCCCGGCGTACTGGAGCAGCTGCGTCTGCTCACCAACCTCGAAACCGACGAACGAAAACTGCTGCAGGTGGTGCTGATCGGTCAGCCCGAGCTGCAACAGATGCTGCGCCAACCCCTGCTGCGCCAGCTGGCCCAGCGCATTACCGCCCGCTATCACCTGCTGCCGCTCTCTCACAGCGATGTGGATGCCTACGTCCGCTTCCGGCTGCAAGTCGCAGGCTGCGTACAACCCATCTTCACCCCGCGCGCAATCAAGACGCTCCATCGCCTGAGTGGCGGCATCCCCCGTTTCATCAACCTCATCTGCGACCGCGCCCTGATCGCCGCTTTCGCCCGTGGCAGCTACAAGATTGTCCACAGCGATATCAGCCAGGCCGCCTTCGAGGTCAATGGCGTTCGGGACGAAGGAAGCTGGGCCTCCGGTCTGATGGTGACGCTGGCGGGCGCCCTGCTGGTGGCCGCAGGCTGGTGGGGTTGGCAATTATTCGGCGTGTTCCCTACCCGTCCGGTAGTCAAGGTCGAGGTGCCGGTCACCATCGACGAGACCGCCGAGCAGCAGGAGCAGCTGACCGAGGCGATCAATCAGGCCATCGACCCCGACAGCGCCATGCAGAATCTCTATCGGGTCTGGGGTTATGAACCGGAACCGTTCGAAGCAACCTGCGATAACGCCCCCCGTGCCGGTCTGCGCTGTCAGGAGGGAGAGGCAAGCCTCGATGAGCTGCGCGCCCTGCAGTATCCCGCCATGATCACGCTCACTGACCAGACTGGCGGCCTCTACTACGCGACTCTGGTCAATCTGGGGCCGAACAAGGCCAGCCTGATGATAGGTGACCAGAGCTGGCAGGTGGATCGCCAGTGGCTCAGCGACAACTGGGGCGGCAGCTACACCCTGCTCTGGCGCATGCCGAAAGGGGGCGTCAGCCTGATCGCCAGCAATGCCGGTCAGACCCAGATCCAGTGGCTCGACAATGCCCTCAGCCGTGCGTTGCAACAACCCGAACGCAAGGTGCGCCGCTTCGATGGCGAGCTCAAGAACAAGCTGCAGCAGTTCCAGCGAGACCAGGGGCTCACCCCTGATGGCATCGCGGGCAGCAACACCCTGCTGCGTCTCAACGCCCTCTCCGGTGAACCCATGCCCAGACTGGAGGAGGCCTCCTGATGTCTACCCTGCTCAAGGCGCTGCGCCGTGCGCAGCAACCGCAACTCTCCGCCCATATTCCAGCCATGGGCTTGCCCATGCCCCGGGAAGAGGAGCGCAGCCCACGCCGCATCGGCTGGCTGCTGGCTCCCCTGGCCTTGCTGCTGGGGGCGGGCGCCAACTATGGCTGGCATCTGCTCCACCTGCGCCCCATCGAGGAGAAGGTGGAGGTGAAAGAGGTGATCACTCCGCCCTTCGTGCGGGTCGAACCCAAGGCAATGGTGACCCGTCCGCTGCCCCCGCCCCTGCCGGAACCGGTGGTACAACCCAGAGCAGTGGCCAAAAACGAGGGGACCAGTCAGGGGAATACCCCCGCGCTGAGTCTGGCCGAGCAGCTGATGAAAGCCCTCAATGAAACCCCATTGCAGGAGACGCCACACGCCACCGGCCAGAACAACGTGCAACCAGCCCAGTTGATGGCGCTGGGCTCGGCACCCCAATCGGTGCGCCAGCAGGTCCCGCAATTGAGCTATGGCTCTCATGTATTCTCCTCCAACCCCGCCAAGCGCGCCGTGGTGCTCAATGGCCGGGAATACCGGGAGGGGAGCGAAATCGCCCCGGGAGTCGTGCTCGCCACCATCGACCAGCAATACATAGTGCTGCAGGTCGCCGGACAGAGCGTGACCCTCAAGGCGCTGCAGGATTGGCGAGGGTGAGTACGCACCGTACCCTGATATTCGCTGGCAAGCAGGATGCACCTCACCTGAGTGCCACTTTTGTGAGCATTCAAAGGTTTACGGTGTGATGAAATATCCATTTTTACGGTTTGGCGCGCCCCGACCCGTTGTGTCACAGCCACCGGCCGTACACAATACGCAGCCGCCCCAGAGCCTGGAATTTGTTGATTAATATGACGCTACGATTCAGGGATGACATCTTGACCATGCTGCTGGCCCAGTGCCGGCGGCTTCCCATGACCAGAGTCACCCAGGTGGCCTTTCTGGCGCTGCTGATCATGCTGGCCCAGCAGAGCGCCGCCCTCACCTGGCGTCTGCTCACCCTGGCAAGCCCGCAAACCAGCCAACCGTGGCAACCCTCCGCAGTGGCGGTCAACGGCCAGAGCAACCCGCGCCTTGAACTGGGCGAGGTAAGCCGACTGGCGCTGTTTGGCAAGGCGATCCCCAAGGCACAGGCCAAAGCCGCCGTGGCCGCCAATGCGCCGCGTACCCAGCTCAATGCCCAGCTCAACGGAGTGTTGGCAAGCTCAGATCCCGCCAAATCCATCGCCATCATCGCCATGTCCGGCATCCAGAACTCCTACGGGGTCGGTGACATGATTGACGGCACCCAGGCGCGGATCCGGCAGGTCTATCCGGATCGGGTGATCATCGAGCGGGATGGCCGCGACGAGACCCTGATGCTGGATGGCGAGGAGTATGGCAAGCCGCTGCCGCAGACCAACACCGCTCCCCTTGGCTCCCTGCGCAGCGAGCTGATGGCCGATCCGGGCAAGATCACCGATTACCTCAATATTTCACCGGTTCAGGTGGATGGCCGCATGACCGGCTATCGCCTCAATCCGGGCAGCAATCCTGAGTTTTTCAACCAGAGCGGGCTGCAGGCCAATGACCTGGCCATCAGCATCAACGGGCTGGATTTACGGGACAACATGCAAGCCATGCAGGCGATGCAGCAGATGGCTGGCGCAACGGAAATGACAGTGACCGTCGAGCGACAGGGCGAACAGTTCGACATCTATGTGCGCTTGTCAGAATAATGATTTGGAGTCGTACCAATAATGACCACTAAAGGGAAATGCTGGCGTCTGGCCACTATCGCAGCGGCACTGATGATGGCGGGCTCAGCCTGGGCCACCGAATACTCTGCCAGTTTCAAGAACGCCGACATTGAAGAGTTCATCAATACGGTGGGCAAGAACCTCAATAAAACCATCATCATAGAGCCCTCGGTGCGCGGCAAGATCAACGTGCGCAGCTACGACCTGCTCAATGAGGAGCAGTACTACCAGTTCTTCCTGAGCGTGCTCGACGTCTACGGCTTTGCCGTGGTGCCGATGGACAACGGAGTGCTCAAGGTGCTGCGCTCGCGGGATGCCAAGACCTCCGCCATTCCGGTGGTGGATGGCAGCAACCCGGGCATGGGCGACGAGATGGTGACTAGAGTAGTGCCGGTGCGCAACGTCTCGGTCCGTGAACTGGCGCCGTTGCTGCGCCAGCTCAACGACAACGCCGGTGGTGGCAACGTGGTGCACTACGAGCCCTCCAACGTGCTGCTGATCACCGGCCGCGCCGCCGTGGTCAACCGTCTGGTGGAAGTGGTCAACCGGGTCGACCGCGCAGGCGATCAGGATGTGGACATCATCAAGCTCAAGTTCGCCTCGGCGGGGGAAATGGTGCGGCTGGTGACCAACCTCAACAAGGATGGCAACCCCCAGGGCGGCACCGCCTCCCTGCTGCTATCCCCCAAGGTGGTGGCCGACGAGCGTACCAACTCTGTGGTGGTGAGTGGTGAGCCGAAAGCGCGCGCCCGCATCATCCAGATGGTGCGCCAGCTCGACCGCGACCTGCAAAGCCAGGGCAACACCCGGGTCTTCTACCTCAAATATGGCAAGGCCAAAGACATGGTCGAGGTGCTCAAGGGGGTCAGCTCCAGCATCGAGGCCGACAAGAAGGGCGGCGGCGCAACCACAGGTGGCGCCAGCATCGGCGGTGGCAAGCTGGCCATCTCAGCCGACGAGACCACCAATGCGCTGGTCATCACCGCCCAGCCGGACGTGATGTCCGAACTGGAGCAGGTGGTGGCCAAGCTCGATATCCGCCGCGCCCAGGTGCTGGTGGAGGCGATCATCGTCGAGATGCAGGATGGCGACGGCCTCAGCCTTGGCGTCCAGTGGGGCAATGCCAACGGCGGTGGCACCCAGTTCACCAACTCAGGTCTGCCTCTCGGCAGCGCCATTGCGGCGGGCAAGGATTACCAGAATGGCAAGACCGACACCGCTGCCGGTCTGCTGAAAGAGTTCAACGGCATGGCCGCCGGTTTCTATCACGGCGACTGGGCCATGCTGGCCACGGCGCTGGCCTCCAATACCAAGAACGATATTCTCTCCACCCCGAGTATCGTCACCATGGACAACAAGGAGGCCTCCTTCAACGTCGGTCAGGAGGTCCCGGTCCAGAGCGGTTCGCAAAGCTCCACCACCAGCGATCAGGTGTTCAACACCATCGAACGCAAGACGGTGGGCACCAAGCTGGTGGTGACCCCGCAGATCAACGAAGGGGATTCGGTGCTGCTCAATATCGAGCAGGAGGTCTCCAGCGTCGCCCAGACCCAGGCGACCGGTACCGCCAACCTTGGCCCCACTTTCGATACCCGTACCGTCAAGAACGCGGTGCTGGTCAAAAGCGGCGAAACCGTGGTGCTGGGCGGTTTGATGGACGAACAGACCAAGGAGCAGGTCTCCAAGGTGCCCTTGCTGGGCGATATCCCGGTGCTGGGCTATCTGTTCCGCTCCACCTCCAACACCACCTCCAAGCGCAACCTGATGGTCTTTATCCGGCCAACCATCTTGCGTGATGCGGACGTCTATACCGGAGTCTCCAGCAACAAGTACTCCCTGTTCCGCGCCGAGCAGCTCAATGCCGCCTCGCAGGAGGGGTATCTCACCTCCCCCGCCCGTCAGGTATTGCCTGCCTATGGCCAGGATGTGATGGTGTCGCCCGAGCTGCAAAAAGAGATCCAGAAGCAGATCAACGAGATGCGGAGCAGACAGCAAAGCACTGTCGAGACCACCACCCCGTTTGTGCAGAGTAAGCCCTGATGAGTGCCTACCATCTGGATGGAAGCGTCGGGCCTGCGCCACTGCCCGAGCTCCCCTTTGTCTTTGCCCGCAATTTCGGGGTGATCCTGATTGAGCGGGACGGCGCCCCCGTGCTGCAGTGCCGCCCCGGTGTCACCCCGCAAGCCCTGCTGGAAGTACGGCGGGTAGCGGGTTGCAGCTTCGCGGTGGAGCAGCTCGACAACGAGGCCTTCGAAGAGCTGCTGATGGCCCACTACCAGCGCGACTCCTCCGAGGCGCGCCAGCTGATGGAAGATCTCGGCAACGAGATGGACTTCTTCGCCCTGGCCGAAGAGCTGCCGCAAAGCGAAGATCTGCTGGATGCCGATGACGACGCCCCCATCATTCGCCTCATCAACGCCATGTTGAGCGAGGCGATCAAGGAAGAGGCCTCCGATATCCATATCGAGACCTTCGAGCGGGCACTGGTGATCCGTTTTCGTATCGATGGGGTACTGCGGGAGATCCTGCGCCCCCATCGCAAGCTGGCATCACTGCTGGTCTCGCGGATCAAGGTGATGTCGCGGATGGATATCGCCGAGAAGCGGGTGCCGCAGGATGGCCGTATCTCGTTGCGTATCGGCGGCCGCGCCGTCGACGTACGGGTCTCCACCATGCCGTCCAGCTACGGCGAGCGGGTGGTACTTCGTCTGCTCGACAAGAACAACGTGCGCCTCGAGCTCAAGCAGTTGGGGATGACCGCGGCCAACCGCACCATCATCAGCGAGCTTATTCGCAAGCCCCACGGCATTATTCTGGTCACCGGCCCGACCGGTTCCGGTAAATCCACCACCCTCTATGCGGCGCTGTCTGAAATCAACTCTCGGGATCGCAACATTCTGACGGTGGAAGACCCCATCGAGTATGACCTCGAAGGGGTGGGCCAGACCCAGGTCAACACCAAGGTGGACATGACCTTCGCCCGCGGCCTGCGCGCCATCTTGCGTCAGGATCCGGATGTGGTGATGGTGGGGGAAATTCGAGATCTGGAAACCGCCCAGATTGCGGTGCAGGCGTCCCTCACCGGTCACCTGGTGATGTCGACCCTGCACACCAACACCGCCATCGGCGCCATCACCCGGATGCGGGACATGGGGATCGAGCCCTTCCTGCTCTCCTCGTCGCTCTTGGCGGTGCTGGCCCAACGGCTGGTGCGCACCCTCTGCCCCGATTGCCGTGCCCCGCGCCCCATCACCGAGCAGGAGCGCCTCGCCATGGGCATCGAGCTGGCCCCTGATCAGCAGGTGTGGCGTCCGGTCGGCTGCGAGCTGTGCAACCACACCGGCTACCGTGGCCGGACCGGCATCCACGAGCTGGTGGTGATCGACGAAGCGGTGCGTGAAGCCATTCACAGTGCCAGCGGCGAGCTCGCCATCGAGCGGCTGATCCGCGGCCACACCCCCAGCATCCGCCGTGACGGCATCGACAAGGTCCTCAAGGGGCAGACCAGCCTCGAAGAGGTACTGCGCGTGACCCGGGAAGATTGAGATGGCGGCATTCGAATACAAGGCCCTCGACAACAAGGGGCGCAGCAAGAGCGGCGTGATGGAGGGCGACTCGGCCCGTCAGGTACGCCAGCTGCTGCGCGAACAGGGGCTCACTCCCCTCGAGGTGAACGAGACCACCGAGAAGGCGAAACGGGAAGCGACCCGCTTCGCCCTGTTTCGGCGCGGTGCCAGCACTGCCGAGCTGGCCCTGATCACTCGCCAGCTGGCCACCCTGGTGGGGGCCGGTCTCACCATCGAAGAGGCGCTCAAAGCGGTGGCCGAGCAGTGCGAAAAGGCCCACTTGCGCTCTCTGGTGGCGACCGTGCGCAGCAAGGTGGTGGAAGGTTATTCGCTGGCCGACTCGCTGGGGGCTTTTCCCCATGTGTTCGACCAGCTGTTTCGCTCCATGGTGGCGGCCGGTGAAAAATCGGGCCATCTGGAGAAGGTGCTCAACCGCCTCGCCGACTACACCGAGCAGCGCCAGCATATGCGCACCAAGCTGCTGCAGGCGATGATCTACCCCATAGTGCTCACCTGTGTCGCCATCGGGGTTATCTCGATCCTGCTTACCGCCGTGGTACCCAAGGTAGTGGCCCAGTTTGAACACATGGGTCAGCAGCTGCCGGGCACCACCCGTTTTCTCATCGGTACCAGCGAGCTGATGCAGGCCTACGGCCTCTGGTTCCTGCTGCTGATCTTCCTTGGCAGCTTTGTCTGGCGCTGGTGGCTCACCGATGAAAAGCGTCGCCGACGCTGGCATCAGGTGCTGCTCGGCCTGCCGGTGATTGGCCGGGTCAGCCGTGGTCTCAACACCGCCCGCTTCGCTCGCACGTTAAGCATCCTCAATGCCAGTGCGGTGCCGCTGCTGGAGGGGATGAAGATCTCCGGCGAAGTGCTCTCCAACGACTTTGCCAGAATGCGCATTCTCGAGGCCGCCGAACGGGTGCGCGAGGGGACCAGTCTGCGCAAGTCGCTGACCGAGACCAAGATTTTCCCGCCCATGATGCTGCACATGATCGCCTCCGGCGAGCAGAGCGGCGAGCTCGACAGCATGCTGGAGCGGGCGGCAGACAACCAGGATCGGGAGTTTGAATCCCAGGTCAATATCGCCCTCGGGGTGTTCGAACCCATGCTGGTGGTCTCCATGGCCGGGGTGGTGCTGTTTATCGTGATGTCGATCCTGCAGCCGATCCTCGAGCTCAACAATATGGTGAATATGTAAGTTTCCGGTGTTCGGTGGCGCCGCTGGCGGCCCGTCGAACCCACCCAGTGATCACTCTCTGATGGGCCATCCCATCTCATTCGTTACGGAGCAACTCATGAACAAACGTCGTCAATCCGGTTTTACCCTGCTGGAAGTCATGGTGGTCATCGTGATCCTCGGCATTCTGGCCAGTCTGGTGGTGCCCAACCTGATGGGCAACAAGGAGAAGGCTGACCAGCAGAAAGCGGTCTCCGATATCGTGGCGCTGGAAAACGCCCTCGACATGTACAAGCTGGACAACAACCGCTACCCGACCACAGAACAGGGTCTGGACGCGCTGGTGACCAAGCCTTCTATCGATCCGGCGCCGCGCAGCTACCGCGATGGCGGCTACATCAAGCGCCTGCCGCAAGATCCCTGGGGCAACCCGTACCAGCTGCTGAGCCCGGGCCAGTTCGGCAAGATCGACATCTTCTCCATGGGTCTGGATGGTGAAGCCGGTACCGATGACGACATCGGCAACTGGAACCTGAAGGATTTCCAATAAGTGATATGTCGCCACCGCACTCCTTGTGAGCTGACTGCATGAAGCGGGCTCTCTCCTTTCATCGCCAATCCGGCTTTACTCTGCTGGAAGTGTTGCTGGTCGCCATGCTGATGGGGCTGGTGGCCACCGCCGTCACCCTCAGCATGGGAGGCGCCAGAGGGGATAGGGAACTGGACAAGCAGGCGCGTCGCCTGATGGCGACGCTGCAGCTGGCGCAGGAGTACGCGGTGATGGATGGTCGGCTGGTAGGCATTCGCATCGAGGATAACGGCTGGCAGTTTATGCAGCGCCAGGCCAAGGATCGCAAGTGGCTGGCCCTGACTGGCGACAAGCAGCTGGGGCCGGTGCAACTGGCCGAGAACATGACGCTGGCGCTGGAGCTGGAAGGCTTTGGCTGGCAGCCGGACTCCGACGAGAAAACCGAACAGAAGCGCGACGAGAAGGAGCGCACGCCGCAGTTGCTCATCTTCCCGGGCGGCGAACTGAGCCCGTTCGTGCTCACCTTCACCCAGCAGGATGACGATGCCCGCTACACCCGCATCGTCAAGGGGGACGAGTTCGGCCGCCTCACCCTGCTCACCGGTGATGAAGATGAAGAGGTGAGCGAATGAAAGCCCGGGGCATGACACTACTCGAAGTCATGGTCGCACTGGCCGTCTTTGCCATCGCGGGTCTCGCGGTAATGAAAACCGCCAGCGAACACCTCTCGGCCCTCAACTATCTGGAGCAGAAGACACTCGCCACCTGGGTGGTAGAGAACCAGCTGGTGCAACAGAAGCTCGAGAACAAGTGGCCCGGCGACAGCTGGGTGGAAGGGGATGAGCAGATGGCGGGCAGCACCTGGTACTGGCGCTATCGCGGCGTCGCCACCGCCGACAACAACTTTCGGGCACTCGATATGGAAGTGCGTACCGAGGCCAAAGCCGAGAACCCGGTCGCCATGATGCGGACTTATATCAGCCGATGACCCAGAACGTTGCCCGCACGCCTCGCCCCGTCCGTCACGCCGGTTTTACCCTGCTCGAAATGCTGGTGGCGATCGCCATCTTCGCCAGCCTCAGCATGGGCGCCTATCAGGTGCTGCAGGGGGTGCTCACCAGCGACGAGGTGGCCAAACGCAAGGAGGCTCGCCTCAACGAACTGCAACTCGCTTTCACCCTGCTGGAGCGAGACATCACCCAGATGGTGCCGCGCAGCGGTCGCATCGAAGGGGAGAACAACAAGGTGCTGCTGGCGGCTTCCCGGTTCGGCCAGCAGAGCGATGACTGGGGCATGGCTTTTATGCGCAGCGGCTGGCTCAACCCGGACGGCATGCTGCCCCGCTCCCATCTGCAACGGGTCGGCTGGCGCCTCAAGGATCAGAAGCTGGAGCGCCTGAGCTACCTCTATCCGGATCCGGTGATCGGCACCGAGCCACGCATCCAGCCGGTGCTGGCGGGGGTCACGGCGTTTCGCCTCTACTTCTTCGACAAGGGCAACTGGAAAGAGGAGTGGACCCAGCGCAGCGTGCTGCCCCACGGGCTGGCAGTGGAGCTGGATCTGGAAGATTACGGCACCATTCGCCGCCAGTTCCTGATTGGTGCCGGTGGCCAGCGCGCCGAAGAGAACAGCCAGAGCAGCAACCCCGACCAGGGGGGCGGCAACAACAGCAATAACGGGAACAACGGCGGCAACGGCAATACCAATGGCGGTAATGGTGACAGCCAGAACGGAGGGGGCGCCAATGCGGGCTAATCTCGCCGCACCCGATCGCCAGCGCGGTATGGCGTTGCTGGTGGTGCTGCTGATCCTCTCGGTAATGGTGATCATCGCCAGCAATATGAGCGGCCGCCTGCAGCTTGAGCTGCGCCGCACCGCCAACATCACCACAGGCAAACAGGCGTGGTGGTATGCCCTCTCGGCAGAGGCGCTGGTGAGCAAGGTGCTGACGCAGGATTTCAAGGACAATCCCGAGGTGGTCAACCTCAGCCAGAACTGGGCCCGCAAGAACACTGTCTTTCCGGTGGACGATGGCCAGCTCAAGGGCGAGGTGACCGACCTGCAATCCTGCTTCAACCTCAACAGCCTGAGCGTGGCCTCCAAGGCGGGGAGCGGCGAGGAGCTGGCGCAGCAGCCCTATCCGGTGCAGGTGTTTCGCGAACTGCTCAAGCAGCTGGCGATGGATGATTACGAGGCGGCCCAGCTCACCGACGCCATCCGTGACTGGACTGACAAGGATACGGTGCTGGTCTCCAGCCTTGGCGCAGAGGACGCCTATTACGAGGGGCTCAAGCCACCCTATCTGACCGCCAACCAGTGGATGCTGGGCAAGGATGAGCTGAGGGCGGTGCGCGGGGTGACGGCCAGGGTCTATGCCAAACTGGCCCCCTATGTCTGCACCCTGCCCAGCGACAAGTTGAAGATCAATATCAATACCCTTGCCCCCGAGCGCCCCGAGCTGCTGGTTGCCCTTTATCTGGGCACTATCGGGCTGGATGACGCCAAGCGAGTGCTGAACGAGCGGCCACAGAAGGGGTGGAAAGAGAGCAAGCTGATGACAGACATGCTCGCTCCGGTCGATGCGGTGAAAGGGCTGAAAGAGGCGCTGGTGGTCAAGAGCGACTTCTTCGAAGCCCGAGTCGTGGCCGAGGTCGGCGATAACCGGGCCTGGCTCGAAACCCTGTTCCAGCGGGGCAAGGACAATAAACTGGTGATGCTGCGCCGGCTCAGTAGCGGCGCCGAATAAACAGCGCACCTGCAGGCCATCGCCTGCGGGTACGAGAGATGTTGGATGCAGCCTGCGGGCTGCGCACCGGTTGCCAGGGCGCACAACGCCCTTTGCAAACCGGTATCGCAGGAGAGAGATGCGTGAGCGAAAGTCTGGTCATCCGACTGGGGACCAATAAACAACAACCCGTGGCCTGGCTGGTCTGGTCCGGTCAGGAGCAGGAGATCATCGCCTCCGGCACCCTGCCTTCGGCCGATGCCCTGGGCGAGCTGCAGGAGCGGGCCGGTGGCCGCCCCGTGGTCACGCTAGTGCCGGGCAGCGATCTGATCTTCCGGCGCGTCACCCTGCCGGGTCGCTACAACCGCCAGTCGGCGGCGGCCCTCCCCTACCTGCTGGAGGAGCAGATCGCCTCCGACGTGGACGAGCTCCATCTGGTGGTGCTGGCCCACGAAGGGCAACAGGTCGACCTGATGGCGGTGGATCGGCAGAAGATGGGCGAGTGGCTCGGCTGGCTCGATGCCGCTGGCCTCAAGAGCCTGCAACTGCTGCCCGATGTGCTGGCGCTGCCACAGGCCGCTGATGGCTGGTCTGCGCTGCAACTCGGCAATGAGTGGCTGGTACGCCAGGGGCCCTGTCAGGGGATCGTCGCCGACGAACCGCTGCTGGCCATCTTGCTGGCAACCGAAGTCGAGCCAGTCACCATCCACAGCCACACCCCGGTGCCCGCCATTGCAGCCGCCAACTGGCAGGCGGCGGAGCCCGAGCTGCCCATGCTGCTGCTGGCCAAGGGGGCCCTCACCTGCCGCGCCAACCTGCTGACCGGCTCCTACCGGCCGCAGACCGAATATGCCCGCTACTGGTTGCAGTGGCGCAAGGTAGCCATCACCGCGGGTCTGTTGCTGCTGGTGGCCCTCGGCCAGCGCGGGGTGCAACTCTATCAGCTCACCGAGCAGGACAAGGCGCTGAAAGCGGAGATCCGCGCCGTCTATACCCGCATCTTCCCGGGTGAGAGCCGCATCGTGAACGTGCGCAGCCAGATGACCCAGCATCTGCAACAGATGGGACAAGCCCCGCAAAACGGCGTACTGCTGATGCTCACCGAGCTGGCCCCCACCTTTGCCGAAGTACCCGGCCTCAAGCCGCAGGTGATGCGCTTTGATGCCAGTCGCCGCGAGCTGAGGCTGCAGGTGACCGCTCCCGGCTTTGCCGAGATCGAGCGGTTCCGTGAGCTGGCTGGCAAGCAATTCGAGGTACAGCAAGGCGAGGTGCGCAGCACCGAGGGCAAGGTAGAGGGCGCACTGGTGCTCAAGGGTAAATCATCATGATGGAAAAATTGCAGAGCTGGTGGCACGGCATCACCGCACGGGAACAGCGGCTGGTGGTCACGGGTGGCGTTCTGCTGCTGGTCGGTCTCTTCTACTGGAGCGTCTGGCAGCCCATAGCCAACCGCATCGCAGAGCGGGAGCGGCAGGTGCAGAACCAGCAGCAGACCCTCGCCTGGCTCAAGGAGAAGGGGGAAGAGGTGCTGGCCATGCAAGGGGGCTCGGGTCGCCAGATCGATACCAGCGGCACCCTGGAAGGGGTGGTCAACCGCACCGCCTTCAACCACAAGATCAAGATTGCCCGGCTGCAACCCCAGGCGCAGGAGCTGCAAGTGTGGATCGACACGGTCCAGTTCGATGACTTGCTGCTCTGGCTCTCCACTCTGGTGGAGCAGCACGGTATTCAGGTTCAAATCATCGAGATCGCCCGCGAGGATCTGGCCCCGGGTCTGGTCAAGGTCAGACGTTTGCAGTTGAGTCGTCCACAATGAAAAAACGCATCCTGATTGCCAGCCTGTTTCTGGCAGCCTACTTCGTCTTCCTGCTGGCGACCCTGCCCGCGGCGCTGGTGGCTCGCCATCTGCCGCTGCCTGCCAACATTGCCAACCTGCTGAAACTGGAAGGGGTGAGCGGCACCCTCTGGAGTGGCCAGATTGCCCGACTGCAATATGCCAGCGAATCGGTGAACCAGCTGCGCTGGGATCTCAACGGCTGGTCGCTGCTGCGCTTCGCCCCCGAAGTGGCCATACGCTTTGGCGATCGCAATGGCCTCAATGGTCAGGGCGTTGTCGGCTGGAATGGCTCCGCCTTCGGCCGTGACCTGACCCTTAACGCCCCCGCTCCCTGGTTGCTGAACCGGGTGCCGATGCGCCTGCCGATCCCGATCACCGTCACCGGCCAGCTGCAGCTCAAAGTGGAGCAGTTTGCCCAGGGCAACCCCTGGTGTGACAACCTCTATGGCAACCTCGACTGGTACAACGCCAGCGCCGATACCCCGGCGGGCAAGCTGGATCTGGCTGACCCCGAGCTGAAACTCACCTGCCTCGACTCCAAACTGGTGGCCGAACTCAAGCAGGGCTCCGATGCGGTGCAGACCATGGGTCGCCTCGAGCTGCAACCCAATGGCCAATACCTGTTCCAGGGCACCCTGAAGCCGGGCCCGGCACTGCCACCACAGATGCAGCAGGGGCTCCCCTTCCTCGGCCAGCCCGACAGTCAAGGCCGCTTCCCCCTGCGCTATCAGGGACGGATCTAAGCCACCATTCAACGTGAAAATGGCCCCGGGACAACCCGGGCCATTATTATCGTCTATGTCAGTTGAAATTCCGGATACAAAAAAGCCCAAGCGGGTGACCGCTTGGGCTTTCTCCTTGAATATGGCGGAGGAGGTGGGATTTGAACCCACGGATGGTCGCCCATCGCCGGTTTTCAAGACCGGTGCATTCAGCCGCTCTGCCACCCCTCCGAACGGCGTGCATACTACGCTAAGCCCTTGTTCATATGCAATACATATTTCCTGTGGGATAGTGTGCGGGAGCAAAATGGCAGGTGGCTTGAAATTGTTCCTCGTCATCCCTATTTGTTCTACATACAATGCGTAAACATGCAGTAACAAACAGCGATCACGAGGCGGCTGCTCGCCGTCTCACCCGGACATCAAGAGGACACCCAAGATGGATACCCGTTCTATCTACACTGGCACCCAAAGTGCCGTACGCGATACCAACAAGGTGCTGCGTAACACCTATATGCTGCTCTCCCTCACTCTGGGCTTCTCTGCCGTGGTGGCGGGGGTCGCTACCATGATGAACATGCCGCCGCTGCACTGGGCCGTGTTCCTGATCGGTGTCTACGGTCTGATGTTCCTGACCGAGAAGAATCGCAACAACGGCATGGGGCTGGTCTTCACCTTCGCCCTGACCGGTCTGCTGGGCTATAGCCTGGGCCCCATCATCAACATGTACATGAACAATGGTGGTGGCGAGATCGTGATGACCGCCCTTGGCGGCACCGCGCTCACCTTCTTCGGTCTGTCGGCCTATGCCCTGACCACCAAGCGTGACCTCTCTTTCATCGGCGGCATGCTGTTCGTCGGTTTCTGGGTACTGCTGGTGGCCATGATTGCCAACATCTTCCTGCAGATGAGCGCCCTGAGCCTGGCTCTGTCCGCCATGTTCATGCTCTTCTCCTCCGGGGCCATCCTGCTGACTACCCAGCAGATCGTGCGCGGCGGCGAGACCAACTACATCTCCGCCACCGTCACCCTGTATGTCTCCATCTACAACATCTTCCTGAGCTTGCTGAGCCTGCTTGGCGGCAACCGCAACTAATCAGAAACCCCGCTTCGGCGGGGTTTTTATTGGCGCCGATTTTTGTCAGGATAAGTTGTAAATCAAGGATATGAAGCGAAGTGGCCCTGATTTGGATCAGGGCCACTTCGCGCTTGGCGGGTTACTATCTCGCTCTCGTTTCGATCAAGGGTTTCACCTGTCTCATGCCGATGGATCTCTCTGGCCTGCTGCGCCGACTGCTGACTGATAGTCACATCGATTTTGCTTCGCTCAAGGGTGGTGCCTAGCATGCCCATGGAATTCTCCGGTTTGTTACGCCGACTGCTGACCGATAGTCACATCTACTTCGCCCTCAAGGTGCTGCTGGCCATTCTCGGTCTGCTCGCCTTCACCCTGGCCACCGGCAATATCCAGCTCACCGTGCTGCTCTCCCTCGGGGTCGTGGCGGGCGCCATCGCCGAAACCGACGACAGCCTGTGGGGACGGCTCAAAAACCTCGCCATGACGCTCATCTGCTTCATGTTTGCGTCGCTGTGCGTGCAGTATCTCTACCCCACCCCCTGGCTGTTTGCCATCGGGCTCGCCAGCTCCACCTTTATCTTCGTGATGGTGGGGGCGCTCGGCGCCCGCTACGCCACCATCAGCTTCGGCTCGCTGCTGATCGCCATCTACACCATGCTGGGAGCCGCCAAGGCGCCGGATCTCTTCTACCAGCCGCTGGCACTCGGCGCCGGCGCCCTCTGGTACGGGCTGGTCTCGTTTATCTGGCTCTGGCTGCTGCCCTACAAGACCCTGCACGAGCAACTGGCCCAGAGCTACTTCGCCCTTGGCCGCTACCTGCTGGAAAAGTCCCGCTTCTTCCCGGCGGACGAGCACGGCGCCCAGGCCATTCGCCACAATCTGGCCCAGCTCAACATCAATCTGGTGAGCGCGCTGACCCTCACCAAATCGGCCCTCAACGCCCGCCTGAGCCGCCGCCATCCGGCGAGCCCCGAGCTTGCCAGCCTGCTGCGCCTCTACCTGCTGGCGCTGGAAATACACGAGCGCGCCACCTCCAGCCACTATCCCTACAGCCGACTGGAAGCTGAGCTCAAGCAGGGCATAGTACTGGAAGGATTTCAGGAGGTATTTCTGCAACTCTCCGAGGCGTGCCAGCGGCTCGGTTACGCCATTCTGGTGCACAAGCCCTACGCCCATAACAAGCGCATCCACTGGACGCTGGAGGCCCTTGGCGATCAGCTGGAGTTCACCAATCTCAAGCAGCACTACCCGAAAACTCTGCTGACGCCGATGAAGTTCCTGCGCCGCAATCTGGCCAGCATCAACCAGCTGCTCGGCAGCGCCGAAGTGCTGCAAAACCCCGAGCAGCCAGAGCAGGAGCTGCCCGCGCTGGCACGCCCGCCCCGCCTGCCGCTGCTGGCCCAGCTCAAGCAGCACCTCACCTTGCACTCCATGGTGTTTCGCCATGCGCTGCGTTTGTCACTCGGGCTGGTGATCGGCTACGGCATACTGCAAGCCTTTGATCTGGAAAAGGGCTACTGGATTTTGCTGACCGTGCTGTTTGTCTGCCAGCCCAGCTACAGCGCCACCCGCCGCCGACTGGTGCAGCGGATGCTCGGCACCTTCGCCGGCATACTGGTGGGCATTCCGGTGCTCTGGCTCTTCCCCGAGCTGCACGTTCAGCTGGTGGTGATGGGGCTGGCCGCTTTCCTCTTCTTTACCCAGGTGCGCAACAACTACAGCGCTGCGGTCTGCTTTATCACCCTCTACGTGCTGATGGCGTTCAACCTGCTCGATGGCATCGGCTTTGCGATCCTCGGGCCGCGGCTGCTCGATACCCTACTCGGCTGCCTGATCTCCTACGGGCTGGTGGCCTGGCTCTGGCCGGACTGGCAGTACAAGCGGCTGCCGACGCTTATCGCCAACTCGCTCTCGGCCAACGCCCGCTACCTCTCGGCGGTGCTGGCGAGTCTCAAGCAGCAGCGGGACGAGTCCATCGACTATCGGGTGGCACGCAAGAGCGCCCATCTGGCGGACAGCGAGCTGGCCACCGCCTGGCAGAGCATGCTGGTGGAGCCACAAAAGCGCCGCCGCTTCCTCGATCTCTGCTTTACCCTCACCTGGCGCAACCACGCCCTGCTCTCCTACATCTCGGCGCTGGGGGCCCATCGCGACAAACTGGAGGCCATCAGCGGGCTGGATGAGGTGCGCCACCACATCTGCCACACCCTGGAGCAGGCCGCCGGTCATCTGGCGGGCAACCCATCCAGCTCCATCGGTGGTCAGTGTCCGGTGATAAGTCCGGACAGCAGCGAGGAGCAGCTGATGCTGACCCAGCAGCTCAACCTGATCAGCGAGCTGGCGGATCAGCTGCTGCATCTGGCCAACGAGAGCCGGTTGCTCACCGGGGATCAAGGCGCTACCATGCCCGCCCAATCCTGATAGCCCCATTAGCGAGGAGCCCCCATGTCTGCGTCCGAAAAACATCAGCTGGAATTCAACGGCCAACTCATCGAGACCGATGCCAAGGGCTACCTGCTCAACAGCAACGACTGGAGCGAGGAGCTGGCGCTGGTGCTGGCCGCGCAGGAGGGGATCACGCTTGAGGACCCGCACTGGGAAGTGGTGCGCTTTGTGCGCGCCTTCTATCTGGAGTTCAACACCTCCCCCGCCATCCGCGCGCTGGTCAAGGCGATGGAGAAGCAGTACGGCCCCGAGAAGGGCAACAGCCGCTACCTCTACAAGCTGTTCCCGGAAGGCCCCGCCAAGCAGGCGACCAAGATTGGTGGCCTGCCCAAGCCGGTGAAGTGCATCTGATCCCATGCATCTCATCCCATAACAACGGGGGCCGCAACTGCGGCCCCCGTTGTGTTTGGTGCGCTATCTTTTCGCGCATCTCGTCTTCATATATCGCAGGCTTGCAGCCAGCCTTATCTCCGCTTGTCAGCCAGCGCCACCAACTGCTCCGCCAGCCGGTGGCCGTGCAGGTAGGAGGTAATCAGCTCGCTATCCGCTTTGCCGATTTCAATCTGCTGATACCAGTGCACCAGCATGGCGGCAAAGCCGCGCTGGGCCAGCACCGGCTGCCAGTCGCTGGGGCTAAGCATCTGCGCCTGCTTGTCGCGGGCGATGATGCCGCGGGTGCAGTTCTCAAGGTGCAGTGAGAGGTTGTCGCCGTAGGCATCGATGCGCTCCTCGGTGATCCCGGCGCTGCGGTTCATGCTGCCGCTGATGGCGCGATCCCCACTCTGCCAGCTGACGCTGACCCCGGCCAACAGGCTGCGGTCCTTCGTATCCGGTCGCAATACCGCATGAAAGTCGCTGCCCGGCACGCCGCCATAGAAGCAGAGGCTGTCGAGCACATGGATAAAGTCGTCGAACATAAAATCCCGCGCCTTGCCCGGCAGAGCAAAGCGGTGTTTCTGCCAGTTCAGCTCGGTGAGCGGCTGGGCCCGCGCCGCGGCCATGACGGGCAGATAGCGGCGGTTAAAGCCGGTAAAGAGGGCGCAATCTTGCGCGATAGCGAGGTTGGCCAGCGCTTCTGCCTCGGCCAGATTGTCGCACAGGGGCTTGTCGACAAAGGTGGGGATGCCGGCACGCAGGCACTGCTCGGCCAGCTCGCGGTGAACGGCGGTAGCGGCGTGGATCATCACGGCATCGGGGCGACTGGCCAGCATGGCCGCCACATCGGTAAAGCACTCGGCGATCCGGTACTGGCGGGCGAGTTTCTCCAGCACCGCAGGATTGCGGGTGCAGAGCAGCGGGGTGATCCGCTCGTCGCTCGCCAGCAGCGGCAGATAGGCTTTCTGGGCGATATCCCCCAGACCAATCATGGCAATGCGCATCTCAACTCCTTTTCACTCGATAACGGGACAAGCGGATAACTGCCCGCACCATCGCAGGATTTGTCCCGCAGATCCAGCCTGCCGTTGGCGCGCTGGCTGGCGTGTGCAGCTCTCGGCAAACGGCGATGTTATCCAGGCATGGCAAGATCGCAGACCGACTTGATCACCTCGGCCAGCCACTCGATGGCGAGATTGCCTTGGCTTTTGCGGTGTCTGCCGACCACCACCTCGAACGGCTGCGGCGCCCCGGCCAGTTCCAGTACACGAAAATCGCCGAGGGCGGCGATGGCCGACGGAATGCAAGCCGCCACGTCATTGACCGACATAAAGGCTTGCAGCGAGGTGTAACAGGGGAGCGTCGCAGAATCAAATTGGGACACCCACCTTTTTGAGCAAGCCACATCAAATTGGGACACCCACCTTTTGCCCACCTTTTGGAGCAAGCCACTATTAGGCTACTTGCAGGCCCAATAAGGGGTGTGTATCCGAGCTGATGCCTGCAAAAGTAGGCTGGTGGGAGAGATTGTCAGGTTTAGAAAGCAACAGCCCCTGCACAGCCATTTATTGGACTATGTGCAATACCCGGAGCTATCAGCAGGGTGGATACAAAGCTATCACAGCCTTGGTTGATGGCATCGTCGCTGGCCACAGTGGCGGGCAAACTGCTGACATTGATATCTGTCTCCCACCACTCTGATCCCTTGTCGCCTGAACAGCGCCACCTGCTTCAACCAGCGAACAGCATCGAGCCCCAATCGTTCCAGAATGGGTCCAAATTGGGCCGGAATATGACCCCGCTTGTCGGGCCGAATAGCACGACCAGTCCAATCAACCAGCATCAGGTAGTCGCTGAAGGCATAAGGCAGCTCTTCAGGCTTACCCTGGCGGGCAAACGGCAGCAAAAGTGGTGGCAAAACCTCAGTAGTAGCAGGCGCGTCAAGGCGCTGTTTGATACTGGTGTATTCACTCTGCTCTGGCCGATCGGTCAACGCAGCTCGTATCGGATTGAGGTCAACATACGCCATACAGGCCAATAAGGCGGATTCGGTGAGCAAAGCCTGACTCTTGAAGCGCCCCTCCCAGAAATGGCCCTTGCAACCATCTTCCTGATTGGCCTGACGGGCCAGATTTTCATTGAGTAGCCGAATAAACCAACTTATGGAGTGAAGCCGCTCCCGCCATTGGGCCAGCAATTGCTGCACGACAGCCAGCTCAGGCTCGATCAACATCTCCCCCTGATACCAGCGCCTGACCAAATGCGGCCACTGGAATAGCGCCGCCCAGCGCTCAGCCACCTCCCGCTCACTCCAGTTGGCTGCGGTATCGGGCTCCACCTTGAGCACCAGATGATAATGATTGCTCATCACCGCATAAGCACAAATGCCAATTGCAAACAGCCGCGATAGTTGCCCCAACTTGTCGACCACCCACTGACGCCGATGCTCATAACTCTGGCCAGAATGGGCATCGTCACCACACAGAAAGGCTCGCCGCACACAGCGGCTGACCACATGGTAGTAAGGCGTATCCTGCAAGCTGATTTGACGTGAACGGGCAATGGTCATGGCACATCCCTCAACGGTGACCTCTTAAGTCAAGAACAGCCCTACGCCACCGTCAAAAAGGTGGGTGTCCCGAAAAAATGGTGACCCATACCCGCATGTTCGATGCCTTATTGGCGTGGTATTGAGCAACCCTTAATTGGCAACCTTTAATTGCCCCCCTTTGGATCAAGATGACGGGGCAGGAGGTAAGACAATAAGCCCCCATCCCAAACGCGCTCACTGACCACTCAGCCGTGACCGGCGCAGTGGTTAGTTGAGCCTCTATTGCCCTCCCTATAGCCATCCTCTATCCCTCCCCTTGCTTACTGCTTTATCAGAAGTCATCAGCCTGTCATCTGGCTGACATCCCACGGTCATTTTCAAACCATAAAGTTTTTCACTTATTTTTCATATGGATAGATAAGGAACATCATGACTTTCCCGCGCTCTTCTTATGTGGCTGTGGCCGTCTCGCTGGTCTTGCTTGGTGGCTGCCAGTCAGAGAATGAATCATCTGCCGACAGCCAGGGCAAAACCGCCTACCAATACAGTACCAAAGCGGTCTACAGCCCGCAGCAGCAGGCGGAGAGCTACGAGCCAGCGCCACAGGGGTTCAGCCCGGTCTTTACCGAGATGGTGGCGCGCCACGGCTCGCGCTCCCTCTCCAGCCCTAAATATGACGTGCTGACCAAGCTGGTATGGGAAGAGGCGCAGCGTCAGGGGGCGCTTACTACCCTCGGGCAGGGGCTGGGAGGCAAGGTCGATCTGGTGACGGCCGCCAACCAGAAACTGGGCTACGGCCTGCTCTCGGCGCTGGGCAAGGAGGAGCACGCCAATCTCGCCACCCGGCTGGCGGCGCGGCTGCCGACCCTGCTCAACAGCAGCGAGCCCCACTGCATCAAGGTGGTCACCTCGGGCAAAGACAGGGCCAACGAAAGCGCCTTCTACTTTATGGAGAGCCTCAAGCGCGACGTGAACTATGTCAGCGACTCGGCGCAGTGCTACCTCACGCAGGATGACCCCTCGAAGATCGACAAAAAGCTGGTCAACAAGTTCGAGCTCTACTTCCACAAGACCACCCCCGAGGGGGATTACGCCCGCTACCTGCCCGCCTATGAGAGCTACCAGCGCTTTATCGGCGACGAAGATGCAGGAATCGCCCCGGCCCCCGAGCTGGCCAGGGCGCTGGATCAGCTTAAAAACCTGAGCAAGACCAAAGAGATGGCTCGCAGCATGCTGGAGCGTATCTACAGCAAGGGCTTTGTCGACTATCTGGCGGGCGGCGTCGAGTTTGTCGCCGTCAACCCGGAAGATGGCGGCATGACCTATGTGCGCGACGAGGTGGATGCTGCCCTGATGCTCTACAACCTCTTTATCATCGGCCCCGGCATGATCCGCGAAGCGCAGGCACAGGGCAGCGAGCCCTGGGCGCTGGAGCAGTTCCTCACCCCGGAAGAGTCTGCCTGGTTCTCCTACCTCTCCGATGCGGAAGATTTCTACGAAAAGGGGCCGAGCTTTGCCAACCAGGGCGCCCCCTACGCCATTGCCCAGCCGCTGCTCGACGGCCTGTTTGGCGAAGTGCAGCGTCAGGTGGTGGAGGGCGAGCAGAGCCGACGGGCCACCCTGCGCTTTGCCCACGCCGAAGCCATTATCCCCCTCGCCGCCCTGATGAAGCTGGAAGGGAGCCGTCAGGGGGCCAGCCCGGATCAGCTGTTCAGCCAGCAGAACAACGAGTGGCGCGGCGGCTGGGTCTCCCCCTATACCGCCAATATTCAGTGGGATATCTACCAGAACGGGCAGCGGCAGGTGCTGGTCAAGATGCTCTACAACGAAAAGGAGATCGCCTTTAAAACGGGCTGCCAACCCTACCAAAGCGGCAGCCACTACTACGACTTCGAGGAGCTCAAGCGCTGCTACGGCTATAACGGCTAACCCTTCGCGAGCCGGATATAGCAATCACCAGGGGCGACCATCATGTCGCCCCAATTCACTCCCTTCCCTGCTGGCCAAAGCGGGATATGGCTATAAAGCCGCCTTCCGGCTCCATTTGCTGATCCAGTTCAAAAAACGATTAATTTCTGATAGTTAAGTCATTTTAAGGCTCGCCTCGGCAGTTTCGTTTGGCTTACCATAGCCATCCAGAACCTGTTGAGCTGTGATGGGTTGCTGCCAGCGCGGGTCAAGGGAGCATTTTGGAATGCTGTAATCCACTGGCGGTAGCGTAAGATTCGGAGGCGTTATGCCTCACTCGGAAAGGTGGGGATACCAGATTCCGCCGATCCAAGATTTATTACTAATTCATAAAATTCTAATTATTGAGTGATTCATTTATGCATTTTCAAGCTGATCCAGTAACAATTAACGCCTTATTATCTGTCAATAAGCAGTATTTCATACCTAGATATCAGAGAGATTTTTCATGGACTAAAGAAAACATTGATGAATTATGGTCAGATCTAACAAACAACATTCATATAACTAACGATGAGTTCACATGTGAAGAATATTTCTTAGGTACTTTAGTACTTGCTGGTCGCGAAGAAGACTTTGAGGTTGAAGTTGTAGATGGTCAACAAAGACTAACTGTTATAACGATGTTTATATCTGCAATTTGCAGAGCGCTTAATGGAATCGGTCCAGAGGGGGCGGCGCAAGTAACATTTAGTACATATATAAAAGCTATTGATAGGCGAAGAGGCGTATTTCCTAAATTAGATAAGAGATCACAGTCAAATTACTTTGCACTTACAATTCAAGATTTAGATATTCATCAGGCTGAAATTCAATCCGAGGAGGATGAATTAGTAAGGGCCGCATTTACGCAGATCAGCAGACTAGTTTCTAGGCAATCTTTAAGAAAAACCCTGACTAATTCAACCGTAGAAATTAGCGATGAACAATACTCTACACTATTAAGCACATTGCTCGACTTTATTCTAGACCACTTAAAAGTAATCAGGGTCAACGTATTAAACAGCGATGATGCATACACTATATTTGAAATACTAAATGCTAGAGGAATTAATCTTAGCCCAATAGATTTAATTAAGAATAAAGTATTACAAGAGTGGAATGGAACTTACCCTATTGATTTTGCAAAAACCAAATGGAATGATATCACAAGAATATTATCTTCTAGAGAGTCACGTGTTAGTTTGGATGAATATTCCATCAATCAATGGACAACAAAGTTTGCATACACGAGCAAACGAAATCTCTATAAAGCATTTAAAAAACAATTTGATGTAGGTGCATTTACTGCTGATGGATATTTATCTGAATTGCATTCAGATTGCCTGACATATGTAAAACTATCTTCTCCACTATTGACTGATTGGCCGCAAGCCGATCAGAGAAGCATATTCAACTCTCTCAATGCCTTAACTATTTTTAATGTAAGCATTATGAGGTCTTTTTTGCTTGCTTTATTTAAAGTAAGATCACGAGGCTTGATAAAGCAACGAAGATTAATTCACACATTAAACAGGATAGAAAATTTCCATTTTATGTTTAATGCAATTTGTAGTTTGCGCCCATCAGGAATAGAAGGTATATATGCAAAAAATGCTAGAAACCTAACCTACGCCCAAAATGCTCGTGAATGCAATGATATCATTAATAATGTAATTCGCACCTTAGAACAAAAAAGACCCACAAAAGAAAGTTTTATTAACAAATTCTCAGAGCTTCAATTTCTTAACAATAACACAAGCAATAAAAAACTAATTCAGTATATATTTGCAAAAATAGAAAGAAGATTGCAAGCCACCAACGAATTTGAACCAAGCGACCTGTCCTTAGAACATATTGCGAACCAATCTAACCAGACTATTCCACAAAAAATAATTGGTTCTATTGGTAATTTACTCCCCATGGGAGAGAGTATTAATGGAAATGCGTCTACCGCCGCTTTTCCTGCCAAAAAGAGAATATACCAAAATTCTAACTACCGAATAGTACAAGTCTTCCTAGAGGAAAATACTCAAGATGAGTGGAATGAAGATTTAATTAATGCAAGAACTACTTCACTTGCTGAAAATGCATATGACTGCATTTGGCGATAATTATTAGGAAGATTTCTTTAATAAAGGCGACCATCTGGTCGCCTTTTTATTTCTATCGCTTTCCAATCAGGAAGTATTACCGCGCCGGTCGCTTGGCACCATTCCCTTTAGCCGCAGGCTTGCCGCCTTGAGCAGCGGGTTTGGCACCCGGCTTGGCAGAGCCTGCGCGGGTCGGCGCCTTGCCCTTATGGGCAGGTTTTCCGGCAGGTTTACTTTTACCCGCATTCTGGCCCGCACTCTTGCCTTCGCCCTGTGCGGCCGGTTTGCCATTAGCCGCCCCTTTCTGCAGTTGGGAACCCACCGGCTTGCCGCCTGTCGGCTTGCTGCCCGCGCCGTTGCCACGCTGGTGACTGATGTTGCTGTGACGGGTCAAGGCCGGTTTCATCCCTTTGCCGCTGGCGGCGCGCTCGTTGCGCCCTTCCGCAGGCACCAGACAACCCGGGCCATTGCCAATCAGGTGGCCCTTGCCCATGGCGAGCAATGCTTCGCGGATCATCGGCCAGCCAGCGGGATCGTGGTAGCGCAGCAGCGCCTTGTGCAGGCGGCGACGGCGCTCGCCCTTGGCGACAAACACATCGCCACTGGTTCGGCTCACCTTGTTTAACGGGTTTTTCTCCGTGTAATACATGGTGGTGGCGTTGGCGAGCGGCGACGGATAGAAGTTCTGTACCTGATCGAGCTTGAAGCGGTTCTCTTTGACCCAGAGCGCCAGATTGATCATGTCTTCATCCGTGGTGCCCGGGTGGGCGGAGATGAAGTAGGGGATCAGGTACTGCTGCTTGCCCGCCTCTTTGGAGTATTTGTCGAACAGCTCCTTGAACTGGTAGTAGCTGCCCATGCCCGGCTTCATCATCTTGGAGAGCGGCCCCTCTTCGGTGTGTTCCGGCGCGATCTTGAGGTAGCCGCCGACGTGGTACTTGGCCAGCTCCTTGATATAGCGGGGATCTTCGACCGCGATGTCGTAACGCACGCCGGAGGCGATGAGGATCTTCTTGATCCCCTTGAGGTCGCGCGCCTTGCGATAGAGGTTGATGGTCGGGCTGTGGTCGGTGTCCATGTGCGGGCAGATGGTGGGCCAGACACAGGAGGCGCGACGGCAGGTCTGCTCGGCCTTGGGGCTCTTGCAGCGCAGCTTGTACATGTTGGCGGTGGGGCCGCCGAGATCCGAGATGACGCCGGTAAAGCCCGGCACCTTGTCGCGGATATCTTCGATTTCTTTCAAGATCGACTCTTCCGAGCGGCTCTGGATGATGCGCCCTTCGTGCTCGGTGATGGAGCAGAAGGAGCAGCCGCCAAAGCAGCCGCGCATGATGTTGACCGAGGTCTTGATCATCTCAAAGGCCGGGATCTTCTCGTTGCCATAGGCCGGGTGCGGCACCCGCTGGTAGGGCAGGCCGAATACGCCGTCCATCTCCTCGGTTTCCAGCGGGAAGGCGGGCGGGTTGACCCAGACGATGCGATCGCCGTGGGCCTGCGACAGGGCGCGGGCACAGCCGGGGTTGGTCTCGTGGTGCAGAATGCGCGAGGCGTGGGCGTAGAGCACCTTGTCCTCTTTCACCCGCTCGAACGCCGGCAGCTTCACATAGGTTTTTTCCCACGGCTTGGGCTTGGGCGGCTGCACCAGCACAGGCTGGGCTTCCTGCGCGGCAGGGGCCGCGTCGGTGGCGTCGTCCGAGCATGGGGCCCCTTCCATATAGGGGTTCATGATGGGATCGATGCGGCCAATCTGGTCGAGCTTGCTCGAATCCACCCCTTTCCAGCCCGGCAGCGGCTCCTTGCGGATAACGGCAGTGCCGCGAATATCCTGCATGGTGTCGATGGTCTCCCCCGCTGCGATGCGGTGAGCCACTTCCACCAGCGGCCGCTCGGCGTTGCCGTAGATGAGGATATCGGCCTTGGCATCGAGCAGGATGGAGCGGCGGATGGTCTCGGACCAGTAGTCGTAGTGGGCGATACGGCGTAAGGAAGCTTCGATGCCGCCGATAACGACGGGCACCTCTTTGAACGCCTCCTTGCAGCGCTGGGTATAGACCAGGGTGGCGCGATCCGGCCGCTTGCCGCCCACATCCCCCGGGGTGTAGGCGTCGTCGTGGCGCAGCTTCTTGTCAGAGGTGTAGCGGTTGATCATGGAGTCCATGTTGCCCGCGGTCACCCCAAAGAAGAGGTTCGGTTTGCCCAGACGCATAAAGTCATCCTTCGATGACCAGTCCGGCTGGGCGATGATGCCGACCCGAAAGCCCTGCGCCTCCAGCATGCGGCCGATGACCGCCATGCCAAAGCTCGGGTGATCCACGTAGGCATCCCCCGTCACCAGAATGACGTCGCAGCTGTCCCAACCGAGCTTGTCCATCTCTTTGCGGGACATGGGCAGGAAGGGCGCCGTGCCGTAGCACTCGGCCCAATAGCGGGGATAGGAGAAAAGGTTGGGTACCGGCTGCATTTTAACCACCTGGAACAATTCGGGTCGCGCATTATACCGGTTGCGGCCAAGGGGAGCGATGGCTTTTTGTCCCTATAGATCCCGCGGAATAGGCCGCCGCCCGCAATAGCAAGGGCGCCCGCAGGCGCCCTTGTGATGATGGAGGCTGATAACCGGCCTCCGTCAGGATTGAGGTCAGAGCGCCGGAGGGTGCGACTCCCCTGCCCCTTTGGCGGCCAGCGCTTCGTCTACCTGCTGATCCCGCGCCCCTGTCATGCCGGCGTGACGGGCGATCAGATGGTAGATGGCGGGCACCACCAGCAGGGTCACCAGGGTCGCCAGCGACAGTCCGAAGAAGACCACGGTTCCCACCGCCATCCGGCTCTCGTAGCCTGCCCCCATGGAGAGCATCAGCGGCACCGCGCCGATAATGGCGGTCAGCGAGGTCATCAGGATCGGGCGCAAGCGGCGCACCGAGCCTGCGATGATCGCCTCCTCGAACCCTTCGCCGCGCTGGCGTAGCTGGTTGATGAACTCGACGATGAGGATGCCGTTCTTGGTCACCATGCCGATCAGCATGATCATGCCGATCTGGCTGTAGATGCTCATCTCCTGCCCCGTCAGCCAGAGGCCAAGCAGGCCGCCGAAGATACCGAGCGGCACTGTCACCATCACCACCGCCGGGGTCAGGGTGCTCTCGAACTGGGCCACCAGCACCAGATAGACCACCAGCAGGGCGAGGCCAAAGACCAGCACCATCTCCCCCTGATTGTCGCGGTAATCCTTGGAATCACCGGCGTAATCCACCGTCATGCCGGTGGGCAGGTTGGCGTTGGCCCAGCCATCGAGGAAATCGAGGGCCTCACCCAGGGTGTGGTCAGGATGCACGTCGGCAGTCAGGGTGATCGCCTTTTGCCGCTGGTAGTGGTTGAGGCGGTTGGCGGTCGCCACCTGCTTGACGGTCGCCAAGGTCGAGAGACTGACCATCTCGCCATTGGCGGCCTTTAGATAGATGCGGCCGAGATCCGAGATGCCGTTGAACTCGGTCTGGTTGCCGCGCAGGTAGACGTCATACTCCTCGCCCCTGTCCACATAGGTGGTCTTGCTCGCCCCGCCCAGCAGGGTCTGCAAGCTGTTAGCCACGGTGGAGACCGGAATGCCGAGCTGGCTGGCGCTGTCGCGGTTGATGGTCACCTGCAGCTCCGGGGTCTTCTCGGCGTAGTCGAGATCCGGGCTCAGCATCAGGCCGCTGCCCTGCGCTGCCTGTTGCAGCGCCAACCCTTGCTGGTAGAGCTCGGCATAGTCGTTACCCTGCAGCACGAACTGCACCGGCGCGGTGGAGCCGCCGCGGAAACCGGGCTGGAAGGTGCGGATCATCACATCGGGAATGCCGGAGAGCTTGGTACCCAGCGAGCGGGAGAACTCGGTGGCAGTAACGTCGCGCTCCGCCCAGTCGGTGAGCTGGATGATCACCATACCGGTCTGATCGCCGCCACGGCCAAAGGCGGGGGTACTGAAGCTCAGCGCCTGCACTACCCCTTTGCCCAGCATCGGCATGATGGCGGACTCCACCTGCTGCATGTTGCGCTTCATCCGCTCGATGCTGGTCCCCTCTGCCCCCTTGACGAAGACATAGATGACGCCGCGATCCTCGGTCGGGGTAAGGCTGGTCGGTAGCTGGGTAAAGAGGGCACCGATACCGCCCAGACAGAGCAGCAGCACCAGCGGCGTCCAGCGGGAGCGATGCAGCACCCACGCCAACAGGTGGCGATAGTGCCCCTCCAGCCAGCCCAGCCCGCGATCGAGCCCGGCGGTCAGCCGGTTCGGTTTATCCAGCGGGCGCATCAACCAGGAGCCCATGGCCGGGGTCAGGGTCAGCGCCACCAGCGAGGAGCAGAGCACCGCCAAGGAGAGCAATATCGCAAACTCGGTAAAGAGCCGCCCCACCATGCCATCCATAAAAGCGATGGGGACAAACACCATCACCAGCACGGCGGTGGTGGCGATGACCGCAAAGCCCACCTCGCGGGTGCCGTGCCAGGCGGCCAGCAGCGGCGGTTCCCCCCGCTGCAGATGGTGGTGGATGTTCTCCACCACCACGATGGCATCATCCACCACCAGGCCGATGGCGAGAATAAGGGCAAGCAAGGTGATGAGGTTGATGGAAAAGCCGAAATACCAGGCGCCGATAAAGGCGGAGATGAGCGACACCGGCACCGTAATGGCCGGAATAAGCGTGGTGCGCCCCTGCCCGAGGAACAGATAGAGCACCGCCACCACCAGCACGGCGCAGATGGCCAGGGTCTCGTACACCTCGTCGATGGCCTGCTTGATAAAGATGGTGGAGTCGTAATCGACCTCGAGCTTGGCCCCCTCCGGCAGGAAGCGCTGCATCTCGCCGAGTTTCTTCTCGATCCCCTGCGCGACAGCCAGCGGGTTGGCGGTGGACTGGGCGACGATGCCGATACCCAGACTCTCTTTGCCGTTGCGCTGATAGGCGCTGTCTTCGTTCTTGGCTCCCACCTCCACATCGGCGATATCGGCCAGATAGACGCTCTGGCCGTTGGCGGCTGTGGTGACTTGCAGTTGCTGGAAATCTTCCGCTGTGTGGTAGAGACGGGCGATCTGCACCGCCATGGTCATGGAGTTGTTGCGGATCTCCCCCCCCGGCAGCTCGATATTCTCGCGCTTGAGGGCATCTTCCACATCGCTCACCGTGATGCCACGGGCGGCCATGTCGGCAGGGCGCAGCCGCACATACATCACCTGGGTGAGATCGCCGGAGAGCGCCACTTCGCTCACCCCGTCCACCAGACTCAGGGGGTCGACCAGCACGCGGTTGGCGTAGTCGGTCATGGCGGTGCGATCCATCTGGCTGCTGCTGAAGTTGAGCCAGATCGCCACATCGCCGTTGCCACTATCCTTGGTCACCAGCGGCTCGTCCACATCATCGGGCAGCCGTGGCCGGGCGCGGGAGAGGGCATCGCGCACATCGGAGATCCCCTCCACCATGTTCCAGCCGAGCTTGAACTCGACGGTGATCATCGAGCGCCCCTTGCGGGTCATGGAGTTGATGTTCTTGATGCCGCTGATGCCGGAGAGCTGATCCTCGATGGGCTTGGTGACCTGACTCTCCATCACCGAGGGGGCCGCCCCCTCATAGGTGGTGGTGATGGAGACCGAGGGGATCTGCACATCAGGCATCTCCCGCACCGTCAATTTGCTGAAGGCGACCAGACCAAACACGGTGAGCAGGGCGCTGAGCACCACCGCCACCAGCGGGCGGCGTACTGAGATATCGGAGAGCCACATCAGCCGTTCACCTCGGCCAGATCACGCACCTGCACCCCATCACGCAGATTGACCAGCCCCTCGACCACGATGCGATCGCCGACCTTCAGCCCCTCGGTGACCCAGACGGTCTCCCCTTCGGTCTCGCCAAGCACCACAGGCACCCGCTTGACCCGGCCATCGGCCTCGAGACGGTAAACAAAGCGCTGCTCACCGGCGTACTCCACCGACTGGGCGGGGATCAGGGTAAGCTGCTGGGCAGGCAGTGCCAGCTCCACATTGAGCAGCATGCCCGGGCGCAACTGGCCGTTGCCATTGGGGATCATCACCCGCGCCTTGATGTTCTGGGTATCGTTTGAAATGCGGCTATCGAGAGTGGTCAGGGTGCCATTGAATTGCTGATCCGGCCAGGCGGTACTGGTGGCGGTAACCGCCATGCCCGGGCGCAGCAGGGAGAGGTAACGCTCCGGCACCGCCAGATCGAGGCGCAGTTTGTCGAGTTCATCCAGATGCAGCAGGGTGTCGCCGCTGTTGACCAGCGCCCCTTCACTCAAGTCAATCAGGCTCACGGTACCGGCAAAGGGCGCCTGCAGGGTACGCAGGGAGAGCTCGTAGCGGGCGGCATCGAGGCGTGCCTGCACCTGGGCCACGGTGGCCTCCTGCCCCTCCAGCTCGGATTGGGTCACGGCGCCACGGGCCACCAGCTTGCGCATATCCCCCAGCTTGCGGTTCTCGTCGCGCAGACTGGCGCTCTGCTCGGCCAGCTCAGCCTGCTGTTTGCCCGCATCGAGCGCGATAAGGGTCTCCCCCTTCGCCACGCTCTGACCAGATTGCACAGCAATTTTGACGATGCGACCGGTCACTTCGGGGCTGATGATGACGGAACGATTGGCTGCCAGCTTGCCCACCAGCTTGAGGGTCGGCTCGGCCAGACTCTGTTTGACGGTTTGAGTGCGGATATTGACCTGTCTGGTCGGTGCTTTGGCGGCGGGTTCGCTGTGACGCAGCGCCCAGACGCCGGCAACCACGATTAGAAGAAGGCCCAAGCCGAGCCAGATACGCATTTTCATCGAACAGTCCATGAAGAGTGAGAGGGTAAATCCAGATTGGGGCCATTTTAGCCCCAGACTATGCCGTGACTATGTATAAATGTGACAAAACGTAACAAGAGCGGGATAAGCTCACTCTGTTTCAGGTCGCGCCGTTTGTTTTCACGCCACATCGCATACACTAACGACAATTTCCTTCGCAACCCGACTGACTGCCTATGCCCAAAATGTCTGACCACCGCTTTCTCACACGCCTGACCTGGCTCCTGTTCGCCGTGGTCATCCTGCTGATTGGTCTGACCTTGCGGCAAAGCCTGAAACAGATAGAACGCCTCTACCAGAGCGATACCCTCAACAGCGCCATCTACCTGCGGGATCGGTTCAAACAGACCGAAGTGTTTCTGGAGGCGATGCGCGGGCAGGCCGAAGAGCGACTGCGCAGCGACCCCCAGTCGGTGCTCACCCGCCAGCTCTATCGCCATATCGAGGTACTGCCAGAGGGGCTGGCTCTCGACAAGCTCCCCGGTGATTTACCGGCCGGACTGGCGGGCAACCTCACCGGTGACGGCCCGCTGCCGCCCCCCGGCAGTGCACGGGAGGCGCAACTTCATTTGGCCCTGAGCCTCTCCCCCTTGTTGTCCACCGCCAGCCAGCGCCTGGGCAGCGAGATCGCCTGGGCCTACTTCACCGGCGTGGACAACTTTATCTACCTCTATCCCTGGATCCCCTCCAGCCAGTTTCGTTTTGCCCGCAGCATCTATGACAAGCACTACTGGCAGGATGCACTGATGTCACCCAACCCCAGCCGGGACACCATTCTCTCCCGCCCCTACGAAGATTTTGCCGGACTGGGCACCATGGTCACCATGTCCCAGCCTCTCTACAAGGACGGCTCGCTGGTAGGGATGATCAGCATGGACATCCTGCTCTCACGCTTGCAATCGCAGCTCAATCAGCTGGCACCGGCGCTGGGTGAGTATCTGCTGCTCAATCAGTACCATCAGGTGCTGGCCAGCAGCGCGCGCCAACCCGTGGTGCCGCAAGACCCCGAGCCGACCGACGAATACCAGTGGCGGCAAGGGGCATTGCAGCTGACCATGGCAATCCCCGATACTCCATTGCGACTGGTGCACAACGTCACCCTGCTGCCGCTGGTGTGGGCCATGCTCTGCCAGTCCACGCCGACCCTGCTCGCCATCCTCTTTATGCTGCTGGCCGCCCTCTCCAACCTGAGATCCCATCGCCTCAACCAGCGGCTCAATTACCTCTCCTGCCACGATGCCCTCACCGGTGCCTTCAACCGCCACTATCTGGTGCTGCTGGAACAGGCGGGAGAGCTGGCCCGGCTGCAAGCGGGGATCCTGATGTTCGATGCGGATCACTTCAAACGGGTCAATGACAACTTCGGCCATGCCGTCGGCGATATCGTGCTGATCCGGCTGGTGCAGATCTGCCAGCAGCAGCTTAGACCCACTGATCGCCTGATCCGTTGGGGGGGCGAAGAGTTTCTGCTGCTGATTGGCCGCGCTGATGCAACTCAGCTCGGCGAGCTGGCGGAGCGGCTGAGAAAGGCGGTGGCGGATCACGACTGGGCCGCCATCGAACCCGGGCTGGAGGTCACCATCAGCCTCGGCTATCTGCCCCACCAGGAGAACCTTCCCCTGCACGAAGCGGTGCGCCGCGCCGATGTGGCGCTCTATCAGGCCAAGGCCAACGGCCGCAACCGCAGCGAAAGATGGCAGGGTGACGCCTCCTGACTCTCGGAGTAAGCTGAGCCCTCAACCCCTTTTTTGGAGGACTGTCGTGCCACGTAAACCCCGCGTAGGGCTCGCTCTCGGGAGCGGCGCCGCCAGAGGATGGGCCCATATCGGCGTCATCCGCGCCCTTGAACGTCTCGGCATCAAACCGGATTTGATCGCTGGCTGCTCCATCGGCAGCTTTGTCGGTGCCGCCTATGCCGCAGGAGAACTGGATCGGCTGGAAACCTGGGTGCGCGGCTTTACCCGCCTGCAGGTGGTCAGCCTGCTCGACCCGGCCCTCTCCGGCGGGCTGTTTCGCGGCGAAAAGGTGTTTGGTCTTGCCGCCAGCCATCTGGGGGATCCCGATCTCGAGAATCTGCCCATCCCCTTCGCCTGCATCGCCACCGAACTCGATACCGGCCGCGAGATCTGGCTGCAACAGGGCCCGCTGCGCCAGTCGGTACGCGCCTCCTGCGGCATGCCGGGGATCCTCACCCCGACCCGGATCAACGACCGCTGGCTGGTCGATGGCGCCGTGGTCAATCCAGTGCCCATTTCGCTGGCCCGCGCGATGGGGGCCGAGGTGGTGATTGCGGTCAACCTCAACACCGATATGCACCAACCCTGGACCGATGAGCCGGATCAACCCGGCAGCGGCGGCCTGCTCAGCCAGTGGCTCAATCGCGGTGAATCCGCGCCAGCCACCCCGGGTCTGTGGAGCGTGATGAGTGGCTCCATCAACATCATGCAGGAGCGGATCACCCGTGCCCGGATGGCCGGTGACCCGCCGGAGATCCAGCTCTGCCCGCGCCTTGGCAGCTTCTCCATCATGGATTTTCATCGCGCCAGCGATGCCATCAACGAGGGGGAAGCCTGTGTCGAGCGCAATCTCGATCAGCTCAAGGATGAACTGGGCCGCCTCGGGTTGCTGGGCAGTTAGTTGTCGACATGCTGTGGTTTACACATGAAAAAAGCGCCATTCGGCGCTTTTTTATTCAACTCACTTACCCGGTTACTCCTTACGGTAGAAGAGCAACCCGAGCAGAATCACCCCCACAGAGACCAGCAGATAGAGTCCCAGACTGGGATTGGTGATACCACCATACAGAATGATGAGCGCGCCCAGGGTGGCGCAGGTCGGGATCACGAACCGCTTTATCCAGCCCAACTCGGTAAAGGTGCGCATGTACCAGACATAGAGGAACAGATAGAGGCCATAAATCAGCACGATCGGCATCTCGTCCAGGGCGATGTAACGACCGAATGTCTCGTTGATGCTGCAGTACCACAACACTGAGTAGATCACCGACAACAACGCTGCCGCGAGGGCCGAGTTGATTGGCATGTGGTGATGCGGTTCGATACGGCTCATCCACTTGGGGGCAGGCCCCTGATTGCGGATCGCCAGCGAGTAGGGAATGCGCATGGTCGCCAACACCAGACCATTGAGGGTGCCGAGGCAGGAGATAATCACAAACACGGTCAAAATGGTCGAGGCAGTCCCGCCAAACAGGCTGGTTGTCGCGAGATTTACCGCGTTATCCCCTTGCGCCACTATCTCGTCCGTCGGCAAGACGCTGGCGATCCCCAGAAAATAGGTGACATAGACCACAAAGACTATCAGGGTGCCAATCACCAGCGCTCTGGGCAGATTCTTCTTGGAATCGCGAATTTCGCTGTTGATGGTCACGGCGGCAATCCACCCCTCATAAGCGAAGGCGGTGGCAACCACGGCCGTAGCCAGCGTGCCTCCGGTGCTTCCTATCCCATCCATTGCCTGCACAAAGTTGGTCACGGTGACACCATTGAGCAAGCCTGAAATGGTGCCCACAATGGCAACCAGGATCAGCGGGATCAACTTGATCAGGGTAGAGCCCACTTGCAGCTTGCCCGCCAGGACCGGGGTGTAGAAGTTGATCAGGTAGGTGACCGTCATATAGACAGCCGCCAGTATCCAGGTCGCACCAGAGTTGGTCGGATTATCACTGCCGAGCAAGATCATGGTGTACAGAGCGGCGACCCAGGCAAGGATGGCGGAAAGAGGGGCGTAATAGAGTACGCCTTTGAACCACCCCACCAGATAACCAAACATTTTGCCGTATGCCGCTTCGGCATAATCGACGATACCGTTGGACTTTTCGATCCGCTGGGCAAACTCGGCAAACACCAGCGCGCCGAAGATCATCGAAAATGCTCCCAGCGCCCATGCCAGCAGCGCAATGGCCAGATTACCGCCAGTCAGACGCAGTACATCATCGGCCTTGAAGAAGACTCCGGAGCCGATCACCACGCCGACCACCATCGCAATGGCAGTCATCAGGCCATAGCGTTTATCCAACTCATTACTGCTCATACCCATACTCCATACCGATTGCTCATATCATCCTGAATGTAATAGTGTTCAGGTGGCCAGATACCACCAGGGGGCCCACTTTTCGGGGCCGCTTATTCTCGTTGGCCTACATGGGTAATTCAAAGCGTGTTAGATCAAAATATCGATCGACAACCCAAAAAAAATACCGCCCGAAGGCGGCATTTCTATTCACATCGATGATCACGCCTTGGCGAGGTCATCCGGGCCAATCTGGCCGATTTCGGCGACTTTCTTGTCTGCCAGCAGCCAGAGGGTGAACTTGTGCAGATCAGGGTGGTGCGCCAGGGCAACCAGGAAGGCGCCCCCAACTTCACGGTAACCCAGCTCGTAGTTTTTCAGCGTGGTGGGAGGAACACCCAGCAAATCTGCAAACTTCGGACGGCTCAAACCGACCGCTTCACGGATCTGACGGATCTTCTTGCCAACAGTGACGATATTTGAATTCATAATGTTCCATACTCCGTTTGGCGGATTTACTCCGCCTTTTATTTTTCGCGACGACTCGTAGTCAAGTGTATCAGTTTTGTTCGGACTCGTTATGGTCGAGCCTCTATCTTATGAGCGCCTTTCGGCGACAACCCTTGCCTTCAAGGGGGGATGGTAATCGCTCAGCCGCCTCAGGTAAACAGTCTCGAAAAGAAACCTTTATTGTGGCCCCCCCAATAACTCGTATAATCCGCCGGATACCCATTAAGAGGAATAAGTATGGCGTTTCCCGGCATTATCTCTCGCCTGCACCCCGTATCCAGCACAGAAGAACTGGCACAACAGCGCCTGCAAGGTGAACAATATCGCGCCGAAGCATTCTGGCTTCCGGCCTTGATGTCCAGCCACGCCAGCGAACTGCTGGCCGCCCTGCCGGAGAGCTGCAGCCTGTTTCTTGAACAGGCGTGCCCGGACCTGGCCTTGCGCAGCCACGACGGCACCCTGCATAACAATGAGCAGCTCGTCACGGTAAATGGTCAGGCGATTGCTCTGGCAACCACTCAAGGTGATGGTGGTCTGGTGCCCGAATCGGGCATGTGCGAGATGGCCGACTGGCTGGAGGCGGGACACCGCCACTTCATCTGTTCAGCTGCGGTTCAGCCTGTGGCTCGCGCCATCCTCAACATCTGGCCCCTTGACCCCTATCTGGCCCGACATTTCTTGATGACATTTACCCCCCTGCTGCAGAGCGCAACCCAGGCAGATTACCTTGCGGTCTTTGCCGCCAGAGCGAATCCTGCCAGCCCGCATAGCGACTGGGTTCAGGCTTATATGAAGCTGGAGAAGAAACTGCACAGGGCCTATCTGGATCACTAATTAATCAAAATAAACAGCCAGTTAAGGGCACGACACAATTTGCCACAAGGCTCATTTGTGAGCTTGATCATGTTTTAAAATCGGCATAGAGTGCGCCTCGTCATCGGAATGACATCAGTTGCCTGGCAGTGGTTTCTCACGCATTGCGTGCCATGCCAGCGCACTCGACACACCAGGAGAGTGTGCAACCCGGTTATACCGGGTCATCTGCCAGACTCGACGCCAGCCGTACGGCGGAGCCTGCAGCTTACATAAATTACAAAGTGTGAAGCACGTGAATAACGTGCGATCTCAACGAGGATTTTTTTATGATGAAAATGGCTCCTTCCATGATCGCCATCGCCATGGCTGCTCTGGGTGCTACCGCTGCTCACGCCGCTGACGACATCTACTTCGGTGCCGGTGTCGGTGCTACTCACTTCAACGGCCTGAACAAGCTGGAAAGCACCAATGTAGGCCAGGAAGACGCGGCTGCTGCCAACGCCTTCATGGGTTACAACTTCACCGAAAACTTCGGTACCGAACTGGGCTACCAGTACACCGGTCGTGGCAACACCAACGGCAACCGTTACGAAAGCCAGGGTGCCACCCTGTCCGGTATCGCCCGTATGCCGGTTGGCAACGACTTCTCCCTGTTCGCTGAAGGCGGCGCCTACTGGGGTCACACCGATGGTCTGGGCACCAGCGACACTAAAGTTTCCCCGCTGGCCGGTGCTGGTGTGACTTACAAGGTAAATGACGCGCTGGATCTGCAAGCTCGCTACCGCTACATGTGGGACGTGGCTGACCTGCACGCCAACGGTGAGCGTTACAAAGCCAACCAGAGCATCGCTACTCTGGAAGCGGTATACCACCCGTTCCGTACTTCCTATGTAGCTCCGGTAGCTGCTCCGGTTGTTGAAGAAGCTCCGGCTCCTGCTCCGCAAGTGGTAGAGAAGAATTTCGCCCTGAACTCAGACGTGCTGTTTGCCTTCGGCAAAGACACCCTGAAGCCGGAAGGCGTTGCAGCCCTGAACGGCCTGTATCAGCAAATCGTTGAGTTCCAGCCGAAAGATGGCAACGCTGTTGTTGTTGGTTACACCGACCGTATCGGTTCCGACGCTTACAACCAGAAGCTGTCTGAAGCCCGTGCCCGTACCGTTGCCAACTTCCTGGTGAGCAAAGGTATGGCTGCCAGCAAAGTTGCCATCGAAGGTCGTGGCGAAGCCAACCCGGTTACCGGCACCAAGTGCAACGGCGTAACCGCTAAAGCTCAACTGATCTCCTGCCTGGCTCCGGATCGTCGCGTAGAAGTTCGCGTATCTGGCGTACAAGAAGTTCAGCAATAATCTGACCTCGTTCAGATAGTGCGAAAAAAAGGGATGCTGCGGCATCCCTTTTTGTTTGTCTAGTTCTCGCTTGCATCCCTCACTCCCGCCTCCCTGCCCTTGCCTGCCCCGTCTCGAAAGCATAAAGTAGTTGCGCCTGTAAGGTATTGGATAAGCACTAAAAAGCGCTTCTTGTCCGGTCTGTTGTCCATGACGCCACTGCATCATGAGAGTCCAAAGCCTTCGCTATCCACTTTGCTGGCGATTTTTCGCAGCAATAAAAACAAGTGCATTGCCCGACATGGGCTAACACAACGAGGATAAACCGATGAAACTCAAAATGGCTCCTACCCTGATTGCACTGGCGCTCGCCGCCGCAGGCACCACAGCTCAGGCTGCCGATGACTGGTACACCGGTGTTGGTGCAGGTTGGGCATATGCTCACAACCTTGACGATGTACAAGGTCTGGATACAGACAAAGACGCCACTGCGCTGAGCCTGTTCGGCGGTTACAACTTCAACGACTACTACGCAGCTGAACTGGGCTACCTCTACGCCGGTAAAGCGGGCGTTGACGGTGCCGATTTCAAAACCCAGGGTGCAACCCTCTCCGGTATCGCCCGCCTGCCGCTCGGCGACATCTTCTCGGTGTTTGCTGAAGGCGGTGCCTACTTCAATCACGTCAACGGCAATGGCAACAGCGACAATGGCACTGCACCGCTGGCGGGGCTGGGTCTGACTGCCAAGCTCTCCGACCTTATCGATGTGCAAGCACGCTACCGCTATCTGTGGAATCTGGGTGACGAGCAGAAAACCTGGGAGAGCGACATGAGCATCGCGACCCTGGAGCTGGTGATGCACCCGAACCGCACCTCTTATGTTGCCCCGGTTGCCGCCCCTGCGCCTGAGCCGGTTCCCGAGCCGGTACTGGTCGACAAGAACTTCGCCCTGAGCTCTGACGTGCTGTTTGCCTTTGGCAAATCCACCCTCAAGCCAGAAGGTGTCGCAGCGCTGAATACGCTGTATCAGCAGATCGTTGATGTTCAGCCGAAAGATGGCAGCGCCGTGGTCGTCGGTTACACCGACCGTATCGGCTCTGACGCCTACAACCTGAAACTCTCCGAAGCGCGTGCCCGTACCGTGGCCGACTTCCTGGTTGGCAAAGGTCTTCCGGCCGGCAAAGTTGCCATCGAAGGTCGCGGTGAAGCCAATCCGGTCACCGGTACCCAGTGCAACAGCGTCAAGGGCAAGGCTCAGCTGATCTCCTGCCTGGCACCGGATCGCCGTGTAGAAGTACGCGTCACCGGCGTGCAGCAAGTACAACAGTAATCCTGCAGTCCGACATAACAAGGAGGCCACCTGGCCTCCTTTTTCTTGCCGCTTATTTCACCCACTTTGTAACCCTCTATTGCCCCCTTCCTCTTCCCGTCTCGCGCCCTAGTTCACGGCGTGTCGCCCCCCATACCTCTTTGGTGGTTAAAAACAGCCCGTCACCTATACATAAGTGTGGGGTTTGACCAGCAGGCAACCCCACTACACCAAACATCGACGAGGATACGCGATGAACATAAGAGTAAAACCTGTGTGGATTGCATTGGCATTGGCGAGCACAGGCGCACAAGCGGAACCGGTTCACGACTGGTATGCCGGGGTCGGCGGTGGCTGGGCCATTGCCCACAATCTGAATGATTTCAGTCAGGATGTCGGCAAGGATGCGACTGCGCTCTCCCTGTTTGGCGGCTACAACTTCACGGAAAATCTGGGGGCTGAGATTGGCTATCTCTCCACCGGTGACTGGGATATCAGCGGCCATGACTTCAACAGCAAGGGAGCCACGCTGTCAGTCATTGGCCGCCTGCCGCTCAGCGAGATGTTCTCGCTCTTTGCCGAGGGTGGTGGCTATATCTATCACGTCGAATCGGTCAATGGCGGGGACGACAACCTGGCGCCGCTGGCGGGTCTGGGAGTGACGGCCCGGCTCCATGACTGGGTCGATCTGCAGGCACGCTACCGTTACATAGTGCGCGTTGGCGATGATCCGGATAACGGCAAAGCCAACAGCGGCACCCAGCGCTGGGTCAGCGACATCAGCACCGCCACGCTGGAGCTGGTGATCCACCCGAACCGCAGCCAACCCAAGGAAGCAGCCCCCACGCCCGCCCCGGTCGTGGTTCCCCCGCCACCGGCCGAACCGGAGGTGGTGGATCAGACCTTCAACCTCAGTTCCGATGTGTTGTTCGCCTTTGGCAAAGCGGACCTCAAACAGGAGGGGATGAGTGCGCTGGACGATCTCTACCAGCAGATCGTCGACGTGCAGCCCAAGGATGGCAGTGCAGTCGTGATGGGTTATACCGACCGTATCGGTTCGGATGCCAACAATCAGAGGTTGTCAGAAGCTCGGGCCCAAACCGTTGCCGACTTTCTGATCAGCAAAGGGTTGCCTGCCGACAAGGTGAGCATCCAGGGCAATGGCGCGAGTAATCCGGTCACCGGCAACCAGTGTGATGCCATCAAGGCCAAGGCGGCGCTCATCGACTGCCTTGGACCGGATCGCCGGGTAGAGGTGCGTGTCACCGGCGTACAGGGCGGCAGCGAGTAGTTGATCTTGAGGCGATAACCATGTCAGACGTGCAGTAAAAAGGGATGCCGAGGCATCCCTTTTGCTTTGCGTCTTTGCGCAGAAATCAGAACGAGGTGCGACGGTAGCGGCGATATTCCGGATGCCAGAAGTTGGCGTCGATGGCCTGATCGATCACCTCGTCCGGGGTCTGCACCGCCTTGCCCTGCAGCATGGCGGTCTTGGCTACCATCTTGGCGATGTAGCGGGAGACCTGATGGATATCCGCCAGATCCGGCAGCAGAGAACCCTCCTCCCCTTTCACCAGCGGCGAACACTCTGCCAGCGCGCGACTGGCCGACATCAACATGGCGTCGGTCACCCGGGTGGCGCCGGAGGCGATGACGCCAAGGCCGATCCCCGGGAAGATGAAGGAGTTGTTGCACTGGGCGATGACGTAGCGCTTGCCCTTGTGCTCCACCGGTGCAAACGGACTGCCGGTGGCCACCAGCGCCTGACCGTCGGTCCAGCGGATGAGGTCTGCCGGCGTCGCCTCGACCCGGGAGGTGGGGTTGGAGAGCGGGAAGATGATGGGACGGGCACAGTGCTTGTGCATGGTCTTGACCACCTCTTCGGTGAACAGCCCCGGCTGACCGGATACCCCGATCAGGATGTCCGGGCGGCCGTGCTCCATCACCTCCAGCAGGGAGATATTGTCCCCCACCGGCCAGTCAGCGATGCGCTCCACCGGCTGGGAGAGACGGCGCTGGAAGTCGAGCTGGTTGGGGATCTTGTCGGTGATAAGACCGAAGCGGTCCACCATAAATACCCGGCTGCGGGCCTGGGCATCGGTCAGCCCCTCGGCCTTCATCTGTGCCACGATCTGCTCGGCGATACCGCAACCGGCACTGCCCGCACCGAGGAAGGCAACCCGCTTCTCGGAGAGCTTGGCGCCAGAGGCCTTGCAGGCGGCGATCAGGCTGCCCAGCGTCACCGCCGCGGTGCCCTGAATATCGTCGTTGAAGCAGCAGAGCTCGTTCTTGTAGCGGTTGAGCAGTGGCATGGCGTTGTTCTGGGCGAAATCCTCAAACTGCAGCAGGATATCGGGCCAGCGGCGCTTGACCGCCTGAATGAAGGCATCGACAAACTCGGCGTACTCATCCCCCGAGATACGCGGATTGCGCCATCCCATATAGAAGGGGTCATTCAGCAGTTGCTGGTTGTTGGTGCCGACATCCAGCACCACCGGCAGGCAGTAGGCGGGCGAAATGCCACCACAGGCGGTGTAGAGGGAGAGCTTGCCGATGGGAATGCCCATGCCGCCGATACCTTGGTCACCCAGACCCAGGATCCGCTCGCCATCGGTCACCACGATCACCTTGACGTTCTGCTTGGTGGCGTTTTGCAGCATGTCATCGATCCTGTCCTTGTCCGGATAGGAGATAAACAGGCCACGGGCGCGACGATAGATGTTGGAAAACTCCTCGCACGCCTTGCCGACGGTCGGGGTGTAGATGATGGGCAACATCTCGGTCAGGTGGTTGTGCAGCAGACGGTAGAACAGTGTCTCGTTGGTATCCTGGATGTTGCGCAGATAGATGTGCTTGTCCATGTCGTTGCCAAACGCCATGAACTGGCGATAGGCGCGCTCGGCCTGCTCTTCGATGGTCTCGATATTCTGGGGTAACAGACCTTCGAGGTTGAAGTTGCTGCGCTCTTCGCTGGTGAAGGCGCTGCCCTTGTTGAGCAAGGGGGTCTCCAGCAGGGCGGGACCGGCGTAGGGAATGTAGAGAGGACGTTTCTGGTTATTATCTTCAAACATGGATCTTGGTACCTAAACGGTTAGCTAGACGCAGGGACCCGCCGATCCTAGGGGCTTGTCTCATTAATTTCAAAGAGTTTGCACATCCGTTGCAAAAGGTTTGCGACCCAGTCGACGAAAGGCGCCGGGGGTCTGACCAGTCAGACGACGAAAGCGGTTGGCAAAGTTGGCCCCATCGCTGTAACCGACCCGGGCCGCCAGCTCGCCAAGTGGCCAGTTGGTATAGAGCAGCAGCTGGCGCGCCTTGTTCATTCTGAGCTCGGTCACCCTCGCCATCGGCCCCATACCGAACGCTTGCTGACAGAGCCGGTGCAGATGGGGTACAGAGCAAGCCATCTGTCGGGCCAGCAGGGCGACACTCCAGGGTTCGTCCAGGCGCGCCTCCACCCGGCGAAACAGTGCCTGCAACCTGAGTTCAGGGGTACCGCGTACCTCCCCTTGCAGGGTGCGCTCCAACAGCGCCAGCAACAGGCTGAGCAGTTGAGGTTGCAGCGAAGAGCGAACCCCCTCCCCCTGCATCAGGCTGAGCAGATGGTAGAGCTGATCGCCGCCATCCCCTTGCCAGATACGGTGACCAAGGCGATGTAGGTGCTGCCAGCGCGGCACGTCATCGAGCAAAATCCAGCTGATCTGCCAGCTTTCGCCAATCAGTTTGAGACCACCGGGCACGGCGGCCGGCAGGAAAATCAGCGATCCGGCCGGAATGGCTTGCTCCCCCTCGTCGGTGAGCAGCGCGCCCCCCTCATCGTGACTCACCATCAGAATGTGAAACTCGGGGCGATTGCGGCGGATGAGGTAGTGATCCCGCACCCGGGAGAGGCCGGTCAGGAAGATCCCCGCCTCGCCGAGCAGGGGCAGCCCTTCACGTCCCAGCATCTGCTCTTCACAGGCTGGCGCTATCTCCAGACACTCGCTGGCAAATGGCATAACACCTCAAAAGGATAGTTTTACACAAGAAAACCGAGAGCTACTCACAGTGAGAAGAGCCTCATAAGCCCCTATCATACCCCTGACAAACCTTGCTTTTCTCATACCCGGTTAACAACTATGAATTATTGGCAAGCGATTTTAAAACAAACCACCGATCGCGAGTTCATGACCCGATTGTGGCGGCTGGCCCTGCCTGTCTCGCTGCAATCCATGATGTTCTCCCTGCTCGGCCTCATCGATATCATGATGGTGAGCCAGCTTGGCACCACGGCTGTGGCGGCGGTCGGCTTGGGTAACCGGGTCTTCTTCTTCAATCTGCTGGTGATAGCGGGCCTCGCGGGCGGGGTCTCGGTATTGGCAGCACAATACTTCGGGCGCGGGGAGATGGCCGGGGTGCGCCGCTCTCTTGCGCTGGCAATAGTGGGCGCCCTGCTGGTCACCCTGCCCTTTGCCTTCATCTATGTGCTATCGCCGGGTAGCGTGCTGGGCTTTGCCAGTCAGGATCCGGCACTGCGGGCACTGGCGGATCAATTCTTGATGATCACCGGCGCCACCATCCTCTGCACCGCCGTGGTGGTGCCGCTGGAATCGGCCCTGCGATCGGTCGGCAATGCCGCCGCGCCGACCCGGATCGGCATTATCGCCATCATCGCCAACGTCATCCTCAACTACGCACTCATCTTTGGCCACTTCGGCTTCGAGGCGATGGGCGTCGCCGGCTCGGCCTGGGGCACCACCATTTCCCGGCTGCTGCAGACAGCCCTGCTGCTGCTCTACGTAAAGCATTATGAGGCACGCCTGATCCCGCGCGCACCAGACTGGCTAGCCGCCTTCAAGCGCAAGGAGGTGGTGCGCTTTACCCTGATCGCCCTGCCGCTGCTGTTCCATGACGGCCTATGGGCCTTCGGCATGCTAATTTACGGCTTTCTCTATGCCCATCTTGGCACTGACTCGCTAGCCATCATGACCACCCTCGGCACCCTGGAGAGCATCCTCATCTCCCTCTTCTTCGGACTGGCGGTGGCCTGCTCCACCCTGCTCGGCCACCGGCTCGGGGCCGAGGAGTACGAGGTCGCCTGGCAGCACTCCCAGCTGTTCCTGCTGCTGGCACCGATTGGCGCGCTACTGGTGGGGATCATCGTCTGGCTGCTGCAAGCCAACCTGTTGCAGTGGGTCGGCAACCTGCCCCCCGAGCTGATGACGGAAGCGGGACAGGTGCTCGGCATCATGTGCCTCGGGATGCTGCTCAAGGTGTTCAACATGGTGGGGATCATCGGAGTGCTGCGCTCTGGCGGCGATGTGAACTACACCATCTTTATCGACATCGTCGGCATGTGGTGCATCGGCATCCCGCTCGCCTGGGTGGCGGTCACGCTGCTCGGCTGGCCCCTCTCCTGGGTGGTGGCGGTGGTCTTGCTGGAGGAGCTCAGCAAGGTGTTGCTGGTGCAGCGCCGTATTCGCCAACGCTGCTGGTTGAAGAATCTGGTGATCGGATAAACAGCCACAAATCGGGGTCATATCAATGACAGAAAAACCCTGTTTGCAGTATGCTGGGCGCCTCTTCAATCAGAGGCAGGGATCCACGATTTCCCTGTCCAGTAGTCGTTTAAGGAGACGAGCATGCAACCACAGAAAGAGCTGATCACCGAGACGGCCCTGCTTGAGATGGCCAACAAGATCATCAAAGAGCATGAAGACTTCATCCACGGTATGCGCGCCGATTCGGTGGAGCAGAAGGGGGATATTCTGGTGTTCAAGGGGGAGTATTTCCTGGCCGAAGATGGCACCCCGACCGGCAAGACCATGGCAGTCTTCAACATGTTCAAGCTGCTGGCCCAGCAGCTCTCCGGCAAGTACAAGCTGGCCTGATCTCGCCAGCTCATTGCCAACAGGATGCCGCCCTCAGGCGGCATCTGTTTTTCCGCAGTCCTGCCCCTCGACCACCACGCAGTTGCGTCCCGCCATCTTGGCCTGATAGAGACACTCGTCGGCACGGTTGATCAGAATATCGATGGTGTCATCGGCACGAGCCATGGCAATCCCGATACTCACCGTCACCTCCAGCAATTCGTCCGAGGTGGGGCTCTTCACCAGCCGCGCCTCGACGGCAATGCGCAGCCGCTCGGCCATTTTGCTCGCCAGTGCCGGATCGGCGCAGTTGTGCATCAGGATGGCAAACTCTTCGCCGCCATAACGCCCCAGCACCATGTCAGGCTCCAGCTGCTCCCCCAGGGTGGTCGCCACCTCCTTGAGCACCGCATCCCCCGCCAGATGGCCGTAGATATCGTTGATCCGCTTAAAGCGATCGAGATCCAGCAGCATCACCGCAAAGGGCTTCTTCTTGAGTTGCAGCCGGATTCTGGCCTGCTCCAGCTGCTTCATCAGCAGACGGCGGTTCATCATGCCGGTCAGCTCATCGGTGGTCGATTCCCGATAGAGCCGCAGCAGCATGTTGAGCTGACCGCACTGCACCCAGCAACTGGCCATGGTAAACATGCCGAGCACCCACACCTGATTCAGGGTGGCCTGACTCCAGATGCTCTGTCCCACCAGCAGCCAGTGGCCCAGCAACATGGTCACCAGCACCACGCCTGCCAGTTGCAAGCCGAGGGAGAGGGGGATGGGGAAGATGGCAAACAGGGTGATCAGCAGATAAGGAAAGGCCGCATAGCCCGCCTGCAACTCCTGTCCGGCGCCAAAGCTGTTCAGGCAGAAGAGAGAGAAGAGCATCATCACGGCCATCAGGTAGCCAAGGGCCAGCTTCATCCGTTCCCGCTTGAAGTGGATGAGGTACGAGAGCGGAATAAGTGGCGAGAGCGCCAGGGTGCAGAAGATCCTGGCCTGAAACAGCTGCTCGAAATGAACGGCAGGCAAAGTCAACCAATCCACCACGGCCCAGGCGGGCAATCCAAGCATCAGCAAGCAGGTCAGCAGGCGCAACCGCACCGTCATAAAGCCCATGCGAGTACGAGTAAAATCTTCGGAGTGAACCCTCGCACTCCAGAACTCTGACAACTTGAGCATCCAGAGTCTCCACGATGAATACTGAGGGCTCATTCTACACCTACAAAGTGGTAAAAATGTCATTAGCGGGGAGAATAAAAAGGAGAGGTCGGTCACACAAACCGACAGATGATAATCGCAGTGCGCAAACGTTTCAACCCATCAAAAAATAAACCTTTTTTTGCATAATTAGCGCTGGTCAGCCTCATTTCAATCACTACAATAGCGCCCAATTTTCTCCCCCTCCCCACACAATTCGAGGTACTTATGGAACAGGCTGCTGTCACACGCGCCAATCGAGAGGCACATCCACCCAGGCGAGCCCATAGCGAACTGGTCTATGGCATAGAGGATGTCCCGCCTCTGCCCCAGACGCTGTTCGCCGCCCTGCAGCATATGCTCGCCATGTTTGTCGCCATCATTACCCCGCCCCTGATTATCGCCAATGCCCTCGGCCTCCCTGCCGCCGACACCCGTTATATCGTCTCCATGTCGCTGGTCATGTCCGGCATCGCCTCCTTCATTCAAACCCGCCGCTTCGGCCCCATCGGTTCCGGCCTGCTCTCGGTACAGGGCACCAGCTTCAACTTCCTCGGCCCCATCATCGCCTCCGGTCTCGCCCTCAAACAGGCGGCCATGCCCACCGAGGATCTGTTGGGCACATTGTTTGGCACCATGATGGTTGCCGCACTCACCATAGTGGTGATGAGCCGCTTCCTCCATCTGGTGAAACGGATCATCACCCCACTGGTGACCGGCATAGTGGTGCTGCTGATCGGCCTGACCCTGATCAAGGTGGGCCTGATCAGCATGGGCGGCGGCTATGCAGCCCTCTCTGATGGCAGCTTCGCCAGTCACACCAACCTCTTCCTCTCCCTGCTGGTGCTCGGCCTTATCGTGTTGCTGCAACGCAGTCGCAACCCCTGGTTGCGCCTCTCCGCCATCATGATCGCCATGCTGGCGGGCTATGCCGTGGCGCTGTTGCTGGGCAAAGTGAGCGCCCCCACCTTCGACGGCCCGCTGGTGATGGTGCCCATTCCGCTCCACTACGGCCTCGGCTTTGACTGGCAACTGTTCGTGCCGCTCGCCATCATCTTCGTGGTGACGGCGCTCGAAGCGATCGGCGACATGACCGCCACCTCGGATATCTCCGGCGAGCCACTGGAAGGGCCTGTCTATATGGAGCGGATCAAAGGCGGCGTGCTGGCCGATGGTGCCAACTCCATGCTGGCGGCGGTGTTCTCCACCTTCCCCATGTCCACCTTCGCCCAGAATAACGGCGTCATTCAGCTGACCGGCGTCGCCAGCCGTCACGTCGGTCTCTTTATCGCCGCCATGCTGGCCCTGCTTGGCCTGTTCCCGGCGGTCGCCAGCCTGGTACAGCAGATCCCCGAGCCCGTGCTGGGCGGAGCGACCATCGTCATGTTTGGCACCATCGCCGCCGCTGGCGTGCGCATCATTGCCCGCGAGGAGCTGGATCGCCGCGCCCTGATGATCCTGGCGGTGTCGCTGGCCATGGGGCTGGGGGTCGCACAGGTGCCGGAAGTGCTGCAACACCTGCCGGAGCTGGCCAAGAGCGTACTCTCCTACGGCGTCGCCACCGGTGGCATTACCGCCATCGTGCTCAACCTGCTGCTGCCCAAGCGCGAAGCGCGCCACTCCTGAGACACCGTCTACCGATAGCAAACAGCCCCGCACTGCGGGGCTTTACCTTGCCAGTCGCCACGGGTAGTGTGCTGGGCAGCCTTTTTTGAGGATGCCGCCATGCCCTATCGCCTGCTCTCCCCCCTCCCCAATACCGCTTCACCCGCACAGATACTGGCGCAAGAGCAGCACTGGTTGCGCGACTGTGCCCATGACGGACAACCCCGCGCTCACCTGTGGCAGGCGCCCCAATGCCTGATTGTCACCCGCAAGGATACCCGCCTCCCCCATTACGAAGCCGCCTGCCAGCAACTTGCAGCTGAAGGCTGGCCGGTACATGTGCGCGACAGCGGCGGCACCGCCGTGCCCCACGGGGCGGGGATCCTCAACCTATCTCTGCTGCTGCCCCGTACCACCACAGATCTCGCCCACTACTACCGGCTGCTGGGGGCCCCGCTGCTGACCCTATTGGCGGAGTACGGACTTGAGGGAAGCTATGACTTTGTGCCCGGATCCTTTTGCGATGGTCAGTACAATCTGGTGATCGGGGGACGCAAGATCACCGGCACTGCCCAGCGCTGGCTGGCGCCGGGACAGGATCACCAGGGCGCCGTGCTGGCACAAGCCATGCTGCTGGTGGCGGGTGATGTGGATGAGGGAACCAGAATGGCGAGCCGCTTCTACGAGCTGGCGGGCGGCGAGCTGCGTTTTATGGCGGGAACCTCCATTACGCTGGCAAGCTGCATCGATTGGCGCGGTAGCGATCAGGCACTGGTGGATAAGGTGCGAGCTCGTCTGGATAGCCTGCTGAGCGAGGGGCTATCCCCCTCATTCTGACCTTATCCCGAAGGGAGAGGGAAAGTCCCCATCCAGAGACACGGCGCACAAAAAGCCACGACCGGAGTCGTGGCTTGTTCTTTTCAAGGGGAGCGTGAAACGGGCTGAGGCGTTCAGGCCGTCTGCGGCTCCGGCTCGGCTTCGCTATCCAGATCCCGGCTAAAGTAGGCGCGGGTCTCGGCGATCACCACATGGCGCAGGCCAATCAGGCCGATGAGGTTGGGCACCGCCATCAGGCCGTTAACGATATCGGCCAGCAGCCAAATCATGTCCAGATGGAGGAAAGCACCGCTCGCCACCAGCGCCAGATAGACCAGACGATAGGGCTTGATTGCCTTAACCCCGAACAGGTATTCGGTGCAGCGCTCGCCGTAGTAGTTCCAGCCAAGGATGGTGGTAAAGGCGAAGAACAGCAGGCCGATGCTCACCAGATACTGGCCGACATGGGCATCCAGCCCCTGGGCAAAAGCCAGACTGGTCATGGCCGCGCCGCTTGCATCGCCGCTCCACACGCCGGTCACCACCAGGGTCAGGCCGGTCATGGTGCAGATGATGATGGTGTCGATGAAGGTACCTGTCATGGAGACCAGCCCCTGCTCCACGCAGGAATCGGTCTTGGCCGCCGCCGCTGCGATGGGTGCCGAGCCCAACCCTGACTCGTTGGAGAAGACCCCGCGCGCTACCCCGGACTGAATGGCCAACATGATGCTGGCCCCAACGAAGCCGCCGGTCGCCGCATGGCCGGTGAAGGCACTCTCGATCACCAGCATGACGGCATCGGGCAGGGCGCTGGCGTTGTTCACCAGCACACCCAGACAGGCGACGATGTAGAAGATGGCCATGAAGGGCACCACCTTGCTCGACACGCTGGAGATGGACTTGATCCCTCCCAGGGTCACCAGCGCCACGATCAGGGTCAGCACCACGGCGGTCGCTTCACGGGGCACCGAGAAGGAGAGGCTCATGGCGTCGGAGATGGCATTGACCTGCGGGAAGGTACCGATCCCGAAGAAAGCCACGCCGATGCCGAACAGGGCAAACAACTTGGCCAGCGGCTTGGAGCCGAGCCCCTTCTCCAGATAGTACATGGGGCCACCCGCCATCTGGCCGTTGGCATCCTGCTCGCGGTATTTGACCGCCAGCAGACACTCGGCGTACTTGGTGGCCATGCCGAACAGCGCCGCCATCCACATCCAGAACAGGGCACCGGGGCCGCCGAGCTTGATGGCGGTAGCCACCCCTACGATGTTGCCGGTACCGATGGTGGCAGAGAGAGCGGTACAGAGGGCGCCGAAGCTGGAGACATCCCCCTGCTTGCCCTGCCCCTGATCGCGACCAAAGACCAGCCGCAGAGCGAGCGGCAAGCGCACCACCTGAAGCAGACCCAGACGCAGGGTGAGATAGATACCGGTCCCGACCAGCAGGATCAGCAGGGGTGGCCCCCAGATAAAGCTATCGATGGCGGTTAACGCCGATTGAATTGATGACATGCATCCTCCTTAAGAAACAGAAATTAAGGAGGAGAAGGATGATCTTCCCATAGGTGTCGCGACCGGCCAGAGGCGATCGGATGCGGGCCAAGCCCAGGTACAACCATCCCATCCCCTCTGTCCTTTTGCCTGAGAGTTTCCGGCGCCAACCTGCCCTTGCGGGTAGTCATGGTGCCTTGCTCCTTCGGCGCCCGATTTAACGGGTCTCTCCAGAGTATCGTCCAGTAGCAGTCCACACCGGTTGCCCGGTACCTGAAAGATTCACTTCTTCGGTGGATGGTTGCCCATCGCTCTCCTGCTACCTTCATCCGAACTAGTTTGGATTAGGAAGTCGGCATGTTAATCCAAAAAATGTGAGCTGTCTCGCACTTGGCCGCCCCCATTTATATTTTTTTAGTGACCGCCAGAACCGCGGCAAGAATGTTAAATGTTAGTTAACTATCAACAAGTTAGGCTCTCACGGATCAAATGTGGCCCAAACGGGAAAATAGCGGATAGAGAACAGTGATCCCTCTCGTTTCGCCAAGAAAATCTTGCCGACATATCCAATCAAAATGCTTGCACACAGAATCAATAAGCAGATAATCCGCTGCATAACCAAGCACTTTGTCGTCAATTTATGCACTGTGTTCGGTTGGTCCCACCGGACCGCTCGCCTGACCCGGCCGTCGCCGGTTCAATCGCATATGGCTTGGGCATATCACGCCCCCTAAGGACTTTCAAAAGAGAATGAACGACGCCCTGGTTGCAAAAGATGTGGTCGCACAAGATTACCGTCAGCTGGTTGAACAATTCGGCTCCCCCCTGCTGCTGCTCGACAAGGCAGCCGTCCGCAAACAATATCGGGCCCTGGCCGCCGCCCTGCCCGATGTACGATTGCACTATGCACTCAAACCCCTGCCCCATGAGGCGGTGGTCTCTGTCTTGAAGGAAGAGGGGGCCTGTTTCGATCTGGCCACCAATGGCGAAGTGGATCTGGTGCGCAGTCAGGGGGTTCGCCCGGGACGTTGCATTCATACCCATCCCATCAAGCGCGACAGCGATATCCGTTACGCGCTGGAGTTCGGCTGCACCGTGTTTGTCTACGACAACCCGCTGGAGCTGGAGAAGTTCATTCCCTACAAGGACGAAGTGAAACTGCTGCTGCGGGTCAGCTTCCCCAACCCCGAGACCAAGGTCGATCTCTCCAAGAAGTTCGGCTGCACTCCGGAGCAGGCGCTGCCGCTGTTGCAACTGGCCCACGCCAAGGGGATCAAGGTGATGGGGCTGTCGTTCCACGTCGGCTCCCAGGTGCCTCATGCCCGTCGCCATGTGCAGGCCATCGACGCCTGCCGCGAGATCATGGAGCAGGCCTGGGCGCTCGGGCTCAAGCCCTGGGTGCTGGATATCGGCGGCGGTTTCCCGGTGGATTATGAAGGGGGCGAGTTCGATATCGACGGCTTCTGCGCCCCGATCCGCGAAGCGCTGGCCAAGTTGCCCGCTACCGTGCAGAAGATTGCCGAACCGGGCCGCTTTATCAGCGCACCGGCTATGACTTCGGTATCCAGCGTAATGGGCAAGGCCCACCGCGGCGACAAGATCTGGTACTACCTGGATGACGGCCTCTACGGCAGCTACAACGGCCAGCTCTATGACCACGTCACCTATCCGGTGAGCACGCCTTATGCCAGTGGCGAGCAGCACAACTCGGTGCTCTCCGGCCCCACCTGCGACAGCGTGGATGTGATCCGCGATGGCATCATGCTGCCGGACCTGGCTATCGGCGAGTTGGTGGTTGGCAAGGTGATGGGCGCCTACACCTGGGCCTCCGCCTCCACCTTCAACTTCTTCCCCAAGGCCAGCATCCTCATTCTGGACAGCAGCCAGAAAGGGCAGAAGCTGGTGGCAGTAGCCTGAGCACACCGCTCGCCAACAGGTTCACTGGGCAAAAACAAGAGGGGGAAGCTTGAGCTTCCCCCTCTCTCATTTCACCAACCCCTATCAGATAAACTGACTGGTCAGCAGCCAGCCGGTGTAGGCGACGAAGCAGGTGAGCAGCACGCCCCCCTCCAACCGGTTGATACGGCCCTGCCCCTTGCGGCCCAGACACATCACCAGCAGCAGCAGGGTCAGCCCCATCATGATGCTCCAGTCACGGGTGAGCACCTCCGGCGCCACATCGAGCGGGTGGATGCCCGCCGCAATCCCCACCACCGCCAGGGTGTTGAACAGGTTGGAGCCGAGCACGTTGCCAAGGGCCAGATCATGCTCGTTCTTGCGAATGGCGATCAGCGACGAGGCCAGCTCCGGCAGGGAGGTTCCCACCGCGACTATGGTGAGACCAATCACCAGATCGCTGATACCAAGCGCCTGAGCGATGGTTACCGCCCCCCAGACCAACAGGCGGGAAGCGCCAATCAGCAGCACCAGCCCGACTACCAGCCAGAAGATGGCGCTCTTGAGGGACATCCCCTCGCTCTCGATATCCTCGGCGGTCTCGGTATCCAGCGCATCTCCCTTGCCATTCATGCCAGCCCAGATGGACCAGCCCATCAGGGCAACGAAGACGGCCCCCAGAATGACCGCATCCATCCGGCCCAGATGACCATCGATCAGCAGTGCGCCGGAGAGCAGGGTAATACCGAGCAGAATAGGGATCTCCTTGCGTACTACCTGAGAGGCCACCGCGATAGGGCTGATCAGTGCCGTCAGACCCAGGATCAGCGCGATATTGGTGATGTTGGAGCCATAGGCATTACCAAGCGCCAACCCGGGATTGCCCTGGGACGCCGCCAGTGCCGAGACCACCATCTCCGGGGCCGAGGTACCAAAACCGATGATCACCATGCCGATCAGCAGCGGCGGCATCCCCGCATAACGGGCAGTGGCGGCGGCACCGTCGACAAACTTGTCTGCACTCCAGACCAGCAGCGCCAGTCCGGCAATCAGGGCAACAAAAGCCAGGGTCATAGGATCTTCATCTCTTGTTATCTGCAACGAAGCGCCAGCCCGAACGGGCAGGCACCATGGGAAAGTGGCGCCAGTGTAGCTGTGCCACCTCCCATTTCAAGGGGAAATCAAACCTTGATTAACATTTCACAGTGCAGCCAGCAGGCTCGCGGCATCGGAGACCTCGAACTTGCCCGGCTCCTCAACAAACAGCTGCTCGACCACTCCATCGTTGGCGATCAACGCAAAGCGCTGGGCGCGGATGCCGCCAAAGGCGCCGGTATCCTTGGCCAGACCCAGCGCCCAGGTCCAGCTGCCATCGCCATCCGCCAGCATGGTGATCGCCTCGGCATTCTGGGCCGTCTGCCAGGCTCGCATCACGAAGGCGTCGTTGACCGACAGACAGCAGATGGCATCCACCCCTTTGGCCATAAACTGATCGGCCAGCACCACATAGCCGGGCAGATGAGCATTGGAGCAGGTGGGAGTAAAGGCACCAGGCACTGCAAACAGCACCACTTTTTTACCGGCGAACAGCGTCTGGCTATCCCGCAGCTGCTTGCCCTCGGCGGTGATAAAGGTAAATTCGCCCGCAGGCAGGGGTTGTCCTACAGCAATCATGATTTCTCGTCCTGAGTCGTGATGGGAAGTCGCCAGTTTATCCCAGAGTGACGATGCCGCCTAACAGCGGCTCTGAGCCTGACCATGGATAGCGGCAGGCATTTTCCCCTTGGGCAGACTACTCTTGAGCTGGTTTCACGGCGCCAGGAGGCCCCATGCAACACTATTACGATGGTCTGGAAATTCGTCCCCCCGCCATGCGCGAACAGCAGCAACTGGACCAGCTCAATCATCAGCTTACCCATGTCAGTCAATATTGCGCCGGTTACTCCAGCGCCTATCGCCAGTGCCGCATCGAGGATCTGGCAGAGCTGGCCACCCTGCCACTGCTCGACAGCAAAGAACTCTTTGCCGCCCAGCAGGCTCATCCCCCCTTTGCCGGTCTCACCGGCCGCCCCGCCAGTCAGGCGCTGCGGGTCTTCTCCTGTCTGGGCCAGCTGGCAATCCCCGAATATGCCGGGGCAGACTGGTGGGGCGCCGCCCGGGCGCTGTTTGCCGCCGGTTTCAAGGCAGGGGAAGTGATGCTCAACGGCCACGACTATCACGCTGGCCCCACCGCCTTTATCTTCGATAACGGCGCCCGCCAACTTGGGGCTCCAGTGGTGCCTTGCGGGCCCCACGATACCCAGCGCCAGCTGGAGGCTCTGTTGCGCTATCAACCCACCGGCTATGTCGGCCCGCTGGTGACCCTGCTCGACCTGCTGGAAGCGGCCGAAGCGGCGGAGATCCCGAGCGACTCGCTGCGCCGCGCCCTATTGTGCGAAGCAACCCATCCTGAAACCGCGCCACTGCGCGCCATTCACGGCATTGCGGCCCTCAACTGTCTGGTGTGGCAGGATGTGGGGGTGGTGGCCTACGAGAGTCAGCCCGGTCAGGGCTTTATCGTCAACGAGAGCTGCATCGTCGAAATCATCGATCCCGCCAGCGGCAATCCCGTGAGTGGAGATGAAACGGGCCAGCTGGTGGTGACCCGGCTCGATCTGGAATATCCGCTGCTGCGCCTCGCCACCGACTGGCAAGGGCACTGGCTCGCCAAACCGAGCGCTTGCGGGCGCACCAACCGACGCCTCAAGCTGGTGTAGCAGACCAACTAAATGCACAAAGGCAGACGGGCAGCCATCAGGCTGCCCGTCTTGTCTCTGGAGAAGAGGATATATGAAGTTGGTCAGCGTCTCGCCTGCCAGGTGGCGATGGCGAGCAGGGAGTCGGGGGTAAATTCGCTGGCGCGCTCGGCAATCTCGGCCAGGCTCATCCAGTGCACCGCGCTCACCTCTTCGGCCTGCAACTGCAGCGGCCCCTGATAACGGCAACTGAAGAGGCCGCCCCAGACCCGGTAGCCCTCCCCTTCCGCATAAAAGCTGCCAAAGCCCTGCAGAGGAACATCCATAATCCCCAGCTCTTCGGCCAGCTCGCGCCGGGCGGAGCGCTCCATCTCCTCACCGGTGGTGACCACGCCACCAGCGCAGGCATCCAGCATGCCGGGGCAGAAATCCTTGCTGAGGGTGCGTCGCTGCACCAGGATCCGATCCGCGTCGTCGAGCACCAGAATATAGCTGGCGCGATGGCAGAGATTCTCCCGCCGCACCTTGGCTCGCTCGGCCACGCCAATCACCCGGTTATCCTCGTCCACCACATCAACCCATTCCACGCACAGGCCCTTTCGTTTGTTCCATTCAAGCCCGCAGTATATCGGTGCAGTGGTTTGCCATGGCACAACTTTTTCGATGATGACGTCAATTTGCCGAGCTCACTGGCAAAATAAGGATTCATGCAAATCTTTATAAACCGTCATATCAGTGTCATCGACCGACACCATAGTGTGCCCTGTCCAGGCAATCAGGGAACCGTGTGATGAAGGTATTCAAGCAGTTATCCCCACGGCAGATCGCTCGCTACATCAAGAGCTTTCATCGAGGCTATTTTGCCATCGAGTCGCTGGGGACATTTGAATTCAACGCGGGCAGGATCAGCCTCCATGGCCTGACCTGCCGCCAGCGGCTAAGACTGGCTCGCCAGATCAATCTGGCGGTCAGACAACTTGGTCACCGCGACCCCTTGCCGGACATGTGAGTCAAAGGGTCTTGCCCTACTGTCTGTTGTGCATCCATGCTTTGCCCGCCGGCTACTGGCCGCGCGGGCCGTTTTCGATATCGGTAATGATGCCGTTGCGCACCGTCACAAAGCGCATGAACTCGTTCTTGCCGAAGTTGTAGGTCCAGCGTTCACCATATTTGACCTGCACCATGTTGCCAAACTGGTTCTCCTCGTTGCGGTTGAGCTCTTCACGCAACATCGGCTCACCGCACTTGAGCAGCATCTCGGCGGTGGTGTCTCCCTCGGTGATCAGGGCGTTCTTGCAGCGCATGGCATCAGCACTGGCCGGAATGCTCAGCAGCAACAGCGCAAGCCCCGCTACTTTCTTCATCTTCTTGCTCATCGGGTTCTCCTTATCCTCTCTAATGAGTCGCAGTATGCCTGTTCCCGTTTCTGAAAAAACCAGTCAATGGCGCAAAAGTGCAGCCCTTTTCTGCTCTCCAGCCCGCTGGTCGCGACAAATGCTGTCTATCACATAGCCCAAAAACAAACGGCGACCCGAGGGTCGCCGTTTGCATCAAGCCAGCAGGATCACAGGATGTCCAGCAGCTCGACTTCAAATACCAGTGCAGAGTAAGGCGGGATGGAGCCCGCGCCACGGGCACCGTAGGCCAGATCGTGGGGGATGTATAGCTTCCATTTGGAACCAACCGGCATCAGCTGCAGCGCTTCAACCCAGCCAGCGATCACGCCGGTCACCGGGAATTCAGCCGGCTGGCCGCGAGCGACGGAGCTGTCGAATACGCCACCGTGGGTGAAGGTACCGTGGTAGTGCACACGCACGGACTGACCGGCTACCGGAACGGCACCGTTGCCTTCTACCAGCACTTCGTACTGCAGACCGGAGTCGGTCACCTTCACTTCAGTGCGCTTGGCGTTATCAGCCAGGAAGGCTTCGCCGTCAGCAGCGGCGGCCTTGGCGGCGGCTTCCTGCTCTTCTTGCATACGCGCAGTGATGACCTGGAAGGCATCATTGATATCGTCACGGCTGACCGCGAACTCCAGACCATTCAGGGCATCTGCCAGACCTTGTTGCAGGGCCGGGATATCCAGACCGGCGAAAGCTTGCTGCGCCAGCTGATCACCCATGTTGCGGCCGATGCCATAGCTGGCCTTCTGTTCGATAGAGTCGTATTGGGACATTGAGATGTTGCTCCAGATCCATGTAGTAAAGAGGCGGGATAATATCAGACTTTTGGCCGGGGTGCTGCCGGGGGCGCCCCTGATTTCCCCGTCAGTGGGAGGAACTTCACACAAGATGCGGATGAACGCCGCCCAACGGCGGCGATCTGCTTAACCGCGATCCAGCAAGGCTCTGACCGCAGCCACCTTGGCGCCATCGGTGATATTGACCCGACCATCATCCGAAGTGCCCATATTCACTCCGTGCGGCACCATGCCACCGCGCCAGCCCATGCCGGACATATGCACTTCGCTCACCCCAGTGAACTCGATGATGGTACGCGCGTTGTCGGCATTGACCCCGGCGCCCGGCATCAGGCTGGCACGTCCCGCCAGCGCCTGCTGCATCTCCTGCAGGGTCTCGAGCCCAGCCAGCGCGGTTGCGGCGTGGCCCGAGCTCAGAATACGCTCGCAGCCGGCCGCGACTATGGTCTCCAGATCCAGACGCCAGTCGGAGGAGAGGTCGATGGCGCGATGGAAGGTGACCCCCAACGATCCTGCTGCATCCACCAGCTGTTTGAGCTTGGCGGCAGGCACCCGCCCCTCCTCATCCAGCAGACCGACCACCACCCCTTGCAGCCCCGCAGCGCTTGCCGCCGCGATATCTTGCAGCATCATCTCGAACTCGCCGTCGTTAAAGCAAAAATCCCCGGCGCGCGGGCGGATCATGGCATAAACCGGCACGGTGGCATGGCGGGCCGCCTGCTGCATAAAACCGTAGGAGGGGGTCAGACCACCGAGACCCAGCGCAGAGCAGAGCTCGATGCGATCCGCCCCGGATTGCTGGGCGGTGAAGAGGGATTCCAGGTTGTCGATACAGATTTCAAGACGGGTCATGAGGACTCCTTTTTCGGGGAGATCAGACCCCACATCTGATCTCATAGATTGAGCAAGGCTGCGCCGCGCACACCACCGGCACCACCGAAGCGGGCCTGGCGGATCTCGGGCAGGGCGACCCCAGGCAGCAAGTGACCGGGCAGACGCAGCGGCAGCTGTTCATAGAGGGCGGGCAGGCCGCTCAGGCCGCCCCCCAACACCACCGCCTCGGGATCAATCACCGAAATGGCGGTGGCAAGCCCGGCGGCCATGATCTCCAGCCAGCAGTCGACCGTCTCGACCGCATGGGGTTCATGGGCCTCGAAGCGCCCCACAATCTGGTGACCCGTGGCGCGCTGGCCATGGAAATGGTGATAGAGACGCTCCAGACCGGTGCCGGAGGCATAGGTTTCAAAACAGACCAGACGGCCGCAGCCGCAACGGGGACGGGGCAACTCGGGGTACTTCATCAGCATGGTCGCGGGCAAGGGGTAGTGACCAATCTCACCAGCCAGCCAGTTGCGCCCCTGAATAAGCTTGCCCGCCAGATAGACGGCGCCGCCGATACCGGTGCCGATGGTGACGCCGAGCGCACTGCCTGCGCCGTCGGCTGCCCCTTGATGCACTTCGGACCAGAGGAAGCAGTTGGCGTCGTTATCTACCTTGACCGGCCGCTCCAGCAGTTCGGCCAGATCTGCGCCCAGATGGCGACCATTGATGGAGGGCAGATTGGCCGCCACTATGCTGTGATCCTGGCTGTTGATGACACCGGGGAAACCAATGCCGACCGAGCCCCGTGCGCCGAAGCGGGCATCCGCCTGCTCGACCCGGGAGCGGATCAGCTGCTGCAGCCCCTCGTAATCGTTGCCCGGGGTACTCATGCGCTCCTCGTGGCAGAGGTTCAATGCACCGTCATAGACCGCGAAGGCGATCTTGGTGCCACCGATATCAAAGCCGTAATACATGCCAGCACTCCCTTGTCAGCCCGTGTTTATCCAACTCTGTTTCAAGGGGGACATTGTATTAATTCGCAAAAAAAATAAAGTGACCAAAGGCGAAAAACGGGAGAGTGATCAGAGCAAACGGCTCATTTGTCGCTGCAGGCAGGGCTGCCCGAGGCTTATCAGGGTGCGCTCTTCGCCATCAAAGACAAAGCCGCGGCGCAGGTAGAACCCCTCGCCAATGTGGTTGCCATCGAGCAGCCACAATTTGACGCTATGGCAACCGGCGCGGCGCATCTGCATCGCCACCGCCTGCCACAGCCGTTTGCCATAGCCTTGTCGCCAGTGGTCGGGATGGAGGTAAAAAGCGCGGATCAGGGCGCTGCTCTGCTCCGCTTCCTGCTGTGGTTGCCAGTAGAGCAGGCCTATCACTACCTCATCGAGACAAAGCAGCATGGGCCTTGGGCCCGGCTCGGCCAGACGGCTCTGCCAGATCTGCAGATGGGCGGTAACGTCCAGCTGCTCCAGCAGGTCGGCACCAAGCACCTGGCCATAGGCAGCGAGCCAACTGGCTCGCTGCATCACCGTCATGGCGGCGGCATCGTCGCTGCGCGCCATGCGCAGGCTTATGCCTTGCATTGGGGCACCAGACCGTTGGCGCGGGCCTGCTCATAGAGCGGCAGCACTTGCGCCTGTTGCGCCTGCAACTCGGCGATCCGGTTCTCGTTGCTCGGGTGGGTGGAGAGCAGTTGCGGCGGCGTGTTGCCACCGGCGGCGGCACTCATGTTTTGCCACAGGGGGATTGCCTCGGCCGGATTGAACCCGGCACGCGCCATCAGCTCAAGTCCGAGCCGATCCGCTTCGCTCTCCTGAGTTCGGCCATAGGGCAACATCACCCCCACCTCGACCCCGAGGCCAAGGGCGGCCATGGTGGCGCCGCGATACTCGCTGGTGCCCATGGCAATGTCCGCAGCCGCCAGACCAATCCCCGCCAGCTGGCTGCGCGAGAGTCGTTCGTTGGAGTGCTGGGCCAGTACGTGAGTCAGCTCGTGACCGATGACGGTCGCCAGCTGATCCTGATTCTTGGCCACCTTGAGCAGACCGCTGTAGACACCAATCTTGCCGCCGGGCAGGGCGAAGGCGTTGACCTGTTTGGAGTCAAACACCACCACTTCCCAATTGGTGATGCCATAGCTGGCCGGCACCTGGGCGGTCACCGCCTTGGCGACACAGGAGACATAGGCGTTGAGTTTGGCATCCTTGCTCACCTTCTCCTGCTTTTTCATCTGTTCGAAGGAGTCGGCGCCCAGCTGGTTCATCTGCTGGGGAGAGTAGAGCAGCATCTGGCTGCGGCCGGTCGGCGACTGGGCGCAGGCGACCAGCAGGGAACTACAGAGGGCTACCAGGCCAAACTTGGTGAGGGACGCAATCATGAAGGGATCCTTTGCCATAACGTTGCCCTATTCTCGGAAATGCCGCCCGGCTAAGCAAGGGAGCCAGCCCCCGGCTGGCGGAAAAATATCCATCCAGCGCTATTAACAAAACTGACAGTCGCCAAAAACAAAACGAGCCCGCTTGGGGCTCGTTTTATCAGGGCATGCTGACTGCAGCCAGTTACATGATACCCAGCTTTTTCAGGTCAGCCTGTACCACCTTGGCCGGCACCGGCACGTAGCCATCTTTGGCAACGATGTTCTGGCCTGCTTTGGAGAGCATCATCTTGACGAACTCTTGCTCCATCGGGGAGAGCGGCTTGTTCGGATGCTTGTTCACGTAAACGTACAGGAAGCGTGACAGCGGATACTTGCCGGTGATGGCGTTATCGGAGGTCGCTTCGATGAAGGTCTTGCCATCCTTGGAGAGCGGTACTGCACGCACGCCGGAGGTGACATAACCGATACCGGAGTAGCCGATGCCGTTCAGGGAGGCAGAGACAGACTGCACCACGGAGGCAGAACCCGGCTGCTCGTTCACGCCGCTCTTGAAGTCGCCGTTACACAGGGCGTGCTCCTTGAAGTAACCGTAGGTACCGGATACGGAGTTGCGACCGAACAGTTGCAGATCCTTAGAGGACCAGTTGCCGTCCAGACCCAGATCAGACCACTTGGTGGCAGCCTTGGCTTCGCCGCACTTGAGGGTGCTGGAGAAGATGGCGTCGATCTGCGGCATGGTCAGCCCCTTGATGGGGTTGTCCTTGTTGACGAACACCGCCAGGGCATCGACTGCAACGCGGATGGCAGTCGGCTTGTAGCCGTAACGCTTCTCGAATGCTTCCTCTTCACCGGCCTTCATGGCACGGCTCATCGGGCCGAACTGGGCAACACCTTCGGTCAGGGCAGTCGGGGCGGTAGAAGAACCGGCGGCCTGGATCTGCACGTTGACGTTGGGGTACAAGCGCTTAAATTCTTCGGCCCACAGGGTCATCATGTTGGCCAGGGTGTCAGAGCCGACAGAGGACAGGTTGCCCGAAATGCCGCTGGTCGGTGTGTAATCCGGCAGGTCTTTATCCACACCGGCAGCCAGGGCGCTGACAGAAAACAGGGTTGCTGCGGTGAATCCGATTACACCAGCCAGTTTGTTGAGTTTCATCCAATCTCTCCAAAGTTACAGAAGGTCCGTTCTTAAGACGGCGCCAGTATCTGACCTGGCAGTGACAAATTTATGGATTTAATGTGACACTTTAATGACATGGCGACAGATTTGAACAAATGAAAAGAGGGCCCGTTCAAAGGCCCTCTTTTTGCAGCTAACTCATTGCCATAAAAGACTATTTAATCACCACCATCCGGCTCGGGATGAGAAAGCTGAAGCGGCTGCCAAGGCCGACCCGGCTCTCGATATCGAGCTGGCAGTCGTGATGACTGAGGGCATGCTTGACGATGGCAAGGCCCAAGCCTGAGCCGCCGGTATGGCGCGAGCGTGCCTTGTCGACCCGATAGAACCGCTCGGTCAGCCGTGCCAGATGCTCGGGGGCAATCCCCTCCCCTTCATCGCTCACGGCAAACAGCGCCATCGCCCCCTGCTTGCGCCACTCCACGGTAATTTTTCGCCCCGCCGGGGTGTAGTGAATGGCGTTGTAGACCAGGTTGGAGACAGCACTGCGCAGCTGCTCCTGATCCCCGCGCACCAGAAGATTGGGCTGCACCACAAATTCGAGCTGGTGGGCCCGTTCGCCCGAGAGAGCTCGCGCCTCCTGCTCCAGCAGCCCCAGCATGGCAGGCATGTCCACCAGATGGGAGAGATCCACGGTCGGAGCCGCCTCGATACGGGAGAGGGTGAGCAGCTGATTGACCAGATTATCCATCCGGATGGTCTGCTCCATCATCACCCGATGCGCCTTGGCCCACATGGCGGGCGGGGGCGGCTCCTCGGTCATCTCCAGATAGCCCTTGAGCACGGTCAGCGGGGTGCGGAGCTCGTGGGAGACGTTGGAGACAAAGTGCTTGCGGGTCTTCTCGAGACTGCGCAAGCGGGTGACATCCCGCACCACCAGCATCGCCTGATCCGAGGCGTAGGGCATGATCCGAAACTCGAGAAACTTCTCCTCGTTGACCGGGGAGTGCATCTCGAGGGGCTCGTCATACGCTCCCTTGCCCAGATAGGCGTTAAAGGCCGGATTGCGAATGAGGTTGCCGATATGCTGGCCGGCATCCTCCGGCCAGCGAAAACCGAGCAGTTGCTCCGCCAGCCGGTTGCACCAGAGGATGCTGCCATCGGTGCGAAACACCACGGCGGCATCGGGCAGCGCCTCGGCCCCCTCCCGGAAGCGGCGGATCAGCCCCGCCAGCTCGCGGCGACGGGCGCGGTGACGCTGCTGCAGCTTGTAGATACCGTTGAAGATGTACTCCCAGCTGCCATTGCCGCTGGGGGGCACCAGGCTACGGTCGTGCCACAACCAGTCAGAGAGCCGCTTCTGGAAGCGATAGTGCCAGCCCAGATGCAACACGGCCGCCACCAACAGGCAGAGGGCAAGATGATCAATCAACCAGCCAACCAATGCGAAGGGGGCGTAAAAAAACGCCATTCGCCACAACTGTCGCCGCCAGGCGTAAGGTTGCAACATAACTGCCTCTAGAGACGGGTTGAGAAGCGGTATCCGGCTCCACGCACCGTCTGGATCAATCTGTCGTGCCCTGTATCTTCAATCGCCTTGCGCAGGCGACGAATATGCACATCCACGGTTCTGTCCTCGACGTACACATTGGTACCCCAGACATTATTGAGCAGCTGTTCACGGCTGTAGACCCGCTCGGGGTGAGTCATGAAGAAGTGAAGCAGCTTGAATTCGGTCGGCCCCATGTCGAGCGCCTTCTCTTCGGCACTGACCCGGTGGGAGACAGGATCGAGTTTCAGCCCCTGCACCTCGATCACCTCGTCCACCGAGGTGGGCGACACGCGGCGCATCACCGCATGGAGGCGAGCGGTCAACTCCTTGGGCGAGAACGGCTTGGTAATGTAGTCGTCGGCACCGGCCTCCAGACCACGCACCTTGTCCTCCTCTTCACCGCGAGCGGTGAGCATCACCACCGGGATCTGGCGCGTCACCTCATCCTGCTTGAGCTGCTTGATAAACTGGATGCCACTGCCGCCCGGCATCATCCAGTCGAGCACGATGAGTTCGGGGTAGGGTTCGCGCACCTTCGCCAGTCCATCGGCGTAATCTTCCGCTTCAATCGTCTCATATCCCTTCTGCTCCAACACGAAGCAGAGCATTTCGCGGATCGGTGCTTCGTCCTCGACCACCAGAATTCGCTTAGCCATTCCCTTCTCTCTCCTCTGTGAAGATGGGTGCGCCAATTATTAGAATTTTCTGTGACACTTTTATGACTTTATGACAGGCGGGATGATAAACGTTTTCAGATTCAGTTGGCAGCAGTACGTTGCAACAAGTCCCACCGGTTGCCGCTGATATCCTCAAACACCACCACGGTGCCATATGGTTCATCGCGGGGCTGTTCACAAAAATGAACACCGTACGCCTGCATACGCTGGTAATCCCCCCAGAAATCAGTGGTCTCGAGGAACAGAAATACCCGGCCACCGCCCTGCTGGCCGATGGCGGCCTGCTGCTGCGCATTGGCCACTTGTGCCAGCAGCAGTGCAGAACCGGAGGCACCTTTGGGGGCAACCCGCACCCAGCGCTTGCCCGGTTTGCCCGGCTCGTCGAGCCGGGTGTCTTCCAGGAGCACAAAGCCAAGTCCCTCGGTAAAAAAGCGAATGGCCTGATCGTAATCAGCCACCAGCAGGGTCAGCGCCCCTATGTGTTGTAACATGGCAGAAAATCCCCAACGGATGAGTCAACGGGCGCAATGCCCCCGGCAAGGGCGCATCATATCGGCTGGATGGGCAGGGCTCCAGTTGTCATGTGCGTCTTGAAAACGACCGATGAGGGGGAGTGAGCACTCAAGGCGCTTCGCGCAGCGTCCGGTAGAGGGTGGTGCGGCTGATCCCCAGCTGGCGCGCGGCCTCGCTGACGTTGCCGCCGCATGCCGCTAGCGTTTGCTGCACCTGCCGCCGGGTTTGTTCACGCAAGCTGGTCGCCTCCCCCATCGGCAAGACGCCGGGCTCTGTGGCCACACTGGGCAGATGCAGGTGGGCGGGTTCTATCCAACCCAACCCCTCTGCCAGCACACAGGCCACTTCCAGTGCCTGCTTGAGCTGGCGCACGTTGCCGGGCAGCGGATGGGCCAGCAGCTGTTGCTCCGCATCGCGGGTCAGGCGCAGGGTCGGGTCCATCTCCGCCAACAGTCGCAGGATCAGCTCCAGACGCTCAGCGGCAGGCCAACGGCGCAGCGGCATCAGCTGCTGGCGCCAGCCGCAGATTCGGTAATAGAGGTCTTCGCGAAATGCGCCACTCTGCACCATGGCCGCCAGATCCCGGTGGCTGGCACTGACCAGCCAGAAATCCACCGCCTCCGGCTTGTGACTGCCAACCGGCGTCACGCAGCGCTCCTGCAATACCCGCAGCAGTCGGGTTTGAGCCTGCAGCGGCAGTTCGCCAATTTCATCGAGCATCAGCATGCCGCCGTGGGCTGCGCGCAGATAACCCTGACTGCCCTGGCTGCGGGCACCGCTGAAGGCCCCGCCCACATAGCCAAACAGCTCGGCTTCCACCAGATCTGCTGGTAACGCGCCGCAGTTGACGCACACCAGTGGCTGCTCCCGCCGACTCGACGCTCGGTGCAGGGCCCGCACCAGATGCTCCTTGCCGCTGCCGGTCTCCCCCTCGATAAGCAGCGAAATGCCGCGCTCCAGCATCTTGAGCGGCACCTGCTGCGGAGGTAGCACCGAGCTTGAGTGACCCGGCAGGACGGCGCGGGAAGGTGTCGCGTCCGCTTCTGGCAACAGCCGCAAGCCACGCCCCTCGCGCAGCAGTTGCCTGCCATCGAAAGGGTGCTGGCCGAGCCAGAGCCGGCCTGCCCGGTTGGCGCCGAGCAGTTCCCCCTCCTCTCCCAGCAACAGGCGAGCGGACCAGAGGCTCTGGGGATCGAGATCCACCAGCCATCCCGGCTGACGTGCCAACAGCGCGTTTTCGAGGGTCATGGCCAGCAGCCGCACCGTGCCCAGCATGTCGCCATCGTGATGGGCCGCATCGGTGGAGATATCGAGCCCCCCGAGCAATTGCCCATCCGGCCCGAGCAACGGGCAAGCGCTGCAACTGAGGAAGCTGTGCTGGGCGAAGAAGTGCTGATTGCCGAGCACCTGCACTTCACTCTGCTCGGCCAGCGCAGTACCGATGGCGTTGGTGCCCTTGCTCGCCTCACCCCAGCGGGCGCCACTGCGCAAAAAGATACGCTCGGCATGGCGGGCGAACCCCTCATCACCACTGGCGGCCAGAATGGCCCCCTCACCGTCACACAACAACAGGCGACAGGGGCGACCCGCCAGCAACTGGGCAAACAGCGGCAGCACAAAGCGCTGGAAGCAGGCGATCAGCCCCCTGTGCTGCTCCTGACGGGCCGACAGCTCCCCCTGGGGCAGCAAGTCCAGATCGGCGCTCTGCTGGCGGCTCAGCCCCTGATACAGGCAGCGCAGCCAGGAACGCTGGATCGGACCGGGACCGGGTTGAAGTGACTCACTCATCACGCCTCCTGTTCACAAACAGCACGACTGTCTCGGCCACTGTCCAGAAACGGTACAGTTTTATCGCAATAGCCGTGGTCATTGGTTAACCAAGATACGCCGCTACACCCCATTTGATAACGTTTTTGTAACCTTTTGCCTGCTGGTCAGACCCTTTGGCACGCCCCTTGCGATATCAGCTGCCAACCGGTCTGTCAGCCAGTCCGGTCAGGATCACACACATAAAGGATGATGAGATGATTTATACCGCTCCCGGTCAGGCAGGTGCCCTGGTCAGCTTCAAGTCCCGTTACGACAACTTCATCGGTGGTGAGTGGGTGGCTCCTCGCGCCGGCCGCTACTTTGAAAACATCTCGCCGGTGGATGGCAAAGTATTCTGCGAGGTCGCTCGCTCCGACGCCGCCGATATCGAGCTGGCGCTGGATGCCGCCCACAAGGCGTTCACCAGCTGGAGCAAAACCAGCGTCACCGAGCGCAGCAACCTGCTGCTGCGCATCGCCGATCGCATCGAGCAGAACATCGAACGGCTCGCCATCGCCGAAACCTGGGAGAACGGCAAGGCGGTGCGTGAAACCCTGGCCGCCGACCTGCCGCTGGTGGTGGATCACTTCCGCTACTTCGCTGGCTGCATTCGTGCTCAGGAGGGCTCGGCCGCCGAGCTGGATCAGAACACCGTCAGCTACCACTTCAAGGAGCCCATCGGCGTGGTCGGCCAGATCATCCCGTGGAACTTCCCGCTGCTGATGGCCGCCTGGAAGCTTGCCCCTGTGCTGGCGGCCGGTTGCTGCAGCGTGCTCAAGCCCGCCGAGCAGACCCCGGTCACCATCATGCTGATGATGGATCTCATCAAGGACATCCTGCCTGCCGGCGTAGTCAACGTGGTCAACGGCTTCGGCGCCGAGGCAGGTCAGGCTCTGGCCACCAGCAACCGGATCCAGAAACTCGCCTTTACCGGTTCGACCGAAGTGGGCGCCCATATCCTGCGCTGCGCAGCCGACAAGCTGATCCCCTCCACCGTGGAGCTGGGGGGAAAGTCCCCCAATATCTACTTCGCCGACGTGATGCAGCACGAGAGCAGCTACATCGACAAGGCGGTAGAAGGGATGCTGATGACCTTCTTCAACCAGGGGGAAGTGTGTACCTGTCCCTCCCGCGCGCTGGTGCAGGCCAGCATCTATGACGACTTCATGGACAGGGTGCTGGCCCGTGCCCGCACCATAGTGCAGGGCAACCCCCTCGATACCGCCACTCAGGTGGGGGCACAGGCGTCTCGCGAGCAGTTCGACAAGATCCTGGGCTACATGGAGATCGGCCGCGGCGAAGGGGCCAAGATGCTGATCGGCGGCGGCCCGGCCAAGGTGAGTGGACTGGAGGGGGGGTTCTACATCCAGCCCACCATCTTCTCCGGTCAGAACAAGATGCGGGTGTTCCAGGAGGAGATCTTCGGGCCGGCACTCGGGGTCACTACCTTCAAGGACGAGGCGGATGCTTTGGCCATTGCCAACGACACCCAGTACGGGTTGGGTGCGGGCCTGTGGACCCGCGACAGCAATCTGGCCTGGCGCATGGGGCGTGGCATTCAGGCTGGCCGGGTCTGGGTCAACTGCTACCACGCCTACCCGGCACACGCCGCCTTTGGCGGTTACAAAAAGTCGGGGATCGGCCGCGAGACCCACAAGATGATGCTGGACCACTACCAGAACACCAAGAACCTGCTGGTAAGTCACGACATCAACCCGCTCGGCTTCTTCTAGCGCAAGCAGATGTCATCAGAAAGGGCGCCTGCGGGCGCCCTCCTTGTTTTGCTTCATCAGATGACATGTCCGGCAATTTGTTATCGGGCTGACTGTAGGCGATAACGCTGGGGGGAGCAGCCCAGCTCCCGGTTGAACATGGCGATAAAGGCCGAGGTGGAGCCGTAACCGAGCCGCCAGCTGATCTCCTGAATGGGCATGTCCCCCTTGAGCCAGGCCAGCGCTTTGAGAAGCCGCAGCCGGGCCCGCCACTGACCGAAACTCATCCCCAACTCCCGCAGGCAGCGCCGCGCCAGGGTGCGCTCTGTGGTATGCAGTTGTCCGGCCCACTGGGCCAGAGTTCGGGGATCGGCAGGATCGCTGTGCAACGCCGCCAGCATGGGAGCCAGCAGCTTGTCCTGACTCATCGGCAGGTAGCTCTCCTGACAACGGGTGCGCGCCAGTCGCTCCACCAGTAACTCGGCCTGGCGCTGATCCCACTCATCCGCCATATGGCTTACCCGTCGTTCGCAAAAATCGCTCAGCAGGGCGCGAATAAGTGGGGTAAGCAGCAGCAATCTGGGCTCTGGCGGCAGCTTGGCCGCCAGCTCGTGGCTGACGTAGATGGAGGTATAGTCGAGGGTCTGCTCGTTGTAGGAGGTGTGGTCGAGATCCGCCGGCACCCAGATAAGGTAGTCGGCAGGGGCCACCAGTCGCTGATCCCCCAGCTCTATCTCCATGATCCCCAGGCTGATCATGTTGAGCTGGCCCCAGGGGTGGGAGTGCAGCACGGTCGCGCTGTCGGCCAGCATCTGCTGGTAACTGAAATAGAGCGGATTGGGAGCGGGCAGAACGACATCTACCGGCTGAAAGTGGTGAGTGGCCATTAGCGCCCCTTGTCAGCGAGAGAGAGGAGCAGGCGTGATACAGCGCCCTGTTGGCTCGGTCTCCGGCACAGGTCAAAAGCAGCCATCAGTTGCGGGCAGACGCAGCCCGTGTGGGCCGGAATAAGGTGCATCAGAAAGAGTTGTCTTTTCTGCTGGGTCATCTGTCTGTTTTACGCTACTTGATAATATAAAGACAAGGTTAGACTTGGCCCCCTGTTAATAAGGAGCCTCTGATGCGAATCTTTTCCCCTCTTCTCTTTCCGCTGATGGCTGTGCTGATCTGGGCTACCAATACCGTGGTGTCCAAGGCGGCCGCCAGCGTGCTCGACCCCGCGGCTATCTCCTTCTATCGCTGGGTGATTGCCGCCCTGGCGCTGACCCCCTTCTGCCTGCCCACCCTCTGGCGCCGCCGTAGCGAGGTTCGACCCTGGCTCGGCAAGCTGCTGGTGCTGGCGGCCCTCGGTATGGTGCTCTACCAGTGTCTGGCCTATTACGCCGCCCACAGCACTTCGGCCACCAATATGGGGGTGATCGGCTCCCTCATTCCACTGCTCACCCTGCTGCAAGGGGCGCTCTTCTTCGGCCAGCGTCCCGGCAAACAGGCACTGCTCGGCATGAGTCTCTCCCTGTTCGGGGTGTTCTGGCTGCTTGGCAAGGGCGAACCACTGGCCCTGCTCCATAACGGCATCAACCCGGGGGATGGCATGATGTTGCTGGGCTCCGCCAGCTATGCCCTCTACGGCCTGCTGATCCGCCGCTGGCACCTGCCGTTTGGCCCCTGGCTCAACCTCTACATGCAAATCCTGCTGGCCGTACTGCTGCTGGTGCCGCTCGCTCTCAGCGCCGACTCGATGGTGGTGCCAGCCGAAGGGTGGGGACTGGTGCTCTTCGCCGGGCTCGCCTCCTCCCTGTTGGCGGCTTACTGCTGGATGCGCGGCCTCGCCTGCATGGGCGCCGAGCGCACCTCGGTCTTTATGAACCTGATGCCGCTCTGTACAGCGCTGATCGCAGTCGTCGGTCTGGGCGAGCCGATCCATGGCTACCACCTGCTGGGTGGCGGGCTGATCCTGGGCGGGGTGATGGCCTCCCAGCTGAAGGGGCGTGCGCCGGTAGCAGAACGGGAAGCCGCCTGAGAACCAACATTGTCCGGAAACAACAAGGGAGCCCATGGCTCCCTTGTTGTTTCTACAATGCACGCCAGTGAGCATCTCAACCGGCCCGGCGCCAGCGGTAGCGCCGCTCCGGCCGCCCCCGCTGACCATAGTTGAGATCCACATCCACCCGGTCTTCCGACTCCAGATACTCCAGATAGCGGCGCGCCGTGGTGCGGCTGAGGGAGAGTCGCAGCGCCACCGTGTCGGTGGAGAAGACGTTCTCCGGCTCGCCCGCCAGCAGATCCAGCACCTGACGCAGGGTGATGCTGTCGATCCCCTTGGGAGTGACACGCATCTCCTTGATCTGGGAGCGCCCCCCCTTGCCCAGCAGCTTGTCGAGATCTTCCTGCTCCAGCCGACCCCGCTCGCACAGACGGCTGTGCAGTTGTAGGATCTCGTCCAGACTCTGCTGAATGCGAAACAGCCGCAATGGTTTGATGACGTAGTCATGAACCCCCAGATTGAGGGCCTGCTGGATGGTCTCCACATCCCGCGAGGCAGTCACCATGATGACGTAGGCTTCGCGGTTGTGGCTACGCAGGCGGCTCACCCACTCAAGGCCGGAGCCATCGGGCAGGGAGACATCCACCAGCAGCAGTTGGGGCACCACACCGGCCATCATGGCATCGGCCTGGGCCAGGGTGCCGGCCCGCCCCAGCAGGGAGAAACCGGGTGTCGCCGCCACCAGCTCTGACAAGATGGCACCGATCCGATCGTCATCTTCAATAACAAGCGTGATTATTGGGTCCATGGCTCACATTAATTGGTTTTTATTCAAGTAGATACCAAACAGGGTGGTCTGCTCGGCGGTTCGCCGCCATTCTATCACACCCTCGTGCCGACCCACTGTCTCCTTGACCAGGAACAGACCCACTCCGTGATCGCCGCTCTGGCGACTCACCCCGTAATCGAACAGGTGATCGGCCAGCGCCTCGTCGACCCCCTCGCCGCTATCTTCCACCTCGATCACCAGTCGCCGCCCCACATCACACAGAGAGAGCAGCACCCGGGGCGGCCGCTGCTGGCGGTTGCGCCAGGCCGCCTGCAGACCGTTATCCAGCAGGTTGCCAATGAGGGTAATGAGATCGGCCGAGACCGAGGCCGGATACTCCGCCAGCGCCGAATCGGGATCGAGCTCCAGGGTCACCCCCAGCTCGCGGGCCCGGCTGAACTTGCCGAGAATAAGCCCCGCCACCGGCTTGTTGTCGATCAGCCGCAGCAGCTCCTGCAGCATGGTCTGGCACGCTTCGTTCTCCTGCTGGATAAGCTCCACCGCCTGATCCACATGGCCCAGCTGCAACAGGCCGGAGAGGCTGCTGAGCTTGTTGGCGAACTCGTGGCTCTGCATCCGCAGCATCTCGGCATACTGGCGCAGGTGGGTCACCTGCACCCCCAGACTGGCGGCCACCTCCGGACGGCTGAAGATCAGCAACCGCCCCGGCGCCTTGCCCTGCACCGCCTGCCAGCGGCCGACGAAGGACTCTCCCTGAATGGTAAAGCTCACCTCGCCCCCCTCCTGCTCCAGACAGGGGGCGAGGGGCGGCACCAGCTCCGCCAGCGACTGCCCCTGCAGGGCATGGCGCCCGGTGACCGGCAGCCGCAGCTGATAGCTGGCGGTGCTGTTGATCATGTTGATATTGCCGCGGCCATCGAGGGCAATCACCCCTTCGGTGATGTGCTCCAGCACCAGATCCTGCAGGGTGAAACGGCGCACGATCGCCTCCGGCTCCAGATCGAGCAGGGTCTTGCGCAGCAGGTATTGCACCCAGAGCGCCAGCAGCAGGCCGCACCCCAGCACCGCCACAATGGCGCAGATGAGCAGGGCCACCCGCTCCATATAGATGCCCTCCACCTGCTGCATCAGGTAGCCCACCACCACGGCCCCCATGACGCGCCCATCCCCGCCAACCACCGGGGAGAAGCAGCGGATCGCTGGCCCCATGGTGCCCCGATCCTTGGAGCAGTAGCTGCGCCGCTCCTGCAGCGCGGGCCAGATATCCTCGCCGCGAAACTTCTGCCCCACCAGCTCGGGGTTGGGGTGGCTGAGGCGGCGACCATGCTCATCGGTCACCACCATATAGGTGGCGTCGGTGCGGTTGCAGACCGCCTCCACATAGTCGCGCAGGGTAGGATCACTGCCCTGACGCAGAGCCTCGACCACCCGGGTGTCCGCCGCCATGACCCGTGCCAGATCGCTCCCCTTATCCTGCAGATTGCTCTCCAGCAGATGACGGATAAAGAGGGCCAGCAGGCTGCCCAGAATGAGGATCAGCAGCAGGGAAAGCCCAAGAGAGAGGGTGACCAACTGGTGGCGAAGTTTCATGCACATACCTTAAAACGTCAGGACGCTGCCCAATAGTGCGGATGCCACCAGGTCTGGTCAATCAAAGGTGCCGGATCGCCGACAAAATCGGCCAATCCTTCCTCGCGGGCACAGAGTGCCACCGCTCTGGCGACGGCGCGGGCCACCTCTCCCACCTGCTCGATGGGGGGTAGCAGCCTACCCGCCACCAGCGGATAGGCGCCGACAGCCCGCACCGCGGCCAGCAACATGCCATCGCTGATGCGGCGCGCCTTGACGGCGCAGGCACCGAGACCAATCCCCGGGAAGACATAGACATTGTTGCACTGGGAGACTACCCGCCGCTCGCCCGCCACCGTCACCGGCGCAAACGGGCTACCGGTCGCCAGCAGGGCGCGGCCATCTGTGGCGGCCCACACCTGCTCGGGGGTAGCCTCGGCGCTGCGGGTCGGGTTGGAGAGTGGCAGGATCACCGGCTGCTCGCACACCTCCCCCATCGCCTGCAATATCTCGCAGGTAAAGAGGCCACCCTGACCGCTCACGCCAATCAAGACCGCCGGGCGCACCTGGCGGATGGTCTCCAGCAGCGAACTGCTCCCCTCCTCCACGGCACGGGCAAATGGCTGTTGGGCGTGGGTCAAATTGGGACGATCGCTGCAGACCACTCCGTCCTGATCAAACAGCCAGACGCCGTCGTGACTCCCCGCCAGCTGGGCCAGCATGGCGGCGATGCCGCAACCGGCAGAACCCGCGCCGACGATCAGCACCGGGGCATCGCACAGGGCGGTACCCGCCTGCTGCAACCCGGCCAGCACGCAAGCGGAGGCGACCGCCGCCGTGCCCTGAATATCGTCGTTGAACATGCAGAGCTCGTCCCGATAACGGGTCAGCAGGTTGGCGGCATGCTTGCCGGCAAAGTCTTCAAACTGCAGCACCACCTGCGGCCAGCGCTTGCGAATGGCGGCCACCACCTTGTCCATGAAGTGGTAGTAGCTCTCGCCGTCGATACGCGGGGATTGCCAGCCGAGGTAGGAGTCATCCTCCAGCAGCTCGGGGTTGTTGGTGCCCACATCGACACAGAGCGGCAGGGTGCGCGCCGGGTTGATGCCGCCAGCGGCGGAGTAGAGCGCCAGCTTGCCGATACAGATCCCCATACCACCGATACCGAGATCACCGAGCCCCAGCACCCGCTCGCCGTCGGAGATGACGATCACATCCACCTCCTGCTCTACCGACTCGAGGATGTCGTCGAGATCGTCCCTGTCATGCCAGGAGAGGTAGAGGCCGTGGCTGCGCAGATAGAGATCGCTGTGGCGCTGGCACGCCTCCCCCACCACCGGGGTGTAGATGATTGGCAGCAGCTCCGGCAGGTGGTGGCGCACCAGATCGTAGAACAGCACAGGGTTGTCCTCCTGCAGCTGGCGCAGCAGCAGATGCTGGTCAAACGGACTCTGCATGGCGCTGACCAATCGGTAGATCCGGCGCCGCTGCTGGGAGAGGGACTCCTCCTTATGCGGCATGCGGCCCCGCACGCCCTGACGCTTGCGCTCGGCATAGGGCAGGCTGGTGCCCATCATGATGTCGTTCATTTTGTTTGTTCCTCAATCCGGTATCAGGCGAGCAGGGAGATAAGGGCGGTGGCCAAGATCAGCATCACGGCGCCGCCAAGGCGAGAGGAGATCTGGGCAAAGGGCATCAACTTCATCCGCTGGGCCGCCGAGAGCACGGCTACGTCGCCGGTGCCGCCCATGTTGGCCATACAAAGTCCGCCGGTGATGGCCGCCTCGATGGGATAGAAACCGATCATCCGGCCCACCAGCGCCGCGCCGAGGGCGCCACCGATCACGGTGACCATGACCAGCACGAAGTAGCTGATGGAGAAGGCGCTGATAAGCTCCGGAATACTGGTATAGGCGACGCCGATCCCCACCAGCAGGGAGGGAGTGAGGTTGCCCACCACAAACTGATACCAGTCGGCCGCCGCCTGCTCATAACGGCGCGGCAGCAGGCCGCTCACCTTGATAAAGGCGACGGCCAAAATCATCAGGGCGAAGGGGTGCATGGGGATAAAGTTGCCAAGCAGGGAACCCAGCACAAACATGCTGGAGCTGATAAAAAGCCCCATACCCAGACTCTGCAGGGTCGGCGCTTCGGCCTGCTCATCGGCAATGCTCTGGCTACTCTCTTTAACCATCAGCTTGCCGTTGCCGGTCAGGGAGGGATAACGGCGACCGAGCCGCGCCAGCAGGGAGCCCACCAGAATGGCCAGGGTATTGGCGATCACCACCGCCGGTACCATGCGTGACAATAGGTCCGCACTGGACATCTGCATCGGGCCGGAGAGGATCTCCACCAACGGCACCGCACCGGCGCCCATGCCACCGCCCATGATGGGCAGGCCGATCAGCAGCACCGCATTCTTGAAGCCATACCCCATCAGGGAACCGACCAGCCCCACGCTCAGCAGTGCCAGCGTCACGCCGCCAAGAATGACCGGCAGGTAGCGCATGGCGGCATTTTTCAGCAAAGCGCCGCTCATACCGAACACAGAACCGGTCACCAGACTGGCGATAAAGAAGTTGAGAAAGCCTCCCTCCTTCATGAAGTTGGTGATGACCTGCCCCGCCTGCACCGGCAGCAGCTGGTATTCGAACAGGGCGGCGCCGCCAAAGATGGCGAGGATGGTGCCGCCCCCCAGATATTCACGGATCGGCATGAGCCGCTCCCCCAGCTCGGTCAGTAGGGTGCCCAGCACGAACATCAGCGCCAGCGCACCGACCATGCCCAGCGGCAGCGAGCCATTCCAGCCGGAAAAGAGAACACAGGTTGCCAACCCCAGAAATATAAAGAGCGGCATACCGGCAATTTGTTGGCCGCCCATAAAGGCGGCCTTTTCTTGTGTGGTTTGTAGGGGAGAGAGGTTTTTCATTGTTATGTACTCTGCGTGTGATTGTGACCGCTACTTTATTGATCCCCCTCACTCCTGTCGGTTAGCCAGACTGCAAAGCCATATAAAAACATTAAAAACTTAAACATCATGTTGCCGCTAACGTGCGCAGCACAATAGAACACCAGACATCCGATACCCGACCAAGTCAGGAAACAGGGTGATAAAACTAGCGACCATAATGGCGGATATTTGGATGATCAGCAGTAATAACGATGCGATGATCTCCCCTCTTCGTGAAAATAACAGAGCCAGATAACAAGCTCTGCGACCATTTATCGTCACAGCTCCTCTGAGTGATAATCAGCGGGCCATGTCATCACCATGACGCGAGTGCCACGACTTGCCACATCAGGGTTTGAGTCGGCGTGCAGGAAGCACGCACGATGAAAAATGGTGAGGAGAAAGATGCAAAAAGGGGAGATTGAAATAGTGATGAGTCAAGCCAGCGAATACCAGAGCACTGGCTTGAACTCACAAGGATCACACACGGTCAGGTCTATTCTGCCAACAGCAATGGAATATTGGCGGGGTCAAAATCATGACTGATATCGGTACTTCTGATAGCGCCTTCCCGATTCACGCCATGGTGTGACTCTGCACCATATTCCCCATCACTCAACAGCGCTTCAATTGCCAGATACACACATCCACTGTCATATCCATCCACAACCCGTTTCCCCCTTGTTTTATAACCCCATCAATATTAGCGGATAAAAAAAGAGCTGCTCGCTGAAGCTGAAAATTTCATGAAAATAACCACCGGATATCCTCCATTCACGGCGTAATATCCGAATCGGCAAGAGAGCCTCGAGTGGATCAGCCCCGAAAATAATATCAGGGGCTCGAATGCTGCTAACTCGCACCAGCGAAAGATCCGACCAGAAACATGATCCGCATCACACTATTTACTTAGCCTGCTAAACAAGTATGATGCTTAGCAGGCTAAGTACATTGAGGATGAGAAGATGACGGATCTGGAAAGGTTGCGCGAGCTGTCGCTCGCCGAGCAGATAGCGCGGATGCACCGGCTATGGCGTACTGCCGCCGATCTGGAGCTGGCCCCCCTTGGCCTCACCCATCCCCGCTGGACCGCGCTGTGGAAACTCTCCCGCATGGGGAGCCATGTCAGCCAGAAGACCCTGGCCGAAGCCCTCGAGATAGAGCTCCCCTCCCTGATGCGCACCCTGGGCCAGCTGGAAGAGCAGGGTCTGATTGAGCGCCACTGCTGCAGTCAGGACAAGCGGGCCCGCATCGTCTGTGTGACCCCGGCCGGCCAGACCCTGCTCGATCAGATCGCCGACCGCATCATGAATATCCGCCGGGAGCTTCTGGGGGGCATTGACGAGCAGACCCTTCAGCTGTTTGAAGCCACGGTGCAGCGGATCTCGGCCAACGCCCTCAGCAAAATTGAACAACACCACGACCGACAAGCCGGAGGCGATACAAGCCCTCCCGAGACCGACACAGAGAGAGAATAAGATGACTCCGGATCAACAATTTACCCGCTGGATCAAATGGTCCATGGCTGGCTTTGCCACCTTGTTTGCCTATTTTCTGATAGCCGACCTGCTGATGCCCCTCACCCCTCAGGCGATGGCGACCCGGGTGGTCACCAAGCTGGCCCCCCAGGTGAGCGGCAAGGTGATCGAGGTCGCCGTTCACAACAACCAGCAGGTCAAGAAGGGGGATCTGCTGTTCAGGCTGGATCCGGCCCCTTTTGAACTGGCAGTGGAGCAAGCCCGCCTTGCGCTGGCGCAGGCAGAGCAGCAGAACAGTGAACTGGATGCCGCCCTGACCGCCGCCGTTGCCGAGATCAACGCCAAGGAGACCCTGGCCAGCCAGAAGTGGCGCGAGGCTGAGCGGATCGATGCGCTCTACCAACGTCACATGGTTTCGCTGCAACAAAAAGATGAGGCTGACAGCGCCCTGCGCAGCGCCCAGGCCAACCTGCGCGCCAGTCAGGCCAAACTGGCCCAGATCAAGGCCAGTCGTGGCGTGACCGGTGAGGACAATCTGTTGCTGCGCCAGGCCCGCAACAAGCTGGCGCAAGCGCAGCTGGCCCTCTCTTACAGCCGGGTCCACGCGGATCAGGATGGCACCATCACCAACCTGCAGCTCAAGCCGGGCAGTATCGCCAGCGCGGGCAGCCCGCTGCTGGCGCTGGTGTCGGAACAGGTCGATGTCATAGCCGATTTTCGGGAGAAGAGCCTGCGCCATGTCGGCGAGCAAACCCGCGCACTGGTCGCCTTCGATGGCGAGCCGGGTCAGCTCTATCCTGCCCGGGTAAGCAGTCTGGATGCCGGAGTGAGTGCCGGTCAATTTGATGCCAATGGTCGACTGGCCGCGCCGGTGGAGTCTGATCGCTGGGTACGGGATGCCCAGCGGATGCGGCTGCACCTCGAGCTGGAGCAGCTCCCCGATCATCTGCCAGCCGGGGCCCGGGCCACAGTGCAACTGCTGCCGGACAATGCCCTGACCGCCATGCTGGCACGGGGCCAGATCCACCTGCTCAGCCTGCTCCATTATGTCTACTAACCACGCCACTCACCCGTCGGCCAATACCGCCCCAGCACACCCCGCCGGTGGTGCTGCCGCTCACCTCTGGTATCGGCCCCTCACCGGCAACGAGCTGCGCCAGTGCCTGCGCATCGCCTTTGGCTGCACCACGGGCTTTTTGCTCTGCAAGCTGTTTGGCTGGAATTACGGGGTCTTCTATACGGTCACGCCGGTGCTGCTGCTGGGGATGGTGCCGGTGATGAATGGCCATGCCGCGCGCCAGCTGATCGCGGCGGCGGTGGTCTGTGGGGTGGAGGTCGGGCTTCTGGGGGGGCTGTTTGGCAGCCATCCGGCGCTGATGACCCCCATCGCCTTTCTGCTGTTTCTCTACCGTTTCGCCGCCATGTCGCGGGGCAGCCTGTTTCTGTTCGGGGCCAACGGGGTGCTGAGCCTCAGCATCATGCTGCACTTTGCCAGCTATCCGCAGACCGACCTCAACGACCTGATCCTCAACAATATCTGGGCGAGCGTGCTGTCGGTGCTGATCGCTTACCTGATGACCATGCTGATCCCGGATGTGGAGGCCAGACCCAAGCCCGCCTCGGCCCCCAAGGCGCCGCACCGGATGCGCCATGAAGCCCTGCTGGGTGCCACGGTGGCCACCCTGTCGTTTCTGGTATTTCAGGTGTTTGACCTGCGCGACTCCATGTCTGCCCAGGCCACAACCCTGCTGGTGCTGTTCCCCATGCATTGGAACGGTGCGCTGAGTTATGCCCGCAAACGGGCGATGGGCACCTTGCTGGGTGTCACCTTCGGCTTGCTCGGCCAGTTGCTGCTCTATGACTGGTCAGGGCAACTGCTGCTGGTCGCCCCGTTACTGTGGCTCGGCGCCATGCTGTTCAGCCATGCCCACGTCAAGGAGGCAGGCGGCTCCGGGGTCGGCTTTGGCGCCCTCACCACCCTCGGCATCCTGTTTGGCCAGTACCTCACTCCGGGCAACGATCTGGTGTTCAGCGCCCTCTACCGGGTGAGCAGCATACTGTTTGCCATCGTGGTCACCCTGCTGGCCTGCTACCTCGTCCACCGGTTGCTCAACCGCTTCGAGGCGACCCGCTTCGGTTATTGATTTCCTGTTGTAAGCACTGTTGTCAGCCCATGGATGAGCTCTCTTTCGCCCCGTCGCCTGCCGGGGTGTTTTTTTTCTCCCTCGTGTTCCTCCCTTGTCATCCCCCCACCACCACAGCTCAGCGCAGAAGTACGGCTATGCTTGTAAGGCTGCTGTCGATGAGGTGTACCTATGGTCGCGTTGTTAAAAAAATGGCTGGTTTGTCTGGTACTGTTGGCTACCAGCCCGCTCGGGGCCACCCCGCTTGTCATTGGCGCCGAAGATGACTGGGCCCCCTACTGCGAGCGCGACAAGGACAATGAGGATGACCAGCCCCACGGACTGGCGCCTGAGCTGGTCAAGGCGGTGTTCGCCGCCGAAGGGATCGAGATTGTCTTTCGCACCCTCCCCTTCGCCCGCTGCATGCACGATGCGAAAAGCGGCAAACTTGCGGGGTGCTTCAACGCCACTATCACCGAAGAGAACCGCTACCAGTACCACTGGCACGATACCCCCATGTTCGAGGAGGATCTTGCCATCTTCGCCCTCGCCAGCGAGCCGCAACGGGATCTCAAGCTCACCTCGCTGGAGGGCAAGCGGGTGGGCATCACCCTCGGCTACACCTACCCTACCGATTTTATGGAAAACCCCAGGATCACCCGCTTTCAGGCCAAATCCGATGCCCAGATCCTCGAGATGCTGGTACGTGGCAGGGTCGACTACATCCTGATGAACGGCATGCCGGGCTACCTCAAGATCCAGCAGAAGCAGCTGACCGGCAAGGTGGTCAAGGTTGGCAAGCTCTCCACTGATGGCTTCTGGCTCGCCTTCTCCCGCCACCACCCGCAAGGGGAAGCGCTGGCCAAACAGTTCGAGCAGGGGCTGCAGAAGATCAAAAACAACGGCATCTATGAGACGCTGATCCGCCAGTTTGAAACCAGACTTGGCCTCTACTGATGGCGATGCCTTCCTGATTGCACCCTCTCATACTCGCGTGGTATGCCGGACAGCCAGCGACGCACCGAATGGCCGTGCGGATTGCACAATAACGGCAACCTGTTAGGCTCACGCCCGTATGACACCAATGGAGCTGTAATCATGAATAAGGTACATATGATGGCCGCTGGTGCGCTGGCCCTCGGCCTGCTCGCTGGCTGCAATCAGGGCAATACCCTCTCAGTCACCGGTGGCGAACCGGTCAGTTACCAGTGCGAGCAGGGCAAGAAGGTGCAGGTGCGCTACTTCTCCCTCTCCGACGAGAGCCTCAACTTTATCAAGCTGTCACTGCCGGACGGCAAGGATTACACCCTGCCCCAGGCCATTTCGGCCTCCGGCGCCCGCTATACGGACGAACATGAGGCCGTCTGGTGGAACAAGGGGGATGAGGGCTTTGTCGAGCTGCGGGATCAGGATGGCGAGTGGCAGACCGCCTACAACGACTGCAAACAACAATAAACGTGACCCCGGCCTGGCCGGGGTCTCTCTTTCTCTGGCATCAGAGTGGTGGGGGATCAGTTGATCTCGATTTCGAAGCGGTTGGTCACCTCGACCGGAATGGCATCCGGGTTGCCCTCTGCCGGGCTATAGCGGATCCGCGAGAGGGCCGCCAGCGCGCTCTGCTCCAGCTCGCCGGGGGGCTCGGCCGCCACCACTTCCGGCTTGACCGGCGTGCCGCTGGCGTCAATTTGATAGCGAACTTCCACATACCCCTTGACCGGTTTGGCCGGCAGGGCGGGCTCGTCATTGCCAAGCCATGACCACTGCTTCTCCTGAACCCAGTAGCTGGACAACTGCTCGAGAGGGATAGCGATCGGAGCGCGCTCTTGCGCTACCTCCTGACGGGATGAGCACCCCAGCAACAGTGTCACTGCCAGACCTGACCATACTGCGACTTTCCACTTCATGTAACGCTCCTTGTTCTTTGCCGGTGCTTGTTGCCGGACTGCGGGCCGCTCAACACGCGCCCTTTTGGTCAGTCACCCATCCTAACGAAAAAGTATTCGTATGAACATGAACAAAAGGGCCAACCCCGAGAGGTTGGCCCTTTTATCATCAATAAGCTCACTAACCATCCGCTGGCATCAGCCGCGCTTGTCGCTCACCACCAGCCAGAGCGCATGCACCATGCCAGGCAGACCGCCCAGCAGGGTCAGCACTATGTTGATTAAAAAGTGCAGGCTAAAGCCCACCTGGATAAACGCACACACAGGGGGCAGGAAAATGGCCAGCAGGATCTTGAGCAGATTGTTCATCTCGGCTCTCCTTTTCAAAAATGTCGTCAGGATTGGAATGGGCTAACCATAAACATCCCGGACTTCAACTGCAAACCAGACAGGGAATTCGCTCACCCGCATCACGCCAGGCGTTGAGGTCGTGGATCTGCTGATTGCTGCTGCCACGCCAGAGCAGGCCCGGGTCTGCTAACGCCTTTTCAAACTTGCCATCCACCAGCACATCCAGCAAGGCCACCAGCTCACGCTGGGCCTCTGACAGTTCGCCGAGCAGATAACCGGTCCAGCACCAGATATCCTTGCCCGGACACTCGGCGCGTACCCGTTTCACCAGCGCCAGCACGTGGGGCACGTTGGCCGGGTGGAGCGGATCGCCGCCGGAGAGCGACAGACCTCGCCGTTTGATGCGGCTGTCGTTGAGATCCGCAATGACGCGATCGCTCATCGCCTCATCGAACGGCTTGCCGCCATCGAGCCGCCAGGTGCTCTGGTTGTAGCAACCTGGGCACTGGTGCTCGCAGCCCGAGACAAACAGGGTGGCACGGGTGCCGGGGCCGTTAATCACATCGACCGGGTAGTATTGGTGGTAGTGCATCGCTTGTTTCCTGCCTCGTTCACGGGAAGGCGGCATGGTTGCCGCCCTCCAATGAAAATGGCCCCTTGAGTCAGGGGCCAGCTCTTCATCGCTTGTGCGCTTACATATGTTTGACGCGGCGCTTCACCTCTTCCTGCTTGCCCGCATTGAAGGGGCGCGCATCCGGGCTGCCGAGGTAGCCGCAGACACGGCGGGTCACCGACACCTTGGCGGGGTCATGGTTACCGCAGCGCGGGCAGGTGAAGCCCTTGGAGGTACACTCGAACTCGCCGGTAAAACCGCAGTCGTAGCACTCGTCGATGGGGGTGTTGGTACCGTAGTAGGGCACCTTGTCATAGCTGTAATCCCAGACGTTTTCGAGCGCTTCCAGGTTGTGCTGGATGTTGGGGTACTCGCCGTAGCAGATGAAACCGCCGCTGGCGATGGGCGGATAGGGAGCCTCGAAGTCCAGCTTGTCGTACGGGTTGACCTGCTTCTCCACATCGAGGTGGAAGCTGTTGGTGTAGTAACCCTTGTCGGTCACGCCGGATACCACGCCAAACTCTTTGGCATCGATGCGGCAGAAACGGGTGCAGAGGTTCTCGCTCGGGGTGGAGTAGAGGCTGAAGCCGTAGCCAGTCTCCTCTTTCCACTCGTCAATGGCCGCCCTGAGACGGGCGATGATGGCGATGGCCTTCTGTTGCAGCTCGGCGCTGTCAAACAGGTGCACGTTGTCACCAAACAGGGCGTTGATGGTCTCGTGAACCCCGATATAACCGAGGGAAATGGAGGCACGACCGTTCTTGAAGATCTCGCTGACGTTGTCGTCCGCCTTGAGGCGTACGCCGCAAGCCCCTTCCATATAGAGGATCGGAGCAACCCGCGCTTTCACCCCGTCCAGACGGGTGATGCGGTACATCAGCGCCTTCTTGGCGACCCGCAGGGAGGCATCGAGACGATCCCAGAAATCCGCTTCGTCACGGGATTTCAGGGCAATGCGCGGCAGGTTGAGGCTCACCACCCCCAGGTTGTTGCGACCTTCGTGGATCAGCTCGCCATTCTCCTCGTAGGCACCGAGGAAGGAGCGGCAACCCATGGGGGTCTTGAAGGAGCCGGTCACTTTCACGACCTGGTCGTAGTTGAGGATGTCCGGATACATCCGCTTGGAGGCACACTCCAGCGCCAGTTGCTTGATGTCGTAGTTGGGATCGCCCTGCTTGTGGTTGAGGCCATCCTTGATGGCGAACACCAGTTTCGGGAACACGGCGGTCTTCTTGTTCTTGCCAAGACCGGCTATGCGGTTGCTGAGGATGGCGCGCTGGATCATCCGCGACTCCCAGCTGTCCCCCAAGCCAAAGCCGAAGGTGACGAACGGCGTCTGACCGTTGGCGGTGTGCAGGGTGTTGACTTCGTACTCCAGCGACTGGAAGGCGTCGTAACACTCTTTCTCGGTGCGAGCCATGGCGTAGGCTTCTACGTCGGCAATGCCCCACTCTTCGGCCACTTCACGGTGTTTCTGCCAGCTGATGGTCACATAGGGTGCCAGCACTTCGTCGATGCGGTTGATGGTGGTGCCGCCATAGATGTGGCTCGCCACCTGAGCGATGATCTGGGCGGTCACGGCAGTGGCGGTGCTGATGGATTTCGGGGTATCGATCTCCGCATTGCCCATCTTGAAGCCGTGGGTCAGCATCCCTTTCAGATCGATCAACATGCAGTTGAACATCGGGAAGAAAGGCGAGTAGTCGAGATCGTGGAAGTGCAGATCACCGCTCTCATGAGCCTGAACCACATCACGGGGCAGCATGTGGCTGGTGGCATAGTGCTTGGCGACGATACCGGCCAGCAGGTCGCGCTGGGTCGGGATCACTTTGGAGTCTTTGTTGGCATTCTCGTTGAGCAGGGCGGCGTTGGTCTGCTCGACCAGACCGCGGATCTCCTGCGCCAGACGGCCGCGCGCCTCGCGGGCCTGATCCCTGTCGTGGCGATATTCGATATAGGCACGGGCGATGGCCTTGTCGTCGGAAGCCATCAGGTGGTTTTCGACCCGGTTCTGGATCTCGTGGATATCAACTTCACCACGCCCTTCCAGCTCCTGACTCACCGCATTGGCAATGCGGGAGGCGAGTGCCGGATTGGCCTGATTGACCGCTTCCGCCGCTCGGCTGACCGCCTCTGCAATCAGCTGGGCATTGAATGGTGCGCGACATCCGTCACGTTTGATCACAACCGGTTTCATGAATTTTCCCCGTTAAAAGGCCAGGCATTTGCCTCTGGCTCACCCTTGTTGGGCCCCCCTCCCGGCATCTCGTCCTGGACGCAAATAAATTCAGCCGAGGCTTGACAAGCCTGGGCTGAAGATAGGAGGGGAACAGCTTATACACAGCTTAATAACACAACATATAGGGATTAAAAACGAATGCGTCCCTATATGTGGTGTCTATTAGGCACCAAAGCGAAGCCTCATTTCTTGATCCAGAACAGGTTTTTCAGCGAGCGGGACAGTTCACGACCAACCGAAAAGAGCTCCATTCAAATCCAACCTCAAGCAGGGTGCGGGCTGGCGTCCGATCCGCCCATCCGAAAAAAATCGCCCCCCGCCGCACCGGTTTCGAGATGACAGCGCCAACCAAAACCGCCCATACTGAACAAGAACTCTCTCCCCCTCGACAAGGGACAACCCATGCGCACCTCCCTGCTATTGCTACTGCTATCCACCCTCTCTCTGCCGCTCTGGGCCGCCAACATTCTGGTGATCAGCAGCTACCATCCCGAATACCTGTGGGACCAAAGCTACAACAAAGGGCTGCTCGATGGCTTGCAGGGGGAACACAAGATCACTCACTTCTATATGGACACCAAACGCCATCCACGGGAGAAGTTCGACGAAATAGCCCAGCAAGCCATCGCCTTTTATCTGAAGAGCAAACCGGATCTGGTGGTACTGGGGGATGACAACGCCATCAACTATCTGGCCAACGAGATCGCCTCGCTGGGCACTCCAGTGGTATTTCTTGGCATGAACGAGAACCCGCGCCTCAAAGGCTTTGTCGGCCACCCCAAGATCACCGGCGTGCTGGAGCGCCCCCTGCTCAAACGCAACATCAGCGAAATAAGTCAGATGATGGGGGGGCTCGACAAGGCGCTGGTGCTGTTTGATTCCAGCAATGTGGCCCTCACTGCCATCGAGGATGAATTCAAGACCCAGACCGAGCTGCGGGTCGGCCAGACCAGGATCAACAGCCAGCTGATGGGGGATTACAGCCTCTGGCAGGAGGCAGTGCTCAACGCCAAGAAGAACGGCTATCAGGCAATCTTCCTCGGCCTCTACCACACGCTGGTCGATGACAATGGCAAGCATGTGAGCGAAAAGACGGTTCTGGAGTGGACCAGCGCCAACACGCCGGTGCCGCTCTTCTGTTTCTGGGAGTTTACCGTCGGCAAGGGGATGGCCATCGGCGGGCTGGTGCTGGACGGCCACGATCAGGGGATACAGGCAGCCAGCCTCATCAACACCATACTGGCGGGCACCCTGCCCCGTACCATCTCCCCGCGCGCGGCCCTGCGCGGCGAATATGTCTTCAGCAAGAGCGAGCTGGCCCGCTGGCAACTCACAGTACCCGACAAATGGCGCCACAAGATCCTCTGGCGTGAGTGACCGCCGAAACAAAAAAAGAGAACCCGGCCATGCCGGGTTCTCTTTTATCAGGTGCTGCGGTTAGCAGGCTTGGTGAGAGCTATCAGCCCTGCAACGCCTGTTGCAGCTCCTCTTCGGTCCAGATGGTAATGCCGAGCTCCTGCGCCTTGGTCAGCTTGGAGCCGGCCGCTTCCCCCGCGACCAGCACATCGGTCTTGGCAGATACCGAACCCGCCACCTTGGCCCCCAGCGCCTGCAATGCCGCCTTGGCGTCGTTGCGCGACAAGGTGGTCAGGGTGCCGGTCAGCACGAAGGTCTTGCCGGCAAAGGGTTGCTCCGCGGCCTCTTTCTTCTCGATGGCCGGCCAGTGGATGCCGGCAGCCAGCAAGGCTTCCAGCACCTCCACGTTGTGCGGCTGACGCAAGAAGTAGTAGACATGCTTGGCCACAACATCGCCCACGTCGGCCACTTCGAGCAGTTGCTCCACCGAAGCTGCGCGCAGGGCATCCAGGGTGAGGAAGTGGTTGGCAAGGTTGAGCGCAGTCGCCTCCCCTACTTCGCGGATCCCCAGAGCAAACAGGAAGCGCGGCAAGGTGGTACTGCGCGCAGCATCGATGGCGGCTACCAGATTGAGGGCCGATTTTTGCCCCATCCGCTCAAGACCGGCCAGCTGGATGGCATTGAGGCTGAAGAGATCAGCGGGAGTCTTCACTAGCTCCTTGTCTACCAGCTGCTCGACAATCTTGTCGCCAAGGCCGTCCACATCCATGGCGCGACGGGCGGCGAAGTGCTTGATCGCCTCCTTGCGCTGCGCCTCGCAGAACAGGCCGCCGGAGCAGCGGGCAACCGCTTCCCCTTCCAGCCGCTCCACCGCAGAACCACAGACAGGACACTCGGTCGGGAAGAGGATCGCGCGGGCATCGCTTGGGCGCTGCGCCTCCACCACGGCGACGATCTGCGGGATCACATCCCCTGCCCGGCGCACGATCACGGTATCGCCAATCATCACGCCGAGGCGCTCAATCTCGTCAGCATTGTGCAAGGTGGCGTTGGAGACGGTCACGCCGCCGACAAACACAGGTTTAAGCTTGGCGACCGGGGTCACGGCGCCGGTGCGGCCGACCTGAAACTCGACGTTCTCAAGCAGGGTCATCTCCTCCTGTGCCGGGAACTTGTGGGCGGTCGCCCAGCGCGGGGCGCGGGCCACAAAGCCGAGCTCCTCTTGCAGAGCGATAGCATCCACCTTGTAGACCACGCCGTCGATCTCGTAAGGGAGCTCGCCACGGCGGGCCAGAATGTCGTCGTGGAACGCCTGACAACCGGCGGCCCCCTCTTTGAGCTTCACCTCGGGACTAAGCGGCAGCCCCCACTCCTTGAGCTGATTGAGGCGACCAAAGTGAGAGTCACCGAGCAGCTCGCCGCCAACACCGACACCGTAAGCGTAAAAGCTCAGGGGGCGGCTGGCGGTGATGCGTGAATCGAGTTGACGCAGGCTGCCGGCGGCGGCGTTGCGCGGGTTGACGAACACCTTCTCGCCCGCTGCCAGCGCCTTGGCGTTCATCGCCTCGAAACCGGCCTTGGGCATAAAGACTTCGCCACGCACCTCCAGCCGCTCTGGCCAGCCAGTGCCACGCAGCGCGAGCGGAATGGCCTTGATGGTGCGCACGTTCTCGGTGATCTCCTCACCGGTGGCGCCATCGCCCCGGGTGGCCGCCTGCACCAGCTGACCATTTACATAGAGCAGGCTCACCGCCAGACCGTCGAGCTTGGGCTCGCAGCAGAAGGTGAAACGCACGTCACGCTTGAGGCGATCGCTCATCCGTTGTTCGAACGCCTGCAACTCTTCGCTGCTAAAGACGTTGTCCAGACTGAGCATGGGGATCTCGTGGCGCACCTGTTTGAAGGCGGTCAGCGGCTGGCCGCCGACCCGCACGCTGGGTGACGCCGGTGTTTTCAGCTCGGGATGCTCGGCCTCCAGCGCAATCAACTCGCGCATCAGGCGATCGTATTCGGCATCCGGCACTGTAGGGTTATCCAGCACATAGTACTGGTGACCATATTCGGTAAGCAGTTCACACAATTGACGGTGGCGGGAGAGGGTGTCGCTCATGAAAAAGTCTCGAAGTGTGATTGAACATACGGCCGGGGTAGAAACAAAAATGCGGTACCAGGGTACCGCACTTTTTCTTCACTCGACCCGCATGGCGTATTAGTCGCGACTGGCCTCGTAGGCAGCCAGCTCGTGACGGTAACGGGCAATGGTCTCGTCGCTCAGCGGGCTGCGATCCATATCGGTCAGCATGGCATCGAGATCGCTGGCCAGCTGATCGGCAGCCTGCAGCATGTCCTCGAAGGCAAACGCGGCATTGCTGCGCAGCGGCAGTTGCATGAACAAGGAGACACCCGGCGTGGTGAACTGTTCCATCCGGTACGGATTGAAGGTGCCTGGCTTGACCATGTTGATCATGGAGAAGAGCACCTCACCCTTACCGTTAGGATCTTCGTGACGGTGGAAAATATCCATCTCGCCAAACTTGAAGCCCAGCGCCATCAGGGATGAGAGCAGGGTTGCACCTTGCAAGTCGTGACCCGGACGGCCCATCAGGTTGATGACATAGACATCCTGCCAGATCTTCTCGACCGGCTGGGGGGCCATGCGCGGCTCTTCCACCACAGGAGCAGGTGCCACATAGGCCGGCTCTTCATAAACAGGCTCGGGAACCACATGACGGGGCTGCGGCTGATATTCCGGCTCGGGTGCACGCACCGGTTCGGCACGCACGGTGTCGGCGGTACGGACTGTCTCTGCACGGGCACCAAAAGTCGGGGCGGTCGCGTAAGCGGGCTCGACCAGCGGCTCGTCGTCCAGCGACTGCATCATGGGCTCGCGCTGGGGACGGGAACGGTAGACCGGGGTACGACGATTGACCTGAGCAGGTTTGCGCACCGGCGCGGCGGGCACCTCGTCGATCTCCTCGGGCAGCGGTTCGTCGAATGTTTCCTCTTCATAGACAGGAGGCGGCGGAACCGGGCGGGCAGCAGGCTTGCGCACTACGGGCGGCGGCAGATCGTCCTCGTCATCTTCATCATCAAAGGCGGGGACGGCAGGGCGACGACCGAGTTCCGGCTGGCGGCTCTCTTCACTGCGCAGCTTGGGCTCGGCACGACGACCACCACTGACCACGCGTACCTGGCCGATGCCATCGCTGTCGAAGGCGTCGTTATCACGATCCCGCGACTTGGAGTCCATCCGTCCAATCGGTTTCTCTTTGATCGGTGCCTGACGATTCTTTTTGTTGCTCCACAACCCGTGAATGAGCAATGCCGCAATAGCAATACCGCCCAGGGCAACCAAGATGTAACGCAATTCCTGCATTAGCTGCTTCTCTTTCTAGTTTTGCTCAGCCAAAGCGACGGCTTCACCGATATCGACCGACACAATGCGAGAAACCCCGGGCTCTTGCATCGTGACGCCAACCAGCTGCTCAGCCATCTCCATGGAGACCTTATTATGACTGATGTAAACGAACTGTACTGTGCTCGACATCTCTTTGACAAGAGAACAGAAGCGACCGACGTTCACTTCATCGAGCGGTGCATCCACCTCATCCAGCAGACAAAAAGGTGCTGGGTTGAGTCTGAAGATGGCAAAAACCAGCGCAAGCGCGGTTAACGCCTTCTCCCCCCCGGAAAGCAGGGCAATGGTAGCATTCTTCTTACCCGGAGGTCTCGCCATGATGCTCACTCCGGCCTCCAAAAGATCATCGGAGGTAAGCTCAAGCCAGGCACTGCCCCCACCGAACACTTTCGGAAACAGGGATTTTAAATCTTCGTTGACCTTATCGAAAGTGTCCCGGAACCGTATTTGTGTCTCTTTATCAATTCTTTTAATGGCTTGGCTCAAGGTTTCCAGCGCTTGCTCGAGATCCTGACACTGATTTTCGAGGTAGGTTGCCCGGGTTTTCGCCTCTTCGTACTCCTCCAGTGCCGCCAGGTTGATGGCGCCGAGCGCCTCCACTTGCGCCTCCAGCGTCTGGATCTCCTGCCGCAGCTTGCTGCGATCAGCAGCGATCAACACCGCCAGATCGAGATCTACCAGTCGAACCCCCAACTCTTCGAACTGCTCGTGCAGCCCCTGTCGACGGGTGAGGTTACGTTCGCGCTCAAGGCGCAGGGTTGCCAGCTTCTCCTGCAACGTCACTAGCTGCTTGTGATCGGCACTTCTGGCCTGCTCCAGCTCACCGAGCTGGCGCTCCAGCTCCGCAAGCCGTTGATGGCAGGCGAGCTGCTGCGCCTCCAGATTGCGCTGCTCGGCCAGCAGGGGCGCCAGATCCGGCACTGCCTCGCTATCCGGCCCTTTCAGCCCGGCCAGCTCCAGCCCGAGCCTCGCCAGCTCCTCTTCACCCAGGGTAATGAGTTGGCGCAGATTGCCCAGCTCCAGTTGCAAACGCTGGCAGGCCACTTGCTGCTGCTCGCGGCGCACACGGGCCTCGTCAACCGCCCGCTCGCAGCGGGTCAGCTGATCCTGAGCGACCTGCACCCCTTGCGTCAGCGGCTCCCCCTGCTCTTGCAACTCGGCAAGGCGTGCCTCATCGAGTTCCAGTTGTTCACGGGCGCTGGCCAGTCGCTCTGCCTCTTCGGCCTGCACCTGATCGAGCCGACTCAGCTCTTCGCCAAGCTGACCGAGCCGCAGCAACCGCTCCTGCCGCTGACCCTGTTGCAGGCTCCAGGCTTCGCGCAGTTGTTGCCATTTCTGCTCTTGCTCGCGCAAGGTTCGCTGCGACAACTCCTGCGCACTGGCAAGCTGGGCGCGCCGGGCATCGGCTGAGACAAGTTGCTCACTCAGCTGTGCCTGCCCCGCGGCAACCTTATCCTGCTCGGTATGCAACCGCTCACGCTCACCGAGCAGCGCCATGGTGCCGAGCGCCGCACCCTGTCCCAAATCAGCCCAGTTTGGCCCCAGCCAGTCGCCAGCAGGAGTCAGTACCGACTCACCGGCCGCAAGGCTTGGTTGGCGGGCCAATGCGGCTTCCCGGCTCTCCACCAGCCAGATGGCATTGAGGAAGGCGGGAATGTGCTCGCCGCCCAGTTGCGCCGCCAGGGTACCGGCAACCGCCGGTTGCGCCGGGCCAATCCAGAGCCCCTCTTGCGCCAGATTGCACTCGTCCGCCGGCGTTGCGGTGAGCCAGCGACCCAGCACCTTGTCGAGTGCCTGTGCCCACTCGGGGGCAACCTGCAGTCGATCCGCCAGGGTCGCCCCTTCCATCTGCTCCCCGAGGATCTGATCCAGCGTCGCCAGCCGCGCCTCCAACTCCCGCTGCAGGCTCAACTGCTGGCTATGCTGCTGCTTGAGTTGTTCATGGGCGTCGACCTCCTGCGCCAGCTGCTCGGTCAGCTCACCATTGGCCGCCCGCGTCAGCTCCAGCTCACCACTCAGGGCATCGAGGGCCGGTTGCAGGTCATCGGCCTCTGTACCGAGGGGGCCAGCACGTTCATCTTCCAGCTTGAGGCGGGCCAGCCGGGTCTTGGCTTGCAACTCCTGCAAACCACCCAACCGGGTACGGGTCTGGTTGAGCTGGCCCTGCAACCCGGCCAACTGTTGCTGCCACTGCTGCTGGCGCAGACGGGCCTGTTCCAGCTGCTCGCTGGCGTGCTGGCGGGCCTCCTGCTGCTCGGTGAGCAACTGCTCACACTGCTCCAGCCGGGCGCTCTCCTGCTCGACGCGCAATCCCCCTTCGGTCAGTTGATCCTGCTGGCTGGCCAGCTGCGCCTTGCGAGTGGCGATCCGCTCACCGAGCGCCTCTGCACGGGCCTGCCAGTCGCGCCCCAGTTCACTCTGGTGCAGTTGCTGTTGTTCGAGGCGGGCGATAGCTTGCCCACCAAGAAAAATCTGTTGCTGACGGCTCGCCTGCTCGGCTTGCGCCTCTTGTCTGGCGACCGACAGGGTGACGTGGCGCCCCTCATCGGCGGTGCGCTTGGCATCGAGTGCCGCCAGCGCCTGCTCGGCCTGCGCCAGTTCGGTTTTAGCCTCGCCAAGGCGCGTCTCCAGCGCCCACAACTCGGAGCCAATCAGCTCGGCGCGAGCTGCGCGCGAACGACTCTTGAGCTGTTTGTAGCGCTCGGCCGTTTCGGCCTGGGCTTTGAGGTGGTCAAGGCGCGAACCCAGCTCGCCGCGAATATCGCCGAGGCGCTCCAGATTCTCCTGAGTATGGCGAATGCGCTGCTCGGTCTCGCGGCGCCGCTCCTTGTAGCGGGAGACCCCGGCGGCCTCTTCCATAAAGAGCTTGAGATCGGCCGGACGTGACTCCACCAGTCGGCTGACGGTGCCCTGCTCGATGATGGCGTAGCTGCGGGGGCCAAGACCGGTGCCGAGGAAAAGGTCGGTCACATCCTTGCGGCGGCACTTCTGACCGTTGATCTGATAGTGATTGGAGCCATCGCGCAGCACTTCACGGCGCACCGAGATCTCGGTAAAGCGACCGAACTCGCCGGGCACCCGGTTGTGGGGATTGTCGAACACCAGCTCGACCGAGGCGCGCCCGTGCGCACTGCGATTGATAGAGCCGTTGAAGATGACATCGGTCATGTTCTCACCGCGCAGATGGCGAGCGGAACTCTCCCCCAGCACCCAGCGCACCGCGTCGATGACGTTGGATTTGCCACAGCCATTGGGGCCCACCACGGCGGTCATGTCTGCCGACAGTTCGATGCGGGTCGGCTCGACGAACGACTTGAAGCCGGCGAGTTTGATCAGTTTCAGACGCATGGCGACCTGTATCAGTGGCTAAATAAAGAGGATGCGGGCAGGTGACTTTACCAAATCCAGACCCGGCTTTGTTTGTAATATGCAGGCATCATCCCCATTCAATGCCCGATTTTCAGTCGCCACGGCACGAAATAAGGAATAGTCGGCGACTTTACCAAATCAAAGGCTTGTTTGTAATATGCTGGCAGTTCTCCCATGCATAGATGGAGCTCACATGAGCCAATCACCCCATATGGTCAAAGATTCAATCAGCGGTGCAGACTACTTTCTGCGCGGTTTTTCCCTTATTCGCCAACCGGGCATCCGCACTTTTGTGCTGATCCCCCTGCTGGTCAACTTCGTGCTGTTTGCCGGGGCCTTCTATGCCCTGTTGCTGCAACTGGACGGCCTGTTCGCCTGGCTCCATCAGCAGATCCCCGCCTGGCTCGACTGGCTGGACTACCTGCTGTGGCCCATCGCCCTCATCACTATCCTGGTGGTCTTCTCCTTTATCTTCAGCTCGGTCGCCAACTGGGTAGCCGCCCCCTTCAACGGCCTGCTGGCGGAGAAGGTGGAGCAGATCCTCACCGGTCAGCCCGCCAATGACAGCGGCATGCTGGATATCGTCAAGGATGTGCCACGTACCTTCGGCCGCGAATGGACCAAGCTGAAGTATTACCTGCCCAAGGCCATCGGCTGCCTCATCCTGTTTCTGATCCCTGTGGTGGGCCAGACCCTGGCGCCTGTGCTCTGGTTCCTGTTCAGCGCCTGGATGATGGCGATCCAGTATGTGGATTATCCGTTCGACAACCACAAGATCGACTTTATCACCATGCGTGACGCCTTGAAGCAACGCCGTGGCAAGTGTCTGAGCTTCGGCGCTTTGGTGACCCTCTTCTCCGCCATTCCGGTGGTGAACCTCTTCGTGATGCCAGTTGCCATCTGTGGTGCCACCGCCATGTGGGTCGATCACTACCGGCAGGAGCAGCTGGGGCGCTAACCCTTGAACATTGATTAGAAAAAGGCACCCGAAACGGTGCCTTTTTCGCATTTAGCATGAATTAAATTAATGCATACATTCGATAGCTTGTCCCATATGACACGAGTTGGTAGGATTCTGGCCTTTCTCGTTCCCTGGGATATCTCATGTTACATGCACTCTTCTTGGTGGGCCTGGTGGCCGAAGGGATGACCGGCGCGCTGGCCGCGGGTCGGCGACGGATGGATCTGTTTGGTGTGGTGATCATCGCCTCGGCGACGGCCATCGGTGGTGGCACCATCCGCGATGTGCTGCTGGGCCACTATCCGCTGCTCTGGATTGAGCATCCGGAATACGTGCTGCTGGTTGCCGCAGCCGCGATGGCGGGTGTGGTCTCCGCCCCCATGATGCGCTATCTCGGCAAGCTGTTCATGGCCCTTGATGCCCTGGGACTGGTGGTCTTCTCCATCTTCGGTGCGGCCCGAGCGCTGGATATGGGCCACGGCGCCGGTATTGCGTGCATCATGGCGGTAGTGACCGGGGTCTTTGGCGGGGTGCTGCGGGATCTGCTCTGCCAGCGCATTCCACTGGTATTTCGTCGCGAGCTCTATGCAGCCATTTCGCTGATCACCGCAGCCCTCTACTGTCTGGCGCTGGATCAGGGCTTGCCGACCAACTGGGCCGCGTTCGGTTCCATCGGGATCGGCTTTGTACTGCGGCTGCTGGCGGTACGCTTCAAGTGGGGTCTGCCCACCTTCAACTACCAGTACGCGACCCACTGAGTACGCCAGCTTCTGGCGAGGCGGGTTGGATTGCGAGCAACAAAAAAGCGTCCGAGCGGCGCTTTTTTCATGGACGTTCTACGACTCAGTTAATCCCTTCCGAGCTGAAGAAGGTTGCCTTGTCGGCGATAAAGCGGATCTTGATGTTCTTCCCTTCCCCGCCCCAGAGGCAGCTGGTAGTGCCCAAGGCATCATCACAACGCTCCGCCTTGCCCAGAATGGTGCTGGCCTCGGCGTAACTCATCCCCATCTTCAACTGGTCGTAATTTTCACGGTTGAGCTTGCTGCAACCGGTCAACAACAGGGCGATCAGGCCGCCAATCACTATCTTTTTCATCGCTATCTCCTCTCTGGTGGGAAGAGCTTGGCAGCTTGCCATCCCCTTTACCAGCTGCGCACCGGGCCGGTATCGAGGTGAACGAAGTTATCACGAGGATAGTAACCAACCCCACCCACCTTGAGCTGGAGCGCCGCCTTGCGCAGATGGGCCAGCTGTACGCCGGGGATCCGCACATCCACCGCCTGTCCCAGGGTGTGGTAGCTGTGCTTGGCCACGCCACGGCTCTTGTGGCGCTTTTGGCGATTGGTGGCCGGGGCGCGATAGCCGGAGATCAGCTGGATTTCACTGCGCCGACCCAGCTTGTGCTGCAACAGAAACAGCTGATCAAACAACTTCTTGTCGATGTTGAACACTTCGTTGCGCCGGTAATCGCGGAAGATGTGGTTGAGCTCGGCCAACCCGTCGCTCAGATAGTGGCCGTTCTCCCAATAGCTGGCGCGCACCCGCTCGCCGGTATTGAGATTGAAGAAACTGAGTTCACGCCCGGTGGTACTGCGGCTGGCCAGTGCAGGGAAGGAGATCAGCGAGCTGCCCAGCAGGCAACCGGCTCCCAACAACAGGCGACGTCGACTTATCTCTTGTTCCAGCATAAGGGGTTCGTCCATCGCAGATTCAAGCGAAAATAGTTGAATAAGATCACTGATTGAATGTGATACAGGCGCTTGAAACTACCCTCCGGCGGGGGGCCCTGTCAAACCTCAATCGCCCATAGAAAAGCCCGGCACAGGCCGGGCTTTTCACTCTGTGGCAAGGATCACAGCAGGCGGCTCTGGAAGCTGACCCGATCAAATCCGTAGATGTCGTTGCGCAGTTGCTGGCGACCATTTTCGTCGATCCAGCTGCTCCAGTAGACGGTAAAGACCGGGATCGGCGTGGTGAGCGGCAACCATTTGGTCTGGCTCTCCTTGAGGATATTGGCCACCTTGTCCGGCTGATAGCGGGAATCTGCCAGCAACAGTTCGGCCAGATCGTCCGCATGTTCCACCCGGATGCAGCCCGAACTGAAGGCGCGCGCCCCCTGCTCGAACAGCGCCTTGCGCGGGGTGGAGTGCAGATAGATGGCGTCATTGTTGGGCAGGTAGAACTTGTAGCGCCCCAGGGCATTGTGATCCCCCGGCTTTTGCCGCAGGCGATAGGGGAAACCGGCGGCCAGCGCCTGATGCCACCCCTCTTCGGTGAACTGCACCGGATTGCCCTCACTGTCGATCACCTCGAACTGCTCGCGACTCAGGTACGCGGGATCCCGACCCAGCTTGGGCAGGATGTCCTTGCTCAGGATGGAGCGCGGCACATGCCAGGAGGGATTGAGCACGATGGAGCGAATTTCGCTGGCCAGAATGGGAGTGGCGCGCTGCTCCTTGCCGACGATGACCCGGCTGGTGAATACCTCGTTGCCGGACTCCACCACGCTCAGGCGGTAGTCGGGAATATTGACCAACACGTAGCGGCCCCCGGCGAGTTGATCCACCAGATCTCGACGCCACAGGTTGCGCAGCAGCAGGCTGGCGCGCACTTGCGGGCCGGTATTGAGCCAGGAGCGGGTTTGACGGCCGATGATGCCGTCCGCGGTGAGACCGTGACGACGCTGGAACTGCTTGATGGCCTGCTCGGTATCACCATCGTAAATCTGATCACCATGGCTCGGGGCGCTGTCGCCCAGCTCGTTGAGCATGGCGCGGATTTGGCCGAGTTCGGCGGAGCTCTCTCCGGCACGCAGGGTCGGCATATCGAGGGTTGGCCACTTGCTGGCCATCGGCATCGCCAGCAGTTTGTGCACTTTGGCCCGCACCGCCTCGTATTCCGCCACCTGAGGTCGCAGGGATTTCACCTGGGTGAGCAGGTCATCATCGCTGGGTTGGGTCACCACAGGGCGGTTCAAATCGAGCTTGAGGGTCTTCATCTGCTCGCGCGAGACCAGATCCATCCCCCGCCAGGCGTGCTGGAAACGGCTCAGCTTGGTAAAAATGTCGTCATAGATGGCACCACGCTTGTCTGCAGGGGTGGCCTGCAAACGCTTCCACAACGTGAAAAAATCGGGATGCAGCTGGGCAAGCACAGCCTCTTGCAACTGCTGCTCCAGCTCGACACGGGCCTGTTCGGCCTGACTGCCCTGATACCAGTCGTGTCCGGTTTCACTGGCCGCCACCACAACTTGTGCTTCGGTCGCATGTACCGCGCCAGCGGGCAAACATCCCAGCCACACCAGATTGGCAAGGGCCAGCCAATACTTCATCCCCATGGGTACCTCAAAACGGTTTGTTCACTCTGTCAGGCCTGACAAGCAGACCCGATGCTCAGGCCGCTCATGATGCGTGAACGGCCAATACTTTGCTAGCGCCCGGGGGCATAACGCTGCCAGATAATGTCATACGCATCTGTCTCCTTGAACCGCGCCAACGCCTGATTAAATTGTTGCAAGAACTGCGGCGAAAAACTGCGTTTGCCCAACATAAAGAAGCTCGGCGATTCAGATACCACCATGGGATGGCTGGTGAACAGACCGCTCATCCCCTCCTTGTTAAGGGCGCTGGGGGTAGCCAGCATGTCACCAAGGAAACCGTCGATCCGCCCGCGGGCCAGCTTCTCAAAATTTTGCTGGTCGCTCACCGCACTCACCTGTTTGGCATAGCGAGCGAGCAGCGACATCACTTCATCACCATAGAAGTACTCTTTGGTGACACCGAGGGAGTAACCACTGGCCAGCCAGCTCGTCAGATCCTGTTCGGGATAGTGGCTGCCCTTGCGGATCCACAGCAAGGTGCGCCCCGGGTTGTAGGAGTCGGAAAACCAGGCATAACGGGCGCGCTCATCATTGATATTCGCCTCCATCGCCATGTCTATCTCGCCATGCTCCATCTCGTGCAGTACCCGCTTCCAGGGCAGCTCCACATAGTTGACCTTGCAGTGCATGGAAGTGAGCACAGCCGTCAGCACCTCGGCGGCATAACCGCGCACCTCTTGCGGTGAGTCGGCTTCGTAATAATGGTAGGGTGGCCAGTTATCGTAACCGACCTGAATAGGCTCGGGACACAGGGCCCTGGCCAATGCCATTGGCGCCCATAATCCAAGCAACAGACAGCAAGAGATCCACTTCATATGTCATCCTTGACGAATAAGTGAGTCATCATAAATCGCCCCCTGCAAAATGGCGATAGAAGCCAGATGACTATCGCATCCGCTAGAAAATGACGCAGCAAAGCGCTTCTATTTGCCAATTGCCCTGCCGGAGCACTACTGGCAACCTGCGCCCCGCCAGACCTGTTTAACCGGGAAACAGCAACGTTTGGAACAGGGGTAAAAAGGGGTTAATATGTGACCAAATATTTTTTTGTGATCCACTATGCTTTTTTTGCAATTGGATTAGCATATGCGCGACATCGGCCTACCCATTCTGTCAGGCATAGAGAGTGATATGACGTACAAAAAGTTCGGTTTTTTGACTGCCATTCTGGCGTTAAGCGGTTTTTATCTTTACACCCTCTATCTGGCTGCTCACCCCAACGTGAGCCTGGCCTACAAACTCTATTATCTGGAAGGCAAAACCCGCTTCTGGGAACACAACTCCAGCATGACCTATCAGCCTGGTAACGAACTCAATCTGACCAAGCCGAGCCGCTTCCTCTCCAGCGAAGGCTGGGCCAAGAAGCCGAGCGACGAAGGTACCCTGCTCAGCGGTCAGGGCGGCCTCTATTTTGTGCTGCCCAAGCAGGCGGCCAATCCGGATCAGCTGACCGTACAGGCCCGCATCAACAGCCCGGAAGCCGGTGCACTGTTGAAAGTGGCGCTGGGTCACGACTTCACCACCACGGTGAAACTGGCCAAAGCGGGCATCAACGAAATTCGCCTCAGTCTGCCCGGCGACTCACTCACGGCAGATCCCAAGCGCCCCAATTTTCTGGCGCTCTCGGCACCAACTCCCATCAATGTGCAGTCGGTACGTTTGACCGTAGCCCAGTGATCCTTGCCCCGAATACCATTTTATAAAAACAACTATCCCAAATAAGGACGTTCTTATGTCGCATCCAGATTTTCGACTCTCTCTGGTCGTTCCCGTTTACAACGAGGAAGAGAGCATCGATGCCTTCATCAACGCGATAGACAACGAACTGGCCCCGCTGAAAGACCAGCTTGAAATTGTATTCGTCAACGATGGCAGCCGTGACCGCACCCGTGAAGTGGTCGAGCAGGCCATCGCCCGCGATCCGCGCGTGACCCTGGTCAACCTGGCACGCAACTTCGGTAAAGAAGCCGCCTTGACCGCCGGTCTGCATCAAGCCAAAGGGGATGCCATCGTGCCGATGGACGTGGATCTGCAAGACCCGCCCGCCCTGATCCTGGAGTTCGTAAAACTGTGGCAGACCGGTGACTATGACACCGTCTACGGCATCCGCGTCGATCGCAGCGCCGATACCCCGATGAAGCGCCTGACTGCCGGTGGCTTCTACCGCTTCTTCAACGCCCTCTCCACCAGCACCAAGCTGCCGGAGAACGCCGGTGACTTCCGCCTGATCGACCGTCGCGTGGTCGAGGCGATCAAGCTGCTGCCCGAGCGCAACCGCTTTATGAAGGGGCTGTTTGCCTGGGCCGGTTTCCGTGCCGTTGGCGTCCCCTACGAGCGCCCGGCCCGTCACGCCGGTGAAACCAAATTCAACTACTGGAAACTGTGGAACTTCGCGCTCGACGGTCTGCTCAGCTTCTCCAGCTGGCCGCTGCGGGTCTGGAGCTATGTGGGTGTCAGCGTCTCGCTGGTTGCCTTCCTCTATATCCTGAAAATCATCACCCAGGTGATCTTCTTCGGCATCGACGTGCCCGGTTACGCCTCCCTGATGTCCGTAGTGCTGTTCCTCGGCGGTATCCAGTTGCTGTCGCTCGGCATCATCGGCGAGTACATCGGCCGCATGTTCGTGGAAGTGAAACAGCGCCCGGTCTACCTCATTGAAGGGGTCTATGGCCAGTATGCCAGGCAGGATGCGGCCAAACCGCAGAGCGCTGACAGCAACCCGCAAGAGCAGCAGGAGCAAGCGCCTCAATGATCTCCCGCGAGGAATTCTGGCGGCTGGTACGTTTCGGTTTTGTCGGCGGGGGGGCTACCCTCGTCGACCTTGGCACCTCCATCGCACTGTTTCATACCTGGCCCACCATCTCGGAGCACCTGGTTACCACGCTGGCTTTTGCCATCGCGTTCTGGTTCTCCTTCTTTGGTCACCGCTACATCACCTTCCAGAAGCAGGGAGCCGCCAGCAAGTTTCTGCTGGTTGCCCTCTTCTCGCTGGCGGTGCGTAACCTGATCCTGAGCGGCCTGCTGTTTGCGGGGCTCTCCGGTCTGCTGCCGGTGGTCATCGCCACCCTGACCGTTACCGTCCTCACTTACGTTCTCTCTCGCGTCTGGGTTTTTGCCTGATGAATGATATGACCAATACTGCCCCGCTAACCGGGGCTGCACTCCCCTATCGCCCCTCACTGCGCATCAGCGGCCGTGACTGGCTGATGATCATCGCCGCCTTCATGCTGAGCCGGGTGGCGCTGTATGGCATGGGCTACTTCGGTGTCCAGCTCTATGGTTCCCCCGACATAGGCCCGCTGCAGGCCTATTGTCAGTTCGACTGCGTCTGGTTCCAGCGCATCATCGAGAACGGCTACGACCTCTACCCGCGCTGGCTGAGCAAGGGCAATGCGGCCAACTGGGCCTTTATGCCGCTCTATCCGATGGTCTCCGGTGCCATCTCCAACCTGTTCAATGTCGAGAGCCTGATCGGCCTCATCATTGTTACCAATATCTCCTTCTTCGCCAGCTTGCCGCTGATGCTGCTGGTGCTGCGTCAGCTCAAGCTGGGTGACGATACCGCCCGCTTCGGCGTCTGGCTGCTCGCCTTCTCCCCCTTCTCCGCCTACTTCGTCTCCGGTTATACCGAGTCGACCTTTATGGCGCTGATGCTGGGGATGTTCCTGTTCGCCTATCGGGAGCAGTGGCTGATGGTGGCCGTGCTGGGGGTCTGTATCTCCGCCACCCGCAACCTGGGGGTGATGATGGTCTTCCCGGTGCTGATCCTGGCGCTGCAGGCCTACGGCTGGCGGGAATTTTTCCGCTTTACCGAGCGCGCCTTCAAGGTGGTGTTCACCCTCTGGATGATCCCGTTTGGCCTGTTCGCCTACATGGTCTACCTCTATCATCTGACCGGCGATGCCTTTGCCTTCAAGCACATTCAGGTGGCCTGGGGTCGCTACATGGACAGCCCGCTGGACTGGTGGCTGAGCGGTTTCGAGCTGGGCGGCCGCAAGGCTTACCTCTCCATCATGGTGATCTTCGGCTGGTGCCTGAACGGTTACCTGTTCAGTCAGAAGCGCTGGGCGGAAGCGACCCTGATGTTCATCTGCTGCACCATCCCGCTGATGACCGGCCTCAACGCCATGCCGCGCTACATGTTCGGGCTCTACCCGACCCTGCTGGCCATCATTCTGCTGACCCATCGCTGGCCAGCCATCCGCCCTGCTGTGCTCTGCATCAGCGGCATGGTTGCCTCCTTCATCGCGGTGGCCTTCGTCAACTTCAAGTTCTTCACCGTCTGATGTGACGACGATGCCTGACACACCAAATGCCGGTCACCTGACCGGCATTTTTTATGGCCGCTATTTTTATCGACAGAGCGTCCCATCTCCTCTCCGTCACACTTTCCTCGGCTTGAAAACGTAACCATTTGAACTGAAGTCACAAATCGGCATTTTGCCGATCCAAGGCGCGCTTTGCTGCTCCTAGAATGGGCCCTTGTCCGAACTGCCCTGCTCAAGGAATGGCTTATGCGTCGTGCTCATCACTTATCCCCTCTCTGGCTCGCCCTGCTGGCCGCCCCTCTGTTCACCCCACAGGCGATGGCCGCCCCCGAGGTTCACCTCTATGTGGATGGTCAACCGGTCGCGACCCCGATCGCGCTGGACAAGGGCACGGTGGAGCTGACCCACACCCTTGCCAAGGGGAGCCACCAGATCCGCATCAGCGACGCAGACAACAGTTGCGGTACCAGCTTTGGCCCGAGCGAGAGCAAGCCGCTCCCCTTCGGCACCGCCCAGCCCATGGACAAATGCAGCAAGGATCAGAGCTTTACCCTGCGGGTGATGCTGGCCGGGGAGTATCAGTTCACCTTCAACCCGGATACCCCCAGCCTCAAGGTGCTGCGGGCGACCAAGAAGAGCGAGTTCAAGCGCCAGCCACCAGAAGAGCCCTGCATCAGCTGGGATGGCGGCCCGGTCACTGTGTCGCTCAAAGGGGTCTGGCCCGACGGCACCCGACTGAGGGATGCCTACTCAAAACAGGAGGCGGTGGTCAAACAGGGCAAGCTGACCCTGACCCCGAGCAAAGAGAGCGGTGGCCTGCTGCTGCTCGAACCGGTCAAGGCGGCCAAGCCAGCACCGTTCAGCTGGGATCAGGCGAGCGTCTATTTCCTGCTGACCGATCGCTTCCACAACGGCGACCCCGCCAACGACCACAGCTTCGGCCGCCAGAAGGATGGTCAGGATGAGGTAGCCACCTGGCACGGCGGTGACTTCAAGGGGCTGACCGAGAAGCTCGACTACATCAAGAGCCTCGGCATGAACGCCATCTGGATCACCCCCATGGTGGAGCAGGTGCACGGCTTTATCGGCGGTGGCGAGCAGGGCAATTTCCCCTTCTACGCCTACCACGGCTACTGGGCGCTCGACTTCACCAAGATTGACCCCAACTACGGCAATGAAGAGAGCCTGAAAACCCTGGTGGACGAGGCCCACAAGCGCGGCATGCGGATCATCCTCGACGTGGTGATGAACCACGCCGGTTACGCCACCCTCGCCGATCTGCAAGATCTCGGGCTCACCGAACTGACCCAGAAAAGCAGCAAACTGCCAACAGTCTGGAACCAGTGGCGCCCGAGCGGCGGCCTCAACTGGCATGGCTACAACCAGTTCATCGACTATCAATCACCCGCGTGGAGCAAATGGTGGAGCGGTGACTGGGTGCGCGCCGGTCTGCCCGGCTACCCGCAGCCAGGCACCGACGATGTCACCGGCTCGGTGGCGGGGCTGCCGGACTTTCTCACCGAATCGACCAAACCGGTAGGGCTGCCGCCGTTGCTGGCCGCGAAAAAGGATACCCTCGCCAAGGCGCTACCCGACGCTACCGTGAGCGACTACCTGATCGCCTGGCACACCGACTGGGTGCGCCGCTTTGGCATCGACGGCTTCCGCGCCGACACCGTCAAGCATCTGGAGCCCGAGGTGTGGGCCAAGCTCAAACAGGCGGGCACCGCTGCGCTCAAGGAGTGGAAGACCAACAACCCGGGCAAGGCCCTCGACAATCTGCCCTTCTACATGGTGGGTGAGGTGTGGGATCACGGGGTAGCCAAGGATTTCTGGTATCAGAACGGTTTCGATTCCCTGATCAACTTCGACTATCAGCGCGAGTTCGCACTGTCACAGGCCCAGTGCATGGCCAGCGCCGAGCCCACCTATACCAGCTACGCCAGCCGCATCAATCAGGATCCCGAGTTCAACGTGTTGAGCTACATCAGCTCCCACGACACCAAACTGTTCTTCGGCGACTATCAGGACGTACCGCTGCAGCGCCGGGTTGCCAGCAGCTTTATGCTGCTGCCGGGCGGCATCCAGCTCTACTATGGCGACGAGTCAGGCCGGGGGCTCGCCAAGGATGGCGGAGTCTTCGATCAAGGCTTGCGCTCGGACATGAACTGGCAGGAGCTGGCCAGCGGAGACAAGGCTGAGCTGGTCAAGCACTGGCAGCAACTGGGCCAGTTCCGCGCCGCCCATCCGGCCATTGCGGCAGGCAGCCACCAGAAACTCTCGGATGCCCCCTACGCCTTTGTGCGGGAGAAGGGGGATGACAAGGTGGTGGTGGTCTTTGCCGGCCGGCAGAAGTAACCCTTAAGCCACATTGACCAGCAGCAGAGAGGGGAGCCACTGGCTCCCCTCTCTCGTTTATCTATCTGCCACGGTTCACTGTGACTGGCGCGCTGCCACCGGCCACTGCAACCGCGCCTTGAGCAGGGTCTCCTGCCACAGAGGCCAAGAGAGCAGCGCCTGCTGATAGGCTCCGGCCTGACCGGGCAACAGGATGCCGTAGCTGGCCAGCCGATAGGCCATCACGGCATAGAAGGCATCGACAATGCCCGCCTCGCCAAAGTAGAAGGGGCCCCGCGCCTGCGACCAGATCTCCTGCAAACGGGCCAGCTCACCTACCGCCTCCACCGGGGGATCGATACGGGTTGGCGCCCCAAGAAAGAAGGGGAGCAGAGAACGGATCTGCCGAAATCCCGCGTGCAACTCGGCGCAGAGGCTGCGAGCCAGTGCCCGCTCGGCCAGCGAAACCGGATAGAGCTGACGGTCGGGACAGAGCTCGTGAACATATTCGGCGATGGCCAGCGAGTCGTGAACCCGCACGCTATCGTGTTCGAGCCAGGGCACCAGACCGGCCGGTGCCAGCCGCTTGAGCCGCGCCAGCGACTTGGCATCCTCCAGATCGAACATCTGCTCCTGCCACGTCAACCCGCTCATGGCGAGCACCAGTGCCGCCCGCATCGCCCAGGTGGAGCCAGTGCCCACCGCCAATACCAAGGATCCCATCTGTTGCCTCCTGCATGAGTTGCCTGCGACCGGCCGATCTGCCCTGATGGCAAAACATCCGATGGTCGCTTCACATTTGCGCACCGGCGGGTTTGACCCTCTTGGTGAGCGATGCTAGTTTGATTTTTCAAAACAATCAGTTAGCAACAATGTGAGCCATTAACCGAAATATGGACAGCCAATTTACCATCGTCATCGCAGATGACCACCCCCTGTTTCGGGGCGCCCTTTACCAAGCGGTGCACATGGCCATCAACGACGCTCAATTGCTGGAAGCGGACTCCATCGACAGCCTGACCAGCCTGCTCGGCGAGCACCCCGAAGTTGACCTGTTGCTGCTCGATCTCAAGATGCCGGGGGCCAACGGCTTCGAGGGGCTGGCCCACCTGCGCGGCCAGTATCCCGACCTGCCCATCGTGGTGGTCTCCGCCTCGGAAGATGCGGCCATCATCCAGCAGGTGCTGCGGCTCGGGGCGCTCGGCTTCATTCCCAAATCGGTGCCGATGAAGGAGCTGGTCAACGCCCTCAATACGGTGATCGGGGGGGATAACTGGGTGCCGGAAGGCATCTCGCTCCATCCTGAATCGGAAGACGGCCCCGATTTCGCCAGCAAGCTGGCCAGCCTCACCCCCCAGCAGTACAAGGTGCTGATCATGCTGCGCGACGGCAGCCTCAACAAACAGATCGCCTGGGAGCTCAACGTCTCCGAAGCCACCATCAAGGCGCATATCACCGCCATTTTCCGCAAGCTCGGGGTCAAGAACCGCACTCAGGCGGTTATCGCCCTGCAACAGCTCGATATCAAGGAGAGCTGAACCCCGCGCGCAGTGACACGCGCGAGACGACATAGCCAGCCATGCTGGCTATTTGTTGCTCGACAATTAGCACGATCGTACTTTATGCTGCCAGCGCCAACGAGGAGAGAGTGATGAGCAAGGGGCGCCTGACCCGGGAAAACATTTTGCAGACTGCCTTTGAGCAGGCGAGCCAGCAAGGGCTGGAGAGCCTGACCATCGGCTCGCTGGCCAGCGCCTGCGAAATGTCCAAAAGCGGCCTGTTTGCCCACTTTCAATCCCGCGACAATCTGCAGATCGCCGTGCTGGAGTACGCCGCCGAGGTCTTCCGGCTGCGGGTGATCCAGCCGGTACGCCAGCAGGAGCACCAGAGCCAGCACGACAAGCTGATCGCCCTTCTGCGGGCCTGGCAGGCTTGGAACCACTGCTTCGCCGGACGCTGCATGTTCCTCGACGCCTGGACCTCGGTGCAGGATGGCCATGAGCAAGAGAGCCCTGTACAACAAGCCGCTCGGCAACTGGTGCGCTTCTGGCTCGACTATCTGGCCCGTCAGGTGGTGCAGGGTCAGGCCGCAGGCGAGTGGCGACAGGAGATGGATCCCTGGCGCGCCGTTTATCGCCTCTATGGCCTCTATCTGGCGGATCAGGTGTTCAACGATCTCGAACTGTGTCAGGATCAGGCCCGCCACTTCTGGCCCGAAGTGGACGCTCTGCTGAGCAGCTGGCGCTGATGTTTTGGCATCCGTTCAACACTAATTTTTAAAAACCAACAAAAAAGCACGACCGTTCGCACATAAAAACCACAGGATGACCATGAGCAGCAAGATCTACTTCAACACCCGCCGCTTCAGCCCGAGCAAATGGCTGCTGGGGATCGGCACCCGGTTGCACCACAGACTCGCCCCCACCCATGCCAAACGTACCGCCAGCAAGTGGCTGCTCACCCCCCAGCGCAACCAGCGGAATGGCCACGAACCTGCCGGTCTGGTGAAGCAGGCCGTCCATACCAGCGAAGGGGTATTAATGAGCTATCGGCTCGGTCAGGGACCACTGTGGCTGCTGATGCACGGCTGGTCCGGCAGCGCCAGCCAGTTCTATCCGCTGATGAGCCATATCGCCGCGCAGGGTTTCACCGCCATTGCCTACGATCATCCGGCCCACGGCCAGAGCGCAGGCAACACTGGCCACCTGCCCCGTTTCGTGCGCGCCTTCGACGAGCTGGCGACCAAGCTGGCCAGCGAAGTAGGCCCGCTGCACGGGGTCATCGCCCATAGCATGGGAGGCGCCGTCACTCTCTCCAGCCGTCAGCCGGGTATCGATACCCTGCCGCTGCTGTTGATTTCACCGGTGCTCGACTATGTGCCCCAGCTCTACGGCATGGTGGCGCGCTCCGGCTACTCCATCCGGTTGTTTGATGCGGTGGTCAAGGAGATTGAGCAGGAGTACCAGCACCCCTTGAGCACGGTCGATCCGCTGGGGCGGCTCGCCAGTCGCAGCGGCGCGGCGATGATAGTGCACGACGAGGAGGACAGATTTGCCCCGCACGGCGATTCCTTGCGGGCCAGTCAGGATGGTCATACCCGGCTGGTGAGCACCCGGGGTCTGGGCCACGGTCGCATCCTCGCCAGCGCCCCGGTATTCGCCGCCTTCGATCAGCTGGCGCGACCGGAAAATCCTCACCGCGCCCTTTGACATGGGGCCATGAAAAAAACGGGCAAGCGCCCGTTTTTATATTTGATACAGCGCCTTATAGTTAACTTGTCAGTGGGAACATTCTTGTCAGAACACGATAAGGCGCCAGCATATGGCCAGACCCAATACAGCGTTGTTGCTCACCGGTGGCGGTGCTCGCGCCGCCTATCAGGTCGGCGCCCTCAAAGCGATTGCGGAGCTCTACCCGCGCAATCTCGGCATCCCTTTTCCCATCCTTTGCGGCACCTCGGCGGGGGCCATCAACGTCACCGCACTGGCCTGCTACGCCTCCTGCTTCCATCTGGGGGTGCGCAAGCTGGAGTGGGTCTGGCGCCGCTTCGAGACCCACCACATCTTCGATTTTCACCCCGGGCGCCTGCTGTGGCGGTTGATGTACGAAGGGTCGGCAGGGCTGATCAACCCCCACACCAACCACGCCTTTCACCTCTTTGACAACGCGCCACTGCACCGCCTGCTGGATCAGCTCATCGACTATCACCGCATCGATGACAACATCCTCTACGGCAGTCTGGAGGCGCTGGCCATCACGGCATCGGATTACGATGACGGCCTCTCCACCACCTTCTTTCAGGGGCGGGCCGACCACCATCCTTGGGAGCGAGCCAGACGGCGCGGGGTACGCACCGTGCTTACATCTGATCATCTGCTCGCCTCCTCGGCGTTGCCCTTCGTCTTTCCGGCCACCCGGATCGGCGAGAAGTTCTACGGCGACGGATCCATCCACCAGCTGAGCCCGCTCAGCCCCGCCATCCATCTGGGTGCGGAGCGGATCCTGCTGATCACCCTGGATCCGCCGGCGCACTCGGCGCCGACCCATCACCACGGCCATCTCACCAGCTCCAATATCGCCAGCCATCTGCTCGATACGGTCTTTACCGACACCCTCAACTCCGATCTGGAGCGGCTGTGGCGCATCAACCAGACTCTGGATCTTATCCCTGAGCGGGAGCGCAATCGCCTCAAGCTGAAACGGGTGGAGACCTGCGTGCTGAAACCGAGTCAGGATCTCGACACCATCGCACTGGCCTACCTGCGCAAACTGCCGCTAAAGTTGCGCCGCCTGTTGCGGGTGCTGGGCGTGAAGGGGGATGAGACCAGCAGTCTGGCGAGCTTTTTGATGTTCTATCCGGGTTATTGCCAGCAGCTGATCAAGCTGGGCTATCAGGACACCCTGAGGGAGCGGGAGAGAGTCGTCGCCTTCCTCGATATCGAAGGGCTACCAAAAGAGCGTGAGTAAGGGAGGCTGCCGATGAGAGCAAGGGGACTCAGCGCCCCTCCAGCAAACGCTGCTCCGCCTGCTCCATCGCCACCACGGTTCCAAACAGGATCAGTCGGTCACCGGCCGCCAGCACCAGCTCGGGTCTGGGCTCCAGACTCTGATCCCCGCGCTGCACCTCCTTGATCCGCACCTCATCGAGCAGCAGCTCGCGCACTTCACGACCTACTGCCCACGCCTGATCGTGCAGCAACAGGGGATGGAGGCGCTCAAGCAGCTGATCCGCCTCCAGATTGCTGGCACTCTGATCCCCCCAGTAGAAGCCGTGCAGGAAGCGATACTGGCTGCTGCGCTCCAGCTCCATCCGGCGGATCACCCGACCGATGGGGATATCGCAGTTGAGCAGCAGGTGGGAGACCAGCATCAGGGCCCCCTCCTGGGATTCAGGGATCACCTCAAACGCCCCCGCCTGCTTGTACTGCTCCAGAAAACTGTCATCCCGGGTACGCACCAGCACCTTGAGATCCCCCGCCAGTTCGCGGATCAGTGCCAGCATCGCCTCCACCCGCTTGCGATCATCGAAGGTGATGATCACCAGCCGTGCCCGCAGCAGCCCGGCAGCCAGCAGAATATCGCGGCGGCTGGCATCGCCGAAGGCCACCTGCTCCCCCGCCAGCTTGGCCTCGCTCACCCGCTCGGGGTCGAGATCGAGGGCCAGAAAGGGGATCTCTTCGATTTTGAGGAAACGGGCACAGGTCTGCCCGGCCCGGCCAAACCCGGCGATGATGACATGCTGGTTTTTGCTCAGGCCCGACTGGGCCACCTCGGAGCGGGTCAGCAGCGCCGGATCGGTCAGGCTGCGGGCCAGCGAATGGGCCTGGGTCACCAGCCAGGGGGTCATGGCGATGGAAATGATGCCGATGCCGATCAGCAGGGAGACTAGTTGCTGATCCAGCAAGCCGTGGTGGAGCGCCAGCGCCAGCAGCACGAAGCCGAACTCCCCCACCTGACTGAGCATGATGCCGGCGGCCATGCTGTCGCGCTTTCGCTCCCCCATCAGCCGCCCGGCCAGCAGCACCAGTAGGGATTTGCACAGCACCAGCAACACCACGCAGATCAGTACCTGCCACCAAGCCCGCGCCACCAGCTCCCACTCCATGGCCATGCCGATGGTGATAAAGAAGAGCCCCATCAGCACATCGCGAAAGGGCTTGATGTCTACCTCAAGCTGATGACGGTAGTGGGACTCCCCCAGCATCATCCCCGCCAGAAACGCCCCCAGCGCCATCGACAGCCCCAGCGAATGGGTCATGTAGGCGGCCAGCAGCGCCACCAGCAGGGCGCTCAGCACAAAAAGCTCGTCGGAGCGGGCCCGCGCCACCTCGTGAAACAGCAGCGGCAGCAACCACTTGCCCACCGCCAGCAGAGTGAAGAGGGCAAACAGCCCCTTGAGGGTGGCCCAGGCGATCTCGGCGGCCAGCGCACTCCCCTGCACTTCCGGCTGGGCGAGGATCGGGATCATCACCAGCAGGGGCACCACCGCCAGATCCTGAAACAGCAGCACGCTCACCCCCAGCTGGGCGCGGCGGGTATGGAGCTGCTTCTGCTCGCCGAGCTGCTTGATCACCACCGCCGTCGAGGAGAGCGCCAGCGTCCCCGCCACCACCAGCGACTGGGCCAGACCCAGCCCCCACCACCAGCCGATGGCGAAAAAGAGCAACGAGGTGAGCAGCACCTGCAACATCCCGACCCCCAGCACCAACCGGCGCATCGCCAGTAGTTTCGGCAGGGAGAACTCCAGCCCCAGCGAGAACATCAGAAAGACGATCCCCAGCTCGGCAATGGTCTGCATGATCGACTGGCCGGTGATCACCGCCAGCCCGTGGGGGCCGAGCAAGACGCCGGCAATCAGGTAGGCGAGGATCACCGGCAAGCCGAGGCGCCGGAAAGTTGCCACCAGCAGGACGGCGGCGAACAGCAGGATCAACAGGTCGGTGTACAAATTTTCCTCTCCTTTTATCGACTTAAGCTTAGTCAGCCGATCTGGCGGGCAGGAAAGATATATTGGGCATGCCAATTGCAGGGAGGAGACAGTAGTCAGGTGTTACAGGTGGAAGACCATGGAAAATACGTCGTCACTTAATGGCTTTAGCCATGGCATCGAGCAGTGGGTTCGCCAGATGGAGCGGCTCACGCCGTTGCCCAGCATTGAACGCAACCAGTTGCTCGAGCAGTTGTTGGGGCAGAGCGATCTCGGCGGTCTGCTGACAACTTTTGCCGATCGTGCGGCAAGAATTGTCAGGATCCACGGTCTCTACCTCGATTGTGGCCAGCCCCATGTGCTGATCCAGCACCCGCCGCTGGCCACCCTCAACCTGCACAACTATCCGTTCGAGCTGCGCGGTCAGCATGGCCAGCTGCTCGGCCAGCTCCACTACGAGCTGGAACATCCGCTGAGCGGCAGCCAGCAACGGGTACTGATGCAATACCATCAGCTGCTCTGCCTGCTGCTGCCCCTCTATCTGCGGCTGGAAAAACTGGATCAGCTGGTCCGGCTCGATCACCTGACCGGCCTTGGCAACCGCTCCTACTTTGACGAGGCTATCGGTCGCGCCATCGAGCAGCACAGCCGCGAGCCACATGGTCTGGTGCTGGTGCTGCTGGATCTCGATCGCTTCAAGCAGATCAATGACACCTGGGGCCATCCGGTGGGGGATCTGGTGCTGAGTCGCTTCGCCCAGCTGCTCAAGGGGTGTATCCGCAGCACGGATCAAGCCTTCCGGCTCGGGGGAGATGAATTTGCCCTGCTGCTGCAACCGGCCGAACCCGAGGCGTGGCGCCCGGTCTGGCTGCGACTGCAGCATATGTTGATGACCAACAAGGAGCTCAGCACCTTCTCGGTCGGATGCAGCCTTGGCGCCGCCAGCTGGCAATCCGGGGTCGATGTGCCGAGCCTCTACGAGGCGGCCGACAGTCACCTCTACGCCCGCAAGAAAGCAGGCAAGGCCAGCCCTAACGAATAATCCCGAACTCTTCTTTGCTCCGGCACATGCGCGCCATGTGACCGGAGCTTCTTTTTTGGGGGTCCCCGCTCACACCGATCACCTCAGGCAAGATCCTGCTCGGGCAAAACCGGAGCTGCACCGCCCTCCAGCCAGTGACAGACCAGCCCGGCACCCTGTGCCATAAAACCGTCGCAGACAAAGAGCCCCACCACCGCCGCCACCTGCTCGCCATAGTAGAGGATGGGGATGCGCCCCCGCTGCCACGAGGGAACACCATACTCTTGCAGCAGCTTCTTCATCCGCCGACTACCGCTTCGCCCCACCGGTTTGAGGGGGATCCCGGGCGCTACCTGAAAACGCACCGAGAGCGGCTCGTCCGGCCGGGGGGCACGCAGCAGCCCCTCGCCGCACTCCGCCATACGCACCACCAGCTCGCCCACCCCGTCCGGCAGGGTCAGCGGCTCACCCACTGTGACCGGCAACACCTGATGACAGGGTTGCAAATCAGGGCTCACCAGATAGAGTCGCTCCTGAAAACGGCGGCAGCTCTGGCGCCCCCAGTTGAGCTGGGGATTGGCATCGCCGCGCGCCCGCGCTACCTCCTGCCACAACCGGGCAAGCTGCTCACGGGATGGCATCTCGCCCCCCTGACGGCGGATCCAGTAGCGCAGCAGGTTGTTGCGCCGGGTGGGTGAAAGGGCGTGCAGCGGGCCGATATGGAGCGCCTCCCCCTCGCCCGCCAGCTGCCAGTCGCTCTCGGCCAACTCATCCAGCAGCGCCTCCTGCTCGGCGCACAGGGCCATGCTGCGCGCCGCGGTCTGGGCCATGGCGGGCCAACGCGCCTTGAGCTGGGGGATAAGCGTCTGGCGCAAAAAGTTGCGGTCATAGCTCACATCCTGATTGCTCTCATCCTCCACCCAGCCAAAGGGAAGAGTGGCCGCCGCCTCAGCCAGCTCGGCGCGACTCATATCGAGCAGCGGACGCAGCAACAGGCCGCCAGCAAAGGGCTGGCTTGGCAGGATCCCCGCCAGGCCGCGCAGACCGGCGCCGCGCTTGAGGGCCAGCAGCAGGGTCTCCAGCTGATCGTCCTGATGGTGGGCGGTGAGCAGCCACTCCCCCTCCCGCATCCGGGCGGTCAGCCGCTGGTAACGGGCGGTGCGAGCCTGCGCCTCCAGACTCTCGCCATTGCCACGGGCCAGAGTCACCCGCTCGACCAGCAGCTCCACCGCCAATTGCTGACACACGGCTTCACAATGAGCGACCCACTCATCGGCATGGGGACTGAGGCCGTGGTGCACGTGCAGGGCGCGAAGTGGCAGGCTGTGCTCGCGGGCATACTGCGCCGCCAGCACCAGCAGCAGGGTGGAGTCGAGGCCGCCACTGAAGGCCACCAGCAGACCGGTGGAACCTTCCGGCGCTGGCATAGTCAGACAAAAGCGACAATAAAGATGAGAAATCATAGGCTTCCCCAAAACGGACCGGCCGATCTTAGCAGAGTCGGGCTTATCAAGCTGCAACCCTGCTGCTAGAGTGAGGCTCGCCCGCCCTCTCCACCAGGCTGGCCGCAAGGCGGTCGCACAACCGGTTGGAGCAAGGAAGATGGGCAGGGAAGCAAACAATCGGAATTGGAATCAAACAAGATGAACAATAAGAAAAGCTTACTGGCCGGCCTGATTGGACTGGCCCTGCTGGCTGGCTGTAGTCAGGCACCGCAAGACTCCCCCAAACACTCCGGGCTGGCGCTGGCCAATATGGACACCCAGGTCAAACCCGGCGATGACTTCTTCCGTTACGTCAATGGCAAGTGGCTAGCCACCGCCAAGATCCCCGACGATCGCCCCGCCGATGGCGCCTTCTACATGCTGCGGGACAAATCCCTCGCCGATGTGCGGGTGCTGGTCGAGGGGTTGGCCAAGCAGGAGGCCGCCACCGGCACGCCGACCCAGCAGATCCGCGATCTCTACGCCAGCTATCTGGATCAGGCTAGCCGTGACGCCAAGGGGCTCACCCCGCTGGCACCGGCGCTGGCCGACATCGATCGGATCGGTGATCAGGCCGCGCTGGCCCGCGCCTTTGCCCAAAGTGGCCGCATGGGCGGCGGCGCGCCGTTCGGCATCTGGATCGACGCCGATGCCAAATCCCCCGACCGCTATGCGGTCTACCTCTATCAAGGTGGACTGGGGCTGCCGGATCGGGACTACTACCTCAAGCAGGATACCGACAGTCAGGCCCTGCGCCAGAAGTACCAGCAGCATATCGCCGCCATGCTGAGCCGCCTCGGGGAATCTGACCCGAGCGGCAAGGCCAAACGGATTCTGGCCCTCGAAACCCGGCTCGCCACCATCCAGTGGGACAACGTCGCCCTGCGGGATCGGGAGAAGAACTACAACAAGCGCCCCGCCAGTGAACTGGCACGGCTAGCCCCCCATCTCGACTGGCAGGCTTATCTCAATGCCGCGGGCATTGCTGGCCAGCCGGAGCTCATCATCGGTCAGCCGACCTATCTGAGCGCGCTGGATCAGGTGATGGCCCAGACCCCCATCGCCGACTGGCAGGCCTACCTCAAGTGGCAACTGCTGACCGACTACGCCCCCTATCTCGACAGCGAGACCGACCGCGCCAACTTCGCCTTCTACGGCACCACCCTGAGCGGCACGCCCAAGCAGCGCGCCAGCTGGGAGCGGGCGCTCGGGGTGCTGAACGATCATCTGGGTGAAGCGGTCGGCCAGCTCTATGTGGCCCGCTACTTCCCGCCAGCGGCCAAGGAGCGGATGGAGCAGCTGGTGGAGAACCTGCGCACCGCCTACGGCCAGAGCATCAAGGAGCTCGACTGGATGTCGCCCGAGACCAAGGCGCAGGCACTCGAGAAGCTGGCCAAGTTCCGCCCCAAGATCGGCTACCCCGACAAGTGGAAGGATTACAGCGCCATCGCCATCAAACCGGATGATCTGGTGGGCAACCTGCAACGCTCGCAAGCCTTTGAATACGCAGACAGTCTGGCGCGCCTCGGCAAACCGGTCGATCGGGACGAGTGGCACATGTCGCCGCAGACGGTGAACGCCTACTACAACCCGAGCAACAACGAGATCGTCTTCCCGGCGGCCATCTTGCAGCCCCCCTTCTTCGACATGACGGCGGATGATGCGGTCAACTACGGCGCCATCGGCGGGGTCATTGGCCACGAGATGGGCCACGGTTTTGATGATCAGGGGGCCAAATCCGACGGCGACGGCATGATGCGCGACTGGTGGACACCGCAGGATCTCAAGGAGTTCCGCTTCCGCACCAGCCGTCTGGTGGCCCAGTACAACCGCTTCGAGCCCATCAACGGCCAGTTCGTCAACGGCCAGTTTACCCTGGGGGAGAACATCGGTGATCTGGGTGGCCTCACCATCGCCCACAAGGCCTACGAGCTGTCACTGGATGGCAAGGAGGCACCGGTGCTGGATGGCTTTACCGGCGAACAGCGCTTCTTCCTCGGCTGGGCGCAGGTGTGGAAGGGGATGTATCGCCCCGAGCTGATGCAGATGCTGCTGCGCTCCGACCCCCACTCGCCCCCCGAGTACCGGGTCAATGGCGTGGTGCCGAACATTCCCGCCTTCTATGAGGCATTCAACATCCAGCCGGGGGACAAACTCTATCTGCCGCCCCAGAAGCGGGTGAAGATCTGGTAACAGCATCACGGCGGGCTCCCCGGGAGCCCGCACTCAACAGACTGCAAGAGGTTGCAAGATGAACAGAGCATTGATCATGGCAGGGCTGCTGACCCTGCCGCTGGCGGCACAAGCCGAAGAGGGATTTAGCAAGCAACTGACCCTCCCCTCCGGGCAGGTGATCCGGGTGGCGCAGGGGGCCGGTGAGCCCGCCTCCATCGGCAGCTATGACGTGCGGCTCTATTCGGGCCAGAACGCCCAGTTTCCACTGGATGAGTTTCAGGATGGCAAGGTGATGGCCCGTAACGGCTTTATCCGGGAGCTGAAACTGGTCGATTTGAATGGCGACAAGCAGCCCGAGCTGGTGGTCATCATCGAGAGCGCTGGCAGCGGCAGCTATCAGGATGCCGATGCCTACACCGTCAGCCCGCAAGGGGAGCTGGAGATCTTCAATCAGGTCAAGGAGCTGGAGCCCAAAGAGGATGTGGTCAAGGCGCTCAAAAGCCCGCAAGACTAAGCCCTCTCCCGACATCTGAAATATAAAAAGCCCTGATGATCAGGGCTTTGTTGTTTCTGCTGTTGGCGTAACCAACTCAGAGGCGGGTCGCCCGGATGGAGACCTGCGGCAGCGCCATCTCGTGCTGGGCCGCCACAAGTTGAAGCTCGTAGGCCCCCGCCAGCCAGGTGCGAGCCAGCACGGCATCCACGCTGGCGTTGGTAAGTTCGAACGCCGCTACCGGGGTACAACCGGCCAGCAGATTGGCCAGCATGGTGGCGCTCAGCAGATCCCCCACCCCGATGGGGTGGCGAGCAAAAGGGTAGAGCGGGCGGGAGAGGTGAAAGGTCCCCTCATCGCACACCAGCAGCATCTCGAAGCGGTCCATGGCAAAACCGGCCTTGCCCAGATGCTTGACCATCACCAGCTTGACCCCTTGCGCGCGCAGCTGCTGGCACGCCTCGATGGCCTCCGGCACATTGCGGATATCGCGGCCGGTGAGCTGTTCCAGCTCCAGCAGATTGGGGGCCAGCATATCGGCGCAGGCCAGTGCCCGATGTTTCAGAAAATCGGCGACGCCGGGTGCCACTATGCACCCCTTGTCGGGGTGACCCATCACGGGGTCACAAAAATAGAGGGCGGCCGGATTGATCGCCTTGAGCCGGGCCACCGCAGCCAGGATCTCCTCCCCCTGTTCGGCCGAGCCGAGGTAGCCGCTCAGCAGCGCATCGCACTCGGCCAGCACACCGATCTCCGCCAGGCCGTTTACCAGCTGACGGATATGGCCGCCGGGCATCACCATCCCCTGCCAGCCTTCGCGGTATTGGGTGTGGTTGGAGAACTGCACCGTGTTCATCGGCCACACCTCGATCCCGAGGCGACGCATGGGAAAAACGGCGGCGCTGTTGCCGGCACAGCCAAAGACTACGTGGGATTGAATGGAGAGCACTCGCTTCATGGTTGGCGACTCACGCAATAAGAACAGGAATTCCGGAGGGAAAAACGGGCCTTGCGGCCCGTTGTTGTCACTTTCGACTGTTGTCACTGTCGATTAACGCAGCACCTTGACGGTATAGCTGCCATCGGCCTGACGATAGAGGCCGTGGATGTCGGTCTCGAAGCCCGGGTAGTGGGCACCGATCTCGCACAGCATCTCGAGGAACTCGAGCACCGGCAGAGAATCCTGGGTCACCATCTCGCCCGGCAGTACCAACGGAACTCCCGGCGGGTACGGCAGGATCATGTTGGCGCTGATGCGGTCAACCATGTCACGCAGCGGCACTTCCACCACGTTGCCGGCCAGCTCTTGCTGCCATGCAGCGTGCGGGGTCATCTTCATCTCCGGCAGTACGTCGAACGCCTTGAACATCAGCTCCGGCAGACGGTACTTGCTGGTCAGCTCGTGAATGCGCTGCGCCAGCTCCTGGATACGCATCCCTTCGTAGAAGCTCGGGTCTTCACGATAGAGGCTCGGCAGGATGTTCTTGATGGTCAGGTTCAGGTCATAACCACGTTTGAACTCGGTCAGGGCGCGCAGCAGCTGCATCGCCTTGGACTGATCGATACCGATGGAGAAGAGGAACAGCATGTTGTAGGGGCCGGTCTTCTCGACCACGATGCCGCGCTCGTCCAGGAACTTGGAGACCAGAGAGGCAGGGATACCCTTCTCCAGCAGCTTGCCGTCACGACCCATACCCGGAGTCAGCAGGGTGACCTTGATCGGATCCAGGTACATGTGGTTGTCATCGATGTCCTTGAAGCCGTGCCAGTCATCTTTCGGATCCAGCTTCCAGCACTCGACGGTGTCGATGTTGTCCGGCTGCCATACGTCGAAGAACCAGCCTTCGCTCTGATCACGCAGACGCTTGATCTCTTTGCGGAAGGAGATGGCGCGCTCGATGGAGTCTTTGATCAGACGCTTGCCGGTGTTGCCACGCATCATGGCAGCGGAGATCTCGGTCGATGCCACGATGCCGTACTGCGGCGAGGTGGAGGTGTGCATCATGAAGGCTTCGTTGAAGGTCTCTTCCTCCACGTCACCCTTGATGTGGATCATCGACGCCTGGGAGAAGGCCGCCAGCAGCTTGTGGGTGGACTGGGTTTCGTAGAACACCTTGCCCGGCATCGCTTCGCCACTCATGCCGCACTTGCCTTCATAGATCGGGCTGAAGTTGGTGTAAGGCACCCAGGCACTGTCGAAGTGGATGTAAGGGGTATCCAGACTCTCCTTGATGAAGCCGGTGTTGTAGAGCAGGCCATCATAGGTGGAGTTGGTGACGACGGCGTAACGGGGAGCCTGGGCACCCGGTGTCGCGGCAACCTTGGCAGCGATGGTGTCGCGGCTGAATTCGCTCTGCGGGATACCACCCAGAATGCCGTAGGCGTTGCGGGTCGGACGGAAGTAGATCGGGGTCACGTCGTTCATCATCATCAGGTGAGTGAGCGACTTGTGGCAGTTGCGGTCAACCAGCACGGTGCTGCCGGCCGGCGCGGAGTACATGCCGACGATCTTGTTGGCGGTGGAGGTGCCGTTGGTAACGATATAGGAGCGATCGGCGTTGAAGGTACGGGCGATGTACTCTTCGGCTTCCTTGTGCGGACCGGAGTGATCCAGCAGGGAGCCCAGCTCCGGCATGGAGATGGAGACGTCAGCCTTGAACGCGTTCGGGCCATAGAAGTCATAGAAGATGCTGCCGGCCGGGCTCATCTGGAAGGCGGTACCGCCCATGTGACCCGGAGTACAGAAGGTGTATTTACCCTCTTCCACGTACTTGAACAGCGCCTTGGTGAACGGCGGCAGGATGGCGTCCTGATACTCCTGAGTGGCTTGACCCATCTTGAGGGCGATGTCGTCGGCCATGCCGAGACGGTACTCGAAGAAGTGCACGTTCAGACGCAGGTCGGTCAGGTGAATGTCCAGGGTGGACTGGTCGTTGGCGAAGGCGAAGATCGGCAGCTTCTCGTTGCGATCGTGGATCTCCTTGCACAGACCCAGGGAGTATTTGTCCCAGTCGAAGATGGCGCCGCAAACGCGGGGGTTCTTCTCGATCAGTTTCAGCAGGTCGGCTACGTCGACCGGATAAACAACCTCGAAACCCTTGCGCTCGAGGGAGGCTTGCAGCTGGCGAATGGGTTCTTCTTTAAAGAAAACGCCGAGGTGGTTGAGGATGGCAATGATATTCATCGTAATGCTCCACACGTAAAGGGGCGCTCTCCATCAGGGATGGTGAGTGAAGAGCGCTCGGAAGATAAAAGGGGGAATCAGTTGCTGGGTTGTTCTTTCAGCAGGGCGTCGTGCTGACGCAGACCCTGTTTTTTGGCGTAGAACATCAGGATGATGAGCGACACCACGAAGGTAGCGGTGAGGTTGGAACCCTTGGCACCCATCAGGGCTACCAGACAGAAGACGCAGGCCACACCGGAGAAGATCATGGCGCCGATGCTGCGGGAGGTCATGCCCTCGAAGCGGATCAGGTTAATGCTGGAGTAGAAGTAGGGCAGCATGGTCAGCAGCACCGCATCTGTGGTCAGCACGTTGAAGAGATCGGCTGCGTGAGCGGACTGGGAAGTGAAGGCGGTCAGGCCAACCATCAGGGCAGTCATCTTCAGGGAGCCCAGGATCAGACCCTTCTTGGCTACGCCGTTCTTGTCCACTTCGCCGTAGATTTTCGGGAAGTTGCCGTCGTTGGCGGCACGCTTGCCCGCCTCGCCTACCAGCATCATCCAGGAACCGAGCGAGGTGAAGCAGGCCAGGGCGGTGAAGGCAGAGACGAAGGGTGCAGACCAGCTACCGAAGATGGCGGAAGAGGCCATGGCAAACGGGGCGCCGGAGGCAGCCACTTCACCGGCCGGGAACATGCCGCTGATCACCTGGGTAGAGAGGATGTAGATAACACCCGCGATACCGGTACCCAGCATGGTGGCGAGCGGTACGGTACGCTTGGGATTCTTCACCATGCCGGAAGAGACGGCGGCAGATTCAACACCGACGAAGGACCAGAGGCAGATCAGCACGGCGCTGATAACCGCATGCAGGTCGCTGCCGCTGGTGGTGTTCCAGTTCTGGCTGTAGACGGTGGCATCAAAATGACCCCAACCCATCACCGCAGTACCGACAACCGGCAGCAGGATCAGCACCAGACCCAGGGTACAGAGTCGGCTCACCCAGCTACCGCCAAGCAGGTTGACGAAGGTGAAGATCCAGACGGCAGCGATAGTGGCTGCGGCGGCCGGGATCGGGCTGTTGAGAATGGGGAAGAAGACCGAGAGGTAGGAGACACCGGTAATGGCGATGGCCAGGTTACCGATCCAGTTGGCGTGGTAATAAAGCACACCGGTCTGGAAACCGAACACCGGAGAGATCTCGCCAGCGTAAGCAATGGGGCCACCCTCTTGCGGGTTCTTGGTAGCAAGGCGGGCGAAGACAAAGGCGAGGCCCATGGCGCCTACCAGACAGATTGCCCAGCTAAAGACAGAGATGGAGCCGATGGTGGCCAGTGCCGAAGGCAGCAGCGCGATGCCACTCCCCATCATGTTGCCGGCCACCACACCTGTACAGGCGATAAGGCCAATCTTCTTGCTCGTATCTAGGGACATAAGATCTCCGGTTCTATAAAAGGTCGGGTCGTCACATACACATTTGGCGGAACGCCCCGCCAAAGAATGGGCACAGACTAGGCCTCTCATCCCCGGAAAACATAAAGACCAGCTAACGGATAAAAATATGAGCCAACTTTTTTCGCTGCCTAGTCACTTTTGATAAAAACCATTTAAAAACAGTCAATTGACATCACATCACACAGCCGTCTTGATAAAACCTTGATATCCTTCCGCCCAATTTTTCCCCTTGATAACCCCCTTATCTCGCCGTCTTGATATTTTTGGCCAGATAAACCCGGGATAAAGCAGCTCCCATTGCGCCCCCTCCCCTTGTAACCATCCGAACGCCCAGCTGACCATCACCCTGAGTGGCCGCTCACCTCCTGCTTTCCCCTTCGCTCGGCTCATCACAATCCAAACTCAGAGGTAAAGCACAACGGCGATAACCGGTCAGCAATGAGAAATGGGTCGTGACGGACAGCTTATCCCGCCGCCAACAATGAGCAGATGTCACAAGCTGCATACGGCGTAAAGCCGAACAAACGCGAGTGCCGCAAATGCTGCGTGCAAGACAAAGGCAAATGGGGATAGTGGGGAGCTGCGAGGGATAAATCCGGCCGTACCAGAGCGACTATCCCCGGTGGCAAACAAGCAGGATTGAAACAAGCAGAAACAGCACAGGCCGCCCGAAGGCAGCCTGTGGATGGGGTCGGCAACCGCACCGACCGGGGGAGAACCAACACTGCGGTGTTAGAAGAGCTTCACCTTGCTCTGGCCCAGCGCATTGAACAGAGCCGGGGTGAGGCTCTCCATATTGCTGTAGAAACCGAGCTGCTGGCAGAGCAGATAGGTCTGCTCGGTCGCCTCCATCAGGAAGGCCTGACTGTAGGCATCACCCGCCGCCTCGGGGCGACCATCCAGCTCCGCCAGCTTGCCCTGCAGTATGTAATAGAGCACCGAGCGGCCGCGACTCGCCGCCTTCTCCAGCAGATAGTTGGCCTGCTGTTGCTGGCCGTTGAGGATCGCCTGCAGGGTCAACGCCTCCCACACCCGGGCTGGCAGGGCGCCGCTGTTTTGCACCACGCTGGCGAGATGGGTGCCAATCCCCTGCAGTCGCTCGCTCTCGGATTTGCCCGCCAGGGTGGCCAGCGCCTCGCCCGCCAGATAGCGCTCCGCCAACAGCAGCGGCTGATCCGGATGGGCAATCAGCGCCTGCTCCAGCAGATCGATGCCGCGCTTGAGGGCGACCGGATCCCGGCTGTTGATGTAGTACTGCGCCTCCATCATCGCCATCAGGGAGGCATCATCGGTCGGCCAGCCCATCCCCGGCTCGGCATCGGGTTGGTCGAGGGCGCGCAGCAGATCCTGGCTGCTGGCCTGCAACACGCCGTGCACACTGTGGCGACTGAGCTGGTACTGATGGCTGAACAGCACCCGGTTGGTGTTGATATTGCGATACTCCAGATCGAGATAGGTGCCGCGCGGCTGGCGGGTGACCCGCACACTCAGCTCCTTGCCGGGCATGATGCCCCCCATCAGAGTGGTGGCGCCGTACTGCACCCGCAGCGGCGTAGCCACGGCCACCTCCCCCATCAGGGCGCGGGTAATGCCATCGGCGAGGCGAACGTTCTCGTTGTTGTCATCCATACCGGAGTGAAAGCGGAACACCAGCAGATTGGGATCCAGCATGGCATGCACCTGGGGGCTGGTGTGCTGGTAGCTGAGCATGCTGACAATGGCGATCAGCACGATGGCAACGAAGATATCGAAACTCACCATCTTCCAGCGGCTACGGGCATCCTTGGCATGGGTGGAGATGGCGCGGGTCAGGGGCCCGGCGGGAAAAGGCGCGACATTGGGCTGTGCATCATCATCCTGCTCAGCCACGGGCGGGCTCAGATCGGAGAGCGTCGGGTTGTCTGAGAGAGCGGTATTGACCGCAGGAGCAGGCTGCTCGTCCGCCATCACCACGGAAACCACCTGCAGCGGCCGCACCGGTGCCACCAGCTTGTAGCCGCGCTTGGGTACGGTGACGATATAGTCGGTCGCATCGGTGCGACCATCTTTGAGGATCTTGCGCAGTTCGAAGATGGACTGGGTCACCACCTGATCGGTCACCTCGGCGCCATCCCACACCTCGTTGATCAGGGCATCGCGGCCAAACACGGTGCCGGCATTATGGGCCAGAAACCGCAACAGATTGACCAGTCTGGGTTCGAGGTAGACCTCGCGGTCGGGGCGACACAACATGTTGTCGTCAACGCTCAGGGTCCAGTCGTGGATCTCAAAAACCGATTCGCTCATGATTCACTCGCTGCAGATGGTGACAATGCACGATGAGAGAGACGCAAAACCCGGGCTGACTGAACGGAACAAGGCGCTATCACCACAGGTGACAGATAAAAAGAGAACCGAAGCAATCACATCTCTGAGAGTCAGTCTGGCCAGGCCATCCTGTTTACGTCTGAAGGGCATCCTTGCGGGCATTCCGACCACCGGGATCGGAAGGGATCACTTTAAGCAAAACGCGAGCTGGATCCCACTTTTTTTGGCTATAAATCGCCGTTGAGTTGATCCGACACCGCACTTTTCGGCAAATAGCGTGCCAACTAGTATTCATATGAACATCCCATATGCCGGAATCAAAAAGCCCTGAACATCAGGGCTTTCTCATTTCTTCGACCATCGGGGAGACGTTACTTCGCTACCGGGAGCGCATCCTGCTGACGACTGCGGCGCAGATGACGCCGCCACAACGAGAAGCCGCCGTAGCCAAGAGTGAGCACTACCGCATAGAGCACCTGGGAGGCGAGCGCCACCAGCACCAGAGCGCAGAGCAGCACGCTCACCCCAGCCAGCCCCTTGCCAACCCCGCCAAGCAGGCGCCAGCCCGCCGCCATGCAGAGCAGGTAGACCAGCACGAAGTTGCCGTTGGCGTAGCGGATCAGCTCATCAAGGGGCAGTCGCAGCCAGATGATGAGGGTGATGCAGAGCAGGCAGATGGCGAGCACCAGAGTGAGCGCCCGCAGCGGCGCGCCGCGCGCGGTGAGCACGGCCAGCGAGGGGGACAACTTGCCTTCCCGCGCCATGCTCCAGATCAGCCGGGCAAAGCCCTGAATGTAGATGTTGATGCTGGCAAAGCAGGAGAGGTAGCCGAGCACCGCCACCAGCCACTTGGCGGTGGGGCCGAACAACAGCGCCAGCAGGGAGGGGATGGCGGTGGCGTTTTTCGCCTCATCGCCGTAGAGACCGTATTTGAGCACCACCAGCGAGTGCACCCAGTAGATGAGCCCCGCCAGCAGCACACCGCCGAGCAGGGCAATGGGGTAGTCCCGCTCCGGTCGCTTGAACTCCTCCCCCATGTGAGCGAAGGCTTCCAGCCCGACGAAACACCAGAACATCACCGCCAGCGCGGTAGCCATAGGGGGCCACTCGTCCGCGCTCGGCAGCGGCCGGGCCGCATCGCGCCAGCTCACCTCCCCCTTGAACCAGATCAGCAGGGTGAGCCCCAGAATGGCGAGCGCAATCAGCAGTTGCAGGTTGCCGGAAGATCGCGCCCCGCGCAGCCCCAGCAGAAAGACCCCGAGCAGGGTGAGCAGCTGGATGGCCCAGAGGGTCCACTCCCCCATCTCGAACAGGGCATGCCAGAAACCGGCGGCAATCATCAGGGCGGCAGGCAGCCCCACCGGCAGCACCGCCAGAAACAGGAAGGCGGAGAAGCGCTCGGCGCCGTTGCCAAAGGCGAGGCCAATCAGGTGCGGCGCGCCGCCCGCATGGGGATAGCGACGGCCGAGGCGAGCGAAGGTAAAGGCGATGGGCAGCACCAGCGCAATCAGCAGCAACCAGGCCCAGAGCGAGGCCTCACCCGCCAGCGAGGCGGCGGTCGCCGGTACCACGAAGATCCCGGTGCCGAGCAGCGAGGTGGCGAGCAGCCCCATCCCCTGCCAGAGCCCGAGATCCTTTTTCAACCCAGACATATCCTTTTGTCCCGACTAGAAAAACATTCCGCCATGTTAGGCCTGCTCCGCCCCTTTGTTAAGCACGATGGTTAAGCGCGGTGGCGAGAATATGCAGCCTTTTATTCAGGCTCGGGCTCAGCTTGCAGGGACTCGGCCAGAAAATCCCCCAGCAGGGTGATTTTGAGCACCTGCCGCCGCGCCGCCGGATAGATGAAGTAGAGGGTCTTGGCCGGGCTCAGATAGCGACCAAGCAGCTGCAGCAGACGCCCCGCAGCGATATGCTCACGCACCTGTTCGGAGGGCTGCAAGGTGATGCCAGCCCCCGAGAGCGCAGCCGTCAACAAGGCTGGCCAGTGATTGATGCGCAGGCGCGAGGCGACCCGCACCTCCTCGCTCTGGCCATCCTCGCCAACAAACTGCCAGCGCTCGTGCTCCCCCCAGTTGCCGTGCAGGCACTGGTGGCGAGCGAGATCGGCCGGATGACGGGGTACGCCGTGGCGATTGAGGTAGTCAGGGGCCGCGCAGAGCCGGTAGTGCTGGGTCAGCAGCGGACGGGCAATCAGCGCCTCATCCTGCGGGCGCAGGGTGCGGATAGCGGCGTCGAACCCCTCCTCCACCAGATCGACCCAGCGGGGGGTGAGCTGCAGATCCAGATCCAGCTTGGGGTAGCGGTCGATAAAAGCGGGCAGCAGCGGCACCAGCCGGTGGTGGCCAAAGCTGAGGGGGGCGGCGATGCGCAGCCGTCCGGCCGGCTCGGCCAGCAGGTTCTGGGTCAGCGACTCGGTCAATGCCAGCTCCTCCAGTACCCGCTGGCAGCGAGCGAGAAAAAGCTGGCCCAGCTCGGTGAGAGTCTGCTGGCGGGTGGTTTTGTGAAACAGCTTGCCCCCCAACCACTGCTCCAGCCCAAACACATGCTTGCCCACCATCTGGGCGCTGATCCCCTCTTCGCTCGCCACCGCGCTGTAGGAGCCGAGATCCACCACCCGGGTGAAGATACGCATGCTGGTCAATCGGTCCACAACCCCTCCTTTTTGCCCGTTTCAAGGCCGTTTGGCCCGCGACTAGGGCCCCAATTCACAACCAAAAGTTCAGTAAGAAATGGATTTTAGCCAATTTATTCAACTTTTAGTTGCCAATACAGTGATGCCATCCCTCCCCCACAGGATAAATTCCCATGAAAAGTACCTATCTGGCCGCATTACTGGTCGGTCTGCTGGCCAGCGGCGCCAATCAGGCCGCCGAGAGCAGCTTTATCAGCAACCACGATCAGACCCCAGTCTCAGCAACTCAAGCCCGGCCCGATATCTTTCGGGTCAGCCTGCTCGGCACCGGCACTCCGGTGCCCCAGATCAGCCGGGGCGGTTACAGCACCCTGGTCGAGGCGGGCAACCAGAAGCTGGTGTTCGATTTTGGCCGCAACTCCGCTACTCGCCTATGGCAGCTGCATATCCCCATCGGCCGGGTCAACGCCTTCTTCCTCACCCACTTTCACTCAGACCACACCAACGGGCTGGCGGATCTCTGGCTGACCGGCTGGCTGCAACCGGCCTATGGCCAGCGCCACGCGCCGATGGAACTCTACGGCCCCAAAGGCACCACAGCTCTCGCCCGTGGCTTGCAGCAGGCCTACGCCACCGACATCGCCACCCGGGTCAAGGATGAGGGAACGCCGCTGGACGGGGTGGAGATCAACAGCCACGAGGTCACCGCCGGGGTGGTCTACAACCATGACGGGGTAAAGGTAACCGCCTTTGACAACGACCACGGAGTCAACATCAAGCCGTCATTCGGCTATCGCATCGACTACCACGGCCATAGCGTGGTGCTCTCCGGCGATACCCGCTACAGCCCCGAAGTGGTGAAGCAGGCCAAAGGGGCCGATCTGCTGGTGCACTGCGTCTCCATGACCTCTGCCGAGCAGATGAAGGCCAACCCCGGCTACAAGGCGATCGCAGGTCACCTCGCCTCCCCCGAGCAGGCGGCCCGGGTAATGAACGAAGCCAAACCGGTGCTGACCGTGTTCAGCCATATCGGCCTCAACGGCAAGATCAGGGTCAAAGATCTGGCGCAGGATCTGCGCGCCCGCTACTCGGGCCCCTTCGTCATCGGCAACGACCTGATGCAGATTGATCTGCCCACCACGGCCTTCGGCAAGGGCTATGCCCTCTGGCAGTCGGAAAATATCGACAATAAATAGCTGGCACGGATGCCGGTCAGCCATGGCCGGCATCCGCAATCGACACCGGGGGCTATCTTTAAGGGGTGTTTGACCACAAGGAGTTATCTCTATGAGCCTGAAATGGAAGCACCTCGCCCTGGCCACTCTTCCCTTGTTCGGCATGTCGGCCGCTCAGGCGGCGGTGTTGACCAGCCTTGAATGGCCCCCTTACACCAGCGCCAGCCTCCCTGAACAGGGCAAGAGCAGCCGGGTGGTGACCGCAGCCTTTGCCCTGGCTGGCGACCCGCTGACTATCAAGTTCTATCCCTGGCAACGGGCCGTGGACGAGGCGACCAACAACCCCGAGGTACTGGGTTATTTCCCCGAGTATCTCGACCCCAAGAGCAGTTGCCTCTTCTCCGACCCCATAGGTAACGGCCCTCTCGGCTTTGCCCAGCGAGCCGATCAGCCGGTCACCTGGCAGAGCCTTGATGACCTCAAGGGCAAGAAAATTGGTGTCGTCACCGGCTATGTGAATACCACCGAGTTCGACGAAAAAGTGGCCAGCAAGGCACTCTCGGCTGATGCCACCAGCTCGGACAGCCAGAACCTGCTCAAGCTCGGCAACGGTCGGCTCGATCTGGCGGTTATCGACCAGAATGTGATGACCTATCTGCTGGAGAGCGATCCCCAGCTCAAGGACGTTGCCGCCAACCTCGGCTTCAACGGCAAGATCCTCGAGGACAAGTCCCTCCACGTCTGCTTTACCAACTCCGCCAAGGGGAAAGAGGCGCGGGACAAATTCAACAAGGCGCTGGCCAGCGACGAGGTGAAGAAGCTGATGAAGTAGCGATACCGCATCCGCTCACCACCCCAAACAGCCATAAAAAAAGCCGCCTCTTGCGAGGCGGCTTCTTCATTCAACTTGGTAACCGGCGTTATCAGGCAATCAGCTTGTAGATGATACCGGACATGGCGATCAGGCCGATGATGGTCACGAAGCCGTTGCTGATGTTGCCAGCGTATTTGCGCATGGCCGGAACCTTGGTGATGGCGTACATCGGCATCAGGAACAGCAGCATTGCGATGATCGGGCCGCCCAGGTCTTCAATCATGCCGAGGATGCTCGGGTTGATGGTAGCGATGGCCCAGGTGGTCAGGATCATGAACACGGCAGTGACTTTGTTCAGCTGCTTGGTGTCAACGTTTTTACCCTTCTCGCGCAGCGCCTTGGCCATCAGGCCGTTCATGCCTTCTTGCGCACCCAGGTAGTGACCCAGGAAGGATTTGCTGATGGCAACCATGGCGATCAGCGGAGCCACAGTACCGATAACCGGGTTATCGAAGTGGTTGGCCAGGTAGGACAGGATGGAGATGTTCTGTTCTTTGGCAGCAGCCAGGTCAGCCGGGGAGAGGCTCAGTACGCAGCTGAATACGAAGAACATAACGGTCATTACCATCATGACGTGGGCGCCCAGCAGGATGTTGCTGCACTTCTTCTCGGCACCTTCACCGTAACGACCTTTGTTGTCCACCGCGAAGGAGGAGATGATCGGGGAGTGGTTGAAGGAGAACACCATTACTGGGATAGCCAACCACAGGGTCTTGATGAAGTCACCGTTGAAGGCGTCGGACAGGGCCGGAGCTTCAGTGATGATGGCACCGTTCCAGTGCGGGATCAGGTAGAACGCCAGACCCATCAGGGTGAGCACGAACGGGAATACCAGCACGCTCATCGCTTTGACGATAACCTGGCCGCCCAGACGAACAACCGCCATCAGACCGAGGATCAGGGCCAGTGACAGAACGGCACGGGGAGGTGCAGACATGCCCAGCTGGTGAACAATCACGCTCTCGACGGTGTTGGTGATGGCGACTGAATACATCAGCACGATCGGGTAGATGGCAAAGAAGTAGAGCAGGGTGATGAATTTGCCTGCGGTCTTGCCGAAGTGCTCTTCTACTACTTCAGTGATGTCGCCATCACGGGTAGAGCCGGACAGCACGAAGCGGGTCAGACCACGGTGAGCAAAGAAAGTCAGCGGCAGCGCCAGGATCAACATGGCAACCAGCGGCCACAGGCCACCTACACCGGCGTTGATTGGCAGGAAGAGCACACCGGCACCGATCGCGGTACCGTACAGACCCAGCATCCAGACCACATCGGCCTTGTTGACGCCGCGGGAGGTGTTGCTGGCTAAACGACCATCAGCTGCAATATTCATGTCAGACATACGTTGTTCCTGTCATCTAGGAAAATGGGATTCTTGTTTGGTCGGGCTTTGGCCCGGTTCCATCTCCCTGGAACGCCTGCTGTCCGTCCTTGAAATTAACCTCTCGCCCCCCGGCAACCTGGCCATCACTCCTTGTGACAACAGGATTGCAACAAACAACAGTGCGAGATTTTGACCCTGAGGGTCGGCGCCCGTCTCACTTAACAACCGATTAACGTGCGCCACTCTTGATGGGCTGACTTTAATTAAATGCCCTTATTAATCACAGCGTTTTTTTGAATTAATCAACCAAAGTTTGATTTTGGTCGCCTTTCAGACGACCAAGATCACACTCAAAGCGCCTTATTGTGAGTTTTTTTTAACAATTCAACTTAGTTTCACTGGAATCAATGGCCTGCGAGCAGCTACATATTTGCAACAAGCCACCAGTTTAGCGCGGATTGTGTGCAGCACGGCCTTGGCGTACCCTTGTGACTCACGCCTTTTTGTTGATTGATGATGACCATTACCCGTACCGATCTCGCCGAACTGGCGGTGTTTGCCGCCGTCGCCCGTCACCGCAGTTTCAGCAAGGCCGCCCTCGAACTCGGGGTCTCCGCCTCCGCACTCAGCCATAGCCTGAAGGGGCTGGAAGCCCGTCTGGGGGTGCGGCTGCTCAACCGCAGCACCCGCGCCGTGGTGCCGACCGAAGCGGGCCAGCGGCTGCTCAAGCAGCTGCTCCCCACCCTCAATACCCTGGAAGAGGCGCTTTGCGAGCTGGCCCGCAACAGCGATGAACCGGTGGGAAGGCTCAAGCTCTGCGCCCCCCGCGGCGCCATCGACAGCCTGCTGGCACCTGTGCTGATCGACTATCTGGCCCGTTATCCGCGGATGCAGGTGGAGGTGGTGGAGCAGGAGCTGATGCCCCGGCTGATTGAGGATGGTTACGATGCCGCGCTCTTTTATGGCGATCTGCTGCCCAAGGAGATGATCGGCATCCCCCTCGGCCCGCCCCAACGCTATCTGGTGGTGGGCTCCCCGGCCTATCTGGCGGAGCACGGTACGCCGGAGCACCCGAGCGAGCTGAGCCGCCACGCCTGCATCGGCTATCGCCTCACTCCGCACCATCACTATCGCTGGGCCTTTGCCGCCGATGGCACCATGCTGGAGATCGAAGTGACCGGGCCGCTCACCACCAGCACCCCGGCCCTCTATCTGGGCGCCGCCGAGGCGGGGCTGGGACTCGCCTACTGTCTGGAAGAGGAGGTGAGCCAAAAGGTCGCGGAGGGGAAACTGCTCACCGTGCTGGAGCCCTGGTGCCCCACCTTTGCCGGCTTCTACCTCTTCTATCCCAGTCGGCATCAGCTGGGCAGCGGCCTGCGCATCCTGATCGACATGCTCAAGGCCCACTACCAAAACCCCGGATTAGTGAGTAATACTCAGCAATTCATCAAGTGAAACCCTGATTATCACCAAATAAGTATTAATCTAGACTAGCTGTTCGATAATCGAACTCCCCGAGAGAACAGATATGTCTGCCTATTTAACACTGCGGCAACGGGCCATGACCCGTCGCTTCTGGGCTTACGCCCTCCCCTCCATTCTTGCCATGCTGGTCTCGGGGGCCTACTACCTCATCGACGGCATCTTCGTCGGCCACTATGTCGGTGCCGCTGGCCTCGCCGGGATCAACCTGGTCTATCCGGTCATCATGGTTCTGATCGGTCTGGCCGCCATGATCAGCATGGGGGCGGCCACCGCCATCTCCTTCCAGCAAGGGGCGAAAAACGACACACTGGCCCGTCAGGCGCTGGTCAACGCCCTCTGGCTGCTGGCCGGACTCGGGGGCATTGCGCCGGTGCTGCTCTACTACACCCACACCGATATCCTGCTGGGGCTGGGGATTGAACAGGGCACCGAGACCTGGAAACAGGCGAGTGACTACCTCACCTGGATTGGCGGCGGTACCCTGCTGCTGGCCAGCAATCTTGCGGTCCCCTATCTGCTGCGCAACGATGGTCGCCCGAAACTGGCCATGGTGTTGGTGAGCAGCGGCGCCGTGCTCAATATCATCCTCAACTACATCATGGTGGGTCGGCTGGGGCTGGGATTGATCGGTACCGCGCAAGCCACCCTGATGGCAGAGGGTGCGGTGAGCCTGATCGGTCTTGGCTACTTTTTTACCCCCTGGGCGCGGCTGCGCCTCAGCTGGCGGGATCTGGTGCCCAACCTCCCCGCCATGCCGCACCTGCTCTTTACCGGTCTGCCGAGCCTGATTGCCCAGTTCAACCTCGGCCTGCTGCTGATGCTACACAACAGCCAGCTGATGGTGTATGGCAATGTGAAGGATCTGGCGGGCTTTACCGTGGCCGGTTACACCGAGGCGGTCTTTATCGTCATTCTGCAGGGGCTGGCGTTCGGCATTCAGCCGCTCATCAGCAAGGCGGCGGGGGCCAAGCGCCACCGCAACCTCAAGTACCTGATGGAGATGGGGCTCAAGTTCACCTTTATCTACGGCATGCTGGTGTGGCTCACCATCCAGCTGCTGCCGGGACAGGTCGCCATGCTCTATACCGGCGACAAGGATCCCGAACTGCTGGCCGCCGCCATCAGCAGCCTGACCCTCAACCTCGGCGCCATTCCGCTGGAGGGGATCATCATGTTCGGCATCGTGCTACTGCAATCCATGGCGCGTACCCGTCAGGCGCTGGTCATCTCCATCGCCAAAACCGTGTTGCTGCTGCCGCTCATCTTCCTGCTGCCGCAACTGTGGGGGCGTGATGGGGTACTGATGGCCCAGCCCGCGACCGTGCTGCTGCTCACCCTGCCGCTCTGCTGGCTGCTGTGGCGCGAGTGGCTGCGCCTGAAGATGGCCTGCGCGCCAAAAGCCAAACAGCGCCCACAACCGGCCCGCGCACGCGCCGCCGTCCAGCTGGCCCGTTAAGGCCATCAATACGGCAAAACAATAAAAAACCGGCATCCCCTGATGCCGGTTTTTGCTATATGGACGGGTCTGCCTGCCCTTACACAAGGATTCAGGCCAGCACTGCTGCCCACACTTATGCCAATACTTCTGGCCTGAGCTGGGCCATCAGCCCCGGGTTGTCGGAGTAATCGACCGGAATGGCCACCACCGCAGGCCCCTCCACCGCCAGCGCGGCCCGCAGGGTGGCACGCAGCTCGTCGGCCGAACGCACCGCAAACCCGGCCGCCCCGAACGATTCGGCATAGCGTTTGAAATCGATGGGGCCAAAAGAGACGCCGGAGGTGCGGCAATACTTCTGCTGCTCCTGCATCGCAACCATGTTGTAGCCGTTATCGACCCAGATGATGTGAACGATATTGCTTTTGAGGCGCACCGCCGTCTCCAGCTCCATGCTCGACTGCATAAAGCTGCCATCCCCCGATACCGAGATCACCTTCTCACCCGGCCGTACCAGCGCCGCGCCGATAGCCCACGGCAGTGCCACCCCCATGGTCTGCTGACCATTGGAGATCAACACCTGACGAGCGCGGAAGCTGTAGAGGTAGCGGGCAATCCAGATATGGAAGCTGCCCATGTCGACGCAGAGGGTCATGTCGTCGCGCACCAGATCCTGCAGCTCGCGCACGATACGCAAGGGGTGAACCGGATTGCCGTGCAGATCGTCGGCCCGCATCGCCAGTCGCAGCCGCTGCTGGCGAACACCTTGCAGCAGCCGATCCACCTCGGGGGGACGGATTTTCGGATTGCCCATGATGCGGGTCAGCTGCAACAGGTTGGCGCGGATCGACCCCACCAGCTCGGCGGTCGGGCAGTAGCTGCTGTCGATATCGGCAGGCAGCACGTCGATATGGAGGATGCGCCGCTCCCTGTCGCCATTCCACAACACGGGGTCGTACTCGATGGGGCTGTAGCCGATGCAGATCACCAGATCAGCCCCAGCCAGCAGCTGATCCCCCGGCTGGTTGTTAAAGAGCCCGACCCGTCCTGCAAAGTCATCGAAGTGGCAGCTGTCCACCACCCCGGCAGCCTGATAGGTACCGGTCACCGGCAGCCGCGCCTTGTCGAGGAAGGCGCGTACCGCTTCGGCATTTTCCGGCCGGCTCGCCATCAGGCCGAGCAGCACCACCGGATTCTGGGCGTTGCGCAGCAGGGTCAATGCCTGCTCCATATTCTGTTCATCGGCGCAGCCCGGCTCCGGCACCTCGCGGGGTACCAGCACATTGCCCTGCACCGGCTTGTTGATGATATCCATCGGCAGGCTGACAAAGGCCGCCCCCGGCCGCCCCAGCTCGGCAGCGCGAAAGGCGTTGGCCATCACTTCCGAAATTGCCGCCCCGCTGTTGACCTGAGCGCTGAACTTGGTGACCGGACGGCAGAGGTTGACCGTATCCATGCTCTGATGAGTGAGTTTGAGGCCGTCGGCACGGCGCACCGCACCGCCCAGCGCCACCATGGGGTCCCCTTCCGAGGTGGCGGTCGCCAGCCCGGTAATAAGGTTGGAGCAGCCGGGGCCCGAGGTGACCAGCGCCACCCCCGCCTTGCCGGTGAGACGCCCCACGGCGGCCGCCATAAAGGCGGCGTTCGCCTCGTGGCGCACCACTATGGTCTCGATGGGGGAGTCCTCCAGCGCATCGAACACCCGATCAATCTTGGCACCGGGAATACCGAACACCTGCTTGACCCCTTGCGCCTCCAGATGACGAACCACCAACTCGGCACCGCACTTCCACTGTCTGTTTTCCATGATATTGCTCCTTGTCTATCAGCCTTCGGCGGCCTGAATGGCGCGATCGAGATCGGCGGGGTTGAGGTCGGCCTGCCGGAAAGCGGGATCCGATGGCAGGGCCAGATTGAGGTGACGCACCACAGAAAGCCGCAGGGTACCGTGGGCCATGGTGTAGTCGAGCAGATGGCCACCCCCCTTCCGATCGGCGGTGATCATGTGCTCGTGAAAGCCCGCTACATTAACTCCCTGCACGAACGGCGGGCAGCGAAAGCCCACCAGAGTTCCCGCCACCGCGGCAAAGCGGAACAGCGGCTGCTGTTCGATTGCTTCCAGCATGGGGCGATAAGGGGGCTCCTGACGCGGCACGGTTCGTACCTTGGCTGTTTCAAACTGGCCGTCGAGGCGCAGGGCGACGAAGACGTTGTCGGAGCCCACCAGCCGATCCACCCACTGGTGGATCTCGTCACGGCTCAGGGGGTGATCGAAGCGACGCTCCAGACAGGGACGAAAATGGGTCATCACCGCGAAGGGGGTCTTCTGATCGGCGCGGGCGGGCCGGGCCGAGCCATCGGAGCGCAACTGGTGGATCTGGCGCTCGAAGGCGATCAGCTCGCCATCTAGGTGATTGAAGGTACCGAGGCCAAAGTCGCCGTGGCGCAGCAGCTCGCTCATGGTGGTCTCCCCTTCGTAGACCCCCGCCAGCAGGGCGCTCATCAGGGAACTCTGGTAGATCTCGCCACCGTCATGCTGCCTGCGCCAGCGGGAAAACTGCTGGCTCACTTCGAGGGCACAGCTGCACCCGGCACTGTCAGATGTTGCAATATGTTCCATTCGGGTTTCACCTCCACCGTGAATCCTGTTAGCGTTCGGATCCAATGGTGACTTGGTTCACATTTCAACACCAATACGCTGATCCCATGACTTTGAGACTCAATCGATATGGAACTTCGTACGCTCCGCTACTTCATGGCCGTTGTTGAAAAGCAGAATTTCACCCGCGCAGCCGAATCACTCAACATGGCCCAACCGCCGCTGAGCCAGCAGATCCGCAAGCTGGAGGAGACCCTGGGCACCCCGCTGCTGCGCCGTTTGACCCGCAGTGTCGAGCTGACCGAAGCGGGCGAGAGCCTCTATCGAGATGCGGCGCAGATCCTGGCGCTGGCCGATGCGGCAAAACTGAAGGTAAAGCGGATTGCCCGGGGCGAGCAGGGGGCACTGCGGATCGGCTTTGCCGGTTCCACCGTGCTCCACCCCGCAGTGCTGACCCTGCTGCACGACTATCGGGAGCGCTACCCCGAGGTGGCTCTCAGCCCGCAGGAGGGCACCATGCCGGCACTGGTGGAGGCGCTGCGCAACGATCGGCTGGATGCCGCCATCTTGCGGCTCCCCTGTCGCGGTAGCGAGGGCTTTGCCCATCACCTTATCGAGCAGGAGCCGCTGCTGATCGCCCTGCCCACCAGCCACCCCAAAGCCAAGCCGGGCCCCTTGCCACTGGCCAGCCTGAAGGACGAGAGTTTTATTCTGTTTCCCCACGCCATCGGACCCGGGCTCTATGACGGCATCGTGGGCCTCTGTCGGGAGGCGGGCTTCGAGCCGATACTGGGGCCCGAATGCCCGCAGGTGATCTCCACCGTCGGCATGGTGCAGGCGGGCTTTGGCGTGACCCTGGTGCCCAGCTCGGTGGCGGCGCTGCGCCCACTCGGGGTCAGTTATCACCCCATTGAGGGCAACGGCATGATGACCAGCATCAGTCTGGCGACACGGCCGCATCCAAGCAGTGCCGTGCTGCGGCACTTTATCGCCCAGATCCGTGCCGCCCAGATACGACAAGGCCTCCCGAAGGAGGCCCTGTTGAACAAGCTTGAACCGGTTTGATGACCAGCTTGCCTGATGCGACGGCTTATTTGACGGTACTGCTTATTTGACAGTCACGCGGGCAAACTTGCGCTTGCCGACCTGATAGACAGCGGTACCGGCACCGATGAGTGCCTTGCCATCTTCCAGCTTCTCGCCATCCACCTTGACTGCGCCCTGCTTGATCATCCGCAGCGCTTCGGAGGTGGTGGCCACCAGATCGGCCTCTTTCAGCAGATTGGCAATGGCCAGACCTTCGCCTTCCAGTGCCAGCTCGATTTCCGGCATCTCGTCCGGGATGGCGTTCTTGGAGAAGCGCTGGGTGAAATCTTCGTGGGCCGCTTCGGCCGCCGCTTCGTCGTGATAACGGGCGATGATCTCTTTGGCCAGCCAGATCTTCACGTCGCGCGGGTTGAGAGTACCGGCAGCGATGCCTGCCTTGAACTCTTCGATTTCGGCCAGCGGACGGAAGGAGAGCAGCTCGTAGTAGTTCCACATCAGATCGTCGGTGATGGACATGATCTTGCCGAACATCTCGCCCGGAGCGTCGTGGACGCCGATGTAGTTGCCTGCGGACTTGGACATCTTCTTGACGCCATCCAGACCCACCAGCAGCGGCATCATCAGCACGCACTGGGTCGCCATGCCGGCATCTTTTTGCAGCTCGCGGCCCATCAGCAGGTTGAACTTCTGGTCGGTACCACCCAGCTCAACGTCCGCCTTCAGCGCGACCGAGTCATAGCCTTGCAGCAGCGGATAGAGGAATTCGTGAATCGCGATGGATTGGCCGCCGGTGTAGCGCTTTTTGAAGTCGTCGCGCTCCATCATGCGGGCCACGGTCTGCTTGGCCGCCAGCTTGATCATGCCGGTCGCACCCAGCTCGCTCAGCCAGGTCGAGTTGTACTCGATGCGAGTCTTGGCCGGGTCGAGGATCTTGAACGCCTGCTCGGCATAGGTGAGGGCGTTGTGCTTGATGGCCTCTTCGGAGAGCGGCGGACGGGTGGCGTTCTTGCCGGAGGGGTCACCCACCATGGCAGTGAAGTCACCGATCAGCAGGATCACTTCATGGCCCAGATCCTGGAAGGTCTTCAGCTTGTTGAGGATCACGGTATGACCCAGGTGAATGTCGGGGGCGGTCGGGTCCATGCCCAACTTGATGCGCAGCGGGCGCCCTTCCTTCAACTTGGCGACAAGTTCTTCTTCAACCAGAATTTCTTCCGCTCCGCGCTTGATCTCGGCTAGCGCCACCTCGAGCTGGGACATTTTTTGACTCTCCATCACGATTCCACAGGGCCAAACATATTACTGGAATGGCGGGCCAATTGGAAAGGCTGTAAAATCCGTCCATTCTGCCCGACTTCATCTGCTTCTCATGGTTATTTGGCACGCCTTCAACGCACTCCCCCACTGGCACCGCAAGATGGTGCTGATCTTGAGCATCATGATCATGATGCTGGCTGCCTGGCCAAGCGAACAGGCAGTAGCAACACGGGTCGATGAAAACGGCAACGAAATTGCCCTGCGGGAACCGGCCAACGATAACGCGCTGAACGACGAGCTGCCGGCCGAGGCCGCCCAGCCCGTTACCCCGCCCAAGCCACGCTATATCACCAAGCAGGTGAAGGTACGCCGTGGCGACAACATGGGAGTCATCTTCCAGCGCATTGGCCTGAGCACCACGGATCTGCACCTGATCGATCAGCTCGAGGGCAGCGATCCCCTGCGGATGCTGCAACCGGGGCAGGAGCTCACCTTCAAGCTCACCGAGAACGGCGAGCTGCACAGCCTCTATTACCCCCACAGTCTGGAGCAGGCGCTCAAGGTGAGCCGCAAGGAGGAGACCTTTGTCGCCCGCAACGTCAAGATCGCCCTCGACACCCGCGAACAGGTGAGCAAGGGCGAGATCCGCTCCAGCTTCTGGGGCGCCGCGGTGGATGCGGGGATGACCGAAGATCAGATCATGGACTTGGCCGCCATCTTCGGCTGGGATATCGACTTTGCCCAGGATTTGCAACCGGGGGACAGCTTCCGGGTGGTCTATGAAGACAAGTTCCGCGACGACGAGCGGGTCGCCTCCGGCGATATTCTGGCGGCGGAGTTCGTCAACCAGGGCACCGCCTACCGCGCCGTGCTCAATGAAGATGGCAACTACTACACCCCGGAAGGGAAGGCGATGCGCAAGAGCTTCCTGCGTGCGCCGGTCAACTTCAAATACATCAGCTCCAACTTCAACCCGCGCCGCCTCCATCCGGTGACCGGCAAGATCCGCCCCCACAACGGCATCGACTATGTGGCGCCGGTGGGTACCCCCATCATGGCGGCGGGCTCCGGCAGCGTGGTGGCCGCCGGTTACAACCAGTTCAACGGCAACTACGTCTTTATCAAGCATGCCGGTAACTATGTGACCAAGTACCTGCACCTCTCCAAGCGCACCGTCAACAAGGGACAGCGGGTGAAGCAGGGACAGACCATCGGCACTCTGGGTGGCACCGGTCGCGTCACCGGCCCGCACCTGCACTACGAATTCGTGGTGGGCGGCATTCACAAGAACCCGCGCACCCTCACCCTGCCGCAGGCAGAGACCCTGAGCGGACGCGAGCTGGCCAACTTCAAAAAGCTGGCGATGCCGCAACTGGCCAAGCTCGACAACCCCGAGCTGCAGCTGGCCCAGAACAAGCGGGATAGTCGCGGCAACTAAGCCATCAGGGCTGGCAGGGTGAATGCCCCGCCAGCCCCTTTTATTGAGCTCACGCCAGGCAATCAGATTGAAATGAGTCCGCTGTCAGACATAAGATGAGATGGAACACCGGGAGCGGCATGTGGCACGGAAGCAAGGGCTTATCTATCCTGTCTCTCTCACTCTTTTTCCGGTCCGCATTGAGGATGCAACATGGTTGAGCTTTATATCGGTCTGATGTCAAAGACCACGCCATGTGGCATGGGATGAAAGCCGTTCCCCTCTTCACCCTCTCTGCACACCGTATTTTCGAACAGCAATGTAAGGAGACACCATGGCTGAGCGCTATATCGGTCTGATGTCGGGAACCAGCATGGACGGCATTGATGCCGTGCTGGTGATGATCGCCGGGGATGAACTGCGTGTCGAAGCGGCGCTTTGTCACCCCTGGCCGCAAGAGACCGCACACACGCTGCATGCCCTCTGCACCCCGGGCGACAACGAAATCGACCGCATGGGGGTGGCCGATAATCTGGTGGCGCGAGAGTTTGCCGCCGCTACCCACGCGCTGCTGGCCAAGGCGAAGCTTGAGCCCAAAGATATTCGCGCTATCGGCAGCCACGGCCAGACCATCCGCCATCGCCCCCAGCTCGGCTTTACCCTGCAGATCGGCAACGCCGCCCTGCTGGCCGCCCTGACCGGCATCGACGTTATCGCCGATTTTCGCACCATGGATATGGCCCTCGGTGGTCAGGGGGCGCCGCTGGTGCCCGCCTTCCATCAGGCGCTGTTTGCCAAACCCGGCGCCCTGCGAGTGGTACTGAACCTCGGCGGCATCGCCAATATCTCGGTGCTGCCAGGCAATCCGGGCGGGGTATATGGTTTTGATACCGGCCCGGCCAACACCCTGCTCGATGGCTGGTATCGCCGCCATCAGCCCCACGGCGGCAGCTATGACGCCGGTGGCAAATGGGCCGCCAGTGGCAAGCCCATCCCTGCCTTGCTGGAGAAACTGCTGGCTCACCCCTACTTCGCCGCCCCCTCCCCCAAGAGCACCGGACGGGAGATGTTCACCCTCGATTGGCTCGATGGGGAGCTGGCAGGCACTTCATACGCCCCCGTGGATGTGCAGCGCACCCTGCAGGCGCTCACCAGCCACACCATCGCCCGCCAACTGCCCGCCCGGCCCGAGTCAGTCGGTGCCAGCCAGCCGAAAGCCGAGCTGTTTGTCTGCGGCGGCGGCGCCCATAACGCCCCCTTGCTGAAGGAGCTGGCCAGCCTGCTGCCTGCATGGCGCATCGCCAGCACTGCCGAGCTGGGCCTTGCCCCCGACTGGGTGGAAGGCGCTGCCTTTGCCTGGCTGGCCATGTGCTTTGTCCACCTCAAGCCGGGTAACCTGCCCGCCGTCACCGGCGCCAGCCGTCCGGCTGTGCTGGGGGCGCTTTATCCTGCCTGAGTGATGACAAGGGACTGCGGATCAGTGTGCCCCCTTGAACAGACGCACAACCTGTTGCCGGATCGGTGCAAACAGCGGGGGCTTTGGCGGCTCCAGATTGATATGGCGCCGCCCGGCACGGGTTTCACAGCGAAGCAGATTCTGGATGTAGTGGTGGTGGGAGCGATGGATCAGCTGTGAAGCCTGATACGCCCACTGTCTGGGCACGCCCCACAGAGTGCTGGCAATCGCCCCGACGATGCAGAAGAAAGCGGGCTCCTGAATTCCCATCCGGCTGGCGTTCTCCAGCGCCTCCTTGAGCGAGTTGGAGTGGGCAATACAGGTCATGATATTGACCATGAAGGCGTCGTAATCATCCTCCCCACCCTTGCCAACGCGCGTCGTCAGGGTCGCCGCGGGCTGATAACCAAACTGATGGCTGATATTTTCCAACACCGTATTCCGCTGGCGGATCACCTTGCCATAAAACATCAGCATCACCATGCAGTCGATCGCCTTGCACAGCGCCTCGTAATGGGGATGACTCTTCTTGGGACGCGGCGCCGTGGCGAGAGCCAGCTCTTCAGAGATAGCCAGCAGGCCCACAGGTACGGCGGTGCTGACAAACGAGAGATCAATCGACAGCTCCAGCCCCTCCTCCCCTTCCATGCGGGCCACAATCACATGTTCGCCAAACAGCCGACGCTGGCGCTCGATAAAGGCGCCAAAGACCAGATCACGAAACTGCTTTTGCGGATAAGGGGTATCGAGCAGGCTCTCGATGGTCATGATGGCGGCGGATACCCGGCCGCGCAGTCGGTAATCGGCAGGAATGGGAAAGCTCTTTCCCAGGCGAGGAGGTAACCGCTGCCCAGATGTTTGACAATACATATCGCCCAGAACGAAACCCAGCATAAATCCTCCACAGTCAGGTAATGATGATCGCAATGCGATCTCGCTTGCCAATCCTGGGCAATGGCCTGCCGGTGCATCGATGCTCTCCGTCAGGGCTCCTTGATTACCTTATTAATCATACGATCAATAGCGAGTGAAAAAAGCGACCTGACTCGCAATCACGCCACTAATTAACAGTTTCATCAAGAAACCATAAAAAGCGGTCGATAAATCCATTTTTTGACACATTTCCCTTTAAAAACAGTATATTGAACTTTATTCCTGCGAAATCATCTGAACTGTTCCCGAGCCCTGAAAACCATCCCAATCATCACAACCAGCCACAGATAAGAGGGAGATCAGACAAAGCCACAAAAAGTGGAAAAAGCGACGACGGGGGGCAACCCCACCCATCGGGTGATGCAACAGGAGTGAAGAGAAGCGGATTTCCACCACAGCCCCTCATCCAACGCCACCTCTCATCCAGCACCACAGCTCCCGCACACCGTCACGCCAACGCCAACGCCAACGCCATGCTCCCCACTCCTGTGCAGCAGGAGCAGATCCGCCGTGCAAATTCATGGCATAGATTTTTATGGCGCTAATAACAGATCCCGGCTGCCAGCAAGGCGTCACCGAGTATGCCGGAATAATCATTAACAGAGAGGAATGCAAAAGCCGTGAATTATATTCCAGAGGTATCTTTAATAAGGTGGATATGCATATTCACGGGAATTTTCATAGCCCCTTAAAAGAGCTGAAAACAGATATCCATGCACCATAATATGCATTATTTGCACATCGGCGCATAATATTAACCCTTTATTCACACGCCAATATCCCGAAGAGGGGGAGAGCAAACCCAGTTAGGGCAAGGCTGTCCGCCGGTTCGGCACCATTTGCATACGAATTGGCTGCGATTTCGGGTGAATTGAATAGCAATATGATTAAATTTGCACCCATTGAGCCATCTCATAGAAATGCAATCAGCGGTTTGCAACCCCTGATAGCCACTCATAGAATCGCAGCGTCTGAAATATCTACCCTGTCCTCTTATCCCTTATTCCTCTCAGTAATTGAGTGGATCACAAATAATAACCGGGGATGCCGTCGCTGGCGCAGTGGCCGTGGCGCACAACAAGATAGGGTAAACCTGTACCTGAATGAACAACAAATATTAAAAAGAGGCATATCTATGAGTGGCACCATCATCAAGTCGGCAAGAAATACCCCCCATGCACCCCAGGATCTGGGCCCCTGCACCCAAACGGTGGCGTTTTCTCATTACAACAATATCTCGGCCCAGTTGCCGGTCGATCCCGCCACCGGCAAGATGGTGAGTGGCGATGTCACCGCGCAGGCCAGACAGTGCCTGAGCAACCTCAAGGCGATCATCGAGAGCATCGGCCATGTGATGGACGATATGGTCAAAGCGACCATCTTCCTGAAAGAGATGGCGGATCTGGAGGCGGTCAACGCCGTCTATCGCGAATTCTTCCCGGGCTATCTGCCGACCCGCACCACCCTCGCCGTCGCCGCCCTGCCGCTGGGCGCGCTGGTGCAGATCGATGCCATCATCTCCAACGGCGAAGGTACCTTCCCGCAAGATCCTTGCCCGCTGGTTAAACTCGCCCGCAATAGCGACAAGGCGCCGCACAACCCGCTCTCCACCCATACCGTGGCCTTCTCCCACTACAACAATATCGGCGCCCAGCTGCCGGTCGATGCGGCCTCTGGCCAACTGGTTGCCGGTGGCATCAAGGAACAGGCGGGCCAGTGCCTGCGCAATATCAAGGCGGTGCTGGAGAGTATCGACGTGCCGTTTGACGATATCGTCAAGGTGACCGTCTATCTGACCAATCTGGCCGATCTGGAGGCCGTCAACGAGGTCTACACCACCTTCTTCCCCGACTCCGCCATCGCCCGCGCCGTCGCCTATCTGCCCGCCCGCTCGGTAGTCAGTGCCGCCGCTCTGCCCATGGGGGCGCAGGTGCAGATGGATGCGGTCATCTCCCACGGTGACGGCACCCCGCCACAACTGGTGGAAGACCGTCACAATCTGGTGATCCGTGCCCGTAATACCGACAAGGCACCACGCAGCCCGCTCCATTGCCAGACCGTCGCCTTCTCCCACTACAACCATCTCTCTGCGCAGCTGCCGATTGACCCCGCCACCGGCAAGATCCTGGCTGGCTGCATCAAGGAACAGACCGCCCAGTGCCTGAGCAATATCAAGGCGATTGTGGAGAGCATCGGCCATGTGATGGACGATATCGTCAAGGTCAATATCCAGCTCGCCAATATCGCGGATCTGGCCGAGGTGGATGCCATCTATACCAAATACTTCCCGGGTTATCTGCCTGCCCGCACCGTATTCGGAGTCAGCGAACTGCCCGCCGGTGCACTGGTGCAAATGGATGCGGTGATGTCCAACGCGGAAAGTACCCCGCCGCAGGCGTAAGGTTTACGTTGAATAATAAAAAGAGACCGGCGATGGCCGGTCTCTTTTTTAGGTAACAGGAAGGGCATTATTTTTATGGCACCATCTAAAAGAACGCGAACGTCCGATTACGCTTCGCTAATCGAACCTACAGACTTTCTGGACTTATTTGACCACGACTTAACATTTCTAAGTTCTTTTTCAACCAATCTTGAACGCCACATTAAATCTGACAATAAGATTGCTATAGCAAAATTAAAGCGCATTCTTGGTGTTGAATCTGACTCTAACTCTTCTGGGCCACACCAAGGTAACTGGTTCACCAGATTCAGTACCTTACCAGAACCAAAATCAACACATCTCCAACTATGACCGAACTCATTTCTAATCTTACGGATTATAGTTATTTCATGATACTCACTTTCTTCGATAAGACCGAGCGCATGAGCAGCGGTTACCTTAGCAGCAAACGTTCCAAGTGGTGCGTTGAAACCACTAACAAGTTCACTACCTGATTTGTTTTTAACAAAAAATGACTCAAGAATATTTTTCAACCAGTCATCCAACACTGCTGCTGCATTAAGCACTGCCCCTCGGTCACTCTCTTTATTGAACTCCAACAGAAACTCAGATAGCTCAATGATTTCTGTTTCCGTCTGCATAAAACATCCTTGGTATTAACTTTTGAATCAGATAAACATTTTTAACATTAATAGCTAAAAAAACGCCCCCCATCTTGCGATGGAGGGCGTTTATTTTCCAGCTATTGGGTCAAGCTGGCCCAATCTTCAGGAATTACAGGGATTCAGCGGTCGCAACCACGTTTTCCACGGTAAAGCCGAATTCCTTGAACAGCAGCTCGGCCGGTGCGGACTCACCAAAGGTGGTCATACCGATGATCTTGCCGCCGAAACCGACGTACTTGTACCAGTAGTCGGCGATACCGGCTTCGATGGCCACACGCTTGGTGACGGAGGACGGCAGGACGGACTCTTTGTACTCGGCAGACTGGGCGTCGAACACGTCGGTAGACGGCAGAGAGACCACGCGCACGGCACGGCCCTTGGCAGTCAGCTGCTCATAGGCGGCAACGGCCAGCTCCACTTCGGAACCGGTGGCGATCAGGATCAGCTCCGGAGTACCGGCGCAATCCTTCAGCACGTAGCCACCCTTGGCGGTATCAGCCAGCTGCTGGGCAGTACGGTCCATCTGGGCCAGGTTCTGACGAGAGAAGATCAGAGAGGTCGGGCCGTCGGTACGCTCGATGGCGTGCTTCCAGGCGATGGCAGATTCAACCTGGTCACACGGACGCCAGGTGCTCATGTTCGGGGTCAGACGCAGGGAGGCGATCTGCTCAACCGGCTGGTGAGTCGGGCCATCTTCACCCAGACCGATGGAGTCGTGGGTGTAAACGAAGATGGCGCGCTGCTTCATCAGGGCGGCCATGCGCAGGGCGTTGCGAGCGTACTCCATGAACATCAGGAAGGTGGCGCCGTAGGGGATGAAACCACCGTGCAGGGCGATACCGTTCATGATGGCGGACATGCCGAACTCGCGTACACCGTAGTGGATGTAGTTGCCGGAGGCATCGTCGTTGGTCAGAGACTTGGAGCCGGACCACATGGTCAGGTTGGACGGCGCGAGATCCGCAGAGCCACCCATGAACTCCGGCAGCAGCTTGCCGAACGCTTCCAGAGAGTTCTGGGACGCTTTACGGGTTGCGATCTTGGCCGGGTTGGCTTGCAGGGTTTCGATGATCTTGGCGGATTCAGCAGCCCAGTTGGCTGGCAGTTCGCCAGCGGTACGGCGCTTGAATTCGGCAGCCAGCGTCGGGTGAGCGGCTTCATAGGCGGCGAACTTGGCAGCCCAGTCGGCTTCCAGTGCAGCACCCTTCTCCTGAGCGTTCCACTCGGCAGCGATATCGGCCGGGATAACGAACGGCGCGTGATCCCACTTCAGGAATGCGCGAGCAGCGGCGATCTCGTCGTTGCCGAGCGGTGAACCGTGGCAGTCGTGAGAACCGGATTTGTTCGGAGAACCGTAACCGATGATGGTGCGGCAGCAGATCAGAGTCGGCTTGCCGGTCTCGGCCTTGGCGGCTTCGATGGCGGCATTGATGGCTTCCGGGCTGTGACCGTCAACAGCCGGGATAACGTGCCAGCCGTAGGCTTCGAAACGCTTGACGGTGTCGTCGGTGAACCAACCTTCTACGTGACCGTCGATGGAGATACCGTTGTCATCCCAGAACGCGATCAGTTTGCCCAGTTGCAGGGTACCTGCCAGGGAACACGCTTCGTGGGAGATACCTTCCATCAGGCAGCCGTCGCCCATAAAGGCGTAGGTGTAGTGGTCAACGATGTCGTGGCCCGGCTGGTTGAACTGCTCAGCCATGGCTTTTTCGGCGATCGCCATACCCACGGCATTGGTGATGCCCTGACCCAGCGGGCCAGTGGTGGTTTCAACGCCCGGTGCATAGCCGTACTCCGGGTGACCCGGGGTGCGAGAGTGCAGTTGGCGGAAGTTTTTCAGATCGTCGATGGAGAGGTCATAACCGGAGAGGTGCAGCAGGGAGTACAGCAGCATGGAGCCGTGGCCGTTGGAGAGAATGAAACGGTCGCGGTCGGCCCACTTGGGGTTGTTCGGGTTATGTCTGAGGTGGCTACGCCACAGCACTTCGGCGATATCCGCCATTCCCATGGGGGCGCCCGGGTGACCGGAGTTGGCTTTTTGAACGGCATCCATACTCAATGCACGAATGGCATTGGCAAGCTCTTTACGAGAAGGCATCTGAATCTCCTGCGATTGCTTCATTTGATGGCCAAGATTAAGGCGCGTTATTGTCCCAGCAGGGCGCGCGGCGTGCAAATATTATCTGGATGAATAAAGTGGCTTTGGGAGGACAATCGCTTTTCTTGCCCTCCATTGGCCAAAGCCACCAGAGAAAAACGTTTGATTTCCATCCCTTTTGGGATAGGAGAGCACCGCTTGTGACCCATTGGACACTGCGCGACAAAATAGTGCTGGCAATCACGGGGGGCGCTAATTAAAATAGACGTCCAGATGTAGATACCTCTACACCATCCTATTCATCCGGTTATTGCTGTGGCGATAACCCAGACAAGCTGAGACTCTTATCATGGCAAAGCTGTTTACTTCCGAGTCGGTCTCCGAAGGCCATCCCGACAAGATTGCGGACCAGATCTCCGATGCGGTACTGGACGCCATCCTCAAGCAAGATACCAAGGCCCGTGTCGCCTGCGAGACCCTGGTCAAGACCGGTATGGTCATGGTGGCCGGCGAAGTAACCACCTCTGCCTGGGTTGATATCGAAGAGATCGTGCGTGATACCGTACGTGAAATCGGCTACACCCACTCCGACATGGGCTTCGATGCTGACTCCTGCGCCGTGCTGAACGCCATCGGCAAGCAGTCCCCGGACATCAACCAGGGCGTTGACCGCAGCGATCCGCTGGAGCAGGGCGCTGGCGACCAGGGCCTGATGTTCGGCTACGCCACCAACGAAACCGACGTGCTGATGCCGGCCCCCATCACCTACTCTCACCTGCTGGTAAAGCGTCAGGCTGAAGTGCGCAAGAACGGCACCCTGCCGTGGCTGCGTCCGGATGCCAAGAGCCAGCTGACCTTCGCCTACGACGACGCAGGCAAGATCATCGGTGTCGATGCCGTGGTGCTGTCTACCCAGCACGCCGAATCCATCAGCCACAAAGATCTGGTTGAAGCGGTACGCGAAGAGATCATCAAGCCGGTGCTGCCGGCCGAGTGGGTCAACAAGGACACCAAATACTTCATCAACCCGACCGGCCGTTTCGTTATCGGCGGCCCGATGGGTGACTGCGGTCTGACCGGTCGCAAGATCATCGTCGACACCTACGGCGGCATGGCCCGTCACGGTGGTGGCGCCTTCTCCGGTAAGGATCCGTCCAAGGTTGACCGCTCCGCTGCCTACGCCGCCCGCTACGTTGCCAAAAACATCGTTGCCGCCGGTCTGGCAGATCGCTGTGAAATCCAGATCTCCTACGCCATCGGCGTGGCCGAGCCGACCTCCATCAGCGTCGAAACCTTCGGTACTGCCAAGGTCGCCGAAGAGCTGCTGGTCAAACTGGTGCGCGAGCACTTCGAACTGCGCCCGTATGGCCTGATCGAAATGCTGGATCTGAAGCGCCCGATCTACCAGGCTACCGCTGCCTACGGTCACTTCGGTCGTGACGAGTTCCCGTGGGAGCAGACCGACAAGGCCGAACTGCTGCGTTCCGCCGCTGGCCTGTAAGGCTCGCTGTTGTGATAAAAGGGGAGCCTGGCTCCCCTTTTGCTTATCCGCTATCTGACGAGATGTTGATGTCTGCCACTCCTGCCCAGCTTGTCGCCCTGCTGCAACAACGCGTAGAAGCCTGTTTTGTGCAGGCCGAGGCGCGCCTTGGCCGCACCTTCCCCCGCCCGCGGATCTACTGCAATATGCGGGGCCGAGCGGCGGGATCGGCGCGGCTGCAAACCTGGGAGCTGCGCTTCAATCCCGCCCTCTATCAGGCCAACCAGCAGGCGTTTCTGGATGAGGTGGTGCCCCACGAGGTGGCCCATCTGCTGGTCTATGCCCTGTGGGGTGAAGGACGCGGCAAAAACCGGGTGCTACCCCACGGCCGTCAGTGGCAATCGGTGATGCGGGAGGTATTCGGCCTTGAGCCCAGAACCACCCACAGCTTCGATCTGGCAGTATTGGCCCAGCGCACCGTGCCCTATCGCTGCCTCTGCCAGCAGCATCAACTGTCGATACGCCGCCACAACAAGGTGGTGCGCGGCGAGGCCCGCTACCATTGCCGCCGCTGCAAGCAACCGCTGGAGCGGGAACGGCCGGAGCCAGAGCAGTAAGCCAGCTTGTGTCGCGCCCCTGTGGTAGGGTGCCCGCCATCGTTCGTCAATCACCCCGTTTGCAAGGAATCTCATGCGTTTCATCTCCTCCCTCGCCCTGACCCTGCTGGCCGGTTTGCCGCTGCTCAGCGCCCCCCTGCACGCCCAGACCTTTCGCGAAGCCAAGCAGGATCTGGTGAAGCTCTATCGCAGTCAGCCTGCAGTCACCACCTTCTACTGCGGCTGTGACATCGACTATCAGGGCAAGAAAATGAGCCCGGATCTCGCCAGCTGCGGTTACGAGCCGCGCAAGCAGGCCAAACGCGCCGCCCGCATCGAGTGGGAACACGTGGTACCGGCCTGGGAGTTCGGCCACCAGCTGCAGTGCTGGCAGGATGGCGGCCGCAAAAACTGCGAAAAAGCGAGCCCCGAGTTCAACAAGATGGAGGGGGACATGCACAACCTTTTCCCCGCCATCGGCGAGGTGAACGGCGATCGGGCCAACTACCGCTTCTCCGACTGGAACGGCAAACCGGATCAGTACGGCCAGTGCCAGATGCTGGTGGATTTCAAGGATCGTCGGGTGCAGCCGCCCAAGGGGCCGGTACGGGGCCAGATTGCCCGCGCCTACCTCTACATGAGCCAGCAGTATGGGCTGCGTCTGGCAGCGCAACAGCGTAAACTGTTTGAAGCCTGGGATCGCCAGTACCCGGCAGAAGGCTGGGAGTGCGAGCGCAATCGCCGCATCGGCAAGCTGCAGGGCAATACCAATCCCTTTATTGAAAAGCAGTGCCAATAACCCCATTTGACCAGGGAGGGGATCACCCCTCCTAATTATGAAGCCCTTCCCCACTGCCGCGTGAGCCTTGCTCGCCGCAGGATATGAAGGGTTTCCAAGCAAGAGACTGACAAGCAGCCATGCGCATTCCACGTATCTATGAACCGGCCACCCTGCAAGTTGGCCAGACCATCGCCCTGTCGGAAGACGGCGCCAACCATATCGGCCGGGTACTGCGCATGCAGCCGGGCCAGCAGCTCGAGCTGTTCAATGGCGATGGCAATCAATATCCCGCCACCATCGCCAGCGTCGGCAAGAAGTCGGTAGACGTGACCATCGACAGTTGTGACGCCCAATCGGTGGAGTCACCGCTGGCCATTCATCTGGGCCAGGTGATCAGCCGTGGCGACAAGATGGACTTCACCATCCAGAAATCGGTGGAGCTGGGCGTCACCTGCATCACCCCGCTCTTCTCCGAGCGCTGCGGCGTCAAGCTGCCGGCCGATCGACTGGAGAAAAAGCGCGAGCAGTGGCAGAAGGTGGTGATCAGCGCCTGCGAACAGTGCGGCCGCAACGTGGTGCCCGAAGTGCGTATGCCAATGGAGCTGGACGCCTGGCTGGCGGAAGAGACCAAGGAGCTCAAGCTCAACCTGCACCCGCGCGCCGAGTACAGCATCAACACCCTGCCCGTTCCCGAGCATGGCGTGCGCCTGCTGATTGGCCCGGAAGGGGGATTGTCGAGCGACGAGATCGCCCGTACCGTGCAGGAAGATTTCAAAGAGATGCTGCTGGGGCCGCGGGTGCTGCGCACCGAAACCGCCGCCCTGACTGCGATCACTGCGCTGCAGTGCCGCTTTGGCGATCTCGCTTGATACTATCGGCCGCATCAATCAGCCCCATGGCTGCATCGACGCAGCCGCAAGCGGCCGATTACGCTGCGCTAATCGACCCTACAACCCTATCGAGCCATTAAAAAGGAACAGCGGATGACCATTAAACTCGGCATCGTGATGGACCCCATCTCGGCCATCAACATCAAGAAAGATTCCAGCTTTGCCATGCTCGAAGAGGCGCAAAAGCGCGGCTATGAGCTCTTCTATCTGGAGATGAAGGATCTCTACATGGAAGCCGGTCGCGCCTTTGGCACCATGCGCCCGCTCACCGTCAAATATGACTATGCCGACTGGTACACCCTGGGCGAAGTGGTCGATCAGCCCCTCTCCAACCTCGATGTGATCCTGATGCGCAAGGATCCGCCGTTCGACACCGAGTTCATCTACGCCACCTACATGCTGGAGCGGGCCGAGGATGAGGGCTGCCTCATCGTCAACAAGCCCCAGAGCCTGCGCGACGCCAACGAGAAGCTCTACACCGCCTGGTTTGCCGAGCACACCCCGACCACGCTGGTGACCCGCCGCGCCGACAAGCTGCGCGCCTTCCACGCTCAACACAAAGACGTGATCTTGAAGCCCTTGGACGGCATGGGTGGCGCCTCCATCTTCCGCATGAAGGAGGATGACACCAACGTCGGTGTGATTATCGAGACCCTGACCGCCCACGGCAGCCAGTACTGCATGGCGCAGACCTATCTGCCCGCCATCAAGGATGGCGACAAGCGGGTGTTGGTGGTGGACGGTGAACCGGTTCCCTACTGCCTCGCCCGTATTCCGGCGCAGGGCGAGACCCGTGGCAATCTGGCGGCCGGTGGCCGTGGTGAAGCGCGTCCCCTGAGCGAAGCGGACTGGGCCATCGCCCGTGCAGTGGGCCCGACGTTAAAAGAGAAGGGGCTTATCTTCGTTGGCCTCGATATCATCGGCGACCGCCTGACCGAGATTAACGTCACCAGCCCGACCTGCATTCGCGAGATTGAAGCCGCCTTCGATGTGCACATCACCGGCATGCTGATGGATGCCATCGAGCGTCGGCTGGGCAAATAATCGCCTGGCAGGCTAAACCGGCCTGTTCAGGGGTAACCGCCCCCCGACAAGCCTTGAAACAGAGAGGGTGGCCCAGCGCTACCCTCTCTGTTTCAAGGCGATCCGGAAAGGGGCAGGACCTCGCTCAGCCCAAAAAGCGGTTTTTCCCATGGGAATCAACTGCCATAATTGACCTCAAATACCTTTGCACTATTTGGCCTCTATGCAAACACTGCAAAATCACTTCCTGCTTGCCATGCCAAGCCTGACGGATCCCTACTTCGAGCGCTCGCTGGTCTATCTGTGCGAGCACAACGAAGAGGGCGCCATGGGACTGGTCGTCAACATTCCGGTCGAGATGTCGCTGGAAACCATGCTGACCCAGCTCCAGCTCAATCCGCCCAACAACCCGGAGCTCAAGCAGCCGGTGCTGCAAGGGGGACCGGTTCACGCCGATCGCGGCTTCGTGCTGCACAGCTTCCGCCCCGGTTTCAACTCCACCCTGCAGGTGGGAGATGAGATGATGGTCACCACCTCCAAGGATATTCTGGAAACTCTGGGTACGAGCGAGGCTCCTGACTATTGGCTGGTGGCCCTTGGCTATGCCGGCTGGAGCGCCGGGCAGCTGGAGCAGGAGCTGGTGGATGGCGCTTGGCTGGTGATCCCCCCCAATCCGGCTCTGGTGTTCAAGACCCCCATTCACAAACGTTGGCAGCAAGCTGCCGCCAGCATAGGGGTGAACCCGGTTCACCTCTCCAGCGACGTCGGCCACAGCTGATCGGCTGGCCCGCTCCGCTCTCTATTTCGAGGATTTATCAGTTATGTCATCACGCAGCATCATGGGCTTTGACTATGGCACCAAGAGCATTGGCGTCGCCATCGGTCAGGAGCTGACTGGCACTGCCCAGCCTCTGCGCGCCCTCAAGGCCAACGACGGCATCCCTAACTGGGACGAGATTGAGAAGCTGCTCAAGGAGTGGCAACCGGACCTGCTCGTGGTCGGTCTGCCGCTGAACATGGATGGCACAGATCAGGAGATCACGGTACGGGCCCGCAAATTCGGTAACCGGCTGCATGGCCGTTTCGGCAAGCCGGTGGAATTCAAGGATGAGCGACTCACCACCACAGATGCCCGCGCCCGCCTGTTTGAGCGAGGCGGCTATCGCGCACTGGAAAAAGGCAGTGTGGACGGGGTATCGGCGCAGCTGATCGTCGAAGCCTGGATGGAAGAGCAGTACAACTAAGCCATCAACAGCAAGGCAAGGGTCGCCGCCCTTGCCTTGTCTCGCACAATCCCCTCATTACGCCTGTGATTGTCCCGCTACCAGCCCTTCGGCCTCTGTCGGGTTCGCATTCATCATCCGGTTCAGCCAGGGCACCATCAGCCCCATCACTACCGCAATCAGCAGGGTCGCCATCCCGATCTTGCCAAACACGCCGGTGTAAATGGGCAAAGTTTGCAGCGGATCCGTCATCCCTTGCGGCACGGCGGTAAAAGTCGCCACATAACCACCCAGCAGGGACGCCATCGCCTGGGTCAGGAACCACATTCCGAGAATGAAGCCCATCAGGCGTTGTGGCACCAGCGCGGCGACCATCGCCAGTCCCAGGGCACTGATCATCAGCTCGCCCAGACTCTGGAACAGGTAGATAAGCACCATAAACCAGGGGGAGGTCAGCCCCTGCTCATCGGCAAACCACCAGCCGGATGCCGCCGCCGTCAGAAAGCCCAGCGAGCAGAAGAACATCCCGAGGGTGAACTTGAGCGGCATAGTGAGATCCCGCCCCTTGCTGCCCATCCGGGTATAGATCATCGCGAGTACCGGGCTACCCACCACCACCCAAAAGGGGTTGAGCGCCTGGAAGCTGATGGGGTTGACGCTCATGCCCAGCATCTCGTGGTGCATGTTGTTGATGGCAAAGAAGTTCAGAGACGTCGGCATCTGGGCATACAGCACGTAGAAGAGCACTGCCTCCAGCATCAGCACGAAGGCCACATACATCTTGTTGCGGCCCACTGTGTCGAGCCTGAATGCCTCGCGAAAGAAGAAGATCACCACGGCGATGGTTACCGTCATCAGCACCATGTTGGCGATCACCACGTGGTGCATCAGCCAGGCGCAGAAGAAGACCATGGCTACCGAACCCAATATAACCAGCAGCAGTTTGCTGTAATCGAGCGGCAGGTGATCCGGCTCGGAGCCAATATCCTTGACCATATTGCGGCAGGCAAAGAAGGTGAGCAGCGCAATAATCAGCCCCACCCCGCACAGGTTATAGGTCACGGTATAGCCGTAGTGATCGGCAATCACCGGCGCGAGCGAGAGGGAGATAAGCGAGCCAATATTGATCGACATATAGAACAGGGTAAACGCCCCATCCAGCCGCGGATCTTTTGGCTGGTAGCATTTTGACAGCAGGCTGGCCGGATTGGCCTTGAACAGGCAGTTACCGACTGCAATGGTGCCCAACGCATAGAAAATCAGGTCGGGATTGTAGATAGAGAGGCCGGTCATAAAGTAGCCTATCACCAGCACCACGGCCCCCAGCACCATGGTGCGCTTGGTGCCGAGAATATGGTCACCGACATAGCCACCGACCGAGATCAGGCCATATACCAGCGCCGAGAAGGCACCGAAAGTAATAAAGGATTGCTCTTGGGAAAATCCCAGTTGCTGCACAAAGAAGACCGCCAGGATCCCCTGCACGCCGTAATAACCGAAGCGCTCCCAGAGTTCGACGAAAAATATCATAAAGAAGGGTTTGGGTTGTTGTAACAACCCTGTGGGTGCTGTTGCTGGACGCATATCAACCTGCCTTTTCTGAGATTTATTTTTATTAATCTGGTGGTGGCTGCCGCACTATTTTTTACCCGCCATTGCTATAACGGAGAGCACAGTCAGCCTGCCAATCTGGCTATTTTCGGGTGCACGCGCCCCGTTCGATGAAAGGTGTTTTCATCTAGCCGGTTTCAATTACGGGTTATCGGGGGATGGTGAGTGGCGTCTCCCAGTACAGTTACCAGCTCCGGGTTCTACCTTTGCTGCATCCCTTCACTCAAGCCGGTTTATCAACCTTGATGCTTATTCCCCTCTGCTCCGTCACTCATGGCTGGTGGTTAGATAGCCGGGGCATGACACGGCCACAGACGACCTGTGGGGCTGGCTCACGCCGCGCTCTACTGGCAGTCACCTACGCAGGCGCTATCTGACCCCGCCATTCCAAGGGGTGTCATGCTATATCACTGCAAATACAGGAACTTAATGGTCGATCACACTTTAAAATTGACCATTAGTGAAGTTTTCTAATGAAACCACATGAATTTTTTTCGTGAAAAGAGCTTCACTCGAGACGTGCAACCAAGGCCAATATGTGCATAAAGAGAGTTGAATGGAACACAGCTTGAACCCGATCTCGGCACTTAAGTCGTGCAAAAGCCCACTCATCCGGGCGATACGAGAACAAAAAGCCGGAGCAGATGGCTCCGGCTGATAGATGTGCACCGTCACGCTCACATTAGCGTGGCGATTCATCGTTGTAGAGCCGCCGGATCTCGTTGCGCAGCCACATCACCTTGGCATCCTGATTGTGCCGCTTGTGCCACAGCAAGATGAAGGCGATCTCCAGCTGGGCGTAGAGCTTCTCGGGGAGCGGCAGCGGCATGGCGATCAGATTGCCGTGATGCCGACTGGCATAACCACCGCAGTAGGAAGGGGCCACCGCAATCAGTTCGTGGCTCGACTGGGAGGCAATATGCAGCGCCTGCTCGAAGCTTGAGACCATGATGGGCACCTCCCGCTTCAGCCCCTCGTCCTCCAGCAGACTGTCGAGGGCCCAGGTATCGTTCGCCTCCCACATCATGCTGATCTGGGGGCAGGCCAGAAAGTTCTCCAGCGACCACTTCTGCTGAAGCAAGGGGTGATCCTTGCGCAGAAAAACCACCGGGCGATCAGTGAACAGCACCTCGTGATCGATGTAGTAGGGCAACCGATTGACCTTGGCCTGAGAGCGGCCATGGGTCTCGCGGGCGCAGAAGCCGAGATCTGCATCGCCATTGACGATGTCGTTGAGGGAGTGGTGATCCCACCCCAGCATCCTGACCACCGAGTTGGGGTACTTCTGGTAGATGGTCATGGGCAGATCGCTCAGGAAGCTGATGTAGAAGGGGGACTCCATCACCAGCGTGAAACGGGCACCGTCGGGGATCGCCTCGCTATTGAGCGAGGTGATGCTGTCGGTGAGCTGGAACCAGACTTTCAGCTCCTCCTCCAGGGTCAGGGAGAGGTTGGTGGGCTGCAATCCCTGCCGTACCCGCACAAACAGGGGATCATCAAACCACTCCCGCAATTTGGCCAGAGACTTGCTCACCGCCGACGGAGTGACACAGAGCTTTTTGGCCGCCCCTGCCACACTGCGCTCCTGCATCAGGTACTTGAACAACACCAGCAGGTTCAAATCGAGTTCACCCAGATTGCGCATATCCCCTCTCATCTTCCATCAGCCCTGCGACCGCGCTTCACGAAGCGCGAGCCATGGTAACAGCCCTTTGACAGCCAGGTAACTGAGCAGAGCCAGCATCAGGGCATAGATCAGCATCTCGGACGGAGTAAAGCCAAGTTGGCCCAGCAGCCAGATATAGAGGCCGGAGAGGCTGATCTGCATGATGCAGAGCACGGCGCTGGCAAAGGCCACATTGTGCTGACAACCGTCGAGCGCCTCCCCCATCGCCACCCCGAAGCCACAGGAGAACCCGACACAGACCAGCGCAAACCCCGGCAGCAACAGATGGATATCTCCCCCCGCCTGCCAGCTGCCGATCAGTGAGCACGCCGCCAGCAGATAGGAGAGATGAGACACCGCCAGCACCTTCTGTTTGCCCAGCCAGCGCAACAGCAACGGCGTCAGGAAGGAGGTGGACATACTCACGCCAGCCATCACCATCATCACGATGGAATACTGCTCTGTGGTGAAGCCAAACTCCTTCATCAGGATCAGCGGTGAGACGCTGACATAGACCAAAATAGAGGTCACGCTGGCACTGGTCAGCAAGGAGAGCAACATAAAGCGCGGCGAGCGCAGCAGGGCAAATGGCATCGCCGCACCACTGCCCGGTTGCCGGGTCGGGCGGGTCTCCTTAAGCAGCAACAAGTTCACCAGACCGCTGATGGCAGCCACCTGCGCCATCGCCACGAAGATCCCGCGCCAGTCAAAATGGGACAGGATGAGGTAACCGAGCACCGGCGCCAGCACAGGGATCACGCAGATGACCCCGTTGATCATCGAGAGCGCCATCGCCAGCCGCTCCTGACACAGCACGTCCCGCAGCACGGTAAAGGTCATGATATAGAGCGCACCGGCCCCGACCCCCTGCCAGAAACGGCCGAGGTAGAACTGGGTGATCCCTTCGGCATGACCCGCCACCAGCGAGGCGAGGACAAAAATCAGCGCCCCCCCGAGCACCACCCAGCGCCGCCCGTAGCGATCGGCAATCATTCCCCCCAGCAGCACGGTCGCCGCCATACCGAACAGATAGATAGAGAAGGCGGTGTGGATCTGCGCCTCGCTAGCCTGCAGGGTATCGGCAATCTGGGGCACGGCGACCAGATAGAGATCGATCCCGACCGGATAGAGAATGATCATCAGAAAAGTGCACAACAGGAAAACAGGCATGGATGCTCCATTACAGAGTGGCGGGCCGATGCCAGCCAGATCACAGCGACAGGCGAACAGTGGCGGGGCCAAGGTGGTGACAAAGGTAGCAACACAGCGCGTCGCAATGGGGGCAACTATATGGGCGCCCAGCGCCCTCACCTAGTGAAGAGATGGCGATCGGTACATTCCAAGCAGGAAATATTGTATTGAGCTGCGTGCCTGGACGGCCATATTTAATCGACCAGAGGCCGTAAGAAACCGGGTCACCTCCCGCTCATAGCCATCCCTGCGCAGCACTTTTACCGCCCGTCAGTTATCCGCCTTTACCCTTGCGGGCGTATAAGCTGTAGGTGCGACGCAATACAGGGAATGTGTATGAAGGGAATGGAGAGAGAAGAGCAGATTGCCGGGCTGCTGTCAGCACTGGAGCAAGTCATTCTGGGCAAGCCGCTGCAACTGAAAATCGCGCTGGTGACCCTGCTGGCGCGCGGTCATCTGCTGATCGAGGATCTGCCCGGTATGGGCAAAACCACCCTGGCCCACGCGCTGGCACAGGTACTGGGGCTGGCATGCCGGCGGATGCAGTTCACCGCCGATCTGCTCCCCGCCGACCTGCTGGGGTTGCAGATCTTTGACCCCCAGCAGCAAACATTTCGCTTTCACCCCGGCCCCATCTTCACCCAGGTACTGCTGGCGGACGAGATCAACCGCGCCAGCCCCAAAGTACAAAGCGCCCTGCTGGAGGCGATGGCAGAGGGCAAGGTGAGCATTGAGGGGAATACGCATCCCCTCCCCGATCCGTTTTTCGTCATCGCCACCCAGAACCCGGCGGATCAGGCGGGCACCTATCCACTGCCGGAGTCCCAACTCGACCGCTTCGCCGTGCGACTCTCGCTGGGTTTTCCGCCGCGAGAGGCGGAGCGCCAGTTGCTGCGCGGCAACCAGCCGACTGGCCCGTTGCCCGCCATGCTGAATGCTGCCGGACTCGCCACCTTGCAAAGCGAAGGGGATGCTATCCATGTTTCCGATGCCACCCTCGACTACCTGCTGGCGCTGGTGCACCAGAGCCGCTTTGCTGGGGATCTGCCACAGCCCCTCTCCCCCCGTGCAGCCCAGAGCTTGCTGGCGGTGAGCCGGGCCTGGGCGCTGGTAGCCGGGCGGCGCTTTGTCACGGTGGAGGATGTGCAGGCAGTCTTCCCCTATGTGGCCGAGCATCGGCTGCGGGGCAGCTTTGGCGTACAGCACGGCGAAGCCTGTCCCCTGAGCCAGCGGCTGCTGGCCAGGGTCGATCCGGACAATCCCTGATGAGCAAATTGCTAAACCGTTGGCAGCAGTGGCGAGCCCGCTGGCAGCGACGCTGGCTCGACCGCCGCATTCCCCCGGCCCGCCAGATCACGCTGGGTACCCGCAGCCTCTTTATCCTCCCCACCCGCATGGGGCTGCTCTATCTGCTGGTGCTGCTCGCCATCTATCTGCTAGGCACCAACTACCAGAACAATCTGGTACTGCTGGTGGCCTACTGCCTCGGCAGCCTGTTTATGGCAGCCATGTGGCTCACCCACCGCAACCTGCTGGGGCTGGAGCTACTGGGAGGCCCGCTGGTACTGGGGGAAGCGGGAAACCAGCTTCCTATCCGTATCTTGGTGCAGAGCCCGCGCCCGGTGCAGGCACTGCGTTTTAGCCTCAACGAAGGGATTCTCTGGCTCGCACAGGCCGACGCTGTGCCCAGCTCAGTTATCCTGCCAGTATCGGGCTCGCACCGCGGGCCACTGCTCCTTGGTCGATTGCGGGTCGAGAGCCGCTACCCCCTCGGTCTGTTTCGCTGCTGGTCCCTGCTGGACTTGCAGCTGGAGGGCTGGCTCGCCCCCAAACCGGCGTTCGGGGCGCTAAGAGGGGAACATGCGACCGAAAGCGAGGGGCATCAGGGCCAGCCAGCGCCAGCTACTCTCGGTGACTTCGATACCCTGCGGACACATCAGGCCGGTGAACCACTGAGCCGGGTCGCCTGGAAGCAACTTGCCCAGGGGCGCGGCCTGCTGACCAAGCAGTTCAATGAACCGCAGCAGGATGACACTCACCTCACCTTGCAGCGGGTCGCGGGTGGGGATCTGGAGCAGCGGCTGGCGGTGCTGGCCTGGTGGTGCGTCGATTACGGCAAGCGGGGCATCCCCTTCACCCTGACGCTGGCAAACCAGACGCTGGGGCCCGATAGCGGCGCCGCCTTTGTGCTGCGCTGCCTGCTGGCACTGGCCCGATTCGATGCCACACCACCGAAGAGCACGCCCGATGCTGCTCGATAACCGCCGCCTGCTGCCACTCATCGCCCTGCAACAGCTGCTGTTGGTCGCTGCGCTCTGGCCCCAGTTGCAACTCTGGGTAGTAACAGTGGGCGCCATCACCCTCGGCGTCCGGGCCATGATGCTGTGGCGCGGCTGGCCGCCCCTGCCTGCCCGCGGGTTGGCGCTGCTGGCCATCACCACTGTACTGTTGCTGGGGCTGCAGTGGCGTGGGCTAGGAACCCTGCCAGCCCTGATCAATCTGCTCTGGCTCGGCTATAGCCTCAAGATGATCGAGGTACGGCGCGAGCGGGATATCGAGCAGGTGCTGCTGCTCGCCTTCTTTCTGATCGCGCTGGCGCTGGTGCAGCGACAGAGCATCGGCTGGACGGCCGGGATGGGAGTGGCGCTCTGGCTGGCAGTGACCGCGCTGGTGGCCGCCATCGCCCCCGAGCAGAAACGGCCTTGGCGCAGCGCGGGCGGCGCCCTGCTGCTGGCGCTTCCCCTGCTTATCACCCTGTTTTTGCTGCTGCCAAGACTCCCGCCCCTCTGGCAGATGACCACCACCAGCCGCGCCCTGTCGGGGCTCTCGGAAGAGCTGACCCCCGGCGATATCAGCGAACTGGTCAACTCCTCGGAACTGGCGTTTCGGGTCACTTTTGCCGATGGCCCGCCCCCTGCCCGCGAGCGCTACTTTCCGGTGATGCGCCAAGAAGTTTTAGATGGCCAGCGCTGGTTGCTGAGCCCCGAGGTCAAAGCATGGCAGCAGACAGTGCCGGTGCAGACCGGGCTCACCCTTCTGGCATCTTCTCAGGCCAACACTCAACTGGCAGATAGCCCGTTGCCAGCCGGGAGCTACGAGGTGATCGCCGAGCCTCAGCGCCACCGCTGGGCCTTTGCCCTGAGTGAACCGCGTCTGCTGGCGGGCCCGGTTCTGCTCACCCCTCTCGACACCCTCTATCGGCAGGGGAGCGGCGAGGTGGCGATCCGTTATCGCATTGGCCGCGGCGAAGAACAGATCGAGGATGATAGCCAAGCCGCCCAGCGCAACCTGCAACTGCCAGCCGGAGGCAACCTGAGAGCGCGCGCTCACGGCCAAGGGCTGGCCGCACGCCACCCGGATCGCGCAGAGCTGGTCGCCGCCCTGCTCGAACAGTTTCGCAGCCAATCCTATTACTACACTCTGACCCCGCCACGGCTTGGCAGTGACGGGGTGGATGAGTTCCTGTTCGATACTCGGCGCGGCTTTTGCGGCCACTACGCCATGGCGACTGCCTTCGTGCTACGCGCTGCCGGTATTCCGGCACGGCTGGTCACCGGTTATCTCGGCGGCGAGTGGAATCCCACGGGCAAATATCTGGCGGTACACCAGTTCGATGCCCACGCCTGGGTGGAGTATCTCGATAAAGGAGGAACATGGCGGCGAATCGACCCCACGGCTGCAGTGGCGCCGGAGCGTATTGAAGGCGGCGTGAGGGAAGCGCTGAGCGACGAGTTTACCGCCGCCGACCCGCTTGCTTTGCAGCGTTATCGCAACTGGGCCCTGCTCAATCAACTGCGCTGGTGGGGCAACAATATCGACTACCAGTGGAGTCGCTGGGTGATTGGTTACGATGCGGGTCAGCTATGGCAGCAAATTGGCCTGTGCTGGCCTGCACTGACGGGGCACACTCCCTGGTTGATCCTCGCCAGCCTGATGCTGGTCGCCCTGCTGGTGAGCCTACCCCTGCTGTTGCCCGCCCGCCTGCCGCCAGAGCGGCGCATCTGGCAGCCCCTGCTCAAACGGGGTAAACACAGCGGCTACCCACCAGAGCCAGCCGAGAGCATGGGGGCATGGTGCGAGCGGCTGGCGCGGCTGCGTCCCGACCTTGCCCACCCCCTGCTAAAGAGTGCGTGGCTCTATCGACTCTGGCGTTATGCCCCCCTCAGCGAACGGCAACAAGGGCGCTGCGGGCGCCAGTTACGACGGCGTGTCAGACAGCTCGCCCAGCGCTGGGATCAGCCGCCGAAGAGCGGCTCATAAAAGAAGGGGGAGCCACCGGCTCCCCCTTCAGGTTTTAATCAAGAGGTCTGACTCACCGCTTGTTACTTTTTGGTCGGATTGTCCCAGATCCCCTCTTCCAGCTGGGAACGGATCTCGGGGTATTTGTTGGCATCGAAGGTGGGCACCTTGCCCAGCCGGAGCTGGTCGTTGTAATCCTTGGCCAGCTTGATGGCGACGCTGGAGAGCAGCAGGATCGCCACCAGGTTGACGATGGCCATCAGTCCCATGGAGACATCCGCCATCGCCCACACGATCGGCAACTCACCCACGGCACCGAACATCACCATCCCCAGCACGAACACCCGGAACAGCATCAGGCCACCCTTGTGGTTGTGCTCGAGGAACACCAGATTGGTCTCGGCATAGGAGTAGTTCGCCACGATAGAGGTGAAGGCGAAGAAGAAGATGGCCGCAGCAATGAAGATGTTGCCACCGCTGCCAATCTGGGAGGAGAGCGCCCGCTGGGTCAGCTCGACACCTGTCACGCCGGAGCCCGGCTCAAACTGACCGGACATCAGGATGATGGCGGCGGTACAGCTGCAGATAACGATGGTGTCCATAAAGACCCCCAGCATCTGCACATAACCCTGGGAGGCCGGGTGCGGCGGATAGGGAGTGGCAGTCGCCGCAGCGTTGGGCGCAGAGCCCATCCCTGCTTCGTTGGAGAAGAGACCGCGCTTGATACCGTTGATCATCGCCTGGGAGATGGCATAACCGAGCGCACCTGAGCCTGCCTGCTCAATCCCGAAGGCGGACTTGATGATCAGCATGAAAACATGAGGCAACTCGGTGATGTTCATCGCCACGATCACCAGCGCCAGCAGGATATAAGCCAGTGCCATAAAGGGCACCACCAGCTCGGCAAAACGGGCGATGCCACGAATGCCGCCGAAGATAATCAGGCCGGAGAGCGCCACCAGCGCCAGACCGCTGACCCAGTCAGGAATGCCAAACGCCACCTTCATCGCCAGACTGATGGAGTTGGCCTGCACCGCGTTGAACACCAGACCAAATGCCAGGATCAGGCAGAGCGAAAACACCACCCCCATCCAGCGCATGCCAAGGCCTTTCTCCATGTAGTAGGCCGGGCCACCACGGTAGTTGCCATCCTCATCCTTGACCTTGTAGAGCTGGGCCAGGGTGCTTTCGACGAAGGCGGTCGCCATGCCGATAAAGGCAATCAGCCACATCCAGAAGATGGCGCCGGGGCCACCCAGATAGATGGCGACAGCCACACCGGCCAGGTTGCCGGTGCCGACACGGGCGGCAAGGCTGGTACAGAGGGCCTGGAAGGAGGAGATGCCCGCGTTGTCCGATTTACGGCTGTTTTTCAGCACGGAAAACATGTGGCCAAAGTGACGGATCTGGATAAAACCCAGGCGGAAGGTGAAAAAGATACCGACCCCGATGAGCAGGTAGATGAGCACGGCTCCCCACATCAGGTCGTTTAGCATCGCAATCAAGGTGTCCATAATTCTCTCGTTGTTATTCACATCCATGGTCAGTCTGCGCTGACCGTTTTCTGTCTGTCGTTTAATTAGCGTTTCGCTAAAGGGGCGGAATCTAGCACAGCGGGAGAGCCCGGAATAGTGATCCCGGTCACGCGAGACACAAAAAACGAACGGTAAAAGCCCATAAAGCTCCATTTAAATCGCAAACTTTCAACAAACTCAATAATTCAATCAGACAGGCCACCATTAAGCCCCATAAGAGAACCTTTTTGATATATCCCTGATGAGCTATGCGAAAACGCAAACGCTTGCATGAAATGGCTTTCAAACGGAGACATTTCGCCAAACGTTTTCGCTGTAATTAAATTTCAAGTACGTAGCGAGATAATTTATGTGATCGACGACACAAATATAGATATTGGCTAAAAAAGTTCAGCTGAAAGCAAACCGGAGCGAGGTCGGGAGGAAATGTAAAAAACCTTACTAATCATATAGTTTCAAGCCATAAAACGGGATGACTCAACAGCCTGAATGTTTAACAACCAAGCGCCCCTATTGCAGGATGCAGCACATCAGTATTAATTAGGCAGGCAATGACGATGGGCCGCCCCCATCGCGCTTTTCTGAGCCTGAGGCACCAAGATCCTGTAATTTTATTTCAGAACCACCGTCTCAAGCCCGCAACCCAGGGATTACTCCCTCATTAAGAGATGATATTCGCTATGGCCGATAAATTAACCCAGCTGAAAGCCCTGACCACTGTTGTTGCCGACACCGGTGATATCGAAGCCATCAAACGCTATCAGCCCATCGATGCCACCACCAACCCCTCTCTGGTTCTGAAGGCCTCCGAGATCCCCGAGTACGCTCCGCTGATCGAAGACGCCATCAACTGGGCCAAAGCCCAGAGCCAGGACAAGGCACAGCAAATCATCGACGCGGGCGACAAGCTGGCCGTCAACATCGGTCTGGAAGTGCTGAAGATCGTTCCGGGCCGCATATCTACCGAAGTGGATGCCCGTCTCTCCTTCGATACCGAAGCCAGCATCGCCAAGGCCCGCAAACTGATCCGTCTCTACAACGAAGCCGGCATCAGCAACGACCGCATTCTGATCAAGCTGGCCTCCACCTGGGAAGGGATCCGTGCCGCTGAAGTACTGGAGAAAGAGGGTATCCAGTGCAACCTGACCCTGCTGTTCTCCTTCGCCCAGGCCCGTGCCTGTGCCGAAGCCGGTGCCTTCCTGATCTCCCCGTTCGTAGGCCGCATCCTCGACTGGTACAAGGCCAAGCACAACCGTGACTACACCGCCAGCGAAGATCCGGGCGTGGTCTCCGTCACCTCCATCTACAACTACTACAAGCAGCACGACTACCCGACCGTGGTGATGGGCGCCAGCTTCCGCAATACCGGCGAGATCCTGGAACTGGCCGGTTGCGACCGCCTGACCATTGGCCCAGCCCTGCTGGAAGAGCTGAGCAAGACCGAAGGCGCCGTGGTACGCAAACTGGACTACACCGGTGAGCGCAAGGCCAAACCGACTCCGATGACCGAAGCCGAATTCCGCTGGGAACTGAACCAGGATGCCATGGCTCACGAGAAGCTGGGCGAAGGCATCCGCATGTTCGCCATCGACCAGGGCAAGCTGGAAACCATGCTGGCAAGCCGCCTGTAATCGGTTCTTTTTTCTGATAAAAACCGGGCCCCCACCAAGGGGCCCGGTTTTTTTTCATGGGCTTTTTTAGCGCTGTCATAGAGTCGTCACGAAAACGTTTTAATTTCAGATTCGTTATGTTATACGGGTGGTGAAAACGATAAAAACCAAGGAGGGAGCCATGGAAATGTTCAACTTCGATTATGACGAGGTGGTTGAACTCGGTTCGCGTAGCCGCGGGACAACGGGAAAAAAACGTAAATGGCGTGAAATCGAGGCGTTGAAAGACAAACATCGCCTGCAGAAGGAGCTGCAATCCATCGATATCGCCTATGAAGGTCTTACAGACGAGATTGAACTGTAATACCGCCAGACACTTGTAAAAGCGCTCCGCACAGCCGGGGCGCTTTTTTATGCCGCTATCGGATGATCAAGCTGCTTGTCATGCCACCGCTAACGATGCCACAGGATGCAGCGGGCAGGCGACAGACAACGCGTTGCCGCAGTCCCTGACAGCCCTCACCAACGGCATGGCATACCAACCCTACCCCTCACCCGCGAAGAGTGAGCGGCGCCGTTTCAGGGCACGTTGGGGCACTCACCTGAATGACAGATCAACCGCAATAAAAAGCCCCCGTCGATGACGGGGGCCTGAATACTCGGGGGTGACGGCTGCGCTTAGCAGTACCCGTAGCCCAGCAGACGCTGGTAGCGCTGCTCCAGCAGTTGCTCGGTATCGAGCGGACGCAGGGCGTCCAGATCCTGCTTGATGCGGGCCTTGAGGTTTTTGGCCATCTTCTCCACATCGCGGTGGGCACCGCCGAGGGGCTCGTCGATCACATGGTCGATCAGCTTGAGCTCTTTCAGACGCTGGGCAGTGATACCCATCGCTTCGGCAGCCACAGAAGCTTTGTCAGCGCTCTTCCACAGGATGGAGGCACACCCTTCCGGCGAGATGACGGAGTAGGTGGAGTATTGCAGCATGTTGACCCGGTCACCCACGCCGATTGCCAGCGCACCACCGGAGCCACCCTCACCAATCACGGTGCAGACAACCGGCACGGTCAAACCGGCCATCACTTTCAGGTTGCGGGCAATCGCTTCGGACTGGCCACGCTCTTCGGCACCGACGCCGGGGTAAGCGCCCGGGGTATCGATAAAGGTGATGATCGGCATCTTGAAGCGCTCGGCCATCTCCATCAGACGCAGGGCCTTGCGGTATCCTTCCGGACGCGGCATGCCGAAGTTACGCTTGATCTTCTCTTTGGTCTCGCGACCCTTCTGGTGACCAATCACCATCACCGGCTCACCGTCGAGACGGGCGATGCCGCCGACGATAGCCTTGTCATCGGCATAGGCGCGATCGCCAGCCAACTCGTCGAAATCGGTGAAGATATGCTCGATATAGTCAAAGGTGTAGGGGCGCTGGGGATGACGCGCCATCTGGGATACCTGCCAGGCACCCAGATCACCGAAGATCTTCTTGGTCAGCTCTTCGTTTTTCTTCTCCAGCCGGCGGATCTCGTCTTTCAGATCCACGGCGTGATTGCCTTCACTCACATGTTTGAGTTCATCAATCTGCGCCTGCAACTCGGCAATCGGCTGTTCAAAATCCAGAAAAAGACTCATAGGGCCTTAGAACCTCTAATCAAAAACCAATTCAACCCGCTCTCGTCCAAGCAGGACTCGCAAGTCATCTATCAGTTGATCGGTGGGCGTCACCCGCCACTCGGTACCGAGCGTCAATCGCACCCGGGAGCCGGGGCGACGATAGTTTACCTGAACCGGACAGACTCCGGCACGGGCGGGCTCCAAAATCTCGCACAAACGCGGGAAAAAGCGATCATCAATCCGCTGTTCATCGAGGGAGATGCGGATTGCTCTGGCAAAACGCTCCCTCGCATCGTTGATATCCAGTAATTCTCGAGCCGACATTTTAAGGCCACCGGAGAAGTCATCAAAGCTGACCTGTCCAGAAACCACCAAAATGCGGTCCTTTTGCATCAATTCTTCATATTTTTCCAGCGCTTCACTGAACAGGGTCACATCGAGGCGACCGGAACGGTCGTCCAGGGTGAAGATCCCCATCTTGTTACCACGCTTGGTCACCATGCTGCGGGCCGCAATCACCAGCCCCGCCGCCGTGGTCACGGTATCGCGGGAGGTGGGATGCAGATCGCACAGGCGACCCGAGGTATAACGACGCAATTCGCTGCTGTACTGGTTGATGGGGTGGCCGGTGAGATAGAGTCCGAGGGTCTCGCGCTCCCCTTCCAGCCATACCTTGTCAGGCCAGTGCGGCACGTTGGCAAACGCCTTCTTGACGTCGTCAATCTCTTCGGTGAGCACGCCGAACATGTCGACCTGCCCCACCGCCTGCGCCTTGGCGTGCTGCTCGGCGGCACGCATCGCCTCCTCCAGCGTTGCCATCAGGGCGGCGCGGTGGGGGCCGAGCCGATCCATGGCGCCGGAGAGGATGAGCTTCTCCATCACCCGCTTGTTTAGCTTCTTGATATCGACCCGGTTGCAGAAGTCGAACAGATCGCGGAACGGGCCGTCCTGATCCCGGGCGCTGAGGATAGCGTCGATAGGGCCTTCACCCACCCCTTTCACCGCCCCGATCCCGTAGACGATATGACCATCTTCGTTGACCGAGAAGCGATAGCGACCGGTGTTCACATCCGGCGGGATCACGGTAAGCCCCATCCGCTGACACTCATCCACCAGGGTCACGATCTTGTCGGTGTTGTCCATATCGGCGGTCATCACCGCCGCCATGAACTCGGCCGGGAAGTGGGTCTTGAGCCAGAGGGTCTGGTAGGAGACCAGCGCGTAGGCGGCGGAGTGGGATTTGTTAAAGCCGTAGCCCGCAAACTTCTCCACCAGATCGAAGATCTTCATCGCCAGTTCGCCGTCGACGCCATTCCTGACGGCGCCCTCCTCGAAACCGGCTCGCTGCTTGGCCATCTCCTCGGGCTTCTTCTTACCCATAGCCCGGCGCAGCATATCTGCGCCCCCCAGGGTATAACCCGCCAGGGTCTGGGCGATCTGCATCACCTGCTCCTGATAGAGGATGATGCCGTAGGTGGGCTCCAGAATCGGTTTCAGGCTCTCGTGCTGCCACTTCTCGTCCGGATAGGAGATCGCTTCATTACCGTGTTTGCGGTCGATGAAGTTATCCACCATGCCTGACTGGAGCGGGCCCGGTCGGAACAGGGCCACCAGAGCGATCATGTCTTCGAAGCAGTCGGGGCGCAGCCGCTTGATGAGATCCTTCATACCGCGGGATTCCAGCTGGAATACCGCGGTGGTCTCGTAGCGCTGCAGCAGGTCGAACGACTTCTTGTCATCGATGGGGATGGCGGCGATGTCCACCGGCGGCTTGCCCTCTTTGGCAAGACGCGGGTTTATCATGCCGAGCGCCCAGTCGATGATGGTGAGGGTGCGCAGACCCAGGAAGTCGAACTTCACCAGACCGGCGTACTCCACGTCGTTCTTGTCGAACTGGGTGACCGGGTGATGGCCCTCATCATCGCAATAGAGCGGCGCAAAGTCGGTGATCTTGGTGGGCGCGATCACCACGCCACCGGCGTGTTTACCGGCGTTGCGCACCACCCCTTCGAGACGGCGAGCCATGTCGATGAGGTCTTTGACCTCCTCATCCTGCTCGTAGAGCTCGGGCAGCTTGGGCTCGGCCTCGAACGCCTTGGCCAGCGTCATGCCCGGATCCGGCGGGATCAGCTTGGAGATACGATCCACAAAGCCGTAAGCGTGGCCCAGCACCCGGCCCACGTCCCGCACTACTGCCTTGGCCGCCATGCTACCGAAGGTGATGATCTGGGAGACCGCATCCCGACCATACATGTCGGAGACGTGCTCAATCACCTCGTCGCGCCGGTCCATACAGAAGTCGACGTCGAAGTCGGGCATGGATACCCGCTCAGGGTTCAAGAAACGTTCGAACAGCAGGTCAAATTCCAGCGGGTCGAGGTCAGTGATCTTGAGGGCGTAGGCCACCAGAGAACCCGCCCCCGAGCCCCGACCCGGGCCAACGGGAATGCCGTTGTCCTTGGACCACTGGATAAACTCCATCACGATGAGGAAGTAACCCGGGAAGCCCATCTGGTTGATCACTTTCAGCTCGACATCGAGGCGCTCGTCATACTCGGGACGGCGCTCGGCCCGCACCGCCGGATCCGGGAACAGAAACTCGAGACGCTCCTCCAGACCCTCTTTCGATTTGGCCACCAGAAAATCTTCGGTAGTCATGTCACCGGTCGGGAAGTTGGGCAGGAAGTATTCGCCAAGACGCACCGTCACGTTGCAGCGCTTGGCGATCTCCACCGTGTTTTCCAGCGCTTCGGGGATATCGGCAAACAGCTCCGCCATCTCCTCCTGACTGCGCAGGTACTGCTGGGGGCTGTAGCGACGGGGACGGCGTTTGTCCATCAGGGTATAGCCATCGTGGATGGCAACCCGGATCTCGTGGGCATCGAAGTCATCGGCGTTGAGGAACACCACCTCGTTGGTGGCGACCACTGGCAGCTCGAACTCGGTGGCGATGGCCACCGCCATGTGCAAGTAGACCTCTTCGTCGGGTCGACCGGTACGCAGCAGTTCGAGGTAGTAGGCATCGGGGAAGTGGGTCTGATAGAAGGCGACGCACTGCTCGGTCATCTGCCGGTTGCCCTTGAGCAGGAACTTGCCCACATCCCCCTCGCGGCCGCCGGAGAGGACGATCACCCCCTTAGCATGCTCGGCGAGCCAGCTCTTGTCGATAACCGGCCTCCCTTGCACGTGGCCGCGCTGGTAACCGCGGGAAATAAGCAGGGTGATGTTCTGGTAGCCGTCGTTATCCATGGCTAGCAGGGTGAGACGGAACTGCTCGTCGCCGAGCTCATCGCTCTGCACCCAGAAGTCGGCACCGACGATGGGCTTGATCCCCTTGCCGTGGGCCGCGCCATAGAAGCGCACCAGACCGCACATGTTCATCTGATCGGTCAGCGCCAGCGCCGGCATGTTGTTGGCCGCAGCCGCCCCGACGATGGGGTTGATCTTCTGCAGGCCATCGACCATGGAGAAGTCGGAGTGGACTCGCAGGTGGATAAAACGGGGGTCAGCCATCGTCATCTCCTCTCGCTGCTCAAACTAAATGGCATGGTCTACTCGATCCCCAGTGCGCGGCGCACCGGTTTGAAGCTCTTGCGATATTCGGGCAGCGGGCCACGCTCGGCCAGAATGGCGAGGTGCTCCGCAGTCGGATAACCCTTGTGACGGGCAAAACCATATTCGGGATGACGGCTGTCCAGCTCGGTCATCTCCGCATCTCGGGTCACCTTGGCGAGGATAGAAGCGGCGCTGATGGCGGCCACCAGGCTATCGCCCTTGACCACGGCACGCGCTTCCATCGGCAATGCAGGGCAACGGTTGCCATCGATAAAGACCAGCTCGGGGGTGACCTTCAACCCCGCCACGGCGCGCTGCATCGCCAGCATGGTGGCATGCAGGATGTTGAGCTCGTCGATCTCCTCCGGAGTGGCGCGACCAATGGCCCAAGCGAGCGCTTTCTCTTTGATCTCGTCAAACAGGGCGAGGCGCTTCTTCTCGGAGAGCTTCTTGGAGTCAGCCAGCCCGACAATGGGATTGGCGGGATCGAGAATGACCGCAGCGGTGACCACATCACCCACCAGGGGGCCACGGCCCACTTCGTCCACACCGGCAACCAGCTTGTCGTCAGGAATATCGATCATCATCTTGTAGCCTTGAATCAAAACAGGCCCCGTGGGGCCTGACAGGGGTCGACTGGCGCGGCATTACCGCTCGAAAACGAATGAACGGGTAGCGCGGCGCAATCGACGGTCCGAAATAGCGTTATCTGCCGAGCAGATCCGCCACCGCATCGGCGGCCTGCGAGTCGGCATTACAGCGGATCAGCTGGTGCAGCTCGGTGAAGGTGTTGACCAGCGCACTGTTGTCGTGCTCGAAGTACTTGCTCACCTCTTCCACCAGATTCTCCGGGGTGCACTCGTGCTGGATGAGTTCCGGCACCAGCATGCGACCGGCCAGCAGGTTGGGCAGAGAGACAAATTCGGTCTTCACCAGTCGCTGGGCCAGCCAGTAGCTGAAGGGCTTGAGCTTGTAGCCCACCACCATCGGCTTTTTCACCAGCATGGCTTCGAGCGCCGCGGTGCCGGAGGCCAGCATCACCACGTCGGCGGCGATCATCGCCTCGCGGCCCTGCCCTTCCAGCAGCACCATGTCAAGACCCGGCGCAACCTCGGCCTTGATGGCCATAAACTGCTCGCGCCGTTTCTGGTTGACCAGCGGCACAATGAAGCCGAGATCCGGATAGCGCACCGTCAGGTGTTTGCACGCCTCGAGAAACAGCGGTGACATAAAGCCCACTTCTGCGGTGCGGCTGCCCGGTAGCACCGCCAGCCAGCGGCGATTGGCATCGATACCGAGATTGCGACGCACGGCAGCCTGATCCGGCACCAGCGGAATATCGTCCGCCATGGTGTGACCGACAAAACGGCAAGGGGCGTCGAAGCGGTCGTAGAAGGCTTTCTCGAACGGCAGGAAGGCGAGCACCATGTCGGTAGCGGCCTTGATCTTGTGAATGCGGTTCTGACGCCAGGCCCACACAGAGGGGCTGACATAGTGAACCGTCTTGATACCGGCGCGGCGCAGTTTCAGCTCCACTCCGATATTGAAATCCGGCGCATCCACGCCGATGAAGATATCGGGCGGATTGGCAATAAAGTGGCGCAGCAGTTCGCGACGAACCTTGAGGATGCGCGGCAGACGGCCAAGCACCTCGGTGATCCCCATGACGGAGAGCTCTTCCATCTCGAACAGGGCCTTGACGCCGAGGGCCTGCATCCGCGGCCCGGCGATCCCTTCGAACTGCGCATCCGGGTAGCGGGCTTGCAGCTCGCGCACCAGACCGGCAGCCAGAATGTCGCCGGAGACCTCTCCGGCGACGATACCGATACGAACCGGATCAGGCACGGATGATCCCGCGCTCGTTATCTTTGAGGAAGTCCACATAGAGCTGGACGGCCGGTTCGGCTTGCGCCATCTCGATCAGCACAGGCAGCACCTCTTCGATGGTCTTGCCGGAGCGGAAGATCTCTTTGTAGGCACGCTTGACGGCAGAGATGGCCTCGGCGCTGAAACCGCGGCGACGCAGACCTTCGGAGTTGACCCCGAACGGCTTGGCGTAGTTGCCGGCGGCCATCACGTAAGGCGGCACGTCCTTGTTCAGGGCGGCGCAGCCACCGACGAAGGCGTGGGAGCCGACGCGACCAAACTGATGAATGGCGGAGAGGCCACCAAAGATCACGAAGTCACCGATCACCACGTGGCCCGCCAGGGTCGCGTTGTTGGCGAAGATGCAGTTGTCACCGATGATGCAGTCGTGGGCAACGTGAACGTTGACCATGAACAGGTTGCCGCTGCCCACCTTGGTCAGGCTCTGATCCTGAATGGTGCCGCGGTGGAAGGTGCAGTTCTCGCGAATGACGTTGTTGTCGCCAATCTCGAGGAAGGTGCGCTCACCGGCGTACTTCTTGTCCTGGCAATCCTCACCGATGGAGGTGTGCTGGAAGATCTTGTTGCCACGACCAATCTTGGTCGGGCCCTTGATCACCACATGGGAACCTACCCAGGTGTTGTCACCGATTTCCACCTCGGCGCCGATGACAGAAAAGGGGCCGATTTCAACCCCTTTACCGATCACGGCAGACTCATGGACGATGGCTGTATCGTGAATGATGGCAGTCTGGTCGATCACGTGTGTTAAACCTCGCGTTTGGCGCACATCAGCTCGGCGGTACAGACCACTTCACCGTCGACGGTGGCGACACCGGTGAACTTGGCAATACCGCGACGCTCCTTCAGGAACTCCACGTCCAGCACCAGTTGGTCACCGGGGCCGACCGGGCGCTTGAAGCGAGCGTTGTCGATTGAGGCAAAATAATAGAGTTCGTTGGGAGACGGCTTGCCCACCATTGTAAAGGCCAGGATACCGGTGGCCTGTGCCATCGCTTCCAGGATCAGTACGCCCGGGAACACCGGCTTGGCCGGGAAGTGCCCCTGGAAGATCGGCTCGTTGAACGAGACGTTCTTGATGGCGCGCAGGGTTTTGCGCTCATCGCTGATCTCGTAGTCGTCTACACGATCCACCATCAGAAACGGATAACGGTGGGGCAGCAGATCCATGATTTCCTGGATACCCAGGCTCTTCTTTTCAGTAGTCAAAACAGTACCCTATACCAATCGTGATTATTCTTGATCCAGCTTCTTCTCAAGCTTGCTTAACCGCTTGTGCATCTCTTCGATACGCATCACCCGGGCGGCGGTCTTGCGCCACTCTTTATTGGTTTGCAGAGGGATGCCGGAAGAGTAGACACCGGGCTCGGTAATGGGTCGCATAACCATGGCCATACCGGTGACGGTGGCCTGGTCGCAGATCTCCATATGCCCGTTAAAGACGGAAGCGCCGCCAATGATACAGTATTTGCCGACCTTGAGACTACCAGCCATCACGGTGGAGCCCGCCACGGCGGTGCCGTAACCGATCTCCACGTTGTGGGCGATCTGGCACTGGTTGTCGATGATGACGTTGTCAGCGATGCGGGTATCTTCCAGGGCACCGCGGTCAATGGTGGTACAGGCACCGATCTCGACCCGGTTGCCAATGGTCACACCGCCGAGCTGGGGGATCTTGATCCACTCGCCACGCTCGTTGGCATAACCGAAACCATCGGCGCCGATCACTGTGCCGGATTGAACCAGACAGTCGGTACCCATGGTCACATTGTGATAGAGGGTGACGTTGGCCCACAGCCGGGAGCGGGCTCCCAGCCGGGTATTTTTGCCAACAAAACAGCCCGGGCCAATGCGTACATCGTCACCCAGCACGACGCCGGATTCGATCACTGCATTGGCGCCGATGGCCACTCTCTCGCCCAGTTGCACGTCAGCCGCGATAACGGCACTCGGATGAATATCCGTGGCCGGCTGCGGGGTGGTGTCCAGCAGTTGGGCTACCCGGGCAAAGCCCACATAGGGGTCTTTGAGCACCAGGGCATTGGTGGGACAAAATGGCAGATCCGCTTCTGTAATGAGCACGGCGGTCGCCTTGCTCTGCTCCAGATAGTGTCGGTACTTCTTGTTGGACAGGAAGGTGATATCCCCCTCCCCGGCCTTTTCCAGTGTCGCTACCTTGCGGATTTCCAGGGTTCCGTCGCCATGGACCTGGGCCCCCAGTTGCTGGGCCAGCTGTGCGAGAGTGAATGCCATCAATTAGTTGCTCTTGCTTACCTGAGAAATAACCTGGCCGGAGATGTCCAGCTTGCTGGCGGCATACGGGGCGGCATTGCGCTCCAACACCAGATCGTAACCATTGCTCTTGGCGATGGAATCGATGGCAGCCTGCACCTTGGTCAGGATCTTGTTGCGCTCTTCGGACTGACGGCGGCCGTTGTCCTGCTCAAAGGCTTGACGCTTCTGGTTGAACTCCATCTGCAGCTTGGCCAGCTTCTCCTGGTTCTGCTTCTTCTGCTCGGCGCTCATGAAGGCTTCATCCTTGCGGAACTTTTCGACCAGCTTCTGGCCTTCCTGTTCCAGCTTCTGCAGCTCACGCATGCGCGGCTCGAATTCGCCTTTCAGCTTGGCTGCAACGGCTTCACGCTGGGGCAGCTTTTGGAAGACTTCGCCCATATCAACCACGGCGATCTTGGTCTCAGCGAAGGCAGAACCCATGCCGGCAGCCATCAGTGCAAAGCTCAAACCAGCTACTTTCAACGCTTTATTCACACTTACTCCTTGTTCCCTCATGGCGAGGGCTACCTGATTTACCCGATTATGCAAGCGGCGTTAGGACCGTCTTGTTACCTGGTGAGGCACGCATACCGCGCGTCCCATCATTGAAGACCCCCACCGCATGGGTGGGGGCGAAACTCTGCTTAGAAAGTACGACCGATGTTGAAGGAGAAGACTTCGGTGCGATCCCCTTCGTATTTCTTGATCGGCTTGGCCAAGGCAAACACCAGCGGGCCCATCGGCGAGAGCCACTGCAGGGAGACACCGGCAGAGACCCGGATATTGCCCGGGTTGGAGTAGTCCTGGCTCAGATAGTTGCAATCAGAACCGGCGGCGCAAGGATATGCCCCGTTGGCAAAATCAGTGCTCCAGACGGTACCTGCGTCCATAAAGACGGTTGAACGGATCTGCGGACGATAGGTCTCGGAGACGAACGGGGTCGGGAAGACCAGCTCCAGTGAGGCGACGGCCAGAGCGTTACCCCCCACCGAGGTGTCGGAACCTTCATAGTAGCCAGTTTCACACGGCTGAGAACCAGTGCAACTGCCAGCACCCGGCTTGTTGTAGGTCTTGTAGATCGCCTTGGGACCAATGGTATTGCTCTTGAAGCCACGTACCGTATCGAAACCACCGGCATAGTAGTTCTCGAAGAACGGCAGCATGGAGTCATCGCCATAGCCGTTACCGTAGGAGACACGACCCTTGCCGATCATAACCCAGCTATGATCCGCATCGAGCGGGAAGTAGTGGGCATCTTCGGCAGAGAGCTTGTAGTACTGCAGCTCCATGCCCGGCACGGTCACCTTGGCGTTGATACGCTGACGATCGCCAGAAGTCGGGAACATCCCCTTGTTCAGGGTAGAGCGGGTCCAGCCAGCGGTGACATCAACGGTCACAAAGTCGAGGTTGGAACCATCCTGTGAGTAAGCATTCCAGAACTGATCCATCTGTACCGACTGGCGGTTATCATTCCACTGATCCCAGCAGTAGGTATTGCCATCAGTATCCGGATTGTCCTTCAGACACTCCTGATAGTTCTGGGCATTGAATGACGGACGGCTCAGCTTGGTGCTCTCGATACCGGTACTGAAGTCGAGACGGTTGAACTCGTTGACCGGGAAGCCGCTGGAGAGACGGAAACCGATGGTTTCATTCTCGTAATCAACGATATCGGCATCATCGGCGCGGAACTGGTTGTAATAGACCCGACCACCCAGGCTGACACCATCCACTGTGAAGTAGGGGTCGTTGTAGCTCAGGTCAACGTTCTTGGAGTAGTCGTTGGTGCTGGCGTTGATGGAGACCTTTTTACCGGTACCCATAAAGTTGTCCTGGGAGATCCCCGCCTGCAGGCTCAGACCCGATTCGGTACCGTAACCGATACCGGCGTTGATGGAGCCTGCTGGCTGCTCCTTGACCTTGAAGTCGAGGTCAACCAGGTCATCGTTGCCCGGCACCCGCTTGGTGTCCACTTCGACGCTCTCGAAGTAGCCAAGACGGTTGAGACGACTCTTGGACTGCTCGATGTTGTCGGAGGAGAGCCAGGTGCCCTCCATCTGGCGCATCTCGCGACGCAGTACCTGATCTTCGGTGGTGGCGTTACCGCTGAAGTTGATATTGCGCACATAGACACGGGGGCCCGGCTCAACGTTGACTATCAGCTCCACTTCCTTGGTCTTGTCATTGATCTGCGGGAAGGTGACCACTTTCGGATAGGCGTAGCCGTAACGGCCGAGGAACTTGGAGAGCACCTCTTCGGTATGAGTCACCTGACTGGCAGAGTAAGTGCTGCCGGCAGCGATCGGGATCAATCCCTTCATCTCGCCACCGCGATCGATCAGGTCCCCCTTGAGCTGGACACCGGAGACCTTGTACTGATCCCCTTCCTTGATGTTGAGGGTGACGTAAACGCCCTTCTTGTCGGGGGTCATGGAGACCTGGGTAGACTCCTGCTGGAAGCGGATATAGCCACGATCCATGTAGTAGGAGCGCAGGGTCTCGATATCACCCGCCAGCTTCTGTTTCTGATAGCGCTGATCGGCGGTGAAGTTCCACCAGGGCACTTCGTCGCGCAGGGAGAGCTGGGCAATCAGTTTCTCTTCCGGGAAGACGCTGTTGCCGACGATGTTGATCTGCTGGATCTTGGCCGCTTCCCCTTCCACGAAGGTGAACTTGAGGTCGACCCGGTTGCGCGGCAACGGGGTGACGATGGCCTTGACCTTGGCGGAGTATTTACCCACGCCATAGTAGAAATCTTCCAGTCCCTTCTCGAGGGAGGTGAGCACGGTGCGATCCAGCGGATCGCCCACACGGATGCCGGAGGACTCCAGACTCTGGGTCAGTTGCTCCTCTTTGATATCCTTGTTGCCGGCAAACTCGATACTGGAGATGGTCGGACGCTCCTTGACCATCACCTGCAGCACCTGGCCGTCACGGTAAACCTTCACATCCTCGAAGTTACCCGAGGCATAGAGCTTTTTGATGGCGCTGGCCAGAGCCACGGAGTCGACGGTATCACCGACCCGGATCGGCAGGTTCAACAGTGCGGCACCCAGGGTCACCCGTTGCAGACCTTCGACCTGGATATCTTGCACCACAAAAGAGGCAGGGGCCGCCTGGGCCAGGAAACTGGCACCCAGCAGGCAACTCAACACCAATGCTTTTTTAACAGCCATTTTGTTCTTATGTGTCCTTGTTGATGCTCTGGCCTCAGAGGCGAGCGAAATCGTTAAACAGCGCAATGCCCATCAATAACATCAGAATGGCGGCACCGATCCTGAAACCCACTTCCTGTATTTTCTCTGATACCGGCTTGCCGGTGACCGCTTCGATAAGGAAATAGACCAGATGGCCACCATCGAGCACCGGCAGGGGGAACAGATTGATAATCCCCAGGTTGACGCTGATCAGCGCCAGAAAACTCAAGAAATAGACCAGACCATAGTCGGCACTGCTGCCGGCGCCCTTGGCAATGGAGATGGGGCCGCTCAGGTTGTCCAGCGACACGATGCCACCGATCAACTTGCCAATCATGTCAAAGGTGAGCGTGATCAGGCTCCAGGTCTTGTCCGCGCCATGCCACAGCGCCTGCAAAGGCCCATACTGTAACAGAATTCGATATTCATCCGGTAATGGAACCAGTTGCGGCGAGAGACCGACGAATCCTACCAGCTTGCCCTGCACCTTGCGGCTATCCGGGGTCAGAGTCACGTTGAGATCACTGTTGTTGCGCTCAACCACCACTTGCAGGGGTTCACCCGGTGCCTGCTGCACCAGCTCGACAAACTGGGACCACGCGGTAATAGGCTGATCGCCGACCTGTTTGATACGGTCACCAACCTGCAGCCCCGCCTTTTCACTGGCACTCTTGGCCACCACGGCAGCCACGACGGGCAGCACTTTGCCACTCAGGGGGACGATCCCCAAGCTGCCGATGGGCGACTCTTTATCCGGATCGAAGGTCCAGCCGGTCAGCGACAAGGTTTTATCGGTGGCATAGCTGGTATTGGGTGCCTGCACCTTGAGAGTCACAGCATCGTCACCCAGATGGCTGATAAGGGCGTAAGTGACGCTCTCCCAGTCACCGGTCTGCTCATCGCCGACCCCGACAATCTCCATCCCCGGCAGCACACCCGCCTCGGCTACGATGGATGCCGGACGCACTTCACCGATCACCGGCTTGACGCTCGGCACCCCGATGATAAACATCAGCCAGAGGGCAAACAGGGCAAACACGAAGTTGGCCATGGGACCTGCGGCAACAATCGCCATCCGCGCCCAGACACTCTTGTGGTTGAAGGCATACTGCTCGTCACCGGGCTTGAGTTCATCGACCCGGCCATCGAGCATCTTGACGTAACCACCGAGGGGGATCAGCGCCAGCACATATTCGGTGCCATCCTTACCCATCCGGCGCCAGATCGCCTTGCCAAAACCGATGGAGAAACGCTCAACCTTGACGCCACAGCGACGGGCCACCCAGAAGTGACCAAACTCGTGCACCGCAACCAGCAGGCCCAGCGCAACAACAAAAGCACCGATATTCCACAACACACCGCCCATTAGCCAAGCTCCTCAATCAAAGTGTGAGCACGGGCTCTTGCCGCACCGTCCAGGGCAAACAGATCATCGAGCGAGCCGACGGCGCTGCTCTCCAGCGCCAGCATCACTGCCTCGTTGATCCGGGCAATATCCATAAAACCGATGCGCCCGGCCAGGAAGGCGGCAACCGCCTCCTCGTTGGCTGCATTGAGCGCAGTGGTCGCCGCTTGCCCCTTCTGGCAGGCATTGATGGCCAGCGCCAGACAGGGGTAGCGATCATAATCAGGCCGAATAAAGCTGAACTCTCCGACACTGAAGAAATCCAAAGGTTCCACACTGGAGGGGATGCGATTGGGATAAGCCAGCGCATGGGCGATGGGGGTACACATATCCGGATTGCCTAGCTGGGCCAGCACGGAGCCATCCTTGTACTGCACCATGGAGTGGATCACCGACTGCGGGTGGATCACCACCTGGATCTGCTCGGGCGCCGCATTGAACAGCCAGCGCGCCTCGATGTACTCCAGCCCCTTGTTGATCATGGTGGCGGAGTCGACCGAAATCTTGGCCCCCATCGACCAGTTGGGATGAGCGATGGCCTGCGCCGGCGTCACCTTCGCAAGCTCGCAGATCTCGGTGTAACGGAACGGGCCGCCGGAACCGGTCAGCAAAATCTTGCTGATCCCCGCCGCAGCCAGATCGCAAAAACCGGGCTGGCGCTGCACGGCAGTCGGCAGACACTGGAAGATGGCATTGTGTTCACTGTCGATGGGCAGCAGCTCGGCGCCATGTTCGCGCACGGCTTCCATGAAGAAAGCACCGGACATCACCAGCGCCTCCTTGTTGGCCAGCAAAATACGCTTGCCGGCACGTACCGCGGCCATGGTCGGGGCCAGTCCGGCCGCACCGACAATGGCGGCCATCACACTATGGGTGTCGGGGTGAGCGGCAACCTCGCAGAGGGCTGCTGCACCAGACATGACCCGGGTTGTACTACCGTGCGCTTTCAGACGGGCAGCCAGTTCACGGGCGGCATCCTCATCGACCATCACGGCAAAACGGGGGGAGAATTCGAGGCAGTCCCGCAACATGGCATCCACGTTGCGGGCGGCGGTCAACGCCAACACTTGCCAACTGCCCGGGTTATGGCGCAGCACTTTCAAGGTACTCTGACCGATGGAGCCGGAGGCCCCCAGAATAACCAGTGACTTGTGCATCAAAACTCCTGACTGAGTAGCAGATAACTGAGCAGAAACACCGGCAGGGCGGCGGTCAGGCTGTCGATCCGGTCGAGAATGCCGCCATGACCCGGCAGCAGGGTGCCGGAGTCCTTGATGCCCGCTTCGCGCTTGAACATGCTCTCGGTCAGATCACCGAGTACGGAAGCAAGCACCGCCAGCAGAGAGCAAAACAGCACGGTGATCATCTTGGCAGGAACAAATCCCATCGACCAGGTAACGCCGATGGCCAGCAGGCTGGCGGTAAAGAGGCCGCCACACATTCCTTCGATGGTTTTGCCCGGACTCACAGCCGGTGCCAGCTTGTGCTTACCGAACGCCTTGCCGAAAAAATACGCGCCAGAATCTGCCGCCCAGACCAGTCCCATCACGAACAACAGGATCCAGGCGCCCATCATGGGGTCATGGTAAAAGTTGTAACCACGGATGGCGACCAGCGACCAGAAGAAAGGAACCAGGGTCACCAGACCAAACAGCGACTTGAGCCAGATAGACTCTTTCCACAGCTTGGCGCTTTGGGGATAGCGCAGCACCAGCAGCAGACCCAGCAGCCACCAGCTTACCGCTGTCCAGAGCACGCCCATCACGAGGGGGTGCAGGTGGGGCGTCCAGAGTTGCTCCACCGGCAACCAAAAGAGGCTGGCACCGAGCAACAGACAAAATACGATGGGCAACCATTGCTGCGGAGCAGCAGAGACAAACCCACTCCATTCGCGACTGGCCAACAAAAACACCAGCGCAGCCAACAGGGCAAAAAATTTCAATGGCAGAAAGAAGAGCGCCCCCAACACCAGGGGGATCAACATCAAAGCAGTAATAATTCGTTGTTTTAGCAAAAGAAACCTCTCTCTTGGGAGCGGGGTTTAGCCGGTCTGCTGCTCGGCGATCAATTCCCGTATCTGTTCACCCGTGCAACCGAAGCGACGCTCGCGGGCAACGAAAGAGGCGACCGCCTCACTGAACTCGGCCTCGTTGAAATCGGGCCACAATACCGGGGTAAAATAGAGCTCGGCATAGGCGAGCTGCCATAACACAAAGTTGCTGATGCGATGATCGCCACCGGTGCGGATCAACAGGTCCACAGGTGGCAGATCGGCCATGCAAACCTCGCGGGTCAACATGGATTCATCAATGTCGTCAGCGGCCAGTTCACCGGCCGCCACTGCTTTAGCCAGCTTGCGGGCCGCCTGGGCGATATCCCACTGGCCGCCATAGTTGGCTGCAATGTTCAGGGTCAACCCCTTGTTATTGGCGGTCAAGGCTTCCGCCTTGGCGATTTTGGCCTGCAACCGCTCACTAAAGCGAGCAGTATCGCCAATCACCTTGAGCCGGATCCCGTTGTTGTGCAGTTTCTGCACCTCACGACCCAGCACTGTGATGAACAGTTCCATCAAGGCACTGACCTCCCCTTCCGGGCGGCGCCAGTTCTCGCTGGAGAATGCAAACAGGGTCAATGCCTCGATCTTGGCACGCGCAGCAAAGGTAACGGCCTCGCGCACTGACTTGACGCCCGCCTTGTGGCCATAAACCCGCATCTTGCCTCGGTTCTGGGCCCAGCGACCGTTACCATCCATGATGATGGCGACGTGACGGGGTAAAGACGAGTTGGCACAATCACCCAACGCAGCCAAAAGCGACATGTAATTCTCCCACAAAGACAAAAGCGCCGTGCAGGGGCACTACACGGCGCTCGTAATATACCTTTCAGACGGTTAGATTTCCATTAGCTCCTTCTCCTTTACGGCAAGGGCCTCATCGACCAGCTTGATGTAGGAGTCGGTCAGTTTCTGGATCTCTTCCTGGGCGCGACGGTCGTCGTCTTCGGAGATCTCTTTGTCCTTCAGCAGCGCTTTCAGATCGGCGTTGGCGTCACGACGGATGTTGCGCACGGCAACACGGGCATTTTCCGCTTCGGCACGGACGATCTTGGTCAGGTCGCGACGACGCTCTTCGGTCAGCGGCGGCAGTGGCACGCGCAGGGTCTGGCCATTGCTGGACGGGTTCAGGCCCAGATCGGAGGTCAGGATCGCCTTCTCTACCGCCTGGATCATGGAGCGGTCAAAAATGGAGATGGAGAGGGTGCGAGCATCTTCTGCCACGACGTTGGCCAACTGTTTCAGCGGAGTGGCAGCACCGTAATACTCAACCTGGATGCCGTCGAGCAGGCTCGGGTGAGCGCGGCCGGTACGGATCTTGGACATTTGAGTCTTGAGCGCTTCTACGCTCTTGCCCATACGGTCCTTGGCGTCGTTTTTAATCTCGTTGATCACAGTGGTTTTCCTTTTGGCGAACGAGCCGCTACACGGCCCGTGTCTATCTTATTTACTGACGTGATGGATAGGATAAGAGCGCCAGGTGGCTCACTTTTATCTTATTTACCAACGTGGTGGATCAGAGTGCCTTCCGGTTCACCCATGACAACCCGGCGCAGGGCACCCGGTTTGTTCATGTTGAACACGCGGATCGGCAGATCATGGTCACGTGCCAGGGTAAAGGCAGCAAGATCCATCACCTTGAGCTCTTTTTCAAGAACTTCATCATAACTCAGTTCATGATACAGCACGGCATCCGGATTCTTGACCGGATCTTCGTTGTATACACCATCAACCTTGGTGGCTTTGAGCACCACATCAGCTTCGATCTCGATCCCGCGCAGGCAAGCCGCAGAATCGGTAGTGAAGAAGGGGTTGCCGGTACCGGCAGAGAAGATAACGACTTTGCCAGCACGCAGCTGGCTGATTGCCTCGGCCCAGCTGTAGGAGTCGCAGACGCCCTGCAGGGAGATGGCAGACATCAGACGGGCATTCACATAAGCACGATGCAGGGCATCACGCATGGCCAGACCGTTCATCACGGTTGCCAGCATACCCATGTGGTCGCCCACCACGCGGTTCATGCCCGCTTTGGCAAGACCGGCACCACGGAACAGGTTGCCGCCACCGATGACCAGACCGACCTGAACACCCAACTCAACCAGTTCTTTGATCTCTTGGGCCATCCGCTCCAGCACCGCCGGATCAATGCCGAAACCCTCGGATCCTTGCAGGGCTTCACCACTCAACTTCAGAAGAACACGTCTGTATGCAGGTTTGGGATTGGTACTCATGTCACTGATTCCTGGTCATATAAAGACCGCGACATAAGTCGCGGTCTGGGGAAACGGAAAAACCGGTTCGATTAGGCCTTTTGAGCGGCCGCGATTTGGGCTGCAACTTCAGCAGCGAAATCGGTCTCTTGCTTCTCGATGCCTTCGCCCACTTCGAAACGGGTGAAGGAGACAACGTCAGCGCCTTCTTTCTTCAGCAGCTCGGCAACGGTCATGGAAGGATCTTTCACGAACGGTTGACCAGTCAGGGAAACCTCACCGGTGAACTTCTTCATGCGGCCTTCAACCATCTTCTCGGCGATCTCTTTCGGCTTGCCGGAGTTGATGGCGATGTCGATCTGGATTTCGCGCTCTTTGGCAACGACTTCAGCAGACACGTCTTCAGGCTTGACGAATTGCGGGCTGTTGGCAGCAACGTGCATGGCCAGATCTTTGGCCAGCTCGGCAGAACCACCGGTCAGCTTGGTGATAACACCAATGCGGGAACCGTGAACGTAGGTACCCAGGTTGTCACCTTCAACCAGCATCACGCGACGCAGGTTCATGTTCTCACCGATCTTGGCGATCAGGTTGGTGATGGTCAGCTCGACGGATTCGCCGTTACCGAAGTCAGCGGCTTTCAGCGCGTCAACGTCAGCAATTTTCTGGGTCGCAGCGATGTCAGCGATCTTCTGGCCCATTGCCATGAAGCTGGCATCTTTGGCGACGAAGTCGGTTTCGCTGTTCAGCTCGATCATGACGGCAACGTTGCCTTCGGTGCGAGCAAAGATAACGCCTTCAGCGGCGATACGGCCAGCTTTCTTGGCGGCTTTGGCCTGACCGGATTTGCGCATGTTCTCAATTGCCAGCTCGATATCACCAGCAGCTTCTTCCAGTGCTTTTTTGCAATCCATCATGCCAGCGGCAGTGCGCTCGCGCAGTTCTTTTACCAGGGCGGCAGTAACGTTAGCCATGTCCAGTATCCTCGGTCTTGAATTGACAAGAAACAGGGGCCACAAGGGCCCCTGCTAACCAATTACATCAGCTTGGTTAATAAGGGCTTTACAGTCCTTATCAATTACTCAGCTTCAACGAAGCCATCTTGTTCGGCTTGAACAACGATGTCCTGAGCGCGAGCTTCCAGTACGGTGTCAGCAGCAGCATTCAGGTACAGCTGTACGGCACGGATAGCGTCGTCGTTACCCGGGATGACGTAATCAACGCCGTCCGGGTTGGAGTTGGTATCAACGATGGAAACTACCGGGATACCCAGGTTGTTGGCTTCTTTGATAGCGATGTGCTCGTGGTCGGCATCGACAACGAACAGAACGTCAGGCAGGCCGCCCATGTTCTTGATACCACCCAGGCTCTTCTCCAGCTTTTCCATTTCGCGAGTACGCATCAGCGCCTCTTTCTTGGTCAGCTTGTCGAAGGTACCGTCCTGGCTCTGGGTTTCCAGATCTTTCAGGCGCTTGATAGACTGACGAACGGTTTTCCAGTTGGTCAGCATACCGCCCAGCCAGCGGTGGTTTACATAGAACTGGTCGCAACGCTCAGCGGCTTCTTTTACGGCTTCAGACGCGGCACGCTTGGTACCAACGAACAGTACCTTGCCTTTCTTGGCAGCTACGGAGCTGATGAAGTTCATGGCATCGTCAAACATCGGAACGGTTTTTTCCAGGTTGATGATGTGAACTTTGCTGCGGGCACCGAAGATGTAGGATTTCATTTTCGGGTTCCAGTAACGAGTCTGGTGACCGAAGTGAACGCCGGCTTGCAGCATGTCGCGCATAGAAACTTTAGCCATTTTATACCTCTGTATTGGGGTTAGGCCTCCACACATCCCATATAACCGACCCGTTAAGGCACCCCGGCATATGTGTCGATGTGTGTGTGTTGTTTAAGTAAGGGTGATGAAATCGGGACGCAAGTTCCCCATTCCGGCGCGCTTTATATCATAACTTTGTCCAGGACACCACCGGCCGACACCCTAAACAGGTGTAAATATGGATCCCGCCAGAGGATGCTGCGACGCCGATTTGACGTTGTGATGACAATCACACTGGAAGTACGCGGGGGTTGCGGATAAAATTTTGCCCTGATTGCAAACGCATCTATTTTTCATTACCTGTCCTGTCTGCCCTCGCAGGCCCAGCGGCAGGCCGCAAGAGAGATCCCATGTCCATTAAAATCAAGACACCGGAAGAGATTGAAAAGATGCGCGTTGCCGGCCAATTGGCCGCCGATGTGCTGGTCATGATTGCGCCCCATGTCAAAGCTGGCGTCACCACTGACGAACTGAACACCCTCTGCCACGACTATATTGTCGACGTACAACAGGCGGTTCCAGCTCCGCTCAACTACCACGGCTTTCCCAAATCCATCTGTACCTCGGTTAACGATGTGATCTGCCACGGTATCCCGAACCACAAGAAGCTGCGCGATGGCGACATCATCAACCTGGATATCACCGTCATCAAGGATGGTTACCACGGCGATACCTCGGCCATGTTCATCGTGGGTGAGACCACCCCGCTGCGCCGCCAGCTCTGCAAGGTTGCGCAAGAGAGCCTCTACGCCGCCATCAAGAAGGTACGTCCGGGGGCCTGCATTACCGAGATTGGCGCCGTCATTCAACCCATCGTCGAGAAGGCCGGTTTCTCCGTGGTGCGTGACTACTGTGGTCACGGTATCGGTGCCGAGTTCCACGAAGAGCCGCAGATCCTCCACTACCGCAACAGTGGCAAGCTGGAGCTGAAAGCGGGCATGTGCTTCACCATTGAGCCCATGGTCAACAGCAAGAAGTATCACTGCAAGGTCAATCCGAAGGATGGCTGGACCGTGACCACCAAGGATGGCGGCGACTCCGCCCAGTGGGAGCACACCCTACTGGTAACCGAGGACGGCTGCGAGGTGCTCACCCTGCGCCCCGATGACACTATCGACCGCCTCATCAAACACAGCTAACATCGAACCCCGGCCCTTAGCGAAAAGCGCCGGGGTTTTTACTGCCCGTTTCAGCCATATGCCTGCCACTTGTGTGTGAGATGCCATGGACGCCAGCCTGCTTTCCCCCCACCTGTTACCCGACGACCAGCTCACCCGCGACAACTGCAAAGAGTACCTGAGCCGCTTTCTCGGCTGGCTGCACGCCCGCTTCGATGCCGGTGACAACATCATCGAGCTGGTTGCCACCCGCTCCGAATATATGGATCAACTGCTCTGCCGCCTGTGGCAGAAGTTTGGCTTCGACAAGAGCGACCTCACCCTCATCGCGGTGGGGGGGTATGGTCGCGGCGAGCTGCACCCCCACTCCGATATCGACCTGCTGATCCTCTATGACGGCGACGAGCTGGACGAGGTGCTGGGGCTGCGGATCGGCGAGTTCATCACCTTGCTGTGGGATCTCAAGCTTGAGGTGGGTCAGGCGGTGCGCAACGTGGCGGAGTGCCTCGAGCAGGGGCGCGCCGATATTACGGTCGCAACCAACCTCATTGAGGCCCGCTACATCACAGGTCGCCAGGAGGGCTTCCGGCAACTGAAAGAGGCCACCGGCCCCCAGCACTTCTGGCCGAGCGAAGCCTTCTTTCGTGCCAAGCGCCAGGAGCAGGCGGAGCGCCATCAGCAGTTTCTCGGCACCGCCTACAAGCTGGAGCCGGATCTCAAGAGCAATCCAGGCGGCCTGCGGGATATTCAAACCCTCGCCTGGGTCGCCCGCCGCCACTTTGGCGCCACCACCTTGTTCGAGATGACCAGCCACGGCTTTCTCAACCGCGCCGAGTATCGTGAGCTGCTCGACTGCCAGAATTTTCTCTGGAAGGTGCGCTTTGCCCTGCATATGGCCATCAACAAGGGAGATAACCGCCTGCTGTTCGATCGCCAGCGCACCGTGGCCCAGATGCTGGGGTTCGAGGGAGAAGGCAACACCCCGGTCGAGCAGATGATGAAGCGCTTCTACCAGACTGTGCGGCGTGTCTCGGAGCTTAACGAGATGCTGCTGCAGCTGTTTGACGAGGCGATCCTCGGCAACACCGCCATGGATGTGCGCCGCCTCTCCGACGAGTTCCAGCTTCGTGGCCGCCTCATCGATGCGGTGGATGCGGAGCTGTTTAGCCGTGAACCGGCCGCTATCCTGCGCCTCTTCTATCAGATGGCCCAGCATCCCGAGATTGCGGGCATCCACTCGGCCACCTTGCGCCAACTGCGCGAGGCGCGCCGCAAACTCAACTGCTGGTTGCAGGACTTGCCTGACTGCCGTCGCCTCTTTATGGCGCTGCTGCGCCACCCCAACGGCATCGGCCTGCCGCTCACCCTGATGCACAAATACGGCATCCTCGCCGCCTATCTGCCGCAATGGAACCTCATCGTCGGCCAGATGCAGTTCGACATGTTCCACGCCTACACGGTGGATGAGCACACCCACCGGCTGCTCAAGAACATCCACCAGTTCCCCAATCCGGCCAGTCGCCAGAGCCACCCGCTCTGCCACGAGGTCTTCACACGGCTGCGCAAACCGGAGCTGCTCAGCATCGCCGCCCTGTTCCACGATATAGCCAAGGGACGGCGTGGCGATCACTCGGAACTGGGCGCCGTCGATGCGCTGGAGTTCTGCCAGCTGCACGGTCTGGATCGCTACGAGAGCCGACTGGTCGCCTGGCTGGTGCGCCACCATCTGCTGATGTCGGTTACCGCCCAGCGCCGCGATATCTACGATCCCGACGTGGTCACCGACTTTGCCCAGAAGGTGCGCGACGAGCAGCATCTCGACCTGCTCTACTGCCTTACCGTGGCTGATATCTGCGCCACCAACGACACCCTGTGGAACGACTGGAAGGGCACCCTGCTGCGGGAGCTCTACTTCGCGACCCAGAAGGCGCTGCGCCAAGGATTGGAGAACCCGCCCGACATGCGGCTGCGCATTCGCGAAAACCAGCGTCAGGCCAAGCAACTGCTGGCGCAACGGGATGTATCGGAAGAGGCAATCAACCTGCTCTGGGCCGATTTCAAGGCCGACTACTTCCTGCGTCACAGCCCGGAGCAGATCGCCTGGCACTGCCGCCATATCATCGAGCATGGCGACAATCCGGCACCGCTGGTGATCATCGGCAAACATCCGACCCGCGGCGGCAGCGAGGTATTTATCTACTGCCGCGATACCCCGAATCTGTTTGCCACCGTGGCCTCGGCGCTGGATCAGAAGAACCTCAACATCCACGACGCCCAGATCATGAACTCGCGCAGCAACTATGTGCTCGATACCTTCGTGGTTCTGGAGCCAAGCGGCGAACCCATCAGCCCCAACCGCACCGCCACCATCAAGAAAGCGCTGGAGAAGGCGCTGCAGGAGCCGGGCAAGCTGGTGCTGCGCAACAAGCCGCTGTCGCGGCGCCACCGCCAGTTCAGCGTACCGACCCGGGTAGTCTTTCTGCCCCATAAAGGGGAAAGCCGTCACACCCTGATGGAACTGACTGCCCTCGATACCCCCGGCCTGCTGGCGCGGATCGGTGCGGTTTTCCAGCAGTGTGGACTGTCGCTGCACGCCGCCAAAATTGCCACTTTCGGTGAGAGGGTCGAAGACTTTTTCAGCCTGACCAGCCTCGATGGCGAGCCATTGACCGCCGAGCAGCAAAAACAGCTGGAAGAGCGACTGGTACACCAGCTCAATCCCCAGCAGTCGGTACTGGATTAAGCGAAGAGTGATTCGAAAGAGGCTGATTGTCGGACGTTTTTTGCCATGCCAAACAACTGGTTGGCGCACACCGGATGAAGAAATGGCCACTGGCCGGAAGAATTCCGGTCAACCCCTTAAAAACAGTCGGAAAAGTGTGATACAACAAACAGAATTTTTTAAAGGAAACCTGTCATGACCGAGTTGCAACAGATCATTGAAGCGGCCTTCGAGCGCCGCGACACCATTACTCCGGGCTCCGTGGATAGCGCCACCAAGTCCGCCATCCTGCAAGCCATCGACCTGCTGGACTCCGGCAAGGCGCGGGTTGCCGAGAAGATCGCCGGTGAGTGGGTTGTCCATCAGTGGTTGAAGAAAGCGGTACTGCTCTACTTCCGTATCAACGACAACGGCATCATCAAGGGCGACGATGCCCAGTACTACGACAAGGTTCCCCTCAAATTCTCCAACTACACTGCCGAGCAGTTCAAGGAAGCGGGTGTGCGCGTGGTGCCGCCGGCAACAGCCCGCAAAGGCTCCTTTATCGCCCCCAATACCGTGCTGATGCCCTCCTACGTCAACATCGGCGCCTTCGTTGACGAAGGTACCATGGTCGATACCTGGGCCACTGTCGGCTCTTGCGCCCAGATCGGTAAGAACGTCCACCTCTCCGGCGGCGTCGGCATCGGCGGCGTACTGGAACCGCTGCAGGCCAACCCGACCATCATCGAAGACAACTGCTTTATCGGTGCCCGCTCCGAAGTGGTTGAAGGGGTGATCGTCGAGGAAGGTTCCGTCATCTCCATGGGCGTCTTCATCGGCCAGTCCACCCGCATCTATGACCGCGAAACCGGCGAGATCCACTACGGCCGCGTACCGGCTGGCTCCGTGGTCGTCTCCGGCTCCCTGCCCTCCAAGTGCGGCAAGTACAGCCTCTACGCAGCGGTGATCGTCAAGAAGGTCGATGCCAAAACCCGCGCCAAAGTCGGCATCAACGCCCTGCTGCGCTCCATCGACGAGTAATCAGCATTGCTGTGATCAAAAGGGCGCCTGATGGCGCCCTTTTGATTTTGGCGTCCCTGTCACAGGCAAGCCATGAGGCATCGGTTAAGATGGATGGGACAGGATCGTTTCAAACCGAGGAAGCCTGATGTACGAGAATCTGAAGAGCCTGGGGATCCAGGATCCCGCCTCCGTCGACAGCTACACCCTGCGCCAGGAGGCCAACCACGACATCCTCAAGATCTACTTCAAGAAGCAGAAGGGCGAGTTCTTCGCCAAGAGTGTCAAATTCAAGTATCCCCGCCAGCGCAAGACCATGCTGGTCGACTCCGGTACCCATGAGTACAAGGATGTTACCGAGATCAACGCCAACCTCAAATATGTGGTGGATGAGCTGGATAACCTGACCCAGGGCGTCCATCAGCAGGCCGACCCGGACATCAAGCAGAAGATCCTGCGCGACCTGCGCCATCTGGAAAAAGTGGTGCAGAACAAGATCAGCGAAATCGAGCGGGATCTGGAGAAACTCTAATCCCCTCGACTCGACAAAAGAGCGCCCAGGTGGCGCTCTTTTTATTGGCTGACTTTATGGGGCGATGGTGTTACCTGGCAATAGCGTGCGATAAGGTGAGCGGAGCACACCACCTTGTGCTGTTGGGCCGCCATTGGGCAACCCGTTACATATCGCCCCTTGGGCAACCCAGCTCCTGCCACGATAAGACCTACAGCGACTCGCACGATCCATAACCAGAAATAGCAAGAGGGAGGCTTTCGCCTCCCTCTTCAAACACGCTGATATTCAGGCACCAGAATTAGTTGCTCTTCATCCAGATGTCCATGTCGGTTTTCAGGTTGTCGGACTTGGTACCGAAGATGGCTTGAACGCCGGAACCAGCTACTACCACACCGGCAGCACCCAGTTTCTTCAGACCAGCCTGGTCAACCTTGGCAACATCTTTCACACCAACACGCAGACGGGTGATGCAGGCATCCAGAGAAGCGATGTTCTCTTTACCACCGAAGGCGGCAACCAGAGCAGCAGACATCTCGTCTTTGCCTTGGCCAACGGCCTCTTCAGCAGTCTCGTCTTCACGACCCGGGGTTTTCAGGTTCATGGCACGGATAACGAAGCTGAATACCACGTAGTAGATGGCCGCGTAAACCAGACCCAGACCAACCAGCAGCAGCATGTTGTCGGCACGCGGTGATTGCACCACGAAGTCGATGAAGCCGTTGGAGAAGGTGTGACCGTGTACGATACCCAGAGAGTTGGTCAGCACATAAGCCAGACCAGCCAGTACAGCGTGGATTGCGTACAGAACCGGAGCGATGAACAGGAAGGAGAATTCAATCGGCTCGGTGATACCGGTCAGGAAAGAGGTCAGGGCTGCAGAGGCCATGATACCAACGATCTTGGCGCGGTTTTCCGGCTTGGCAGCGTGAGCGATGGCGAACGCAGCAGCAGGCAGACCGAACATTTTGAACAGGTAGCCACCAGCCAGCTGACCGAAGCCGTTACCGGCAGCGCGGGAAGCGTCATCAGCAGTCAGGAAGCAGGTCATGATACCGTGAACAGTTTCACCGGCACCGTTGACGCAGGTACCCGCCTGATAGAAGAACGGTACGTTCCAGATGTGGTGCAGACCGAACGGGATCAGGGAGCGCTCAACCACGCCGTAGATACCGAAGGCCAGTACCGGGTTCTGGTTGGCAGCCCAGTCAGAGAAGGCACCGATGGCACCACCCACTGGCGGCCAAATCACAGACAGGATCACACCCAGACCGATGGAGAGGAAACCGGTGATGATGGGTACGGCACGTTTGCCCGCGAAGAAGCCCAGGTACTCTGGCAGCTGGATCTTGTAGAAACGGTTGAAGGCCCAGGCAGCAATACCACCAGCCAGGATACCACCCAGCACGCCGGTTTCGATGGTTTCAACACCCATCACAGGTGCCATGACCTTCAGGGTTGCGACCATGATGCCGTAGCCAACGATGGCTGACAGACCGGATACACCGTCGTTATTGGTAAAGCCCAGAGCAACACCCACTGCGAACAGCAGGGCCATCTGGCCAAATACGGAACCACCGGCTTGCTCCATCAACTGGGAGACAATTTCCGGCATCCAGCTGAAGTGGGCAGCACCCACCCCCAGCAGAATACCTGCGACTGGCAAGACTGATACTGGCAGCATCAGCGCCTTACCAACCTTTTGCAGATTAGAGAAAGCATTTTTGAACATTGTGTGCGCTCCTGAATGGATTGTCGTCCCTGAACGATCTATCTGGATGAAATAAGGACTGATTCATTCAGATATCTTCGAGTCGGGCTTGTTTATTTTGACCATCAGAATATAACCCAGCGGGTCATAAATTGCTGCTTTCGAAGGCGGGGGAATATTGAATTTGGAGGGAAGATCACAACTTGTTTAGCGGCTAAAAAACGCATCTAATATAAGTTAATAATCTGCATTATCACTCTATTACAAAGACATATAAATAGCAGTTTCACTTTGTATTTTAATAATGCCGTTTATATCAAACGGCAACCCATTGTAACCAAGTGTAACGGCGTAGCTTTTATTTATTACAGTCTACCGATTAAAAAGGCCTCCAACAAGGGAGGCCTCAATAAATATATCTGACCAGTAAATGGTCGTATTATTCTATTTTTGCGAGCGCTTGACCGCATCAATAAACACGCTTTTTGCCTTGGTTGAACCGGCCCGCTCGGCCTCGTTCACCAGCTTCATCGCCTTGTCGATATCCCCCGCCTTGACCGCTTTTTCGATCTGGCTCTGGTAGAAGGCTTCAGTTTCACTCAACATGGCAGGAGCAGGTTTGGCTGCGACCGCAGCTGTTGCAGTTGTGGTAACGGCTGCGGTAGTCGCTATCGCGGCAACCTGCTGACCCTGGCTCATGGCCACCTTGTCGGCATATTCGGGTTTGAATACCGCTTCAAGGCCACTTCCACGGGCCATATCTTTGACTTTGATCTGCACCAAACCCCACGGGGAGTGCGGGATCACCGGATCCTTGATATCAGGCTCAACGGTACCATTAGCGCGAGCAAACGCTTTTGATGGATGCAGGATTGTTGTGCTGCCAGAGAGCTTATCCGCGGGCGCATAAACGATCATGTATGTTTCGCTGGCCGGGTTGCCAGGCATGCTGCGGTCAACAAAAACACGCCCTTCAATACGGTCGTTATCGAGCAAGTGAGCAGGCTGATAGCTGAATACTGACTCACCTAGGACCCGAGTCACCTTGAACTCGGCATCCAGCATAATGACCTTGGGCACCATCACGGTTTTACTCACCTGTGATGCCAGGCTGATCGCCAGATTGCCGGTGTTGGTCGGCAAGCGATAGGCAGCAAAGTAACTCATCCCCTCATCAAACTGAAAAGTGGGTTGCTTGCCATCAATGGCCAGCAAGGTCTCACCTTCAGGCAAGGGGGCATAACTGAAATCTTTAAACGCCACACAGCAGCTTGAGGCTTTGGCCAACGCTTGCTTGGCTTGATCTGCATCGCTCAAGATCGAGCCATGTTCTTGCAGAGGAACAACCATGTTTCCGGCACAACCGGTTAATAGCGCAGTGATTACGGCTGCAATAGACATCTTTACCCGTTTCATTTTTCTTATCTCCATAATCCGGTGGCCGTGATCCGGCGAAACAAAACTGCCCCCATAAGGGGGCAGTCACTAACTTAACTTAAACTTTTGCTTACCACCAAGCTTCTGCTTGAACACCAAATTGGTAGGTGTCTTTGGAGGTATTGCCTTCGAAGACTTTCTTGTCTTCGTCGTTAGCCAGATAGGAGGCGAACACACGGATTTCCGGACGGGCCCAGAAGCTGGAACCGGCAGACCAGGCTTGTGCCAGGGTCAGCTTGTAGCCAGCATCTTTGTCTTCGCTACCATTGGTAGACTTGTTGTTGTCCTTGAAGTAGCCGCCTTCAAAGATGGTCTTGTTGAAGTCATCCCACTTGTACATCGGGCGGATAACAGCGGACATGGTTTCGTACTTGTCGTTGCCATCCCACATTTCGTTGCCTACACCGTAAACCAGCTGGTGACCCATCTCCCAGGAGTTGCCCATCGGAACAACGCCCCAGTTGATGATACGGAAACCATCGGCACCGTCTTTGGCTTCAGCACCGTACCAGGAACCATCGCCATAGAAAGCCATGGTCTTGGAGTAACCTTCGGTACCGTATTGCAGCACGGTTTTGTTGAAACCACCGAGGATGCCTGCGGTCAGTTCAGCAGTCAGCATGACGCCGTCTTTCGGGTCTTTTTTCAGTGCTTTCTGATCGTTGGTCTCATTGACCAGAGCGTAATCCACGCCCAGCTCCAGAGAAGCATCGGTCCACAGCGGGATGCCGGCATAACGCAGATCCAGAGTATTGACGTTCAGGTCTTCGTTCTTGGTGTAAGTAGGCTCTTCGATGTAATTACCGGTCGGATTACCATTGGCATCCAAAACGGGTTTCTTAGTTACACCTGTTTTGGTGTATTGGCCAAACACATCGGCAGCGCTGCGATCGTTGCGTACCCATGCGAAAGAAACTTTACCCGGACCAGCCTGGATGCCTTCGATACCAGCACCAGCACCGGAGATGTTCCAGTAGTAGAAGTCGGAGATGTGGATGTCATGGCGTTGATAGTAACGCTTACCAGCCCACAGGGTTGCTTCAGGAGCAAAGTTCAGCAAGCCTTTGGCTTGTACGTTGAACTGACGCAGAGCGAAGTCAGAATCACCATTGCACTGCTTGGCATCGAAGTTACAAACCGTACCGGTACCTTCCCAGTCGTTTGAACCGTTGGAAGCCATGGCAAACATGGAATCAACATAGAAAGTCTTGCCATCTTTGTTGAATACTTCCTGACCCAGTTGCACTTCACCGTAGGTATCATTTTCGTTACCCAGACGGCCAACTTTATTGACGTTGTATTTAACCATGTCGCCGTCGCCGGAAACACCGACGCCGGAACGGAAGTAACCGTGGAAATCTACGGCAAAGGCGGCTTGGGAAGCCAGGGCGGCAGTAACAGCTGTTGCAATCGGGAGCCACTTCATTTTCATTGTCATATTCCTTATTTCCCGCAGTGAGGAGTGTGATCCTGAATATTCAACTTCTTATCACCATGTAATCCTGTTGGTGATAACCGAGGTTGATTATAGGGAGCGTATTTCACGACAAATATGAAGCGACTCACAAAATGGCGACAAATCGCTCGGCAAACGATAGCCACAACACCTGCCAGCAAAAAAACGGCCAACAAGGCAACAGTTAACCAATAAAACCGCAAAACAAGCAATCACACCAAACCTGAAAGCGTTACCAGCAATTAATTCGCGACTGAACCAAAGTCGTTATTTTACGATCGAATGACAAAAACATGACTGAGATCGCTTTCAAGATTGAACTTTTATTTGGAGAACGGGTCTGCGGTGCGCTTGAAACCATTACGCCGATGGAATGCCAAAAGGGGAAAATATCCCTCCGCCACTATCGACAATAAGAGTGGGAAATATGCTTGCTGAGTGAGATGACATTTGTGCAAATAACAATCCCCTGCCGGTTAAGGATCAGGGGATTGATATGGCTCTTTTTCAGAGAATATTCAGGGCTGAATATCCCACTTTTTCAGCCAGCTGAGTGCCACCTGTTCGGGTTCATCGTGCACGGTAGCATCTAGCTCCAGCGGGGGAATCACTCGCGTGGCGCCCAGCTCTTGCAGCAATCCGTCCAGCCGACGGCCCGCACCACAAAAATGGTCATAGCTGCTGTCGCCCATGGCAATCAGGGCATACCGCAGCCCCTTGAGCCAGGGCGCCTTGTCAGCCAGCTCGCTGGCAAAGGGCTGCAGATTGGGAGGAATGTCCCCCTGTCCTGTAGTGGCACTTACCAGCAATAAAAAACGGCCGGGGTCAATGTCCGCCAGCCGTGCTTCTTCGTGCAGAGAACAGTGATGCCCCTTGCGTTCCAGCTCATCTGCCAAGGTCTCGGCCACCAGCATGGCTGCGCCGTAGACAGTTCCTACCACGATATCGATCTGCGCCATTCTCCTCTCCCTGCTTGAGTCACTCTTTTGAGCAACTCTATCAGCAAGCTGGCGTCAGATGCCACCGGTTCAAGGCTGAGGATAAGGCGCTTAGTAGTCGCTCTCGCTGGCGGGCCAGCCCAGCTCGGCAAACAGGCGCAGCACATCCTGACCGAGTGGCGCCTGGATCCGCATCGGCACCTTGAGCACCGGATGGGTAAAGCTCAGGGTGCGGGCCACCAGCAGCAGCCGTTCACAGCCAAAGTGCTCGCGAAAGAAACGGTTGTGGCGGCCATCACCATGGGTGGTATCCCCGACGATGGGGTGGAACAGGTGATCCATATGACGGCGCAGCTGATGCTTGCGGCCGGTCTTCGGGAACAATCTGACCAGACTGTAGCGACTGGTGGGGTGCTTTTTGGAGACTGCGTGGGGCAGCTCGACCTGATGCAAGCGCCGGAAGGTGGTGACGGCATCTTGCGCCGGGCGATCCGGGTTGCTCATGGCATCGGCAATCTTGTCCAGCTGCTCCTTGAGGGGATAGTCGATCACCCCCTGCTCGGGTGCCCAACCGCGCACCAATGCCAGATACTCCTTGTGCACCTGACGCTGGGTAAAGGCTTCGGTCAGCGCGCGGGCAATCACCGGATCGAGCGCAAACAGCAGCACGCCTGAGGTGGGCCGATCGAGGCGATGCACCGGATAGACATGGCGACCGCCGATGAGATCCCGAGTCATCTGCATGGCAAAACGGGTCTCGCCCTTGTCGAGCCAACTGCGATGCACCAGCAGACCGGACGGCTTGTTGACCGCCACCAGCCACTCATCCTGATAGAGCAGAGTCAGCTTCAGGTCACTCTCTTCTCGAGTTTGCGCAGGCATCATTGTTCGATCACTTTGCCGGAAAGCAGCAGATCGAAGCGGGCGATCAGGCGCAGCAGCGCTTCTGCTTCGGCCAGATCCTCTTTGTAGACTTCGCTGGCCATGGGATAGAGGGAGACGCTGGTGGGCAACGGCGCCTGCAACATCACCAACTGCTCCATGCGCGGGATCAGCACGAACTGCAGCCACTGATCAAAGCTCAGGGTATCGACACAAAAAGGCAGGGTGCTTGCCAGGGCTTCGTCACCGGGATGGTCAGCTTGCCAGCGCTCAAGGCGCTGCAACTCGGCGGTGAGTTCCCCCAACAGGCCAGCTACCAGCAAATATTGATTCATCTCGCTCTCTTCCTCATAACCACAGATTGATCCGCTGACCCGACAGGGTCAGCCAGGATGCAAATAAATTCGGTCGCACAGCACCGGCAGTTCAGCCGGGTCATCGACATACACGGCAGCCAGCGCGGCCTGCCGCCGTTAAAAAAGGGCGATACTATACACCTCCCCCCGCATGGCTGCCATGTTGATATCTGCCGCAACGCGCGTCTGCTGCCACTGGCTATCCTCGGCAAGGGCCTTATAATCGGCCCGCATCACCATTAGCCGGATCTCACCATGTCTGCGACGCCTACTGCCATCAATACCTTGACCGAATTTCTGACTCAGGCTGGCACCCAGTTCCAGCTGTTTGACATGGGCCGCCAGGTGCGGCCACTGGCAAGCGATACTTTTGTGCGCATCGAACAGCAGCAAGAGCCCTATCCCTGGCCGCTGCAACAGCACGCTTGGCTGGGTGTGCACTTCTTCCAGCCGAGCGAGTCTCGCCACTACCTCTGGTTCCTCAAGTTTGCCCTCGATGAGCGCGGCCTGCTGATGTCAAATGGCCCCAAGCTGTTCATGGATCAGGTGGTGGAGACCCTGGGCTACAAGCTCACCGGCGATCTGGACGAGGAAAAAGCCCAGCGCTTGGCCGACAATCCCTACACCTTCCGCCCGGCGGAGGCAAAAATGGCCAGTCTGCACGCCAAACTGGCGCGCCAGCTGGAACAGGCCCCTTCTGCCTATTACGATGCCCTCTGCCACTATCTGGCCGCCCCCAACGATACCGGTTGGCAGACGCTGGGGCTGCAGGGCTTTGCCGACCTTGCGGAGCGGCTGCATGATGAGCGCAATCTGGCGCTGATCTGCAAGGCGCTGCCCAAACTGCCGCAAGAGCCGCTCTATGCCCTCTGCCAGAGCCTTGAAAACGCCACGCTGCCGCCAGCAGTACAAGGCGCCCTGCTTGAGCGGATCGGCAAGGAGCAGGAGTGCGCCGCCCCCAACCCGGAGACCCTGGCCTACCTCTGCCGCGCGATGGCCTCCAGCCCTGGCAGCACGCTGCGCACCAACAAGCTGCTGACCCTGCTGCAAACCCAGCCGAGCCCTGCGCTGCTGCTCGCCATCGCCGGCCGGCTCTGGCCCGATCTGAAAGATGCCAATCTGCTCAGCCACTATCTGGAACAGCTGGCACTGCAACCGACCCAGTTCTTCAATCAGGTTTTTGCCGAGTTGGTCACTTTACCGGCCCTGCGCAATGATATGCTGGCCAGACTGCGAGACCCCGACCGCAGCGATGCGCTGGGCAAGGCCATCGGCCGTCTGTTTGCCTCGGCCTGATCCCTCGCCTCCCCCTCACGCCACGAGGCAACACGGCGGGAAATAGAAAAGGAGATCGGGAGTGCCGAGCAGGACTCCCGGTTATCGACATCACGATAAGGAAGCCCGCCTATGGGAGAGATGCTCGGAATTTTGTTGCTGATTGCCGTAGCCGGCCTGTTCTGGCTGCAACGCCAACAGGCAGAAGTGGCCTGGCAATACATGCGCCGCTACTGCCAGCACCATGATCTGCAACTGCTGTCACTGGCTCGCCATCGGCGGGAGCTGGCACATAATCCCCTACGGCTGCTGACCCACTATCAGTTTGAATTCTCCAGCGATGGCGAGAGCCACTATCAGGGCACCCTCAAGATGCAGGGGCTGCACGTCGTGGGCGTTGATCTGCCACCCCATCGCATCCCCTCTGCCTGATCCCCAATCTCGTCTCTGCGCCCGATGGCTGTGCCTGTCTATAATCTCAGGGATTAAACAAAGGGAGAGACGAGATGGAACCCCTTGTCCACGATCTGCCAGCCCTGTTTGCCCAACTCGGGATGGCCAACGACGAGCTGAGCCTGCACCGCTTTGTGCACGACCATCACCTCGACAATGAAACCCTGTTGCCGGAGGCCGGTTTCTGGAACGCCGCCCAGGCCAGCTTTCTGCGCGATGCCCTGTGGAACGACTCCGACTGGTGCGAGGCGATCGACCAGCTAGATGTGATGCTGCGCCAGCCCCGCTAAGCCGCCCGCCCCTTTCCTCCCCAGCTGGCTTTGGTTAAGATCCCGCCCCGATATCGATCCCTCCTTCTCACCCAGAGCATGCTTATGTCCGCCCACGAGATCATCCGAATTGCCAACGAGCTGGCCGCCAAGGGCCTGACACCCACCACCGCCATGATCAAGGCCCGCCTTACCCAGCCCGTACCGATGGCCGAGCTGCTGAAAGTGCTGAGCCAGTGGAAGCAGCAACCCGTCGCGACCGCCGAGAGCGAGCTCCTGCCAGAGGCCGTGCCCCAGCCAGCGCCGGAGCTCACCCTGCAGCAACTCGCCGAACAGCTCGCACGCATCGAACAGAAGGTGGATCGCCTGACCGACCTGCTCCTCCAGCAGGGGCAAGGCTGAACCATGTATATCGTCGAACTCTGCTTTGAGTGTTACCGCGATACCTCCCTTGGCGACGCCGAGCGGGCCATCGTCAACTACCTCGACATGCTGCGTTATCAGGGCCAGATCCTCGGGCGGGAGTTCCCCACCAGCATGCATGACGGCTATTTCGTCAGTCGGGTGGTCTGCCCGGAGCAGGATAGCCTGCACCCCGACAACCAGAGCGATCAGGTCAAGCTGGCCGAACAGCAGCTCAATCAGGCCGGGCTGCTGGCGCCCAAACTCCAGCTGCAGGGGGCGGATCTGCTCTCCGACAGCACAGATCCTTGCGGCCAGCAGGGCGAGCGGCCGAGCTGGATGATGCTCTACACCAGCTTCCTGCATACCTGCTCGCCGCTGCGCTGTGGCGACCACTTCGCCCCCATTCCGCTCTACCAACTGCCCGCGGTCGCCAACGGCGATCAGAAACAGATCATCAAGTGGCAGGAGGATTGGGAGGCGTGTGATCAGTTACAGATGAACGGCTCCATTGCCGAACATGCGGCGCTGCACGAAATCGGCGAAGTGGGCAGCCGCCTCTACCGGCGCGGCACCGATCTGGCCAAGCGGCTGGAAGTGCTGAGCGGCATCCCCACCTACTACTACCTCTATCGGGTGGGCGGGCTGAGCGCTGCCGAGGAGAAGGCGCGCCCCTGCCCCAGCTGTGGCGGTGAGTGGGCGCTGGCAGAGCCACTGCACGAGATCTTCGACTTCAAGTGCGACAGCTGCCGTCTGGTCTCCAACCTCTCCTGGGATTTCAAGGATTAAGCGCGTTCCCTGTACACGATGCCATAAAAAAGAGCCTTGCCGCATGGCAAGGCTCTTTTCGCTCCGATGAGTAACCTTGGCTCGAACAGGTGCTATTGCGGTAACGTCTCCAGCCGTTCCAAAAACGCTGGCAAGGAGGGCGCCAACGTCAGACGGCGACCAGAATCGAGCCACTCCAGCCACACCTGACCACTCTCGTTATCAAGGGAGATGAGCGTCATCTCGTTGCGGGTGGTGGCAATAAAGATGGAGGGGGTTCGTTTTAACTTGCGCAGCATCAGCAGGTGACCGATGAGGTTCTCCTTGAGCAGGTCGAGATCCGCCTCGTTCCACGGCAGGATCAGTTCAAGACGCAGCCCCTTGAAAAGGCAGGGGATGGGGCGGCTGAACCAGTGCCCGAACAGGGCGATAGCGCTGGGATGAATTGTCAGCTCGAGGGCATCGGCCATGGCCGTAAAATCGGCGGGTTCGGGGCGATGATGAGGACGCCAGGCCACCCGACCATCGGCGGGCTCACCAAGCTGGCAGGGGGAACGCCAGTCCGCCTCCCACTCGCACAGGGGCAGGCCTCGTCTGGCCTCGCCATCCCGTTGCCAGCGGGCAAAAAAGTGCTCCAGGGCAGACAAAACTTGATCCGACATCGAAAATCCCCACAATTGCTGGCAAAGTCCGCTATTGCACCACCAAACCCGGTAACAGACAAGGTTGCCAGCCGACCTAGTGACCCGGGAAACAGAACCCGGGATACAGAGAAGCCGACGCCCAAGCCAAACGGCAGCAACCATCCGGCCCTGCAATGGCCCGTTTCATTCCACTCATCATGAGCACATTACGTGAGCAACCCTGTGAGCAAACAAGATAGATACGCCGGGGCCAGCGCCCTGACCGGCCTGAGTCTGGGCCAGCAATCCGATTACATCAGCCAGTACACCCCCTCCCTGCTGCAGCCGGTTCCACGTAGCCTGAACCGGGATGATCTCCAACTGGGCGATGACCTGCCCTTTAGCGGTTGCGATGTCTGGACCCTCTATGAGCTCTCCTGGCTCAATGCCAAGGGCAAGCCGATGGTGGCGGTGGGTGAAGTGGCCATTCCGGCCACCAGTGCGAACCTGATCGAATCCAAATCCTTCAAGCTCTACCTCAACTCCTTCAACCAGACCCGTTGCGACTCTATCGAGGCAGTCGCCGCCATGCTGACCAAGGATCTGAGCGCCTGTGCCGGCGAGACCGTCAAGGTGACCCTGTTCCCCCTCGACAAGGCGCCGCACCAGATTGCCCAGCTGCCCGGCGAGTGCATCGACGAGCAGGATATCGAGGTAGACAATTACGAGTTTGATGCGTCCCTGCTGCAAGGGGTGGCCGGTAGCGAACAGGTAGAAGAGACCCTGCACAGCCACCTGCTCAAATCCAACTGTCTGGTCACCAGCCAGCCCGACTGGGGCTCTGTAGTGATCCGCTACAAGGGGCCGGAACTCGATCGGGAGAAGCTGCTGCGCTATCTCATCTCGTTCCGCCAGCACAATGAGTTCCACGAGCAGTGCATCGAGCGGATCTTTATCGACCTCAAGCACTATTGCCAGCCTGAGCAGTTGACCGTCTATGCCCGCTATACCCGCCGCGGCGGCCTCGACATCAACCCGTTCCGCTCCGATTTCGAAGCCGTGCCCGCCAACCTGCGTCTAATCCGCCAATAAAGTCGAGTTGCGACAGAGAGGGCAGTCGCACTGCCCTCCATGACTGGCAAAAAGGTTTCGATCGATGCTTTACGCAGCTGGGATAAGGGGGCTGGATAATAAAATCCAGACGAAACCCACTTGCCGGCCACCAGCAAACCACAGTAAACGCTGGACTCGCAGGGGGGGGCTTGGATAACATGCCAACACCTCTGCGCCGTCCTTAATCCAATGAATCAACTGTTTTTTCTGGCCATGATGATGTCCTCCCTGTCAGCTCCGAATCTGGATCTGGACAAGGAGCAACTCTCCATCGATCTGCAACAAGCGCAATCGATGGTACTGACCGATCCTGCCAGATGCGTCCAGATCACCACCGCCTTCCTGACGCGCGCAGCCAATAATCCCCAGCAAATCATCAGCAATCGCCAGGAGTTCGGTTATCGCGAACCCATCCTGAGCTACAGCACGGCGGCCCAGACCATAGGCGCCCACCTGCTCAAAGGGGAGTGTCTGCTGCAACTGGGCCAATATCAGGCCACCCAGCAAGCGCTCGACAAGGCGATGGCGCTGGCAGACAAAGAGCGGCAACCTGAACTCAAGGCCCACGGCCTCTATCTCAAGATCCGCAGTCAGGCCCTCAAACCGGATAACCAGAGCACCAGCCGCGCCCTGATGGATCAACTGGACGAACAGCTGGCCATCCCCACGCTCAAGCAGAGCCAGTTGCAGATCTATGGCCGCCTGCAACGCACCAGCTACGACATCGAGAACCAGCACTTCGATGATGCCAAGGCCCACTTGGCAGATGCGCGGATCTGGGCCGCCAAGACCCCCAATCCTCTCGCCAGTGCCTGGGTCAGCGCCATCAGCGGCGATCTTTATCGCGCGCTGCAGCAGCCACAGCTGGCGCTGGGGGAATATATCGATGCCCAGCAACAGGCCAAAAGCCTCAATGACCCGCTCTTTCTCGGCCTGCTGTCGAACCAGATAGTCAAACTCTACCAGCAGGAGCAGGAGCCCCAAAAAGCGCTGCAGTATGCCAATGAGGCGGCCAACTACTTCCACTCCATCGGCAACCCCTCCCTGCTGTGTGACTCCCTGATGGTGCTGGCGCGGCTCAATCGCGAGCAGGGCGACCTCAATATGGCGCTGGTCTACTTCTTCAATGCGCTGGATCTGCTCGATGAAGGGAGCAACCGACCGCAAGCCTCCCTGCTCAAATACGAAATCGGCAAGACCTACCTGCAAAGCGGCAACCTCTCGCTGGCCAGCAACTACCTCAATGCGGCCCGTCAGTCCCATGAGCTGAGCGATGCCAAAGAGCCGCTGATCGATACTCTGCTGCTGCTCGGCGAGCTCTATCTGAAGAAGCAGGAGGCCGCCATCGCCATCCTGCAGTTGGAGAACGCCCGCGCACTGGCCAATCAGCTCGGCGATACCCGCCGCCAGTACGAGGTATTCCGCCTGTTGTCGCTGGCCTATGAGCAGAAGGGGTATCTGCGTCAGGCTCTCGACAGCTACAAGCGCTTCCACCGTCTTGGCGAAGAGGTGCGCCAGCAGGAGCAAGCCATGGAGCAGGCGGCGATCCGCGACAACTATGTTCAGGTCGAGCGGGTACAACATATCAAGGAGCTGGAGCAGCGGCTTAACAACAGCCAGCATCAGCAGGAGCGCTATCTCTGGTCGAGCATCACCACCAGCCTGCTGCTGGCGCTCTTTATCTACCTCTTCTTCACCCTCTGGCTCAAGCTGCGTACTGCCCGCCTGCAACTGAAACGGACCAATGAGGCCCTGCTGATCGAGCCACGCTCGGGGCTGGCCAACTGGCAGCGGCTGATGAACCGCTGGCCCCGGGAGATGGCAAAGCGCCAGCTCAAATCGGATCGCTGGTACCTCAGTGAACAGCCCTCCAGCGAGTTCGATGACAAGCTGCACTATCTGCTGTTCCGGGTGCCTTTCCTGGTCAACACGCTGGAGCGCCACGGCTATCAGGCCAGCAGAGAAATCGAGCAGGCCTTTGGTGCCTATATGGACACCCTGACCCCACAAGATGGCCGTATCTATGACTTGCGTGAAGGACACATGCTCTATGTGGTGCCACAGCGCCACGTCACCAACCTGCATCAACTGGCGGGAGACCTGCTGACCGCCATCGCCGCCTTCCCTTGCAACTATCCGCTGGATCGCCGGATCAGCCTCGGGATTGTCAGTCACCCCTTCCTGCCGAAAGCGGCGACCGCGCTCGATCACAATGGCCTGTTTGACCTCTGCTATCTCGCCCTGTCGGGAGCCATTCAGCTCAGTGAAAAATGCCAGCAAAACGCCTGGTTGGAGCTCGCGGCGATCGATTGCCAACAAGCGGCATTTTTTAATGGAGATGTGTGGCAATGCGGCCTGATGGCAATTGACAAGGGACTGGTAAAAGTCAATTCTTCTCATGAAAAGCAATGGGTTAATTGGCCCAGCCTTGCAAGGAAGCCGGCAGCCGATAACCACCAGGAAATAATGTAGATAACAGGCGAGGATCGAAACCAAGTCCGACCACTGTTGCTATCCAACACCAAAAACAATAATGACAACAGGGCGACCTGATAATGAATGACATCGCTGCCGTAGCAGGACAATTGGCAAGACTCAGGGAATCCCTTCAGCAGAAACAGCTGGAACTCGACGGCGTACTGTCGTTTTCCGATGCAGAGCGTGCTCGCGGTATTCAGTTTATCAACAAGTTGATGCTCTCCTGCCGTGGCTTCGACCGCGAGCTGGACAATCGCTTCGCCAAGCTCAAGCAGAAACTGGATAACAACCCCGCATTTACCGCGCTAGACGAGGATCTGCTGGCCATTGAAAAACTGCTGCAGCAGCACAGCAATGCGCTGGAAGAGTCGATCACTCTGACCCAGACCGCTATTGAACTTGGTTCCAAACAGCTGAAAAACATCAAGGGCTTCCCGGAAGAGACCCGCAAGTCCCTCAAGGAATTTCTGGCAAGTCCCGCCGGTTACAGCATTGCCGATCACCAGAAAAAGGTGATCAAGCTGCTGGAGTTCTACCAGCAGGCGATCAAGATCCAGCTGCTGCCAAGCCAACCCCTGTTGGCACCGTCAGGTGCAACTCAACAAGAAAGCGATACTGCCAGCAACGATGGCCAGCCCGATGTCGACCCGTTTGATCTCAAGGATCACGCCCGTATCGCCGATGAGCTGCAGCGGCTTATCACCGAACTCGACTTTGCCGGCGCCATCGGCGAGAGCCTGAGCGACATTCGCCGTCAGCTGCTGATCGGGATCAACCCTGCCCTGCTGGCGGAAACCTGCCTGCAGGTGATCGAGCTCATCATCGAAGGCACCCGTGAGGAGCGTAAAGCCTCCCGCGCCTTCCTCAGCTCTCTCAACGAGAGCCTGTCTGCGGTACATGTCGGGTTTACCGAATCCCTCGATGAGGGGCGTGCGCTGCAAAACGAAACCCGAGAGACCCGTGAGGCGCTGGTCAACGAGTTGCAGGCGATCGATCACTCCCTGGCCAGCCATAACTCCATCGATGCGCTCAAGCGCGCCATCTCCGGCCATATGGGCGCCATCAACCTGCTGCTTCAAGAACGGGAAAGTACCGCAGCCCGGGAACGTCACCTGCTTACCCGCCTCTCCACCATGGAGTCCAAGCTGCGCTTGATGAAGGAGGAGACCGCCGAGTACAAGAAGCGTCTGACCATTCAAAAACACAAGCTGTTCCTCGACAGCCTGACCCAGGTACACAACCGGGCCGCCCTCGATGAACGGCTGGAGCAGGAGTACAAACGTTGGCTTCGTTACCGCACTCCGCTCTGCATGGCGATCATCGACATCGATCACTTCAAGAATATCAATGACAACTACGGTCATATGGCGGGTGACAAGGCGTTGAAAGTGGTCGCCAAGGCGCTGCAGAGTGCGCTGCGTGACACCGACTTCATCGCACGCTTTGGTGGGGAAGAGTTCGTGGTGTTGCTGCCCAACATCAATCCGGACAAGTTCCAGAAGCCGCTGGAGACCCTGCGCCAGACCATCAAGAGCATCCCGTTCCGTTTTCGCGATGCCAAGGTGGAGATCACCATCTCCATCGGCGCAACCCTGTTCAAGGATGGGGACAACCCATCAGATGTGTTTGAACGGGCGGACAAGGCGCTCTACCACTCCAAGCACACCGGTCGGGATCAAGTGACACTGGCCTGACAAACGGTCAAAAAAACAGCGAACAGTCGTCGCCCTATTTCCCTCCACCCTCTGTTACCACTACTATCGATCTCAGGGGATGCAACATAGCGTCCCCTTTTCTCCCCAGGGAAAAACACAACGATAACAAGTGAGTAAAGGGGAACCTATGATTACGCACATCAATCCCGTCGGCAGCATGGATTTGCTGTCACAGCTCGAGGTGGATCGCCTCAAGCAGACTGCCTCCAGCGATATCTATCAACTGTTTCGCAACTGCTCGCTGGCAGTGCTCAATTCAGGTAGCCATACCGACAGCTCCAAGGAGATCCTGGAGCGCTTCAAATCGTTCGATATTCATGTGATCCGGCGCGAGCGCGGGGTCAAGCTGGAACTGTTCAATGCCCCCGAGCACGCCTTTGTCGATGGCGAGATCATTCGCGGCATTCAGGAGCACCTCTTCTCGGTGCTGCGCGACATTCTCTATGTCTCCAATCAGCTCGAGTCCAACCGCCAGGTCAATCTGACCAACTCCACTCACATCTCCAACGTGGTGTTCGCCATTCTGCGCAACGCCAAGGTGATCCTGCCCGGCGCCGATCCCAACCTGATCGTCTGCTGGGGTGGCCACTCCATCAACGAGATCGAATACCAGTACACCCGTGCCGTGGGTAGCGAGCTGGGCTTGCGTGAGCTGAACATCTGTACCGGCTGTGGCCCTGGCGCCATGGAGGGCCCGATGAAGGGAGCCGCCGTCGGCCATGCCAAACAGCGGGTGCGCAACGGGCGCTACATCGGCCTGACCGAGCCCTCCATCATCGCGGCCGAACCGCCCAACCCCATCGTCAACGAGCTGGTGATCCTGCCGGATATCGAGAAACGGCTGGAAGCCTTCGTACGCCTCGGCCACGGCATCATCATCTTCCCGGGGGGGGTCGGCACCGCCGAAGAGCTGCTCTATCTGCTCGGCATCATGATGCATCCGGCCAACGAGCGGCAGCCGATGCCCATCATCCTGACCGGCCCGAAAGAGAGTGCCGACTACTTCCGTGCCATCGACGACTTCATCAAGGCGACCCTCGGTGAACCGGCGACCAAGCTCTACCGGATCATTGTCGGCGATGCGCCGGAAGTAGCCCGGGTGATGAAGGAGGCGATGCCAAAAATCCGCGAATACCGCAAATCGGTCGGCGATGCCTACTCCTTCAACTGGTCCCTCAAGATTGAACCGGAGTTCCAGCTCCCCTTCGAGCCGGATCACGCCAGCATGGCCAGTCTGGATCTGCACCGCAACCAGCCCCCCCAGCTGCTGGCCGCCAACCTGCGTCGTGCCTTCTCCGGCATCGTCGCCGGCAACGTCAAGGAAGGGGGCATTCGCGCCATCGAGAAGAAAGGCCCCTTCAAGTTGCACGGCGACAAGGAGCTGATGCACCTGATGGACAAACTGCTGGAGAGCTTCGTCAAGCAGCAGCGGATGAAGCTGCCGGGCAGCCAATATGTGCCCTGCTACGAAATCGTCCGCTAGGGTACAGATACATCATCGACAGAGGGGCGCATCGGCGCCCCTCTTTATTGGCGCTATGCCTTCCCGACCGCCATCAATCCCCCATAAGGCGAGTGGTTTGTTACAATGGGGCGTCCCGACCGCCAAGAGTGCCCCATGTCAACTATCCGGCCACACCTGCTCATCATCGATGCCCTCAACCTCATTCGCCGTCTGCACGCGGTACAGGCCCAGCAGGCACTGACCCCTGCCCAGGCGCTGGTTGCCACCCGCGCCAACCTTATCAATACCTGCCGCAAGCTGCTGGCCAATAGCGAGCCGACCCATGTCATTGCCGTGTTTGATGGCGAGGTGCATAGCTGGCGCAAGGAGGTCTATCCGGCCTACAAGGAAGGGCGAACTCCCATGCCCCCCGAACTGCGTGAAGGGCTGGCGACCCTGCAGGATGCCTTTTGGGAGTGCGGGGTCGATGCCCTGCTCTCCGAGACCGATGAAGCAGATGACCTTATCGCCACTCTCGCCTGCGGCATCGCCAGCCATGGCCATCAGGCGACCATCATCTCCACCGACAAGGGCTTCTGCCAACTGATCTGCCAGCAGATCCGGGTGCGCGACTACTTCAACAAGCGCTGGCTGGATGCGGCCTTCGTCCAGCAGCAATATGGGGTAGCCCCTGCTCAGCTGGTCGACTTCTGGGCCCTGACCGGTGTCAGCGGTTCCAATATCAAGGGGGTTCCGGGGATTGGCCCCAAGACCGCCACCCAGCTGTTGCAGCAATATGGCAATCTGGCAGCCATGCTCGAAGCCTGTCAGCAAGAGGACGCCGCCAAGCCACTGCTCAAGCTGCGCCAACATCAGGATGAGGCCCTGCTGGCCCAGCGGCTGGTGCGCTTGCAGCGGGATATTCCGCTGGGATTCAACCTGCGGGACATCCGCTACCCGCCCCAGCCAGACTAAAGTGCCGAACAAAAATACAGGCAAGGGCGTGAACCATGACGAGACTCACCCTCGCTGTTGATAAAAGTGAGTAGAATGTAAAGGAATGTGGTTGGTTTGCTGAGTAAATGCTATAAAGCAGCCCCATCCTCCCCTATACCCTGGAAGTGGAACCCTCTCATGTCCAAAAGAAAAATTACCGTGATCCCCGGCGACGGCATCGGCCCCAGCATCATAGAATCAGCCATCCAGATCCTGACCCATGCGGGCTGTGACTTTGAGTACGAATACGCTGATGCGGGTCTGGTTGCCCTCGAGAAGCATGGCGAGCTGCTGCCCCAGGCTACACTGGAGCTGATTGAGAAGAACAAGGTGAGCCTGAAAGGGCCATTGACCACGCCGGTCGGCGGCGGTTTTACCTCCATCAACGTCTCCCTGCGCAAGAAGTTCAACCTCTACGCCAACGTGCGACCGGTCATCTCCTTCAAGGGCACCAGAAGCCGTTACGACAACATCGACATCATCACGGTGCGTGAAAACACCGAAGGGATGTACTCGGGTGCAGGTCAGAAGCGCAGCGATGACAACAAGAGTGCTGAGGCGATGAGCATCATCACCCGAGAAGGGGCCGAACGCATCGTCAAGTTCGCCTTCGAGCTGGCCCGTCAGGAAGGGCGCAAGAAGGTCACCATCATCCACAAGGCGAACATCCTTAAGTCGACCTCCGGCCTGTTCCTCGAAGTGGCACGTGAAATCGCCAGCCACTACCCGGATATCCAGAGCGAAGAGATGATCGTCGATGCCGCCTGCATGAATCTGGTGATGTACCCGGAGCGTTTCGATGTCATGGTCACCACCAACCTGTTCGGCGATATCCTCTCGGACCTCTGCGCCGGTCTGGTCGGCGGCCTTGGCATGGCGCCCGGCGCCAACATCGGCGATGGCGCGGCCATCTTCGAAGCGGTCCACGGCTCTGCCCCCGACATTGCAGGCAAGAACATTGCCAACCCGACCTCGGTGATCCTCGCCTCCATCCAGATGCTGGAGTACCTCGGCATGCAGGATAAAGCAGAGCGGATACGCGAAGCAGTACGAGCCACCATCGAATCCGGTGATCGGGTCACTCGCGATCTGGGTGGAACGGCTTCCACCAGCGAATTCACCCAGGCCATCATCGATCGCCTGTGAGTTAATTCATTGATTTTAAAAGGGAGCTTCGGCTCCCTTTTTTATATTTCCGAATCCTTTGCCACTCTCCAAACAGCAACTATGTTCAATAGAGAAGAAGAACAGGGAGTGTTTTTCATGAAGGGATGCGGGTGCTATCTGGTTTCGGGTCTGCTGCTGGTGTGTGGCACTGCCAGTGCTTTCGAGCAGGATCAACAGACCCAAACCGCCAAACTGCCGCAGCAGGAAAAACGGACTGCCACCGAGGTATGGCGTTCAAGCCTGGATACCAACGACCTGCTCAAGGCACCCAAACCCCTGTCGTTTGGTATTGAAGTCTCCACCGACAACTTTGGTAATCAAAAGATCACCTCCTACCCGCAGCTCAATCTGACCCCGGAAAAGAGCGTCAGTCTGTCGGTTGAACGCTTCAGACCCAAGGTCAAGTTCAAGGCGGGCGGAATGAACACCGCCCTCAGGCTGAGAGGAGACGGGATAAAGATGCAATTCAATCCTGTCGACAAAACCATCCCGCTGCAGATAGAGATCAAGGTGACCGACGACGAATCCTCCCTGCGCCTCGATTACCGTTTCTGATATTTTCCGGCAGCCGAATAGCAAAAGGCCGACAGGTTTCCCTGTCGACTCTGGTATTTATCGTACGGGCAGAACTGCTACATCACGCCTTGGGCTCGAGTTTGGAGACCCAGTACTTGTTGTAAACATGCACGGTGATCTCTTCTCGATCGTGATAGAGCTGCTTGGCCTGGATCACGAACGCGTTGTCGATCTCCTTGAGCATCTCGCGCAGCACTTCGATATTGTGTACCGATTCAGCATAACGCTTCTTCATCGGCAGCTTGAGGTTGAACATCGCCTCCTGGCAGTCGCCCTCACGGAACCAGTCTGCAATCATGTGAACGACCCGCGCCGGTTTATCGACCATGTCGCACACCAGCCAGTAGGTGTTCTTCTTGCTCGGACGCCAGACGAAACCGTCATCCCGGATATGCTTGACCTGACCGGTATCCATCAGGGATTGGGCCATCATGCCGTTGTCGACCGCCGTCACCATCATGCCACGACGCACCAGCTGATAGGTCCAGCCACCCGGGCAGGCGCCCAGATCCACCGCCTTCATGCCTGAGCAGAGACGCACATCCCACTCTTCCCGCGGCACGAACACGTAAAACGCCTCCTCCAGCTTGAGGCTGGAGCGGCTCGGTGCATCGGCCGGGAAGCGCAGGCGCGGGATCCCCATGTGGAATCCGGAGTTGTTGAACGAGTAGGAGTAACCCAGCAAGACATGATCATTGGCCATGAAGAAGGCGTGGAACACCGGACGGTTCGGCGTCTCCTTCTTGGTCAGGATCTCGTTGCTGCGCAGCGCCTGACGCAGCGGCACGGTGAACTTGCGGCAGAAGGCCGACAGCTCTTTCGCTTCGTTGGTGTCCGCGGTTTCGACCCGCAGATCACCGCAAATGGTGTAGTCACTCACCGCCTCAAGGATCGGGGAGATCCTGTCCGCGATATCCAGCTCCTTCAGCTCATGGGTGACCACCAGCATCTGGCGGATGAAGATGAGCTCCCGGAATGGCAACTTGCGAGCCAGCAGGTCCGCCTGCTCCTCGTCATACAGTTCGAAGATCACATAACCGCTGTCGTCCTTGACCCGGGCGAAACCGTAGCACTGCATGTTACCGGCACGCTCGGTGATCTCTGCAGCCGCCTCTTTCTCAAAACCGGGGCGGCAATAAAGCAGCAGATTATTCATTTTTTCCTCCAAGACGACAGCCGGCCCAGATCAGGGCCGTCCATCCCAACATAAAACAGAGGCCACCGGCCGGGGTAATCAACCCCAACCCCTTGCTGCCAAGCAGCACCATGGCGTAAATACTGCCGGAGAATCCGATGATCCCCAGCACAAAAGCGGTGCCAGCCAGGTGGATCACCCTGCTGCGCACACCACACCAGCCCAGAACCAGCAGGGCCAATGCGTGAAAAAACTGATATTGCACGGCGGTATTGAATGCCGCCAGACGCTCGGGCGTAATGCCGGTCGCCGCCAATCCATGGGCGCCATAAGCCCCCAGCATGGTGGCCGTCAACCCGAAGAGACCGGCCAGTATCAGCCAATGTCGATGGATCTGCATCCTCACTCTCCCTCTCTCATCGAGGCTGGCAATAAAGCCAACCCTCTCGTGCTATCCATGCCGGGCCACAAAATGGCTGATGGCCGCCGCTGCATGCTGCATATTCTCCTGCTCACTCACGCCACTGGCTTTACGCGGTTTGAAACCATGATCACCATCGGTCAACCAATGGACCGATACGGCGGGTGAGAAGGGGAAATCGGCCAGTTCGGCGCGACTACCGAAGGTGTCGCGCTCACCCTGCAACAGCAGGGTTGGCACTGCAATATGTTTGAGTACCTCGCCTCGCCAGCTGTCGGGCTTGGCCGGAGGGTGGAAAGGATACCCGAGAATGAGCAATCCTGCAGCATTCATCTCACCCTCGCCTTCGCTATACAGTTCCGCCGCCATCCGCCCGCCCATCGACTTGCCCGCCAGAAACAGCCGTGGATGGGCAAACTCGCGGATCATGTCGCGCCAATGGGCGAGCAGCACATGTGCTCTGTCCGGCGGACGGCGCTTGCCATCCTGTGCTCGCCTGGTCATGTAGGGAAAGTTGAAGCGCACCACTTCGATATCCGGCCCAGCCAGCAGGCGTGACAACTCGACAAGAAAGGGGTGATCCATCCCTGCACCTGCCCCGTGGGCCAGCAAAATGCGAACGGGGGCATCAATTGCCCCCTCGCGGATCACATCAGGCATCGGCGAGCCTTGCCCTGCGACGAGCCTCTTCCTGCTCCACCAGCTCCAGCATCCAGTCGCGGAAGGCAACGATCTTGCCCTGATCCGACTGTTGCTCCTGGCACACCAGATAGAAAGCATTTTTGCTCACCAGCACCTGCTCGAACGGGCAGATAAGGCGGCCGGCCTCAATCTCGGGTTGTGCCAGCACGCTGTGGCCAAGCGCCACCCCCTGGCCGTGGATCGCAGCCTGGATCACCATGGTGGAGTGACTGAAGATGGGCCCCTGATTGACGTTGGGGGCATCGATATCGAGCTGGCGGAACCAGGCCTTCCAGTCGCGGCGAGAGGTATCGTGCAGCAGGGTATGAAGAGTCAAATCTTGCGGTGTACGCAGTGGCTTGGATCCCGTCAGCAGCAAGGGGGAACAGACGGGGATCAGGTATTCGGTATGCAGCTTGTCACTACGCAGACCAGGCCAGTTGCCGCGCCCGTAGTAGATGGCCACATCCACATCATCGGTGAGCGACCCTTCATCGAGATCGACCGCCTTGATCCGCACATCGATATCGGGGTGACGCTCGCTGAACTTGACCAGCCGCGGCACCAGCCACTGGATGGCAAAACTCGGCTGCAAACTGACAGTCAACGCCCCCTTGGCACTGCGGGCCAGCAGCTTGTCGGTCGCCTCTGAGATGGAGGCAAAGATGTCCTTGATATCCAGGAAATAGCCCTGTCCCTCTTCGGTCAGCAACAAGGAGCGGTTTTTGCGGCGGAACAGCTTGATGCCAAGATACTCCTCCAGCGCCTTGATCTGGTGACTGATGGCAGCCTGAGTCACAAACAACTCTTCTGCTGCGCGGGTAAAGCTTAAGTGACGAGCCGCAGCTTCAAACGCCTTGAGGGCATTGAGCGGGGGTAAACGACGAGACATGACACCAGCCGACGATGAGTTTTTCTAATGGGGCGCATTATAATTTGTCGGTTGCGGGTCGACCAGTGAATAAACATAATTCGCCCAGCAATCAGTCGTCATATGGCTCACATTTTCTACTACGTGTTGGTTTACATGTGTTTTTAGTGAGTCTTTCGACTGCGATTGTGGTGTTGTGTTTCTTCCTCTGCGGGAAGAGGGGCTCAAATCTCACCGGTTTGACCCAGTCTGTCATCTGAATGTGTTTGGCGCCTCCAGCTGGATGGCGCCTTTTTTCATCCCTTCTATACCTTGAACTGCCCCACCAGCTGCTGCTGCTTGTCCGCCAGCGCAGAGAGCTCGCGACCATTTTCGGCGGAGGTCGCCGCCTCGGCCCGAATGGTGTGGCTCACATCGCGAATGTTGCTGACGTTGCGGTTGATCTCGTCCGCCACCCGGCTCTGCTCCTGTGCCGCCCGGGCAATCTGCTCGTTCATCTGATGGATGGTGGAGACCGACTGGATAATCTGCTCCAGCACCTGCACCGAGAGATCCACCTTGGCGAGGGTCTCGTCAGCCTGACCATGACCATCGCGGATCGCCTTGACCACGGCGCCGGTACCGGATTGCAGTTGGCTGATCAGGGTCTGTATCTCGACGATGGCATTCTGGGTGCGACCGGCCAGATTGCGCACCTCATCGGCCACCACTGCAAAGCCACGGCCCTGCTCACCGGCCCGCGCCGCTTCAATAGCCGCATTCAGCGCCAGTAAGTTGGTCTGCTCGGCAATTCCCTGAATCACGGTGAGAATATCGTTGATGTTGTCGCTGTTGGCGGAGAGTCGCTCCACCACCGGCTGGGCATCGTTGATGATGGTCATCAGCTTGCGCATCGCCTCCTGGGTGTCGGCAACGACATATTTGCCCTCTTGCGCCGCGGCATCAGTGGTGTTGGCGGCTGCCACCGCCGAGCCGGCATTACCGGAGACCTGCAACGCCGTGGCGCTCAGCTCTTCAAATGCCGTCGCCACCAGATCGATCTCCTGATACTGGGCCTGCATGCCGCTGCTGGTGCGCTCGGCCACCTGCGCGGCTCGCTCGGCACTGTTACGTGTACCGGAGACGGTATCAATCACCTGACTGATGGTGGATTGCAACTTGTTGAGGAAGCTGTTGAACCACTTGGCCAGCTCGCCGATCTCGTCTTGCCGCTGGATCTCGATACGCTGGGTCAAATCCCCCTCACCACTGGCGATATCCTTGAGACGGGCAACTACGGCGCGGATGGGTGCCACAATCTGGCGCGCCATCAACCAGATAAAACTCAGGGCCACCAGCGAGATCAGCACTCCGATCGACAGCTGCGAGACCACGCTGCGATTGGCCTCACTGGCCAGCTCATCTTGCAGTTGCTGGGCCGAGGCCAGTACTACGGCCCGTGGCAATTCAATGTAGATGCCCCATTTACGGTCGGTGCCACGCATGGATACCGGGACAAAGGTCTGCAACAAGGTGCCATCGCTACTCCAGCGAGTCAGCTCCTGCCCCTGACTGAGCCAGCCTTTCAGCTCGCTGGCCAGCCCCTGATACTTCTGATCCAGCCCGCGCCCCATGGTCACATCGAACTCATCGGCTCCCGCCACACGCCCCTCGTGACTGACCAGCAAGATTCTGCCCTTGCCGTCATAGAGCTCCTTGTCCATGGTACTGACCAGACTCTGCAAAGTGGCCAGCGAGATATCAACCCCGACCATCCCCAGCAAGGTCTCATGCTCCAGCAGCGGGACCGTCACCGAGGTCATCAATATCTGTTTATCGCCCACATCGTCCAGATAGGGCTCCAGCAGGCAGAGGGAACGGGTGCGAATACTGCAGCGATACCACTCGTTTTCGATGCCACCAGCCTCGGTCGGGCTCTCATCGGCCAGTACATCCTCATTCTGCACTTCCGGCTCTATCTTGCCGTTGTCGTATGCCCAGTAACTGGAAAAACGCCCCTTGTCGTTGGAACCCAGCGCCGTTGAGCCCTGATAGTTGCTGTCTTCCCCATCCAGCTGATCAGGCTCGAACACCGCATAGACACCAAGCAGATTGGTCGATGAGGCAACGGCATCGTGCAGTTGCTGATTGACGGCGCTGCGCAGCGCCTCCGAATGGACAAAGTTCTCAGCCGCATTCTTGCGCTGAAACAACACGCTCTCCGCCAGCAAACTGGCGCGGAAATAGGCCTCATCGAGATAGCTGGTCACCTTGGCCGCCTGCTCCGAGCCCATCGCCTTCATCCAGTTTTCGGCAGACTGCTGCGCCTCGTGCATGGTGGCTTGCCGCACCTGCTGTTGCATCTTGTTCGCGTTGTAAATCGAAGAGGCAACCAGAGCGGCGGCTGTCACCAACAGACAGCAACCGGCGATCAGGGTAATCCGACCCTGGACAGAAAGAGCGCTCATGCCAATATTCCTACGTCATACAGATATGGATAGATTATCGACTTTATAAACAAAAACTTAACTCTCTCACAGCAAATCCAGCGAGAGTTGATTAACTTCACCCTCTTTTGGCAAACCCACCACCAAGCCCAGCAGGCGAACCGAACGCCCTTGCGCCCGCTGTAATCCCTCTTTGAGCAGGGGAACGAACAAGGCTGGCTGATAGCCACCCTGACTGCGATAGACGGTGGTCTGGTGGAAGTCGGCAAACTTGAGTTTAATCCCCTGCCCCATCACCTGCTCGGCAGGACACGCCAGCTGAAATCGCCGCTCCAACTCCGGCAGCAGTTGCTGCAATACCGTCAGGCAGGCGGCTTCGTCACAGAGATCGCTCGCAAGGGTGGTCTCCACCCCGATGGTTTTGCGGATCCGGTGCGCCTGCACCGGCTGTTCATCCAGTCCCCAGATCCGGGTCGTCAGCATCTCCCCCAGCTTGCCAAAACGGCTGCACAGCTCTTGTGCCGACAAGGCCCGCGCATCCTCACAGGTGTAGAGCCCCTGCGCCTCCAGCCGCTCGGCGGTCTTGCGCCCCACCCCGGGCAGTTTGCCGAGTGGCAGCTGACAGACAAATTCGGCCACTTCATCGGGACGAATGACAAACAGACCATCAGGCTTGCGCTGCTCCGAGGCGAGCTTGGCGAGAAACTTGTTGGGGGCCACTCCGGCCGAGGCGGTCAATCCCAGTTCGGTGACGATGGCTTGCCGGATCTCTTGCGCCATCAGGGTGGCGCTACCGCCACAGCAACGACTGTGGGTCACATCGAGGTAAGCCTCGTCCAGCGACAGCGGTTCAACCTGATCGGTATAGCGGAGGAAAATGGCCCTGAGCTGACGGGAGATATCCTTGTACACCGCCATTCGCCCAGGGATCAGTACCAGCGGCGGGCAGAGTTTTTTCGCCAACGCGCTCGGCATGGCGGAGCGCACCCCGAACCGGCGCGCCACATAGTTGCAGGTCGAGATGACACCACGCCGCTCGGAGGCCCCACCGATGGCGAGCGGCACCTCCCGCAAGGCCGGATTGTCCCGCATCTCCACCGCGGCAAAAAAACAGTCCATGTCGATATGGATGACCTTGCGCATACCACTGTATAAATAAACAGACATGGCATCATCTTACCCCAAGGATAACCGCAGCTCTATCTCTCTCGTTGCGGCTAAAATAGTAGACTCCAAGGAGACCTTTACTACCACGATGACAAGGAGCGTTCGGGATGAAATATCTTTGGCTGGGACTCTGTTTGCTGCCGTTGACCGGCATCGGCAAGAACAACCCGACGGCAGAGTGCCGCTGGCTGTACGACCGGATTGAGATACTGGAACAGGCCATCAAGAAAGGGGACAAGCTCGGCACAGAGCAAGAATTGGCACGCTGGAAAACTGAGTACAACAAAAAACAGTGCTCACAGTACGACTACTGAGCCGGACAAGATGGCGTGACCGACAACAGCAGATAACAAACGGGCCCCGATCAATATGACCGGAGCCCGTTTTTCAAAGCATGGCCAGCTTGATTCTGCAGCAGAGTGCGCTCAAGGCAGCACCATAGGGCCAGCCACGGCGGTAGCCACATCATCCCCGCGCAGCACCCGCACCAGTTCCAGCGCAAACTCGATGGCGCTGCCCGGCCCCTGGCTGGTGATCAGGCGATGAGCCTCATCTCTGACGACCCGCTCATGTGACAGCTGCGATGTCGGTAGTCGGGACTGAAAGCCTGGATGACAGGTGACGATGGCACCATCCAGCAGCGCGTGATGTTGCAAGAGCACCACAGGGGCGGCGCATATGGCAGCGCGCCAGCGGCCAAGAGCGGCCTGCTCTTTGAGCAGATCGATGGCCAGCGGGGTATCGCGGATCACTTCGCTGCCGGGCAGACCACCGGGTACCACGATGGCTTCAAAGTCCCGACGGGTCAGCTCGTCGATATGACAATCGGCCACCAGCTGTACCCCGCGCGACGCTTTTACCTGCCGGGATCCGGCAGGGCAGCAAGAGGCCAGCACCACCTCGATGCTGGCGCGCACCAGGGTATCGACAATGGCGACCGTCTCTATCTCTTCCGACCCGGGGGCCACCAGCACCAGTACACTCATGTTCGCCTCCTTGCAGCTTGCTCTGCCATGTAGAAGATCAGACGGCCTGACTCTTCTCTTTGATTGCCTGATAGAGACCCTGATTGACCGGTACGGCGATGCCATGCCGGGCTGCCTTGGCCAGCAGGAAGCCGGTGATGGCCTCAATCTCGGTCTCGCGTCCCAGCTCCATATCCTGATGCATGGAGGAGTAATTGTCAGCGGTCAGTTCCACCACTGTCATCACCCGACGTTGCAACTCCTCTGCCGTGGTCGCAACTCCTTCGGCACACATCACATCCGCCACTTCCACGCAGATCTGCTGCAGGGCATCGGCAAAACGGGGGCCAGCCAGCTCGCCATTTTTCAACTTGTAGAGGGCCGTCAGGGGATTGATGGCACAGTTGATGGCAAGCTTTTGCCACTGGCGCGTCAATACCTGCTCATCCCAACCAGCCTGACCCAGTGCCAGCGCCAGCTCGTCCGCGAGCGCGGCATGGGCCTTGGCGGCATCGTTGATCGGGCCAAGCCAGGTTTCCCCCTTGCCAGTATGACGGAAGACAAAATGGCCGCACTGCATGGCGCCATGGCTGGTGACACCGGCAATCACCGGATTGTGCGGGAACATCTCGACCACCTGCTCGGCAATGCCCATCCCGTTGTGCAGCAGCACGATTGGCACGCCGGCATCCAGATTGCTCACAAGCGGTGTCAGTGCGGCAATCACCTGACTGGCCTTGGTCATCACCAGCAGACGCTGGATCTTGCCGGGTTTGCTGACAAATCCGCGCTCGATATTGAGCAGCTGGACATGCCCCTCCAGCGAGGTGAAATCGATCCCCGGATGGAGCGTGGACTTATGATGTTCGCGCAACAAGACACGGGTGGATTGACCACTCTGGGTCAGCAGGGAGGCAAAAACGCCGCCGAGGGCGCCACAACCCAACAGTGACCACTTCGGAGTAACGGGTGGAATAACGGGCTGTCGGGAATTTTTTAATCCGCTTGGCATGGTGTGACTCTGTCAGGGTAAGGGTTGCAATCCTCTCAACCTGTTACCGGGGATAAGTGAAGATGTCGCTGGTGGACACTAACGGGTCCACCCGTCCTGTGCGCAGGGGATTCTAGCAGAGCAACCTCATCAAAATCAGCAAATTTGCCCGTTTTCTGGTAGATTTGCCCCCCGATAACGCAACATGAGGAGCTTTGGCTATGCCGTCATTCGATATTGTCTCTGAAGTCAAAATGAACGAGGTGTTGAACGCAGTCGACAACGCCAATCGTGAACTGGCCACCCGTTTCGATTTTCGTGGGGTAGAAGCCAGCTTCGAGTTGAACAAGGAAGAGGTAAAACTGGAAGCCGATGCCGATTTCCAGCTCAAGCAGATGGTCGAAATCCTGCGCGGTGCCCTGCTCAAGCGCAACATCGAAAACAGCTCCATGGAAGTGGGTGACTCCGTTCATTCCGGCAAACGCTTCCACCTGACCGTCAAGTTCAAACAGGGGATCGAGAAAGAGATCGCCAAGAAGCTGGTCAAGCTGATCAAGGACTCCAAGATCAAGGTACAGGTCGCCATCCAGGGTGATGAAGTACGTGTCACCGGCAAGAAGCGTGACGATCTGCAAGAGACCATGGCACTGGTCCGTGGCGCCGAACTGGGTCAACCGATGCAGTTCCAGAACTTCCGCGACTGATTTATCCACTCAGCCGTGGCGCACTTGATGACTCGCGCCACGCTATCTAAATTGCGGCCATAAAAAAACCGGAGCAAATGCTCCGGTTTTTTGTACCGCAAGTTTGATTAGAACTTGTAGGTAACAGAGAAGTAGTGGCTGAAGCCAGTGCTCTTCCAAGGAGTACCATCGTATGCAGTGGAACCGTCTTTGGTGCCATAAGCGTCCATAAAGTACTTCAGGCCGTAACCGACGGCGTAGCGATCGGAGTGCCAGTAGATACCGTGGAAGGTAGCCAGGTTGTCGCTGGTACGGTCAGCACGGTCATGGGTATCCAGACCGAACTGATAATCCAGATAGCCTTGGTAGGAGACAAAGCTGCCATTGCCGAAGGTGTAGAAGGGCTTGAACCAGTTCATGGAGAACTGATAACCGTTCCAGTCGCCTTCTTCTTCAGTAAAGAACTGGTTCTCAGTGGAATGACGGGCATACAGGTTCATACCTACCTTGCCAAACCAAGGAACCATCACATCGGCGCCCAGACCAATCTGATTTTCCATCTGCTTGTCGCCGACGTTGTTCAGGTTGGCAATGTAGAGCTCTTGCACAGGACCAAAGGAGAGATCTTTACCGGTCAGAGCATCCAGAGACATGCGCGGCGCAAACTTCATGAACAGATTCTGACCATGGTGTTTGTTGCTGTGGCGGGAGTCGAAAATATCGAATACGTCGACATAGCCGTACAGATCAAACAGGCCGGAGCGACCACCGAATTCCATTTCAAAATAGGTATCGTTGTAGTCCTCTTCACCGGTGGTGAAAGGGCGCTGGTCGATGGTGTGCATTACGTTGAACTGCATCCACTTGTAGTCATTCTTGTGGATATCACCGCTGTAGTCAGCAGCGAAGGCCGGGGTAGCGGCAGCAGCCAGCAGACCGGCAGCGATCAGAGTCTTGGTAAATTTGGCCATTTTATTGGTCTCTTGTGCGTTAGTTGAGGTTTTCCGTAGCCTGCCCACAAGGAGCGAGAGGGATTCTAATCAAATAAAATTGGGGGTGAAACAACTTCTCGGGAACTTTATCCGGAAGTGTGAATCTAATCACCCCCGATTCTACGCAAACGCTTGCTATTTGTCAGCCGTTGAGAGCAACTCACTCCCTTTTCTGGCGACAAGCACAATCAACAACAACACGGGCAAGCCCAATAAACTGGTTCCGACAAAGAAGGCACTGTAGCCAATCTGCTCCACAACCTGTCCGGAAAAACCGGCCAGCAACTTGGGTAGCAGTAACATTACCGAGCTGAACAGGGCGTACTGAGTGGCCGAAAATGCCACATTGGTCAGGCTGGAGAGATAGGTCACGAAGGCCGCGGTCGCGATACCGGCACTGAGGTTGTCGAGGGAAATGATCAGGGTCAGCAGCTCCAGGTTGTGACCAACCTGATTGAGCAGGGCAAACAACAGGTTGGTGCTGGCGGTGAGCAGCGCCCCCAAGAACAGGATGCGCAGCGTGCCGAAGCGCATCACCAGCACGCCCCCCAGCGCAGCGCCCACCAGCGTCATGATGACGCCAAACACCTTGGTAATGGTCGCAACCTCAGTCTTGCTGAACTGCATATCCACATAGAAGCTGTTGGACATCACCCCCATCACCACATCGGCAACCCGATAGCAGGCGATCAGAGCCAGGATCAGCAGCGCCGAGCTACCATAGCGACGAAAGAAGTCGGCGAACGGACACCAGACCGCCTCATAGCCCCAGGCCCCCGCACTCGCCAGCAAAGCAGGCCACCCTTTTTCCAGGAGCTGCGCCTTGCGTTCGGCCTGTTGTTTACCCTGCTCGGCCAGATCGATATCCGGCTCATGGCAAAACAGCGTGGTGATGACCCCGAGTGACATCAGACCCGCCATCACCAGATAGGTAATCTGCCAGCCACGATAGTCATAGCCACTATTGCTGCCAAACCAGGCTGCCAGCGCCAGCGCACCGGCGCCCGCCATGATCATCGCCAGTCGGTAGCCGGTCATGTAGGAGGCCGCCATCGCCGCCTGTAGCCGCTCGGGAGCAGATTCGATGCGATAGGCGTCGATAACGATATCCTGAGTCGCCGAGGCAAAGGCCACCAGCAGGGCAAACATCGCCAGCTGGGCCAGCTCGGTCTTGGGATCGCAGAACGCCATGCCGACCAGCGCGGCGGCAATCAACAGCTGGGAGAAGAACATCCAGCTGCGGCGACGCCCCAGCAGCGTGGAGAGCAACGGCAGCGGCATGCGATCTACCAGCGGCGACCACAACCATTTAAAGCCATAGGCGAGCGCCACCCAGCTCATATAGCCGATATCGGTCAGGCTGACATCGGCCTCGCGCAACCAGAATGAGAGGGTACCGAACACCAGCAGCAGCGGCAGACCCGATGAAAAACCCATGGCAAAGAGAATAAACACCCGAAATTCGAGATAGACGGCGAGGGACTCTCTCCAGCTTGGTTTGCGGATCATGTTCAACTACCTGACGACTTTGGAAAAGTGCGTCATTTTGGCAGGTTGATGGCAGATAGCCAAGGCGAGCAAAGAGATAGGCAAAAGAAGTCCGGATAGAGAAAAGGCCCATCCTGAACGGGATGAGCCTTGTATTGTGGCCTGACGAGGGCGAGGTGACGAACCGCGTCCGGCGAGAGTTACTTGCCCGCTTTCTTGTCGACTTTCTTGTCTGCCGGAGTTTCTGCCAGCAAGACCACCTTCTTCAGAATGATGGGACTGGTCGGCACATCGTTGGCGCGCAGAATGGGGCTGTAACCGGTCTGTACCTGAGCCAGTTTGTCCAGCACCTCCATCCCCTGAACCACCTGACCGAACACGGTATAACCCGCAGAGCCACCGGCGTTGAGGTTATTGTTGTCGACCAGATTGAAGTAGAACTGGCGAGTAGCGCTGTCGACCGCCTGGGTGCGAGCCATGGCGATGGAGCCACGCTTGTTGGGCAGACCGCCACGCGACTCGTTGACCACAGGCTCATAAGTCGGCAACTGCTGGAACTGCTGGTTGTAACCCCCACCCTGCACCACGAAATCCTGGATCACCCGGTGGAAGATACTGCCGTCATAGCTGCCATCAGCCACGTAGCGCAGGAAGTTCTTCACCGTCTGGGGCGCCTGCTTGGACGCCAACTCCACCACGATATTGCCGTGGTTGGTCTCCATTCTGACTTTCGGGCCCGCGAACGCCAGCGGAGCGATCAGCATGGCCAGCAACCAGAGTTTTTTCATCATCAGACCCCTGCACCGTTCGGTTGACCTTTCAGGTAACCGCGCAGCGCATCATCCGCCATGATCTGCTGCAGCACGCTACCCAGTTGCAGGTTCAGTGTAGACTCCAGGTCGGCCATGCTTGGCTCGCTCGGGCTCTCCTTGCTGGAGGACATGTTGAACTGCTTGGTCAGACGGTTGCCCTGGAAATCGGCGATCACCTGCAGGCTGACGCGGGATTTGGTGACATAGGTAAAGGTCTTCTCTTCCACATTGACTGCGGCGTTGGAGATCACCAGCGTCAGGTTGGTGGTGCCACTGTTGCCCACTTCCAGACCCTGGCTGCGCAGCCCTTCGGCCAGCCGCTCGGCCATCAGCAGGTTGAGTGGACGCTCGCTGTTGACCAACACGGGTGCTTTCTCTTTATGTTTGATGGAGAAGACGTAGGCAGCCTCACGCTTGTCTACCCCTTCCATGGTGATGCGATTGCCAGAGTAGTATTGCTGGTTGGCGGGGATCACCTGCGGATTGAGCAGCGCTGTCTCCGGCCAATGAGTGGCACACCCTCCCAGCATCAGGGCGGCCAGCAGCAAGAGTGACTTTTTCATCATGGTTTCCTTTGGCTTTAGCGTTTGATGGCTTTCAAAATAACGAATTTGCTGTTCGACGCAACGACTTGTGCGTTGGCAAACAAGCGCTTGAGTTTGTTGTGATAGTCCAGATGACGGTTGCCTACTATCCAGAGTTCACCCCCTTGAGGCAACACCCGGTGCGCATCGCTGAACATCTGCCAGGCGATATGATCGGTGATCGCCTGCAGCTGATGGAAAGGAGGGTTGCAGAGGATCCGATCCGCCGAGCCGACCGCCACCCCGTCGAGACAGTTATTGACCATAAAACGGGCGCGCGGCAGTGCATCGGGCAGATTGTGCTCGACGTTGAGCTGTGCCGAGGCGACCGCCATATAGGATTCATCGATAAAGGTCACCTCCACCTCGCTGTCTTTGGCGAGCAGCGACAGACCCAGCACCCCGTTGCCACAGCCCAGATCGATCACCTTGCGGGCACTGTGGATGGGCAGGTTGTCCAGCATAAAGCGGGCACCAATATCGAGACTGGTGCGCGAGAAGACGTTGGCATGGTTGTGGATGAGCATGCCACTCCCCTCCAGCGGCCAGACAGTCGGGAAGGGGTTGGCCAGCGCGGGACGTTCTGCCTGCGGCTCGCAGTGAATGAGGCGCGCCTTCTTCCAGGCCAGCGAGGTACGGGTAGGCCCCAGATACTTCTCGAACAACTTGAGGGTGGAGGTATGAATATCCTTCGCCTTGCCGGCAGCGATAACGCGGGTTGCCGGTGTCACCACCGCACGCAATGCCAGCAGTTGCTGCTCCAGCAGTGCCTGATATTTGGAGACCTTGATCACCACCAGCGCAGGGGCATCGGGCAGCGGCGCCAGCGCATCCTGCAAGCGGATCCCGCCTGCATCCAGTCCGTTTTCGGCCAGATTGGCCAGGGTCGCCCGCTCACTGATGTAGGAGTCGGTGACGCAGCAGGGGGAGTGCGGATGCAGATAGGCGGCCAGCGCGCCAAAACCGTCATTCATGATGATGACGGGGCCCGCCTGCTCGAGGGGAGACTCCGCCAGGGTGTTGATCAGGTATTCGTCAGCCGCATCCCAGGCTTGCAGAGTCTCCTGACTCTGGCGCGGATAGCGGTAGAGCGTGAGCTGGCAATGGGGAGTGTCGAGAAGGGTTTGCATAGGAAGAGTCCAACCTCGGCTTGATTCGTGTATACAGGCGCCAGGGGCGACGCAAAGTGGCGCTATTCTAGCGAGGAGCAGGAATTTCACCAGTTCGATGCGCATCAAGGGGGCAACTGACGGGTGATTTCCCTCTTACGGGGGCTTATTCCATCCCGCGACTGCCGATAGAATGGCCAGACATTCACTCTGGAAGCCAATCCGATGACCATCCAACAACTGATTGAAGCCAAGCTGACCGCCGCCCTCTCCCCCTCCGTGCTGGAGGTGATCAACGAGAGCCACATGCACCGTGTGGAACCGGGATCTGAAAGCCACTTCAAGGTGGTGATCGTCAGCGAGCAATTTGCAGGGCTGCGGCTGCTGGCCCGTCATCGTCAGGTCAATGCGGTGCTGGCCGATGAGCTGGCCGGTGCCGTTCATGCACTGGCACTGCATACCTACACAGAGAGCGAGTGGCAGGAAAAAGGCCACGCCCCGCGCACCCCGAGCTGCGTTGGCAAACCGTCACTCTCCTGAAACCGGTTGTACCATAGGATTCCCCTCGAGAACCTGCCAACAAAAATTAAACAAATTTCCCCCATTGGCCCCGAAAAGGCTACATCCAAGGGGGTATATTTCGGCATCAAGGCTTTTTGCTGATAGTGGAGACAACGGCAAATACCCCCATCGAGGTATCGAAATAAAAAAACCTTTAAAACCACTACTTACAAGGTGTCAGGGGCTTATTCATTGCAGGTTAATTTTGTGATGGCACGGGGATTTTGCCCATTTGGCATGGCAGAAAATGCACCTTAAGTGGTAAACTCAAGCGCTTTTGAGTGAGCCTGCATGTTGAATAATTGTTGAGCCTGCCCACCTGGCGCAACCACAACACCGACTCATTCAACCACCCGTCGTGATGTATTTCTCGGCGCTAACCAACCTCTCCCGTAACGGTAGTGCAAGTAAGTATGATTACAATCAAAAGAGGACTGGACATCCCCGTGCTGGGTGCGCCAGAGCAAGTAATCTACGATGGCCCCGCCATCACCCGTGTTGCGACACTGGGCGAGGAGTTTGTGGGGATGCGACCTACTATGTTCGTCAAAGTAGGTGATCGCGTCATCAAAGGTCAGGATCTTTTTGAAGACAAGAAGAATCCGGGCGTTAAATTCACAGCTCCTGCCACCGGTGTGGTTTCAGAGATCAACCGTGGTGCCAAACGTGTTCTCCAGTCTGTGGTCATCGACCTCGACGGTTCCGATGAACAGGTGACGTTTGAGCATTTTGCCTCTGCCGAGCTGGCCAAGCTCGAGCGCAGCAAGGTGCAAGAGATCCTGGTCGCATCAGGTCAGTGGACTGCGTTGCGTACCCGTCCGTTCAGCAAAGTCCCCGCGGTAGCGTCTGCCCCGCGCGCCATCTTTGTAACTGCAATGGACACCAACCCGCTGGCAGCCGATGCCGAGCTGATTATCAAGGAACAGCCGCAGGCCTTCCTCGATGGTCTGGCCGTATTGACCCGCCTGACCGACGGCGCCGTCTACGTCTGTAAAGGCGAAGGCAGTCTGCCCCACTCTCCGCTGGCTCAGGTCAAGGAAGAGATCTTCGTTGGTCCGCACCCTGCCGGTCTGCCGGGTACCCATATCCACTTCCTGGATCCGGTCAGCAGCACCAAGGTGCAGTGGCACATCAACTATCAGGATGTGATTGCATTCGGCAAGCTGTTCACCACCGGTCAGATCTTCACTGACAAGGTGATCGCGCTGGCTGGCCCGAACGTGCTCAAGCCGCGTCTGCTGCGTACCCGTCTGGGCGCCTGCATCAGTCAGCTCACCAACAATGAGCTGCGTGCCGACGAAAACCGTATCATCTCCGGTTCTATCCTGAGTGGTGCCAAAGCCGAAGGTGTTCACGACTACCTGGGGCGCTACCACAATCAGGTTTGCGTGCTGGGTGAAGGTCGCGAGAAAGAGTTCCTGGGCTGGATCAACCCCAGCGCCAACAAGTTCTCTATCACCCGTACCACCCTCTCTCATCTGATGAAGGGCAAGCTGATCAACTTCACCACCACTACCAACGGTAGTGACCGTTCCATGGTGCCTATCGGCAACTATGAGCGGGTGATGCCACTCGACATCCTGCCGACCCTGCTGCTGCGGGACATGGTCTCCGGCGATACCGACGGTGCGCAAGCACTGGGCTGCCTGGAGCTGGATGAGGAAGATTTGGCGCTCTGTACCTTTGTCTGCCCCGGCAAGACAGAGTACGGCCCGATCTTGCGTGAGTGCCTGACCAAGATTGAACTGGAAGGTTAAGCGATGAGTTTCAAGCAACTTCTTGAAAATATGGAACACCACTTCGAACCGGGTGGAAAGTACGCCAAGTACTATGCCCTGTTCGAAGCGGCGTACACCCTGTTCTACACCCCGGGTAGCGTTACCCGCAACGCCTCCCACGTTCGTGATGCGCTCGATCTGAAGCGCATGATGATCATGGTGTGGCTGGCCGTGTTCCCGGCCATGTTCTGGGGCATGTACAACGTTGGTAACCAGGCGATTGCCGCCATTGCCCACATGGGCTCGGCTGCTGGTGCCAGCAGCTGGCAATATGCCCTGGCTACCATGCTGGGCGCCTCCCTCGATCCGGCTGTAGCCGGTATCGGCAGCAAGATGCTGATCGGCGCCACCCACTTCTTCCCGATCTACATCACCGTCTTCTTTGTCGGTGGTTTCTGGGAAGTGCTGTTCGCCATGGTGCGCAAACACGAGATCAACGAAGGCTTCTTCGTGACCTCCATTCTGTTTGCCCTGATCGTGCCGCCCGAGCTGCCCCTGTGGCAAGCTGCGCTGGGTATCACCTTCGGTGTGGTGATGGCCAAAGAGGTGTTCGGTGGTACCGGCAAGAACTTCCTGAACCCGGCGCTTGCTGGTCGTGCGTTCCTGTTCTTCGCCTACCCTGGCCAGATCTCCGGTGACGCCGTGTGGGTTGCCGTTGACGGCTTCTCCGGCGCGACTGCCCTGAGCCAGTGGGCCCAAGGCGGCCAGATGGCGCTGATCAACGGTGCAACCGGCCAGGCTATCAGCTGGATGGACGCTTTCCTGGGTAACCTGCCGGGTTCCATCGGTGAAGTCTCTACCCTGATGATCCTGCTGGGTGCCGCCATGATCGTCTACATGCGCATCGCCTCCTGGCGTATCATCGCCGGCGTGATGATCGGTATGATCGCCACCTCCCTGCTGTTCAACGTCATCGGTTCCGATACCAACCCCATGTTCAACATGCCGTGGCACTGGCATCTGGTACTGGGTGGCTTCGCCTTCGGTATGGCCTTCATGGCAACCGACCCTGTCTCCGCAGCCTTTACCAACAAAGGCAAGTGGTGGTACGGCGCCCTGATCGGCGTAATGGTCGTGCTGGTTCGCGTGGTCAACCCTGCGTTCCCGGAAGGCATGATGCTGGCCATTCTGTTTGCGAACCTGTTTGCTCCCCTGTTTGACCACTTCGTCGCTCAGGCAAACATCAAGCGGAGGATTGCTCGTGGCGTTTAATAAAGATTCAACCCTCGGCACCGTCAGCGTGGTCACCGGCCTCTGTCTGGCCTGTTCCATCGTGGTATCCGTTGCCGCTGTGGGCCTGCGTTCTACCCAGCAGGAAAACAAGGCGCTGGACAAGCAGAGCAACATTCTCGCCGTAGCCGGTGTGGATGTGAGCGAAGTGGCCAAGCGCGACCTGGCCAAACTGTATGGCGAGAAGATCGAAGCGCGTCTGGTGGATCTGGCGACCGGTGACTTTGTTGACGGCGATGCCGACAACTTCGACACCAAGCAAGCAGCCAAAGATCCGGCCCGCAGCATCCGTCTTGCCGCCGCTGACGACAAGGCCAGCCTGCGTCAGATCTCCAAGCAGATCCCGGTATTCTTCGCCAAGGATGCCGAAGGCAAGATCGACAGCATCATCCTGCCCATCTACGGTCAGGGTCTGTGGTCGACCATGTATGCCTTCGTCGCCGTTGCCGCTGATGGCCAGACCATCAAGGGCATCACCTACTATGACCACGGTGAAACCCCGGGTCTGGGTGGCGAGATCGAAAACCCGGCCTGGCAGGCGCTGTTCAAGGACAAGAAACTGTTCGACCAGAATGGCATGCCGGCGCTGCGCGTCATCAAGGGCCATGCTCCGGCGGGCTCCGAGCACGAGATCGATGGTCTCTCCGGTGCCACTCTGACCGGTAACGGTGTACAGCATACCTTCGACTTCTGGATGGGTCCCAAGGGCTTTGGTCCTTTCCTGGCCAAGGTTCGTGCAGGAGAAATCAACAATGGCTGACAAGAGCGAAATGAAGAAGTTGCTGTTGACGCCTGTGCTGGGTAACAACCCCATCGCCTTGCAGGTGCTGGGTGTCTGTTCTGCACTGGCGGTTACCAGCCAGATGAAAACTGCGTTTGTAATGACCCTCGCGGTCATGGCGGTCACCGCCTTCTCAAACCTGTTCATCTCCCTGATCCGCAACCAGATCCCGAACAGCGTCCGGATTATCGTACAGATGGCGATCATCGCCTCACTGGTTATCGTGGTTGACCAGGTGCTCAAGGCGTACGCCTATGACATCTCCAAGCAACTGTCGGTCTTCGTGGGTCTGATCATCACCAACTGTATCGTAATGGGCCGCGCTGAAGCGTACGCCATGAAGAGTGCCCCGCTGCCCTCCTTCTTGGATGGTATCGGCAACGGTCTGGGCTATGGCGCCATTCTGCTGAGCGTTGCGACCGTGCGTGAACTGCTGGGCTCCGGCACCTGGTTCGGCATCGAGCTGCTGCCACTGGTGAACAACGGTGGCTGGTATGTGCCCAACGGCCTGCTGCTGCTGCCGCCGAGTGCATTCTTCATCATTGGTCTGATCATTTGGGGCGTGCGCACCAAGGATCCCAAGCAGGTGGAGGCGAAGGATTAAGGTATGGAACACTATCTGAGTCTGTTGATTAAATCGATCTTCATCGAAAACCTGGCACTCTCCTTCTTCCTGGGGATGTGTACCTTCCTGGCGGTGTCCAAGAAGGTAAAGACCTCCATGGGTCTGGGTATTGCCGTTATTGTGGTGCAGACCATCGCGGTTCCTGCCAACAACCTGATCTACAACTACGTGCTTAAAGATGGCGCTCTGGTATCCGGCCTGGATCTGAGCTTCCTGAGCTTCATCACCTTCATCGGTGTGATTGCAGCACTGGTACAGATCCTGGAGATGGCGCTGGACAAGTACTTCCCGGCACTCTACAACGCGCTGGGTATCTTCCTGCCGCTCATCACCGTGAACTGCGCCATCTTCGGTGGCGTCTCCTTCATGGTGCAGCGTGACTACAACTTCATGGAGTCTGTGGTCTACGGTGTGGGTTCAGGGGCAGGCTGGATGCTGGCGATCGTTGCGCTGGCTGGTATCCGCGAGAAGATGAAGTATTCCGATGTTCCGGAAGGCCTGCGCGGTCTGGGCATCACCTTCATCACCGCCGGTCTGATGGCGCTGGGCTTCATGTCCTTCTCTGGTATCTCCCTGTAATCGGCTTTCCTGCAATCAGAAAGGAACGATAGATGGAAATTATTTTGGGTGTGGTCATGTTTACCGTGATCCTGCTGGCACTGGTGGCAGTCATTCTGTTCGCCAAGTCCAAGCTGGTGACCGCGGGCGACGTGACAATCAGCATCAATGGTGACCCGGCCAAGGCTGTGACCAGCCCGGCCGGTGGCAAGCTGCTCGGCGTGCTGGCTGGCAGCGGTATCTTCGTCTCCTCCGCCTGTGGCGGCGGTGGCTCCTGCGGCCAGTGCAAGGTACGGGTGAAATCCGGTGGCGGCGACATTCTGCCGACCGAACTGGATCACATCAGCAAGGGCGAAGCCCGTCATGGCGAGCGTCTGGCCTGTCAGGTTACCGTTCGCTCCGACATGGATATCGAACTGCCGGAAGAGATCTTCGGGGTGAAGAAGTGGGAATGTACTGTTATCTCCAACGATAACAAGGCCACCTTCATCAAGGAGCTCAAGCTGCAGATCCCCGATGGCGAGAGCGTGCCGTTCCGCGCCGGTGGTTATATCCAGATTGAAGCCCCGGCTCACCACGTGCACTACAAGAACTTCGATATTCCCGAGGAGTATCGCGGTGACTGGGATCGCTTCAAGATTTTTGAGCTGGAGTCCAAGGTCGATGAGCCAATCATCCGTGCCTACTCCATGGCCAACTATCCGGAAGAGTTCGGCATCATCATGCTGAACGTGCGTATCGCGACCCCGCCGCCCAGCAACTGGACTGCCCCTCCGGGACAGATGTCCTCCTACATCTTCAGCCTGAAGGCTGGCGACAAGGTGACTATCTCCGGTCCGTTCGGTGAGTTCTTCGCCAAAGACACCGATGCCGAAATGGTATTCATCGGTGGTGGTGCAGGTATGGCGCCGATGCGTTCCCATATCTTCGACCAGCTGCGTCGCCTGAAGTCCAAGCGCAAGATGAGCTTCTGGTACGGTGCCCGTTCCAAGCGCGAAATGTTCTATGTCGAAGACTTTGACATGCTCGCCGCCGAGAACGAGAACTTCACCTGGAACGTCGCCCTGTCTGATCCGCAACCGGAAGACAACTGGGACGGCTACACCGGCTTCATCCACAACGTGCTCTACGAGAACTATCTCAAGAACCACGAAGCACCGGAAGATTGCGAGTTCTACATGTGTGGACCTCCGGTGATGAACGCTGCCGTCATCAACATGCTCAAAGACTTGGGCGTTGAAGACGAAAACATCCTGTTGGATGACTTTGGTGGTTAATCCATGCACAGTGTTGTAAAGACCTGGCTAGCCTTCGGGCTAGCCTTTTTCTTGACTGGGTGCGGTCAGGAGACGGTCCAATCCAAACCGGAGATCCACATCACCGGCAGCACCATGGGCACTTACTACTCCATCAAGGTGGCGGACAGCGCCATCAGCGATCCGGCCAAGCTTCAAGCTGAGGTGGATGTGTTGCTGGAGCGGGTCAACGACCAGATGTCGACCTATCGCCCCGATTCCGAACTGTCGCGCTTCAACCAGAGCCGTGACAACAAACCGGTAGTGGTCTCCCGCGATACCGCACGGGTCGTCACAGAGGCCATTCACATTGGCCGTGAGAGCCAGGGGGCGCTGGACGTCACCGTTGGCCCCTTGGTCAATCTGTGGGGCTTTGGCCCGGACAAGAAGCCGACCAAGGTCCCTTCCGATGAGCTGATCACCCAGACTCGCCAGAAGACCGGTCTGGGCAACCTGCACGTCATCACCTCGGTGGATGCCGACACCCTGCAAAAAGACATTCCGGATCTCTACGTCGATCTCTCCGCCATCGCCAAGGGCTTTGGTGTGGACAAGGTAGCCGAGTATCTGGAGTCACTGGGTGCGCGCAACTATCTGGTGGAGATTGGCGGCGAGCTGCGGATCAATGGCGTCAACGGCAAGGGTCACCCCTGGCGCGTGGCCATCGAGAAGCCCACCGCAGGCACCGGCACGGTGCAAGAGGTGATCGTGCCCGGTGACAACGGGGTGGCCACCTCCGGCGATTACCGCAACTACTATGAACTGGATGGTCAGCGCTTCTCCCACACCATAGATCCGCGCAGCGGCAAGCCGATCCAGCACCGTCTGGTATCGGTCACCGTGATCCACCCCTCCTGCATGACCGCAGACGGGCTGGCCACCGTGTTTATGGTGATGGGGACCGAGAAGAGCCTGGCCTATGCCAACGAGCGCGGCCTGGCGATCTTCGTGATCACCAAGACCGACAACGGCTTTGAAGAGGCTTACTCCGATGCCTTCAAGCCCTATCTGGTCAAGAAGTAAGAGGTAGAGATGCAGATATTTCTGATCACCTTTGGGGTATTCATGCTGGTGATAGCCGCCATGGCTATCGGTTACATCTTCCAGAAGAAGACCATCTCCGGCTCCTGTGGCGGTCTGGGTAGTGTCGGCATCGAGAAAGAGTGCGATTGCCCGGAACCCTGCGACAACCGCAAGAAGAAGATGGCCCAGGAAGAGGCCCGTCGCAAGATGCTGGAAGAGAACCGCATCATCTGATGACTCTGGTTTTTCGGTAAACAAAAGCGCGTCATCGGCGCGCTTTTTACTGGCCGTTATCTTGCGTTAACGGTCAGGGCTGACGTTCGATATAGAGGATCACCTCACCCAGATGGATACCGAACTTGCTGATCTCGGCACGATTGATCAGACGCTCTTCGTCCAGCAGGTACATCCAGTCATCGAAGCTCACCCGCACCACCTCGCCATCCGGTAGCGCCAGATCGAGCTGATAACGCCAGTTGAGGGCGAACCCTTGGCTTTTACCCACCGCCTCTCCCACCACATCGGAAGCAGTACCTCGCCAGTGACCGTCAACCCCCTTGCTCAGATACCAGGTACGGGTCTGCTGGCGGCCATCGTCAAAGTAGAACTGCTCGAACAGCTCTCCCTTGCCATCCTTCCAACGACCCATCATCTCGACCCGAAAGCGACTGGTCACTTCGCCGCTGCGGTCGGTCACCAGGCCGTGAGCCACCAATTTGCCGTTGAAGAAACGGGCGAGATCCCAGTTTGGCCCCTGCCCCCGATAGTCATCGAGACTGGCACCACAGCCGCTCAGCAGCAAAAAGGGGAGCAACAGCAACCAGCGGTATGCACGATAGAAGGACATCAAAGACTCCATGTTCAGGGTTGGCCACGCAGGCGGCGGGTCAGGGCGGGATCGCGGCTGTTGTCAGCCAGCCAGATGGCGAGAAAAGCGTCCGAGAATTGCGGATCGGCCAGAGTGCCGAGGGGTTTTTCCTGCCACCAGAAGTGGCCTGCCCCGCCCTTGTCGACATAGAAGGTGAGCTTGTCGCCTGCCTGCACATCGGGCCAGAGTGCTGCGAGCTGGCCGAGCCAGCGCTGACGCTCGGCGTCAGAGCCAAGACCGAGCCGCTGCCACTCGGCGGCGGTAGCGCTCAGCAGATCTTGCCGCTCGATGGCTCTGGCATAGATGAGTGTCAGTGCCTGCGGATAGTGACCGGGCTGATAGCGCCCGCTTTCACTGTAGAGGGTGGCATCGTAGAGCTTGAACCAGAGCCAGTTCATCTCCCCCTGCCCGACCGGGCGCAGCTGCTGCCAGGGGGCGGCAGAAGCCTGCACTGCGGTTGCAGCCAAGAGCGTAAACGCCAGCAGTAGCGGGTTAATTCCACCCCATATGCCAGTGGTTGGGGTCTTCCAGTTCATGCCAGTCCATCTCCTGTTCTTGCAGGGTGTTGATATCCTGCATCACCACCTGCACCAGCCGCCCCTGCGCATCCCGCTGGCAGGCAACCACCAGATAGAATCGATCAGTCAGCTCATGCTGGCTCTCTTTGGTCCATTTAGAAAAAAGCAACGAGTCGGTCGAAAAGGTGTTTGTCATGACTCACCCTCCAGCTTGACCATTACCCACAGGAGTACGGGTAACCACCACATCCAGATCACTGCCAGCAGCGCCGTACTGATCCAGATGCCCCAGGGTAAGTTTACTGCCCCCATGGCAGCCCCCGCCACATAGGAGGAGGCACAGCCAAATACGCCAAACAGCGCCTGCTGCCAGCGAGGCAAGCGCAGCAGCCAGCGCATACCGTGGGCCAGCGTCAGGGCAAAACCGAGCCAGAGCAGCACCAACCAGAGGGGAAAACCGGACGGGAACCGGAACAGGCCGAGCTGCCAGAGCAGGACATCCAGCAGACAGCCAGCAACCGCGATGGGGATCAGACGCCAGTCACGCAGGCGGCTGGGTGAGAAGAGAAAGTGCAGCAGCAACATTGCCAGCAGCGGGCCCGGCTGCTGCCACTTCACCGCCAGCAACCAGTAGAGGTTGAACCCCAGCAGGTGAGCCCACTGCCACATGGTCAGTGACCGCTTACTGGCACATCACCCGACCAGCCAGCAGGCCCCGGCTTGGCGGCCTCCAACTGCACCAGACTGATGGTGCGCTCCCAGAATCCCCCCTCGCAATAGGCGAAGTAGAAGTGCCACAGCCGGATGAAATCCTGGCTGTAACCGAGCTTGGGCAGCTCGGGCGCCAACGCCAGAAAGCGATCGCACCAGTGAGCCAGGGTGCGGGCATAGTGATGGCCGTGATCGTGCAACCGCACCAGCTGCATGTCGGTCTCCCGCGCCAGCAGCCCCGCCATCTGGGAGACACTCGGCAGGCAGCCACCGGGGAAGATGTAGCGCTGGATGAAATCAACCCCGCGCAGATACTGGGCATGGCGCTGATCGGCGATGGTGATGGCCTGGATGAGCAGACGGCCACCGGGCTTGAGCAGCCGCGACAGCTGGCGGAAATAGTCGGGCAGGAAAGCGTGCCCTACCGCCTCGATCATCTCGATGGAGACCAACTTGTCATAGGTGCCCTCCAGCTTGCGGTAATCCTCCAGCAGCAAGGTGATGCGATCCCCCAGCCCCTCCCGCGCAATCCACTCCTTGGCGTAGTCATGCTGGGCCCGGGAGATGGTCGTGGTGGTCACCCGGCAGCCATAGTGGCGGGCGGCATAGACGGCTAGGCCGCCCCAGCCAGTGCCGATCTCCAGCAGATGATCGTCAGGCCCCAGCGCCAGTCGCTCGCAGATGGTGCGCAGCTTGGCCTGCTGTCCCTCTTCCAGAGTGGCCTCGGCGCTCGGATAGATGGCGCTCGAGTACTGCATATGGCTGTCGAGAAAACCCTGATAGAGGGTATTGCCGAGATCGTAGTGGGCGGCGATGTTGGAACGCGAGCCGGTCAGGGTATTGCGATTAAGCCAGTGGCGCACCTTGTTGAAGGGGAAACTGAGCCAGCCTAAGCGCCGCTCGAGGGAGTCGAGCAGGGTCAGGTTGCGGGCCAGCAACCGCACCAGCGCCACCGGATCCGGGCTGGTCCAGAGCCCCTCCACCCAGGTTTCTCCGGCGGCAATACTGCCCCCCAGCAGCAGGCGACGATAGAAGGCCGGATCCTGCACCACCAGTTCGGCATGCAGATCGGTGCCCGCGACGCCAAAACTGTGGCGCTCACCGCCATCCCGCAGCAGCAGTTGGCCATGTTCGAGGCGACCCAGCAGATTGAGCAGCAGTTGTCTTGCCCCCTTGTCGATGAAAGAGGCAGAGAGGGTTGATTGAGCAAGTTCCATTAGCGGCTCTCCGGATGGGTAAAAATCGGGGTTCGTTTGATAAATAGACGCAGGGCCTGCCAGTAGATCCCGAGCAGCACCTTCATGGTCATCCATGGCCAGCGGGCCAGTAGGGCTACCAGCCCCTTGCGCGACAAGGGTTCGCGAGTGAGCGCCAGGGTTGCGTCAAACAGCTTGGCTTCACCGGATACGGGATGACTCTCGATGTGGATCAGTGTCTCCTGTGCGGGCGGCCTGATCCGCCAGTGATAACGCATCGCCAGCCCCATAAAGGGGGAGACGTGAAAATCCTTGTCATGGGGCGCCAGCGCCGCCAGATCGAGCAGGTAGTAGTGACGCTCGTTCCAGGGGGTGTTCGACACCTCTGCCAGCAGATAGCGTGCCTCGCCCTGCCGGTAGCAGAAGTAGAAGTTGACCGGGCTGAAGTAGAACCCCAGACAGCGCACATTGCCGAGCAGCAGTACCCGCCCCTCGGGCTCGGCATCGCCACCCAGCTCGCTCACCTTCTGCCACACCGCCTGCTTGAGGCTTCCCTCACTCCCCTTGAGATAGTCATGGCGGTGAAACGAGAGCAACCCAGCCCGCTCCACCCCGAACCAGCGCCCCTGATCGAGCTGCGGCAGTTCGTCGAGATCCAGTCCCAGCATAAAAAGGCTGTAGGAGAAGGCGTGAGCCCGCGGTGCAAAACGGCGGTGGCGCACCGAGCCCAGCCAGATGGCGCTGGTGACGCCAGACAGTTCGTCGGCACCCTCATGTTCGGTGGCCACGGTGGCGCCGTTCATAGCTCGGCTCCGAAGCGCCTGGCGACATCCAGCGCGCTGCGCACCCCATCCTCATGGAAGCCGTTGTACCAGTAGGCACCACAGAAGTGGGTGTGTTGCTGGCCGCAGATCTCCGCGCGCCGCTGCTGGGCGGCAATAGAGGCCTGATTGAACACCGGATGGTGGTAGATGAAGCGGCGCAACACCTTGCTCTCATCCACCTTGCCCTTGGGATTGAGGCTGACGCAGAAGGGCTCTGGCGAGTTCACCCCCTGCAGGATGTTCATGTTGTAGCTCACCAGCGGCCGCGCCTCGTCATTGCCATCGAGCTGATAGTTCCAGCTGGCCCATGCCTTGCGGCGGGTGGGCAGGCAGCGCGCATCGGTATGGAGCCAGACATCGTTGGCCTGATAGGGCATGTCGCCGAGGATGGCCTGCTCCCGCTCGCTGGGATCCGCCAGCAGCGCCAGCGCCTGATCGCTGTGGCAGGCGAAGATCACCTCATCAAACCGCTCCTCGCCGTAACTGCTCTGGATCACCACGCCATCTGCGTCCCGCCGTACGCTCTGCACCGGACAGGCGAGGCGGATCTGCGACTGCCAACCCGCGGTAAGGGGGCCGATATATTCCCGCGAGCCGCCCGGGATCACGTACCACTGGGGGCGATTGGCCACATCCAGCAGGCCGTGGTTGGCAAAAAAGCGCAGGAAGAAGCCAAGGGGGAAGGCACGCATATCGGCCAGGGTCGATGACCAGATTGCCGCCCCCATCGGCAAGATGTAGTGGCGGGCGAAGTAGTCGCTAAACTCCCCCGCCAGCAAAAAATCCCCCAGGGTCAGCTCGGGGCCAGCCCCCTGATGTTGACCATCTGCCAGCCAAGCCCGAGCCTCCCGGTTGAACCGCAAAATCTCGGCGACAAAGCCGTAGAAACGGTGGCTCAACAGATTGCTGCGCTGGGCAAACAGGGTGTCGAGGTTGTGGCCGTTATACTCCAGCCCCTCCGGGCTCTTCACCGAGAAGCTCATCTCGGCCGGTTGCCGCGCCATGCCGATCCGCGCCAGCAACTTCAAGAAGTTGGGGTAGGTGCGATCGTTGAAGACAATAAAGCCGGTGTCGATGGCATAGCTGCGGCCAGCCTGATGCACATCGACGGTGGCGGTGTGGCCGCCCAGGGTCGGCGCTGCCTCGAACAGGGTTATGTCATGGAGTTTGTGGAGCAGAAAACCGGCGGTAAGCCCCGAGATCCCTGAACCGACGATGGCGATCTTTTTCTTCATGAATGGCTTCCTTTCGATACGAGTGCGCGGCCAAGGCGCAGCCAGAGCCCCACCGGCAGCGCACCAAGCAGGCGCAGCAGCCAGATGAAACGGCGGGGAAAGTGGATTTGGTGACGACCAGAGGTCAGCCCGTCCATGATGGCGCGGGAGGCCTGCTCCACCGTCACCAGGCAGGGCATGGGAAAATCATTTTTGGCGGTGAGCGGCGTCTGGACAAAGCCGGGGCGGATCAGGGTCACCCCGATCCCTTTGCTGGCCAAATCGAGGCGCAAGGTATCCGCCAGATAGTCGAGGGCCGCCTTGGAGGCGCCATAGGCCTCGGCTCGCGGCAGCGGCAGCCAGCTCACCGACGAGCTGACGATGGCCAGCCGAGAGCCCGCACCGAGCAACGGCAAGAAGGCGGCCAGCGCATGGCCGGTGGCGGTCAGATTGGTGTCGATGACACGGGCAAACAGCTCGCTGTCAAACCCCTCCGCCACATCCATGTACTCGCAGTTGCCTGCGTTGAGGATCAGCAGATCGAGGGATGGCAGCGTAGCAGCCACCCCGCTCATTGCGGCCAGATCCCGGGCATCGAACTGCAGCGGCGTGACGCCATCCAGCCCCAGCGCCTGCAGCCGTTCGCCATCGCGGCCACAGCCCCACACCTGCCAGCCTGCCCGCCGGTAATCCAGTGCCAGTTGACGACCGATGCCGGAGGTCGCGCCTGTAATAAGCACCCGGCCGCTCATGCGCCAAGCCTCATCTTGATAGTGCGCACCACGGGCCCAAGCAGCGGCAACTGCTCGTAGAGCATGGCACCCAGGTCAAAATAGTCCCGGTGCTGGCACACCTTGCCCGCCTCGTCGAATTCGAGGCGGGTGGCCCCCTCCACCGTCACCGGCTCACCACCACGCAATCTGGGGTGAGAGAAGGTCATGGTCCAGCCGAGCCAGGCCTGCGGCCCTTGCTGCTGCTGACTGGTGATGACGAAGCGACAGTAAGCGAGGCGCTGATAGAGGGCGGCAAAATAGTCGCCAAGGGCCGCCAGCCCCTCGATACAGTGGGCCGGATCGGTAAAGACCACCTGTTCGGCATAGACCTCGGGCAAGCGGTGCAACTGCTGTTTGTCCAGTTGCTGATAGAGGCCAATAAAGCGGGCCAGCGGCTCGTTCATCCTATTTCTCCAGAGAGCGAAACATCTCGATGGCTCTCACCCGGGCAACGGCGTGATCCACCATGGGTGCCGGATAATCCTGTCGCCCCTTGAGTCGCAGCCAATCGTGGGGCTGATGCACATAAGCGGCGGGAATATCGGCCAGTTCAGTTACCCAAGTACGGATAAACTCCCCTTGTGGATCAAATCGTTGCCCCTGAGTGGTGGGGTTGAATACCCGAAAATAGGGCGCCGCATCGGCGCCGGTACCCGCCGCCCACTGCCAGCCGCCGTTGTTGGCCGCCAGATCCCCATCGATGAGCCGGCTCATGAAGTAATCCTCCCCGAGCCGCCAGTGGATATGGAGATCCTTGGTGAGAAAGCTCGCCACTATCATTCGCAGCCGGTTGTGCATCCAGCCGGTGGTGTTGAGACAGCGCATCGCCGCATCGACGATGGGGTAGCCGGTACGGCCCTCGCACCAGGTGGCGAAGGCATCCGGATCCCAGCTCCACGGCAAGGCGGCAGTCTCCGCCTTGAATGGGCGATTCATGGAGAGGGTCGGGATCAGCACCAGCAGGTGGCGATAGAACTCGCGCCAGACCAGCTCATTGAGCCAGACAAAGCCGGGCTGGGCCTTTGACTGGGGCCGATAGCCGAGCCGCTGCTGGAGCGCCGCCACGCACTGGCGCGGGCTGATGATGCCCGCCGCCAGATAGGGGGAGAGCACGGACGTGCCCGCGATGGCAGGAAAATCCCGGGTCTCGCCATAGTCGAGCACCGCCTGCTCCAGAAAAATGTTCAAACGACGCAGAGCTTCCACCTCACCCACAGGCCAGCGGGGGTCCGCCGTCAGCTCGCCGAGCGCCTCATCAACCCACGCCCGCTCGGCCAGCGGCTGCCACGGCAACGACTCGCCACGGGGCGCTGGGGCGCGATGAATGACAAACCCCTCTTCATCGAGGGCCTTGAGCCAGGCTCGGCTGAAGGGGGTGAACACCTTGAACATCTCCCCCGAGCCGGTCAGCACCCGCCCCGGTGGCAATACGCAACAGCCATTGAGCCAGTGACAGCTCACTGCCTGCTCTGCCAGTGCGGCGCTGACGGCGTGATCGCGGCGCTGCTCATCGATCTCGATAGCCTGATTGGCATAGAGCTGGGTCACCCCCAGCTCGCGGCAGAGGTCTGACAACGCAGCGGGCGCCTCGGCAAAGGTCTCCACTCGCAACAGATGGAGCGGGATGCCAAGCGCCGCCAGCTCGCGGCCCAATTCATCTACCTGCGCCAACATAAAGCGCTGACGAATGGGGGCCATTTTGTGCTGCCGCCACTGGGTGGGGGAGATGATAAAGAGCGCGGCGACCGGTTCATCACCGGCGCAGGCATGCCGCAATGCCGGGTTGTCGGCAAGGCGCAGATCGTTGCGCAACCAGACCAGCTTCATGATTTTTTCCTCCCGCGTCCGCTGGTGCCAGCAGCATCTGGGGCATCCGCCATCAGCTCGGCAAGGCTTGCCTGCCAGCCATGGGCTGTAAGCCACTCATCGTCGTAGAGGCGACCCAGTTTGCCAAACAGGCGCGTGCCTGCGGGCCACCCGGCGGCCAGCTCCTGTTTGCCAAGCCCTGCCCCCAGCAATACCAGCCAGGAGGTAACGGCACGCCCCTCCAGCAGGCTGGCATGGCGCGGCTCGACCGCACCCAGCAGTTGCACCTCATAACCCTGACCGATCAACTCGTAGGCGGCCCAGACCAGCTCGAGGGGGCCAACCTGTCCCCAGCTCGCCAGCGTGATCGGCACGCCCTTCTCCTGCTCGATCAGGTGGCGGGCGAAGCGGGTATGGAGCCAGCCCAGCCACACCTGTTGCAGCAGCTCGCCATCGGGCCGCTCGCGCCACAGCCCCAGCAGCCGCTCCACCAGCGGTTGCAGTACCCGGCTGCGCACCAGCTCGAACGGGTAGCTCGCCAGCAGGTCGTTAAGCTCGGACTCCGCCTTGCGCTGGTTGAAGGCAAGCAGCGCCTGACTGAACTGCTCCAGGGTTTGCTGCCAGTGATCGCTCACCGGCTCGGAATGGGGTTCGCTCAAGAGCCCCTTCACCTGCCCGATATTCACTCCCCGCTCCAGCCAACTCAGGATCTCGCCGATCTGGCGAATATCCTGCTCGCTGTAGAGGCGGTGGCCCTTTTCGGTGCGGGCCGGTTGCACCAGACCGTAGCGGCGCTGCCAGGCACGCAGGGTCACGGCGTTGACGCCGGTGAGACGGGAGACCTCGCGAATGGGGTAGATCCCCTCATCAGCGAGAGGAGCAACTTCTTGCGATAAATCAGACATGACAACGTCCATCAAACAGAGGGGTAAGGCTACCCGGCGCAAACCATACGCCGGGGCAACAGAACGGATTCAGAGCCCGTAACGCAATTTCAGCGTATCGGGGTGCGGATTGAGATAAACCTGCTCGGCGAGATAGGGATTGGGGTACTCGCGCAGGTAGTGACGGATCAGGGTGAGCGGCACCAGCAAGGGGAAGATACCGGTGCGGTACTTGTCGATGGTATCGGCAAGCTCCTGCTTCTGGGCCGGGGTCAGCACCCGCTTGAAGTAGCCCTGCAGGTGCATCAGCACATTGGTGTGGCTGCGACGGTTGGCCCGCAGGGTCAGCGCCGTCATCAATCCCTTGATGTAGTTGTCGGCCACCTCCTGCAAATTGGTGGACTTGCCCAGATTGCCGAGCAGCTTGCCAAGCGCCCGGTAGTGGGTGGTGGCGTGGGAGAGCACCAGATACTTGTAGCGGGAGTGGAAGCGGATTAGCGCAGAGGCGGTAATGCCGCGGGCGCAGAGTTGCTGCCAGTCATGGTAGGCGAAGACCCGCAGCACGAAGTTCTCCCGCAGGATGGGGTCGCACAGGCGGCCATCCTCTTCAACCGGCAGCAGGGGGTTGGCCTCCATCAACGCCTTGGCAAAGAGGCCGATCCCCTCCTTGGCGCTCCCCTCGTTGTTGGCGCCATAGACCTTGACCCGCTCCATACCGCAGCTGGGTGATTTGGCACAGAGGATATAACCGGAGATGAAGTCGAGCTGGCGTGCCTTCTGCTCGCTGAAGGCAATCAGCTTTTCGGTGACATCGAAACTACCGTTGCTCGCCTCGGCACGGATCTCGCCGTTGCGCTTGACCAGCCGGATGGCGGCGCGAGGCGCCCCCAGACCAATAGCCATCTCGGGACAGACGGGGTGATAGTCAAAGTGAGCGCCAAGATCCCGTTCGCAGAAGCTGGAGCGCTTGTGGCCCCCATCGAAACGTACCTCTTGTCCCAGCAGGCAGGCACTGATACCGACTTTAATCTTGTACATGATGACGCTCCTTGTATAAGCATTGATTCAGTTATAGCAGTTATACAAAAAAATGAAAGTTGTATAACTATTTGCGACTGATACGACACAAGGAGAAAAAAGGGATCACCGGAAAAAGAAAAAACCCATGGCGAACGCCATGGGTAAAAATCAAGACACTACGGACTACGGGAAGGGGGATTAGAAGCTGTACTTCACACCCAGGCTGGAGATGGAACCTTTTTGCAGATCCCAGTTGCGATAGGTGTAATCGGCAGTCAGCGCCCAGTTCTGGTTGAGCTTGTAGGCACCGCCCACCTTGAAGTCGTGCATATCGTCGGTCATGTTGGCGTAGCGGTAGGCAGTGGAGAGCTCGACATTACCGATGTCATAGCGCAGACCCACTTCACCGTACATGCTACCGCTATCTTTGCGAGCAACAGCATCCCACCCTTTGTTAGCGATATCGCTGGCAAGTTCACGCTCCAGCATGTAGCCGGTCAAACCGGTTTCACCGTAGAGGTTCAGACCTGTGCTGAGCGGGGTAAATACACCGACACCGATGCTGGAGATCGACATGCTGTCGTTGCCGTTGCTGCGAGAGGTGTATTCAGTGCTGCCGCGACCATAGAAATTGGAGCCAAAGCTCTTGGAGAGATCCAGGCTCAGACCGCCAAAATCACGGGTTCCTTTGCTGTCATTGCTGAAGGTACCGTTGAGATAGTCGGATTTGGTGTGCGCCCAGGTGGCGGAACCCTTGGCGTAGCTGAAGGCATCCTGCGCCATGACGGAAGTAGAGGCAAACCCGGCCAGAACCAGAAGAGAGACAGTTGCTTTTTTCATGATGATAACTCCATGTGATTGGGCCCGTTGCTAGCGAGCTGGTATGGAGTCATTGTGCGATCAGGTTCCCGGCTTGCCGAGCTGCAAGCTATTGCAGAACCATGTCAGATGTAAGCAGATATTGCAGGGGGTGTCAGCGGCAACAAGTTGCCGGCCCACACGGTTTGCATGGGCCGGAACAACGCCAAATCAGCGGAAGACCACCTCGTCAATTTCGACCCGCACCAGCGGCTGACCAGTCAATCCGGCAGGACGGGGGATCTCGAGTGCCAGTGACGGACGGGCTTGCCCCTTGCGCAGATAGGTCTCCGGCAGGCGATTCTCGGCAACCCAGAAGCGGGCCTCCTGACGGCTCAGCTGCACCCCGTCAGCACTGAACAGGGTCACCATGCCACGCACCCCGACTACATTGCGGGTGCCGGTATTGCTCACCATAAAGGTCAGCACCAGCGGGTCAGATCCCTCGATCTTGTCCAGCTTGACCACCACACCGTCACGCGCCATCTGGGCAAGCAGTTCCGGATTGGCCTTGGCCTGATCGGTCAGCACCGGAGCAGCGACGGCTACCACGGCCCCAGCCTTCCCATCAGCAGCCATGCCCTGTACGGACTCGGCCGGTTTAACCACCAGATACTCCCAGGTGAAGTCGTCGTTGAGCTGAACCTGCCGACCATCGGGCAACGTCACCTGAGAAAGAGGGGCAGCCTGCGCCAATACGGGGGAGAGGCACAGGGCAATCAGCAGACGGGAGAAGGGTTTCATTGGGCGAAGCTCGGTAACGGGTGAAAGGGCGACAGTATAAACAGTCCCGTCGCCCCTTGCCTATGACGGCACTCACGTTCTGGCACCCGCATCGCTTGCCCGCAGGCTAGATGGCGAGATCGTGCCGCTCTTTCTGTGCCATATCCAGGGTCACCAGATCGAACTTACTCCCCTTGAGGGCAGACAAAATATCCGATTGCATATCAAATGCCTGCGCACGCTGATGTTCTGGCAGACGCACCCGGGCTAGGGTGGTGGAGCAGTCACACAGGGTATGGAAAAAGACCTGTGCCTCGTCCAGCCCCATGTCGGCCAGCATCTGCTCGGCCTGATCCACCATTCGCAAATAACGCTGCTCAAGCTGCCGTGGATTGGTGAAGCGATTGCTAAGGCAACCGTTGCTCCCCTTTCCCCAGCGACCGAGCTGACGCTTGTTGAAGCCGTAACGATAATCGCGGCGCATCAATCCGTTGTCGGCAAAAAACCAGATTGAGTTGGCAGGCAGAGACCCGAACTGGGCAAGATAATCATCACGCTCCTCCACCGCTGCCGGAACCAGCAACGGCAGATGAGCCCACTCAGAACGAGTCTGCACATACTCACCAATGCGGCGAACCGGGTCGATCAGCCCTTCAATATTTGGCAGGCGATCGCAAAAGACGATCTCGTCACTCTTGATGACCCAGTGATCGATGCCATAACGCTGGCAATAACGGCGGGCTCGGGCCACTTCACTGCGGCTGCGGGTCGGATTATCGAGGGTAATTGCATGGATTTTCACACCGGCAGCGCGGCACAGCTCGATGCTGTAGCAGGATTCCAACCGTCCCGAAAAAGAGACAACCAGCTCGTCAAAACTTGCCAGTCGCTCAATCAGCAGCTGTTCCCTGGCTTGAAAAGAGTGATCATATCCCTGATTCAGTACAACTACATTGGCACCCATTAAACAGCTCCGGATGATGAACAGGTGCAGTATTGTGCGGCAAACAAACTGAATAGACCCTTAAAGAGTCTGGTTAAAATTAAAACTTGATGATTATTTCCTGTGATTCTGCTGCTAAATCTTCATTTTGGGCGTCATAAATTCGTAATCTTGCTTGGTGAACCCGATGGGCTCGCAAGAAACCCTGCGCCTGATCCAGCGAGGTGAAAGTCAGGCGCCCTCCCTCGCTGTCGGTCAGGCAGAGGCACTCCCCTTCTGCCTCAACACAGAGCTGATAACCGCTGCCATCCTTGCAGGCGATGATCAGGGTCGCCTCGGGATAATGACTGAGCCAATTGCGAAACCGGCCATGCTCCATAGTGCTCCTAGAGGGGCATCACCCCCTGCCGGTGGCGGGCAAACAGCCCAGCTCACCCAGTTGCTGGCGGCAACTCGCCGCGTCGGTAAAGACGATCCCCCTGATACCGAGGGCCTCGGCGGCCGCAATGTTGGCGGGACTGTCATCGATGAAGAGACACTCTGCCGGTTTCAGATCGAACGACACCAGCAGATAGCGATAGATATCCGGCTCCGGCTTCATCATCCGCACCCGCGCCGAGACCACCTTGCCGCTAAAGAAGCGCCAAAAATCCTGATGCTGCTCCAGCCAGTCGATGCTGGCATGACCCATGTTGGAGAGGGCATACAGGGTGTACCCCGCCCCGTGAAGCTCGGCTATCAGGGTTAGCATAGCGGGATCTGGCTGCAGGGAGGCGGGAACTGCCTGTAAAATGGCCAGATTCTGTGCCGCCGAAAGGCCAGTGCGCGCTTGCGCTTCCCGGGCCATGGTGTGGAGCGACATGGTGCCTCTGTCTACCTCCAGCCAATCCGGGTGGTTAAAGAGCTGCTCGGCCAACTGTTCGGCCCCTTGCGGACCACGCACGGAACGCACTATGCCTACCGGATCCCAGCTCACCACCACCCGTCCCAGATCGAAAATAATCGCCATCGTCTTTACCTCCCCACTGGGTTTCAGTCATAAAAACAGAGTCAATAGAACATCATTCATACGCCATTTTCTTAACCGGATACCCTGCCCCCATCCCCGCCCGCGGGCAAGTTTTACTTGCATCAGACCGGCAAATCCCTTAATGGTTATGACGTTACTTCAAGGACACACCTATGCACGCACCATTCTTCTTTGCTTTCTCGTTTATCCGGCCCGCTTGAGGGAAGGCCTGTCGTCGTGTGAACAGAAAGCAAAGACGAATCGAGCCTCCCCTAGCGGAGGCTTTTTTTTGCATTAATATCAATCGATTACTTGGATAGGGAACAATCATGGCAACGCTCGACGAGATCAGACAAGACATCACCCGGTTGGATCAGGAGCTGCTTGCCCTGCTGGCAAAACGCAAGACCCTCAGCATAGAGGTCGCCCGTGCCAAGCAAGCCAACCCGCGCCCCATCCGTGACCACCAGCGGGAGCAGGAGCTGCTGGTCGCCCTGATCCAGAAAGGGCGCGTGCTTGGGCTGGATGCCCAGTACATCACCCGCATCTATCACACCATCATCGAAGACTCTGTGCTCTCCCAGCAGGCCTATCTGCAGAGCCTGCTCAACCCGGAGCAGCAGGAGCCGATGACCAGCGTCGCCTATCTTGGGCCGCGCGGTTCCTATTCCAGCCTGGCCGCCCGCAAATATCTGGCGCGCTACAAGGATCAGGTGATCGAGGTGAACTGCCAGAACTTCCGCGAAGTGCTGGATGCGGTGGAGTCAGGCCGCGCCGCCTTCGGCGTGCTGCCCATCGAGAACACCAGCTCTGGCTCCATCAACGAAGTCTATGATGTGATGCAGCACACCAGCCTCTCCATCGTCGGCGAGCTCACCTACCCCATCGAGCACTGCATCCTCACCGCCGTGCCGACCGAGCTGAGTCGCATCAAAACCTTCTATGCCCACCCGCAGGTGTTCCAGCAGTGCTCCCACTATCTGAGCAAATTGGAAGGGGCGCGCCACGAGATCTGCGACTCCTCCTCCAGTGCCATGATGAAGGTGAAAGAACTGGCCAGCCCGGAGGCCGCCGCCATCGGCAGCGCCGCCGGTGGCGAACTGTATGGTCTGGATGTGCTGGCCGAGCAGCTTGCCAACCAGAAAGAGAACTACAGCCGCTTCATCGTGGTGGCGCGCAAGCCAATCGACGTGGCACCGCAGATCCCGGCCAAAACCACCCTCATAATGTCCACCTCCCAGAAGCCGGGTTCGCTGGTCGAGGCGTTGCTGGTACTGCGCAGCCACGAGATCAACATGACCAAACTGGAGTCCCGTCCGGTGCAGGGCAACCCGTGGGAAGAGATGTTCTATCTCGATGTCTCCGCCAACCTGCAGACCCCGGCGATGCAGGCCGCACTGGTGGAGCTGACCAAGATCACCCGCTATATCAAGGTGCTTGGCTGCTACCCGAGCGAGGATGTGAAACCCACCGCAGTGCCGCCGGTGCTGATGGGGAGCTAACCAGCCCACAACGACAAAAGGCGAGCACCCTGCTCGCCTTTTGTTTTGATGCCGGTTTTCACGGCAAGCCCATCAACTCAGAACTGACCGGCCATCAGCTGGTTGATGTTGTAGAGGGCACGGGTATCGAGCTCCATCTCGGTGGCATAGGTATTGCCGCGCGGATAAGAGGCAACCACCCGGGCACCACGCACCACACCGGCGACCGACACATCCAGCGAGTTGGAGGTCTGGGTCAGGTCACGATAGCTGCTCTGACCGCGCACCTGCTGACCATTGAGCTGCTCTGCCAGCTCGCGATAAGCATCCATCTTGGAAGCGCGAATGGCTTGCAGCATCTTCTCCGACTGGGAGGGGCCAGGCTGGATGTCGATCACCGCATAGCCCACCGCCTTGAGCACCGGAAAATCATCGGGCTTGCCACCCTGGGTGTAATCCACCACCCGGTTGTAGCTGCAACCGGTGAGCAAGAGTGCCAACAGGCAACCAAACAGGATCTTCATGACTCGCTCCTCACGGGGTCAGGTTGACCAGATGACCGCCCGGCCGGGCCTGACTGTCACGCATCAGATAACCGCGATTGATCGATGCCCGACCAAACGAATTGTTGGCACCGAACAGATATTTTTGCGGGATCAGGCTCTGGGCCGTGGTCTCCACCATCTTGGTGCGCATGTCGATAACGCGGGCGTTGACCAGGATCCCCTTGCTGTTGCGGCTGAAGGTGCCGACCAGAATGCGGGAGATCGGCAAACGGGAGGAGAGCTCCTTGTAGTTGCGGCTCAGTACAAAATCCCCCTGCGGCGTTACCTTGATACTGCCGGTCAGCTTGAAGTCCACCACCACCTCGCCGCGGCGGTTGAGCTCGTAGATAAAGCTCTCCTCAATCTGTTGCCCCATCCAGTTGGTATCCTGCAGGGTATCGAGATCGACGAAAGAGGCCACCGCGATGGGTTCGGTCAAGGTGGTCAGCGATTTGCGCTCCATCAGCTGGTCGGTCATACGCGCCACCAGCCAGTTGAGCTCCATCCCCTGCGCCGCCTGGCGGGGGTCGCCCTGATCCCGATTGATAGGGTCGGAGCCACACCCGGTCAATGCCAGAGCAAGCGCCAACGCCGTGATGAGTTTGTTCATGGATACCTTTCCTGTATCTGCACCTGACTTATTATCGGACGCGCCGGACAAAGCTTGAGCCGGGAATGAGGCATGATTCTTGCTTTTTAATGGTCATCGTCAGCGCCAACGTGCGCTGCCACTTGGAACGTGTTGTGATCCATGTCGGCCAGCAGGCGCCATTTCCTCAACATGGCTCGGCTGCCCGCCAACTCAAGGTATCTGCTATGAAATTACCGCTGCTGTTGACCCTGCTGCTGGCCAGTCTGAGCGCCCGAGCCGAGCTTATCGAAGCGCAGGGCAGCGCCGCCATTCTGGGGGGCGATGAGGTCTATGCCCGCGAGCAGGCGACCCGCGACGCCCTGCGTCAGGCGCTGCTGGCCAGCGGCGCGGCCGTTTCCAGCGTCCAGCGTCTGGAAAATGGCAGCCTGCGATCCGAGCAGATCCAGATCCGCTCCGGCGGCGACATTCGCCAATATCGGCTCAAGCGGGAAGAGGTGCGCAACGGCCGCATGTATATCACCCTGGTGGCCGACATTCAGGCCGAGCGCCAGATCTGCCAGACCCAGCACTTCGCCAAGGATTTGACACTGGTCAGGCTGCGGATGCGCTATCCGGACCAAGCCAGCTACGGCGCCATGGACGACATGCCGGAAAACCTCTCGCGACGACTGTTCGAGACTCTCGCCAACGCGCCGCAAGGGGTCGCGGTGCGCCAGTGGCTGGATGAAAACCTGCGCATCGATCCGCTCCATCTGCAACAGGGAGATCGCAGTACCCTCGAAGAGATCAAGGCCCTCAGCCTGCGCACCGACAGTCAGTATCTGGTGCTCGGCAGCATCGATGATCTCTCCATCGAGCCGCAGGGCAACCAGCTGACCAGCTGGTATGAGGATCCCGTACGCAACTTTCGCATGCAGCTCTACCTGTTCGATGGCATCAACGGCAGTCTGGTCAACCGCAAGGTCTACGAAGGGCGCGCCACCTGGACCTTTGGCAAGCGGGAGCAAGTGGGCAGCAGCAGCGGCCAGTTCTGGCAGTCAAGTTATGGCCAGGAGGTCAACTACCAGTTGCAACAGGCGGCTCAGGATCTGGTAGCCCAGCTCACCTGTGCCCCGGTCACCGCAAGAGTGGTCGGCCAGAACGAACGCGGCCCCTACATCAATCTGGGACGGCGCAACGGTGTCAAGCTCGGCGACCAGTTCCGCATCCAGCACAACGCCGACTTTATCGACCCCTACGGCAAATCGCGCATGATGCGCAACCCGGCCGACGGCCTGTTCGAAGTGGTGCAGGTATTCGACGATGGCGCCATCATCAGCAGCCAGAACAAATATTCGCCGTTTAACATCCAGAACGGGGATTTGGCAGTATTGGAATAAGAATCAAGGGTTTAAAAGGGAGTTGCTTCTTGTATAATGCCCGCCACACAGCTCCCGTAGCTCAGCAGGATAGAGCGGTCCCCTCCTAAGGGATCTTTATTGCTTAAAAATCTATCTAAACAGGCCGTTATAAGATTTTTTAAATATTAGGAATTATAAATATTTCCTTTAAAAACATAGCTTTATAGCTCAAAAAGCATTCATAAACAACCGAGCTGCTTGTTTTGTGAGCGGCGCAATCGATGCCTGTTTTGCGCTATTTAAGAGCTATTCACGCCACTCAACTCTACTTTTGCGCTATTTTGCCGCTATAATGTCTCAATAGAACATTTTTCGGTGGTACCCAATGGCTCCCAAAAATCCGGCTACATCCATACGCAAAGAAGAGTTCGATCTTAAGACGCTGCTCCAGGGTCACCCTGCGGCCATAATTAAAGGGAAATTCTCATTTACCTTTAAAGACCAGTACATAGATAGTCTTCCATTTATTAATGATAAAAATAAATGTGTTGAATTAACGCACTATAGTTCTGACGATGAAAAATATAATGAAAAGAACAAACCAAGATTAAAACTAAGAATCGGAAACAGTGTTAAGACATTCTATATTGTTTACGATAAAAATCGGAGGCAGAAAATTGGCAATTGGACGCCTCGCACTAAAAGTGGACATTACCAAAAAGGTTTTTTTAGCGTTACACAGGCTAAGGAAGAGTTTAAGAGATTAGTTAGTGATGCTGAAAAGATTAATCCAGAAAAGTGGAAATATCAGTCTTTTACATTGAGAACATATCTTTTAGAGCATTATAAAAACGACCGTGAAAATAAATCAAACAAGAGAAATTCATTAAGCCCTGTTACCGACAAAACAATAAGGGAAATCTCATCTGCCTTTGAACCATGGTTAGACCTAAAGCTATCTGAATTTAATGAAGATCATCCAGTAATATTCAAAAAGTATTGGCAGAACAAAGAAACGCCAATAACATCAGAAACAATGAGGAAATACTATTCCTTATTAAACAGCTTGTTTAATATGTGTGTTACGTGCACCTATTTACCAAAGAATAAAATTGATAGGCATATTTTTCTGTTCCCAAGAAACCCTAAGAGGCCTGTCACAACATATACTGACCCCACAAATGAAGTAGTGGAATTTATTTTTAATGAAGACACTCCAGGTGGTGGGGATTCCAAGATCATAGTTGCAACCATGTTCCTATGCGGGGCAAGAAACTCTGAAATATATAGAAACACAAGCAACAATTTTAATATTAATGATAGAACCATACGTATTCCTGAGCACATTAGTAAAAACAAGGCTGCACGCATTGTTGCTATTGAGTCAGACTCATACTGGAATTATGTAGCGAAATACAAAATTCTAAAAAGCTTGAGTGATCGAGAGGGTGAGTTAATGTTTCCTTGTTGTCGCGACGCAAAGGCCCCCCATGTAACTTCGAGCCTTTATCAGAAAACTTGGCAGGCAGTTAAAAAAGAGTTTAATTTTCCTAAGATAGGCCGACTATATGATGCCAGACATACTTTTGCCAAAAAAGCACTAGAAAGCGGAGTGCCTATTCAAGATTTATCTAAGATCACTGGACACAGCCTCGAAACGTTGATGAATTACTATATTGACAACAATATCAGCCAAGCTACAAGAGAAAAGTTAAGGAGTGCAACCAATTCTAATGCAGCTATAAAGGTGCAACAGGAAACGAATTTCCCTCCATCTGTTAATAGCTTATATGAAAGCTATGTTAGGAGATGTATAAAGAAGAATATAAAAGATGAACTCTCTACTTTCGTACAAGAAATGAAAGATTTGGGTGACCAAAACCAACTAAATGCAGAGCAAATTTTTTGGCTTAAAGAAATGCTGTAGCTTGAATATAAAGCCTTTACTTTCTTGAAATGGATTTGCTGAATGAGGCCATATTTCTAGGTATAGGCCATGAACATGATTCAGTTCGTTCATTTGCTAATGGAGGGGGCGGGTGCCCTCCATATCAGCAACATCAACAATTATAACCAGTGAGGTAACTGTCAGAAAATCTGAACATGGAGTACGATGATGAGAACAAATCATTGTCAATACTGGAACAGTAAAATATGTCACTTTCAGTTTATCAACCCAGTACGCAGGCTAGTTCAGCCCACACCCTTATGACGACTCTCAACATCCCTCAAGATCCACTGAGTGCACATCTCTGGATCGTAGCTGGCGTAGCTCCTGGCATCATTCATCGACTAGCTGAATTGATGAACACAGACTCAGGTTTGATATGCCGCTTAGCAGGCATTAGCCGGAGCACTGTTGCTCGCAAGCTGAGGATTGAGGCTCCCCTATCAATCTCGCAGGGTGCCAGGGTATACGGCGTTGTACAGGCGCTCGAAGCTGTTCTCTTCCTCCACAGAAACAATACCGCCAGAGCATTGTCATGGTTACATCGCCCAGCTTGGGGCTTAGGTGGTAAACGGCCAGCAGAGGTGCTGTCGACAGCTTTAGGGGCTCAGGCAGTAATAGTACTTGTAGGACGAATCCAACATGGGGTGTGCACCTAGAGCGAGGTAGCTGATAGGCTAACCCCCCCTTAAGAACGCTTCAAAAATAACCAACCTCATCTTTTTTCGAACTTTTTTCATTTACCCCACTTGAAAAAATCGAAAAACTGTCCATTTACTATTATTGAGAACAATTAAAAAATTTAAGAATTTCAACATTCCGCTGCTTCGCAGCGAAGATAATCCAGATTTTTAATTCCTTCGAGCTAGCTTTCCTTAAAGGAAGAAAATTGCACTTACAATAAGAAATTACTAGAATATAGTGTGTCAACACTCATCTTTTGAGTGAATTATCTTTTATTAAAGTAATTAGCACACCTAACTCAGCAAGATCTAAATGTAGTGCGTGAGAGGCAATGATTATTTTCACGTTTTAACACGCCTCTCACACTGTCGACAGCTGTCGATTACAAATAAAAACTCAACACAAAAGATAAAAAATATCTTTTCTAGTTAATTCCGCCTTAGTCATATGAGCCGTGATCTTCAAATACGATTCCATCATCAAAATGTTCTTGACATAGCTTATCTACGACTCGCTGAGCCTTGTGATGCAAGACCATCTCTAGAGCTGGTAATGTCAGTGCAGGAAAAGTCTGCCCTTGGATAGTGAATGTATGCTTGTCACTACCCGCATGCATATCATAAGTTGTGGATGTATCGACCTCATTTAGGAGATCATACCCAATACTCTCTGCAAGAAGTACCCATATCCAACAACGATATAAGTCTTCCTTTTCATAGTTGCTAATCAACTTGTGCATTGCGTTAATAGACCCTTGTAATGCAGCTCTAATCCACCAGTAATATGCATGTTGCATATACCCAGCATCTTCGCATTTGACTGCTACATTTTCATGATACGTGTAGTCTTTTAATTCATTTGCATATAAAGAAACATCAAGCCGATAGGTTGACAATAACTCTATAGCCTCTATGTCAAATCTCATAGCTGATTTTTTCAAGTGCTGGAGCCAAAGCGAGTATCGTTCTCTATCATTATCAACTAATCCGCCTACATCTGTATCATTAAACTCACCAGCCAGTTTATAAAACTCTTGATGAAGCTCGTATTGTGGGAACGATGAAGCATTTCGGTCTGCAAATGCACTTAACTGGACCAACCCCTGGTGTACTAATGGCGAGTTAAATTCATTCTGTTTAAACATACTCATTAATTCCCCAGCATAATGGTCTGAGGAGCTAAAGCGGCTAGCAGTAGTCGAATTAGGAGGAATTTGATTACTCTTAATATAAAGCTGAGTAATGTAATCGTCGTTTAGGCGATTCCTCAAAATCTCTTTTACGCGTAGGCTTATAATACCCGCCTGCACTAACGATGTGGCCAACTTCTGAGCGATAAGCTCAGGAATACTAATACCCAGAATATTAGCTCTAGCCTCAATTGCACTTACATCCAACGCAACCTGCCATTTCGTATTACTGAGCAGAATCGCATCAGCTTGCAATGACGCGTAAGTACTGTAGCCATAGGCCGCAGCAATCATCTCGTAGATATGACTACGTTTGAGGGAGATGCCTAGTACATCTTTGAGCTCAAGTTGGGTTGTGTGGACGAACGCTTTGATGGTCATGATCCAATCTCCTAGTCCTACCCTGGGGTATACATCGCACGTTTAATCCATCCAAGGTGAGGATTTGAGGTTGAGATCATGTGGCTTGAGAGTAGTAACCATTTTGACTCGTGCGAAAGTCTGGCTGGTCAGCCGCGACAAATCATATCCGAATTGACAGAACAGTCCAAGAGAATCATGGACTACGGGCGTAGCCAGTTCTACACCGATCAGATCATCGTCACTTTCCTGATGGTTAAGGGGATTTTCAACCTCACTATGCGGGCTACTCAGGGACTATACGACTCCCTGTTAGAGCTGATGAATGTGCCACTGTTCACAACGGGTATAGCTATGTCAGCAGGCTAGCACGCACGGTGACGGTGGCTTATCGACAAGCCGCATTACCGTCTTGGTTATCGACTCAACCGGGTTGAAGGTGTTTGGTGAAGGCGAGTAGAAGATCAGAAAACATGGTGGAGAGTCTGGCGCAAGTTGCATCTGGCAGTAGACCCGGTGACCCACGATATCGTGACGGCGGAAGTCTCGTTGGAAAATGTCCATGATGCCGAGGTGTTGCCCACCTTGCTCAACCCTCTGCGGCGGCGCAAGCTGGGGCGTATCAAACACCTAATGCACTCCGCTAAAGCTTACCATGAGACAACTCCTTGCAACCCCAGCAGGGGCAATCAACAGGCGGATAGTAAGAAACCACGAACAGGCGGAGCAGTTTCAGTCCTGACACTGGAGGGGGCTCGGGAGAATTGCCGCTGTGCTGGTTGAAGCGATCCTCCAACTCAGTAATACGGCCTGGCAGCTTATTTATGAACTCGTCGGTCTGCTCGAGGGCCAGAGAGTTAACTGCCTGTGTCGGATGCTTTATGGTCATGCCAGAAAGCAATACGGGAGGGACCATCTGCAAGCAGAATACGCCGCCTTCCCAATATTGTTACTTTTTCCATCGTCGCTAATTACAAAGCTGACTGTGAGCTGAATGTAACTCATATTTATCGGCAGTTATAAACACGCTACTCCACTGTGTAATAAAAACTTAAGATTGCAGTCTTATTCTCGCACTCACCAAACCAAAATTAATCATCAATGAGTAATTATGTTGCATTTTAAAAAACTAGCATTGAGTGTTGTAGTTAGCTCCATTTTATTAGCAGGCTGTAATGACAATCACAGTCAAACTGACCAATATATTGACAGCGAAAATGTTCAAACATTAAAGATTTCGATTGTTACCGATACACATCTATATGATGGTAGTATGGGGGATGATATTAATGGCGAGATGTTTCAAGCCGCTATTAGTAGCGACCGCAAGGCGTTTTTGCAAAGTCAAGAATTACTTGATCATGCAATTCAAGAAATGATTAAAAACGGTACCAACGTTATTTTAGTACCAGGTGATTTGACCAAGGATGGGGAACGAATTAACCATAAAAAAGTACGTACAAGCTTGCAGCGTGCTAGAGAACAAGGAATCAAAGTCTATGTGGTGCCGGGTAACCACGATATGAATAACCCCTATGGTTATAAAGAATCCCTGACCCAAACCCTGACCGCCAAAGGAGCTGTCTATCTGGAAGGAAATGAGCAGAATGTTGTCCCTGGCAGCATGGCGCCGCATATGACTAACACCACTGGCGAACCTATGTTTATGGAGAACTGGGATAATTTCTACCAAGATTTTGGTTTTAATGAAGCCATTGCCCGAGACCCTAACTCTTTCTCCTTTGTTGCCGAACCAACAGAGGGCGTGCGAATCCTCGCAATAGACTCCATTACCTCCTCCATCAAAGATGTGCAACAGCACTGGCAAGCTAATAGTCCGGATTATAGTAAAACTGGCGGATCTCTGCTGACGCCTGAGCGTTTGAGCACTCTGGAGTGGATTAAACAGCAGGCACAGGAAGCCAAAGATCAAGGAAAGATATTGCTGGCAATGAACCATGCTGGTGTTATTGAACATTTCCCTAGCAAGAGTGCTTTAATCCCTGGTTATGTCATCGATGGTGAAAAAACCTCATTTCATGATAGTATCGATGTACCCACCTATATAGAAGAATTTACCAACACATACACTGGTAAGAAGAGCAAAACCCTCTATACCAGCACCAGTGAGTATATATCAAAAATCTTGGCGCAAGCAGGTGTGAACATTGTGTTTACTGGTCACTTCCACGCTAATGATATTACCAAACGTCAATATGAGGATGGTAGTTGGATCTATGATATTCAAACAGGTGCCTCAGTGAGCTATCCCGCACCTTATCGCTCGGTATTGGTCGATATTAAAAACAAATTGATAACCACAGATGTTGACAACACAACGGTTATGGAATCAGTTCCTGATGCAAATTTAGTTGGTTTGGTCGATGGTTTGAGCCAAAATATTTTCGCGGCACTCGGTGTTGATATTGATGGACCATTGCTGGAGATCCTTGACAATTCACTAACAAAAAAACCTGTGGCCAAAACCATGCTGGATGTCTATAAGCGTGAGAATTGCCAAAAATTTATCTGTCAAGATTCGGAATGGCAACCCCTGTTTGAAGCAGATGTGTTAGCTGATTCAGGGCTTACCTGGAATGAGCTGTATAAGACAACCCTCAGCCAGTTGATCGGTGCGGTGCTCAAAGCCCATTACCATGGTGATGAAGAGAACTCAGAACAAATCGATGATAAAATGCGCTTTGTTTTAAACTGGGCTCGTGAATATGGCCAAAAACATAATGTTAGCAAACAGGAATTGGCAGACGAAGTCACCAAACTCAAGACTTTGACGCTTTCCCAAGAGTGGGACCCTAGCAAGGATCTCAGCAACCTCCTTGGCGATAAAATGCTGGCGCCAATTTATGGCCTACTAGGTACCGTCGGTGAAGGGATTATCTATGATCCGGTACCAGACCTGAATATCCAGATTGACATGACAAACGGCCAATTTGAAAACCTAAAATAATTAGGCCTATCGTACCAGCCGAACCGCTCCCCCTTATGGTGAGCGGTTTTTTTATTAACTGTGGCCATCAAACACAATGCATAAGTGTAATACTCATTATTAATCTGCTATTTGGACACAACACTGATGTCCATACTACCTATTTATGCCGAACTACTCTTCCTACTATTTGTCTTGCTGAACATTCGTATAATCCACACCCACCTTCATGTTAATCGTTCACCGACCGGGGCTTGACGCACACACTCGACAGATATGGGGTAATCCATTTCTCGATGCAGACACGGACGACAACGCGCAGCATCTCCTGAGGACAACGCCCCACTCGCTTGGCCAGCTCCACCAATGACAGTATTCGCTGGCGAAACAACTCCCCACGATGTGAGTATACCCCGCAGCCCCCTTTGTGCTTCAGCACATAGCCACGCCTAGCGAGCGCCCGGCCTCATTGTTGAGCAGCGGAATATCGTCATCGATCATAAACCGCCAAAGCATCTCATCATCCTTGATGAACAACTCGCAGCGGCCACGATAGCACTTGGGGCATAACATGGCCTATGACCACTATAAACTATTATTATCTACCCAATTGTAGGGTAAGATACATTCATACAGTCCGTGTTCAGCATTTTGATATAAAATGTCCGACCACTTTATACTAGATGTACCACATAGTTAGCTCAGTGAGAACTACAGACTTGAACAAAAATCCGCATGTATCAAATAAATTCGCTAAAGCTATAACCATATATCATACAGCATTATATATTTTTGCAATGATTATTATTGGGTCGACCTCTGGTTGAACTGATTATTACATTTAGATAATGTTACTCCATTGAAACATTGGTGATTACTTTACAAATTCCAACAACCTAAAAACAGGTTACACAATAACTTACTATATATAATTTCAGTCAATGAATGGTTGGTTGGTTGGTTGGTTGGTTGGTTGGTTGGTTGGTTGGTTGGTTGGTTGGTTGGTATAGGCAACCTATTGAACTTTGATAATTCAAAATTTTTTAAATACAGTCTGTATGGAGATGGTATTCACCTGACAGTTGCCCACAAAAGGGAGTGGTCATACGGCTTCAAACCGGATAACAAAACGGTACCCCTACCGTGTTATCTGGAGTCACCATATGACCACCAACGAGAAAGTAGCACGTCATAAACTCAGCCTGCTAGAGCTCGCCAAAGAGCTCAATAACGTCAGAAAAGCCTGCAAGCTCATCGGCTACAGCCGCCAGCAGTTCTACGAGATTCGCCGTAACTACCAGACCTATGGCGCCGAGGGCTTGCTCGACAAACTCCCCGGCTGTAAAGGCGCTCATCCCAACCGGGTCGCTCCCGAGATTGAGCAAGCCATCCTCGATTACTCTCTCACCAGACCAACCCATGGCCCGCTGCGGGTCGCGCAAGAACTGGCTCTGCAAGGCATCAACGTCAGTGCGGGCGGTGTGCGTGGCGTGTGGCAACGTCACGACTTGCTCTCCAAGCATGACCGCTTGTTGCGCCTCGAGAAAACCCATAGGGAACAGACGATTGAGCTCAATGACGAGCAGATCCGCCTGCTCGAGCGCTTCAGCCCCGAGTTTCGCGAACGCCAAATTGAGGTTCACTACACCGGGGAACTGGTGGCGGTCGACACCTTCTTCGTCGGCGCACTCAAAGGGGTTGGCAAGGTGTATCTGCAAACCGTGCTGGACTGCTACAGCCGCCACGCCTGGGGACGGCTCTACACCAGCAAGCTGCCGGTGACCTCGGTTCATGTGCTCAACGAAACGGTCCTGCCGTTCTTCGAAGCCCATGAGGCTCGGGTCTATACCATCTTGTCGAACAACGGGCGCGAGTTCTGTGGGCGCCCTGACCATCATCCCTACGAGCTGTTCCTGCAACTGGAGGGGATTGAGCACCGGACCACCAAGGTACGCAGACCGCAGAGCAACGGCTTTATCGAGCGGCTACATCGTACCCTGCTGGATGAACACTTCCGTATCAAGGGGAGGACAACCTGGTATGAGTCGGTAGAGCAGATGCAGACAGACCTGGATAGCTACCTGGAGCACTACAACATCCAGCGGCCACATCAGGGCAGGATGATGGAAGGACAGACTCCCTACAGCATGTTCAAAAAGGGTCTGAAATTGATACCGAAGGAAGTGCGCACTAAAGTAGCGTAAACAAGACACCGGTTTGAGGCCGGTGTCAGGTGATAACTAGATCTGTACAGCTCCGCTCAGTTCACTTGTCGCCTGACAGGGGATCTCCTGTTGGGACTTGCCCATCTGACTCTCTAGGTTGGTTGAGTCAGAGGATCAGCTCCCCGGATTCGCTGAAAATTTCGGATTTAGTCAATAACCCACTAAAATTCCACAATAATTAAATTTTTTCCTACACTCAGACTAACGCTCACAGGGATGTCACTATGAACTTATCCATTAAAAACAAGCTGGTCTTGGCTATCGGGATCATCATCCTGGTGATCACCGGCCTGCAAGTCTGGTACAACACCTCACAACTGCGCACTGAAACCCAGAGACTGGTCTGGAGCATCATTGACGAAAGCTCCATGGCCAACGTCAAGGGTATCTCCAACTGGGTCGATGCCCGCATCAGCATGGTCAGTACCACCAAGGAAGCATTCACCAAAGAAGATGAACCCATCAGCCATCTGGCCCAAGCCATGAATGCCGGTGGCTTTGAGGGGGTCTATGCCGGTACTGCTGACGGCAAGATGCTCGAGAGTACCCCCTCCGGCCTGCCAGCCGATTATGACCCCCGTCAACGCACCTGGTACAAGGATGCAGTTGCCGCCGGTAAACTGGTCATCACTGCGCCCTACGCCGATGTCTCTAACGGCAGTTTGATCGTCACCATCGCCGAGCCATTCCAGCGTGGCAACACCCAGGGGGTTATCGCCGGAGATGTCTCTATCAGCGCCCTTATCTCGGATATTCTGACGGTCACTACCGAGGGGACTTACGCCATTCTGGTCGACAGCAACGGCACCATCATCGCCCACCCCGATGCCTCCCTGAGTCTGAAACCCGCCACAACGCTAGCCCCCGAGTTGACCGCGTCTTACATCAATCAGATCGCTCATGACGGTACGATCAACGAGCTGGTGATCAGCGGTAAGAAAGAGGTCTTTGACTTTAACGCGATCCCCAACACCAATTGGTATTACGGCATGATGGTGGATGACGAAACCGCTTACCAGTCGGTACGCCGCATGGTCACCTCCTCACTTATTCAGGGACTTATCACCATATTGATCGTGGCTGGCTTCTCCTATGTCGCCATCAACAGCTCGCTAGCGCCTCTGAAAACCCTGGGCGAGGCAATTGCCGATCTCTCCCGTGGCAACGGCGATTTGACCCGCCGCCTCAAGATCGAGCGTGAAGATGAGGTGAGCGCGGTTGCCAAACACGTCAATACCTTCATTGAGCGGCTCCATGCTATGGTGCAGGACATTTCCAACTCCTCCGGCCAACTCAACCAGCAGGCCAAGTCCTCCCACAGCATGGCGGAGAAGGCCAATGAGGGGCTGGCTCGCCAGCAAAACGAGATCACTCAGATCGCCACTGCGGTCCATGAGATGTCGGCAACTGCGGTCGATGTTGCCAGCAACGCCGAGCAAACTGCCGAAGCGGCCCGCAGCTCCTCCAGCAGTTGCGAGCATGGCAAACAGGTGATCGCCCGCAACCAGCGCTCCATCACCGATCTGGCCACCCAGGTGGAACAGGCCTCCAACATCATTCAGGAACTGGAGAAAAACGCTCAGGAGATCAACACCATCCTCTCCACCATTCAGGGCATCGCCGAGCAGACCAACCTGCTGGCGCTCAACGCTGCCATTGAAGCGGCGCGTGCCGGTGAACAGGGCCGTGGCTTTGCGGTAGTGGCCGACGAGGTGCGCGTTTTGTCACAGCGTACCCACAGCTCGACTGTCGAGATCCGCAGCATGATCGAAACCCTGCAACGCAATACCCAGGGAGCGGTCAGCACCATGCACGAAGGCCAGCAGCTGGCCCAGAACAGCGTGGATGACGCCAACAACGCCACCCATGCGCTGGAGCAGATCACCACCTCGATCAACCAGATCTCCGACATGGCGACCCAGATCTCCAGCGCAGCCGAAGAGCAACGAGCCGTCACCGACGAGGTAAGCCGCAACATTCAGGCGGTCAAAGATGTCTCGGACGAACTGGCGTTGGATGCAGACAGTTCACGTCATCTCTCTGAACAACTTAAAAATATTTCGGATGAACTGAGTAATCAGGTCGGTATGTTCCGCATTTGAGTATGAGTAAAGGGGGCGTATATGCCAAATGCCACTCAGTTAAGGCTCCAGAGGCCGCTCCCCTGATGTGTAAAAATCCGAAACCTTTTGATTTGGTTTCGGATTTTTTATGCTTATCGACTAAGGAAGAGGCGAACAAGTTGATTGCTCCTTCATCATAATCAGCCTACTCACGTTTATAATTTCATTACTCCATTCGCACCGTCCTAAAAACATCCGATTACATCTCTATCTTGTTGATATGAAACTGATATATCCATAGCTTACATTAAGTAACGTTAAAAACGTTTGCCATAGTTCTTACATGTGATTGAATATTCGCCGCTCAATTTTTGAGCATGCAAAGGTTATGGATATTAGAATGGATAGTGCAATGTTGTTGCCTGCGGAAAATGCGGGTCATACGAGCCCACCTCGTATGACCCTTTTATTATCTCGTCTGCAATTTGGGGCGAAGATGAATGTTTTGATGGGACTTATGTTGTTGTTAAGGAAGGTGCGAATAAGCGGGGAAATTCTTCTCGGCTGACGCAGTCATTTCATTTCTTCATGTTTGAGCCGATTTTTTCTCCCGTAAATGCCTTGAATCAGCCTATTTAGACCGTTTCTTCGCCATTTAAGGCGTTATTCCCAGTTTTTAGTGAGATCTCTCCCACTGACGTATCATTTGGTCCGCCCGAAACAGGTTGGCCAGCGTGAATAACATCGCCAGTTGGTTATCGTTTTTCAGCAACCCCTTGTATCTGGCTTTCACGAAGCCGAACTGTCGCTTGATGATGCGAAATGGGTGCTCCACCTTGGCCCGGATGCTGGCTTTCATGTATTCGATGTTGATGGCCGTTTTGTTCTTGCGTGGATGCTGTTTCAAGGTTCTTACCTTGCCGGGGCGCTCGGCGATCAGCCAGTCCACATCCACCTCGGCCAGCTCCTTGCGCTGTGGCGCCCCTTGGTAGCCGGCATCGGCTGAGACAAATTGCTCCTCTCCATGCAGCAGATTACCCAGCTGATTGAGGTCATGCTCGTTGGCCGCTTAGAGATCCCCTCATTTTTTAGAATGATAGCGGCACGTTGATCGAAGATATAAACATCTGCTCATTGCTGAAAAAGCCAAACCACGCTACAGACCGCATAAAACCTGATTTCCTTTCTTTTTACGCTTCACTGTATTTGCCGGTCAAAAAGAAGAGGGCATTCTTGGAGTCCGCGCCACGCCTAGCTCATATGAGGGGATGATTAAGCGTTGGCCGCGGTGGTGACTAGGCTGTGGGTCAGGCCACTCTTGGCATCGACACCAATGTGGGCCTTCATGCCAAAGTGCCACTGATTGCCTTTCTTGGTCTGATGCATCTCCGGATCGCGTTGCTGCTCTTTGTTCTTGGTCGAGCTGGGTGCCTCAATGATGGTGGCATCGACCAAGGTGCCTTGAGTCATCATGACGCCTGCTTCGGCCAGACAGCGATTGATGGTCTTGAACAATTGGCGGGCCAGTTGATGCTGCTCCAGCAGGTGGCGGAAATTCATGATGGTGGTGCGGTCCGGCAAGGCGCTATCCAGGGATAACCGGGCAAACAGACGCATGGAGGCGATTTCGTACAGAGCATCTTCCATCGCGCCATCGCTCAGGTTGTACCAATGCTGCATGCAGTGAATGCGTAGCATGGTTTCCAGCGGATAAGGTCGCCGGCCATTACCAGCCTTGGGGTAAAACGGCTCGATGACTTCCACCATGTTTTGCCATGGCAGAATCTGCTCCATGCGGGACAAGAAAATCTCTTTTCTGGTCTGACGGCGCTTACTGCTGAATTCACTGTCGGCGAAGGTGAGCTGATGACTCATGATGAACCCTTTTTCATGGCTCCAGATGACAAACATGATCTCATATCAGGGACTTGTTCGCACCTTCCCTAGCCAAACGACTGGGGTTAAAATGATAAAGATACATAGCTATGGGCCATTATAGAGTTGCATCCTGCATATTGGTTAACGTGTTGATTTATAGTGTTTTTTATGCACGTATGGTGTAATGTGACGCTAGCATGGTATTGAGAATGTAGTTATGGATAACAAAGTTTCAATCGAAGAAATGCAAGCATTAAAAGTATTGCTTGTAGATGACCACGCTATATTGCGGGCAGGAGTCAAAGCTACACTCTCAACAGATCACCTTATGAAGGTGATTGCAGAGGCTGGCAATGGTAAAGAAGGATTAGATCTGGCAGTAGAATATGAACCAGATTTAATATTGCTTGACCTTCAAATGCCAGTGCTTAATGGATTAGAAACGCTGAAGAGAATCAGAGCAAAGAAAATAAAAAGCAAGGTCGTTATCTTCACCGAGTCAGATTTGGAAATTGATGTTGTAGAAGCGTTTAGGTTCGGAGCCAATGGATATCTTTCAAAAAATATTGAACCGCTTGATTTAATTGGCTTCATTAAGAGCATATGTGCTGATACATCAATTGAAAGTCCTCAGTCAAACAATAAAGTAATGTCAATCTCATTATCAGATAGTAATGTTGGCATTATTGAATCATTAAGCCATAGAGAAATTGATGTAGTAAAACTTCTTGCTGAAGGTCACTCAAACAAAGTCATTTCAAAATTATTATATATATCTCATGGGACGGTAAAAATACATGTGAGAAACATTCTAAGAAAACTAAAATTAAAGTCTAGAGTTGCTGTTACTGTATGGGCACATAACCGAACTATTAAGTAACTATAATTTAAAAATGTACATAAATAAAAATTAACTTGATATTTTTATTGTTGCAGATTATTGCCATACTAGTTAACGACTCTCTTAAATCATATGCCCATAGGGTGCATATGATTTATAAATTCTGCTTGCAACGATACATGGCCTCATCCGCCAAACGGAGTAACAAGTTTAGATCTGGTGGTGTAGTTGCATCATATTCCACATAGCCTATAGAACAAGAAAGGTTATATACCTTACCGCTATGCTTATTGAACTCATCAAAGATCTGATTTATTCGATTATTGATTGATTCAATATAGTTAATGTTTGTTTCTGGGAGTAAAACCACGTATTCATCACCACCTAATCGAGCACAGATATCAGCATTTCTAAAAATCAAGTTGATCAAGCTGGCGGCTTGGCACAATGCATCATCTCCAACATCATGACCAAATCGATCGTTTATAGATTTGAAATGATTCAAATCTATAAACAATAATGAAAGGCCCCTTTTCGTTCTGTATGCATGTTGCAAGTACCTCTCAGCCAGAAGAATAAAACCTCGCCTGTTGGTTATCCCCGTCAACTCATCTATTGTCGCCATTTGAACTGCACGTAACTCGCTTTCAACTGTTAATGCCAAGTCGGTAAATAAAGCTCTATCCTTTTCTCCAAAAGCCCTAGCCTTACGGTCTATAAGGCACAACGAACCGATATGCAATCCATCAGTTATTACTAATGAATGACCAGCATAGAATCGGATGTATGGCTCCCCTTGAACCATTGGATTATTATAATAAAGAGGATCTTTGGTTGCATCCTCAATAACAAGCATGCGTTCTTTGAGAAATCCATTTTTACAAAAAGAGATATTAGGAAGAGGTTCATGGATGTTTAGGCCATAACAAGGCTTGGCCCACTCGTGTTCATTGTCTTCGAATGAGATCAGGGCAATAGGCACATCAAACATGTTGCGAGCCATTCTTGTTATACGAATGAAACGTTCCTCTGTTGGGGAGTCAAGCACTTGGAGACGGCGCAATGCATCTAAGCGAAGAAAGTGGGGATCACTGGTTTCAGAGAACGGTTGCATCCTTGCGGCCTTTTACGTTGTGTCCGAAGCGATGCTATTATGACACTCATTTGGATATAACTAAATAGAATGCTGGATTACGGATGACAGATTTTTAGCGCGGGTATGCGAAAATACACACATTTGGTTTTCTAATGAGACCATCACTAGGGGGCAATCGAAACTCATTCGTGTTGTTCTATGAAGGCGAGGATATCATCGAGCACCCCAGACGCTTGTAAAGCACCATGGCACGAACTGGATTTTAAATTAATCATAATAGCAAAACTGCTCTTGCAGTTGTTCTACTCTACCCTCGGTTTTCATTTTTTTTAGCATTAAGGCCAAATCTTTCGCTAGCCTTGAGTGTTTTTTATTAAGATACGCATAGCCTGCCAAGGTATCAACAATTCCTGCGGAATATATTTTATTATACTCGGTCGATTCCGCAAGCAATGCTTGCTTGCTCCTATCAAATACCAGAGTCTGCTCCACAAATACATCAACGCGTCCTTTTATCAGTTTTTTCAATCCCTGCTCAGTTGTGTTTACCTCTGTCGGCAGGGGGGAGGTAATAAGCTTGGAAAGTGCGTCTTCGGCGCGTTTTGAGCCTCGCCTGAATTCAACTCTTAATCCTTCCTTATCTAGGCTATGCCAAGAATTATATTTTGATTTATTGTCATACACATAAGCTTCAATAGTCACGTTGAAATGTGATTCATTCACTCTGATCAAGTTGGTTGTTTGCTGTTGGTATTCAAATGCCCGATGAATTTCACCATCAACACTGCCATTCTCCGCGAGGATCGGTGCTCTTCCACCAGGAACGCCCTGATATAGAAATTTATATCCCAATCTAGAAAATGCCTCGCTATAAATATTATATAACCAGCACCCATACTTTGAATGATAAGTGTCCGCTGAACTAACTAGAACAATTTTGGTATCAACAGCAATAGCGCATGAAGAAAGTGTCGCAAGGAAAATTAACAATATGTTTCTTATGTTGTATTGTGAAAACATACATACCCCACATTGACACATCCCACTTTTAATATAGCTCACGTTAAAAAATTCGCCATGCTAAATGAAATTAAAATACTGTTGGTGACATTTCTCACGAGATATGGGCTCGCGCCACTTAAATAGTGTTTCTTCCAAAATGGTTTGCTCTGCTGAAAGCTAATGTATAGGAATTCGAGTAGCAAGCCATCAATGCATATTCATAGACAAGTAATTAAAATTATACACAGACACTGAATAAAATAAACAAGATCCCCATGATTAGGGTATCTTGTTTCATACGGTCAATTACTTCTTTACCAGTATAAAAATGATTTCTCTAAGAAATGCTCAGATAGTTGTATTTTTGGCGACAGCTATTTATCGTTTCACTTTGCATGAATACATCTCTTCATCTGCGTGCCGCAGTAGTTGATCTAAATTAGGCGGCATACTAGCATCGTAAATCACAATTCCTAAGGAGCATGACAACTGGTATGGCTTACCACTATGACTATTGAAGTCATCTATTGCATGATTCAGCCGCTCTTTAATTCTCTGACAATGTTCACTACCAGTGCCAGGTAAAAGGACAACGAATTCATCCCCACCAAGGCGAGCGAATATATCAGCATCGCGGAATACTCGGCATAACAACTCGGCCATATGTCGCAACGCGTCATCGCCAATGTCATGACCAAACTTATCGTTAATTAGTTTGAAGTGATTTAGATCTAAAAAAAGTAAGGCCGCTGTGTGTTTTACACGAAATGCATATTTCAAACTTTTTTCGGCGAGCAGCATGAATCCTCTACGGTTAGTTATCCCCGTCAATTCATCTATGGTTGCTCTCTGAACGGCTTGTAACTCACTCTCAACCATGGATGCCAAATCAGCTAACAGCGCTTGGTCTCGTGGGCTAAAACCCCTGGGTTTAGAGTCTATGATGCACAATGTACCCAGCTTCAAACCGTTCCCAACTTCTAGTGGATGGCCTGCATAGAAGCGAATGTGTGGTTCCCCCGTGACTAAGGGGTTGTCAGAAAATCGTGGATCTTGGGCCGCATCTTCAACTACAAACAGTTCTTCACCGAGAATTGCATGACCACAAAAAGAAATGTCTCGCGGTGTCTCCAATACCGGCAACCCACAACATGACTTGAACCACTGTCTGTTTTCATCCACCAATGAAACCAATGCGATGGGCACATCAAACATGTTGCGAGCCATCCTGGTAATCCGGTCAAAACGCTCCTCTGCGGGGCTATCAAGTATCGCTAAACGGCGCAATGCGTCTAAGCGAAGCCGTTCGTTATCCGGTACTACAGGGCTTTGCATCAACATCTCCTTGTTGTGTGGGCACTGTACGCTGCCAACATATACTGTGCATCTGTAGATCTGATGTACTGACAGTATATTACAGTAGGTAGACCTATGATTTCGAGCCATCTCATCTTTGATGACAGGAGCAGTGTTTGCACTCTTGGTAGCGTGGTTGTCGCTCGCTCGACAAACAAGAGCTCGCCTAGAATCCCCCTAGGCTGTGTTCTTAAAGTGATGAAGATATAATCTCACATCTTCTCAACAGCTTAAGATCCATTCCGTGTCCCGCCGTTATCAGCTGACTGATGCACAATGGGGGCTTATCGAGCCCTGTTTCCTTCTCGAAGCCTGATCGGGCGCCCTACCCGTGAAACGCGCCAAGTGCTCGATGGCATTCTCTGGATACTCCACACCGGAGCTCCTTGGCGAGACCTTCCAGAACGTTTCGGACCATGGAATTCGGTCTACAACACCTTCCGGCGTTGGCAGGATGCAGGCCGGATTGATGCCATTCTGGAAGCGCTGCAACTCAAGCTCAATGAAGAAGGGCTCATCGATTTCGACCTGTGGTGCCTGGACGGCTCCAATGTCAGAGCATCCAAAGATGCTGCCGGTGCACGTAAAAAAACACCTCAATGAATCAAGCCCTTGGCCGTTCGCGGGGAGGTTTCGGCAGCAAAATTCACTTGGTCACGGACGGTCATGGCTTACCACTGAGCTTCTGCCTGTCACCGGGGCAATCAGCAGAAATCAGCTATGCAACAAGCGCGTTGGCCATGGCGAGGATACCAACGTCATCAGGTCGCTACCGAACACGGCCAGCGCATCTTGCCGCAGACAAGGCCTATAGCAGCAAAGCCTTTCGAGCCGAGCTACGGCGGAGAAGGATAAAAGCGGTCATTCCGCAACGCAGCGACCAGCAACGGCGCCATAAGGGGCGTCCATTGGTACTGGACAAGGTGCATTACCGCAGGCGCAATGTCGTGGAGCGGTGCTTCGGTTGGTTGAAGAAGTTTCGCCGGTTTTCAACGAGATATGAAAAGCTAGCCAAGAGTTTTGCAGCCTTTATCAAACTGGCATTCTGCCTTCGCTACTTGCGCGAGTTATGTGTGGACAGAAAACCAGCATTTTGAGAACACAGCCTAGTTTTATTCGACCATCCTAGCAAAAAGCCATTCCGCAGTTAACTTGTTTGTCATTAATGAACTAACCTCATATCATCAAGTCTCCCAGTTTTTGCATCTGGATGTTTCACGATGGTCAGAGTCATTTTTCAAGCCAAGGTACATACCTCCGTTGATTCAGGCGGGTGGGTCGAAGTCCCACATTTATGCTTGCAACACTGCGTTATAGAGGACTTTAAGGCTCACCCTCGCTGGAGAAGATCCATCTCATCTTTAGAGCTGGATGAGATTCTCGAACAGCACACCACTAGGTTGTTTGGGGAGGCCAGGCGATTAGATCTGAACACTGTGCCTGAAGGTGTCTCTGTAGATGTGTTCGGGGCTTTGGCTATTGTTACTATAAATTTGATGCAGTGTGACACATACCATTGAAAATATAATATATTCAGACACTTATGGCTTTAAAGCTCAGGCCATCGTCTTCATCGTAGACAAACCTTAACGTTCAGATTGTATGAACGGTAGTAAGTAGTTATCGAGCAAGTCGTCCTGAGGGGGCTCGTTCAGGTTCGAGGAGGGTGATCACAATGATGGGCTCATTTAAAGCTTTCTGGTATGGTTAGCCCATCAGATTTTTTCAGACAGGATGTCGGTGTAATGAGTGATAAAACCCAGTGGAAAACATAGTCATTGATTTCCCGCATGCGTCTTGGGTTAGGGAAGGTGCGAATAAGCGGGGAAATTCTTCTCGGCTGACGCAGTCATTTCATTTCTTCATGTTTGAGCCGATTTTTTCTCCCGTAAATGCCTTGAATCAGCCTATTTAGACCGTTTCTTCGCCATTTAAGGCGTTATTCCCAGTTTTTAGTGAGATCTCTCCCACTGACGTATCATTTGGTCCGCCCGAAACAGGTTGGCCAGCGTGAATGACATCGCCAGTTGGTTATCGTTTTTCAGCAACCCCTTGTATCTGGCTTTCACGAAGCCGAACTGTCGCTTGATGATGCGAAATGGGTGCTCCACCTTGGCCCGGATGCTGGCTTTCATGTATTCGATGTTGATGGCCGTTTTGTTCTTGCGTGGATGCTGTTTCAAGGTTCTTACCTTGCCGGGGCGCTCGGCGATCAGCCAGTCCACATCCACCTCGGCCAGCTCCTTGCGCTGTGGCGCCCCTTGGTAGCCGGCATCGGCTGAGACAAATTGCTCCTCTCCATGCAGCAGATTACCCAGCTGATTGAGGTCATGCTCGTTGGCCGCGGTGGTGACTAGGCTGTGGGTCATGCCACTCTTGGCATCGACACCAATGTGGGCCTTCATGCCAAAGTGCCACTGATTGCCTTTCTTGGTCTGATGCATCTCCGGATCGCGTTGCTGCTCTTTGTTCTTGGTCGAGCTGGGTGCCTCAATGATGGTGGCATCGACCAAGGTGCCTTGGGTCATCATGACGCCTGCTTCGGCCAGCCAGCGATTGATGGTCTTGAACAATTGGCGGGCCAGTTGATGCTGCTCCAGCAGGTGGCGGAAATTCATGATGGTGGTGCGGTCCGGCAAGGCGCTATCCAGGGATAACCGGGCAAACAGACGCATGGAGGCGATTTCGTACAGAGCATCTTCCATCGCGCCATCGCTCAGGTTGTACCAATGCTGCATGCAGTGAATGCGTAGCATGGTTTCCAGCGGATAAGGTCGCCGGCCATTACCAGCCTTGGGGTAAAACGGCTCGATGACTTCCACCATGTTTTGCCATGGTAGAATCTGCTCCATGCGGGACAAGAAAATCTCTTTTCTGGTCTGACGGCGCTTACTGCTGAATTCACTGTCGGCGAAGGTGAGCTGATGACTCATGATGAACCCTGTTCCATGGCTCCAGATGACAAACATGATCTCATATCAGGGACTTGTTCGCACCTTCCCATGATTGACAGCAAGTGACGCCGCTTTGGCCCTTTCCTCACGGCTTAGGTAGATATAGCTTCCTGTAGAACCCAGTGCGCCAATCGAGTCAACATTGGCTAGAGCTAATCGCTCTATCAGGTGGATATAGGCCCTTTCATCGATGCCGTGATGGTTGACGGGCGTCAGGGGAAAAGCACTTAGTCCTGAAAACATCTCTTGTGTTCCCTAGCCATGAAATTAATCAAAATTCAACCTTCTCTTTGGCAGAAGAAGGTTGAGATATAGAGAAACGCGATAAATAAACTTATTTATTCTTTATCTTCAACGTATGTAAATACAATTTGCGCTTCTGGCATCATTTTCTTGAGACCAGAAATAAGGTCATCACTAGCAGCCTGTAGGGCCTCACGCGGCATTTCTGGCAGACTTTCTAAAATGAACCACATCTTTTTTGCATGCTCATCCAGTCGAGTTCTTACACCTTGACGCCAATTCCATCTACGGCAGGTTACTCCTGCTTCATCTCTCCAAATGACTTCCCCTTTCTCTGGTGGTTCATTTGCTGGCTGGCCTGATTTGACTGTATCAAATGCTTCTGTACCTTCAGCAATTGTTAGGTGTGGTATCCCAACATATGCTTCGTAGTTTTCACCACCGACAGGAATTGCATATTTAATGCTGATGGCATTATAGAGATCAACGATAGGATCTGCACTTGTGATCCCACCATCCTTTAGGACTCTATTACGTAAAGCCTCGGCAGAGCATGGCGTTCTCTTCGGTTTTGCACCAAACGTCTTAAATACCTCTCCCCATGCAGCAAGGTGTGCTTCGGCCCAAGTAGGATTATCCTCATGCACACACTTATATGAGTCTAAAAGTGCCTGAGTCGCTACATCAGAATCAATTATTTCTGACGCCAAGACCGTAATACTTATAGCGCGAAATCCAGGGGCAATCTCAAATATCTTTGGACTAATCAAAGGTGCAACTGGCATGCAATGCCTCCATCTATCATATCTTCATCAATCCTCTCATATTATTCTCATCCTAGCATTACTAAAATCAATAAGATTTGAGTAAATCACTTCCAATTCATTGATTTTTTCTGTAATGAAATTTTGAATGCTCAATCTATTATCTACAGGATTGCAGAGAGGTTTACGTTTTTGAATAGTCAGTATATTGCATAAACTTATCCATAAGCTCAAATTATTAAAACTAAGCCATCATTAGCTAAACTGATTGCGCTTGGTGGTCAATTGGATAGCATGGACTGAAACGTGTATGGATACGGTATTCACCTGACAGTTGCCCACCAAAGGGAGTCGTCATACGACTTCACACCGGATAATAAAACCATACCCTTACCGTGTTATCTGGAATCAGCGCATGACCACCAATAAGAAAGTTGTGCGTCAGCTACAGCTCGCTGAGCACCAACGTCGATTGCTCTCCTTGGCGGCAACACGTCCCTTATGTGCCCGCAGGGTCAATGGTGCAGCCGGTATTCTTTCCAGCAGCAGTCCATGATCGCGTATGACGCGATATACCCGTTTGGCGTTTACCAGAGGCTGTCGTGTTGCCTCTGACTGACGCCGTAACAGCGCCCAGACTCGACGATAGCCATAGGAGTGAAGCTCAGCCATCGCCTCCATGATCCGGCCAAGTAAGGCAGCATCATCATGCAGGCGATGATGACGACCATCTTGCCAACCTGGTTTTCGATGAACACGAACGGATAGCTGAGCACGCGATACATTAAGGGCTTGGCTCACACCACTTAATCGTCGTCCCCCGGCAACAAGGGCGCATGCGCAATCCATTTTTTGCTCGGCCATACTCCACGGCTTCTTTGAGGATCTCGTTCTCCATGGTCTTCTTCCCGAGCAGACGCTGGAGCACTCGGACCTGCTTGATGGCAGCAGCCAACTCGGAGGCAGGAACAACATCCTCACCGGCGGTGATCGCCGTGAGCGACCATTCTTGGAATTGTTTGCGCCATTTGAAAAGCTGGTTGGCGTTGACGTCGTGCAAGCGAGCGACATGAGAGACGGTCATCCCAGGCTCAAAGGTCTGCTGCACGATAGCGATTTTCTCTTGCGGAGTCCGGCGTCGACGGCGCTCTGCCCCTGTTAATACTTCGACCATCTTCTCGTTGTGACTAGTACTGCACATAGTTTCAAGACTACCTCTTAAGTTAAGAGGGGCGAAGTGTCTGGATCTTTAAGGGGCCAATCTAGTAACCAAGACCTCAGTTTGAGGCTGGTCTCAGGTGATAAGTAGATCTGTACAGTCTGTAAACCCCCATTCATACAGTCGGTGTTCAGCATTTCCTATGTATACTTTCCGACCACTCATACTCAATTAAACACAAAAAACAAGAGAGATGTACAGAATTGAACAATAAAATGCATACAACTAATAACTCATCTTATATTAAGACAGTACTTCATACAGTCCTATTTATTATTATAATGTCCATGATTGGCATGACTTCAGGTTGAACTTATTATTATATTTCAACCAGACACAACAATGAATCAATAGTAGTTACCGTAAATATAGCCATGTCTATTAATGTCAGGGGTAAATGACTTATACACTGCATAATGGAAAGTCAAAAGTTATAACAACCCAATCTTGTTAAAAAGCCACATCGACTCTCACCTGATTAAATACATTATAAAACAATTCAATGCAGAGGTTAAATTGTTTATTAAGAACAGTTTAAAAGAAAATAGAGATAAGCTTCAGCATGCTTTTAGCTCATATATATATGACATTTCAGCAATTGCACTACTTCTATTACCATTAACACTTACAAACTCATTGTGTGTTTTGCTTGGGCAGGGCTTTGCTCACGCAAATTATGCTACTATATCAGATCTACTAATTCAACTTTCACACACTTTAATTAATTTTTATCCTCTTGCACTGTGTGTGTTAACTAGTTACTATTTATCTCACAAAACATCTATAAATAGTGGTACTTTTATTGTATACGCAATAATACTATTCTATAGTTTATCTCATGCAAACAACTTATACTCCCCTGTTTTTCACCTCCCAAATAACACTATATTGGCTTTAGTAAGCCCGATTTTAACCTTAATCTACTGCAAGAAGGTTACATTACGAGATCTTGTTCCACATTCACTCGATTTCCCCTTAGCCATCTCTTTGCATGTTGCTCGGTTTTCTTGTTTTGCAATTCTAGTACTTGGTCTATCTACACTTAGTAAGTATATATTTAATTTATCTGTTGAGAACTTCGGCGAATATAGACTTAATCCATTAACTTGGTCAGGCGGACTTCTATATCAGACCATATTAGGCTTGTTAGGTTCAATTGGTATTAATGGGCATAACTTCCTACTTCCAATAAAACAAATGCTTTATCAAGCTACAGAACATAACCTTGCTGATGCACATGCTGGAATAGTGCCTGTAAATATTGTTAGCCAAGGGTTCTACGATGCATTCCTCTCCATGGGGGGGTCTGGCAACAGCATTTGTTTACTATTCTGCATTCTATTATTTTCACAGAACCGTAATCATACAATGCTAGCTCTGGCAGCTTTGCCAATGGTTGTATTTAATATAAATGAAGTCTTATTGTTTGGGCTACCTATAATTTTCAACCCACTACTCATAATACCATTTATTTTTGTACCATTAATTAGTTTTGGCATTGCTTATTTTGCTATATCTATTGGCCTTGTAAACCCAATAATTACAACTATAGATTGGATGACACCACCATTGTTGAGTGGGTATATAGCGATGGGTAATAGTATCGATGGTTCGCTATTGCAATTATTTACAATAACAATTGGCATATATATATATAAACCATTTTATATTTCGTTTGCAGGCACGGGTATAAATGAACGGAATGATGGCTGTGATATCAAACGGATCACTCTTGGTCATCTGCTAGCAGAGATTAGGTCCTCCGCACGTAACAATCAAGAGCGAGCAAAAGCACAAATACGAGTTGAAGGTATGGTAAAAAAAGGAAAATTCTTAATGTACTACCAATGCCAAGAGTCCAGCTCAAACTCACCGTTAAGTGTAGAGGCTCTCATTCGTTATCTTGATGAGTCAGGAGAACTCTGTGGTCCGAGTTTTATATCTGATTTTCAACAATTAGATGCTATGCCAATGCTCGATTATATTGTTATTGACCTAGTATTAGCTGACATGCAGAAAATGCCATTAAATAGATTAGAACGTGTCGCGCTTAACATTTCCGCTTCCACATTTAGCCAACGTAATTTTGTTTGCTACTTAACATCTCGTATAGAATTTTTTGAGGTTGACCCGAATAAAATTGAGATTGAGATTACTGAAGAAACTTTACTTGATAACACGGTAGAATTATCTAATACCATTAAGAAGTTACAGTCGCTTGGGATTAATGTTGCCATGGATGATTTTGGGGCTGGATTCGCGTCTTTCCCACACTTAATGAAATACCCATTTGATAAAGTAAAGCTTGACCGTTCATTATTGAAAGATTGCTCTACATATAAAGGTCAGCAGTTATATAAACTACTAGTTCAGATAGGGAATCTGGCCAAATGCCAAGTGCTCGCAGAAGGAGTAGAAACCGAATGGGAGAAAGACTTTGTTATTTCTTGCGGAGTTAAAAGAATTCAGGGATATCAAATTTCCCGCCCAGAACCACTAGCAAAATTTTTGGATAGAATATAATGCCGCTATTTTTTTAAAAAATAACTTTTGTCTTTTTAAGATAAAAACATATCAAACACGTAGAAATAGTGGCGCACCTTATTCCAAGAATAATGGTATACAAAGCGCAGGAAATTTTATCGCTATCGTTAGCGGAATATCATTTATCTTTGTTCATCTAATTGAACGTAGGAGGGGTAAACAAAGTGAGAGCATCTCAATCTAGATTAAATTATTTATTCTTCAAAGCGTTGTCACTTATAATACTGCTAACTTTAATGCTGACTACTTACATGGCTATAGTTAATTACAAGCATGTTGTTAGATTGCACTTGGTTAATTACAATCACCTGTTAACCGTTCTTGAAAAATCGTATTTAAAAAAGATTTTCAATACCAACAAGATTCAACTGGAAGTTCTGTCTGCACATTTAGATCTAGATGCTTTAAGAAGTGGAGAATCTGCTATTAATCAATACTGGCCAATTGTACATCGTATTAAAATGCCAAATCAGCACGCTATCCATTATTACGATCTAAATTCAAATACAATTGAAAGTTATCCACTACAAACAACTATAGGTTACTTTAAGCCTCAGCATCGACCATGGGCTGACCTCCTTAATAAGAGTACTGATGAACCATCTTGGGTTGGTATATATGAAAAAGTAGATAACAGCTCAGTATTGATTTTTGGAAAGAAAGTTATTGATTCCACTGGTACAACAGTTGGTTTATTATTAGTTGATGCCCCTTTAGAATCACTACATCAAACTCTTAGTTATTCCCTCGGAGAGCTTAATGCATCTTTATATTTAGAACATAAACCATCACAAAACTTAATTTCAATTGTAAACCCTAACTTGCTAGATGCAAATACAAATTTATCACCAAAAAATTATTTTTCTTTGGCAAAGACTTGGAATGGCTATTTAATTTTACATGAATTACCCGGGTCAGAATGGCAATTGGGGCTATATTTACCACCTAGTCATTTTACAGACATACTAAAATCAGAAATGAGTAAAGTACTTTTCCCAACAACTGCTATTGCGCTGTTGGCTGGGTTTGGAATCATGCTATTAATTCGTATATTCAAACATGAACAAACATTGATATCAGATAGAATTCAGCAGATTGACAACAATGAAATTGAAAGAGTATCGAATGATAAAAAACTTTACTCTTGGTTTGTTGGAAAAAATCTAGATGAGATAGAGGCTCTTGAGAAAAAGTATCATATTCATCAAAAAGAACTTCGATTAGATCCTCTTACAGGTGTGTTCAATCGTAGAGCATTCAACCAAGACCTAGAAGCGATTGATATGTCTTCATCAGATTATACACTCATACTTATAGATCTTGATGACTTTAAAAAAATAAACGACAACTATGGCCATCAACTTGGTGATCTAGTTTTATGCAGAGTAGTTGATACTTTAGTATCAGTTCTTGGTCTAGAAAATGTGTACAGAATTGGAGGTGATGAGTTTGCAGCAATCCTAATGGTTGATTCAGAGATAGTTCCTAAACTTTTAGATCGGCTTCAGAAGCAGGTATGTAAACTAAAATGGCGAGAAAAAAACTGTACCGTTACGCTTAGTATTGGTGTAACGAAAGGCCAACGTAATTACATAGAGGCAATATCACTTGCTGATGCAGCCCTATATCGTAGCAAGGAAAAAGGCCGTAATTGTTGGAGTTACTAATATAATCCCCCGGAAAACTGGGGGACATATAATAAAATATATCTCGTATCTTGAGATGCTGGAGGTTGTACACTAGAAAATCACGCTTTAGCGATTCTCGAGCCATAACCATCGTCAAAGGTGAGTCAGCTCACCAACCTAGGCTAGGGAGGGTGAGAACAAGTACCCTCCACAACAAAACTGAAAATTTTAGTCGATTTAATTCAAATGCTTACAAAGGCGTATTTTTGTACTTGGTGACTTATTCGCACCTTCCCTAATAAAAAATGCTTGATAGATAAATGGAAAACATGCACCACAGTCAGTGGTGCAACCTATAAGACATAGTTGACCTGTACAGAACTATCATTCTGTCCTTGCTCCACGAGAATGAGATGATGGGCCATTGTTTACATTTTAGGTTTAAGGAATGAGCCATATCTATATGTTTAAAAACAGTCACTCTCTACGGCACAAATCAGTAACCCACTGCTGCACCTGAATATTTCTCTCGATTTTGATATAAATCTGCTCACGACATTTATATTTGGCTCATCAAACTAACTATTTCAGCATTATTGAACCAAATATACTGCCGCTTTTAGCAGCAGTACCATTTTTCAAGCCAACGTCCACAGAGAGCCGCCCATCAATACAGTTTCTCCATGCGCTGAATACAGCGACAACTGGCGCTTTCCTGGCTGCGGGTAAATACGACTGGACAAGGTCGCATCCCCATCGTTAACAAATACCTCCACAGACGAGAGATCCAGGAAAACACGAAGTGTCAGATGAACCCCATCAGGCAGAGCAATGCTGCGATAACCATCCAGTCCCTCATCCGGGTAATAACGCCAGAGTACCAACCGTCCAGCTTGGTTATCTACATAGAGCCGGAGCCCTTCCCCCAAACGGATTCCATAGTGTTCTGCTTGACTGTCGCCGGTATGCCAAGTCAGTTCAAGCTCTACAGCATTCGCATCTTCAGTGAGCAAATGTGTACCGCTAAGCTTCTCAAATAGTAGCGGCTGGCGGGCTTTACGAAGAGACTGAACTTCTTTGACAGGACGCTGGCACAAACGCCCATTGCGTTCATAAAGCTCTCTCGGTAGTGTCAAACAGCCCGCCCACGCTTCGCGCTTGGTAGGCATTGGGGACTCCCACATGTTCATCCAAGCCATTATGATTCGTCTGCCGTCATCAGCGACAAAAGATTGCGGAGCATAAAAATCATGCCCGTGGTCAAGTTCTTCGAATTCACCGGTTACGGCAAATGCAGTTCCAGGTTGCCAGTGACCAGGCAACACACCACTCTGAAAACGGTTGCGAAATCGGAATTTTTCCTCTTTCATCCCCTGTGGAGAGAACATTAGCCAGTGGTGGTCGCCACAGTGGAAGAAGTCCGGGCATTCCCACATATAGCTTGACCCAGAGGCCGAGTGCGCTAGTACCCGTTCCAGATGCCAGTCCCGCAGTGACGTACCGCGATATAGAAGTACCTGACCGGTATCAGAAGCATCTCGTGCGCCAATAACCATCCACCAAAATCCATTCTCCCGCCAGACCTTCGGATCACGAAAATGCATGATTCCTTCCGGTGGGGTCAGCACACATCCCTGTTTTTCAAAATTAATTCCGTCACGACTAGTAGCTAAACACTGCACCTCACGGATAAGACTGTCATCCCCTCGCTCTTCCAGACAGACATGGCCAGTGTAGACCAGCGACAACTCTCCATTATCGTCCACAGCACAACCAGAGAAACACCCATCTCTGTCATATTCTTCACTTGGAGCCAGTGCAATCTGTTCGTGTTGCCAGTGCAGCATATCTTTACTGGTGGCATGTCCCCAGTGCATAGATCCTTGATGCTCGCTTGCAGGGTGGTGCTGATAAAACGCATGATAGCGTCCACCAAAATATATAAGCCCGTTCGGGTCATTCATCCACCCGGCTGGAGGAGCCAAATGAAATGATGGATACCAAGTAACACCGCGATGACTAAGGAGTGAATCAAGTGCAGAGTGTGCAGTCGCAATACGTTGTTTCATACGCGGACCTCCTTAAGTTCTATTGTAGGTTCTGTTGAAGAAGTTACCGATTTGCGGGAATTACTCAGGGTGAATATAGATATGACGGTAACAGCCAAGACGATTCCACCCAGTACCAGATAGGTGCTCTGGAATCCAATACTGTCATACAGGTGACCTGCAAAGATTGAGAGGAATATCGCTGCCAATTGTTTTGAGAATTGAAAGCCGATCAGATAAATAGATGCTGATAGCCGGATATCAAAAACACCTGAGATATACTTGAACGCGCCGACCAATAGGAATGGCACTTCTAGAGCATGTAGCATTTTCAGGATAACTACTTCAGTTGCTGTAGTAGCAAAGGCCGACCCAGTGATGCGGATAGCCATAATCAGTCCAGCAACAATCAACGTGTTTTTAGCACCGATGCGGTTAATCACCCAAGGAGAACAGAACATAATGATGGCATTGCAAATCTCGCCAGCCGTAGTGGCAAAACCAAATGCTCTAATCCCCTCCTCTGGTGTATCAAAAAAGGATCGGAAGAATGTAGCAAACTGCTGGTCAAAAACGTCATAAACGCAGGCAACTCCAATCATGTAGAGCATAAACATCCACATCTGACGCATACGAAATAAACTAAATACCATTTTTCCGGAAATCACGGGGGAGTTCGCGCCCAACGCATTCATGACCATCGCCGTCTGACTGGTTCCTGGACGCGCCAACGCCAATAAAAGAACCAGCAATAACGCGCAGCCTGAACCCATCCAGAACACCAGGGATGGATCAATGTTGAAGAGTAGTCCTGCCGTGGTGGCACAGAGAGCCCATCCTAGACAACCGAACATCCTAGCCTTACCGTATTCAAACCCGCTGCTGCGGCTGACACGTTCAATATACGCCTCAATGGCACCGGCCCCAGCTGAAAAAACAAAGCCGATATATAATCCACCACTCAGAGCTCCAGCCCAGATGCTAAACCGCAAGAGCGGAGCAAACACGTACAGAAAGAAAGGGGCGAACAGTACCAGAAGCAGGCTAATGAGCCACATCAGATGTTTTTTTAGGCCAAGACGATCTGAGATAATCCCCAGCAGAGGCTGGAAACTAATTGCAAACAATGACAAGCATGAAAAAACAATTCCGGTATCTGTTTTACTTAATCCAACAACGTCAGACAACCAAACAGGTAGAAATGGAAAACAGGTTGCCATAATGAAAAAGTAGAGAAAAAAGAACAGGCCGAAAATCCAGAAATCCTTTTTCTTATGAGTACTAGGCGCATTCATTATTTTTATCCTCTCGGGATAGAATAGAAAGGGCCGAGACCGGCCCAGGTCTTATTATGCCAAACGCTCAAGAGCTATTAGCATGGCGCTTTCCGGATCCAGTATGGGAAGCTGAATACCAGCCAGTGCTAGCCATTCTCCGCAGACCTCGGTGTTCTGGCACATCCATTCTGGCAACCTACGCATGGTATGCCCCCCCTCACCAACCAGTTGAAGATCGGGATGATCAACAACGTGGAGGCGATAACGGGCCTGCGCTTCCAACCCCGGGATACGCAGGGTTCCCGGTAAGGTGTTATCAGGCATCGCGAGCTGACTCACGAGAAAAAGCGCCTGCGTTTGATCTGAGCTCACGACGCCTTGAACCTGAGTTGCAACGTCTGGCATATCAACCCGCCACAACGTGCCGGTGTGAATAAGCTGACGCCATTTTTTGTAGAGCGCAGCATATCGACAGTAACCAGCAGATTCGTCTTCACTTGCTGTCACCGGGTCCAGCTCTAGGCCCATATGCCCAAAAAGAGCCGTCAAGCCGCGAAAAGCAATGCTGTGTTGCCGGAAGGTGGCATGGCAACGATGGCTACCAATGTGTGCTCCCATAACCTCCGGAGGGAAGAAGTAACTCATCCCACGCTGTATGGTGCATCTCTCTAAGGCATCATTGTTATCAGAAGCCCAAAAACGATGTGTGCGAGCAAGCACCTCAAAGTCGATACGCCCGCCACCAGAAGCACAGGATTCAAACTCAACTCGAGGGAAACGTTTTCTCAAAAGCTCCAATAGCCGGTAAAACTGTCTGGTCTGTGAGTCCACCGCTGCACGACCTTCATGCCCCGCTTGGACAAGTTCACGGTTCATGTCCCACTTCACATAGTCAACAGGGTGTTCGCCCAGTAGCCATAAAAAACGTTCATAAATGTATGTAAAAGCTTCGGGAATATTCAGGTTGAGAACGTACTGGTGTCTTCCGGTTGGTTGTGTATAGCCCGGCATTGATAGCACCCAATCGGGATGCAGGCGAAAGAGGTCAGAGTCTGGATTGATCATTTCGGGTTCTAGCCAAATTCCAAACTCCATGCCAAGAGATTTCACATGATTAATCACTGGCATTAGCCCATCTGGATATTTCTGTTCATCTAGATACCAGTCACCTAGGGCTGCATGATCATCATTGCGCCCTTTGAACCAGCCATCGTCGATAATGAATCGCTCGACACCAAGTGCTGCTGCGCGCTCAGCCATCTGCGCGATGTAGTCAGGGTTGTGGTCAAAATAAATACCTTCCCAAGTGTTGAGGTGCACCAGACGAGGTTTCTGATCAGGGAAGTGAATGATTTCATCACGCAAAAAACGGTGATATTGCTGGCTCATGCCGTTGAGACCATCAGGGGAATGGCAGGCGTACAACCAAGGGGTATACAGGGTTTCATCCTGCTTAAGTGCTTTCTCTCCAGGCATCCATAAGGCTTCCGCCTGAAGGTAACGTCGCCCGTCAGTTTTGACCTCACATTTCATGCGATGGTTTCCGCTCCAGCCCAGATGTGCAGCCCACACCTCACCTTGCTGTTCAGAAAAGCCAGGAGTACCTGCAATCAGCGCTGGAAAATGCTCATGGGACGTTCTGCCCCGGCGGTTTTCTAAGACAAAACCATCATGTGTTAGTCGGACCCGGTGCGGTTGAAACTCGCGTGTCCAGCGTCCATGAAAGGCCATCACTTCTCCCGCTCGCTCAGCCACAGGTAAAGTGATCGCGAAACGATTAACCTGCCAATCCCCTTCACGGAGGTTCGTTAGGGCATGCCGCATTTTCAGTACGCCTGAAGATGTCAGTATCAACTCACTCACCATCCGTAGGCCCGCCACCGAATCCTCACTCGTCAGAGTGAGTACTTCTCCGATCTGCTCGACTCTGACGGTTCTGAACACTGGCGATGCATCGAGACCATTTCGGTGTCCCTCCAGCCCTGGAGAGCCAAAAAGTCCTAGTCCGTTCTCAGCCATTAAGGTCAACGGCGTGTCTATATCTAGACGACCATTCGCAACCGGTCTTTCGAGGCTAATACAGTCATCTGGATTAAAGTGTTGCAGAGCGGATCCCCACCAAACTATCTCGGCATAAGGGTGAGTTTTAATAATCAGGTTTGAGTGGGGGCTGCTCAGCCTGCGGTACGTCGGTTCCATAAGACATCTCCGTTTTCGAGTATGTCCTACTGTTGATCCGAAACGTTTCGGCCATCAACCAAAACGTTTCGGATGTGTGATCTGGTTAAAACTAAGACGAAGGGGGAAGGGCTGTTTTACCCGGATTAAAATCCGGCTGCCAGAGCACTTGCAGCGTTTCCGGAGAAACATCTGTGATGAGTTTACGTATCATGTCAGCAACCTGACGGCCGACACGCTCTCTTGTTGACTGAAGAACGGCTGCCACATCCAATTCTATGATACTGTCCTGTGGCAAACCGTCGTAGACAACTAGAGAGACTGCATGCTCTCCATATAGATGGTCAGAAAGCAACAGCGATATGGCTGCACCGTCACCACTCAAGTCGCTATCGGTAATAATGGCGGTAGGGGGAAGTGGAAGTGACATTAGCTCGTTCACAGCTTGGTAACCAGCGCGTCGTGTAGGGGTAATTAAACGTAGCCAAGTCTCAGGCAAGCTATGTAGACTTAGGGCATCTCGCCAACCTTGGCGTCGAGCCATGACATAGGCCCGGGAACTATCCTCACTAAGTAATGCAATTCGCTGATGCCCAAGTGCAATGAGATGCTGCGTGGCATGCCACGTGCCCGCATGGTTATCAAAGTCAAACCAAGCACAGGGAAGACCGGACAACACTTTTCCGAGAGCCAGAAACGGTATGCCAGCCTCAAGAAGGTGTATCAGGCGCGGATCGTTGTCCAACGTGTGAGCCACAATCAGAGCATCAACCCGGCGGCTTTTGACCAAACGCATATAGCTGTGACTGTCAGCCCCCTCATCATCAGCTATCAGCAGTAAGTCGATATCATGCTTGGCCAGTTCACGGCTTATACAACTGACCATATCCATGAACACACTGCTGTTAAATGGTACGGCATGTTCAGGAAACACAAAGCCAACCGCATCAATTTTCCCAGTTTTAAGTCGTCTTGCTTGGGTGTTTGGACGGTAACCCCGACGTTGTGCCTCCATCTCCACACGCATACGGGTCTCTGCCGAGACATCAGAAAACCCACCAAGCGCTCGGCTGACAGTGGTGACAGAAATTCCGAGTTCGGCAGCAATAGCCTTAAGTGACATATCTTCTCCTGCTGTTAACTAATCGCTCTTGGCTGTGTTCTCAGATGTTCGTTCTTGTCACGCCATAGTTTCCGTGGGTAGTGAAGACAGAAAGCTAGCTTGGTAAAGGCTGGAAAAACTCTCACCTATAATTCATATCTAATTGAAAATCCGAGAAACTTCATTAGCAATTCGAGATACCACTCTACCATATTGCACCGATGTTAGCGGAGTTTACCGGTATCAGTGGAGGTATCCCTGAATCGCCCCCAGTACTTTAAAAACCTCACAGCCTTGAATGAGGCAACTATTGGTGATGTATGATCTGCCAGCCTTATCCGGAAACAATCAGAATCGAAGCGATTAAACAAGTCATAGAGTACGTGTGGTCGGTGACTACCGTTGCACGATAAACCGGGGTATCCAACCACAGCCTGCATGCATGCATGGATCAAGCAGTAGGCTGTCCCTGCTGAATAACTGCACGAAGAGTAAGTCTTTACAAGCCGAGATCCGATGCCATAAACCAGTCACCGCAGAGGTAACTGTTTTACGGAATTGGTCAAGCAATCCTGGCCTATCAATAGTGTTCCCAGCCAGTTGTCAATCAGCGCTGTGAGTTGTGGAATGAGCCGAATGAGGGCTATTATCGGTTCATACCGTGAGCCGAATAAGGTGTCAATTCGGCTCATTTGTGGCATTGCACTGCTTGCCCGCGACGCAGAATTAACGAGATTATCGATGACAGTAGACTGGATCTGGCAACATGAGGACTGGCCACATTTTTGCTGGCAAGAGAGGCTATTACTTCCACGACTACGTCTGGCACACCGCAATCTGGGACTACTCCAGGGCCTTCATTTGTCAGCTCACAGCACAACACTGGCGCATCAGACACATGCCCTAGATACGCTGCTGGCCAATATCGTCGCGTCCTCGGCCATCGAGAATCAGCAACTGAACGCGCAGTCGTTACGTGCATCTCTGGCATGTCGCCTCGGGATAGTGGAGCAGTCACCCTACCCTACCTCAGTTAGATCCGAGGGGCTGGCCGCCATGATTGTGGATGCAATTAGCAGCGATGAGCAGTTGACGCTTGAACGCCTGCTGCAATGGCATCGCTGGCTTTTTCCCGCAGATGACCGGAGATCGCATCAGATACGCGTTGGCCAGCTGCGTGGTGATGAGCCGATGCAGGTGATATCCGGAGCACGTGATCGACTCATCGTGCATTTCGAAGCCCCACCACGTGAGGGACTAGGGCAGGCATTGGCCACTTTCATCGACTGGTTCAATACCAGTTTCGATGATCCCTGCCTAGATCCATTACTGCGAGCCGCCATCTGTCAGCTCTGGTTTGTCACGTTACATCCGTTTGATGACGGTAACGGACGGATTAGCCGAGCCCTCACCGATCTTGCACTCTCTCAGGCCGACAACCAGAGCATCAGTCTGTATGCAATTTCGACAGTGATTTTTGAGCGTCGAGCTGATTACTATCGCGCTCTGGAGCAGACCCAGAGAGGTGGTCTGGATATCACCCCTTGGCTGGTTTGGTTTTTGGACACACTCAACGTCACGCTGGAACAGGCACAACAATCATGCACCCAAACTCTGGCCCGGCAACGTTTCTGGCAGCAACACGCTAATGACCAATTGTGCCCTGAACAGGTAATGATCCTGAACTATTTGATAGGCAGTGATGATGATCGCTGTTTGCAGAGCATTAGTGCCAGTCAGTATCAAATTATTGCTCAGGTGAGCAAATCTACAGCCACGCGCCATCTTACTGATCTACTGGAAAAAAACTGCCTAGAAAAAGAGCCTGGTGGAGGCAGAAACACACGATATCGGCTCAAATTGACACCTGAAAAGTAAGCCAATTTATAATATGAGGTGGGTGATTACTGGATTTGCCCCATAGAGCCAGACACTTGCACCTTGTCCATGAATGCTAACTTGTAGGGGGGGAGTGCCGATCGGATTCTCGCCTTCTCAGTTAGTTCCATCCCGAAGCATCGATTTGGGCAAGAACGCCCCGCATCTTTATTCATCACACCGAAAGAGCAAGCAGAGTTCGCTCTATTTTGCAAGATCACTCGAGCACATGATGAAAATACTTCTCATTTTGCTGTTCAAGCTATCCTAAGGGTCCCGTAAGAAATCACTAATCTATCCTCACAGAGTGAACATCTTCAGGTGATAGAACCTTTACTCGTGTATACGTGAACTTTATCATTAGGCACATCACACTTTAAGGTAGCTATTTAATTTAGTGATTTTACTTAGCTGAAGCATTACTGTTTGGAGAGAATAAATGGCAAGGAAAAGGCGGACATCAAAGAAACTTGGAGATTTTTATCTAATTATACTTGCCATCGTCATCTTTATTACTATCAAGATAATTGAAGCTATTAAAGCGGTTCCTTGGCAATTTTGGGTGGGTGCATTCTGCGTTTTATTTCTTTTTTTCACATACCGTTACAAAAAAACCACCGACAAACCAGAAAAACCAACAGTTACAGCCACACCTCATCCAACTAAGCACACTTCACCAGTGCATCGAGAGCCGCCGAGGGCAGCTTTCACGCCATCACATGCCCCCAGTCATTCGAAAGCTATAGCCAACGCGGATACAAAGATGCAACCAGAGGCGTTACCACACCAACAACCGAATCCAAACACTGAAGATCTGATCAAGGTATCGGCCTCTGACCTCATGATTTCTGGAGTATCAACCCCTTTTGAGCCCACGACCTTGGATGCAAACTCTTTTGCCAAGACAAAGCCAGATCCAGCTATTGATGCGCCACCAGCCTCCCTTGATTTTGATGACGATGTTTTTACTGTTTTGTCCCTGACAGATAACGATACGGAACTACCCGCGCCCGAGTTCAGCATATCTTTTTCATTCAGAGAACGCAGCCCATCCGTTGTGCCTTCTGAGCAAAACGTACTCTTCACCTCTTCTGAGCTAATGCCTGCGGGGCCCTGCATGGTTGGCCGCTGGATGTCCCCAGGTGAAGAGATCACTCTTGCTGGTCTCAAAATTAGCGGCGGTATGTTTTATGTCGGCAACACCAGGCTGGATGGAGGCCTCTTTGAAGAGCCATCACTTATCGATCCACAAGCCCTTGTTACCATCAAAGATGCGCCCTCAGATCTTCCTCTGCATGGATATTATCCGAGCTATAAAAATCTCACTGCCGACGCCAAGAAAAGATATTTGCAATGGATTGCGAATGGGCGCAAAGACCCCGACGTCGCAATTGGGTTTGTTTTCATCTTTTTCTATGGCCTTGAGCGCCGGTATTTTATTGATGCCAAAAGAGACGAGCTAGCCAAAAGAGAGATGCCATTTATTCTTGCCGAAATAGCCAGATTGGTGACCATCTATTCGGCGCACCCCTCTTTCACAAGATATGCCACCAATTTTCTCGAATATGGGATGGCGAAGAACATCAGCAAGGAATATTACCTTTTCCCCGCACAAGAGGCCGATCCGCTCAGCTACCACGTCCCTATTTCGCTGAAAATCTGCCTCGGGCAACTGGTTAGAGACGGCAAGCCGGTTCCTGCCGATTGGGCTTTGCTCTGGGCGACCTGTACCCCGACAATTTCCTTACGGACCCCCGCGCAGCGCTGCTTTGATATCTTCAAGGCTATGTTCATCGACACCTATAAACGGGAGTATGGCGATGGCATCAAACTGAAAGAGCTCAAATCCCGTGTCGAGGTTTCCTATGCGCCGTCTTCTTATGCCGTCAGCCAATTCATTGAGCGCTGCGTCACCAATCTATCTGATGTCTCCTTCTCGCAGCCATACATCAAAAAGCTGAGTAAGGTTGTTGACCTTTGCACCTCCTTGCTTGAGCCATATAGCCGGTATCTAGGGAGAAATGTTGGGGCAGAAAACACCTTGGAAGCTTTGCTTCATCTGCCATATCAGTATTGGCCAACAGCCATGAAACAAACGTTCGTGACGCTGGCAGAGGTTGTTGGTGTTGATGCCATGCTCCTGCCTTGGTCTGACCTTGCTGCGCGTATCAACATCAACAGCACGGGAGGCCTCAATAAAGCGCAGTATGAAGGTTTGGCTAACATCTTGGCTCACCACCATATGAGCATCGAGCCTCACCCAGAGGGAAGCAATAAGCGCCCGAAGGGAGACGAGCCTGTTGTCATCTATCCGATAAATCCGCAAGAGACGCTGAACAAAAATCAGAGCAGTGTGGATACTGTGTCCGCATTTGTAGATCTGGCCTGTGTTGTCCTGAATACCGACGAAGATAAATCGGAAGTCACGATCGCTTTCCTCAAGGAGCAGATCGGTTCAATGAACTTCCTGACCCACTCTCAATCAGTTCGACTGATCGCAAAAGCGCTACTGGGCACTCAGGCACCTCCTACCCTGTCGATCGTAAAGAAAGCCATCGATGCCTTGGATGGTGAACAAAAGGCATTAGTCGGCAAGCTGCTCGTCGCCTTTGTGAAAGCTGACAACTCGATCACCCCAGCCAAAGTGAAGGTACTGGAGCAGCTGTATAAGCTGATCTCTTTGGATGTGAAACAGGTCTACTCAGACCTCCATTCAAATGAGGCCAGGATCGTATCAACGAGCAAATCTGGCAGCGTGACCAAGGCTACTGGCAGTGCCTCCAGTTTGGATATGGCTCGGGTGGCACAGCTCAAACAGGAGACCTCTCAAGTCACTGCAATGCTTGCATCCGTGTTTACAGAGAATGATGGTGAACATGATGATATCTACCAGCCACAACAGGCCAAGACAGAAGCGTCATCAGATCAAGCGGACGAGCCGACAACCCTTGGGGACACTCGTTCTCTATTTGGCCTTGATGATGACCTAAGCCAATTCCTCAGGGCTCTGCTTGCCCGTCCGGAATGGGCTCGTGATGATTTGTCTGCACTTGCCAACACCATGGGCCTGATGCTCGATGGTGCACTTGAACAAATTAATGAAGCCATGCTCGATCACTTTGATGAAATGCTGATCGAGGGTGATGACACCATTGAATTGAACACTGACCTTCTGGAGCAAATTCCTCATGAGTAAAATCAGGCCAAAAGAGCGTGACGCCGTCATCCAATCCTTAAGAGCGGGTGTCGTGCCCAAGGTGGGTCAGCATCTCATCCAAGTTGGCCGCAAAAACGAAATTGACGCCTTCATGACAGACATCAATCGCGTTGCCGATACAGGTTCATCATTCAGGATCGTTGTCGGGGAGTATGGTGCCGGTAAAACCTTCCTTCTCAACCTTGTGCGAGCAATCGCGCTTGAGAAGCAGCTTGTTACCGTTCACGCCGATCTCAATCCCGATCGCCGACTGCATGCCAGCGGCGGCCAAGCGCGTTCCCTCTATTCTGAGCTCGCCAAGAATATGTCCACCCGCACGAAACCTGATGGCGGTGCACTTGCGGGTGTAGTGGAGAAGTTCATCGCTCAGGCGAAAAATGAAGCCAAGGCGAATGGCTCACAACCTGAAGCGGTCATCCGGAAGAAGCTGGAAGATCTAGCCGAGATGGTCAATGGCTATGACTTTGCCGAGGTGATTGCCGCCTACTGCAAAGGGTTCCAAGATGGAAATGACCAGCTGAAGCATGACGCCATCAGATGGCTTCGGGGCGAATTCTCAACCAAGACCGATGCCCGCATAGCGCTGGGTGTCCGGACCATCGTTGATGATGCCACCATGTATGATCAGCTCAAGCTGATGGCCCGTTTCGTTCAGCTGGCAGGCTATTCAGGCTTGCTGGTATGCCTTGATGAGATGGTGAACCTCTATAAGCTTGCCAACACCCAGGCTCGCAACTCCAACTACGAACAAATCCTGCGGATCCTCAATGACTCCTTGCAAGGGACGTCGGTCGGGCTCGGGTTCATCCTTGGCGGCACTCCCGAGTTTTTGATGGACACCCGACGCGGCCTCTTCAGCTATTCAGCCCTGCAATCCCGTTTGGCCGAGAACAGCTTTGCTCAGGATGGGCTGGTGGATTACTCAGGGCCAGTACTGCGCCTCTCAAGCCTGACCCCTGAGGATTTCTACGTTCTCCTTGAGAAGTTGCGGCATGTCTATGCCTGTGGTGATGAAACCCGTTACACATTGCCAGACGAAGCGTTACCGGCATTTATGGCCCATTGTGAGAGCCGGTTGGGGGAAAGCTATTTCAGAACCCCCAGAACGACGATCACCGCCTTTGTGAACCTGCTGGCCGTCCTAGAGCAGAACCCTGATGCAAACTGGAAAGAGCTCATTGGCTTTACTGACATCAAATCTGATCAGGGAGCGGAGTTAGAATTGGCAGTGGAGCCCGATGATGAATTCACCTCGTTCCAGCTCTGACTCCCGACATTTTGAACGGCTGGATGAGCGGATCCGGCGCTGGGTGTGGCAAAAGGGGTGGACCTCTCTTCGTGATGCGCAAGAGCGGGCGATACCGGCATTATTGGGGGCAGATACAGACGTGATCATCGCTGCTGCCACTGCTGCGGGTAAAACTGAAGCTGCCTTCTTGCCGATATTCACGGTGCTACTGAACAGCCCCGAGCCCGCTACGGTTCTATACATCAGTCCTCTCAAAGCGCTGATCAATGATCAATGGGGACGGCTCAACGAGCTCTGTGACTCGTTGGAGATCCCTGTTACTGGCTGGCATGGTGATATCGCCTACAGCAAGAAGCAGAAGTTCTTGAAGAGTCCCAATGGGGTGTTGTTGATCACCCCTGAATCCCTGGAGGCCCTCTTTGTGAATCGGGGGTCATCCATCCCTGGGATGATGGCCAACATCAAGTACATCGTGATTGATGAGCTGCATGCCTTCATCGGCTTTGAGCGAGGAAAACAGATCCAATCCCTGATGCATCGTGTTGAGCTGGCCATCGGTCGTCAGGTCCCCCGCGTTGGGCTCTCTGCTACTCTCGGGGATATGTCGCTCGCGGCAAAATTCTTGCGCCCTTCCCTACCTGATAGCGTCCAGCTCATCGAGTCAAAGGATGGTGGCCAGGAGCTAAAGGTCCTCATCAAAGGCTATCTCGAAGGTAAAACGGAACCAGACGAAGAACGAGATGAAGACGACCCAACATCTCCCTATGTAGCCATCAGTAACGACTTGTATCGTGTACTCCGCGGGTCAAACAACCTGGTATTTCCCAACTCCAGATCGAACGTTGAAAAGTACACAGACCGTTTACGTCGCCTTTGCGAACAAGATAAGGTCCCAAACCAGTTCTGGGCACACCACGGCAGTTTGTCGAAAACATATCGTGAAGAAACGGAACAGGCTTTGAAGTCGGGTGATGTGCCAGCGACAGCGATTTGCACCAGTACGTTGGAGCTCGGGATCGACATTGGCTCCGTTAAAAGTATTTGCCAAATCGGTCGACCACCTGCGGTGTCTTCATTGCGGCAACGTCTTGGTAGGTCCGGACGCCGTAAGGGAGAGTCCGCAATCCTTCGCGGCTACATCATCGAGCGCGAACTCTCCCCCAATACAAGTATCTCAGATTCACTACGTGAGGACCTGATCCAAACTATCGCCATGGTCAGGCTACTGATCGGTGGTTGGTTTGAGCCTCCCCTTGCTGGTGGCTTGCACGCCTCAACTCTAGTTCAACAGATCCTTTCTGTTATCAGTGAGCGCGGCGGCATCATGGCCAGAGACCTTTGGCATAGTCTGCTCTCCCCTGGTGCGCCTTTTGAAGGATTCACACCTGATGACTTTATTGGGCTTCTCAAGCAGATGGGCCGCTTGAAATTGATACAACAGGACTCATCAGGTTTGCTGCTGCACGGTGAAGTAGGCGAAAAACTCGTTAACAATCACGAATTCTACGCATCATTTGTCAGTGATGAGGAATACCGGCTGATCTGCGCCTCTACTCAGGTTGGGTTGATCCCGATAAGCAGGCCTCTGATTACAGGCCAGAAGATCATTTTTGCCGGTCGCCGCTGGCAAGTTCTCGAAGTGAATGAAGAAAAGAAATTTATACTTGTGGCCCCCTCAAAAGGAGGGACTCCTCCTGTCTTCGATAACTGCTTGGCCACTGTTCACGAAATAGTCAGGGTTGAAATGCGCAATGTGCTTGCTGGTGGCTTTGATGTTCCATTTCTTGATACCAGAGCAAAAGAGCTACTGTCCGAAGCAAGAGAAAACTTTAAACGCTTTGACCTTGACTCGACTACATTGATTGAATTGGGCGATAATTCCGTACAGCTGTTCCCGTGGTCCAGTGATATTGCACATGATGCGTTTGTTCTGTTGATGCAAAAAAATGATATTGATGCTGTTAATGAAGGCATTTATATCTTAATTAATTGCAGCAAAGAAAAAATGCTGAATGTTATCGTCAGCATTAAAGACTCACATGTACTATCGACAGACCTACTGGACGGAGTCCGAAACTTAAATCGAGAAAAGTGGGATTGGGCACTTCCTGATAGAATTTTGCGTAAGTCATTCTCCTCACTTAGGTTGGATCTGGAAGGTGCATTAGGAATATGTAAGAAGGTCATACTCATGCATGGAAAATAATTTTTCTACTAAACTGGCTAAATAGCTATTCCGAATAGTAGATCACTGTACTCGTACCGCTTCTACAGGTGACATGGAGCACACATCGTCGATGAGCCTTGTCACTTCAGGTGTTGCATGTTAACCAGAATATGCCAGCGGTGTGACTGTGGATCGTTTGCCGTTGAATAACGGCAATTAAAAATAATTGGTTAATCATTGTTTAAGCCACCTAATCAACCTAAACCCCACATTCGTAGGTTTATTTTCGCTAATGGTTAGATGGTTAATTAGGTTCGCTATAAAGCGATAAGTATATTGACAGCGTTGAATTATACTCATCCATACCTCACAATATTATTTTCATTGAAATTACTTAACCACCTAACCATAACTATCACTCAATCAGTAATAATGTGGCTTACGGATGGTTAGCAACATCATAATGCTCACTTAACCAGAATATAATACATTAACCATTAGTCGCATCTTTTGATAAAAACACCCGACTCAGTGGCGGGTGTTTTTTTACTTTATTACTTTATTACTTTATTACTTTATTACTTTATTACTTTATTACTTTATTACTTTATTACTTTATTACTTTATTACTTTATTACTTTATTACTTTATTACTTTATCTATCCTATTTGTTCCAATCACTGGCAAACAGTATAGAGTTTGATTAGATCGGCCTTTCTTGCTCTTTATTTTCCCCTCGCTCGCAAGCATCCTGAGTGCCTTACCACAAGATGTTGCCATATTGACCTTCTCTCCATGTAGCTTGCACAATTCACTCGCAACAACCCATTTAGTATCATTATATTCCCCTGACAGATAATTATGGCAAATAATATCGTACCAAGCCCCCTTATCAGTGTGAGCATCGTTTACAGACGCAGCTTGAATGACTGTCGTTTCATCCAGATACCAAGAGCCCCCATCATCATATTTTGCCTTTACCTCCAACCAAAACTGACGTAATTTCTCGGGTTCGGTGTGACGCACTCGCCCCTCATCCCAACTCCAACCAAGAATTTCATTAAGAACATCCATATTTGCTGGTGACGCCAACTCGATCACCGCAAACCGCGAACTCCCAGTAGCATCTTTCAGGAAACCAGTGCCGTTAACCGTGCCAATAAAACTAGTTTGACGCCGCTTAACAGTGAAATTACGCCCATACGGCACTCGAAAACGGTCATGATCTCTCGTTAAAAACGCTTTCAGGCTGCCAGCCTCATGCCTGGTGGTACTCTCAAGTTCGGCCAATTCTACCACCCACGCGGAAACTGCGCGTCTCACATCATCAGGCACATCGGGATTGATGGAGCAATCCAGTGTTGACCCAGGTACCACAGTGGCAATATGGCGTATCCATGCAGATTTTTTGAATGATTGGCCACCCGCGAGGACCGGAACCAATTTTGATATCCAATTGGGTTCATATAATGCAGCAACACATCCAATCAACCATGGATTTATTACCTGAGCGGCATAACCTGGGTTGACCGCACCTAGGGTGGCTATCACCTTATCCACTCGTAATTGACCATCCCACGGCATCCCGTTCTCCAGCCAACTACGTACAGGATGATAACTATGCTGTTCACAAATCGCGGTCAAATGATCATCAATTGCCCTGTCTGACAGATGTGCATGCTGGCAGGCATCAACCAGCGCAGATCGCTGACCTGCATCAGAGAGACCTAGGCGCTGATTATCAGAATTAGCGACCTCTGGTTCAGCCGTCATCTGGTTGAAACGCGGGATCCAGTTATTGTGTAAAATAATAGCATGCAGATTACGGCTGGTCCTCATCGGTCGGCTATTTGGCAAAAGGTCCGGCAACGTCAATTGCTCGCTTTTGTCCATGACTTTCGCGAAAACTACATTTTTGTCCTGCTGCTCATTATTTTTCTGATCTTGCTGGTCGTACGTCAGGAGTTCACACTCAAATATTGTTTCATTTCTTTGTCTCATTGTTATTATCCTCGGCCTTATAGGCCTGTTTTTTATATATAATATGCATTACCACTTGGATTTAATTTTAATTATAACCAAAATCAGCCTGTTATAAATCGCGTGTGAAATATCAAAAGATGCTTTACCTTTAGTTTATTCCTATGAGACCAGACATGCTTAAACTGTGCTTCGTGTACAATGTCACTTGTAACGACCATACGAGTATAGTGCACAGGAATTCAGAGATAACATTTCAACAAAACCAGTAGAATACGTTATATCCACATAGGCCAACCTGTCTATGTGCCGATGAAGATATGACTATTCCCATCAAAGATCAATAGGACGAAAAAAATAAATTGACATTTTGTGGGATTTATTTATTAAGCCTAATAATTGCACCTAGAATTACAACGAATATATATAAACACTAATTCCTAGTGACGAAACATGGCTATTTAAACTACCAGGTTATCGATAAATTTCCGAACGTCGCAGTAGTTATGGCCGCACAGCTAGAGCAGTTCTCGGCATGTCGCATACTGTCCAAAATTGCAGCGGCTGAAACCACTACAGAGGAGAGACCAATCGCCAGCATTGTAGATACAGAACTGGATCACATGCACCACGACCAGTGGTGCAACCTAGAAAAAATGGCTACTGAGCTATCCTGCCTGGGGGGCGAGTACCGACAGATCTATGAACAATCCTCGCTACGCGAGAATGATAGCCATAGCTATTCACCTTTTCAGGTGAGAGGGATACGCTTTATCTATATATATAAAAACAATCCCTCTCAGCTATGCAACTCAGTTACACTGCTGGACCTCAGAGTTTCTCTCGCTCCTGGGCAGTTGGCTGCTCACGTTCGGCCATGACGTCGGCGCTCATACCAGGCTCATCAAACCACCTATCCCAGGACTCACCTACAGGTGTGATTATGCGAGTACGACCAACCACTACGATCTCAACATGCGTGACCTCATCTGGCAGGGCCACGGCCTCGGGCAGGTAAACCCCCTGGCCACGACCACACTTAAAAACTGTTGATTCCATCACGCGTCCTATGAAGCCAGATACCATGTGAACCGAACATAGCTAATGGGCCCGGTATGTCAACTGACACCGGATGCACACGTTATGCAATACGGCTATACTGTATATAAAAACAGCAACCAGTGAGCCGCCATGTTCGCCATCCCACATCCAACCCCGGACGCTCTAGAGCTGCCGCTTTTTCTGTCCCCTGTGATTTGCGGCTTTCCTAAATAACTGATCCCAATAGTGCTACTGAATCGCCCCCAGTTCCCTAGACACCTCACAGCCTTAAAATGAGGCAACTATTGGAGGTGTTATGACCCGTCAGCGTTATCCAGAAACATTCAAAATCGAAGCCGTTAAACAAATCACCGAGCGCGGACGGCCGGTGGTTGACGTTGCACGAGCCCTCGGGGTATCCGGCCACAGTCTGTATGCCTGGCTCAAGCAGTACGGTAAGCCTGCTGACCAGCAGCTCGAAGAGTCTGCTTTGCAAGCCGAGATACGCCGCCTGAAAGCCGAACTGCGCCAGGTCACCGAGGAGCTCAATATCCTAAAGGAGGCCGCGTACTTTGCCAGCGAGTCAAGGAAAGGTACGCATTCATAACCTCCCGACTCGACCGCTACAGCGTCGTTACCCTGTGCCAGACCCTGGGGGTTCACCGAAGTGGCTTTTACGCGTGGCTGAAACAGCCCACATCGCCACGCCATCAGGAGGACGAACGACTGACCGGATTGGTCAAGCAATCCTGGCTGGAAAGTGGTGCTGTCTACGGTTATCGCAAAATCCATCGCGACCTTCGTGACGCAGGGGAAGCCTGCGGCAAGCACCGTATGGCCAAATTAATGAGGCGGGAAGGGCTGCGTTCGCAAACGGGCTATCAACGCCGCAAGGGGCATTATGGAGGAGGCAAAAGCCCACAGGTTGCCCCAAACACGCTGGCACGTCAGTTTAAGATGCCAGCTCCCAACATATCCTGGGTGACTGACATTACCTACATCCGCACTCAAGAAGGGTGGTTGTACCTGGCGGTGGTGCTCGACCTGTTCTCTCGCCAGACGTCGGTTGGGCGATGAAGTCACGCATGACGGCAGACTTGGCGGTTGATGCGTTATTGATGGCCGTCTGGCGACGCAAGCCCAAGCAGCCGGTAATGGTGCATTCGGATCAGAGCAGCCAGTTTACCGGTGGTGAATGGCAGGACTTTCTGAAGACCCACAACCTGAGTTGCAGCATGAGCCGACGTGGCAACTGTCACGACAACGCGGTCGCCGAGAGCTTCTTCCAGTTGCTCAAACGGGAGCGGATCAAGCGCAGGATTTACGCGACAAGAGACGAAGCCCGCAGCGATGTGTTTGATTATATCGAGATATTTTACAACCCAATCAGGCGCCATGGTTCCAATGATGGGCTGTCGCCGGTAGAGTTTGAAAGGCAGTTTATTTTTCAGCAACAAAGTGTCTAGAAAACCAGGGGCGATTCAAACGCACCGACTCAAAAGGTTCGAGCTGCATGGCATCGTCACACGCACAGCGTATGCTGAGACACCTCCAAGGGTCGTGTATGAACTAACACCGCTTGGTGAGGGCCTGCGAGTTCTTGAGGCAATGGGTAAGTGGGGGTACTCTTTGCCGGATGATGCCACGTCAAATGAGTCACCATTACAATGGTGACGGACATGGAATTCGTTGCAAGTCCTGAATGCTCTTTTTGAGCCCTCCACCGAAATCTCTCACGACGACACAAGCGATGAGCATTAAGAGCCGCTAAGTAAAGTGCTAATTAAGCCAGTGGTTGAACATCGATGGCCCAATCCTATCGAAAGTTGTCATTTAGGCCACTTTTTAGCGCATGGAGATTGAGCAAAAATCACCTCCTCGAAACATCAACAGGACCAATCACATGAAATTCAACGCACTTCCTTTGGTACTCTCTATCGCTTTTGGTGCAGTCACCGCCCCGGCGTTTGCAGGAGAAAGCGACACTCAGGCTTCCACTTCAACTCATAAAGTTGAAATGCAACAGGTTCGTAATGCGACAGTGAAAATCACTTACGCAGGCACTACCTTCTTGATCGATCCTATGCTGGCTAAAAAGGGCGCTTACCCTGGGTTTGAAGGTACCTATCGCAGCAACCTCCGCAATCCGCTTGTGGAGTTACCCGAGTCGGCAGAGAACATCATCTCAGGAGTGGATGCGGTCATCGTTACTCATACCCACCTTGACCACTGGGACGATGCAGCACAAAGAGCATTGCCTAAAAACATTCCGCTGTTTGCGCAGCATGAGGCTGATGCACAGCTGATCCGCGCTCAGGGTTTCAAGAACGTTCGCGTACTGACTGACGAAGCTGAATTTGGTGGCGTTCAAATTTCCAAGACTGGTGGTCAACATGGCACAGACAAAATGTATGCCGATCCCGTTCCCGCAAAACTGCTTGGTGAAGCCATGGGCGTCGTTTTTCAAGCGAAAGGCTATAAGACCCTCTATTTGGCCGGTGACACCATCTGGCGCAAAGAAGTAGACAAGGCCATAGAGGCATATGACCCCGAGGTCATCGTGCTCAATGCCGGGAAAGCAAAATTGATCGGGTACGAAGGTGCAATCATCATGGGTGAGGAAGACGTGCTTCGCGCATCACTGGCTGCGAAGAATGCAAAAATTGTTGCGGTGCACATGGACGCAGTTAATCACATGTCCTTGACCCGTGATGAACTACGGGCCTACGTCAAGAAGCATGGTATCGAGAGCCGCGTTGATATCCCGGAAGACGGAGTGTCACTGGCGTTCTGATGTCAATTACATAAAGCGGCATGAAACGGCTTTTGATGTTCAGCAAAGGCATCGTTGCTCGGTTAAGGGGTGGGTTATTGAATAACCCACCCTGCAAGTCTCTGTCAGTTAGGGCTAATCTGTGTCCGCAATACATGTTGCTGTGCTCGCCTTCAAGGAGGTGAGGCCGTTGCTTCCCAAATCTGCCGTCCCCAGCCCCAAATGGTCGCTACATTTGGGGCTTTCCGACAGTCAGACCAAGGCTGTTCAGTTTGTTTATCGCGCTCTCATACGCCATCATTTCCCCTACCTGATCGCTGTATTTCCGCAGACTGATTTTCCCCGCCATCAACTGCTTGAACCGACACATTGCTGTCTCTGCCAGCGAGCGATGTTGATAACCCGATCATCTATAATATAATGAGAACGGGCCATACATTTTACCAGTGAAATGAAAACACGACAAACCAATGCCAATAAATACCTAGCAAGATTAGATAGAACCCCATATCTATCGTGATTTCATTACCGCAGGTAAAAGCCTGGATCAGCCTCTATCAACACGTTTTGCTGGTAACTCGATTTTTCAGAGCCTTATTTATCTGCGACAATATTGTTGCTCTATGATTAAGTGGAAGCATTTTTTCAAAAATGCTTTGTTTATAACCAGAAGCCGCTGTAATCAAGTAAAAACAATCTTTTTCCCCCAAGAAAAGAGAAAACCATTCATTCTTTGTGAAAGGATTTATTTTATGAATTTTAATTAGCGCATTAAAAATATCCTTAAACACGTCAGACAAACGACCTTTATTTCTCAACTCAATAATATTTTCATATAACGAGTTGTTAGACTCAACAGATTGTATGGGTGACGACAGTGGGATTTGATTGATGATTACACCAATAAATTCACCAACCCTGCAATCTGGAATATACCCATAATGATCTCGATACTTATCATCGTCGCTCTTATTACGTTTGATAACAGGACACCCGCCAATTAGTCCTTTTTTCTGATTTTCCATGTAAGCATACTGGACCAGTCGTTGCTGCTCTTGGACCCAAAGCCTTGCATTTTTTACGTCAGCCTCGGTTAACTCTTTTATAAGGGAAAAATCAGAATTCACATCAACTGTACCTAGGTGAACATTTACAGCCCTATACCTACGAACACATTTACCTGAACTGAGCTCCAGCTCTTCCAGTACACTCACGGTTTTGCTAAATGATACTGTTCTAAGATTTGCATTCAACCTCATGTTAGCCATGCCACACCTCTCATTATTATTGTTATTTTATGTTTTTTTCTTTGGTTTGTTCGTGTGATATGGGATCCCCATACCAATCAGCAATCCATTCATTGTTAGTCAAAATTTCATTTTTTAGTTTGTCTCTGTCTAAGAAAAACATGTTTGGCTTATCAATAGTATCTTTTTCTGAGTTGATATCCTGGACATATCCATCAGGAATCAATGCGTTTGATCCTACATGAACGCTCTCCAGCCCTTTCCTAAAAATTGTAGCCAAAACGCCTTCCAACAGTGCTCGTGCATTTGATATAAAACTATCCGATGGTTCTTCGATTGATAGCAAAACAAAATCCAATCTTAGAAGCCGGAAAAAGAATGACGATGAACCATATGTTTTTTTATCCACAAATGACTGCACTGTTCTTTTAATCTTGGCATATTGTTTTTTAGTGCAACGAATCCATGCAGTAAATAGTATAACCTTAAGCTCGATTAATTGATTTGATTCACCTAATTGCAAATTTAAATCATCTCGCCGAGGTGAATATTCAATGCCCTGGTCGAGCAGCTTAGACCAGGTAGCCCGCAATCTCTTAACCTTAGAGCCTGATATCCATTTCTTACCGTCTATACTATAACAAATACCTTTTGGCTCGTAATTATCTGCTCTCCTCACCCTGACCATTACATTATGCTCACGCAACCCAGTGACAAATTCAGTCATGTTGTTCGGCTGTTTTTTAAAAACCACGTCCATTGCATCCCTGATAATACAAGCGGGATCATGCATAGCATGAAAGCTCCCTCTACCACGGCCATTTTTAATATTTACTATGCTATACTCATGACCGAAATTTTTTTCAGGGCTTTTACAGATCGACAATCCCAATTCCATTTCAATTTTTCGAGCAGCGTCAACTCCACGAGCGTAGTCATTACTATCATCAACTAAGGTTCTGTCTAGTTTTACTCTACATGCCACAACATGTACATGTAGAGACCTTGTATCGCGGTGTATAACAGATGTCCATCGAGTATCGCTACCATATCCCAGTTCAATCATTAGCAGCCTAGCTGCAACTAGACATTGATATGGCGTTAATGATTCATCGGGGCTTAATGATAGTGAATAATGTGCACATAGTTGGTTTCCTGTGCCTGCATACAATGATGCCTGCATATTCAACTCCATGAGTAGTGGCCCGATGTCATAATCAGAGACCTCACCTCTTTCATTCAATGTAATATTTGGTCTATTAATTACACCACCACCGAGATGATAAACCTGTGATGGCATGGATTTTCGTTTCCTACCAATATGTATAGCTCGGTAAATATAAGACAGTCTGTACTGGAAGTTTTGGCCGAACCTGTGTTTTTCAAAATTCATTTCAACTTTACTCCAATCAGAGCTTTTTCAATTCCTATAAACAGAGAATTTATAGATGAGAAAGCCTGCATCACTGGAGAGTTATCACTACTGTCAGTAATAAATTTATAAACGTCACTACCGACCTCAGCTTGTCTAATCAACAAAATGATTTGATTTAAATTCGATGATATATTGTATACCCCCTCGAGCAATCTCACACGATCATCATATGAAAAATCTGGTGAGATATTACTGTCTGGTTCCCTGAGAGCCAAAAACCGAATCAGGCTAGACTTTTTGGGAATGCCATAGGTTTTACTATGCTTAGTTAAAACACGTTGCTCAGCTTCATTAAATGAGATTCGGAGTATTAAGCTGCGTTTTTCGCCAGCTGATTTTTGGGGTCTACCTGAGCGTGGTTTTATGTTCATTGCGTGCACCTTTATAATAATTATTAGTAGTGTTATGCGTTTTATTTTTCAAACCAACCTATTTAATAGACATTAAAACATAGCTGGTTTAGCGTTTTTTCAAAAAATATACAATAAATTTATACGAAGTCACATTCAGAAATGAGCTAAATTATTCGGTGATATTTAATTCTCACTCTAATTATAGTATTGCAAACACTAAATATAATATCAACAATTTTTTGAGCTAAATTATTAATTTAACGACTAACGTTATCAATGGCATTGGCGAAAGTTAATATTTAAAATATGAAATTAACTAGACATACATGGTGAATTTAATTTTCTTCCGTGAAATTAAAACTATGACATAGGCTGATTAAAGTTATATAAAAAGGCATGCCCTCATCCTATGACAGACATACCTTTTCTAGAACTGGTCGAACCAATGATGTCATATAAGCTCAGGGCTATGAGATAAAAGCCTACCAAATGATTGATCATCAACATAACCCGCATGATCATTTCTACGCATATTTTTTATCTGACTCAGCACAGTAAAAAAGCACTCCTCACATAGATGCACCTCATATGCCGTACCATCATGTTTCGAACCATAACCCCATTTTGCAGTCAGGGCTCCAAACTGAGGATTATACAAATTTGGGTTCATATGTGGGGTTGTGCTTTTATGGCATACGTCACACTGAATATCAGCTATAACCTCAACCTCTTTTGTGGTCATTATTTTCATCGAAAACTCGCTATACATGTAGAGTAATGGACGGATAGCATGAAAAAAAATGTCTCATGCCACCCTAAACAAAATTTATTATAGTCGAATGAATAAAAAAGCAGCCTTACGGCTGCTTTCAATACCACTATAATTGTGGATTAGATCAGATAATCCTCTAAGGACTTTCCGCTAGCAACGCCCTCAGCGATGGCTTTCGGCATACGGCCCTGGCCAGTCCAGGTTTTTTCCTGGCCATCTTCGTGATACTTGTACTTTGCGGGACGCGGCGCACGCTTGGCCTTTTCCTTTCCTTCAGCTTTCGACGGAGCTGCACTGCCAACCAGTTCGCTGGGGTCAATCCCTGCGTTTTTCAACATCTCGCTGAACTCTGCCAGCTTACGCAGACGTTCGGCGTTTTCTTCCTGATATCGAAGCTCAGCAGCTTCACGCTCTGCAAACACCTCATCAATTTTTGTCTTAATCTCGATCAGTTGTTCGAATGGTAGTTCACGCAGAGCGGCCCGGAGACTACGAATGTTCAACAGTGTTTTGATAAAATCGTTCATGGATATCACGCCTAAAAAGTTATTTGTTTATCGCCTAGCATTATCACCTAGCTGAAGTTTGGTGCCAATATTTATCATCAAAATAATTGATTTTTATATAGCCACATAGTGAGGTTATGCGTAACCGCTCAACATCGATCTAACTTGAGTTAAGACCCCACAGGTTCCATTAGTTACTGCTAGACTGGTTTATTCATACTGACAGCAGAGATCTTGTGATGACTCAACTCATTCTACTAATCGTTGCCCTCAGTACTCATGGGAGATCCCATGAGATTGCATATGAGGTTTGTGATGAATTTATTGATGATGCAGTTCGGTATTCAGAAATGGACACTATGTATCTAACAACACTGCGCTCACAGGTTATGGCTGCAAAAGATCTAGCTTTTTTTGAAAGGTTGTTTTCGACGACATCAGACAAATTGCTCCGTGCCTATTCTGCCCATAGCATCGAACAGGCTCGTGAAATGGCTTTTCGCGATACACGGCAGTGGGAGCTGTTGTTGCTAGATATCGGCATCAAGATGCATGGACGACCCGCTAGCGAGTTGTGGAGCACGTATTATCTGGCTTGCCGAGAGACACTGCTGTAATACTACCACGATCTAATCATCCCTCGTATGATGCTGTTGTGGCACGACAATCGAGATCCTCTAGGTCTCGAACAGTGCATTTGCGGTGAAATGAAATCAAACTCAGCAGACCAACATCAGTCATTGTCAGCTGACAACGGTCTGTATCAGCAGCTCATCTCGAACCCGTTCCCCGGTAATGTTAGAAATGGGATGAGGTGAGTGCGATAAGGAGCAAGGCGTTTACGTTGGCCAGAATGGCTGTGCCACTTCGCCGGAATACGCACCGAAAGAGATGTTGAACCACAAGGTAGCCCCAAGCAATGACTCTCACTTGAGGCCAACCGTAGTGACACTATGATTTTCCACGGTATTACCGGGAAGTCCTATATAGTTAGGCTCTCGGCAAGATTGAGCTCAATTAGAGCACACACTTAGTCCGTTTCATTATTTAAGCTGCTCGATGTATTGCTGAACACAATCGACAACAACCTTCATTTTGCTCCGGTATTCGGAATGAATAAACTTCATGCTTATTACCTCTCCTGTGTTAATTGTTACATCAACATAGTTTGCAGAGGAGAGCTCTATCTTTTTAATTTCTTGGAAGCAAACCTCAGTATCGCTTCCTGCATGTCCATATGAGATAAGACCATTATCTAGCACAGCAAAACCTGAGCTACCACTCTTGAACAAAGTGGTATCAAAAAGCATCTGACAGTTATAGTAACCGGTTTTGTCACCCATCTTTTCTCCTTGTTTTGTACCGATGAGGTCCATACCATGGACAATTCTCTTACCTTCACTGAGATATTCAACATAGGGGTAGAATATGTCATCAAAGTCGATGATTTTTTTGGGCTGATTATAGTTTTTTTCTTCTACAGCCTTGCTGCCGCTAACTAATAAGGGCTGCTCATTATTCAAAGTGGGCAATTCGGAGGGTTCGAAAGAAATTGGATCTTGGATAAAAGCACGTTGCTGTATCAGCTGTAATACTTTAACCCGCATTATTTCATAGACGTAGTTTATAGCCGCTCGTTCACTTTGTTTCTGACGTTTATAGAGGTCTTTGATCACAATATTCTGATCTAACTCAGTGAATTTTTTAAAAACAAGATCTGCCTCATTATCAGTTAGACCATGCTCATCACAGATTTCTGTGAAAGCATCATGAATGTAGTGCCTAAGCGCAAGGGAATCATCATCGACAATTCCGTCGATAGCACCAGAAACGAGGAAGCGCATAATGCCGCTACCTAGGCTAGAGCCAACAACCCCGCCAAGTACGCCGCCTATTACCGTCCCAACTACTGGAATAACGCTTCCTAATGATGCTCCAGTAGAGGCACCAGACATAAAACCAGCCGTCCCACCCACAGCCTCGCCCGCTGAAGTGATTATTTTTTTGCTGAATTGACCACCAGATATACGGTCATTGAACAGGTCTGAGAAATGCTTTCTAGATGACCAACCCACGCCGACCGCAATACCAAGAGCAGTCCCTCGGAGGTACTTACTGGCAGCATTTTTGGCGGCCGCACCGCTCAGGCTACTGCCACTGACTGAATTAATTAGTTTGGCTGACAGTTCAGAACCAAGTTGCTTGGTGATCGCATTTGCACCAGCTTTAAATAATTTATCAGCTCCAGCCTTTTGTAACTGGGACACAAGCAGTGAATTCACATAGGTATCTGCGCCGACGCTTAAACTGACGTCAATGGCTGAACTTAATGCCGCCTTGTAATCTTTGCCATCCCATATTTCTTTGGCAAACGCCATGGTGGCCGATATACCCATCGTTGAACTGGAAGTAATAATTCCATTCACCGAGTCGAAGGCAAGACTTTCCAATGTGCCGAATTTCACGACCTTCTTGGCCTGTTCATAGCTGAAGTGGCCTTTTTTAATCAAACTATCCGCATCATAGCCAGGAGGAATCCCCTCAATCTCACCATTCAAAATTCGCTCATTAAGCAGTAATTTGGCTTTATCGTATTGATCACTTGGTACTTCAATCGACATTGGCTTCCCATCAGGATTTCTGTACCGCCAATGTTTATTTTCGATAGCAGCACTTACCGTTGCGCTGGGAGTTTGGTAGTATTTAGTTTGATAATAGGTGCCATTAACCAACCGATCTGGCCCATCCTTCATGTTATCATCACCGACAATCTGAGCATCCCTCATCAATAAATGGTCAGCCAAGTCATTTATTTTTTCTGCTGCAAACCCATGCCCCTGTGAACCTTGTAACTTTATATTTTCACTGTATAGAAGAGATGTTTCGCTTCGAATTAATGCGCCATGACCATCTACGCATTCCTTTTCGGCTTCGGTATCTTTCACATTGTTCATTTAACAACCCCATAGAGACCCTAGTGAATACGTCATGCTATACCAAGTATCTAGGCAACTCACAATAGGATTTGGTAATTAATAACAGCCACATACCTCATTTGCAGTAGAGTAAATTTGACCCATAGTCAGATAGAGCTCGCAAAACAGGAGCGCTGTAGCCATACAATCCCAGACCCACGCCATCAAGCAGCGAATTATCGGTTTTATGCATAGCCCACAACTACTGGTACAGCTGCTAGCGGCATAGCCGCAGCAAACACAAAAAAAGCTCCATTGGAGCCCGTGCATAGACACCTCAGCCCACACAAGTGATACTGATCATATTCATATTGCTCGGAACTTAGCCACTTACGTTCAGCGCAAAATGACTTTGTCAGGACCCAGTCCATCGAAAGTTCTTTTGAGGTAGCCATGGCACGCACGCTTGACGAAATATTGACCACAGAAATGCCCGACGTTGTCACTCAGGCCAGGGAAAAAGCAGAGCAAATGCGACTGGAGATTAATCTCACCCAACTGCGTGAAATGCTGACCCAGGCTGGCACCGAACCCATGATTTGCGATCAAACACCATCAGTACAGGACGTTACACTGATGGATCTTAAACGCTGGGTCGAGGCTGCTGGGGGAAAACTACAGCTCAATGTTGAAATGCCAAACGGATCTCAGATCTCGTTTGCCGTTTAACTAGAAATCCATCTCTGCACACCGTAGCAATTGTCAGCTGACAACGAGTCGATCTTCACCTCAGTGGCAGCAAGGGATCAGATTATCGGTATTGTGAAATAGAACTCTGACCCTGGCCAACTGCGACTACGTTGGCGGGTGCCGAAAACCTATAGGCTAAAAGGGCTAAATGTTGACGAGAGGCTTAACCTTGCCCTTGTAGTGGTCTAATCATCCCGGACACCATTTTAGGTGGTACAGTCGCCACCATGACCTGAGGTGTTCAATGACAAGATTACGTCGCTCATTTACTGCCGGATGTCAGCACTTTCCAGCAAATTCGCATTATCGGTATCGTGAAATGGAAACCAGCCCATCCAGTGATGGCGATTGTCAGCTGACAACGGGGTGATCTGCACCAGAGCATCCGCTGGCCCGAACTGCTACAGGTATCGTGAAATGGAAATTCCGCCCTAACAAGCTCGATTGTCGGCTGACAACGGGGTGATCTGCACCAGAGCATCCGCTGGCCGGAACTGCTACAGGTATCGTGAAATGGAATTTTGACCCTGGCAAACAGTGATTGTCGGCTGACAACTGGGTGATCTGCACCAGAGCATCCGCTGGCCCGAACTGCTACAGGTATCGTGAAATGGAAATCCCGCCCTAACAAGCTCGATTGTCGGCTGACAACGAGGTGATCTGCACCAGAGAACCCGTTGCTCGGAACTGCTACAGGTATCGTGAAATGGAAATCCCGCCCTAACAAGCTCGATTGTCGGCTGACAACGGGGTGATCTGCACCAGAGAACCCGTTGGTCGGAACTGCTACAGGTATCGTGAAATGGAAATCCCGCCCTAACAAGCTCGATTGTCGGCTGACAACGGGGTGATCTGCACCAGAGAACCCGTTGGCCCGAACTGCTATAGGTATCGTGAAATGGAATCCCGCCCCTAACGAGCTCGATTGTCGGCTGACAACGGGCTGATCTGCACCAGAGAACCCGCTGGCCGGAACTGCTACAGGTATCGTGAAATGGAAATCCCGCCCTAACAAGCTCGATTGTCGGCTGACAACGAGGTGATCTGCACCAGAGAACCCGTTGGTCGGAACTGCTACAGGTATCGTGAAATGGAAATCCCGCCCTAACAAGCTCGATTGTCGGCTGACAACGAGGTGATCTGCACCAGAGCATCCGCTGGCCCGAACTGCTACAGGTATCGTGAAATAGAAATTCCGCCCCAACAAGCTCGATTGTCGGCTGACAACGGGGTGATCTGCACCAGAGCATCCGCTGGCCCGAACTGCTACAGGTATCGTGAAATGGAAATTCCGCCCCAACAAGCTCGATTGTCGGCTGACAACGAGGTGATCTGCACCAGAGAACCCGTTGGTCGGAACTGCTACAGGTATCGTGAAATGGAAATCCCGCCCTAACAAGCTCGATTGTCGGCTGACAACGGGGTGATCTGCACCAGAGAACCCGTTGGCCCGAACTGCTATAGGTATCGTGAAATGGAAATTCCGCCCCAACAAGCTCGATTGTCGGCTGACAACAAGGTGATCTGCGCCGGAGTGCCAGCAGGCCGCAACTGCTACAGGTAGCGTGAAATGGAATCCCGCCCCTAACGAGCTCGATTGTCGGCTGACAACGGGCTGATCTGCACCAGAGAACCCGCTGGCCGGAACTGCTACAGGTATCGTGAAATGGAAATCCCGCCCTAACAAGCTCGATTGTCGGCTGACAACGAGGTGATCTGCACCAGAGAACCCGTTGGTCGGAACTGCTACAGGTATCGTGAAATGGAAATCCCGCCCTAACAAGCTCGATTGTCGGCTGACAACGGGGTGATCTGCACCAGAGAACCCGTTGCTCGGAACTGCTACAGGTATCGTGAAATGGAATTTTGACCCTGGCAAACAGTGATTGTCGGCTGACAACTGGGTGATCTGCACCAGAGCATCCGCTGGCCCGAACTGCTACAGGTATCGTGAAATGGAATTATGACCCTGGCAAACAGCGATTGTCGGCTGACAACGGGATATCTGCACCATAGAACCCGTTGGTCGGAACGGCTACAGGTATCGTGAAATGGAAATCCCGCCCTAACAAGCTCGATTGTCGGCTGACAACGGGGTGATCTGCACCAGAGAACCCGTTGCTCGGAACTGCTACAGGTATCGTGAAATGGAATTTTGACCCTGGCAAACAGTGATTGTCGGCTGACAACAGGGGTGAACTGCACCAGAGAACCCGCTGGCCGGAACTGCTACAGGTATCGTGAAATGGAAATCCCGCCCTAACAAGCTCGATTGTCGGCTGACAACAGGGGTGAACTGCACCAGAGAACCCGCTGGCCGGAACTGCTACAGGTATCGTGAAATGGAAATCCCGCCCTAACAAGCTCGATTGTCGGCTGACAACGGGGTGATCTGCACCAGAGAACCCGTTGCTCGGAACTGCTACAGGTATCGTGAAATGGAATTTTGACCCTGGCAAACAGTGATTGTCGGCTGACAACAGGGGTGAACTGCACCAGAGAACCCGCTGGCCGGAACTGCTACAGGTATCGTGAAATGGAAATCCCGCCCTAACAAGCTCGATTGTCGGCTGACAACAGGGGTGAACTGCACCAGAGAACCCGCTGACGGAACTGCTACAGGTATCGTGAAATGGAAATCCCGCCCTAACAAGCTCGATTGTCGGCTGACAACAGGGGTGAACTGCACCAGAGAACCCGCTGGCCGGAACTGCTACAGGTATCGTGAAATGGAAATCCCGCCCTAACAAGCTCGATTGTCGGCTGACAACGGGGTGATCTGCACCAGAGAACCCGTTGGTCGGAACTGCTACAGGTATCGTGAAATGGAAATCCCGCCCTAACAAGCTCGATTGTCGGCTGACAACGGGGTATCTGCACCAGAGAACCCGCTGGCCGGAACTGCTACAGGTATCGTGAAATGGAAATCCCGCCCTAACAAGCTCGATTGTCGGCTGACAACAGGGGTGAACTGCACCAGAGAACCCGCTGGCCGGAACTGCTACAGGTATCGTGAAATGGAAATCCCGCCCTAACAAGCTCGATTGTCGGCTGACAACGGGGTGATCTGCACCAGAGAACCCGTTGGTCGGAACTGCTACAGGTATCGTGAAATGGAAATCCCGCCCTAACAAGCTCGATTGTCGGCTGACAACGGGGTATCTGCACCAGAGAACCCGCTGGCCGGAACTGCTACAGGTATCGTGAAATGGAAATCCCGCCCTAACAAGCTCGATTGTCGGCTGACAACAGGGGTGAACTGCACCAGAGAACCCGCTGGCCGGAACTGCTACAGGTATCGTGAAATGGAAATCCCGCCCTAACAAGCTCGATTGTCGGCTGACAACAGGGGTGATCTGCACCAGAGAACCCGTTGGCCGCAACTGCTACAGGTAGCGTGAAATGGAATCCCGCCCCTAACGAGCTCGATTGTCGGCTGACAACGGGCTGATCTGCACCAGAGAACCCGCTGGCCGGAACTGCTACAGGTATCGTGAAATGGAAACTCGCCCATCCAGTGACGACGATTGTTAGCTGACAACGGTCTCGGTGGCCGCTGGCGATCCAATTATCGATATCATGAATGGCAAAAAGGGCAATAGATAAGTCTCGATGAGGTCAGATTGGAGTAAGCAATCGAGGACTAAAAATCATTTTTAGCCGTGTAGTGGCTCCCTACCAAATAATCTGAACAACAAGCACCCAATCAGGCTAAAAAAGAATCTTTCCGACAGCAAAACTACTCAGCTGTTTATTTTTATTAGTATTTTTATATAATGCGCGCACGTCCCAGTGGCACAGCTGGATAGCGCGCGCCCCTCCTAAGGGCGAGGTCGCAGGTTCGAATCCTGCCTGGGACGCCATCTCGTAACCTCATTTCACCCCCAATAATGCATTTGCGCATGCGTTGCAAGTATTATTTTGCGCTATTTCAGCGCTATTCAAATCCAAAAATGCACTTAAACCATTGTTTTTTAACGATATTTTTTATTCAAAAGCTCTTATAACCATCCCCTCCTAAGGGACAGGCCACTGGTTCGACTCCAGTCGGGAGCGCCATATAAAACAAGGGGTTGGCATCATCATGGTGCTAACCCCTTGGTCGTTTTTGGCCTCGTACCCCTCTCCGTACCCCTCCAGCGCAGTTCATTGCACAACATCATCATGCTGTAACGCCCCTTGAAATAATGAGCATTTAATGGCAAATGAATCCTATTCAATAATCTTTCAAACCTACATCACCCCCATGAGTTAGCAGGCTGATGTCTGCATTTCGCAATTCTTGGAGGAGATATGGCTCACCTGATCGACACCATGGCCTATACCGGCCAAACCCCTTGGCATGGCCTTGGCAATGTTTTGCACCCGCAACAGTCCCTCGATATATGGCTACAGGCTGCCGGGATGAATTGGACTATTGAGCAGAGTGACGTAATGTTTAACGTCGCCTCCGATGCACTCCATATTCGCCCTTATTCAGACAGCAAGGTTTTGTACCGCTCTGATAATCTGGAGCCTCTATCCGTCGTCTCTCGTCGCTATAACGTGGTACAGCCTCACGAGGTGCTGCACTTCTATCAAGACCTAGTGGAAGCCGGTGGTTTTGAGCTGGAGACCGCGGGCTCGCTCAAAGGTGGCCGCAAGCTGTGGGCACTGGCTAAGACCGGCCAGGACCTAAAACTCAAAGGCAATGACTTGGTAAAGTCCTATCTGCTGCTGGCGACCAGCTGCGACGGCACACTCTGCACTACGGCGCAGTTCACCTCGCTGCGAGTAGTCTGCAACAACACCCTGCAGATGGCACTGCGCAGCGCTACCGGAGCCATCAAGGTGCCCCACTCCACTCAGTTCGATGCTGCGACCGTCAAAGAGTCGCTCGGGCTGGGGCTCTCCCATTGGGATGAGTTCAAGGCACAGACCAAGGCGCTGGCACAGCGGCCCGTCGCCCCCGAAGAGGCACTGCGCTTTTTCAGCGACCTGTTGGCGCAACCGCTGGATGAGGAGAACATCATCCTCACCAAGCCGGTACAACGGCTGCATGAGCTCTATCAGGGCGCAGGCATGGGCTCAGAACTTGTCAGCTCCCGCAATACCGCCTGGGGGCTGGTCAATGCGGTAACGGAATACGTGGATCACCATCGCCGTGCTCGCAGCCAGGATCACCGGCTTGATTCCGCCTGGTTTGGTCAGGGCGCCCAACTCAAATCCCAAGCCCTGAATCAGGCACTCACTCTGCTGCAGTAATTCCTCTTTCCCAATTCAGCCGCATAACGACCTCACCCGGACTGGCGCAAGCCAATCCGGGCGTAGCCATTTATGCCGTCAACCAGGAGTCGTCATGAAAGCAAAAGCCAAATACGGCCAGGCCCTGCGACTGGCCTCCACTACTCAATTAACCCGCGAGCAGTGGCTCGCTATCCGCAAGCTCGGCATTGGTTCTTCCGATGCCGCCGTGGCTGTGGGGCTCTCCCCCTACAAATGTCCACTCAGCCTGTGGTTGGAGAAGACTGGCCGCAAGGAGCCGGAGGATATCTCTCACAAGGAAGCTGTGCTGTGGGGTATCGAACTGGAACCTGTGCTGGCGCAGGTCTACGCCAAACGCACCGGCTATAAGGTGCGCCGGGTCAATGCGGTACTGCAGCACCCCGAGCAACCCTTCATGCTCGCCAACCTCGACCGGGAGGTAATCGGCCATCCCGATGGGCCGGGCATTCTGGAGATCAAGACCGCCAGCTATCACAGCGCCCCACAGTGGGAGGAAGGGGTGCCGGTGGCTTACCAGTGTCAGGTGCTGCATCAACTGGCCGTCACCGGCCATGCCTGGGCTGAGGTGGCAGTGCTCATCGGCGGCCAGGATTTCCGGATTTACCGCATCGAGCGCGATGAGGAGAAGATCCAGGATCTCACCGAGCGGGAAGCACAGTTCTGGCAAATGGTGCAACAAGACCAACAGCCTGAGCCTGATGGATCCAGTGATGCCGCCAATGCCCTGAGCTGGCTGTTTCCGCGTGACGATGGCCAGACGGTGGATCTCTCCGATTCCCCCGAGTTCAACCAGCTGTTTGGCGAGCTATTGAGATTGCGCGAGCAAAAGGAAGCCGTCGAGCTGCAGGAGTCACAACTCAAACAGCGGCTGCAAGCCACTTTGGGTGAAGCGACAGCCGGGCTGTTTGCCGACGGCAAGATCACCTGGAAACGCAGTAAAGACCGGCTGGCGCCGGATCTCGATAAGCTCGGTCAGGATCATCCCGACCTGCTCACCCGTTACGTCAAACCGGTGCCCGGCGTGCGCCGTTTCACCATTCAACCCTTGAGGCAAACACCATGATCAAAGGACTGGCGATAACCCCGCCCGTGATCGGGCGGGTCTGCATCGGCAAGCTGGTGCAAAAACAAGATAAGTGGGTACCGGAGAAGGACGACAGTTTCACCCTCACCACCCAGATACAACAAAAAGGGGGATGGTTGCTCCATCCCCTGCATCAACACTACTCATCGCAAAAAAGTAGCCAAGGGCAGGAGCAGACCAAGATCCGCGCCATTCCGGTACGGGTGCTGTTCAACGATAGCGACTTGAATCTGCGGGCGGAATATAGCGCCTTTGACCGTCAAACCGGCAGGCCGTTGTGTGTCGGGAATGGGGAGGTGGCGAGACGAGTGGGGGCGCAAGGCATGGAGGAAGTCAGCTGCCCTGGACCAGAGCGCTGCGCCTTTGCAGGGCAACAGGGCTGCAAGCTGTACGGTCGACTGAACCTGTTTGTGGAGGGGCAAGGGGATGAGCTGGGTAGCTTTATCTTCCGCACCACCGGCTACAACTCGGTGCGCACTCTGGCGGCTCGACTGAAGTACCTGGAGGCTGTGAGCGGGGGCCATACCCGCTATCTGCCGCTCACTCTACGGCTGCGGGCCAAGAGCACCACCCAGTCCTACCGCACCCCGGTCTACTACGTGGATTTAACCTTGCGGGAGGAAACCAACCTGACCGAGGCTGTCAGGCTCGCACAGGAGGCGGCCCAGCGTGACCAGGAGGCAGGCCTTGCAATCGACCAGATGGAGCAAGCCGCTCGTGAGCTGCTGCGTAACGGCCAGTTTGAGGATATTGATGAAGAGGTACCGATGCTGCTGGAGGAGTTCTATCCCGAAACCAACAGCGACGAGACGGCGAATGGTAACGCTGGTGTGGAGGCGACTACTTCGCATGCCGCACCGCAAAGCCAAGCAACCAGAACGCCGCAGAGGCCGCAACCAAGAAGGAGTCCACTCACCAACAAATTGGGGAAAGGGAACCCATCCCCTCCCCAGTGAATGGCGGGTGATCAGCGGGGACGCGCCAACCGCTCCACCAACCGTTCTACCGTTTCCAGCAACAGGGTTCGGTCAGCATCATCGAGCCGAGCCAGTTGCTGGCTCAGCACAATGCCCTGCTCGGTCGGGCGGTTACTGGTCTCACGCAGAAAGTCGGCTAGCTCACAACCAAACAGTTGAGCGAGCTCCGCCAGCCGCACCACGGTCGGCACCACAATTCCCCGCTCCATTCGAGAGACGGCTTCCATCCCGATATTGAGGTGTTCAGCCACATGCTCTTGCGTGAATCCGGCTTGAGTACGCTTGTGGCTGATCGCCTTGCCAACGCTCTTGGCTAACAGCTCAAGGTTGATATCTGTCATGGGTCCTCCAGTCAACCTCTATGGTTGACCATGGACCCATTGACGACAAGGACTCAAAAGGTAGACTAAAGACTTAATGAGTCCACAAACGGCAATTGGCGCTGATTTGACACAGATGCGAGGCCCTCAACCAATAAACCAGCGTGACCAACTCGCAACAGGTGGGCTCCATAAGACCCTTTTACTAAACGACCAAGGAAACAAAACATGGAAAGACTGACTTATGAAGATCTAGGTACTGACAAGCTGGCCTCACTGATCCGTGCACGAAAATCTTTCGAAGTCGTGGGGCTATCTGGGCGTATGAGCGCCGCTGTGACAAAACTTGAAAACAGCATCGAACCTGCCGGGCTGAAATGCCGGGTGTATACCAAGGGCCGGATCGCCGCAGCAGGGGCCAGTGTCTTTGGCGGTATTACCGGTCTAGCCGGGATCGCATCTGCCGTCACCATCGCGGCACATAATCTCGCCACTTACAATCCAGACTATGAAATCGTTAAGCACTTGGTGGATAACTCACTCAGCGTGCTTTACAAAAAATAACCACGTTAATGGCTCATCTAAATCCTTGAGCCTTTAGGAGTCACAGGGATGAAAAAACTCTTCATTACCTCAACAGCACTGCTGCTGTGCGGCAACGCCATGGCGTATGGCGAGGCCGGACGCTGGAGCAGCGGCTGGGGTCAGGGCACCAGCGAATACACGGCGGTGGTCAACGAGCAAAACAACCTCTATATCGCCTGTAATGACACCCGCAAGGTCAGCATGACGGCCACCGTGCAAGGCAAGGAGTACGGCTCTTATGCTGGGCAGGCTTTCTCCATCGTCGTCGATGGCAGCCAATACGATGCGCCCTATGAGACCGAGTCCCGTGTCGGTGAGAACAATTTCTTCGACATGTGGGGCAAACTACGCAAGGCCAAGTCGATCAGAATTTTGACGGCTGACGGCAAGCAGCTCGCACTGCCGACCCAAGAGGTGGCATCAGTTCTGCCCGCCACCAATACCCCCGAGTTTGACTGCTTGATGTGGGACCAATAGGTCACACCCATTCCCATCCAAGAGGAGGCATTTGCCTCCTCTTTTTATTTCTGCCATTCACCCACTCTTGAAGGAGACGCACTATGCCCCCCTGCATTCCCCCTGAATGCGAGCCGTTCGATCACCAAGGCTTTTGGCACAAACTCTGGGCCTTTGCCAAACGTGCCGGTCGGCCCTTTATCGAGACCTGCCTGTTGCTCTACTACACCAGCCAAAAGGATGATCTGCCGCTTTGGGCCAAGCTCCTGATTTACAGTGCGCTGGCCTACTTTATATCGCCCATTGATGCGATCCCGGATGTGTTGCCGATGGGACTCACCGATGACATAGCGGTACTGAGTGCAGCTCTCGCCAGCATTGCCGCCTTTATTGATGAACAGATCCGTGCCCGTGTGGCCAAAAAAATGCGCGAGCTGTTCGACCAAGATTAACCCCCACAAGGAGTACACCATGGCCATTCCCTTTTTCCGGGAGGGCTTTGCCCTGCCCGTTGCCCAAGCTTTGCTGGTTCTGCTCAACCAAGAAGTCGCTAAAACCGAGCTCGACATCGAGCGCTTAACCCAACTGACCTTCAACTTTCGTAACCCCGGCTACAGTGCCGCTCAAGGCGGCGTGCACCCAGTCGAGATCCGGCTGATCCGTGGGCTCGATGGCTGGCTGTTCGATTACGTCACCGACTTCAGTTATCAAGGGCTGGGCTCGGATGCCGAGCTCAGCAAGGAGCTCGATTTCAACTTCCTTGATGGGGAACACACCATGCTGGGCTGGGGACCGCTGCGGCTGGCCGAAGCGCGGGAGCTGTTCGATATCTGGCAGAGCAACTTCATTGCCTACTGCCGGTTGGAGTGTTTCAGCGTCACGGTCGCAGGAGATTAGGAGGACACGATGAGCCAAGAATTAGCGCTCTCCCACTACTCACGTCAGTGGTTGGGACAAGTTGTCGCCAACGCCAAGATAACCCCCACCCGCAGTAGTCAGCGATGGCTGCTGCACCTGACACCGGATAGTCCACACATCCGCACAGTCACCCTGCAGGTCCGTTGGTCAGGCGTGCAGTGGCAACTGCTCACCATCAGCAATGCCGAGGACTGGCACACCATGAGCCAGCCGAGAGATGAGATCTGCATCGCCCCCAAACGTCGCTGTTTCTGGCGTTGCCAAGCTGGACCCGTGCCGCTCACCGAGCGGCCTCGCGTACTGGCAAGTTTCCTGGCTGACCTGCAGCGCATCTGCACCCATCGCGGCTATGTCCTGGAGAGTGACCCCATCGCCGACAAGGAGAGCGAAGATGATTAACGCCGTGATCGCCATCGAGCTGGAGGCTTATCTTGAGCACAATGGTCAGATTGAAGCAGTGCATGACCAAGGCCAGCCGGTGGCCGGTTACGCTATCTACCTACGCTATGAAAACGAACGGGGTGACAGACTGGCGCAATGGCTGTGCGATCATCCGGATCACCGCTGGCTAACCCAGTTAGGCACCATGCTCGCCACCAGTTACCACATTCCGCTACACGACTACACCCCGCACACCTTGGCGGCCTGAACACAGCCAGCCAAGCCTGCGGTCACACCCCATTCAGTAACCCATTAACCAACTACTTCGCCTAGCCTGCCGCGTCCAATGCGGTGGGGCGATGGCGTATGGAGCCTAATCATGTTGCATCAAAAACTCACCGCCGGGGAGCAACCCGGCACCTACCGGGTGACTGACCTTGTCACCGACGATGACCTGCTCACCATCGCCCAAGCTGTTGCCCGGCAGAAACTGGCCAAGGGAGAAGCTATTACCGATAAACACTTGGCCCATCAGGCCCTGCAAGGGCTGCTGCAAACACGGGATCGAGAAGTTTTTGCGGCACTGTTCCTCGATAACCAACACCGGATCCTGGCCTACGAGGAACTGTTCCTTGGCACCCTGTCCGCTGCGACCATCTACCCCCGCGATGTCGTCAAGCGAGCACTGCCCCACAATGCTGCCGCCCTGATGCTGGTGCATAACCACCCGTCGGGATACCCGGAACCCAGCCGGGCAGATATCGAGATCACCCTGCGCCTACAGAATGCCCTGGCACTGGTGGATATCCGGATTTTGGAGCATCTGGTCGTCGGTACTGAGGGTGTGGTGTCGCTGGCAGAACGAGGGAATTTGTAACTACCACGCCGGTCAGGTAGCCCATGGAGGAAGAAGGCATGGCCAGCAGTGAGCTCTACAACGACTTACCATCATTAGGAGTACACAGAAAATGGGAACCATAGGGAGTTGGGGATTACACACCCAAGTTCAACCACGTTTTGGCGCACGTGCAATTGTTGAACGAAGCAGGGTTTCCCTGCTTTGGGATCGCTGCGGCGTCTATGGCGATGCTGACGAGCAATGGCTCACCGACATTGATACCGTTATACCGAGTTTTATTGAGCGCCTTAGCAAGCTCTTTCAACAAGGAGAACTACTGAGTGACCAAGATAAATTGGTGACGTTGCAGCAAGGGGAATGGGTATGTCTGGCTAATCCCAAAGCCAGCTACGGATATCTCTATCTGGATGTCTACCGGCAGGAATGCGGTAATGTTCAAGCCACGAAAAGATAAATCTGAGGCAGAGGGTGAGCATGTAGCTCGCCCTACCTGAGACTTCTTTTTTTGGCTGACTACTGAACCCCTAATGCCTTGTAGACGGCATCCACCGGATCAGCATAAAAGCTGATTTGAAACTTGGAGAAGATCTCCGCCGGTACGGTTGGAATATCCGAGGCTGACGCCATCGGCAGTAATACTCGTTTTCCGCCACTGTCCATTGCCAGTTGCAGACTGCCAGCCAAATCCTCAACCGGATTGACCACACCGCCTAGCGTCATGTCACCCAGCACCACCATCTGCTCCTGCACCGCCTTGCCCATCAGAATGGAACAAAACGCCACCAGCGCGGCCAGACTGGTTTTGGTGCTGGGGCCGGAGTTATGTAGCTCGACCACATGCAAATGGTACTCATGCTCGGAGAACTTGGCCGTTGCGCTGACCCGATTCAGGTTGCCTTTGAAGTAATCGAAACCGACCCGGATCGCCTCCTTCGCTGGCGTATTGGAACCTAGGCCTGAGGTTTAATGCTTGCCGTTATCTGGCGCCATCCGTGCCCACAAACGATACGCCGTCACTGATATTAACCTTTGGCGTCGATTAGGCCAAGGCTGGAAATCACTGAGCAGTGCACCCAGAACATATTACAACTGTAATGCGTATAGGAATAAGTTTGAGGAGTAGGGAATATACGATATTAGCATGGTGTATCACGATGACTTAGAAGAACGTCATCTGCTATTGCATAATGTGCTGAACTATTTGCTCAAATTTGATGAAATGCTACTGACTGTGATGTATGAGCTCTTCAGAAGCATAGGTAAAATGGAAGTGCCCCGCAGAAGATGGAAAGGTGGTAAACCACGTTTTCTGCAGTGATATCAAGGCGGTAAGATAGCGCATATTTATAACATATGCGTACCCCCTCTTGAAATACAGAACCCGTGATATGGTGCATCACGGGTTCTGAGTAGTTAGAAGTTAGCTAAGAATGTTTAAGTCTAGTATGGGACTAAAAAGACTCGACTCCCGCTCAGAGTATATGCACGGAGGCGGTGTTAGTTGTGCCGCTCGGTACCAGAGCACCGGAGACCATCACAACCACGTCACCTTTCAGACCCATGCCGATTTCCAGCGCGGCTTCTTTACCGATGCGATAGAAATCGTCGGTAGAGGCGATGCTGTCAACCACGTGGGCAACCACACCCTTGGTCAGAACCAGCTGGGCAGCAGTTTTCTTGTTGGTGGTGATAGCCAGGATCCAGGCTTTCGGGAAGTACTTGCGAATGGTTCTGGCAGATTTGCCGCCTTCGGTAGCAACCACGATCAGCGGGGCGTCCAGCTTCTCGGAGGTCTCTACGGCGCCTTTACATACGGCTTCGGTGATGCGCAGCTTCTTGCTGTCGTTGGCAGCAGACAGGTTGGACGGCATCACGGCATCGGTACGCTCGCAGATGGTGGCCATGATGGTCACGGCTTCCAGTGGGTACTTACCCTTGGCGGATTCACCGGACAGCATCACTGCGTCGGTACCGTCTAGGATGGCGTTGGCCACGTCACCAGCTTCGGCGCGGGTCGGACGCGGGTTCTTGATCATGGAGTCCAGCATCTGGGTGGCAGTGATAACCACTTTGCGGGCTTTGTTGCACTTGGCGATGATCATCTTCTGGGCGAAGATAACCTCTTCAACCGGGATCTCTACACCCATGTCGCCACGAGCAACCATGATGCCGTCGGAAACAGCCAGGATCTCGTCGAAGTTGTCCAGACCTTCCTGGTTTTCGATCTTGGAGATGATCTGGATGTTCTCGCCACCGTGGGCTTTCAGGTGCTCACGGATTTCCAGAACGTCTTCTTTCTTACGGATGAAAGAAGCAGCAACGAAATCAACGCCTTGCTCGCAACCGAAGATCAGGTCGCGCTTGTCTTTCTCGGCCAGGGCCGGCAGCTTGATGGAGACGCCCGGCAGGTTAACGCCTTTGTTCTCGCCCAGGTCACCGTTGTTCAGCACTTTACAGATAACTTCGCGCTCGGTGATTTCGATAACGTCCAGACCGATCAGGCCGTCATCAACCAGGATGCGGTTGCCGACGCGCAGATCGTTGGCGAAACCTGCATAGGTCACGGCCACTTTGTCTTTGTTGCCAACCACGGTCTGGTCGGTGGTGAAGGTGAAAGTCTGGCCAGCGACCAGCGCGACGTCGTTGCCGCCTTCCAGCTTCATGGTACGGATTTCCGGACCCTTGGTGTCCAGCAGGATAGCAGCGTGCTTGCCGGTCTCTGCCATCACAGCGCGCAGGTTGCTGATGCGGCTGCCGTGCTCGGCGTAGTCACCGTGGGAGAAGTTCAGGCGCATGACGTTCATGCCGGCGTCCAGCATTTTGGCCAGCATTTCTTTGGATTCGGTCTTCGGACCGATGGTGCAGACAATTTTGGTCTTTTTCATGTCAATCTTCATGGTGCTGTTGTCATCTCTTTAATATGAAATAGTCAGCGGGTCAGGACAAAGGCGGCCAACGCCGGCAGTCCTCTGCCCTCCCGATCAAACAGGGCCTGGTTCTCCCAGCCATTGCCGAGGGGCTCATCTATCCCGAGGAACGCCATGCCAGCGCGACTGGCCCAACTGTCGCCGGGGACCCGGATCCAGCCCGGCTCCCAATAGACAAACCCGAGCCCGAGCTGATCCGGCACTGCGGCAATAGCAGCACGCAGTGCATCGAGAAACGCTAGTTGCCCCTCGGGCGTCGCAGCAAACCCGCCGCGTACGGCCTCCTGCTCACCGAAGGCGTTACGAACCTCGTCCTGGTTGACGGTGTCATGCCCATAGGCGGTCTCAACGACCAGCAGCGGACGCCTGATTTGGGTGGCAAGGCTGTTCATGGTGCGCGAGAGGTCGCCCAGAGATCCGTGCCAATATGGGTAGAAGGAGATACCCACCAGATCGAACGGCACATCGCGTACCTGCATCGCCTTGAACCAGCGTAGGCACTGAGCCTCATCCCCTCCTTCAGCAAGATGTAGCATCAGTCGTGGGGTGATACCCCCCTCGCTGCCAGCACGGATCCCGGCGATGGCCGCCTTGAGCAACTGGGCTAATCGATCGAACCCCTCCTCTTCTTCTTGCCGGTGTAGTTGCCCCTGCGGCCACAGCATGCCGTTATTGAGTTCGTTGCCGACCTGCACCATTTGCGGTTGCACCCCGGCCTCGCGCAGGCGTTGTATCACGGCGGCGCTGTAATCGTGCAGCATTGCCGCCAGCTCTGCATCCGACTTGCCTCGCCAGGTCCGTGGCGTGTGCTGCTTGCCAGGGTCGGCCCAGAAGTCGCTGTAATGAAGATCGAGCAACCAGGGCAGGTTGAGGGACCGGCTTCGCTGCGCCAGTGCAATCACCTTTTCCAAGTCATTGTTGCCACCACCAAAGGGTTCCCCCTTGGCCGAACGGGGATCGACCCACAGCCGCAGGCGTACCAGGTTGAGGCCACGCTTGCGCATCAGGGTTAGCAAATCCCCCTGCCGCGTTCCGTCTTGATAGTGAACGCCCAGGCGCTCGAGTTCGGCTAGGGTGGAGACATCCGCCCCTCGGATAGCCAGGTTATGAGGAGCGGCACCAGCACCTGCACTGATGGCTCCCAGCATGACCAACAGTGGCCAGCTCAGCGGGGGGCGCATCCTAGTGCTGCTCCGGCTCGTGCAGCTCGAACCACTGACCGAGATCACGACGCAGGTTGTCCGAGCGCTTGCCGAAGATGGCCTGCACCTCGTCGCCGATGATGATGACGCCTATGGCGCCGAGACGCTGCAGCGCCTCGCTGTCGACCGGCTGCAAGGCATTGACCCTGACCCGCAGCCGGGTCAGGCAGGCGTCAAAGCCCACGATGTTGTCGCGCCCGCCAAAGGCAGCGATGAGCGCGGTGATGGCCGCTTCGTCCAGCCTGGAGAGCGGTGCCTCGGCCGATTTCTCCTCCTTGTGGCCGAGGGCCGCGGCGAACAGACGCTTGAAGTCCTGCATCTTGACCATTTGAACCTCCTAAACGTGAATAAGAGGGCGAAGCCACTGGCTCCGCCCCGCAATCAACGGGCGCGACGCAGCACCCGGCAGCCGAATGGAGGCAGCACCAGTGAATCGCTCAGCGCCTCACCGCTCACCATGTCACTGTGACCACCCGGCAGAGTGACCAGGCGCTCGGCGTTGGCGAAGTTTTGCACAAACACGAACACCTGCTTACCATCGCTGCGGCACTGGGCGGTGACCCCCTCCGGCAAGGCTGGCAAAGCACGCGGCAGGGCCAGGGTCTCGATGAGATGGCCAAAGAAGTCGTGTTGGAACGCCAGATCATTTCGCGAGGCGACATAATAAGCGCGACCTGTCCCGTGCTCGTTGACCGTCACCGCCGGACGTCCGGCATAAAAGTCACCGTCATAGCTGGCCAGGGCCCTCGCGCCTTCTAGGTGGATGAGATCGCAAAGGTGAGTGACTTCGTAAGGGCCGCAGAGTCCGGCTTCGTTGCCAGCAAGACCCGAGACGGCGTTACGTTCCTCGTCATAGAGACCGTCTATCTCCTCTGCCCAGATCCCAAGGACCGGGCGTAGCGGCCCTGGGAATCCCCCCAGGTGACAGAGATCGGTCTCGTTGACGATGCCACTCCAGTAAGTGGTAACAAACTGCCCACCTCGTTTGACAAAGGCGTCAACCCGTTCGGCAAAGCCATCGCGCACCATGTAGAGCATCGGAGCGATAACCAGGTCATAGCCATCAAGCGCGCAGTCGGCATTGATGACATCCACCGCCACCCCGGCCTCCCAGAATGGGCGGTAGTGCTCGGCTACCGTCTTCTCGTAGAAGAGGCCGGCATTGCGCGGCCCCTGGGCATTGTCCATGGCCCAACGGCTCTCCCAGTCGAAAATGATGGCCACTTTGGCCTCGACGCGGCTGCCAGCGACCTCTTGCAACTTGGCCAGGATCTCGCCTAGCGCCTGCACCTCGCGGCCCACCCGGGTATCGATGTGACCAACGTGATCGACCACGGCGCCGTGGAACTTCTCGACCGAACCACGGCTCTTGCGCCACTGGAAGTACTGCACCGAGTCGGAGCCGTGGGCTACCGCCTGCAAGGAGGAGAGGATATGCATTCCCGGCTTTTTGAGCTTGCTGATGGGCTGCCAGTTGGTCAGGCTCGGGGTCGACTCCATCAGGAAGAAAGGTTTGCCTCCCTTGAGAGTGCGCATCAGGTCGTGATACATGGCGGTGTACGCCGCCAGGGTCGAGTCATCGCCACTGTTGTGCCAGAGGGGGTAGCTGTCCCAGGAGATGAAATCGATCTCCTTGGCCAACTGCCAGTAGTCATAGTCGTAGAAGTACTCCATGAAGTTGGTGGTGGCCGGCAGGCTCGGGTTGGCCGCCTTCAAGGGCTTGATCTCCTCGGCACAGAAATCGCTCACCTGGGCGGTATTGAAACGCTTCCAGTCTAGGTTGAGGCCGTGGATCGAGCTCTCGCCGATGGGAGACGGAGATTCGATCTGTGACCAGTCGGTGTAGGTATGGCTCCAGAAGCTGCTCCACCAGGCGTGATTGAGCGCTTCTATGCTGCCATAACGAGCCTTGAGCCAGTCACGAAAGCGCTCCTGACAAAGCTCGCAGTGGCACTCGCCGCCGTACTCGTTGGAGATGTGCCAGGCGATGACACCGGGATGATGGCCGTAGCGTTCGGCCAGGGCACCGTTGATAGCGCGCACCTTGTCACGATAGACAGGCGAACTCATACAGTGATTGTGACGGCCACCGTGCAGTGCCTTCACACGTTCCTTGCTGACCCGCAGCACCTCGGGATAACGCTGGGAAAGCCAAGCCGGACGAGCACCACTTGGTGTGGCGAGGAAAACTGACACACCGTTTTCGTGCAAGCGATCGAGCACCGTATCGAGCCAGCCGAACTCATAGTGCCCCTCTTGTGGCTCCAGGGAAGACCAACTGAAGATGCCGACCGACATCACGTTGCAGCGGGTTTGCTTCATCATCTCGAGATCGCGCTCGAACACCTGGGGATCATCCAGCCACTGATCCGGGTTGTAATCAGCACCATGCAGCAGGGCGGGCACGCGTTCACTGAGCGGGGGAAACTTGAACATCACACATCTCCTAAAACGAGGGGGCGCCGGCCATGGCCGGTCGCCCTATCGGTTGAACTGGGTCAGTTGAATACCTTGATCGAGGGAAGCACATGGCCGGAGCAGTCAAACAGCGCCTGGTTCTCCCGGGCATTGCCCTCTTTCCAGTCGTCGTTGTTGTACTTCATCCCAGCCTTGGTAGCCCAAGTGGCACCAGGGGTTGGCAGCCACGCAGGCTCCCAGTAGAAGACTCCCTTGCCACGCCCGTCCGGTACCGCCACCACGCTCTTGATCAGATCGCGCAGGAAGTCGGCCTGCCCCTGTACGCTGGCCGGGTAACCACCGTCGCTCGCCTCCTTGGCAGTGAAGTTGTTCTCGGCGTTGTCGCAGTTCTCCGTGGTGTAGCCGTAGGCGGCCTCGACCACGATCACATCCTTGCCATAGCGCTTGCTGATGTCATCCATGTTGGCCTTGAGGGCATTGATGGGGCCATTCCAGTAGGTGTAGAAGGAGAGTCCGATGATATCGAAGGGCACCTCGCGCTTGGCGACTTCATCAAACCACCAGACGAAGGTGTCGTTTTTGGTGCCCTCAGCCAGATGCAGCATCACCTTGATATCTTTGCCGTGCTCTTTCACAGCACGTACACCAGCCTTGAGCAGTGTGGCCAGGCGATCAAACTCCCCACCGTTTTGCCCCCAGCTCTTGCCCTCTGGCCATAACATGCCACCATTGATCTCGTTGCCGACCTGCACCATGTCAGGCATCACACCGGCCTTTGCCAGGGCATCCATGCTTTCCTTGGTATGGGCGTAAACGGCATCCGCCAACTGCTTGACTGACATCGTACGCCACGCCTTGGGCTTGTTCTGGCGGCCCGGATCGGTCCAGAAGTCGCTGTAGTGGAAATCGAGCAGGAACTTCATACCAAGGGCCTTGGCACGCTTGGCAAGCGCTATCGTTGCAGCCAGATCGTTGTTACCACCGCCGTAAGGCTTGCCGTCCGCATCCTTGGGGTCTACCCACAGGCGCAGGCGAATGTAGTTAAAGCCGTTCTCCTTGAGGATTGCCATGGCGTCCTGTTGCTTGCCACTGGCATCAAAGAACTTGCCACCAAATTTCTCTACTTCGGCCAGCATGGAGACATCAGCCCCCTTGATGAACTCCTGCGGTACCGCAACTGGTTGCACCACCACATTTTCGGCAGCCACGGCGGGGGCATGCATACCCAACATGCCGGTGGCGAGCAGCGCCGCCATCACCAGCGTCTTCTTGATTTTCATGTCGAACGTCCTGTTTAACGGATTAACCCTTGGTCCCACCTGCGGTAAGACCGGAAACGAAGTACTTCTGCAAGGAGAGGTACAAGATGGCCACCGGCACCGCGATGAGCACAGCTCCCGCCGCATAGGTGGTGTAGCTGGCCCCCATCTTCTGGGCGACCAGGTTGTAGAGACCAATGGGCAAGGTGAACTGATCCGGGGTGCGCAATATGGTGCTGGCCAGGATGAAGTCGCCAAGCGGGCCGGTGAAGGAGAACAGTGCAACCACCGCAATGATGGGCTTGGAGAGCGGCATGATGATCTCGATGAAGATGCGGAAGTTGCCCGCTCCGTCCATACGCGCCGACTCGTCAAGATCCTTGGGGATGGCGTCCAGATAACCCTTCATCAGATAGGTGTTCATCGGGATCATGCCGCCCACATAGACCAGCACCAGCGCCAGGTGGCTGTTGACCAGACCCAGCATCTGGGCCAACACGAAGATGGCGATGAGGGCCGAGAACTGGGGCACCATCTGCAACAACAGGAACAACATCAGGCCATTTTGCCGCCCACGGAAACGAAAGCGCGAGAAGGCATAGGCAGTGAAGCTGACGCTGATGAGGGTCAACACCATGGTCAGGAAACTGATCTTCATCGAGTTCCAGTACCAGGCGGCGTAGTCGATGCGCCCGTCAAACAGCTCCTGGTAATGAATAAAGGAGAAGTTTTCCGGGATGATCGAGGTGTTGAGCAGGCTGCTGCCCGGGTTGAGGGATGCCCCCACCGTCCAGATGAGGGGGTAGATGATGATCACCGCAACCATAGCCAGCAGCAAATAGCTTAGGGTCAGGCGGATGGCATTACTCTTTTTCAGACTGTGTTTGGCACTCATGGCTGGATCTCCTTACACCATGTCGTCTTGCTTGAACGAATTGGTCGCACGGAACTGCCACAGGGCAATGCCGACCACGAAGATGGAGAGCAGAATGGTGATGCTCGCTGCAATCGCATACTGGGATGACGACATGGTCAGCTTGTAGATCCAGGAGACCAGGATGTCGGTGCCGCCGGCATTGGAACCAGCCACCGCAGGTCCCCCGTTGTTGAACAGGTAAATAATGTTGAAGTTGTTGAAGTTGAAGGTGTACTGGGTGATGAGGATCGGAGCGATCGAATACAGCACCAGGGGCAGCGTAATGGTGGTCAGCTTGTGCCATGTGCTGGCACCGTCGATGGTGGCCGCCTCGTAGAGATCATCCGGGATAGCCTGCAACACCCCAGTGGTCATGGCGAAGACGAATGGGAAGCCAAGCCAGGTCTGCATCAGGATGAGGGCCGTCTTGGTCCAGAAGGGATCTGTCATCCATGCCTTGGGGTCGATACCCAGAGAAGCCAGAATACCGTTGTTGATGACGCCAAAGGTCTCGTTGAACATGCCGGCGAACACCAGAATGGTGACAAAACCGGGCACTGCCCACGGCAGGATCAGGATGGTGCGGATGAGCGGCTTGAAGCGCAGATCCTTCTGATTGACCAGGATCGCCAGCAGCACCCCGACCGAGCATTGCAACGTGGTGGCGATCAGCGTCCAGATCACGGTCCACTGCAGCACGTCGAGCAAGGTCGAACGCCACAGATCGAGCTTGAAGATGTTGATGAAGTTCTTCATCCCCACCCAGTCCACCAGCTTGGCCGGCGGCGTGTGGTAGAGATCGTAGTTGGTGAAGGCGATGGAGAAACCAAAGATGATGGGGAACACCACCACGAACACCAGCAGGATGAAGCCCGGGGTGATCATCAGGTACGGAAAACCTTCGCTCAGCAGCAACTGGTATTGCTTGCGCACACTGGTCAGCGCTACGCCACGATCCCGGCGATCGCCGTTAACATAGGCGTCGCGGACGCTCCAGTAATAGATGGCACAACCAAAGATGGCCACCAGTACGCTGATAACCCCCTTGGCCAAGAGGAAGACGGAGTTGTCCCGGGGCAACTCGGTGCCAAGGGTAAACAACCCCCAGAACCCTTGAGATAGAAAATCATGGAATACGCCGAAGAAGCAGGCCATGACGGTGAAAAACAGGGTGCCCTTGACCCATTGCCGGTTATACCACTGACCGAGTCCCGGGATCAGCGAGAGCAGGGCGGCCACCTTGGCATGATGGGTTCTTGTACCGATCTGGGTAAGCGATCCGGAATCGACAACCACAATGTACCTCCTTTCCATTAAGAGCCCGGGCGGCCACGAATGCCGCCCGGCCCGAATTGGGCCTGCGCCCAACTTGTGTTATTGCTGCGCGTGGTTAACTTCGATCTGCATGTTGATGTTCTTGACTGCACCTTCCAGTGCCGCCTTCACACCCTGCTTGCCAGTCACGCCAAGCTGCAGTGCACTGTTGGCAGGGGTCCACACCTCTTGCATCTCGGGCACGCTCGGCATCGGGGTGGCGAAGCCAGCCTGAATGGCCACGGCCCGGGATTTCTCGTCGTCCTTGATGAGCGGATCGTCGATCAGCGCCTTGAGCGGCGGGATCTCGCCGGTCTTCTGGAAGCGGACCTTGGCGTACTCAGGCTGGTTGATGAACTCGATGAACTGCTGCGCCAGCTCTTTCTGCTTGGAATAGGTGGAGATGCTGTACCCCTTCACGCCGAGGAAGGAGCGCATGTGTTCGCCATTGGGCAGTGTCGGCAGCGGGGCGACACCGTAGTTCACACCGGCATCCTTGTAGGGTTGGAACGACCAGGGCCCGGTGATGACGGCAGCGGCCTTCTTCTCGGTGAACAGGGAATCGATGGCGTTGGCGCCGGTCTCACCGACGATACCGGCCGGGAAAAGCCCTTCGCTATAGAAGCGCTTGAGGAAGCTGACCGCGTCGACCGCCCCCTGGTTGGCCAGGCCCACGTCCTTGACGTTGAGCGAACCGTTGGGGTTCTGGCCGAAGATGTAGCCCCCCATGGCGGCCACTACGCCGTAGGAGTAATAGATCTCGTCAAACTTGGCGAGCAGGCCGTATTTGTTCTCCCCACGCAGGGTCTGGGAGGCCTTGACCAGCTCGTCGAAGCTCTCCGGCGCCTTGGGCAGCAGGTCTTTGTTGTAGACCATGACGATGGTCTCGACCGCCTTGGGCAGGCCATAGAGCTTGCCTTCATAAGTCTGGGCATCCACCGCCGGCTTGGTAAAGCCTGCCAGATAGTCGGCACCCGGCTTGATCTCGCTGATGAGCCCCTGCACCACGGCGGTGCCCACCTGATCATGGGGCAATACCAACACATCCGGGCCTATGCCGGCCGGGCCATCCAGGCGCAGCTTCTCGATCTGCTGGGCATAGGGGGTTTCGAGGATCTTCACCTTGACGTTGTGCTTGGCTTCGAACGCCTTGACGGCCTTCTCTATGCCGTTTGATTTCTTGATGTCTTCCCACACCAGCAGTTCACCGTCGGCAGCCCGGGCTACCTGCCCCAACCCCACCACGCCAAGAGAAAACAACATTGCAGCGGTCAATTTATTGATTTTCATATGATTTCCTTGTCCCTAACTCAGGTAAAAACAGGCCTTCGCCGACCACGTCGGTTAGGTGGGTGTTACGATGCCATCCAGCCGGTGTAACTTATGACGCTTGTTACCGATTAGTGTGTAAAACAGAGCACAACCACATTGCACACTGTACTGGTCTGGCCTCTATGACGCGCACTCACCGTCACCTAATGTCATGATAAATAACTGGTTTAATCCTATACATCAGATCCGGAGCAATTCGCTCTCTCTCTTGTTTCTTGCCACCCACGCCTTTCACTGCGCTTTCATGCGGCAAAAAAGGTAACGATTACACCGAATGGCTCTACGGTAAGCGGTGCTTGCCCAGCCTGCCAGTAGCACGTACCAAGGCTGTGATCTCATGCACAAAAGAAACAGCATTTTGTGCAACCGCTTACACCTGACTGATATAGTCCTCCCAAAGCCACAGAGTGAAACGGTGTGAAACGCCTTCTCCCTCCCAGGGCAAAGAAGCCGCAGCAGGGGTATGGCCACCTCGGAGTTCTGCAGCTAATGCATTCATTATCAAGGAGTTAAAGCTCATGGCGAGTATCAGATTGAACAATGTGGTCAAGCGTTTTGGCAGCAACGTGACCTTGCATAACGTCAACCTGGACGTGGAAGACGGCGAGTTCACCGTCTTCGTCGGCCCTTCCGGTTGTGGCAAGTCCACCCTGCTGCGGATGATCGCCGGCCTGGAAGATATATCGGAAGGCCAGATTGCCATCGATGAGCAGGTGGTCAACGATGTCGCACCGGCTCATCGCGGCGTGGCCATGGTGTTCCAGTCCTATGCCCTCTATCCCCACATGACGGTGGCCGAGAACATGGGCTATGGCCTGCGTGTCAATGGCGTGCCGAAAGAGGAGATAACCCACCAGGTCAGCATGGTGGCCAAGACGCTGCAGCTCTCCCACCTGCTCGATCGCAAGCCCAAGCAACTCTCCGGCGGCCAGCGCCAGCGGGTAGCCATCGGCCGTGCCATCGTGCGCAACCCCAAGGTGTTCCTGTTTGACGAGCCGCTCTCCAACCTCGATGCCGAGCTGCGTGTCGAGATGCGCCTGCACATCGCCAAGCTGCATCAGGAGCTCAAGACCACCATGATCTACGTGACCCACGATCAGGTGGAGGCCATGACCCTGGCCGACAAGATAGTGGTGATGAACTATGGCAAGGTGGAACAGGTCGGCTCGCCGATGGAGCTCTACTACAAACCCTGCAACCGCTTCGTGGCCGGTTTCATCGGCTCACCCAAGATGAACTTCCTGCCGGCCCGCGTACTGGCCTGGAGCCCGGAGCAGATCCGGGTCAAGGTAGCCGGCCAGCAGGAGCTCACCCTGCCCATCCTCACCGAGCGACTCGAGCCGGGCAGCGAGATCTCCCTTGGCCTGCGTCCCGAGCATGTGGTGCCGGGCGCAGAGGGGATCCACCTCGCCTTTACCTGCGAGGTGGTGGAACGTCTTGGCAACAGCACCTACCTGTTCGGTCAGTGCTGCGGCACCGACGGCTTCAAGCTGCTGCTGGCAGGGGATGGGGAGTTTCATCCGTACCAGAAGATGGATGTCTTCTTTGCCCCGCAAAATTGCCTTGTGTTCAATGCCGAAGGGCTCAGGATCAGCCGCTGAACGCGGCTACTGCATGCCCCGATCCATTTTGCCCCCGCCAGTCGGGGGCTTTTTTTATCCCCGGGCGCGGGACACAAAATGAGAGCGGGCTCTCAACCCTGGACAAATCCCGTACAAGGGTGCCGAGAAAGAGTGTAAAAGATTCACAAAACAATGAAAACGTTACACTAAAAATCAGAATTAGGTGCCCTCCATTATCGCAGCCTTATCTTTTAACAAGATAACGCACTGATAAAAGATGACTTATCACTTGCATCATCAGGCTGGGTTGACTCAAAACCACATGTAACCGATACCATGAACTTGCGCACTCGTCACCTTTCCATCATCCAGCGCCTGGCGCTGGGCTTTGCCGTCATCCTGTTGCTGCTGCTGCTCTCGGTGGCCCTCTCTCTCTACGCCGGCCAACGGCTGGCCGACCAGGTGGGGCTGCTCGCCAGCCATACCGCGCCGACCCTGGTGCAGAGCCGCGCCGTGACCCGCGATCTCTTCACCCTCGACCGACATCTGGGTAACGCATTGCTGCAGACCGGAGAGGAGGAGCTGGGCGCCGCCCGCGAGCAGATGCAGCAATGGCAGGCCCGTTTCGACCAGGGTCTGGCCACCTTGGCTCGACAGATAGCGGGGGAGCCGCAACAGAGTGCGCGCGTCGAGAGCCTGCGCGAGCAACAGGCCGCCTACTGGCAACTGGCCCAGCAACTGGTCGATGACTATGCCCACAACCGCCTCGAACAGAGCAAGCTGGCGGCCGACACCCGCCTTGGCGACACGGCGCGCCAGCTTGCCAGCGCCCTCGATGTGCTGCTCGCCCCTCTGGGCAGCCACCCCGCCGTGCTGCTCAAGAGCCGCCTGCTGGCAAACCTGGAACAACAGGTCAGCGCCACACAGGAGATCCTCAAGCAGCAGGATCCGGCCCCCGTTGCCGCACGTCTGGCTGCCAATGCACGCGCCAGCGAACAGGCGGCGGCACTGCGCCAGGAGCTGGCACGCCAGCTCGCCGGCCAGGAGGATGCCTTCGGCGTGCCCCTGAGCCTGGAACGCGGCACGGGTGCCAGGTTCGATACCCTCGCCACCCTGCTGGCCGGCCCCGAGAGCCTGCCGGCACGCCACCTGGCGCTGGTCGAACAGAGCATCATGTTGCGCAACCAGAGTGTGCAGGCCAGCCGCCTTATCGACAGCCTGCTAGGCGATCTAAGCGAGCTTGACGCCGCGATCGACGCTCAGCTTCGCCACAGCACCGCCGGCAGCGGCGCCATCCTGCTCTGGCTGCGCCTCGGGCTGTGCGCCGGCCTGTTGCTCTCCCTCGGTCTCGGCGCCCTGGTGCTGTGGCACCTGGTTCGCGCCATCCGCCAGCCACTGCACCACATCCTCACCACCCTCAAGGCCCTGAGTCAGGGAGATATGCGCCAACGCGTGCCGCTACTGCGTCACGACGAGTTCGGCCAGCTTGCGACCGGCATCAACGCCCTGGCCGACGAGATGAGCGGCATGCTCGGTCAGATAGTTCAGGCCGCCGATGCCCTCGGCCGCATGGCCGGCCAGAACCAGCACGCCCAGCATCACGCCCAACTTGCCATCGGCGAGCAGCGCAACGAAACCACAGGGGTCTGCAGCGCCATGGAGGAGATGGACTACTCGGTGCGCGAGGTCGCCGGCAGCATAGGCCAGACCGAGCAGACCCTCGGCAACATAGCCGCGGCGGCCCACGCCGCCAGCCTGCGTGGGGCGGCGACCGGTCAACGGCTGCAGCAACTGGCTGACGAGTTGGCGGAGTCGCGCCGCAGCGTGGAGCAGGTGCAGACATTGAGCGTCAGCATCGGTGACATCCTCGCCCTGATCGAGCGCATCACGGAGCAGACCAATCTGCTGGCCCTCAACGCCGCCATCGAGGCGGCCCGCGCCGGAGAACAGGGGCGTGGCTTTGCCGTGGTGGCCGACGAGGTGCGTCAGTTGGCGCACCACACAGCAGACTCCACCACCCGCATCCAGGGGATCATCGACGATCTGCAGCAAAGCACCCGCGGTGCGGTCGCCACCATGCTGCGCTGCCACGACGCCATGGCCCAGAGTCGCACCGACAGCGACGCGGGTTGCGCCACCCTAGCCGAGCTATCCCAGGCGCTGCAGCAGGTGGCCGAGCAGAGCAGCCGTATCGCCAGCGCGACCCTGCAGCAACAGCAGACCAGCGCCGAGATCGCCCGCAACATTACCAACATCGCCCGGATTGCCGACGACAACCAGGGCGCCCTGGCCAAGGTGGCACAGACCAGCGACCAGTTGCAGCAGCTATCGCAGCAGCAACTGTCGCTGACCCGCCGCTTCACCCTGCAGAGCGCCTGATCACACACCACAGAGAGGACCATCCATGTTCAAGAAGACACTGTTGCTGACTACCCTGATCGCCTGCCTCCAGCCCGCGCTGGCCAACGAGGAGGATCCCCTGGCCCGCCCGCTGTTCCTGCGCGGCGAGATGAACAACTGGGAGGCCCCGGCAGACCAGCAACTGGTTACCCAGCAAGGGGACTTGCTGTCGGTCCAGGTGGCCTTGCAGGCCAGTCACGGCGCCTACAAGTTCAAAATTGCCGACGAGAAGTGGAAGGCCGACACCACCTATGGCCAGTTCGACCCCGCCGCCAAGGTCGAGTCGGACAAGCCGGTGGTAGTCAAGGCCGGCTGGCAGTGGAGCGACATGAAGTTCACCCCGCCCAGCGACGGCCAGTATCGCATCACCCTGGATCGCCGCGATCCCCAACACATCCAGGTCACCGTCTCCCCCGCCGGGTGATCCTAGGGCCGCCGTAAGGCGGCCCCAGCCTCCGCCGGGATGGCGCCGCACGGCGACGCCATCCCGGCGCGGGACTGCCTCCCTGTCGCCACCCTACACACATCCAGACAGGAGATAACAACAATGAAGAGGCATCTGCTTACCACCCTGCTGCTTGGCGGCGCCCTGCTGTTTCATGGCCAGGGAGAGGCCATGGTCAAGGGAGCTGACGTCAGCTGGCTGACCCAGATGGAGAAAGCCGGGTACAAGTTCTATAACGACGCCGGCCAGCAGCAGGATCTGTTCAAGACCCTGAAAGAGCACGGTATGAACACCATCCGGCTCAGGGTATGGGTCAATCCTGCCGATGGCTGGAACAACATCAGTGACGTCATCGCCAAGGCCAAGCGGGCCAAGGCGGCCGGTTTCGATCTGCTGATTGACTTCCACTACAGCGACAGCTGGGCCGATCCGGGCAAGCAGACCAAGCCGGCGGCCTGGCAGAGCTACACCTTCGAGCAGTTGATGTCGAACGTCTGGTGGCACACCTATAACGCCCTGGTGGCCCTGAAAAATGCCGGCATTACCCCCAAGTGGGTACAGGTGGGCAACGAGACCAACAATGGCATGCTGTGGGAAGAGGGGCGAGCCTCGGTCAACATGAAGAACTTTGCCTGGCTCATCAACAGCGGCTATGACGCGGTCAAGGCGGTCAACAGCGGCACCAAGGTGATCGTCCATCTGGCCAACTGCGAGAACAACAGCCTCTATCGCTGGATGTTTGACGGGCTGAAGAGCAACGGGGCCAAGTGGGATGTGATAGGCGCCTCCCTCTACCCGACCCAGAGCGGCAACGGTGACTGGTTCACCCTAGACAATCTCTGCTACGACAACCTCTTCGACATGGTGACCCGCTATGGCAAGGAGGTGATGATCGTCGAGGTGGGCATGCCGTGGGATGACCCGAAAAACAGTTACGACACCATTGCCGACCTGCTCAACAAGATGACGTGGATCCCTGACGGCAAGGGACTCGGCGTGCTCTACTGGGAACCACAGAGCTACAAGAACTGGCAGGGCTACAGCCTGGGTCTGATGGACAACAGCGGCAAACCCACCTATGCGCTGGATGCCTTCCTGTTGCAATAAAGATGTAACGTTACACAGAGGCGCGGTGAGTCGTGCGCCTCTTCCATCTGCCGCCTGGACATGACTTAGCCCGTCTCTTCGCCCTTTCTCGCCATCGCTTATCATCCCGCCTCCACCGCTCCGCGCCCTCCGGCACCATCACCAAAACATGGCCACCCTCTCCCCGAGGCAGACTCGCGGACGACACCTTCGTCGCCGGGATTCGCAACGATGGAGCCCCGATGACGACGTCAGCACGACAAGGCGCGCGTTCAATGCAAAATAAAAAAGGGAGCCCAAGCGGGCTCCCTGCGGGGTGACGAGTCGGGATTTACCACCAGGCTTCAGCCTGCACGCCGAAGTTCCAAGTATTATCATCCTCACCGCCGTTGAAGGATTTGCCTTCGCCATCTTTCAGATAGCTGGCAAAAACCCGGATCTCCGGGCGGGCAAACATGCTGGAACCAGCTGACCAAGCTTGAGCCAAGGTATATTTTTGACCACTCGATTTTTCTTCAGAGCCGCTTGTCCAGGTCTTGGTGCTCTCATAAGTACCGGCTTCAACCAGCGTCTTCATGATGTCAGTCCACGCATAACCGCCTCGCGCGACAGCGCTGAACAGTTCGGTGTTGTCATGCCATGCTTCAAGTTTCTCACCCTTACCGTAAGTGAATACATGGTTCACACTGAATTTCTCTCCCATGGGAATGTCACCAGTCAGAATCACACGGTATCCCTTGGCATCATCGGTCAGATGCCAAACATCATACCAACCGCCCCCTTGGGAGATCATGTTCTGGGCCAGCCCTTTATCAGCATATTGCAGCACCAACTTCTCGTAGATGCGGCTATCGGCAAAGTATTGACTCATTTCTGCGGTCAACATGACACCATTTTTGGGATCATAGAGATTACCAGCTTTCTCCTGCTCATCGGTCGGATTGGGCATGGCATAGCTGACACCCGCTTCAGTCCAAGCCCCTTCCCAAGGAGCCCAGCCGGCATAGCGCAGGTCCAGGAAGTTAACGTTGAGGTCATTGTTGACAATCGAGTTATCGATATCGTTACCATCAGACCGGATCCACGCCAGTGAGAAGGCGCCTGGACCTGCCTTGAGGTTCTCAATACCGGCACCGGCTCCCGAGATATTCCAGTATTTGGTATCGATGATGTGAAGGTCGTGACGCTGATAGAAGCGCTTGCCAGCCCACACCACAGCATCGGGCGCAGCGGAAATCAGCCCCTTGGCCTTAACATTGAATTGGCGCAGGGCAAATGTTGCATCGTCCTTGCACTCCTTTTGATCGAAGTTACACACAGTGGTGGTACTTTCATAGTCATTGGAGCCATCGCTCTGCATGCTGAACATGCTGTCTACATAGAAAGTCTTGCCATCCTTGTTGTAAACCTCCTGACCAATACCAATTTCGGTATAGGTATCGCTTTCGTTACCCAAACGACCGACAAAGTTCTGTCGACCGGTTTGCATATCACCGTCTTGGGATACACCTACGCCAGAGCGGAAATAGCCTGTAAAATCAACAGCATTAGCATTCAATGCAGTCATTGACAGAGCGAGGGCAACGGATGTCGTCAGTAGTTTCACTTTCATAGTTATTCCTTTAATCCACTGTTGCATTGTTATCTTGATGAACCGCTTACCAACCCATAGGGAAAGCGCTTTCACTGTCCGATGGAGATTATAGGAATAACTGTGCCATCATTGACATGACAAAACTCACAAAACTGTAATTATTACATAAACACTGCTATAAAAACGCTTGATAAAGCCACAAGGCAAACTCAAGCAATTGAAATTAAAGGGGTATTTGATAACAAATCATGTGTTATCGATTACACTCGTAATGGTAATATCTACACCTGAGAACCATGACTCGACCAGACTCATCGCAGCAGACATGACCTCCTCGTGCAGGGCATAGGAAGGCACCGTGAGACCTTCCCGACCCCACAGGAGTGAGCGACAAAAGAGAGAGGAAGAAGATGAGGCACTAAAAAGGCAAGGCCCCTGACGGGTAACCTTGCCTGATGGCCGATGAATTCAGGTTGCCAAATCGTCGATCAATCGATACTGCGGACTGAATGACGGCGTACCAGAGTCGGGCTGAACATATGTGTCGTCTGGGGCAAGGGCCCACCTTTTGCCAGAGCAATGGCCAGCTCGGCGGCCTGGGTCGCCATGGCGATGATGGGATAACGCACCGTAGTCAGACGAGGGCGCAAGTAGCGGGATATCAGTACATCATCAAACCCCACCAGAGATAGCTCCTGGGGAACCTCGACCCCGTTGTCGCTAAGCACGGACAAAGCTCCTGCCGCCATCGAATCGTTATAACAGACGACCGCCGTCATCTGTTGCCCCCGGCTCAACAACTCAGTCATCGCGGCTTCACCTCCCAGCTCATCCGGACTGCCACGGGAGATCAGGCGCTCATCGACCGGGATATTGTGCTCTTGCAGCGCATCCAGATACCCCTGCATGCGATCCTGAGAGTCAGAGATCAGATGATTTGAACACAGAAACCCTATCTTCTTGTGCCCTTCCTGGATCAGGTGACGAGTTGCAAGCCAGGAACCATAGCGATCGTCCAGCGCCACACAACGGGACTCGAACCCTGGAACGATACGGTTGATTAGCACCATGCCGGGAACATAGCTCATCATCTGGATCAGCTCTTCATCTGGCAGCATTTTGGCATGAACCACCAAGCCAGAGCAGCGATGCCCTATCAACTGCTCTATTACGTGCTTCTCTTTGGCTGCGTCGTGGTAGCCATTTCCGATGAGCAGAAAATTCCCCGTAGCCTGCGCCACCTGCTCAACTGCTTTAACCATGGTGCCAAAGAAGGGGTCAGACACATCGGCAACAATCAACCCCAGCGTTTCGTTGTTCTGATGGGCCAAGGCTCTCGCATTCGCGTTGGGGTGGTAGTTGAGTTCATGCATCGCCTTGAAGACGGCATCGCGTGACGCCTGACTTGCCTTTGGCGAATTATTGATGACACGTGAGACTGTGGCGACGGATACGCCTGACAGGAGTGCTACATCTTTGATGGTTGCCATGAATTAGCTTTTCCGGTGAACGGTATAAATAAAAACCAGTGCTTTATAGGGTCAAGATACTACCGACATTTCCAATACCTGACACGGCTTTCATGTCAAAAGCGGGAGCATTCTATCAATACGAGCGTCTCGCTGTGTAATCCATTTACATACACCCTTATCCATTCTCATGCTCATCGCGGTGAAAAATGTGACAAAAATCACATCAAATGGAGATGCATCTTCCAGGACCTTGTTCACAAGCGCAGAATAAGGGAAAGCGATTACACCAAATAAAACCCAATGAAAACGAGCACCAAGGAGCGATTAATGTTGAAGATACTCGTGACAGGTGGAACTGGTTACATAGGTAGTCATACCTGCTTGCAGCTTATCGCTGCCGGGATGACCCCCATCTTGTTGGACAATCTGGTTAACAGCAAAGAGAGCGTCCTCGAACGTATCCACAGCCTCAGCGGACTGCGCCCCCAGCACTATCACGGTGATGTGCGGGATGCCGACCTGCTGGATCGTGTGTTTGCAGACCAGCAGATAGATGCCGTGATCCATTTCGCAGGCCTCAAGGCCGTAGGGGAATCGGTACAAAAGCCTCTCGAGTACTATGACAACAATGTCAGCGGCACCCTGGTGTTGCTGCAGGCAATGCGACGCGCCGGGGTCAAGACCCTGCTGTTCAGCTCATCTGCCACCGTCTATGGCGAGCCGGAGATCATGCCCATCACCGAGGAGTCGCCCACCTTTCACGCCACCAACCCTTATGGTCAAAGCAAGCTGATGGTGGAGCGCCTCATCAAGGACTTTGCACACTCAGCCCCCGACTGGTCATTGACCCTGTTGCGCTATTTCAATCCGGTGGGCGCCCATCCCAGCGGCCTGATGGGCGAGGATCCCCAGGGCATTCCCAATAACCTGATGCCCTATATTGCCCAGGTGGCAGTGGGCCGCCGTGCCAAACTCGCCATCTTTGGTGATGACTACCCGACACCAGATGGTACCGGTGTGCGGGATTACATTCATGTCATGGATCTAGCCGATGGCCACGTCGCAGCCTTGAAACATGCGCTTGGGCAAGCTGGCGTCCATGTGTACAACCTGGGCACTGGGCATGGCTACAGTGTCCTGGACATTCATGCCGCCTTCTCCAAGGCCTGTGGCCGCGAACTGCCTTATGAGATCGTGCCGCGCCGCGCTGGGGACATAGCACAGTGTTGGGCAGATCCAACACGAGCCTATAACGAGCTGGGGTGGAAGGCTTATCGCACGCTTGATGAGATGACGGCTGATACCTGGCGCTGGCAATCCCAAAATCCAAACGGTTACCCCCTTCCATGAATATACAGAACGAGACAGACCTTACTATGCAATTCGAACCGACCGACCACCCTCACCGTCGTTACAACCCATTGATCCAACAGTGGGTTCTCGTTTCTCCCCACAGGGCGAAACGCCCTTGGCAGGGCCAGCAGGATGAACCCGATCGTACCCAGCGCTCCCCTCACGATCCGGATTGTTTCCTCTGCGCCGGCAATACTCGCGTCACTGGTGACAAAAATCCGGATTATCCGTCGACCTTCGTTTTTGCCAACGACTTTGCGGCACTGATGGTTGATACACCTATGGCCCCAACCAGCGAGGACCCCCTCTTCCAGCTAGAGAGTGCACGCGGCACCAGCAGGGTAATCTGCTTCTCACCGGATCACAGCAAGACCTTGCCCGAGTTGTCTATCCCCTCCCTCACTGCCGTGGTCAACACCTGGTGTGAACAAACTGCAGAGCTGGGGCGCGAATACCGCTGGATCCAAGTATTCGAAAACAAGGGCACCATGATGGGGTGCTCCAATCCCCATCCCCATGGGCAGATATGGGCCAACGACTTCTTGCCCAACGAAGCCGCGCGGGAAGATGTCGCCCAACGGGAGTATTTTGCCAAACATGGTCGAGCCATGTTGCTCGATTATGCGGAACGCGAGCAGGCTGACGGCAGCCGCACCGTAGTGGAAACGGAACACTGGCTGGCAGTAGTGCCTTATTGGGCTGCCTGGCCCTTCGAAACCCTGTTGCTTCCCAAGTTTGCGGTAACACGTCTACCGACACTGACACCGCAACAGCGTGCAGACCTCGCACTGGCGCTCAAAAAACTAACCAGCCGCTATGACAACCTGTTTCAGTGCTCCTTCCCCTATTCGATGGGATGGCATGGTGCGCCATTCAATGGCGAAGAGAATGATCACTGGCAGTTGCATGCCCACTTCTACCCGCCCCTGCTGCGCTCTGCGAGCGTACGCAAGTTTATGGTGGGCTATGAAATGCTGGCAGAAACACAACGTGACCTGACGGCAGAACAGGCGGCCGAACGCCTGCGTTCCGTCAGCGATATCCATTTTCGTGAACAGGTTTGAGGTTGAGATATGAGTATTGAATCGCCACACAGCGTGACTGAACATACCTTTTACACTCAGTATGGTTATCGCCCGACCCTCGCCATTCAGGCACCTGGGCGTGTTAACCTCATTGGGGAACACACGGACTATAACGATGGCTTCGTGCTACCCTGCGCCATCGATTATCAGACCGTGATCAGTGCTGCCCCCCGCCAAGATAGTCTGATCAGGGTTATCGCTGCCGACTATCACAACCAACTGGATGAATTTGACTTACGCCACCCCATAGAGGCGCGCCCGGAATACCTGTGGGCCAACTATGTGCGAGGCGTCGTCAAATATTTGCTATTACGAGGCTGTCAACTGACAGGGGCAGACCTGGTAATCAGTGGCAATGTACCTCAGGGAGCAGGCCTGAGCTCTTCCGCCTCTCTGGAAGTGGCAGTAGGACAGATCTTCAAAGAGATGAATCACCTCGACATCAGCCAAGCAGATATCGCCCTGAATGGACAACTGGCGGAAAACAGGTTCGTCGGTTGCAACTGCGGCATCATGGATCAGTTCATCTCGGCTCTGGGTCAGCAAGATCATGCTCTGCTGATCGATTGCCGCAGTCTGAATACCTGTCCTGTGAGCATGCCAGCCGACATTGATGTGGTCATTATCAACTCGAACGTACGTCGGGGCCTGGTGGATAGCGAATACAATACCCGCAGGGCACAGTGTGAAGAGGCCGCACGGCATTTTGGGGTCAAGGCACTGCGCGATCTGACGATGACCCAGTTCACCGAGCGAGCCAACGAACTGGATCCTGTCGTCGCGAGCCGTGCACGCCACGTCATCTCCGAGAATGAACGAACGCTGGCAGCAGCCGATGCGCTTGCGAATGAAGACATGGTCATGATGGCCGAATTAATGGCGCGGTCCCATGCCTCGATGCGTGATGATTTTGCCATCACAGTGCCTGCTATCGACGCCTTGGTCGACATGATCAAAGAGATCATCGGCAGTCGTGGTGGTGTGAGGATGACTGGTGGCGGGTTTGGTGGCTGTGTGGTTGCATTGGTTCCACAGTCACTGACAGCAGCAGTGTGCGAACAGGTTAATATTCGTTATCCCCAAGTGAGCGGTCTGGCCCCGAGCATCTATATCTGTAAGCCCTCCGCCGGAGCCGGCCCACTCTGATATGTTCGCTGACACCTCAATATTGTAATGGTCACGTATTTCCAGACTGGTCATGGTATAGCCGCCCTGCTAGACGGTGAACGCTCGACTTAGTTGAGTTAAACAACGCTCTCTGTGAGCAGCTGTGGTTAACATGTAGATAATACAATTGAACCAAACTTCAGACATGTGTTATCGCAATGAGCCTAACTCAGGGACTGCTTCGGCAGTCCCCTTTTCCTTTGCTGTAAATGTTCGTTGCATTCAACAATCCTCCGCAACTGCATGTTTTCACATGGCCGTGACACACCCGATTGAATCCCACCCTCCTTTAAGATGTTGCGCTCTCCTCGGTTAATTGACGCAGATCGGTTTTCAAGCAGTGTATCTCGGCTTGCAAGGCAGACTCTTCGTGTTGCTGCTCTGCAGGCTTGCCGTACGGCTTGAGCTAGGCATACAGAATGTGGCTGGATACCCCAAGGGCTCGTGCAACGTCAGCCACAGGCATCTCACGCTCAGTAACTTGTTTAACAGCTTCGATTTTGAAAGTTTCTGGATAACGCTGACGGACCATGGCACCTCCAATGCTGGCCTCATTTTAAGGCAGTTAGGTCTCTAGGGAACTAGGGGCAATTCACACCGACCAAACCCCTTTATATGGCAGCGGATGAGCCTCGTTCTCAGCCAGCCAAGTCAATAGCTGTCCCATCAGACGAGGGACCTGGTTCGCAGGGGGAGCCATATGCACTAACTGCTCGCCTCGATAAATACCTACGCCAGTGACCCGCATCATCACAGAGTCCACGCATCAGTAGTCCGTGAGCACCAAGTAAATCTTCCGCTGAAGCTGGATCCCTATTAGGCATTGCCTCATAGGCCGCAAACGCATTACGGACCTCTTGGATTTCCCGTGGAAGCCCAAGTACCGTCTTCCCCTCAATCACTGCCGTCACCTGCTCAACACTCAGAGTATTGTGCTCAGTAGCTAGCGAAGCTTGGATGGTGCGGATCCGGTTCTCTCGACGCAACATAAGAACCTGAGAGCTCTGAGCAAACCGCTACAGCCGCAGCAACTCAGCGATATCCGCAACTCGACTCAACATGGCATGGGTCATGGGTGAAGGAAGGGGAATAGGCTGCCATGGGTTACTCCAACTGATGCGATAACAAATGAGGGATTAGCTTAACAGATCCGGGAGTAGAAACTCCCGAATTGAATTTGAATGTCCAAGCATCCCCACTAGGGCCAGTGAATTAAGAGTGAACATTACCTTATCCGTTCACTATGCCCGAAATTACGCTCACCTCGTACTTTCGAACGCAATTTAAATAAATACCCGATCCTCACCAAGAATTTATAAAAATTCTCATTCTGCAGATCTGCATCTCTGCGATCAAATCGATACTCTGCGTCAGGAGGGAAATGCACCAAAGACGCATAATCAGGGTATGCAAGCCTCAATGCTCTGCACCAAGCTTTACGAATACGCGTAGCCATGTTATCCGCATCAAAATTAGCGTAGTCACCAAGATAACCGTAATCATCTCGGTTAAATAGTAGCACCACGTGATAATGAGGGTACTGGCTTGTTACCTGCTCCTTTGCCCAGATATAACCCAAGAAGAATCGTTTACCAGTTTTACCCTTACGGTGACGTAACGCATGTATCTGGCTTTTTAGTGAAGCAATAAAGCGCGTAATAACCTTTTCCTCTTCTACCTCCGGTGGAAAGCCTGTCGGCATGTCCGGATCATCCATAACTGGTATCTGGGGAAAGCGTAGATCAACACGTACAGTAAACACTCGCGGATGTTTATTCAAAAAGCTGGCGATCACCTCCACGGATGTTTTCAACTGTTCAAAGGATATTTCACCATACTTGGCCTCAGCCACAACTCGTAAGTTGCCTAGCTCGTTGCCTATTAAACAATACCCGCCATTTGATTTCATATACGGCCCTATGATTTACATGGAATACCCATGCAAGTTGGTTAGATGCTCAGGTGACAGTACTCATCGTCATTAATGAGGACCGCTGCGTAAAACTTTACGGTCAACTGATACCTTGCTCTCTTATTAAACCACTAGGTTGATATACCAACCTGCATTTAGCACTCTGTGCTTTGCATATGCTGCGCTATGCCGATGTATACGGCTAATGGCTTGTATCTGACGTACAAGCCCGATGTATATCTGATTGGTATACACTTCGTGTATATATCACATGTTCTCGTTGGTATACTCTGTGATACACTCTGACGGTGTATCACTCTCTCGATATATCTCCTACACCCTCTACCTTGTTATACACCTGGGTGTATATATTACTATTACCGAACTTAGCGACCTCCTAAATCACCGGGGAATACGTAATTATTTTAAATAAAACCCCAGTAATACCGGTTATTAAAGCAAGAAAATTACTCTGAACTTAGCTTGCCCTCTCCTATCTAGCAGATGCCTTCGAATCAATCCATTCTATTACTTCACTCTGCATCCAAGCGACCGCTCTAGGCCCTAAGCGAACGACACCAGGGAACTCCCCTTTGCTCATCAAACGATAAATTGTCGCTTTGGATAGCGTCGTCATTTCCGTGACTTCTTTGAGTTTGATTAGTTTCATTTTTTGGATCCGACTATTTTTCCATAGCTGGACCAACAATGTTAATATTTACGTTTATAGCTTCTCACATTGCCCCTAAGCCGATTAGCTATGCAGAAGAAACAATCACTAGTTATCCCAGAGTGCTTCAATGCCACTAAGTAGGTTAGATTGCAGAGCCTGAGCCATGCATTCACAGGTCAGCCCGCCAACATAAGCAACAATAAAAGCTTGAAAAATACCATGAAAAATAACACACTAAACACAACTATAAATCAACACAAAACACTACAATGTAGATTAAGGGAGGTGGTATTATGGCAATTCATGATAATGGTGTGGATGTGCAAGTTTATAAGAAATTAGATGACCCTGTTTTTGTGGACTACCTCTGGTATAGAACAGGTCAAATCAATCAAGCTCAAGCTGTAGATACACCACCTCGCCATATACTAATCAAGAATTTAAAAGATGCCTGCAATACTGCTAGTGCTTTTGCTTTTATGCATAATTACAATGTAAGAAATGAACGACCTAATGGACTTGAAAAATGGATTGACACTTTACTGGATGAATTTCACACAAGATGCCTTACAGAAAAATATTATTACTGGCTAGATAATAAAAATACGAGACTGCATTACTTCACATGGAGATTTTTGAGTCACTTAGGTATATCCATAGAAAAAAAAGACCAACAACTAGAACATAAGTGCGTGTTTTTATTGAGCCCATCAATACTCGATGAAAACATAAAAACGCACACACACACTAATAAAAAATGGAATACTGAAATAAGCACACAGGATATAACTGCACTTATCAACAGACTACCTTGCAACAAAATAGAAAAGGAAAAATTAGTACGAGCTATATCCAAATCTGCTGAATCAGCAATGAAAAATGATGATGTTAAGTTTTGGCTTAACAAACAAAACAAGGAAAAAACAACATGGCTACACAAATATCTTGAGCATAAAGAAATAGATTATGTCCCATTAGTTTTAAATGGTACATCAGCTCAAAAAGATGATCTTGTTTCATTTTTAGATGTATTAAGCATCACTAATATTGATAGATATAAACTTTTAGTTTCCAACATCAAGAAAGCATGGAGCCAAAAAGTATATCGTGATAAAAATATAGAAAAGAAACAATACAGCATTAACATGAGTAAAGATATAGGTAATATTCTTGACAAACTAAGCCAAATGGAACAGAAAAATAAAAACACCATCATAGAAGAGTTGATTAGAGAGGCATACGCAAAACGGTGCGCAATATAAAAAGTGGACTGAATGATTAAATCATTCAGTCCATCACTAAAAATCATCATAGCCACATTTACTTTCTATTAAAGCTCACCTTCACAACGTTATTAACTGCTGCTTCAGTAACAGGATCTTGCATCACCTCATCAGCTACCAGTCTCCCCCAATTAATCCAGACAAGTCGGGTTTTCTCGGTGTGACGTGAACGGTGATAAGTTCTAATAAGTTTGTTAATGGGGGTGTGATTCAAGCAAAGCTCAATAACTCTTTCCTCAACATCTAGCCTTTCAGCCCAGTTAGTAGCCGCACTACGCCGCAAATCATGGACAGTAAATGGGTCCATATCAGGTAAACATCGTGCGATGAATCGCCTTAGAGCCCGAGTAATGGAATCAACTAAAATTGGCTCGATTTCATCTGTTTTTGGACGATCAGATTCGAATACTAAATCACCATTGGCATACTGCGCCTGCTCTTCAATGACCGATTTCGCCTGAGGGGAAATAAAGACAGTATGAGCTCTACCATTTTTGGTTTCAGGTATAGTCCATATATCATCTTTTATCTGTGAAAAACGCATATTAGCGACTTCACCTCTACGACATCCGGTCAGTATTAATAACTTAATCGCATTCGCAGCAGGTATAGAAATCGTTGCATGGCGAGAAACACCACGCCCTCCGGCCGCCAAGCTACCACCACTCCCAAGATCCTCATCTATCGCCTTCCATAACCTGCGCAATTCGGGGACGGTCAACCATCGCTCTCTTGGCGAGCCAGCACTGGCACCAAAATCTTTTGGGCGCAACAGTCTCGCAGGGTTGGCCTCAAGCAGACAGTGAACCACTGCATAATCTAACATCTGGTTCAGCGTTCCCAACCCTTTACGGGTTTCATCTTTTGTTGCACGCCTGGTTATCTCTAACGCTTGTGCCAAGTGGGCACGAGTCAGATCGATTAAGCGAATGTTGCCTAGAGTCTTCTTGAGATGACGATTCCAACGATCCTGATGGCATTGGAGGGTTTTGGGTTTGACGACCTGAGCAACACGCTGTGCATCGAGCCATCGTCCAAGCAACTCATCCATCGTCAGGGCCGTTTCATTTTTAGCCTTTTCTTGAGCCGCAAACTTGGTGGGATCAATGCCCCGCTTCACAAGCAGCACCGCTTTCCCATGCTCCTCTCTGGCTTTAGCCAGAGTCAGGGCAGGATAACTCCCCAGCAACAATTCGCCTTCACTACCACCAATCTTGAAGCGATATACAAAACGCTTGAGGCCACTTTCACGGATTTCTATTTTGAGTCCACCACCATGCTTCGATTGAATCGCATAGCGTTTCACTTTAACCCCTTCGACTGGCTTGAGTGACGAGATCTCCAAGTCTTTACTTATCGCCATCCGTACCCCTCCCCGTACCCCTCCAGCGCAGTGCATTGGAGTGAGACTTTATGAAACCACTTGGTACAGATATTTTATGTAAACAACTGTTTTTAATCAAAAAAACATTTCATATAAAACCAACTGATTCTATATGAAACTAATAATTTCTGGACTCCTAAGGGACAGGCCACTGGTTCGACTCCAGTCGGGAGCGCCATACAAAACAAGGGGTTGGCATCATCATGGTGCCAACCCCTTGGTCGTCTTGGGCGACAATGAATCCGACCATCCAACCGTAATGACCCTCTCCTTTCTGCGTTCAGAGCATGCGATCTCTCTGATAGACTGCTTCTATTTGGCTTGTCTTTGAGGCCAAGCCCTGTTTCATCTTGCAAAGGAGTGTTGGATGTCCGGATGTTCCTGGTGGGATAGATCCACCGGTTTTGCCTTGCTGACCATTGTGCTGTGGGCCTCGCTGGCGGCGCTGACGTCACGGGTCACCAGCTTGTCACCACTGGTGCTGGTCGGGCTGGTGCTGTTGTTCTGCGGGGTCGGGGCTTTGCCGTTTTGGCGCCAATGGCGCGCTCGCCCGATTACCTGGCTGGTGACGGTTACGGCATTGCTGCTCTACCATCTGCTGCTCTTTATGAGCTTTCGCCATGCCCCGGTGCTGGAGGCCAACCTCATCAACTACCTCTGGCCGCTCTGCATCATTCTGTTTACCCCGCTGTTTTTGCCCGGCCATCCACTCCATGCCCGTCACCTGCTGGCTGGCGCCTTTGGTCTGGCGGGTTCCATGCTGGTGATGGTCAACGGCGAGCTGCAACTGCAGCAGGCCTATCTGCCGGGATACCTGTTGGCACTCGGTGCAGCTGTCGTCTGGGGGGCCTATTCGGTGCTATCACGCCGTCTGCCGCCAGCCCCCGCCGTGGTCACTGCGGCAGCCTGCCTGCCCGCAGGTTTGCTGGCGCTGCTGCTTGCCCGTCTGCTGGAGGGGCCCCTGCCGCTCGCGCAGATCCCCACCAGTGACTGGAGCCTCATCATCGGGCTGGCGCTAGGCCCGATGGGGGCGGCCTTTGTGACCTGGTATCTGGCACTGCGAGACGGCGATCCACGCCGGATCGGTGCCCTTGCCTACCTGACACCGCTGCTGAGTACTTTGCTGTTAGTGGCATTGAACGGAGAAGAGCTGACCTCGAGCCATCTGCTGGCCGGTGCACTTATCATGGGCGGCGCCCTGCTCGGTATGCTGGGCCAACGCAACAGAGCACTGGCATCTCCAGCCAGTTAAGTCGGTAAAATAGGGCCACCTGACCATGCTGTCATAAAAACGCCATCATCCCTGTTTAGGCTCGGGCCACGCTCCCCCATGGTCTGTGCTGACAGGAATTACCCCGTGAAAATCGCCCATTACGCCACCCTCTCCTCCCTTGTTTTGTTACTGGTCGCGGGAGGACAGGCGCTGGCCCTCTACCACGGCTGGCAGCAGCTTGCCCGTACCAATCAGGCCCAGCATCAGCACGAGACGCTGCAACAACTGGTGACAGTGACCCTGCAAAACAGTCTGCGTGACTACCTCAACAGCGGCGATCCACAGCAACTGACCGCGGCGGAGAAGATCCGCCAGCAAGCGCTCTCCTCGCTGGCCGCTCAAGATGATGCCGTGGCTGCCCCGCTCAGACAGCAACTCGAACAGATGGCGCAGCGCATCGCACACGACTATCAGGCCGCAGGCAAGCTCTCGGGCAACAGCCAGCTGCTGCTACAAAATGCCGAGAGTGAGCTGGGCAGCCAGGCCATGGCGCTGATCCGCTATGGGGAGCAAGGCGCCAGCACGGAACAATCTGCCGCGGCACAGCAATATCGCAGCGGCGCAGCCGAGATCCTGGCGGGCCTGCCGCGCCTCGCCCATTTGCGCCAAAGCTATATGGAGCAGGGCAATGAGAAGTTGCTCGAAGGGATCCGCTTCGAGCTGGAGGCGCTGCAAAAACAGGCCCAAGCGCTGCAAGCCTTGCCGCTGCTCGGCCTGTATGAAGAGGCTCCCGCCGATGAGTTCACGCTGGGGGAGCCGGTACGCAAGGAGCTGGGAGATCAACCGCGCAGCGAATTACGCTCACTGCTGGGCCGCTATCCGCAGGAGCTGGCCAACAGCCGCACGGCGCTACAACAGCAACAGGCTGGCCGCCAGACCGTGCAGCAAGACATCATGGCCATGTTGCAAGCGACCAGACAGATGGGGGAACAACTTGCCCGCGAACGGCAAGCCGTCAATCAGGAGCTGGCCACCATCCTCGGCACGCTAGCGCTCTGTCTGGTGATAGTCGCCCTGCTGTTTGCGCTGGTGCAACGACGTTGGCTGCTCATCCCCTTGTTGCGACTGCGCGGAGCTTTTATGCAACTCGATCAGACGGGGCAGGCCGAGCCGTTGCCTGCCGGGCGCGATCGCAACGAGCTGGCCGATATTGTTGCCAGCTACAATCGGCTGATCGGTCGCCTGCAACTGGACCAACAACAAAAAGAGGGGCAGCTGTCAGCGGTATCCCTCAGTCTGCAAGGGATGGTCAGTCAGGTTGACGAGATCCACCACAGCACCCGCACCACCGAACAGGTGGTCGACGAGAGCGGCCAGATGATGGATGAGCTGAACCAGCTGGCCGGAGAGGTCCATCAGGTCGCCGCCGACATCGCCCAGCATGCCCACCATAACGAACAGGCGATGAGCCAGAGCGAAGATCTGGTGGGGAGCATGCTGCATGCCACTCATCAGACCGGACTGGCGATTGACGAGAGCGATGAGGCGCTGCAAGCCCTCACCCGCTCGGTTGCCGATGTGACGGCCATTGTCGATGTGATCGGTCATATCGCTCAGCAGACCAACTTGCTGGCCCTCAACGCCGCCATCGAAGCGGCCCGCGCAGGGGAACAGGGACGCGGTTTTGCCGTGGTTGCCGATGAAGTGCGCCACCTCTCGGCCAATACCCAGCAATCCCTCAACCAGATCACCGATATTCTGGGACGTCTGACCCAATCCGGTGAACAGCTTGGCACTGTACTGAACCGGATCACCAGCGAATCAAGCCGCCAGCGGGCGCAGGCGGAACAACTGCGCCAGACCACCCAGGCAGTGCGGGAGATCGCCCGCAACACCGCAGTGATCGCCCTGCAGGGGGCCGACAACGCCAAAAGTCAGGAACACAAGCTGGCCAGTTTTGCCGATCTGATCGCCCGTATCCATCAGCATGCCCGTCAGGTGAGTCAGCTCTCGGTGCAGGTCTCCTCCCATATCCACCATCAGGCGCAGCAGATCCCCCGCATCCTCGGCCAGCAAGGCTGACCCCTATTCGCCCCGCATCCTCACCAGATCACTTTCCCTCGACCAGAGGGAAAGTTTTTTTGTAGCACAAAATTATCTGTTATCGGCAGGTTAACTGACACCTCGTCCCCCGTACCGGATGAAAACCCGCACTGGCGCTGCCCGCAGCCTCAAGAAAACGCTCTCATCACCGTGATACCTGCCATGAGGCTGTTTACGACCTTGCCCATGATTATTTGCACTCGGTCATACTTTTGAAACGTTGAGGGAACTTTTCATTGATATTTCGCACCGCGAACGTACTCTTGAGGTTGTCCGATAGCCAAGAATCGGAACATAAAAAAACAACATGTGATGATCAGGACTGCCAACTACAGATGTGCCAAGACATCCGGGTTTGCAGGTAGCCAAGACAAGATTTTTTGCCCTTCGGGGTTTTGATTGCAATGCCAATACCGAGCGGTGAGCCGATGCCAACTGCCGGAAAAAAGCTAAGTCCATAAAATCAGGAGCAATAAAAATGGAAAAAGTGATCTTCAAGCGCGCCGCTTTGAGTGCCGCTGTGGTAGCCGCTCTGGTCGCCCCCGGTATGGCGTTGGCAGCTCAGGATATGATGAGCCCGGAATACGGCCAGTCCTATGAAACCTTCGTTAAAGACTCCAAACTGACCGGCGGTCTGTTCTACTTCCAGCGTGATCGTCAGCGCATCGATGGTGACCCGACTGCAGCCAAGAAAGAAGGCAAATACCAGTCCAACCTGAGCCATTCCACCGTTCAAGCCGCTCTCAACTTCAACTCCGGTTATGCCTGGGACACCGTAGGTCTGGATCTGGGCGGCTTCGGTGCCTATGACCTGGCCGTTACCGAAAATCACCCGGTCAACCAGGAAAACGAATTCTCCTTCGCTGGCCGTTCTTGGGGCAACAACGCCAAAGATGGCTCCCCTGAAGGTGGTTTCAGCCTCTCCAACGCAGCGATGAAGCTGAAATTCCTGGACGGCGGCATCACTGCCAAGGGTGGTTATACCCAGCTGTATGTCCCTGGCCAAATCGGTGTTAACTGGTCTTATCAGCCGGGTACCTATCGTGGTGGTCAAGTTGAAGGTAACTTCGGTGGCCTCTACCTGACCTACGCCATCGCTGACGAGTACAAGGCCCCCTGGTACAAAGAGACTCAGGTCTTCTCCCGTGCCAAAGCGTGGATGGATCCGTTCGCTGATGAAAACGTCATCGACTACATCCACGGTATCGCAGCCCGTTACACCTTCGAAAATGGCACTGCAGTGACCGGTTCTTTCGGTCAGTCCGAAGGCTACATGGACAGCTACCACTTCAAACTGGCTCACAAGTTTGACGTACTGGGCGGCCTCTCCACCAGCTACCAGTTCTACGGTTCCGAGACCGAGACCTACACCAAGGGCGCTTCCCAGATCGAGACTTATGACGGTCTGGCATGGCAACAAGCTCTGACAGCTGCCTGGGGCATGGGCCCGTACGGCTTCCGTCTGGAAGGTCTGTGGACCAAGGCTGAAGGTGCGGAAGGCAACTACCTGCCCCGTCTGACCCGTGGCTACGCCAACTCCCAGGGTGCCAACGAAATTTGGTGGGACTCCCGCTCTGACTGGAACGCCAACAACGAGAAAGCGCTGTTCTTCGGCGTGACCCGTTCTCTGGATGACCTGGTTGGTGCGCCTGGCTGGTCCGTCGGTGTATCCGGTGCTTACGGTTGGGATATCGAAACCGGTCAAGGCAAGAAAGCAGCCAACGGTGAAGATACCGAATGGGCAGCCAACTTCGATGTCACCTATACCGTGCAGGATGGCAAGCTGAAAGGCACCCTGTTCAAACTGCACTACACCGACTACAACAACGACATCAGCCAGGGCGGCGGTTGGACCGATTACCCCAACATCTTCGCCTCCGAGCACGACGTCAAGTTCCATATCATCATGCCGCTTACCTTCATGTAATCAGGCAATACGATGTCAGAAAACCGGGCCACTTGGCCCGGTTTTCTTTTTGCCGGTTGGCAAGCTAACATGCGAGCCGGATAAGAATTTTACCCGCTCACCTGCCCACACGCTTTTGTCAGCAGTCACAAGGACGCCATCATGCCCCGTTTTGTTCTGATCACCGGTTGTTCCAGCGGTATTGGCCTCGCCGCCGCACAGGCGCTGGGGCAGCACGGTTTTACCGTGATCGCCTCGGCACGCAAGGCGGAAGATGTGGCCCGTTTGCAGCAACAGGGATTGCTGGCGGTACAGCTGGATCTGGCGGACCCTGCTTCCATCGAGCTGGGTGCCAGTGCGGCGCTCCATCTGGCGGGCGGGCGCCTCTATGGCCTGTTCAACAATGGCGCTTATGGCCAACCCGGGGCGCTGGAAGATCTGCCCACCGAGGCGCTCAGGGAACAATTCAATACCAACCTGTTTGGCTGGCACCATCTGATCCGTCAGGTGCTGCCGCCGATGCTGGAGGCCAAAGAGGGACGGATAGTGCAGAACAGCTCGGTTCTGGGACTGGTTGCCATGAAGTATCGCGGCGCCTACAACGCCAGCAAATTTGCGCTGGAAGGTTATAGCGACACCCTGCGCCTCGAACTGGCGGGTAGCGGGGTACATATCAGCCTGATTGAACCGGGCCCCATCGATACCCGTTTTCGTGCCAATGCCCGCAGCGCCTTCTTGCGGCACATCGATCCGGCCCAGAGCCGTCATCAGTCGGCCTACCGCCAAACCCTGACACGGCTGGAAAAAGAGGGGGCCACCAGCAGCTTTACCCTCCCAAGCGACGCCTGCATCCCGCCACTGCTCCATGCACTGACCCACGCCCATCCCAAGGCGCGCTATCCGGTGACCACGCCGACCCGGCTGTTTGCCTTCCTGCGACGGGTATTGCCCACTCGCTGGCTCGATAAACTGCTGGCCAAATCGGCCTGATCCCGTGATGGGCGACAAGCATCCTGCCGCCCAAGTGGCGTTAGCCGGGTAGCGGCATCACCCGTCCCGCCAACCTGGTTTGTCCCTCTCTTCAATAGTGCTCGCCATTGCTATAGTAGGCGCTCTTGACCAAGGGGACTACCTGCACCACCACATAGGTCTGCTCCCCCAGCACCCGTTTCAAATGGCGCGTGATAAGGCGCGCGGCAGCGTCCTGCATCTCCTGCGGCCGTTCGAACCAGTGCAACTCGACAAACGGAAATCCCGCCTCTGGCTCGCCGTTGCGGATCCAGCAGCTCTCCACCCGCTCCATGGTGACAAACTCCGGCTTGCCGCCGGTCAACTCGCAAAGCTCGGCCAGCAGCGGGCCGCTCACCTGTTGCAGGGTCTCGAGCGCCACGGCGCGAAAACGAAGATGGGGCATGGCAAACCTCTTGGTTATCTGAAATGAGGACTTATCATAGGAGTTATTGTCAGCAAGAGAAGTCACCAGGCGCATATTAAGGATTCCCATGAGATTTCATCGCACCCTCTTTGCCTTCCTGCTCTGCCTGCTGCTACCGCTGCACGCCTTTGCCGATCCCGCCTTCTATCGGGTGAGCAAGGGCAACCAGCAACACTGGCTGCTGGGCTCCATCCATGCAGGTAAACCAGCCCTCTATCCTCTGCCCGAGCCGGTGGAGCGTGCCTGGCTGCAGAGTCGCGCACTGGTGATGGAGGTGGACATGAACAGCATCACGCCGGATCAGTGGCAACAGACCAGCTCCCTCACCCGACTGGTGGATGGCAAACCGCTCAAGGATCATCTGCCTGCCGAGCTCTATCAACGCACCCTGATGGCGGGCGCCCGCTATGGCATCGACGAGGCGACCCTCGCCACCCTGCGCCCATGGTTTGCCGCCATTACCCTGACCCAGGCCGCCATGCCCGCTCCGACTTCAAGAGTGAACTCGGGATAGACCAGCACTTTGCCGTCCGGGCCGCCAAAGAGGGCAAACCGGTAGTGGGTTTTGAAACCCTGCTGGAGCAGCTCGGTTATCTGGCCAGCGTGGGTGACAACCAGACCCTGATGCTCGCCAGCACCCTGGATGAGCTACCGATGCTGGAGAGTGGTTTCGCCGCCGTGATGAAGGCGTGGCAGCAGGGGGATGAGGCGACGCTCATCAATCTGCTCAAGGAGGAGATGGCCCCGCCCGCGCTACAAAGCTGGATGGAGCAGACCCTGCTGGCCGAGCGCAACCATAACTGGCTAAAAAAATGGTCCACCCTGCCCAACGAGAGCTTTATCGTGGTAGGCGCCCTGCACCTTTACGGCGAACAGGGGTTGCTGGCGTTGCTGGAGCAGCAGGGGTGGCGCATTACCCCGCTCACCACACCGGGTCCTGTGCAGGCTCGGTCGCAAGGAGTCCAGTGAGAACGATCACAGATCGCGCTGGTTATTAAACAACCTGCAAGGGAGTTGATCGGGATCATCCCGGACGGGGCAAAGAGGTATTTATCATACCTGTCATCAACCGGGTGACAGGAGCAATAAAATGGATTTTTGGCTGGACCTGATGTTTGGCAACAGCGTGGGATTGATGTCGATGCTGGTGATTATCGGCACCTTCTTGCTCATCAGCTCTTACGCGGCCTACTTCATCTACAAGGTGATGCACTCGCAACCGCCTCATTCACAGCAACCCCATTCTCAACAGCCCAAAGAGGGAAAATAATCCTCTGACCACAGGCGGCAGCTCACACTGACCGCCTGTGCTGTTTTATGGTTCGCGACTGTGCTTCCCGGGCCAGGCAGCACCAGTGTCCATGCCGGGCGCCCCTTATCCCCTCCCCCTTTCCCCGTTTTCTGTGCCGGTTGCGGCCGTTATAATGGCCCCCACTTTTTTTTATGGGGAGCCTGCCGTGTCTCATAACGACGAACTCTCGCTATTCATGAATGAAGTGGCCGACGTGCGGCCCATTCGCAGCGACAATATCCATCCCCATGCGGCCAAATCCGCCCCGACCGAGGCGCAGCTCGCTCGCCGTCAGGCTGCCACCGCCGAGCAACTCGCCCTCGACCACCTCACCATGGAGGCCATCGAGATGCGCGATCCGCACGAAATCGTCGGCTTCAAGCGTGATGGGGTGCAGGAGGGGGTCTACAAGAAGCTGCGGCTCGGCAAATACGAGCTGCAGGCCAGCCTGGACTTGCACCAGAAAACCCTCAATGAGGCACGTCAGACGCTGGTGCAGTTCATTGCGGATTGTGAAGTCCGGGATATCCGCTGCCTGCTGATCCTGCACGGCAAGGGGGAGCGCAGCACCCCGCGTGCCCTGCTGAAAAGCTATGTGAGCGCCTGGTTGCCGCAACTGCCCGCCGTCATGGCGATCCACAGTGCCGAGCGTCGCCACGGCGGCAGCGGTGCCCTCTATGTGCTGCTGCGCAAAAGCGAACGCAAAAAAGCGGAAAACCGCGAGCGGCACCAGAAGCGGCTCGGCTAACCCGCCTCTCGCCACTACGCCTTTGGCCCACCTGCATGATGGTGGTCAACGATGCGGCGGCGGTGTTAGCATCGAACGGCCCCGATCATGCCAGGTACGGGGCGGCATACCATCAGGGACGATAACAAGGACAATCCCATGTCATATCAAAAGCTTGAACAACATCAGCAGCAGATCCACCGCTTTAGCCACCTCGCCGCCATCTGCGGCTGGGATCAGGCGGCCATGATGCCGGAAGGGGGCAACGATGCCCGCGCCGAAGCGATGGCAGAACTCGGTCTGCTGATCCACCAGAAGCGCACCGCTCCCGAGCTGGGCGACTGGATTGCCAAGGCCGAGAGCGAGCCGCTGGATGAAGTGCAACGGGCCAACCTCGGCGAGATCAAGCGCCAGTGGCAAGATGCCAGCCTGCTGCCCGGTGAGCTGGTCGAAGCGCTATCGCTCGCTGGCAGCAAGTGCGAGCACGCCTGGCGCAACCAGCGCAAGAACAACGACTGGGCCGGTTTTGCCCCAAATCTCGAGGAGGTGGTGAAACTCTCCCGTGAAGTAGCGCAACTGCGGTCCGATGCGCTTGACGTGCGCCCCTACGACGCCATGCTGGCCCTCTATGAGCCGGGCATGACCAGCGCACGGCTCGATCAGATCTTCGGCGATCTCGCCAGCTGGCTGCCGGCTCTTATCCAGACCGTGAGTGAACAGCAGAAGGGCGATGCCCTGCTGCTGCCGCAAGGCCCCTTCCCCATACCGACCCAGCAAGCGCTCGGTCAGGAGGTGATGGGACTGCTCGGCTTTGATTTCGCCCACGGCCGCCTCGATGTGAGCAGCCACCCCTTCTGCGGCGGCGTGCCGACCGACGTGCGGATCACCACCCGCTATAACGAGCAGGAGTTTGTCTCCAGCCTGATGGGCATAGTGCACGAGACCGGTCACGCCCGTTACGAGCAGGGGCTGCCGCGCCATCTGCTGGGTCAGCCGGTGGCCGAAGCGCGCTCCATGGCGATCCACGAGAGCCAGAGCCTGTTTTGTGAAATGCAGCTGGGGCATCATCCATCCTTCCTCGCGCTGCTGGCGCCACGTATTCGTCACCACTTCGGCGAACAGGCGGCGTTTGCGCCGGACAATCTGACCAAGCTCTACAGCCGGGTCGAGCCGGGCTTTATCCGGGTCGATGCGGACGAGGTGACCTATCCGGCCCACGTTATTCTGCGCTACGAGCTGGAGCGCGATCTGGTGGAAGGGAAGATCGAGGTGGCCGACATCCCCGAGCTGTGGGATGCCAAGATGCAGCAGTGGCTGGGGCTCTCCACCAAGGGCAACTACCGCAATGGCTGCATGCAAGATATTCACTGGACCGACGGCTCGTTTGGCTACTTCCCGAGCTACACCCTGGGCGCCATGTATGCCGCCCAGCTGCGTTTTGCCCTCGAAAAAGAGCTGGGCAGCATGGGTGAGGTGATCGCGGCGGGCCGCCTGCCGGAGATCTTCGGCTGGCTCGGACGCAACATCTGGTCACAGGGGAGCCTGCACAGCACCGACGAGCTGGTGCGCCGTGCCACCGGTGAAGCGCTCAACCCGCACTGGCTGCGCCAGCATCTGGAACAACGCTACCTGAAGTAATGAGCGCAGTAAGCTAACAGCAGAACGGGGCCTTTTTAGTTGACCACTACAGGGCCCCGTTTTTATGGCGGTTCATTTTTATGGCGGTGCATGGCACAGCACGCCACCACCATGCTGTAAAAAGAGAAAATTCAGAGAGGATCAGGGGAGCCCAGCAACTCGCGCAGTTGCAGGATATTGCCCTCCGGGTCGAAGGCGTTGCGCACCACAAAGCCAGGCCCTGTCCACTGCTGTGGCAGCAGGCCGCCGCCGAGATCCGCCGCCTTCGCTTCCGCCCAGGCGAGGCTGGATACGGTGAAGAACAGCTTGATGGCCCCTCTTCCCGCAGTGCTGGCGGCCGCTTGATAACGACTTGCCCGGCATAGGGCTCTGGAATGGCATGGATCAGCAGCTGGATATCGCTGTTTTCCAGCACCACCAACTGCTCATCCTGACTGCAGACCACCATCTGCAGCAATGTACGGTAAAAGTGGGTCAGCAGGCCCGGATCCTTGGCATAGATCAGGGCACCGGCGCGAGCGGGGCCTGGCATGGAGCCCTCCTCAACAGTGAACTGCTGGGTGGACAGATCTCCACCTTCTCACAGTTGCGTGCCCCATTCGAACCTTTTTAGCGGCTCGCCAGCCTCACTGCACAAAGTGCCACTGCCGCAGTGCCAGCGTCGGAGGCGGCCCCTGCTCGTCCCCCAGATCTGCCATGCCCAGCGCCTCGTCATAGTGCACACCACCCGCGCCACTCTCGGTCAAGTGTTTTGCCCGCACCGCCCCGTACAGACCGCCACTTCCGCTGATCTTCATCTCGGTCAGCGGGGCATAGAGAGCAGCATAGAGCGGCGTATTGCCCGACAGCTTGACCCCATCCTTGCCGCTATACGCGGAATAGATGGAGATAGCGGGCGTACCGCCAGCGGTCAGCCCCTGCTTGACTGCCGTCACCTCGGCACCGGCCCCGAGATCAACCTTGCCACTGACGATCAGGGTCAGACTGCTCCCCTCGCTCACCGTCAACTGGTTACTGCCTGTCATGGTGAAATCCTTGTCGATCAGCAGCACCACATCCCCCTTGATGGTGAGTGTGGCATCGGCCCCCATATTGAGACTGTCGAGCTGATAAATGGTCTGATCCTTGCCAAACAGCTCCCCCTTGCCGGGTAGCGGCAGCCCGGGCTTGTGCTGGTTGCTGCTGGTGACCGAGCCAGTGGCGGGATCCGTGGTCAGCACCATCTGCTGGGTGGCCCCGAGCGTCAGCGGGCCATTGATGGGCAGCGTTGCAGGGGGGAACGATTTGGGCAGCGCGGCCACATTGAGCGGGTCACACACCTGCCCGGCCACAGGTGGCAGCTTGGGATCATTGCGATACTCGGGATCCAGATACTTCTGGTTCGCCTGATCTTTAAAAAAGCCAGCACCACCATAACTGAGTTTGTCGCTGTCGATACTGGTACCCCAGTCCATGGAGACATTGCCATTGACCGCCACCTGACCACCGATGCGCCCCCCTTTCAGGGTCAAACTGCCGCCCCCTTTCACATTGCCGGAGACCCGGACAATCTTGTCCGAAGAGGGGGAGATAATGACGTCGCTCCCGGCATTCACGTTGCCGGAGATGGGAGAAGATCCGTTCAGGGTCACGGAGCCGGTCGCCCGTACATCGCCCCAAATTGGCGAATTGCCGTCGAGCACTACATTGGCCTTGTCACTGACGGTCGCCACCTTGGCATTCTGGTTAATGTTGGTGCCGCCATATTTGCCCTTGCGCGAGTCGTAGCTGTCGATAAAACCGCTACCGGAGAGGCTTAGCCCTTCGCATGCCACCACCGAATCCTGAAAGATGAGATTGCCGGGCTCGCGCTTGAGGGTAAACAGGGCGTTGAGGCTGGCATTCCCCTCCAGATAGCGGCCATGGCTCTGCAACGCCAGCTTGCTGCCGGCGGAGGCACCCAGCTGTTCGATGCTAAAGCGGCTGCCCGCCATGGCCCCTTCCCCCTTGCCAGGCACCTTCTGCACCAGTTGCTCCCACTCTATCCGCGGTTCGGCGCCAAGCGCCTGATGCAGGGCACGATAACTCTCGTTCATCCCCTGCTCGGCACTGAGCTGCGCATTGATCTTCTTGTGAAAATTGCCGCTCAGGCGAGTCTGCAACTGGTTCTCCTGAATGCTGGTAAACACCAGCAGACTCGACAGCAGGCTCACCACCAGTACCACCAGCAGTACGGCTCCTCGCTGCCCCTGTAATCCCTTGTTCATCCCGCTCCCCCTGCTGTGGCGTTGGCACCGGATGTGGCCAACGCTGCTGCCCAGACCGCCTTGCGACGGGCCACCTGCACCTCTACTCCCGGTGCCAGATAGCTCGGCAGCCCTTCGGGCAAGATGCGGATATTGACCAGTGCACCCTGCTGGCCGAATTCAAGATCCTGAAGATGGGCCAGCAACAGGCGCGGGCCATCTCCGTCATCGCAACTGAGTACCGGCGGCGTGAAGCGGTACTGCTCGGTAAAATCGGCGGTTTTCTGGTTGCCAAGGCAGGAGAGCACCTGATTGCCCCCCTCTACCTTGAAGGCCAGCGTCAGGCGATCAGGGGTGACCGCTATCAGCTGATCCGCCTGCTTGATGCTGTTGGTAAAGGTGAGAGTGGCAAAGCGCAGCACTTCGTTCGCCTGCTCCAGCGCCTTGCTCTGCTCGACCGTACTCTTGATCGGGGCGTAACCGGCAAAAATCGCCAGCATCAGCATCAGACCGAGCACCATGGAGATCATCAGCTCGACGAGACTGACGCCTCGTTGCCGTGAGGGGACACTCAGCATAAAGGCGGAAATCCTGCGTTCAGCTCCACTCGCTTGGCGCCGGAGACCCGCTCATCCTGCCACTCGATAGCGACCACAAAGTTGTCGCTATAACGGTTCGGCAGCACCAGCCGGTGGCCCTCGTGCAGGGTGAAGCGGGCAAGAAAATCAGCCTGGGTGAACCGCTCAGGCTTGCGCTGCACTTCACACAGCGAGCTCCAGATCTGCTCCACGCTGTTGCTCGCCTCGATCGTGGCCAGCGTGCTCTGCAAGCTGTAATGCGCCTGCTGCAACGAGACTACCTGCCCCTTGGCGAGACCGAGAAACACCATCACCGCCAACACCATGGAAACCATGATCTCCACCAGATTGAAGCCCTGCTGGCGGGCAAGTGCGGCGTGTCTCATGAGCAGCTCCCTTGCAGCAGCTGGCCGCTCGGGGCCACGCAGAGCACCCGCTGCTCACCGAGGCGATTGGCCAGAATGATCTCGGCGTGGCTGCTGCTGCCGGTTGGCGCGATCTGGATGGGGTCAAACGGCTTGATCACCACTCCGCCAGCAGGTGCTGCCGCCTGACGCAGCAACTTGCTGTCAGCCATCACCTCCCAGCCACCGTTATCGGTGCCCTGCAGCACCACCGGCAGGGTCAGCTTGACCGCTTCGCTGCGGGCAAAACGGTAGGCAGACGCGAGCTCGGTCGCGCTGCGATCGAGCCGTTCGGCCGCGAGGCGCTGACTCATGGAGGGCAACCCGACCAATAGCAAGATGGCGGCTATACCGACCGTGATCATCAACTCAATCAGAGTAAATCCGCGCACGTTCATCTTATGATCCCCAGCAGTCATGGCGATTGGCCGCGCGATAACCGGTCTGATCGAGGGTCAGAGTGCCGCATTCATCCTGTTGTCGCGTCGTTGGAATGGCTTTGAGCAGGTAGTCGCCAGCATCTTGCTGGCTGTAGCTGAACTGGTAGAAATCCGTGTTGGAAGGGGTGGCAAACGTGTCTGGATAACGGCCCTGTTGGGTATAGATACGTTCAAGGGCGAGCGCCTGCTCCAGCAATTGTTGCTGCGCTTCGTAACGACGTCCCTGTTGCAGATAACCCTGATACGCTGGCAACGCGATGGCCGCGAGAATGCTGACAACCGTCATGGCGATCAACAACTCGATCAGACTAAACCCACGGCAATGGGGCCATGCCTTACAGTCGTTCACTTATCATCCTTGGCAAGTGTTGTTATTGGTCGGCCCTGGGCCGCAAATGCGATGACTTAATAATCATCAAAAATTAACTGACTCGATTGAACAACACAAAATCGCCACACTCAATGTAAAAAAGATAGTTATGTGATCTGTTATTAATTTTTAAGCAGTTTTCGCCGCCACTAATCTCGCTAAGCAAATAAAGCTAGGCCAATCGTACCTCCGACCCGTCCGTTATGCCCCCTTCTGTCGAGCCGCGACATATGAATAACAGCGTGACGAAGAGTGAAACCCGGCCGTGCAATGAAAGAGCAAAAAAACCTCTGGCCAATTTTTGCTATCCCTGTCCGTTTCTGGCTAGTCACGGCCCCCGAGCCCCCTTACTCTCTTGCCATCTATTCCAGCAAAGCCGCCAACACCATGAATGCAAAGCCCAGCCCAGAGTCGTCACCGGATGAGGTGATCAACACCCTCAGCCGCGAACAGTGTCACGCCGCACGGCTCGCCCGCGACGCTCGTTTTGATGGCCGCTTCTTTACCGGCGTGCTCTCGACCGGCATCTACTGCCGGCCTGTCTGCCCGGCACGGCCACCGCACGAGCACAATGTGCGCTACTTCCAAAGCGCCGCGGCCGCCGAGCAGTATGGGCTGCGACCCTGCCTGCGCTGCCGCCCTGAGCTGGCCCCCGCCGCCCGTGGCGATCTGCCGGTTGAACTGACACGGCTGCTGGCACGCATCGATCGCGGCGAGCTGGCGGAGGGCACGCTCGCTGAACTCGCCACTGAGGCCGGGATCAGCGAACGCACGCTACGCCGCCAGTTCGAGCAACATCTCGGCGCCTCACCAAAACAGGTGGAGCAGACGCGCCGCCTGCTGCTCGCGAAACGGCTGCTGACTGAAACTGGGCTGCCCATTACCGACATCGCGTTTGCCGCCGGCTTTGCCAGCATCCGTCGCTTCAATGACGCCTGGCTGAACGCCTACGGACTGGCCCCGCGCACCCTGCGCCAACAAGAGGATCATGCGCCAGAGCACATGAGCGCGCAGCCCCGCGGCGCAACCCTGACACTGCAACTGCCCTACCACCCCCCATATGACGTGGCGGCCATGCTGGCGTTCTATCGGCTGCGGGCGATCCCCGGGCTGGAGCAGGTGGATGGTGAGGTGTATGAGCGGCGCTACCGGGTCGGTGATCAGGTCGCGTTGGTGCGTATCGCGCAGGGCAAGGGGCATAGCCTGCAGCTTACCGTCCATGATCTGCCGCTCGCTGCGCTGCCCGACCTGCTCTATCGGGTGCGCAGGATGTGGGATCTCGATGCCGACATGCAGCGGATCGGTGATCTGCTCGGTCAGGACCCGCTGCTCGCCCGCTTGCTGGCGCGCTGGCCCGGCGTACGGCTGCCGGGAGGCTGGGACGAATACGAGGTGATGCTGCGCGCCATCGTCGGCCAGCAGGTCTCGGTCAAGGGAGCCATCACCATACTCGGGCGACTGGTAGCCCGTACCGAGGCGCAATTCGGGATGGCGCAACTACCGACCCCCGCCCAGTTGTGCGAACTCGATCTCGACGGTATCGGCATGCCCGGCAGCCGCATTCGCACCCTGCGGGGAGTGGCGAAGGCACTGGCCAGCGGCGAGCTGACCCTCACGACAGCCAGTGACGAGCAGTTGCTGGCGCTGCCGGGCATAGGCCCGTGGACGGTCTCTTACTGGCGGCTGCGCTGCGGGCTGGATACCGATGCTTTCCCCGCTTCCGATCTGGTGCTGCAAAAGGCTCTCGGCGGCGGCACCAAGCTGCCGGTAAAAGAGGTGTTGGCGCAAAGCGCAGCATGGCAGCCGTGGCGCAGCTATGCGGCCAGCTGGCTGTGGCACGCCATGAGTGAAGCGCCCGATTTGCTGCTCCGTGCCACCGGCAACGAACAACAGCCAGATACCCAACAACAGGAGATAACCCCATGATCCGCTACGATATCCTGCCGACCCGCTGCGGCGAGCTGCTGGTTGCCATCAATGAATCCGGTCTGGTGCACGTGGACTTTGTGGCGGGCCTGCGGGCACTGCCCGATATGAGTGGCTGGCAGCAAGATCACGAAGCGCTGGCTCCCTTCCTCGCCGAATTTGACGCCTATTTTGCCGGTCGCTTGCAGCGCTTCTCCCTGCCCCTTGCAGCCCGTGGCACCGCCTTTCAGCAGGCGGTATGGCAAGCGTTGTGCGACATCCCCTACGGCGAGACCCGCAGCTACAGCGATATCGCTCGCACCATCGGCAAACCCGATGCGGTGCGGGCAGTGGGCGCGGCGAATGGCCGCAATCCGCTCTCGATCATCGTCCCCTGCCATCGGGTGATCGGCCAAAACGGCAGCCTGACTGGCTATGCGGGGGGATTGGAGATTAAAAAAACGCTGCTGGCGCTGGAGAGGGGTAATTAAAGGAGGGTAGGCAGAGAACCTGCGATAAAAATTGCCCCTTTCCGGATGGAGAAAGGGGCTCATTGATCAGCGTTTCAGGCTGCCCATCACATGCATTTCGCAGCGGTTACAGTCAAAACGCAGGCGGAAGGTATCTTTACCCATCTTGAGTTCCAGTGGCTCGGCCTTGAGACCGGGCACCTCGTTCGGACAGAGGTTCTGGCTATAGCGTATGCAATGCTTGGTGATCATCAGCACCACTTCCCGCTCCTCCTTGTTCGCCTCATAGGCGGGAGCAATCCGCTCCACCCCGTGTTCGCGGAAGAACTGCTCGGCCGCGCTGTTCAGCACATTGCCAAGGTAGGAGAGACGGTGCTGGGGATAGTTGATATCCCGCAGGGCAATGCGTCGCTCGGGGCGCTGGTAGCTGACCACGCGTGCGGCCTCCAGCGCAGCGATGCCATCCCGGCGCAAACCGTTGAGCTGTGATGCGGCGATAAATAGCGGGTGAGTGAATGCCAACTCAATCTTGCGCGCCACAAACAGGGTATTGCCGAGTTTGCCAAGCTGATCCCGCGCCTGTTGCAGCGCCCGCTCCGGGTTGTCGGCAGGCTGTTTGTCGCAAGGCAGGGTCACTGCGGCACTGATGCCCTGCTCGTCGGTGAGCATGAGGATCACGCCCTCATCGCACTCTGCCAGCACCATATCGACCCGGATGCGGCGATCCGCGCTCGCCTTCTCCAGCATCTTGCTGAACGCCTGATCGTGGTTGCGGTAGATTTCGGTCCCCACCTTTAGCCCCGGCATGCGTTCTGACAGGAGTAACTGCTTACCTTCAACCTTGTTGAGGCGCATCCCCACCAGCTCGTTGTTCGGCTTGAAGAAGCCCAAACCGTCACCGTTGTTGAGGGTGACCTGTTTGCCGTCAATCTCGATACCGTCACGGGTCACCTTGGTGACACGCCCGAGCGGTTCACCCACATATTTCGGGCTCTTGGTGGAGTCGATCCCCTGCTGGCGGCCATGGAGGAAGTAGTCTGTGCTGCCGCGGTTGAAACTTTTCTTGGGGTCAGGCGTGAAGCTGTAGCTGCAACGGCCTGCAGAGGCAGCCACCAGATCGGAGCGGCTATCCAAAATGGCGTCCAGCTTCTGGCGATACCAGGCGGTGACGTTCTTGACGTAGTCGAGCCCCTTGAGGCGCCCTTCAATCTTGAAGGAGCGGATCCCCGCCTCGATCAAGGTCTCCAGGTTGTCTGTCTGATCCATATCCTTGAGAGACAGCAGATGGCTGTCGGCCACCAGCACTTCGCCGTCAGGCTTTTGCAGCGAGCAGGGCAGACGGCAGAGCTGGGCACACTCGCCACGGTTGGCACTGCGGCCGGTACGGGCATGGCTGATGTTGCACTGGCCGCTGTAGGAGACACAGAGCGCACCGTGGATAAAGAACTCCAGCTGCACATTGGTCGCCGCGCTGATCTCGCGGATCTGCGCAAGGGACAGTTCGCGCGCCAGCACCACCTGAGAGAAACCCACATCCTGCAGAAACTTCACCTTCTCCGGCGTGCGGTTGTCGGTCTGGGTACTGGCATGGAGCGCGATGGGAGGCAAATCCAGCGCCAGCAGTCCCATATCCTGTACGATGAGCGCATCGGCACCGGCTGCGTAGATCTGGTGGGTCAGCCGCCGGGCCTGCTCCAGCTCGTGATCGTGCAGCAGAGTGTTGAAGGCGACAAAGACCTGGGCGCCGAAACGGTGGGCGTGGCGCGCCAGCGCTTCGATATCCTCGATGGAGTTGCCCGCCACACTGCGGGCGCCAAAGGCAGGGCCACCAATGTAGACGGCATCGGCGCCATGGTTGATGGCTTCGATGCCGTAGGCGAGGTTCTTGGCCGGAGCCAACAGCTCCAACCGGTTGTTGTTGCTTAACGGGTGCTTGTTCTGGTGCATGGTCTCGGGATCAGGGCGGACAGCAAATGGGCGCTACTCTAGCCCATTCACCACCCGCATGCCTTGATCCCGCTTAAGGTATCCGCAAAATGCAGGATTAGATAACCACCTTGAGTGCCAGTCCCAGCAGCACCAAGCCACTCACCTTATCGATCACAAAGGATTTGGCTTTAAGCCACGCCAGTACAGGCCCGCGCGAGAGTACCAGCGCCACCAGCACGTACCAGACTGCATCGATCCCGCCAGCGGTGAGCATCATGATGCCCCCTTCGCTCCAGCCGGTATCGGCCCGCACAAACTGGCTGAACAGGGCGATGAAGAAGACCGCCAGCTGGGGATTGAGGAAGGCCACCATAAAACCTTCAAAGGCTCCCTGCCGACCACGCAGCTGGTGCACCTCTTCACTCGCTTCACCACTGGCTGGTTTTGCCAGCAGGGCTTTCACCCCAAGCCAGGCAAGAAACGCAGCACCGCCGTAGCGGATCAGATCAAACAGGATCGGGGTCTGGGTGATCAGGATGGAGAGGCCAAGCGCGGTAACCAGCGCATAGATACCAACCCCGAGGCCGTGGCCAAGCGCAGTGGCGACGCCATGCCCCTGCCCGCCCTGCACCGTGTTGCGGATAATCAGCGCCAGACTCGGCCCCGGGCTGATGGCGCCCATCACGCAGATTGCGGCCAGTGCCAGCCAACTCGTCAGTTCCATGCTTTCCTCTTTTGTGCTCGATATGATGACCTGCATTCAGGGTACGGGCTGAGCCATTATGCCAGTAGTGAAAGTTATGAATAGAACCCATAACCCATGGCTATAACGCCACACAACTGACCGGGGCTAACCGCCAAGATCGAGCAGCTTGTGACTCTCGCCGACGGTGCGTTGCAGGTGATCCCGCAGGAAGGGGTAGGCCAGCTCGCGAAACCAGCGGTGGGCCGGATCCTGATGGTGACGCTGATGCCACAGCAGATGATACTGCTGGTCGCGGGTAGCAAAGGGCAGATCGACAAAGGTGAGCTCATGGCCGCAGGAGAGCTGCCAGGCGATATGAGCAGGGGTGGTCATCAGGCAATCGGTGCGCAGCAACACCTCCACAGCCGCCTGAAAAAAGGGAACTCTGGCAAACCAGCGCCGACTCAGTCCCTGCGGCGCCAACACCTGCTCCACCGGGCTGTCCTTGTCGCCACCGCCACTCACCTGCAGGTGAGGCCAGGCGAGATAGTCATCGAGACTCAGCGCCTTGCCCGCCAGCGGGTGATGACGTCCCATCAACACCGCCAGCCGATCTTCCCCCTGATGCAAACCACGGATCTGATCCGGTACCAGCTCGGTGATGGTAGAGACCAGATCGAGCTCGGACTGCCACAGCTGCGGCAGCTGACGCTTGTCCCACAGGCTGTACTCCAGCGCCGCCAACGGCGCCTCTTTGGCGAGCGCGGCACAGATATCAGGCAGGATATGCTGGGCAACATAATCAGAAGAGGCGAGCCGAAATACCCGCTCGCAGCGGCTCGGGTCAAATCCGGGCGCCTCGTAGAGCCGCTCAAGCGCACCGAGAGAATCCGCCAGTTGAGCGGCCAGCACTTCGGCCCGTGGCGTCAGCAGCCAGCGTTGCCCCTCCCGCACCAGCAACTCATCATCAAACTCGCTGCGCAACTGGGCAAGCTGCTTGCTGATGGAGGGCTGACTCAGGTGCAGCAGCTCGGCGGCGCGGCTGATATTACGGGTCTCCAGCAGCACCTTGAGGGTGGGCAACAAGTTGAGATTGGCTCTAAGCAAGGAGATACCCTAATCGGTGGCGAAACGCCTATCTTAGGGCAGAGGAGTCCCGCGTTTTAAGCAAAATTTCCTACCATGTTCAGCACGTGGCAGCCCTTTGCGACCAGATGGCACAGCTGAGCCCCCCGCACATAACCATGACCACAAGATGACAGTGGTTGTCTCGTACGGCATAATTGCACGATTTTCCGCCCGCGGGCGATCCACTTTGAGAAGCGGTAACAAGATGAAATACGCCAATATCACCGGCTGGGGCAAATGCCTGCCTCCCTCCGTGCTGACCAACGATGACCTCAGCACCATCATGGATACGTCAGACGAGTGGATCTATCCGCGCACCGGCATCAAGGCCCGCCGGATCTCCCATGTCAGCACCTCGGATCTCGCCACCCTGGCCGGTCGCCGTGCACTGGCCTGCGCAGGTCTGGAAGCGAGCGATCTCGATGGCATCATCCTGGCGACCGCCACCCCGGACAACCTGCTGCCAAGTGCCGCCTCTGCCGTGCAGAAGAAGCTGGGCGCCGTCAATGCCGCCGTGTTTGACCTCAACGCGGCCTGCACCGGTTTCGTCTACTCTCTCTCGGTCGCCACCTCGCTGGTGCAGACCGGCATGATGAAGAAGGTGCTGGTGATCGGCGCCGAACGCCTCACCTACTTGCTGGATTGGGCGCGCCGCGATACCGCCGTGCTGTTTGGCGATGGTGCCGGAGCCGTGGTGATCGAGGCAAGCGAGCAGGAGTGTGGCCTGATCGCCAACAAGCTGGGCTGCGACAGCGAAGCGCGGGAGATCCTGCACGTACCGAACTTCGGTACCGATCGGGTGCGTTTTGCCGACATCGATGGGCTGTTCACCTTCAACTTCGAAGGGCCGGAGATCTTCAAACGCGCCGTGCGCGGCATGGGTGAAGCCACCAACACTGTGCTGGCTCAGGCCGGTATCGCGCCGGAGCAGGTCGACTTGATCGTTCCCCATCAGGCCAATATCCGCATCATCGAGACCCTCGCCAAGCGGATGAATGCGCCGATGGAGAAGGTGATGGTCAACATCGAAAACTACGGCAACACCTCCGCAGCCACTGTGCCCATCGCCCTGTGCGAAGCGCTGGAGCAGGGCCGCGTCAAGCCGAACTCTTATCTGCTGACCGCCGCTTTCGGTGCCGGCCTGACCTGGGGGGCCGCCATCATCAAGTGGGGCGATCGCGTCACCCCTATCAAGGCGTGCGATGCCGAACTGCCCCCGTGTGACAAGAGCGCGCTGGAACTGATTGCCCACGCCGTGGAAGGTTGCCAGAAGGCCCACGCCAACGAGGCTTGATCCTCATCAGGAGCCTGAATCCTCAGGCTCCTTCTCTCCTTTTCATCCCCACCTGGCTCTTCCCCCCATTTCGCAAGCCGCTTGATACGGCAATCGCTGATACAAACAACTCCGATTTGCAGCCAATTAATTTTTTTCCGCTAACCTTATTGTGCCAACTATAAATAAAGAAAAGAGCGTCAAGGGGCACCATGACTGTTTCGGTCCCGCGCCTTTACCTCTTACCAAATAATTGCACAGGGATAAGCTACGTATGGCACAACACAAAAGTGGCGTGAACACACCGCTTTGGGAACCGGTTTGCTGGATTTGCTGCATCGGGCTTGCTCTGCTCAGCTGCCTGTTGCTGCAGCTCGCCGATGCGCTGTCACCTCTCTACCTGCTGCTCAATGTGCTGGTTGGTATTGCCGCCGCGCTCTGGACATCGAGTCACTTCCACCAGCACACACTCCGACATCGTGCAGGAGAGGAACAAACCATCGCGACCGATCCTCTCGCCCACTCCATCATCGGGCTCGAACAGGTGTGCGAGAAGGCTCTACCTATCTGGTCCCAGCAAATTGAAAGCTCTCGTCAACAAACCGAAGCCGCGATGATTGACCTGACCCAACGCTTCAGCGGCTTGGCCAACAAGCTAGAGGAAGCAGTCAATGCTTCTCATCTGGCAGCCGGAGAACTGGGTGATGCCAATTCCCGTGGCATGGCTGGAGTCTTGAGCGAGAGCCAGCAGCAACTCAATGAGGTAGTGGCCATCCTGCACTCCGCCCAAGCCAATCGGGACGCCATGCTGGGTGAGATAAAAAGCCTGACCACCTACACCATAGAGCTCAACACCATGGCCATGGATGTGGCCAAAATAGCCTCCCAGACTAACCTGCTGGCCCTCAACGCCGCCATTGAAGCGGCTCGTGCAGGGGAAGCAGGCCGTGGCTTTGCTGTGGTCGCGGATGAAGTGCGCAACCTCTCCCGCCTCTCTAGCGAAACCGCCCAGAAGATGACCGACAAGGTAGACACCATCAATACTGCTATCGGCCGCGCCTTCCAGATTGCCGAAAATGCTGCCGCACGGGATCAAGCCTCGGCGCTCAATTCGGAGCAGACAATCGAACAGGTACTGGCCCGTTTTCGCCATGCCACCGATAGCCTGGCGGAATCCGCCTCCCTGCTGCAAAACGAGAGCACCGATATCCATCGCGAAATCTCCAGCGTCATTGTCTCGCTGCAATTTCAAGACAGGGTCAGCCAGATCCTCAGCCACGTCAGACAAAACATGGAGAGCCTCTCCAGCCATCTGGTTGCTTCGGAGCAGAGCAGCAATGCGACAGGGCCAATCCAGATCGATGCCAATCGCTGGCTGGCAGAGATGGAACTCTCATACGCCACCGACGAACAGCGCAATATTCACCATGGTCGCACCACCCGTTCTGTCAACGCGCAACTAAGTAGCGCCGACATCACATTTTTCTAGGAGAGAGATATGGGCAAAACGATCCTGATCGTGGATGACTCGGCAACTATTCGCCAAGTCGTGGGCATGACCCTCAAGGGCGCCGGTTATGAGGTCATGGAAGCCTCTGACGGCAAAGATGCGCTCAACAAACTAGATGGCAAGAAGATCAACCTGATCATCAGTGACGTCAACATGCCGAACATGGATGGCATCACCTTCGTCAAAGAGGCCAAAAAGCTGGCCAACTACAAATTTACCCCTGTCATCATGCTGACCACCGAGTCTCAGGACAGCAAGAAGCAGGAGGGACAAGCCGCAGGAGCCAAAGCCTGGGTGGTCAAACCCTTCCAGCCCGAACAGATGTTGGCCGCAGTCGCCAAGCTCATCATGCCGTGATCCGGAGCACATCATGCAACTACAGAGTGAGCTACTCGACAACAAGGTAGTGGTGACCATGCCGGACGAGATCACCATTTATACAGTCAGCGAGCTGAAAGATGCTCTCTCGCCCTTATTGCATCAGGGGAACGAACTGGAGCTGAATCTGGCAGCGGTATCCGAGATAGACAGCGCCGGGCTGCAACTGCTGCTGGCAGCGAAGAAGACCGCTCTGCAGCAGGGCACCTCCCTGGCGCTGGTCTGGCACAGCCATGTTGTGCTTGAACTGCTGGAGCTCTGCCAGCTCTCGGCCTTTTTTGGCGACCCCACCCTCATCACCCATGGCGAACGGCCCTGAGCCACCATGACAAGGAGTCACCGTGAGCATCGATCTTGATCAGGCTTTACAAACCTATATCGCCGAGGCACGCGAGTTGCTTGAAGAGATGGAGTCAGCCCTTCTATCACTGGAATCTGACCCTGACAATAGCGAGCTGATTGGTGCCATCTTTCGTGCTGCTCATACCATCAAGGGGTCGGCTGGCCTGTTTGGTCTGCAACCCATCGTCGGGTTTACCCATATTGTCGAGGATCTGCTAGACCAGATCCGCAATCAGCAGCTCACCGTCACCTCTCCTCTTATTAAGGATCTGCTGGAGAGCTGTGACCATATCCAGACGCTCATCAATGTCGTTGCAGAACAGGGCAGCACGTTAAGCGAGGGCGATGCCAACCAAGATGAACGGCTGAGGCTCACCCTCACTCGTCATCAGTGCGTCCCCCATGCCACGCTGCCAGATACTGTGCATACGCCGGAACCCAAGATCGAAAAAGAGGGAGGAATTACCAGCTCCGCCTCCCTGTGGCATATCTCCCTGCGTTTTGGTCCCGATGTGCTGCGCAATGGCATGGATCCAGCCGCATTTCTGCGCTATCTCGGCACTCTCGGAACCATATGCTCGGTGGAGACCATCCATCAGGCGCTACCGGATTGGGAACAGTTCGATCCGGAGAATTGCTACCTAGGCTACGAGATAGACTTCGACTCGCAGGCAGACAAGACGGCCATCAACGATGTCTTTGAATTTGTCAGAGATGACTGCCAGATCACCATCTTGCCACCCCACAGCAAGATCGCCGAGTACATCAACCTGATCGAGTCGCTGCCGGAAGATAGCGCCATGCTGGGGCAGTTGTTGGTCAACACCGGCGCCCTGACTGCAGAGGAGTTAGCAAGCGGTCTGCAGGCACAACAAGCGACCCCGGCAGAACAAGCGCCCAAACTCGGAGAAATCCTGATTGCGCAGGGTGCTGTCAACGAAGCCGTCGTCGATGCCGCCCTGAAAAAACAGAACCAGACCAAGGAGAGCAAGAGCAAAGAGGGGCGTTACGTCAGGGTGCATGCCGACAAGCTGGACGATCTAATCAATCTGGTCGGGGAGTTGGTAGTCGCCAGTTCTGGAGCCAATCTGCTGGCCCAACGCACCCGCGAAAGCCAGTTGCAGGAAGCCACCTCAGTCATTGCCATGCTGGTGGAAGAGATCCGCGACAGTGCACTGCGCCTGCGAATGGTGCCTATCGGCGATACCTTCAACCGCTTCCAGCGGGTGGTGCGCGATGTCAGTCAGGAACTGAACAAGGATATCACTCTGGTGATCTCAGGAGCCGAGACTGAACTGGACAAATCGGTGGTAGAGAAGATCGGCGATCCGCTGATGCATCTGGTCAGAAACTCGATGGATCACGGCATCGAATCGGCAGAGCAACGGCTGCTGGCAGGCAAATCCCCCCGTGGCACCCTGAATCTCAATGCCTATCACGACTCCAACAGTATCGTCATCGAAATTCGGGATGATGGAGCTGGTCTCAACAAAGCCAAGATCCAGCAAAAAGCCATCGAGCGCGGTCTGATCAGCCCAACCACCACGCTGACGGATCAGGAGATATACAACCTGATCTTCGAGCCGGGATTCTCTACCGCCGAGGCGATAACCAACCTCTCCGGTCGCGGGGTGGGCATGGATGTCGTCAAACGCAACATCACTGCCCTGCGCGGCACGGTCGATCTGGACAGCATCCCGGGAAAAGGAACCCGTGTGCAGATCCGCCTGCCGCTTACCCTTGCCATCATCGACGGCTTCCTGGTGCGAGTCTGCGATACCCACTACGTCATTCCCCTCGATATGGTGATCGAGTGCGTTGAATTGACCCAGAGTGCACTGGCCGATACCCAGGGTCGCAATTACATCAATTTGCGTGGCGAGGTGCTGCCCTTTATCCGCCTGCAACACTACTTCGATACCAATGGCAGCAAGGGGCGGCGCGAGAACATTGTCGTGGTCAGCCATGCAGGCAAAAAATCCGGACTGGTGGTGGATGAACTGCTGGGAGAATTCCAGACCGTCATCAAACCTTTGGGGAAATTGTTCCAGCGCCTGCAAGGCATCAGTGGCTCAACCATTCTGGGGGGGGGAGAGGTCGCCCTGATCCTCGACATTCCTTCGCTGATCCAGCACGCAATCACTCAGGAATCCTGTCAGCTCAACAGGTTGACAGTGTCGCGCAACCTGCCTCAATCCAGCATCAACTGAGGGGACCATCATGTTAAAAAATTCCACCATCAAATTGCGTCTTATTGTACTGCTCTGCATGCTCTGCCTGCTGCTGCTGGCCGTTGGCAGCCTCGGGTTATACAACATGCAGAGCAGCAATACCGGGTTGCAGCGCGTTTACAACGACAGGGTAGTTCCCCTCAAGCAGCTGAAGACCATCTCCGACAGCTATGCCGTCTCGATCATCGACAACCTCAACAAGGCCAATGCGGGGCTGATCTCGGCAGAAGAGGCTTTGAAGCAGATACAACAGGCACAGCAGACAATCAAAAACGAGTGGCATCACTACCAGTCCACCACCCTCACACCGGATGAACAGCGCTTGTCAGCCGAGGCGACAACCCTGTTCAACGCGGCCGATACTGATATTGGCAAGCTGGAGAAATACCTCGCCACCCAGCACGGCATGATTACTGGCATGCTGAACACTTTTGACGGTGCCCTCTATGGCTCCATCGACCCGATAGGCAACAAAATCACCGAGCTGGTCAACCTGCAGCTCAATGTGGCCAAGTCGGAATATACCGCTGCGCAATCCTGGTATGACGTGATGCTGATAACCATGGCGGTGGTTATCGCGGTCGGCATCGGACTCGCAGCCTGGTTTGGCACCCTGCTGATCAAAAGCATCATCACCCCCATCGAACAGGCTCTGCGCGTGGCCAATAGTCTGGCCGATGGCAATCTGGATGTATCGATCCAGATAGAGTCCAACGATGAAGCGGGTCAGCTCTTGATGGCGATGGATAACATGGTCAAGAAACTGGGGGCATTGATCACGGATATCGAGACGCTGGTCACCGCCGCTGTCGAACAGGGCGACTTCAGCCACAAGATTGCGCTGGAGGATCGTCAGGGCTACATCAAGCGGGTATCCGAGCTGCTGAATCGCCTCTCCCATGTGACAGATACCAGCCTGGAAGATGTGATGCGCATTGCCACCGCGCTCTCCAAGGGTGACCTGACCCAACGGATCGATGAGCCCTATCCAGGAATTTTTGGCCAGACCAAAGACGGCCTAAATCGGACCATCACTGCGCTGACCAATATCATCGAAGAGGTACGCAACGCCGCCGACAACCTGACCAATGCCTCCAATCAGGTGAGCAATACGGCGCAGGCATTGAGCCAGGCCACCAGCGAGCAAGCAGCCAGCGTTGAAGAGACCAGCGCCTCTATCGAGCAGATGAGCGCCAGCATCAATCAGAACACCGAGAACGCCAAGATCACCGACAGCATGGCCAGCAACTCGGTGCTGGAGGCCACCGAAGGGGGCCAATCCGTTCAACAGACGGTGACCGCCATGCAGCAAATCGCCAAGAAAGTCAGCATCATCGACGACATTGCCTACCAGACCAACCTGCTTGCCCTCAACGCCGCCATTGAGGCGGCTCGCGCCGGAGAGCATGGCAAAGGCTTCGCGGTGGTTGCTGCCGAGGTGAGAAAACTGGCAGAGCGCAGCCAGATCGCAGCGCAGGAGATTGGCGAGCTCTCCTCCGACAGCGTAAGCAAGGCAGAGCGGGCTGGCAACCTGCTGGAGAGGATCGTTCCCTCCATTCGCAAAACCTCTGATCTGGTACAAGAGATCAATGCTGCTTCCGGGGAACAGGCCAGCGCAGCCAACCAGATCAGTCTGGCCATGAACCAGCTTAATCAGGTGACACAGCAGAATGCGGCCAGCAGCGAGGAGCTGGCGGCCACGGCCGAAGAGATGAGCTCGCAAGCCAGCGAACTGCAGCAAACCATGGCCTTTTTTGCTCTGGAGAAAAGTGCGCAGCTCAACACCAGGCCCAATGAAACCGGCCACAAGGGCATGCCTCCCAGAGGCAGTTTCATCGCCCCCCCACAACGGGCCAGCCAGCCCAATCAACCATCATCCCATTCCATTGATGACGCGGATTTTGTCCGCTTTTAACCGGAGGCGACCATGCATACATCCACCGACATCACGGTGCCATCAGCGGCCGCTGACGAGAGCAGTGGCGATGCCCAGTACCTGACATTTCTGATCAACAACGAGATGTTCGCCATCAATATTCTGGGGGTCAAAGAGATCATCGAATACGGCAATATCACTCCGGTTCCGATGATGCCGGGTTTTATTCGCGGCGTAATCAACCTCAGAGGAGCAGTAGTGTCGGTCGTAGACTTGAATGCCCGTTTTGGCAATGCTCCTTCGGTCATCACTCGCCGCAGTTGCATCGTCATTATTGAGGGGATGGCCCCGCAGGGCGATGAACCTGTAGGTCAGGATATTGGCGTTGTGGTGGATTCCGTATCGGAAGTACTGGGTATCCCACAAGCAGATATCGAGCCCCCACCGAGTTTTGGTGCCCGCATCCGGGCCGATTTCATCAGTGGCATGGGCAAGGTCAACGGCAAATTCGTCATCCTCATCGATACCGGGAAAGTGTTGTCACTCGATGAGATGGCTCAACTCAACGAACTGGCCCAGCCACAGGCAAGGTTGCCACAAGGCAACCTGCAACCCTCCTGAACAGGCCTCCATACTCCACGACATGCAGCATAAGGAAACGCTCATGACCCAATCACTCTTAGGAAAACTCTTCGGAGACAATACCACCGAAGTGAGGCAGCGGACCCAGTTACTCGACGCAATCGGCCAACTGCAACACGCAGTCCTGGCAGAGCAGGTTCCAGCACCACTCGATCTTTCCGGTATGGATAGCCCCTTGCGTGAAGTAGGGCATGCCATCAACGAGGTGGTCACCTTGCTCAGTGACAAGCTGGAACAGAGCCGCAACGACATTAAAAAGAACCAGGTGTTGCTCCATGAGAACCAGCTGGTTCGCAAAGCCCTCGACTGCGCCAGCACCAACGTGATGATTGCCGATACCAACCTCGACATTATCTATATGAACGAGGCAGTGACCGGCATGCTCAATCAGGCCGAGACCGACATCAAGAAAGAGCTATACAGCTTCAACGCCAATCAGCTGATGGGCGCCAACATCGACAGCTTTCATAAAAATCCCGGCCATCAGCGCGCCATGCTGGCCAAACTCAACAGCACCTACCGCACCCAGATACAGCTGGGGGGGCGCACCTTCTCCCTGATCGCCAATCCGGTCTTCAACGATACCGGAGAACGGTTGGGATCCGTGGTCGAATGGGCCGACAGAACCAAGGAGGTAATGATAGAGAAAGAGATGTCCGACATTGTGCAGGCCGTGATCAATGGCGAGCTGCACCGCAGGATGGAACTTGCTGGCAAGAGCGGCTTCTTTCAGGCGATGGGAGAAGGGATCAATCAAATTGCCGACGTGATCGACAGTACCCTCAACGATGTCATCCGGATCGTGCAATGTCTGGCAAAAGGGGATCTGACCCAGCAGATTGAGGCGGACTACCCCGGCGTGTTTGGCACCACCAAGGATGCGCTCAATACAACCATCGCCTCCTTGACCAAGATTGTTACCGAAGTACGCGGCGCCTCTGACAACCTCTCCAGTGCCGCCGAGCAGGTAAGCGCGACCGCCCAGTCGATCAGCCAATCCAGCAGTGAACAGGCCTCCAGCATGGAGGAGACCAGCGCCTCCATCGAGCAGATGAGCGCCAGCATCAACCAGAATACCGACAATGCCCAGGTCACCGATGGCATGGCCAGCAAGGCAGCCAAAGAGGCCGTAGAGGGAGGAGAAGCGGTCAAACTGACTGTGGATGCCATGAAGCAGATCGCCAGACGGATTGGCATCATCGATGACATCGCCTACCAGACCAATCTGCTGGCGCTCAACGCGGCTATCGAAGCGGCGCGGGCAGGCGATCACGGCAAAGGCTTTGCCGTAGTGGCGGCGGAGGTGCGCAAACTGGCCGAACGCAGCCAGGTGGCAGCCCAGGAGATTGGCGAGCTGGCCTCCAGCAGTGTCGAGATGGCGGAAAAAGCCGGTCGTTTGCTGGATCAGATGGTTCCTTCCATCAACAAGACCTCGGATCTGGTGCAGGAGATCAGTGCCGCATCTAATGAGCAGTCTACCGGCGTTAGCCAGATCAACCTTGCGATGAGCCAGCTGAGTCAGGTTACCCAGCAGAACGCTTCTTGCAGCGAAGAGCTGGCTGCCACAGCAGAAGAGATGAGCAGCCAGGCTGAACAACTGCAGCTGGCCATGGAGTTCTTTACCCTGGAGGCCCACACCAAAGAAGGTAAAGCAGCCACCTCGCATCTTCACCCCAATACCCGAGGTCGCTTCATGAACGAGAGCAATGCCAACAGTCGGGAACGAGCCGCCACAGTCCAACGCCCCACGGGCGATGGCGATTTTGTCCGGTTCTAGTCACGGGAGAGGCGTTGCCTCTCCCATCTCCGACAACACAGGTAGAGGGATAGTTTTTGTATCAAACCCAGCTGCATGATGATGAGTTCTCCCGTTTCCAACGCTGGCTTCATCAAACGGCGGGGATAGAGCTGTCTCCAGCCAAGAAGGCGCTGGTAGCCAGCCGCCTGGCGAAACGCCTCTGCCACTATGAGCTGGATAGTTATGACGACTACTTCCAGCTCATCATGAACGATCGCAGCAGCGAACTGCAGTTGGCGCTTGATCTCCTTACCACCAACGAAACCTACTTTTTTAGGGAGCCCAAACACTTCGAGTTTCTGACGCGGGAGATAGTCTCAGCGCTCCCGCCCGAGCAACCACTGCGGGTCTGGAGCGCTGCCAGCTCATCCGGCGAGGAGCCCTATAGCCTGGCCATGACACTCGCGGAAAAACGCAGCACCTTCAACTGGGATATCCTGGCCTCCGATATCTCGTCCCGAGTGCTGGAGCAGGCGATGAGCGGACGCTACCCCATCGAGCGGGCGCAAAATATTCCACTGCCCTTTTTGATGAAATATTGCCTCAAGGGTGTGGGCCTGCAGGAGGGCATCTTCATCATCGATCGCAAGTTGCGGGACAAAGTGCAGTTCATGCAGATCAACCTCAATCAGGATCTACCGGACATCGGCATGTTTGACGTCATCTTCATCAGAAACGTGATGATCTACTTCAACAAGGAGACCAAAGGGCAAGTATTGCAGCGGCTGGTACCCAGACTCAAACCCGGTGGCTACCTGCTGGTGAGCCACGCCGAGAGCCTGCATGGCCTGCACCACGGCCTGCAGCTTGTCTCTCCTTCCATCTATCAGAAGAGATAAGTCATGACTCGGGAGGTGATCCTGCAACCGGGAGAGCTCTTCTTTGGCAAGGAGGATGTGGTGGTCAGAACCGTACTGGGCTCCTGTATTGCCATCACCTTGTGGCATCCGGAGCAGAAGCAGGGGGGAATGTGTCACTACATGCTGCCAAGTCGGCGCAATCCCTCTGCCAAGCTGGATGGGCGCTATGCCGATGAGGCCCTAGCCTTGTTGCTGCAAGCGGCCAGTCACTATCCCGCCCCCATCCATGAATATGAGGCCAAGTTGTTCGGGGGTGGCAACATGTTTACCGAGCCTCAATACGCACAGAGCGACAACAATGTCGCCACCAAAAATATTCAGGCAGCCTGGCAGCTGACCCGACACCTTGGCCTTGATATCAAGGCTCATCATCTTGGCCATAGCGGCCACCGAAGCTTGCTCTTTGAGCTCAGCAACGGCAGTGTCTGGCTCCGCCATCATCGTCTGCCACATCAACGGGAGTCGCGAGAATGAAGCAGATCCGGGTCATGCTGGTGGATGATTCCGCCGTGGTCAGACAGGTATTGCAAGCGGTGCTGGAGCAGGAACCCGATATCCGGGTGATCGCAACGGCATCAGACCCCCTGTTTGCCCAGGAAAAACTGAAGAAAGAGTGGCCTGACGTCATCGTGCTTGATGTGGAGATGCCCCGTATGGACGGCATAACCTTTCTCACCAAGATCATGGCAGAGCATCCCACCCCGGTGGTGATCTGCTCCTCCCTCACCGAAAAGGGGGCCGAGACCACCCTGCAGGCAATGGCTGCCGGTGCGGTGGATATCATCACCAAGCCGACCATGGGGATAAAAAGCTTTCTGCAAGAATCTGCCCACGACCTGGCCATGGCGGTACGTGCAGCGGCCCAGGCCAACCTCAAGCGCGTGGGCAAGCCCTCCTCTGTACCAGTCAGCACCAAACTCAACGCGGATGCCATGCTGGCGCCCAACCAGCACGCCATGGCACAAACCACCGAGCGGCTCATCGCCATCGGCACCTCGACCGGCGGCACCCAGGCGCTGGAAGCCGTGCTGACTGCCTTGCCCCGGGTCAGCCCCGGCATTGTCATCGTGCAGCACATGCCGGAAAAATTTACCGCCATGTTTGCAGAACGCCTGAACGGGGTCTGCCAAATAGAAGTACGGGAGGCGAGGAACAATGACAGGGTGATACCGGGGTTGGCGCTGATTGCCCCCGGCGGCAAGCATATGCTGCTCAAACGCAGCGGTGCCTACTATCACGTCGAGGTAGTCGACGGGCCGCTTATCAACCGCCATCGCCCCTCGGTAGATGTGCTGTTTCGCTCCGTCGCCAAATATGCCGGCAAGAATGCCACCGGCATCATCATGACCGGCATGGGGGATGACGGAGCCCGGGGATTGCGCGAGATGCTGGATGCGGGTGCCAACACCTATGCCCAGGATGAGGCTTCCTGCGTGGTCTTCGGCATGCCCAAGGAGGCGATCAAGCTGGGAGCTGCCCGTCATGTGCTCCCCTTGCAAGAGATGCAATACGCCATCCTCGGCAAGTAATCCCTTATTGCGCGTTTTGACCATAAAAAAATCCGGCTCCCATTGGGGAGCCGGATTTTTTACATCAACCGGAACCTATCCGGTATCAGGCGAGCAGATTACTCTGCAGCAGGCGCTTCTTCTGCGGCCGGAGCGGCGTCAGCAGCAGGTGCAGCTGCTTCGGTCGGGGCGTTCGCTTCCTTGATGGAGAGACGTACGCGGCCCTGACGGTCCACTTCCAGTACCTTCACCTTGACCACGTCACCGATGGTCAGGTGGTCAGCCACGTTCTGCACGCGAGCGTCGGTGATCTGGGAGATGTGTACCAGACCATCTTTGCCCGGCAGAATGTTGACGAATGCACCGAAATCGGCCAGACGAACAACTTTACCTTCATAGATGCGGTTCACTTCGATCTCGGCGGTGATGGCCTCGATGCGACGGATCGCTTCCATGGCGGCTTCGTTGGCCACGGCGGAGATACGTACAGTACCGTCATCATCCAGCTCGATGTTGGTGCCGGTCTCTTCGGTCAGCGCACGGATCACGGAACCACCCTTACCGATCACGTCCTTGATCTTCTCAGGATTGATCTTGATGGTGTGGATACGCGGTGCAAAATCGGAGATCTGGGCACGGGGAGCCTGGATAGCTTCATCCATCACTTTCAGGATGTGCAGACGAGCGCCACGAGCTTGCTTCAGCGCAATCTCCATGATCTCTTTGGTGATGCCTTCGATCTTGATGTCCATCTGCAGCGCGGTCACACCTTCGGTGGTACCGGCTACTTTGAAGTCCATGTCGCCCAGGTGATCTTCGTCACCCAAGATGTCGGACAGCACGACGAAACCTTCTTCTTCCTTCACCAGACCCATGGCGATACCGGCAACGGAGGCCTTGATCGGCACACCGGCATCCATCAGCGCCAGAGAGGAACCACAGACAGACGCCATGGAGGAGGAGCCGTTGGATTCGGTGATTTCAGAGACCACGCGCACCACGTACGGGAACTCGGCGGCGCTCGGCATCACGGCAGCAACGCCGCGCTTGGCCAGACGGCCGTGACCGATTTCACGACGCTTCGGGCTACCCATCATGCCGGTCTCACCGACGCAGTATGGCGGGAAGTTGTAGTGCAGCATGAAGCGATCTGCACGGTTACCGGTCAGCTCGTCGATGTTCTGGGCGTCACGCTCGGTCCCCAGAGTGGCGACCACGATGGCCTGAGTTTCACCACGGGTGAACAGGGCAGAACCGTGGGCACGGGGCAGAATACCGGTACCTACGCTCAGGGCGCGGATCATTTCCGGATCGCGACCATCGATGCGCGGCTCACCACGTACTACGCGACCACGAACGATGCGGCTTTCCAGGCTGTGGAACTCTTCGCCGATCTTCTTGGCATCTTCTTCCACACCGGAAGCGATAACTTGCTCAACCACACGACCCTTGATGGCCGCGATGGTTTCGTAACGAACAGCCTTCTCGGTGATGCGGTAGGCTTCACCCAGCTCGGCGCTCGCCAGCTCGGCAACCTTGGCTTTCAGCGCTTCGTTGACGGCAGGCGGAGTCCAGTCCCACGGCTTGGTGCCGACGGCAGCGGCAAACTCGTTGATCGCATTGATCACGGTCTGCATCTGCTCGTGACCGTATACCACGGCGCCCAGCATCACTTCTTCGGAAAGGATGGCCGCTTCGGACTCAACCATCAGCACGGCATTGGCAGTACCGGCAACTACCAGATCCAGATCGCTCTGCGGCAGTTCGGTGGTGGTCGGGTTCAGCACATACTGACCGTTCATGTAACCCACGCGAGCAGCACCGATCGGGCCGCCAAACGGGATACCGGAGATGGCCAGTGCAGCAGAGGCACCGATCATGGCAACGATGTCGGGGGATACGGCCGGATTCACGGACATTACTGTCGCAACGACCTGAACCTCATTGAGGAAGCCTTCCGGGAACAGCGGACGAATAGGACGGTCGATCAGACGGGAGATGAGGGTCTCGCCTTCGCTCGGACGGCCTTCACGACGGAAGAAACCACCCGGGATACGACCAGCAGCATAGGTACGCTCCTGGTAGTTGACAGTCAGCGGGAAGAAATCACGGCCGTGATCGGCCTCTTTCTTGCCGACTACGGTCACAAATACGCAGGTATCGTCCATGCTGACCATAACGGCCGCAGTGGCTTGACGGGCCATCACACCGGTTTCCAGAGTGACGGTGTGTTGACCGTACTGGAATGACTTTACAATAGGATTCACGTGAATTTCCTTTTTACAATTTGGCTCTTTAAATTCGCGCACAAGTATACTTGATTCGATGCAAAAGGTAAGCGGCGACGCAAATTCTGTGAGGCAGGCAACGGCTTGAAGAGCAATAAAAAAGGGGAACCTGACGGTTCCCCTTTTTCGCGAAATCTGATGGTCGATTAACGACGCAGACCCAGCTTGGCGATCAGAGCTGCATAACGCTCGGAATCTTTACGCTTCAGGTAGTCCAGCAGCTTACGACGCTGGGAAACCATGCGCAGCAGACCGCGACGACCGTGGTGGTCCTTGGAGTGCTCTTTGAAGTGACCTTGCAGATGGTTAATCTGGGCAGTCAGCAGGGCAACTTGCACTTCGGGGGAACCGGTGTCGTTGGCGCAACGAGCGTTGTCAGCAACGATTTGAGCTTTGATCTCAGCATTTAGAGACATGGTAATACTCCAGTAGAGTGTTTAAAGGTTCACAGCCAATCTCTAATTCAGCCGTGAAATGAGGGCGGTATCATAATCGTCCCCGCCCCTTTTCGCAACGATAAAGAGGCGAAACGGGAAAGACGCGCTGATACCGCCTGAGGATCACTCCTCGTCGTGATAACGCACCAGTCGCTTGGGAGCGACGCGGCCATCATCATCAATCTCGCCAACCCCGATGAACTCGCGCTCCGGGCCGACCGTCATGCGAACCTGACCGCTTTGCGGCGCACCTGCCACCTGCACGGCCTGGCCCTGATTCACATAGGCAGCCACAACCGCCAGCATGTTCACCTCGGGCAAGCTTGCTACGGCGGTGTCCATCGGCAGCAGCAGCGGATCCAGCTGCTCGCGCGGCGGGATGCTCTCGGCCTTGGCCTGCTCGAAGATGCACTCGAGTTGCTCCAGGGTCAGCATCCGCTCGTACGGATAGCTGGCCACCTGGGTACGGCGCAACTGGGTCACGTGGGCGCCACAGCCCAGCACTTCACCCAGATCATCCACCAGAGAGCGGATGTAGGTGCCCTTGCTGCAGTGCACTTCAAGGCGTACTTCATCACCTTCAAAGCTCAGCAGTTTGAGCTCGAATACGGTGATGGGACGGGCTTCTCGCTCGATCTCGATGCCTTCGCGGGCATATTCGTAGAGCGGACGGCCGTTGTGCTTGAGCGCGGAGTACATGGACGGCACCTGCATGATGGGGCCGCGGAACTGGTCCAGCGCCTCGATCAGGGTACCGACAGCCACGTTCACCGGACGGGTGGAGACCACCTCACCATCAGAGTCGCTGGTGTTGGTGCGCTCGCCCAGTTTGGCGGTCACCTCATAGCGCTTGTCCGCTTCCAGCAAATACTGGGAGAACTTGGTGGCCTCGCCGAGGCAGATCGGCAGCATGCCGGTCGCCAGCGGATCCAGTGCGCCGGTGTGACCGGCCTTGGCGGCGTTGTAGATGCGCTTGACCTTCTGCAACACATCGTTGGAGGTCAGGCCGGTCGGCTTGTCCAGCAGCAGAATGCCGTGCACATCACGGCCCTTGAAACGACGTCTTCGGGTCATCTCAGGCTTTATCCTCAGTCGTGTCATCCGGTGCGGATTCAGCTTCTTCATCACGGCCGGATTCGGCCATGCGACGCTTGTCTTCACGCACAGTGTTGGTCACCAGGTTGGAGAGACGCATCCCCTCGACCAGGGTCTGGTCGTAGTAGAAACGCAGCTCGGGCACCACGCGCAGACGCATGGCACTGCCCAGCAGACTACGGATATATCCGGCTGCTTCGGTCAGTCCCTGCAAGCCTTCCTTGATGCGCTCGGCATCATTTTCCAGCTGCAAGAAGGTGACGTAAATCTTGGCATAGTTGAGGTCACGGGACACTTCCACATCGGAAACAGTCACCATGCCGATGCGCGGGTCTTTCACCTCGCGCTGCAGGATCAGCGCGATTTCACGCTGGATCTGCTGTCCGACCCGACGGGTCCGGCTGAATTCTCTGGCCATATTCTATCCTGCGATAAAAGGGGGCCGCGGCCCCCTATTTTGTCTAACTCTCGGCTTACAGAGTCCGTTGGATTTCAACAGTCTCGTAAACTTCGATCTGGTCGCCTTCGCGCACGTCGTTGTAGTTCTTGACCGCGATACCACACTCGTAGCCGTTGCGAACTTCGTTGACGTCATCCTTGAAGCGGCGCAGGGATTCCAGCTCGCCTTCATAGATAACCACGTTGTCACGCAGAACGCGGATACGGTTGGAACGCTTGACCACACCTTCGGTAACCATACAGCCGGCAACAGCGCCGAACTTCGGAGACTTGAAGACGCTACGCACTTCAGCCAGACCGATGATTTCCTGACGATACTCAGGGGCCAGCTTGCCGCTCATGGCCTGCTTCACTTCGTCGATCAGGTCATAGATGACGGAGTAGTAACGCAGATCCAGGCTCTCGGATTCGATGACCTTGCGCGCAGATGCGTCGGCACGGACGTTGAAACCAACCAGGATGGCGCTGGAAGCAGCAGCCAGGGTCGCGTCGGTTTCGGTGATACCACCTACGCCGGAACCCACGATCTTCACCTTCACTTCGTCGGTGGAGAGTTTGACCAGCGCATCGCAGATCGCTTCCACAGAACCTTGTACGTCGGCCTTGATCACCACGTTCACTTCGGACACTTCGCCCTCGGTCATGTTGGCGAACATGTTTTCCAGCTTGGCCTTCTGCTGGCGAGCCAGCTTGACTTCGCGGAACTTGCCCTGACGATAGAGCGCCACTTCACGGGCTTTCTTCTCGTCACGGACAACGGTGGCTTCGTCACCGGCAGAGGGAACGCCGGACAGACCCAGAATTTCCACCGGCAGGGACGGACCCGCTTCCTTGATCTCGCGACCCAGTTCGTCACGCATGGCGCGAACACGGCCGTACTCGAGACCACACAGAACGATGTCGCCCTGACGCAGAGTACCTTCTTGTACCAGTACGGTAGCAACCGGACCACGACCTTTATCCAGGAAGGATTCGATCACGACGCCGTTGGCCATGCCGTCAACTACCGCTTTCAGCTCCAGTACTTCGGCCTGGATGAGGATGGCTTCCAGCAGGTCGTCGATGCCTTCGCCAGACTTGGCGGATACGTGCACGAACTGGCAGTCTCCACCCCAATCTTCGGACATGACGTTGTAACGGGCCAGTTCGGTCTTGACGCGATCCGGATCCGCTTCCGGCTTGTCGATCTTGTTGACCGCAACAACCAGCGGCACACCGGCAGCCTTGGCGTGCTGGATAGCTTCGATGGTTTGCGGCATCACGCCGTCGTCAGCTGCAACAACCAGAACAACGATATCGGTCGCCTTGGCACCACGAGCACGCATGGAGGTAAACGCCGCGTGACCCGGAGTATCTAGGAAGGTGATCATGCCACTGTCAGTCTGGACGTGGTAAGCACCGATATGCTGGGTAATACCACCGGCTTCGCCAGCAGCAACCTTGGCTTTACGAATGTAGTCGAGCAGCGAGGTCTTACCGTGGTCAACGTGACCCATGATGGTAACGACCGGTGCGCGCGGCTTGGCTTCGGAGGTCTCGTCACGATCGGACAGTACCGCCTCTTCCAGCTCGTTCTCACGACGCAGCACAACCTTGTGACCCATCTCCTCGGCGACCAGCTGAGCGGTCTCCTGGTCGATCACCTGGTTGATGGTGGCCATGGCACCCATCTTCATCATCACCTTGATGACTTCAACGCCCTTGACGGCCATCTTGTTGGCCAGCTCGGCCACAGTGATGGTCTCGCCGATGACGACGTCGCGGTTCACCACGGCAGCCGGCTTGTTGAAGCCGTGCTTCATGGCGTTCGGCATGGCGACCTTGCCGCGCTTGCCTTTGCGGGCACGCGGGTTGCGAGAGTCGCGATCATCTTCACGGCGACCGGCTTTCTTCGGTGCCTTGGCAGCTGCGGCAGTGCGGCGGCTGGTCTCTTCTTTCCGATCCAACTCGTCTTCTGCGGCTTGCGCATGCTTGTTGGTGGTCAGATGGTAGTCGCTGCTCTCTTTGGCGCGAGCGGCCTCTTCTTCAGCCCAGCGGGCTGCGTTCTGTTCCGCCATGAGACGAGCCTCTTCGGCTTTCTTCGCGGCGAGTTCTTCAGCTTTTTTCAAAGCTGTTTGTTCCTGTTGGCGCTTCAGTTCTTCTGCTTCGCGCTTGGCCATCTTTTCTGCCTCTTGCTGAGCTGTGCTACTGGCTGCTTTGGCGGGCTGTGAAGCCTGTCGAGCCTTTGATTGTGCCTCGATCCGCGCCTTTTCCTCAGCTTCACGACGAGCTTGCTCAGCCTCACGGCGAGCCTTCTCTTCAGCTTCGAGGCGAGCCTTCTCTTCGGCCTCGCGACGAGCTTTTTCTTCTGCTTCCAAACGCGCTGTTTCCTCGGCTTCCGCCTGACGCTGTTCATCTTCCAGCGCCGAGCGTCTTACATAGGTGCGAGACTTGCGCACTTCTACCTGCACTTCCTTGTTCTTGCCGCCAGTCCCCTGAACACTGATGGTGCTCTTGGTCTTGCGCTGCAAGGTCATGCGGGCAGGAGCGGCGACCTCGTCACCTCCATGCTGTTTCTTCAGGTGTGCCAGCAGAGCCTGTTTCTCAGACTCGCTGACCATGTCGTCGGCCTTGCTCTTGCTGATACCGGCATCGACAAACTGCTGGAGAAGACGATCAACCGGTGTGTCGATGTCAGTGGCAAGTTGTTTGACTGATACTTCTGCCATTCATTTTCCTCCGTTTGATCTTACTCGGACTGCTCTTCTCCGAACCAACAGATATTACGAGCAGCCATAATGAGCTCACCTGCCTTCTCGGCAGTCAGCCCTTCAATATCAGCAAGGTCATCGATACCTTGCTCAGCCAAATCTTCCAGGGTGCCCACGCCACGGCCCGCCAGAGCGTAAGCCAGTTCGCGGCTCAGACCGTTCAGATTGAGCAGCTCTTCGGACGGCTCAACGCCATCGAAAGACTCTTCTTTGGCCAGTGCCTTGGTAGTCAGGGCATCTTTGGCGCGCTTGCGCAGCTCTTCGACCATGTCTTCATCCAGACCGTCGATAGCCAGCAGCTCGTTGACCGGTACAAAGGCGATCTCTTCCAGGGTAGAGAAGCCCTCTTCCATCAGCAGACCGGCGAAATCGTCATCGATATCCAGGGTGCTGGTGAACAGGTTCATGATGCGGTCGTTTTCGGCCTGGTGCTTGGCACGCATGTCCTCAACGGTCATCACGTTCAGCTCCCAACCGGTCAGCTGGGAGGCCAGACGCACGTTCTGACCATTGCGACCGATGGCCTGCGCCAGGTTGGCAGCTTCCACGGCGATATCCATGGTGTGGTTGTCTTCATCAACGATGATGGAGGCCACATCGGCAGGTGCCATGGCATTGATCACGTACTGGGCCGGGTTGTCATCGTACAGCACGATGTCGGCGCGCTCACCGCTCAGCTCGGCGGAGACAGCTTGCACACGGGCGCCACGCATACCGATACAGGCACCGATCGGGTCGATACGACGATCATTGGTCTTCACCGCGATCTTGGCGCGGGAACCCGGATCACGGGCAGCGCCCATGATTTCGATCATCTCTTCACCGATCTCCGGTACTTCGATACGGAACAGCTCTTTCAGGAAGTCCGGGCTGGAACGGCTGACAAACAGCTGGGAACCACGGGCTTCCGGACGCACTGCATAGAGCAGGCCACGGACACGGTCGCCCGGGCGGAAGGTTTCACGCGGCAGCATGTCATCACGGAAGATCACGGCTTCAGCATTGCTGCCCAGATCCAGGATGACGTTGTCGCGGTTGCTCTTCTTGACCACACCACTGATGATGGTGCCTTCTTTATCTTTAAACTGATCAACTACTTGTGAACGCTCGGCTTCGCGCACTTTTTGCACGATAACCTGCTTGGCGGTCTGGGTAGTGATACGGTCGAAGGTTACAGAGTCGATCTGGTCTTCAACATACTCACCGATCTGGATTTCCGGCTGATCGATCTGCGCCGCTTCCAGGGTGATTTCAGCATAGGGGTTCTCCATCGCGGCTTGATCCGCAATGACTACCCAGCGGCGATAAGTGTCGTAGTCACCGGTCTTGCGATCGATTTCGACCCGAACTTCAATCTCGCCTTCATATTTCTTCTTGGTCGCAGTCGCCAGCGCGGTTTCCAGAGCCTGGAAGATCTTCTCACGGGGTACCGCTTTCTCGTTGGATACAGCGTCAACGACCAGCAAAATCTCTTTATTCATATCCGATAGCCTCGTTAACCAAAGTTCGGCACTATGTTCGCTTTTTGGATATTGGTGAAAGCCAACACGTCGTCCTTACCATCTACTGTCAGGGTGATCATGTCGCCTTGCACAGCTTTGATTACGCCTTTGAACTTGCGGCGGTTGTTTGTTGCCATCCGAAGCGTTACCGCCGCCTCTTGGCCAACGTATTTTTCGAAATGGGCAACCTTGAACAGGGGACGATCCAGGCCGGGGGAGGATACCTCGAGGTAATACTCCTCGGTGATGGGATCTTCGACGTCCATGATGGCGCCAACCTGATGGCTGACCTCAGCACAGTTCTCGACAGTCACACCCTGCTCGCCGTCGATATAGACACGCAAGGTGGAGTGTTTACCCGCGCGGATAAACTCAATACCCCAAAGTTCAAAACCCAAGGCAACGACCGGAGCCTCGAGCAGATCGGTCAAACGTTGTTCCAACGTAGCCAAAGTCACCCTCCGAAAAACAAAAAAAGGGCATAAAGCCCAGATAGATATCGATTCAGAGTAAATTGCACATAACAAAAAGCCCCGATGTCAAATCGGGGCTTGGCGCTTTACCCTGATTGTCGCCTCGCAGCGACCGCCTTCCTGAGCGTAGGAAATGCGTGAAATTTGGTTGCGGGGGCCGGATTTGAACCGACGACCTTCGGGTTATGAGCCCGACGAGCTACCATGCTGCTCCACCCCGCGTCCGAAATCGTGCGAGATTATAGCCACTTCACTCTCTCGATACAAGACTGACTGGCTATAATACACTCGGTTTCCCGAGCTCACTGCTTAATTGGTGCCGTGGGCGGGACTCGAACCCGCACACCCTAGAGCACTACCCCCTCAAGATAGCGTGTCTACCAATTCCACCACCACGGCAAAACTCTTACTCGGGAACGTCAGTATCTTTCTTCACTGGCGCTTTGGTCTGCTCAACCTGTTGGGTTTGTTGCAGATTTTCCCATTCACTACCCTGCTTGACCTTGTTGCTGGACATAGATCCAAGCACCAGGCTGATAACGAAAAACAGAGTAGCCAAAATTGCTGTTGTTCGGGTCAAGAAACTGCCTGAACCACCGGAGCCGAATACTGTGTTCGATGCCCCTGCGCCGAAGGAGGCGCCCATATCAGCCCCTTTACCTTGCTGAATCATCACCAGACCAATCAGAGCCAGTGAAACCAGCAGATAAACGACTAAAAGAATCTCGTACATTTAACTTGCACCCTTTGCCGCTTCAACAATTCCTAAAAACGCATCGCTATCGAGGCTTGCTCCGCCAATCAGTCCGCCATCAATGTCGGGCTGTGCAAACAAATCTCTCGCGTTGCTCGGCGTTACGCTCCCACCATAGATGATTCTAACTTTCTCACCTATTACCGGAGTATCCTCCGCCAAGCGACCACGTATAAAGGAATGAACCTCTTGTGCCTGCTCGGGTGTGGCGCATTTACCTGTACCTACAGCCCAAATCGGCTCGTAGGCGATGATAGCATTATCGAAAGCCATCGCGCCATTTTTCTCTATGACGATATCCAGCTCTTCAGCGATCACCTCGAAGGCTCTTCTCGCCTGCCTCGCCGCACCTGATTCACCTAAACAGAGGATGGGAATCAAGCCTGCCGCTCTGGCTGCCGCAAACTTCTCTGCGACGATAAAACTGGTCTCACCAAAGAGACGCCTGCGCTCGGAGTGCCCTACCAATACGTAACGACACCCTGCCTCAACCAGCATCTGACACGAGATTTCTCCAGTGTAAGCGCCAGTAGCGTGCTGACTCACATTCTGAGCCCCCAACTTTATTACCTTCTGCTCATTGAGCAGTAAAGCGCTAAAATCGAGATGCACATGGGAAGGACATAGAACCACATCTACTTTTCCGTCAACGCCATTTAGGCACTGACTCGTAAACTGCTCTAACTGCGACCTACTACCGTGCAACTTCCAGTTGGCTGCTACAAACGGCTTGCGATGTCCCATCGGCAACTCCCTTGCGAAAGCGGGGCTGATAATATCCAGAGGATGCTCAGCTGACAAGTGCTATTTTTAAATTTTTGAATCGTTTGAACAAGATACAACCAGGGCGGCTAAAAAGCCGCCCTGGTTGTTCATTAAAACGCCGATTCGACCTGCTTGGCTATGCGCTGAGCCATGTCACGCACCTGCTGTTCATGCTCCCCTTCGACCATGACCCGGATCAGCGGTTCGGTACCTGATTTACGCAACAGTACGCGACCACGACCAGCCAGCTCCTGTTCCACCTTGGCAACCTCAGCCATGACCGCATCAGCGGCCAGCGGATCCTTGCCTTCGGCAAAACGAACATTCACCAGCACCTGCGGGAACTTGCTCATGCCGGAGCGCAGCTTGGCCAGCGGCATCTCGGCGCTGCGCATGGCGGTAAGCACCTGCAAGGCGGCTACGATGCCATCACCCGTAGTGGTCTGATCCAGGCAGATTATGTGGCCGGAGTTCTCGCCACCGATACGCCAGCCCTTCTCTTCCATCATCTCCAGCACATAGCGGTCACCCACCTTGGCACGGGCAAACGGAATGCCCAGGGTTTGCAGCGCCAGCTCCAGACCCATGTTGGCCATCAGGGTGCCGACGACACCGCCTTTGAGGCGACCATTGCGCAGAGCATCGCGCGCGATGATATAGAGCACTTCATCACCGTCGATGAGATAGCCGGTATGGTCAACCATGATCAGACGATCACCATCGCCATCAAAGGCAACCCCCAGATCGGCCTTGCACTCCAGTACCTTGGCCACCAGAGCGTCAGGAGCAGTCGAACCGACACCATCGTTGATGTTGAGACCATCCGGGGCACAGCCCATGGTGATCACTTCGGCACCCAGTTCGCGGAAAACCGACGGCGCAATGTGGTAAGTGGCGCCGTGGCCACAGTCGACCACCATTTTCACCCCATCCAGATTCATGTGAGAGGGGAAGGTGCTCTTGCAGAATTCGATATAGCGACCGGCGGCATCATCAATGCGCACCGCTTTGCCAAGTTCGGCCGACTCGACACACTTGAGCTCGTGATCCAGCTCGGCTTCGATAGCCAGCTCGACATCATCGGGCAGCTTGGTGCCGTCGGCGGAGAAGAACTTGATGCCGTTGTCGTAGAAGGGGTTGTGGGAAGCACTGATGACGATGCCAGCTTCGGCACGGAAAGTGCGAGTCAGGTAGGCAACCGCCGGCGTGGGCATCGGCCCCATCAGAATGGCCTTGAGGCCTGCCGCGGAGAGCCCCGCTTCCAGCGCGGATTCCAGCATGTAACCGGAGATGCGGGTATCTTTGCCAATCAGCACCTTTTTAGTGCCCTTCTTGGAGAGCACTTTGCCGGCAGCCCAACCCAATTTCATTACAAAATCAGGGGTAATCGGGTATTCGCCAACCTTGCCGCGCACACCATCGGTACCGAAATACTTTCTTGCCATTGTCTGTTCTCTTTATTATCTGGAAATAAAATCTTGTCCCGTCATTGCCAGCCAACCGACGCGCAATGCGTCCATGGTCTCCCGTACATCGTGTACCCTGATGATGCGGGCCCCATGCTGCATGCCGATAAGGGCGCATGCCAGACTGCCCGCCAGACGCTCATCCACCGGACGGCCCAGCAGGTTGCCTATCATAGACTTTCGCGACATCCCCACCAATAGCGGTAAGCCATAATCAAGCAGTTCCTTTTGAGCCGCCAACAGCTGATAGTTGTGTGCAAGGGTTTTGCCAAAGCCATATCCCGGATCCAGCAACAGCTCTTCACGACGGATCCCGACCGCCAGACAAGCCGCAATACGCTCATCAAAGAAGGCGCGAACCTCCCCGATCAGGTCCTCATAGTGCGGCTCGACCTGCATGGTTCTCGGCTGCCCCTGCATATGCATCAGACAGACCGGAACCCGAGCTTCGGCCGCGGCTTGCAGTGCTCCAGGTTCTTGCAGTGCCCGCACATCGTTGATCAGATGGGCACCCGCCTTGCAACCCTCCCGCATCACAGCCGCTTTGGAGGTATCGAGGGAGATCATCACATCCAGCTCACGAACCATCTGCTCCACGACAGGAATGACCCTGTCCAGCTCCTCCTGCTCGCTCACATCGGGCGCACCAGGGCGGGTTGACTCGCCACCGATGTCGATGAGGGTCGCACCGTCAGAGACCATCTGGCGCGCATGGGCCATTGCCCGTTCAAACTGGTTGAAATGGCCGCCATCGGAGAAGGAGTCGGGCGTCACATTGAGGATCCCCATCACATGGGGACGATCGAGGGAGAGGCTGAGCCCCTTGCTGGTTAACTGCATTTTCATGTCCATCTGATAAAGAAAAACCCCGGGCAAGCCCGGGGTTTGGAGAGTCACAATTATTTGGCCGGAGCATCGTTGGCTTTGTCGATAGTGACATCCGCCACCGGTGCAGCCTCATCGGCAGGCTTGGCCTCGGCAGCCACGGTGGAACCACCTTGCGGGGTATCACCGTGCTCGTCATGCCAGTTGCTCGGAGCACGTACCTCGCGACGCGCCATCAGATCATCGATCTGCTTGGCATCGATGGTTTCGTACTTCATCAGCGCATCTTTCATGCTGTGCAACACGTCCATGTTATCCAGCAGGATCTGCTTGGAACGGGCGTAGTTGCGGTCGATGACCTGCTTGACTTCGGCATCGATAACGCGAGCGGTATCGTCGGACATGTGCTTGGCCTTGGCCATGCTGCGACCGAGGAACACCTCACCATCTTCTTCCGCGTAGAGCATTGGGCCGAGACGCTCGGACATACCCCACTGGGTCACCATCTTGCGTGCAATCTCGGTCGCTCGCTCGATGTCGTTGGAAGCACCGGTCGATACCTTCTCGGCACCATAGATCAGCTCTTCTGCCAGACGACCGCCATACAGACTGGAGATCATCGACTCCAGATGCTGCTTGGAGTGGCTCCAGCGATCCTGCTCCGGCAGATACATGGTCACACCCAGCGCACGACCGCGCGGAATGATGGAGACCTTGTAAACCGGGTCATGATCCGGAACCAGACGACCAATGATGGCGTGGCCAGCTTCATGATATGCAGTCATCTCTTTCTCGGACTCTTTCATCACCATGGAGCGGCGTTCCGCACCCATCATGATCTTGTCCTTGGCCTTCTCGAACTCGGCCATGGAGACCACTCGGCGGCTCTCACGGGCAGAGAAGAGGGCAGCTTCGTTGACCAGGTTGGCCAAATCCGCACCGGAGAAACCGGGAGTACCACGGGCAATCAGTGCCGGATTGACGTCATCCGCCAGCGGAACTTTGCGCATGTGCACTTTCAGGATCTGCTCACGACCACGGACATCAGGCAGACCGACCACCACCTGACGGTCGAAACGGCCCGGACGCAGCAGTGCCGGATCCAGTACGTCAGGACGGTTGGTGGCAGCGATGACGATAATGCCTTCATTGCCTTCAAAACCATCCATCTCGACCAGCATCTGGTTAAGGGTCTGCTCACGTTCATCGTGACCACCACCCAGACCGGCGCCACGCTGACGACCGACCGCATCAATTTCATCGATGAAGATGATGCAAGGGGAAGATTTCTTGGCCTGTTCGAACATGTCACGCACCCGGGAAGCACCGACACCAACGAACATCTCCACGAAATCGGAACCGGAGATGGTGAAGAACGGCACCTTGGCCTCGCCCGCAATAGCCTTGGCCAGCAAGGTCTTACCGGTACCGGGAGGACCAACCAGCAGCACACCGGTCGGGATCTTGCCGCCCAGTTTCTGGAATTTGCTCGGGTCGCGCAGATAGTCGACCAGCTCCTTCACCTCTTCCTTGGCTTCATCGCAACCTGCAACGTCAGCAAAGGTGGTCTTGATCTGATCTTCGCTCATCAGGCGAGCCTTGCTCTTGCCGAACGACATGGCACCTTTGCCACCGCCGCCCTGCATCTGACGCATGAAGAAGACCCAGACACCGATCAGCAGCAGCATCGGGAACCAGGAGATGAAGATAGAGGTCAACAGAGACGGCTCTTCCGGCTTCTCACCCATCACTTTGACATTGTGATTGAGCATGTCGTTGAGCAGCTGGGGATCCGGCGCCGGGATGATGGTGGTGAATCGTTCACCAGTACGCTTGACGCCATTAATGACCTTACCGTCCATCCGCACTTCACGGATCTGCTCTTGGGTCACCTCTTTAACGAAGCTGGAATAGTCCAGCTGGCGACTGGTGGTATCGCTGGGGCTGAAGCTATTGAACACCGACATCAAAACGACGGCGATGACCAGCCACAGGATTAAGTTTTTCGCCATGTCACTCAAATCAGTAACCTCGCAGACTGACAGTTAACGATGAAGGTTAGGGTACTACAGTTTAAAACCGGTAGCCACAATGTAGACTTCCCGTGATCTGGCACGGGATGAGTCTGGTTTACGAATTTTGACGGCGGAGAAAAGTTTACGAATTTCATTGAGATAGGCATCAAAGCCCTCTCCCTGAAACACCTTCACTACGAAACTGCCGTCACTACGCAATACCTGATTGCACATGTCCAGCGCCAGCTCGACCAGATACATGGCGCGAGCCTGATCCACCTGCTGGGTACCGCTCATGTTGGGCGCCATATCAGACATCACGACATCGACCTTGTCGGGACCCACTCGCTCCAGCAAGGCGCCGAGTACAGTTTCCTCCCGAAAGTCCCCTTGCAGGAAATCGACACCGGCAATGGGATCCATCGGCAAAATGTCACATGCGATGACGCGACCCGAATCACCAACCTGTTCAACCGCGAACTGGGACCAACCACCGGGGGCTGCACCCAAATCCACTACGGTCATGCCATGTTTCAGCAAGCGATCCTTGCCCTGGATCTCGTCAATCTTGAAAACAGCACGAGAACGCAGGCCCATTTTCTGGGCTTTTTTGACGTATTGATCGTCGAAATGTTCTTTTAACCAGCGAGTTGAACTGGGGGAACGTTTTTTCTGGGTCATGATAATCGACTTTAAAAAACCACAAGGGTTATTAGTATTAAGGGCTAAGTGGGGGTAGAATACGCCCCTTTCAACCCTGACTTATGAAGAAATTGCGATGATTCTCAACAATAAACAGAAACAGTACCTCAAGGGCCTTGCCCATAGCCTCAAGCCTGTCGTCCTGCTGGGTCAGCATGGTCTGACCGAAGGTGTACTGGCCGAGATCGATCTGGCACTGAACCATCACGAGCTGATCAAGGTTAAGGTTGCCTCTGAAGATCGCGAAATGAAACAACTGGTTATGGATGCTATCGTCCGTGAAACCGGTTCAATCAAGGTGCAAAGCATGGGTCATGTGCTGACCATTTATCGTCAAGCCAACGAACCCAAAATCCAGCTGCCCCGCAAGTAAAAGGAAAGAGCATCGCTCTTTCCTTATTCCACTTCTTCCCGAGTCGCTTGCCAAAGTAGTCGCAAAGCCCTTAACCTGCGATGAATACTTCCGGACACGCATTATGGCTCACCATCCTATTCTGACCGACGATGAGCTGGCCATGCTGCGGGACTTGGGGAGCAATCAGGACACCCATGTTCTGAGTGGTCACCTCGATGCCCCCATGCTTGGCTTGCTGCAAAAAGCCGAACACCTTGTACTCGAAGCCCGCTTCGCAGGCCATCAGCTGCGTTTTCCCCTGAGCTTTACCCAAGGGGAAGATGGCTTCGTCGAGCCCCGCTTATCTGCACCGGTCATCAGGGAACTGGGGTTTGCGCAACCGCGTGCCTGGCGTCTCACCCAAAAAGCCAAGCTTTGCAGCGAACTGGGCCTGTTTCAGGTACTCAGCCTCTCCCTCAACGGCCTCATCGTGGAAAATTTGCCAACCGACATGGTGGCCGATACCCCCATCAACGGCGAGCTCTGCATCGAGCAAGAGGACCCTCTTCCACTGCAGGGACGACTGGTAAGGCGCATCAAAGCCAATGCCGACCATGCCACTTGGGCACTGAGCTTTCAAATGAGCGAGAGCAACATCGAACGGCTGCGCCACTGGTTGTTTCAGCGTCATCAGGACGCCTTTACCGAGGCGTATCTGTCCTGATTTTTATCAATAATCATATAGATAAAGACAAACAGGGGAGCGCCAGCCCCCCTGTTTCATCGTCTGTAGCATTCGCTTAGATATAAGCGACTTCCAGTACTTCGTATTCCACATCACCGCCCGGCGTCTTGACGATTGCAACATCGTCCACTTCCTTGCCAATCAGGGCGCGGGCAATGGGGGAGTTGACAGAGATGAGGTTCTGTTTGATATCAGCCTCATCATCACCCACGATGCGGTAAACCACCTCTTCCTCTGTCTCGCTCTTGAGCAGAGTCACAGTCGCGCCAAAAATAACACGACCGTTGTTGGTCATCTTGGTGACATCGATCACCTGCGCATTGGAGAGCTTGGCTTCAATCTCCTGAATGCGACCTTCACAGAACCCCTGCTGCTCGCGAGCGGCATGGTATTCGGCGTTTTCCTTCAGATCGCCGTGCTCACGGGCATCGGCAATCGCTTCGATAATCTGGGGACGAAGCTCGGTCTTGAGATAATCGAGCTCTTCGCGCAGCTTCTCAGCGCCGCGAACAGTCATCGGAGTATGATTCATAGTCGAAACCTGGGTTGCTTGAAAATAGAAACTGCGGCCATCTGCAAGGAGGCCGCAGCAATCGGTTCGGATGAGGCATCTTAATATGAAGCCAACACAAAATCCACGTCAGCCCCCTGATGCAGATCCCACTTGCGTCATCGACATTCCCCTCGCTTACTTTCCTTCCGGTACGGAAATGGGGGCCGAAACAGTCGGTTTGCCCTGCATGATGGCGATCTCCACCCGCCGGTTCATCCGACGATTTTCCGGGGTGGTATTGGGCACCAATGGTTGGGAGTCCGCCATCCCCTGCACCACAAGTCGCCCCTGATCAAAACCGGGGACCTTCAGCATCTGGTGCGCCACCGCCACCGCCCGTTGCGACGACAGCTCCCAGTTTGACTGGAACAGCTCATCTTCGGTCGCCACGTTGTCGGTGTGACCGGAGATGGTGATTTCACCCGGCACATCCTTGAGCAGGGTCGCGACCTTGCGAATGACTGGCCAGAACTGTGGCTGCAGAAATGCCGAACCGGCCGGGAAAGACGCTTTTTCCCTGATCCGGATGATGATCTGCTGGCCCAGCGCCTCAATTTCGATGGCGCCATCCTGGATCTGATCTTTCATCTGCTCGGCGAGGGCTTTGGCCAGGGTATTGGACTGTTCTTGCGCCTTCTTCGCATCCTGCGCGGTATCGCCCCCCGTCTGTTTGCCATCACTCTTGTCCTGACCACCGGCCTGATCCGACTCGCCGGGCAGAAACTCCAGTTCGGTCTGGGTCAGATCGATGGTCTGCTGCATCACGGTATCAATCGGCGTGGGTTCCGGGCGACCGGGCCTGAACTCCTGGGCAATCACCGAGGTTCCCTTGGGAATATCTTTCACCTCAAGGATGTTCTGTACCCCGAATGCCTTGTCCATGGAACCGGCTATCTGCTTGAACTTCTGCACATCCATCTCGGCAAAAGAGAGCAATAGCACGAAGAAGCACATCAGCAGCGACATCAGGTCGGCAAAGGTTCCCATGTAACCAGGAAGACCTGGTGGTGGGCACTTGCAATCAGACATAGCGCCCCCTATTCGGTGCCAGTATTACGTTTGGACTGGTTCAGATAGTTTTGCAGCATGGACTGGATCACCCGCGGGTTCTGGCCATCCTGAATCCCCATAATGGCATCAAGGATCAGGGTACGACTGAGCTTCTCCTCTCCGCTGCGCAGCTCCAGCTTGTCGGCAATCGGGATCGCCAACATATTGGCCTCTATCGCACCGTACAGGGTGGTAAGCAAGGCCACCGCCATCGCCGGCCCGATCGACTTGGGGTCACTCATGTTGGCCAACATGGCCACCAGACCCACCAACGTACCTATCATCCCCATGGCAGGGCCCAGATCCCCAAGGGTACGGAAGACCTTGATGGCAATGACATGGCGCTCGGCTGTCAGGTCGATATCCTTTTCCATCACGGCGCGCACCACTTCGGCATCGTGACCATCCACCAGCATATCGATCCCTTTTTTCATAAATGCATTGGGGATCTCTGCGGCCTCCAGCGCAAGAAAGCCCCCTTTGCGAGCCGCGTCAGCCAGTTCAACGGCTTTGGTAATCAGGTCTTCAAGCTTGTCGCCCTTGTACATAAAGGCTTTACCCGCCACCTTGAATGCCATCAGGAACTGGCCAAGGTTGAACTTCATCATGGCGATGAAGATTGATCCCAATACAGTGATGTAGACCGATGGCATATCAACATACATGCTCATGGGGCCACCCAGCAGCATGCCGTACACCACCACCCCGAAACCCAGCACTATCCCTATCAGACTGCCTAGATCCACGTCCCTACTCCTGTCACCGGTTCTTATGTCTATTTATAGTCTGTTGAATTTTCTGCTATTGCGACCCATGCGGCAAGCATGCATCCACTGAGAATGATGGCTCATTATCGGCCAGTTTAGCGAGAGTTTGAGGGGGCAATGCTTTTCTGCCTCCCCCCTGTGGACGGTCGATGTTAATATAAGCCGTTTTTTTCAATCCCCGAGGATGGACATGGCCAGTAAAAAAATCGACCGTCTGAGTTTTGATGCCACTCTGGAAGAGCTGGAAACCATCGTTCATCAGCTGGAACAAGGTTCCCTACCCCTGGAAGAGGCACTCAAGCAGTTCGAGCAGGGCGTTCATCTGGTACGGGCCGGTCAGCAGAAGCTGGAACTGGCCGAACAGAAGATCCAGATCCTGCTCAGTCAAGCCGATGGCAGTGACCAGCTCGCCCCCTTCCAGCCAGAACAAGGAGAGGAGTGAGTGGCGCTGGACCATTTTTCCCGTCTGCATCGTCAGCGTATTGACGACTGTCTGTCAGCACAACTTGAATCCTTGCCCGCCATGGCGCCGCGCCTGCGCGATGCCATGAGTTATGGCCTGCTGCTGGGCGGCAAGCGGGTTCGCCCGTTTCTGGTCTACGCGGTCGGCGAGATGCTGGGCGTCAAGAGCGAACTGCTGGATGGCCCCGCGGCTGCCGTGGAGTGCATCCACGCTTACTCCCTGCTACACGATGACCTGCCCGCCATGGATAACGACGACCTGCGTCGTGGTCAGCCAACCGTTCACAAGGCGTTTGACGAAGGAACCGCTATTCTGGCCGGTGATGCGCTGCAGACCCTGGCGTTCTCCATTCTGGCCGATCACCCCATGCCCGATACCTTGATGGCCAACCGGGTGCGGATGCTGAGTACCCTCGCCCGTGCCTCCGGCTATCTGGGTATGTGTGGCGGTCAGGCGCTGGATCTGCAGGCCGAAGGGCGCCAGATCACGCTTGCCGAACTGGAGCAGGTACACCGCCACAAGACCGGTGCGCTGATTGAATGCGCCGTGACGCTCGGCGCCCTGTGCAAAGCCGATGTCGATGACGACACGCTGGCTGCCCTGCAAACCTATGCCGCCGCGATTGGCCTCGCCTTTCAGGTGCAGGATGACATCCTCGACATCACAGGTGATACCGCCACCCTGGGCAAGCCGCAAGGTTCTGACCTGGCGCTGGAGAAAAGTACCTATCCGGCCCTGCTCGGACTCGAAAATGCCCGTGAGCTGGCTCGCGAACTGCATGGGAAAGCCTTAACAGCCCTGCAATCCTTGCCCTACAATACCGACATTCTGGAAGCGTTTGCCGATTACATCATCGAGCGAACCCACTAAACGCTGGATAACAGTAACAATATGAGCGTTGATATTAGCAATTTCCCCAACCTGGCCCTCGCGGACACTCCGGTCGAGCTGCGTTCCTTGCCCAAAGATCGGCTGCCGGTGCTGTGCAACGAGCTGCGCGAATATCTGCTGCGCTCAGTCAGCCGCTCCAGCGGACACTTTGCCTCCGGTCTCGGCACGGTCGAACTGACCGTCGCCCTGCACTACGTCTACAACACCCCGTTCGATCGGCTGATCTGGGATGTGGGCCATCAGGCCTATCCCCACAAGATCCTGACTGGGCGCCGTGACCAGATCCACACCATCCGGCAGAAGGATGGCCTGCACCCCTTCCCCTGGCGTGGCGAGAGCGAGTATGACGTGCTCTCCGTCGGCCACTCCAGCACCTCCATCGGTGCGGCGCTCGGTATGGCGGTCGCCGCCGAGAGTGAAGGGCTGGGTCGCAAGGTGGTGGCGGTGATCGGTGACGGTGCCATTACCGCAGGGATGGCCTTTGAAGCGCTCAACCACGCCGGCGATGTCCATAAAGACATGCTGGTGATCCTCAACGACAACGAGATGTCCATCTCCGAGAATGTCGGGGCGCTGAACAACCATCTGGCCCGGGTCATGTCCGGCAAGCTCTATACCACCATCCGCGAAGGTGGCAAGAAGGTGCTGGCGGGTCTGCCGCCGGTCAAGGAGCTGGCCAAGCGGGCCGAAGAGCACCTCAAGGGGATGGTGGTGCCCGGCACCCTGTTCGAGGAGTTCGGCTTCAACTATATCGGCCCCATCGACGGTCACGATATCGAGGCGCTGGTCGAGACCCTGCGCAACATGCGCAACCTCAAGGGCCCGCAGCTGCTGCACGTCAAGACCAAGAAGGGCAAGGGTTACGAGCCGGCGGAGAAAGACCCTATCGGTTATCACGCCGTGCCCAAGTTCAATCCTGACGATTGCTCCCTGCCCAAGGCGAGCAGCGCCAAACCCACCTTCTCCGCCATCTTTGGCCAGTGGCTGTGCGACATGGCTGCCAAAGACGAGAAGCTGGTTGGCATCACCCCCGCCATGCGCGAAGGTTCCGGGCTGGTGAAATTCAGCCAGCAGTATCCGGATCGCTACTTCGATGTGGCCATTGCCGAGCAGCATGCAGTCACGTTCGCTGCGGGTCTTGCCATCGCCGACAAGAAGCCGGTGGTGGCTATCTATTCGAGCTTCCTGCAGCGCGCCTACGATCAGGTGATCCACGACGTAGCGCTGCAAGATCTGCCGGTGCTATTCGCCATCGACCGGGCCGGTCTGGTGGGCGCCGATGGCCCGACCCATCAGGGGGCGTTCGACATCAGCTTCCTGCGCACCGTGCCCAACATGGTAGTGATGACGCCATCTGATGAGAACGAGTGCCGCCAGATGCTCTATACCGGCTATATCCATCAGGGCCCTGCCGCAGTACGTTACCCGCGCGGCAGCAGCCTGAGCGATACGCCCATCTCGTCAGAGATGCAGGCACTGGAGCTTGGCAAGGGACGCATTATTCGAGAGGGCAAAGGCACAGCTATTCTGGCCTTTGGCACCCTGCTGCACCACGCGAAAGCGGCGGCCGAAGCACTGGATGCCACCCTGGTGGATATGCGCTTCGTCAAGCCGATGGATGAGGCGCTGGTGCTGTCGCTGGCGGCCAGCCACGATCACTTCGTCACCATCGAAGACAACGCCATCATGGGCGGCGCCGGTTCGGCGGTGAACGAACTGCTGATGCGCAGCAAACAGTGCAAGCCGGTGCTCAACCTCGGCCTGCCGGATCGCTTCGTCGAACAGGGCACCCAGCAGGAGATCTATGCCCTGCTCGGTCTGGACGATGCTGGCATCCAGCGCAGCATCGAAAGCTGGCTGCAAGCCTGACGAGACACGAACAGCTCAGAAAGTGCGTGTCACCATGATGTGATGCAATAGACAGGAAAATTCAGTAACGGTTCGAAAAAATCCCCAGGTAATGCCTGGGGATTTTTTTAAGATGACAGCAGAGTGTGACTACTGTTGTGACGATACCGAATCGACAGCTCTTAGTTACACCCTTCGGCAGATGTTGAGTTCAGATAGGTCACCTCATTGGACGGTTGATAATCGGCCACGTTGATCACCTTCTTGATCTCGATGAACTCTTTCAGCACGGCTGCATCCACCAAGCCGGCATTGATGGTATCGATCTTCGGATAGCCGTCACCACCAGAGGCGCTGAAGCTCGGGATCGCGAAGCTGTAGGTTGCTGCCGGATCAAACGCCTTGCCACCGATACTGGTGATATTGACGCTCTTGGCCTGGCAATCTACCGCCATGTTGATACCGCCAAACTGGGCATAACCACCGGTATTGCGAGTCTTGCTTGCCACCTGGCCCAGATAGGTCGCCAGATCGCTTCCCTTCATGACAGCCTTGTTGACCGTGTTGCCAAACGGGTGCACCAGCAGCACGCTGCGGTAGGTGATATCACCGGCCGGGATGCTGTCGCGCACACCGCCTGAGTTGACGATACCAAAGTCGACACCCAGCTTGCTGCTGGTCGCAGTGGTGATGAGGCGACCCAGGTTGGTCTGCTTGTTGCGAACCGAGTTGCGATCACCAACCAGCAAGCCATCTGCCGAGCCAATGACGACATTCAACTCTTGCTGACCTTTCTCCTGATAACCCAGCAGGGTGTTATACAGCTCGGGATCCTTGGTGATCTCGTCCTGTACGAACTGCATCTTGGCTGGATCCTTGGTCACGGCGCCGTTGGCATCGATCGCCTCGCCCTTGGCGTTGCGCTTGATCAGGTTGACCGGGATCAGGTCATAGCTGGTCAGGGTCAATTTGCCATTCTGGTACTCAAACTGGGCACGGCCCACATACTTGCCCCACTCGTGAGCCTGCATGATCCAGGTACCGTTCTGCTGATCTGGCTGGCAGTTATCACCCGGTTTGAAATTGGCGTACTTGTTGGTGGTGCCCGGCTCCATACAGACCGGATTCTGGGAGTGGCCACCAATGATGGCATCCAGAGTCCCTGCCGGCAGTGCACGAGCCATCTCTACATCGCCCGGCGCATTGCTGCCGTGCTGACCATTCTCGTAATGGCCCATGTGAGTGATGGCGAAGACCAGATTGGCCTCCTTGTTGCTGCGGATCTGCTGGCCCAGTTTGGCCGCCTCGCTGGTCGGATCGCGGAACTCCAGGGTCTGCACGTTGTTGGGATCCACCAGCTGGGCGGTATCCTCGGTGGTCAGACCCAGTACGGCGACCTTGAGACCGCTCTCCAGCTTGAACACCTTGTAGGGGTCAAAGTAGTGTTTGCCACTGGCCTTGTCATAGATGTTGGCCGAGAGCATAGGGAACTGGGCCCACTTGCGCTGCTTCTCCAGCACGCTGAGGGGGTTGTCGAATTCATGGTTGCCCACCGCCATGGCATCGTAGCGAATGTTGTTCATCGCCATGAAGTCAGGCTCGGCATCCTGCAGATCGGACTCCGGCACGCCGGTATTCACATCACCACCGGAGAGAACCAGTACGTCACTGCCAGCAGCCTTGGCATCGGCACGCAGCTGTTCGACCAGAGTCTTCTGGGCAGCCATACCGTACTCATTTTCAGCGTTGTGCCAGAAACGGCCGTGGGTATCGTTGGTGTGCAGTATGGTCAGTTTGCAGACATTTTCGGTGCAGGGTGCAACGGTGTCATTGGTCGAGGTATTACAGCCAGTCAGTGCAGCAAGCACGGCCAGTGCCACGCCGCCTTTGATAAAGTTATTATTCATTTCCATATCACCTTGATTGTTTTGTTATTTATCAACCCTGTCCAGCGGGTCGGGCGCCAATATAACAAACAACAGATGACCGTTTTTCATCGATGACTCACAAATTCTGCTAATTGTGATCTTCGGCCCAACATCCGGCTTCCTGCTGATTTATCAGGTTTTTTGTTGAGCAGTCACTCACTTGCGTCCCTCCCGCACCAAGGAGGCGCCACCCGGACGCGCCTTTATGGCATACTCCCCAGCCAGCCATGCCCGAGGAGATGATTTGATGGCCAAGTACGACAAGATTTCCCCCGAGACCCAGCAGGAGGCGATGAAAATTGCCCGTGCCAACCAGAAGCCGGGGCAGACCAAGGAGCAGACCCAGCTTATCGCGCAAGGGATCCAGAAAGGCATCGACGAATACAAGAAACAGATGAAGGCGCGGGCCCGCGAAGCGAGCCGCCAGAAAAAATTGCAGGCCAAAGCCAGGCAGCCACAGGGCGCTCCACAACCCGCAGATCAAGACGATCAGCTGGAGCTGGTTGAAGTAAGCCATCAGCATCCCCTGCCCTGGATCTTGCTGGTGCTGAGCTGGCTGGGATTTGCGGCAGCCTGTTTCTGGTTGCACTAAGACGCGCTAGCAAACCTTTATCCGGGATCCTCTTCACAGCCCGGGCCCGAGCTGCTGGTGATTACCTGCGAAGAGTGATTAAATCCCGCGCCTCTTGCACCGGACAACCGGTTTTTTGACGATCAGTTTTCAGGAAAGATGTTATGAACCCCGCTCCGCTCTATCTGCTGGCCCCTTTTGTACTGTTCCTTGTGACCATGCTGCTCTATCGCATTTCGCCGCTGCGGGCGGTCGCCGCCGGCGGGGTACGCTGGTTTATCCTCCCCGCCTTCACCCTGTTTATTTTGCTGATCATCATCAACGGTGCCGCCGATCCCGCCCTGCGTGATCCGGCATTCCACTGGTTGATGCCGGGCCTTGGCTTTGCCCTGAGCCTGTTCCCGGCCCTGCCCAAGGCGTTGGTGCCACGGCTCGCCATCAAAGAGGGGGCCTTTGCCGCCCTCGGTCTGATGCTGATGAGCCTGGCCATGGTCTACTGACCAACCGGCCACAGCCGTTAACATGACTCAAGGGGCGCTCTGTGACGGGCACCCCTTGTACAAACAATGGCCTGCAGGCATCTTGGTGACAGGATAACCAGCAAGGAGGCCAGATGGACAATCCGCCCGATTTCATGGCGCTGTGGGATTATCAGGATCCCGCCGCCAGCGCCCTGCGTTTTCACACCCTTCTTCCCGAAGCGCGTGCCGCCGCCGACCTGCAACTCGAACTGGAGTTGCTGACCCAAATTGCCCGCACCCATTCACTGCAGCGCCAGTTTGCCGAAGCCCATCAGCTGCTCGACGAGATAGAGCCTCGCCTCACAGATAAAACCCCCAGAGCGCGGATCAGGGCCCTGCTGGAGCGAGGCCGCACCTTTAACTCGGCGGGCGACAAAGCCAGTGCCAAACCGCTGTTTGAACAAGCCTGGCAATGGGGGCTCAAGGAGAAAGAAACCTATCTCGCCATCGACGCCGCTCACATGATCGCCATCGCCGCACCACTGGAAGAGCAGAGCCGCTGGCATCAACTGGCGATGGAGCTGGCGGAACGCAGCAGTGACGAGAAGGTGCGTGGCTGGCTTGCCCCCCTTTACAACAATCAGGGCTGGACCCTGTTCGAATTGGGCCGCTTTGATGAGGCGAAAATCCAGCAACAGAAGTGCCTGGCCTGGCATCTGCAACATAACCAGCCGGCCAAGGCGTTTATCGCTCGCTGGAGTCTGGCTCGCCTGACCCGGGCCCAGGGTCAGCACCAGCAGGCACTGGCAGAGCTGCACCAGCTCAAGGCCGATATGGCCGAGGCTGGCGAACCAGAGGATGGTTATCTGTTCGAGGAGCTGGGGGAGAATGCCTTGGTGCTGGACGATCCGCTGGCCGCGGAATACTTCTCCCGCGCCTGGTTTCTGTTGTCGCAGGACCGCTGGTTCAGCGCCAACGAGGGGGAGCGACTGGCCCGCCTCAAACACCTCGCCAAACTCTGATCCCCCAAAATAGCAAGGGCGGCACGCTAGCCGCCCTCTCTGCTGGCAAGATGGTTCAGGCCCGATTGGACTCCTCCCACCCCTGCTTTTTACGATAAATGGTGGAGGGGCTGATCTCGAGCAGGGCCGCCGCCTTGGGAATGTTGCCGTCACAGCTGGCGATGGCCTGTTCGATCACCTCTTTCTCCACCAGCCAGAGCGGACGAATTGGCCCGTTGGCCACCCCGGTGGCTGCCGGAGCCGATGCCACCGCTGCCGCAATCGCAGCCGGCAGCTGGGGACGAACCCCATTGAGCGGTGGCGGCAGAATATCCGGGCTCACCAGCTCCTTGTCGTTGAGCACCACGATATTGCGCACCACGTTTTGCAGCTCGCGTACGTTGCCAGGCCAGGGGTAGTCGAGCAGCACTCGTGCCGCCTCGACATCGAAATCCTTGAAGCGTTTGTTCTCCTCCTTGGCGTAGCTCTGCAGCAGGGTACGCGCCAGCAGCAGGATATCCTCGCCCCGCTCCCGCAGCGGCGGCAGAGTGAGGGGAATGACGTGGAGCCGATAGTAGAGATCCTCGCGAAAACGGCCCGCTTTCACCTCCACCAGCGGATCCCGGTTGGTGGCGCAGATAAAGCGCACATCCACCGTCTCGAGCTTGCCGCTGCCGACTCGCTGCACTGTGCCGGTCTGGATGAAGCGCAGCAGCTTGCTCTGCAGGTCGAGATCCATCTCGCAGATCTCGTCGAGAAACAGGGTGCCACCATCGGCCAGACTGGCCGCCCCCTTGCGATCCCCCTGGGCGCCGGTAAAAGAGCCCTTCACATGACCGAAGATCTCGCTCTCCATCAAATCGTGGGGAATGGCGGCGCAGTTGAGGGCAATAAAGGGCTGTTCGCTGCGGGGACTGCACTGGTGAATCGCCTCGGCACACACCTCTTTGCCGGTGCCGCTTTCGCCAGTGATAAAGACGGTCGCCTTGCTGGGCGCAGCGCTCTCGATGATGCGATAGACCGCCTGCATCGACATGGAGGCACCGATAAAGCCGAAAAACGAGCTGCGCTCGAAGTTCTCCCGATAGTGGGCAACCAGCGAGCTCAACTGCTGGTGTTTCAAGGCATTGCGAACGGTGGCGCAGAGCCGCTTGCTGTCAAACGGCTTGGTCAGAAAATCGAAGGCACCGAGGCGCATCGCCTCCACCGCCACATCCACCGAGCCGTGGGCGGTGATCACCACCACCGAGCAGGGCAACTGCTGTTCGGTGATCATCTGCAGAATATCCATACCGGACATATCCGGCAGCTCCAGATCCAGCAGCACCACGGGGGGAGGACTTGCCAGCAACTGCGCCAACGCCTGCTGACCACAATCGGCCAGCACCACCTCATACCCCTCCTGGCGCAGGTACTGTTCATAGACCACCGCCAGACTACGGGTATCTTCCACCAGCAGGACACGCGATTTATTTTCAGCCACTGGACTCATCCTTGTATTTGATTCTGCGATCTATTTTGCCTTATTTTCGCGCGCAAACCCAACGCCAAGACAGCTCTGTTATCCCGCGATTGCAGGGAATACACAAGTAAAAACGGCTCCTTAAGGAGCCGTTTTTAACTACAAGAAGGGATTACTTCTTGGCGTCGTCTGCAGTCGGCTTCTCGATAGCCAGCAGCTCAACGTCAAACACCAGCACGGCGTTCGCCGGGATGGAGCCTGCACCGTGCTCGCCATAAGCCAGCTTGGACGGCAGGAAGAACTTGAACTTGGAGCCAACCGGCATCAGCTGAACACCTTCAGTCCAACCCGGGATAACCTGGTTGAGCGGGAAGGTAGCCGGCTCGCCGCGATCGACGGAGCTGTCGAACTTGGTGCCGTCGGTCAGGGTACCGGTGTAGTGAACCTTGACGATATCGGTAGATTTCGGCTTGGCGCCAGTGCCCATCTTCTCGACCACGTATTGCAGGCCGGATTCAGTGCTCTTAACACCCTCTTTCTTGGCGTTGGCAGCCAGGAACTCTTCGCCCTTCTTCAGATTCTCAACGGCATCTTTCTCGGCCTTGGCCTTGGTCAGCTCATTGATCTTGGCGTCATAATCCTGCAGTACCTTCTGGATCTCTTCATCAGTCATCTTGGCTTCTTTGCCCAGACCGTCAGTCACCCCTTTCAGGATCACGGCGTTGTCCAGTTTGATGCCCAGTTCCTGCTGACGCTCCAGGGTATTGGCGATGTAACGACCCATGGAGAGGCCAATTGCGTAGCCAGATTGCTCTTCAAAGCTCTTGGCTTCGGCCTTGGTCGCCTCTGCCGGCTTGCTGGCTTCAGCCTTCACTTCGGCGGTATTGGCCGCAGCAGGCTTCTCGTCTTTTTGGCAAGCAGTCAGACCGACGGCAACGGCCGCCGCCAACAGGGACACCTTCAGAAATTTGTTCATCAGTTTCTCCAAACTCCAAATACCGCTCTCGGTTCCATCGTGAAATGAGAGGTTTATCGTGATAAGCGCCTTATACTAACGCCGTGATCGCAGGTAACAAAAGCGTGAGACCGCAAAAATGATAAAAAGTGCCATTTATCTGGTGAGCCTCTGTTTAATGCTCACCGGTTGCGAGCAAAGCTCCCAACCCAACCAGCAAATGACCCTCGCCAGCACGGGTCTGCTGACCGCAGATCTCTCCAGTGATGGCAAGCAGGCCATCGTCTCCAGCATCAGCCAGGGCATCATCGTCTGGGATCTGGAACAGAACCGTCAACGCTGGCGCTGGAAGCAATCCGACTCTGCGGAAGATCTGGTATTCATTACCCGCTTTTCCGAAGGCAACAGCCATGCCGTCACCGCCACCCCAGACACCTTTGCTACCTGGCGGCTGAACGACGGGCAATCACAAGGCTACTACTCACTTCCTGAATCCAGGCTGAGGGACATCGCGCTCTCTGCCGACGGTCGTTATGTGCTGATCGGGCGGGAAGATGGCAAGGCCGAGTGGCTCGATACCCGAAGTGGTCGTCGCCTGCAGTTTCTGGGGCACACCGAACAGGTCAATACGGTGGATCTCTCCGCCAACGGTCGCTACGCCCTGACCGGCGGCAACGACTATAGCGCCTATCTGTGGGATACCCGTAGCGGGCAGGTGATCTGGCGCTTCAACCATGGTGGCCGGGTGATCATGGCCAGACTGGAGCCGAGCGGCCGCTACGCCTTCACCGCCGACAGCAGCCGGGCCAGCATCTGGGATCTGAAAACCGGCAAGGAGGTGAGTCAGCTGCAATATGATCACCGCTTCGAGGTCTACACCAGCGCCCGCTTTGCCAACGATGGCAAGTGGCTCATCACCGGCGCCCCTTCCCGTCAGCTATCCCTGTGGCAAGTGAGCGATGGTGCCCTGCTGCAGAGCTGGCGCGTCTCGCCGCAACCCAAGGTGAAACCGCCCAGCGCAGTGGTCTACGGCGTCGCTTTGCGCGACAATAGCCACCTTGTCAGTGCCAGCTCCAGTGGTCTGGCCGAAATCTGGACAATCAAGTAAGGACCCGAAGGCCCATGAGTCAGCAACTTAACGATCGCATCGAAACCCTGGAAACCCGTCTCGCCTATGCGGAGTACACCATAGAGCAGCTCAACGACGAGGTAACCACCCAGGGCCGTGAACTCGATCGGCTCAAATACCAGATCCAGCTGCTGATCGACAAACTACAAAGCGTACAGCCCAGCCAGATTGCCAGCATGGCCGAAGAGACCCCGCCGCCGCACTATTGATGGGTGCGCAATCAACAAGCTGTATGCTCAAGACCAATAAAAATCCGAAACCGGCTAAACCGGTTTCGGATTTTTTTATCCAAATGCTCTGACAGCTGCGACTCGGCGCCTCAGAATCAGCCCGCGTTAACCTTTGTAGATCTTGGGGTTAAACACATCCCGCAGCCAGTCACCCAGCAGGTTGATGACCAGCACCAGCACCACCAGACAGATACCCGGGAAGGCGGTGATCCACCAGGAGCCGGAGAAGATGTAGTTGAAGCCGACGCTGATAAGCGAACCGAGCGAGGGCTGATCAACCGGCATTCCCAGCCCGAGGAAGGAGAGCGCCGCCTCGCTCATGATGGCGTTGGCCACCTGCACGGTGGAGATCACCAGAATGGGCGACAGGCAGTTGGGCAGAATGTGGCGGAACATGATGCGCGGGGCGCGGAACCCCATCACCTTGGCCGCTTCCACATACTCCTTCTTCTTCTCCGCCAGCACAGAGGCGCGCACAGTACGGGCGTACTGCGGCCACTCTGCAATACCGATGATCACCACCAGCATCATGATGGCGAACTTCGAGTAGAACTCGGAGCCAAAGGTTGCCTGAAAGATGGCAGAGATGATGATCGCCACCATCATGGTGGAGAACGACAGCTGCACATCGGCAAAGCGCATCAACAGGTTGTCGATGCGGCCACCGAAGTAACCGGCAATCAGACCGATGACGATACCGAGCACCAGCTGCAGCGCCACCGCAAACAGGCCGATGGTGAGGGAGATACGGGCGCCATAGAGAATGGTGCTCCAGATATCCCGCCCCTGGTTGTCGGTACCGAGCCAGAAACGCTCCTCGCCGCCTTCCAGCCAGGAGGGGGGCAACTCGGCATCCATCAGATCAAAACTGGTCTGGTCATAGACGTTGTGCGGGGCGAGCCAGGGCGCCAGCAGCGCCGCCAGCACAAATACCACGAACACCGCAAAGCTGAACATGGCTACCTTGTCCCGCAGGAAGTAGTAGACGATGTCAGAGTTCTTAAATCGTGCCCAACGGCTTGGGCTTGCAGTTACAGCATTAGTCATCTGTTACCCCTTGGCGGTCAGGTTAACGGTCGGGTTAATCAACCCGTAGAGCAGATCGACCAGGGTATTGGTCACCACGAAGATCAGTCCCACGAAGATGACGTAGGCGGTGATGAGGGGCGTATCGACCCGGTGGATCGCCTCAAGGAACAGGAAGCCGGTGCCCGGCCACTGGAACACGCTCTCGGTCAGAATGGTGTAGGCCACCATGGTGCCGATCTGCACCCCGCCGACGGTAATGACCGGCAGCATGGTGTTCTTCAGAGCGTGCTGATAGTAGACCTTGTTGTTGTCCAGCCCCTTGGCTCGGGCGAACTTGACGTATTCGGAGGAGAGCTGCTCCAGCATCTCGGAGCGCACCAACCGGATAAACAGCGGCAGCATGATGGAAGAGAGCGACACCGCGGGCAGGATCAGGTGCAGGATGCCGTCCCAGGTAAAGAAGCCCGACTCCCAGCCCAGCAGGTTACGGGTCTCGCCGCGGCCATAGGCCGGCAGCCAGCCCAGCTGGATGGAGAAGAGGTACATCAGCATGATGGCGGTCAAAAATACCGGGATCGAGATACCGATACTGCTCCCTGCCATGATGATCTTGGTGGGAATGCTGCGCGGGCGGATCGCCGAATAGACACCGAGTGGAATGGAGACCACCACGATGATGAGCGCGGCGGCAAACACCAGCTCAAGGGTAGCCACCAGCTTGTCGAGGATCACCTCGAGAGCGGGTCGCTTGAAGAAATAGGAGGTGCCCAAATCCCCATGCACCGCATTTTTCAAAAAGCGGCTGTATTTGATGAGGAAGGGATCGTTAAGGCCCATCTTCTCGCGCAACTCGTGACGCTGGGCTTCGGAGACGGATTGTCCCACCAGCTCGCGCAACGGATCACCCAGGTTGTCCTGGATGGAGAAGGCGACCAGGCTGATGACGAACATCACTATCACGGCCTGATAGAACCGTTTCAGCAGGAATGTAAACATGCTTGTCCTTCTACGTGGCCTGTGTCGTGGCACAGGCTTCTGTTAGTGGGCGGAGTGGCCAGCTGACCACCCCGCCCCGTCCTTCCTTGCGACGTTCTCTTACTTGCTGACCACCAGGTCACCCAGGTAAGGGAAGTTCATCACGTTGACCACCGGCTTGATGTCGACGTTCTTCTTGGCGCCATAGGCCAGATCTTCCCAATGCAACGGCACGTAGGCAGCATCTTCGATCAGCATGGCTTCGACCTTTTTCAGCATCTCGGCACGCTTGGCCGGATCGGTCTCGGCGTTGGCATCCATCACCAGCTTGTCAGCTTCGGCGTTGGCATAACCGGCGCAGTTGTACTGACCCATACCGGTCTTGGCGTCCTTGGTGAAGGTCAGGAACTCGAAGAAGTTCGCGGTATCTTCGGTGTCGGAGTGCCAGCCAATCAGCTGCATGTCCGCGGCGCACTTGTCAAACTCAGGCCAGTACTGGGCCACCGGCATGGTCTTCAGATCCACCTTGATGTTGATCTTGGCCAGCATGGCAGAAACAGCCTGGGCAATCTTGACATCGTTGACGTAGCGGGCAGCCGGGGAGATGAAGGTCATCTTGAAGCCTTTCTCGTAACCGGCCTCTTTCATCAGCTCCTTGGCCTTGGCCAGATCATACTGGGGTACCAGCGCCTCGTTGTGACCGGCATAGCCTTTCGGGCTCAGCTGACCAGCAGGGGTACCGAAGCCCTTGTTGATCTTCTCGACGATACCCACCTGGTTGATGGCGTAGTTGATGGCCTGACGTACACGCTTGTCTTTCAGTGCCGGGTTGGTGTTCTGGTTCAGCTCGATGATGATGGCGCGGGTACCGGACAGGGTGACCAGCTGGGAGTCCTTGCCATTCTTCACGCGCTCCAGATCGTTCGGCGCAACCGGATAGATCATGTCCACATCGCCACCCAGCAGGGCTGCAACACGGGTCGCATCTTCCTTGATCGGCACCACGGTCAGGTTCTCGACGTTACCCTTGGAGGCTTTATCCCAGTAGTTGGCGTTGCGGGCATAATCCAGCTTCACACCCTGCTCGCGGAACTTTACGGTGAACGGGCCAGTACCGGAGACATTGGTCGAGGCAAAGGAGTCACCATTCTTGACGATCTCGGCCTTGTCTTTGCCCGCTTCGGTCTTGCCGGTGTAGAACTTGGAGTCCATCGGGAAGATGTAGGTGACGGTCTGCAGCACCAGCGGGAACGGCTTGGCGGTGATCAGATCGACGGTGTAGTCATCTACCTTCTTCACTTCGCTGATGGGATCGAAGATCGCCTTGAAGTCGACGGAGGATTTCAGGCGGTTGACGGTCCACACCACGTCGTCTGCGGTGAAGTCGTTACCGGAGTGGAACTTGACCCCTTTGCGCAGGTGGAAGCGGACAGTCTTGTCATCGACACGCTCGAACTTCTCGGCCAGACGGGGCTCGAACTGCAAGTCCTGGGTGTAACGCATCAGGGGATCGAATACCAGGTGCGACATCTCCAGGGTCTGACCGGAGAGCTGCTCCTGCGGATCCAGCGAAGTGGCGTCAGAAGCGACACCCACCTTGATATCAGCGGCTGAGACACTGAAGGCGAAACCGGCGGCAAACAGCGCCAGGGCAATCTTGGACAATCCTTTCTTCATCTTGTTCTCCATGCTTTTGGCTTTCTTATGACACTTTTTTTGACAAGCAGACCGGCGCACCGGCGCTCTCCTAGCTTGCGATTTCCAGCCCCTCGCGGGACATTCCCTTGAACTCCGGCATGAGGGAGATCAGCTTGCGGCTGTACTCATGCTCGGCATTGGTAAAGAGTTTCTCGGTCTCGGCCACTTCCACCAAATGGCCGTGCTGCATCACTCCGATGCGGTCGCACATCTGGCGGATCACCGGCAGATCGTGGCTGATAAACAGCATGGTGAGCTTGAGCTCCTGCTGCAGATCCTTGAGCAGGTTGAGGATCTGGGCCTGCACCGACACATCCAGCGCCGAGGTCGGCTCGTCGCAGATAAGGAAGCGCGGGCGAGTGGCCAGGGCGCGGGCAATGGAGATGCGCTGGCGCTGGCCGCCAGAGAACTCGTGGGGATACTTGAGGCCAGCACCACGACCGAGACCCACGTGATCCAGCAGATCGCCGACAATCCCCTCAATCTGGCTCTCGCTGCTCGCCAGCTGATGGAAGCGGATCGGCTCGGCAATGATGTCGCGCACCTTCATCCGCGGGTTCATCGACGAATAGGGGTTCTGGAACACCATCTGCATCTGGCGACGCAGTGGGCGACGCTCGCGCTCGCTCTTGAGGGCGGTCAGATCGATCCCCTCAAAGAAGATTTTGCCGGTATCAGGCGGATAGAGACCGGTGATGGCGCGGGCAATGGTCGATTTGCCGGAGCCCGACTCCCCCACCAGACCGAAGGTCTCCCCTTCGAAGATCTCGAAGCTGATGTTGTTGCAGGCGCGCACATACTGGCGGCGGCTCGGGAAGATGGAGTCCTTGGTGACGAACTTCAGATCGACGTTCTCCACCCGCAGCAGCGCCCCTTCATAGGCACGCTCGTCCTGACTCTGGCCGAGCCAGTGGGTCTTGAGGTCGATATTGGTATCCGGCGCACTGGCATCCTCGATATAGGAGACCAGCGGGAAGCGCACCAGCTTCACGTCAGAGCGGGGGACCGCCGAGATGAGGCTGCGGGTGTAGGGGTGATTGGGGCTGCCCAGCACCTGTTCGGTCAGGCCGAACTCCACCAGATCGCCGCGATACATCACCGCCACCTTGTCGGTCACGTTGGAGACCACCCCCATATCGTGGGTCACCAGCATGCAGCCCACCTGACGCTCTTTGCAGAGGGCGCGGATAAGCTGGAGGATCTGATCCTGAATGGAGACGTCGAGCGCCGTGGTCGGCTCATCGGCGATGATCAGCTCCGGATCGCAGGAGAGCGCGATGGCGATAACCACCCGCTGACGCATGCCACCGGAAAACTGGTGTGGGTACTGCTTGATGCGCAGCTCCGGACTCGGGATCCCCACTGCCCCCATCAGCTCCAATGCCTTGGCAAAAGCGGCTTCGCGAGAGAGGTCGGTATTGGCCAGAATGGTCTCCACCAGCTGATGCTCAACGGTGAACAGCGGGTTGAGGGAGGTCATGGGGTCCTGGAATATGAACCCGATACGGGAGCCACGGATGGCCCGCATCTCGTTCTGGCTCTTGCCGGAGATGAGCTCGCCATTGAGATAGATATCACCACGGGCGATGCGACCCGGCGGGCTCAGGAGATCGATAACGGCGTTGCCGATGGTGGACTTGCCGGCGCCGGATTCACCGACCACCCCGACAATCTCACCCTTTTCGATAGAGAAAGAGAGATCCTTCACCGCGGCCAGTACCCCGTAGCGGGAGGGGTACTCGATCCGCAAGTTCTTTACTTCGAGCAAGGACATGTTTACCTCTGCGGGGGACATCCGTCCCAAATAATTCGTCCGTAAATCAGCCGCAGATGCCGGTTGTTACCTTGGGCAATATTTGCTCAATCCATGAGGCAGCGAAACCAGCGATCCGGGCGGGTTTTTTGCATTTTTTTGGAATAACCCGCGAGTAACTTAGACGGTTTGACCACGGGTGTAAATGATTGAGTTATACAATTCCGCAATGTTTTGTGCAGATAACCACCAATTCGTCAGAGATAAATGATGATTTTCATCACACAAATGGCCGGTGCGTCCGTACATCTATTGGTATCATTACTTTAATTTCAACAACAACGCAACAAGCAGCATTTATCACTATTTCCAAAACAATCACCAGCCCCGAATGAGTAGTGAATATTTATGTGAAATGGATGATAAACGGCAGCATATGCCGATGAATGAAAATTAAGCAGATATAAATCGGGGGATGCAAGAACAGTCATCCCCCGGAAGATGGCTCTCAACCGAGCCAGAATGCCAGTAATTGCATACAAAACAGGGCGAACAGGCCGGCGATCAGATCGTCCAGCATGATGCCCAGGCCACCGTGGATCCGGCGATCAAACCAGGAGATGGGCCAAGGCTTGAGCACATCAAACAACCGGAACAGCGCGAAGCCCGCCACCACCCACTCCCAACCGGCTGGCGCTGCGATCATGGTGACGCCAAAACCGATCACCTCGTCCCAGACGACGGCGCCGTGATCCGGCATGCCGATGGCATCGGTGGCGCTCTGGCAGATACGGATCCCCACAACAAAACCCACCGCCAGCAAGGCGATAAACCATTGGGTCGGCAGCCCGCTCACCAGCAGGTAGAGCGGAATGGCCACCAGGGTGCCCATGGTGCCCGGCGCCTTGGGGCTGAGACCGGAACCAAACCCCACCGCCAAAAAATGAAGCGGATTTTTCAGATCCAGTCGTTTCAGCTCGGGCTTTATCCTGAACAAACTCATGCGAAGTGATCCCACCCTTTCAGTTGCAACTCGACCGCCTGGTCGCCACGCAGGTACTCGATGCCCGGCTCACCCGCCACGATGCGGCCGATGCGGCTGAACTTGACCCCGCTGTGGGCCAGCGCCGTATCGAGCGCGCCGCGGTGCTCCTCTGGTACGGTGAAGCAGAGCTCGTAGTCATCGCCACCGGCCAGCGCCAGTTGCCACGCCTCCTGCTCGCTCACCGCATCCTGCAGCACCGGTGAGAGCGGCAGCAGATCGAGATCGATCTGGGCCCGCACGCCGGAGGCCTTGAGGATATGGCCGAGATCCGATGCCAGCCCATCGGAGAGATCCAGCGCACTGCCCGCCAGCCCGCGCAGGGCCTGACCGGCCAGAATACGGGGATGGGGGTGGTCGAGCCGTGGCAGCACCGCAGCCAGCTGGTTCTCGTTGAGGGTGCGTTTGCCCAGCAGGTGGGAGAGCGCCAGCGCGGCATCTCCCAGAGTGCCGGTCACATAGATGCCGTCACCGGCTTTGGCACCGCTGCGCATCAGGGCGCGACCGGCAGGCACCGATCCCTTCACCGAGATAGTGATGGAGAGTGGTCCGCGGGTCATGTCTCCGCCCACCAGCGCCACGTTGTAGTACTCGGCCAGCTCCAGAAACCCTTCGGCAAAACCGGCAACCCAACCTTCGTTGATGGCAGGCAGAGTCAGCGCCAGCGACACCCAGCGCGGCTCGGCCCCCATGGCGGCGAGATCGGAGAGATTGACCGCCAGCGCCTTGTAGCCGAGATCCACCGGATCCATGTCGGGAAAGAAGTGTACGCCGCTCACCAGAGTGTCGGTGCTCACCGCCAGCTGGGTATCGGGGGGCAGGGTCAGCAGGGCACAGTCATCTCCAGGGCCCATCACCACGTCCTTGCGGGCGTGGGGAACCTTGAAGTACTTATCAATCAGCTCAAATTCACCCATACAGTAAAAAGCCAGCAATAAGCTGGCTCCTCTCTTAGATGCTGACGGACAGCAGGATCAACGCTTGTTCAGCGACTTGATCACCTTGTCCAGTACACCGTTGACAAACTTGTGGCTGTCATCGGCAGCAAAAGCTTTGGCCAGCTCGATCGCTTCGTTGATGACCACGCGCGGCGGTACATCATCACGACGGGTCAGCTCGTAGGTCGCCAGACGCAGGATCGCCTTGTCCACCATGTCCACTTCTTCCAGCGGACGGGAGAGGAAAGGTGCAAACACCTTGTCCAGCTCGCTGCAGTGGAGGGCTACCCCGAACAGCAGATCGCGGAAATAGTTCAGGTCTACACCCTTGGTGTCCTGATCGATCTTGAACTGCTCTTCGATGTCACCCACGTTAGCCTTGGTCATCTGCCACTGGTAGATGGCCTGGGTGGCGCAATGGCGGGCTTTACGGCGCTCAGACGGTTTCAATGTACTTCTCCTCGTTACACGTCCAGTTCTTTCAGGACGTTGATCATTTCGAGCGCTGCCAGTGCAGCCTCTGCACCCTTGTTACCCGCCTTGGTACCTGCACGCTCGATGGCTTGTTCAATGTTTTCAGTGGTCAGCACACCGAAGGCAACGGGAATTTCATATTCCATCATTACCTGGGCCATGCCCTTGCTGTTCTCGTTTGCCACCAGGTCGAAGTGGTAGGTGCCGCCACGGATGACAGTACCGACCGCCACGATGGCGTCGTATTGACCACTCTTGGCCAGCTTCTTGATGACCAATGGCATTTCAACCGCGCCCGGCACTTTTACCAGTGTCAGGTTGCTGTCCTGCACTTGACCTTGACGCTTCAGTACGTCCACCGCGCCGTTCACCAGACTGTCGTTGATGAAGCTGTTGAAACGGGCAACAACAATAGCAACACGCGCCTCAGGAGCGGCGATATTTCCTTCGATAACCTTCATTGGAAATCCTGTATCTGTGCAATCAAAAGGGCCGGAGTCAAAAGTGCGCACATTCTAGCACAACAGACCCACGACAAAAACCATGGCCGCAATAGACGGCCATGATCGCGATTTAACCAGTCCGGCGCGCTTACTCGCCGGTAAATTCCACGACTTCCAGACCGAAGCCACCCGGAAGGGGATGGTGCTTCTCTGGTAGAACCTTGAGTCCTTTACTCGCCGACGTACTCAACCACTTCCAGACCGAAACCACCGAGGGCATGGTACTTCTTCGGCGAGCTCAACAGGCGCATCTTGCTCACGCCAAGGGCCTTGAGGATCTGGGAACCCACACCAACCCGGCGCGAGGTGCCCTGCCACTTGGCTCCTTCCGGTGCTAGCCCCTTGTCGGCGGCTTCAAAACCCTTGACCCTAGCCAGCAGCTCGGCGCCATGGGATTCCGCCCCCAAAATCACCAGCACCCCGCCTTCGTCAGCGATGCGGGCCATGGATTTGGGCAGCGGCCAGCTACGGGCTGCATGGCGGTCGGTCAGCAGCAGATCGCTCAGCACATCGTGCAGATGAACCCGCACCAGGGTCGGCTGATCGGCCTGCACCTCACCCTTTTTCAGGGCGAAGTGAACCTGATTGTCGATAGTGTCGCGGAAGGTGATGAGGTCAAACTCGCCAAACTCGGTCGGCAACTTGCACTCGGCCACCTTCTCGACCGTGGTCTCGTGCTGGTTGCGGTACTCGATAAGGTCGGCAATGGTGCCGAGCTTGATGCCATGCTCCTCGGCGAACACCTCCAGATCCGGACGGCGCGCCATGGTGCCATCTTCGTTGAGGATCTCGACGATGACGGCGGCAGGCTCGAAACCGGCCAGACGAGCCAGATCGCAACCGGCTTCGGTGTGGCCGGCGCGGGTCAGCACGCCGCCATCCTGCGCCATCAGCGGGAAGATATGGCCCGGCTGCACCAGATCGGCCGCCTTGGCATTGGGCGCCACTGCCGCCTGCACGGTCACCGCACGATCGGCGGCTGAGATACCTGTGGTCACCCCTTCTGCCGCCTCGATGGAGACGGTAAAGGCGGTGGAAAACTGGGCATTGTTGCGATCCACCATCAGCGGCAGCGCCAATTGCTTGCAGCGATCCCGGGTCAGGGTCAGGCAGATGAGGCCACGGCCGTAGCGGGCCATGAAGTTGATATCCTCCGGACGGACGCAGGAGGCGGCCATGATGAGGTCCCCTTCGTTCTCCCTGTCTTCGTCATCCATCAGGATCACCATCTTGCCAGCCTTGATATCGGCAATGATTTCCTGGGTTGTGCTCAGCGCCATGGGCTACTCCATCAGTGTGCTTGGGGGTTGAGCCCGCAGGCTCAACGCAAATGCGTGTGTATGTTGCTCTAGATTGGGGCTAGCGGCTCCATTTCAATCAGAGCGGGATCACAGAAAATCGTTTTGGTGGCCAGATTTAGCGCACACCGTCAGAGAAAACCGGCCTTGGCCAGCGTCTCCATGGTCAGGGTCGAGGCGCTGCTCTCCTGACTTTTCCCCATCATCAGCCGCTCCAGATAGCGGGCGATCTGATCCACCTCGAGGTTGACCTTGCGGCCCGGCTTCCAGCTGGCGATGGTGGTCTCCTGGGCTGTGTGGGGCACGATGGTCAGACGGAAAAGGTCCCCCTGCACCGCGTTCACCGTGAGGCTGATGCCATCCACCGCAATGGAGCCCTTCTCGGCGATATAGCGGGAGAGCTCGCCCGGCGCCTTGACCCAGTACTCGATGGCGCGGCCGCTGCTGGAGACGCTTTTCACTTCCCCTACTCCGTCTACGTGGCCGGAGACCAGATGGCCGCCGAGGCGGGAGGTGGGCATCAGCGCCTTCTCCAGGTTGACCCGATCGCCCACCTTGGCGGCGGCAAAGCCGGTTCGGGAGAGGGTTTCCAGCGACACGTCGGCGGTATAGCTCTTGTCGCCGAGCGCCACGACGGTGAGGCAGACGCCGTTGGTGGCGATGGAGTCGCCCAGTTTGACGTCGCTAAAATCCAGACCTGGTGCGTGGACGGTGAGGGCCATGTCATCGCCCTGACGGCGCAGTTCGGCCAGGGTTCCCACCGCTTCGATAATTCCGGTAAACATGCAGATCACCTTGCTGATGACGGGGGCTGATTATGCCCCCTTGAACATTGATAAATCAGGCTATTTTGGCGGTAATGCGAATATCCGGCCCCACCATGCGCACGTCCTTGATGGCGAGCTTGGGCGCCTGGAACAGCCGGGTCAGGCCCGGCAGATGGAACAGGCCGCGCCCTTCGTCACCCATCAGTTTGGGTGCCTGATAGAGCACCAGCTCATCCACCAGCCCCTTCTCCAGCAGAGCGCCGCAGAGCCGCGGCCCCGACTCGACCAGTACCGAGTTGACGTTCTGCTTGGCCAACAGCATGAAGAGGCTGACCAGATCCAGCTTGCCATCCAGCAGTGGCAGCTCCAACTGCTGCACCCATGCGGGCCACTCGCCGGACGCCTTGTGCCGAGCCAGCAACACCGGGCTCTCGCTCTGGAACAGCGGCAAGTCGGGTGTGAGGCGGTTTTGCGAATCGACGATGACCCGCAGCGGCTGGCGCAGGGTCTCTTTGGGATAACTTGCCTTGACCGAGGGGGGTAGCTCGTCCCAGCGCACGGTCAGGGAAGCACCATCGGCCAGCACGGTTTCAGCGCTGGAGAGCACCGCATCGTGACGGGCCCGCAGCCGCTGCACGTCGCGGCGTGCATCCGGGGAGGTGATCCACTGGCTCTCGCCGCTCGCCATGGCGGTGCGGCCATCGAGGCTGGCCCCCAGCTTGACGGTCACCCGCGGGAAGGCGGTACGCATCCGCTTGAAAAAGCCCGGGTTGAGCGCTTCGGCTTCGCTCGCCAGCAGGCCGAAATCGGTCTTGATCCCCGCTTCGGAGAGCATCCGCAGGCCACGCCCACCCACCTGGGGATTGGGATCGACCATGGCCGCCACCACCCGCGCTACGCCAGCGTTGATCAGCGCCTCGGCGCAGGGGGGAGTACGACCATGATGGGAACAGGGTTCGAGAGTTACATAGGCGGTAGCGCCACGGGCGTTGTCACCGGCGGCGCGCAGGGCGTAGACCTCGGCATGGGGCTCGCCCGCCTTCTGATGCCACCCTTCGCCAACCACCACGCCATCTTTGACCAGCACGGCGCCGACGCAGGGGTTGGGGGCCGTGGTGTAGCGGCCGCGGCGGGCCAGTTCGAGGGCCCGACTCATCCATTGGTAATCATCTTGACTAAACATTCGGGCTCCTTTGACAACACATCTCGACTTTACGCAGTATCGTAGGTTCGATTAGCGCAGCGTAATCGGACGCAGCAACATGGGTGAGAATGGCGGTTTACTTCTCCAGCTTGGCGATCTCTTCGCCGAACTCGCGAATATCTTCGTGTCCTGAGGTAGAGAGGGGCGAAGCGGATATCCACTTGCCCATCCGATACCATCATTTCTCCAATTTGGCGATCTCTTCACCGAACTCGCGAATATCTTCGAAGCTGCGATAGACGGAGGCAAAGCGGATATAGGCCACCTTGTCCAGACTCTTGAGCTCATCCATCACCAGATTGCCCACCAGCTCGGAGGCGACCTCACGCTCACCGGTGGCACGCAGGCGGGATTTGATATGGTTGACCGCCTTTTCGATGGCCTCCATGCTCACCGGCCGCTTCTCCAGCGCCCGCAGGATGCCGGCGCGCAGCTTGTCTTCGTTGAACGGCTCGCGGGAACCGTTGGACTTGATGACGCGGGGCATCACCAGCTCGGCCATCTCGAAGGTGGTAAAACGCTCGTGACAGAGCAGACACTCACGACGGCGGCGCACCTGATGGCCTTCTGCCACCAGACGGGAATCGATCACCTTGGTATCAACCGCACTACAGAATGGGCAATGCATCGGACCTCCGGCGTTAATGGAACAGGGACCGGCCCGGCGGGCCAGGATCTAGGTCGGCCAGTGTAGCACGGCCATCCAAAACCGGTAAAAGCCAGAAAAAACAATGCCACCCGCAGGTGGCATTGGTCTCAAACCGGATGGTCTGACTTATCAGCCATAGACCGGGAAGCGGCGGCAGATATCCAGCACCTTCTCGCGTACGGTAGCCAGCACGGCATCGTTGTCGTGGTTGTCCAGTACGTCGCAGATCCAGTGGGTCAGCTCGATGGACTCGGCTTCCTTGAAACCGCGGCGGGTGATGGCCGGGGTACCGATCCGCACACCGGAGGTGACGAACGGGGAGCGCGGGTCGTTGGGCACGGAGTTCTTGTTGACGGTGATGTTGGCTTTGCCCAACGCAGCGTCAGCGTCCTTACCGGTCAGCTCGCGGCCGATCAGATCAACCAGCATCAGGTGGTTGTCGGTACCGCCGGAGACGATCTTGTAACCGCGCTCGATAAAGGTGGCGGCCATCGCCTTGGCGTTTTTGACGACCTGAGCCTGATAGGTCTTGAACTCCGGCTCCAGCGCCTCTTTGAAGGCAACGGCTTTACCGGCGATGACGTGCATCAGCGGGCCGCCCTGACCACCCGGGAAGACGGCAGAGTTGAGCTTCTTGTAGAGCTCCTCGTCGTCAGCAGCGGAGAGAATAAGACCACCGCGCGGACCGGCCAGGGTCTTGTGAGTGGTGGAGGTGACCACGTGAGCGTGGGGAACCGGGTTCGGGTAGACGCCAGCGGCGATCAGACCCGCCACGTGAGCCATGTCGACGAACAGGTAAGCACCGACCTTGTCGGCGATTTCGCGCATGCGGGCCCAGTCAACGATGCCGGAGTAGGCGGAGAAGCCACCGATCATCATCTTCGGCTTGTGCTCGACAGCCTGACGTTCCATGTCGTCGTAGTCGATCTTGCCGGACTCATCGATACCGTAAGGCACAATGTTGTAAAGCTTGCCGGAGAAGTTGACCGGAGAGCCGTGGGTCAGGTGACCACCGTGGGCCAGGTTCATGCCCAGTACGGTGTCGCCCGGCTGCAGCAGAGCCATGTAAACGGCGCTGTTGGCCTGAGAGCCGGAGTGCGGCTGCACGTTGGCGTAAGTGGCACCGAACAGCTCTTTGGCGCGCTCGATGGCCAGGGTTTCGACCACATCCACATACTCGCAACCACCGTAGTAACGCTTGGAGGGGTAACCTTCAGCGTACTTGTTGGTCAGCTGGGAGCCCTGAGCTTCCATGACACGGGGGCTGGTGTAGTTCTCAGACGCAATCAGCTCGATATGCTCTTCCTGACGACGGGTTTCGTCTGTGATGGCCTGCCACAATTGCGGATCATAATTGGCGATGGTCATGTCACGTTTCAACATCCGTTTCTCTCCTAAAAATCGTTTGCGCGTTAGGTGAAGTGGGCGCGGGCATTGTAACGTGAGCTGGATCAAAGAGACAGTCCAACCACCTAAAAAAATGTTGAATTTATGTTGTAAAAAGCAAGATTCCCTCCCCGTTCAATACCCTGGCCGCTCCGCCAAACGGCACATTTTTCATCCTGCGGCGGGCGGGCAAAACCCGAAGGGGATCACAGCGCCCTCTTTATCCATCCTGTAACATATTCATTCGAAACAAATTTAATGATGATGGAGCTGATTGCAGCCATGCATCCGAGGGGCTGCACCTAACCGGAGGAGTTCAAGATGGACCATCTGCTGACATTCGTGATCCTGGCTGTCTTTTTTCTGTTCTACTGGGTCTACTACACCAGCCAGCGCAAGCATGTCCCCACCACCTCGTGGGAGCAACTCCCCACCAAAGCCGAATATCTGGCGGCCCACCCTGAATCAGTCGATGGCGACATCATCTTCTGTTATCACTGCGGCCACCACGAGTTGCTGGAGGTAGGCATGGTGCACCTGACCGATTTTCGCCGGGAATGGGTCTGTGCCAAGTGCAAGCAGGTGCTGTTTCGCGAGATCGAATAACGGCGCAGGGGCTGGCCACCCCCTCTAAACGTTGTATAGCCAGCTGGGATCAGAACGGCGCATCCCTGTTGGCCGTCAGCCACTGCTGCAACCCGCTCACCGCCGCTTCAAATTGCGCCCCGATTGTCGCAGGCTCACCGCCTCCCGCCTCAAGAACCGCACAATGGCTGGCCAATTCGGTCAACCCCAGCGCCAGCGCACTCCCCTTGAGCTTGTGCGCCAGCTGACGTTGCTCACTTCCCTCACCCTGAGCCAACTTATCCACCAACACCCGCCCTTGCGACTCAAACAGCGCGACCAGCTGGCGGATCCGCGCCATGCCGAGCAGGGGCAGATCGGCATCCAGCACCGGATTGGCCCACTCGGGGTGGTTAGTTGGGGGCACGGCTATTGATAACTGCACCTGCGGCTCGATAGAGGCCCCTTCTTGCCGAAATAGTTGATCTATGGCGTTCGCCAGCACCGCCAGCCGCACCGGCTTGCCGACAAAATCGACAAACCCGGCGGCAAGGCAATGGCGGATATCCTCCGGATACATCTGGGCCGAGATAGCGATGGCGGGCAGCGGCCGCTCATGCATCTCTTCACTGATGGCGGCCAGATCCTCGCGCAGGGTCATGCCGTCCATATCGGGCAGATTGATATCAAGCAGCGCCAACTCGAAGGGGCGCTCGGTCACCAGCGCCAGCGCGCTGCGGCCATCCTCCGCCAGGGTGACGCGATGGCCGAGGCGGGTCAGCATGCCGTGCGCCACCAACCGGTTGATCTCGTTATCCTCCACCAGCAGGATGTCACGGGACTGGCCAAGGTGCAGCGGTTGCGCCTCGGCAGGCAGCTGGGCGCTCGAACGCTGCAACGGCAAACTGAAGCTGAATTCACACCCCTTGCCCGGTTCGCTGGCAAGGATCAGCTCGCCCCCCATGGCAGTCACCAGCTTGCGGCTGATCGCCAGTCCCAGCCCAGTGCCGCCCAGATGGCCTATATCACGCTTGCGCTGGCGAAACGCCTCGAACACCGCCTCCTGCTCATCGGCCGGAATGCCGGGGCCGGTATCGCGCACCACGAAGCGGATGCAGGGCTCGGCGCAAGGGCCTTGGCAGGCAAGGGGCGCCACCGTCAGGGTAATCTGGCCACGGGCGGTAAACTTGACCGCATTGCCGAGCAAGTTGCCGAGCACCTGGCGCAGCTTGCCTAGATCCCCCTCGACCACAGGCGCCAGCCCGGGCGCATATTCCAGCGCCAGGGTGACCCCCTTGGCCGCTGCCTTTGGCCGAAACAACGCGCAGAGCTCATCCACCAGCTGGAACAGGGGGAAGGGTTCGCGGCGCGCCTCCACATGGCCCGCCTCGATCTTGGAGTAGTCGAGAATGTCGTTGAGGATCTCCAGCAGGGATTCACCGCTGTGCTCGATGGCGGCCAGATAGTGCTGCTGGGTATCGCTGAGGTGGGTATCTTCCAGCAGCGTCAGGCCCCCGAGGATGCCGTTCATGGGGGTGCGGATCTCGTGGCTCATAGTGGCGAGAAACACCGACTTGGCGCGGTTGGCCTGCTCTGCCTCGGCGCGGGCCTGCCGCTGCTTCTCCACCTCCTCATTGAGCCGCTCGTTGGCGTGGCTGAGCTGGCCGGTGCGCTCCTCGACCCGCGACTCCAGCTCGCGCTGATAGCGGCCCAGCTCCACCGCATTGTCACGAAACACCTGTAAAGCTCGGCCCAGCTCCGCCAGCTCATCGCGCCCGGTGCTGGCGATCGGCTCAAGAGGTGCCAGATCCCCGCGCGCCAACCGGCTCATCCCCGCCACCGCCCGTTGCAGCGGCCAGACGATCCGGCCGTAGACCATGCGCCACATCAGCAGCATCAGCAGTAGCAGGGTGAGCAGGCCAATGCCCATCAGCGCCTGCTCCAGCAGCCTGAGGCGCTGGCTTAGCGCCTGCTGGCTCTGCCCCAGCGAATCGCGGGCACGGCTGACCAGCTCACCGACCTGCTGGTTGAGGCTGCTCATCAGGGCCTCATTGGCATTGGCCAGCACCCGCAGCGCCTCCCCCTTGCCGAGCCAGTCACTGCGCAGTTGCACCAGCTTGTCGCTTTGCGCCAGCACGGTCAGCGCCTGCTCCACCGCCTGCCGGCGGGCCGGGTCGGTCACTGCCCCGGCCCGCAGTTGCAAGATAGCCAGCTCCCGCTGCCCATCTTGCAATAGCGTTTGCAACTGTTCCTGCCGTTCGCTGCGCCACATCTCCTCGATGCGCTGCTGCTGCATCAGGGTGCGATGACGCAGCTCGGTCATCTGCTCCAGCCAGTCGAAATCCTGCTCCAGCAGGCGGTCCAGCGTCCGGGTCGCCTGCGCACCTTGTTGTTGGTAGAGGGAGCCCAATCCCGCCACCATCACGGTTTCGGCGTTCTCCATCTGACTGCGCGCCAGCTCGGCAATCTGCCCGGCCCCCGCCACCAGACGGGCCCGCTGCGCCTCCCCCTGTGCCATCAGGGTCAACCGCTCTCCCACCAGCCAGCCCTGCTGACCCAGATTACCGATAATGCTCTGGCTGAGCTGATCGAGGCTTGTTGAACCCTGCCCACGGCCAAGTTGTGCCAGTACCTGCTGCAACTGTTGCCCCTGCAGAGTGAGCAAGCGCCCCTGATGCTCCCGCTCCTGCTCGCTGGTTGCGGTGGCCAGCAGCCGTGACGCGCTCTGGATCTCACCGCTGAGGCGAGAGAGTGTGCGGGCCAGCTCCTGATCGGCCAGGGTCTGCTGCACCCCTTGCTCCAGCTGGCGCAGATGGCTAAGCCCCACCCAGCCCAGCAGGGAGGCACTCAGGGTCAACAACGCCATCAGGGAGAAGGCCAGCAGCAACTTGCCACCCAGGCCGGAAAAGATTCTCACGGGAAGTCCCTTGGTTGTGGTCGGCTTTGACCGGATAATATGGCCCAACACTTTAACAAAACCCCTGACCATGCGAAGCGTCTATCTCTCCCCGTTGTTGCTGATCTGGTTGCTAATGCTTCCCCGCGCCGCGCTCGCCTTTGCGGTCGATATCTGGCCCGGCGGCGAATTCAGCGGCCAGCCGCTGCGCCAGCAGTGGCAGGAACCCGCCGCCGCAACCAAACCGCTGACCCTCTGTGCACTCTACCCCCATCTGCGCGACGCCTACTGGCTCTCGGTCAATCAGGGCATGGTGGACGAGGCGAAGCGGTTGGGAGTCAAGTTGCAGATCCACGAAGCGGGGGGTTACGGCGCCCTCGCCGAGCAGCGCCAGCAGTTGCAGCGCTGCGTGCAGGAAGGGAGCGACGCCATCTTGTTCGGCGCGGTGAGCTATCAGGGCTTGCGCGAGGCCATCAAGGTCACGCCGCTGCCGGTCTTTGGGTTGGTCAACGATCTACCCAGCGGTCTGGTGCAAGCGAAGATGGGGGTCTCCTGGTACCAGATGGGCTGGCAAATTGGCCACTGGCTGGCGAAGCGCCACCCCGCCGGCAGCAAGCCGGTCTCGGTCGCCCTCTTCCCCGGCCCGCAGGCAAGCGGCGGCAACAACTTCGTCGAGCCGGGCTTTGCCGATGCCATCAAGGGGAGCGCCATCAAGCTGGTCACCACCGAGCGCGGCGACAACAGCCGGGAAATCCAGCGCACCCTGGTGCAGCAGACGCTGGCCCGCTATCCCGACCTCGACTATCTGGTGGGGGGCGCCATCGCCGCCGAAGTGGCGGTCAACGAGCTGGCGCAGCGCCATCTCGACAGGCCCCAGGTGCTGAGCACCTACTTCAGCCACGGGGTACAGCGGGGCCTGCGCCGGGGCAAGATCCTGGCCGCCAACAGCGATCAGATGCGGCTGCAGGGGCGCCTTGCGGTCGCTCAGGCGGTCTGCCTGCTGCAAGACCCTGATGCCAATGCCGAGCAGTGCCCGCGGGTGATGGGCCCCCCCATTCTGACGCTATCTGCACCGCTGGCCGACCCCGCCGATTCCCTCTCGGATGGCGCTTTTCGTCCCGTCTATCGGGTCGAATAGCCGTCCCAAATCCGATTAGCACACTCAAGGAGAAGAGATGAAAGAGTTACATGCCAGCTGCCTGTGCGGCGCCATCGCCCTGACCCTGCCGGATCAGTTCGACTATATGGGTAACTGCCACTGCAGCGAATGCCGCAAGTTTTCAGGGGGAGATTACGCCTCTGTAGGTGGACTGGATGGCAACAAGGTCACCATCGTAAAGGGGGAAGAGGCCATCGGCCGCTACCGGAAATCGGCAGAGACCACCCTGGCCTTCTGTCGTCACTGCGGCTCCAGCCTGTTCAGCCAGAAGAGCAGCAGCGGCAAGATCAACCTGCGGTTGGGGGTACTGGACGACGTGCCGAGCCAGCGACCCGCGTTTCACATCTTTGTCGGCTCCAAGGCGCCCTGGCACCAGATTGGCGATGACTGCCCGCAATTTGATACCCGCCCGCCGGTCTGATACCCGGTCAAACAGGTCAAGGCCACCGTAACGGGATCAGGAGGCTATCTCGCCGGCAAACAGATAGCCTTCACCATGGACGGTGACAAACAGCTGGGGATCCCGCGGATCCGCTTCCATCTTGCCGCGCAGCCGCCGGATCAACACGTCTATGGTGCGATCGCTCGGGCCATCGCCGCGATGGCTGATAAGGGTCAGGATCCGCTCCCGACTGAGCACCCGCCCGGCATGGGCGACAAAGGCCACCAGCACTTCATATTCGGCCTTGGTCAGACGCACCGGCACTCCGTCCTTGCTGAGCTGGCGACGGGGAATGTCAAAACGCCAGGGGCCAAAGCGCACCGCATCGTCAACCACCGCAGGCTCGCTCGGCGCGGCGGCCGCCAGCGAGATCCGCCACAGCAGATTCTTGACCCGCACCAGCAACTCCCGCAGCTCAAATGGCTTGGTGACATAGTCATCGGCCCCCATCTCGAGGCCGACAATCCGGTCCACCGCATCGCTGCGGCCGGTGACCAGAATGATCCCCACCGTGCTGCGCGCCCGCAGTTCACGGGTCAGCAGCAGACCATCTTCCCCCGGCAGGTTGATATCCAGCATCACCAGATCGACCGTCTGCTCCGCCAGCACGGCGCGCATCTCCTGGCCATTTTCGACCGCCGTCACCCGATAGCCCTCCCGCTCGAAATAGCCGGTCAGCTTCTCGCGGGTAACCGCATCATCTTCAACAACCAGAATGTGGTAGCTCATGGGCAGGGTTCACGATGGTCGACAAGGGAGGATTATTCTATTCACATTTTGTCATAAATACCCCTATTTCATTAATTTGTGGCGGCAGCCCTGTTCACAACGCCTCCCTATCATGGCTCCCATCAAAAAAGTGATGTGAGAGAGCATGATGAAAAAACTGTGGCACTTCCTGCGCACCCCCAGCCGTCGCTGGTCGGTACTGGCGCTGCTTCTGGTGGGCGTCGGCGTCACCCTCGCGGGCACCGTCGGCCTGCACTACGGCTTTGAGAAAACCAGCAGCCTCGAATTCTGTATCTCCTGCCACTCCATGAAAGACACCGTCTATCCGGAGTACAAGGAGTCCATCCACTTCAAGAATGCCTCAGGGGTACAGGCGGTCTGTACCGACTGTCATCAGCCGAAAGATTTCGTCGGCAAGGTGGCCCGCAAGATGGAGGCGGCCAACGACCTCTATCAGGAGTACATAGGCCACAGCATCGACACCCAGGAGAAGTTCGAGGACCGGCGCCTGCATCTGGCCGAGAAGGTGTGGGCACGGATGAGCAGCCAGAACTCCAAGACCTGCAAGTCCTGCCACAGCTACGACAACATGGATCACGCCAAGCAGTCCCCGGCGGCTGCGCTGGCGATGAAAGATGCGGCGGCGAAGAACATGAACTGCATCGAGTGCCACAAGGGCATCGCCCACGAACTGCCCAACATGGCGGGCGGCTTCCGGGCCACTTACGCCACTCTGGTCAACGACGCGCAAGAGGCGCCAGCCGCCGAGACCCTCTACAACCTGGGTGAAAAAGATCTCTATGCCAGCGAACAGAGCACCGACCCGGTCGGCAAACTGCTGCCCGCCTCCCGCATCGACGTGGTGGACCGCAGCGGCGATCGCCTCAAGGTGACCATCGAAGGGTGGCGCGAGAGCGATGGCAAGGGCCGGGTGCTGAGCGAATACATGGGCAAGCGGGTCTTCGTCGCCACCATCCGTGACGAACTGAAAGCGAGCGAGAAAGTGCTCAAACAGGAGACCGACAGCGCCACCCATATCAAGTGGGAACAGGTTCAGGTGCAAGCCTGGGTCGATGGCAAGGGCTTTGAGTCCTCGCTCAAACCGATCTGGGATTACGCTGGCGAGATGTACAAATCCACCTGCAACTCCTGCCACGGCGCGCCGGATCCCGCTCACTTCACTGCCAACGGCTGGATCTCGGGGCTCAAGGCGATGTCTGCCTACTATCGCCTGAGCAAGGAAGAGGAGCGCACCCTGCTCAAATACCTGCAAAATCATGCCGCCGATACCGGTGGTCAGGGCAGCCACTAAGTCCGGATTCGAAAGAGGAATAACAAGATGATCAATATTTCCCGTCGTGGTTTTCTGGGTGGCTTGCTGGTCAGCGGTGCCTCTGCCCTGATCGGCCCCTCCCTGCTCGGTCGCGCCGTGATGGCCGCCGAGTCTGGCGACAAGCTGGTGCAGTCCGGCTCCCACTGGGGCGCCTTCCGTGCCCGGGTGGTCGATGGCCGCTGGGTCGAGACCCTGCCGTTCGAGCATGACAAGCACCCCACCGACATGCTCAAGGCCTTGAGTGAGGTGGTCTACAACCCCTCCCGCATCCGCTACCCCATGGTGCGACTGGACTGGCTGCGCAAGGGGCACCAGTCCGACACCAGCGAACGTGGCCAGAACCGCTTCGTGCGGGTGACCTGGTCCCAGGCGCTGGACTTCTTCTATCACGAGCTGGAGCGGGTGCAGAAGATCTATGGCCCGAGCGCCCTCTATGCCGGTCACTCCGGCTGGCAGTCGGTAGGCAAACTGCACTCCGCTGGTGCCATGCTGGGGCGCGCCATGAACCTGCACGGCACCTATCTGGCCAAGGCTGGTGACTACTCCACCGGTGCCGCCCAGGTGATCCTGCCCCACGTGGCGGGCGCCATGGAGGTATACGAGCAGCAGACCTCCTGGCCGCTGGTGCTGGAACACAGCAAGACCATCGTTATCTGGGGCTCCGATCCCATCAAGAACCTGCAGGTGGGCTGGCTGGTGCCGGATCACAGCGTCTACGACTACTGGGCACAGCTGAAAGAGAAGGTAGCCAAGGGCGAGATCCGGGTGATCAGTGTCGATCCGGTCAAATCCAAGACCCAGAAGTACCTCAATTGCGATCAGGTGACCCTGAATCCGCAGACCGACGTACCGCTGATGCTGGGCATCGCCCACACCCTCTACAGCGAGAAGCGCCACGACGAGGCGTTCCTGAAGAACTACACCACCGGCTTTGACAAGTTCCTGCCCTACCTGCTGGGCACCAGCGATGGTCAGGTGAAGGATGCGGAGTGGGCCGCGGCCATCTGTGGCGTACCAGCCGAGACCATCCGCGAGCTGGCACGCGCCATGAGCAGCGGCCGCACCCAGCTTATCGGCGGCTGGTGCGTGCAGCGCATGCACCACGGCGAACAGTACGCCTGGATGCTGGTGGTACTGGCCTCTATGCTTGGTCAGATCGGCCTGCCAGGTGGCGGTTACGGCTTTGGCTGGCACTACAACGGGGCGGGCACCATCACCTCCAGCGGCCCCATCATGTCCGGTTTCAGCTCGGTCATTCCCGGCGTTAAACCACTCCATGACGGCGACTGGAAGGGCTACTCCAAATTCATTCCGGTGGCCCGCTTCGTCGACTGCATCCTCAATCCGGGCAAGCAGATCGACTTCAACGGCCAGACCATCACCTACCCCCACATGAAGATGGCGGTGTTCTGCGGCAACAACCCGTTCCACCACCAGCAGGATCGCAACAAGATGGTCGCCGCCTGGCGCAAGCTGGAAACCGTGGTCAGCATCGATCACCAGTGGACGGCCAGCTGCCGTTTCGCCGATATCGTGCTGCCCGCCACCACCACCTATGAGCGGGACGACATAGAGCAATGGGGCTCCCACTCCAACGCGGGCATTCTGGCCATGTACAAGGTGGTGGAGCCGCTGTTCGAGGCGCGCGATGACTACGACATCTTCGCCGATCTTTGCCGTCGCTTTGGTCGTGAGGTCGAGTTCACCGGTGGCAAGAGCAAGCTGGAGTGGATCCAGAGCATCTATGACGATGCCCGCCTGCAGGGTCGCGGCATCGGCATCCGTCTGCCCCGTTTCAGCCAGTTCTGGCACGGCGAGGGCTTCGTCACCTTCCCGGCAGGCCAACCCTGGGTGCGCCACGAGTCGTTCCGTCAGGAGCCGGATCTGGAGCCGCTCGGTACCCCGTCTGGCCTTATCGAGATCTACTCCAAGACCATCGCCGACTACGGCTATGGGGATTGCCCGGGCCATCCGGTCTGGATCGAGCCCTACGAGCGCTCCCACGGCGGGTCGGGCAGCAAACAGTACCCGCTGCACCTGCAATCCTGCCACCCGGACAAGCGGCTGCACAGCCAGCTCTGCTCCTCCGACAACTATCGCGCCACCTACACAGTGCAGGGTCGCGAGCCTGTCTACATGAATCCGCAGGATGCCAAATCCCGCGGCCTCAAGGACGGCGATCTGGTGCGGGTGTTCAACGGCCGCGGTCAGGTATTGGCCGGTCTGGTGGTAAGCGATGACTACGCCCCCGGCGTGGTGCGCATTCAGGAAGGAGCCTGGTATGGCCCGCAAGAGGGTGGCAAGGTAGGGACTCTCTGTACCTACGGCGATCCCAACGTGCTGACTGCCGACATCGGCTCCTCCAGCCTGGCGCAGGCTACCACGGCCCATACCGCGCTGGTGGAGATCGAGAAGTTCCGCGGGCAGGCACCTGCCGTCACTGCCTTCGGCGCGCCGGAATCGGCCAAAGGCATCGACCCCATGTTCCCGGCACTCTGACCCCGGGGGGACGAAAGCGCCCCCTTGAGTTTCCTTTATTTTTAAAGTCGTTAGAATCGGGAGCCATCAAGGCTCCCGATTGCCATCCACGGAGGAAAAATGCAGGAATTTATGGCTACCAGCGAACGCCGGGCCGAACTCTACTGGTGGTTCTCCACCCTGTTCGCCGCCGAACTCAGTGATGAGCAGATCGCCGAATATGACACCTATGACGTACGAAGCTTCCTGAAAAGCCTCTCCACCCTGGATCCGATGCGCGAAGCCGTGGCCGAACTCAACGAGGCCATCGCCCGCCTGCTGGTGCGTCCGGATCGCCAGCTGGAACTCGCCGCCGACTTCGCCGGTCTGTTTCTGGTGGATCCCAAACAGGGCGCCCTGCCCTACGAATCGCTCTACCGCGGCGAGGCCAAGCTGCTGATGCAGGCCCCGATGGCCGAGATGCAGGCCCGCCTAGATCGCCTCGGCATCAATGTCAGCGATAAATACAAAGAGCCTGCGGATCATCTAGCCATCGAGCTGGATCTGATGGGCAATCTCATCATCCGCGCGGCGGAAGCCAAGAGCGCAGCCGAGCGGGAACGCTGGCTCGACGAGCAGGAAGCGCTGCTGCACGGCCATCTGCTGGGCTGGTTTGACAAGTTCGAAAGCGCCTGTCGCGCCGCCGACCGGTTTGGCTTCTACGGCGCCAGTGCCCGTCTGCTGGGGGTCTTCCTCAAGATGGATGCCAACTACCTCTCTCTGGTCAAACCGGCACCGTCCGCCGACTGAGCCCGCGATGAAGACAGCCCTGCTTCTGATTGCATGCTGGCTGCTGGCCCTGATCCCGCTGGATCAGGGCATTACTCCCCTGATTGCGCTGCTGTTCAACCCAGATCGCGAGCTCTACGGCACCGCCCAGCTCACCGGCTTTGCCGGCATCCTGCTCACCCTCTACCTTGCCAACCTCGGCGTCGAGGTGGTGTTGCGCCGCCGCTTCCAGATCGCCGGCATGCTGGCGCTGCTGGCCGCCTGGATCGACTTCATCAACAGCAGTGGCAGCGAGTCACACTTCCTGCTGCTCTATCTGCTTGCCCTCCCCTTCCATCTGCTCGGCTGGCTGGTACTGGTGCGCGGCATTCAGGCGTTTGGTCGCCAGAAGGGATAACCACTCGCCCCTTTTCCATCCTTTTTATCAGGTTTTTCTGCCTATTCTTGCCGTCAAAACAACCAGATAACTCCGCTTGACTCCCGGCCAAACAGTTCGTGCCATACTGACAACTGATGCAAGTGATAAAACAATCAATGCCGAGGTCATCATGGATGGGAAGCTTTTCAACGCCGACACCGAGGCAATGTTGACCCAGCTGTCAGATCACACCGTCCTGGAACAGCTGATGGATAATGCCCCTCTGGGCATCGGCGTCTTTGACTGCGAATTTCGCTACCGTAAAGTCAATCAGGTGCTGGCCGACATCAATGGCAAAAGCATCGAGGAGCATCAGGGCAAGCACCTCAGAGAGGTGGTTCCCAAGCTGGCACCGACTCTGGAGCCCATGTTTCAGCAGATCATGCGAAGCGGCATGCCCTACGTGGATATCGCCATCACGGGCCAAACCGCGGCGTACGACAGCAGCTCACGCCGCTTTCAGGCCACCTACAGCCCGATGCGTGATGAGAAGGGAGAGCTGAACGGCATCCTCGCCATCGTGCGGGACATCACCGAGCAGTACGAAACCGAACAACGGCTGCAACTGGCAATGCGAGCGGCCCAAATCGGGGTGTGGGAATGGCACGTTGCGGAAGACAGACTGCTGTTCGACGGCCAGATTGAGCCGCTGCTGGGCATCGAGGCCAACCAGTTCCACGGCGGGCTGCAAGCGTTCGTCGACTGTTTTGAACCGGAATCCGGCAGCCAGCTCAAGGCCGCCCTGCAAAGTCATGACCCCATCCATCTCACCCTGAGCTACCTCACCGCTCTCAACGAGCGCCACTGGGTCGATATTCATGCCGACCATGTCCCCGCCACCGAGTCGGTCGGCCACCGGGTCATGGGGGTCATTCACAATGCCACCGCCCGCCGCCGTCAGGAGGAGCGGCTCCATCAGGCCAACGTGGTATTCGATACCACGGCCGAGGGGATCATCATCCTCGACAGCGAGCACCATATTCTGTCGGTCAACCCGGCCTTCACCATGCTGACCCAATACAATGCCGAGGAGGTGATAGGCCGTACCCCGGATATCATCATGCATCCCAGGCGCTACACCGACCTCGACTATCCCTGGTATCACCTGCGCCCCGGCAACAACGCCTGGCATGGCGAGATGGTTTGTCTGCGCAAGGATGGCAGCTACTTCTCCTCCTGGCAGCAGATCAGCGCTGTCTATGACAACTTCAACAACACCACTCACTATGTGATCGCCCTCTCCGACATCAGCGCCATTCGCAAGGTGGAGGCCGAGCTGAATCACCTTGCCTATCACGATCCCCTGACCGAGCTGGGCAATCGCCATCTGTTGCAGGAGCGGCTGGCCCTTGAGCTGAAAACCGCGCAGCTCAATCGCAAACGGTTGGGGCTGCTCTTTATCGATCTGGATGGCTTCAAGCTGATCAACGACAGCCTGGGCCACGGAGTTGGCGATGAGCTGCTCAAGCGGCTGGCAGAGCGGATCCGCGGCTGCCTGCAGCACAACGATCTGGCGACCCGCCTCGGGGGAGACGAGTTTCTGGTGCTGATCCCCTATCTGGAGGAGCCTGACGAGCTGGCAACCCTGGCCAATACCCTGCTGACCGTGTTGCGTGAACCGGTTGAGCTGGCCCATGAGCTGGTGGCAATCTCGGCAAGTATCGGTATCGCCATCTATCCGGATCATGCAGACAGCCCGGAAACCCTGGTCAGCGCCGCCGACAGCGCCATGTACGAGGCGAAAAGTCAGGGGCGCAACGGCTTCCAGTTCTATACCCCCTGCATGGCGGCTCGAGCCCGCGAGCGGATGCAGATTGAGCAGGGCCTGCTCAAGGCCCTGGAGCTCGAACAGCTCTGCATCTTCTATCAACCCATGACCAATCTGGCCAACGGCCACCTGAGTGGACTGGAAGCCCTGCTGCGCTGGCAGCATCCCAATGAGGGGATGATAGCGCCGACCCGTTTTATTCCGGTGGCGGAGGAGTGCGGCCTGATCGAGAAAATTGGGGAGTGGGTGATGCGCAACGCCTGTGAGCAGGGACAAAACTGGCTGGCCGCCGGACTGCCGGTGCCCCGCTTGTCGGTCAATGTGTCGGTACGGGAGATGCGCTCCCCGGGCTACGTTGAACGGGTCGCCGCTATTCTGGCCGAGACCGGATTTCCGCCAGAACGGCTGGAGATTGAAGTGACGGAGAGCATCATCCAGCGGGTCGAACAGAGTCTGGATCTCTTTACCCGCCTGAAAAATCTCGGCGTGCAGATTGCCATCGATGACTTTGGCACCGGCTTCTCGTCACTGAGCCTGCTCAAGACCCTGCCGATCGATCGCATCAAGATCGACCGAGCGTTTGTGCAAGCATTACCGGAGGACAAGAACAGTCGGGAGCTCTGCCGCACCATCATCAATCTGGCCGACAGTCTGGATATGGAGGTCACCGCCGAAGGGATTGAAACCAAGGCACAACACGCCTTCTTGCAGTCACTCAACTGCGGCGAAGGACAGGGTTATCTGTTCAGCAAACCACTGCATGTCGAACAGATGCACGAACGCTTGGATTGCCAAAACGTTCAACATTAGCGATACCAAGGAAACAAACGGCCAATCAAACTACTTTCCAAACGTCAGGGTAGGAACACCACCATTATCCAGGTCATTGGCCATGCGAGTGAGCGGTGAGTCGCCAGAGTAACGGGATCCTGGCTCACTGAGGGAAAACTTGGTTCCCGACTTTTTGTCCTGCCATGCATGACCAAGCTGATCAGCAACCCGCTCCCGCACAGTCAGTGAAGGCTCCTGGTGTGTAATCGCAAACTCTTTGGGAGGGTTGTCTGCAAGAACAGTCGTATCAAACTGCCACAGGGATGCACAGAGCAATAGAGAGAACATAACTACCTCCATCCATCGAAGTCCTCCTTTTTACCGACTCACTGCGTGAGTGTCACCCATAACCCTGTAACCAAATGTTGCTGTCTATCCAAAAGTCTAATTGCCCCCATCAGCCAAAGGTATAAGTTGTTACTTAATTATTAAAAGTATGTATTCAAAGGAGTGAGTGATGAGCGAGAGCAAGGTCTACCCGGTCAAACCCCACATCAGCAGCAATGCACTGCTCGACAAGGGCGACTACGCCGCCATGTATCAGGCCTCCGTCGAGGATCCCGATACCTTCTGGGGAGAGCAGGGAAAAATTCTCGACTGGATGAAGCCCTATACCAAGGTCAAGAACACCTCCTACGATCCGGGCCATGTCTCCATCAAATGGTTTGAAGATGGCCAGCTCAACGTCTCGGCCAACTGTCTCGATCGCCATCTCGCCGAACGAGGTGACAAGGTCGCCATCATCTGGGAAGGGGACAACCCTGCCGAAGATCGCAAACTCACCTACCGCGAGTTGCACACCGAAGTGTGCAAGTTTGCCAACGTATTGAAAGCACAAGGGGTTCACCGCGGCGACGTGGTCTGCCTCTATATGCCCATGGTGCCCGAAGCCGCCATCGCCATGTTGGCCTGTACCCGCATCGGCGCGGTACACAGCATCGTCTTCGGCGGCTTCTCGCCGGAAGCGCTGGCTGGCCGCATCATCGACTCGGGCTCGCGCATCGTCATCACCGCCGATGAAGGGCTGCGTGGCGGCCGTCCGGTGCCGCTCAAGAAGAATGTGGATGAAGCGCTCACCAACCCGGAAACCCAGGTCAACAAGGTGATCGTCCTCAAGCGCACCGGCGGCAATGTCGCCTGGCACAACCACCGCGACATCTGGTGGCATGAAGCGACCGCCGCCGTCAGCAGCGACTGCCCGCCCGAGGCGATGAACGCCGAAGATCCGCTCTTTATCCTCTATACCTCCGGCTCCACCGGCAAACCCAAAGGGGTGCTACACACCACCGGCGGCTATCTGGTCTATGCCACCCTCACCTTCAAATATGTGTTCGACTACCACGAAGAGGATATCTACTGGTGTACCGCCGATGTGGGCTGGGTTACCGGTCACTCCTATCTGGTCTACGGGCCGCTTGCCAACGGCGCCACCACCATCATGTTCGAAGGAGTGCCCAACTACCCGGCCACCAACCGCATGAGTCAGGTGGTGGACAAGCACCAGGTCACCATTCTCTATACCGCCCCCACTGCCATCCGCGCCCTGATGGCCAAAGGCAACGAAGCGGTCACCGGCACGTCACGCCAGAGCCTGCGCATCATGGGTTCGGTGGGTGAGCCGATCAACCCGGAAGCCTGGGAGTGGTACTACCGCACCATTGGTGACGAGCGCTGCCCCATTGTCGATACCTGGTGGCAAACCGAGACCGGCGGCATCCTGATCACGCCGCTGCCCGGCGTCACCGACCTGAAACCGGGCTCGGCGACTCGTCCCTTCTTCGGGGTGCAACCGGCGCTGGTCGACAACATGGGCGAACCGCTGGAAGGTGCCACCGAGGGTAACCTGGTGATCACCGACTCCTGGCCGGGCCAGATGCGCACCGTATTCGGCGATCACGAGCGCTTCGAGCAGACCTACTTCTCCACCTTCCCGGGCCGCTACTTCACAGGCGACGGTGCCCGTCGCGACGAGGACGGCTACTACTGGATCACCGGTCGGGTGGATGATGTACTGAACGTCTCCGGCCACCGCATGGGTACCGCCGAAATTGAATCGGCGCTGGTGGCCCATCCCAAGATCGCCGAAGCTGCGGTGGTAGGGGTACCGCACGAGATCAAGGGTCAGGGGATCTATGCCTATGTCACCCTGATCGCCGGGGAAGAGCCGAGCCGCGAGCTGCACAAAGAGGTGAAGGAGTGGGTCCGCAAGGAGATTGGCGCCATCGCCACGCCAGATGTCATTCACTGGGCAGAGGGGCTGCCGAAGACCCGTTCCGGCAAGATCATGCGCCGCATCTTGCGCAAAATCGCCACCGGCGAGACCGACAGCCTGGGGGATATCTCCACCCTGGCGGATCCGGGGGTAGTAGACAAACTCATCCGCGAGAAGTCGGAAGCAGCCTGATCCCGCTTCGTTTGTAGCTCGATAAAGCCGGCCCCGTGCCGGCTTTGTCGTTTCTCATCCGCCAGCAAACAGCAAAGCAGTAGCTACGAAGCCTTGCCGACCGAAACGTGCAATAAATAGCCAGATGTAGAGATTAGACCAGTAAAATGCTGCTAATTTTCACGAAATCAATATAATTGCGAAATCTGTGTGCCAGGGCACACCGATTTGCGCAGAAAATGGCTAGATTTCTGGTAGTCCACAAGATAGCTGATAGATGGCAGCATTATCATCGAGGATGTACTCAATATGTCGCAAAATCACCGAATCCTCCTGCTCAACGGACCAAACCTGAATCTGCTGGGCAAACGGGAACCGGGTATCTACGGCAGCAAGACGCTTGATGAGATCGTCGCCGATCTGAAGCTTAACGCCAGCGAACTCGGTGTCACTCTGGAACATCTGCAATCCAATGCCGAACATGAGTTGGTCGGCCGCATCCATCAGGCCATGGGCCAGGTGGATTTTATCATCATCAATCCAGCCGCCTTCACCCACACCAGCGTCGCCATTCGCGATGCGCTGCTGGGTGTCGCCATCCCTTTTATCGAGGTTCACCTGTCAAACGTCCATGCCAGGGAGCCGTTCCGTCATCACTCCTATCTGTCTGATGTCGCCAAAGGGGTCATTTGTGGTCTGGGGGCCGATGGCTACCAATTCGCTTTAACCGCGGCCGTGCACCATCTGCGCGCGGCTTGATAATCACTGATCAGATAAAGAAGAAAGAGAATGCTAATGGATATCCGCAAAATCAAGAAGCTGATTGAACTGGTTGAAGAGTCCGGCATCGCCGAACTGGAGATCTCCGAAGGTGAAGAGTCCGTTCGCATCAGCCGCAACTTCTCCGGTCAGGTGACCACCGCCATGCCGCAGATGATGATGCAGCAAGCCGCTCCGGTTGCCGCACCTGCTGCTGCCGCCCCAGTTGCCGCCGCACCGGCCGCAGATGCAGCCCCGAGCGGTCACCTGATGCGCTCCCCGATGGTTGGCTCCTTCTACCGCTCCTCCAGCCCGGATGCCAAGCCGTTCGCGGAAGTGGGTCAGCAAGTCAATGTCGGCGACACCCTGTGCATCGTCGAAGCCATGAAAATGATGAACCAAATCGAGTCTGACAAGGCCGGTGTGATCAAAGCGATCCTGGTTGAAAATGGTCAGGCCGTCGAATTTGACGAGCCGCTGTTCATCATCGAATAAGGGAAATCGCCACCCATGTTGGACAAAGTAGTCATCGCCAACCGCGGTGAAATTGCCCTGCGGATCCTGCGCGCCTGTAAAGAGCTCGGGATCAAGACAGTGGCCGTTCACTCCACCGCCGACCGGGAGCTCAAACATGTGCTGCTGGCCGACGAATCCATCTGTATCGGCAGACCGGCCAGTACTGAATCCTACCTCAACGTCCCGGCCATCATCGCCGCCGCTGAGGTAACCGGTGCTGTGGCCATCCACCCGGGTTACGGCTTCCTCTCCGAGAACGCTGATTTCGCCGAAGTGGTCGAAAAATCCGGCTTCATCTTCATCGGCCCGCGCGCCGAGACCATTCGCCTGATGGGTGACAAGGTCTCCGCCATCGAAGCGATGAAGAAAGCGGGCGTACCGTGTGTACCGGGCTCTGACGGCCCCGTCGACAACGACGCCAAGCACAACGCCGCCATTGCCAAGCGCATCGGCTATCCGGTGATCATCAAGGCCGCCGGTGGCGGTGGTGGTCGCGGTATGCGCGTGGTGCGCAATGAAGCGGAACTGGCGGGCGCCATCGCGCTGACCAAATCCGAAGCAGGCCAGTTCTTCAAGAACGACATGGTCTACATGGAGAAGTACCTGGAAAACCCGCGCCACATCGAAATTCAGGTGTTGGCAGACGGCCAGGGCAACGCCCTCTATCTGGGCGAGCGTGACTGCTCCATGCAGCGTCGCCACCAGAAAGTGGTGGAAGAGGCGCCGGCACCCGGCATCACCGCCGAAATGCGCAAGTTCATCGGTGAGCGCTGTGTGCGTGCCTGTATCGAGATCGGCTACCGCGGTGCGGGTACTTTCGAGTTCCTGTACGAGAACGGCGAGTTCTATTTCATCGAAATGAACACCCGTATCCAGGTTGAGCATCCGGTCACCGAGATGGTCACCGGTATCGATCTGATCAAGGAGCAGCTGCGCATCGCCGCCGGCCAGCCTCTGTCGATCACCCAGCAGGATATCCGCATCCGTGGCCATGCCATCGAGTGCCGGATCAACGCCGAAGATCCGGCCACGTTCATGCCCTCTCCGGGTCTGGTGCAGCGCTTCCACGCGCCGGGTGGTCTGGGCGTGCGTTGGGACTCCCACATCTATGCCGGTTACAAGGTACCGCCCCACTACGATTCGATGATCGGCAAGCTGATCTGCTACGGCGAGAATCGTGACATTGCCATCGCCCGCATGCGCCATGCGCTGGACGAGCTGGTGGTGGAAGGGATCAAGACCAACGTACCGTTGCAAAAAGAGATCATGAAAGACGAAAACTTCCAGCACGGTGGCACCAATATCCACTACCTGCACAAGAAGTTAGGTCTGTAAGGATCGCTGATAGAGACCCGATGACATTGCACGGTGGCAGTACCAACGCCCACTATCTGCACAAGAAGTTGGGTCTGTAAGGATCGCTGATAGAGACCGGACTTCCGATGGAAGTCTGCTCCGCAAGGAGCCTCTGCTGAAAAAGGGCCATGGCGACATGGCCCTTTTTTGTTATCCTTGCGCCCCTCAAATTTGTCGGAGGCCAAGGTGAACCGTTTTGCTCTCGCCCGCCGGGAAGCAGCTTTCTGCCTGCTGCTGACCCTGTTCTACTTCTTTGCCTGGTATGGCACCGCCTATTTTATCCCGCTCCAGCTGGAGTTGTGGGGGCTGCCGCTGTGGTTCCTGCTCAGTTGCATGGTGATGCCGCTGCTGTTCATTCTGCTCTGCGCCCTGATGGTGAACAGGCTGTTTGTGGAGATCCCCCTCGATACCCACTCCCCTTCCGGCAAGGAGTCATCCCATGAATCTTGAGTTGATGCTGCCACTCGTCATCTATCTGGTGCTGGTGCTGGGGGTGGGTTTCTGGGCCAGCCGCCATCGCGCAGAAGGCAACTTCGTGCAGGAGTACTTCATCGGCAACCGCAGCATGGGCGGGCTGGTGCTGGCGATGACGCTAGTGGCCACCTACACCTCGGCCTCCTCCTTTATCGGCGGGCCGGGCGCGGCCTACAAGATCGGTCTGGGCTGGGTGTTGCTGGCGATGATCCAGCTGCCCACCGTCTGGCTCACCCTGGGGGTGCTTGGCAAGAAGTTCGCCATCATCGCCCGCCGGGTCAATGCGGTGACCATCAACGACATGCTGTGGGCCCGCTATCAGAGCAAGGCGGTGGTGATCCTCGGCTCCGTTACTATCATCCTCGCCTTTATCGCGACCATGGTGGTGCAGTTTATCGGCGGCGCCCGCCTGCTGGAGACCGCCACCGGCCTCTCCTACCAGCAGGGGTTGATGCTGTTTGCCAGCTGCGTACTGCTCTACACCATCATCGGCGGCTTCCGCGCGGTGGTGATGACCGATGCCCTGCAAGGGATCATCATGCTGATCGGCACCGGCGCCTTGCTGGCGGGAATTCTGATTGCCGGTGACGGGCTGCCAAACCTCATCCACCAGCTCAGGGTGATCGATCCCAAACTGGTGAGCCCGCAGGGGGCCGGCGACATGCTGACCCAGCCCTTTATGCTGAGCTTCTGGATCCTGGTCTGTGTCGGGGTGGTGGGGCTGCCCCACTCGGCATTGCGCTGCTTTGGTTATCGCGACAGCAAGGCGCTTCATCGCGGCATTCTGATCGGTACAGTGGTCAGCGCCCTGCTGATGTTCGGCATGCATCTGGCGGGTGCCCTTGGCCGCGCCATCCTGCCGGGCATGGACAGCCCGGACAAGATCATGCCCTCCCTGATGATGGAAGTGCTGCCCCCCTGGCTGGCCGGGGTCTTTCTGGCAGCGCCGATGGCGGCCATCATGTCCACCATCGACTCCCAGCTGATCCAGGCTTCCGCCACTCTGGTGAAGGATCTCTACCTCAACTATCTCAATCCAAAGCAGGAGAAGCTGGAAGTGCGCATTCCGCGCCTCTCCCTGCTCTGCACCCTGATCTTGGGCACCCTAGTGCTGCTGGCGGCGCTGCAACCGCCCGAGATGATCATCTGGCTCAACCTGCTCGCCTTTGGCGGTCTGCAGGCGGTGTTCCTCTGGCCACTGGTGCTCGGCCTCTACTGGTCGCGGGCCAACGGCTCGGGCGCGCTGGCCAGCATGGTCAGCGGCATCGTCAGCTATGGGGTACTCAGTCAGTGGGGGATCAAGCTGGCTGGCCTGCACGCCATCGTGCCAAGCCTTACACTGGCGCTGGTGGTCTTTGTCACGGTGTGCCTGTTAACGGCACCGCCCTCGCGGGAAGTGCGCGAGCTTTTCGGGCAGAAATAATAAAAATATAAATTAGGGGTTCCAAAACTATCCCCAAATAGGTGTTTTCCGGTTAAACTGTGCGCCAAGTCACAGAACGTAGCCGCTGTATGCCCGTTAAAGCCACTCGACAAGTCGTTACTCAAGCCCTGCAGCGGCTCGGTTATGCCCTGCTGCTGCCCGTCTCCATCCTGCCGATGGCGGCGTTGATCTACCGGCTTGGGCAACCCGACGTGCTCGATTTGGCGGTGCTCTCCCTCACCGGTCAGGCGATCTTCAGCCAGATGCCGCTCATCTATGCGGTGGCGATCGCCTTTGGCCTGAGTCGGCAGGAGCTGGGCGGACAAACGCTGGCGGGGGCGGTCAACTTCCTGCTGCTCAGCACCGCCTTCAATACGCTGGCCCCCAACCTGCACGCCGACATGATCTGCGGCCTGCTGGCGGGGCTCACCACCGCCATCATCTACCCCTGGGTACACCAGCAAACCCTGCCCCGCTGGCTGCAAATCGCCAAGGGGGAGTTTCCCAGCCTGCTGGTGTCGGCCTTGGCCTGCCTGCTGATCGCCATTCCCCTCTCGCTGCTATGGCCGCCGCTGGAGCGCGGGCTGACCCTGCTCACCTCCGAGCTGCTTACCACGCCGTTTGGCGCCTTCTGCTACGGCACCCTCAACCGGCTGCTGATCCCGCTCGGGCTGCATCAGGTATTGGGCAGCGTCATCGGCCTTGGCGAGAGCAACCTGCAGGCGCTGGCCACCGCCCAACCCCTTCATGAAGGGTATGTGGCCGGTCTTTACCCCATCATCATGTTCGGCCTGCCGGGCGCCTGTTTTGCCATCTGGCTGCACCGCCAGCGGATGCAGCGGCTGCCGCAGGGCGGGCTGCTGCTCACCCTGGCGCTCACCTCGGCACTGGTGGGTATCACAGAGCCTATCGAGTTTCTGTTCGCCTTTACCGCCCCCTGGCTGTTTCTCGCCCACGCCCTGCTGACCGGACTGTCGCTGGCGGTCTGTAGCGGGCTGGGGATCAAGGTGGGCAGTTACTTCTCCGCCGGTCTGCTGGATCTGGTGCTGAGCTATCAGGCTGGGGAGCACAGCTTCTGGCTCATTCCGGTCGGTATCCTGTTCTTCGTCACCTACACCCTGCTGTTCTATCAACTGCTGGAGCGTGCCCCCCTCAGCATGCCGAGCAAGCCCATCGCGGTGGAGCATCCGCGCCTTGCCAGCGTTGCCCCCTCAGACCCGCAGATGCTGGCGATCCAGTATCTCAAGGTACTGGGCGGAATGGACAATCTGGTGGCGATGAGTGTCTGTATCACCCGCCTCAGCCTGCGGGTGCGCGATATTTCACTGGTGGATGAATCCCGCCTGCTGGGCCTGGGCTGCCTCTCCTGGATCCAGCTCAACGACCACCAGCTGGTGCTGGTGCTGGGCCCCAGTGCCAGCCTGATTGAAGGGCAGATCCGCATGCTGGCGGAGCGCCAGTCGGTCCCGCTCGGCCTCAAACCCAATCAGGAGTCGGCCAGCCAGAGCAGCTGGTAACTCAGGCGAACGGCAACCGCTCGGCCACGAAATCCATCAGGGTGCGCAGGGCGGGAGCCAGATGCTCCCGACTCGGATAGATAAGGTAAAACGGGTTGGCCGGAATGGGCTGATCCGGCAACACCTTCTGCAGCCGCCCCGCCGCCAAATCCCCTTCACAGACATGGTGGGGCAACAGGGCAATCCCCCCGTCATGAAGCGCCATCTCCCGCAGCGCCAGCAAGCTGTTGCTGACACAGGCCCCCTGCGGCCGCCAGCCCCCCTCCTGCAATGGCCACACCGGCATGGCCGAGTGCACCAGACAGGCATAACGGCCCAGCTCGCTCAACTGCTGCGGCATGCCGTGGGCCGCCAGATAGGCGGGCGCTGCCACCAGATGACGCGCCACCTGACCGATACGCCGACAGATAAGGCTGGAGTCTTTCAGCGGCGCCGCCCGCAGCGCCAAATCATAACCTTCCCCCACCAGATCGAGCTGATCGTCACTCAGGGTCAGCTCCAGCACCACTTCGGGATAGAGGGCGCGAAACTCGGCGAGGATCCGGCCAAGCAGCAGGGTGCCGGTCGCCTCGGGGGCGGTGATCCGCACCCGCCCCGCCGGGGCCGAGCGCAGCCGTGCCATCGCCAGATTGGCACTGCGGGCCAGTGCCAGCAGCCCCTGACAGTGCTCCACATAGAGTTCCCCCTGCGGGGTCAGGCTCAACCTGCGGGTGGTGCGCTGCAACAGCCGTACCCCGAGCTGGGATTCCAGCCGCGAGATCTTCTGGCTCACCGATGACTTGGGCATACCAAGCAGCTCGGCGGCCCGGGTAAAGCTTCCCTGCTCCACCACGGTGGCAAACAGTCCCATCAACTCCAGATCGACATTGTTCATATATTCAAACAGTCTTTACCGATTACCCATCTTAATCTTGATAATCAACCAGACTAGAGTGAGTGGCAATCCCGAACACAGCGATTTGAAAGGAAAAACCATGAAAGCCATTGCCCTGACTCACTATCTGCCAAGCGACCACCCCGACTGCTTCATCGCCGCCAACCTGCCCGATCCGGTTCCGGGTCCGCGGGATCTGCTGGTGCGGGTCACCGCCACCTCCGTCAATCCGGTGGATACCAAGGTGCGTTCCCCCAAGGCCAAAATTGAAAGTTCGCCCCGGGTACTGGGCTGGGATGCGGTGGGGGAAGTGATCGCCATCGGCAGCGAAGTCACCCTGTTCAAGGCGGGCGACCGGGTCTGGTATGCCGGCGATATCAGCCGCCCCGGCAGCAACAGCGCCCTGCAACTGGTGGATGAACGCATCGCCGCCATCGCCCCCACCAGCTTGAGCGATGTGGAAGCCGCCGCCCTGCCGCTCACCGCCATCACCGCCTGGGAGACCCTGTTTGAGCGCTTCGCTCTTACCCGCGAAAGTCGTGGCAAACTGCTGATCATCGGCGGCGCCGGTGGCGTGGGCTCCATCGCCATCCAGCTGGCCCGCCAGCTCACTGGCATGGAGGTGATTGCGACCGCCTCCCGCCCCGAGAGCCGCGAGTGGTGCCTCGAGATGGGCGCCCATCAGGTCGTAAACCACCACAAGTTGCAGGAGGAGCTGACCGCCCTTGGCATCACCCAGGTCGATGCCATCTTCTGCACCAACGCCACCGCCGAACACTGGGCCACCATGGCTGGGCTGATCCGTCCGTTTGGCCATATCTGTACCATCGCAGAATCGAGCGAGCCGTGGGATCTCTCCCTGCTCAAGAGCAAGAGCGTCACCTTCAGCCAGGAATTCATGTTCACCCGCTCCCTGTTCCAGACGCCGGACATGATCGAACAGCACCGCCTGCTCGGCCGGGTGGCGGCACTGGTCGATGAAGGGGTATTGCAGACCACCCTGACCAGAACCATCCCGTCACTGACCCCGGTCACGCTGGCTCAGGCCCATGCCGAGGTGGAAGCGGGCCGCATGGTAGGCAAGCTGGTGATCGACATGAGCGGCTTTGCCAACTAAGCCCTCCAACGCACCATGATGGGATAAGTTCACCAAGGAGATGCCCCAAACGGGCACAATCAGCGGCACTCATGACAGCCTGTGGCAGACCAACGTCCGACAATCAGCCAAAAAAGAGGCCATTTCGCGAGAAATGGCCTGAATACCTGAACATTGGGGTAACAATCACACACATATCCTTATGCAGGACATATAAGTCTTTGCATCTGGCGTGCCAACAGCAGCATGAATGCGCCAAAACGGCGTCAGCCCGTCCTTGAGCAAGGTGCCGACCTTGCTCTTTTTTTGTCTGGCAGACTGTTTACCAGGCAAACAAGTGCAGATAAAAAAATGCCACCCGAGGGTGGCAGTGAAAGATGACGGAACTTGAGCAAAGCGTTCAGCGAAAACCGGTCGTCTTCGCCTGCATATAGCAATACAGGAACCGTGCCAATCCGGCAAAAGCCCCCGTATCCCTCCACGTCATGGGCAAACCACGACAGCACTGCCCCATGATGGTAGAATCTCGCGGTTTCACATTTATGAAGAGTCGACGCCATGCCCTGGATACAAATTCGAATCAACGCCACTGCCAAGACCGCAGACAAGGTGAGCAACATGCTGCTGGGGCGTGGAGCCCAGGCGGTGACCTTTATGGATGCCAAGGATGTGCCCGTCTACGAACCCATGCCCGGTGAAACCCCGCTCTGGGGCGAGACCGAAGTGATGGGTCTGTTCGATGCCGAAACCGATCCGGCCCCCACCATCGCCTTCTTCCAGCAGATCTTCGGCGAAAATGTCGGCTACAAGGTCGAGCAGCTGGAGGACAAGGACTGGGTGCGCGAGTGGATGGATCACTTCCATCCCATGCAGTTTGGCGAGCGCCTCTGGATCTGCCCGAGCTGGCGCGACGTGCCGAACCCCGATGCGGTCAACGTCATGCTGGATCCGGGTCTGGCCTTCGGTACCGGTACCCACCCCACCACCGCCCTCTGCCTGCAGTGGCTGGACGGGCTGGATCTGACCGGTAAAACCGTGGTCGACTTTGGTTGCGGCTCCGGCATTCTCGGCATCGCCGCCCTGAAACTGGGTGCCGCCCGCGTTATCGGCATCGACATCGACCCGCAGGCCATTCAGGCCAGCCGCGACAACGCCGCGCGCAACGGCGTCGCCGACCAGATTGAGCTCTATCTGCCGGCCGACCAGCCGCAAGATGTCGAAGCGGACGTGGTGGTCGCCAACATCCTGGCCGGCCCGCTGCGCGAACTGGCACCGCTGATCGCCGGTCACGGCAAGCCGGGCAGCCTGATGGCCCTCTCCGGCGTGCTGGAGAGCCAGGCCCCGGAGCTGGAAACTATCTACGGTCAGTGGTTCGAGATGGACCCGACCGCCGTCAAGGAGGAGTGGTGCCGCCTCTCCGGCCGCAAACACGGCTAAACGCGGGCAACATAGACGCCAACCTCATGCCATCAGGGCTCCCATTCGGGGGCCCTGATTGTTTTGGCCTGTCAGGCTCTTCCCGGTCCGTGGACATGGGCTTGATCGCCCTCCCTTCTGATTGTGTTCGTTTGAAAACAACAGACACCTTTTATTCCGGTAAGATAGCGGTCCGAGCCAACGCAACCGAGAAGGATTTCTTATGCGGATTGCCATTCTGGATGACTATCAGGATCAGGTGCGCCACCTCCCCTGCTTTGCCCTGCTGGCGGGTCATGACGTCACCATCCTCAACCAGAGCGAACCCGATACAACGCGCCTTGCCACCCTGCTGGAAGGAATGGAAGCACTGGTGCTGACCCGCGAGCGTACCTGCATCGACGAACAGCTGCTGATGCGGCTTCCCACCCTTAAACTCATCAGCCAGACCGGCAAAGTCAGCCAGCATATCGACCCGGCACTGTGCCAGCAGTACGGCGTTGCCGTGGCAGAAGGGATCGGCAGCCCTATTGCTCCCGCCGAGCTCTGCTGGGCGCTCATCATGGCAGCCTCCCGCCATATACCTGTTTACAGCCAGGCGTTAAGCCAAGGCCAATGGCAGCAATCTGGTGACCTCGGTTTGGGACGCACGCTGCATGGGCTGACGCTCGGCATCTGGGGCTACGGCAAGATAGGCCAGCGGATCGCCCGCTATGGCAAGGCATTTGGCATGTCGGTACTGATATGGGGCAGTGAGGCTTCGCGCAGGCAGGCCGAGCTGGATGGCTATGCCTGCGCCTCCAGCAAGGAGGTTCTCTTCAGTCAATCCGATATCCTCACGCTGCATCTGCGCCTGAGCGAGGCAACCCGCAGCACTGTTACCCGCGCAGATCTGGCCCGCATGAAAGTTGACTCTCTGCTGGTCAATACCAGCCGTGCCGAACTTATCGAGCCGGGCGCCCTCTATGCAGAGCTAAGTACCCATCCTGGAAAACGGGCCGCGCTCGATGTATTTGACATCGAGCCGGCGACACAGGAAAGCGAACCCCTGCTGCGCCTGCCCAACGTCTTGGCGACGCCTCATCTCGGCTATGTGGAGCAAAACAGCTACGAACTCTACTTTCGCGTGGCGTTCGAGAATGTGCTGGCCTTTGCCGAAGGCAAACCTGCCAACCTGGTTCTGCCCATATCGGGTGGGTGATCACGTTACTTCTGCCGTATTGGCGCCAATATCCAAATCCCTGGCAGATAAAGGAAAGCAACCTTCATGAGCGAATACCAGAAGATGATTAGCAGCCAACCGTACAACTGCATGGCACCCGAGTTGGCCCAGTTGCGCCGGGAAGCGGCACGGCGCTATCGCCGTTTCAATCAGGCGGAAGAGGAGGCAGAGCAGCGGGCACTACTGGCGGTGCTGATTGGCAAATTGGCTGAGAATGCCTTTATCTGCCCGCCCCTCTACTGTACCTATGGCCGCCACATCCACCTGGGCAAGGACTCCTACATCAATATGGGAGCGACCCTGCTGGACAATGCCCCCATCCGCATCGGAGCCAACGTGATGATTGGGCCAAACGTGCAGATCTATACCGCAGCCCACGCACTGGAGGCCGACGAACGGATTCAGGGCACAGAGACGGCGCTGCCGGTCACCATTGAAGACAAGGTCTGGATTGGTGGCGGAGCCATCTTGCTGCCCGGCGTCACCATAGGGCGGGAGGCGATCGTCGGCGCAGGTGCCGTAGTCACCAAAGATGTACCGGCCGGTACTCGGGTAGTCGGCAACCCGGCCCGGATCCTGCCAGCCAAAAACAGGGCATAAGGCAGCCAACCGGGTTGTATGCCGATACCGCCATCAGTTCACAACAGCCCCGAAACCCCATAAAAAAATAAAGCCCAATGTCACGAAGACGTTGGGCTGTTAAAAGGTGCTACGGAATTGCGACTCTCATCGCAGAAAAATTAGAAGGAGTGCCCTTCTAAACTGGCAGGGAGATATTAGCGAATGCGCAAACGTTTTACATAGTGAAATACAACAGGATTGCGAGGTACATCGCACTATTTAAATAATTACCTGCTATGACGCGCGAAGCCTCTTTGACCCATTTATTTTCCCCAATTTCTCTGGTTACTATTCACGGTTAAACAGAAAAGCCCCGATTTCTCGAGGCTTTGCTTCTCTCAACCGCAACGTGGCCGAAAAGTCAGAAACGGCGGACAAACTCATCGAGCGGCAGTTCGCGCAGTTTACGCGCTTCCAGCATGGGGGTGCCGAGGTAGAGGAAACCCACCAGCTGATCCTCTGCCGCCAGTCCCAATCCCTTGTTGATCTGCTCATCGAAGATAAACCAGCCGGAGCGCCAGATACCGTTGAAGCCCTGTGCCTGCGCCGCCATCTGCATCGCCATCAGGGCACAACCTGCGGAGAGCTCCTGCTCCAGTTTCGGCACCTTGGGGTGATCCTGATAACGGGTTGCCACGGCGACGACCAAGGGTGCCCGCAGCGGCGCTTCGTTGCACTTCTTGATGCTCTCTTCATCTTCACCGCGGGCACGGGCCGCCTCGGCCAGCAGTTTGCCCAGCCGCTCGCGCCCCTCTCCTTCAAACAGAATGAACTGCCAGGGAGTCAGGGTGCCGTGATCCGGCGCGCGAAGACCCGCCTTGAGGATATTGTCGAGCACCTCACCGCTCGGGGCGGGATCGGCGAGACGGCCACAGGAGTGGCGATTGAGCAACAGGGTGAGGGCATCCATGGGCAATTCCTTCTCTGGGGCAATGATGGCGCTACCTTAGCACAGCACCGAATGAAGAAAACCCCTGAGGCTCAGGGGTTTATGGCACTTAAAAGGGACAAGAGGGCACAGTTGGCTAGATGATCGCAGCCAGCTCGGCCCCTTGCCGGATAGCACGCTTGGCATCCAGTTCGGCAGCCACGTCGGCACCACCGATGATGTGTACCGGCTTGCCTGCAGCCTGCAAACCCGCCTGCAGCTCCTTGAGGGGCTCCTGCCCGGCGCAGACGATCACCTGATCCACCGGCAGACACTGCTTGCTCTCGCCCACCTGAATGTGCAAGCCCTCGTCATCGATCCCCAGATATTGCACCCCGGAGAGCATCTGCACCTTGCGGTTCTTGAGCACGGTACGGTGGATCCAGCCGGTGGTCTTGCCAAGGCCGTCACCCACCTTGCTCTCCTTGCGCTGGAGCAGCCAGATCTGGCGCTCGGGGGCGTCGATTTCAGGAACCGTGAGGCCACCGCGCTCGCCAAGCTGTTTGTCGATGCCCCACTCCTTGAGCCAGTGATCACGGTACCCATCGGCATCCGTCTCCACCTTCTTCTCGACCCTTTTCTCCACAAGGAATTCGGCCACATCAAAGCCGATGCCGCCGGCACCGATCACCGCCACCTTCTGGCCGACCGGTTTGTGATCCCGCAATACATCGAGATAACTCATCACCTTGGGATGCTCGATCCCCGGAATATTGGGGGTGCGCGGACGAATACCGGTAGCGAGGATCACCTCGTCAAAACCGCCGCCGAGCAGGCTCTCGGCACTCTGGCGCTGGCCAAGGTAAAGCTCGACACCGCACTTCTCCAGCCGTTTGGCGAAATAGCGCAGAGTCTCGTGAAACTCCTCCTTGCCCGGGATCTGCTTGGCGAAGTTGAACTGGCCGCCGATTTCGCTGGCTTGATCGAACAGGCTCACCTGATGACCGCGCTCGGCAGCGTAACAGGCAAACGCCAGCCCAGCCGGGCCCGCCCCCACCACCGCCAGCTTTTTGGGCTGGGGCACGCGGCCAAAGGTCAGCTCGGTCTCGAAACAGGCGCGGGGATTGACCAGACAGGAGGCGCGCTTCTGCTTGAACACATGGTCGAGGCAGGCCTGGTTGCAGGCGATGCAGGTGTTGATCTCGTCCGCCCGGTTCTCGGCCGCCTTGATGACAAACTCCGGGTCCGCCAGGAAAGGGCGCGCCATGGAGACCATATCCGCCTCGCCACCCGCCAGAATCCGCTCGGCCACCTCGGGGGTGTTGATACGGTTGGTGGTAATGAGGGGCACCTTGAGGTGTTTTTTCAGCTCCGCTGTCACCCAGCTGAAGGCGCCGCGTGGCACGCTGGTGGCGATGGTGGGAATGCGCGCTTCGTGCCAACCGATACCGGTGTTGATGAGGGTCACCCCCACCGCTTCCAGCGCTTTGCCAAGGGCAATCACCTCTTCCAGGGTCGAGCCCTGCTCCACCAGATCCAGCATGGAGAGGCGGAAGATAATGATGAAGTCGGTGCCGACCCGCTCGCGGATGGCGCGGACAATCTCCACCGGGAAGCGCATCCGGTTTTCGCTGCTGCCGCCCCAGCCATCGGTCCGTTTGTTGGTGCGCTCGCAGATGAACTGGTTGATGAGATAGCCTTCCGAGCCCATCACCTCGACGCCGTCATAACCGGCTGCCTTAGCCAGCGCTGCTGTAGCCGCGAAGTCGCGAATGGTGCCGCGGATCTGTCGCTCGCTCATGGCGCGTGGCTTGAACGGGGAGATGGGTGCCTTGAGGGCGCTCGGGGCCAGACTGAAAGGATGATAGGCGTAACGACCGGCATGGAGGATCTGCAGCGCTATCTTGCCCCCCTCCTGATGCACGGCGCTGGTCACCTTCTTGTGCTTGCTCACCTGCCAGGGAAAGCTCAGCTGAGAGCCGTGAGGCACCAGCCGACCGCGCAAGTTGGGGGCAATGCCGCCGGTGACGATAAGGCCAACACCACCACGGGCGCGCTCAGCATAAAAGGCGGCCAGCTTGTCAAAACCGCCCTTCTCCTCTTCGAGGCCGGTATGCATGGAGCCCATCAACACACGGTTGCGCAGCTGGGTAAAACCAAGGTCGAGCGGGGTCAGCAGGGTCGGATAGCGGCTCACGATGCCTCCAGTTAATTTTTTGTTATCAAACTGAGGCTAGAGTAAAGAATCGAAAATTCTTTTTCAAACAAATGTTTGGACAATTTTTCAGCGAACAGCCGTGCCCTGAACGAAGATAGGCGGGATCCGCCAGTCGGAAATGGCAATTTCGCCCGCAACTGGTTAATAATGGCTCTTCTCTACCCATTAACAGGGCGATAACGCGACTATGTCTATTTTCAAAGGTCTGGGTTGGTTGTTCCGCAGCCTGTGGCGCCTGCTCAATTTCACCCGGCTGATGCTGGTCAATCTGCTGTTTCTCATCGTAGTGCTGGTCATCGTCTTCAGCGTCAGCCAGAAAGAGGCTCCCAAGGCGCCAATCGAAGGGGCGCTGACCCTCAATCTCAACGGCGTGCTGGTGGAGCAACGCTCCCAGACCGATCCCACCGTACAACTGCTGCGCCAGATGGACAGCAGCGACGAGCAGCCGAGCGAGATCGTCCTCTCCGACCTGCTGTGGGCCATCAAGAGTGCCAAGGATGACGAGCGCATCAAGGCGCTGGTGATCAAGCCGCAAGGGCTGCAGGGGGCCAACTTCACCAAACTGCAGGAGGTGGCGAGCGCCATCGACTCCTTCCGGGAGAGCGGCAAACCGGTGATCGCCATGGCCGACTTCTACACTCAGGGGCAATACCTGCTGGCGGCCCACGCCGATCACGTGCTGCTCAACCAGAGCGGCGCCGTGGTGATCGAGGGGCTTGGGGTCTACCAGACCTACTTCAAGTCGGCGCTGGAGAAGCTCAATATCACCCCGCACGTGTTCAAGGTCGGCACCTACAAATCCTTCGTCGAACCCTATACCCGCGACGAGATGTCCCCCGAGAGCAAAGAAGCGAACCAGCGCTGGCTGGATCAGCTGTGGCAATCCTATGTGGCCGATGTCGCCGAGCAGCGGGAGATCGAACCCGATGCGGTCGCGCCGGGCAAGGATCGCTTCCTCGAGCTGCTGCGCAAGGCCGGTGGCAATGCCGCCAACTACGCCCTCGACAACGGGCTGGTGGATCAGCTGGCCACCCGCGACGAGATGACCCTGGCGGTCATTAAAGAGGTGGGTGAAGCGGACGACCACGGCTGGAAAGGGGTAGGCCTGAAAGAGTATCTGGCTGCCATTCCGGAACAATATCCCCAGAGCGGCAAGGATGAGGTGGGTCTGGTGGTCGCCAGCGGCGCCATCATGGATGGCGTCCAGCCTGCCGGTACCATCGGCGGCGACAGCCTCTCCGACCTGCTGGCCGATGCCCGCCGCGATGACCAGGTGAAAGCCGTGGTCCTGCGGGTCGACAGCCCGGGCGGCAGCGCCTTCGCCGCCGAGCAGATCCGCGCCGAGCTGCTGGCCCTGAAACAGGCAGGCAAGCCAGTAGTGGTCTCCATGGGCAGCTATGCCGCCTCCGGTGGCTACTGGATCTCCGCCGATGCGGACAAGATCTTCGCCTCCCCCACCACTCTCACCGGCTCCATCGGGGTGTTCGGCATGTTCGCCACCATCGACAAGGCGTTGGCCCAGTTCGGGGTGCATACCGACGGGGTTGGCACCACAGATTACGTCGGCGTAGGCCCGACCCGCGCCCTGCCGGATCACGTCGGTCAGGCTATCCAGCTGAGCGTGGAAGATACCTACCAGCGCTTCATCGGTCTGGTCAGCAAGGGCCGTGGTCTGAGCCCGGAAGAGGCCGAGAAAGCAGCCGAAGGGCGAGTCTGGACCGGCGAAGATGCCAAGACCCTGGGTCTGGTGGACGAGTTCGGCAATCTGGATGACGCCATCAAGGCCGCCGCCGAACTGGCCAACCTCAAAGAGTGGCAGGTGACCCCCATCGAGCAGGAGGAGTCCACCAAGGACAAGTTCCTGCGCCAGCTGTTTGACAGCAGTGCCCGCGTGCTGGCCCCCCAGTTGCAAAGCTGGTTGCCGGCAGGATTTGGCAAGGCCTTGGTGGAAGTGAACCGCAGTCTCGACCCGCTTACCCGCTTCAACGATCCGCAAGGCACCTACGCCTTCTGCCCGGTCTGCGTGCAGTAAGCAAGCCGTGACTCCCCCATAAAAAACGGCGACCATCTGGTCGCCGTTTTCTTTATTCAGCCAGTGCGCGCGGCACCGCCAACTTGCTCAATCAGGGATTGAGGCGGGTCGGCATACCGGTACGCTGTTCCAGCACCTGCTTGACCACGTTGGAGTCAGACTCGGCGTGAGCGATGAAGCGGGTGATAGCCGGTGTCATCGGGAGCGGCACGGAGGCGGTGGAGTTGAACTCCTCCTCGGTGCGCGACAGCGGCTCGTGTACTTCCATGTAGCGACCGCCATCCGGCTCGACCGTGGTCTTGACCGGCTGGTTGACGAACTGGACGCGGGTGCCGACCGGCACGTTGTCGAACAGATACTTGATGTCGTCAGCGCGCAGACGGACGCAACCGCTGCTCACCCGCAGACCGATACCGAAGGTGGCGTTGGTGCCGTGGATGGCATAGAGGTTGCCGATATAGAGGGCATGCAGACCCATGGGGTTATCCGGACCCGCTGGCCATACTGCCGGCAGAGTCTTGCCCTGGGCGGCATAGCGACGACGGATGTTCTCGGTCGGGGTCCAGGTCGGGTTAGCGCGTTTGCGCTCTACCTTGGTGATCCAGTTCTCCGGGGTGTTTACCCCCAGCTGACCGATGCCGATGGGCAGTACTTCCACCACGTTCTTCCCTTTCGGGTAGTAGTAGAGACGCATCTCGGCAACATTGATGACGATCCCTTCGCGGGGCGCGTTGGGCAGGATCAGCTGGTGGGGAATGATCAGGGTGCTACCCGCTTTCGGCAGATAGGGATCAACGCCCGGGTTGGCTTCCATGATGTTGGTCAGACCCAGCTGGAAGTCAGCAGCGATCTGCTCCAGCGGACGGTTGTCCGCAGGCACCACGTATTCCTGATTTTCACCGATCAGGCGGCTGTTGGCCGCAGGCAGACGGTACTCGACGGCGGCAGCCTGCTGGCTGACCAGCGCAAATGTGCATAAAAGGGCCGAAGCGGCAGTGCGAAGGGGATTCATAAAATTCCTGTGTGGTTTCCTGTACCAAATGGGCCGGGGGCCGTCTCATCCTCGGTCTGCCGGTGGCGGGTCAACCTGCCCCACGACGCCAATAACCGAGCGCGCATTCTTTCCTGAGTCGGCCAAAATTTCAACTTCCATATGTTGCTTTTCTTGTTAAAAGTAGCCGTTTTCGGTGTGACGCTTATCAACAGGGCAAAAGCCACACTGGCAAGTCGCAGCTGAGTGAAAGATGAATGGCACGGCCCGCCAGTCAGCGAGCCACCCGAGCCCCCGTCAACCACAGCGCAGCGCCACCTTGTGTCACGGTTGCAGCCCTAGCTGAAACGTTTGTCACGCCGGGAGAGATAGACCAATGTCGACGGAGGCTCTTTATTGGCATGAAGAGGGATAAAACCGTGCGTCGGCCACCCGCCGGTGCTGGCAGCCACCATAAAAAAACCGCTCCGAAGAGCGGTTAATGGAGCCACCAGGCAACCATAAAAGGGACTACAGGTAGTTGTCATTGGAATTACTGGACGGCTGCCTCTCCGGTGCCATTCTGCTCTTTGAGGAAGCTGATCCAGGGGGATGCCCGACCGCTGACGTTGCCATTCTGAGCCGCCTGGGTGAAGGCGTTGAGTGCCTCCTTCGGCTTTTGTTGCTCAAAATAGGCGACCCCGGTCAGGAACTTGAGATCCGCACGCTGTTCACCATTGGCATTGGCTGCCGGTTTGGCGGCCAGCGCCACCAGATCCTGATAGCGCTTGCTCTGGATCATCATGCGCGCCATTTTCAGCTGCAATTCGGCGCTCGGGGTCAGCTGGTAGGACTTGGCCAGGGTGTCGATGGCCGGATCCAGCTCCTTGGCCTGATGCCAGTAGTTGGCCAGGGTCTTGTAATTGCTGGCGCTCTGCTCAATCACCCCATCCTTCATCCCCTTCTCCATCACCCGGGCGGCGCGATGGGGAATGCCGGTGAAGGCGAGGTAGTTGGCGAGGCGCTGCAGCTCGGCGGCCTCGGTCAACATGCCGAGGTTGTAGGCCGACTCCAGCGCCGCCAGCGCCTTGGCATCGTTGCCTGCCTGCATATGCATGGCCGACAGCTGGGTCCAGTACTTCTTCTTCTCCGGGAACATGTTGACCAGAGAGGTCAGCACCTCGGTCGCCGGTTTGTACTGTTTCAGCTCGTAGTGAGCGCCCATCTTCAGCAGATACCAGGACTCCGGCGCTTTACCTGCCGACAGCTTGATCGCCTGATCCACTGCCGGGATCGCGTCACGGTACTGCTTGAGTTGCACGTGGGCGTTGGCCAGCGTGATATAGGCATGGGAGTTGGGCTTGTCATCCTTGCCCTGGTTGGCAAACCACTCCTTCATGGTCTTGATCGAGCCCTGATAATTACCCTCCGCCATATAGAGCTGGGCCAGGTTGTAGCGCACCTGCTGGGCCACCGGTGGCGGCAGGCCGCCTGTCGCGATGGCATCGGCAAAGTACTTGGTCGCCTGACCGTATTTCTCCTGCTGGGCGGCCACGAAACCGAGAGTCTGCAATATGACCCCCTTGTCGTAGACTCGCTCGCCCGCGCCGGAGAGCGCATCTTGCAGCTTGGCATTAGCCTCACCGTATTTCTTCTCGGTGATCAGCTCCTGCGCCTTGTTGACCGCCCGATAGGCCCGATCCGACAGGGCCGGCTGCTCGGCGGCCCAACTGGCGGTGCTGAGCAGCACCGCCATGGCGACCGGGGCGAGGATCATCTTGTGTAACTTGTTCATCGCCACCTTCCTTAGTTGACCGCAAACTCGATCTCTTGCTGCATACGGCTCGCCTGCGGCTTGCCATCCACCATGGCCGGTTTGAACGTCCACTTGGCGATGGTTTTGCGCGCCTCTTTGCCGAGGTCATAGCTGCGCGGCTCTTCCTTGACGATCCGCACGTTGCTGACTGTACCGCGCTCGGTGACGGTGAACTCCACCAGCACCTTGCCGGAGGCCAGCCCCGCCAGTGCCGCCTTGCGTGGCATCATGGGCTCGAAGGTTGCCAGCGGAATGGCGCCGTTGTTGCCACCAACGCCGCCACCACCACCGCCGGTGCTGTAGGCACCCAGCGCGTTGCCACCACCTATGTTGACCGGGATGTCAAGCTTGGGCATGTCCATCGGAGCGCTCTCCATCTTCGGCCGATCCGTGCTGGCCACTTCCATCTCGGGAGGCGGCGGCGGACGCTTGGGCGGCGGCGGTTTGGGCAGCTCCCGCTGTTTCTCTTGCAGGGTCTCCTGGGGCTTGAGGCGGATGAAATCGGTCATGGTGACGTCATCCTTCTCCACCAGCTCCCGGTGATCCGGTGTGATCAGCTTGTTCATTCCCAGAAACAGAAAGAACACCACCACACAGGAGACCGCCAACGATATCAGGTATCTCATAGGTCTCTCTCCGGCATCAGCTGCTCTTGTCTGCCGCGATGGAGATGTTCTGGACACCGGCCATGCGGATCTGATCCATGACCTGCACCACCAGACCGGAACGGGATTCGTTATCGGCCTGGATCACCACGGCGCTCTCCGGGTTTTCGGCCCGCAGCCGCTCGATGTTGGCGCGCACCGCACCCACCTCGACCACCCGCTTGTCGACCCAGACCTGACCGTTTTCGCGCACCGCGACCATGATATTGCCCTTCTTCACCGTCTCGGCCGTGCTGGCACTGGGACGGTTGATCTCGACACCGGACTCCTTGACGAAGGAGGTGGTGACGATGAAGAAGATCAGCATGATGAACACTATGTCCAGCATGGGGGTCAAATCGATAGCCGCCTCGTCAGCACCGCTGTCGCTGTAACGTTTTCTCATAGCAGAAACTCCTTGCTTGTTCTGTGCCCCCGGCAGGCCATGCCTCACCGGGGGTATGCATCCTGCATCAACCGTGTTTCAGGTTGTCTTCCAGCTTTTGCACCGCCAGTTTGGCCTTGTGATCGAGCTGGTTGACAAAAAACAGGCCGGAAAGGGCGGCAATCATGCCCGCCATGGTCGGTACCGTTGCCTTGGAGATCCCCGATGCCATCGCCCGCGGCGAACCGGTACCGGTGATGGCCAGGGTGTCAAACACCTGCACCATCCCGACCACAGTGCCGAGCAGCCCCATCAACGGGCAGAGAGCGATCAGCACCTTGATGACCGGCATCCCCTTGTCCACCGCCATGGCGACCCGTGAGACCAGCTCACGCCGGATCTGCTTGGCAGACCAGGAGAGATGATCGGTGCGGGCCAGCCAGGTGGCCTTGGTCTGCTTCACCTGCTTGGGGTAGACCGCCATGAAGTAGAACCAGCGCTCCAGCAACAGGGCCCACATCATCAGAGTCAGGAAGAACAGGGCGACCAGTACATCGCCCCCCAATCCCAAAAACCGGCGGACCGACTCGACTTCTTCAATCAACCAGAACCACATGGGTGACTCCTTACGCTGCGGCTTTGGAGGCGTGCAGACGTTCCTGATAACGGGCGACGAAACCGGCGCTCTGCTCTTCCAGCACCTGGATCAGACGACGGCTCTGGGTCTGCACAATGGTGTAGAGGAACAGCATGGGCACCGCGACGACCAGACCCTGCATGGTGGTCACCAGCGCCTCGGAGATACCGCCCGCCATCAGCTTGGGATCGCCGGTACCGAACAGGGTGATGGCCTGGAAGGTGGCGATCATCCCCACTACGGTACCGAGCAGGCCCAGCAGCGGCGCGACGGAAGCGATCAGCTTGATGATGCTGATGCCCTTCTCGAACTTGGGCACGTTGCGCAGGATGATCTCGTCGAGCTTGGACTCCAGATCCTCGATGTTGTCACCGCGATGGTTCTGGTAGGCCCCCAGCATGTCACCAATGGGGTTGCCCTTGATGATCTGATCAGATTTCAGCTGCTTGCGCATGGACGAGCCGATCAGCGACAGGCGGATACCACAGAAGATGGCCAGCAGGGTACCGATGACCCCCAATGCCAGGATCACATAACCCACGGAACCGCCCTGATCGATACGCTCCTTGAGGGTCGGTGACTGTACCAGCAGGGAGAGGATCACGCCGCGAGACGGGTCGATGAAGATGGGTTTGACCCCGTCACCACCCTGTTCAAACTCGGCGATGGGAGCGAGCACGCTCTTCTCCGGTTGACGGGAGAGTTGCTCGAACTTGCCGGTCTCCGGCACGAAGGTGAGGTACTTGCCTTCGGAGACAGTGTTGAACTCGCCGATCTGGGTGACGGTCTTCTCGGCCTGGTTGCCCTCGCCGTAGACCACGGTCGCCGGGATCTGGCTCACCTTGCCACCGTCCACCATGCGGCTGAGGGTGGTGGTCCAGAACGCTTCCAGATCATCGCTGGAGGGGAGCTCTTTACTCTCGGCCAGACGGGTCAACAGGGCGGATTGCTCCGGATGTTCGACCCGACGAGCGGAGGCGTTGAAGATCCCCTTGAACTCACCGGCGAACTGACGCAGTACACCAAACATCTCGCCCATGTTGCCGGAACGCTGGCGCAGGGTTTCGGTCAGCTCGGTCAGCTGCTTGTCATTTGCATCAAAGGTCGCCTTGAGCTGTTCGCCCTTGGCGGTTTCAGCAGCCAGCTCGGCCTTGGCCTTGGCCAGCAGCGCCCCCTGTTCGTTCTTGTCAGCCAGGAAGCGGGCTTCCCGCTCCTTGTTGAGTTGGGATTCGCTCAGACTGGAGGCCTTGACCTGGTTCAGCAGCGCATTGAGATCCACCGGTTTTTCGGCGGCGGTCACCGGCAGGGTGACCAGGGTTGCTCCCGCAATCAGGGAGGCAATAGCAAGTTTGATTCCTTTCATGATGCTTTCTCCGCAGTTTGAACCGGCAGCTTGATCAGCGCGGGAGGCGCCTGCTTCTTGGCGATGCGAAGGCCCTGTTCAACCGCACTGCGATACTCCTGGGGCAACTCTTCCCACTGGCGGGTCTGCTTGTTCCACATGCCGGTCTCCTGACCATCCGGGGACTGGTAAAGCAGCGCGATGCGGCCAACACGCAGGAACTCGTAGGTCTTCTCGCTGCCATCCTTGTCCAGGCTCGCTTTGTAGGCCTCGATGGTGCGGCTGAAGCCCTCCTCGATCTGGTAGGCCTCCAGGATCTTGCGGTACTTCTCGGAGATGGTGACATCGGCCCGGTTCATCAGGTCGGTCAGAGCCGCCACGCGGTCCTCGCGCTCAACCTTCTGGAACGGCAGATCCAGTGACACAAACTGCTCGAGGGAGTCGATCATCTTGAGCATCAGGGGCACCACTTCGGTGCTGGTCTGGTCGATCTGGGCGATCTGCTTTTGCATCGACGCCAGCTCGGCGCTCTGGGACTCGACCATCTTGCTCACCTGCTCGTTGTAGGTGCGCAGACTGTCGACCTGACGCAGGGCGGCCTTGTACTGGGCCAATGCGGATTCGGCAGATTCGGCATAGCTGTCGATCTTCTGCTGGGAAACTTTGGATGCGTTGTCGGTGGCGGCTTGAGCGTCCACGGCCTGACCGGCAGTGGCGGCACTCAGATTGAAGCTGGTCAACAAGGCGGCCGAAACCAGGCTGCCAAGGAGCGCTTTCTTCATTGTAATGGTCCTTGTCTTCATAGGATTACCCTATCTCCGTAACTTCCTTGGACGTTGGGCACAGCCGGCCCGACCGGGCCGGCTGAGGTTGTATATCAACAGGGTTGATTAGAACTTCTGGGTGTAATCGATGTAGTAGATGCGACCGTCGATGCTGTAGAGGTCTTCATCGTAAGTGAAGCCATCGTTGGACAGAGAGGGGCCACGGTTGAACATGTTCTTCACACCGGTCTGGATCTTGCCATTCCAGCTGGTATCGACCGCCACGTTCAGGTTCCAGACGGTGTTGGAAGCGATATGACCCTCTTCCTGACCATCAACATAGTCCTGGCTCTGGGAATCGATATAGTTGGCGCTCAGGTAGGTATCGAGATTCCACAGCTGCGGGAAGTTGGCACCAATCCCGGAGTTGAGGCGCAAGTCGGGTTTACCATTCCAGCCCTTCTTGTCGATCATCGGACCACCGGCAAACAGCCCCTCTTCGTACTGCAGGATGTAAGTACCACCGAAGTCATAACGCAGGGTGAAGGTGTTGAAGTCGTACTTGTAATCGGCTTTAAAATCTACACCACTGGTCTTGAGTTGCCCCAAGTTGACCATGCCAGCCTTGATCTCCTTGATGGTGCCGTTGGGGAGACGAATTACGTTCGGGTTGCTGCCACTGTTCAGCTCCTGATAAATCTGAGTTTGTGCCGTGGCTAGCTGGATCACATCATCAATCTTGATGTAGTAGTAATCGAGTGACAGATTCAAGTTATCCAGCGGGTTGTAAGCAGCCCCGATAGTGAAGGTATCAGCCGTCTCCTCCTTCAGATTTTTATTGGACTGACGGGTAACGTCATACTGTTTCTCAGGACAGTTAGCTGTGCCGGTAGCATTGCAGCGTACATAGTCCTTGGCATAGTCAGCAGAGAATGAGTCTGCGGCATAGAGATCATCCAGCCCCGGCGCCCGGAACGATTGTGACCAGGAGGTCCGGAACATCAGGTTGTCTAGCGGCTGGTAACGCAGGCTCGCTTTGGGCGAAAAGGCGCTGCCAAAGTCGCTGTACTTGTCATAACGACCCGCCAGGTTCAGCTCGACCTGCTCGGTGATGGGGATCAGGCTCTCGATGTAGGTGGCAAACACATCGCGCACACCACCACCGGAGTTGCCGGATGAACCTATGACGTTGCCTGCTTCAGACTGACTGTCATAGGTATCGGAGTAAGTCCAGTCGTTATACTCGGAGCCCCAGTACCAACCGATTGGACCGGCAGGCAGTTCGCCCATTTCCCAACCCAAACCGCCATACCACTGGAAAAAGTCCATCTTGGAAGTACGCGAGGTATCGTAGGACAACAGATCATTTACTGACTTATCAAACTCACCATTGGTGAACTTGCCATCTTTGATTGCATTACGGGCAGCACTTTTGAGGATATAACCGCTACCATCGCTGGTATTGTCAGTCTTGGAGTACATGTAACCGGCGTTCCATTCAACATCCCCAACGGCCTCGGTAGGTAGTACACCGTCAAAGCCCAGGTTCATGCTGCCGGTAAAGTCAGTCACATCGTTATCACGGGGACCAATATTGTTGAATCGATAGAAAATTGCAGCCTGACCGCCAGTGATTCCGTTCGCAGCCAACAACGCAGGATCATCACTCACAAACGAGCCCGCAGCAGGGGCAAAGCGGCCAAAACTGGTCACCCGAGAGCCGATAAACTGAGGAACAAAATCCACGCTGTCATTGATGTGATAGCGACCATTCACATAGACAGTATCGCGAGAACGAGAGGCTGTTTTAGCAGCGACCTTGGCAAAATCAAAGTTGCACAAACCATCCTGCTCAACAAAGCCGGTCCCGACATTGGCACAGTTGATACCTGCAAGCTGCTTCAGATCACCTGTATCTAAATCCATGATGTTACGGCCAGCAACGCTGGGGGACATTGCACCTTGTAAAGCCAGATAGTCACGGTCACGATAGTAGATCACGTCCTTCTCATCGTGCTCGTAAACCATCATCAGGGACCCTTTCTCCCCATTGACGCCCGCAACTACAGAGCCACTCTTCTCATCACCGCCCTCTTCGGTTGGTGAGCCAAGACGCCCTTGGAATGTCAACCCTTCGAAACCCTCCTTGAGGATCACGTTGATAACACCGCCGATGGCATCAGAACCATAGAGTGCGGAGCCGCCGTCCAGGTTAACTTCCACCCGCTCAACAGCAGCCATGGGGATGGTGTTAAGGTTGATGGAAGTGCCCCCCATGGAGGGGGAGCCAGCAACACGTTTGCCATTGAGAAGCACCAGGGTACGTTCTGAGCCCAAGCCACGCAGCCCTACTGTGGCTTGTGACTGGGCAGAACTACCGGAGGATGGGGAGAAACCACCAAAAGAGTTGTAGGAGGCCTGTTTCAGATAATCCGCCACAGTCTGCTGACCAGACTGTTCAATTTGAGCCTTGCTGACAGAGACAACCGGAGTCGCCCCCTCAACATCAACACGGGAGATACGGGAGCCAGTGACTTTGATTTTCTGCAGTTTTTCGACGTTCTGCCCTTCTTCGGCAGATACGGATGGGGACGCCGCAAGGCTCGCCAAGGCGAACGCAATCGCAGCAGAGATTCTGCTCTTCCTAAGCATCGCTTATATCCTTCCTGGTTGTTTATTGTTTGCTTCCTGATACCGCCCTCTTTGGAGCGATGTGTAAGGCTTATCAATCTTTGACTAGCGACGTCAATGGAGCAGGGGTATGGCGAGGCCAGGCGTAGAATAAGCGGAGTGTATTAATTTTGACCGGCATAATTAGTGAATAATTCTACCAAAAACAACCCACACAATGTAAAAACATTGTTAAATGGTATAAATGGCGCTGAATTAAAATTTGATGAACTTATTAGTTAACGTGCTGTCAGTTTATATCTTATTTTGATTTATTGGCATTAATAAGAATAAAACACTAACTTCATGAGGGTTGCACCTGACCGTTCTCATGGGGATAACAGATAAAATTGTCGAGATGATATCGTTTTCCCTCAATTTCACACCCCAAGCAAAAGCATTACCAATCAACAACTTAAAGACATCCAAAGCTCAAATAAACAGCTGTTTATATTTTTTAAAATAATGTTGAGCAGTAGCGTTTTGTTTTGATTTTCACTTTTCAGATAAAAAACGTCATTTTTCGGTGCTTTTGGTCTCAGCGGGTCATTTGTCCCAGTTTTCCATTTCCTTGTACTTGATTTTTGTTGCAGAGCTTTTACAGTGGCCAAGCGGATTGTCTGCTGTTTGGCAACCAATCCAGCGCGTAATGCCAGGAAGGACAGGCCCGTCACCGGATTTGACTGGCCGCAAAAAAGAACAACAAGGACGAGGTTCCACCATGCTGTCGTATTTCCTACGCCGGATGCTTTTGATCATCCCGACGTTTCTCGGTATCACCCTGCTCGTCTTCACCATCACCCGTTTCGTGCCGGGCGGACCGGTCGAGCGCATGCTGCTGCAAGCCCAGGTTTCCCAGAATGAATCTGGCCGCTCCAGCGGCAGCAAGGGGGCGCAGGCCCTCTCCGATGAACAGATCGAGGAGCTCAAAGCTTTCTATGGCCTCGACAAACCGATGCTGGTCGCCTACTGGGAGTGGCTGCAGAAGCTGGCGGTGCTGGATCTGGGCGAATCGACCCGCTACTACGAACCGGTGTGGGATCTCATCAAGGAGCGGCTCCCGGTCACCGCCTTCTTCGGGCTGGCAACCTTTCTGCTGAGCTATGCGGTCTCCATTCCGCTCGGGGTGGCGAAGGCGCTCAGGCACAACAGCCGCTTCGACTCGTTGAGCTCCATGCTTATCTACATGGCCTATGCCCTGCCCGCCTACGTGGTGGGGATCTTCCTCATCACTGTCTTCGCCTTCCATCTGGAGTGGCTGCCGATGGGCGGTTTTCCGGGGGATGACTTTGAGTACATGGAGAGCAGCTGGGATCAGATCCGCACTGTCTTTGCCCACGCCCTGCTGCCGCTTATCGCCTACGCCATCGGCGATTTCGCCATCCTCACCATGACCATGAAAAACAGCCTGATGGAGAACCTGTCGGCCGATTATGTGCGTACCGCCGTGGCCAAGGGACTGCCATTTCGCAAGGCGGTCACCGACCACGCCATGCGCAACAGCCTGATCCCCATCGCCAGTCACCTGGGGTCTGTGCTCACCGTTTTCTTTGGCGGCTCCTTCCTCATCGAGACCATCTTCAACATCGACGGCATCGGCCTGCTCGGTTACGAGGCGATCGTCGAGCGGGATTACCCCACCGTCATGGGCATTCTGGCCATCACCTCCATGCTGATGCTGATTGGCAATATCGTCTCCGATATCTGTGTTGCCCTCGTTGATCCCCGCGTGCGGTTTGGAGAGTGACCATGAACCAGACCTCTATTGCCATGCCGATGCTGATATCACGCCATATCGTCTCCGATATCTGCGTTGCACCCTCTGTTGACCCCCGCGTGCGGTTTGGAGACTGACCATGAAGCTCAATCCGGTTACCTTGAAAAAACTCAAGCGCTTCAAGTCGATCAAGCGCGGTTACTACTCCTTCATCATCTTCACCACCCTGGTGCTGCTCTCCCTGCTGGCGGAGCTGCTGGTCAACAGCCGGGCACTGATGGTGAGCTATCAGGGACAGTTGCACTTCCCCACCTATGGCGATGTGATCCCCGGTCAGCAGTTCGGGCTCGATTACGAATACGAGACCAACTACCGCCAGCTCAAGGCCAAGTTTGCCGCAGAGGGCCAGGGCGACTGGGTGCTGCTGCCGCTAGTCCCCTGGAATCCCTACGAGCAGGATTTCAAGGAGGATGCCTACCCACCCTACGCCCCCAGCGCGGCTGAGCGCCATTTCCTCGGCACCGACACCAGCGGCCGCGACGTGCTGGCGCGGCTGGTTTACGGCTTTCGCATCGCCATCGGCTTTGCCTTTATCGCGCTGGCGGCCAGTTACGCCATCGGAGTCACCATCGGCTGTCTGATGGGCTTTCTCGGCGGCCGCTTCGACCTCATCCTGCAACGCTTTATCGAGATCTGGTCCCAGGTGCCGTTTCTCTACGTCATCATGATCCTGGTGTCGCTGGCCAAGCCCAACTTCGGCCTGTTTGTCGCCATCAACGTGCTGTTCGGCTGGATGGGGATCACCTGGTATATGCGCACCCTCACCTACAAGGAGCGGGCGCGGGACTATGTGATGGCAGCGCGGGCGCAAGGGGCGACCACCGGGCGGATCATCTTCAACCACATCCTGCCCAACACCCTGATGATGATCGTCACCCTGGCGCCGTTCGCCGTGGTGGGCAATATCTCCACCCTGACAGCGCTCGACTATCTTGGCTTCGGGCTGGCACCGCCGACCCCGAGCTGGGGGGAGCTGCTCTCCCAGGGCATCAACAATCTGGATGCCATCTGGATCGTCAGCTCAGTGGTGGCAGCGGTGAGTCTGGTGCTGATCATGGTCTCCTTTATCGGTGAGGCGATCCGCGAGGCGTTCGATCCGCGCAAATTTACCCGTTACCAATAAGCCAGCCGATGCCAGCGCATCGGCAGGTGCCGGGTAACGAACAGTGATTAATGAAGGACGGGCCGCCGCCATCGGCGGTCCCGGGAGCAAGGGATAATCCCGTTATCAATCAAGACCCCCAGTGCAGGGGCCAGACCTGGAAGTCAAACATGAAAAATACAATCAAATGGATAGGTGCTCTCTTTGTGCTGGTAAACGGATCCTGGGTCTGGGCGGCCAGCCTGCCCGCGGATCTCAAATGGGAGACCAACGACACGGATCCTGCGTTCGCCTCCCCCAAGGCGCTGCCGGGCGGCAGCCTCAATATGTTTGTGGAGAGCTTTCCGCTGACGTTTCGCACCGTGGGGCCTGACTCCAACGGATCGTTCCGCTCCTTTATTCTCGATAACCAGTTGCGGCTCATCAGCTTCCACCCCAATACCGGCAACCCCATCCCCTCGCTCGCGACCCACTGGGCCATCGCGCCAGACAGCCAGACCGTCTACTTCAAGCTGGATCCCCGCGCCAAATGGTCGGATGGCAAACCGGTCAATGCCGATGACTACACCTTCGGCTACGAGATGATGCGCTCCAAACACATCAAGGGGCCCTGGTTCAACAACTACTACACCACTGAAGTGGTAGCGGTAGAGAAGATCGATGATCACACCATCCTGGTCAAAGCGGGCAACCGCAAGGCCAAGATGGACCTGCTCAACACCACCGAGCTGTGGCCCCAGCCCAAGCACTACTACAAGCTGACCCCTAACTGGGTGAAGCAGTACAACTGGGCCGTGGTGCCCACCACAGGTCCCTACGTGATCAGCGACGTCAAGAAGGGCAAGTCGGTCACCTTCAGCAAGCAGAAGGATTGGTGGGCAAAGGATGATCGCTACAACCAGCACAGATTCAACATCGACACCATCAAGGTGCAGGTGATCCGCGACCACAACATCGCCTTCCGCCACTTCCTGAAAGGGGAGATCGATACCTTCGAGATGATCCTGCCCAACTGGTGGCATGAAAAAGCGGTCACCCCGGAGTACAAAAAAGGCTACGTGCAGAAGGTGATGGCCATGACCGACACCAAACAGGGCGGTCAGGGGGTGCACCTTAATGTGGCCAACCCCAAGCTGGCGGACGTGAACGTGCGCCTCGGCATCCAGCACGCCTTCAACATCGACAAAATGATCGAGACCGTGCTGCGCGGCGACTACGACAGAGCCACCACCTTTGACTCGGGTTTTGGCGAGTTCACTGACATCACGTTGCCTGAGCGGGCTTATGACATCGGCAAGGCGCGGGAGTACTTTGCCAAGGGCGGCTATAACAAGCCGGGGCCGGACGGCATCCTGCAAAATGAGAAGGGAGAGCGGCTGACGCTGGCGCTCACCTACACCAGTCAGGAGCACTCCAAGCGACTGACCGTGCTGAAAGAGGAGGCCAAGAAGGCGGGTCTGGATCTGGAGCTCAATCTGGTGGATGGCGCCACCGGCTTCAAGGTGATGCTGGAGAAGAAACACGAAGCGGCCTGGCTCGGCTGGGGCGGCGGCGGTCTCTATCCGCAATATTGGGAGTTTTTCCACTCCGCCAACGCCAACAAGCCGCAGACCAACAACCTGTTCAACGTAGCGGACAAGGAGCTGGACGCGCTGATCGACGCCTACAACGTCGAATTCGACATGGCCAAACGGGCCAAGCTCTCCCAGCAGATCCAGCAGCGCATCTATGACCTCGCCATCTTCGTGCCCGGGGTGCAGCTCAACTATGTGCGGGCCAGCAGCTGGCGTTATGTGATGCTGCCGGAAGTGCCTGCCACCAAGAACACACCGGATCTGCTCTACTGGCCGATGGATGGTTATCCTCACAGTAGTGGCGGTCTGCTCTGGCTCGATCCCAAGGTGAAGGAAGAGACCCGCAACGCCAAGGAGGCAGGGGAGGCGCTGGCGCCCATCAACCTGCTCGACAAGACCTATGCACGTCATTGATATTCAGGCCATTGCGAAGGGAGCAGCCGTTATGCCCAACACCCAGGCCCCCATTCTTGACGTACCGGATAACGGGGGGGAGTTCGCCGCTGATAGCGGCCAGCACCCAGCCCCAATCCTCGAAGTACGCGATCTCGAGGTGGAGTTCGCCGTCGATGACGGCAAGATCAAGGTGCTCGACGGGGTCAGCTTCAAGGTGGCCCCGGGTCAGACGCTGGGGATCGTCGGCGAGTCTGGCTGTGGCAAAAGTGTCACTTCACTCGCCATCATGGGGCTCTTGCCCAAGCCCCATGGTCAGGTGGTGGCCGGTTCCATCCGCTTTCAGGGGGAGGAGCTGCTGTCGCTTGCGCCGGATCAGATGTACAAGGTGCGCGGCAACCGCATCTCGATGATCTTTCAGGAGCCGATGACGGCCCTCAACCCGGTGCAGACGGTGGGGGAGCAGCTGATGGAGGTGTTTCGCCTCCACCGCCCGGAGTATGACAAGGCCCAGCGCAAAGCCGCGGCCATCGCCATGCTGCAGAAGGTGGGTATCCCGGAACCGGCTCAGCGCTTTGCGGTCTATCCCCACAACCTCTCCGGCGGTATGCGCCAACGGGTGATGATCGCCATGGCGCTCTCCTGCGAGCCAGACCTGCTGATTTGTGACGAGCCGACCACGGCGCTGGATGTCACCATTCAGGCCCAGATCCTCGAACTGATGAAAGAGCTGCAAGCCCAGACCGGGATGGCCATCATCTTTATCACCCACGATCTGGGGGTAGTGGCAGAGCTGTGCGACGAAGTGGTGGTGATGTACGCCGGCCGCGCGGTAGAGCAGGCCGATGTGTTCGAGCTGTTTGACCACCCGCGTCACCCCTATACCCACGGCCTGATGAGCTCGATCCCGCGCCTTGAGGATGAGCCCAAGAGCCTGCTCAAGACCATCAAGGGACAGGTACCGGCCCTGCACGAGATGCCCGCTGGCTGCCGCTTCTCCAACCGCTGCCCCCATGCGACCGATCTCTGCATCAGCGCCATTCCGGCGGTGGAGCAACTCAATCCGCGCCACCATGTCGCCTGTCACTACTGGAAGGAGTTGACCCCATGAGCACTCTGTTATCGGTCAGGGATCTGAAACAGCACTTCCGGCTGGGAGGCGGGTTCCTGCGCAAGCAATATACGGTTCACGCGGTGGATGGCATCAGCTTCGACCTGAAACAGGGGGAGACGCTGGGGCTGGTGGGTGAATCGGGCTGCGGCAAATCCACCCTCGGGCGAAGTCTGCTCAAGCTGTTCGAGCCGACCGCGGGCACCATCACCTTCGAGGGGCGCGACATCACCGCCCTCAGCCCGAAAGAGATGCGATCCCTGCGTCAGGAGATGCAGATGGTGTTTCAGGATCCTGCAGAATCCCTCAACAGCCGCCACACCGTGGGCCAGATCCTGGAGGAGCCCTTTATCATCCACGGTAAAGGCAACACTGAGCAGCGTCGCGGCTGGGTGCAGGAGTTGCTGGCGAAAGTGGGCCTGCCGGGCAGTGCGGTGGATCGCTACCCCCACGAGTTTTCCGGCGGTCAGCGCCAACGGATCGGTATCGCCCGCGCCATCGCCCTCAAGCCCAAGCTGCTGGTGTGCGACGAGGCGGTCTCGGCCCTCGATGTCTCGGTGCAGTCGCAGATCGTCAACCTGCTGCTCAGCCTGCAGCGGGAGATGAACCTCTCCATCATCTTCATCGCCCACGATCTGTCGGTGGTCAAACACATCTCGGATCGCATCGCAGTGATGTATCTGGGACGGATCGTCGAACTGGCTGATGCCCAGTCGCTCTATCTAGCGCCGCGCCACCCCTATACCCAAGCACTGATCTCCGCCATTCCGGTACCGGACCCGCGCAGGCGCAGTCAGCGCATTCTGCTGACTGGCGATGTGCCCTCCCCCATCTCACCGCCAAGCGGCTGCCACTTCCACCAGCGCTGCCCCCATGCGACCGAGCTGTGCAAAAGCAAGGCGCCAAGGCTTGAGGCGTGTGATGAGTCCCATCATCAGGTGGCCTGTCACACCCCGCTCGCCGTCGGTAGTCACGCCATCAGCGGCAACGCTATAAGCGGCGACAGCAGGCTGGAGCAGGCGAGCTAGGCGCAGCGAACAAACACCAGGGTAGAAACAGACGAGGCGGCCATCAGGCCGCCTCGTGCTATCGGGTCACTCTTGTCTTATCGAGCCACGGCTGCCGCTTGTCAGGCAATCTGGTAGCGGCCCGGCTTGTGGTTGAGTGTCAACACCAGATTACAGATAACTGCCGCCACGATGGAGAGCGCCAGGATCCAGGGTTGCACCACGAAAAACGAGGCAACAACAATGGCGCAATCGAGCCCCATCTGCAGCTTGCCCGCCCGGATGCCAAAGCGATCCTGAATAAAGAGCGCCAGAATGTTGAAGCCCCCCAGACTCGACTTGTGACGGAACATAATAAGCAGCCCCATGCCAATCAAGGTACCGCCGATCAGCGCCGCATAGAGAGGCTCTATCTTGCCGATCTGCAACACCCCGTTGAGGTGATCGGTCATGTAGGAGACCGCCGCCACAGAAACGAAGGTGTTGAAGGTAAAACGTGGCCCCATCCGCAACCATGCCAGCGCATAGAAGGGCAGGTTGATGCCGAAAAACAGCAGGCCGAAGCTGATGCCGGTCACCTTTTGCAGCAGCAGCGCCAGCCCGGCAGTACCGCCAGTGAGCAGGCCAACCTGATGAAACAGAAAGATGCCGAGGGAAACAAAGCCGGCCGCCGTCAGCAGGGCCAGCACATCCTCATAAATAGGATGAGCAGTGCGAATCGAGGTGTTGTCCATAACCTGTATCCAAGCGAAGTAAAGAGAGAGTGTCTGTCGCCTGCCGTTGCGGGCGGGCTGCGAGCCCTTTCCACAGGGCTTCGTTATGGGGTCCAGTCTATTTTTTGTGAAAAGGATCACAACAGTCAGGCTGAACGCCCCATTCTGGTGCCTGTCATCTGGCATTGACACTCGCTGCACCAAGATGCAGCATGCCGCGCCGACAGAGGCGGTTTGCCATGGCACAAACGCGCCGGCTCTGCTACAAAGCGCGCAGCCCCCTTTTCCCTTCACCGTAAGGAGCCCCATGACCTGCACAGGACCCCAACCATGACGTATCTGGTCACCGGCGTCGCCGGTTTTATCGGCTTTCACGTGGCCAGCCAGCTGTGCGCCGCAGGTCATCAGGTGGTGGGGATCGACAACCTCAACGACTACTACGAGGTGAGTCTGAAAGAGGCGCGGCTTGCCCAACTTGCCAGTTTCCCCAATTTTCGCTTCGAGCGGCTTGATCTGGCAGATCGCGAGGCGATGGCGACCCTGTTTGCCAGCCACGGTTTCGAGCGGGTGCTCCATCTGGGGGCGCAAGCGGGGGTGCGCTACTCCATCGACAATCCGTTCGCCTATGCCGACAGCAACCTCACCGGCATGCTGACGGTGCTGGAGGGGTGTCGTCACCACGGGATTCAGCACCTCATCTACGCCTCCTCCAGCTCGGTCTATGGCATGGGGGATCAGATGCCCTACTCCACCGCGCAGCAGGTGGATCACCCGGTCTCCCTCTACGCTGCGACCAAAAAGAGCGGCGAGCTGATGGCCCACTCCTACTCGGCGCTCTATGGCCTGCCCACCACAGGGTTGCGCTTTTTCACCGTCTACGGCCCCTGGGGCCGGCCCGACATGGCCATCATCAAGTTCACCCGCGCCATCCTCGCGGGCGAGCCTATAGACGTCTATAACCACGGCGATCTCAGCCGCGACTTCACCTTTATCGACGACATCGTCGAGGGGATCCTCGCCGTGACCGACCAGCCGCCCCGTCCCAATCCCGATTGGCACGCCAGCGAGCAGAGCCCGGCCGAGAGCGCGGCCCCCTACCGCATCCTCAATATCGGCAACGGCCAGCCGGTGCGGCTGCTCGATTTTATCGAGGCGCTGGAAGAGGCCATCGGCAAGCCCGCCATCAAGCGGATGCTGCCGATGCAGGCAGGCGACATGCACGCCACCTGGGCCGACAGCGAACCGCTGCACACCCTCACCGGCCTGCGCCCCGCTACGCCTCTCAAGCAAGGTGTTGCCGAGTTTGTCCGCTGGTATCTCGACTACTACCAGCCCGACCGCTGACGAACGCGGGTAGACCCTCGGTCATTGATGAGTTAATCAGATACCACTGATGCCCCGCGGGTTTTAGGATGGCTGAACGCACTGTCTGCGCACCATAGCGAGGATTTGAGATGCAACAACAGGAACAGGGTCTGATCGATGGACTGTTCGACCGCCTCAAGCAAGCGCAAGCCAGGGATAGCAAGCGAGACCAACAAGCGGATCAGCTGATCCGCCAACATCTGGCCCAGCAGCCCGATGTCCCCTACTACATGGCCCAGGCGCTGCTAATTCAGCAGGCTGCCCTTACTCGCCTCAACGAGCGGGTCAAGGAGCTGGAAGCCAGCCAGAGCGCCCCAAATGGTGGCAGTTTTCTCTCCGGCCTGTTTGGTAGCGAAAGCAGCCCTCCTCCGCGCTTTACGCCGCCACCGGCATCCGCGCCTGCCCAGCCAGCATCCCGTACCAGCTCCTTTTTGAGCGGCGCCCTGCAAACCGCAGCCGGGGTTGCCGGCGGAGTCATGCTGGCCGATATGATCGGCGGACTGTTTCACAACAACCGGCCCGAGGAGATCATCGATATCATTGAACCGGCGGCCATTGCCAATCCGGTCGATGCGGAGCCGGTACGCTGGGACGGCTGGGATTCACCTCCCGATGTTGGCAGCAATTTTCTCGACGACGATAGCCAGAGTGGCGGCTGGGCCGACAGTGACGATAACAACGGCGGTTTCTTCTGACCGTCAAACCATTACTGGCCCCGTATCTGGCGGGGCTCAACTCGATACGAAACCCATGACTATGGAAAGTGGGATGACACCACGGATCGGCAGCGGCATGACGCGATATACTCAGCGCGCTTCGTGCCACCCGGGAACAGCTCCCGACCCCAGGCGCTCTGTCCGTGGCCACGCAACACCCCCATGACGACAAGGAGCCACCTCATGATCCGAACCCTGCTTTTGACCGGTGCCGCCATTGCGGCCTATGCCCTGACCCAGAGCCACTCTCTGCTTCCCCTGCTCAGCCTGCTGGCCCTGCTTTCGCTCTGGGTTGTCAGCGAAATTGGCAGCTTCTATCGCGCGCTTCCTCCCGCCGTGCTGGATGAGCAGGAGTATCACCACGACTTTTAACCGGATGAAAAATGGTGTGAAACTGTCGAGATGCCGTTAGCTCCATACCGTTTTGCTCTCTGAAATCAACCGGCTATAACAACAGGATCCACTGGGTTCGTGGCGATAGCAGCCATGTTCCTCTATATCTTCTGTACTCAAACAGGAGATAACCCATGAGGCACATCAGCGAAAACGGACTGTTTTTGCTGCGTTTTTTGTCGTTGTTACTGGCAGGTACGCCGCGGGCGATGGCACAAGGCAGGGATTTCAGACAGGCCCCCAAGGCGCTGACGGCGATCAAGCAGGGTCAAGTTGCCCAGCAACACGGTCATCTGCAAAAGGCCATCGCCCTCTACTGTGTCGCCGCCAGCACCGGCAACCCAGAGGGATATTTCCGGATCGGTCGCCTGCTCGCCACCGGCCCCGCCTCGGTTCGCAGCGCCAAGCTGGCTAACAGTTATCTCGCCATGGCGATGCACCTGGGTAACCAACAGGCCGCCCGTTACTACAACGCCCGCATCGGTAATGCCCCTATGGGTGAGCGGTGTGGCATCGGGATCCATGGCGGTCAGGGTGGCTATCTGGCCGGGCTCCCTTCCACCCCCTTCAATGTCGACACCTGGGTTGCCCGCCAGCCCCCCGCCAAGCAAAAGCTGGTCACCATGCTCCGTCACGCCGCCAAACACCATAAAGTGGATGCCCGGCTGGTACTGGCGATTGCCATCGCCGAATCCAATCTCAACAGCCGCGCCGTTTCACCCAAGAATGCTCAGGGGCTGATGCAGCTGATCCCCGAAACCCAGCAACGGTTCGGGGTAACCCAGCCATTCGATCCGGCCCAGAACATCAAGGGTGGCGTCAGTTATCTCAAATGGCTGGATCGCCGTTTCGATGGCAACTGGGTGCTGATCTCGTGGGCCTACAATGCCGGGGAAAAAGCGGTGGAGCGCTATGGCGGGATCCCACCCTATAACGAGACCCGGGAGTATGTGAAACGGGTGCTCTACTTCGCTGGCCACAAGCAGCCCTGAGCGGGAGGTCAAGAGCTCGCCCGTTCGGAAGGCGGCACACGCCTCTTTCTGCGGCCAATGTGGCGGCAACGCCCCCAATAATCGAAGCCATAGTAGCGGTAGTAACCCACCAGATTGCTGATCAGAAACAGCCCCTCCATCAGCACGGCGACTGGTGAGCCGACCAGCAGGTTATTGCCAAGCCAGCAGAGGGTGCCGAGCAGCATCCTACGCCGCAGTTGGCGATCGTCGGGGCAAAACGCGGCCCGGGTTTGTAGCAGGGTGGCCAGCAGCCCGATCCATGAGAGCAGGCACTGATAGGTCGCCAGCGCAGCCGCACAGGCCAACCCCATGAAAAGCCACATCAAGATGCGGTGAACCAGCCAGATACTCACAACAAAGCGCACACTGGCCAGCAGCAACAGGCTAGCGGCCGACCACTGCCCGAGCAGGGCAAAGTGACCGGCATTGAAGGCGCAGGAGAGGGCCAGACAGGCCAGGATCCTGCGACGATCCCGCAACTGAAACGACAACAGATCGAGCAACAAGGCCAGGCTCACCACCAGTTGCGACCACAGAAACAGCGACATCATCCACCCCTCGTCCGTCATTTGGATGACGTAGCATGAAGTGGCAACCGGCAGGTGGCATTAACCCGTGTTAATGCGCTTGCGGATCCGTGACAGGGTAACCGGGCTGATGCCGATGTAGTTGGCGAGCTGCACCTGAGTGAGCCGCGCAGGCCAGTGGGGGAAGGTGTGGCAGAGCTCCCGATAACGCTCCTCGGGAGAGTGGAGCAGCAAAAACGCCTCCTTGCGCTCCTTGTAACCGAGCTGCTGTCGCAGCAGGGCCATGCAAACCAGCTGCCAGGCGGGCTCATCCAGCAGGGTGAGCGGCATCCGCACCACCTGCAGCTCCGTCAGCGCCTCCAGCTGATAGCGGGCAGGCGACCCCGTGAGCCAGCTGTCATAGAGCAGGCAGAGTTCCCCCTCGAAGTAGAACTCCTTGCAGCGCTCCTGTCCGTCCCGGGTGTAGTGGCAGGCGCGAGCGATGCCCGCTTCGATATAGCAGGCAGCTTCCTGCTCTGCCCCTTGCGCCAACAGTGCCTGACCGGCGCGCAGCGTCTGCCGTGGCAAGCGCAGGCTGATGGCTTCGCTCAGCGCGGCGTCCAATCCCATAGTGCAGAGAAAGGCGGCCAGCGAGGGGGCTTGAGGAGATGGTTTCATGACGGCTCCGGGACAAAACGGCAGCCCACATCATGCCCAAATTGCACGGCTGATGCAGCAAGGCGTGACCGCTGCGGCAAAGGGGGGACATAGCCGGGTGCCACCTTTGCCCCCCCTCGTCCGTTGGTTTACAATCGACGGGTTTTTTGGAACCCGGTTGACCTGTGTCGACCTGGCCCCACCACGACATCAGTCTGTTAATGCCAAGACATTAACCTGCTGAAAAGGAAGAGAATTAGCCAATGGCTCAATTTATTTACACCATGAACCGGGTCGGCAAGGTAGTGCCGCCCAAGCGTCATATTCTCAAGAACATCTCCTTGAGCTTCTTCCCGGGCGCCAAGATTGGCGTGCTGGGTCTGAACGGCGCCGGTAAATCGACCCTGCTGCGCATCATGGCGGGCATCGACACCGAGATCGAAGGGGAAGCCCGTCCACAGCCCGGCATCAAGATCGGCTACCTGCCGCAGGAGCCAAAGCTGGAGCCGGAGCAGACCGTACGCGAAGCGGTCGAAGAGGCCGTTGGCGAGGTGAAGCGCGCCATGGCTCGTCTGGACGAGGTCTATGCGGCCTACGCCGACCCGGATGCCGACTTTGACAAGCTGGCCCGCGAACAGGGCGAGCTGGAAGCAATCATCCAGGCCCAGGGTGGCCACAACATGGAAAACCAGCTGGAGCGTGCGGCCGATGCCCTGCGCCTGCCGGCCTGGGATGCCAAGATCAAGCACCTCTCCGGTGGTGAGCGCCGCCGTGTGGCGCTCTGCCGTCTGCTGCTGGAAAAGCCGGACATGCTGCTGCTGGACGAACCGACCAACCACTTGGATGCAGAGTCCGTGGCCTGGCTGGAGCGCTTCCTGCACGACTACGAAGGCACTGTTGTGGCCATCACCCACGACCGTTACTTCCTCGACAACGTGGCAGGCTGGATCCTGGAACTGGACCGCGGCGAAGGTATCCCGTGGGAAGGCAACTACTCCTCCTGGCTGGAGCAGAAGGACGCACGTCTGGCGCAGGAAGCCAGTTCCGAAGCGGCTCGCCGCAAGTCCATCGAGAAAGAGCTGGAGTGGGTTCGTCAAAACCCGAAAGGACGTCAGGCCAAGTCCAAGGCCCGTATGGCTCGCTTCGAAGAGCTCAACACCAACGACTACCAGAAGCGCAACGAGACCAACGAGCTGTTCATTCCGCCCGGACCGCGCCTCGGCGACAAGGTGGTGGAAGTGGCCAACCTGCGCAAATCCTACGGTGATCGGGTGCTGATCGACGATCTGTCGTTTGCCATTCCGAAGGGTGCCATCGTCGGCATCATCGGCCCGAACGGTGCCGGTAAGTCAACCCTGTTCCGCATGATGTCGGGTCAGGAGCAGCCGGATTCCGGTGCCATTACCCTGGGTGAAACCGTGGTGCTGGCCTCTGTCGATCAGTTCCGCGACAGCATGGATGACAAGAAGACGGTCTTCGAAGAGGTCGCTGACGGTCAGGATATTCTGCGCATCGGCAACTACGAGTTCCCTAGCCGCGCCTATATCGGCCGCTTCAACTTCAAGGGTTCCGACCAGCAGAAGCGGGTTGGCGAACTCTCCGGTGGTGAGCGCGGTCGTCTGCATCTGGCCAAGCTGCTGCAGACCGGCGGCAACGTACTGCTGCTGGATGAACCGACCAATGATCTGGATATCGAAACCCTGCGCGCCCTCGAGAACGCCCTGCTGGAGTTCCCAGGTTGTGCCATGGTCATCTCCCACGACCGCTGGTTCCTCGACCGTATCGCCACTCACATCCTGGACTATCAGGATGAGGGCAAGATCGAGTTCTTCGAAGGTAACTTTACCGAATACGAAGAGTGGAAGAAGAAGACCTACGGCGCCGAGGCGATCCAGCCCCATCGCGCCAAGTACAAGCGCATCGCCAAATAAGGCTGACTGCGTGTTGAGGGGAGCTTCGGCTCCCCTTTCTCTTGCCTTTTGACTTACAATCCTAGACGGATGCCTTTGCATGGATGTAGCACGATGACGACCCCCATAGAGAAAAAACTCACCATCCAGATCCGGGTTGAACCGGGTTGCCTCGGGCCGGATGGCAAGGAGCACATAGAGACCTTCTGTGCCGCCGCCGCCAAGATTTTTGCCGCCGTGGAGCCCGAGCTGGTGAGCTGGGTGCTGATCCCCCGCTACGACAAGCAACTACCGGAGCAGGAGTTCTTTATCGAGGGGCGCAAGCTGACCGAAGAGCAGGCCAGCCTCTTTCTGCGCCGCTTCGGCCGTGAACTGGGTGAAGTGCAAGACCGGCTCGACTCGGTACTGGCCCAGCTGGTCGAGCGCTACTTCAAAACCCTCTAAGCCCCCAATTTTCGATAAAAGGTTCTCTGCTGAGAACCTTTTTTCATGCTCAAAAAGCAAACGTTTGAATTTTTACTCTATTCATTGATCTGCTTCGCAGATCCGGGGTTTGTAAACTGCGCCGCCTGTGTAAAAATGTGCGCGCTGTCACGGTATCAGGACGAGTCTGGTTACTTAACCGCCAGAAACAGGGCAATTTACCCCGCATGGATGGGATAGCCCGTTCCCCTGCTGCTTATTTCACGTCACCTATTGGAATCCAACATGAATCAACAACACCAAGCTGCCAATCAGGCCGCCGGGCAAGGATTGCTTGAGCGCCTGTTTGCCCTGCAAGGCCATGGCACTACCGCCCGCACCGAAGTGATTGCCGGTATCACCACCTTCCTGACCATGGTCTACATCGTGTTCGTCAACCCGCAGATCCTCTCTGCGGCAGGCATGGACACCCAGGCCGTGTTCGTCACCACCTGCCTCATCGCCGGTATCGGCAGCATCCTGATGGGCCTGTTGGCCAACCTGCCGATAGCGCTGGCCCCCGCTATGGGCCTCAACGCCTTCTTCGCCTTCGTGGTCGTCGCGGGTATGGGCTACTCTTGGCAAGTGGGCATGGGCACCATCTTCTGGGGCGCCATGGGTCTGTTGATCCTTACCCTGCTGCGGGTGCGCTACTGGCTGATCGGCAACATTCCGCTCACCCTGCGGGTTGGCATCACCGCCGGTATCGGTCTGCTGATCGCCCTGCTCGGCCTGCACAACGCCGGGATCGTCGTGGCCAGCCCCGCGACTATGGTGACCGTGGGCAACCTCACCTCCCTGCCCTGCCTGCTGGGTCTGCTCGGTTTCTTCCTGATCTGCATCTTCTCCGCCCGCGGCGTCCACTCCGCCGTGCTGATCGCCATCGTGGTCACCACGGGTCTGGGCTGGCTGTTTGGCGATGTCACCTTCAAGGGCTTCGTCTCCATGCCCCCCAGCATCGAACCGGTGTTCGGCCAGCTGGATCTGATGGGATCGCTCGATATCAGCCTGGCCGGGATCATCTTCTCCTTTATGCTGGTCAACCTGTTCGACTCTTCCGGCACCCTGATCGGTGTCACCAACCGCGCCAAGCTGGCCGATGACAAGGGCCACTTCCCGCGCATGAAACAGGCCCTGATGGTGGATAGCGTCAGCTCCGTCGGCGGCGCCTTCATGGGCACTTCCTCGGTTACCGCCTTTATCGAGAGCAGCTCCGGCGTCGCCGTCGGCGGCCGTACCGGTCTGACCGCCATCGTGGTCGGCCTGCTGTTCCTGCTGGCGATCTTCTTCTCTCCAGTCGCCGCCATGGTGCCGGCCTATGCCGCCGCTGGCGCCCTTATCTATGTGGGTGTGCTGATGTGCTCCGAGCTGACCCGGGTGAAGTGGGAAGATCTGACCGAAGCGGTACCGGCCTTCATGACCGCCGTCATGATGCCGTTCAGCTTCTCCATCACCGAGGGGATCGCAGTGGGCTTTATCTCCTACTGCGTGATGAAGGCGGGCACCGGCCGCTGGCGCGAGATCAACCCCTGCGTGCTGGTGGTGGCCCTGCTGTTCGTGCTCAAGTTCGTCTGGGTCGATAGCCACTAAGCGGCACTCTGTCCCAATAAAAATGCCAGTCAGCTGACTGGCATTTTTTTATTCCGGCGTTGCTATCAACCTGTGCGCTGGCCATAAAAAAATCCGAAACCTGTGGCTTCGGATTTTTGCTATTCAGCATATGGCAGAGCGAGGTTATCCCCTCGCCTGCCACCTCGGCAGAACTTACTCGGCAGCCATGCGGACTTCGATGTAAGCCAGTGCGCGGTCGATACGCGCCAGTACACGATCCTTGCCGACCAGTGCCATCACGGCATCGATGGCAGGGGATTGGCCTAGGCCGGTGACGGCCACACGCAGCGGCATACCAACCTTGCCCATGCCCTGACCCAGCTCGGCAGCGGTCGCTTCAATCAGCTCGTGCAGCGCTTCGGTGGTCCAGCTATCCAGTGCGGCCAGCTTGGTCTTGGCCAGAGCCAGCGGCTCGGCAGCTACGCCACGCAGGTGCTTCTTGGCAGCCGCTTCGTCGATCGCCTCGTACTCTTCGAACAGGTAGCGGCTCTGGGCGGCCATCTCAACCAGGGTGTTGCAACGCTCGGCCAGCAGAGTGACCACGTCGGCCAGAGCCGGGCCATTGCTGGTGTCGATCTTCTGGTTTTCCATGTGCCATGCCAGATGCTTGGCCACATAAGCCGGATCCAGGCTGCGCATGTAGTGGTTGTTCAGCCACAGCAGCTTGTCGGTGTTGAAGGCAGAGGCGGACTTGGAGATGGCATCCAGGCTGAACAGCTTGATCATCTCTTCCAGGGTGAAGATCTCCTGATCGCCGTGGGACCAGCCCAGACGTACCAGATAGTTCAGCAGCGCTTCCGGCAGGTAGCCGTCATCGCGGTACTGCATCACGGAAACGGCACCGTGGCGTTTGGAGAGCTTGGCGCCGTCGTCACCCAGGATCATGGAGACGTGGGCAAACTCCGGCACCGGCGCGTTCAGCGCCTTGTAGATGTTGATCTGGCGCGGGGTGTTGTTGATGTGATCTTCACCACGCACCACGTGGGTGATCTCCATGTCCCAGTCATCGACTACAACACAGAAGTTGTAGGTCGGCGCGCCGTCGGTACGGCGGATGATCAGATCGTCGAGCTCGGTGTTGGCGAACTCGATGCGGCCACGGACGTGGTCATCGAACACCACGGAACCTTCGGTCGGGTTGCGGAAGCGGATAACGTGCGGCGTATCGGCCGGGTGATCGTGGGCGTGGTCGCGGCACTTGCCGTCATAACGGGGCTTCTCGCCGTTGGCCATCTGGCCTTCACGCAGCGCTTCCAGACGCTCTTTGGAGCAGTAGCACTTGTAGGCGCGGCCATCGGCCAGCATCTCGTCGATCAGCGCGTTGTAGCGATCGAAGCGCTTGGTCTGGTAGTAGGGGCCCTCATCCCAGTTCAGCTCCAGCCATTCCATGCCCTCAATGATGGCGTCGATCGCCTCCTGAGTGGAACGTTCCAGGTCGGTATCCTCAATACGCAGCACGAACTCACCGCCCTGGTTCTTTGCAAACAACCAGGAATAGAGTGCGGTACGGGCACCGCCGACATGCAAAAAGCCGGTCGGGCTGGGAGCAAAACGGGTTTTGACTTTCATCTTTAAGCCTTGTGTAGAGGGCCTTGGGCCAATTCGTTAGAAAAAACCGTCGCATTTTAGCACCGACAATCACGGATGGGAAAACCATGACGCCATTGCGGGCTAAAGTAGGGGATTAAATCTGTCGCCATTTGCATCTGTAGCCCGATATTTGAAGAGGATCGCAAAACCGAAGCCCCGTTTCCGATTTGCTATGCACAATGCTGGAGAGCTGCCTCCTCCGGTCGATACCCAAACAACGCTCACCACATTTCTCACGAACAAGGAAGAGACGATGCAGTTCCGTTCTATCCAGAATCGCATTCTAGTGATGGCCGGGATCGCCATGACCGCAGCCCTGGTCATCCTGATCCTGCTCAACCAATACTCCGGCCAACAGACCCAACAACTCACCATCAGCTCCAGCCGTGAAGCGCTGCAGCAGGAGGCATGGCAGAAGGTCAGCGCCAATGCCCGCGCCGAGGCGGCAACCATCACCCAACTGCTGCAAAAGGGGCTCTCCTACACCCAGCAGATGGCCAGCGCCCTCGCCCTGCAACAGCAAAGCAAACTGTCGCTGGATCGCCAGCAGGCCACCGACCTGCTCAAGGCACAACTGGCGTTGGAGCCCCAGCTCTATGGCGCCTTCGCCGGCTTCGAGCCCAACGGTTTCGACGGTCAGGATGCCAGCTTTGCTGGCCAGAGTGCGCTGGGCAGTGATGACAAGGGGCGCTTCGTGCCCTACTTCTATCGCGACAAGGATCAAATCGGCACCGATCTGCTGCTCTCCATCGAAAAAACCGACCCAGACGAATTCGGCAATCCCGCCAACGACTACTACGCCTGCCCGAAACGGGAAGGACGCTCTTGCCTCATCGATCCCTTCAAGGTGGATATCAATGGTCAGCAGGTGCTGGTGAGCACGATCACCACCCCCATCATGGTGAATGGCCAGTTCCGCGGCATCGCAGCCCTCGATCTGGCGGTGGACTCCATCAGTCGTCAGGCCAAGAGCCTCAATAGCAATATCTATGACGGCAAGGGCGAAACCCTGATCGTCAGCGCCGCCGGTGTCATCACCGGCACCAGCGGTGATGCCAGCCTGCTCGGCAGCAGCGCAAGTAAGGTGCTGGGCAACCAGTGGCAACAGTACCTGAAACCGGAAGTTCAGCGTCAGGAGCTGGACGAGTCATTCCGTATTTCCGTCCCCATCATGGTGCCGGGAATGAGCCGCAACTGGGCCATCATCGTCACCCTGCCCTACAAGGTGGTACTGGCGGGCGCCGATCAACTGGAAAGCCAGCTGAGCGACATGAACCAGGCAGCCATGACCCAGCAATTGGTGGGCGCCGTTATCGTACTGGTGCTGGCGCTGGCCACCATGCTGGTGATTGCCCGCAGCATCACTGGCCCCATTCGTCAGATGGTCAGCCTAGTGGATGACATCGCCGATGGTGAAGGGGATCTCACCAAACGTCTCGCAACCCGCTCGGTGGATGAGCTGGGGGATCTCGCCAAGGGGATCAACCGCTTTATCGACAAGCTGCAAGGGCTGCTCGGGGATGTGCTCAAGACTGCCAGCGAGGTGAACCGCTACGCCGGTGATACCGATCGCATCGCCGGTCAGACCGACAACAACCTGCAGCACCATCAGGCGGAGATGGAGCAGATGCTGACCGCGGTACAGGAGATGTCCTACGTCAGTCAGGAGGTCGCCACCCACGCCAACAACACCGCCGACTCGGCCAAACAGGCGCAAAGCGCAGCCGATCAGGGCAAGGAGCGCTTCCAGCAGGTGATCCAGTCGATGCACAAGGTCGCAGCAGAAGCCGGAAAAGGGGCAGAAGTGGTGGAAGGGCTGGCTCACGACAGCGCCCAGATCACCAGCATCCTCACCGTCATTCAGGGGATTGCCGACCAGACCAACCTGCTGGCCCTCAACGCCGCCATCGAGGCTGCACGGGCTGGCGAACAGGGCCGCGGCTTTGCGGTAGTCGCCGACGAAGTGCGCAAACTGGCGGGCAATACCCAGCAGGCGGTGCAGAACACCCAGGAGTTGATAGAGAAGATCCGCCTCAGCTCCACCAATGCAGTCAACGCCATCACCCAAAGCCAGCAGCTGACCCATCAGGCGGTGGGCGAGGCGGATCTGGCGGAAGAGGCGCTTGGCAGCATCTACCAGGCCATCTCCACCATCAACGACATGACCTATCAGATCGCCTCCGCCGCCGAAGAGCAGAGCTCGGTCTCAGAAACCGTCTCCGGCAACCTGTCAAAAACCAACGCACTGGCCAACGACATTGCTCAGGATGCGACCGAAACGGCCAAAGCCAGTCAGGCATTGCGTCAGGCGGCCGACAAATTGCAGCAATTATTGGGTCAATTTCGTCTCAGCTGATAATTTTCCGCATCAGGACTCTCCCCCTCGGGGGCGAGTCCGTTTACCATAGGCGACGAATTTGCCTGATGGCAGGCAATGTAGTGAGAGGTAAATGCCGTGCCCACCCCGGACCGTCGCCCACGAGGCCATAACAGACGAGCCCAGCAGCGTCGCCAAGACGAATCACAAGGATCCCTGCTCCATCGCATCAATGCCGCGACCCTGTCCCTGCGCCAACGTTTTGGCCAAGGGATGAGCAACCTCGGCCAACGCCGCCAGGATGCCAAAGCAGGCAAATTCAAGCTGTCCAGCCCGCTGCCCCGCAAAAACACCATAGGTCTGCTGATCCTGATCCCGCTCTGGTTGCTGGTACTGGCCTGGGAGCCGGCACCATCCGCCCCCAAAGCCGCCCCTTCCGGCTCACTGGAAGTGCCGCTGGCCGTGCCTGCTCAAGCTCTAACTGTCGGCAGTGGCGCGGCAGGCGGTGCGCCCGCGGCAGCCAAGCCGGTCGAAGAGAAGGTCAACGGCACCTGGCTGCAACACGATGTGCAGGCGGGTGAGACCCTCTACTCCATCTGGCGTAAATTCGAGTTGCCGGGTGCCGAGCTGAGCCGCCTGATCGCCATCGAGGGGCCGGATCGCCCGCTGACACGCCTGCAATCGGGCCGCTCTATTTTCATCCTGGTGGACGACACCCGCCGCATCCAGCGGGTGGAGATCCGCTCCTACGGTCAGGCGGTTTATCGCTACGACCGGCAGGGCGAAGGGTTCGCCCTCAAGGAATAACAAAAACGGGAGGCGCTGGCCTCCCGTTTTTTTCAGTCAAATATCTTCAAATAAGCTACTGACTTCACAATATTTTTAGCTTGTTCAAAAAACGAAAGGGGTCAAATTGACAAGGATCGGCGCTAACGTACAATCGTTTGTGCTTTAGACAGGGATTGTTCTACGTGCTACTGGGACAAAGAGACGTGGTCAGTCATGAGCCAACCCCTGCTTGCAAGGCAAATGCAGCCCAGCACGGGCTTAGTTTCATTTTGTTATTGATAGGATTTAGCACATGTCTGACATTCGCACCGGCCAGGTAAAATGGTTCAACGAAACCAAGGGTTTTGGCTTTATTGAACAATCCCAGGGTCCGGACGTATTCGTTCACTTCTCCTCCATCCAAAGCACCGGTTTCAAAACCCTGGCTGAAGGTCAAAAAGTCCAGTTCACTGTGACCCAGGGCAAAAAAGGCCCTCAGGCTGAAAACGTTACTCTGGTCTAAGCCCGCGCCAGTGAATCATGCAGGAGGAGCCAAGGCCCCTCCTCTTTTTTGCCCGCAATTCTCGCCTTCCACCACCTGTCACAACCGCTTGCCTCGTACAATCCGCACCATGAGCCCACATCCCCTTCCTGTTTGCAGAAGGCGGCAGAGACACGCTGAGTAAACGCCAGATACGACAAAGCATCGCTGCGCGATGTGAGGGGCAATTCAGAGGGATTATGAAGACTTCGAAGAGAGATTGGAGCGGGAAACGAGACTCGAACTCGCGACCCCAGCCTTGGCAAGCGCGGATCATGCTCTACCAACTGAATGTGGCTGCGATTGTATGGAGAAACTGAATTCGTGAGCTTGGGGGGAAAGATACTGAATTTGAAGATATATTGGAGCGGGAAACGAGACTCGAACTCGCGACCCCGACCTTGGCAAGGTCGTGCTCTACCAACTGAGCTATTCCCGCAACAGAATGTCATTTACAAGTGATTGGAGCGGGAAACGAGACTCGAACTCGCGACCCCGACCTTGGCAAGGTCGTGCTCTACCAACTGAGCTATTCCCGCAACGGAATGTCACTTACAAATGTTTGGAGCGGGAAACGAGACTCGAACTCGCGACCCCGACCTTGGCAAGGTCGTGCTCTACCAACTGAGCTATTCCCGCAACAGAATGTCATCTGCAAGTGATTGGAGCGGGAAACGAGACTCGAACTCGCGACCCCGACCTTGGCAAGGTCGTGCTCTACCAACTGAGCTATTCCCGCATCGGAATATCACTTACAAATTTTTTGGAGCGGGAAACGAGACTCGAACTCGCGACCCCGACCTTGGCAAGGTCGTGCTCTACCAACTGAGCTATTCCCGCAACAATTTGGTTGTCTTGAGGCTGGCTGATGATTGGAGCGGGAAACGAGACTCGAACTCGCGACCCCGACCTTGGCAAGGTCGTGCTCTACCAACTGAGCTATTCCCGCATCGGGCTGGTTTGCACCAGTGTCATCATCAGATTTTTGGAGCGGGAAACGAGACTCGAACTCGCGACCCCGACCTTGGCAAGGTCGTGCTCTACCAACTGAGCTATTCCCGCAACTACCTTAAAACAGGCCGTACAGCATTTGGTTGCTTGCGCTACTGTACGGGAGCCGAATTATAAGAGCAGTCATTCCAATTGCAAGGGCTTTTTTGTCTGGTTGCGCGCGTTCGCTCAAAAGCTGGCCGAACTGTCGATTTTAGCAGCCAGCGCATGACAACCCCTTGCCGGGGAATCAGATCTTGAAGACGTGGCTACGATAGAACTGCAACTCGGCGATGGATTCGCGTATGTCGTCCAGCGCCTGATGGGTGCCGCTCTTCTTGAACTGATCCAGCAGTTCCGGCTGCCAGCGGCGTACCAGCTCCTTGATGGTACTGACGTCAACGTTGCGGTAGTGGAAGAAGGCTTCCAGCTCGGCCATGTGCTTGACCATGAAGCGGCGATCCTGACCGATGCTGTTGCCGCACAGCGGGCTGGTGCGCTCCGGCACCCACTGGCGAATGAACTCGAGGGTCTCGGCAATGGCTTTCGCCTCATCGTGCTGGCTCGCCTTGACCCGGGCGACCAGACCGCTCTTGGTATGGGTGTTGACGTTCCAGTCGTCCATCTTGGCCAGCTCTTCATCACTCTGATGAATGGCGATGACCGGCCCTTCGGCCAGTACGTTCAGATCCTTGTCGGTGACTATGGTGGCAATCTCCAGTACCACGTTCTCTTCGGGGTCGAGACCCGTCATCTCCATGTCGATCCATACCAGGTTCTGCGCGCTGACTGTCATGATTGCTCTCTCTATTGGGAGGAATGGCGGAATTTTGCCAATTTGCATGTATCATACTGGCTTTGGATCTGTTCATAAACTGGCGAATCGAGTGGCAAAGAAAGCAAAACTCAATCTGGGTCAACAAAGGCGCGTCCAGGCCAACCGCGAACGGCGGCTGCAAAAAGATCACACCACAGTGGTGGATGACACCCTGTTTGGCCCCGCCATCGAAGGGGTGGTGATCAGTCGTTTTGGTCAGCACGCAGACGTGGAAGCGGTCGATGGCACCATCCACCGCAGCAACCTGCGGCGCAGCAGCATCAGCAGTCTGGTGTGCGGCGACAAGGTGGTGTGGCGTCCCGGCCTCAATGCCGCGACAGCGGGCGTCATCGAGGCGGTGCATCCGCGCCACTCGGTACTGACCCGGCCGGACTTCTACGACGGGGTCAAACCCATCGCCGCCAATATCGACCAGATCATCATCGTCTCGGCGGTGATGCCCGAGTTCTCCACCAACATCGTCGACCGCTATCTGGTGGCCGCCGAGGATGTGGAGATCCGCCCCCTCATTGTGCTGAACAAGGTCGATATGCTCGATGATGCCGCCAGAGCGCGCATCGAAAGCCAGCTCGAAACCTATCGCAAGCTCGGCTACGAGGTGTTGCTGGTGAGCTGCGAGAGCGGCGAAGGGCTGGATGAACTTAAAGCCGCACTGACCGACAAGATCAGCATCTTCGTTGGCCAGTCCGGGGTGGGCAAATCCTCGCTCACCAACGCCCTGATGCCGGGGCTGGATGTACTGACCGGCGAGATCTCCGAGAACTCGGGGCTCGGCCAGCACACCACCACCACGGCGCGGCTCTACCACTTCCCGAGCGGCGGCGATCTCATCGACTCCCCCGGGATCCGCGAGTTCGCCCTCTGGCATCTGGAGGCCGACCGCATCACCTGGTGCTTCGTTGAGTTTCGAGACTATCTGGGTGGCTGCAAGTTCCGCGACTGTACCCACAAGGACGATCCCGGCTGCGCCCTGCGCGCCGCAGTCGACGCAGGAGCTATCAGCGCCGATCGCTTCCACAACTATCACCGCATCCTGGAAACCATGCAGGAAGCCCGTCACGGTCGCCAGCAAGCGCGCCTGTGACCCTAATAAACCTACGTTGATGATGAACATGAGCATTACTGACAACCTGAAAATTGCCGGTCAATACTGCCTGCCCAAGCACGCCCTCTCCCGTCTGATCGGCAAGTTTGCCGCCGCCGAAGCGGGCAACATCACCACCAGGGTGATCGAGGCTTTTATCAAGCAGTACAAGGTCGACATGAGCGAGGCGCTGCACGAGAGCCCGGCCCACTACAAGAGCTTCAACGAGTTCTTCACCCGCGAGCTCAAGCCCGGTATCCGCCCCGTGGTAGAAGATGCCATGACCCTGGCGCTGCCGGTGGATGGCACCGTCAGCCAGCTCGGTCCGATCCAGCAGGGCCGAATCATCCAGGCCAAGGGCCACGACTACAGCGCTCGCGAGCTGCTGGGTGGCTATGAGGATCTGGTTGCGCCGTTCAAGGATGGCGACTTCGCCACCATCTATCTGGCGCCCAAGGATTATCACCGCATCCACATGCCGCTGGACGGCGTGCTGGAGAGCATGGTGTTCGTGCCGGGGGATCTCTTCTCCGTCAACCCGCTCACCGCCGAGAACGTGCCCAACCTGTTTGCCCGCAACGAGCGGGTGGTCGCCACCTTCCGCACCCCGCACGGCCCCATGGCGCTGGTGCTGGTTGGTGCCACTATCGTGGCAAGCATCGAGACCATCTGGGCCGGCAATATTGCGCCGACCAAAGAGAAGAAGGTGGTGCGCTGGGACTACAGCGGCGACGAGGCCATTACCCTGCAAAAAGGTGCCGAGATGGGCCTGTTCAAGCTGGGTAGCACAGTGGTCTGCCTGTTTGGCCCGGGCATGCTGGCCGGTTTCGAACCTCACTTGGCCAACGGTGTCACCACCCGCATGGGTCAGCCCTTTGCCAAGCTGGCGGAGCAGGCATGAGCGAGCAACCGAACGCCTCGCAGAAAAACAACCCGCTGCACGGGCTGACGCTGGAGGCCATCGTCACCGCACTGGTCGAGCACTATGGCTGGGAAGAGCTGGGGCAGCAGATCAATATCCGCTGCTTCACCGATAATCCCAGCATCAAGTCCAGCCTGAAGTTCTTGCGCAAGACCCCCTGGGCCCGGGAGAAGGTCGAAAGCCTCTACCTCTACGTCCAGCGCAAGCAAGCCAAATCGAAGAAGGAAGGGCAAGATGGCCTTTAAGATTACGTACACCTATAAAAAACAGGCCAAAGAGATCGGCTACGCGAACGACAAGTTCCGCAGCATCTACGACGCCATCGCTGCTGCCGAAGGACTCAATCTCACTAGTTTTCACGCCATGGAGGCCCAGCTGGCTCAGGTTTGTCGCCGTGACAAGAAAAGCGTGAAGGATTACCAAGAGAACTACTTCAAAGAGTTGGGATTCTCCAACATCGTCATCGAACGGGATCTGCAGGAGTAACCATGCGCACCTTGACCCTGATGGCCGCCTCTCTGCTGCTGGCGGCATGCAGTACACCGGAACAACATCTGGTTGGCAGCGATCGCGACAGCCACGGCTGTATCGGCAGTGCGGGCTATCAGTGGTCAACACTGACTGGCAAATGTGTGCGCCTGTTTGAAGAGGGTATCCGGCTCAATCCAACCGATGCCAGCCAGACCAGCAGCGCCTTCGTGCTGTTCAACGCCGATCAGACGCAGGCCGAACTGCATCTACCAAGTGGCGAGCTGCTTGCGCTGACCCGTCAAGGTGCGGAGGGCAACTGGTCGTGGCAGGGCAGCGGCTACACCCTCTTTATCTGGAAGGGTTATGTGCTCAAATCAGGTGACAAGGCGATCTATCACGGGGAATAACCCGAGCGCCTGATATCTTCACGATATCCACCAAATAAAATGCCGACCAAGAGGTCGGCATTTTTATATCTGAAACAACCGGTTATCAGGCACGGCTGAGGTAATCGGCCTGCCCTACCCACTTGTAGCTGGTAAGCTCGGTCAACCCCATGGGGCCACGGGCGTGCAGCATCTGGGTCGAGACCGCCACTTCAGCGCCCAAACCAAACTGGCCGCCATCGGTGAAACGGGTGGAGGCGTTGACATAGACAGCCGCCGAACCGGCCCCGTTGACGAAACGCTCGGCGTTGGCCAGATCGTTGGTCAGGATGGCATCGGAGTGGCCAGCGTTATGCTCGCGCATATGGGCCAGCGCTTCGTTCACATCCGCCACCAGCTTGACCCCCAGGGTCAGCCCGAGCCACTCGGTATCGAAATCCTCCGGCCCCGCCTCGCACAGGTTGTCGGCACCCGCCAACTGCGTCATGGCGTTGGGCGCGGCCACCAGCGCCACCTTGCGCTCGTTCATCAGCGTCACCAGCTGCGGCAGGAAAGCCGAAGCGACTTTCTCGTGTATCAGCAGGGTATCGAGGGCATTGCAGGCGGAGGGACGTTGCACCTTGGCGTTGTCGATGACCGCCAGAGAGCGCACCAGATCGGCACTCTCGTCGACAAAAATATGGCTGATACCGAACCCGCCGATGATGACCGGGATGGAGCTGTTCTCCTTGCACATCTTGTGCAGGCCGGCACCGCCACGGGGGATGATCATGTCCACATAGCGGTCGAGACGCAGCAACTCGCCGACCAGCGCCCGATCCGGGTTGTCGATGTACTGCACCGCCGCCTCGGGCAGACCGGAGGCCGCCAAGGCATGCTGGATCACCCGCACCAGCTCCAGATTGGAGTGGAAGGTCTCGCGCCCGCCGCGGAGTATGCTGGCGTTGCCGGTCTTGAGGCAGAGGCTGGCGATGTCGATGGTGACGTTGGGTCGCGCCTCGTAGATGACGCCGATAACCCCGATGGGCACCCGACGACGGGAGAGCCGCAGGCCATTTTCCAGCACCCGGCTATCCATTTCGGCGCCGACCGGATCGTCCAGCGTGATCACCTTGCGCACATCCGCCACAATCCCGGCCAGCCGGGCCGGATTGAGCAGCAGGCGATCCAGCATGGCTTCTGACAAGCCAGCCTCACGCCCTGCCGCGATATCCTTGTCGTTGGCCGCGAGGATCTGCTCACTGCGCGCCTCAAGCTCGTCGGCGATGGCGGCCAGCGCCCGATTCTTCTGCGCCGTGCTGATGGTAGCCAGCTGATAGGCGGCTTCACGGGCCGCCTGCCCCATTTTCTCCAGACTCATCTCGGTTCCCTTTGTTCATGCTGTGCCACCCTGATTAGAGCAGCACCATATCATCTCGATGGATGGCTACTGAACCATATCCATAGCCCAGTACCTGCTCAATCTGATCCGAGTGGACGCCACGCAACTTCTCCAGCTCCAGATGGTCGTAACGGCAGATACCGCGCGCCAACTCGGCGCCTTTGGGATCAAGAATGCGCACCACATCGCCTCGAATAAAGTCGCCCTTGACGGCGACAATCCCCTTGGGCAGCAGGCTGGAGCCTTTATCCTTCATGGCGGCGACAGCCCCCTGATCCACATGTACTTCGCCGTGAGGGGGCGGGCCTGCCAGGATCCAGCTCTTGCGCCCTTCCAGCGGGGACGCCAGCGCCGGGAACAGGGTGCCAATACGCTCACCCTTGGCAAGACGGCCGATCACCTCCGGCATCTGGCCGGTCGCGATCACCACGTTGACACCAGCTCGACGGGCCACATCGGCGGCCTGCAGCTTGGTGGCCATGCCGCCGGTGCCGAGGCCGCTGACACTGTCACCCGCCAGCGAGCGCAGGGTATCGTCGATGGTCTGCACCTCTTCAATGAGCTGGGCATCGGGATTGGTACGCGGATCGGCGGTAAAGAGCCCCTTCTGGTCTGTCAGCAGGATCAGCAGATCAGCATCCGCCAGAATGGCGGCCCGTGCGGAGAGGTTGTCGTTGTCGCCGACCTTGATCTCGGCGGTCGCCACCGCATCGTTTTCGTTGATGACCGGAATAATGCGGTGGTCGAGCAGGGTGCGCATGGTGTCGCGGGCGTTGAGGTAGCGTTCCCGATCTTCCAGATCGGCGCGGGTCAGCAGCATCTGGCCGATATGCAGACCGTAGAGGTTGAACAGATCCTGCCATACCCGAATAAGCTGGGTCTGACCAACCGCCGCCAGCATCTGCTTGTTGGGAAGGGTTGGCGCCAGTGGCGGGTGACCCAGATGTTCACGCCCGGCGGCGATAGCCCCTGATGTGACGACCACGACCCTGTGGCCGTGACGGTGCAAGGCCGCACACTGTCTGACCAGCTCGACCATATGGGCACGATTGAGCTGGGAAGACCCCCCTGTGAGCACGCTGGTGCCCAACTTGACAACTATGGTTCTGTTTTCCATGGGAGCATAAAGGCTAAAAAATAAGGAATATCTTTATACCCACGGCCATGGTGCCCTGCAAGGCAATTAACGCCGGGGTGAGGAGATGGGGCAAAGCCCGGATGATTGCGGTCGGAAGAGGAGATGGCTGACTGATGGCCCGGCAAACAGCGGGATGCTGATCGCCGGGCATCAGGGATCAAGCGGCGGTCACGGTCAACTCATTGGTGACCTGATCCGCTGGCGCTAACTGACACTCCAGAGCCGTCAGTTTGTCGCTGATGAGCTTGTAGAAACGGTTGAGGGTCCGCTCCACTTCTACCTGGTGCTTCTTGGGGATCGGCTTGTCCAGCCACTCGCCATCAGCATTGTAGAAACCGAGCTGATAGTGGTAACGGAAATGGTGATCGTCCTGCTCCAGCACCAGCCACCAGCCCCAGAACTCCCGTTTGTCCGGCGCCGGCTTGGCGCTGACACAGACCGACAGGCAGTCGAAACGATAACGCCCCTCTTCGCAGAGATCTTCGCGCAAATAGGGGCCAATGGCAGCAAACTGCCTCAGCAGTCGCTTGTAGGTCACTCTTTCAGACATGTTAACCTCCCTGTTAAACAAGCCGCGCCACCTCGGGATGGCGTCAGTTCTTTAGCGCAATGTCAGGTACACAAATGCTGTTTCAGCCACTCGACGATTTCGTCCAGCGCCTTGTCATACACCTCCAGCAAAGGCTGTTTGTCGAATACGATGGCCTTGCCGTTACGACTGGCCGCCGCCAATGCCCGTACATCCTGCTCGGGACAAATAAAATCTCGCTTGTGTCCAATACTCAATATCGGCACTGAGGTGCGAGTCCCCAGTAATCCTTGCGTTTTAAGTGAAAATACCTGGCACTTGGTGCGCATGCCGTCCCACTGCGCCGCATCCGCCCCCAACCGGTTGGCCAGACTATCCCGCATCATGCGCGGACACTTGGCAAACAGCTCCTGATTGGTAAACACCTGATTGACCCCGGCGCCGACACAGACCACGGTGCGCAGCTTGAACGGTTCGATAAAGGCCAGTCTGGCTGCGATATTGCCCGCCAGACGCATCCCCACCATGGCGATACGCTGATGATCGACCCAGGCCACTTCGGAGAGGTAATGGAGCACCGCCTGATGGAGACGGCTGGTATCCTGCACCAGCGGCCAATGCTCGGCATAGCCAACCCCGGGCATATCGAGGGAGAGCATGCCGATACCGTTGGGCTCGAGCCGTTTGAGATAGAAGTTGAGGAAATCGAGCTGCAGGGAGTCGATCCCGCCACTGATGATCACCAGCGGCACCGGTTTTTCGGTCGTCGGCAGGTGGAGATAACCCTGAATATGCTTGCCGCGAAAAGGCACCTGGATCTCTTTGAGCGGCACCTTGAACAGGCGGCCCGCCTCGCGATAGGCCATGTTGCCAAGCAGCTGGGCTTGATCCGCCAGCTCGTCATCCTTGAGATGGGGATAGCTGGCGATGGAGTAGTAACGCACCGCCTTGAGCAGCTGTTTCAAGGCGCCAGAAGGATCACCCTTCTCGCGCAGTTCGCGGCCCTGCTTGAAATAGTTGCCAGCCACCTGACTCCACTCGTAGATCCAGTTGCCGGGCACATAGCCCTTGATGGTATCGAGATAGCAATCGTGGGTGCGCTCGCCGGTCGCCATGGCGATACGGGCCAGGGTCTGCTCCACTTCGATGGGATCAGCCCCCTGCCAGGTCCAGGAGGGGCGGCGCAGCAGGCGATACCAGCTCTTTGACATGGAGCCGTCGATAAACATCTCGTCTGACTCGGCTTGCGCCAGATCAGCCGCACTGGAGTTGGAGATCTCGGATGTTTCCAATACCTTCTTGACGCGGGTAAAGAGCTGTTCGGTCAGGTTTAGGTCTTCGTTCAAGTCCAAGATAGTGTCCCATTCATATCAGGCAATAGCTCATCTTAACCACTTTTACTGCCCATCAGCCACCCTGCAACAGATTGATACACAAAAAAACAGGGCTCCAAATTGGAGCCCTGTGAAACCATTATTGCCGGTTGCGACCAATGGACGCAGCGAGCGTCACATCCCGATCCCGTTACTTTTCGTCGCAGATCGGTGTGGCGAACTCCAGTGCCATATCCCACGGCTGTTCAATCCAGGTATCCTGCGGGATCGCCACTTCGAAATCGTCCAGCAGCGCTTCGCCCATCGGCTTGGCGAAAATCGCGATGAACTTGGCTTTCGGGTAGAGCTCGCGGATCGCCTTGGCGGTAGTGCCGGTGTCCACCAGATCTTCCACCACCAACCAACCTTCGCCGTCACCGGCGGTGGTGGCAGCCTTCACGACCACCAGCTCGCGCTGGCTGTCATGGTCATAGCTGGAGATGCAGAGGGTTTCCACATTACGAATGCCAAGTTCACGGGCCATCAGGGCTGCGGGCACCAGGCCACCACGGCTGACCGCGATGATACCTTTCCACTGGCTGACAGGCAGCTGACGACGGGCCAGACGGCGAGCTTCACGTTGCAGGTTGTCCCACGACACATAGAACTTTTTCGGCATGTTATCGATCTCGAATAGTTATTTAAAAACAATCACTTAAAATAACAACATCCGCAATTATCCCTGCGGATGCCAGTAAATGGCGGCCCTTGCCCGACTGAATTCAGATTGCACTTCGGCTGCCTCAGGGCTAAGCCTCGGCAGCAAATCTGATAACAATGGAAGCAAGATGGGCTTATCCGGCGATCGGTTAGATGATGTGTCCAAACCGCGGACAGGCTGTTGGGCCGATATGATAGCACCGTTTGCAGGGAAAATGCCTGGCAAACGTATGCCAAAAACAGGAAAAATCGGCATCACCCTCTCCATTCGGCACATCTAGAGCGCCAAACGACTAACCTGCCGTTCCTGCTGCCGAGTCCAAATGGGCTGTGCGGCAAATCGCAGATAAAAAAATAGCAGGGGGAGGATTTACCTCACGCACCTGCTGCTTTCTCGCCTCTGCCTGGTTGGGCAGCTCGTCTTAGCGACGAGTGACGAAGGGGTTAGGGTAGCTGAAACCCTGGGTATACAAAGAGGGGGCAAACCAATAGGTTGAGTTGCTGCCTGGCATATTGAAACTCCTGATTGCTTAACAAGTTACGTACCTTTAATGCGGGCTCAAATCCTTGAACGAACACTCGGTTCCATGGAGGCGCACTTGCTTTGCTTCGGTTCCCTGGAGGCTTTCATCGTCATCCTGACGGGTGGCGAACCACGGGAGCTAATTTACCAGTCGGTGCGTTAAATTCAATATTTTTGTGAGATCGGTCACACATTTTCTTTTCTATCGGTCAGCGTCGTCCGAACCTGACGATCGTACTGCCTGGTTGCCATCAGCCAGCACAAGCTGCCTGCGATTTGCGCTGATTGCTCACATTTTTGTGTGATTGACTGTATTATCGTTATCCTCTTCCCCGGCCCGCTGATGGGGCCCTGTTAATTCCGTGCTGGTAAGGAGTCCCGACGTGGCACAGCTTAGCTCTCTCTCTCCCAAACTGATTTGGCATTTCTTCGAACAGATCTGCTCCATTCCCCACCCTTCCAAACATGAAGCCAAACTGAGCGCCTGGATCATCCAATGGGCTCAAGGGGAAGGTCTGGCGGTCAAGCAGGACAAGGTCGGCAACATCATCATCAAGAAACCGGCCACCCCGGGGATGGAAAACCGCAAAGCCGTGGTACTGCAGGCCCACATCGACATGGTGCCGCAGGCCAACGCCGACACCAAACACGACTTCGCGACCGATCCCATCGATGCCTATGTCGATGGCGAGTGGGTCACTGCCCGTGGCACCACCCTGGGTGCTGATAACGGCATCGGCATGGCCGGTTGCCTTGCAGTACTGGCTGACAAGACCATCAAGCACGGCCCGCTGGAAGTGCTGCTGACCACAGACGAAGAGACCGGCATGACCGGCGCTTTCGGTCTGGAAGCGGGCTGGCTGGAGGGCGAAATTCTGCTCAACACCGACTCTGAAGAGGATGGCGAGGTCTACATGGGCTGCGCTGGCGGTGTGGATGCCAATATCCGCTTCCCGCTCGAGCTGGTTGATGCTGCTGAAGGTGAAGCGTTCGAGCTGGCGGTCAAAGGGCTGCGTGGCGGCCACTCCGGTTGCGATATCCATCGCGGCCGTGGCAACGCCAACAAGCTGCTGGTGCGTCTGCTCAAAGCAGCCGAGCCGCTGAGTGTTCGTCTGGCCGAGATCCACGGCGGCACCTTGCGCAACGCCATCCCGCGCGAAGCCCGTGCCACCCTGCTGGTACCTGCTGCCAGCGTAAACGAGTTCAAGGCGCTGGTTGACCGCTACACCGGGATCTACCAGACCGAACTGGCCGCCACCGAGCCGAACCTGACCGTGCTGGTCAACAGCGCCGCCAAACCGGCCAAGTTGATGAGCGTCTCTCTGCAGCAGCGCCTGCTGGATGCCCTGATGGCCTGCCCGAACGGCGTGATGCGCATGAGCGATGCCATGCCCGGCGTGACCGAAACCTCTACCAACCTGGGGGTCATCAAGACTCAGGATGGCGAAGTGTACGTCCAGTGCCTGATCCGCTCCCTGATTGACTCCGGCCGCGAGAGCATCGAGCAGATGACCCGCTCCCTGTTCACCCTGGCAGGCGCCAGCTGCGAATTCACCGGTGCCTACCCGGGTTGGGCGCCGAACGTGGACTCCCCCGTCATGGCGCTGGTACGTAACAGCTACCAGACCCTGTTCGGCACCATGCCCAACGTCATGGTGATCCATGCCGGTCTCGAGTGCGGTCTGTTCAAGAGCGCCTATCCGGATTGGGACATGGTCTCCTTTGGCCCGACCATCCGCGGTGCCCACTCCCCTGACGAGAAGGTACATATCCCGGCGGTCGAGCGTTTCTGGCAACTGCTGGTGCACGTGCTGGAAGCGATTCCGGCCAAGTAAGCCAGCCCGGATAAAACAACAAAACAAAGCCCCGCACTGCTGCGGGGCTTTTTGTTGTCTGTTCCAACCTGACGTTGGCGCTTACCGGATGCCGCGCGCCTCGCGGATCCACTCCCAGGCTTGCTGGATCTCCTGGGTCTTCTCCTTGGCCATCTCCATCATCTCCGGCGGCAGCCCTTTGGCGGCCAGTTTGTCCGGGTGATGCTTGCTCATCTCCTTGCGGTAGGCGCGCTTGATATCCTGATCGCTGTCGCTCTCGCTCACCCCCAGCAACTGGTAGGCATTCTTGAGGCGATCCGCAGAGGGTGCCGCCTGCCGATACTGCTGACCACCGGAATGGCCCCCCTGATACTGGCCATGAGCCTGATTGAAGAAGTTCATCTGCGCCTCGGCCATCGCCAGAATGCGGGCCAACTCAATGCGGCTGAAACCCAGCTCGTCGGCAATGGTATGCAGAATGGCGCGCTCGCCCTCCTCCACCCGCCCGTCGGCAAAGGCCGCCTGCAACTGCACCTCGAGGAAGAAGCGCAGGATATCGCGCTGCCCCAGACTGGCACGGCGGAACTCGGCCAGGGTCTCGCGCAGCGGGAAGTCGGCCTCCTTACCGAGACGAAACGACTCCTGCGCCCGGGCACGCTGTTCGCCCGCCAGCCGCATCCGATCCATCAGGTTGGAGGCAACCCGGATCTCCTGTTCGGTCACCTGACCGCTTGACTTGGCGATGTGACCCATCACCGAGAAGGTGGCATGGAAGAAGACGGCTTGCTGCTCATGACTCGGGCCGCGACGAAACGCCCCCTGCAACCCCATGCCACGGTCGAAACGGTGGCCGATCCAGAGGCCAATCAGGGCTCCGATGATATTGCCGAGCAGAAAACCGAAGAAGGCGCCCAGCACCTTACCCCAAATACGCATGGTTCAAGACCTCTTGAAGTTAATGAGTGCAGGCCTGGAGCTGGTCATCCAGCTCGCGCAGTCGATCGACCGTGCCGATATCGCGCCACTCGCCAGCGAGCAGGCTGCCGCCCACCCGCCCTTGCGCCATCCAGTCACGGAGCAGGGGCGCCAGCTTGCGGGCGCCGCCCGCGAGACCGGCAAAGGCCGCCGGATCATATAGTCCGACCCCGCTGAAGGTAAACGCTGGCGTATCCACGACTCGCCCTTCTTGCAGGGCAAAGTCCCCGCTCGGGTGCTGGGGCGGATTGGGCACCAGCCAGAGGTGGGCCAGATCATCGCCAAGGGGCTGGCTGACCAGAGTGTGATAATCGAGATCGAGCCAAGTATCGCCGTTGATCACCAAAAAGGGTTCAGAGCCCAGCAGCGGCAGCGCCTGCACAATGCCGCCCGCGGTCTCCAGCGCACTCTCCTCGGCTGACCAGTGGATGGTCACGCCCAGCGCACTGCCATCACCAAGGCTCTCGACCAGCTTGTGGCCGAGCCAGGCGTGGTTGATCACCAGCTCGGTCACGCCAGCTGACTTCAACTTTTCGATATGGTGGACGATAAGCGGTTTGCCCCCCACCGCCAGCAGCGGCTTGGGCAGCAGGTCGGTCAGCGGGCGCATCCGCTCGCCACGGCCAGCGGCCAGGATCATCGCCTTCATGATTTAACTCCAGCATTGGCGATCCCCGGCAACACCACCTGCTCCAGCCACTGACCAAAACGGGCCAGTACCGGATAGGCACTACCATGAGTACGACAGACATCCACCACATAGCCGAGGGTACGGGGAATATCCTTGAGATAGCCGGACTTGCCGTCGCGATGATAGAGCCGGGTGAAGATCCCCGCCGCTTTGAGGTGGCGCTGCATGCCGGTCAGGTCGGCATCACGACGGAAACTGGCATAATCGAGCTCGCCAAGCAGACCCGCCTGTTGCAGGATGGCAAAGCCGTGACGCATCCCTTCATCGATCACTTCGTCCGGCCAACGTATGTAGCAATCTTTAAGCAAGGAGACCAGATCATAGGTGAGCGGCCCGATGACCATATCCTGAAAATCGATGATGGCCAGCCGGCTGCTCTCGGGGGTATCACCGCCGCACACCATCAGGTTGCGACTGTGGAAGTCACGGTGCATGACCCCTTGCGGCTGGGCCAGATTGCAGGCGGTGAGGCAGGCAAAGGTCTCGTCCAGCAGTTTCTGATCTTCATAGCTCAGAGTCAGTTGCAGATGATGACCCAGCAGCCACTCGGGGAAAATGCTGTTTTCCCGCTCCATAAAAGCTGCATCGAAGGGTTCAAGCGCCAGTTCAACCGCCCCCAGGCGGGGCAGCAAATCAATCGCCTTGCCATACCAGGCCAGCACGTTTTGCTCGTTCAGGCAGCTGATCAGCTGTGTATCGCCCAGATCACTGACCGCCAGCAGCCCCTGTTCGTAGTCCACCGCCTTCACCTCTGGCGCCAACAGCTGACGCGCCTGCAAGGCGGCCGCGTTACGAACAAACTCATGATTTTTTTCGGTTTTCGGATTGGCATCCACCCACACAAGACCACCACCACGAGAGTAGCGGCGGAAGCTGGCATCACCGGAAATGAGGGTCAACTGAAGATTGGCATCACCGGAAATCCGGCGTGCCCACTGCAATAGCAGGGAATCGCGATCGTGCATAAGTAGAGGACCAAGGTGGAAAGCAGCACTTGGCTGTTAGCCCTGGCCGCAATAATGCTTTATCATTGCCGGCTAACATAAAGCAATGACATGCAATGTCAACTCGATGAAACCTGTCGTAAAATGCATGCCTTGGATCAACCGTATCTATCACGGATTGCACGAGTCTTTCACATGACAAAATGGACACTGGGGTACCGCTATCCCATCGCCCTGACTATCAGCCTGGCCCCCGCACTCACCCCTATGATGGTGCAGGCAGCCCCGTTCGAAGCGCCGCCAGCCACCGGCATTCTCGATAGTCTCTGCTATGACTATGTTCCCAAGATAGAGAAGCCTGCATCGGATCAGGATGCCAACGCACAGCCGGTCGAGGTTGATGCTGACCGTCTCGAGGCCAAACAGGGCGGCACCGCCGTCTATGAAGGTGACGTCAAGGTTCGTCAGGGTGTTCGCAAGTTTGACTCTGACTATGCCCAGCTCGACCAGAAGAGCCGGGATGTCATCGCCATCGGCAACATCTATTACAACGACGGTCAGGTGACCGTCACCAGCGACAAGACCCTCAAATCCAACCTGGATACCAAGAACTCCGAACTGGAAGAGGGCAAGTATCAGGTGCATGGCTCACCGGTGCGCGGCTTTGCCAAGCGCGTGGTGATGACCAACAACAACCAGAACATCACCATGGAGGGGGCCCAGTACACCACCTGCCCCCCCGGTCAGGAAGTGTGGACCCTCAAGGCGGGCAGTATCGACATCGACCAGAAAGAGGTGTTCGGCGAAGCCTGGAACGCCAGCCTCTGGCTCTATGACTACCCGGTGTTCTACTTCCCCTATATCAACTTCCCCATCAAGGATGAGCGGAAGACCGGTCTGCTCTACCCGGGTTACAAGCAAAGCTCCAGCAACGGCATGGATATCACCCAGCCCTTCTACTGGAACATTGCCCCCAACTATGATGCCACCATCACCTCCCGTTTTATGGACAAACGCGGCCTGATGGAGCAGGTGGAGTTCCGCTACATGCCGGACCCTGCCCACACCGGCACCCTCTATTTTGAAAATCTGGCGGATGACAAGCAGTACAGCCCGAGCAATCCGAGTCTGGCGGGCCTGTCCGATGGACATCGCTACCTGATGAACGTCCGCCACGGCTCCGCCCTGATGGATGGCAGCCTGCGTTTTGGTATCGACTACACCCAGGTGCGCGACAAGGACTACAACTATTTCAACGACTTCAGCCCGCAAGTGGGCACTCAGGTCGACAGCCAGTTGCAGCAATCCTTTACCGCCGGCTATTACCAGCCTAACTGGAACCTCACCTCCGAGGTGCGCCGCTACCAGATCCTGAGCCCATATGCGTTGCTGCCCCACGAGATGCTGCCGCGTATCGACTACAACTACTATCAGCAAGGCAAGTGGTTCGATCTGGCCTGGAACAGTGAACTAACCAAGTTTGGCTATGACAGTGGCAGTGCCGCCACTCTGCAAGCAGGTGAGCGCTATACCGCCACCCGCCTGCATCTGGCGCCAACCCTGACCGTGCCCCTGGTGGATGCACCGGGTTACTACCTGACCAGTCAGTACAAGCTGATGTTTACCTCCTACAACCAGGAGGTACCCGATAATCTGGTTAGCCAGGACCGCAGCCGCTTCACCGATGCAGATAGCAAACAGCTGACCCTGAAAGAGGGCACCATTACCCGTACTCTGCCCTCCTTCCGCCTCAAGGGGGGCGTCAACTTCGATCGGCCACTCGACTGGTATGATGGCAAGGGTACCCAGACCCTGGAACCCGAGTTCCAGTACCTCTATATCCCTTACAAAAATCAGGACGAGATCGGGATCTACGACTCCACCACCACCCGTCAGGATTACTACAGCCTGTTCAGTGATCGCCGCTTTGCCGGTCTCGACCGCATCAGCGATGCCAACCGGGTCACCGTTGGCCTGACCAGCCGGGTCTATGACAATGTGGGTGATGAACGGTTGCGTCTGGCGGTGGCCCAGGCCTTTGAGATGACGCCACCCAAGGTGCGCCTCTACCCTTCAAATCCGGAAAGCACCAACGCCCGCTCCCTGCTCTCGTTCGAGGGGGATGCCCGGATCACCGATGAGTGGTTTGCCCACGCGGGGACCCAGTACGATACCTCCGAGGGTGAATTTACGGCTGGCAACGGTGCAGTCGAGTACCGGACCGGCAAGCTGACCACTCAGGTCAACTACCGCTACATCAAGGATGGCAACCTGGACTATCGCTATCCGACCAACACGGCGCTGGCAGAAGATCTGAGCCAGGCGGGTCTGGTGATGATGGCGCCGATCGCCGATCAGTGGCAGATGTATGGCGGTTACTACCGTGACATCAAGCAGGATGTGAACATTGACCGCAAGATCGGTGTCAAATACGACTCCTGCTGCTGGAGCATCAACATGAGCCTGGAGTGGCACAATCAGCCGGACAACGTCACCCTGAAGCCCACTTCGGAAAAAGTCATTGGTCTGCAGTTTGAAATGAAGGGACTTGGCAGCGTGGGTACCGGTGGCCGCAGCGTCACACTGGATACCGAGCTGTTGCCCTATGTTCGCCCGTTTAATCTGAAAGGCCAGCAATGATGCTGGCCCAGCCTTGAGAGATGGATATGAAAAAGACCCTGATTGCCCTGCTGACCGCGGGAATGTTCGGTGCCATGAGCCAGGCCGCACTGGCTGCGCCCGAGCTGATGGACAAGGTGCTGGCCGTGGTCAACAAGGACGTGGTGCTGTCCAGCCAACAGGACGCACTGGTCAACAAGGTAAAACTCTCCGCCCAGGAGAGCGGCCAGTCCCTGCCTGACGATGCCACCCTGCGCAAACAGGCGCTGGATCGCCTGATCCAGGAGAGCCTGCAGCTGCAACTGGCGGAGCGCCAGGGGCTGAAGATCAGCGACACCCAGCTGGAACAGGCTATTCAGGGCATCGCCGCCGACAACAAGATGACCCTGGATCAGCTGCGGGCCCAGCTCGCCCGTGAAGGGATGACCTATGCCCAGTATCGGGAAGAGGTTCGCCGCGAGATCCTGATGAACGAGGTACGCCGCAATCAGGTGCGCCGCCGTATCAACATCTCTGAACAAGAGGTGAAGCAGGTGGTGGAGATCCTGAAGAAACAGGGTCAACAGCAGAACGAATACCACGTCGGCCATATCCAGATTGCTCTGCCGGACAACCCCACTGCCGCCCAGCTGGATGCCGCCAAGAGCAAGATCGAGCGCATTCTGGCCGCCCTCAAGCAAGGTGCCGACTTCCGCAAACTGGCCATTGCCGAGAGTAACGGTCCCAAGGCGCTGGAAGGGGGCGACTGGGGCTGGATGAGCCCGCAAGAGATGCCGACCCTGATGGCGGAAGCGGTACAGGGTGCCAAGAAGGGCGATATCGTCGGCCCGCTGCGCTCCGGTGCAGGCCTGCACATCGTCAAGGTGTTCGACACCAAGGGTCAGCAGCAAGTGATGCAGACCGAGGTGAAGGCCCGTCATATCCTGATCAAGCCCTCCATCATCCTGAGCGAAGAGAAAGCCAAGGGGATGCTGGATGGCATTCTGCACGACATCAAGAGCGGCAAGGCAAGCTTCGCCAGCATGGCGGAGAAGTACTCCGAAGATCCGGGCTCTGCGGTGCAGGGTGGCGAACTGGGCTGGTCTGATCCCAACGTCTATGTCCCCGAGTTCCGCGACATGGTCAACCGTCTGCAACCGGGCCAGATCAGTGCCCCGTTCCGTACCAGCCACGGCTGGCACATCGTGCAGGTGGAAGATCGCCGCAGCCAGGATGCGACCGACAAGGCTCAGGAGCAGCGCGCCTACCAGCTGATCTACAATCGCCGCTTCGTGGAAGAGTCCCAGGCGTGGCTGGATGAGCTGCGTGACGAGGCCTACATCCAGATCGAAGGAGCCGGTAGCTGATGAGCTGCCGTCGCCTTGCCGTTACCCCGGGCGAACCGGCCGGGATCGGCCCGGATCTGGTGCTGCAGATTTCCCGGCAGGATTGGCCCCACCAGTTGGTGGTGATCGCCGATCCGGCGCTGCTGTGCGAGCGGGCAGCTCAGCTTGGGCTCAGCATCGAGCTTGAACCCTACGATGCCGCCGCCCCTGCTCATCCGCAGCGGGCGGGCACTCTGACCGTCTGTCCGGTCTCCCTCGGTACCGCCGTGGTGCCGGGCGAGCTGAACGAAGGCAATGGCGCCTATGTGCTGGCGACCCTGCAGCGTGCCTGCGATGGCAACATGAGCGGCGAATTTGCCGCCGTGGTGACCGGGCCGGTGCACAAGGGGATCATCAACCAGGCCGGGGTCTCGTTCAGTGGCCACACCGAGTTCTTTGCCCAGCAATCCAACACCGCCGATGTGGTGATGATGCTGGCAACCGAGGGGCTGCGGGTCGCACTGGCAACCACCCATATTCCGCTGGCCTATGTGGCGATGGCCATCACCGAGGATCGCCTCGGCAAGGTGATCCGGATCCTCAATGAGGATCTCGCCACCAAGTTTGGCATCGCCAAACCCCGTATTTACGTCTGCGGCCTCAACCCCCATGCGGGGGAAGGTGGCCATCTTGGACGTGAAGAGATTGACGTGATCGAACCCGCCCTGGCCACCCTGCGCCAGGAAGGGATCGATCTGGTCGGCCCGTTGCCGGCCGACACCCTGTTCCAGGAGAAATACCTCAAGGATGCGGATGCGGTACTCGCCATGTACCACGACCAGGGGCTGCCTGTGCTCAAATACAAGGGCTTCGGCAGTTCGGTCAATATCACCCTGGGGCTTCCCTTCATCCGCACTTCGGTGGATCACGGCACCGCGCTGGATCTGGCAGGCAAGGGCCTGGCCGATCCGGGTAGCCTTGTCACCGCGATTAACCACGCCATCAAGATGGTAGAGAAAAAAAGATATGAGCAGTAAGGTGCACATGGGCCACACGGCCCGTAAGCGTTTCGGTCAGAACTTCTTGCACGACCGGTATGTGATCGATCAGATCGTCGCCGCCATCAACCCGCAGCCGGGTCAGAATCTGGTGGAGATCGGTCCGGGTCTGGCCGCGCTGACCGAGCCGGTCGCCGCCCAGATGGACAAAATGACCGTGGTCGAGCTTGACCGGGACCTGGCAGCTCGCCTGCGCGAGCACCCAACCCTCAAAGACAAGCTGACCGTCATCGAAGCGGACGCCATGCGTTTCGACTTCAGTACCCTGATGGGTGAAGGCAAGGGGCCGCTGCGCATCTTCGGCAACCTGCCCTACAACATCTCCACCCCGCTCATCTTCCACCTGTGCGAATTTGCCGACCGGGTTGAAGACATGCACTTCATGCTGCAAAAGGAAGTGGTGTTGCGTCTGGCCGCTGGCCCGGGCAGCAAGGCTTATGGCCGTCTGAGCGTGATGACCCAGTACTACTGCCAGGTGGTGCCGGTGCTGGAAGTGGGCCCAGGCGCCTTCAAACCGGCGCCGAAAGTGGACTCTGCCGTAGTTCGCCTGATCCCGCACAAGAACCCGACCATAGTCGCAAAAGACATTCGTTGTCTGAATCGCGTCTGTACCGAAGGCTTTGGCCAGCGTCGCAAGACCATCCGCAACAGCTTCTCCAACTTCATCACCGACGCCCAGCTGACCGAGCTTGGTATCGATGGCAACCTGCGCCCGGAGAATCTCTCCCTCGAGCAGTTTGTCATGATCGCCAACTGGCTGGCGGATCAGCAACAGGCCTGATCCGGTGGCACTCCCGCACATCGAGATCCGCCCATACCCCGTGTATGTGGCGGGCTCCAAAGACCCTAACCAGTTTCACTATCTGATCGAGATTGAGAATCTGGGGCCCGGCCCGGTGCAACTGCTGCATCGGCGCTGGCTCATCACCGATGCCAATGGCAAGATGCAGGAAGTGGCAGGCCCGGGCGTGGTCGGGGAACAACCCGTCATTGCCGAAGGTGAGACCTACCGCTACCAGAGCGGCGTGCCGCTGGCGACCCCGCTTGGGGTGATGGAAGGGAGCTATACCCTGCAAGATGGCTCTGGTCAGCAGTTTGAGGCGCCCATCGCCCCCTTCACGCTGGCCATCCCCAATATTATCAACTGAGGTTTCATGGCGAACTGTTTTGTCGGTGACATCCAGGGCTGTTACGACGACTTGCGCCGTCTGCTGGATCTTGCCGCGTTCGATCCCGACCAAGACGTGCTCTGGCTCTGCGGCGATCTGGTCGCCCGCGGCCCGGACTCCCTCAATACCCTGCGTTTTGTCAAAGGGCTGGGCAACCGCGCCGTTACCGTGCTCGGCAACCACGACCTGCACCTGCTGGCGGTCGCCGATGGCGTTGCACCGCTCAAGAAGAAAGACAAGCTGCAAAGCCTGATGGATGCCCCTGATCGGGATGAACTGCTGGAGTGGCTGCGCCACCGCCCGCTACTGGCCGAACATCCGGATCTGCCCATCATGATGGTGCATGCCGGGATCTCCCCCGCATGGGATGTCCGCACCGCGCGCAACTGCGCCCGCGAGGTAGAGAGCCTGCTGCGCGGCGACCAGTACAGCTGGCTGCTGCACAACATGTACGGCGACCAGCCCGATGGCTGGAAAGATGATCTGGTCGGGATCGACCGCTACCGCTACATCATCAACACCTTCACCCGGATGCGCTTCTGCTATTTCGACGGTCGTCTCGACTTCAAATGCAAGAAGGGTCCCAAGGAGTCGACCCCGGGCCTGCGCCCCTGGTTCGAGCAGCGCGAGCATCACGTGGATGACCCCATTCTGGTGTTCGGCCACTGGGCGGCCCTGATGGGCAACACCGGCAAGAGCGACATCAAGGCACTCGATACCGGCTGTGTCTGGGGCAACAGCCTGACCCTGTGGCGCTACGAGGATGATGCCCTGATCACCACCCCCTGCCCGGTTCACGCCAGCTAGGGGTAGCACGGCAATCAGGCGGTCGCGATCGCTGCCGCACGGATGGCTACAACCCGCTCCAATAACAAAGCCCGGCAATCTGCCGGGCTTTCTGTTTTAGGTTCCCTGTTTTCCGGCGAATGAAGTTACAACTTGCGCCCCAGCCGCTTCTCGATCTGGCGCCGCTCCCACTCCGGGCCAAACAGTTTGAAGGGCTGAAACACCCGAACAGCATGGGACGCCAACCCCAGTCCCCACCCCAGCGCCGGCCACCAGGCCCAGATGTACTCCGGATTGCTCAGGTAGTTGATGACAAACAGCCCGCAGATCACCACCACGTAGCTGGCAACATGGTGATAGAAGCCCTTGAGCGCCTCCACATAGCGCATTGCCGCCCGCTCCTCTGCCGATACCTGCACCGCATCCTGCCCCATAGTGTCACTTCCTCTCATCTCGCGCTCCTGTTGCTCTGACCCATCCAGTTGAGCCACATCGAGTTCAAAGACGGCGGCCAGGGCCTTGAGAGATTCCAGTCCGGGTTGCTGCCCCTGCTCGATCCGCTGGATAGTGCGGACACTCAAACCAGTCAACGTTGCCAACTGATCCTGAGACCAACCCCGTTGCAATCTCAACTTCCTGACGATCATCTCGAACTCCTTGTGGTAATTGACAGGGCCAGCATAGGGCTTACACCGCGAAAGGTGACACGACAGATAGCCGACATACATCTGACAGTCCTTTAAAATCAGATGGTTAAGATTTTGATCTTGTCAGCCAGCCGCTCGTTCCCCCAGAGATTGCACAAACCGTAACAGATAACCATCGGGATCCTGCAGCAAAAATTCGCGCTGCCCGGCCAGCATCTCGCCCACTGGATACCAGACCTCTGTGGGCTGCCGGAAAAGTGCAATCTCGGCGGCCTGCAATCGGTCGAGTAGCGGCTGGATCTCGGTCAGCTCCATCTGCAGATTGATCCCCCTACCGAACGGTGGCTCCAGCGCCCCGACCTGCCAACCCGCCGGATGTACCTGCTCCAGCATCAGTTGTACCTGTTGCTGTTCAAGATAAGCAAAAGGAGGGTCATCGCGCCGATAGCGGACCGAGAAGCCCAACAAACCGGTATAGAAAACCAGAGATCGAGCCAGATTGGTAACCGACAGCTCTGGTACCATGGGATTCCAATACACCTCATCCACCGCGACAGTAGGGTTCGTCATGGCTTACAGGCTCTGCATCAGCTCGGCGGCAATTTCAAAGGAGCGCAGCCGGGCCTGATGATCGACGATGGGCCCATTGAACATCAGCTCATCGGCGCGGGTTTCCGCCAGCAGCGCCTTGAGGCCATGACGAACCTGCTCCGGGTTGCCCACTAGCGAGCGGGCCAAGGTCTGCTCCATCGCAATCAGCTCACGGGGCGCCCACTCGTCGCCAAGCTGGACGACCGGCGCGGGCAGCTTGCCCACATCACCGCGATGAAGGCGCAAGAACTGCTGCTGCACGGTAGTGAACTGGAAGCGGGCCTCCCGCTCGCTATCGGCGGCGATCATGTTGATGCAGACCACCGCATGGGGCTTGGGCCAGCGCGCAGAGGGGCGATACTGGCTGCGGTAGATCTCCAGCGCCTGCAGCAGCATGGCGGGCGCGAAATGGGAGGCAAAACCGAACGGCAAGCCCATTGCCGCCGCCAGTTGTGCGCTGTAGAGGCTGGAGCCCAGCAGCCAGACTGGCAGATGCAGCCCCTGGCCGGGCACCGCCTGCACCGCGCCGATCTCATCGCCAAAATAGCTCATCAGCTCGCGCACATCGGCTGGGAAATCATCCACCTCACCGCTGCGCATACGTCGCAGCGCCCGCATGGTGCGCTGATCGGTCCCGGGGGCGCGACCAAGGCCCAAATCGATGCGGTCGGGATAGAGCGAAGCCAAGGTGCCAAACTGCTCGGCAATCACCAGCGGCGAGTGGTTCGGCAGCATGATGCCACCCGCCCCGATCCGCAGAGTGGTGGTGGCTTCGGCCAGATGACCGATCAGCACCGAGGTGGCGGCACTGGCAATGCCCGGCATGTTGTGATGTTCGGCCAGCCAGTAGCGCTGGTAACCCCAACCCTCGGCATGGCAGGCAAGATCCCGTGAACGGCGAAACGACTCGGCAGGCACGGAACCCTCGGCAACAGGCACCAGATCGAGCACGGAATAGGGGATGGCAGACATTGGTCACTCCATTGATTTACACACCAGTAACAAGTGGGGCAATGTAGCACGGGATACCTGAATGAATCACTATCTCCTGCCACACTCTGCCTGCCAAGCGGCAGCAATCGAACGGAACAAATCTCAGGCAAGTATTGTTTGAACGCTCATCCTGCTGGCCGCGCATGCCCAGGGGGCGTCATATTTTCTTACATTTGCGGGCTGGCCTGAGCGCCCCCGGCTGGTTATAACGGTGCCCCTATAGCGAAGGGGGAGCAATAGACTCCCCCTCACTCTTTGTCACACCACACTGTTCAGGTTATCTATGTCAAAATATCTCGTTCTGCTGGGCGCGCTGACGCTGTCCGGTTGCGCCCCCGCCACTGTCACTGAGCTCACCTCCGCAGATTCCTCGCTGCAACGATTCCAGATCGAGTGCAGTGCGCCGGATGATTGCCAGCAACAGGCAAGCTTGAGCTGTCCGCAGGGCTATCAGGAAACCGATCGCAGCCAGCACACCTTCACCAAGGTTCAGATGAGCATGGGGGGCACCGACCCGATGAGGGGATTTAGCCCGAGCTTCCCCCAGATCAGCACCTACACCATCCATACCCTGCTGGTGCAGTGTCCCCGCAAGCCGGCACAGCCCCACCCGCAGGGACACTGATGAGCAAGGGCCCGCAGGCCCTTCTCTCTTGTTACCCACACTCAGCCCACGGCGAATGACCCACACCTTGCAAGGCAGGACGTTTTGCGAATAACCCGCGTAATCCATCAAGCCCGGAGAAAAGAGGAAAAGCCATAAAAAAACGGTCAACCGAGGTTGACCGTTTTTCACTGCGCTGCGCCCTTAGAACAGCAGATGCGCTACACCGGCAATCACCGGCAGGGTAACCAGGGTGCGCAGCAGGAAGATAACGAACAGCTCCCACAGCTTGACCGGGATCTTGCTGCCCAGCAGCAGGGCGCCCACTTCCGACATATAGATCAGCTGGGTTACCGACATGGCGGCAATCACGAAGCGGGTCATATCGCTCTCGATGGTCGAGGCCAGCACCGCCGGAATAAACATGTCGGCAAAACCGACCATGATGGTCTTGGACGCCGCTTCAGCCTCCGGCAGTTGCAGCAGCTCCAGCAAGGGGACGAATGGGGCGCCAAGCCAGTTGAAGATAGGGGTATGTTCGGCCAGCATCAGGGCACAGGTACCGATCGCCATCACCACCGGCAGCACGCCAAACACCATATCCAGTGCATTCTTCACCCCTTCCCGCGCGACGGCGCCGAGATCAGTCATGCTGTCAGCCTTGGTCAGCGCACGCTCGAAACCATAGCTCATCACGCTGTGCTGGTACGGCACGGCTTCCTGCTTGCGGCACAGGGGAGTGCCATCGGCATAGATGTCCTTCTTCCAGCAGAGCGGTGGCAGACGCGGCACCACGATGGCCGCGACCACACCCGCCAGACAGACGGTCAGGTAGAAGGGGACAAACATGTGCTCCAGCTTCACCTGGGAGATCACCACCAGACAGAAGGTGATGGAGACCGCAGAGAAGGTGGTGCCAATCACCGCGGCTTCACGCTGGGTATAGAACTTACCTTCATACTGCTTGCTGGTCAGCAGGATGCCAACGCTGCCATCGCCAAGCCAGGAGGCAAAGCAGTCCACTGCGGAGCGACCCGGCAACCGGAACACCGGACGCATGATGCGGGTCATCATGGTGCCGACAAATTCCAGCAGCCCGAAATCAAGCAGCAACGGCAGCAACAGGCCGGCAAAAATAAAGACCGAAAACAGCACCGGCAGCAGATCGTTGAGCACCAGTCCACCGGTTGCGCCGGAGTAAAGCACCTCTGGCCCCACCTGGAAGAAGGTCAGCAGCACGAAGATACCGCCCAATACCCGCACGCAGGCCCAGAAAGGGGAGACATTGAACAAACTGTTGAGGAAAGGACGACGCACCAGAATCGCCGGCTTGAAAAACCAGGCAATCACCGTCATCAGCATGGTGGTGGTGATCACCGCACTGACCATGGCGACCAGATAATCGGCAAAAACACGCTGCACCAGCTTGGCCAGCACGGCCACCGGGATGGTGACGTTACCGTCATAGACGACCGGCGTCATGAACAACAGGATCCCGATAAGTGACGGAACCAGAAACATCAACAAGTTACGGCGAGTATTGACCGCAGGTGCTTCGAGACTCTTTTCCAACATGATATGACTGCCCTAATGTTACTTTTCCCTAGCCCGGCCAACCTGCGTATTCATGCATTAACCGGCAAAACGGGCGCAAGAATACTCTAAAAAAATGCACAAACAAGCCCTTAAGGCAGAAATCTGCGCATAAATATTTGCACAGGTAAACCTTCCATTAAAACAATAAGATACAGCGGCGCATATCGATTCAATCGACATCGCCAGATGATTGTTTCGTTATTGTTAATTTTGGTGGGCAGTATAATCAGTTATCAGTAGCAGGCAATAAGTGACATCACAAATATACCTAATGAGTTGCTGCTCGATAGACATAAAAAAACCGGAGCCTGTTCAGGCTCCGGTTTTCAATGAGAGTGACGGGGATCAGTCACGGACGTAGATGACTTCAACGCCATCATCTTCGTCGTCATCCCAATCGTCATCATCAAGCCCTTCATCGAAGGCAAGAGAGGCAGCCAGTGCTTCCGCTTCAGCCTTGGCCAGCTGGTTCTTGTGGTAGTCGTCCCACTTGAACTCCACCTTCTCGATGGCGTCTTTGGCATCTTCCGCCAGCTGACGGGGCATGGTATCCAGCAGATCCAGAATGTCGTAGCAGACCTTCTTGGTGCCTTCCTTGCTGATGGCAGTGATGGCATAGACCGGACCTTCGTGGTTCAGGGCCGCCTTGACGCGATCCATCACCTCCTGGGCTTCCTCTTCCAGGATCAGATCCATCTTGTTGAACACCAACCAGCGCGGCTTGCCAGCCAGTTCCGGGCTGTACTTCTCCAGCTCCTTGACGATGGTCACGGCATTTTCAGCAGGATCGGAGCCATCAACCGGGCAGATATCCACCAGGTGGATCAGCACGCGGCAGCGCTCGAGGTGTTTCAGGAAGCGGATACCCAAACCTGCACCTTCGGCAGCACCTTCGATCAGACCCGGGATATCGGCGATCACGAAGGAGCGGGAGTTCTCGCCACGCACCACACCCAGGTTCGGTACCAGAGTAGTGAAGGGGTAATCAGCTACTTTCGGGCGAGCCGCAGAAACGGCGCGAATAAAGGTAGACTTGCCTGCGTTGGGCAGACCCAGCATGCCGACATCGGCCAGCAGCAGCAGCTCCAGCTTCAGGGTACGCACTTCACCCGGAGTACCATTACTCTTCTGGCGGGGAGCACGGTTGACGGAGCTCTTGAAGCGGGTGTTGCCCAGACCGTGGAAACCACCTTTGGCAACCAGCAGCTTCTGCTCGTGGTGGGTCAGATCCCCCAGCAGTTCACCGGTATCCTCATCGGTCGCCCGGGTACCGACCGGCACACGCAGGATCTTGTCCTTGCCGCGGCGACCGGTACAGTTGGCGCTCTGGCCATTCTCACCGCGCTCGGCAGCATGGAAACGCTCGAAACGGTAGTCGATCAGGGTATTGAGGTTCTCGTCGGCGATCAGATATACGTCGCCACCGTCACCGCCGTCACCGCCGTCCGGACCACCGTTGGGAATATATTTTTCACGGCGAAAGCTTACACAACCGTTACCACCGTCACCGGCATCGACTCGAATCTGGACTTCATCAACAAACTTCATAGGTAACCGTCACCTTAATTCGAAAAACCGATACGCAATTATAGTGGTACAGACCCCTGCGGGCGATACGCATCTTGCCAATCATGCCCGTCAGAGCCAAAGTCAGCTGCGTTCCGTTTTTTCGTCAACGACATCAGAAAGACGTCAGAAAAACAAAAGCCCCGCCTGTTGGCGGGGCTTCGGATCCTTGCGGTCCGTAATTACTCAGCAACGATGCTAACGTACTTACGATTCAGCGGACCTTTAACTTCGAACAGGATTTTACCAGTCGCGGTTGCGAACAGGGTGTGATCCTTGCCCAGACCAACGTTGGTGCCAGCGTGGAACTTGGTACCACGTTGACGAACGATGATGCTGCCAGCCAGAACTGTTTCGCCGCCGAAACGCTTCACGCCCAGGCGTTTAGCTTCAGAATCGCGACCGTTGCGGGATGAACCGCCAGCTTTTTTGTGTGCCATTTATCGGACTCCTCTAATTAAGCGCTGATGCCAGTGATTTTGACTTCAGTGAACCACTGACGGTGGCCCGCTTGCTTACGATGGTGCTTACGACGACGGAACTTGACGATAGTCACTTTCTCGCCACGGCCGTGAGCCACAACTTCAGCTACAACCTTGCCACCTTCAACGAAAGGAGCACCTACTTTAAAAGTGTCGCCTGCAGCAACCATCAGAACTTCGTTGAAGTCGATGGTAGCGCCAGTCTCAACGTTCAGCTTTTCCAGACGAACGATTTGACCTTCGGCCACACGGTGTTGTTTTCCGCCGCTTTGGAATACCGCGTACATTTGATTAACTCCGTAAAGGCATGTCTTTTGCTCAAGGCTAGACATGCGCAAAAACCTATAACAATGGGCGGGCATTCTACGCAAATCGATCTGCTCAGGCAAGGCCAATTTAGCAAAAAGTTTATTTTGTGCGCATATCTGCCGCCGTGGATAAACGCCTAACTGTAACCCATTGTGAAATCGTGTAGAATCCCTGCCATTACTAAAATCGCAGTTATTGCTGCTGTCACGTTACGAGACTTATGGACCAACAGACTATCCGTGCGCTCTGTGCCGCCGACATGACGGCGGTCAATGAACTGATCCTGGCCCGACTCCAGTCCGACGTTAGTCTGATTAATCAGCTGGGTTTCTACATTGTCAGCGCCGGCGGGAAACGGATGCGCCCCATGCTGACCGTGATGGCTGCGCGTGCGCTGGGCTATGAGGGTGAGGATCACCTGAAACTGGCCGCCATCATCGAATTCATTCACACCTCTACCCTGCTGCATGACGACGTGGTCGACGAATCCGACCTGCGCCGTGGCAGGGAGACCGCCAACGCCATGTTTGGCAATGCCGCCAGCGTGCTGGTCGGTGACTACCTCTATAGCCGCTCCTTCCAGATGATGGCCGAACTCTCCAACCTGCGGGTGATGGAGATCCTCTCGGATGCCACCAACACCATCGCCGAAGGAGAAGTGTTGCAGCTGATGAACTGCAACGACCCGGATACCACCGAAGAGAGCTACATGACGGTCATCTACTGCAAGACCGCCAAGCTGTTCGAGGCCGCCACTCGCCTTGCAGCCGTGCTGACTCATCAGCCCGAGCCCGTCGAACAGGCCATGACCGATTACGGCAAGTATCTGGGCACCGCGTTCCAGATCATTGATGACGTGATGGACTACTGCTCCCAGAGCGAAGAGATGGGTAAGAACGTCGGAGACGATCTGGCCGAAGGCAAACCGACCCTGCCGCTGCTGCGCGCCATGGAAGTGGGCACGCCGGAAGAGCGCCAGCTGGTGCGCGATGCCATCGAGCACCGCAACGGCATGGAGCATCTTGAGCAGATCCTCGGCATTCTCGACCGTACCGGCGCGCTGGAGTACTCCCGCATGCGAGCCAGGGAAGAGGCCGACAAGGCCATTGCCGCCCTCGCCATCCTGCCGGACTCCCCGCACAAGCACGCGCTGGAAACACTGGCCCACATGGCCGTGCAGCGCAGTGCCTGAGTAAACGACATGCATGAAAAAAGAGGCCTTCGGCCTCTTTTTTATTGTCTGCTATCTGCTGGACAGTGCATTGCACCAGACTCAGCGACTCAGCATCCAGAGGATCACGCTACCTGCCACCACTAGCGAGCCGCCGATACGGCGCAACTGCTCCGGTGGCTGATCGCTCAGCAGCCGCAACATCTGCTGCCATGCCCTGGGCATCAACAACGGGCCGAGTCCCTCGAACAACAACAGCAATCCCAACCCCATCAGCATGGATGTCAGCATCCGACCTCCTTGAATGCAACCAGCCCCCCGGGTCGACGGCTGGAAAAACAAAAGGGTCTGACAATGCAGACCCTTTGAATGTGACCTCGTGGCGATTACTGCTTGGTGCCGTGAGGAGACTTGAGGTAACGGAAGAACTCGCTGTCCGGCTTGAGCACCATCAGGTCGTTGCCACCGGCAAAGCTCTTGCGATAGGCCTCCATGCTACGCACGAAGCTGAAAAACTCGGGGTCTTTCTTGTAGCTGTCGGCATAGATCTTGGCGGCTTCCGCATCCCCTTCACCACGCAGCTGGCGAGCGTTACTCTCGGCGTCGGCGATCATGACGGTCACCTTGCGGTCGATATCGGCACGCAGGATTTCAGCCTTCTCGCGACCCTGAGAGCGGTGCTCACGGGCGACGGCGGTACGCTCGGCGCGCATCCGCTGGTAGATGGAGTTGGAGACTTCCACCGGCAGGTTGATCTGCTTGATCCGCACATCCACCACCTTGATACCGAGCTCGGAGGAGCGCGCCATCTTCTTCAGGGCATCTTCCATCACGGTACTGCGCTCACCGGAGACGATGTCCTTGATGGTGCGGTTACCGATCTCGGAACGCAGACCGTTATTGATCTTGCGTTTGAGCAGATCTTCAGCCTGCAGCTTGTTGCCACCACCGGTTGCCAGATAGTACTTGGAGAAGTCCTCGATCTTCCACTTCACGTAGGAGTCGATGATCAGGTCTTTCTTCTCGGAGGTGACAAAACGGTCGGCCTGGCTGTCAATGGTCTGGATGCGGGCATCCATCTTGCGAACCTGGTCGATGAGCGGCACCTTGAAATGCAGGCCCGGCTCATAGAGGCGGGGTTCACCGGAGTCAACCCGCTTCACCTTGCCAAACTGCACCACAATCCCCTTCTGACCTTCATCAACGATAAAGACAGAGGAGAAGCAGACCATGGCCGCGACAGCGATTGCACCAATAGCTAGCTTTTTCATCTATCAGTTTCTCCCTGAGCTGAAGCGGTCACCGCTACGCAGCGGCATTGTCGGGGTAGAGTTGGCACCCTCGTTGGAAACGGGGACCTGCTCTGTGACCGGGGCGACAGTGGCACGATCAGACTGGGCAGCCTTCGGCTTGCCAGACAGCTTGTCGAGCGGCAGGTAGATCATGCTGTTGTTGCCAGCCGGCATGTCGACCACCACCTTGTTGGCCTGCTGATAGAGCTCTTCCATGGTTTCCAGATAGATACGCTCACGGGTCAGCTCGGGGGCAGCCAGATACTGGGGCAGCAGCTCGTTGAAGCGAGCAACTTCACCCTGGGCTTTCAACACGATCTGGGACTTGTAAGCTTCCGCTTCCTGCTCCAGACGCTTCACCTGGCCACGGGCCTTGGGCTCCACTTCACGAGCATAGGCTTCTGCTTCACGAATGAAACGCTGTTCATCTTCCTGAGCGGAGATGGCGTCATCAAACGCGTCTTTCACCTCTTCCGGCGGACGCGCCGGCAGGAAGTTGACGTCGACGATCTGCAGACCCATCTGGTAGGGCTCGATGATGCCATCGATCACCTGCCAGGTCTCCTGACGCACCTTCTCACGACCGGTAGTCAGGACGTCATCCATCCGGGTATGACCCACTACATAGCGCAGGGCGCTATCGGTGGCCTGACCCAGACTCTCGTCGGCATTGGTCACGCTGAACAGATATTGCTCGGGATTGACCACACGGTACTGCACGTCCATCTCGACCCGTACCACGTTCTCATCCTGAGTCAGCATGAAACCGGAGGCAGGCAGGGAACGCACAGACTCGACGTCCACCGGGATCACCTGATCGATAAAGGTCGGCTTCCAGCGCAGGCCCGGCTCGACAATATGGGAAAACTTGCCAAACCGCAGCACGGCACCACGCTCCGCTTCGCGAATGGTGTAGAAGCCGCTGACGACCCACACCACCACAGCCACAACCAGCGCGATGGAGATACCAAAGCGACCTACATCGCCGCCAGATTTGCCGCCACCAAACAAGCCACCGAAACGGCGACTCACTTTGCGCAGCATTTCATCCAGATCAGGGGGTCCCTGATTCTTGCCGTTATTCCCCCAAGGGTCACGGTCTTTGCCGTTGTTACCAGGCTCATTCCAAGCCATCAGCGTCTCCATTAATACATGCGGATGGATATCATCTCTATCGGGCCGTCATACGTTGAGAAGCCCCTAAGGGTTCATCTTCATCAACGAATCAATGCCTGATAAAGCGTTGTAAACTCTCACCTTCCTGTTTCACGAGGCGGTTCCAGTCGGCCACTTGCAAGCGGACTTCCAGCACGAAATCACCCTCCTCGCTAAAACCTTCCTGCTCAATCCCTTTCAGCTGATAGAGCGCACTGCGCAATCTCGCGGCAGAAGGAGGCAACTGCAGGGTGTGATGCACCATGGAGCCAGCCAGCAATTCGGTCAGCGCCGTAAACAGATGCTCACAACCTTCACCAGTCTGGGCCGACAGCCAGACGCGCAACGGGCGCCCTTCGTCATCTCGCTCCAGACCTGCCGGACGATCCGCCAGCTTGTCTATCTTGTTGCAGATCATCAGCTGGGGCCTGTCATCGGCTTCAATCTCGGCCAATACCTGCTGCACGGAGTCGATATTCTCCTGCATCTGCTCATCGGCACAGTCCACCACATGCAGCAGCAGATCCGCTTCACGGGTCTCCTGCAGGGTCGCCTTGAAGGCCGCGACCAGATCATGGGGCAAGTGTCGAATAAATCCAACTGTATCCGCCAAAATCACATCACCCACATCCCGGATCACCAGTTTACGCAGGGTGGGATCCAGAGTTGCGAACAATTGGTCGGCAGCATACACGCTGGCAGCTGTAAGTTGGTTGAACAAAGTGGACTTTCCGGCGTTGGTATAACCAACCAGTGACACCGTCGGCACTTCGTTGCGGTTGCGGGCACGGCGTCCCTGCTCCCGCTGCTTGGCCACCTTGTCGAGCCGACGCAAAATCGCCTTGATGCGTTCCCGCAGCAGACGTCGGTCAGTCTCAAGCTGGGTTTCACCCGGGCCACGCAGACCGATCCCGCCCTTTTGACGCTCAAGGTGGGTCCAGCCTCGCACCAGACGAGTGGAAAGATGGCGCAACTGGGCCAGTTCGACCTGCAGTTTACCTTCGTGGGTTCGGGCGCGCTGGGCAAAGATATCGAGGATCAGGCCGGTTCGGTCCACCACCCGGCACTGGAACAGACGCTCCAGGTTGCGCTCCTGGGCAGGGGTCAGGGCATGGTTGAAGATGACGACGTCGGCATCCAGCATCTGGACTTGGGACGCGATCTCTTCAGCCTTGCCACTGCCGACAAAAAATTTGGCACTGGGCGCACTGCGACTGGTGGTAATAACCCCCAGCGCATTGACTCCGGCCGAGCTCACCAACATCTTGAGCTCTTCCAGATCCTCCCGCTCACCCTCATCACTGAAGTTGACATGCACCAGAACGGCCTGTTCGCCAGCTTCATAACGGTCAAACAAGCGCTTGCTCCTTAACAGGAATCATGATGAATCTGAGTTGGCGAGTCGACTCGCCCAGGGATATCACGCCTCGGCATCACCCTGTTCATCAGCCGCGCCACCCGGAGTGGGCTGGTGATGATTGACGGCACGGGCCGGTACGACAGTCGAGATGGCGTGCTTGTAAACCATCTGGCTCACGGTGTTTTTCAGCAGGATAACAAACTGGTCAAAAGACTCGATCTGACCTTGCAGTTTGATGCCGTTCACCAAATAGATAGAAACAGGAATCCGCTCACGGCGCAGCGCATTCAAAAACGGGTCTTGGAGAGATTGCCCCTTAGCCATTTTTCTTTTCCTTATAGTTTGTTGTTTTTAAACACCGAATATCAATATAACAACCTGATTATACAGAGAGTGTCAAGCCGCACCAGCGCGAGCAAGCACGCGGTCGAGATTGCCAGACTCACCGGATTCCAACCAGGTCACATCGGGCCAGCCGCGCAACCAGGTCAACTGTCGTTTTGCCAATTGGCGTGTGGCAACAATGCCACGATAACGCATCTCATCATACCCCACTTCACCGCACAGGTAGTCCCACATTTGGCGATAACCCACACAGCGAATGGAGGGGAGATCTGGGTGCAGATCGCCGCGCGCCATCAGCGCACGAACCTCCTGTTCAAAGCCGCCTTGCAGCATCTTGTCAAAGCGCAGTTCGATCCGCTGATGTAGCACGGCGCGATCGCTCGGGGCGATGGCAAACTGCTGCACCCGATAGGGCAAGCCCTCCCCCTGCACCTGCGTCAGCTCGGTAAGGGTCTTGCCGCTGATGCGGTAGACCTCCAGCGCCCGGGAGAGTCGTTGCGGGTCATTGGGGTGGATCCGCGCACCGGCCACCGGGTCAATGCGCACCAGCTCATCGTGCAGCGCCTGCCAACCGAGGCGGGCAGCCTCTTCCTCAATCCCGGCTCGAATGGCGGGATCGGCGGAGGGCAATGGGGACAATCCCTCCAGCAGCGCCTTAAAATAGAGCATGGTACCGCCCACCAGCAGCGGAATGCGGCCACGGTCGGCGATCTCTTTCATCTCCCGCAGGGCATCCTTGCAAAAATCGGCTGCCGAATAGCTCACAGCGGGATCGAGGATATTGATCAGCCGGTGCGGGGCCCGCGCCAGCTCATCGGCAGTCGGCTTGGCCGTACCGATATCCATGCCGCGATAGATCAGTGCAGAATCGACGCTGATGATGTCGCAAGGCAGTGCCTGACACAGTTCAATGGCGAGATCCGTCTTGCCGGAGGCCGTCGGCCCCATCAGAAAAATTGCGGTCGGCAAGTCACTCGCCATGTTCAAACTCCTCCAGCACGGTCGCCAGCGAAAGGGGGCGCACCATGCGAATGTCTGCCAGTTGGTCACTGAAATCGGTCACAAGTTCCGTCAGCAGACGACTGGCAGTTGAAAAATCGTATATCTTCTCGCGGCTTATACCCTGCTCCACCAGCCATTGGCATAATACTTCAGCCTGCTGACCAGCATCACTGTCAGATCCGCCCTCGATAATTTGCAGCAATTCGGGTAACAGACGAACCAGATCGGTCTGGCGCAGCAGAGCCGGCACCCGAGTCAGGATCATGGTGTCGCGTCCCCCGCTTTTCAACTCCAGCCCCATCCGTTTCAGCAAACGTTCCTGCTCGGTCACCAGCGCGATCAAATTCTTCGGCAATTTGAAGGAGACCGGCAGCAACAGTGGCTGGGCCGCCAGCCCCTGACCCCAGGTCTCCAGCAGCCAGTGGCGCAGCAGCACCCGCTCGGCGCGCACCAGCGAGAGCAGCGCCAGCTGATTATCCCGCTCTATCAACAGGTAGGCCTGATCCACCAGTGTCAGGGCGCGACATCCCCCCTGTTTGGGTGACGGCACTGGATCAGTGGGCTGCGCAGGAGCTGCCTCTGCTGCGATAGGCAGCGTAGTGAGCAGAGCGCCCATGCCGCGCATCGCCTCCCGACTTGGGGGCTCGGGCGCTTGATAATTGCTGGCTCGGCCAGCCCCAGCGCCCCCCTCCCGCACCTGTGCAGGTGCCCGGTAGCTGTGCTCGGCACCGTACCACTCCGGGCGTGGCGCCTGACCGGGATATTCAATCTGCGGACTGACCGGCAACTCGACCAGAGTTTCGGCCAGCGGAGTGTCCTGATGAGCGGTGCTCACCCCTTCGCGGCGCAGCGCAGTAAACAGCGCCTGAAAGATAAAGTCGTGGATCAGTCGCGCCTGATGGAAGCGCACCTCATGCTTGGCCGGGTGGACGTTGACATCCACCTGACGGGGATCCAGCTCGATATAGAGCACATAAGCAGCGAAGCGATCGGGAGGCAGCAACTCGTCATAGGCCTGACGGATGGCGTGGTTGATGAGCTTGTCGCGCATCATCCGGCCGTTGACATAGGTGTATTGCAGGTCGTTCTGCGGTCTTGCCCCCTCCGGGGTCGCCAGCCAGCCCCACAACCGCACGTCGCTATGCTCGCTCTCCACCGCCAGCGCATGGTGCATGAAGGGGGTGCCGCAAACGGCGGCGAGACGTCGCTCCTGCTCCGGCACGGTATTGGCGGCCTTGTACTGGCGCACCACCTTGCCATTGTGGCGCAGGATCAGGGTGGCATCGAAGCGGGAGAGCGCGATGCGGCGCACCAGCTCGTCAATATGGGCAAACTCGGTCTTTTCGCTGCGCATGAATTTGCGCCGCGCGGGTGTATTAAAGAAGAGATCCACGACCTCCACCGTGGTGCCCACCGGATGGGCCGCAGGCTTGATGGTGACGCTCATCTCGCGCCCTTCCGCCTGGGCTTGCCAGGCTTCGGACTGCTCGGCGGTGCGGGAGGTGAAGGTGAGACGGGAGACAGAGCTGATGGAGGCGAGCGCCTCGCCACGAAAACCGAGGCTGTTGATCCCTTCCAGATCATCCAGCGTGGCCACCTTGGAGGTTGCATGACGCGACAGCGCAAGTACCAGCTCATCTTTGGCGACACCGCAGCCGTTGTCACGGATGCGGATCAGCTTGGCGCCCCCCTTGTCGATGTCGATCTCGACCCGGTCGGCCCCCGCATCCAGGCTGTTTTCCACCAGCTCTTTCACCACAGAAGAAGGCCGCTCCACCACCTCTCCGGCTGCAATCTGGTTGGCCAGAATGGGTGGCAAAATACGGATCGGCATCATTTACTCCTGAATTTCAATCTTGCGGATAGAGAGCCGTTCCACCACCTCTCCACCAACCGGAATCTGGTTGGCCAAGATAGGGGGCAATATACGGATCGGCATCACTTGCTCCTGAATTTCAATCTTGCTGATGGTATTGGCTAACAGCGAGAGCGGTATCACCCGCTCCCGCGCGTCAGTTTTGCGGAATGTAGAGCACCTGCCCTACCTGAATATTCCGCGATTTGAGCTTGTTGATCTCTACCAGTCGCGCCTGACTCACCCCATGCTTCTCGGCAAGGCGGGAGAGACTCTCCCCCCGCTTGACCACATGGCGGATCATCTGCGACTTGTCATCACTGCGAACGGGGGCGGCAGCGCGGCTCTGCCCCTGCTGGGGAATATAGATGGTCTGACCAATCTGAATATCCCGGCTGCGCAGCTGGTTGATCTCTACCAAAGTGGATTGACTCACTCCATGCTTCTCGGCAAGGCGAGAGAGACTCTCGCCACGTTTGACCACATGGCGGAGCATCCGCGATTTGTCATAGTCCCCCACACTGCTGACCGGTGCACCGCTCTCCTGCGCTGCCGCCGAGTAAGGCTTGATCACCCCGGCGCCAGAGCCGCTCCCAGCACCGCCGTCACGGACGGTGGCGGGCATCTTGTTGGTCACTACCGGCTGCGACTGTGTCTGCCTGGGCTGGCTCACCGGCTGCCGGGCTACCGGTGCAGGGCGAGTAGCAGCAGGTTGACTGACCTGCCCCTTGCCGGTCAGCATGGCCCCCTTGGTCGGGTGGGCGCGGTAGTAGTTGCGGATCCCCTCGAAGATGGCGCGGGCCAGCTGGTCCTGATAGCTGGCGGTGGCCAGCAGCTTCTCCTCCGCATGGTTGGAGATAAAACCGGTCTCCACCAGCACCGAGGGAATATCCGGCGCTTTCAGTACCGCCAGACTGGCGTGCTCCGGCGCCTTCTTGTGCAGTCGGGCAACCTTACCCATGGAACGCAGGATCTGGCGGCTGACGTCATACCCTTCGGCACGGGACTTGTCCATGGAGAGGTCGAGGAAGGTCTGCGCCAGATAGGGGTTGGGATCGGATTCCGCCAACACCTTGCCGACACCGCCCAGCAGCTCGCCCTGCTTCTCTTGCTTCTCCAGCCAGCTACCCATCTCGCGGTTGGCACGGTTGGTCGACAAGACCCAGACCGAGGCACCGCGCGGGGTCGAGTTATGAAAACTGTCTGCATGGATAGAAACCAGCAGATCCGCCTTGGCCTTGCGGGCAATCTCGGAGCGCTTGTTGAGATCGACGAAGTAGTCGCCACGACGAGTCATCACGGCGCGCATCCCCGGCTCGCGGTCGATCAGTGCCGCCAGCTTCTGGGAGACCGCCAGCGTGACCCGCTTCTCGTAGGTGCGGCGCGGGCCGATGGAGCCCGGGTCTTCCCCGCCGTGGCCCGGGTCGATAGCAATCACCACCCCCTTGCCCTTGCCACCGACAGGCGTGGCTTGCACCGCAGCCGCCGAGCGCTTCTCTTCATAAGGCAGGTCGATGACCAGACGGTGGCCATAGGGTCCGGCTGGCGCCAGCGGGAAGACCACCGGCTTGATGGCGGAGCTGAGATCCATCACCAGCCGCAGACCCCCCTTCTCCAGCGGAGTGCTCTGGCGGATCTTGCGCACCAGTTCGCTGTTGTTCTCGATCCGGGCCAGATTGGCGGCGTTGCTCGCCCCTTTCAGATCGATTACCAGCCGATCCGGGCCGGTGAGGGTGAAGTAGTTGTAATTGGGGGCGCTGCTCATATCGAGCACCACCCGGGTGTTATCCGGTGATGGCCAGATTCGTACACTCTTGAGCTGATTCGCCCAAGAGGGTAACGCCATCAAAGAGAGAGCAATAACAAGGATCAAGCGCACGTAGATGACAACCGTTCCAGAATGGCTTCGCCAATAGCAGTGCGAGCCTCTATCAGAACCTCGCGCTGCTCGCCTACATAGGTGAGGGTAATTTCCAGGTCGGGAGCCGGTAACCAGCCCTCGCCCTTCTCGGACCACTCCACCAGACAGAGAGTGTTGGCGGCAAAATAGTCCCGAATGCCCATGAATTCCAGCTCTTCCGGATCAGCCAGGCGATAGAGATCAAAATGGTAGACCTGCCAGCCATCGAGCTCGTAGGGTTCGACCAGGGTGTAAGTCGGGCTTTTTACCTTGCCCTGATGGCCAAGGCCCTGCACCCAGCCACGGGTCAGGGTGGTTTTACCGGCGCCAAGCGTGCCATGCAAAAACACTGTGGTCGCCTGCTGGCAAGCCTGTGCCAGACGGCCACCCAGTGCCACTGTTGCTGCCTCGTCCGGCAGTGTCATCATCAACTGTTTTGCCATGTTCTTCTTTTTAACTTGTAATGGTGTCGGGATTAACCAGTTTGCGGATCAGCGGCAGCAGATCTGAAGCCAGCATGCCCCGCTCGCCGTCAGAGGCGGCCTGATCTGCAGCCTCGCCGTGGATCACGGCGCCCAGCCAGCTTGCCATGGTGGCAGACCAGCCCTGGGCCAAAAGGGCGGCGATTATACCAGATAACAGATCACCCATGCCGCCACTTGCCATGCCGGGATTGCCTTCACAACAGAGAGCTACCCGCTCACCGTCATAAATAAGTGTTCCCGCCCCTTTTAACAACACCACACCGCCATAACGCCGCTGCAGCGCCTGCACGGCGGCAAACCGGTCGGTTTCAATCTCGGCAATGGTGCATCCCAGCAGGCGCGCCGCTTCGCCGGGATGGGGCGTGAGCACCCAATTATCCTGATGGCGGGGAGATTGCGCCAGCCAATTCAATCCATCGGCGTCCAAAACCAGTGGCAGCCGATCGGTGAGATAACGGGCGATTTGTGCTCTTCCCCACTCATCCTGACCGAGGCCGGGGCCGATGACCCGCACCGACGCCCACCCCTCGTCATCAGCGGTAGTGAGACTCATCAGCTCGGGTTGATAGAGGCTGACCGGCGGATGCTCCGGATGCTGACACACCCGCACCAGCCCGGCCCCCGCCCGCAGGCAGGCGCGGGCCGCCAGCACGATGGCCCCCTGCATGCCGCGATTTCCCCCCACCAGCAGCACCTTGCCATAAGAGCCCTTGTGGGAAGCGCGCGGGCGCGGGGTCAGCTGTGTGCTCAGCTGCGGATAATCGATACGCCAGGCGGCGGGCAACATAGTGTCATCAGGCGTGACGCCAAGGGGATCACAGTCGAGCTGGCCGACACAATCCACCCCGTCGCCGGTGAGCATCCCCTGCTTGATACCGATAAAGGTGAGGGTGCGAGTGGCCTGCACCACGGCCCCCATGGCACGGCCGGTATCGCCGTTGAGGCCGGAGGGGAGATCCACCGCCAGCACGGGCACAGCCAAGCCATTGATTGTTGCGACGATCTTTGTCAGTAGTGGCGAGAGGAGCGTGTTGACGCCGGTGCCAAGCAGGGCATCGACCACCAGATCCGGGGCGGAGTGCTGGTCCTTATCAAACTGCTCGGCCAGCCAGACCCGGCCACCGGCCGCCAGCCACTCATCGGCGGCCCGTCTGGCATCCCCCTTCAGTTGGTCCGGTGCTCTGGCGGCAATCACCACCACCTCGATGCCAATCTGGCGGGCAAGGCGGGCCAGCACATAGCCATCACCGCCGTTATTACCGGGGCCGACGAAGATCCACCAGCAGCGACTGTCGGGCCAATGCAGGGTGGCATAGGTGCGCAACGCAGCACCTGCTCGCTCCATCAGGGCATAGAGAGGTTGCCCCTCACGCGCGGCCCAGTTGAGCTCCAGTGCGCGGATCTGTTCAGTCTGCCACAGCCCCTGTGGTAAACTGCCCCCCTCTTTTGTACCCAACGCGCCCCTGATGATCTCTACCATGACGGCTCCCGCCTCTTATCAATCGACCCACGCCAGCAAACGCCAGCCAGGCCAAGCCGCATGAGCGCTCCTGACTTCCACCAGCTGGCCCACGATATCAAGCTCTGGGCACGGGAGCTAGGATTTGACCAGGCGGGCATCACCGACACCGACCTGCGTATCGAAGAGCCTAGATTGCAGGCCTGGCTGGATGCGGGCTATCACGGCAGCATGGATTACATGGCGCGCCACGGCATGATGCGGGCGCGCCCCCACGAGCTGCTGCCGGGCACGGTGCGGGTGTTGTCGGTGCGGATGAACTACCTGCCGTTCGAGGCGGGCTTTGCTGCCACCCTGCGCGATCCGACCCTCGGCTATATCAGCCGCTATGCCCTCGGCCGTGACTACCACAAGGTGCTGCGCAACCGGCTCAAACAGCTGGGTGATCGCATTGAAGCGCGCTGCGCCGAGCTGTTTCAAGGCACTGAAGAGACCTTGGGTGAGTGGCGCCCCTTCGTCGACTCCGCCCCCATCCTCGAGCGGCCACTGGCAGCCAAGGCGGGCCTAGGCTGGGTTGGCAAACACTCACTGCTGCTCAACGAATCGGCCGGCTCCTTCTTCTTTCTCGGTGAGCTGTTGCTCAACCTGCCGCTGCCGCTCGACCAGCCAGTGGAGAAGGAGCAGTGCGGCAAGTGTGTCGCCTGCATCAACATCTGCCCGACCGGCGCCATTGTCGCCCCCTATGTGGTAGATGGCCGCCGCTGCATCTCCTATCTCACCATCGAGAATGACGGCCCTATTCCGGAAGAGTTCAGGCCCTTGATGGGCAACCGCATCTACGGCTGCGACGACTGCCAGCTTATCTGCCCCTGGAATCGCTACGCAGATGCCAGCCCGGAACCCGATTTTAGCCCCCGCCCCAGCCTGCACCGCCCGCCCCTGCTGGCGCTGTGGTGCTGGAGCGAGAGCGATTTCCTCAAACAAACCGAAGGGAGCCCGATCCGCCGCATCGGCTATCAACGCTGGCGCCGCAATCTGGCAGTCGCCCTTGGCAATGGCCCGGCGACCCCCGAGGTGATCGCGGCCCTGCAACTGGGGCTGACCACCGCCGAGCCCATGGTGGCCGACCATATCGAATGGGCGCTGACCACCCTTGCCCGGCGTCAGGATGAAGAGAACAAGAAGACCCGTTTGCTGATCCGCTGCATCGAAAAAGGTCTGTCGGATCACGCATAAGTGATCTGCCCCTTGCCGGATTGCAGCACTTTTTTCATGCTCTGCCGACCTGCAGTGCCCATAACAGCGTGGTCACTGCAAACTGGTCGGCACACAACAAGGACAACACAGATGCATATGTTGGGAGTGGATATTGGAGGCTCAGGGATCAAGGGCTGTCTGGTCGATACCAAAACCGGCGAATTGATTGGCGAGCGCCATCGCATTGCCACACCGCAACCGGCCACCCCGGCCGCCATCGCCCATACCCTCAAGGCGCTGGTCGAACACTTCGACTGGAAAGGACCGGTGGGCTGCGGTTTTCCTGCCACTATTCACAACGGGGTTGCCAAGAGTGCCGCCAATATCGACAAAAGCTGGATCGAAACCGATGCCGAGCATCTGTTTGCCGATGTCACCGGCAAGCCCTGCTATGTGCTGAATGATGCCGATGCCGCCGGTCTGGCCGAGATGCGCTTTGGCGCTGGCAAGGATCGCAAGGGGGTCATCATCCTCATCACGGTCGGCACCGGCATCGGCACCGCCATCTTCGTCAACGGCCATCTGCTGCCCAACACCGAGCTGGGCCATCTGATGCTGGAAGGAATGGTCGCCGAGCACTACTGCTCCGATGCGGCGCGCAAACGGGAGGATCTCTCCTGGAACCGCTGGGGCAAGCGCTTCAACAAGTATCTGGCGCGCCTTGAGTTTCTCTTCTCCCCCGACCTCTTCATTCTGGGGGGCGGCAGCGCAGCCAAGCTGGATAAGTTTGTCGATCGCATCGAGACCCGGGCACCGCTTATTCCGGCGGCCAGCCTCAATCAGGCGGGCATTATCGGGGCCGCCCTCTACGCGGCCGAGCAGCAGGGCTGACCGACGCTCACTGCAAGTCAGCAGATACCAATTGAAAGGGCCCGGCACTGCTGCCGGGCCCTTTTGTTTTGCGGTCATCTTGCGTGTTTGGTGCTTATCACCCGTTACATGTCGTCGAGTCGGTGCACTCCGTGCACCAGTCGGGTCAGGCGGGTCTGCTCCAGCCCGGCCAGATTCTCGAGCAAAGCGGTGGTGGCTGGTGTCGGGCACTCCCGGGCCAGATGACTCAGCTCGCCCACCAGCTGCTCTTCCCAGCGGCATACCTGAGTGACGATATCCTGAGTCTGGACTGATGCCGGCAGCTCGAAGCGGGTAATGGCAGGCAGCATATCCTCGCTGAAACTCTGGTTCAGCCAAGTCTCCCTGACCGCATCTCCCAGCTGAGCGGTATATTCGTGCAGATGGGCACTGGCCGCATCCTCACGCCCTTGCAGATAGACCAGCAACATCCGGCTGCGTTCGCTGTCCACCTGACTGGTCAAACGCCCGTAACAGAGTCCGAGCTGGTGATGAACCTGCTCAAGATAGTGCAGCAACTCTTTGATCTGTTGGAATCTCATCGCACTGCCCTCCATGTTTGTCGACAACATCAGTATAAAAAAACGGCGCCACCGACCCAATCCCTATCCGAGCCCCCCTTGCGCTGCATCAAGGTTGACGCCGACAAAGTGACGGTCAGGTGATCCGGTCGAGAATAGGGAACGCTTTGTGCAGCAATTTGTGTAACGATGGAGGAGCATTAAGCTCGACAGCAGATGTGAACAGAAACGGGCTGGCACACTAATAAAACCATCATATACCCGATATAAACCATCTTTAATTCGGTCATATCCCGTAGGGACGAAACAGGATCTGGAAGAGCAACAATACCATCCTGATCGTTATCCGCCTGACAGAAATCCTTATCACTTTTTTAGACGTCTAGACGTAAAAACATGCGTTGACATGGCCATCCAGACATCTTAGCATCATCCTCCATGATGACAGAGTAACCCAGTGGAACCTCTGCCCAATTTCCCCGCCTGTAGCGCCCTGTGCTTTAAGGCTGTTAGCACGGAAGAATCCATGATTAAGTTGATCGGTCTCAACAAAGTCTACGGTACAGGCAGTGACGCCGTGCACGCCCTGCGTGATGTGAGTCTGCATGTACCCCAAGGCAAAATTTTCGGGGTGATCGGTGCCTCCGGTGCCGGCAAGAGTACCCTCATTCGTTGTGTCAACCTGCTGGAGCGCCCGACAGAGGGTCAAGTCATCGTTGATGGCCAGGATCTGGTCGCCCTGAGCGAACGGGATCTGACCCAGGCTCGCCGCCAGATCGGGATGATTTTCCAGCACTTCAACCTGCTTGCCTCCCGCACCGTGTTTGCCAACATCGCCTTTCCGCTGGAGCTGGCAGGCTGGAGCAAAGAGAAGATCCAGCAACGGGTTGCCGAGCTGCTGGCGCTGGTCGGGCTGGAAGCCCGTGCCCACGCCTATCCGTCCGAGCTTTCCGGCGGTCAGAAACAGCGCGTCGCCATTGCCCGCGCACTGGCACCGGCCCCCAAGGTACTGCTCTGTGACGAGGCCACCTCGGCCCTCGACCCGCAGACCACCCGCTCGATCCTGACCCTGCTCAAGGAGATCAACGTCAAGCTGGGGCTCACCATCCTGCTCATCACCCACGAGATGGACGTGGTGAAGGGGATCTGTGACGAAGTGGCCATCATCAGCGACGGCCGTCTGATCGAACAGGGCGAAGTGGCCTGGTTCTTCAGCAACGCCAAGACCCAGCTGGCCCGTGACTTCATCCACTCCACCATCCATCTGGAGGTACCGCAGGAGTATCAGGATCGGATGAGCAGTGAGCGGGTGCCGGGCAGCTACCCGCTGGTGAAGCTTGGCTTTACCGGCAGCACGGTCGATACGCCGCTGATCTCCGAGGCGAGCCGCCGTTTCAATATCGACATCAGCATTCTGAGCGCAGACATCGAGTACGCCGGTGGCGTCAAATTCGGTTTCCTGCTGGCCGAGCTGTTCGGGGATGAGGCCCAGTGCGAGGCGACTCAGCAGTTCCTTATCGACAACCACATTCAGCTGGAGGTAATGGGTTATGTCCGAAGCCATGATTAATCTGCTCATCACGGCCCTGGGCGACACCCTGATCATGGTGTTTGCCTCCGCCCTGTTCGGCTGCCTGCTCGGCCTGCCACTCGGCGTGGCGCTGCATGTGACCAAGGCGGGCCAGATCCTGGCAAACCCCTTGCTCAACCGTACTCTGGGTATGGTGGTCAACGTGGGTCGCTCGGTGCCCTTTATCATCCTGCTGGTCGCCATCATTCCGCTAACACGGCTGATTGTCGGCACCAGTATCGGCACCATCGCTGCCATCGTGCCGCTGACTGTCGGTTGCATCCCCTTCATCGCCCGTCTGGTGGAAGGGGCCCTGATGGAAGTGCCGGACGGCCTGCTGGAAGCGGCCAAGGCGATGGGCGCCAAGCCGCTGCAAATCATCACCAAGGTGCTGCTGCCCGAGGCTCTGCCCGGCATCCTCAACAGCGTCACCATCACCCTCGTCACGCTGGTGAACTACTCGGCCATGGCCGGGGCCATCGGTGGCGGTGGTCTGGGGGATGTGGGTATTCGTTATGGTTATCAGCGCTTTGACCCGACCGTCATGCTGGTAACCGTGGTTATCCTGGTAGTACTGGTTCAACTTATCCAGAGCGCGGGTGAGCGCCTGGTCAACAAATGTGATCATCGTTAATCGTCGATTTCTGACAGGAGGTTTTATGAAATTTGGCATCAAATCCGTTGCGGCTGCCCTGCTGGCTGGTCTGGTTCTGGCCGGTTGCGGTCAAAAAGAAGAGAGCAAGGTTCTGAAAGTGGGCGCTATTGCCGGCCCGGAGACCGAACTGGTTGAAGTGGCTGCCAAGGTAGCCAAAGAGAAATACGGTCTGACAGTCGAGGTGGTCAACTTCTCCGACTACGTCACCCCGAACGTAGCGCTGAACGATGGCAGCATCGACGTCAACGCTTTCCAGCACAAACCCTATCTGGATGCACAAGTGCGTGATCGCGGCTTCAAGCTGGTGCCGGTTGGCAACACCTTCGTCTACCCGATTGCCGGTTACTCCAAGAAGATCAAGGCGCTGAGCGAACTGCAAGATGGCGCCCAGATCGCGGTACCGAACGATCCGACCAACCTGGGTCGCTCCCTGATCCTGCTGGCCAAACAGGGTCTGATCACCCTGAAGGATGGCGCCGGTCTGGAAGCCACCGTGCTGGATATCGCCAGCAACCCGCGCAACTTCAAGATTGTCGAGCTGGAAGCAGCCCAGCTGCCACGCTCGCTGGAAGACGTGGACTTGGCTATCATCAACAACACCTTCGCCGGTCAGATTGGTCTGACCCCGACCGAGAACGGCCTGTTTGTTGAGGACAAAGAGTCCCCCTACGTCAACCTGATCGTCGCCCGTGACAACAACAAGGATGACGAGAAGGTCAAACAGTTCGTACAAGCTTTCCAGACCGATGATGTCTACAAGAAAGGTCTCGAGCTGTTCAAAGGCGGCCTGGTAAAAGGTTGGTAATTGCTCACTCGGCAAAAAAGGCCACGCAATGCGTGGCCTTTTTTATTGGCGCCGCTATCATATCCGCGAGCACGGCAACACGAACATACTCATAACATGAAAAAATGGTATCTGGCCTACTGCAAGCCAAAAGAAGAGGCCCGCGCCCGCGCCCACCTCGATGCCCAGGGTATCGAATCCTATTACCCCATGGTGGAGATCGAGAAGCTGCGCCGGGGCAAACGAGTTCCGGTACGGGAACCCATGTTCCCCAACTACCTGTTTATCTTTGTCGATTTGGAAGAGGTAACACCGGTCACCCTGAAATCAACCCGCGGCATCAGCCGGATCATCCACTTTGGCAGTGAATGGACCCCCATCAGCAGCAAGCTGGTCTATCAGCTGATGAGCCGCGATGACAGCGACGAGGCGAGAGCCAGCTACGCCAGCCTGCCCTGCTCGGGCGACAAGGTGCTGATTGAAGAGGGGCCGTTGGCTGGATTCGAAGCCATCTATATGGAGCCTGATGGAGAGAAACGGGCGATTTTGCTGGTCAGCCTGCTCAACCGGGAGACTACCAGCAGCTTCGACAACCACACCTTCAGACGTCTGGACTAAGCCCATGGGCCAGACGGCCCGGTGAATGGCAATAGCAATGGCGGGATGCTCCCGCCATCTCACGCATCACGATCAAAGCGGGCGATGACCGCCTTCAGCTTGCCGGTATCGCCAGCCAGTCTGGCTACGATCTCCTCCCCCTGCTGACTACGCTGACAGGATTGCCGACTGAGCGCGGCAATGTCGTCGACCGTCCCGGATACCTCGGCGGCCACCCGCGACTGCTGCTCGGTTGCCACCGAAATGGCCTCCAGCTGGCCCGACAGCGACTGCACCAGCTCGTTCATGGCACTCAGGGTATCGGTCACCAATCCAACAGCATCCCGGCCTTGCTCTACCAACCGGGTACCGCTGCTGACGGTACTCACCGTCTGGCGAGTCTGCTGGGAGATGGCCGCAATAGTCTGGCTGATCTCGGCGGTGGATTGATGGGTGCGGGTTGCCAGCTGGCGAACCTCATCGGCCACCACCGCAAAACCACGCCCCTGCTCGCCTGCCCGCGCCGCTTCTATCGCCGCATTGAGTGCCAGCAGATTGGTCTGCTCGGCTATAGTGGCGATCACCTCGGTGATCTGCCCCACCTGTTCACTCTGATGCTCCAGCAGCCCCATGGCTTCGTTGGCCTGTTCAATCATGGCGGCAATCTGCTGCATGGTATCGCTCATTCGTGCCAGCGCGGCCTCTCCCTGACGGGTCTGCTGCTTCACCTGATGGGCTCCATCCGCCACACAGGCAATGTTGCCAGCCACATCACGAGCACTCACCGACATCTGATCGATAGCCGCCGCCACCGCATCGACCCGCTGATCCTGCTCCGTCAGATCCGCCACTATGGCTCTGGTGGTGCTGCCCACATCGAGACAGGCCACCTCGACCTGCCCCACTGCGCCCTGCAACTCCCCGACCAGATGATGTAACTGGGCAGACATCCGGTTGATGGAGCCAGTCAATTCTCCCAACTCATCCTGCCCTGTGATTGGCAAGGACTCGGCCGCCAGCCGACCATCCGCAACCTGCCCCGCCCGGGTCACCAGACAGGCAATGTCACGGGTCAGACGGCGACTAAAGAGCCATGCGACCACCATGCCAAGCACGATGGCGCTGCCGGTAGCCAACAGCAGAGTCTGGTTGATGGCCCTCCCGGCTCCAGTCATCTGCGCCGAAATCTGATCCACCTCGGCACGGGTTTTCTCCACCTGCTGGACCAGCTGCTCGCTTAGGCTGGACTGCATCGGCTCGATGTCGGTGGCCATCAGGTAGTTTGCCTGATCCCAATCCGGCGCCTGGCGTTTCTCGATCACCTGCCCCACCAACTCGGAGAAGGGGGTCGCCATCTCTTCAAACAGCAGCCAGAGGATCTGCTGGGTGTCAGTAAAGAGCGCGGCTTGCTGTTTAACCTCAGCCACACGCTGCTGATGAAACTGGTAGTAATCCTGATACTTGCTGCGGTATTCGGGGTCACCTGAGATGAGAAAATCCCGCAGGGCTGAGAGAGCGTTGGCGAGGCTGTTATAGGCATCCCCCACCTGTTTGAGCAGCATGCGGCGATCGCCGGAGAGTTGAGCCTGCGGAGTACCAACTTCTTCATTGGCAAAGGATTGCAGCTGATCGAGCGCAGCCTCCGCCAGCGGCCCCGCCTCCTGCAGCATCAGAGTGTGAGCGGGCAGATTCTCTTCACTCTGGGCGATGGTCCACACCTTATCCTGATTGCTTTTGAAGGTCTCGAGAGACTTGGCGAGCGCCGGACTGAAGGCCTGATGGGCGATGGCCTGCCAGGCCGACTCCCACTCCTGCTTGAGACGGGCAGCCTGAGCCGGATCCTTGCCGAGGATCAGATAGCCACGCAAGGCAGAAACGGTGGCAACCAGCGCCTTCTGGCTCGTTTCATCCCGCTGCAGGGCGGGCAGCGCCTGCTCCAGCAGGGTGTGTTGGGCCTGATTGATCTGGGTCAGCCGGTAATAGACCAGCGTGGAGGAGAGCAGGATCAGCAGGTTGATAAAACCGAAGCTGAGCAGCAACTTGCTTGAGATTTTCATGAACATCCTTGTTCAAACGGAGGGATCCAGCCAACAGAATCAGATAGATATCAGTGTAGGCAATCTATCTTGCCAAGTCCGGTGCCAATTAGCCAATTCACTGCGCGGCATCGGGCGGGCAGAGAAAAATCCCTGACAAAGGTCGCAACCGAGTTGGGCCAGCACTCGCCAGGTCGCCTCATCTTCTACCCCTTCCGCCACCGACTTCAGCCCCAGCTTGCGGGCCAACTCGATACTGGACTCGATGATAGCCAAACGTGACGGATCGGCATGGCAGCGATCGACAAAGGAGCGATCCAGCTTGAGTTCGGTGAACGGCAACAGTGCCAGCTGCTGCATCGAGGAGTAGCCGGTACCAAAATCATCGATGGAGAGGCCAAAACCATGCATCCTTAGCCGGGTCAGCACCTCCAGAGACTTGCCCAGATCCTGTACGAATGCGCTCTCGGTCACCTCCAGGGTGATGAGCTCAGGATTGATACTCCAGCGCTTGCACTGATCAATCAATAAGTTGCAAAGATCCCCTTCAATGAGTGAGGTGGTGGAGAGGTTCATCGACAGATTGAGTGACAACCCGGTTTCCTCCCATAAATGGCCATCACTCAGAGATTTGCTGATGATCACCTCGGTCAACGGATCGATAAGCCCGTTGTGCTCCGCCAGTGAAATAAAACGCCCGGGCGGGATCAGGCCAAACTCGGGGTGTTGCCAGCGGGCCAGCGCCTCCATCCCGACCCACTCGCCGGATGCAAAACTCACCTTGGGCTGATACCAGGGCAGCAGTTGATCTTGTTCGATCGCCCGACGCAACTCATCGAGTCCTATTCTGTGCCCCTCTTCCTCCCTGAGGGGTTCCTGCCGGGGTGACCAAGCCTGGATAAGCCGCTGGAGCTGCTGCGGCGTTGAGGGTTTCTCTATGCGACCGAGCACCTGCAAGCCATAAGCGGTGCTCATACGCAATACAGCTTCCACCACATCCCCCTCAAGTGCGCTGGAGAGGATAATGCCGCCCTGAAAACCACCTAGCGACAGGCGGCGCAACAGCGCCATGCCATCCATTCCGGGCATTCGCAGATCGCAAAACAGGATATCGACGTTGTGTTGCTGGCTAAGCGCCAACGCCTCGATACCATCAACCGCTTCCAGCAGATTCGGGTAACCCAGGCTGCGGATCTGGTGCAGCAGCGCCTTGCGCTGAAATCCATGGTCTTCCACGACCATGATGACCAACTCATGTTGTGCTTTTTTCATCGAGCCATAATCCAATGTCGTGGGCAATCGCCGTCATCAACCTCTGCACTGTGCTGACCAGATCGTCGAGCTCGTCGAGCCGCTTCAATCGCGCTGCCGATTCCAGCATGGCAGCCTGGCTGGCAAGCTCCTCCAACCCGACCATTCGGGCAGCCCCCTTGATCCGGTGGGCTGTCTCTACCAAAGCGCTGGCATCATGACAAATCAGCGCGGCCATCATGGCCTCGCCATCCTGCCGGTTGGAATCGAGATACTCCACCGCCATGGCTCGCGCGGTCAGCTCGTCACCAAACAACGCTAACCAGCGCTCAGCCTGCATGCCTGTAGCCCCAACAACGGGCGCAACCGCGCTTCTGGTTGGCGTCTTCTCTGCCAGCCAATGGGCCAGCATCTGGCGCAAGATATCCAGTGGGTAGGGCTTCAGTAACATGTCACTCATACCAGCCTCTACCATACGATCACTCGCCTCTTCCGACGTATCTGCCGTTACCCCTATGATGGGGGCCGTCACTCCCGCAGCCCGCAGCGCCTTGGTCAGGGCATAACCATCCATCACCGGCATATGGCAATCAGTCAACAGCAGGGAGAATTGCTGTCCCTGCCAGGCCCGCAGAGCCTTCTCGCCATCTTCCACAACCTGAGCCTCGATACCAAGAATGGCCAACTGCCGTGCCAGCAAGGCACGATTGACCGGATGATCATCAGCCACCAATACTTTGCCACCCAGCTTCTCTGCAAGCGCAGGGAGGATTGGTGTGACCCGCTCCTGTAGCAATTCGTGGCAGCTCTCCAGCAGAAGATCCGGATAGAGAGGGGATAGACCCAGGCGCCACCATTTCTGTTCACCAATCCGACCCCGTAACGCCTCATCGGGTGACGCTATGATCCCCTTCAGCGCAGAGTGTTGCAGCCAGCTTTGCCATTCCCCCCCCAGCGCTTGCTCAAGCCACCGTTGATCGGCCAACAGCAACCCTTCCAGTGAGCGACTGAGCTCATTGGCCCCCAAGTACCTGAGCTTGGCCCCCTGCCGTACCATGGCCGCTTCGAGGTTGGTGTCATCGCTGAAAAACCACCATTCTGTGTCAGCCAGAGCTGGGGGATCCCACTGCGGATTGGTTAGCGGCACGGTGAAGCGGAAGCAGGAGCCCTCCCCTGCCTTGCTGGTCAGTGTCAGTGCCCCCCCCATTTTGCATACCAGCTGCTCACAGATTGCCAACCCCAAGCCGGTGCCACCAAAACGACGGTTGATATCTGACTCCACCTGCTCAAAAGGCGTGAACAGCAGCGCCTGCTTCTCTTCGGCGATCCCGATACCGGTGTCACTGACACTGATGGTCAGTTGCTCGCTCAGGTAGCTGACCTGGATAGTAATCCCCCCTTGTTCGGTAAACTTCACCGCATTATTGAGCAGGTTGGAGATGACCTGACCGATACGCACCCCATCGATGTCGGCCCAATCCGGCACATGATGCTCCCACTCCAGCACCACATTGAGCCCCTTGTTATGAGCCAGTGCCGCGTGGCCACGAATGGCATCGCAGACCACCGTTTGCAAGCGGCTGCTCTGGTAATTCAACTGCAACTGACCCGCTTCTATCTTGGAAAAATCGAGGATGTCATTGACCAGATAGAGCAGGTTATTGGTCGAGGTGACCACATTGCGCACCATAAAACGCTGGTCGTCGTTGAGCTCGCTCATTTGCAGCAATTCGAGCATGCCATGCATGCCTGAAATGGGAGTGCGCAGCTCATGGCTCATGGTTGCCAAAAAGCGGCTGCGAGCCTGCATCGCCTGCTCGGCATAGGCGCGAGCTTCGCGCAGCTCATATTCCTGTTGCTTGAGGGCAGTGATGTCCTGAATCACCCCGTTAAGGATCAGTGCCTGCTGCTCCTGTCTGACAAAGTTGCCACGCACTTGCAGATAGCGATCTCCATCAGGTCGCTCTACCTTGACCTCCAGATCGAGGGGCGCCAGAGTCTCGGCATGATTGGCCACCTTGCTGACAAAATCCTGCAGCGCCTCTTCGGTAAAGCCGAACACCTCACCACCCGATTCGGCATTGAACAGGTCCTGCCGGGAAGCCCCGAGGATCTCGCTGGCCCCCTGAGAGGCATACAAAAACCGCCCCTTGCCGGGTCCTTGCCACAAATACTGATAGACCACCCCAGGCATGCTGTCGGTAATCTGGGTAAGGCGATTTTCAGCCTGACGGGCGCGCTCCTCCGCCTCCTTGATCCGGCTGACATCGGTCAGTACTGTCAACACCCCCAGCATATTGCCATCGGGATCGCGATAAGGGCGTTTGGCATAGATAACATGGCAGGGCGTGCCATCTGCTCGCAGGTTACTGCCTGCACCCTCCAGATCCTGTCCGGTCTGCCACACCCGGCGCTCTTCTTCCAACACACTGTTTCTGAGTGTCTCTGGCATGTTTTGCAGCTCCTCACTGCTACTGCCAGCACCAAGGAAAGCATCGCGATAGGCCTGATTGCACAAGGTGATCCGCTGCTCGCTATCACGTAGCGCCACCATGGTTGGCAGTGAGTTGAGCAAGGTCTGCACAAACAGCAACTGTTCGTTCAGCTTGTCCTCTGCGATTTTCCGCTGCGCAATCTGGCGACGCAAACTGCGAGCCCAGAGCATCACCAGCAAACCGCTGACGAGCAAGGCGCCCCCCCCTATAGCCAACCACTTGTAAATCAGGGTGTAATCAGACTCGATATTGACCGACACATTGAGCCAGCGTCGCTCCAGCAGCTGCCACTCCTCATCCGTGATGGTCAGCAGCAACTTGTCCATGATGCGGAGCAACTCGGGCTGAGCATTGTCGACGGCCATACTGATAGGTACGGAAAATTCGGGAGAGCTCAGCACTACCTGATACTTATCATTGAAACCCTTCATCGCCTGCTGTCCCAGATTGGTCATGGTCAACAGCACATATTCGGCTCTCCCAGTGTCAAGCAAGGTCAGTAAATCGGCATCTTTGCCTACTTCGATAATATTGGCGCCCAGCGCGTGAATGAGAGAGGCTTCGTAAGAGCCCGTCACACCACCAATCAGACGCCCTTTCAGCTCGACCAACGACTTCAGCGGGCGAGCACCGTGTCTGGCTACAACATAGCTGTCGAACTTCAGATAGGAGGAGGTAAAAGAGGCAAAAGACTGACGATCTTTGAGCGGTGTCATCAAGGGAATAAGGTCCACTTTGTGCTCTTTCAGCAGTTTTAGTGACTCCTGCCAGGTATTTGTCGACGCCAGCTCAAAGCGGATCCCGGAGCGCAGACTCAATAATTTCATCAGGTCTGCCGTATAGCCATGCAATTCACCTTCGTCATCGATTTCACTGATGCCGGCAAAGCCGGGGGCAACGGCGAACTTGATCACCTTGTTTCTCTGCTTCAGCCAACTAGCCTCATCTGGTTCCAGCAAAAGGCCAGCGTTGGCGCGTTCATCTTTCTGATGCAACCGTAATCGTGAGTCTGCAACGGGTATCTGTTGATATGCATGCCAAAGCTTCTCGCTCAGCTCTGGCTGTCGGGAGCTGGTCGCCATCGTCAGCGTGCTGCCAGAAAGCCACCCTGGAGCGACAACCCCCATTGACGCTGGCATTCTCTCCATCTTGAGGGAAACAATGGGTTCCAAATCAAGATATGCATCGACAGCGCCCAGCTTGACCATATAGGTCGCCTCAGTACGGCTCTCCAGCTCAGTTACATCAGAGATCCCCAAACGAGCCAATTCATTACAACTGCCAAACCCGCGAATACAGACCCAGCGTAACTTGCGCGCCTGCTCCAGGGTCAATCGCTGATCCGGGGTATGCATTAAAATGGAGCGAGCATAAGAACCGATACTGCCAATAGGGTTTATCCCCTTCAATTCAAGAGCATTACGTTCGACTCCGATTAATGCATCGATCTGGCCGCCTTGGAGAGCAATCTGGGCATCCACGTAGGAGTTGTAGGGGATATAACGCAATGACACGCCCATTTCGGCTGCAATGCGCGAGGCCAGCTCCTTGAGCGGACCGGCATAACGCAGGTTGGGGAGTTGATAGATGAAAGGGAGATAGCCGCCACGGGGAACCCCAACCAGCAGCTCCTTTTGTGCAGAAATCTCGTTACTTGTGCTCTCATCTTGCGGTTGGGGAGCCGCAACAGCCAACATGCCCGAAAACAACAGCAACATGGGAAGAAAAAGCTGACGAAGGAGTGGCATAAGGTCTTGTCCTGATGAGTAAAACAGATAGGGCTGCCACCTCTAATCTTGCAGATCCTGACGACGCAAGGCGAGAAAACAATCACAGCTGTTACAAAGAGGGCGGAGAGGATAATACTGAGTCACCAACATGTGAACCTGGAATCAACCATAAGATGGAAAAATGGCAAGCATGCAGCCTGCCATTTCACTAGCGAGGGGGATCTTATTCTCCCCTTCGCGATCAGGTTATTCGATTCCCGAGGCGGAAGCCGGTTTGATACTCCCGCTCGCGAACGAGGGCGATTTGACCCTGATATCCTTCCAGCCCGATATCCCTGAGCAGGGCGGGCGACAGATTGACCTGCACGAGACGACGCTCGACCCGGGCAATCCTTCTCTGGACCAGGGATTCAACACTGCGCAGTAAAACCAGTTCGATAGACATGACATTCTCCAGTTGAACATGCGGTTCTCCCGGAGAAAGTGGATATCACCCTGCGGGACGAACCGCGGGTGATAAAAAGACAGGGGTTACCTGTTTACGCCACGCGGTAAAAGAGCACGAGATTTCACGCCGCACGCAGTGCCGCGAGAGAATGCAATATTGAGCATCAGATGTTGCATATTCGTCTCCTTACCGGGTAAAAGTTGAACAGGTTGCAGAAGTCTAAAAAATATCCGAATTTAAAACAAGCCTCTTGCGACTCCTTTTTAAACGTTTTTACGGCATTTTATGCTGCCCGAAGGGGAGCCTGGGGCATCAGATCCCCGAGAGCAGCCGGTACTCCTCCAGCACGTAGGTATCCGTCATGCCGCTGACATAATCGAGCAGCAGCCGCACCCGGTAATACCACTCCTGCTCGTTCTGGCAGGCAAAGCGCGGATCCGGGGTGGCGATCGCCAATCGATAGGCCTTGAGATGGCGGGCCGAGAGGCGGTGATAGAGGCGGCGCGCAAAGAAAAGCGTCTGACTCCCCTCCCCGGCCAGCAGGCGAGTAAACTGTGGCGCTGGCAGCGACAACAGGCAGGCATAACTGGTCAGCACCCCGCGCAGCGCCGCATACCCTTCCAGTTCGAGAGCCTCGACTTCGGGGCGCATAAAGACCAGCTCGCGGGCCACCTGCTTGAGGATATCGAGCACCCGCGCCGCCGGCTCCTGACCGTGCAGCAGCGCTTGCGGATAGGAGCCCTGCAAAATGGCCTGATGTTCGCTGACATAGCTCTGCGCCGCCAGCGCCACCAGATCCCGGGTCAGTTGCTGGCGAAAATGGGGAAAAAAGCCCCGACCACTGGCAAGCGCGTCATCCAGTAAGGTGCCCATGTAGTCACTCTGGTCAGCAGCTCGCAGCGCCGCCAGCAGTTCACCCTGAGTCAGGATCCGCCGATCTACCGCATCTTCCAGATCGGCGATGCAGTAGGAGATGTCATCGGCCGCCTCCATGATGTAAACCAGCGGATGACGGCAGCCCGGGGCCAATCCCAGGCTCTGGCCGAGGGCCCGGTAGAGCGGCTGCTCGCTAAAGAAGATGCCCCGCTTGCTGCTCCAGCCATGATGCTGACCATAGCTCACGCCGGGCTGGGGCTGCTGCGGGTATTTGCAGAGCGCCGCCAGTTGTCCGAGTGTCAGGTTGAGCTCGTGCAAGCTGTGCACCAGCCGCAGACTCTGGGCGTTGCCATCAAACAGTTGCAGATCCTGACGCAATTCAGCCCACTGGGCTGAAGGTGGCTGCGCCAGCGCCTGCTGATAGAGGGGATCGAGCATCTCGCCGAGCCACTGGCTCATCACCTGCTCGCCAAAGTGGCCAAACGGCGGGTTACCCACGTCATGGAGCAGGCAGGACATCTCCACCAGATTGATAAAGGCTCCCTCGCAGACCGTGCCTGCTGGCAAGGCAGCCAGAATGCGGCGGCTGATCTGGCGACCGGTCTCCTGCACCTCCAGCGAGTGGGTGAGGCGACTGCGCACCGAGGCCTTCACATCGAGCGGAAAGACCTGGGTCTTCTGCTGCAACCGGCGCACCGGCGCGGCCTGCACGATACGGGCGCGATCCTGCTCGGTCGCCTCCAGCAGCTCCTCATCCCCCCAGGGGTGGATGCGCGCGGGGGTAATCAAACGGCTATACATCTCGCAGCTCCTTGCCAGCAACTTCCATCAGACTCAAGACAACCTCCAGCATCAAGACAGCAACCAGCGCCGCAGACGGGCGATATCGCCGGGATATTCGCGGCGCAGCGTCTCAATCCAGTCCTCTACGTTCTCCCACCAGGCGGGGTGATCCGGGCTCTGGATCAGCTGAGCCGTCTGCTGCAAACGGCGCAGGCCAATGGAGCCTGCCGCCCCTTTTATCTTGTGCGCCTCTTCCACCACCCCAGCTTGATCCTTGGCAATCATGTTGGAGTCGAGCACTGCCATGTAGTCCGGCATCATCTTCTCGAACAGATCGACGCTGGAGAGCAGCACCGGCTTGCCCACGGTATCGGCGTAATCGGTGAGGAAGGGGATATCCAGCAGGGCATCCTGATTGCCCGCATCAGCCTGCTCGTCCGCTTCATCCTCGGCCAGATCGGCAAACAGGTGACCAATCACCTCCCGCACCGCTTTGGAGCCAAGCGGCTTGTTGATCACATCCTGCATGCCGTGATCCCGGTAGTACTGGCGATCGCCGGTGGAGTTGGCGGTGAGCGCCACCATGGGTGGCAGGCTGTCGCCATAACGCTCCAGCAGGGTTTTCGCCACATCGAAGCCGGTCATGTCCGGCAGCTGGATATCGAGCAAAATGAGGTCGAAATCATCCGGGTTGGCCATCGCCAACGCCTGGGTGCCGTCCCGTGCCACCTGCACCTGATGACCCAGCTTGCCCAGCAGGGCGCAGGCCACCGTCACGTTAAGCTCCACATCCTCCACCAGCAGGATATCGAGGGGGGGCATCTCCTCCTCCTGCTCTGGCAACACAGGCTCGGCGCAAGCTACCTCCAGCTCGGCGGTAAAGCAGGAACCTTCGCCCGGATCGCTGTCCACATAGAGCTGCCCGCCCATCGCCTGCACCAGCTGACGGGAGACCGCGAGGCCAATGCCGGTGCCGGTGGCGTGTTTCTTGCCCTGCACCTGATAGTACATGGCGAAGATCTTCTCCTGCTGGGCGCGAGGGATACCGATACCGGTATCCTCCACCTCGAAGTGCAGGGCCAGCTTGCCCGGCACGTCGGCGGGATGGGAGAGGCAACGCACGGTGACGCCCCCCTCATCGGTAAACTTGACCGCATTGCCCACCAGATTCCACAGCACCTGACGCAGGCGGGTACCGTCAGCCATCACAAATTGCGGCATGTCGCCATCCCGATCGAAATGGAGATAGAGCCCCTTCTGCTCCGCCTGAATGCGCGACAGGGTCTCCAGCTCGTCGAGGAAGGCAGGCAGGTCGATACGGGTCGGTGCAATTTCGAGACGACGGCGATCCAGTTTGTCCAAGTCGATGATGTCGTTGAAGATATTGCCAAGGGTCACCGCACTCAGGTGAATGGTCTTGAGCTGCTGATGCTGCTTGGGATCGAGGGGGGTATCCATCAGCATCCGGCTTAAGCCCACGATGCCGTTGAGCGGGGTGCGCAACTCGTGGCTGATGGTGGAGATAAAGGTGGTCTTGTCACGGCTCGCCTTCTCCAGCTTGTCCTGATACTGCTTGCGCTCGGTGATGTCACGGCCAAAGCCGAGCAGGCCGAGTCGCTTGCCGAAGCGGTCGAAGAAGGGCACCTTGCGCAGCTCGAAGTAGGCTTTACGGCCATCGGGATACTCCAGCCACTGCTCGTAGGTGAGCGGCTCGTTGCTGGCAAAAACCTGCTTGTCGGTCTCCACCACCTTGTTGGCGATCTCCTGCTTGTAGACATCGAACGGGGTCAGACCGATCAGCTCGGCCTCCACCTTGCCGGTCAGCTCCTCCATGGCGCGGTTGCAACCGGAGAACTGCTCATCCTCGTTGCGGTAGTAGACCAGATCGGGGGAGCAGTCGATAAAGGAGCGCAGCAGAGCGGTGCGCTCCCCCAGATGAAGCTGGGCTTTCTCTCGCTGGAACACCTCGTTCTCGAGATCCTCGATGGCCTGCAGACGCAGGCTCTCGGCCCGGTTGGTCTCGGCAATCTGGGCGTTGAGGCGGCTGATGTTCTCCTGCAGCTGGGTATTGAGCTCCAGATCCCGCTCGCGCATATCTTGCAGCTTGCGCACCATCCTGCTCAGTCGCTGACGGGAATCCTCCAACTGATCCACCACGATGGAGAGAAAATAGACCGCCCAGGGCGTCACCAGCAGGCCAAAGAAGACCGAGCGAACGAAGTCGATCACATCGATATTGCCGCGCAGGAACAGGGTCACCCCCATCTGGATGGCGACCGCCAGCACGATAATGCCCGCCGCCAGGAACATACTGAAGCGCACCAGTCCCAGCTTGGTCATCAGATCGACATAATATTGCGCCCAGGATTTAATCTGTTTCATCTTATTGTTTTCCCCCGATATTCGCGGTACAGAATACCAGCACAACCGAGTGAACTCTTCTTAATCTCGCACAATTAATTAACGATTCGTCGAATGAAATGAGTGGGTTAGGATAATTGGCAATATTGAGTCAGTTGCCATTAAGGTTTTTTCTTTATACTCACCGGCCGAAAAAATTCACCACCATTTAATTTAGGAGTTATCCGATGCGCAACACCACCTTGCTGGGCTTGGGCCTGCTGGTCGCAAATAGTGCTTATGCTGATTTGGGTGAAATTCCCAAGGAGTCTGGCTGGTCCGGTTTCCTGCTTGGCGGGGTCAGTGTCATCAATTACGAATCGAATTTTTATAGTGGTGATGATGAAAACCGCCGCCTGAGCGGACTGGGCAGTGCCGAGAGCAGATCCGCCGTTGCCCCGCTGCTCAACGCCGATATCCGCTACACCTTTGCCGATACACGCACCCAGGTCTTCCTCGGTAACCTGATCCAGGATGCCATCCGTTTCGACTTCACCCAGCAGCTCGGTATCCGTCAGGAAATGAGCGACAAGGGCATCGTAGCTGGCTCCGTGGTCTTTAATGCCATGCCGACCGAGCAATGGAGCGATCCCTTCGCGGTGGGTGTCGACCGTCAGTCGACCGATATCAAGTCAAAAGGGGTTCGCTTCGCCTGGGACAGCATCTGGGGTAGCAACTTCAATGGTAGCCTGACCACCCGCAACATCGAGGTGGATGAGGAGCGCAGCGGCAGCCAGTACGGCGCCGATACAGCAGCCAAACTGGATCGCAACGGCAAAATCCACGCCCTCGACCTCTCCTACAAATGGCAGCTGGCGCCCGGTCAGATGCTGGAGCCAGCCTTTATCTACCGTCAAGCCGATCTGGATGGCAGCGCCCAGAGCTACAAGAGCAATGGCCTCCAGTTGACCTACGGCATGCGCGCTTCCCAGTGGTCTTTCGTCAGCAACGCCTATCTGGGCCAGACCAAATATGATGAGGCCAACCCGATCTTTGGCCAAAACGCCGACTCCGACGAGTTTGCCCTGACCGGTACCTTCTTCTGGCACCGCCTGTTCGGTATTGCACCGCTCTCCGCAACCTTTACCGCTGGCTACGCCAAGTCCGATTCCGACATCAACTTCTACGATTCTGAATCGGTGATGTTCAACACCGGCCTGCTCTACAACTTCTAATAACGGTTGTACGCACCGATACAACAAGGCCACCCGAAGGTGGCCTTGTTGCTATCCGGCGTTTGCCTCAAATACCCAGGGAATCGAGCAGATCGTCGTGATCGTTGGCAACCGGGGCCGCAGCCTGAGCCGGCTTGGCGGCATCCTGCTTGGCCTGGGCGATCAGCGCATCAGGATCCAGCTCTTCATGCTCCATCCCCTCATTGTGGATGCGGATGAACTCTGTTTTGTCCATCGCCAGCTCCAGATAGAAGATGTTGTTGCGGGCGGTGAAGAAGGTGACGCGGCGGGACTCCGGGCTGTCGAGATTGGTATCGACGCTCAGCATCACCTGCTTGTTAAGGGCCAGCATCTTCGGCTGGTTCTGGGTGATGTGGGTCTGCAGATCCCGGCCCACCTTGACGGTAAAGCTGCCGACGATCTGGTTCATCAGCTCGCCCATCACGTTGCTCACCTCGTCAGAGGTGTGGGAGATGGCGAGATCCTCCTTGGAGAGCCCCATGCTCAGCATGTAGCTCTCGTACAGCTCCATGGCGGCGGCGGCGGAGAAGTTGATCACCACCAGACCGGAAAAACCGCCATCGAACAGCACGAAACAACCGATATCCGGCTTGAGGCAGGTCTTGCTGATCCGCTGCACCATGCCGGAAAACCGCACCTGACTCATGGTCGCGGCACTCAAAACGTCCGTCACCGAGTTGCACAGGCTGAGCAGCACATCCTCTGTGGTCAATACGGCATCGTCATCGGATCTTGTCACTATCATGGGACCTTCCTGAACATCGAAAATGGGCTTATCTATACCATAACTCTAACAGATGGCGCGGCCCGGAGACTGAAATAGCGACACGCCTCTCAGTTGACTCCGTTATCAGCAGCCACAGGGGTGAAACCGCTCAGCTTGGCGAGCCGGGCACGCCATATATCGGCCTGCTGGGCCAAAACTTGTGGCTCATAAGGCACGACCGGATGAGCGCCCCAGATGGGGCCTGGCCAGGCGCGATCCGTCGCAAAGCGGGCGACATGGTGAAGGTGGAGTTGCGGCACCAGATTGCCCAGCGCTCCGATGTTGATCTTGTCCGGGCTGAGGGCCTGCTCCATCAGGGCGGCGACGGCGCAGGACTCCTGCATCAGCTGTTGCTGCTGCTCCGGCGCCAGATGGTGAATTTCCCGCAGATTGGCTACTCGCGGTACCAGAATGAGCCAAGGATACTGGCTGTCTTTGGCCAGCAAGACACGGCAGAGGGGCAGATCCCCGAGCCACCGGGTATCTGCCTGCAGGCGTGAATGCAATTCAAACATGAAAACCTCGTTGAGTACGATGAACAGAGCGCCTGAAAAAAGGAGTGTCCACGTTACTGCAACGGGCGGAAAACTTAAAGCTGCGGCACGGCCCAACTGATAAAGCGCTTGCGCAGGGCCGGATCGGCCTGGAGGAACAGCTGCTGCAACTGCCCTTCCAGCTCGCTGGCTGCCACAACAGGTTGCGCCTCACCGGAGAGCGTAGCCGTTGGTTGTGTAGTCACAACGACGGCCGTCAGCGCTGCCTTGCCGCCGCTGCGGTTGTATTCAGCCAGTTTGCCGTTCCAATCCACCCCAAGCAGCATGCCGCTGGTCACCAGCACATCCTGCTGGATGGCAAGCGCGCGGCCATTCTCCTGCAGCGCTACCACAGGAGCCTTGGCGTAGGCCTGCATCCCCCGCTCGTCTCCCGGTACGCTGGCCGTCAGCTGCAAATGCTGATTACTGCCCTGATAGCGCACCACCTGCGGCTCGGAGCGTACCTGCCGATCATTCTCGCTGCTGCTGCGAGTGGGGATCACCCCCTCGAAGCGCACCAGCAGTTGCTGCTCGCCATCAGCCAGGGTGGCATGCTGCTCATCCAGCAAGGTGCCGTTGCTCACCGCGAGAATGCGGAAATTCTCCGGAACCTTCACGTCCACCATGGCCTGCACACTGCCAGCCCCCAAGACTGCACAGAGCAGCACAAAACCGGTCAACCTTCTATTAATCTTCATTCCCGCTGATCTTCCTGATGCTGATGATGGGCGCAGGGTAGCAGCCGAAGATGACAGAAAAATAACGTCGCTCAGAGCAGGTAGTGGGGTCGCTCGGCAAACCACTGGGCAAGCACCTGCTTGAACAGCCGGATCTTGCGTGGCACCCGCCGCTGCTGGGCATGCAGCACATGAAGCTGATGCAGCCCGCTCTGCCACTCATCTAGCACGGTCACCAGCTCCCCTGCCGTCAGCAGCGATTCCACCAGCATCAGCGGGCACTTGGCATAGCCCATACCGGCACGCGCCAATTGCAACACGGTACTGTAATGGTTGGTCCGCACCTTGCCCTGCACCAGAATGTGGGCCTCCTCCCCCTCACGGATAAAGTGCCACTGCTCCCAGGCCGGATTGTGCCCCTGCAACAGGCAGCTGCGCCCGCTCAGCTCATAGGGAGTGGCAGGATACCCCTCTCGCGCCACCAGCGCGGGGCTCGCCACCACCACATCCTTAAGCCGGCCAAGGGGGAGCGCGACCAGATTGTCCGGCACCTCGCTCATGGCGCGCAAGGCGATGTCGTTCTCCCCCTGACTCATGTCGACCATCTGGTTGGTGAAATTGAGTTCCACCTCCACTCCCGGGCAGAGCGCGGCAAAGCTGGTCAGCAGTTCGCTCACCATGCGATCGCCGGTGCTGACCGGGCAGGTAAAGCGCAGTCGTCCGCAATCCTCTTCGGTCAGCGCCTGAATATCCTGCTCCGCCTGCCGAGCCAGCGCGAAGATCTCCCCCGCCTGCTGGTAGAGGGTCTTGCCCGCCTCGGTCAGACTGAGGCGGCGGGTGGTGCGCTGCAACAGTTGTGCATTGAGGGAGGTCTCCAGCGCGCTGACATGGCGGCTCAGCATCCCCTTGCTGACCCCCAGCGTATCGGCCGCAGCCGAGAAACTGCCGCGCAGCACCACCTCGTAAAAGCTGGCCAGATGGGCGATATCCATCATTAGCTCCAATATGGAAACAATGGGTTTATTTTACGCGCTTTTTCGCATTTTCTGTTGCGCTAGAATCGACACATCCCAACCAGGAGTGATGCAGATGAAAATTGTGATTGTGGGTGCCTCCGGCACCGTCGGCTCCGCGGTCAGTGAACTGCTTGCCAAAGATCATCAGGTGATCCGGGTCGGCCACAGCCGTGGCGATGCCACGGTCGACATGCGCGATCCCGCCTCCATCAAGGCGCTGTTTGCCCAAGTAGGCCAGTTTGATGCGCTGGTGGTGGCCAGCGGCAGCGTGGCCTTCAACGGCCTGACCGAGATGACCGACGAGCAGTGGCAGGTGGGACTGGAGAGCAAGCTGATGGGCCAGATCAACCTGACCCGAGCCGCCATTCCCTATCTGACTGACAAGGGTTCCATCACTTTGATCAGCGGTATTCTGAGCGAGGAGCCGATCAACTGGGGGGTGAGCGCCAGCACAGTCAACGGCGCCATCGATCACTTTGTGAAAGCGGCCGCCTGCGAGCTGCCAAGGGGCCTGCGCATCAACGTGGTAAGCCCGACCGTGCTGGCGGAGTCGATGGACAAATACGCCAACTTCTTCCCGGGCTTCGTGCCGGTGCCCGCCGCCAAGGTAGCGCAGGCTTACAAGAAGTCGGTGCTGGGCATCCAGACCGGTCAGGTGTTCAGAGTGAACGGCTGATCGCCGCTCGCTTGCCGCCAGACCAGCAATAAAAATGGGCCCCATAGCGGGGCCCGTCTGTTTATTTGCTTCTATCTTTCGCCACCAGCAAACGTTTGTTTCTAGGCGACAAAAAAGAGAGCAACCCTTAGTCGATCAGACCGTACTGATCGCGCAGCACCTCGATGATCTCCTGCTTGGGATTGGCAGAACGCGCCAGCTTGTGGCCGATGATCTTCTCGGCGATCCCGACATAGGTGTTGGAGATATCCATCATCACTTCGGTCGGCAGCTTGTTGTCGCGGGCCAGGGCAAAACGTTCCGGCATGCGGTTCTTGTTGAGCAGGATGTCCGGATCCGGGAAGTGGTTGAGCAGCCACTGACGGAAACCCTCTTTGGACTTCTCGACAATCTGACCGTCGCGCAGGGCCGCGCCATCCCAGATACGGGAGCTGTCGGGGGTGCCCACTTCATCCATGTAGATCAGCTTCTCGTGGCCGGCGGCATCGTGGACGTAACCAAACTCGAACTTGGTATCGACGAAGATCTGATCCAGCGCGGCCAGCGCGTCGCTGATGACGTTGAAGCCCTCTTTGAGCAGCACTTCGTAACGGTCGATGTCAGCCGGTTTGCTGAAGTTGAAGCCCTTATAGTGGCGCTCGATATCGGCACGGGAAACGTTGACGTCATCAGCTTCCGGCACGCCATCCAGCCCTTTCAGCACACCCTTGGTGGACGGGGTGATAAGGATCTCCGGCAGTTTCTGATCCTTTTTGAGCCCTTCCGGCAGGGTGATGCCACAGAACTCGCGCTCGCCATCCTTGTAGGCACGCCACATGGAGCCGGTGATGTACTGGCGGGCAATCGCCTCGATCATCACCGGACGGGCTTTTTGCACGATCCAGACGAAGGGGTGCGGAATATCCAGAATGTGGCTGTCAGCCAGTCCCTTCTCCTTGAACAGCTTGAACCAGTGGCTGGAGATGGCATTGAGCGCCGCCCCTTTGCCCGGTACGCCGTTCAGGCCATCCACACCTTGCCAGATGCAATCGAAGGCCGAGATGCGATCGCTGATCACCATGAGGGCGAGGGGCGCATCGGCCGGCACATCATAGCCTTTCTCTTTTATGAGCCGGGCACTGTCTTCGGGGGTCAACCAGTAGACGCTGCGCACTTTGCCGGAATGGACAGGTTTATCGGTACGGATCGGCAAATCGTCATTCACCGCCAATACTTGATCTGCAAGACTCATGGCTAATAACACTTCCTGTTTGTGGGGGGTAAACATCGCGAGTCCCTCACCTGCGCGCTCTGTTTGCAACGGGCTGGCAAGGGGGCTCGCATCATCGAAAACCGCTCGGAATCCCCGCGTTTTCAGGGGGATTTTGATAACAAAACAGGGGCACAAGGCCCCTGTATTTATTCTGCTTTTGCTGCTGCCTGATCGGCCAGCCCCTTGGCAAACGCCTCGGACAGGCTGATATACATCTGGGAGATAACCCCGGACGATACCGGCTTCTTGTCCTTGTCGAACAGGGTGATGGAGGTCTTGCCTCCCGCCATTTCGCCAAGCTGGAAGCGGTATTTCTCCTCCTCCAGTTTGAACGGCTCGCTCCCTTTCGCCTTCCAGAACTCGGCACCCGGCTCTTCGTACTCGACGTCGATCCAGCCCAGTGACTGCTGGGTATCCTTGATGGTGAAACCGTAAGCGGGCAGTACCTGATTGAGGCGACGCCACACCTGATCAAAGGAGCCTTCGGCAATCCAGGCGCTCAGCTCGTTGTTGTCCAGACCCAGTTGCAGACCCATGCCATCGTTGGACTTGTGCTGCTCGCGGGCTTTCAGCTGGCTGTCGTAATAGAGAGAGAACTGGTTCAGCACTCGCGCAGCATAGCGCTGGGCATCGGCAGGGGTCAGCTTGTTACTGGTCTCGCCATCGATGGTCTCTTCGTGATCCAGCACCCGGACCGACATGTTGACGGCGTGGCGCTGGGCGTCGTTGCGTACGGTGAACTGGTAACGCTGACGGATTTTGAAGTCTTCGTCATCTTCACCCCAGCCATCGAGGGCGACCGTGTTGTCAAACCAGCCGGTCTGCAATACGCCATCCTGCTGATCCAGCTTCTCGGTGGTGACCTTGTATTTGGCCAGGAAGTTCATCAGGAACGACCAGGTATCGCGCTCCACGCTCTGGCTGGTGCTCAGGGCATAGAAGGCAACGGTCGGTTCGGTTGCGCTCTGCACCACCTGACTGCCCGGTACCACGGTCAGCAGCTGGGCTGGCGGGCGCACATCGACCTGGGCGCCGAGGGCACCTTCACGGCTGCTCTCGGGAAGCGGCGGAATATCGTACTGGCTGTTGAAGGTGGGGGCACTCAATCCTGCGGGGATCAAGAACGCGCGGCCCTCGAGGCGGGCATCTTCGTAACCGAAGTCGCGGTTGGCCATTTTGCGATCCTGGGGGGTGCTGCAACCGGCCAAGACGGCCACAGTCGCAACGCTCAGCACCAGACGGGCTCTATTTCCCTTTCCATTAGATTTAAACACTCGCCATCAACTCCGCTGTGGTCAGTGCTCGCGCCATCAGCTGTTCGCCCTCGGGGGTGAGGTCAACCAGCGGCAGGCGCAAGGTGGCTGTTGCAATCAACCCCAGTTGGGCACAGGCCCATTTCACCGGGGTGGGGCTCGGTTCGCAGAACAGAGTCTTGTGCAACGGCATCAAGAGATTGTTGATGTCATGCGCCTGCCCGGCATCACCGGCCAGCGCAGCACGACACATGTCGGCCATCTGGGCCGCTGCAATATTGGTGGTGACCGAAATCACGCCATCGCCACCTTGCAGCATAAAATCACAACCAGTGGCATCGTCGCCACTGTAGAGAGCAAACTCCGGCCCGCACAGCTCGCGCAGCAGCGGGGTGCGGCTCAAATCGCCAGTTGCCTCTTTCAAACCGATAATGCCGGGAACCTTGGCCAGACGGGCCACGGTCTCCGGTTTGAGATCGCAACAGGTGCGACCGGGCACATTATAAAGAATTTGGGGCAGACCACTAGCCTCGGCGATCGCACAATAGTGGCGATAGAGACCTTCCTGAGTGGGCTTGTTGTAGTAAGGAGTCACCGAGAGACCCGCCACCACCCCGGTTTTGGCCAAGCGTTTGCTCAGTTCGATGGCGTGAGCGGTATTGTTGGAGCCGCAACCGGCGATGACGGGAATACGTCCGGCGGCATACTCAACGGTCTTTTCAACGACGGCGATATGCTCCTGCTCGCTCAGGGTCACCGATTCCCCTGTGGTGCCCACCGCAACAATGGCGCTGGTCCCGGCGCTGACATGATAGTCGACCAGCTTGGCCAGACTGGCCCAATCGACTTCACCTGAAGCCAGCATGGGGGTAACGAGCGCAACAATACTACCGCGTAACATGGACTTTTCTCCCGATTTTCAGGGGCGTAATGGTAAAGCTGACCCCTTTGAAAAACAAGGGAGAGAGGGGGCAAGCCGTGATACCATCCGGAACAAAAAGTAATGGACGAAAGTCGGCAGCGTCCCTCAGGGAGTGGTCATCAGGGCCGGAGGATTGGCTTGCCAGCGCGGCTTTCGCAACGAAATAACGGACGAGAGAAGATTTATGACTCACTACCTGGTCGTAACGGCCATCGGCACGGACAGGCCTGGCATCGTCAATGAAGTGACCCGCCACGTCAGTGGTTGTGGTTGCAACATTGTGGACAGCCGCCTTGGCATCTTCGGCAATGAATTTACCTTTATCATGCTGCTCTCGGGCGACTGGAACAGCATGATGCAACTCGAAATCAGCCTGCCCCTGCGTAGTCAGGAGTGGGATCTCATCACCATGATGAAACGCACCGAGCGCCACCAGTCCCTGCAGTATGACGTCCGCGCCAGTGCCGATCTGTTGATCCGCGACGAGCCCGGCATCGTAAGCCAGTGCACCCAGTTCTTCAGCGAACATGGCTGGAACATTCAGGCGATGCAATCCATGACCCTGGAGCAGCAGCCGTTCAACCTGCTGAAGATCAGTTTTCAGCTCAATCTGGCCAGAGAGGGTGAAGTGGAAGGTTCGCAAACCGCCTTCGCCGAATTCTGTCGTCAACTGGGTGCCGAATCGTTCGAGTTTATCGTCAATCGCAAACACGCCTGAGGGCGTTTTACCCGAGGAGACCCCATGCAACCATTACAAGCTGGCAGCCCCGCCCCCGATTTCTCCCTGCCCGATCAGAATGGCAATCAGGTCAGCCTTGCTGGCCTGCGCGGCAAAAAAGTACTGGTCTACTTCTATCCCAAGGCGATGACCCCCGGCTGCACCACCCAGGCCTGCAGCCTGCGCGATGTGAACGCCGAGTTGGCCGCCCTCAATGTGGTGGTGCTTGGCATCAGCCCGGATCCGGCCAAACGGCTGAAAAAGTTCGAAGAGCGGGACCTGCTCAACTTCACCCTGCTGGCCGATGAAGACCACGCCGTCGCCGATGCCTTTGGCGTCTGGGGCCCAAAGAAGTTCATGGGCAAGGAGTATGACGGCATTCACCGCCAGAGCTTCCTGATCGACGAAGAGGGCAAGATTGCCCACCACTTCGACAAGTTCAAAACCAGCGATCACCATCAGGTGGTACTGGATTTCCTCAAGGGATAATCCTCCCCTGCGTCATTAAAAGGCCTGCTATGCAGGCCTTTTTTGTCTGGTCAGCCGCCCCTTGCCAGCGGATTTTTCTCACCAACTCCCCCGCCCAGATCAAAAAATTCATTTTATATATGGGTTAACGTGACCCCAGAATCATCTTCCAGCGAGATATCCCATGAACATGAGCAACACTGAGCGTTTGATCCTGAGCAACCAGTACGAAATTCTGGCGAAACTCAACCCGGAGAAGGCGGACATCTACCAGCGCGCCAGCACCATCATCGAGCGCGGCTACTGCCTGCAGATCCTCGAGCTGGAGAAGAGCTTCGGCCATCTGGATCTGGCGACCTGCCAGGAGGTCATCGACACCCTGGAGCTGCACCACGCACTGGCCATCTCATGGGGCAATCTGGATGCCGCCGATCAGGGCGAGATCAATGCCAGCCGTCTGGAGTTCAACGGCTACAGCCGCAGCCAGGAGCGTGAGCTGGCCGACTACGTCTGCTTCCTGCTGGAGGTGGACAAGCGCTTCCCCGAGCTAAAATGCCCGTGCGATGAGCTATCCAGCGACATCGCCATGCGCGACAAATACCAGCGGATGCTAACTGTATGGCGTCAGTGCCCTCGTCAGTACAAGCTCTCCATCCAGGAGATCCGCAAGATACTGGCGGCCTGATCCACACACCGACCGCAACAAAAAAGGCGCCACTGGCGCCTTTTTGCATCTGATACGGGTTATTCGTAGAGAAAGGATTTATCGAGCTGCTGGAAGGCGGCCTTGAGGGTATCGGCCAGCTCTTCATAGCGCGGCTGGGAAACCAGCTGACGACGGCCACCCTGCTCGTTCATCTTGCCGTTGATCTCCCGATACCAGCTCGCCAGCGACGGCGGCAAGCGGGTGTCGGCACGCTGGCCGAGCCAGTAGTAACCCTGCAACGGCAAACTGAGCAGAAACAGCACGGAAGTGATGACGGAAGGCCAGTAGTGCAGCTCGCCAAACTGGAACTGCAGCATCACGCTCAACACCGCCAGCGCGGGGATCACCTTGAGGGCGAACTCGGTCGCCTTGATCACCCGATTTTCAGGAAACATCGAATTGAGCTCGGGACGGCGCGGCCAAAGCGTCATATAATGGCGGCCTTGCTGTAACTTAGTTCCAAAAATGTTCATGCTCATACTACCTCCGAGCGCTTTTTGAACGTACCAACGGCAAAACCTCGACAAAATTTGATGCAAAGTAACAAAGGTTGAGGATGACTTTGTTATTTTTCAACAATCGGGTTATCCTTTGTACGCCCATTTTTGCGTCAAAAGCTTCTTGCTATTGACCTGTCAGGGACGTCTGGATTTCGGGTCTTGTATCACTATACAAGGGGCAAGCAACAGATTGCCAACCCTCATAAGGATAAGTTGAAAGTTTTTGGCCGCACCGCGTCCAACGCATCCGCCTACACAACCCAATCTGCGATAGGATTTATTCATGAGTAAGCTGGTTCTTGTTCTTAACTGTGGCAGCTCTTCCCTGAAGTTTGCCGTCATTGACGCAACCACCGGTGATGACCTGCTGTCCGGCCTGGCCGAGTGCTTCAACCTCGACGACGCCCGCATCAAGTGGAAACTGAATGGCGAGAAAGGCAGTGCCGATCTGGGCGCGGGTGCCGCTCACCAGGAAGCGCTGGACTTCATCGTCAACAAGATCCTGCCGCTCAATCCGGAGCTGTCCAAGAACCTGATCGCCATCGGTCACCGTGTTGTTCACGGTGGCGAGCGCTTCACCTCTTCCGTTGTCATCTGCGAAGACGTGATCGCCGGCATCGAAGCTGCTGTTCCGTACGCACCGCTGCACAACCCGGCTCACCTGATCGGTATCCGTGAAGCTCGCCGCGTATTCCCGGCGCTGGCAGACAAGAACGTGGCCGTATTCGATACCGCGTTCCACCAGACCATGCCGGAAGAAGCCTTCCTGTACGCTCTGCCGTACAAGCTCTACAAAGAGAACGGCATCCGTCGCTACGGCGCTCACGGCACCAGCCACTACTACATCAGCCTGGAGGCTGCCAAGCAGCTGAACAAGCCGGTTGAAGAACTGAACATCATCAACTGCCACCTGGGCAACGGCGGTTCCGTCTGCGCCATCAAGAACGGCAAATCTGTTGATACCTCCATGGGTCTGACCCCGCTGGAAGGCCTGGTGATGGGTACCCGCTCCGGTGATCTGGACCCGGCCATCATCTTCTTCCTGCACGACAAGCTGGGCATGAGCGTGGCTGATATCAACACCATGCTGACCAAAGAGTCCGGCCTGCAGGGTCTGACCGAAGTCACCTCCGACTGCCGTTTTGTTGAAGACAACTACGACAGCAAAGAAGAAGCCAAGCGTGCTATGGACGTTTACTGCTATCGCCTGGCCAAGTACATCGGCGCCTACGCTGCCGCCATGGACGGTCGTCTGGACGCCGTTGTTTTCACCGGTGGTATCGGTGAAAACTCCGCCCCGATCCGTGAAATCACCCTGAACAAGCTGGGTCTGCTGGGCTTTGACGTCGATCACGACGCCAACCTGAAGGCTCGTTTCGGCAAGGGTGGCGAGATCACCAAGGCTGGTTCTACCAAGGCTCTGGTAATCCCGACCAACGAAGAGTGGGTTATCGCCCACGACGCGCTGGAACTGGTCGGCGCTTAATTGACGCAGTAACTCGAGGCCGCCCACCAGGGCGGCCTTTTCCTGATCCCAAAAAATGAACAAGGGGTATAAAGTGGCACGCACTATTATGCTTATCCCGGTCGGCACTGGTGTCGGCGTAACTTCCGTGAGTCTGGGCGTTGTTCGCGCCATGGAACGTCACGGTGTCAATGTCAGCTTCTTCAAACCGGTTGCCCAGCCGCGTCCGGGTGAAACCGGTGCCGAGCGCTCAACCGCCGTTATCCGCGCTGCTGCCAACATCAACCCGCCCGAGCCGTTCACCCTCTCCTACGCCGAGAACATGATCAGCTCCAGCAACACCGACATCCTGCTGGAAGAGATCGTTGCCCGCTTCGAAGAGCACGTGAAATCCAGTGGTGCCGAAGTGCTGGTTGTCGAAGGTATGGTGCCGACCGACAAGCAGCCCTTTGCCAACAAGCTGAACTACGACGTCGCCAAGGCGCTGGACGCTGACATGGTATTCGTGACCCATCCGGGCCATGACTCCAGCCAGAAGCTGAAAGAACGCATCGAACTGGCCTGCTCCAACTTCGGTGGTGTCAACAACCCCCGTATCGTTGGCTGCGTGATCAACAAGGTTGGCGCGCCGGTTGACGAGCATGGCGTAACCCGCCCTGACCTGACCGAGATGTTCGAAGCCCATCACCACGCTTCTGACGCAGCTCACAACCTGGAAGTGCTGCAAGTATTCGGCAAGAGCCCGCTGCGCATCCTGGGTTGCATCCCCTGGAACACCCAGCTGATCGCCCCGCGCGCCAAGGATCTTGCCAAGCATCTGGCTGCCAAGATCCTGCACAAGGGTGAGCTGGACAGCCGTCGCCTGCAGACCGTGACCTTCTGCGCCCGCTCCATCCACAACATGGTTGAGCACTTCCGTCCGGGTAGCCTGCTGGTCACCTCCGGCGATCGCTCTGACGTCATCGTCTCCGCCTGCCTCTCCGCCATGAACGGCGTCAAGCTGGGCGCCCTGCTGCTGACCGGTAACTATCATCCGGAGCCGCAGGTAATGGCGCTGTGCCAACAGGCCATGGCCACCGGCCTGCCGATCATGATGACCGGCACCAACACCTGGCAGACCGCCGTCAGCCTGCAGAACTTCAACGTCGATATTCCGGAAGATGACCGCGAGCGTATCGAGCTGGTGCAGGACTATGTGGCTGGCCACATCGACAAGCACTGGATCGAGTCGCTGACAGTCAGCTCTACCCGTTCCCGTCGTCTGAGCCCGCCGGCATTCCGTTATCAGCTGACCGAGCTGGCCCGTCAGGCCAACAAGCGTGTCGTGCTGCCGGAAGGCGACGAGCCGCGCACCATCAAGGCTGCCGCCATCTGTGCCGAGCGTGGCATTGCCCGTCCGGTACTGCTGGGTAATCCGGAAGAGATCCGTCGCGTTGCCGAACAGCAGGGTGTGGTACTGACCGATCGCGTCGAAATCATCGATCCGGCCGTTGTGCGCGAGCGCTATGTGCCGCGTCTGGTCGAGCTGCGCAAGAACAAGGGCATGACCGAAGTGGTTGCCCGCGAGCAGCTGGAAGACAACGTGGTACTGGGTACCATGATGCTGGAGCGCAATGAAGTTGACGGCCTGGTATCCGGCGCGGTGCACACCACTGCCAACACCATCCGTCCGCCGATGCAGATCATCAAGACCGCTCCGGGCTCTTCCCTGATCTCCTCCATCTTCTTCATGCTGCTGCCTGACCAGGTTCTGGTCTACGGTGACTGCGCGATCAACCCGGATCCGACTGCCGAGCAGCTGGCCGAGATCGCCATCCAGTCCGCCGACTCTGCTGCCGCTTTCGGCATCGAGCCGCGCGTCGCCATGATCTCCTACTCTACCGGTACCTCTGGCGCCGGTGCCGATGTAGAGAAAGTGCGTGAAGCGACCGAGCTGGCCAAGGCCAAGCGCCCCGACCTCATCATCGACGGCCCGCTGCAGTACGACGCGGCCATCATGGAGAACGTGGCCAAGTCCAAGGCACCGAACTCACCGGTTGCAGGTAAAGCCACCGTGTTCGTCTTCCCTGACCTGAACACGGGTAACACCACTTACAAAGCGGTGCAGCGTTCCGCTGACCTGGTCTCCATCGGCCCGATGCTGCAAGGCATGCGCAAGCCGGTCAACGACCTCTCCCGCGGCGCCCTGGTTGACGACATCGTCTACACCATCGCCCTGACCGGTATCCAGGCTGCCCAGGCTGACGAACAAGCCTAATCAGCTTTAGTCTGAAAAAACCGATCACAAAGGCTGCTCACCCCAGGTGAGCAGCCTTTTCTATTGGTTCTCTTTTGAAGACCAGTGAAACATGCCATCAGCGCAGTGTTGCACAGAACAATGCCATGTGATGTGCCAGAAATGTCTCGGGCGTAGCGCCGCGGGAAAGCGTGCCCGCCACCTTAAAGATGTATCTAAAATAGATTCAAGATCATACGGTTGGATTTATGAGGGCATTCATAGTGAAGCGCTTATAGCAAATATTTCGCCATCGGCATGAGGATTTGACCTGTTAGAAATAACAGTGAAAAAGACCCGTTCGATACGCTATTCATCAATGTGCCACTCGGCAATATCCACATCATGGAGGAATGGAAATGCTGATGAAGAAGCTCTCTGCAGTCATGCTGCTGACCTGCTTGCCACTGTTCAGCCAACCCGCGTTGGCCGCAGATAAGGCAGCGCCCAAGCAAACAACCACAACCGCGGTTGCCAAGGAGTCCGGCAAGCTGAATATCAATACCGCCACCCTTGCCGAACTCACCAGCCTGAAAGGGATTGGTGACAAGAAGGCACAAGCCATCGTCGACTATCGGGAAAAACAGGGAAAGTTCACCTCGGTCGATCAGCTGGCGGATGTCAATGGCATTGGCCCGGCCACGCTGGAAGCCAACAGGGACATGATAATAGTCAAATAAAGTCGAATGGATCAGTTGCAAATGGGGCAGCCTGTGGCTGCCCCATTTTTCTTGGGGTATGATTGCCGCACTTTAATCCCGCTGGATAGTTTTCCATGAAAAAGACTCCTCTTGTTGTTCGTAAGGCCGTGCTCCCGGTAGCCGGTCTGGGTACCCGTATGCTGCCAGCCACCAAGGCCATCCCGAAAGAGATGTTGCCGGTGGTCGACAAACCGCTGATCCAGTACGTAGTGCGCGAAGCCATCGCCGCCGGTATCAAAGAGATCGTGCTGGTCACCCACTCGAGCAAGAACTCCATCGAAAACCACTTCGACAAGAGTTTCGAACTGGAAGCGACCCTCGAGAAGCGGGTCAAGCGTCAACTGCTGGAAGAGGTGCAACAGATCTGCCCGAAAGACGTCACCATCATGCACGTCCGTCAGGGTGAGGCCAAAGGTCTGGGCCACGCTGTGTTGTGCGCCCGCCCGCTGATCGGTGACAACCCCTTCGCCGTGCTGCTGCCGGATGTACTGATTGATGAAGTGGCCAGCGACCCGAAAAAAGACAACCTGGCCGAGATGGTACACATGTTCGAAGAGAACCAGATCAGCCAGATCATGGTGGAAGCGGTTCCCGAGAGCGAAGTGGACAAGTACGGCATCGCCGACATCAAGGGCGAGGCCCTGAGCGAGGGGATGTCCCTGCCGATGCAGGCCATTGTCGAGAAGCCGCCCCGTGACGAAGCCCCCTCCAATCTGGCGGTGGTGGGTCGTTACGTCCTCTCCTCCAATATCTGGCCGCTGCTGGAGAAAACCCCGGCCGGTGCCGGTGACGAGATCCAGCTGACGGACGCCATCGCCATGCTGATGGAGCAGGAACAAGTCAACGCCTACTTCATGAAGGGCAAGAGCCACGATTGCGGTAGCAAGCTCGGTTATATGAAAGCCAATGTGGAATATGGTGTTCGCCATCACGAGCTGAATGGTGAATTCATCGGCTGGCTGAAGCAGTTCGTCAAGCAGTTGTAATCGCTGATAAATCTGTTTTTTATAGACGTATTTAAGGGGCATCGAATGATGCTCCCTTTTCATTTTTGCAACAAAAAATCAATCAAGAGTAAATAAACTCTCAGCAAATCATAATGTTGTAATTTATTCACACATGCTCTATAAGGATTGAGGCGTGTTTCTCGCCCTTGCATAAAAAACTCAAAAAAATATAAGACACAGGTGGAAGTTCCAATGAATAACCCGTCAAAAGGGACCTTTTTAGGTCACCCTAAAGGGCTTTTTTTGCTCTTTAGTACCGAACTGTGGGAGAGATTCTCCTATTACGGCATGCGTGCCGTGCTGGTGCTCTATTTGACCGACCTGACTGCCAACGGCGGTCTGGGCTGGAGTCAGGCAGATGCCCTCAAACTCTACGGTATCTATACCGGTCTGGTTTATATCACTCCGCTGATCGGCGGCTGGCTGGCTGACACCTTCCTGGGTCAACGTCGCGCCATCCTGATCGGTGCCGTGCTGATGGCCGCAGGTCAGTTCACTCTGGCACTGCCCCACGCCATGTTCCCGGATATGGTCAACACAATGTTCTACGCGGGCCTCGCGCTGCTGATCGTGGGTAACGGCCTGTTCAAACCGAACATCTCCACCATGGTGGGTGACCTCTATGAAGAGGGCGATCACCGCCGTGATGGTGCTTTCACCATCTTCTACATGGGTATCAACCTGGGTTCCCTGCTGGCAGGCGTGATCTGTGGTGCTGCCGCTACGGCCTACGGCTGGCAAGCTGCCTTCGTCGGCGCCGGTATCGGTATGCTGCTCTCTCTGGTGATCCAGGCCACCATGGCCCAGCGTTTCCTGGGAGACATCGGTCGTGTCACTGCCGCCCAGCGCGCAGCCGCCCTGCGTACTACCGAGCAGAAAGCACCGCTGACCAAGCAGGAAGTGGATCGCATCAAGGTTATTCTGGTTCTGGGTCTGTTCACCATCATCTTCTGGGCCGGTTTCGAACAGGCCGGTGGTCTGATGAACCTCTACACCCAGGAGTATACCGACCGCATGATCGGCAGCTTCGAAGTACCGACCGCCTGGTTCCAGTCCCTGAACCCCTTCTTCATCATCACTCTGGCACCGGTCGTTGCGGCCATCTGGATCAAGCTCGGCAAGAAAGAGCCGAATTCTCCGGTGAAATTCGCCATGGGTCTGCTGTTCCTGGCTATCGGCTTCCTGTTCATGGTTGGTGCCGTGCTGCAGCAGGGTGGTGACAACACCGTCAAGACCTCCATGTTCTGGCTGGTAGGTGCTTACCTGTTCCACACCCTGGGCGAGCTCTGCCTCTCCCCGATCGGCCTCTCCATGGTGACCAAGCTAGCTCCGCTGCGTCTGGCTTCCCTGATGATGGGTGCCTGGTTTGGCTTCGTTGCCCTGGCCAACTACGCTGCGGGCTTTATCGGCTCCTTCGTGGGTGAAGCCGGCCCGATCGCCATCTTCGGTGGCATCGCCCTGGCTGCAGTACTGAGCGCCCTGATCCTGCTGACCATGGCCAACCGCCTGGTCTACTGGATGCACGGTGCCGAAGGCCCGGCCAAAGAGCCGCAAGCTCAAGAGAAGAAACTGCACTCCGCCACCGTCTAAACGGTCAGGATTGTAAACAACAAACAGGGCGCCCATCGGCGCCCTGTTTGTTTTAGCCTGTTTATCAGGCGGCATCAGTGATGACGAACCTGCACATCCAGCGAGCCGCCGCTGTCGCTGCGAAACTGCAGGGCGAACGGTTCATGCCAGCTGCGTTTGTGCAGGGCGTAGTGGCTGCTGCGCATCAGACCAAGGGGTAGGCCGCCCGAGCGCATCAGCCAGTGGGGAGAGGTGAGCCCGGCGTTGGCAAACACCAACCCATCATGCTGATCAAACAGTAGCGCCGCCATGGCAAAAGAGTGGCGAAGCCCGGACGCCATCAACTGATGGTTGAGGTAGTCGAGCAACCGGTGCGGCTGGCTCAGCAACCGGCTCTCGTTCTGCTGAAACTGGCGGTAGGGGACGTTCATCAAGGAGCGCACCAGCGCACCACAAAATGCCGCATCCGTCCCCATGATCGGCAGTTCCATCACCAGCACCAGCAGCTTGTCTTCCACCTTGAAGGTATCGGGAATAAACAACTGCCCCAGCCCCTTGAACGTGACCTGCCAGGGGCCCCACTCCTGCAAGCCCGGCGGCTTGAGCCCTGCCAGCAGGCGGCTAGCCGCCTTGTCGTGGGCACTGAAATAGTCGATGTGATCCATCAGCTCCAGTTGCTGCGCCCGGTTGGCGCTGCCATTGAGACACTGTTCGATACTGCGCTCGACCAGCGCATAATCCTCGAGGGGTTTGAGCAGATAGTCCCGCGCACCGGCACGCAAGGCGCTGGCGACTGCCTCCATGGTGCTCTGGGCCGAAATGACGATAACCGGAATATGGGGATAGCGCGCAGAGAGGCAGGCGATCACCTCGTGGCCATCCATATTGGGCATATTGAGATCGCAGAGCACCACATCGGGATGGTAGAGAGCAGCGGCCGATAGCCCCTCAATACCATCTTCGGCCTGAAATACCGTTGCCCCGTCCCGTGCGAGGTAACTTACTAACGAGTGGCGAAAAACGGCCTCGTCCTCCACCACCAGGATCCGTAGCCCGGCTTTTGACATCTTGATAAAGCTCTTATTAGTCAATTGGTTATTTAGGTATTAAGACTAGCTCAAAAGTGCGGTCAGCGCGGAAACCCTGCGTCAAAAGTAGACCTCGATCATACGAAGGCATCAAGAGAACCTCATCTGTCCACGCAGCTCTATTCACTCGGGTGGCCCCGTGACTGCGACCGCCATCCGAATTGTGCAAGTGGGCGCCATAAGGGATAATGCCCCCCACTCCAGCTCGTGAAGAAGACCATGACCCCAGCCGAATACAGCGCCCTTGCCCACCCCAGATTGTCCCATCCGGCTCGCAGTCTCTATACCCTGCAGCTGCGCCGACTGGTGCTGGAAAATCAGGCGGCAAGGCTCAACTATCCCGAGCTGGGTCGGGCGCTGGCAGTGGTCGATCCGGGTGATCCCTGCGGCTTTTCGTTTCAGGTCAATGCCCGCCAGCTCACCGAGCTGTTCGATGAACTGATGGAGGCGGGCCTGCTGCAAGTCGATGCTCAGCCCGAGAGTGAGCACTACCATCAGTGCCCGTTCCAATTGCCATTGCTGACCCAGAAGTTGCGCAGCCCGCTGCCGGAGCGCCCCTTCCAGATGCATCTGCAATGGCGACCGGACGAGGAGCTGCCCGCCCTCGCCCGCCTGTGCGGGGTGATCGATGCCAGTTACAGCGAAGAGGATCTGGGGGAGTTTATCGCCTACTGGCTCGGGCGCCCCGAGGTGTTCGACTCCCAGCATCAATGGATGCTCAAGTTCATTCGTGCCCTCAAGACCCGCCGCTATACCCGTCGCAAACCGATGGAGGTGCAGGGCTACCAGCAGGTGACGCCGGCCCCGGCAGAGTCGGGCCCCAGCAAACGGGCCCAACAGATGATTGAAGAGGCCAAGCGACTGGCCCAACAGCAGACGCAAGAACCCGCAGCGCAGCAGGAGCCGGATAATGATTGATAGCGGCCCCCGCCTGCAGGCAGAATCAACCCCTTGTCTACCCATCCCTGATCGAGCAGAAGGAGCATTCCATGACTGACCCGCAAGATCCCCTGCGCCAGGAGCTGGAAGAGATCGAAGCCAAGCGCCAGAAGATCGCCAAGGCCAAGCAGGATCACCGTATTCACGACCCGGAATTGAGCCGCCATGTGGGTGGCCTTCTGGAGCGCATTCGTCGCCTGCAACAAGAGACCGGTGGCGGCCAGTATGACTACGAGACCCTGCGCAAGGAGTACGACGCCAAGGCCAACGCCGAGGTGCGCGAGCTGCAGAAGGCGGCCCGTCAGGAGCGGATCCAGAAGCTGATCGCCCAGGCCGACCTCAACCCTGACTGGGTATTTGACAAGATGGATGCCGGTGACCCGGCGCTGCAATATCCCATCGAGACCGCCCGTTACTTTATCAGCGGTTTCGAGCACTGGGAGAAGAGCGGTGGCGGCTGCATGCTGATCTACGGCGACTACGGCACCGGCAAGTCGACCCTGGCGGGGGCGGTTGCGCATGAGCTGATCGCCCGTCACCAGAAATCGGTGATCTTCCAGCAGTGGGCCTCCATCGTCGATCGGCTGTTCTTCAACGTAATCCCCGATCAGGACGAGCGCAACCAGTACCGCCGCGCGCTGGAAGAAGTGGATCTGCTGATCATCGATGAGGTATCGGCCAACCGCGCCAAAATGGCGGAGAGTCAGTCAAGCTTCCTCGGCCACCTGCTGCGCCGTCGTCGCAACCTGTCAAAGAGCGTCATCATCATCACCAACCACACGCCCCAGACCCTGCATCAGGCGATCGGTGATTTCAGCTATGAGGCGATCAAGGCGTTCAATCCGGTGGATATCCACCTGAGTGGCCCAAGCCGTCGCCCCAGCATCGGCAACTACAACGGCTGATGCCTCTCAAAGAGTGCGAGTCGCTGGCGGCTCGCACTCTCTCCTCCCTGCCAGCTCACAAATAGAAACAACTCTCATTTACAGCAGGCGAACAAGCCACTAGGCTAGCCCCTTTTGCCATGGGATCTCATCTATGCCAACCACACTGATTTTCGGAGCCAGCCGCGGGCTGGGCCGCGCCTTTACTCATCATGCCCTGAACCAGGGTCACCGGGTCGTTGCGCTGGTGCGCAGCCCCGAGATGGCCATGGAACTGAGTGCGCTGGGAGTTGAGGTGATCGAAGGGGATGCGCTGGATCCGGCTGCGGTGCAGCAGGCATGTGCCCGTGCGGGACAAGATGCTCAGGTCGTCTCTACCCTCGGCAGCTTTCGCCAAACAGTGCCAGTGGACTATCAGGGCAACCGCCATGTAATCGATGCCATGGAGCAGGCTGGCCTGAAACGGCTGCTGCTGGTCACCTCCCTCGGCTGTGGCGACAGCTGGCAGTATCTGCCGCAGCGGGCCCGCGCCGCCTTCGGTCATGAAGTGCGTCTCAAGAGTCTGGCGGAGAGCTGGCTGCAGACCAGCGCCCTCGCATGGACCATTCTGCGCCCAGCGGGCCTTCAGGATGGCGACGCCACCGGCCGCGCCGAGCTGAGTCAGGGCAAGGAGGTACACGGACTGGTACGCCGCGCCGATGTGGCCGCCCAAGGGCTGCGCCTGCTGGCGGATGAGACAGCGGTGGGACAGATCTACGCCATCGGGGATCCCACGCTCCAGCGTGGCTAAAGCAGCAGTAAAACCGCTTAACCCCACCACATAACAAAACGGTCAGCCCAAGGGCTGACCGTTTTCACTTTACCGCACACGCCATCTCACGGGCGCTTGCACCATCCCGCTTAACCAGCGGTGGTTTCACCCTGCACGACTGACGGGCGAGCAACCGGCAGCGACCACTGCCGCCAACGCAGTAGCAGGCAAGCCAGCACGCCGTAGAGCAGCGCCAGTCCCCACAGCTGCCACCAGTAACGGGAGACCTGCGCGAAGTCGGCCCCCATCTGGTTGAGGCGCAGAAAACCCTCGATGGCGGGGATAGTGGGCACCCACTGAGCCAGCCAGTTGAGAGGCGCCGGGATCAGCTCGAGCGGCCAGATAAAGCCCGCCAGAAAGACCAGCGGCAGAGAGGAGATCAACACCACCTGAGTCGGCAGATCCCGCCGGGTAAAGATGGCGCCCAGCACAATCCCTAACCAGCAGGTCGCCAGCAGGAACGGCAGGGCGAACAGCCACAGCTCCAGCGGATCGGCATGACGAGCGATGTTGTAGTGATCGAGGCAGAAGCCGAGGAAGTAGCTCACCGGCAGCAGGAACAACCCCGCCAGCACCAGGGTTCTGGCCAGCAGCAGCGGCAACACAGGCGCGCTTTGCCAGTAACCATGCTCGCCGCGGCAGCTGCGCTGGTTCTGGGTCGCCCCCAGGATCCCCGCCCCCATCAGCAACACCTGATGGAGGATCAGCACAAATACCGCCGGCACCACGTAGTTGACGTAGCCCATAGTGGGGTTGAACACCGGCACCACGTTGAGGGCCACCGCATTCCAGCCCATGGCCGCTTGTGGCAGCGCCTCGCCGTGGCTCAACAGCCGCGCCACCTTCACCTGCGCGGCGAGAGTGCCACCGGCCTGCGCCAGCCCTTCGGCAATGGTGCCGTAGACCAGAAAGTAGGAGGCATCACCGGCATAGCTCAGGGTGACGCTCTTGCCCAGCATCAGGTCCCGATAGAAGTGGTTGGGGATGTGCAGGATCCCGCTCGCCGCCCCGGCCATCATCAGCTGGCGCGCCTCGGCCAGCGAATTGGCCAGCGCCACCAGCTTCACCTGCGGCGTGGCATCGGCCATAAACTCCAGCTGACGTGACAACTGACTGCCATCCTCGTTGACCACCACCACCGCCTCTTCCCGCGGCAGCTGATGCAGATAGGGCTGGGGATAGAGAAACGAGTAGAAGATCACCCCGCCAAACAGGGTGAGCATGATGGCGCGATCCGCCAGCAGGGTGCGCAGCTCTAGGCGCAACAGATCGACAAATCCCAGCATCACTCAGGCTCCTTTTCGGCGCTCGCCACTGCGGCTGATTGACGGGCCAGCTCGGCCTGCTGCTTGTAACGGCGTACCACCAGCAGCAGGGGGAGCAGGAACAGCAGCAGCGCCCCAAGTTGCGGCAACGCCGATGCGAGGGGCAGACCGTAGTTGCTCTGACCAATCTGCAGCTCCACATAGTGAGAGACCGGCAACAGGCTGCGCCAGAAGCGGGCGAAATCCCCCATGGCGCTCACCGGAAAGGTGACCCCCATAAAGGCGAAACCGGGCGCCGTGTAAGCCCCCGCCAGCGACAGGGCGCGCGCCGGATCCCGGATGATGCCGTAAAAGAAGGCCCCCATGGTGACGCAGGCGGCCGAGGCCAGCCCCAGCCCCACCAGCAATACCAGCCAATTACCGTGCATGGGGTAGGAGAAGCCCTTGAACAGCAGCAGCGTCCAGACAATCCCCCAGCCCCAGCCAATCAGCACGTGGGGCAGCAGGGTGCGCCAGAGGCCAAACCAGACTCCGCGAGTGGTCCAGTCCAGTCCCAGCCGATCGGTACGGGCCAGCGCATTGAGGCCAAACAGCACCACCAGGATCTGCCACACCGCGGGCAGAATGGCACTCAGCAGAAACTGGGCGTAGCTGGAGTTGAGGTTATAGAGCGCAGTCACCTGACTGCTGATGGGCACCGACTGCCCGAGAGCGCCGGGCAGCGCCTTGCCATCGGCCATCGCCTCCAGCACGCCGACCTGACCGTTAAGGGTGCCTACCACCTGCGCCAGCGCCGAGTTGACCAGCTTGGCGATCAGGATGAACTGGCCGTTGTTGAACACCGTCACCTGCGGCTGGGTGCCCTGACGGGCATCCCGCTCCAGATGGTTGGGGATCACCACCAGCGCATAGATATCGCCACCGCGCAGGGCGCGCGCCCCGGCATCGATGGAGTCAAACTGTTGCGCCACCTTGAGCCCGGCAGAGCCATCCAGCGAGAAGGCGAGCTGGCGCGAGAGCATGCTGTGGTCGAGATCCACCAGCCCCACCTTGAGGTCGCGGGCCAGCCCTGCCGAGAAGATCCAGCAGAGGATCCCCATCAGCAGCAGCGGCACCCAGCTCATCAGGGCACGACTGAAGGGATCCTGCCACAGCAGCCGAAATTCACGTCCCATCAGAGTTCAACCAGCACACTCATGCCAACCCGCAGCCCCTCAACCGGTTGCAGCGGGCGAGCCTCCACCTGGAAGCTCTTCATATCGAAGCCCTGACGGGTATCGGTGGCACGCCAAGTGGCGAAATCCCCCATCACGGCCACATGGGTCACCTTGAAGCGCACGGTCTGATCGCCAAGGCCTGGGATGCGGGCATCAAACTCGGTACCGACCGGGAAGCGGGGCAGCAAATCCTCGCGAACGTGGAACTGGGCCCAGGCATCGCTCATATCAAGCAGGGTCACCACCGGGAAACCTTGTGGCGCCAGCTCGCCGCTGCGCAGCAGTACCTGACTCACTTCACCATTGTGGGGGCTGGTGATGCGGGTATCAGCCAGATAGGCCTCAACCTCGGCCACGGAACCCGCCGCCATCTTGGCCTTCTCGCGAGCGGCGATCTTGGTCTCTTCCCGCGCCCCTTCCAACGCCATCTGATATTGCTGCCACGCCATCCCTTCGCTGTAGCGGGCGGCTTGCCAGGCGGTCCAGGCTTCGTCTCGCTTTTGCAGGGGCATTACGCCGTCGCGGTGCAGACTGGCAACCCTCTCATAGGTCTTGCCACGCAGTTGGGCTGCAGCCTTGGCTTTTTGCCACTGATCCTTGGCAGCGGCGATCTGCTGGGCTCGGGCCCCTTTCTCAGCCTCTTGCGCCAGCGCACCCGCTGCGGCCTCACCGGCCTTGGCCTGGCTCAGCTTGGCTTCGATCTCGGGGCTCGCCAGGGTAAAGACCAGCTGATCCTTGGCCAGCTGATCGCCCTTTTTCACCAGCACCTCGTCGATGCGACCCGGCACCTTGGAGGAGACCGAATATTGCTGCGCTTCAATCTGCCCTTGCAGATGCACCGGCTCCGGCTGATAGGCCAGCCAGAAACGCCAGCCGAGCCACACCACCAGGATCACCAGCGCCAATGGCAACAACAGCGGTTTACCCTGGCTCATCTTCTTTTTGATGGGGGGATGGCTCATCACTTCACCTCGACAAACGGGCGACCCTTGACGGTCGGAAAAGACATGAAAAAAGGAACAGACAGGACCGGGATCATGAGTTCACCTCGATCACCTGACCATGCTGATATTGATTGAAACTGTTCATCTGACCGGAGAGCGCCAGCAGGCGAGCCAGCGACACCACATATTGATAGGCCGCCGCTGCGCGCTGGGTCTTGACCCCCGCCAGCTGGTTTTGGGCATCCACCACATCAAGGGAGGTAGAAAGTCCCTGCCCGAAGGCTTTGTCCCGCAGCAGCACGTTCTCCTCTGCCAACGCCTGGGTGGAAGAGAGGGATTGATACTCCTCCAGCCCCTGCGCCGCTTCGCGCCAGGTCTTCTCTACCAGCAACTCCAGATCCTCGCGGGTCTTGGCCTGCAGCAGATTGACCTGCAGCTCGGCGCTCTTGGCGGCCTGCACCGTCTCGGAGCGGCCATCACGGCTCACCAGCGGCATGCTGACCCCCACCCCCACCAGCCAGTCCGGCGCTGTCTTGGAGGCGAGCGAATCATCTTCATAGAGGTTGTAGTTGCCGAACAGGAACACCTCGGGGGCATATTTGCCCTGCTCGACCCGGATCAGCCCCTTGGCCTGCTCCTTCTTGGCGCTGAGCAGCTTGAGACCGGGGTGCACCTCCAGGGTCTGGCTCACCAACCCCTCAAGGCGCGGCAGATCCTTGTTGACGAACAGGCCGCTGCCCGGCTGGGCATTTGGCAACTTCAGCATGCGGCCGAGGGCCAGCTCGGCGATCTCGAGGCTGCGGCGCGCCTTCTGGGTATCGATGCGCGCTCTGTCATAGGCCGACTGGGCGGAGAGACGCTCCACCCTGGCTATCTGGCCCTGCGCTTCGAGCTTCTTGGCATGATCCAAATGATGGGCCAGTCCTTCTTCGATCTCCTGTTTGGTCTGCACCACCTGAGCAGCCAGCACCACGCCGAAATAGGTCTGGGAGAGGCTCTCGAAGGTGGATTGCTGCTTGAGCACCAGCAGTTGCTGCGCCTCGCTCACCTGCGCCTGGCGGATATCCTGCGCCGCATCGATGCGACCACCGGCAAACAGCGGCCAGAGCATCTTGACCGAGCTGGTCACCACATTCTGTTTGGTCAGGGGGGTGACAAATGCGTTGGCCCCGACCCCGAACAGGCTGCCGAGCGCCAGGATCAGATCTTTCTGCTTGGCCAGCGGATTGAGATCGAGGGCATCAAGTTCAATCGGCTGATCAAGATGGGTATAGCTGGCCCCCAGATCCACCTTGGGCAGATACATGTCCTTGGCCGCCTCGCGCAGTTGCTTGGCCCGATCGACCCCAGCCTGCTCGGCAGCCAGCCCTTCATCCTGCTGGATGACCCGGGTCCAGGCTTCACCGAAACTGATGGTTTGCGCCTGCGCCGACCCCAGCACGGCCCCCATCAGACACGGCCAGAGTGATTTAATGAACCTTGACGTCATAGATCCCCAATCCGCTTTTGTTGCATAAATGTTTGGAGCATTTGCTCGACTTAAGCCCGCTATCATAACGCAAAGCGGGCCTGCAAGTGGACTGACAATTATGCAGGTGTCCGACCCGAATGGTACAGCGCTCACTCTCCGGCAATCTGGCCGTTTTTCAATAACTCCAGAATTTGCAAGCCTTGGCGCGACGTTTTTTTCAGAAAAAAATGGCTGACGCTCAAATACTAACCTTTTCTCCTGCCTAAAAAATGCGTAATATACGCCGCCCTAAGCCGATGGTAACCGTGGAATGCAGATAGGTCCCCACACGCTTGAAACTCCCTTGATTGTGGCTCCCATGGCCGGTGTAACTGACCGACCATTCCGTGAACTTTGTTTGCGATTGGGGGCTGGCATGGCCGTTTCCGAGATGCTGCTGGCCAACCCGGATGTCTGGGATACCCAGAAAACCCGGATGAGGATGGATCACTCTGCAGAAGGCGGATTGCGATCGGTCCAGATTGCCGGAGCCGACCCCGAGATGATGGCGTTTGCTGCCCGCTACAACGTGGAGCAGGGCGCACAGATCGTCGACATCAACATGGGATGTCCGGCAAAAAAAGTGAATAAGAAGTTGGCAGGTTCTGCCCTGCTGCGTGCCCCCGATCAGGTCAAAGCAATTTGCCGGGCCGTGGTGGATGCAGTGGAGGTGCCTGTCACCTTGAAGATCCGCACAGGATGGGATCCGGATAACCGCAATGGCGTGGAGATCGCCCGAATCGCCGAAGATTGCGGTATCGCGGCCCTTGCCGTGCATGGTCGTACCCGTGCCTGCCTCTACAAGGGCGAAGCGGAGTACGACACGATCAGGGCGATTAAGCAGGCCGTATCGATTCCTGTTGTCGCCAATGGTGACATCAACAGCCCGGAGAAAGCCCGGTATGTCCTCGACTATACCGGCGTTGACGCCGTGATGATCGGCCGAGCTGCGCAAGGACGACCCTGGATTTTCCGGGAAATCCGTCATTTTCTTGAGACGGGCACCAAGCTGCCGCCTCCCGAGAGGGAAGAGGTTCGCACCCTGATGAACGAGCATGTAACCAACCTGCACCGGTTTTATGGTGCATATCTGGGAGCGCGCATAGCCCGTAAACACGTGGGCTGGTATCTGGATGAAGAAGAGACGGGCCGAGAATTCCGTAAGCACTTCAATGCCCTGGATTGCGCAGACGCGCAACTTGAGGCACTCGAAGCGTATTTCGATGGATTAGGTTAACAAGATAACTAAAGAGCCGACCGAATATGTTCGAACAAACCCTGACTTCTGATGCATTGGTAACAACTACTCACAATCACGCTGCCGAGCCGACCCAGCGCCCCCTGCGTGACTCTGTGCAACAGGCCCTGCGTAACTACCTGGCCCAGTTGAACGGTCAGGAAGTGATTGATCTGTACGATATGGTTCTCTCCGAAGTCGAAGCGCCGATGCTGGACGTGATCATGCAGTACACCCGTGGTAACCAGACTCGCGCTGCCGTGATGATGGGTATCAACCGTGGCACCCTGCGCAAGAAGCTCAAGCGTTACGGCATGAACTGATTGCTGGCCGCGAGCCGCGACGGCGGTTCAAGGCAGATGCGAAAGGCGCCAGGTAGCAATACCTGGCGCCTTTCCTTTATGCTCTCCCCTCCATTTCACCATGACGACCCCGATGAACCGCACTCCCCTGCTGCTGATGGTACTGGTCACCCTGCTGGCCGCTGCCGGCTGGCTCTTCTCGAAAGAGGCGATCCGCGAACTGCCGCCCGCCGCCTTTATCGGCAGCCGCTTTCTGCTGGCCGCCCTGCTTTTGCTCCCCCTGGCCTGGTTGCGCGAGCTACCGCCGAGCCGACCCCAGATGGTGCGCGCCGCCGGTTGTGGCACCCTGCTCGGCGCCAGCCTGTTGCTGTGGGTCACCGCCATCAGCCAGAGCGATGCGCTCGGCAGCGGCGCCTTTATCATGAGCGTCGCCACCCTGATGGCCCCGCTGGCCGCCTGGGCAGCCTTTCGGGCCAAACCCGGCCGCCACTACTGGCTCACCCTGCCCATCGCCATCGCCGGTTTGCTGCTGCTCTCCAGCAGCACCCACTGGGGCGTGTCGCTCTCGCTGTTCTGGTTTCTGGCGGCGGCCACCACTCTCGGCATCCAGCTTGCCGTCCATCGCCACTTCGCCCAATCCATTGCCCCCACCTGGCTCACCTGCATCCAGCTGGCGATGACCGGCCTGCTCGGCACTCTGCTCTCACTGCTGACCGAACAGTGGCCCGAGGCTGGAGTCAGCCACGGCATCTGGGGCTGGTTTGTGGCGAGCGTCTTGATCGCCACCACATTGCGCTACTGGCTGCTCACCCACGCATTGAGCAAGATGACTACCGCCCACGCCGCCCTGATGATGCTGCTGGAACCGGTCTGGACTCTGCTGCTGAGCACCCTCTTCTACAGCGAACCCCTCGGCGGCGCCAAACTGGCCGGTGCCGGACTGGTGCTCGGCGCCCTGGTGCTCTACCAGCTCCCCCTGCTGCTGCGCAGTGCTCGGCTCAAAACGCCCGTCTGATCCGCGTCACCGCCCTGCGGGGCGGTGTCACCATTTCCCTCCTGTTTGCTTATCTTGTCCTGCCAATGCTGACGTTCTGTTAACGGCCTTTAACCCTTGGTATCCAGAGGGTTAAAGGGCATACCCCATGAAAAAATGCCATATGGCCAGCTTGATGAAGGTCACATACCTGCCCCTCTTAGCTCCCTATGATGCCCCCATCATCGGTCTGGACAATCCTGACGATGGCCACACATGGGAATAACAAGAGAAAAGACTATGCAGCAAACCAGCCCCCTCAAGACGGTCACGGTCAGCATATTGGCAACCGCCATGCTGATCTTTGTGGCCCAGTACCTGATAGGCAAGCAGGAGATCAAGATAGGCATCGCCATCATTCCGATCCTGCCGATGCTCTTTGCCGTCATCATCGGCATGATTGTCTCCGCCAAGCCGGTCAAGGATCGCATCCCCGGCTGGAAGAGTCTCTTCACCGAGAAAGAAGAGGGCTTCTGCGGCAAGATGGTGGGCTTCAGCCTGCTGATCCTGGGTACCCAGTACGCGGGGATGATCATCCCCAACCTGAAGATGATCCTGAGCGTCGGCGTACCGCTGTTCCTGCAGGAGATTGGCAACCTGCTGCCGATCCTGATCGCCATCCCGCTGGCGGTGAAGTTCGGCTTTGGCCGCCGCGCCATCGGGGCCTGCTCCTCCATCAGCCGTGAGCCGTCAGTCGCGGTAATTCAGGGCAAGTTCGGCACCGGCTCTCAGGAATACATCGGCGTGCTGGCTATCTACCTGTGCGGCTCCGTTATCGGCACCCTCTGGTTCAGCGTGCTGGGCAGTATCGCCCCGCTCACCGGCCTGCACCCGCTGGCGCTGGCTGCCGGCTCCGGCGTGGGCTCAGGCTCCATGCTGAGTGCCGCCTCCGGTGCCCTGATCAACGGTCTCGATGAGGCGCTGGCCCAGCAGGTGCTGAGTATCGCAGCTGCCTCGAACCTGCTCTCGTCTGCCCTCGGGGCGCTGTCCCTCACCTATCTGGGTCTGCCGCTCGCTGAAAAAATCTATGCCCTGACTGCCAAAGGAGAGAAAGCATGAAAAGCATCGTAATGGATATGCGGTTCGTCTTTCTGGCGATCCTGCTGGCTATGTTTACCCAGACCCTGACCACCGGCACACCACTCTGGCTGATGGGTGACAGCTTCATCGCCATGTCACTGGTGGTGTTCGCTTCGCTGATTGCCAAGCGCTACCTGCCCTCCTCCCTGCCGGCGTTTGCCTATGCCACCATCATCGGCATTCTGATCTGCCTGCCGGAGACCCCGGTACGCGGCCTCTTTATCGACGCCGTCGCCAAGATCTCCTTCCTCTCCTGCTGCGTACCGCTGCTGGCTTTTGCCGGTCTCTCGGTGGGCGGTCAGCTGGAAGAGCTGAAGAAGATGTCCTGGAAAGTGATCCTGATCTTCATGATCGTCTCCACCTGCTGCTTCTTCGGCGCCTCGCTGGTGGCCCAGCTCGGCTTCTCCATCCAAGGGATCATCTGATGAACAACATCCACATTGAACCGGCCCTGCTGGCCCTGCGCGACTTCAGTCAGGAAGTGCGCCACCATCTGCACACTATTCCGGAAGCCTCCGGCGTCGAGTTCAAAACCTCGGCCTACTGCCGCGAGCTGATGACAGGCTTTGGCTACTGTCTCACCGACTACCCGGGCTTCACCGGTTTTCACGGCGATCTGGTGGTTAACCCAGTGCTGCCGACCATCGCCTTCCGTGCCGACATGGATGGCCTCGAGATGCATGACATGAGCGACGTTGCGTTCAAGTCAACCCATGAGGGAATGGCTCACAACTGCGGTCACGACTCCCATATGGCGATCGCTCTGACCGCAGCCAAGTTTCTGGCCGCCAACCGCGATCGCTTGCAGTACAACGTCCGCTTTATCTTCCAGATGGCGGAAGAGGACATGCGGGTGCCGGGCGCCGAGAAGATGGTCGAACTGGGCTGCATGAAGGGGGTGGACGAGGTCTATGCCCTCCATAACGACGGCGCCATGGAGACCGGCACCATCAAGTTCAACCACGGTGTCATGTCCTCCTGGGGCTCCGCCTGGACACTGGATGTGCACGGTATCTCCGCCCACGGCTCGACCCCCCACAAGGGGCTGGATGCCATCCGTGAAGCGGTGCGGATCATCGAGGACATGGACTACATCGTCGCCAAGCGCACCAGTCCGTTCAGCCCGGCGGTATTTGGCTGCGGCATGATCAACGGCGGCACCATCCCCAACGCCATCGCCGACCATGTGCAGGCGCGCGGCACCATCCGTGCCATGGATGCCGAGACCGACCAGATCCTGAAGAACAGCTTCAAGGAGATCGTGGCCCAGAGCGAACTGCGCGGCTTCAAGACCAAGATGGTCTATGCCGGGTATCCGGCGGTCGAAAACCACGCCGATGCCTGCGCCCGTCTGCTGCAAGCGGCCGCCGACGTATTGCCCTCCGAGGGGATCAACGCTCAGGGTCAGCCGATGACCGGCAGCGAAGACTTCAGCTATATGGTCAACGCCTGCCGTGGCCGCAAGGGGGCCATGTTCTTCCTCGGCAGCGGCTGTCAGGCCAAAGGGATCTGCAACTACCTGCATGCGAATCCCTACTACCTCGATGACGACTGCCTGCTGGTCGGAGCCCAGATCTTTATCAATCTGGCGACCCGCAGCGCTTAATCCCGCATACCGATAAAACCAGAAGAGAGGCCAAGGCCTCTCTTTTTTTGTCTCTGTATTTTTGCTCTGTGTACGACAAACAACCCGCGGTTAGAGCCACGGCAACTCCGCCATATTGGCAGCGGGCGGCTGGTTGATAAGGTGCAGCTGCACCGTCTCCCGGCTGATATGGGGGGCGTAGAGGTGGATAAAGTCGTACATGTAGTCACGCAAATGGGCATGTTTGCGCAGGCAGATGTGGGTCGCGCTCGAGGCGATCAGGTGGTCGATGTTGAGGCTCACCAGAGCCTCCCTATCCCCCTCGTCAAAGGCTACGCTTGCAATCACCCCGACCCCCATGCCGAGCCGGACGTAGTGCTTGATCACGTCGGTGTCGGTGGCGGTCAGCACGGTTTTCGGCGAGAGGCCGTGACGGCTGAAGGCCTTGTCCATCTTGGAGCGGCCGGTAAAGCCGAACACATAGGTGATGAGGGGATAGCGGGCCAGACCCGCCATCGACAGCGGCTGGCAGTCAAGCAGCGGATGAGCGTGCGGCACCACCACACTGCGCCCCCAACGATAACAGGGGACGGCGGCCAGCTCGTCGAATAGGTACATGGACTCGGTGGCGATCGCCATATCCACATCGCCGCTTTGCACCATCTGGGCCAGTTGGGCAGGCGCCCCCTGATGGAGCTGGATCGCCACATCGGGATAACGACGGCTGAACTCGGTGATCACCGCTGGCAGCTTGTAGCGAGCCTGGGTGTGGGTGGTGGCGATACGCAGCACCCCGCTGGTGGCCAGTTGCTCCCCCAACGACAGCTGGTTGATCTGCTCCACCTGCGCCACTACCCCCTTGGCCAACTCCATCACCTGCTCGCCTGCGCTGGTCAAGCCGACCAGATTTTTCCCCTTGCGGGTAAAGAGGGCGAGCCCCAGCTCATCTTCCAGCATCTTCATCTGCTTGCTGAGGGTTGGCTGGGAGGTGTAGAGCTTCTCCGCCGTCGCCGAGATGTTGAAGTTATTCTTCACTATCTCGGTAAAGTTCTTGAGCCGGGCGATGTTCATCTGGGCAAGGGATCTCGCTGCTGCGGCCAGTGGGGCTGGCCTGAAAAAGAGAGAGCGGGGCTGGCCCCGCAGCTAACCGCCGACCATACCACAGCGCGGCACACGATAATCTGCCCCAGGTCAGAAAGCGGCGAGCTAGTCGCTGGCGAGCTTGATCCCGAGCCCGACAAACAGGGTGCCGATGCCCCGGTTGAGCCAGCGACCGAGACGCTGCGACAACCGAACCTTGTGGCTGGCATAGACGGTGGTAAAGACCAGCAGATGACACCAGATGATACCGCCCAGATTGAAGATGCAGCCGAGCAGGATAAAAGCGAGTGCCTTGTCGGGGGCATCCGGTGCGATGAACTGGGGCACGAAGGCAAGGAAAAAGAGTGCCACCTTGGGATTGAGAACATTGGTCAGCACCCCCTGCCGGTAAATCTGGCCATAGGAGAGGGCTGGCAGGGTGGCCCCTCCCTCCATTGCACCCGTAGCCTGCTGGCGCAGCAGGGAGAACCCCAGATAGATGAGGTAGATGGCGCCAGCCAGCTTGATAAGGGCAAACAGTTCGGCCGAGGCGCTGAGCAGGGCCGACAGACCGAGGGCCGCCGCCAGCACATGCACCATGACACCGGTGCCAATGCCCAACGTCGCGACCGAACCGGCACGCCACCCTTGCGAGCCGCTGCGCAGCATGACCAGCAGGGAGTCGGGCCCCGGCATGATATTGAGCAGCAGCCCCGAGACCATAAACAGAGCAAGATCATGAATACCGAACATCATCCCTACCCTCGTAAAGCAAAACCAAACAAAAAGGGCTCCGCAGAGCCCTCTTTCCTTTCACTCTGCGGCAGCTGACACATCATCAGCTGTCCCGCCAGCCATCAGGGCCGCAGCGCCTTGTCCGCCCGGGAGATACCGCAGACGCCGGAGCGCACCACTTCGATGATCTCGTTGGTCTGGGCGGCAGTCTTGATAAAGGCATCCAGCTTCTCGCTGGTGCCCACCAGCTGTACCGTGTACTGCTCGGGGGTGACGTCGACGATCTGGCCACGGAAGATATCCGCCAGCCGTTTCAGCTCGTCACGGGCCCCACCGGCGGCGCGCGCCTTGACCAACGCAATCTCCCGCTCGATATGCTCCCCTTCGCTCAGGTCACACACCTTGAGCACATCCACCAGCTTGTGCAACTGCTTCTGGATCTGCTCCAGCACCCGCTCGTCACCCATGGTGACTATGGTCATGCGTGACAGGGTGGGATCCTCGGTCGGCGCCACCGTCAGGGTCTCGATGTTGTAGCCGCGCTGGGAGAAGAGACCCACCACGCGGCTCAGGGCGCCGGATTCGTTCTCCAGCAGAACGGAAATTATATGTCTCATCAGGTTCTCTCCGTCTTGCTCAGCCACATCTCATCCATGGCGCCAAACTTGATCTGCATCGGATAGACGTGCTCATCCGGGTCGACCGAGATATCCATGAACACCAGCCGATCCTTCATGGCGAAGGCCTTCTCCATGGCGCTCTCCAGCTCGGCCGGATCACTCACCGCGATGCCGACATGGCCATAGGCTTCCGCCAGCTTGACGAAGTCCGGCAGGGACTCCATGTAAGAGTGGCTGTGACGACCGCCGTAGAACATCTTCTGCCACTGCTTGACCATGCCCAGCGCACGGTTGTTGATGGAGATGATCTTGATGGGCACCCCGTACTGCATGCAGGTAGAGAGCTCCTGAATGTTCATCTGCACCGAGCCATCCCCGGTGACGCAGCAGACCACCGCATCCGGATTGGCAAACTGGGCCCCCATGGCGGCCGGAATGCCGAAGCCCATGGTGCCGAGGCCCCCTGAGTTGATCCACTGGCGCGGTTTGGCAAACGGGTAGTAGAGGGCAGCAAACATCTGGTGCTGGCCCACGTCGGAGGCAACGAACGCCTGACCCTGAGTCACCTTGTAGAGGGTCTCGATCACCTGTTGCGGCTTGATCTGGGTTGCCGACTTTTCGTAGGCCAGACAGTGACGGGAGCGCCACTGGTTGATCTGGCTCCACCAGTCCGCCAGCGCCTCCTTGTCGTTATCGAAGCCACACTCGCGGATCACTTCCAGCATCTGCTCCAGCACGGTTTCCACCGAGCCGACGATGGGCACATGGGCCTGCACCGTTTTGGAGATGGAGGTGGGGTCGATATCGATATGAACCACGGTCGCATTGGGGCAGAACTTGGCCACGTTGTTGGTGACGCGGTCATCGAAGCGGGCACCGACAGCGAAGATGAGATCCGCGTTGTGCATGGTCTTGTTGGCTTCGAAGGTGCCGTGCATCCCCAGCATGCCGATAAATTGCGGATGGACGCCGGAGAAGGCCCCCAGCCCCATCAGGGTGGTGGTCACCGGCAGGTTCAGCAGCTCCGCCAGTTTGGTCACCAGATGGTCCGCATTGGCGTTGATGGCGCCACCGCCCACGTACATCACCGGACGCTGGGCTTCTACCAGCAGCTTGGCTGCCCGCTTGATCTGCCCTTTATGGCCAGACTTGGTCGGGTTATAGGAGCGCAGGGAGACCGTCTCGGGATACTGGTAGGGGAATTTTTCTTTCGGGTTCTGCACATCTTTGGGCAGATCCACCACCACCGGCCCCGGGCGGCCGCTGGCGGCAATGTAGTAGGCCTTCTTGATGGCCTCGGGAATATCGCTCGCCTTCTTGCACAGGAAGCTGTGCTTCACCACCGGACGGGAGATACCGATCATGTCGGTCTCCTGGAACGCATCCTCACCGATCATGCTGGTCGGCACCTGGCCGGAGAGGATCACCAGCGGAATGGAATCCATATAGGCGGTGGCAATACCGGTAATGCAGTTGGTCGCTCCCGGGCCTGACGTTACCAGCACAGTCCCCACCTTGCCGGTGGAACGGGCGTAACCGTCAGCCATGTGAACCGCGGCTTGCTCGTGCCGCACCAAGACATGCTCCATCTTGCCGTTTTCGAAGAGAGCGTCATAGATGTCGAGCACTGAGCCACCAGGGTAGCCGAAGACGTGCTCAACTCCCTGATCTTCCAGCGCTCTAACCACCATCTGGGCGCCTGATAACATCTCCATGATAAAGCCCTCCAGGCTTTGCTCCGTTTAGCGAATCCCGCCGACGATGCCGTGCTTCCCGGCACGGCCCGATCCGTTTCTTGTTGTTATCTGAATGCAGATCGGTCCAATTCAGCCCCGTCGACAGTAGAAAAAAAGGATTTTTCCGTCATTCACCCGAAAATAGGGTGAAAAACCAACTTAACCCGCTTCATAACGCTTGTCCACGGCTTTATCTGACCAGAACAGTCATACATTTCAACCGGCTATTAACATTCAATGACTTGCCGTAGCGACCATGAGACAAAAGGGAAGGAAGTCGGGGAATGGCCAGCGGATCATTCCGCAGAGGGGAAAAACAGCCACAAAAAAGCCCACCGCTCAGCGGTGGGCTTGATGCCGAATGATGACTCAGTTGTCCTGATCCGGCTCCGCCAGCCAGATCTGCTGATCCGGATCGGTCTCTTCACTGACCGAGATGCTGACCCCCATATCGAGCAACTCGTGCAGGGTGAGATTGTCAGCCAGGTTCATGACTTCGCCGTTTTCATTGGTAAAGCGCATTTGCTCCGTCCTCTCCTTGGTGGGATCGCCTTTCAGTCTAGTCAACAACGCTCACTTGCGATAACCAGCAACTGGATAAACAGTCGCCCCCATCCAGCTCGCTCAGGCGATCACTCACCTCCTCCGGAAACAGGGTGCGCGCCCAGAGCCGACGTGACAGAGAGGCCACGCTCTCGTCAGCGCCCGCCGCCAGCCAGCGGGCCAGCTCCCCCGCTACATCGGGGTAACAGACTGCCCCCGGCGAGGCGCTGTCGAGCCAGGTACGCACCAGATTGGCATCGAGCACATCCATCAGGGTCGCCAGCCCCATCATCTCGAGCGTCTTGCCGTTGGTCAGCTGCTCGAACTGGCCGCCGAGGGGCTTGACCAGCAACTTCTTGCCGAGGCTGAGCGCCTCGGAGGCGAGCTCGAAGCCGGCGTTGGAGATGACGCCGCGACATCCTGCCAGCACCGTCAGAAAAGCGGGGCGCGAGGGGGGCTCAAAACGCAGGTTGCGCCACTGGCTCGAGCTGCGAATGGCTGGGTGAAAGCAGACGAAGCGCTGCTGGCCAAAGCGGGACAACAGTGCCGCGATCGCCTCAGTCTGCTCGAACGGCAGATAAACCAGGATCTCGCCGTTATCCGGCATCACCCGAACAGGATCGATCACCGGTGGCAAAATCGGCTGACCGAAGTGAAACCAGTGCAGCCCGAGCGGCTGATTGACCGGCGCAAAGTGGCGCATCAGCTGGCGACTCAAGCCATCTTCACCCCAGCGGGGGATCGGCCAGTTGAAGCTGGCCTGATGGCTGACGGTAAGGCTCGGGATACCGCAGCGGCGGGCGGCATGGGCGGTCAGCGGCTCAAAATCGCTCACCACCAAATCGTACCCGTGGCAGTCGAGCCTTTGCAGATCCCGCCAGAAGGTGAGCGGCGATGCCGCCTGCAGGGTACGCCACGGCGAGACCCGCCCCTCGTGGCTGACAAAGGTGAGCCCGGCAAAGGTGCGGTACTCCCCAAACTCTTCCATATCGAAGTAGCGGTCAGCGGGTCGCCCGCTGAAGAGATAATCCACCTCGACCCCGGCCGCTCGCAGCGCCCGGGCCAAGGTGCGGCTGCGGCTGATATGACCGTTGCCAGTGCCTTGCACGCCAAACAGTATCTTCATCCCTGACTCCAGCAAAGGGCCATCAAGGCGCAGCCGCCCCCCAGCAGGGCGCCTGCCACCAGATCGCTCAGGTAGTGAACCCCGAGCAGCAGCCGAGATGCCCCCACCAGCGCCGCCCAGCCAAACAGCAGCGGTGCCCAGAGCGGAAAACCGGTCGCCAATATGGTGGCCATCAAGAAGGCGGCGGCAGTGTGGCCAGAGGGAAGGCTGTAACGATCGGAGGGGGTGATAAAGACCGGCAAACCGACTGGCCGTTGCCGTTTCAGGCTGTTTTTCAGCAGCAGATAGAGAGGCAACTCGATGGCAAAGGCGAGCAGCGCCAGCTTTACCAGCTCGCGTTCACTCTCCCCCTGCCACCAGAGCAGGGCGGCCAACACGGCGTAAAGCGGGCCGTCACCGGTACGGGAGACAAGGCGACTCACCCTGGCTTGCTGCCGGTTATAGGTGTGCAGCAGACAGACCCGGCATACCTGCAGGTCCCATTGCTGGATCTTGTTCATAACCCCTCCTTCCCCGAGATCTCGTTGCAGAGTAGGGAGGCGGGATGACAGGGTGTTGAACGGGGGATAACAGATTTATGAAAAAAGGGCCAAACGGCCCTTTTTAATCGATGAGTTGTGCGGTTATCAGTGATTGCCGCGCAAACCGGTCTCCATCAGGCGGCAGTTGTGATCCGCCAGACGAGCCATGAACTGTTCGTCTACTTTCAGGCCAAATACCTGCTCGTAAAGATCTTTCATCACGAACGGCTGCCACATCATGCTGAGGAAGGAGATCTTCAGCATCTCGGGATCCAGATTGTCACCCAGCTCGCCGTTGGTTTTCATGGTTTCCAGCAGGGCGTCGAACTGGGGCAGTTGACGTTCCAGCAGGCGGCTCAGCACAAAATCCCGTCCCGGGCTCTTCTCGGTCGACAATGCGCTGGAGATAGCGGAGGTCAGCTCGCTGTTAGGCGCCATCACCTGATAGTAGGTGTTAAGCAGCTCGTTGAGGCTGTGGTTGCTGTGCTCATCTTGCCAGGCATGGTCAAGCGGCTCGGCCACATCACCCAGTACCGCCTTGTAAAGACCCTCTTTACTGCCGAAGTAGTAGTGGATCATCGCCAAGTTGGAGCCAGCCAGCTCCGCGATTTCGCGTGTAGTTACCTTGCTATAGGGAGTATTGAGAAAACGCTCACGGGCGGCAGCAAGCAACTTGTCACGAATGTCAGAACGTCCGACCGGACGACCTGGTCTACGTTTTTCCATTTAACACCTCAGATAATTCAGCCAATGCTGATAAGTCGATCTGGTTGTGCAGAGAATAGAGCACAGCAGGAATGACCAGATAATCGGTCATGGGCCGAATATGGGACAAGGAAATTTGCAATCCTTTACAATCCGATTAAATACGTCAGCAGATTGCCCCTGACCTTCCGTGTTGACACAGCATAAAAATCTCGATATTGGTAAAAGCGTTATCGACTGGAAGGAATAACAACGTCATGCGTATCGCCACCCCGCTACTACTAATCTCCCTAATCGCGTTAACTCGCGCGGGATCCTTGTAGCCGGGCTAAGGCATAGCCGGAATTTACAAAAACCCGTGCACCCTGCACGGGTTTTTTTATGCCGCCGCAGGATGCACGTTACCGAACTTAGGAAGAGGGAAGTCACATGTCAGATCGGGTCATCATATTCGACACCACCTTGCGTGATGGTGAGCAGGCCCTGGCGGCCAGTTTGACAGTCAAGGAGAAGCTGCAGATAGCCCAGGCGCTGGAGCGGCTCGGTGTCGACGTCATGGAGGTGGGCTTCCCGGTCTCCTCTCCCGGCGATTTTCAATCGGTGCAGACCATCGCCCGCCACATCAAAAACAGCCGGGTCTGCGCCCTCGCCCGCGCCCTGCCCAAGGATATCGACGCCGCCGGCGAAGCCTTGCGGGTCGCCGAGGCGTTTCGCATCCACACCTTTATCTCCACCTCCTCCATCCATGTGGAGAGCAAGCTGAAAAAGAGCTTCGAGGATGTGCTGGAGATGGGGGTCGGCGCCATCAAGCACGCCCTGCGCTACACCGATGATGTGGAGTTCTCCTGCGAGGATGCGGGCCGCACCCCGATCGATAACCTCTGCCGCATGGTGGAGGCCGCCATCAAGGCGGGGGCCCGTACCATCAATATCCCCGATACCGTGGGCTACACGGTGCCGACCGAATTCTCCGGCATCATCCACACCCTGTTCAACCGGGTACCCAACATCGACAAGGCCATCATCTCGGTCCACTGCCACGATGATCTGGGGCTCTCGGTGGCCAACTCCATCGGCGCGGTACAGATGGGGGCCCGCCAGATCGAGTGCACCATCAACGGCATCGGCGAGCGGGCGGGCAACTGCTCGCTGGAAGAGGTGGCGATGATCCTCAAAACCCGCGCCGACCTGCTCGGAGTGCAAACCAATATCCGCCACAACGAAATTCATCGCACCAGCACGCTGGTCAGCCAGCTGTGCAATATGCCGGTGCAGCCCAACAAGGCGATCGTCGGAGCCAACGCCTTCTCCCACAGCTCCGGCATCCATCAGGATGGGGTGCTCAAGGCGAAAAACACTTACGAAATCATCACCCCCGAGAGCATTGGCCTGACCCAGAACAACCTCAACATGACCTCCCGCTCCGGCCGCCACGTTATCAAGCACCGGATGGAGTCTATGGGTTATGCCGAGAGCAGCTACGACCTCGACCACCTCTACGGCAAGTTCCTGACCCTGGCCGACAAGAAGGGGCAGGTGTTCGACTACGACCTCGAAGCGCTGGCCTTCTTCAGCCAGATCCACGAAGAGCCCGAGCACTTCAAACTGGAGTACCTCGGGGTGCAGAGCGGCAGCTCGGTACTGGCCACCGCCTCGGTCAAATTGAAAGTGGGGCAGGATCTGATCTGCGAAGCGGCTACCGGCAATGGCCCGGTGGATGCGGTCTACCAGTGCATCAACCGCATCACCGGCTATGAGATCCGCATCGACAAATATGCCCTCAAGAGCAAGGGCGAAGGGGAAGATGCCCTCGGTCAGGTCGATATCGTCGCCGAGTACAAGGGGCGCAAATTCCACGGCATGGGGCTGGCCACCGACATCATCGAATCCTCGGCCCACGCCCTGCTCCATGTGATCAACAGCATCTGGCGCGCCGATCAGGTGGCCGAGCAGATGGAACGCAATAACAGCATCAAATCAGAAACCGTCTGAACAGGGTTCGGAACCAAACAGACGGAATGGAATGACAGCATCACATCGGAAACCGTCTGAGCAGGACTCACAGCCACACAGACGGCATGGAATGACAACATCAGGACGGGGAACGTCTGAACCGGTAACCGCGCGCAGCGTTGGTAAAACCGGGCAGAGGGATCTCAAAGACAATATCAGGATGGAGAGTGTATGAGCAGTTATCGGATCGCAGTATTGCCGGGTGACGGCATTGGCCCTGAAGTGATGGCCGAGGCCATCAAGGTGCTGGAGAAGGTGCAGACCAGGTTTGGCCTCGCCTTCGAGTATGATCGCCATGACGTGGGCGGTATTGCCATCGACAACCACGGCACCCCGCTGCCGCAAAGCACGATCAAAGGTTGTGAAGCGGCCGATGCCGTGCTGTTCGGCTCGGTGGGCGGCCCGAAATGGGAACATCTGCCCCCCAACGATCAGCCGGAGCGTGGCGCCCTGCTGCCCCTGCGTGCCCACTTCAAACTGTTCTGCAACCTGCGCCCGGCCCGCATCTACACCGGTCTGGAACAGTTCTCCCCGCTGCGTGCCGACATCTCCGATCGCGGTTTTGACATCGCCTGCGTGCGCGAGCTGACCGGCGGCATCTACTTCGGCCAGCCCAAGGGGCGTGAGGGAGAGGGGGCGAACGAGAAGGCATTCGACACCGAGGTGTACCATCGCTTCGAGATTGAGCGCATCGCCAAGATTGCCTTTGAGTCGGCACGTGTGCGCCGTGGCAAGGTCACCTCCATCGACAAGGCCAACGTGCTCGCCTCCTCCATCCTGTGGCGTGAGGTGGTGACGCAAGTCGCCAAGGATTATCCCGACGTCGAACTGAACCATATGTACATCGATAACGCCACCATGCAGCTCATCAAGGATCCCTCCCAGTTCGATGTGCTGCTCTGCTCCAACCTGTTCGGTGACATCCTCTCCGACGAGTGCGCCATGATCACCGGCTCCATGGGACTGCTCCCCTCCGCCAGCCTCAACGAATCGGGTTTCGGCCTGTTCGAACCGGCCGGTGGTTCGGCCCCCGATATCGCCGGCAAAGGGATTGCCAACCCCATCGCCCAGATCCTCTCCGCCGCCCTGATGCTGCGCTACAGTCTGGGTCAGGAAGCTGCCGCCCAGGCCATTGAGCAGGCCGTGGCCCAGACCCTGGCCGAGGGTTACTTCACCGCCGACCTGCATCAGGCCAGCGCCCGCCATCCGGTGCAGAGCACGTCCGAGATGGGTAGCCAGATCGCCGCCCGGATCTGAGCCGCATAACAGAGAACAAGGAAGAGAGAAGCAATGGCCAAGACCCTCTATCAGAAAGTATTCGACGCCCACGTGGTACGGGAAGTGGAAGGGGAAACGCCCCTCATCTACATCGACCGCCATCTGGTGCATGAAGTGACCAGCCCGCAGGCATTCGACGGCCTGCGCGCCATGAATCGCCAGCTGCGCCGCCCGGATCTGACCTGGGCCACCATGGATCACAACGTCTCCACCACCACCAAGGACATCGCCGCCTCCGGCGAGATGGCCCGCATCCAGATGGAGACGCTGGCCGCCAACTGCAAGGAGTTCGGAGTTCGCCTCTACGATCTCAACCACAAATATCAGGGGATCGTCCATGTGATGGGCCCCGAGCTCGGCATTACCCTGCCCGGCACCACCATCGTCTGCGGCGACTCCCACACTGCCACCCACGGCGCCTTCGGCTCGCTTGCCTTCGGCATCGGCACCTCCGAGGTAGAACATGTGATGGCGACCCAGACCCTGAAACAGGGCCGGGCCAAGACCATGCGCATTTCGGTCAACGGCAAACTGGCCGCAGGCATCAGTGCCAAGGACGTGGTGCTGGCCATTATCGGCAAGGTCGGCCACGCCGGTGGTACCGGCTACGTGGTGGAGTTTGCTGGCGAGGCCATTGCGAGCCTCTCCATGGAAGGGCGGATGACGGTGTGCAACATGGCCATCGAGCTCGGCGCCAAGGCGGGCATGATAGCCCCCGACCAGACCACCATCGACTACATTCGAGGCAAGGAGTTCGCCCCCAAAGGCGAGGCGCTGGAGCAGGCCATCGCTTACTGGCAGAGCCTCAAGAGCGATGAAGGTGCCCGTTTCGATGCCGAGGTGGTGCTGGACGCCGCTGATATCGCCCCGCAGGTCACCTGGGGGACCAATCCGGGTCAGGTGATTGCCGTCAATGAGCCGATTCCGGCACCGGAATCCTTTACCGATCTGATGGAGCAGCAGTCCGCCCGCAAGGCGCTCGCCTACATGGATTTGCAGCCAGGCCAGAAGCTCTCCGACGTTGCCATCGACAAAGTATTTATCGGGTCGTGCACCAACAGCCGCATCGAGGATCTGCGCGCCGCCGCCGCCATCGCTCGCGGTCGCAAGGTTGCCGCTGGCGTGCAGGCGCTGGTGGTGCCGGGTTCCGAGCAGGTGAAGGCGCAGGCCGAAGCCGAGGGTCTGGACAAGATCTTCATCGAGGCCGGTTTTGAGTGGCGCCTGCCGGGGTGCTCCATGTGTCTGGCGATGAACAACGACCGGCTGCAACCGGGAGAGCGCTGCGCCTCCACCAGCAACCGCAACTTCGAAGGGCGTCAGGGCCGCGCCGGCCGCACCCATCTGGTGAGCCCGGCCATGGCAGCCGCTGCCGCCGTCACCGGCCGCTTTGCCGACATTCGCGCACTGTAAGAGGAACCAATGATGACAGGATTCAAACAGCATAAAGGGATCGTCGTCCCCCTCGACAGCGCCAACGTCGACACCGACGCCATCATTCCCAAGCAGTTTTTGCAAAAAGTAAACCGCATCGGTTTTGGCAAGCACCTGTTCCACGACTGGCGCTTCCTTGACGATGCCGGCCAGCAGCCAAACCCCGAGTTTGTACTGAACCAACCACAATTCGCCGGTGCCAGCATCCTGTTGGCCCGCGAGAACTTCGGCTGCGGGTCGAGCCGCGAGCACGCCCCCTGGGCGCTGGCCGACTACGGCTTCAAGACCATCATAGCCCCGAGCTTTGCCGACATCTTCTACGGCAACGCCATCAACAATGGCATGGTGCCGGTGCGCCTGAAGGAGGAGGAGGTTGACGCCCTGTTCCAGCTGGTCGCCGCCAAGCCGGGCATCGAGATCGAGGTGGATCTGGAAGCCAATCAGGTGCGCGCAGGTAGCCTCTGCTTCGGTTTCGAGATCGACGAATTCCGCCGTTACTGCCTGCTCAACGGCTTGGATGCCATCGGCCTGACTCTGCAGCACGAGGCCGCCATCAGCGCCTTTGAGGCGAAGCAGCCGAGCTGGATTTAACGCGCCAGTTGCAAAAAAACGAGTAGAATCAACAGGGAGCTTCGGCTCCCTGTTTTACTGTCCGCTACGCTTCCCACTTTGGGCCACCGGAACTGGCCCGTGCCACAGGAAAGGATGATGAAGAGACCGACGGCAATTCCTCTGCTCTGTGCCCTGCTGCTTGCCCTTCCTGCGGGGGCCAGCCAAACCAGCTTCAACAACAGCCTCGGCCAGATCAGCGTCGGCTGGCAGGATAGCGAAGGCAAACCCCAACAGCTCACCTACCGGCTCGAACAGGGCAAGTTGCCGCCCCTTATCGCCTATCGTCCGGCGAGAATGCAGGAGGAGGTGTTGCAGGTGTTGCTGCGGGAGGTGCGCCAGAACTACCCCGAGGTGCAGTTCACCCTCGCCCGTCCCTCGCTGGAGCTGCATCTGAAAAGCCGCAATCAGGACAAGGCGCGCGAGGCGATGGCCTTTCTGCAGTCCAAGCGGAGCAAAGAGGAGCAGGCGTGGCTGACCAAACACTACTTCCAGTACTTCAACACCCCGGACGGGCAGCTGGCGGTGAAGCAGGACCATGTGCGCATCGCGCTGGAGAGTCGCAGCGGGCTGGCTCCGCTGGCGGATCAACTCAAGCAGCAGGGCAGCACCGAAACGGAAGCGCGCCAGAAGACCGTGGCCCATATGCTCACCTTTATCCAGAGCATCCCCTATCAGCAGCTCGATAGCCTGAATGGAAGACAGGGCAAGGGCTTTCTATCTCCCCGTCAGGTGCTGGAGCAGAACCGGGGGGATTGCGACAGCAAGGTAACCCTGATGGCCGCCATGCTGGCCCAGCTCTTTCCAGAGCTGAAACAGGCCATGGTGTTCGTCCCCGGCCATGCGCTGCTGGCCGTTGACCTGCCCGCCAAGCCGGGGGATGTGACCCTCAACTGGCAGGGGCAGAACTACCTGCTGCTCGAACCTACCGGTCCAGCCACCTTGCCTGCGGGCCAAATAGCATCGACCAGCAAAACGCTGGTCGATAGCAAGCAGTTGAGTGTGCAGCCGGTTCAGGAGAAAGGCTAATCCCCTCCCTCTGCCGATGGGGAGAGAGGATTAACCCTGAGGCAGAAACTCTACCGCCAGCAGCAACCCGCTCTCCTCCTCCAGCACCCGGATAATACGGGCATGGGCTTCAAAGGGGGGCAACAGGTTGTTGTTGGTGGCAAGACTGATCCGGATGGGCTGATTGATGTCGAGCTGGTGTTCAGAGACCGCAATCCCCATGCCGTTGGCACTGAGATCCCGGCAGATCCCCTCCAGCACCAGCTGCTGCTGATAGACGGTGACCGGAGCATTGATGACCATGCGCGCAAAGGCACGCCTTTCCTTGGTATTGGTAAGCACGCGAACATCCTCTGTTGGGTGGGCGTCATCTCATGGGTATTGCACAATTGTGCTGGTCTACCCAAAAGAACGTTAATACAATGCGGTTCGTTTCTCAAACGGGGTGCGGTTTACCGCTGAGATTATACCCGTGTACCTGATCCAGATAATGCTGGCGGAGGAATTTGAGGCATGGCGCTCATTTTTTGCGCCCTCACCCGCTGGCACCTCGTTATTAACAAGTAATAGGGAGTGCCACCCATGAAGACCCTGCTGCTGGTCACCACCGGCCTGCTGTCGGCCAATGTGTTCGCCGCCGACACCCTCACCGTCTACACCTACAGCTCCTTCACTGCCGAGTGGGGTCCGGGGCCCAAGATCAAACAGGCCTTCGAGAAAGCGTGCGACTGCACCCTCAATCTGGTTCCCCTCGAAGATGGGGTAGCCATCCTCAACCGGCTGCGGCTGGAGGGCAACCACAGCAAGGCCGATCTGGTGCTGGGGCTCGACGATGCTCTCATCAGCGAAGCCAAGCAGAGCGGCCTGTTCGCCCCCCATCCCGCCAAGCTGGATGGCATCAAGGTGCCAGGTGGCTGGCAGGATGACACCTTCGTCCCCTACGACTACGGCTACTTCGCCTTTGTCTATGACAAGGACAAACTCAAGCAGCCGCCCAAGAGCCTGAAAGAGCTGGTGGAGCGTCCCGACCTCAAAGTGATCTATCAGGATCCCCGCACCTCCACCCCGGGGCAGGGGTTGATGCTGTGGATGAAGTCTGTTTATGGCGACAAGGCGCCTGCCGCCTGGGCCGAGCTTGCCAAAAAGACGGTCACCGTCACCAAGGGGTGGTCAGAGGCCTATGGCATGTTCCTCGATGGTGAAGCGGACATGGTGCTCTCCTACACCACCTCTCCGGCCTATCACCTGATTGCCGAGAACAAGCCCCAGTATCAGGCGGCGGCGTTTGAGGAGGGTCACTACCGTCAGGTAGAAGTGGCCGCCAAGCTGAAGAGCGCCAAACAGGGGAAGCTGGCTGACCAGTTCCTGCAATTTATGGTGAGCCCCGCCTTCCAGAACGAGATCCCGACCGGCAACTGGATGTATCCGGTCATCGACACGCCGCTGCCCAAGGGCTTCGAACAGATGATCACCGTCAGCAAACCGCTCGCCTTCAGCGCCGATGAGGTGGCCGCCAATCGCAAAGGATGGATCCGCGAGTGGCTGCAAGCCGTCACCCAGTGAACCGTCATCTGAAACCACAGGCTCGTCCCCTCTGGTGGCTGCCGGGCAGTGCAGCCACCCTGTTGATCCTGTTGCTGTCCCTCGGGCCGCTGGCGGCCCTGTTGTGGCAGGCCGGTTCGCTGGCTCCCCGCACCCTGCTCTCAGATCCTTATCTGCGTCATGTGCTGGGCTTCAGTCTGGGGCAGGCACTGCTCTCCACCCTGCTCAGTCTCGGGCTCGCCATTCCGGTGGCCCGCGCGCTGGCGCGGCGGCGATTCCTTGGCCGAACCCTGCTGATCAAGTTGTTTGGCCTCTCGCTGGTACTGCCGGTCATCATCGCCATCTTCGGTATTGTGGCGGTACATGGCAAACAGGGGTGGCTACCGCAACTACTACGGTCACTGGGGCTGGATCCCGGCAATTATCTCTACGGCCTGTTCGGCATCCTGCTGGCCCACGTCTTCTTCAATATGCCACTGGCGGCCCGTCTGATGCTGCAGAGCATAGAGAGCATCCCCGAATCGAGCTGGCGCCTTGCCAGCCAGCTTGGCATGCGCTCATCCCATATCTTCCGGCTGCTGGAGTGGCCGCTTATTCGCGGCATATTGCCGGGGCTGGCCAGCCTCATCTTCATGCTCTGCTTCACCAGCTTCACTACCGTACTGGCGCTGGGGGGCGGGCCGAAATCGACCACCCTGGAGGTGGCTGTCTATCAGGCGCTGCGCTTTGACTTCGATCTCGCCACCGCGGGCGGATTGGCGCTGGTGCAGCTCATCCTGACCGCCGCCCTGCTCGCCCTGCAGCACAAGCTGCAGAGCACCCCGGCCAGCAGGGTGACACCCCGTCGCCCCTGCCTGCGGCCGGATCGTCATCAACCGGGCACGGCCGTGGTGGATCTGCTCTCGCTCGGTATCGGGCTCGCCATCTTTCTGCCACCGTTGCTTGCCATCGTGGTGGCAGGCCTTCACCCCGGCCTGCTGATGGCGCTCACTTCCAGCAAGCTATGGCAGGCGAGCGGCCAGTCGCTGCTGATTGCGCTGGCGGCAGGCACCCTGGCGACCCTGCTCGGCAGCGGCCTGCTGCTCACCAGCCGTCACCTCAAGGTGCGCACCCGCCAGCGACGGGCTGCCGCCCTGTGGGAGGCCAGCGGTTCGATGATCCTGATGATCCCGGCGGTGGTGCTCTCCACCGGTCTCTTCATCCTGTTTATGCCCTTTGCCGACGTGTTCGCCCTCGGCCCCTGGCTGGTGGTGCTGGTCAACGCCCTGATGGCGCTACCCTACGTGCTGCGCACCCTCTCCGCCCCCATGCAGCTGGTGGTGCGCCAATACGACCGGCTGGCGGATAGCCTGGGGGTACGCGGCCTGCATCGCCTGCGACTGGTGGAGTGGCCGCTGCTGCGCCGCCCGCTGGCACTAGCGATGGCGCTGTCGATGATCCTCTCGCTGGGGGATCTCGGCGCCATCGCCATGTTTGGCAGTCAGGAGCTCACCACCCTGCCCTGGCGGCTCTACCAACAGCTCGGCAGCTACCGCCTGACCGAGGCGGCCGCCACCGCTCTGCTGCTGCTTACGCTCTGTTTCTCCCTGTTCTGGCTGGTGGAACGGGGGCTTGGAGGAAAACATGCTGAACATTGATACGCTGGTGACCAGCTACCCCGACTGGCGCGTCAGCTTCAGCGCAACCCTGCCCAAGGGGGAGATCACCGCACTGATCGGCCCAAGCGGCGCGGGCAAGTCGACCCTGCTCGGGATGATCGCCGGATTCGTGCCGGTGGAGTCGGGCCGCCTCAGCTTCGATGGCGAAGATCTGCTGCCGCTGGGCCCGGCCGAGCGACCAGTCACCACCCTGTTTCAGGATCACAACCTGTTCCTCCATCTGTCGGTGTTCGACAATATCGCCATCGGCTTGCACCCGGGTCTGCGCCTGAGTGCCGCCCAGCGGGCACAGGTGATCGATGCAGCCGCACGGGTTGGTCTTGGCGAGATGTTAAACCGCCAGCCTGAACAGCTCTCCGGCGGCCAGCAGCAGCGAGTCGGGCTGGCTCGCGCGCTGGTGCGCGGCAAACCGCTGCTGCTGCTGGATGAGCCCTTCTCTGCCCTCGATCCCGCCCTGCGCCGGGAGATGCTGGCGGAAGTGGCGAGGCTAGCCTGCGAGCAGGGCATTACCGTGTTGATGGTCTCCCACAATCCGGAGGATGCCCAGCTTATTGCCGGTCAGGTACTGTTTGTCGACGAGGGGCGCATCGCCCTGCAAGGCAAGCCGGATATTCTGCAAAACAGCGACCACCCGGGGCTGCTGCGCTATCTTGGCCAATAGTCCTTGGGAATAAAGGCTGCGCCATGATCAAAAAGGGAGGCCGATTGGCCTCCCTTTGTATCTGGAAATATTCAGTTTAATCAGAGGTTTTCCTCGGCGAACGAAGCCAGTCGGCTGCGTACCACGCCATTGAGGAAGATGTTGGCACTGCCGTCAAAATCCTTGAAACGCTCGACAATGTAGGTGAGACCCGAGGTCACCGGGCTCAGGTAGTTGGAGTCGATCTGGGCCAGGTTACCGGAGCAGACGATCTTGGTGCCCTCGCCGCAGCGGGTGATGATGGTCTTGATCTGGGACGCGGTCAGGTTCTGGCACTCATCCAGCAGTACGAAGGTGTTCTGGATGCTGCGTCCGCGCATGAAGTTGACCGATTTGAACTGGATGTTGGCCTTCTCCATGATGTAGCTGAGCGAGCCGCTCATGTTCTCGTCCTGCTTGTGCAGCACCTCCAGGGTGTCGGTCACTGCCGCCAGCCAAGGCATCATCTTCTCCTCCTCGGTGCCGGGCAGGAAGCCGATGCTTTCGGCAATTTCCGGGGTATTCCGGGTGACGATCACCTTCTCGTAAATGCCCTTCTCAATCACCAACTCCAGCGCAGCAGCCATGGCCAGCAAGGTCTTGCCGCAACCCGCCGGGCCAGTCAGGATCACCAGATCGATGTGCGGATCGAGCAGTGCATCCAACGCCATCCCCTGATAGACGTTCTTGGGATGGACACCCCACGCCTTGCGGGACATCAGTCGCTCGCGGCCCAGATCCTTGATGCGGATCTTGTTGCCATCGTGGCTGAGTACCCGGGCGGCGAAGAAATTCTCTTCATCCACCAGATACTGGTTTACGTGAACCCCTTCCAGCAGATTGGCATCGATCACATGGATGGTGTCGCGGCCATGGGTCTCGCTCTCGCACTCGCCAACCCGCTCCCAAAAGCTGCCAGGCACAACCTGAAAGCCTTTGGCAAGCAGGCGGATATCGTCGATCAGCTGGTCGCTACGGTAATCTTCAACGTGAGCAAGCCCGGCCCCTTTGGCCTTGAGGCGCATGTTGATGTCTTTGGTGACCAGCACCACCTGACGCTTCAACTCATGCTTTTGCAGATAGAGGGCCGCGTTGATGATACGGTTGTCGGCCTCCTTGTCGGTAAAGACCTCGGCATCCTGCGGCAGATGGTGATCGCTAAAGATGCAGATATTGCCGCTCGCCTCGCCAGCCAGCGGAACGCCCTGGGTGATCTGATCCGGGGTTGCATCGCGGAACACATCTTCCAGCGCACGAATGGCCACCCGCGCGTCGCGGCTGACATCCTTGTTGCGATCCTTGATGTTATCGAGCTCTTCCAGCACCGTCATGGGGATGAGCACGTCGTGCTCTTTGAAGGAGTAGATAGCGAGGGGTTCGTGAAGCAGAACGTTGGTATCCAGGATAAACAGCTTTCGGTCCGTATTGTCCATAAGCATCCTCCTTGGCACTGAAGGGCCACGTGTGTGAATCTCAGATGTCATTGAAACCACACGGCCGTGACAGTTTTATTAACCTCAACGCTACGCCCGATTTTACTATCGCGCAACAAATCACTTGGCCGCCTGATTTGATTGCGCATAAAAACAGCAATACAAAGACCGGCACTGTGGCCGGTCTTTTTTCTATCGTTCAACTACTTGGGCATGTCTGTCAGCCGCACTTGGAGTCGCCACAGTTGAGGCAGGTCATGCAGCCATCCTTCAGCACCAGCGCCTTGGTGTGGCACTTGTAGCAGAGCGCGGCATTGGCCGGGAAACCACTGCTCGCCTGCTGCTCTTCAGCCTCCTGAGCGGCTTTCAACTCGGCCTGCTTCTCGGCCAGAAATGCCTGCTGATGCTCGTCCAACCCCGGCGCCTTGAGCATGCCGATCTCGGTGAGATGGCTCTCGATCACGTTGCCAATTTCGGCGATCAGCGACGGCACATACTTGCCCTTGTTCCAGTAGCCGCCCTTGGGATCAAACACCGAGCGCAGCTCCTCGACCAGGAAGGTGACATCCCCACCCTTGCGGAATACCGCCGAGATGATGCGGGTCAGCGCCACGATCCACTGATAGTGCTCCAGGCTCTTGGAGTTGATGAAAATCTCGAACGGACGGCGAGTTTCGTGAACCGTGCCCTCGTTGAGAATGATGTCGTTGATGGTGATGAACAGTGAGTGCTCGGAGACATGCTCCGGCGTCTTCAACTTGTAGGTGGTGCCCATCAGCCGCTCCGGGCGCAGCACGGTTTCGTGCATGTGCACCACGTCATCCTGCGCAGAGAGATCTTCTTGCGGCTCATCCTTGGTACGCACCTTGTAGGCGACGATTTTCTTGTCGATCTTCTTGACCATAATGTCGTTCTCAGAATTTACCGTAATAGCCTTCTTTCAAGGCGTCGTAGAGGTTGGCGGCCGTATGCAGCTCGCCATCGTATTCGATCTCTTCGTTTCCCTTGACGGAGATGACGGAGCCATCCTCCAGAGTGAACTCATAGAGGGTGTTCTCCAGATCCTTCTCCTTCACCAGCACGCCCTGGAAGGCCTCCGGATTGAAGCGGAAGGTGGTGCAGCCCTTGAGACCGGAGTCCGAGGCATACATGTAGATGTCCTTGAACTGCTCGAACGGGAAATCGGTCGGCACGTTGGCAGTCTTGGAGATGGAGGAATCGATCCAGCGCTGGGCCGCAGCCTGAATGTCCACATGCTGCGCTGGGCTGATGTCATCGGCAGTAATGAAATAGTCCGGCAGACGGCTCGCTTCATCATCGGCATAGGGCATGGCGGCCGGATTCACCAGCTCGCGATAGGCCAGCAGCTCGAAGGAGTAGACATCGACGCTCTCCTTGCTCTTCTTGCCCGGCTTGATGACGTTGCGGCTGTAGTGGTGGGCAAAGCTCGGCTCGATGCCGTTGCTGGCGTTGTTGGCCAGGGACAGGGAGATAGTGCCGGTGGGCGCAATACTGCTGTGGTGAGTGAAACGCCCACCCACTTCCGCCAGCTCGGCGACCAGCGCAGGATCCACTTCGGCAACCTGCTGTATATAACGGCTATAACGAGCGTGCAGCACCTTGCCCTTCACCTTGTCACCCACCTTGATGCCATCAGCCGCCATTTCCGGGCGCAGACGCATCATCTTGCCAGTCACTTCAAACTCCTGCTCCATGATGGGGGCTGGGCCCTTCTCCTTGGCAAGACGCAGGGACTCCTGCCAGCCGGTCATCGCCAGCTCTTGGGATACCTGCTCGGTAAAGGCTACGGATGCCGCAGAGCCGTACTTGATCTGCAGCATGGTGAGGGTCGAACCAAGACCCAGGAAACCCATGCCATGCCGGCGCTTGGTTGTGATCTCCTCGCGCTGTTTGGCCAGCGGCAGTTGGTTGATCTCCACCACGTTGTCGAGCATGCGAGTAAAGATGGCCACCACCTTGCGAAACGCCTGCCAATCGAATGCCGCGTTTTCAGTAAAAGGGTCGCGCACAAACTTGGTCAGATTGACCGAGCCCAGCAGACAGGCACCGTAGGGCGGCAACGGCTGCTCACCACAGGGGTTGGTCGCGCGGATCTCTTCACAGAACCAGTTGTTGTTCATCTGGTTGACCTTGTCGATCAGGATGAAGCCGGGCTCTGCATAGTCATAGGTGGAGGTCATGATGACATTCCACAGCTTGCGGGCTGGCATGGTCTTGTAGACCTTACAAGCGACCTGCCCCAACTCGTTGAATACAACCCCTTCCTTGTTGGGCCAGTCGGCCCATAGCACCTGAGCGGGATCGTCCAGCGCAATGCCATCCTGCTCCACCTCTTTAGCGGTGTAGGGGAAGATCAGCGACCAGGGGGCATCCTCTTTCACCGCCTTGACGAAATCTTCGGTGATGAGCAGAGAGAGGTTGAACTGTCGCAGGCGGCCATCTTCGCGCTTGGCCTGAATAAACTCGATCACATCGGGATGGCGGATATCCATGGTGCCCATCTGGGCGCCGCGACGGCCACCGGCTGACGAGACTGTGAAACACATCTTGTCATAGATATCCATAAAGGAGAGCGGGCCGGAAGTGTAGGCACCGGCACCGGAGACAAAGGCACCGCGCGGGCGCAGGGTCGAGAAGTCATATCCGATGCCGCAACCGGCTTTCAGGGTCAGACCGGCCTCGTGCACCTTGCCAAGGATATCGTCCATCGAATCTTCGATGGTACCGGAAACAGTACAGTTGATGGTTGAAGTAGCAGGCTTGTGCTCAAACGCCCCCGCATTGGAGGTGATGCGCCCCGCCGGAATGGCACCATTGCGCAGCGCCCACAGGAACGGCTCATACCAGGCCTCCGGTTCCAGCTCCTGCTCTGCCAACGCACGGGCAACCCGCTGGTAAGTCTCATCGATAGAGCTGTCGATGGGCATGCCATCCTTGCTCTTGAGGCGATACTTGCTATCCCAGATCTCGAGGGACGTTTCCTGCATGGGGATAAGGCGGGAGCCAAGCTCACTCTCCAACACCGGGTTCGATTTAGCCATTTTCAATCAACCTTATGTGAATGCATCGACATCATGACAACAGCAGAAAACACAACTAATGGTGCCATATAAAATTAATGACACAACATATAGTACAACTGATGCCATGAGGGCGCCGATTCTAACCTAAAAAAATGCCCCGGCCAGCAGATTTCTTGGCCAGGGCACTTAACTGATTAATTTGCTGAGAGATTTAACACTCAGAGATAGATCAGGGCTTCTTGACGTAAACGGTCGGTGTTTCACCCGCCATATTCAGATAGAACTCGTAGACGCCATCGGCATCCGGTGAGAACTTCATGTCCTCATACTTGGAGCAGGGATTGACCGGCACACCCTCACCACCCAACACGGCAACACCATCACTCGGGCTCTTGTAGCCAAAGTTGGTACCGCAGCTCCAGCCTGAATCAGCAAACTTGAACTTGTAGGGGGCCCACTCTTTCTTGAGGGTGCCTTTGGCCATATAGAGCTTGTCGGCCACCTTGACTACCTTGCTTTCATCAGTCGCCATCCAGTCGTTCATCTCCCCGCGCAGGTAGATGGACTTGCCACCGAAGTCGCTGTTGTCTGCCGCTGCCTGCTCTGCACCACCATTGGATGCGCAACCGCCTAATACCAGGGTTCCCGCCGCCAGCATCATCGTTACTGTTCTTTTGAACATGGGTCTATTCCTTAAATTATTGTGATTCCTTGGTCCATCCATGTGGACTGAAGAATTAAACCAGAGTAGGTATCACAAGAAAGGTAGAGGCATCACATTCTGTGCTTTTTATATCCAACACATTGAACTAGTGAGGAAATATCGAACAGAAAAGAGGCCTTTTTGGGGCTTTAGAAGGGTAATCAATGAATGACAAGAAGGGGAAAGTCTAATAATCCGGCGACTTACTGAATTGCAGGCAATAAAAAACCCCGCTCATCGAGCGGGGTTTCTTGTATTGGGTGCCTGGCAGTGTCCTACTCTCGCATGGCGAATGCCACACTACCATCGGCGCTACCGCGTTTCACTTCTGAGTTCGGCATGGGATCAGGTGGTTCCACGGCGCTATGGCCGCCAGGCAAATTCTTAATCTAGAAAGCTGACGTGAATAACGACTTGGCTACTGTGCTTTGTCATTACCACTGAATTTGAGTAGTTCGTTCTATTTGCTACAAGTCTTAGAACACTTCTTGGGTGTTGTATGGTTAAGCCTCACGGGTAATTAGTATGGGTTAGCTCAACACGTCGCCGCGCTTACACACCCCACCTATCAACGTTGTGGTCTCCAACGGCCCTTTAGGACCCTCAAGGGGTCAGGGATGACTCATCTCAGGGCTCGCTTCCCGCTTAGATGCTTTCAGCGGTTATCGATTCCGAACTTAGCTACCGGGCAGTGCCACTGGCGTGACAACCCGAACACCAGAGGTTCGTTCACTCCGGTCCTCTCGTACTAGGAGCAACTCCCTTCAATCATCCAACGCCCACGGCAGATAGGGACCGAACTGTCTCACGACGTTCTGAACCCAGCTCGCGTACCACTTTAAATGGCGAACAGCCATACCCTTGGGACCGACTTCAGCCCCAGGATGTGATGAGCCGACATCGAGGTGCCAAACACCGCCGTCGATATGAACTCTTGGGCGGTATCAGCCTGTTATCCCCGGAGTACCTTTTATCCGTTGAGCGATGGCCCTTCCATTCAGAACCACCGGATCACTATGACCTACTTTCGTACCTGCTCGACCTGTCCGTCTCGCAGTTAAGCTGGCTTATGCCATTGCACTAACCTCCTGATGTCCGACCAGGATTAGCCAACCTTCGTGCTCCTCCGTTACTCTTTGGGAGGAGACCGCCCCAGTCAAACTACCCACCAGGCACTGTCCGCGAGCCCGATTCAGGGCCCTGCGTTAGAACATCAAACATACAAGGGTGGTATTTCAAGGACGGCTCCAGCGCAACTGGCGTCACGCCTTCAAAGCCTCCCACCTATCCTACACATGTAGGTTCAATGTTCAGTGCCAAGCTGTAGTAAAGGTTCACGGGGTCTTTCCGTCTAGCCGCGGGTACACCGCATCTTCACGGCGAATTCGATTTCACTGAGTCTCGGGTGGAGACAGCATGGCCATGGTTACACCATTCGTGCAGGTCGGAACTTACCCGACAAGGAATTTCGCTACCTTAGGACCGTTATAGTTACGGTCGCCGTTTACCGGGGCTTCGATCAAGAGCTTCGCTTGCGCTAACCCCATCAATT
>NZ_CP147026.1:3855000-4077500 GCF_056632455.1 Aeromonas sp. MTB
CATGATCACTTCGTTTGGCGGAATGAAACCGAGCTCAGGATGCCGCCAGCGCAGCAGAGCCTCGACAGCTTCGCAGCGGCCACTTTCGAGATTGACAATGGGTTGGTAATAGAGTTCCAACGCATTGTGTTCCAGCGCCATGATCATGTCCGACGCCAGATGCTTGCGCCGCGCCGTCTCGTTGAGCAGGGAGTTATCGTAAATCACATAGGGGACATGGGTCTTGCGACTATGGAACAGGGCCTGCTCCGCACGACTCAGCAACTCCTGAGTCTTGTCGCTGTCCATCGGATAGAAGGCAATCCCGATCCCGACTTCGAGCCGGAAGGGATAGTTGTCATAGACGATATCTTGCTTCAGCGCATGCAGCAATCGCGCTACCAGCTCCCTGACCTGACGCAGATCGCTGCTGCCACGCTGGATAATGGCAAATTGATCCCCCCCCAGACGTCCGCTCCACTCGCCCTCTTCACAGAGCACTCTGATCCGGGTGGCAAACTCACAAAGCAGATAATCACCGGTGTCATAGCCAAACTTACTGTTGATATCTCTGAAGTCGTTGATGTCGACCAGCACCAGTCCAAACGGCACTTCCTGTGTGGCGTACAGCTCCATCCGTTCCAGTAGGGCAACCCGATTGGACAACCCGGTCAGCGGATCCCGTCTGGCCGCTCTGAAATGACGACGCCCTTCATATATAAGCAGCATGCTGAGCAGCAACACTGACATGACCAGACCGGAGACCATCAGCAACAAGGCATTGCGCAATTGGCCAAAATGGCGATCGTTCTCGGAATAGACGTTAATGTTCTTCTGCATCACAGAAGCGAGGGAGTAGGAGAGCGGCTCTTGCAGCGGGGCAAGGCGCATCATGATCTGCTGATAGTCAGATGCCCCGCTTTGCAACTTGGTGATGTCGGGCTCTATTTGGCGAATATTGGTTTCAATCAGCTGCACCAGACGCAAGGTTTTCTGCTTGTCCTGCATGCTCTTGCGCAGCTGGCCGCTCAACAGGATGGGCGTTCTGCTCCAGAGAATGTCATAACGCAACATCAAGGTGTCATGATCAATCCCGCCATAGTGATAGACCTCTACCGCATTGAGGAAACGACCGAGCTCCAGCTGCAACTGCATCAGCGCCCAGGAGACATCATAGGTGTATTTCTCCATCGCTCTGGTCGCATTCTGGATTTGCATCAGGCAATAGAGGGTGCTCCCGGTAAACGACAGGATGGATACATATAGAATGACGAGCAGTGGCCACGCCCTGGTCTTTCCTTTCACCCCATGCTCCCGTGCTGTTTTTATCAGTGCTGAATGTCTATCAAATCCAGCTGCCAGATCATCATGTCGGTATATTCGGATCGCTTCAATTCCGGATATTGATCAAGAGGCAGCATAAACCAGACCGGCCCCTTGTCACGCACCCGCATGACAGCGCCGTTGTCTTCCCATGCAAGGATGGGCTCGTATTTGGCAACCTTGTCCCATTCAATGCGGACCTGGAAACTGTTCAGCGCCGTCAACGTAATGGTCTTGCCATCCGCACCGACTGCAGCCAACACATCTGCCAGTTTTGGGCCTCTGTAGGTGTGTGGCTTATCCACCCACGGGTTGCCGGTCACTATCTCATGTTGCGGCAGAGCCTGCAGTTTGGCCAGATCAAACAACACCTTGCCATCAACTTCGTCTGCCGACCTGATGTTACCACCGACTTTCAGGATCACCGGCCCCGTCAGCGCCTCAGCAGCCATCACCGGCATGATGACCAATGAACACAGTAGTGTCAGCCAACCAAACATTTTCATATCTCCCCCAGATTTGCTGTCTCAACAGACTCAGTTTAGCCAGATATAAAAAAACGGCTCGCCTTGAGCGAGCCGTTTGTCAAACAGAGCAAGGGGGATGATTACATCATGCCCATGCCACCCATGCCGCCCATGTCAGGCATTGCAGGGGTATCTTTCTTCGGCAGTTCGGTGACCATGCACTCGGTGGTGATCATCAGACCGGCGATGGAAGAGGCAAACTGCAGGGCGGAACGGGTTACCTTGGTCGGATCCAGGATGCCCATGGCCAGCATGTCGCCATACTGTTCGCTGTAAGCGTTGTAACCGAAGTTGCCTTCGCCGTTCTTCACTGCGTTGGCAATGACGGAGGCTTCCTCACCGGCGTTGATGACGATTTGACGCAGCGGGGCTTCCATGGCGCGCAGGGCAACCTTGATACCGACGTTCTGGTCTTCGTTGTCACCGCGCAGACCCGCCAGTTTGGCAGCAACGCGAACCAGCGCAACACCACCACCGGCAACCACGCCTTCTTCAACCGCGGCGCGGGTAGCGTGCAGGGCATCTTCAACGCGTGCTTTCTTCTCTTTCATCTCGACTTCGGTGGCTGCGCCAACCTTGATAACGGCAACACCGCCAGCCAGCTTGGCTACGCGCTCTTGCAGCTTCTCACGATCGTAGTCGGAAGAGGTCTCTTCGATCTGCTGACGGATCTGGGCAACACGGCCTTCGATCACACCGGCATCACCCACGCCATCGATGATGGTGGTGTTCTCTTTGGTGATGACGATACGCTTGGCACGACCCAGATCTTCCAGAGTCGCTTTTTCCAGCTCCATGCCCACTTCTTCGGAGATGACAGTACCGCCAGTCAGTACGGCGATATCCTGCAGCATGGCCTTGCGACGGTCACCGAAGCCAGGCGCCTTGACGGCAGCCACTTTCACGATACCGCGCATGGTGTTAACCACCAGAGTCGCCAGGGCTTCGCCTTCTACGTCTTCAGCAACAATCAGCAGCGGCTTGCCAGCTTTGGCAACGCCTTCCAGCACCGGCAGCATTTCGCGGATGTTGGAGACTTTCTTGTCAACCAGCAGGATAAACGGGTCGTCCAGTTCAACAGAACCGGTCTCTTGCTTGTTGATGAAGTAGGGGGACAGGTAGCCGCGGTCGAACTGCATACCTTCAACAACTGCCAGCTCATCTTCCAGACCCTGACCATCTTCAACGGTGATGACGCCATCGCGACCCACTTTGTCCATGGCCTCAGCAATCAGCTTGCCCACTTTCTCGTCGGAGTTGGCAGAGATGGTGCCCACCTGAGCGATGGCATTGCTGTCGGCGCACGGCTGGGACAGTGCTTGCAGTTCAGCAACAGCAGCCACAACGGCCTTGTCGATACCGCGCTTCAGATCCATCGGGTTCATACCGGCGGCCACGGCTTTCAGACCTTCGTTGACGATAGCCTGAGCCAGAACGGTTGCAGTAGTGGTACCGTCACCGGCGGCATCGTTCGCCTTGGAAGCCACTTCCTTGACCATCTGGGCGCCCATGTTCTGGAACTTGTCTTCCAGCTCGATTTCGCGCGCAACAGACACACCATCTTTAGTGATGGTCGGGGCGCCGAAGGACTTGTCCAGCACCACGTTGCGGCCTTTCGGGCCCAGAGTCACCTTGACGGCATCAGCCAGGATGTTTACGCCTTCCAGCATCTTGATGCGGGCTTCGTTACCAAACTTAACGTCTTTAGCTGCCATTTTCTTCAATCCTTAAATCAATTCGGGGAAAAGGAGGATGGATTACTCTTCGACAATCGCCAGGATGTCGGTTTCGGAGAGGATCAGGACGTCCTGACCATCCAGCTTCTCGGTCTTAACACCGTAGCCTTCGTTGAAGATAACCTTGTCACCAACCTTCACGGCCAGCGCTTTGACTTCGCCATTATCCAGGATGCGACCAGTCCCCACGGCAAGCACTTCACCACGGGTGGACTTCTGGGCCGCAGTACCAGTCAAGACGATACCGCCGGCAGATTTGGCTTCAGCTTCGATGCGCTTGATGATGACGCGGTCGTGCAGTGGACGAATTTTCATCGATAACTCTCCCAAAATGAGTCTCATTGTTGCTTTGAGGAATGGCCGTTCCAGGCCAAATTAGATATGTCCCTGATGTGGGGCAGAGTTGCTAACCCTTCAAGGGCAAATACAAAAAAAATTTTTTCACGTACTATAAACATCTTCGATGGTTCAGCCATGTCCGCACTCTGGAGCAAGGTCGGTTCAAGCCGCCCGGTTTCCATGCCAGAACCTTCAAAGCCAGCTGTAGAGACGAGCCCTTGACCCGCACCAACCCCATGCTGACAGCCCCTATTCCGGTCGTACTGCGCCAGATGACGGGCCCCATGATCTTCGGCATCATCGCCATTCTGGCCTTCAATCTGGTCGATACCTTTTTTATCGGTATGCTGGGAACCGAAGCTCTGGCCGCCATCAGTTTTACCTTTCCCGTCACTTTTGTGGTTACCTCGCTGGCGATGGGATTGGGCGCCGGATTGTCAGCGGTGATCGGTCATACCCTGGGGCAGGGCAAACACGATGAGGCGGCCCATCTCGCCACCGACAGCCTGTTTCTGGCGGTGATCATGGTGGCCCTGCTCTCCGCGGGGGGCGCTCTCACCATCAAACCCCTGTTTACTCTGCTGGGGGCCAGTGCCGAGCTTATCTCCCTCATCCATGACTACATGCTGATCTGGTATCTCACAGTCCCCATGCTGGTGCTGCCCATGGTGGGCAATGCCGCCATCCGGGCGACCGGCGATACCAAAACCCCCAGTCTGGTGATGGCCGTAGCCGGGTTGGTCAACGGAGTACTGGATCCTCTGTTGATCTTCGGCATCGGCCCCTTTCCCGAGTGGGGGATCCGCGGGGCCGCCATCGCGACTTCTCTCTCCTGGTTGATGGCGATGCTGGTCAGCCTCTATATCCTGCGTCATCGGGAGGGCTTGCTGCTGTGGCGCCTCTCGCCGCGGGCTCGGTTGCTGACCCACTGGCGGGCCTTGCTCCATGTCGCCGTCCCCGCCTCTTTTACCAATATGCTCAACCCCTTGGCCAATGCGGTGCTGATGACGATCTTTGCAGGACTGGGTACCGAGGTGGTAGCCGCTTACGGCGCCGCATCGCGGGTTGAGGCGCTGCTGCTGATCGTGATGATGGCCCTCGCCTCCGTACTGGCCCCTTTCATCTCGCAAAACTGCGGCGCTGGCAATCCGGCCCGGGCCAAAGCTGCACTGCAGAGCTGCATGAGGTTTGCGTTGCTGTTCCAACTCGCCATCTATGGCCTGACCTGGCTACTGGCGCCACTCATCGCCAACCTGTTCAGCGATCATCCGCAGGTCATTCGCCTCATCATTCTCTATCTGCATCTGGTGCCGATCGGTTATGGCTTTCAGGGCATGGTGATGCTGCTGGCCTCGGCGCTAAATGGCGTGCGAGCATCCAGTATTTCGTTCTTGTTCAACGGATTGCGACTGTTTGGTTTTCTGTTGCCAGGAGCCTGGCTGGGGGCAAAGCTAGGGGGAGAACAGGGGATATATCTGGGAATACTGCTGGCCAATCTGGCGGCGGGCACCCTCGCATGGTGGTATGCCCGACACCGCTTCGAGGCCTTGTGCCATCAGGGCAAACCCTGATTCAGTCACTCGCCTCGGGTTTTCGTCTCGTCGATTACTCTTTACGCTCAAATTCGCCTTCGATAGTGGTGCCGCCCTGCTTGGCGTTCCCCAGATGATCATCGGACGGTGCGTTGCCAAACGGCGATTGAGTACGCTGGAAACCGCCCATCTGCATCCGGAACTGGCTGCTGCCGATCAGCTTGTCAGCCAGTTTGTTACGCAGCCAGGGTTGCAGCAACAGCACACCGAAAATGTCGGTCACGAAACCCGGGATAATCAGCAGCAAACCGGCCAATGCCAGCATCATGCCCCCCATCACCTCGCGACCCGGCATCTCGCCCATCTGCATCTTTTGCTGGGCGCTGAACAGGGTCTTGATCCCTTCACTGCGCACCAGCGAGGAGCCCAGTACCGCGGTCAGGATGAGCAAGCCGACAGTCGGCAGCGCCCCGATTACCGAGCCGACCTCGATCATCACGGTGAGTTCCAGTACAACCAGACCCACCAACAACAAAAACAACTTGCCCATATCCACTCCAGCACCAGTAAATTGAGAAAAAGTGGCGCCCATCCAACGATGGTCAGAGGCGATTTTGCCGCCCCATCATCACCACTTTCTGCCCTGAATAAATGGGGGCTGCCCCCCTCTTTTCAAGTTGGTCAACTGACTCCTACGTCATCAGCAATCTAAAAAATCAGCAAAAATTCACAAAAACTTATAAAAATCATCATGATAAAAACTTCATAACATATGTGTACTTTCCTCAAAGTAATTTGAAAATGTCGCAAATTTAGTGATCCACCTCTAATAACCGATACCTCAATTGGAGTAGTATATTGATTAGTTTTTCGGGAGGTCATTCTCCCAACCGCCCCACTCGATGTGTGGTGCTTCAGGATGAGCTGTGCGCAAGGAACTCGCGACCACTCGGTGAGGATTTTTCCATTTATCTGATTTCTGAGGCATTACAATGAGCGACATCAAGAACGTCCGCATTGAAGAAGACCTGCTGGGCACCAAAGAAGTTTCCAATGATCTCTACTACGGTGTGCACACCCTGCGCGCTGTCGAGAACTTCAAGATCAGCTCTCAGAAGATTTCTGACGTTCCGGAATTCGTCCGCGGTATGGTGCTGACCAAGAAGGCCGCTGCGCTGGCAAACGGTGAATTGGGTACCATCCGTCCTGAAATTGCTGACAAGATCGTAGAAGCCTGCGACCTGATGCTGAACACCGGCAAATGCTTCGACCAGTTCCCGGTCGACGTTTACCAGGGTGGTGCCGGCACCTCCGTCAACATGAACACCAACGAAGTACTGGCCAACATCGCCCTAGAAATCATGGGTCTGGAGAAAGGCCGTTACGACGTCATCAACCCGAACGACCACGTCAACAAGTGCCAATCCACCAACGATGCCTACCCGACCGGTTTCCGCGTTGCTGTGGTCAACAGCACTGACGTGACTCTGCACGCGCTGGAGCACCTGATCGCGGCATTCGATGCCAAAGCGAAAGAGTTCAAAAACATCCTGAAGATGGGCCGTACCCAGCTGCAAGATGCGGTTCCGATGACCCTGGGTCAGGAGTTCCACGCATTCGCCGTGACCCTGCGTGAAGAGATCAAGTCCATCAAGCGCTGCCAGGAGCTGCTGCTGGAAGTGAACCTGGGCGCGACCGCCATCGGTACCGGTCTGAACACTCCACCCGAGTACTCTGCACTGGCTATCAAGCGTCTGGCCGAGATCACCGGTCGTGCCTATGTGCCGGCAGAAGACCTGATCGAAGCGACCTCCGACTGTGGCGCCTACGTCATGCTGCACGGCGCCATCAAGCGTCTGGCCATGAAGCTGTCCAAGATCTGTAATGACCTGCGTCTGCTCTCCTCCGGCCCGCGCACTGCACTGAAAGAGATCAACCTGCCGGAAATGCAGGCGGGTTCCTCCATCATGCCGGCCAAGGTCAACCCGGTTATCCCGGAAGTGGTCAACCAATCCTGCTTCAAGGTATTCGGTAACGACATCACCATCACCTTCGCCGCCGAAGCCGGTCAGCTGCAGCTGAACGTCATGGAGCCGGTGATTGGTCAGGCGATGTTCGAATCCCTGAGCCTGATGGAAAAAGCCTGTATTTCCCTGCGCGAGAAGTGCGTGGAAGGTATCACCGCCAACCCGGAAATCTGCATGAATCACGTGCTGAACTCCATCGGTATCGTGACCTACCTGAACCCCTTCATCGGCCACCACGAAGGGGATATCGTCGGCAAGATCTGTGCCCAGACCGGCAAGAACGTCCGTGAAGTCGTTCTTGAGCGCGGTCTGCTGAGCGCCGAGCAGCTGGACGAAATTCTCTCCATCGAGAACCTGATGAACCCGCAATACAAAGCCAAGCGTTTCACCCGCGAAGCTGCCGTATAAGCGAGTGTGGGCCGGGATCTTCCCGGCCCATAAAGTCAGTTCCCGATTGGTCTTTATCCCCAGCCCGATCGGGAATTGGCTTTTTGCCAAATAAAAACCAAAAACTAAAAAATGGAGTTATCGCTATGATTGGAATCGAGTTACTTGTCGTGCTCGCCGCTATCTATCTGGGGGCCCGGATAGGCAGCATCGGCATCGGCTTTGCCGGTGGTCTGGGGGTACTGGTATTGACGTGGGGTCTGGGCATGCCCATCCCGAGCGATCAACTGGTCAGCTACATCCCTTGGGATGTGATCATGATCATTGCGTCCGTCATCTGTGCCATAGCCTGTATGCAACTGGCTGGCGGGATGGACTATCTGGTCTTCCTGGCAGAAAAAGCGCTGCGCAAGAACCCCAAATACATCACCTTCGCTGCCCCGGTGGTCACCTACCTGATGACCATGCTGGCCGGTACCGGTCATACCGCCTTCTCCACCCTGCCGGTGATCGCTGAAGTGGCCAAAGAGCAAGGGATCCGCCCATCCCGTCCGCTCTCCATCGCGGTTGTCGCCTCCCAGATCGCCATCACAGCGTCCCCGATCTCTGCTGCTGTGGTTGCCTTCTCCGGCATGCTCGAGCCGTTTGGTGTTGACTACCTGACCCTGCTGGCCATCTGCATCCCCTCTACCTTCTTGGCCTGTATCCTGGGCGCCTTCATTGCCAACATGATGGGCAAACCGCTGGATCAGGACGAAGTCTATCTGGAGCGTAAAGCCAAGGGTCTGATCAAACTGCGTGGTACTACCAAGCTCGAGATCAAGCCGTACGCCAAACTGTCGGTCTGGATCTTCATCGCCGCCATCGTTGCTGTCATGGCTTATGCCACTGCCATCTCCGGTAAAGTGGGCCTGATCACCAACCCGCCGATCCCCCGTGACGGTGCCATCATGGGCATCATGCTGGCAGCAGCCACCATCATGACTCTGGTGTGCAAACTGGACGCCACCCAGGTCACCAACATGCCGACCTTCAAGTCCGGTATGTCCGCCTGTATCTGCGTACTGGGTGTCGCCTGGCTGGGTAACGTCTTCGTGAAAGGCAACATGGACACCATCCAGCTGATCGCTGGCGACCTGCTGAACCAGTACTCCTGGCTGCTTGCCGTGGTGCTGTTCTTCGCCGCCATGCTGCTCTATTCACAAGGTGCCACCACCAAAGCACTGATGCCTGCCGCACTGGCACTGGGTGTCAGCCCGCTGACTGCGATTGCCTCTTTCGCAGCCGTAAGCGCCCTGTTTGTACTGCCGACCTACCCGACCCTGCTGGCCGCGGTAGAGATGGACGACACCGGCTCCACCCGTATCGGTAAGGCGGTCTTCAACCACCCCTTCTTCGTACCGGGCACCGCCACCATCGCCATCGCCGTGGCGCTGGGCTTCTTCTTCGGCGGCATCCTGCTGTAATCCTATCGTCTGCCGATTACCAAACAAAAATCCCCGCCAGTTGGCGGGGATTTTTTATCTCTTTACTCTGTACTTGGCTTGGCTGTCTGGCAGCGAGAGACCTGACGTATTATCCGGATGGCTCAACCACGGCGACAGCAGACACCACAACAGCGTGCCAGCGGCGGTATAACCACCGCTGCCTGATTGCAGGAGCTGTAGGCCACCATGGTACTCACAACCACGCCAGAAGGCGGGATCCGTCGGATCAGACCGGATCCAGGGTATCCAGCGGCCAGCGCGGCACGGCTTTGACCGCCAGCGGTTCGAACACGCCCGCTTTCAGGCGCTGCATACCGGCATAGGCAATCATGGCGCCGTTATCGGTGCAATATTCAGTGCGTGGATAGAACACCTCGCCCTTGAGGCTCTCCATCAGCTCGGCCAGCTGGGCACGCAGATGACGGTTGGCACTGACGCCACCGGCAACCACCAGACGCTTAAGACCGGTCTCTTTCAAGGCACGACGGCACTTGATGGCCAGGGTATCGACCACCGCATCTTCAAACGCCCGAGCGATATCGGCACGGGTCTGCTCATCATCACCATTGGCGGCGATGGTGTTGGCGGTGAAGGTCTTGAGGCCGGAGAAGCTCATGTCGAGCCCGGGACGGTCAGTCATGGGACGGGGGAAGTGGAAGCGCCCAGTGGTGCCCTTCTCGGCCAGACGGGAGAGCAGCGGACCACCCGGATAGTCCAGCCCCATCAGCTTGGCGGTCTTGTCGAACGCTTCGCCAGCGGCATCATCAATGGATTCCCCCAACAGCTGATAACTGCCGATGCCATCAACCCGTACCAGCATGGAGTGACCACCGGAGACCAGCAGCGCCACGAAGGGGAACTCGGGAGCTTTCTCCTCCAGCATGGGAGCCAGCAGGTGCCCTTCCATATGGTGGACAGCGATAGCAGGCTTGTTCCATGCCATCGCCAGCGAACGACCAATAGTGGCGCCTACCAGAATGGCGCCAACCAGACCCGGACCCGCGGTATACGCGATGCCGTCGATGTCATCTTTGCCCAGTCCCGCCTCTTGCAATGCGGCCTGGATCAACGGGATCGTCTTGCGAACATGATCCCGGCTGGCGAGCTCGGGGACAACGCCACCGTAGTCCGCATGCAGCTTGACCTGGCTGTATAACTGATGGGAAAGGATCCCTTTTTGATCGTCGAAGATCGCGATCCCGGTTTCGTCACAGGATGTCTCTATGCCCAATACACGCATTGCTAAAAAATTTCACTGCTAAAATGAGACGGCTATGGTAACCTTCGCGGGTTTTTTAAACCAGAGCGATCTCTGCGGGTTTACTTTCATTCCCTGTCCAGAGTATAATTTCGCACCATTTTAAGACATGCTGATCGATTGAAGGTCAGCTAACAATTTATCACTGAGGTGAAAGGCACATGCCAGTAATCAAAGTCCGTGAAAATGAGCCGTTTGACGTTGCTCTGCGTCGTTTCAAGCGTTCTTGCGAAAAAGCCGGTATCCTGTCCGAAGTTCGTAGCCGTGAGTTCTACGAGAAGCCGACTACCATTCGTAAGCGCGCCAAAGCGTCTGCTGTCAAGCGTCACGCCAAGAAGCTGTCTCGCGAAAACGCACGTCGTATCCGCCTGTACTAATCGGGAGATATTGCCGTGTCTCTGAAGGATCAACTCAAGGATCAGCAAAAGCTCGCCATGCTTGCCAAAGATAAGGCACGTCTGGGAGCGATCCGCTTGTTGATGGCAGAAATCAAGCAACGTGAAGTCGATACCCGTATCGAGCTGAATGATGAGGATATCCTCGCTGTCGTGACCAAAATGGTCAAACAGCGCCGCGATTCCATCAGCCAATTTGAAGCTGCCGGTCGCCAGGATCTCGCCGACAAAGAGTCCGCCGAGATCGTTGTGTTGCAGGAATTCCTGCCACAACAGCTGACCGCAGATGAAATTGCTGCCCTGATCGAGCAAGCCATCATTGAAAGTGGTGCTGCCGTCATGGCTGATATGGGCAAGGTCATGGCTGTCTTGAAGCCGAAAATTCAGGGGCGTGCCGATGTCGGCGCCGTCAGTGCTCAGGTGAAAACCCGCTTGGCGTAACAGGCAACTCTCTTGTTTGGTCGAAGAAGCCGTGCTTCCCTTGGAATGCGCGGCTTTTTTATTTTCTCCGCAATGAAACAGGACGGTTATGGCAGGCAGGATCCCCCAATCCTTTATCGACGATCTGCTCGTACGCACAGACATAGTCGAGCTGATCGACTCGCGAGTGCGGCTGAAAAAAGCCGGTAAGAACTACCAGGCTTGCTGCCCTTTTCATAACGAAAAAAGCCCCTCTTTTACCGTCAGCCAGGAGAAGCAGTTCTACCACTGTTTCGGTTGTGGTGCCCACGGCAACGCCATCGGCTTTGTCATGGAGTACGACGGTCTCGAATTTCCCGATGCCATCGAAGAGCTCGCCAGCATGCAGGGCATGCAGGTGCCTCGCGAGCAGAGCATCGGCGGCTCGGCCAATAGCCAGCCCGCAGTCAGCAAGGATCTGTTCGAGCTGATGAACCAGATCGCCCGCTTCTACGAGAGCAATCTCAAGAGCGCTCCCCATGCGGTGGAGTACCTCAAAGGCCGCGGCCTGACCGGTGAAGTGGTCAAACGATTCAACATTGGCTATGCACCCAGCGATTGGGATCAGGTGCGCCGCCGCTTTGGTACCAGCCGGGATCACGAGCAGTTGCTTATCTCAGGCGGTATGCTGATCACCCGTGACAATGGCCCGGGGAGTTATGATCGTTTCCGCGATCGCATCATGTTCCCGATCCGTGACAAGCGTGGCCGGGTCATCGGTTTCGGTGGCCGGGTGCTGGGTGATGGCACCCCCAAATACCTGAACTCGCCTGAGACCCCCATCTTCCATAAAGGGCGGGAGCTGTTCGGTCTCTACGAGGTGAAGCAGGCACACAAGGAGCCACGCCGGATCCTGGTGGTGGAAGGCTACATGGATGTGGTGGCACTCGGTCAGTTCGACATCGACTATGCGGTGGCGGCGCTGGGTACTGCAACGACCAGCGACCATATCCACACCCTGTTTCGCACCACCGCCGAGGTAGTCTGCTGCTACGACGGTGACAACGCCGGTCGTGAAGCCGCCTGGCGCGCGCTGGATAATGCCCTCCCTCATCTGCAGGATGGCCGCGAGCTGAAGTTCGTGTTCCTGCCCGATGGCGAGGATCCCGACTCTCTGGTACGCCAGATCGGCAAGGAGGGTTTTGAAGCCCTGCTCGATGAAGCCCAACCGTTCGCCGACTTCATGTTCGAGCGTCTCGGGCGGGATGCAGCCCTCTCCGGTGAGGCAGGTAAGTTTGAAGTGGCCAACAAGGCCGCCGAACTTATTCGCCGCGTACCAGAAGGGTTTACCCGCGAAGGGCTGATCACTCGTCTCTCCAGCATGATGCGCTGGGGCGAGAACAAGCAGCGCATCGCCGAGCTCTTTGCCCGCAACAGTCAGCCCAAGGCCGAGGTCAACAAACCCAAGGCAGCCAAGCTGACGCCACTGCGGCGTGCGCTGGCACTGATGGTGCAATATCCGGCAGTAACGGCTGAGCTTCCCCCCATGCCGGAATTGGCCGGACTACGCGTACAGGGCATCAAGTTCCTGCTGCAACTGCACCAGCAAATCCTGGCACAGCCTGGTATCACAACCGGTATCCTGCTGGAACACTGGCGTGGTACCAAGGAGGGAGAGATCCTTGCTCAGCTGGCCATGCACGACCTGTTCGAGGAAATCAAACTCGATCAGGAGCCGGATATTCTGGGAGAATTGCAGGACACCTTCGTCGGCTTCATCAACCAGTTTCTGAAACAGCGGATCGAAGAATTGCAGGCCAAAGTGGCTCAGGAAGGACTAAGCTCCGAAGAAACCCAAGAGCTGATGATGCTGATAAGAGAGGTGCAAATTGAGAAAAGAAATGAGAGTGGGGCTTGATATTTAAGTGATTAGTCCCAATATGGATAGCGTTGCCCGAATCGACGGGATGAAAAGCAAAATTTTTATAACCGCCTGGCCCCGACAATACTGCGGGCAGGGGTTTCTCATGACCGACGCCGCAACCAGACATAGCATGTCTGGCGGTTTTCTATTAGAATTGGCTATTTGCGCAGCAGCGCACTGTACGCGCAACCTAGCAACACCAACCGGATGAGTTCTATGGAGCAAACCCCGCAGTCTCAGCTTAAACTCCTCGTTGCCAAAGGTAAAGAACAGGGCTACCTGACCTATGCCGAGGTGAACGATCACCTCCCGCAAGACATTGTCGATTCAGACCAGATCGAAGACATCATTCAGATGATCAACGATATGGGCATTCAAGTGGTTGAAAACGCTCCGGATGCCGATGACCTTATCATGGCTGAAGGTGGTACCGCCGATGAGGACGCTGCCGAAGCAGCGGCCCAGGCTCTGGCATCTGTTGAATCTGAGATTGGTCGCACGACCGATCCCGTCCGCATGTACATGCGGGAAATGGGTACCGTCGAACTGCTGACCCGTGAAGGCGAAATCGACATCGCCAAGCGGATCGAAGACGGTATCAACCAGGTACAAAGCTCCGTAGCCGAGTACCCTGAAGCAATTACTTACCTGCTCGAACAGTACGACAAGTACGAAGCCGAGCAGCTGCGTCTCTCTGACATTATCTCTGGCTTTATTGACCCGAACGAAACCGAAGACATGGCGCCTACCGCCACGCATATCGGTTCCGAACTCGGCGAAGACGATCTGGCCGACGAAGATGAAGAAGACGAAGAAGACGAAGACGAAGATGGCGACAGCTCTGACGACGACGGTGACGGTGGTCCGGATCCGGAAGTCGCTCGCGAGAAGTTCGGTGAACTGCGTGCCCAGTATGAAGTGACCCGCCTCTCCATTCAGAAGAATGGTCGCGCGCACGAAGATACCCAGGCCGCCATCGCCCAGCTGGCCGATGTATTCCGTCAATTCCGCCTGATGCCCAAGCAGTTCGATCGCCTGGTCAACAACATGCGTGAAATGATGGAGCGCGTCCGCGTGCAGGAACGCATCATCATGAAGCTCTGCGTTGAGCAGGCCAAGATGCCGAAGAAAACCTTCGTCGCGGCCTTCACCAACAACGAGTGTGAAACTGCCTGGTTCGAATACCAGAAGCAGGCTGGCAAAGCCTGGTCTCCTCGTCTGGTTGAAATGGACGAGGATATCCAGCGCGCCATCGGCAAGCTGCAGCAGATTGAAGAAGAGACCGGTCTGTCGATTGCCCAGATCAAGGATATCAACCGTCGCATGAGCATCGGTGAGGCCAAAGCCCGCCGTGCGAAGAAAGAGATGGTTGAGGCCAACTTGCGTCTGGTTATCTCTATCGCCAAGAAGTACACCAACCGCGGTCTGCAGTTCCTGGATCTGATCCAGGAGGGCAACATCGGTCTGATGAAGGCGGTAGACAAGTTTGAATACCGTCGTGGCTACAAGTTCTCGACCTATGCTACCTGGTGGATCCGTCAGGCCATTACCCGCTCCATCGCGGATCAGGCCCGTACCATCCGTATCCCGGTACACATGATCGAGACCATCAACAAGCTCAACCGTATCTCCCGTCAGATGCTGCAGGAGATGGGGCGCGAACCGAACCCGGAAGAGCTGGCCATGCGCATGGGCATGCCGGAAGACAAGATCCGCAAGGTACTGAAGATCGCCAAAGAGCCTATCTCCATGGAGACGCCCATCGGTGATGATGAAGATTCCCACTTGGGCGACTTCATCGAAGATACCACCCTGGCTCTGCCAGCGGATGCGGCGACCAGCGAAAGCCTGCGCAACGCCACCCGCGAAGTGCTTGCTGGCCTGACCGCCCGCGAAGCCAAGGTACTGCGGATGCGTTTCGGTATCGACATGAACACTGACCACACCCTCGAGGAAGTGGGCAAGCAGTTCGACGTTACCCGTGAGCGTATTCGTCAGATCGAAGCCAAGGCACTGCGCAAACTGCGCCACCCGAGCCGCTCGGAAGTGCTGCGCAGCTTCCTGGACGAATAGTCCTGACCCTGTGTCAAATTGCTCTGCCAAAGCCCCGCCATGCGGGGCTTTGTTTTGTCTGGCATTTACCCTTGCGACCCTCTTTGCGCCCTCAATCAAGCTGGACAATTAGTCGCCAAGTGGTTGATATGCCTATAGACTGCCCTTTCCTCTTCCCCTATAATCCACGCCGCTAAACGCACAATTTGGCCCCTTAGCTCAGTTGGTCAGAGCAGTCGACTCATAATCGATTGGTCGTGGGTTCAAGTCCCCCAGGGGCCACCAAATTGAAAAAGGCCGCTCATGATGAGCGGCCTTTTTGCATCTGCGGATCGGGCAATGTCCAGTGATAAGCTCGATGAGGTCATAGAAAAGACCCGCCATGGGCGGGTCTGGGCAGGGTCCGGATCAGGCGCCTCACTCAGAGACAAGGAGCCTAATGCTGAGCCTCAGGTTTCCTCGTTGCTGCCGCTCTGGATGGATGAGCGACGCCCGATGGCAGGCAGCATCCGGGTAACCAGATTGCTGCGCTGGCGCCAGGAGGTGAAGACGATGGCCAGCAGATGCAGACCAATCAGTCCCTGCAGCGCCACCACGCACCACTCATGCCACTCGTCAGCCCCCAGTTCAAATCCCGTCTCGGTATTTTGAAACCAGCCGCTGCCAGCAGTGGCCAGCACAACCAGCCAGAGCGCCCACACGGCCAGCTTGCCGCTACCGTGATGACCCGGAGCCGGAGGCTGCCGCTCACGCATCTCGCGCGCTTGCTGGCGAAAATCCTCACCGCTGGGGATGAGGGCACCAAGGCGAGCGTAGCCACGGGCGAAAGTGAGCCCCCAGAGCAGACGCAAGGAGATCAGCCCAATGGCGCCGTAACCCAGCCACTCGTGCCACTCCTCCCCCGCTTCGTTAACCCAGAGGTTGCCGATGCAGACCGCCGCCAAGCCCCAGTGGGTCAGGCGAACCAGCGGATCCCAGCGAAAGGGCTCACCCTTTTTGCTTAGCATATTTGTGGTACTCCTTCTTCAGGTCGTTGACCTTGGCCAGATGTTCGCGCGCCTTGGCCTCATCACCCGCCTTGAGTGCGGCCAGGCTGGCGTCCAGCTCGGTCTGTACCTCGTTCATTCCTTCAAGGAATTTCTCTTTCTTGGCGGCCGGCATGTTCTTCTGCTTGGCCACATCCAGCTGGGCCTTCATCTCGTTGATGTGCTTCTCCATGGTGGCTGCATCATCAGCCTTGACGGCCTGCTTGTAGTTGAAGCCAATCTTCTTCATCGGCTGTTCCAGATCACCCGCCACGGCAGGCAGGGTCATCAGGCCAAACATCAGGGGCAGCAGCAGGGGGCGGACGGTTTTCAACATGGGATTTCCTTATATAACGACATGCTCGAATTGTTAGGGGTACTTATGAATCCAAACAAGAATTCATCACCAGCATGATGCCATGACTCATGGTGAAACGTTTGTGAAAAATGCTGTTTTTTGTGGCAAATAGTGACAGATATGCCGCGCTTGTTTGCGCTTGGTAACTGATTGAACGCGGGTGACACGCAGCATGAGGATGGTTGAAAGCGGTAAACAGGGACAAAAAACCCCGCCGTAGCGGGGTCTGAATCAGCTGGCCATTTGCGTGCGTCAGTTACTCCTGTTCGCGAGCAATGGCGCGCCAGCCGATATCCTTGCGGTAGAAGACGCCATCCCACTTGATGCGGCCAGCGAGCTGATAGGCACGCTGCTGGGCTTCTGCCACAGTGTGGCCCAGCGCCGTGGCGCACAACACGCGGCCGCCAGCGGTCAGGCTGGTATCGCCCTCCAGACGGGTACCAGCATGGAACACCTTCTCACCCGCCACTTCATCCACCGGCAAGCCGCTGATGGGGTGATTGGTGCTGTAATCACCGGGATAGCCTCCCGCCGCCAACACCACGCCGATAGCGGCGCGGGGATCATAGATGGCCTCTTTCTGATCCAGCTTGCCAGCGCAAGCCGCCAGGCAGAGCTCCACCAGATCGGATTGCATCCGCAGCATGATGGGCTGGGTCTCGGGATCACCAAAGCGGCAGTTGAACTCGATCACCTTGGGATTGCCTGCACCGTCGATCATCAGACCGGCGTAGAGGAAACCGGTGTAGACGTTGCCCTCGGCCGCCATGCCGCGCACGGTCGGCATGATCACCTGCTCCATCACGCGTCGATGTACCTCGGCAGTCACTACAGGCGCCGGGGAATAAGCCCCCATACCGCCGGTGTTGAGGCCGGTATCACCGTCGCCAACCCGCTTGTGATCCTGACTGGTGGCCATCGGCAGCACGTGCTCGCCATCGACCATGACGATGAAGCTCGCCTCTTCACCCTCCAGAAACTCCTCAATCACCACCCGGGAGCCCGCTTCGCCAAAGGCATTACCGGAGAGCATGTCACGCACCGCGTCTTCCGCTTCCTGCAAAGTCATGGCGACAATCACCCCCTTGCCCGCCGCCAGACCATCGGCCTTGATGACGATGGGGGCGCCCTTCTCGCGCAAGTAGGCGAGTGCAGGCTCCACTTCGGTGAAGTTCTGGTACTCGGCGGTCGGGATGACGTGACGGGCCAGGAAATCCTTGGTAAAAGCCTTGGAGCCCTCCAGCTGGGCAGCTGCAGCGGTCGGGCCAAAGATGGGCTGACCGGCGGCGCGGAAGGCATCCACCACCCCTTTCACCAGCGGCGCTTCCGGCCCGACGATGGTAAGGCCGACCTGCTTCTCTTTGGCAAAGGCCAGCAGCCCTTCGATATCGGTCGCGTCGATGGCGACGTTCTCGACACCCGGCTCAAGCTGGGTGCCCGCATTGCCCGGCGCCACAAAAACGTGGCGTACCAGCGGGGAGTGTTTGGCCTTCCAGGCTAGGGCGTGTTCGCGGCCACCGTTGCCAATGATCAGTACTTTCATCGTATCGCTCGCTTCTATTTGTGGTCACTGGACGGCCACTCGGGCCGTCAGCCAGTGGAAATAGTCAGTTGAAAAGAGACAACAAAAGGGCCGCCATCGGCAGCCCCTGACCCATCAATGACGGAAATGGCGCATGTTGGTGAACACCATGCACATGCCGTGCTCGTCGGCGGCATCGATCACCTCCTGATCGCGCATCGAGCCACCCGGCTGGATCACGCAGGAGATACCGGCCTGCGCGGCAGCATCAATACCGTCGCGGAACGGGAAGAAGGCATCGGAGGCCATCACGGAGCCCGCCACGGTCAGTCCTTCATCCGCCGCCTTGATACCGGCGATTTTGGCCGAATAAACACGGCTCATCTGGCCTGCGCCGACGCCGATGGTCTGGCCATCTTTGGCGTAGACGATGGCGTTGGATTTGACGAACTTGGTCACTTTCCAGCAGAACAGCAGATCCTGCAGCTCGGCCTCGGTCGGCTGACGCTTGCTGACCACGGTCAGGTCGCCCAGCGTCACCATGCCGAGATCCCGCTCCTGCACCAGCAGGCCGCCGTTGACGCGTTTGAGGTCAAACCCTTGCGCCGGAGCAGTCCACTGCCCGCATTCGAGCAGACGCACGTTATGCTTGGCGGCGACCGCATCGCGGGCCTCCTGGCTGACGGTCGGGGCGATGATCACTTCGACAAACTGGCGGGCCACGATGGCTGCCGCAGTGGCACCATCCAGCTCACGGTTGAAGGCGATGATGCCGCCGAAGGCAGAGGTGGGGTCGGTCTGGTAAGCGCGATCGTAGGCACTCAGCAGGTCGTTACCGATGGCCACACCGCAGGGGTTAGCATGCTTGACGATGACGCAGGCTGGCTCGTCGAACTCCTTAACACACTCCAGCGCCGCATCGGTATCGGCGATGTTGTTGTAGGAGAGCGCCTTGCCCTGCAGCTGGATAGCGCTGGAGACAGAACCCGGAGCGGCATGCTCTTCGGCGTAGAAGGCGGCAGCCTGATGGCTGTTTTCGCCGTAACGCATGTCCTGCTTCTTGATGAACTGGCTGTTGAAGGTGCGCGGGAAGCGGGACTCCTCGTCACCCTCCTTGTTTGCACCGTAGGAAGGAACCATGGTGCCGAAGTAGTTGGCGATCATGCCGTCGTAGGCAGCGGTGTGCTCGAAGGCTGCGATGGCCAGATCGAAACGGGTCGCCAGTTTCAGGCTGTTGCCGTTGGCATCCATCTCGCGAATAACCCGATCATAGTCGGCAGCTTTGACGACGATAGCGACATCTTTATGGTTTTTGGCGGCAGAACGCACCATGGTCGGGCCGCCGATGTCGATGTTCTCGACCGCATCAGCCAGAGTGCAGCCCGCTTTGGCCACGGTGGCAGCAAAGGGGTAGAGGTTGACGACAACCATATCGATGGGGGAGATAGCGTGCTGGGCCATGATGGCGTCATCCTGATCCCGACGGCCGAGGATGCCGCCATGAACCTTGGGATGCAGGGTCTTGACCCGGCCATCCATCATTTCAGGGAAACCCGTGTAGTCGGAGACCTCGGTCACCGGCAGACCCGCCTCGCCAAGCAGCTTGGCGGTACCGCCCGTGGAGAGCAGGGCAACACCACGCTCGTTGAGTGCCTTGGCAAATTCCAGAATGCCAGTTTTGTCAGACACACTCAGCAGTGCACGGCGAATGGGTCGAGCTTGTTCCATCACACTATCGTCCTCAACATAACGGGGACCGTTCCATGGGAGGCGAGGCTCAACACAGAGAGTCCCCAAATAAATGGAAGTGGGGGATTTCGCAAACCACTCTCGCCCCGACATCCGGCAAAAGCGTTTTAGGAAATGCCCGCTTGGTGCGGCGCTCTGTTATGGGCGCGTATTCTACACAAAAAATGTGACCTGTGGTGGATTTTTTGAAACAGCAAAGCCTTATTTGGCGCGGCGTTAAACGTTTTCCACTTGATTTTCTCGAAACGTTTTCACTTTCAGTGTTTTATGGGAAAAAGGGTCGCCAGGAGATGTTTATCTGCCCCTTTTATGCCCTTGGCTGGCAATCCATGGGCAAAGGGGTGATAGTGGATTCCGGTTTTTGTGGCGGCATACATTCAAGGGGAGAGAGAGCATGTATCGGATCGGTGAACTGGCCAAGGCGTGCGGGGTCAAGGCAGATACCCTGCGTTTTTACGAGAAGAACGGGCTTATCTCACCGGGGATCCGCAACGAATCCGGCTACCGCCTCTACAGTGAACAGGACAAGCGGCGGCTGGAGTTCATCATTCGCGCCAAGTCGGTGGGATTCTCGCTGGCCGATATCGGCGAGCTGCTCGACCTCGATACCAACAAGGCCAAAGTCACCTGTCAGGAGGTGAAAGCAGTGGCCGACACCAAGCTGGCCCAGGTGGAGCAGAAGATCATCGAACTGACCCGCTTTCGCGACAACCTGAGAGAGCTCTCCAATATCTGCTGCGGCGGCCCCCGCTCGGCGGAGCACTGCGCCATCCTCGAGACGCTGGAATCTGGTGCCCCGGCCCATCACGAGCATCACAACCACGACCAGCATGACCCGGTTCACGGCTGACATGGTATGCCTGACTGAGCGTGCCTGGCTCAGTGTGACTGACTCGGCGCCGCCGACGCATTGCTCGGGCGGCGATTTGGTGACAAAATCGCCGCGTTTTTAACCGGTGCCAGTGCATCCGGTTACCGGGCGCTCAGCTGAACAGGCGCCCGCAGCGAAAACCACCATCCAGACACAAGAATCAACACACCAAGAGAAAAGAAGAGGAGCCATCATGGCCAAGATCCGGGTCGACCAACCCGTCCTCCCCCGTGAGGAAGATGCGCAAGGGGGCCGCTATGCCCATCAGCGCGGCGAGATAAAGGATAACCATCTGCACGCCCTGCTCTCCGATCCCCTGTTTCGCAGCCGGGTCGAGCGCAACAAGAAGGGCAAGGGGAGTTACCAGCGCAAGGCCAAATTCGGCAAGCGGTGGGAGCCCGGCCAACAGCAGATGATCCGCGTCTGCTGCTGAGCGGGTTTCTACCGACCAAAACAATCAGGGCGCCATTGGCGCCCTGATTGTTTTGACAGAAGAAGCGATATGGCAACGCCAACTCACCACCTCAAAGTTGCGCCTCAACAGGCCGCTCACTCATCCATAAACAGTTCGAGCAGCACGTTGAGATAGCGATGGCCGAGAGAAGTGAGCTGCCAGCTCTCTCCCAGATCCTCGATCAGCTCCTTGCTTTGGGCGATGGCGAGCACCGTCTCGACCCGCTCCAACGGCAAGCCGGTATAGGCCTCGAACTCCGCCTTGGGGGCCGGTTCAAACAGGCGGAAGCGGTTCATAAAGTATTCGAGCGGCAGATCGTCTGCCGTCACCTGCCACTGCTCGTCCAGATAGGGGCGACTCTTATCCAGATACCCTTTCGGATGCTTCACCTTGGCAGTGCGCAGGATCTGTTGGTTCGCGAGATCAGTCACCTTGCCGTGAGCACCACAGCCGATCCCCAGATAGTCACCAAAGCGCCAGTAGTTGAGGTTGTGATGGCACTGGTAGCCCTCTTTGGCGTAAGCCGAGATCTCGTACTGGCGATAACCGCTGGCTGTGAGCATGGCGTGGCCCTGCTCGTAGATGTCCCACAGGGTGTCATCTTCCGGCAGTTTGGGCGGTTTGGAGGCAAATGCTGTGTTCGGCTCTATGGTGAGCTGATACCAGGAGAGGTGCGGCGGGGCGCAGTCGATCGCCTGCTGCAGGTCATAAAGGGCATCATCCAGACTCTGATCCGGCAGACCGTGCATCAGATCCAGATTGAAGGTAGGCAACTTGATGGTGTGGGCCAGTGCGGCGGCCTTGCGCGCCTCTTCCGGGCCGTGAATGCGGCCGAGGCGGGTCAGCTTCTCCTGCTGGAAGCTCTGCACCCCGATGGAGATACGGTTGATGCCGGCGCGCTGGAAACCGGCGAACTTGTCCGCCTCCACCGTGCCCGGATTCGCTTCCATGGTGATCTCGCAATCCGCGGTGAGCGGAATGCGGGCCCGCACCCCGTCCAGCAAGGTTTGCATCGCCTCCACCGTCAACAGGCTGGGAGTGCCACCGCCGATAAAGATCGAGGAGAGCGGCCGTCCCTGCGCCCACTTCAGATCCTGATCCAGATCCTCCAGCAGGGCGGCGACATATTCGAGGTGAGGCAACTCCCCCTTCTGGGCATGGGAGTTGAAGTCACAGTAAGGGCACTTCTGGACGCACCAGGGCACATGAATATAGAGAGAGAGCGGCGGCAGTTGCAGCATGGGGCTTCCAATAAAACGGGGGCTCAAGGCCCCCATTGTAGATGACTATGTGTGATTGACCGTGTGTAACCAACAAGGTGGCGAAGTGACTCAGTGCGCCGCAGCCAGCGCCGCTTTGAGCTTGGCCAGCGCCTGACCGCGATGGCTCAGCTGGTTTTTCAGCTCGGCTGGCATCTGGGCGGCGGTGCAGTCGTGATCCGGCACGAAGAAGACGGGGTCATAGCCAAAGCCATGTTGACCGCGCGGCTCGTCGATGATCATCCCTTCCCAGCTCGCCTGACAGATGATGGGAGTGGGATCGTCGGCGTGGCGCATATAGACCAGCACACACCAGAAGCGGGCGCTCTTCAGATACTCGGGGGCACCTTGCAGCTCACCGAGCAGCTTCTCGATGTTGGCCTTGTCGCCAGCACCCACACCGGCAAAACGGGCGGAGTAGACGCCGGGGCGCCCTTGCAGCAGGTCGACTTCCAGACCGGAGTCATCGGCCACGGCGGGCAGACCGGTAATGCGGGCGGCGTGGCGGGCCTTGATGATGGCATTCTCGACGAAGGTGGTGCCGGTCTCATCGGCATCGGAGACCGCAAACTCGCTCTGTGGGATCACCTGGATCTTCATATCGGCCAGCATGGCGGCCAATTCCTTCACCTTTTTCTGGTTACCTGTTGCCAGGACAAGCTTGTTCATCGAGCACCTCCGCAAAAATAATCTGCGCATTCTATGCGGCGCAAGCGTTTAGTAAAAGCGCCAATTACACCCGCTGTGATGGGGTTACGGGGGATTTGCCGCCATCGAATAACCAGCTTTTTAATACATGTTTCCATAATGGAATAACCAAAGTGATTAAATACCATTTCTATTCATTACTGTGAGTCAGTAGACTCGCGCCCCAATTCATTAACCTGGCTGACTAAAGAGGTGACAGATGCCATTGATACTTTTACTCGTACTACTGGTGCTGTTCAGTCCGCTGGCTATCGACATCTACCTGCCCGCCATTCCGCAGATGGCCGAGCAACTGGGCGCCGAAGTAACTCTGATGCAGGGCACCATCACCTGGTTCCTGTTCAGCATGGGACTGGGGCAACTGCTTGTTGGCCCGCTGGCCGATCGCTACGGTCGCAAGCCCATCGCGCTGGGCGGCGTGCTGCTCTATGGCCTGAGCGCGCTGGGGGCCGGTTTTGCCGCCAGCCTCGGTGAATTGATGCTGGCCCGAGTGCTGCAGGGCTTCGGCGCCTGCGCCACTTCGGTCGCCGCCTTCTCGGTGGTGCGTGACAGCTACGGCCCGAAAAAGAGCGGCCAGATGATCTCCTATCTCAATGGCGCCATCTGTTTTATTCCTGCGCTGGCCCCCCTGCTCGGTGGCTGGCTCACCGCCAAAGCGGGCTGGTCTGCCAACTTCTGGTTTATGGCCGGTTATGCGCTCATCGTCGGCAGCTGGCTGATGTGGCGGATGCCGGAGACCCGCCCGGAGGAGACCCGCAGCGAAGGGGCCCTCATCAGCTGGTCTCGCTACAGCCCGGTGCTGCGCTCCCCCAGCTTCCTGTTCAATGCGGCGCTGTGCATGCTGGCGATGGCGGTGATCCTCGCTTATGTCACCGCCGCACCGGTGCAGCTGATGGTGAAACTGGGGCTGGATATGAGCGGCTTTAGCTACTGGTTTACCGCCAACGCCGCGCTCAACATTCTGGCCTGCTTCATGGCGCCGCGCTTTATCGCCAAGGTGGGGCCAAGACGCACCCTGCGCATCGGCCTGCTGGTGTTGATGCTCTCGGCTATCATCCTGACTTTGGCCATGCATATCGAGCATCCGCTGGCGATGATGGGGCCGGTATTCCTCTCCAGCATCGGCTTTGCCATGATTCTGGGCTCGGCCGCCGGGATGGCGCTGGCACCGTTCGGCCACTGCGCCGGTACCGCAGCGGCCCTGCTCGGCCTGTTCCAGATGAGCGGCTCCGGCGCGTTGGTTGGCCTGACCGGTGCCCTGATGCACGACCCGCTCAGCCAGCTGGCACTGCATATGTGGCTGCTGCTGCCGCCTCTGGTGATGCTGATGACCCGACGCGGTCGCCGCTTGTGTTTGCAATAAATCCTGTGCTCTGATGGGCACACTCAGGGGGCCATCGGCCCCCTTCTCGTTTGTATCGCCTTTACAGCATATGGCCATCCGGCAGATTGCCTGCGATGGCAACCCCACTCACTCGATGTCAGCGGAGAACTCCCGATGAGCCACACTCTCAACGCAGCCCTAGTGGGCTATGGCTTTGCAGGCAAGACCTTCCACGCCCCCTTCCTCTCCACCACGCCGGGCTTGTCCCTGAGTTGGGTAGTGAGCCGCGATGCCGCCAAGGTGCAGGCCGATCTGCCCGGCTGCCGGGTCGGCTCACTGGAGGAGGTACTGAGCGATGAGACCGTCGATCTGGTGGTGATTGCCACCCCCAACGACACCCATGCCCCCCTCGCCCGCCAGGCGCTGCTGGCAGGCAAACATGTGGTGATCGACAAGCCCTTTGCACTGGATCTGGCCGAGGCGCAAGCGCTGGTCGAGCTGGCCGAAAAGCAGCAGCGGCTGCTCAGTATCTTCCACAACCGTCGTTGGGACGGGGATTTCCTTACCGTGCGCCGTTTGATTGCCGAAGGGACGCTGGGGCAGATCGCCCAGTTCGAATCCCACTTCGATCGCTATCGCCCCGAAGTGCGCCAGCGCTGGCGCGAAGCGGGTGGCCCGGGTTCTGGCCTCTGGTTCGATCTCGGCCCCCACGTGCTGGATCAGGCACTGCAGCTGTTCGGCCAACCGGACTGGCTGCAGGCCGATCTGGCCGAGCAGCGCACTGGCGCACTGGCGGACGACTACTTCCATGTGGTACTGGGTTACGGTGCTCTGCGGGTTATTCTGCATGGCAGCTGTCTGGTTTCAGCCACCATGCCGCGCTTTGTCATTCACGGCAACCAGGGCTCATTCGTGAAATTCGGTATGGATGTGCAGGAAGATCAGCTCAAGCTGGGCAAGCGGCCACCGGCGGCGGATTGGGGCATTGATAGTGAACCCGGTCAGCTCAGCCGCATTGTCGATGGTCAGTTACAGCAGCAGAGCTTGGTGGGTGAGGCGGGGGATTATGGCGCCTACTATCGCGGTGTCTGCGCCGCCATCAAGGGCGAGGGAAGCAACCCGGTGCCAGCAAGTGAAGCGCTGGCGGTGATGGCGCTGCTGGATCTGGCCCGTCAGAGCCACCTTGAGGGAAAACGGCTGCCCTGTCAGAAGCTGTCTGACTAAGGTGCGGGTCATCGGCCGCTATTGACCAACCTTGACCTTGTTAAACCGCCACAAGATGGCAGCAATGTGGTGTTTTATTGTGCAATCAGCACCATTTAGCGGCATCTTGTATTGATATCAGTCGTTGCAGTGGAGCTTTTTATCCACGGCACGAAAAAATGTCATTGTGATATCCGTTTTCATCGGTAACTAATGGGGCTATATTGCGGCCGCCTGCTGCCTCCCGGCTTCTTGTTTCAATACCGGGCAACGGTGGGCGCTGTGATGGTTGCACAGACCATCTCTCCATATTTATTTGAGGGAATGCACATGAACAAAGTACTGGTAGCCGGTATCCTGGGTCTGATGTTGACTGCTTGCGGTCAGAAAGAAGAAAAAGCTGCCGCTCCTGCTGCTGCTCCGGCCGCCGAAGTTGCTGCCACTGTAGAAAAAGCCGCTAGCGAAGCCACCTCTACCGTAGAGAAGGCCACCTCTGAAGCGACTGCAACCGTAGAAAAAGCTGCTACCGAAGCCGCTACCAAGGTTGAAGCTGCAGTGAGCGATGCCAAGGCCAACTAAGCCTGCACCTCATTCGAAGACGGGTCCGAAGGCAACTTCGGGCCCGTTTTTTTATCTATCGCTCAGGGCGCCGGATTAATCAGCGAGGTGAGGATGTGATCCTCCCAGCAACCATTGATCATCAGATACGCCCGCGCGAATCCTTCCCGCTCGAAGCCGAGCCGCTCCAGCAAGGCACCGCTACGCTGATTGGCAGGCATATAGCAAGCCATGATGCGATGCAGATCGTGCTCCTGAAACAGGTAGTCGATGGCGGCTGACAGCACCTCTCTCATCACCCCCTGCCCCTGATGCTGCTGGTCGATGGCATAGCCCAGATGACACGCCTTGAAGACTCCCATCAGGATATTGCTGAAATTGCAGGTGGCGATCACCCGCTCGCCAGCCGGATCGAGGGCCACCAGATTGACACCGGTGCCGTTGAAGAACTGGCTGTAGCTGTCCTGCAGCCGGGCATGCCAGTACGAGAGGGTGTAAAACTGCTCGTCCCGAAGCGGCTCCCAGGGGGCGAGATGGGCGCGGTTGCGCCGGTAGAAGTCGAGCATCATGGGGGCCTGATCCGGCGACAGTATGGTCAGGTGGGTGCGGGCCGTCTTGATATGTGGCAGCGCCATCAGGACTCCCTCTGTCTTAGCCACTCGTCACGCAGCAAGCTGTAGTGGGCATGGTCCACAATCCGGTTGCCCAGCCGCTCTGCGCGACGGGTCACCCCCTCCTGCTGCATCCCGAGCCGTTCACAGACGGCTCTGCTGGGCTCGTTATCGGTGGCAGCGCTGATCTCCACCGTCTCCATCCCCATCTCCTCGAAGGCGTGATGGATCAGGGCCTGACAGGCCCGGGTGATGATGCCGTTGCCCTGCCAGCGCTCCGCCAGCCAGTAACCGATGACCACCTTGCCAAGGTCATGATCGATGCTGTTGTAACCGATTACGCCGACCACCTCCCCCTGATACTCGATGGCGGTGGTGAGCCCCTCGCCGCGGGCGAACTTCTCGATGGCACTGCAAATGAAGAGGGTGCTGTCGACGGGGCGCTGGATCAGTGGCGGCCAGGGTAGCCACTGGGAGAGGTACTCCCGGTTGTCATTGCAGAGGGCAAACAGTTCGCTCGCCATATCGGGCTGCAAGAAGAGCAGCGCAAGCTCGTCGTCCAACTGCCATGAAAACATGGGATTCTCCTTTCAAATCAGTGATCAAATCGCGAACCAGCACCCAATGTAGCCAATCGCCACTGGCCGCGCCAGCCACTTTTACGGCCCTCCTCCGGCAGGCTTCGCAGAGGGTGACAGCGCACGATCTATCCTCCCTCAAAAGAGGAGGGTGGGTGTCTGAAACCGGATAATGCTCTCCACATGGCGCCGAAGAATGCCCCCAAACGGCACTTTGGCAGATCCTGCTACCCCTTTGTGCTGCGCTGTCACTTTTGACAGGGGGCACTTTCCCCCACCGGCACTAGCTTCAAAACGCCCGACCTTCGGTCGGTTTATCAACCTCATCGATTTAAGGAAAGAAGAGATGAATAAAATTTATCTGGCCGTTGCGCTGGCCTGCTGGGGAAGCGCCGCACTGGCGGCGCAAGAGGTAGAGATCAACGTAACAGCAAACGGCATCCGGGCCATGACAGGCCTCAGTGCCGCGAGTGGTACCTTGCAGCTGGAAGATGGCGAGTTTCGTCAGGTGCGGGTGGTCAAGCTGCCCAACGGCCAGCAGCGGATCCGCTACGAGCAGGTCTGGAACGGCATCCCGGTAATGGGTCAGGTGGTGGTGGTTGACAAGAGCCTGAACGGCCAGCTGCAACAGGCCAGTGGACGCATGCTGCGCCAGATCGATCAGGATGTGGCAAGCCCGGCCGCCACCCTCTCGCCACAGGATGCCGCCAGCAAGGCCAAGGCGGGCAGCAAGGGGAGCAACGAGCAGGTCAAACTCTACGTGATGCAGGATGAGAACGGGCTGGCCCGGCTGGTTTATCAGGTCTCCTTCATCGCCGAAGGTGACAAGCCAAGTCGCCCCTTCGTCATTCTTGATGCCCAGAGCGGTGAGGAGCTCAAACGCTGGGAGGGGATCAACCACAAGGATGCCACTGGCCCCGGGGGCAACATCAAGACCGGCAAATACGTCTACGGCACCGACTTTGGTCCGCTCATCGTGGATGACAACTGCCGGATGACCAGCCCCAACGTCGATACCATCAACCTCAACCACGCCACCTCAGGCGGCGCCATCCACCAGTTCACCTGTCCGGAGAACCGGGTCAAGGAGATCAACGGCGCCTACTCGCCCCTCAACGACGCCCACTACTTCGGCAACGTGGTGTTCGACATGTACCGCAACTGGTACAACACGGCGCCCCTCACCTTCAAACTGAAGATGCGGGTTCACTACAGCAAGAATTACGAGAACGCCTTCTGGGATGGCAGCCAGATGACCTTCGGTGACGGCGCCACCACCTTCCACCCGCTGGTGAGCCTCGATGTGGCGGCCCACGAGGTGAGCCACGGCTTCACCGAACAGAACTCCGGGCTGATCTATTCAGGACAATCCGGCGGCATCAACGAGGCCTTCTCCGATATGGCGGGTGAAGCGGCCGAGTTCTACATGAAGGGGAGCAACGACTGGCTGGTCGGTGCCCAGATCTTCAAGGGTAACGGCTCCCTGCGTTACTTCGAGGATCCGACCCGGGATGGCAGATCCATCGGCCATGCGGCGGATTATCAGGAGGGGATGGATGTACACCACAGCTCCGGGGTCTACAACCGTGCCTTCTACCTGCTCGCCACCAGCAGCGGCTGGAACACCCGCAAGGCATTTGAAGTGTTCTTGCTGGCCAACCGCCTCTACTGGGGCGCCAACACCAACTACCAGCAAGGGGCCTGCGGCGTCAGCCGGGCGACCGCTGATCTGGGTTACAGTCAGGCGGATGTAGCACGGGCCTTCCAGACCGTCGGGGTTGATGCCAGCTGCGGCACCACGCCGCCACCGAGCGACAATGTGCTGCAAAACGGCGTGCCAGTGAGCAACCTCGCCGCCAGCAAGGGTGGCAAGCTCAACTACACCCTGAACGTACCGGCGGGCACCAGGTCGCTGCAGATCAGCAGCAGTGGCGGCACCGGAGATGCCGACCTCTACGTCCGCTTTGGCAGCGCCCCCACCAGCAGCAGTTACGACTGCCGTCCCTACAAGGGGGGCAATAACGAAAGCTGCTCGTTCACCAATCCCAAGGCGGGCACCTGGCATGTGCAGCTGTCAGGGTTTTCCGCGTTCAGTGGCGTAACCCTCAAGGCCAGCTACTGATCCACCCGATGCGGGCCTTGTCCCGCATCGCTCTACTCATTGCGCCACCGTTTCGCCAGCGTGCGGGCGGTGGCCAACACGGTTTCCCGGGCCGGGTTGGGCCGCTTGCCACCGCGCCACGCCATCATCACATCCCAATGCTCTTGCGGCAGATTGCGCACATCGAGCCTGACCAGCCGCCCCACCTCCAGATCCCGCTTGATGGCCAGCTCCGGCATCAGGGTGATAAACCCGTGTTCCAGCGCCAGATCCCGCGCTGCACTGGCGGGTTGCACCGCATGCAGGGGGCTGGCCGCCCGCCGCAGCCGCCGCAACTGCTGGATAAAGACGTCACACCCCGGCCCCCACACCTGAGGTGCCAGCCGCTGGTCGGCAATATCCTCCAGCGTGAGGCCGTGACAACCGGCCAGCGGATGCAATGGCGAGGCGATAGCGATAATGGGGGAGCAGCAGAGCAGCTCCATCTGCAGGCCCGCAACCGGCGGGCGCTTGAGCACAAAGCCGATATCGGCCTCGCCGGTCAGCAGCGACTGCATGATCTCGCCGGAGTGATCCGTGGTGCAGCGGATCTCAAACGGCTCGTCCACCAGCTCCATCAATAGCGAGCCAAACACCACCGAAGTGAGGGATGGCAGGCTGGAGAGACGGAGACAAGGCAGCGCAGGCGCCCCCTGCAGTGCCAACCGTCCTTCACTCAGAGTGGCCAGCGCCGAGCGGGCGGCAGGGAGAAACTCCTGGCAGGCACGGGTCGGCGTCACCCCGCGCCGATGACGCTGAAACAGCGGTGCCCCGAGGCTCTCCTCCAGCTGGGCAATCCGCTGGCTCACCAGCGGCTGTGACCAGCCACGAATGGCCGCCGCCTGACTGAAGCTGCCCAGCTCGGCCACATCCAGCAGCAGTTGCAGATCGTCCAGATCCATAGACATAAATAATCCTGATATGAAATATAGGTAGTTGTCGTCTACCACTATATCTAAACCCTCTCCAGAATGAAGGTATCTGTGAATGAGAGGGCGTTATGGTCGATAGGGCGAGGTTTTGGGGACGCTGGTTTCTGGCGCTGGATACCACACTGGTGATCCTGGGTTTCTTTGTGGTGATGCCGATGATCAGCCTGCGCTTCGTCGATCAACTCGGCTGGGCCGCCGGTCTGGTGGGGCTGGCCCTCGGCCTGCGCCAGCTGACCCAGCAGGGACTGGGGATCTTCGGCGGCTCGCTTGCCGACCGCTTCGGCGCCCGCCCGCTCATCGTCACCGGCATGCTGCTGCGGGCGGTGGGCTTCGCCACCCTGGCCTGGGCCGACAGCGGCGCCATGCTGATCTTTTCCTGCTTCCTCTCCGGACTGGGCGGTTGCCTGTTCGACCCGCCACGGGCCGCACTGGTGATCAAATTTACCCGTCCCCATGAGCGGGGCCGCTTTATCTCCCTGCTGATGATGCTGGAGAGCGCAGGCGCCGTCACCGGAGCCCTGCTCGGCAGCTGGCTGCTGCGCTTTGACTTCACCTACGTCTGCCTGCTGGGCGCCGGACTCTTCACCCTGGCGGCTCTCTGCAACTGGACCCTGCTGCCCGCCTACCGCCTCTCGGTCAAACCGACTCCGATGCGGGAAGGGTTGGGACAGGTGCTGGCAGATCGCGCCTTCTGCCGACTGGTGCTGATCCTGAGCGGCTACTACATGCTGTGGGTACAGGTGATGCTGATTTTCCCCATTCTGGTCAAGCAGCTCTCCGGCACCACCACGGCAGTGGGCTGGATGTACAGCCTGGAAACGGCGCTGTCGCTGGCACTGCTCTACCCTATCGCCCGTTTCAGCGAGCGGCGCTATCGGCTGGAGAGCCGACTGATGGCAGGCATCCTGCTGATGACGGTGGGGATAGGGCTGGTCGCCTTTGTCAGCACCCTCTCCGGCATCTTCGTGCTGCTGGCCTGCTTCTATCTGGGGATCATCATCTGCGAACCGGCCCGGGAGACCCTGATGACCCGGCTGGCCAACCCCACAGCCCGCGGCAGCTACATGGGCTTCAGCCGCCTCGGACTGGCGTTGGGGGGCATGACCGGCTATGTGGGCGGCGGCTCCCTCTATGACTTCTCGCTGCAACAGGGACAACCGGCCCTCCCCTGGCTGGTGCTGGGCACCATAGGCGTCGCCACCATGTTGCTGTTGGCCCGCTGCTTCTCCCGCCGCCCGGAGCTCGCTATCAGAGCCGCCGCCTGACGACCGCCCCACCTGCGGCAGCCCAATCAACGGGGCTGCCGCTCACCCCATATTCTGCAAGTCATCACAGCAAAAGGTTGCGAATTACAACTTTTACGCTATTTTAGTTGTCATGCACAACTAAAAAGGAAACCACGATATGGATCCCCGTCCCCTGCGCGCCCTGTCGCGCGATCTGGTTCGCGAACTCGGCATGCTCTCCCAGCAATGCGGCAATCTGGCCCTCACCCCCATCGAGGCTCACCTGCTGATCGAGCTGGAAAACGCCCCGGCCACCAACCAGCAGCTGGCAGAAAAGCTGCACATCGACAAATCCAACGCCAGCCGTCCGCTGGCGCGCCTCGCCGAGCGGGAGCTTATCAGCTGGCACCCGCATCCCTCCGATGGGCGCAGCAAGGAGGCCCGCCTCACCGTCAACGGTCAGGGGATGCTGCTGGAGTTGCACCGGGAGATGGACGGGGCGATGGAAGAGATGCTGGCGCAGTTGAGCCTGCCCGAGCGAGAGCAGCTGTGGCAAGGGCTGCGGCTCTATCGCAGCGCCCTCTCCCGCGCCCGTCGCCAGCGGGGTTACCAGATCCGCCCCATCACGGCGGCGGACAATGCCCAGATCGCCTTGGTGATCCGCGCCGTATCAGCCGAATATGGCCTCACCGCAGACAAGGGCTATGGGGTATCCGATCCCAATCTAGACACCCTCTCCCAGAGCTATCAGGGGGAGAAGAGTCGCTACTGGGTCATCGAAGGGCTGGACGGTTCCATCCTCGGCGGTGGTGGTATCGCGCCATTGGCAGGGGAAGAGGGAGTCTGCGAGCTGCAGAAGATGTACTTTATGCCCGCCCTGCGCGGACTGGGCCTTGGCAAACGGCTGGTGTTGCAGGCACTGGATGCCGCTCGTGGTTTGGGCTATCGCCGCTGCTATCTGGAGACCACTGAGGTACTGCGCGAAGCCACCAGCCTCTACGAATCACTGGGCTTTGAACACCTGCCCGGCCCCCTTGGCTGCACCGGCCACGGGGATTGCGAGATCTGCATGGTGCTGACACTGGGGTAGCCCCCTCATCCCCAACCCTTCTCCCGCAAGGGGAGAAGGGGGCAAAAACACTTCCGCGATCTTTCAGGCAGACCTCTGATGGTTCCCTCTCCCTCTGGGAGAGGGCTAGGGTGAGGGTTGCTTGCGACTGGTATATGCTGAAAAATTCCCCCCTGCATCCCTCCTTAAACAGGCAAAACGGCACAAAACAAGAGACCCAGCCGAAGCTGGGTCTCTTTGATTATCTGCCAACAGGCAAACAAACCGTTATCAGTGCTCGCGAGTCTGGCGGAACTCCACGTCGGGGTGACGCTCCTGAGCCAGGCGCAGGTTGACCATGGTCGGCGCGATATAGGTGAGGTTGTCACCGCCATCGAGGGCTAGGTTGACCTCGTTCTTGCGCTTGAACTCTTCGAACTTCTTGACGTCGGTGCCTTCCACCCAGCGGGCGGTGGAGACGTTGACCGCCTCGTAGATGGCCTCGACGTTGTACTCGCTCTTCAGACGAGAAACCACCACGTCAAACTGCAGCACACCGACCGCACCAACGATGAGGTCGTTGCTGATCAGCGGACGGAACACCTGCACTGCGCCCTCTTCGGAGAGCTGCACCAGCCCCTTGAGCAGCTGCTTCTGCTTGAGCGGGTCGCGCAGGCGGATGCGGCGGAACAGTTCCGGTGCAAAGTTCGGGATACCGGTGAACTTGAGATCTTCACCCTGGGTGAAGGTGTCGCCGATCTGGATGGTACCGTGGTTGTGCAGACCGATAATGTCACCGGCGAAGGCGTCTTCCGCCTGCTCACGGTCACCGGCCATAAAGGTCACGGCATCGGAGATGTTCACATCCTTGCCGATACGCACATGGCGCATCTTCATGCCCTTGCTGTAAGTACCTGACACGATACGCATAAAGGCGATACGGTCGCGGTGCTTCGGATCCATGTTTGCCTGGATCTTGAACACGAAACCGGAGAACTTCTCCTCGGTCGCTACCACTTCGCGGCTCTCGGCCTTGCGCGGCATGGGAGACGGCGCCCAGTCAGTCAGACCATCCAGCATGTGGTCAACACCGAAGTTACCCAGTGCAGTACCGAAGAAGACCGGGGTCATCTCGCCAGCGATAAAGGCATCGTGATCGAACTCGGGAGAGGCGCCCTGCACCAGCTCCAGCTCGTCACGCAGTTGCTGAGCCAGATCTTCGCCGACGGCGGCATCCAGATCCGGGTTGTTCAGCCCCTTGACCACCCGCTTCTCCTGGATGGTGTGGCCCTGACCGCTCTGATAGAGATAGGTCTCATCCTTGTAGAGGTGATAGACACCCTTGAAGGATTTGCCACAGCCGATAGGCCAGGTGATGGGGGCACACATGATCTTCAGCTCGCGCTCCACCTCGTCCATCACTTCCATCGGATCGCGCACTTCGCGGTCCAGCTTGTTCATGAAGGTGAGGATGGGTGTATCACGCAGACGGGTGACTTCCATCAGCTTGCGGGTCCGGTCTTCAACACCCTTGGCGGCATCGATGACCATCAGGCAGCAGTCGACCGCGGTCAGGGTACGGTAGGTATCTTCAGAGAAGTCCTCGTGACCCGGGGTGTCGAGCAGGTTGACCAGACAATCGGCATAGGGGAACTGCATCACCGAGGTGGTGATGGAGATACCACGCTGCTTCTCCATCTCCATCCAGTCGGATTTGGCGTGCTGGCCCGAGCCACGGCCCTTGACGGTACCGGCGCGCTGAATGGCCTGTCCGAACAACAGGACTTTCTCGGTGATGGTGGTTTTACCCGCATCCGGGTGCGAAATGATCGCAAAAGTGCGTCTCTTGGAGACTTCACTCAGAAATTCAGCTGACATAATTCAACGTTCTTCTATTGAGCGGTGGCATCAGCCACCGTGGGAATAAATCCGGAATGCCGCTCACGGCACATGTATACGCAACGAAAGCCACGCCAGCTGGCGTGTTGCCAACCTGGTGGAGAGAGGGAGGAGGGTTGCGTTACATGGGTCTTCTCGCCTGAGTCAAAGCAAAATTGCGCGACATTATACCCGCGCGAGTGAAAAATACCCAGCCTGACAAGAGATGATAATTTGGCCGCACATCCGTTCCACAGGTTCCAACTGAACAGAAAATCAAACACTCCGAATCGGATGGCAGCATCCGGATCACGTGGACTTGGCCCCCTCCCCATGCCAGCAACAACCACTCTTGATAAATTTTCATACTTGGACTTTCCCTATCCAGCTACAAATATGTAAATCGTATCTACATAATGGAGAGGTCATTACATGAAACATTCCACCCTGCACAATCAACAGATCGTCATTATCGGTGGTACCTCGGGTCTTGGCCTAGCCACCGCCCAACAAGCGATCGAGCAAGGCGCCAAGGTCATTATCGGCGGTTCCAGCCGTGAGCAGCTTGCCACAGCACTGGCTGAACTGGGCCCAAGTGCCAGTGGCCATCAACTGGATATTCTCGACGTCGACTCCGTCAATCACTTTTTCAGCCAGCTGGATTCGCTGGATCATCTCGTCATTACCGCCGCCGTCATGCGACCAGGCAGCTTTCTCACCGCTGCCATCGAGGATTTGAAAATCAACATGGACAGCCGCTTCTGGGGAAGTGTTCATGCGATCCGCGCCGCAGCACCCAAACTGTCCGAACGCGGCTCCATCGTGCTCACGTCCGGGATGGTGACGCGCCGCCCGCAACTAGGTAAAGCACTCCCTGCCGTTGCAGCTGGCGCGGTTGAAACGCTGGCTCACAGTCTGGTTACCGAGCTGACCCCCCGTCGGATCAACGTCATCAACCCGGGCCCCATGCGCACTCCCATGCTGCTTAAAGCGCTGGGCAATGACCCACAAAAAGTGGCTGCCGTGGCGCAAAGCCTGCCGTTGAAACGCTTGGGAGAGGGAGAGGATTATGCGCAGGCCGCGCTATTCCTGATGAGCAATAACAACATGAATGGTGAAGTGCTTCACCTCAATGGCGGCACTGCCTGGGCATAACGCCCTTCTGACGGTCTTCTGCGCTCGTGATTGCCAATCTGTCATCGCAGGCAAGAACGAGCGCAGGGGACGAGTCCCATCGCCGTATCAGAGTGCTCCCAAATGGCGATGACATCCTGCTGAGTGACAATACCCAGCCCGTCACTCGTCTGTTTCCACCCGGTTGCGCCCCGCCTCTTTCGCACGATACAGCGCATTGTCGGCACGCTGGATCAAGGCCGCCAGATCCTGATCATCGTCTCGCAGAGAGGCACATCCGATACTGATGGTTACCGGGTACGACATGCCGGGCAGCGCCCGGTTGGCGACCGAGTGACGGATCCGCTCAGCCACCCGGCACGCCTCTTCAAGGCTGGTATCCGGCAGCAGGATCAAGAACTCCTCTCCGCCGGTACGCCCCAACTGATCCTGGTGTCGCAGCTGTCGATCTGCCGCCCGAGAGACCCATTGCAGCACCCTGTCTCCTTGATGATGTCCTAGGGTATCGTTGATCCGCTTGAAGTGATCGATATCGAACACCAGCAGACAAAATGGCGTGCCCTGCCTGCGAGCCAGCGCCAACATATCGCTGCCCTGCCGTAGCACGCGACGGCGGTTGTTGATGCCGGTCAGCTCATCGGTAAAGGCCAGACGACGCATCCGACGGTTGCGATCAAGCAGCCACCCCATCGTCAGCAGCGCCAGTACCCCGCAAAGCACCATCACCACCAGCAGCCAGAAACGACGCTCCTTGACCTGCTCCAGCTCCTGCTGCTGCAACTGCTGCTCGACTCGCAGTCGCTCGTTCTCCCCCTCCTGACGGGCCAGCTCGAACTCGCCGCGAACCCAGGCCGTGCTCTGTTCCCGTAACAGCTGATCGAGCCGCTGCTCCTGCACCAGATGCTCCCGCAATGCGGCCAGTGCCGCCGGATAGTCGCCTTGCAACTCAAGCGCCCGACTGCGTACCCAGTAGAGCTCGAGCAAAAAGCGTACGTGCCCTTCCACCTTCAAAATCGGCTCAATCTTCTCAAGCGCACGCAAGGCTGGCGCCGGTTTCTGCTGTTCGACTCTCAACCTCGCGCGCACCAGCTCGAGATGCGCATGGAGGATGGGGTCAACGTCGGGAGAGAGCACCTTCGCCGCTTGTGCCAGCAAGCGTCCGGCATCAGCGGGGCGATCCAGCCCGAGCAGAGCCTCGGCCTGCATCACCATGCGTTCGGCATGCTCAATCAGATATTGAGGCTGATTATAAAAGGCCGCACTGCGTTCAAGCTCGCCCAGCGCATCCTGATAACGCCCGGTCTGCAGATAGACCATCGCCAGTTGATCACTTAGCCTTGCCGAGCCAAATCCATCGTGGCTCCTGGCAAAGTGTTCGCTCAGCCGGTTGAGGGTGGCGAGCGCTTCGGCATAGAGGCCCATACGACGAAATGTGGCTGCAATCTCGAGCTGCGCCTGGTGATACCAGGTGGGCAACCCCAGCTGCTCATAGATATTGTGCGCCTTGGTGAGATCCATCAGCCCCTGGCCTGAGACCCCCTGAAACGACAGCATGGCCCCTCGGCGGGCCAGCGCCAGCGCCTCCAGCTTCGGCAAGGCGGCCTCTCTTGCCAGCCGCAGCCCCTCATCGTAATCGTGACGAGCCTTCGCTACCTCGCCGAGCAGCTGATTGAACCAGCCGCGGCAAATCGTCAGCTCCGCCACGGCGGCGTCATCACCCTGCTCGCGCGCAATGGCCAGCATCCGCTCCGCATTGGCGATGGCGGTACGGGACTCCTGCATGTCATCGGCCGATTGGGCCCAGCAAGCCAGACGACTGATCCGCATCTGCTGCGACGGCGGATAGGCGTTGCCGTCCCGCTGCAAACGGGCAAGGCGCTCCCGCAACAACTCGATCGGCTGATAGACCCGCTCCATCCCTCCCAGTTCATTTTCCAACTGCTCGGGGGACAAGGGTTTGGCTGCCAGCCCGAACACTGCCAGCAACAGCAGCAAGGCAAGTCGGCTCATACACACTCCGGATCAATGGGAAAGATCATCGGGCAAGCCGATGCCGGAAAATCATCATCTTTTCCCCTGTAACAATGGTTGTAAAGGCTATCATCCGGACAGAGAGCCCAAATGGCAGGCTAGTCACATTTTACTGCGATATCATCGCGTTGGAATGAAAGCGGGGACGCACAGCGAAAAAGAGGAGCGGGATAACAACCCAAGAGGGGTTGCCCCCTCCCGGTCACTAGTGATGCTGCCAGCGCCGCAGCAGTCGGCCGCGCAGGCCGCAATCGAGCAGCCAGCTGTTGTCAAATACCCGCAACAGCGCCTGCTTGGCGTGGCGGGACATGGCGACGGCGTGAAAACGGGTCTGGCGCTGGCGATAGCGGTTCATCTGATCGAGCAGGGGATGAGGCAGGCTCTGGGCGATAAAGTCGGAGATGACCAGCACATCCGCCTTGGCAAAGGCGGGATCATCGAGCTTGGCCAGCGCTTTTTCCAAGCAGGGCACCAGATCGGTACCGCCGTGAAAACTCATGGAGAGGAAGCGCTCCGCCTTGTCCAGCCCGGTATCTGCGGTGATCTCGAGGGTCGCCACCTCGGTGGAGAAGAGCATCAGGTAGCAGCCGCGCTTCTCATCCATCGCCACCTTGAGCAACGCCAGAAACAGCGCCTTGGCACACTCCTCGGGATATCCCCCCATAGAGCCCGAAGTATCGACGCAGACGATAAAGGGCCCCCGTTGCTGCAACTGCTGCCCCCCCTGCTCCGGGGTGCGCAGCATGATGCGTTGACGCGGCAAGGTGCCACGTGACTGGTAGCTGAGCAGACGCCGCTCCAGATAGCGGCGATAGAACTCCAGCTCCAGCTCCGGTAGCCCCAGCATCACCGCCTCGCTTGGCAGCAGCCGCATCAGATCGTTCGCCTGATGGATCCCCACCAGATCGTCCGGCACATCGTCGCTGGGTGCTGGCTCCAACTCCAGCACCTGAACCGGCGGCACAGGTTGCTCCTGCGCCCGCCGATCCCGCTCGCTGCGCCCTAGCAGACCGGCAATCTCCGCCAGCAAAGGCTCGCGCTGCAACATGCGGGCGTATTGCTTGACCAGCACCAGACTGCGCTTGTGCCAGTGCCCCTGAGCCAGATCCCACAAACCACCGGCGGAGATCTGGTTGGGATCAAGGGCATCGGCCAGGGTGCGGCTCGCCAGCAGCTGATCTTCAATCTCCTGACGCTGCTTCTCCCGCTCCGCTTCGGCGATCTGCTGCTGCAGTTGCAGCAGGCTCCCCACCAGACTGGCGCGCCACTTGTCGATAAAGAGCTGGCGCAGCCCCTCGGTGGGGTGGGCCGTCAGCTGACGCACCAAGGAGCGGGCCTCACCGGCGAAGGGGCTGTACTGCTCCAGCGATTCCAGCAAGCCGGGCAGGCGACCAATCAGCTCGGTCATCGGCAGTTGCCGATGCGCCTGATAGAGCAGGTACTCCTGCTCCAGCGCCACCGGCACCGGCTTGTGACGGATCTCCTCACCAAGCTGCTCGCCCCAACTCTGCAGGCGCTTTTTCAGCAGCTTGCCCTGTAGCGGGGAGCGTTTGATAAATTCGGAAATCTTGGGTGAGGCCGCCAACAGGAGCGCCACCTCACCCGCAAGCTCCCCTTCGCCAATCAGGAGCCCCAGATCCAGCATGCCGATCTCAAGCATGAGCGCTCCTTACTCGTCCAGCCTTGGCAACCGCTCGCGCCACTGGGTCAGCTCGCTGCGCAGCAGTTCGAGATCCCGGTTCAGCACAAAGAAGCTGTCTTCCACCTGCTGCAGCCAGCGCTGGGCGATAAAGAGGTGTTGCTGGTGACGTTCGAACAGGCTGCGCTGCTGTTTGAGCTCCTGCATCACCTTGCCGACCTGAACCAGCTGCTCGTCGAGCGACTGCAACCAGGGCGCCAGCACCACCTCGGGGATGGCGTTGCGCTCCATCAGCACCAACGGGATCTGCTGGCGCTGGATATCGAGCACCTGCAGCCGCAGCTCATCGTCCAGCACCAGCTCGTAATGCCCCTCTTTCGGGTTGCCGAACTCATAACCCACCAGCGCCTCACCGGTCGGATGCCAGTGGGAGAGCAAGGTGCGATCGAACACCAGGGTGCGGGTGAGGCGTTCGGGATCGCTGCCATCCAGCGGCGCCGGGGTGAGCAGATGGAAGTGCACCTGCTTGCCAAAGGGTCTGGCATTGGCGAGCGGGATCTCGATGCCCCGAGCCCGCCGACCAAACCACTGCTTGCGTTGCCGGGCCTTTGTGCAAAGGCGCTGAGCCACGCTCTGTTTGAGCTGTTTGAACTGATCCCGCAACGCCAGCAGCTGACGGGTCATCGCCAGTTGCTGATAGCCGTAAAGGCGGGAAAACTCGGTCATCATCTCCAGCAGGGCGGTGCGGGACTCCTCGTCATGCCAGAGACAATCCTTGAACAGCAGCAGATCTACCGGTGCGACCTCATCGCGGCCATTGAAGAAAGCGCTCGCCTTGATAAGCCGTACCGCCTTCTTCCAGCGACGATCCGACACATAGCAGCGATGGGCCAGCTGGCTGTCGAGCTGCTGGCGCAGCTGATAGATGAGCTCGAAACAGGCATCCGGCAGGCGCACCTGCTCAATCTGGCTCTGCCACAGCTCGTACTCATCCCCCCGGATCTGCAGGGATTCCGGCAAGTTCTGGTGGGCGTGGCCATCGCTGGCCAGCATGGATTGAAAGTTGGCTTTCTCCTGCACCCGGTCCATCCAGATCCGCACCAGCATCCGGTCGTAGAGCGCTTCCAGCCCGCTGTCCGGTGCCGGCAGCTCGTTGGAGGCAGTCACCAGCAAGCGCATCGGGATGGGGTGCTGGCTGTCTCCGTTGCGAAACTGCCGCTCGTTGATGGCGGTGAGCAGGGTGTTGAGGATGGCGGGACCTGCCTTCCAGATCTCGTCGAGGAACACCACTTCGGCCTCAGGCAGATAACCTGTGGTGAGACGCAGATATTTGCCATCCTCTTTCAGCGCCTGAATGGAGAGGGGGCCAAACACCTCCTCCGGCGTACTGAAACGGGTCATCAGGTATTCAAAGTGGCGGGCGTCGTGAAAGGCCAGCTTGAGGCGGCGGGCAATCAGGCTCTTGGCAATACCGGGTGGCCCCAGCAAGAAGACACTCTCACCGCTGAGGGCAGCCAGCAGACCGAGGCGCAAGGCATCCTGCCGTTCGTAGAGTCCCTCACCGAGGGCGGCCAGCAGCCGGGGCAAGCGCTCCTGGATGGGAATAAGACGCGCAGGGTTCTGGGCTTGAGCTAAAGACGACATAGAGAGTGTTCCGAAGCTGGGATGATGTTAGCCCCAAGGTGCGATATCCATTTGCTCGACCTTGGGTTTTGTCTTGTTATGATGTTTATTCTGGTATCTCTTGCCGCACAATACCCGCCTCTGGCAGGGAAAAACGCAAGGGCAGTGCGATACCGTATCGGCAGCGTGCTGCGCCCATCCATAGCCAGTGTCGTGATGAGTACCATGCCCGCATGCGCCAGATGATGCGTTGCAAAGGGTGCAGCAAAAGCGGTTCGAGTGTACCCTGCGCAACACAATTTTCCCCAATGCAGATCAAGAGTGAGTCGCCTCAAATGCAAGATCCCGTTCGTCAGAGCATGTTGGCCCGCATGGGCATTCAAAGCTGGCAACTGCGTCGTCCGGCATTGCTGGGCGCAGCTCCCGCTCCCGAGCTTGCGCAAGATGCCGTGCAGCCCGACCAGACAGCACCGGCCACCCGCGCTCCGCTACCCAGCGGCAAACTCTGGCTGCTGGCGCCTCAGCTGCCTGCCACCACGCTGCTGGCGGATATCTGCCAGTTGCTCGGCATGACCCCCGACGAGGTCTCACTGCTCAGCGAGCTGCCGCCTGCCGATCTGCAAACGGCGGGCGCCTCCCCTCTGCTCTGGCTGACGGAGGCCAACCCCGCGCAGCCAAATGCGCTGATCTGCCCGCTCACCCCCAGCGCCGCGCAAAAGCGCGCCCTGTGGCAACAACTGCGCCAACACCTTGCGGCCAACGCGGCGTGATCCTGCATCATGCCGCCAAGTCCCACTGTGATGCCGCTCTTTTTACCTGATTTTACAAATGCCGCCTCTGCCAACCCCAGTGCCCAACATCTTGCCATCCGGAGCCCCCATGCCTGAGTTTCGTCCCCTGCTCAAGAGCGATTTCGACCTTGTCTACCCCATCGAGCAAGCCGCCCACAAGGAGCCGTGGAGTGAGGCCAACCTGCTCTCCTGCTTCGGTCCTCGCTATCTCAACGGCTTGATGCTGGTCGATGGTCGCCCGGCGGGCTTCTATATCTCGGATCTGGTGGCCGGTGACAGCTCGCTGATGAATATCTGCGTGCATCCGGCGTTTCAGGGCAAGGGGTTGGGACGGGCGCTGTTGCAAGCCTATCTGGCGCGCAGCAAGCAAGCCGGGGCTGAGGCCTGGTTTCTCGAGGTGCGGGCCGGTAACCAGACCGCCATCAACCTCTACGAGAGCGCCGGTTTTGCCGAGTATTGCCGCCGCGCCGACTACTACGGCACCGGCAACGACAGGGAAGATGCGGTGCTGATGTCGCGACTGTTCGATTTCGGCTGATCCAGCCTGTTCGTCGCGCCCAAGCCTTTTGTCCCCCCTCAATCGAGGGGGGCGTTGCCCAGCGCGGGATCCTGCAAGGCCAGGGTGGTATGCACCACCGCCTCGAATCCGGCACCGGAGAGCGGCATATAGAAGCCCCGCTGCCAGGTTTTCCCCGGCATCCAGATCTGGTCGATATCCACCACTATCTTGATGGGTCTGAGGGGCTGGCCCGGCTGCTGGATATAGATGCCGGGCGGTGTGGCGACTTTGGGAAAGCGGCGCAGGATCTGCTCGCTGCCATCCCCCTTGCCCGGGTTGAGCCGCACCTTCACCAGCCGGGCAAGCGGGCCAGCCATCTCCTTGCTCTGCCAGAATTTCTTCTCCAGATCGCCGCAGCGGCGGCACTTGGGGGTCTCCAGCACATAGAGCAGCGGATAGCCCAACGCCAGCGCCTGTTGCTGCGCCTGCTGATACCCCTCGGCCCCCTGATACCAGGGATTGGCGGGCCCCTGTGATGACGTTCCGGCAAAGAACCAAAACGCAGCCCCCCCCACCACCATCAGCCCGACCGCGGCCAACGCCCCTTTCACCCACAGATTCATATCGTTAACCCTCTCTCTGCCTCCTAGCAGTATCGGCCAGTTTGCGCAAAGGGAGAGCTATTTGCGCTCTTTGTGATCCAAGACAAACGGCGAACACTTGTAAGCCGTAATGTTGGAGTTTAAACTCTAGCCCGATTTTTAGTGCCCTCGCGGGCGTACAACTGTAATTAAAGGATGTTTAACTGATGCCGAAGCTTCATCTGGTTCGACTGATGCGTGAACGTATTGCCCAGCTTGGCAACAAGGCTGCCCTGCGGGTTCAGCAAGATGGCCAGTGGCGCGCCATCGGCTGGCGTACTCTGGGCCAAGCCATGGACTACTGCGCACAGGCGCTGATCCGTGCCGGCCACCAGCCAACCGAAATGGTCGGCATCTATGCCCGCAATATGCCGGAGTGGACCCAGGCCGATCTCGGCATCCTTGCCGCCCGCGGTGTCAGCGTCCCTATCTACCCCACCAGCACGCTCGATCAGCTGCGCTACATCGTCAAAGATGCCGGCATCAAGGTACTGTTCGTTGGCGAACAACCTCAGTTCGATCAGGCGCTGCAACTGATTGAAAGCGGCGAGATCCGCCAGCTCATCGCCCTCGACGGCAGCGTCAACCTGCGCGGCTGCGAGCAGGCGAGCCACTTCCAGACATTTCTGGTCTCCGGCAACCATCAGCCCAGCGAGCAAGAGCTGCGAGTACGGGAAACCCAGTACCGGATGGATGATCTGCTGACCCTGATCTACACCTCCGGCACCACAGGCGAGCCCAAGGGGGTGATGCTCGACTTCAGCAACATCGCCGCCTGTTTCGAGATGCACAACAGCCGCCTCGACCTCAATCAGCAGGATGTTTCGCTCTGCATGCTGCCGCTCAGCCACGTGTTCGAGCGGGCCTGGAGCTACTACGTGCTCTACTGTGGTGCCGAGAACGTCTATATCCGCGATCCGCAGAAGGTGATGGATGTGATTGGCGAGGTGCAGCCGACCGTGATGTGCGCCGTGCCGCGCCTCTACGAGAAGGCCTATGCCATGATCCAGGCCAAAGTTGCTCAGGCTCCGGCTCTGCGTCGCGCCCTGTTTGGCTGGGCGACCAAGGTCGGAAAACAGATGGTTGCCACCCGTCAGGCGGGCAAGTCCGCTTCCCTGCTGCTCTACGGCCAGCTCTGGCTCGCCGAGCGACTGGTGTTTCGCAAGCTGCGCGCCCGCTTCGGCGGTCGTACCCGCTTCCTGCCAGTGGCGGGCGCCCGCTTGGCCGACGATGTGAACCTCTTCTTCCAGGCGATGGGGCTCAATCTCAAGTACGGCTACGGCATGACCGAAACCACCGCCACCGTCTGCTGCTACGAAGACAGCCAGTTCAAGCTCGGCTCCATCGGCACGGCACTCAACGGCATCGAGGTGAAGCTGGGTGAGAACAACGAACTGCTGGTGCGCTCCCCCACAGTGATGCGCGGCTACTACAACAAGCCGGACGCGACTGCCGAAGTGATGACCGAAGATGGCTTCCTGCGTACCGGCGATGCCGGTGAGCTCGACAGCCAGGGCAATATCTACTTCACCGAGCGCCTCAAGGAGCTGATGAAGACCTCCAACGGCAAGTACGTGGCACCGCAGCTGGTGGAAGGGACCATCGGCAAGGATCGCTTTATCGAGCAGATCGCCATCGTCGCCGATGCCCGCCACTTCGTCTCTGCGCTGATCGTCCCCTGCTTCGAGTCGCTGGAGGAGTACGCCCGCTCCATCAACCTGCAGTACCAGTGCAAGACCGAGCTGCTGCGCCACTCCCGGGTGATGGAGTTCTTCGAAGCACGCATCGCCGACTTGCAAAAAGAGCTGGCCAAGTTCGAGCAGGTGAAGAAGTTCACCCTGCTGCCGAGCGCCTTCTCCATGGAGCTGGGTGAACTGACCCCCACCATGAAGCTGCGCCGCAAGATCATCGAGGCAAAATACCAGAGCGAAATCGAGGCCATGTACAACCACGTCTGATATCGCTCAGGTTCAGAGGAATAAAAAAGCCGCTCACTCGAGCGGCTTTTTGTTGGCACTTTGGTTGGTACGAAGCCGCCTTCAGGCCGTGGTGGTACTGGTTCCGAAGTAGTCGGCCAGGAAGTCATCGAACGACAGGCTGTCACTGCGCTCGCGTTCGCGCTGCTTGGCCAGCGAATCCTTCGCCTCACCGGCAAAGTAGGCCTCATCCCAGTACTGCAGCTCCCCTGCCAGCAGCTCCTCGCGATAGCGGGTCGCCAGCTTGTCGCCGTAGCAGCCGTTGTCCTTGCCACTCTCCAGCAGTTCCTTGAGCATGCGGGCGGAGTAGGTGAGCTCGGGATTGAGCAGCTTCTCCCGATGCATCGCCAGCGTCTCGCGATAGCGGTTGCGGCCGCAGCAGCGATCCAGCAGATCGGCAACCTGAGCCAGCTCGTCGAACAGTTTGAGGCCGTACTCTTTTAGGCCAATGGCATTGCCCTGCTCATCTTCCAGCGTCAGGCCGGGACGACGCCCTTCCAGCACCACCTTGTTCTGGTTGCGGCGGTTGCGGGCAATCTCCTCGTCACTCAGCACCGGAGAGGGGCACAGCAGGCACCAGACCAGGAACAGGTCGAAGAAGCGGATCTGATCTGCGTCGATGCCGAGCGGGGTGAAGGGGTTGACGTCCACGGTGCGCAGCTCGATGTATTCGATGCCGCGCTGATCCAGCGCATCCGAGGGCTTCTCGCCACTGCGCGGGGTGCGCTTGGGGCGGATCGGGGCGTAGAGCTCATTCTCCAGCTGCAACACGTTGTCGTTAAGCTGACGATACTCCCCATCCACCTTGACCCCGATCTTGGCAAAGTCGGGATTGTGGGTGTTGATGGCGCGGCGCAGGCTGCTGACATAGGCCGGCAGATTGTCGTGGCTGATCTTGAGCCCAGCCTGGGCGCTGTTGGTGTAACCGAGATCGGAGAGACGCAGCGCGGTGGCGTAAGGCAGATAGAGGGTGCCCTTGCCGGTCTTCTCGAACGGCAGGTTGCTCTTGCGCCCTTTGAGGAAGGATTCGCAGATGGCCGGGGAGGCGCCGAACAGATAGGGCACCAGCCAGCCGAAGCGGTAGACGTTGCGAATAAGCCCCATGTACTTGTCGGAGATAAAGCGCTGGCTGCAGCACCCTTCGCATACCAGATCCTGCCACTCGCTCCAGAAGCTGTCGGGCATGGAGAAGTTGAAGTGCACCCCGGCGATCACCTGCATCAGGCTGCCGTAGCGGTTCTTCAAGCCCTGACGGTAGAGAGTCTTCATCTTGCCGATATTGGAGCTGCCGTACTGGGCCAGCCGGATGCTCTCTTCCCCGCCGACGAAGCAGGGCATGGAGAGCGGCCAAATCCGCTCGTCACCCAGATGCTGAATCACATGGTGATGGATGTCGCCGAGCTGCTCCATCAGGCTGTCGATGGAGTCGGTGGCCGGGGTGATGAACTCCAGCAGGCTCTCCGAGTAGTCGGTAGTGATATTGGGATGGGTCAGGGCCGAGCCCAGCGCCCGGGGATGGTCACTCTGGGCGAGTCGGCCATCCGGCGTGATGCGCAGGCATTCACGTTCGATCCCGCGCCGGATCCCCTTGAGCGCGGTGAGGCGCTCCGGTGATCCCAACGCATTCAGCAACTCGGTGAGCGACAAGCTTGTTGTAGTCATATTCACGGCTCATGTGAGGCCGCCCCATCCGGGGCGGCTCTTGATTTTTATAAAGCGTCAGTTACGGCAACTGCAGCGGATAGATGGGAAGATGAAGCTCCTTCAGGGGTTTTTCAAGCTTTTGCTTGTCTCCCACCACCACGATCACCATGTCGGCCGGATTGAGCCAACGGGCGGCACTGGCTTTCAGCGCCTCGGGCGACACCGTCTTGATCAGGTTGTTCTGGGCCTGCACATAGTCCGGTTTCAGGTCATACATCACCATCTGCAGCAGGAAGCCCGCCTTCTGGCCCAAGGTCTCGTAAGAGAGGGCATCCTGCTGGGAGACGGCGCTGCGCATATAGGCCAGCTCGACCGGGGTCGGGCCGCTCTTGCGGTAGTTGTCCATCTCCTTGAGGAACTGGCGGATGGCATCGACGGTTGCATCGGCCCGCACATTGGCGCCGGTGGCGAAGGTGCCTACCTCGCGGTTGGCGGAGAAACCGGAGCTGGCGCCGTAGGTGTAGCCCTTGTCTTCCCGCAGGTTGAGGTTGATGCGGCTGTTGAAGTTGCCACCCAGGTTGAAGTTCATCAGCCCGGCGGTGAAGTAATCCCCCGTGGTATCGAACGGCATGGCGCGACGACCGATACGGATCACCGACTGGGGCGCCCCCGGCTTGTCGACCAGATAGATACCTGGCTTGGCCTGCTCACCCTTGAGCTTGAGATCCCCCAGGGTCGGCGTGGCCCCCTTCCACTCGGTCAGGAAGCCAAGTTGCTCCTCGATCTGCTTCTGGCCCACATCACCGACCACCACCACTTTGGCGTTGGTGGGGTTGTAGTAGGCCTGATAGAAGTGCTTCACGTCCGCCAGGGTCAGCTTGGCCACATCGGCCGCAACCCCGTCGGTAGGTTGACCGAGGCGGTTCTGCTTGCCGTAGACCAGCTCGCGGAACGCCTGCCCGGCCAGCCACTCGGGCTGTTGCTGGGCCTGTTGCATCCCTTGCAGCAGTTGCGCCTTGACCCGCTCGAAGTCCGCCTCCCGCATGCCCGGGCGCTCCAGCACCTCGCGCACCAGCGCCAGCGTCTGGGGCAGCTTGTCCGCCAGCGAGCTGACGGTGATGAGGTTGTTGTACTGGGCGCTGGAGACATCGATGCTTGAGCCCAGCTTTTGCAGCTCGTCGCTCAGCTGAGCCTCGGTCAGGCGCACCGTGCCCTGCCCCATCATGGCGGCGGTCAGATTGGCCAGTCCAAGCTGCCCCTTATCTTCGGCACGAATGCCGCCTGGCAGGGCGATCATAATGGAGACGGCCGGGATCTCGTCACTCTTGGTACCGATGATCTCGATGTTCTTGTCGAGCTTGCCGTGCCAGATGGCAGGCACCTTGACGCTCACCGCCTCGCTCGCCTTGGGCTGCACGCTGCGATCGAAATTGTCTTTTACCGGTCGTTCGGCCAGCGCTTCGTCATGCTTGCTGTAATCCGGCAGCTCGCGCTTGGCGGGGGTAAAGTTCGGGGTGGCAACCTGCCACTCGGTCTTGCCCTTGGGCACCACGCTCAGCACCACCGCCGGCTTGCCTGCGATGAACTTGTCGTAGGCGGCCTTCACCTGCTCAGGTGTCACCTTGCCGATGGCATCGAGAGTCTTGAACACATAGTTGGGATCCTGGGCAAACACCTGACCCATGGCGAGCTGGCTCACCTTGCCGGAGACGCTATCCAGACCCCAAATGGCAGAGGCGCGATACTTGGCGATCGCCTTCTCCAGATCTTCCGGCTTGAGGCCGCGCTGGGCGAACTCGCCGATCACCTTGTCCACCGCCCCCTTGAGGGTCTTGAGGCTGCCATCCTGTGACGGGTTGGGATAGGCGTAGACGGTCAGGGTACAGGCCAGCTCTTCGCAGTAGTGGGACGCCCCCACATCGATCGCCTTGCCGGTTTTAACCAGCGACTGGTAGAGCATGGAGCTGGCGGAGCCGCCCAGCACGTCGGCAAACATGTCGAGCGCAGGCTCCTGCGGATCGCCAAGGGAGACAGTGGGATAGCTGATATAGAGCAGCGGCAGGTGCACCTTGTCCTGCAGCGTCACGTAGCGGGTCTCGGGCAGAGTCACCGGCTTTGGCGTCGGCTCGGCCACGTCCGGGCCGCGCGGGATGGCGCCGAAGTACTTCTCGATCCACTCGAGGGCCTGCTTGCTGTCAAAGTCGCCGCCCAGAGTCAAGGTGGCGTTGTTGGGGCCATACCAGCGCAGGAAGAACTGCTTGAGGTCGTTCACATCGACCCGGTCGAGATCTTCCACGTAACCGATAGGCTGCCAGGAGTATGGGTGAGTGCGCGGATAGAGCGTCTCCCCCACCTTCTCGCTCACCAGCCCGTACGGCTGGTTATCGACCCGCTGGGCCCGCTCGTTCTTGACGGTGGCGCGCTGGATCTCGAACTTCTTCTGGCTCACCGCATCGAGCAGGAAGCCCATCCGATCCGCCTCCAGCCAGAGCACTTTTTCCAGCTGGTTGGCAGGCACAGTCTCGTAGTAGTTGGTGCGGTCCTTGTTGGTGGTGCCATTCATATCACCACCGGCCTCGTTGATGATCCGCATATGCTCCTGATCACCGACGTGTTTCGAGCCCTGGAACATCATGTGCTCGAAGAAGTGGGCAAAACCGGACTTGCCGACCGTCTCGCGGGATGAACCGACGTGATAGGTCACATCGAGGTGCACCAGCGGATCTGAGCGGTCGGGGGCCAGGATCACGGTCAGGCCGTTGTCCAGCTTGTACATCTGGTAGGGGATGGCGAGCTTGCCCTCCTCCTTGCCCTGTTCGGCAATCAGGGTCGGTGCCGCCAGCACCGGCAGGGTGAAGCCCAGCAGAATCGTTAAAGGTATGACTTTGTTCACGGTAACCTCGTGAGTGACAAAAACAGGCTAGAAAATGTGACTGGCCAGCAGAAAAACCAGGGCATAACGGAACAATTTGCCGAGCCCGATCAGAATGAGAGAGCGCCAGAAGGAGAGGCGCAGCCAACCGGCCAACAGACAGAGACCATCACCGACCACCGGCGTCCAGGCAAGCAGCAGACACCAGTGACCATGTTGTTTGAGCCAGCCTAAGGCTTTTTGTTCCCCACGGCCTTGAAAATCTTCCGGTTTTTTCTTGAAGGTGGCGAGCCAGCCGAGCCACCAGGTGGTCATGGAGCCGAGGGTATTGCCCAGCGTCGCCCACAGCAGCAGGCTCGCCATGCTCCACTCCCCCTTGGCCGCCATGGCCCCCAGCAGCACTTCGGAGCTGCCGGGCAGCAGGGTGGCGGAGGTGAAGGCGCTTAAAAAGAGCCACCCCAGCCCCATCTCGGTAATGCCATTCATCCGGGCAGGCCATCGGCCGCAGGCATCCGCAGCAGCAGCTTGCCGCGCACATGGCCCCCTTCGATGGCCTGATGGGCCAGCGCCCCCTCGGCAAGGGGGAATTCACCGGCGAGGGTGACCTTCACCTCCCCCTGACGCAGCAGCATCAACATCTGACCCAGCTGCTTCTGGTCAGGGTGAACCAGCATGCCGACCACCTCGATACCCGCCGCAGCCCCTGCATCCTTGATCTGCTGGGCGGTAATGGTGGGCACCGTCACCAGACGGCCACCCGGCTTGACACAGGCCAACGCCGCCTTGCCGCTCTCACCGCCCACCAGATCCAGAACCAGATCGATCTGGCCGGCCTCTGTCACCACCCGTGCAGGCCAGTTCGCGTCGTGGTAATCCACCATCCAGCGCGCCCCCAGAGCATGCAGGAAGCCATGGTTGTCGGGGCTGGCGGTAGCCACCACCTCGGCGCCATAGGCGCTGGCAAACTGCACCGCAAGATGGCCGACCCCACCGGCCCCGGCGAGGATCAAGACCCGCTGACCGCTCTGGAGGCCGCCGTGCTCAAGCAGCCCCTGCCAGGCGGTGAGACCGGCCAGCGGCAGCGCCGCCCCCTGCTGAAGGCTCACCCCGTCGAGCTTGACCAGCTCGCTCTCGCTTGCCACCACAGACTCCCCGTAGCCACCGGCAGTGAGGGGAAACCCAACCATACCGCACACTCGATCCCCCTCGACCAGCGAGGTCACACCGGGGCCTACCTTCTCCACCACGCCGGAGATGTCATAACCCGGAGTCCAGGGCAACTTGTCCTTGTTCTGGGCCGCCGCCCAGCCAAGACCGGCGCGGGTTTTGGCATCGATGGGATTGACCCCCGCAAAGCAGATGCGTACCCGCACTTCGCCATCGGCTGGCACCTTATCGAGGGAAGGGTTGAGCTTGAGTACCGAGGGGTCACCGAATGCGGTAATCTGTAGTTGCGTCATTGCACAATCCATCCTGTTGATTGATCAAGGGTCAACAGAATAACAGCGAGGACACCATGGCTCGAATGTTTCTTATTCCTCTGTTGCTGGCACTGGGGTGGTGGGCATTTCTGCTCTACTTCCGCATCCCGCTCAAACAGGGGGCCAAGGGGTTTTACTGGATCATCGGCATCGGTGGCGGACTGGCCGCCTTCCTCAGCCTGATGATGGTGCTGACTCACTGAGTGCCACAGCCACTCGATAACGAAAAAGGCCACCGAGTTTCGGTGGCCTTCTCACTATCCGGGTTGCTGCTCCAGCGCCGGATTGAGGTAGTAGTGGCGATTGCTCCCCTGCCCCAGCACCCCTTGCGACAGCAGATGGTGGAACACCCGATCCACCTCCTCCAGCGAGAGTGACAAAGCCTGTGCCACCGAGCGTTTGCTGCACTTGAGCTCACCGCTCACCAGCGCACCGCGCACCTGCGCCAGCACCTCGGGGGCGGGCTCGGGCGGCAGCATGGGCTCGGGCTGGGCTGCCATCGCCAACGCCTCCTGCGCCTCTCTGCGAGCTTGCTCCTGCTGCCAGCGCCACATCCGGCGAAAGCGGTTCTCCTCGCCGATCAGGCTGACGAAAAAGGCACCGAACACGTCGAGTAGCACCGAGAGGAAGCAAACCAGCAGAAACTGTACCTGACTGATGCTCATCCCCACCCCGTCCGCCAGACTGCTCATCAGCCCCAACATGGAGGATTGTTCGTTGACCGGCTTGGCATCGCGCTGCTGACGCAGCTCATCCTGCTGCAAGCGCAGCTTGGTATTGGCGTGCTGCAACGAGGAGACGCCGCTAGAGATGCGCTCCAGCTCGATATATTTGCGGGCAGCCTCCTCGTTGAGCTGGATCTGCCGCTCGATGCTGGCGATCTGCTCGTCGAAACGGGCCAGTTCCCGTTCGTGGCGCGCCTGCTGGCTCAGTACCGTGTTGGTGGCGCTGTTGATGCCACCAATACTGCCGCCGATGGAGATGGCCGCCAGCACGCTGTAAAACAGCAGCGACCAGACAGCACCACTCAAATCCCGACGCGCCTTGCGCTCGCCGTACTCGTACCAGACGTAAAACTTGCCCAGTTCGAAGATGATGGCCAAGCCGCCGAACAGCCACTTCATCAGCGGGTTGTCATCGATGGAGAGGAACAGCAGCAGGGAGAAGATAATGGAAGCCAGAATGGCCAACCCGGTGAAACTGTATACCGTCGTCAGAGCAAACCACCCCTTGGGGTAGCGCAATGTAGAGGAGTCCTGTGTGGTCATGATGAAGGGGTGTGCTGTGCAGGAAAAGTTGGCTGCCGATTATAGTCGCCAGACTCGCCCAGAGAAGGGCAAATGACTGAATTCCTTCAGATTGGCAACCAGCTGCCCAGAGTGCGACCAAAACGGACAAATCGGCAGCAGAAAAGCGATACAATCCCTCCCTGACTTGATCATGTAGTGAGATGGGGAACAGTTCCGCCCGGGTTCAGCTCCGGTCTGTACACTCATCCACCGTTGCAATTATCCGAGGCCATCATGAACAGTAAGACCACTTTGCTACTCTCCCTTCTTCTGGTTACCGGCAACGCCGCAGCGACACAGCAATATCAAGAGAGCAGTGGCTCCGAATTCTCCGTCGATGAGCTTAAATTCAATCTGGACTGGGATGACAAGCAGTTTGGCTGGACCCAGAACGACTGCCTCACTCTGGATATCGGGGAGACCTCCTCCGTCGACTGCAAGGCGGTCAAATTCAATCTGGAAGATGAAGAGAATCGCAACCAGCCACCGAAAACCAACCAGGTCCCTGCCAACTCGCAGAGCGACCAGTAACAACAGGAGTACCCTTGCGATGACCCAAGCTAAACACAACCCCGTTATCCGGCGCGGCGCCCTGCTGCTTTCCCTGCTCATGGCGCACGGCATCGCGGTTGCGGCACCGCCAAGCAAAAATAGCGATGGCATCAAGATCTCCGGTGATGACATCAAGATCAATCTCGACTGGGATGACAAAGAGTACGACTGGTGGCAGGACAACTGTCTGGATCTTGGCATTGGCGACAGCCGGATCAAACTCAACTGCGACAAGATGGATGGCAAGTACCGGGATCACTACAACCGCAGCATCCACAGCGGCAATAACCCCGGGCAAGGTCACGACAAACAGAAGGATAAAAACAAGGGTAACGGCAAGAAGAACTGAACGCCCTCTCCTGATGCAACAGGGGCTTGGCGCCCCTGTGCTGATTGTTTACCAATAATTCTCCGCACTGATATTGCCCGGCGCACGCCTCAGATTCTTGGCCAACCCCAGCGCCAGCAAGGTCTGCTGGGTCTCTTTCACCATCTCCGGATTGCCACAGATCAGCACCTGACTCAGCTCGGGTAAGAACTCCAACCCTACCCGCTGCTGCAACTGGCCGCTGGCAATCGCTACCGGGATCCGCCCTGCCATTGCATCGGGCCAGGGCTCGCGGCTGACAAAGGGGACATAGCGAAAGCGCTCGCCATATTGCTCGGCAAAGCTGGCGATCAAATCCTGATAGCTCAGCTCCTCGCCTTTACGTACCCCATGCACCAGCACCAAATTCTCGAAACGGTTGAACGCCTCACCCTCGGCCAGCATGGAGAGGAAGGGGCCGATGGCTGTGCCGGTCGAGAGCAGCCAGAGATCGCGCCCGGCGGGCACCTCATCCAGCGTCAGAAAGCCGGTCGCCTGGGATTGCACCAGCAGGGTATCGCCTGCTTGCAGCGAGCCGAGCGAGGGAGTCAGCTCACCGCTCGGGATCTCGACCAGATAGAACTCGTGGTATGGCGCAGAGGGGGGATTGACGAAAGAGTAGGCGCGCTGAATGCGGCGATCGCCCTGCTCGAGGGCCAGCTTGGTGAATTGGCCTGCCTTGTAGGGGGCCAGCTCGGCCGCTACCCGCAGGGAGAACAGGGTGGGTGTCCATTCGATGCGTTCGATGACGCGACCTTCGACCCAAGCCATAGGGATCTCCTCCAGTGGAACAGAGCTTCACTCTACCCCCGGGCCGGAAAATAAAAAACCCGCGCAAGTGCGCGGGTTTTCTCTGCAACAGCGAATCGCTATTACAGGGCAACAACCTGGATCTGTACGGTTGCTTTAACGTCAGCGTGCAGCTGAACAGCAACTTCGTAGTCACCGGTGTTACGCAGAACGTTGCCCATGCGGACTTCGCTCTTGGCAACGGCTACGCCGGCAGCAGTGATGGCTTCAGCCACGTCACGGGTACCGATGGAACCGAACAGCTTGCCTTCGTCGCCAGACTTGGAAGCGATAACCACGGTAGCCAGTTCGGCCAGCTTGGCAGCACGCTCTTCAGCAGCAGCTTTGTTGGCAGCCAGTTTGGCTTCCAGCTCAGCGCGACGAGCACCGAAAGCTTCGATGTTGGCCTTGGTGGCCATAACAGCTTTGCCTTGCGGGATCAGGTAGTTACGGGCATAACCAGATTTCACGGAAACTTGGTCACCCAGACCGCCCAGTTTGGCGATTTTGTCGAGCAGGATAACTTGCATTACCTTTCCTCTATAAATTTCGTTGAGTTAGGCTTAAGTGCCGGGCCGATTCTTACTTGTTGTGCAGATCGGTGTACGGCAGCAGAGCCAGGTAACGAGCACGCTTGATGGCGCGTGCCAGCTGACGCTGATACTTGGCGCGGGTACCGGTGATACGGCTCGGTACGATCTTGCCAGATTCAGTGATGTAGTTTTTCAGAGTAACGATATCTTTGTAGTCGATCTCGGTAACGTTCTCGGCGGTGAAGCGGCAGAACTTACGACGACGGAAATAACGTGCCATGGCCTTTATCCTCTAGTCAGTGATCCAGAATTACTCTTCGGAAGCAGCTTCAGTAGCTTCTTCGCGGCGCTCGTCGTCACGACGGGTGAAGCGCTCTTCTTTGGCCTTGGCCATCGGAGAAACTTCAGTCACGGCGTGCTTGGTGCGCATGATCATGTTGCGGATAACGGCATCGTTGAAGCGGAAGTTGGTTTCCAGCTCATCGATAACGGCTTGCTCTGCTTCTACGTTCATCAGAACGTAGTGGGCTTTGTGCAGTTTGTCGATCGGGTAAGCCAGCTGACGGCGGCCCCAATCTTCCAGGCGATGAATGGTACCACCGGAGGTGGTGATGGCGCCGGTGTAACGCTCGATCATGCCGGGAACTTGCTCGCTCTGGTCCGGATGAACCATGAAGACGATTTCGTAATGACGCATTTTAGCTCCTTACGGATTAATTCAGCCTCCGCCCAGGTGCAGCCAGACCTCGGAGGCAAGGAACATAAAGGTGTTTAGTCGCTGCTTTTCTAGGGCGGCATATTGTACGAAATCACATCCCTCACTGCAACTGACCGCCTTAAATGTTTTTCCCGATGGAAATCATCAGAAACAACAATTGATAATGATTATCACTTAGATCTATTCTCTCTCCATATCCTTATGGAGGGTGATGCCATGCAACCCGCACTGACGACTACGATTCCAGCCCGCAAATTCAAGCTAACCCTGCTCGGGCCTGCCTTTATCGCCGCCATCGGCTATATCGACCCGGGCAACTTCGCCACCAATATTCAGGCGGGCTCTACCTTTGGCTACCAACTGCTCTGGGTAGTGGTATGGGCAAACTTGATGGCCATGCTGGTGCAGACCCTCTCGGCCAAACTCGGCATCGTCACCGGCAAGAATCTGGCGGAGCACATCCGCGACCGACTGCCAAAACCGGCGGTCTGGGCCTACTGGGTGCAGGCAGAGATCATCGCCATGGCCACCGACCTCGCCGAATTTATCGGCGCCGCAGTCGGCTTCAAGCTGCTGCTTGGCGTGACCTTGCTTGAAGGGGCCTGCATCACCGCCGTGGTGACCTGGGGGATCCTGATGTTGCAATCCCGCGGCCAGAAACCGCTGGAGTTCGTGGTCGGTGGCCTGTTGCTGTTTGTCGCGGCGGCCTACATCGTCGAGCTGATCTTCTCCCGCCCCCATCTGCCCAGCCTGCTGGAGGGCGCCCTCTTCCCCGGTCTGCCCAACAGCGATGCCGTCTATCTGGCCGCCGGTGTGCTCGGTGCTACCGTGATGCCCCACGTTATCTACCTGCACTCGGCACTGACCCAGCACACGCAGGATCAAGGTTCAGTCAGCCAGCGGCTGCACACCACCCGGGTCGATGTGGCGATTGCCATGACTATCGCCGGCTTCGTCAATCTGGCGATGATGGCGATGGCGGCCGCCGCGTTCCACAGCTCGGGCCACCAGCAGGTAGCGGAGCTGGAATCCGCCTACCAGACCCTCACTCCGCTGCTGGGTCAGGCAGCAGCCACCCTGTTTGGCCTCTCGCTGGTCGCCTCCGGCATCAGCTCTACCGTGGTGGGCACCCTGGCCGGGCAAGTGGTAATGCAGGGTTTTGTCCGCTTTACCATCCCGCTCTGGCTGCGACGCGCCATCACCATGGCTCCCGCCTTCGTGGTAATCGCTATGGGGCTCAACACCACCGAAATTCTGGTGTTGAGTCAGGTGATCCTGAGCTTTGGCATCGCGCTGGCCCTGATCCCGCTGTTGATGCTGACCGGCGATCGGGCGCTGATGGGGCAACATCGCAACCATCCGGTCACACAAGCCGTCGGCCGCCTTATCGTTGCGCTGGTGATCGGGCTCAATGCCTATCTGCTGGTCGCCATGATCTAGCGAACCGTAAAACCGAGAAGAGAGGCTCATTAACTCTGGTTAATGAGCCTCTTCGCACTTTGGCGTATGCTGCCGCTTTCTCTTCTCATTTATCGTTGCGGGAGCCTTGCCATGGAACATACCCGAGCCAGCTTCGTACTGGGCCATCATCAAGAGCAGGCCAGCGTGGTCTGCTGCCAGCGCGGTGACACCACGCTGCTGGTCACCGACCTCACCCCCTTTCATCCCCAGAGCCACCTCTGGCCCGATCAGCCGGGGGATGTAGGCCATGTTCGCTGGGAAGGGGGCGAAGCCACCATTGGCCCTTGCCGAATGGGGGCCATCAGCCCGGATGGCGAGCTGTTCGTCGATACTGCCATTCCGGTCAAGCGGGGCGCAGAGGGGTGGCGTTTCGTGGTGGTCCACCCGCTGACCGGTGACCATGAGCTGGCCGTTGGCAGCCAGGTCGAATTGCAAGTAGATAGCGCTGCCCGCCACGCCCTGAGTCTGGGCCATAGCGGCTGCCATCTGGCGGCACTAGCCCTCAACCGGGTACTCATCCCCTACTGGCGCAAGGAGGTAAGCGAGCGTGATGCACTGGGCCAGCCCGACTTCGACCGCCTGGCTATTCAAAGCTCTCGGGTCGAGCCTTGTGGATCGCGAGAGCAGTACCGCATCGGCAAGAGCCTGCGCAAGAAGGGGGTCAACAGCGAGGCGCTGCTGGCAGATCTGGCGCTGATTGAAGAGAAGGTCAACCAGCAACTGGCCGACTGGATCGCAGCCGGAGGCGAGATCCGCCGTAGCCGCGCTGGCGAGGCGATCATCGATTCCCGTTACTGGCACTGCATGCTGGAAGGCCAAGAGGTGACCATTCCCTGTGGTGGCACCCATGTTGCCTCGCTCGCCGAGTTGGGAGAGGTCAAGGTACAGCTCACTCAAGTGGAAGAGGGCTTTGCCATGCTGACCCGGGTCACGCCAACCGGCGCCTGAGTCGCAGACTTGACCACTCAGGGCTAACGCCCAAATTGGCAATAAAGAAGTATCGCAAAGAGGGGGCATCATCATGCCCCTCAACGCCAGTCACGACGGGCCGATGCTTCTCTTTTAACCACTCCCTGATTAGAATGCGCCTCCCACAGGAGGCATATCCCCATGAGTAGTACTCAACTTCGCACCACCCCTGATCGACTTCGTTATCTGGTTCTCTACGAAGGCATCGGGCTGGCACTGGTCGCACCGCTGATCAGCCAGCTGTTCGGTCAGGGCGTCGCCGAGGTCGGTTCGCTGGCCATCTTCTTCTCCATCGTCGCCACTGCCTGGACCTACGGCTGGAACCTGTTGTTCGACATGGGGTTGCTCAAACTGTGCGGGCGCACCAACAAACGACCACTGGACCGCTTCCTGCACGCGTTTGGCTATGAGGCGAGCTTTATGATGCTCTCCCTCCCCTGCGTCATGTTCTGGCTCGATTTGGGAGTGTGGGACGCCCTGATGCTGGATCTCGGCTTCGTCGCCTTCTACCTCGTCTACATCATGGTCTTTACCTGGGCCTATGAGCGGATCTGGCCGCTGCCATCCAACCCGCAGACGGCATAAGGCCTCAGCCGCAACGAGGCCGACAGAAGGAAAAGTCAGGAAGGACTAGCTAGGAAGGATGGGAGGATCCCATAAAAACAATGCCAGTCAGCGAGCTGACTGGCATTGGACAAAACAGACTTTCGGACTTACTTGACGGCGTCTTTCAGAGCCTTGCCAGCCACGAATGAAGGCACGTTGGCAGCAGCAATCTGGATCTCTTTACCAGTTTGCGGGTTACGACCGGTGCGGCCTGCGCGGTGGGTGACCTTGAAGGTGCCAAAACCGACCAGTTGCACAGCATCGCCTTCTTTCAAGCTCTGGGTAATACCATTGATGATCTCTTCCAGAGCCACTTTGGCCTGAGCTTTGCTCAGATCTGCTTTGGCGGCAATCGCATCGACAAGTTGAGCTTTGTTCATAACATTTCCTTTATGATCGGGCATTTAGCGCTGGGTCACTCTATGCAAAAAAAAACGCACAGGCAAAGCCTTTATCGAGCCGAACGCGTCAAACGCTGGGGTTTTCATCAAGATCTGCGGAAATAGTCACATTCCACACGCGAAAAACCGTGAGCAGGCCTGAAACCTGCTAGCACGCAGACACAATCCGCTGACTATTTCTTCGCCACTTAACATTATCCCCCCATGGCTATTGACGCTTGCCCAGATTTTCCCTAGTTATAGGTTGTGTCACTGCTCAAACGGCTCGGAATACCGAACAATCGGCCAGCCTTTGCCCCACGGAGGGATAGGGATTATGTTGACGAAACTGGAACAGACCAAGCAGGCGCTGGCAGGCAAGCATAAGGCTATCGACGACTGGCTGGATGCAAGGCAAGCGCTGCTGGTTGGATACATGCAGCTGGCAGGCCTTACTCCGGCGCGGACCAAGCAACGCAGCCTGCCCAAAACAGAAGAGCTGCATCAGTTTTGCGACCGCCTGGTCGACTATGTCAGCGCGGGCCATTTCGAGATCTACCACCACGTCGTCACCGCCTTCGAGCAAGCCAGCGGCGAAACACTGGAGCTGGCCAAGCGCATCTATCCCCATATTCGCAACAGCACTGAATTCGCCCTCGAGTTCAACGACAAATACAGTGATGCCGACGAGGCCCAATTGCTGCTACTGGATGATGATCTCAATGAGTTGGGTCCGGTTCTGGAAGAGCGGTTCAAACAGGAAGATCGCCTGGTCAAGGCGCTTCATGTAGTGGAATCCTTGAGTACCCAGCAAGCCTGAATGCCATTTTCGGAGCAAGTTCAAGATACTGGCAACCAAGGTGGATTACACTCAGAGCAATGACCCTAGCGTCCACACTTATTGCATACAGGAGATGAGCATGTCTGAGCGCCGCCGTTTTGCACGGATCCTCTACTTGACCATGGCAGAACTCACCCAGGGGGAACAGAAGTGGCAGACCCAGCTTGTCGACGTCTCCTTGCAGGGAGCCCTGCTGATCCGCCCCGACGACTGGGAGAGCCGTGACAACAAGGAGTACCAGCTCAGCTTTATCCTGAGCGGTAGCGATATCGAGATCAAAATGCAGGTCGAGCTGACCCACGAAGCCAGCAAGAAACTGGGTTTCTACTGCCACCACATCGATATCGACAGCGCCACCCACCTCAAGCGGATGATCGAGCTCAACGTCGGTGACGAAGAGCTGCTCCACCGCGAGCTGGAACAACTGCTGAGCGAACATCTGGAACATAGCCAGCCCTGATGGCAGGTTCCAGCCCATAAAAAAGAGCGCCGAGGCGCTCTTTTTCCGTTGTGCTGTTGTATCGATTGCAATGCTGAGGGATTACAGCGCCTCAAGTGCCTCAGACAGCTTCTTGACCGGCACCACTTCCATCCCTTCGATGGGATGCTTGGGGGCATTGGCGTGCGGCACGATGGCACGGCGGAAACCGTGCTTGGCCGCCTCCTGCAACCGCTCCTGACCGGACGGCACAGGGCGAATTTCACCAGAAAGACCCACTTCACCGAACACCACCAGATCCTTGGGCAGCGCCTGATCCCGGAAGCTGGAGACCATCGCCAGCAGCAGCGCCAGATCCGCACTGGTCTCCTCGACCTTGACCCCGCCGACCACGTTGATGAAGACATCCTGATCCGCCATCTGCAGCCCGCCGTGACGGTGCAGCACCGCCAGCAACATGGCAAGCCTGTTGTGATCCATCCCCACCGCCACCCGCCGCGGGTTGGAGAGCTGGGAGTAGTCCACCAGCGCCTGCAACTCCACCAGCAGCGGTCGGGTGCCCTCCCAGATCACCATGACGATGGAACCGGGCGCCTGCTCCTGCCCCCGGCTGAGGAAGATGGCGGAAGGGTTGCTCACCTCGCGCATCCCCTGCTCGGTCATGGCAAAGACCCCCAGCTCGTTGACCGCACCGAAGCGGTTCTTGTGAGAGCGCAGAGTCCGAAAACGGGAGTCATGGCCACCATCGAGCAGCACAGAGCAGTCGATGCAGTGCTCCAGCACCTTGGGGCCCGCCAGACTGCCATCCTTGGTCACATGGCCCACCATGAAGATGGCCACATGATTCTGCTTGGCATAGCGGGTCAGCAGCGCCGCCGCTTCGCGCACCTGCGAGACAGAACCGGGGGACGATTGCACATCCGCCACATGCATCACCTGAATGGAGTCAATCACCATGATCTGCGGCTGCTCCTGCTGGGCAATCAGACAGATCTGCTCGACGCTGGTCTCGGAGAGCATCCGCAGCTTGTCGGTGGGCAGCCCAAGGCGGTTGGCCCGCATCGCGACTTGCTGCAGCGACTCCTCACCAGTGACATAGAGGGTTTTCATCCGTTCAGCGAGACCACACATGGTTTGCAGCAGCAAGGTCGACTTGCCCGCCCCCGGGTTGCCGCCGATCAGAATGGCCGATCCGGGCACCACACCGCCACCAAGCACCCGATCCAACTCCTTGAAACCTGAGGTAAAACGGGGAATTTCGGTAGTGGCGATCTCTGCCAGTGTCTGTACCTGACTGCCGACCGCGCCGGCATAACCGGTGTAACGGGCACTCTTGCCAGCGGGGCTCACCGAGCCAAGGCGCACCTCGGTAATGGTATTCCACTCCTTGCACTCGCTGCATTGACCTTGCCAGCGTGTGAAGTCGGCACCACATTCGGAACAAACATAAGCAGTTTTATTTTTGGCCATTGATAACTCGGGGACAGGATGAATTCCTGCTTGATATACTTGTTTGCGACCGACAGATCAAACCCAGAATCGGAAAAGTGACTTTCCGTGGCAGGAACAAATGGATTCAGAACACCAGCAACATCTGATTGAACAACTCGTCCCCTTGCTGCGGGAGAAAGATTTCGAGGAGATCTTCAACCGCATGACTCAGGAGGAAAACAGCAACAGCCGTTTTCTGATCAAGATGGAGCTCAAGCGCAAGTGCTCCCCCTGCCGCAGGGTCATCGACATGCGCGATGAGCTGGAGGATGAGTGCCTGGTGCATGAGTTCGACGGCATCACTCACTTCATGCCCGCCGATGCGATTGCCCTGTTCCAGTCCCAGTGCTATCTCTACCGCGATATCTATACCCTCGGCGTCTACGAGGCGCTGCAACAGTGGCAAAAACAGCACCACAACGCCCGCGTGGATGGTCAGCTGTCGCCGCCGGCCAGCCCCTTCCGGCAATATGATGTCAACACCATTGCCTTTGCCAGCTACTACGGCCGCCGTCAGGAGCGGATGCACTTCAGCTCGCCGGTGCTGATCAAGTTTCAGGATGGTGAGAAGCTGTTCGCCAAGAGTTCCGATCTCTCGCTGGGTGGCATGCGGGTCTCGGTTCCCTATCTGCCGAGCTATCACACCGGCGCCCAGGTGGAGGTCTTCTTTACCGGACTGGAGCGGGACACCCCCAATCCTGTGCTGCACCAGCCGGTCGGCTATCAGATCCTCGGCGAAGAGAGCAAAGAGGGGAAATACTGGCTGCGGCTGGTGCGCTCCGGCGAACAGCCCGCCTTTGATGCCTTCCTCAGCGACTTTATCGATGCCAACAAGATCCGCTATCGGGTCAGCGTCGACTATCTGCTCTCCGCCGCCATCATCAAGGGGTATGAGCAGTTCTACCTGCCGCGGATGACCGGTATGCCGCTCTTCTTCGGCACCGGCGACAGCCCCAATCTCGAGATTGCCCTGCGTACCGAGAACAACCAGCACCTGCTGGAGTATTGGCGCGATGAGAAAAACCGCGATGCCCTCGCGGGGCTTTTCAGCGCAGAGCGGATGAAACGGCTCTGCCCGGCCCCCGGCACCACCACCGAGACCATCATCTACTGTTTTACCCACACGGTGCGCAGCCACATCTACTTCTTCTCCGCCACCGCCGAGGAACTGCGCCAGAGTGGCCTCACCGCCCTCTTCTTCCAGGTGGGCTCACGCCGCCCCAGCTGGCGTGTCTACAAGTTCACGCTGGAGGCATGCGATCTGGTCGAGGCGGATGTGGGACAACTGCAGGGGCAGGACAACCCGCAGTTGCAAGATATCCTGCTGCTCGAGCGGCTCAAGCAGATCGGCTATTGCGGCCTGCTGCAGGAGATCGGGCTGGAGTCCCAGCGGGAAGAGTTCCATCAGGAAGGGGTCAGCAACAACGCCAACGAGCTGCAACGCTTTGGTCACGAACAGGGAGTTACCCCGTTCGAGATCGAGACCCTGCACTATGTTCAGCTGCGCAAGGAGTCGCGCTACATCCACAAGACGGCGGTCGCCATCCATCACAACGGCAAATCCTGGATCGGCTGGACCCGCGACATCTCGACTCACGGCCTGCAAATCGAGCTGGAAGATGCCTTTATCGGCGAGAAGAACGATGTGGTGACCATCGCCCTGCCCCGCTTGCAGGAGCTCTCCAAGAGCATGGATTTGCAGCGCCTCTCCTACCGACTGGTCAGTCTCAACATGACCCGCACCGTGCTGCACCTCTGCATCGAAGGGGATTCGGATCGCCATACCGGCCGCCAGTTCTTCAGCCTGCTGATCGAGAGCAACCAGAACAAGCTCAAGGCGGCGCAGGAGCAGCGTCGCTATCGCGGGCTGGCGCGGGCACTGCGCAACATCTACACCCACCACCTGTTCAACTCGCCGGTCTACGTCAACAAGCTGAAAGGCGCGCCCAAACCGGCCTCCATCGGCAAATCCCTGCAACCGCGCAGTCTGCAGCGGTTGCTGCAAGCCTGTGCAGAGCTGCCGGAGCAGGAGAACCTCTACCCGCTGTTTCAGGGGGAGCTGCTCAAGGAGCTGCTGATGAACCCGCTGCGCGCCATCGAGCGGGAGGACAAACCGAGAGAGGACGAGGTCTATATCGCCAGCATCCAGACCAAGGCCGGCCTGCCCATCTTCAGCAGCCGGCTGGCCAGCAGCTTTGCCAACCTCAAAGAGAAGCGTCAGTTCATCGAGCTGGCGCAGCAGCAGGGGGAGTTCTACTCGGTGCTGGTCGGTATCTCCCGTACCGGACGGCCCGACACCAACTTCATCGCCAACGAGCTGGACTACATCGCCAAGTTCGCCATCCACAAGGCGCGCAAGCTGGAAGAGGAGCTGTGGAGCGTGGTGGGGGTGGGCGAACTGACCGATACCACCCAGGCCACCCTGTTCCGCTTTGGTATCACGCCGCCGCTGAACTGAAGATCCCGGAACATACAGAAATGAAACAGGGCGCTCAATACGCCCTGTTTTTTTGTCATGCTGCCTGCGGGTTGAGCAGCCAGTCGAGGATCTGGGGGAAGTGATCCTCCTGCGCCTGCGGGGCGGTCAGCATATTGATGTGGTCATAATCGAGGCGGTTGCCGTTGTCCCGCCCCAATCGGGTGTGACGAGTTGCCGAACCCATCTCGTCGCTGAAACGGCGCACATCGGTCGGGTGACCCAGCACCTTGTCCGCTTTGGCCGAGATCATCCAGAGCGGTGGCCAGTTGACCCGTGCCGCCGCCTCGTCATAGGCAAAACCGTCGTGAGGATCCTGCCAGGGGCCGCACTTGACCCAGGGGATGGTCTCCTGCAGATAGCGCAGCGGCTCGTCGTCAGCACCGATCTTCAGATTGCGAGCCGCCAGAAAACCACGGCGGCGAGCCAGCCAGGGGGCCAGCCGATTCCAGATCAGATCCACCTTCAGCCAGCGCTCGGGATTGTGCACCGACACACCGCGCTTGGTGCCAAAAAACAGCAGGCTGGCCACCTGATCCGCCAGCTCGGGGAAGCGCACCAGGGTCGAGGCCATGATGACACCACCCCAGGAGTGGGCCACCCAGTGCACCTTGAAGCCGTGATGGCGCGCGGCAATCCAGCGGTGCAGGGCGGGCAGATCCTCGGTGATCAGCTCATGCTGACCGTGCTCCGCCTGCTCGGCGATGGCAGGAGTGCTGAGCCCCCTCCCCCGCAAATCAGCCACATAAACCTGATAGCCATGGCGGGCCAGAAAACAGGCCAACCCCTTGCCCGATTCGGTATAGAAGATCCGCCCGTTCTCGATGGCGCCGTGCACCATCAGGATCGGCTCTCCATGCACGGCGACCCGGGGTTTGATGTGGCGAACATGCAATTGATGGCCACCACAGGGGATAAACAGAGACTGCTGCAACAATTCCATTTTTATTGGTTTCCTCCTGAAACACTGTCACCGCTTGTCCCAACGTTGCTCGCTGCAAGCCCGCGCTGCCAGCAGGCAGATCACCCCTTCCAGATCGTGATGATTGAGGGTGGCCGCCGCCTGCGCCCGCACCAGCGGCTTGGCGTGAATGGCGATGCCAAGGCCAGCTACCCCCATCATCTTGAGATCGTTTGCACCATCGCCGATGGCCACGGTCTGGGCGGCAGCAATGCCGTACTCCTGAGCCAGCAGCTGCAACACCTCGGCCTTGACGCTGGCATCGACGATGCGCCCGCTCACCTTGCCCGTCAGTTGCTCCCCTTCCACCGCCAGCTCGTTGGCGAAGATGGCATCGAGCCCCAGATCGCGCTGCAACTGGCCAGCAAAACGGGTAAAACCGCCGGAGGCGATGGCCACCTTCCAACCCGCCCCTTTGAGGGTATCGACCATCAGCTGCAAGCCCGGCATCCAGGGCATCCATGCCGCCACCTCGTCGAGAATGGTGACCGGCGCCCCTGCCAGAAGGGCCACCCGATTGCGCAGGCTGTCGGAAAACTCCAGCTTGCCCTGCATCGCCGCGGCCGTCACTGCCGCCACCTGCTCGCCGACCCCGGCAAGTCGGGCAATCTCGTCTATACACTCGATGCGGATCGCGGTGGAATCCATATCCATCACCAGCAGGCCGGGCTCGTTCAGGGTCGGCAGGGCGGGCAGATGGCAGAGATCGATCTCCCACTCACCGCTCTTGAGCTCGGCCACCAGCCCGGCAGAGAAGCGATCGCAGCCAAGCAGCAGCAACGGCACGCCCACCACCTCGGTGGGAGGATAGAGGGTGGCCGCCAACCCCTGTGCAGCCAACAAAGGTGACAGACACGCCAGATGGGATGCGCCCAGCCCCTTGCCAAACAGCACCAACCAGCCGCCAGCCTGCGGAGTCTCTGTCGGTTGCAACGCATCTGCGTGGAGCTGCCAACAGGGTGAGCCGGACAACAACGCGGGCCAATCGGATAACAGAGGGGGGAGCCGAGACAACAACATAAGGGATACGCCTTCCTTGGTGATCAGGGGGTTAAAAATGCTGGCCCAGAGTAGCGTATTGCTTTTTGTACAGGCAAGCGCCAAGATCCCGCCACTCCTTGTTACCAGAGGTCTCACGCTTGCAGCGTCATCTTCCCATCAAACGTGTTCTCAGCCTGGGTGCCGGTATCCTGCTCGGATGCTGGGTGCTCGGTGTACTCATTCATATGCAGGGTGAAAGCCAGGCCTCGCTGCACAGCGAAGCGCGCAACCGGGCACAGGCGCTGGTCGCCTATGCCGCCCGCGACATGAAGCGCTGGATCAAGGAGGAGAAGAGCAGCGAGCTGGAGCGGCTGGCGCGGGATCTGGCAGCCGAGCCGGAGATCCTCGATGCCACCCTCTACGATGGACGCGGCATTCCCCTCGCCCAGTCTGAGCAGGCGGTGCCGCTGGAGAGCCTGCTGCCCATCGGCAGCGATAACAAGTCACTGCCGGAGCAGGGCAAGGGGCGGATCCAGTTCGTACAGGAGATCCGGGATGGCGAGCAGACCATCGGCTTCCTGCGAATCACCCTGGAAGAGCAGCAGATGCTGGCAGACAAGGACACCCGGCTCAAGGTAGTGCAGGAGAAACAGCGGCTGATGCTGCTGGTCGCCCTGCTGGCCGGGGTGCTCATCTCCTACGGCGTGCGCCGCAACTACATGCGGGTGCGCAAGCACAAGAAAAAGAGTACGCCCCCCTCGCCACCTCCGGAAAATTGATGGCGCAACCAGAGAGCGGATACAAAAACGGCGGCCAGAAGGCCGCCGTTTCTTATTCGCAAGGGAATTACTTGTCGCCCAGCAGGACGGAATCCAGTGCGATTTCGATCATGTCGTTGAAGGTCAGCTGACGCTCTTCAGAGGTGGTCTGCTCACCGGTACGGATATGGTCGGAGACGGTGCAGATGGTCAACGCCTTGGCACCGTACTCTGCGGCCACGCCATAGATACCGGCGGCTTCCATTTCGACACCCAGGATGCCGTACTTTTCCATGACGTCGAACATGGAGGGGTCCGGAGTGTAGAACAGGTCGGCAGAGAAGATGTTACCGACGCGCACGGCAACGCCCTTGTTCTTGGCGGCCTGCACGGCATTGGCAACCAGGTCGAAGTCGGCGATGGCAGCGAAGTCGTGATCCTTGAAGCGCAGACGGTTTACTTTGGAATCGGTGCAGGCACCCATACCGATCACCACGTCACGCAGTTTCACGTCTTCACGCACGGCGCCACAGGAGCCCACGCGGATCAGGGTCTTCACACCGTAATCGGTGATCAGCTCTTTTGCGTAGATGGAGCAGGACGGGATACCCATGCCGTGACCCATGACGGAGATACGACGGCCCTTGTAGGTACCGGTGAAACCGAACATGTTGCGCACGTCGCAGATCTGCTCGACGTTCTCCAGGAAAGTTTCAGCGATGTACTTGGCGCGCAGGGGGTCACCCGGCATCAGCACGGTATCAGCAAAGGCGCCATCTTTCGCATTGATATGAGGAGTTGCCATTCTCTTGATTCCTTCACACTAGGTTGAGTTTTATTGTTTTATAAATTGCCCGCCGCCGAAGTGGCGGGCGGGTAAATTACAGGAAGCTGGTACCGTACGCCAGTTTCGGCAGGCCGTGGTAAGCCGCGATGCTCTGGCCGATATCGGCAAAGGTCTCGCGACGACCGACAGAGCCGGCCTTGACCGGCTTGCCGAAGAACAGCACCGGAATGTATTCGCGGGTGTGGTCGGTCCCACCCCAGGTCGGGTCACAGCCGTGGTCCGCAGTCAGCACCACCACGTCGCCATCTTGCAGCAGATCAAACAGCTCCGGCAGGCGGGAATCGAAATACTCCAGTGCACCGGCATAACCGGCAACGTCACGGCGGTGGCCGTAGGAGGAGTCGAAGTCGACGAAGTTGGTGAAGACGATGGTGTTGTCACCGGCCGCTTTCACCTCTTCCAGCGTGCGATCCCACAGCTCGGTCAGACCGGTCCCTTTCACCTGCTTGGTGATGCCCTGCTGGGCATAGATGTCGGCAATCTTGCCGATGGAGACCACCTGACCGCCCGCATCTTTCATGTAATCCAGTACGGTCGGCGCCGGCGGCAGCACTGAGTAGTCGTGACGGTTGCCGGTGCGCTTGAAGTTGCCCTTGCCAGTGCCCACAAACGGACGCGCAATCACGCGGCCGATGTTGTAGGGCTCCAGCAGCTCGCGCACTATGTGGCACAGCTCATAGAGCTTCTCGAGGCCGTAGGTCTCTTCATGGCAGGCAATCTGGAACACGGAGTCGGCAGAGGTGTAGAGGATCGGCTTGCCGGTCTTCATGTGCTCTTCGCCCAGATCGTCCAGCACCTGGGTACCGGAAGCGTGGCAGTTACCGAGATAGCCCGGCAGACCGGCCTTCTCGACGATGGCGTCCAGCAGCTCCTGCGGGAAGCTGTTGTGGTGATCCTTGAAGTAGCCCCACTCGAACAGCACAGGCACACCGGCGATCTCCCAGTGACCGGACGGGGTGTCCTTTCCGGAGGAAAGCTCCTGCGCAAAGCCGTAGGCACCGACCACCTCGATATCTTTCTTCAGCCCTTCCGGGAAGTAGCCGGAGGCCTGCTCGCAGGCGTGGCCCAGACCCAGCTTGTTGAGGTTCGGCAGATTGAGGGCGCCACGGCCTTCTATTTCACCTGCCGCACACGCCTTGGCGATATGGCCAAGGGTGTTGGCGCCCACATCTCCGAACTTGTCGGCGTCGGCAGCAGCGCCAATACCGAAAGAGTCCATCATCAGAATAAAGGTACGTTTCATGGGTCTTCCCCTTGTTACAAATCGGCCAGGGTGATGCGGCGGTACACTTCAGGCAGTGCCTCCGGCCGCTCGCCACCAATCCGGACAGCCGCCTGCACCATGCTGGCAGCCTGAGCATATTGCTCTTCAGTCTGAGCGTGGATCATCGCGATCGGCTTGTCAGCATCAACACTTTGACCCAGGCGGATAAAGTCGGTCAGACCGACCGCATAATCAAGTTTGTCACCGGCAGCGCGGCGACCACCGCCCATCGCCACCACGGCCAGACCAAGCTCGCGGGTATCCATGGCGGTCACGAAGCCGCTGTTGGCCGCGAAGACCGGGCGCACGATGGCGGCTTTGGGCAGGTAAGCATCGTAACGCTCAATAAAATCAGCCGGGCCACCGAGACCTGTCACCATGCGGCCGAAGATCTCGGCCGCCTTGCCATTATCCAGCACAGCCTGCAGCTTGGTGCGGGCATCGCGCTCGTCGCTGGCAAGACCGGCGGAGATCAGCATCTCGGCGCACAGCGCCATAGTCACTTCGTGGATCCGCGGGTTGCGGTATTCACCGGTCAGGTAGCGCACCGCTTCACGCACTTCCACCGCGTTACCGGCGCTGGAGGCCAGCACCTGGTTCATGTCGGTGAGCAGCGCAGAGGTGCGGCAACCGGCACCGTTGGCCACGGCCACAATGCTCTTGGCCAGCTCTTCGGAGGCTTCGAAGGTCGGCATAAAGGCGCCGGAGCCCACTTTCACATCCATCACCAGCGCTTCCAGCCCGGAGGCGAGCTTCTTGGAGAGGATGGAGCCGGTGATCATCGCGACAGATTCGACAGTGGCGGTGATGTCCCGTACTGCATAGATACGCTTGTCAGCCGGGGCGAGATCGCCGGTCTGGCCGATGATGGCGACACCCGCCTCTTTCACCACTTTCAGAAAACGATCGTTGTCGACCGAGGTCTGGTAGCCGGGAATGGCATCCAGCTTGTCCAGCGTACCGCCGGTGTGGCCCAGACCACGACCGGAGATCATCGGCACGAAACCGCCGCAGGCAGCGACCATCGGGCCAAGCATCAGGGAGACAACATCACCCACCCCACCGGTGGAGTGCTTGTCGACAATCGGGCCACCCAGATTGAGGTGATCCCAGGTCAATACCATGCCGGAGTCGCGCATGGCGCAGGTCAGGGCTACCCGCTCATCCATGGTCATATCTTTGAAGTAGACCGCCATCGCCAGCGCGGCGATCTGCCCTTCGCCGATGGTGTTGTTGGTAATGCCCTGAACGAAGAATTGAATTTCTTGGGTACTGAGCGCTTCACCGTTGCGCTTCTTGCGAATAATTTCTTGAGGCAAAAACATCTTTCATTCCCTCCGCCATTGCTGGCGTTACACAAGCCTGAATCCTTGCCCGCACACAGCATGGTGGGGGCTAACAGGGCGGACAGCAGTCCGCCCTCTCATCAACCTATTAGTAACCGCTGGTGTTGGCCGGCTTGTCGCCATGCCCCAGAGTGGCCAGCAGACTGGCCAGCAGGCTGGATGCACCAAAGCGGAAGGTACGGGCAGATACCCAGTCGTTGCCGAGGATCTCTTCGGCCATGGCCAGGTACTGACCGGCAACGGCTGCATCTTTCACGCCACCTGCCGGCTTGAAGCCGACTTTCGGATTCTTGGCCTTGATCACTTCCATCATGATGCGTGCCGCTTCTGGGGTCGCATTGACCGGCACCTTGCCGGTGGAGGTCTTGATGAAGTCGGCACCGGCATCGATACAGATCTCGGAAGCGCGACGGATCAGCGCCTCTTCTTTCAGCTCGCCGGTTTCGATGATCACTTTCAGCAGCACGTTGGCACCGCAGGCCTCTTTACAGGCTTTGACCAGATCAAAACCAATCTGTTCATTACCGGCCATGAAGGCGCGATACGGGAACACCACGTCCACTTCATCAGCACCGTAGGCGACAGCGGCACGGGTCTCGGCCACGGCGATCTCGATGTCGTCGTTGCCGTGGGGGAAGTTGGTCACGGTCGCAATGCGTACGTCGGCTGCGCCGATCTCACGCAGGGTTTTGCGAGCGATAGGGATAAAACGGGGGTAGATGCAGACGGCGGCGGTCAGGCCAGCCGGTGACTTGGCCTTATGGCACAGGTCGATCACCTTCTGATCGGTGTCGTCATCGTTCAGGGTGGTCAGGTCCATCAGGTTCAGGGCGCGCTGAGCGGCCACTTTCAGATCAGTCATTCTGTTCTCCAAAGTCTCGATTTAATCCAGATAACCGGGCACCACCATACCATCCAGCGATGGATGCACAGGCAGTAATCCCCAGCTATACGGGAATGGAATTACAGTGCGAAGGCACCGGCACTATCGGGATGCTATTCAAAACACCCTGCAGGCACTGCGACTGTAAATAAGGCAAGAGCCCTGTCACTTTCTTACAAAAGTGCGGACTTGGTTCCATGAAGACTTGAGAAAGGCCGACAACATCTGACCCGACTTCCCAATCAATTCCATTTGACCGCCAACACCCGATTTCATCGAGTATTAGTCATTGCCAGCACCCTGCTGGCAACGCCTATTTCAGCCGAGATACCCCCTGTTTGCAAGCCGGATTTGCCAATTTCAGAGGTACCTCACATCTGGCAAATCCAGGTCTAAAAAAGCCTTACGAAAAGAAACGGGTCAGGATCCAGGAGTAGGCCAATCCCCCCAGATAGACCCCGACGATCCCCATTACCCCGGACAAAACGGGAGGCGCCGGGATCGGCAATTTGAGGAAAGAAAACAACAAACCAACTATAAAGCCGGCCACCATCGCCAGTAGCACTTCATTCATATAACCTCCGATTTGACTCATTTTATTATTAGTTTAGATAGGAAAACGGTTGTCACCGCTCCATACGCGAACGCCACGGCAGATGCCGTGGCGTTCGTGTTTATACCCTGTCAGTCAGGCGGCGATTACATGCCGGACAGTGCCAGGAAGAAGCCTGCGATAGTGGCAGACATCAGGTTGGACAGAGAGCCAGCCAGTACGGCTTTCAGACCAAAGCGTGCAATGGTACCGCGGCGGTTCGGCGCCATGGACCCCAGACCACCCAGCAGGATGGCAACGGAGGAGAGGTTGGCAAAACCACACAGCGCGAAGGAGATGATCGCCTTGGTGTGATCGGACATGGCCACACCGTTGATCAGCACTTCGTCTTTCAGGTACGGAGCGAAGTTCAGGTAAGCCACGAACTCGTTCACTACCAGCTTCTGACCGATGAAGGAACCAGCAACCACTGCTTCATTCCAAGGCACACCAATCAGGAAGGCCAGCGGGGAGAAGATCCAGCCCAGCAGCAGTTCCAGAGAGAGTTGCGGATAACCGAACCAGCCACCCACACCGGAGAAGATGCCGTTGATCATGGCGATCAGACCGATGAAGGCCAGCAGCATGGCGCCGACGTTCAGGGCCAGTTGCATACCGGCAGAGGCGCCAGCAGCAGCAGCGTCAATGACGTTGGCAGGCTTGTCATCCAGCTCGGCATCGGCAGAACTTTCGTCGTAGTTCGGGGTCTCAGTCTCGGGAACCAGCAGCTTGGCGAACAGCAGACCACCCGGTGCAGCCATGAAGGAGGCAGCAATCAGGTACTCCATCTTCACGCCCATAGAGGCGTAACCGGCCAGTACGGAACCGGCAACGGAAGCCAGACCACCACACATGACGGCGAACAGCTCGGAGTCAGTCATCTTGGCGATGTAGGGACGAACCACCAGCGGCGCTTCGGTCTGACCGACGAAGATGTTGGCAGTTGCAGAGAGGGATTCGGTGCGGGAAGTACCCAATACTTTCTGCAGACCGCCGCCCAGCAACTTGATGACCATCTGCATGATGCCCAGGTAGTAGAGCACTGCAATCAGGGAAGAGAAGAAGATGATGACCGGCAGAACACGGAAGGCAAAGACAAAGCCGCCGCCACCGAACACTTCAAACATCTTGTTGCTGACCAGACCGCCAAACAGGAAGTCGATCCCGTTCTGGCCGTAGCTGATCACGCTGGATACCGCGTCGGACACGCCGACCAGGATATCGCGACCAACCGGAACATAGAGAACAAATGCCCCCAGACCGGCTTGAATTGCGAACGCACCGACAACGGTACGGACGTTGATTGCCTTGCGATTGCTGGAGAACAGCACCGCGATAAGGACGAGCGTCGCCATCCCTACCAGACCCATGAACAAATTCATTATTATCTTCCTCTAGTAGCACCTAGCTTGTTAGCGAGTTGTTATTAAACCCAACTAATCAAGGGGAGCGCATTATACTAATTAAAGTCCGATAAAATATAATGCTGGTCACATTTTATCGTTATCAAAATGTCCAAGTGTCACAAAATTAGACAGCAAACGATTTTTACGCTCATTTTTTTTCCTGACAACTAAATCAGGTGTTGCAAATTTGTTTCATGGCTATTGGTCATGATGGAAAATATGCCGGGCAGTTTCAAATAACACCTTGGTAACATCCGCTGATGATTCCTCCCGCAAGGTCATCAATATTTCCGCTATTTTCGGCAGCGCTTCCGGGGTATTCCGGGTGCCTTGCTCACCTTGTAAGGGCATATCGGGCGAATCGGTTTCCAGCACCAGGGCCTCGAGCGGCATGGCCCGAAATACCTCTCGCGTCTTGTTCGCCCGTTCAAAACTGATTACCCCGCCCACCCCGAGTCGAAAGCCCAGTTGCCAGAAGGCCTCCGCCTGCTGCAACGAACCGCTGAAAGCATGGATCACCCCGCCACGTGGCGGCTTGAAGCGGCGCAACAGCTTGGCCACAGTGTCATTGGCGCGCACCGAGTGGATCATCAGGGGAAGCCCGACATCGGCAGCCAGCCGGATCTGAGCCTCAAACAGCGCAAGCTGCCCCTCCTGCGGCACGTGAGAACGGAGGTCCAGCCCGCACTCGCCTATGGCCACCAGCCCGGCAGGCTGGCTCATTACCAGCGTTCGCAGCCGCTCCATCACCCCCTCCCGTTGCTCACCGGCATACCAGGGATGAACGCCCAGACCATAAAAGAGGCCGTCATGTTGCTCTGCCAGTGCCATCACACGAGTCCAGTTATCCTCTGCGATGGCAGGAATGATATACTCCGTCACCCCTAATACCCGACAACGGGCCAGCAGCGCCTCCCTGTCCTGGTCAAACACCGGAAAGTCGAGATGGCAATGGGTATCTATCAGCTGCATATCACTCACACCTGTTTGCGGTATTTAATGGGTCATTGAACATGATGAACAACAGAAACAACGGCTTTACCCTGATTGAACTGGTGTTGGTGATCATAGTGCTGGGGATCCTGGCCGTCACCGCCCTGCCCCGCTTTATCAATATCAAGGATGATGCCCTGAAAAGCACGGTCTCGGCGACCGCAGGCAGCTTTGCCAGTGCAGTTCAGCTGGCTCATGCTGGGTGGGCGGTGAAAGTGCAGGGGCAAGCGATCGCGCTCTACAACCTAAGCAGCTTTGGTAAAGGCGATGTGGATATCAATCGATATGGTTGGCCGGCAGGCTCTGAAGAAGATCAGGGGCGTAAGGGAAGCGATGAGCCATATAAACCAGGCTCTATGCACATCTCGGTCAATAATGCTGAGGATTGCGAGTTGCTATTTACTAACCTGCTAGATAGCAGTCAGAGCGTTGCTTCCACAGAGCGGCCTGACGCTGTTCAAAAGCAGGCAGATTACCTCACCACCATGATTGGCCCGAGCCATCCGGATGAAGATGAAGGTAACGAGGCACACAATAACTGCAGCTATATTCTTCGCGATTCTATCGGCCGCTTCCCTGATCACCCCAACGGCCTCGGCTTCGAGTACAACAGCGTTACTGGTGCCGTGACCCGCAATTTTGATTGAGCTCAGCCTCTTCTGCGCAAGCTCGCTCTTTGCTTGAATCATCATCATAACGAACCGGCGTGCAGCAGCGCCGGTTCTCCTGAGTGAGCCCCCACTCCTCGCACCACGCGTCATAACGGGCCAGCCAACGCAGCAATACCCCCTTCATCGTCACACCTCCGCCAACAGGTTCAGGTTAAAAACCATCCTAATCAGAGTCGGCAAGGGGAGCAAGTGATCCCCATAACCGCGATCGGGCGGAATAAAAAAGAGCCGGTCAGCATGGCTGACCGGCTCTTTTAACATTACCTGAAGAGGTTACCTAATGAGCGACAGCTCATCAGCCTCACAGACTCTTCAGCTTCTCTTCCGGCAGGGCCAGCTCGTCGTTATGGTTGACGCCGATACCGCGCTCCAGCACATGACGGGCGATGGCGTGCGCCTCTTCCAGCGAGTGCATGCTGTAGGTGCCGCACTGATACTCGTTCAGCTCGGGGATCTTGGCCTGATCCTGCACGGTCAGCACGTCGCTCATGGCCGCCTGCCAGGCTGCGCCAACACGGGCTTCGTCCGGCGCGCCGATCAGGCTCATGTAGAAACCGGTACGACAACCCATGGGGGAGATATCGATGATCTCCACGCCATTGCCGTTCAGGTGATCACGCATAAAACCGGCGAACAGGTGCTCCAGCGTATGGATACCGCGCTCGGAGAGGATCTCCTGATTCGGTACGCAGAAACGCAGGTCGAACACGGTAATGGTGTCCTTGTTCGGGGTCTGCATGGTCTTGGCCACACGCACCGCTGGCGCTTCCATACGGGTGTGGTCAACGGTAAAACTGTCCAATAACGGCATTTCTGACTCCTGATTTGGTTACCAGAACCAGCCCCCACGGGAGAGCTGATCCTTGCATTGACGGTACTGGGCGCCGTAGCGCTGGGCGCGAGCTTCCACTTTGCGAGAGGTCTTCATCAACCACCCCTTGCTGCGATAGCTGCCACGCCGGTAGCCACCCCACCCTTCGTGATAGTTGAGGTACTGGCCATAGGCATCCCACTTGGAGGTGCCATTTAGCCGCTGGGCCTTGTTAGTGTACCAACCCATAAAATCGATGGCGTCGGCAAAGTCATCGCGGTCACTCCAGCTGTTGCCGGTTTCCCGCTGGTAATCCGCCCAGGTTTCATCTTTGACCTGAGCATAACCATAAGCCGAACTGGCCCGCCCGGTCGGGATGAAGAGGAAATACTGCATCGGCGGCTGGGCATCATGTACGTAAGAGGACTCCTGATACATCATGGCCATCACCACATGGATCGGCGTCCCCCACTTCTCGTTCATCTTGAGCGCGGCCTTGTGCCAGTCCGGCTTCTCGCGAAAGATCTGGCACAGATTCTCCGGCTGAGCCGGTGGACGGGTACTACAGGCAGTCAGGCCCGCCAACAGGCTGGCGACCACAGCAAAACGCATCCACCCCATCAAATGAGGCCGCACTTCACGCCGCTGGTCAGGTAAAGAGATAGCCAAGGTCAGATCGCGTCTTCGTTCTCTTCGCCGGTACGGATACGAATGACACGCTCCACCTCGCAGACGAAGATCTTGCCATCACCAATCTTGCCGGTACGGGCGGTGTTCTGGATCGCTTCCAGGCAGGCATCGAGATCCTCGTCCTGCACCACCAGCTCCACCTTCACTTTCGGCAGGAAGTCGACCATATATTCGGCGCCGCGATAGAGCTCGGTATGGCCCTTCTGGCGGCCGAAGCCTTTGACTTCGGATACGGTCATGCCGTTGATGCCGATCTCGGCCAAGGCCTCGCGCACATCGTCCAGCTTGAACGGTTTGATGATGGCTTCAATCTTCTTCATGGTGACTCCTTACCAGTTCTGTTTGCCGAACCCGGATGTAATGGGGTAACGGCGATCCTTACCAAAGTTGCGAGCCGTAATACGGGGCCCGACCGCCGCCTGACGGCGCTTGTATTCGTTGAGATCCACCAGCCGGATCACCTTGCGCACCACCGCTTCCTCGAAGCCTTCGGCCACCATGTCGGCCACGGACGCATCCTCTTCCACATAACGCTTGAGGATGGCATCGAGGATGTCGTATGGCGGCAAACTGTCCTGATCCACCTGATCCGGTGCCAGCTCTGCTGAAGGGGGGCGGTCGATAACCCGCTGCGGGATCACATAGTCGACCGAGTTGCGATATTCGCACAATTTGAATACCAGCGTCTTGGGCACATCTTTCAGCACGTCGAAACCGCCCGCCATGTCACCGTACAGGGTGGCATAACCGACCGCCATTTCGCTCTTGTTGCCGGTAGTCAGCACGATACGACGACGTTTGTTGGAGAGCGCCATCAGCAACACACCGCGGCAGCGGGCCTGCAGGTTCTCTTCGGTAGTATCACGGGCAGTGCCTTCAAACAGCGGCGCTAGCTGGGCCATAAACCCTTCGAACATCGGCTCGATGGAGATGATGTTGAACTCAACCCCCATCCGCTCGGCCTGCTCCTTGGCATCCTCCACGCTCATCTGGGCGGTGTAGCGGAACGGCATCATCACAGCCTGCACCTTGTCGGCACCGATGGCATCGGCCGCAATGGCCAGCGTCAGCGCCGAGTCGATGCCGCCGGATAGACCCAGCACAGCACCGTGGAAACCGTTCTTGGTAACATAGTCGCGCACTGCCAGCACCAGCGCCTGATAGGTCTCGGCCAACGGCTCCAGCGGCGCAGCGGGCTCCCGCTCCTTCACTGGCTGGCCATCAGCAAAACGTACCAGCATCAGCTCTTCGGCAAACGGAGCCAGCTTGTGGGTCAACTCACCCTGGCTGCTGAACACCTTGGAGCAGCCGTCGAAAATCAGCTCGTCCTGACCGCAGACCTGATTGAGGTAGACCAGCGGCAGACCGGTTTGATCGCAGCGCTCGGCCATCAGTTCGCGGCGGATCCAGGGTTTATCCTGATCGTATGGCGACGCATTGATGGTGAGCAGCAGCTCGGCCCCTGCCGCCTTGGCGGCCAGCGCCGGACCCGGCTGCCACAGATCTTCACAGATGAGCAGCCCCAGCTGGTGACCACGGAACGGCACCACGCAGGTGTCGCTTGCAGCGGTAAAGTAGCGCTTCTCATCGAACACGCCGTAGTTGGGCAAATCCTGCTTGAAGTAACGGGCAATCAGCTGGCCCTGCTCATAGAGGGAAGCCGCGTTGTAGAGCGCCTCCCCATCGCGCCAAGGGTGACCCACCAAAATGGCACAGTTGCCCTGCCATTCGGCAACACGAGCCAACGCAGCTTCGACCCGGATCATCAGATCGGCACGCAGCAACAGATCTTCCGGTGGATAGCCGGTCAGGGCCAGTTCGGAACAGACCAGCAGATCAGCGCCTTGCTGCTCGGCCTGAGCCGCCGCCGCGAGCACTTTGTCAGTGTTATCTTCGATAGCGCCTACCGTCAGATTCAACTGGGCAAGCATCAGAGAGAGGGCTTTTGCCATGGCGATGCATCTTGAATTCGAAAATGATGGGGAATGATAAAGAAAAGGCGCTGGCTGTGCCAGCGCCCAAGGCTTAACGGGTGCAAGTCAGACTGGTTGCATTGGTCACCCCGTTGTCCACCAGCAGCGAGCAAGGGCCACTCAGCACTTGGTTGTTGGACTGAGGGGTCATCTGTACGCTGAAAGAAGATGGCTGCAACATAAAGGTGGTGCTGCCCTGGTTGGTGTATGAGAGATTGATAACCAACGTTGAATTCTCAGGCGCTTCACACAGATATGCTGCCGGTTGATTATTCGCCTGTGGGTAATCAATACGGCAAGTCGCACCAGAGTTTGGTGTGCTGATGCTCAAATTGCTGAAAGAATTTTTGCCACATGCCTCGGGGGGAGGATTATTGTTCCCCTTGCCACGTTCCAAACATTGAATTCGCCCACTCACCTTGATGGTTGGCACGGTCTGCTGCGCCGCATCGACCTTGACCAGCATATCTGCCGTCAATGCCAGTGACTGGTCTCTGGCGGAGATCAAGGATGCGGTGATCCCCGAATTCCCCTGATATGCAGTGACTCGCACGGTCACGTCGCGCAGAACCTGATTGCTATCTTTGGTCGACTTCTTCGCCGTCATATAGCCTCGGCTATAACTACCGAAGTAGTAGTTATTGAGATCAACCACGGTTTTGACCGCTTCATTGGTCACAGCAACATAATCCGTGGCATTACCTGTGAGTTGAGTCAACGGTCCCATTGACCACTCCGCCAGCATGGTCAGGTTGATATCCTGAAAGGGTACTTTGGTTAGGTAATCGACTGAACTGGTATCAATATTGGCTAAATAGACGGGGTCAAGCACATCCACATAGATGCCTCGAGCAATAAGCTGCGCCGTCCCGGTACTCACTGTGATCCCGGTCGTAGTATTCCCTCCAGCTTCTGCATTGGTAGCCAGCCAGGTTGAAAAATCGGTGATGGTCGGCAAGGTGGCAGAGGCCCCTTTCACCCACCTCAGCGTCGATTTTTGCCAATCAATATAGGTCTTGACCACATATTTGATGTATTTCTGATAACTGGCCTGATTTGCTGGCTTGGCCAAAAAATCAGCGGTAGTTACGACTACTTTGACCAGATTCCAGTCCGGCAATGGACGGTAATAACCATCCAACCGGACAAAGCGGCACGCATCCACATATTTACCATTGGTCACCGCATTCAGAGAGCTGTTGTAACGAACTCTTGATGTATTCAATGGTGCATAGAAATTACTAAAACTCGACCCGCTGCCATCGAAATGGTCCTTACAGCAGCTAGAGCATAGGGCCGGCTGGCCATTGATACTGTTATCCAGAGACCCCGTGGGTTTACTCTGCATCGCACCTGCTTTCCAATAGAGTTGGTTGCTCGCCGAGTTGTAGATCTGGCCAGGCAGATAAGAGCTCAGGTTGTCATCGAAGCTACAGGAACAAGAGACGGATGCCATATCTTGCAAGACTTGCTGGGTACTGCCACCGGCTTCAGGTTTGTATGTAACGGTTTCAAATTGCACCAATTTTCCAACCTGACCATCTTTGGAGGTGACGGTAGGTAAGGGCTTGCTGGTCTCCTGCTTGTTGCCATCTCCCAATTCGACAGAGATAACATCTGGCGCCACGCCAGGGGTGTAATTAACTTTTGGCCCCTGTCGGGTTGTATCCAATCCACCATCAAGCTGCGCCGAGCTTAGAGACTCTATTGGTGAAACATTGCCTGCCAGTTGTAATGTTTGGGCCTGTCCTTCGCTATCGGTCCAGCCAACGCTGACGATAATTGCCTTGCGTCCCGGATAGCTGAGACGATAACCAACTGGCGCTGTATTTTGCCAGTTGGAGCCATTCAAATACTGGTTGGTCACCGTCCAGGTCAGGGAGTAAGGATCCCCCGACATGGTCACTGCAGCACTTGCCGATGAGATTTGGTTGTAAGCCGTCAGTGGTGCTGTTGCGGTAACCACACTATTAAAATTGCGAAACTCATCAAGCTTGGACTCTGCCAGACGCATAGCAGTCTCATAACGGCGACCATCTTGCGACATGATCAACCCTGACTTAGACATTGCAACCAGTCCAACTATCCCCACCCCCAGCACAACCAGAGTAATGAGGATCTCAAGCAGGCCAAATCCTTTTTGCCTATTCATCGCCATCTCCCTCTACCAATCCCGCCAGCTACCAGGCACCTGATTAACGACCTGAAAAGAGGCGCCATTCGATATATTGCTCAAAACACCGGCATCGTACTTGGCATCATAGGTACCATTGGCATTACCCAGTTGATAGTTGGCAACCATAGCGCCGTTTACGATGGCGCCACCCGTCAACTTCACATCCGTTGCTGCAGAAGCTGGATTTGATGAGTAAGCGAACACGAGGCCATACAGAACGGTATTACCGTTCACTGCCAGATTGCCATTACGCACGATCAGAATGACTGGTGCGGTCACAGAGCCAACATTCGCAGAAGGCTTGCAATCACCATCCACTATGACAAGACCCGTTGACGTCGGGCCAAGGCTGCTGCAATCGGTCAACTTTTGGGTCGCTCTAGCCTCCAGATTTGACCAACCTGTCGCATCATCCTTTTCATTAAATAGATACCAGACCAAATCGGTCGGGAAAGCCGTATCGTTGTCCTTGATATCTGACTGTTTATCCCCTTTCTGGCTGATATTGGCAGAGCACCCCCCGTTATAATCCCCCTGATGACAGGTTTGCCCCGTACCAGTTATGAGGTCGACATTACCATTGGTCCAGACCGACAGAGGAACGCCAAGACCGCCACCATTTGGGTTGGCCACAATGGTAAAATTACCCCCCACTGCCATACCACCAGCAACAGTCAAGGGAGCCGCAGGAGTGCCGGCCAACACACTGAACCGAACGACTTTGGTTTCTACTACCACTTGGGCCTGATCATTGCTTAACGTCGCCTGGGAACGCACTATGACGGGGGTCACCGCCACAGATCCCACCGTAATAGCGGCATCGTCAACAGATGACAATGTGTAGCTCCCAGTCGTTAAAGTGGTTGTTGCCCCGCTGGTACGCCAAGTGGGATCAAGAGCCAGCCGCCCAAGTCCATCAGCCAGGCCCACCTCAGCCATCGCCATCGCTTGTCGATAGAGCACCTCATTGAGCGTTACCCGCCGATCTGCAACCAGCATCTTGCCAACCAGCAGCGAGATACCGAGCAGGATCAACACCAGCAATAGAGTGATGGTAAAGGTTGTAAAACCGGACTGTCGCTTCATCTCAGTACCCGTCGTTACGCAATTTGATATCGCGCTGCAGAGTCAAGGTCAGCGCAGGGGACGCTTTGAAACGACCGCTCACCATCAGTTGCAGCGCTCGTGCCCCGCTGCCCTGACTGCTCGGCAACAGTTTCAGCGTCATCCCGGTGATCTCAATGGTGTCATCGGTCGAAATAAAAGTGCCATTACCGCATGTTGTGGAACCAGTTCCCTGTTTGATTCCTTTATCAGCGCTCAGATAGCTGTATACCAAGGTGTCATCTGTGCCCAACACACCGTTCCCATCGTTGTCATAACGTACTCTGACACAGGTATACAAACCGGAACCGGTAGCTGTTTCATTCATCAAGTCTGTAACGGTATCAAAGTAGAAACTGGATCGGCTGCCAGAGGGGGCTGCAAGAAACTGGGTTGCGTTGGCGTCATAACCGGCCCGTTGAATGTCCCGAGCGATCATGTCGGTCAGAGCCTGTACTTCCTGATTCAAACGGCTGGTCTGCATGGCGGTATAGTTAGCCTTGAGGATGGTGGCAAACAATGATGTCACTGCGGCAACCAGCAGCAAACCAGCCACCATAGCCACCATCAGCTCGACCAGACTAAAGCCCCGCATCTTCAATTGCATGCAACCTCCCCGATCACACTGCTGACTGCACAGGTTCTCACTCGACCCAGATTGCTGGTGATCACTTTCATGCTTGCATTAGACGAGGTGACCGTAATATTGCCGCTTGGCAAAGTACCGCGACGGGGTGAGAAGGTGATGGGCCGAGTGTTGCTGGCACTCTCGGCATATGAGCCCGTCAGGATAATCCCGGGGAATTCACTAGCGTCAGCTCCTTTGCGCCCTTCCAAGCTGGAGCAAGTATCGCTGCAGCTTGCACAGCTGCTGTCACCATCAATACTGATGCGATAGCACCAGTTACTGGTACCGCTGTTGAAGATAATAAACTGCAAGGTGCGATTACGTTTGATCGCCTCTGACTTGAGCAGCATGATATCCGTGTATACGGCCTGAGTAGCCGCCTTGACCATCTGCTCCTGGCGCAATGACTGATAACTGGGGATCGCCACGGTCAGCAGCAACGCGACCAACGCGACAGCGATCATCAATTCAATCACGGTAAAACCGGCTGAGCGGCCTTCTGCGCATTCCATTGGCTAAAGACTCCTTTCTTTTCGCACATGCCAGTAGAGTATGAGGTCAGTGCTATCCTATAGTATCTACCTGTTTAACGAACCCTGCCGCGCCCATGAGAATCAAACAATCTGGAATCACCCTGCTGGAATTGATGGTGGTCGTTGCCATTGTTGCCATTATTGCTGCTGTCGCCTACCCGAGCTTTACCGACGGTCTGCGTAAATCTCGTCGAGCCGATGCCATCAAGGGCTTGTTGACCATGCAGCTCAAACAGGAAGAATTTCGCATCTCCAATGCCAGTTACAGCAGTGCGATAGCCAGTGTGGGCAACCCAACCAGCGACCACTACACCTTTAGCATTTCTGGCGCCACCGCCACCGCCTACACACTGGTAGCCACCAGCAAGGGGGCCCAGGTCGGCGACAAGGCCGGCAATACGGCCTGTGATACCCTGACTATCAACAAGGCCGACACCAAGACTCCTGCCGCCTGCTGGTAACTGACTACCAGCACTCGGCAGCCGTCATAGTGGCCATCGACACTCCCTGCAGCCCCCCCTGATCCAGAGTTAGCAGGCCGCAGGGGTCGCCATTCATCACACCGGTCGGAATAGCCGTCAGGGTATAACGGGCCCCGCTGACATTGAGCGCCATATTGTAATAAGCAGCACCACCATCCCTCGGCAGGGTCGCCAAACCGGCAGAAGCCAGGTTACCGGCGTCGTAATTGCCATTGGCAGTAAACTCCCGCTCCAGATATTGCGCCGCTTCCAGCAACACAGCCTTGGCTTCGGCCCGCTTGGCTGCCGCCATGTAGTTGTTGTAACTGGGGTACGCGATCGCGGCCAGAATGGCGACCACTGCGACCACTATCATCAACTCAATCAGGGTAAAACCACGTTCCATGCCAACCTCTACTCCAGTTGCAACCAGGACTGGCGGCCACCCAGATCGCCTGCCCCCTCTTCCAGCGTGACCGAGATATTTCCGCTGGAGCCGCTGATATATTTGCGCTCCATCTCGGCATCTTCCACTACGCTTGGCGTCGTGGTGAGCTCATCAAATTGCTTGCCGCTGACCGGCACCTTGATGTCATTGCCGGCTTCATCCTCGATCGCGACGTAATCATCATCGTTGACGGCCCCGTCGCCGTTAACGTCAAACACCGAGTAGGTGAGTCTGGCCCCCGAGATGGGATCCAGCTCCATCAGCCAGGAGCGGCCACCAAAGTCACAGGCATCCGCCGACGGGATCAAGGTATTGAAGATCAGTCGCTTATGCCGATAGAGCATCTCGGAGACGGCACGCTCACCGACCCCCTTGCTCAAGCCTGGCGATTTCAATAGCAGATACCAACCCTTTTGGCTGGTGTAATTGACATTCCGGTTGGAGACCACCCTCACATTGAACTTGATAGTGGTGCCGTTGGCCACAAACTCATGGGTGATGCTCTGCTGCAACAGCTGGCTACTGAGCACGGTAGCCCCCGTATCCCAGATACCGTACACCGCTTCCAGCCTCGGCGTAGCGGGAACCAGTTTGTCATCATTGGTAAAATAACTGCCAGTCCCCATCATCACCATAACCCCCCCTTTAGGGTGCCGAATAGCTAAAGGACGCATGGTGATCGGCTGACGCGTACCGGCACTGCAGCTGCCATTACAGGCCTGGAACAGCGGCTTGGGCTTGTTGCCCGTTTTCAAAGCACTTCCCCACTGGGCACTGTTTTTGTCAGTCAGATCGAATTTCCACAGATTGCCGTGCAGGTCACCGGCATAGACATAGTCGACAACCCTGTCCCCGTCTTGATCTACCGGCAAGGGGGAAGATAGACCATTGGGCTCGCTGGAAGACCCTACCTCGGTATCAATCTCTTTGATGATGGCGCCAGTCGCCAGATCCAGTACAAACAGCCTCGCAGTCTGACTGGTGCTGTTGTAACCATTCGCAACCAGAGCAACCCATTTGTTGTCGGCTTTGACCCGCACCAGAGTGGGTGCCGCCAGTGCAACCCCCATTTCGCTATCGGTGAACTCCCACAGCATCTTGTCGGCGGTGAAGTTATCCGGGGCCGTCACATCGATGGCAAATACCGCCTTGCCACCGGCACCGGTGGATCCCAGCAAGATGCTCTTCCAGCGACTGCCCAGATAGGCATCGCCTACCCTGGGCGTCCCATCCACATAGTAGCGATGGCTGTAATTCGGTCTGGTCAACTGATTCAGCTCGCCCAGCAGGCTGGACGGGATATAGGCCAGTCGCTCGACACCGTCGGCGACTCGAAATCCGTGCAGCATACCGTCATTGGCACCGACATAGAGCATGGGTGGGCGCCGGGTAATCGCCGTCGAGCTTAGAAAAGCTTGGTAACCCTCCCGCTCGGTCTGGGTCAGACCGGCTGCACTGCTGTAACCGTAATCACGCTTGCCCACGTAGACGGGATCAGAATTGATGATGTCGCCGAGCAGATCACTACGATTACGAAACGCACCACCATTACGCTGCTCACCACTGCGATCACCGCGCAGATAGGCGACACGGCTTTCTCCCTGGTTGTCACCAGCGACATTGAATAGAGCTCGGTTGGTCACATTCAGCGTATCCCAACGAAAGGGGATGCCGACACCATCTTGCCGGGTGAAGATATTGCGTGCCGAAGGCTCGGGGATCAAGGTAGCGGCATCCCAAGCGATCTCCCCAAGGGTGCCATCGCTGTTCAGCGGGATCGAGACCAGTTGCCCCGACCAGTCGCCGCTGTTGTAGCGGGCTTGGTAGATGTGGGTATTGCTGTCCAGCCGGGTTGCGTTGGCGGTTACCGAGCTGGCGGAGCTGTTGCGCGCTGCGATCTGGGCAAGGGTACTGCTCAGAGCTGCGGCAAAGATGTCGGGGTCACCCGCGCTGAAAAAACTGCCCTTGCTGTTGAGTGCCGCGTGCCACAGGTCATCAATCTTGTACTCCGGAATGTAGGTCGCATTCTTGTACTCCTTGTCATCCGGATCATGGGGATTGGGCCAACGGCTCGGGATACCGTTGGCAGGATTAAGGGAACCGTTGACGCCGAGTCCGACGGTAAAGTTGACCAGATGCTGCCAATTGGCCGGATCCGCCGTGCTGGTTGGCACCTTGTTGGCGAGATCGGGGCGCAGATCTCTCTTCCAGTACTGGTAGGCCACATCGGCCAGCGTATTCTCGATGCTATCTTTGTCCTGATCGCCGACCGAGGGGGAATCACCGTTCCAGTAGCCATCCGTCATCAGGATGTTGTAGCTCTGGCGGCAAGTCAGATGAGGAAGCGTGCTGCCGGCACGGGCAGACCAGGGGCCATTATTGTCACTGCGGGAAAAATACTCCCCTACCTCTTTCAGGCCGGTACGCAGCGGTGTCCCCTTCGCCAAAATATCGCGGCCATACAGTTCATTGAAAAATGCGCTTCGGTCGGTACCCGAAAAAGGGGTGACACCACGAATAACACTATCCTTGGCGTTGATGGTGGCAAAGCCGACCCGAATTCCCTCTCCCTGACTGGCAAAAGCTCGTCCCACGCCTGCACGAGCAGCCAAAATCCGCGAGCGGTAATAGGTATACCAGTTGGCAAAGTTCTGGATCTCTTCGTCATAGCTACAAAGGGGAGCGTTTTTGCAGTCACTGCGATTGGGGCGACCGTCATAGACGGTGGCCACCGCTTTGTTTATCACCACCCTGGTATAGTTCTTGGCGTTGAATACATTGCCACTTCCCTTGTAGTCAAAATAGACAGCCGGCCAGAAACTCTCGTCTTGGTTGTAATAATCAGGAGAAAACTCAGTGTAATAGATGGCCCACCATGCTCGATTGGTTTCAGTCAGGTTGCGACAACCGGCCGCCGTCTTCATAGGGTTGTGAGGGGCACAGGTCACTTTGGCATTTGCCATCAAGGAGCCATCCGCATTGGCCCAGGGACGATAGGTCAGCTGCGGGTTGTAATAGAGCTTGTTGTTATGGCTGGAGCGCACGTAGGCATTGCGGGCATTGTCGCTAGCAAAGGTGATCGTATAGTTGGAGTAATCGTCATTCCCATAAACATTGTTGGCTCGTGGGTAGACATAGCGTGCTTCGTTCTCGATCAAGGACTCGGGCATGATCTCGAAATGCATCGAACCCGAATCATCCAGGGTAAACATGATATTGGGATCGGCCCGGGTGCCGAGATAGAGGGGAACCTGGGCAATATCGAGCGCCGCCTGCGCCGAAGTGCAGCAGAGCATCACCGAAAGGCCAAAACCGAGTTTGCCCATACCCCGCCTCCTAGCGACTATAGGTCGATTGCAACAGCACCCGGCTCTCGTCAGAGAGACCAAATCCCCTTGCAGTAATACGATATAGACGACGCTCACTGATGGGCTCATCGACTGCCAGATCCTCGCTCCCCCCCTGGGTATAGGGCAACCGTTCGATAAAGTATTCGGGAGCACGCCCCACCAGACCACTGTTGGTATAGGTACGCCAAGCTGTCGAAGGGGAGGCAGGATCCACCGCGGTGTCGATAAATTCATACAGGCCCGCGCTGTTGTCATAGGGACCCGAGTTGCCAGCCTCGATATAGCGCTCGGCAGCGCGCAGGCCCGCTTCTGCCGCCTGCAATGCCTGCAGCGCCTCTTTCTGGTTACCCGCCATCTTCTCTTGCAACTGCGCCCCACGCATACTGGCCATACCCAGCAGGCTCACCATGACCAGAAAAATCAGGCTGATCACCAGCGCCATCCCCTGCTGTCGATCCATCATGACTGGGCTCCTCAAGGTAGCCGGTTGCGCAGCGCAACTGTGGTTTCGGCGACCCAGTACCAGTTGCGATCGTTCGCCCGGAAGGTGGCTCCGGCAAAGCTAAGGGCCTGCGGAGACGACACCACATTGCCTTGGTTACTGCGCATAAGAAGCTGTACTCCAATCCCCAGTACATTGTTCCAGTTTGGATTGCTGGCGGCGCTCACATAGCGATCTGCCGCCCGATCCCGGTTCTGATCCTCGCCGAATGTAAGTTGCATATTGGCCACCCCTTCGATAAGGGGCATACCTGCAGCCACCCCGTTCTTGCGATAAAGCGCGTAGGGGCTGCTGGCAGAGGGGCGGGCGATATAGTAGAGACGGGTTTCCACCCTGTTCACGACCGAGCCAAGACCGAATCGCTCCTCGGGTGGGCTGCTGGCCCCCCCCCAGGAACTGCTGGCATTGCCTGGCGTATATTTGTTGTCATTGGAGTGGACGATATTGACCTCACGCCCCCCTGCCACGCTCTGTACTTTGGTGACCTGAAATATTCTGGCCTTCTGACAGTCGGAGACCATGACGATATCTCCCTCGCACAGATCGCTATAACCCTGTGCGCCGGAACCACAATAGTCGGCCTTGCTGGATAGCTGCTGCACAAACAGCTGGGCGGCACTGTTATGATTATCACGACTGAGCGGAACCCCAACCCCAACCGGCCCCTGAACCAACAGGATATCGCTACCCGGCATGGGTCTGGGCTCGGAGCCGCTGAACAGAGCAGACAGCGCAGTTGGTAAAGTTGCCGTTACATTGTCGTAACCACGCAAAAAAGTGGTGAAGTTGTAGGGCAGTGCTGTGCTGTTGTTGAGGGTATTGGTGATATTAACCCCCTGTTTGCTGAGACACCCCTGATAGCCCACCATACGCAGCTCTTTTTGCAGCAGATTGGTGGCAAATCCGCTATCTTCCCGCACCCGGGCAATGGCCTCGCCAGTGAGATAGGTTTTGTGATTGCCGAGAAACACCTGAATCATGACCCCCACCGTTATCAGCGAGAGCACCAAGGCGATCATCACCTCGACCAAGCCGATCCCGTGCTGGTGTAGCGGCAAACCGCTCCTGCTCATAGGTCCGTCCTCAGGATCATGCTGCGCGACGCAGGATCAGTCGACAGCCGACTGCTATCCCACTGAATAGTGATGGTGGCCCTTCCGGCACTGACCGATACGGCGCCATCGCCACCTGGTAGCTCGGCTACGACCCGCTTCCAGTGTTGCAGATCCTGAACCGCCATAGAGCTACCCGAGACAGTTTCGCCCAAGTCGATATTGTATTGCCCGTTCAGAGCCGCGCTGCGATTAGCCCGCATCATGTCGTTGATCATGTATGCATACTGGGTCGCCTCGGTACGCGTCAGCGCCGACTGGTTACTCTTGAGAGCCTGCAGTTGCAGAGTCGCCATGCCCAGAATACCGATGGAGAGCACCAGTACCGAGATCATGATTTCAAGCAGTGACAAACCCCGTTCTCGCATCATGGGCAGCTAGCCTCGGTAATGGAAGGGCGACCAGCCACTGTGATGTTGATATCACGGGAGGGCTCATTCCGACACTCATCAGGACGCAGGGAAAATACCCGTGCCAACGGAGTGCGGCCATCAAGAAAACCCTCGCTATTAAAACGCAGCAGGGAGGTATTGCTGCTCAATACCCCGCCCCCCATGTCGGGAAAGCCTCGCAACAACTCACCATTATCCAGTATGCCGTTACCGTTGCCATCGACCCAGATCTGCCAGCCAGCCTCCCAGTGATGCTGGGTCAGGTTATCGGCAGAGGCGGAGAGGGTCACTACCGTGTTGCGGCGAATGGCTTCTGAGCGGGCAAGGTTGATGGCCGCAACAAAGTTGTTAGCCTGAGTATTGAGAGAAATAGTGCGCAGCAAAGCGTTGAAGGAAGGAACCCCCAACGTGAGTAACAAAGAGACGAGCGCTATGGTGACCATAAGCTCGATAAGGCTAAAACCTGAACGCAAAAACATCCTGTTTCGCTCTGATTTGTTCCAGGAGGACAGACACAATCCATGTGTGCTAAGCCAGAATAAGGGCTTGCTGGCAGTCTATGCCGGGCACTTGGGGTTTCAATCCCGGCAATGCAAAAGTTCGAGCTACATCATCAATTTTTGCTGCGATCTGGTTGCGAACATGCACAAAGGACTCGTTGGGACCAAAAAAGCCACCTCAACGAGGTGGCTTTGGCAATAAACCGACATCTAGCGAGATGACAGGGATCAGAGGATCCGCAGCTCGGGTGGTACCTCAAACACCACGTTCTCTTCACGGCCAGGATGCTCGGCGACGACATTGCCACCCAACTCCCGCAGGCGTGCAATCACGGACTGCACCAGCACCTCGGGAGCGGACGCACCGGCAGTGACGCCGATCGCCTTCACGCCCTCTAGCCAGCTCGCCTCGATCATCGACGCATCGTCGATAAGATAGGCTCTGGCGCCCACCTTCTCGGCCAGCTCGCGCAGACGGTTGGAGTTGGAGGAGTTGCGAGACCCCACCACCAGCATGGCGTCCACCAGCCCCGCCATCTCCCGCACCGCATCCTGACGGTTCTGGGTAGCGTAGCAGATATCGTCCTTGCGCGGCCCCTGGATCTTGGGGAAGTGCTTGCGCAGCGCATCGATCACGTCAGAGGTCTCATCCACGCTCAGGGTAGTCTGGGTGACGAAGCAGAGGTCATCCGGATTCTTCACCTTGAGCTTGGCCACATCTTCAGGCGTCTCCACCAGATACATGCCGCCTTCGCGATTCTCGTACTGCCCCATGGTCCCGATCACCTCGGGGTGACCGGCGTGGCCGATGAGCACAGCCTCGGAGCCCTTGCGGCTGGCACGATGCACCTCCATGTGCACCTTGGTCACCAGCGGACAGGTGGCATCGAATACCTTGAGGGCGCGGGACTTGGCCATCTCGCGCACTGTCTTGGCCACGCCGTGAGCAGAAAAGATGACGATGCTGTCGTCCGGCACCTCGTCCAGCTCCTCGACGAAGACTGCGCCAGCCTCTTTCAGCTTGTTCACCACATAACGGTTATGCACCACTTCGTGGCGGACATAGATGGGGGCACCGAACTTCTCCAGCGCGCTCTCGACAATGCTGATGGCGCGATCAACACCGGCGCAAAAACCGCGAGGGTTAGCGAGCAGAATATCCATTAATGCACCTTCTCCTCATCATCAACGCCCAGGATCTCCACCTCGAAGGTGACGGTATGACCGGCCAGCGGGTGGTTAAAATCGACCGTGACCGACATCCCGGCTACCGCCCGGATAATGCCCGGCAGCTCGCTGCCATTGGGCTGATCGAACAGGATGATGGTGCCGACTTTTGGCTCCACATCGGCGCCAAACTTGGCACGGTCGAGATGGTAGATGTTATCGGGGTTGGAGAGGCCAAAGGCCTCTTCCGGCGCCAGAGTAAAACTCTTGCTCTCCCCTTCGCTCAGCCCCAGCAGACACTGCTCGAAGGTGGGGGTCAGGCTGCCATCGCCCATCCGCAGGCGGGCAGGTTTGCCGTGCAGCGCCGTGCTGTCGGCAACCGAGCCATCTTCCAGCTTGATGGAGAAGTGGAACAGCACGCTGCTGTTAGCGGTGATCTGCTGGCTCATGCCTGCTCCTTTTTCTCACCACGGAAACCGTCCAGCACAATCATGGCGGCCCCGATAAAGATAAAGCTGTCGGCCAGATTGAATGCCGGCCAATGCGCACGCTGCCAGTAGAAGTCGAGGAAATCGACCACATGGCCCAACACCAGCCGATCAAAGACGTTACCAAGGGCGCCGCCGATGATGAGTGAATAGGCGATACCGCTCCAACGCTGGGCCACCGACTGCTTGCGCAGCCAGTGGATCAGCAATCCACAGATGGCAAAAGCCAGCACCGCGAAGAACCAGCGCTGCCAGCCCCCCTGATCAGCCAGGAAGCTGAATGCGGCGCCCTTGTTGTAGACGTGAACCAGATTGAAGAAGGGGGTGATCTCCACCCCCGGGTAACCAAATGGCAGCAACTTGACCACGGCGAGCTTGCTCGCCTGGTCCAGTACAAAGGCCAGCACTGCCAGCCACAGCCAACGCAGGCCGCTTTTATGTTGAGTCATGTTCATCAGGCAAATTGACGAGTTTCGCCGTCACCCTCAACGTTGGTGACGCAGCGACCACAGATCTCTTCGTGACCCGCAATGGTGCCCACATCTTCTACATGGTGCCAGCAGCGGTCGCACTTGGCGGCAGCAGACTGGGCCACGCTCAGCCACAGGTCATCACGCTCGGTCGCCACAGAGCCTTCCGGCGCAGTGTCAGCCTCAACAACCTTGGCTTTGGAGGTGAGCAGCACGAAGCGCAGCTCATCGGCCAGGGCATTCAGGCGTGCAGCCAGCTCCGGCTTGGCGAACAGGGTCAGTTCGGCCTGCAGGGAACCGCCGATACGCTTCTCGCCACGAGCCACTTCCAGCGCCTTGTTCACTTCACCGCGCACGGTGAGGATCTCGGCCCAGAACTCGTCGTTGAGGGTTTCACCCGCTTCCAGCCTGAACAGGCCGTCGTACCACTCTTCGGTGAAGACGAACTCGCCGCGCTCACCCGGCAGCAGCGCCCAGATTTCATCAGCGGTGAAGCTCATGATCGGCGCCATCCAGCGCACCATGGCCTCGGCGATGTGATAGAGGGCGGTCTGGCAGGAGCGACGGGCCAGGCTGTCAGCCTTGGCGGTGTACTGGCGATCCTTGATGACATCCAGATAGAAGGAGCCCATCTCGATGGAGCAGAACTGCATCAGCTTCTGGGTTACGCCGTGGAAGTTGTACTCGTCGAATGCTGCCATGATCTCGGCCTGTACCGCTTTGGCACGACCCACAGCCCAGCGATCCACCACCACCATGTCGGCAGGCGCCACCATGTCGGTCGCCGGATTGAAGCCGTTCAGGTTGGCCAGCAGGAAGCGGGCGGTGTTGCGAATACGACGATAAGCATCGGCGGAGCGCTTGAGGATCTCGTCGGAGACAGTCATCTCGCCGGTGTAGTCAGTGCTCGCTACCCACAGACGCAGGATGTCGGCACCCAGCTTGTTCATTACGTCTTGCGGGCTCACCACGTTGCCGATGGACTTGGACATCTTGCGACCCTGACCATCCACAGTGAAGCCGTGAGTCAGCACCTGGTTATAGGGAGCCTTGTCTTTCATGGCCACACCGATCATCAGGGAGGACATGAACCAGCCACGGTGCTGGTCAGAACCTTCCAGATACATGTCGGCCGGCTTGCCGTTGAACTCGGGACGGGCATCGACCACGGAGGCGTGGGTAGAACCGGAGTCAAACCAGACGTCCAGAGTGTCAGGCACCTTGTCGTACATGTCTGCATCGGCACCCAGCAGCTCCGCCTTGTCCAGATCCCACCATGCCTGAATGCCGGACTGCTCGACCCGCTTGGCTACTTCGTGCATCAGGCGCACGGATTCCGGATGCAGTTCCTGGGTCTCTTTGTGGACGAACAGGGAGATAGGCACACCCCAAGTGCGCTGACGGGAGATACACCAGTCAGGACGGTTCTCGACCATCGCCTGAATGCGGTTTTTACCCCAGGCCGGTACCCAGCCGCTCTGGCCTTGCTGGGTAATGCCGTCCTTCTCGATGCGCTCGATCTCCTCCAGCGCGCGCTTGCGCAGACCCTTCTGCTCCATGCTGATGAACCACTGCGGGGTGGCACGGAAGATGATCGGGGTCTTGTGACGCCAGCAGTGCGGATAGGAGTGGTTGAACACCTTGTGATGCAGCAGGGCGCCGCGTTCGGTCAGCACTTCGATCACGGAGGCGTTGGCCTTGAACACATGCTGGCCGGCAAACAGTTCGGTATCCGGCAGGTAAACACCGTTGCTGCCAACCGGGTTGGCCACTTCCAGACCGTACTTCTGACCGACCACGAAGTCTTCCTGACCGTGGCCAGGGGCGGTGTGTACGGCGCCGGTACCGGCATCCAGGGTAACGTGATCACCCAGTACCACCGGCACATCGAAGCTGTAGAAGGGGTGGTTGAAGCGCAGCAGCTCGAGCGCGGCACCCTTGGCATAGCCCAGATTGTGGAACTTCTCGATACCGGCGCGATCCATCACGTCCTTGACCAGCTCGGCGGCCAGGATCAGACGCTCTGGGTGCTCACCTTCAACCTGCACCAGTGCGTAATCCAGATCGGCGTGCATGGCGATGGCGCGGTTGGCTGGCAGGGTCCACGGAGTAGTGGTCCAGATCACCGCAGAGATCGGGCCCTTGCCGGTGTGGCCTTCGGCACAATCAAACTTGGCGGCAACGGATGCCTCATCAACGGCCTTGAAGCGCACATCGATGGAAGGGGAGTTCTTGTCGTAGTACTCCACTTCGGCTTCAGCCAGCGCGGAGCCGCAATCGGTACACCAGTGCACCGGTTTGGAACCTTTGTGCAGGTGGCCGTTTTCAACGATCTTGGCCATGGAGCGGATGATGTTGGCTTCGGTGCCAAAATCCATGGTCAGGTAGGGGTGTTCCCAGTCGCCCAGCACACCCAGACGGATGAAGTCGGTCTTCTGCGCTTCGATCTGGGTCTTGGCGTATTTGCGGCACTCGGCGCGGAATTCGGCAGCGGAAACCTTCTCGCCCGGCTTGCCGACCATGCCTTCTACTTTCAGTTCGATAGGCAGACCGTGGCAATCCCAACCCGGCACATAGGGGGAATCGAAACCGGAGAGGCCCTTGGACTTGATGATGATGTCTTTGAGGATCTTGTTGACCGAGTGACCGATGTGAATGTTGCCGTTCGCATAGGGGGGGCCATCATGCAGAATGAAAGAAGGCTTGCCCGCTTTGGCGCGGCGAATAGCGCCGTAGAGATCCTGATCGTACCAACGTTTCAGCATGTTGGGTTCGCGCTTGGCCAGATCGCCACGCATCGGAAACTCGGTTTCCGGAAGATTCAGGGTGTGTTTATAGTCGCTCATCAGTCCTGGGTTCCCTTCTTTTCTAAAAGAGTGCTGGGTAAATTGAATTGTGGCAGCCCGAACCAGGCTCGGGCCGCCAGGGCATCTCGTTCGATCTGCTCTTTCAAGGCAGTGAAAGAGGCAAACTTCTGCTCTTCGCGCAGCTTGTGGCGAAGCAGCACCTTGACCTGCTGACCATATAGATCACCAGAAAAATCAAATAGATGTACTTCCAATCTGGCTTGTGTACCGCTCAAGGTTGGCCGTACACCCACATTGGCTACACCGGGGAAGGTCTTGCCGGAACATATCACTTCCACCGCAAACACGCCACCGACCGGGATCACCTGACGCTTGAGGGCCAGATTGGCGGTGGGAAAACCTATGGTGCGCCCCAGCTTGTCGCCGTGGGCCACACGGCCGCTGATGGTATAGGGGCGGCCAAGCATCAGCTCCACCTCCGCCATCCTGCCCGCTTTCAAGGCCTCACGTACTAGTGTGCTGCTGACCCGCTGCCGTTCGAGCTGGAAGCTCTGGGTACTGATCACCTCAAAGCCGAAGCGATGACCCGCCTCCTCCAGCAGGTGGAAGTCCCCTTCCCGCCCCTTGCCGAAGCGAAAATCGTCGCCGACCACCAGATAGCGCACTCCGAGCTTCTCCACCAGCAACTGCTCGATGAATGTCGAGGCCGCCTGCTCGGCAAAGCGGTGGCTGAAGCGCACACAGAGCATGCGGTCGATATGCAGCCCCTGCAGCGCTTCATACTTCTCCCGCAACCGGCTCAGCCGGGCGGGCGCAGCTGTGCCGGCAAACAGCTCCAGCGGCTGCGGCTCAAACAGCATGACGCAGGCGGGCAATCCCAGCTGGGCCGCTTTCTCCTTGAGACGTGCCAATACCGCATGGTGACCCTGATGAACCCCATCAAAGTTGCCAATGGTTAATACACATCCCCGGTGACGGGGCTTGAGATTGTGAATGCCGCGAATAAGCTCCATCAGTGCCTTGTGCGTTGCTGCCATGGAAATCGGCGGATTATATATCAGGCAGCAGGCAGGGTCAGCCCTCATAGCCTGATTTCAACTATCCGGGCCCAAGCCCGCCCATCTGCGGCGCCATGAGGCACTATCCCCATGGCACCGCAGGATCACGACTACTGCTGCCCCGATTTAAGGTGACGCGGCCGAATGCCCAGCAGTAGCAACACCACGGCATAGACCCCGGCCCCCAGCGACAGCAGCATGGTCAGCTGCAAACTGGCCTTGCCCATGCTCCATGCACCCCACTGAGCCAGATCCGGCGACAGATAGGCGAGCACGCCCCCCATCAGCACGCTGGCGACCAGCAGCTTGAGGCAGAACACGCCGGTATGGCGGGAGGGACGATAGACGCTCTGCTGGTACAACCCCTTGAACAGCAAAGCCGCATTCAGAGTACCCGAGCAGGCGGTCGAGAGCGCCAACCCCACGTAACCGAGCGGGTAGATGAAGATGAGGTTGCAGACCATGTTCGCAATCATCGACATCACCCCGATCCGCACCGGCGTTTTGGTGTCCTGACGGGCGTAGTAACCGGGCGCCAGCACCTTGATCAGCATCAGGGAGAGCAGACCGGTAGTGGAGGCCAGCAGGCTGGCGCTCGACATGCTCACTTCATGCAGGCCGAACTCGCCGCGCATGAACAGCACTCGCAAAATGGGCTCGCGCATCACCGCAATGCCTATCATGGCGGGCAGGCCGAGCAGCATCACCATCCGCACCCCCCAATCCATGGTGCGGGAGAAGTCGGCAGGGTCTGCATCCACATGCTTCTTCGCCAGCGCAGGCAGGATCACGGTACTGATGGCCACCGCAAACAGCCCGAGGGGGAACTCCAGCAGGCGATCAGAGTAGTAGAGGTAACTGATGGCACCGGTCGCCAGGAAGGAGGCGAGCATGGTGTTGACCAGCAGGTTGATCTGGCTGACCGATACCCCGAACAGGGCAGGGATCATCAGGGTGCGGATCTTCACCACCCCCGGGTGATGCCATCCCCACTTGGGCCATACCAGCATGTTGATTTGGCGCAAAAAGGGGTACTGGAACAAAAACTGCACCAAACCGCCCAAAAAGACACCAATTGCCAGCGAGATCTCAGGTTTGTCCATCAGCGGCGCAATCCACCAGGCCGCCGCAATCATGGTGATGTTGAGAAACACCGGCGTAAACGACGAGACCGCAAAGCGGCCGAAGGTATTGAGGATGGCCCCCGCCATGGCGGTAAAGGTGATGAACCAGAGGTAGGGGAAGGTGATTTTGAGCATCAGACTGGCGAGCTCGAACTTCTCGGCCGCAGGGCCGCCATGCAGCCAGTCCCAGAACCAGCCCCAGCCAAACAGAGCTGTCAGCACACCCGAACCGAGCACACCAAGCAGGGTGACCACAGTCACTATCCCCCCCAGCGTGCCCGCCACCGCCGCCAGCAATTCACGCACTTCCCCCTCGTCGCCATTTTTCTTGTACTCCGTCATCACGGGAACAAAGGCCTGGTTGAAGGCACCTTCGGCGAACAGACGACGCAGAAAGTTGGGAATGCGATTGGCAAAGAAGAAGACGTCGGCGGCCACCCCGGCACCGAGCAGATTTGCGATGACCACATCGCGAACCAAGCCCATTACGCGGGATGCCAGCGTCATTCCGGACACTATCATGCCGGATTTGATCAATTTCTTACTCAAGACGAGGCCTCTGGAACTGTCAGAATGAAAAGAATGCTGCTAGAATCGGCCGACAGTTTAACCGTCTCCCTACTGACACACCACCGGGAGGCGGTGTTTATTTGCACAAATCATTTGACAATATGTGGTTGGAAGGGCATATTTCCGGGCCTTTTCAATACACTCGCTAAGACAGTTTTAGGAGTTTTACCTTGGCTAACATCAAATCTGCTAAGAAGCGCGCTCTTCAGTCAGAAAAACGCCGTCAGCACAACGCCAGCCGTCGTTCCATGACCCGTACCTACCTGAAGAAAGTCATTGCTGCTATCGCCTCTGGCGACAAAGCTGCCGCGACTGCCGCTTTCGCTGTTGCTCAGCCGATCATGGATCGTATGGCGACCAAAGGCCTGATCCACAAGAACAAAGCTGCTCGTCACAAGAGCCGCCTGTCTGCCCAGATCAAAGCTATGGCTTAATCAGCTTCTGCTGATCAAAGCTGAAAAAACCGGCCTTAGTGCCGGTTTTTTATTTATCTGCGCTGCAATAAAGTCGATGCAGCAAACTGATCATTTCACGTACCTCATGGCTGCGCAGCGAATAGTAGACCGTCTGGGCCTCTTTACGTGTCGTCACCAGCTCATCCCGCCGCAGCAGGGCCAGATGCTGTGACAAGGCCGACTGACTCAATCCCAGTCGCTCGTTGAGCTCCCCCACCGACAGTTCGCGCTCCAGCAACTGGCACAGAATAAACAGTCGACGTTCGTTGGCCAGCGCCTTGAGCAAGGCCACCGCTTTACTCGCATTGGCTTCCATCTCTTCAAGTTGCATCACATCTCTCCTCTACCACTCATCGTCGATGATACGTGGTGACGGGTCGTTTTAAAACGACAGGGTGGCCGGCTGGATGGCGGAGAAGTTCTCCTGCCCGGAAAAGAGAAAGGTAAAATCGCTCTCGCAGACTCGCTTCACCGCCGGATGCTGGATCATCCGCTCGGCGAAGATGACGTAATACTCCTCCATCAGATCCTGAGTTTCCCCGATCAGCATCACCCCCTCCCCCTCGAGGATCTCCTCCCGATAGATAGTCGGGGCCATGAAGATGCCCTGATTGAAGAAGCCAAACGCCTTCATCAAGGCGGCATCATCAAACTCGCCAAGAATGCTGGGGGAGACACCTTGCTGCTCGAACCACTGGGTCAGCTGACGCCCCATGGCAGTACGGCGACCGGGGATCAACAGCTTGCGCTCCTCCAGACAGGCGGGAAAGGGCTTCTCGGGCAACGGCGCCTTGCAGAAGAAGCTGACGCCACAGCCGCCCAGCCGTTTGGAGAGCAGCCCCGCATGCTGGCTGGAGTCCACCGGACAGTCGGAGAGGATCATATCGAGCTTGTGCTCGCTCAGCTGCTCCAGCAGCAGTTCGTGGGTCGATTCGAAACAGCGCAGATGGATGGAACCATCATTGGGGATGACAGAGAGCAGCACGCGGCTGGCAAGGCGCTTGGAGAGGGCATCGGCGATGCCTACGTCGAACAGGATCTGGCTCTCCTTGCGGTAGTTGACGATATCGAGCATCTCGTAGGAGAGGCTGAACATCTTGTCGGCATAGCGAAACACCAGCTGGCCCAGCTCGGTCGCCTCAAGAGAGCGCCCCTTGCGTTTGAGCAGCTTGCCCCCGAGGCGCTGCTCCAGCAGCTTGATCTGACCGGTGACGGTTTGCGGGGTCAAAAAAAGGGCTTCCGCTGCCTGGGTAACGGAGCCCTTCTTCTGAGTCATCCAGAAATAGTAGAGATGGTTGTAGTTAAGGTGTGACATCCGATGGGGTTCCCGCTTGACGCGGACTCCGGTAGCAGCTGAGTTCAACCGCCAGAATGTCATACATGTCACTGACCGAGTCAACCTTGTTCGCGCCAAACTGCTCCATCAGACTGGCCTTGAGGCGTGCCTTGTCCGGCATCCGGTCAGCGCAATAACGCTTGTTGGAACGCTTGACCATCTCGCCAGCCCGGCTGCTCAGCGCCCGCTCGGAGAAGGTCTCGCCAAAGCGCGCCTTGGCCTGCTTGTCCCCCAGCAGCAGGGCACTGTCTACCACTCCGTTCAGATAGGCAGAGCAGTTCGCCGAAGTGGCGTCCTGCTTGCAATCCTCCAGCCCGCCGGCCCATGCCGCGGGGCTCAACAACAGCATCAACAACCCTGTATGCAGCTTCATAGTCCCTCCGTACTCTGTTCCCCTTCACCCTTGGGAAGGGCCATGCGCAAGGCCAGATAGCCGACTACCGCCGCCATGGTAGAGCCCACCAGGATCCCGAGGCGAGAGTAGCTGCCGTAATCCAGCCCACCGTGCTCGAAGGCGAGCGACGCGATAAACATCGACATGGTGAACCCGATGCCACAGAGGATGCTGACCGCAAAAATCTGCTTGAAGTTGACCCCGGGCGGCAACTGGGCGATGCCCAGCTTGACCGACAGCCAGCTGATGGTGAACACCCCGAGCGGCTTGCCGATAAACAGCCCCAGCATGATCCCCATGGGTACCGGACTCAGCAGGGAGGAGAGACCAATCCCCTCCAGCGATACCCCTGCGTTGGCAAAGGCAAACAGCGGCAGGATCAGATAGGCACTCCAGGGGTGCAGTTGATGCTCCAGATACTTGAGCGGCGAGGCGTAACGCTTGCCGTTAAGCGGAACCATAAAGCCCACCACCACACCGGCCAACGTCGCATGGACACCAGACTTGAGCACCGCCACCCAGAGCACCAGACCGACCAGCATGTAGAGGCTGATCCTGTCCTCACCACGGCGATTCATCCAAAGCAGGGTGAGGGTTGCCAGAATACCGACGGCCAGCGCCTCCAGCGACAGCTGCTGGGTATAGAAAAGCGCGATGATGATGATAACACCCAGGTCATCCATGATGGCCAGCGCCAACAGGAACACCTTGAGGCTCACCGGCACCCGCTTGCCGAGCAGCGCCATCACCCCGAGGGCAAAGGCGATGTCGGTCGCAGCCGGAATCGCCCAGCCAGCACGCGCCACTTCATCCGAATAGTTGAAAAAGGCATAGATCAATGCCGGAGCCAGCATGCCGCCTACCGCCGCAATAGCCGGAAAAGTCGCTTGCACCCGAGAGGAGAGCGCCCCCTCCAGCATTTCACGCTTCACTTCCAGACCAACCAGCAGGAAGAAGATCGCCATAAAGCCATCGTTGATCCAGAGCAGCAGTGGCTTGTTGATGTCGAGAGCCGCGATGCGCACCTGCACCGGCGTGTCGAGAAACGCCTGATACCCGCCAGCCAGCGCGGTATTGGCTAAAATCATTGCCAGCATGGCAGCCATGATCAGAATAATTCCGGAGGCGGCCTCCAGCTTCAGGAACTTTTTGATTACGTCACTCATGGTTAATTTTTCCACAAAATTACTTGAATTTAAGTCTATAGCCTGCAACAACCAATGGAAAATCGTTTCTTGCAGCCAAAAACCTCGGAAAAATCGAAAGCAAAATAGAACTGGCCTACCTAGAACAGGTTTTGCCTGCGCCATATTCACAACTAAGTTAGCCAATAATGAGATTTTTAAATGTTTTTATATATAAAAAAAGGCGCCTCATGGCGCCTTTCTGTCAGATGGCGACGGGCGCCTTGATGCCGGGGTGGGGGTCATAACCCTCGATCTCGAAATCCTCGAACTTGTAATCGAAGATGGAGTCAGGTTTGCGCTTGATCACCAGGGTCGGCAGCGGGCGCGGCTCGCGGGAGAGCTGCAGAGCTGTCTGCTCCATGTGGTTGGAGTAGAGGTGCACATCACCACCGGTCCAGACGAAGTCACCCACTTCCAGATTGCACTGCTGGGCCATCATATGGGTCAGCAGGGCGTAGCTGGCAATGTTGAACGGCAAGCCGAGGAACACATCACAACTGCGCTGATAGAGCTGGCAGGAGAGCTTGCCGTCCGCCACATAGAACTGGAAGAAGGCGTGGCAGGGAGCCAGCGCCATCTTGTCCAATTCGCCCACGTTCCAGGCGGATACTATGATGCGGCGCGAATCCGGGTTGTGCTTGATGTCATCCACCGCCTTCTGGATCTGGTCGATGACAGACCCGTCAGCCGCAGGCCAAGAGCGCCACTGCGCGCCGTAAACCGGCCCCAGATCGCCATTCTCGTCGGCCCACTCATCCCAGATGCTGACGCCATTTTCCTTCAGATAGGCGGTATTGGTATCCCCATTGAGGAACCAGAGCAGCTCGTGAATGATGGAGCGCAGGTGGCACTTCTTGGTGGTCACCAGCGGGAACCCCTCCGCCAGATTGAAGCGCATCTGATGGCCGAACAGGGAGACAGTACCGGTGCCGGTACGGTCAGACTTGACGGTCCCCTCATCGAGGATTTTCTGCATCAGGTCGAGATAAGCTCGCATTATTTCGCCTCCTTCACGGCATTACCGAACAACTGCGGACGCTTGTAGGCGGCCCAAATCATCAGGGCACCGGCGATAATCATCGGGGTGGAGAGGATCTGGCCCATGCTGATCTCCTGGAAGTAGAGACCAAGCTGGCTGTCCGGCTGGCGCACAAACTCCACCAGGAAGCGGAACAGGCCGTAGAACAACAGGAACATGCCGGAGATGGCGCCGCGCGGCGGGTTCTTGCGCCAGAACAGGTTGAGGATGATGAACAGCACCACCCCTTCCAGTGCGAACTGGTAGAGCTGGGAGGGGTGACGAGGCTCGGGACCCGCCTCCGGGAAGATGATGGCCCAGGGCACATCGGTGACCCGGCCCCACAGCTCGCCGTTGAGGAAGTTGCCGATCCGGCCAACGCCGAGACCAAACGGAATGAGCGGTGCCACAAAGTCGGCCACGGTGAAGAAGTGGCGCTTGGTCTTGTGGGCAAACCAGATCATCGCGGTGATCACCCCGATCAGACCACCGTGGAACGACATACCGCCGGTCCAGATCTTGAACAGATAGGTGGGATCCGCGAGGAAGAGATCGAAGTTGTAGAACAGCACGTAACCGACACGGCCACCGAGGATCACCCCGAGGAAACCGTAAAACAGCAGATCCGACACCTCGTTGCGGGTCCAGCCGCTGTTCGGTGCATCGGCGCGACGGCCGGCAAGCCACATGGCAAACGCGAAACCGAACAGGTACATGAGACCATACCAGCGTACCGATAGTGGTCCCAAACTGAATGCTACGGGATCAATCTGCGAGAAAACCCAATATCCATCGTGCTGCATATGCGGCCCCAGTCAAAATAAAAGCCGCATTTTCCGATCATTCGTCAGCAGGGACAAGGCATGATTATCAATCACTCTGTTTCGATTTATGACCGGCTCGAAGCAAACCGCCCAAACCATGCTCCTCCAGATAGCGGGCAAACAGGCCGCGCAGTACGTGGGGGTTGTCATGTTTGAGGCCATCGGCCATCAGTTCGGTCAACTCGCTCAGAGTGGATTGACGCAGCACGTACTTGATCCGGGCGATGTTGTGGGTATTCATACTGAAGCGGCGATAACCCATGGCCAGCAGCAGCAATACACCGACCGGATCACCGGCCAGCTCGCCACACACCGACACCGGCTTCTGGTAGCGGTGGGAAGCATCAACCAGCTGTTGCAGGGCGCGGATCACCGCTGGATGGAAGGCATCGTAGATGTTGGCAACCCGGGAGTTGTTGCGATCCACCGCCAGCAGATACTGGGTCAGGTCATTGCTGCCCACCGACCAGAAGTCGATGAGCGGCGCCATCTCCGGCAAGATAAAGAGGGCTGAGGGCACCTCGATCATCACCCCGAGGCTGGGGTAGCGGATCACCGCATCGCGGCTCGCCGCCTCTTCCGACACCTCTCGCCACGCCTGATCCAGCAGACGACGGGAGGCTTTGATTTCGCTGACGCTGCTGATCATCGGCAGCATGATGGCCAGATTGTCCAGCCCTTCGCTGGCCCGCAGCATCGCCTTGAGCTGCACCAGAAACAGTTCGGGGTGATCCAGGGTGATCCGGATCCCCCGCCAGCCAAGGAAGGGGTTTTCCTCGACGATGGGGAAATAGGGTAACGGCTTGTCGCCGCCCACATCCAACGTCCGCATGCAGACCGGCCGGTTGCGGTAGGTCTCCAGAATGCCGCGATAGCGGGCAGTCTGCTCCCACTCCGAGGGGAAGCTCTCCTGCAGCATAAAGGGGATCTCGGTGCGATAGAGGCCCACCCCGTCCGCCAGCTGGTTGAGGGAGATCTCGGTATCGGCGCTGAGACCGGCGTTGAGCAACAGGGAGACCTTGGTGCCGTCGGCCGTCTCGGATGGCAGGTTGTCGACGCTGCGCACCAGGGTATCGAGCGCCCGCTCTTCGCTCAGCAGCTGACGATACTCGGTCAGGATCACCTGATTGGGCTCGATGAAGAGATCGCCGCTGTAGCCATCGACGACCAGCATGCGACCACCGATGTCACCAAGGGGCAGATCGACCCCCATGATGGCGGCGATCCCCATGGCGCGGGCCAGAATGGCCGCGTGGGAGTTGGTTCCCCCCTTGAGCGAGACCACCCCGGTCAGATACTCGCGGGGCACTTCCGCCAGAATGGTGGCGGTCACCTCGTCGGCAACCAGCACCACCGGCTCACCGATGGAGATATGTTCAGGTTCATTCTGCACCAGTCGGCTGATCAGCCGCTGAGCAATATCCTTCACGTCGGTGGAACGCTCCTGCAGGTAGGGATCCTTCATCCCTTTGAACTGCTCGATCAAGCGATCGCTGATGAGCTTGACTGCAGATACCGCAGTCCAGTGCTCCTTGCTCACCTTGTTGCGAATGGGCTTGATATAGCCGGGATCGCTGAGCAGATGGAGGTAGATATCGAAGATCGCCACCGAATCCTGGCTGTAGCTCTCGCGAAAACGCAGCGCCAGACTCTCCAAGTCGTGCCGCACTTCCTCAACCGCCAGCTCCAGCCGCGCCAGCTGGCTGGCATGGTCTTCATCCTTGCGCGGGGTAATGGACGAGAGCGCCTTGCGGGGCCGCCACACCCAGGCCTTGGCCATGGCGATGCCGCTGGCACCGGCAATACCGCGCAGCGGCTTGCTCCAGTCGGTCTTCTGCAACCACCCCTTGGCCTGCGCCTGGGCGATCCGCGCCGCCAGCTGGGCCGCCAGGGTGACCATGAAGGACTCTTCCCCCTCATCGAAGCGGCGACTCTCCTTCTGCTGCACCACCAGAATGCCGACCACCTGACGCTGGTGCATGATGGGGGCACCGAGGAAGGAGCGGAACGCCTCTTCGGCCACATCGGGCAGGAATTTGAAACTGGGATGCGCGGGGGCATCAGCCAGGTTGATCAGCTCTTCTCGCTGACCCACCAGACCGACGATGCCCTGCTCGTAGGGCAGAGTCACCTTGCCGACTGCGGACGGGGCCAAGCCGTCGGTAGCCGCCAGGCGATAGCGGCGCACCTCGGGTTCCGAGACATAGACGGAGCAGCAGTCCACTGCCATGGCGTGCCGGGTCTGGCTCACCAATGCCTGCAAGGCCTGCTCGAGGGTATTGGCCTCGGCCATGCTCTCGACGATACGTCTCAGTTCCGTTAACAACTAATCTGTGCTCCTTAACGGGCGCGATTGCGTCGCCCATCCTTCTTGTTGACCTGCACTGCCGGCACTGGCATCGCCAGCGGGGCAAACTCTTTCATGACCCGGCGGTAAACCTCCCGCTTGAACGAGACGACCTGCCGCACCGGGTACCAGAAGCTGACCCAACGCCAGTCGTCAAATTCGGGATGGCCATGACAGCCGAACTGGATCCGCGACTCCTTGCCCGAATTCAGCTGTAACAGGAACCATTTTTGTTTTTGGCCAATACAGACCGGTGAACTGTCCCAGCGGACAAGACGTTTGGGTAAACGGTACTTTAGCCAGTTACGACTGGTGGCCATGATGGTCACATCTTCGGGCTTGAGGCCAATCTCCTCATACAGCTCTCGATACATGGCCTGCTCTGGCGTTTCACCATCATCAACCCCCCCCTGCGGAAACTGCCAGGAGTGCTGCCCATAGCGTTTAGCCCACAACACTTGTCCTTCACGGTTACAGATCACGATACCGACATTGGGACGAAATCCGTCGCCATCAATCACGTGATCACCTTATAAAGGCTGAATCTATAAGGAGATTGTTCCACATTCACTCCGTGGCAGCAAACAAGGAGTGAATCCCCTGTTTCATGAATAACTTTCGATTTCAAACATACTTATAAACAAATCCAAGGATCCGCGCCCCCAAGTTGCCCACCCAGGCTGTGCATAAAGCTGTTAGCAAACGGGTATATACAGTACTTTTTAACTGTACGCGAAAAGTGCCTCTCCGTATCACCACGCGACATAAAATATAAAAAATCATTATTTTTTATAGACTTGAGGTAAGGCAACTGGATCTAGATCCATGTTCCCCCAAGAGTCAGATCCATGATCCGGATTGTGAACAAGTTCAACTGCTCAAAGATCCACCGCGGCGAAATTATCCACAGGAGTGGCACAATATCTACCCCGTTTACCCTGTAAAAATGGGGTGGCATTCACAATTTTTTGTAACATATCAGCGACTCCAATCACTTTCATCCACTTATCCAAGATTTCTGTGGATAACTGTGTGTAACATCATGCACAAACCCTTGGACAACTATTTCGAGGTCAAACCAGACCTGGAACACTATTCGATAAAATAGACAAAATCCTTTAAAATCATAATGATGAACTAATAGCCCCCAAATTCTCTGCATTTGATCTTATCCACTCAGGATCGGTTATAAAAACAGCGATCCTTCTCGGGATCCTCCCCTGTTAGAATATGGCGAGCAAGATGGAGCCAACTATGCCAAGCAATCCCCAATCCGAGCAGGAGTTATTGAGCCGCGCCTATGCCATGGCCGGCTTCACGCTGGCGCAGCTGGCCGCCGAGGCTGGCGTCGCTGTGCCCAAAGACCTGCGCCGTGACAAGGGGTGGGTCGGTCAGTTGATCGAGCTGCAACTGGGAGCCAGCGCCGGGAGCAAGCCGGAGCAAGACTTCCCGGAGCTGGGGATCGAACTCAAGACGATCCCCGTGGATCCTCAAGGCAAACCGCTGGAGACCACCTTCGTCTGCGTCGCCCCGCTGATCGGCGTCAGCGGCCAGCGCTGGGAGGAGTCCAACGTGCGCAACAAGCTATCCCGGGTGCTCTGGATCCCGGTGGAAGGCAGTCGGGAGATCCAGGTTGGCGAGCGGCGAGTCGGCATGCCGCTGATGTGGAGCCCGAATGAAGAGGAAGATCGGCTACTGCGTCAGGACTGGGAGGAGCTAATGGACATGATAGTGCTGGGAGAAGTGGAGCAGATCAGCGCACGCCACGGCCAGGTGATGCAACTGCGGCCCAAGGCGGCCAACAACAAGGCGCTGACTCGCGCCATCGGCCGCGATGGTCAACCCATCATGACCCTGCCCCGCGGCTTCTATCTCAAGATCGACTTTACCCACAGTTTGCTGCAACGCTATTTTGCCTTGCCGACTTGATCTGCCTTATCAACATCTTTGTCATATGGTGGTATAAAAATAGACAGGAGCCATTTTTAACTCACAGACAAGGAGGCGTCATGCCACTGATCAAACAGTTTTTGAAGTCCAAGCCCGAGGTCAAGGTGACCTTTGCAGTAGAGAAAGAGGCGGCTGCAGGGGCGGAACAGGTGATGCTGATCGGCGAGTTCACCCAGTGGCAACCGGTCGAGCTGAAACGCATGAAGAGCGGCGAGTTCAAAGCCACCCTCAATCTGCCGACCGACGGCCCGGGGTACTTCGAATATTGCTATCAGCTCATCACACCGACAGGGGAAACCCTCTACGAGAATGACTGGGCAGCGGATGACTATGTGCCAGGCCCCTTCGGGCGAGACAACTCGGTGGTACGGGTCATCCAGTAACGGCAACCAGAGAGCCAATAGACGGATACAAAAAAGGCTCGCCATTGGCGAGCCTTTTCACGACCTGTCGAGCTATTTGCCGACATACCGACACCAATTCGAATCGAATTAGTTGAGCTTCTCTTTGATACGAGCAGCTTTGCCGGACAGGTTGCGCAGGTAGTACAGTTTGGCGCGGCGAACATCACCACGACGCTTCAGTTCTACACTGTGGATCAGCGGAGAGTGAGTCTGGAATACACGCTCAACACCTTCGCCGTTGGAGATCTTGCGAACGGTGAAAGCAGAGTGCAGACCGCGGTTACGCTTGGCAATAACGATGCCTTCGAAAGCCTGCAGACGCTCTTTACCACCTTCTTTAACACGAACTTGAACACGTACAGTGTCGCCCTGGGCAAAAGCCGGGATGTCGGTACGCAGTTGCTCTTGTTCAAGCTGCTGAATAATCTTGCTCATTGTCTTTCCTTACCTAGGATAAACTGAAAACTCTACTTAACGCTGTCACGCACTTCGCGGACATACTCGGCAAGAAGTGATTCTTGCTCGTCAGTCAGAGCTAGGTTGTTAATAAGTTCCGGCCTTCTTTGCCAGGTTCGTCCGAGCGACTGCTTGAGACGCCAGCGTCGAATCACTTCGTGATTGCCGCTTGTCAGCGCCTCGGGCACCGCCAATCCATCCAACACCTCCGGCCGAGTATAGTGGGGATGATCCAGCAAGCCATCCGTAAAGGAGTCTTGCTCGGCACTGGCCTGATCGCCCAAAACCCCGGGGACCAGACGCGAAACCGCATCGATCAGGGTCATGGCAGGCAACTCGCCACCACTTAACACGTAATCCCCGATAGACCACTCTTCGTCGACTTCGGTTTGTATCACGCGTTCATCGATACCTTCGTATCGACCGGCTACCAGAATCAGTTTCTGATTCGTCGCCAACTCGGTTACGCCCGCTTGAGTCAGCTTGCGTCCCTGAGGAGAGAGATAGATGACTTTCGCCCCGTCTCCCGCTGCTTGCTTGGCTGCATGAATCGCGTCACGCAGCGGCTGAACCATCATTAACATGCCGGGCCCACCACCATAAGGACGATCATCGACCGTACGGTGTTTGTCGTGGGTAAACTCCCGGGGGTTCCAGCACTCAATCTGCAGCAGGCCACTCTTGACGGCCCGACCCGTTACCCCGTGCTCGGTAATGGCTCGGAACATTTCAGGGAAGAGGCTAATAACCCCAATCCACATAAGAAACCTCCGGCACCCGTGTTAGCGCGGGAAACTAGAAACCAGGATCCCAATCAACTTCGATTGTTCGAGCAGTCAGATCAATATTCTTGATCACCTGCTCTTCCAGGAACGGAATCAACCGCTCCTTTGCACCAAAGGCATCTTTTACATTGGCCTCAACCACCAACACATCGTTGGAGCCGGTTTCCATCAATTCGGTCACCTTGCCCAGGTCGTATCCCTTGGTGGTCACCACGGAGCAACCAATCAGGTCACGCCAGTAGAACTCACCTTCAGGCAACGCAGGCAACAGATCGGCGGGTACGCCAATCTCGACATTGGTCAATGCCAGGGCATCTTCGCGCACATCGATACCATCGAGTTTGCAGATCAGACCCTTGTTGTGACGTTTCCAGGATGAAACCCGAATTTCACGCCACGCCCCGTTCTGATTAATCAGCCAGGGGTTGTAATCGAAAATCGCTTCGGCAACATCGGTGAAGGAGTTCACTTTAAGCCAGCCCTTGATGCCATAAACGGTACCCAGGGTGCCCAGAACTACAGGTTTTTCCACCTTAACTCCTTACCGTTGGGCTGATTAAGCAGCTTTTTTAGCGTCTTTGATCAGCTTGGCAACGCGGTCAGAAACAGCGGCACCAGTAGCAACCCAATGCTCGATACGAGCCAGGTCCAGGTTCAGCTTTTCAGCTTGACCAGCAGCAACCGGGTTGAAGAAACCAACGCGCTCGATGAAGCGACCGTCACGGGCGCAACGGCTGTCAGAAACTACTACCTGGTAGAACGGACGCTTTTTCGCGCCACCACGTTGTAAACGAATGGTTACCATATCGTCCTCATTAACATCTAATGAACAAGGCCCGCAAACACGCGGACCCTAGCTTAAAATAAGCCGCGTAATTCTACTTGGATTCGTAATAATTGCAACCAAGCCAGCCATTTTTTGCGCAGAGCGGCAATGAAAAGGGGCCTGCCACTGCAGACCCCCATCAACACGCAGGCCGGATCAGAACGGGCCGCGACCGCCACCGAAACCGGGGGGCATCATGTTCTTCATCTGGCTCATCATCTTGCGCATACCGCCCTTGCCGGACATTTTCTTCATCATGCGCTGCATCTCGGTGAACTGTTTGAGCAGCTTGTTCACATCCTGCACCTGCATGCCGGAACCTGCGGCGATACGGCGTTTGCGGGAACCCTTGATGAGATCGGGGTGGGCGCGCTCCTTGGGCGTCATGGAGCTGATGATGGCCTCCATCCGCACAGTGAGCTTGTCATCCATCTGATCTTTAACGTTATCCGGCAGCCCGGACATGCCGGGCAGCTTGTCGAGCATGCCCATCATGCCGCCCATGTTGCGCATCTGGGCCAGCTGCTCGCGGAAATCTTCCAGATCGAAGCCTTTGCCACTTTTGACCTTACTGGCCAGCTTGGCCGCTTTCTCTTTATCGACGTTGCGCTCAACTTCCTCGATCAGAGAGAGCACATCGCCCATACCGAGGATGCGGGAGGCGAGACGATCCGGGTGGAACGGCTCCAGCGCATCGGTCTTTTCACCCATACCGATAAACTTGACCGGCTTGCCGGTGATGTGACGCACCGACAGAGCAGCACCACCACGGGCATCGCCGTCCGCCTTGGTAAGGATGACACCGGTGAGCGGCAGCGCTTCATTGAACGCCTTGGCGGTGTTGGCGGCATCCTGACCGGTCATGGCATCGACCACGAACAGGGTCTCAACCGGCTTGATGGTGGCATGCAGATCCTGAATCTCGGCCATCATCTCGCTATCGACGTGCAGACGACCGGCGGTATCGACGATCACCACGTCATAGAATTTCTTGCGCGCCTGATCGATGGCTGCGGTGGCGATATCGACCGGCTTCTGGCTGGCATCGCTCGGGAAGAAGTCGACACCGATGTCATTGGCCAGGGTTTCCAGCTGTTTGATCGCCGCCGGACGATAGACGTCGGCACTGACTACCAGCACCTTCTTCTTGCTGCGCTCTTTGAGCAGCTTGGCCAGTTTGCCAACTGTGGTGGTCTTACCGGCCCCCTGCAAACCGGCCATCAGAATGATCGCAGGCGGCTGGGCAGCCAGGTTGAGCTGTTCGTTGGCCTCCCCCATTACGGTGACCAGTTCACCGTGCACAATCTTGATGAATGCCTGGCCCGGGCTCAGGGATTTGGCCACTTCCTGCCCGACTGCGCGCTCTTTGACACGCGCGACGAACTCACGCACGACCGGCAGGGCGACATCCGCCTCGAGCAGCGCCATGCGGACTTCGCGCAGGGTTTCCTTGATATTGTCTTCGGTCAGGCGACCACGGCCACTGACATTGCGCAAGGTGCGCGAGAGTCGTTCAGTCAAATTCTCAAACATGACGGATTCCGGTTCTTGGCGTAATAAATTGGGGGCATTATAACCCAGAGCGGGCGCGAGGACGATTATTCACCGCACCGCAGCAGCAGGGACCTTCTCCCTATATATGGGCAGATCGGCCGTTGCACAACTGGCGAGCACTTCTCGTGCAAGGTATACTGCCCCTCTTACCCTCAAAAGCTTGTGCAACAACGACCTGGTTATGATCGTAATCTCTGTTCTGGCCCTGGCGTTTTATCTGCTGGCCATCATCGCCTCCCTGCATCTGTTACTGAGCGCCAAGCCGGTGGGACAGCGCTCCCTGTTTGCCTGTATCGGATTGGCCCTGATCGCCCACGCCAGCGCCCTCGGTTCAGAGGTATTGCAGAGTTACGGCCAGAACCTGAGCATGCTCAACGTTGCCTCGCTGGTCAGCCTCATCATCAGTTGCTTCATGACTTGCGTAACCCGCCGCTTCAACGGCTGGATCCTGCTGCCGGTAGTCTACAGCTTCTCGGCCCTGTTGCTGGCTGCCAGCGCCTTGATCCCGGGTCGCTACATAACCCATCTGGAGGCCCATCCCCAGCTGTTGCTGCACATCGGCCTCGCCCTGATGGCCTACTCGGTATTGATGATCGCCTGTCTGTTTGCGCTGCAGCTCGCCTGTCTGGACAAGCAGCTTAAATCTCGAAAAATCAGCAACCTGCCAGCCATGCCGCCACTGATGACAGTGGAGAAACGGCTGTTTCAGTTGATCTCTGCAGGGGTGCTGCTACTGACACTCTCCATCGCCTCCGGCCTCTTCTTCCTCGAAGATATGTTCGCTCAGGGCAAGTCTCACAAGGCAGTGCTCTCCATCCTGGCATGGTGTGTTTACGTGTTGCTGCTGTGGGGTCATCACACCTATGGCTGGCGCGGCCGCAAAGTCATCACGCTCAGTCTGATCGGCAGCTTCATCCTGACTCTTGCCTACTTTGGCAGTCGCTTCGTCAAAGAAGTGCTGTTGAGCTGACACCTATACTCTTTTAGCCATACCATCCAACAGGAGCCCTTTTTGGACAGCATCTCAACGAGTACATTACTGATTGTTCTCGTTATCTTGATCCTTCTTTCCGCCTTTTTCTCCAGTGCCGAAACCGGCCTGATGTCCATCAACCGCTACAAACTGCGGCATCTGGCACAGACCAAACACAAAGCCGCACGTCGCGTCGAGCAACTGCTCGCCCGCCCCGATCGCCTGCTGGGGCTGATCCTGATCGGCAACAATCTGGTCAATATTCTCGCCTCCGCCATCGCCACCATCGTCTGTATCCGGCTGTTTGGTGATCTCGGGGTCGCCATCGCCACCTTCGGCCTGACTCTGGTGGTGCTGGTATTCGGTGAAGTGACGCCAAAGACCCTGGCAGCCATGTTTCCGGAGAAGATCGCCTATCCCGCCTCCTGGATCCTCAAGGGGCTGATGGTGCCGCTCTCGCCGCTGGTCTGGCTGATCAACGGCATCACCAGCGGCCTGCTCAAGATGCTGAAGATCAATCCTAACAAGGATGACTCCCTCAACACCGAGGAACTGCGCACCATCGTCAATGAGGCGGGTAACCTGATCCCCCAGCGTCATCAAGAGATGCTGCTGAGCATTCTGGATCTCGACAAGATGCTGGTCGAAGACATCATGGTGCCGCGCAGCGATATCTACGCCATCGACATCAACGATGACTGGAAGAGCATCCAGCGCCAGCTGGCCCACTGCGCTCACACCAAGATCCTCCTCTATCGCGACAATATCGACGACGTTGTCGGCTTTTTGCACGCGCGCGATGCCCTGCGGCTGGTAGCCAGGGACCAGTTCAACAAATCGAGTCTGTTGCGGGAAGTAGACGAGATCTACTTCATTCCGGAAGGAACGCCGCTCAACGTGCAGCTGGCCAAATTCCAGCGCAACAAGGAGCGAATTGGCCTTATCGTCGACGAATACGGCGATATTCAGGGTCTAATCACTCTGGACGATATTCTGGAAGAGATCGTCGGCGACTTCACCACCTCCATGACGCCAGCGCCGAGCGACGAGATCCATCCCCAGTCAGATGGTTCTTATCTGGTCGAAGGCTCAGCCAATATTCGTGAACTAAACAAGGAAATGAACTGGCATCTGCCCATCGACGGCCCGCGTACCCTCAACGGTCTGATCCTCGAATATCTGGAGGAGATCCCCCAGCCCAACATCGGGATCCGGCTGGCCGGTTATCCTATCGAAATCCTCGATGTGGAGAACAACATGGTAAAGATGGCGCGGATCATGCCGGCATCGTACCGGGCGGAGTCGGATTCGCAAGATTGAAAAAGGGCTGCCAGTGGCAGCCCTTTTCTATTGCTCATTGTCACTGTTCATCTTCATCATCCGGCTCCAACACCAGCGTCGGGATCAACTCGCCAAACACCCTCTGTAGCTCGTCACGGTTGGCCAGCAGGTCTTGCAGCGTATAGCTGTCCATCACCGCCAGAAACGCATCCATCGCCTCTTTCAGCGCACTCTTGAGCAGACAGACAGAGACGATGTGACAAGCGGGCGAGCCGCAGTCAATGCCGTCCAGATTGCCTTCCAGCGCCCTGATCACCTGCCCGATATTGATGGTGGCGGGATCGCAAGCCATACGAATACCGCCATTCTTGCCACGCTGGGATTGCAGATAGCCCAGCTTCACCAGCTGATTGACCACCTTCACCATGTGGTTGCGGGAAACGCCATACAGGGCCGATACCTTGGCAACGCTCGACAACTCCCCTTCCGGCAGGGTGGCAAGATAGAGCAGGGCTCTCAATCCAAAATCTGTATAACTGGTTAGTCTCATAAAACCTGATTAGCGCGATGCGAAAAGTGGAGTATTGATTCAAATCAAATAAACATCTAGGATGCCACTTATTAAATGACATTTTATATGTTCAATTAGAACGAGGCCCCTATGCTAGATCAAACCACCGTTGCCGTCATCAAAAGCACTATTCCGCTGCTCGAATCGGCAGGCCCTGCCCTCACCCAGCACTTCTACCAGCGGATGTTCAGCCATAACCCGGAGCTGAAAGATATCTTCAACCTGGCCCACCAACGCAGTGGCGGCCAGCCGCTGGCCCTGTTCAATGCAGTCGCCGCGTATGCAAAGAATATCGACAATCTGGGGGCGCTCGCCGGTGCGGTCGAGCGGATTGCGCACAAACATACCGGATTCCTGATCCAGCCGGAACAATATCACATTGTAGGTAGTCATCTCTTGGCCACGCTCAAAGAATTGGGCGGAAGTGCGGTCACCGACGAAGTGCTGGAGGCTTGGGGCAAGGCGTATGGCGTGCTGGCAGACATCTTCATCGGCCGCGAGCAGGAGATCTATCAGGAGAAGGCCAATCAGGATGGCGGCTGGCAAGGTACCCGCACCTTCATCATCAAGGAGAAGCGAACCGAGAGCGACCTCATCACCTCCTTCCTGCTGGCTCCGGAAGATGGCAAGCCGGTGTTGGCCTTCAAACCGGGCCAATACCTCAGCATCAAGCTGGTTCACCCCGAGCTGGAATATCAGGAGATCCGTCAGTACTCCCTCTCCGATGCCCCCAACGGGCAGGACTACCGCATCAGCGTCAAGCGTGAACCGCAGGGTCAGGTCTCCAACCTGCTGCACGATCACCTGCAGGCGGGTGACAAGATCGAGGTGATGCCCCCTACCGGCGATTTCTACCTGAAAGCCGACAGCCAGACCCCGGTGGTACTGCTCTCCGCCGGTGTCGGCGTGACGCCGATGATGAGCATGCTCAACCAGCTGCTGGCGAGCGGCCATCAGGCAGAGATCACCTGGTTGCACGCCTGCGAACAGGGCGCTGTACACGCCTTCCGGGAGGATATTCAGCAAAAATCCCGCCAGCACCCCAACTTGCTGAGCCGGACCTGGTATCGGGAGCCGGAGGCCAGCGATGTACAGGGTGAAGATTACGACCTGGCCGGCACCATGGATCTGGCCGCAGTGAAGGAGCGCATCACGCCAGAGGCCCACTACTACTTCTGTGGCCCTGTCGGCTTCATGCAAGAGATCAAGCGGCAGCTGCTGGCGGCTGGGGTGCCAGCGGGGCAGCTCCATTACGAAGTTTTTGGCCCCCATCAAGATCTCTAAGGCGCAGGCAGCCATATAACAGAGGGAGGTTCCGGCCTGTCATGGCACGGCGGCTGGAACCGGACCCACAGGTGCAGATCTGTGGGTCATTTTTTTGGATCAGTGCATCGCCTTGGCGCGGGCCACCACGTTGGCCGGCATCCTGTTGCCAAGACGGTTGAGCAGAGTCGCCGCCTTCTGGTGCAGCGCCTTGTCACCGATGACGGAGCCATGGAGCCAGCGATAGGCGTCCTCATAATCGAGCGGACTGCCCATCCCCTGCAACAGCATCTCGACCCACTCGATGCGAGCCCGCAGAAAACCGAGGCTGGCTGCCTCGCGCATCAGGGTCTCGGCTCGCACCAGATCCTTCTGCACCAGGGTTCCTTTCCAGTAGTAGCGACCCAGCTGCTCCAGCGCCGGTGCCAACCCCTGATTGGCCGCCTCCCACATATATTGCACGCCAAGCTCGGCATTGGACTTGGTGCAGACACCCCACGCCAGCATATCCCCCCAGAGGAATTGATAGGCCGGGATCTTCATCACCGAGGCGCGCGCTTCGATATCCTGAGTCAGCTGACAGCGATCCTGCTTCACCTGAGTGAGGTGGCGCCCTTGCTCAATCCAGTTGAGCAGCTCGTCCTGACGATAGAGCGGCACCGCCTGCAACTCGCCTGCGGCCAGAGGTGCGGGAGGCGCCACCACAGCGGCAGGCTCAGCCGGTTTTGGCAGCGGCGCGGCCCCCTCGCCACTGCTGGCAACGGGTGTGACCGGCTCAGCCGGAAGCAAGGCGGGGACGGCCTCAGAGGGCGCTGGCGTAGCAGCAGAGACAGGCGCCGTTGCCACCGCAGCACTGCTTGCGGTCGGTGCCGATGCACTTGCTGCAGGCGCATCGCTCGATACGGCAGCCGATACCGCCTCGGCACCATAGAGGGGCGCGGTGAATGCACCGACAAGAACGAGAAGAGTAAGGGGTTTCATCATAAGGATCTCCTGCTGCACTCTGTTATCGGCACCAAGCCCCATCCCCTTAGCCTGCCGGGCGGCTCTCATCAATACAAAAGGGAGCCGAAGCTCCCTTGTTGGCACGGTTGACCCGCTTACTTGACGAAATCGACACCCAGCTGGATATCGGCTTTCAGGGTAGCCAGCATGCCTTCCATCGCTTCCTGCTCGAAGGCGCTCAGCTTACCGTAATCCAGTACGGTTTCGACGCCATTCTTGCCCAGCAGTACCGGCTGCGCGAAGAAGGTGGCGTGCTCGCCGTTGCCTTCCACGTAGGCGCACTCAACAACGTTGGCTTCGCCCTGCAGACCCTTGATGAGGGAGAGACCGAAACGGCAAGCCGCCTGACCCATGGAGAGGGTTGCGGAACCGCCACCAGCCTTGGCTTCAACCACTTCGGTACCGGCATTCTGGATGCGCTTGGTCATGGCTGCCACTTCTTCAGCAGTGAAGGAGGCACCTTCAATCTGGGAGAGCAGCGGCAGGATGGTGACGCCACTGTGACCACCGATCACGTTGACGCGTACTTTGTCGATGTTCAGCCCTTTGGCGGCGGCCACGAAGGTCTCGGCGCGGATCACGTCCAGGGTGGTGACACCGAACAGGCGACGCTTGTCATAGACACCGGCTTTCTTCAGCACTTCGGCGGCGATAGCCACAGTGGTGTTGACCGGGTTGGTGATGATGCCGATCAGTGCTTTCGGGCAAGTGGCCGCGCACTTCTCGACCAGATTCTTGACGATACCGGCGTTGATGTTGAACAGGTCGGAGCGATCCATCCCCGGCTTGCGTGCCACACCGGCGGAGATCAGCACCACATCGGCCCCAACCAGCGCAGGAGTCGGATCTTCACCGCAGAAGCCCTTGATGGCGACGTCGGTAGGAATATGACTGAGGTCAACGGCCACACCCGGGGTAACCGGGGCGATGTCATACAGGCTCAGCTCGGAGCCAGCCGGCAGACGGTTTTTCAACAGCAGAGCGAGGGCTTGACCGATGCCACCAGCGGCACCCAGAACGGCAACTTTCATGATCAACTCCATGTTTAAGCGTAGGTTTAAGGTTGTTTGTTGTTGTGCGCCCAACCTTAATGGATCCCCCCATAAAAAACAATCTGATAACAGTTGCAGTCACGGGTTCTGTGAGCCACGAAACACGCGGGAGCAAAAATTGGAGGGAAATACAAAAAGTTGGAGGAGAAGCACAGTTTTTCTGCACTTCTCCTTACCATAAAGAGGTAGATCTGAGGGTCTCAGGATTGGAATGCCAGCACCCGTTTTTCACACCAGCGAAAACCAATTGTTAACAATCCGTTTATCGCCAGATAAAGCCCACCAGCCACCCCGAACACAGCCAGGGTATCGTAGGTCTGGGCGTTCAACCCCTGCGCCAGCCCCATGATGTCCATGATGGTGATGGTACTGGCGAGGGAGCTCCCCTTGAGCACCAGGATCACCTCGTTGGAGTAGGCAGGAACCAGATGACGGGCGGCGTGGCGCACCTTCATCCACAAGGTCTGGCGGCCATTAAAACCAAGCGCACGACACGCCTCCACCTCACCAGCCGGGATGGCATCGAGCGCCCCCTTGAACAAGCGGGTGGAGTAGGCCGCCGTGTTGAGACCCAGCGCCAGCACGGCGCAAAACCAGGGCTGCTTGAGCAGCGGCCAGAGCGGGCTGGCTTTCAGCCACTCGAACTGGCCCGGCCCGTAGTAAATCAGGAAGATCTGGATAAGCAGCGGCGTACCGGTAAAGAGCAGCACCCACAGCTGCACCAGCTGGGTCGCCACCGGCAGGCGCAGCTCCAGCACCCAGGTCATCAGGGCTGCCAACACAATCCCCAGCAGCAGGCTGAACAGGGTCAGCTCCAGCGTGGTGACCAGACCGCCCAGCAACGTAACGAGATACTCTTGCATCAGTTAGCCTCCGTAGCGGCGAGTGTAGCGGGCAGCCAGTCCGAGGCCGTACTCGCTCACCAGACTGATGGCCAGATAGATGAGGGCCGCGGCGGCATACCAGGTGAACGGCTCATAGGTACTGGCCGAGGCCATCTGCGCCTGACGCATCATCTCGTTCACCCCGATAAGCGACACCAGCGCGGTATCTTTCAGCAATACCAACCACTGGTTGCCGAGACCCGGCAAGGCATGACGCCACGCCTGAGGCAACACGATGCGAAAGAAGATGTGGCTCTTGCTCAAACCCAGCGCCAGCGCCGCCAGCCGTTGACCTGAAGGCACCGCATTGAGCGCCGCCCGCAGGGTCTGGGTCGCATAGCTGGCGAACAGCAGGGAGAGCGCCAGCACGCCACAGGCGAACGGACTGAACTCCACATACTCGCCAGTGATGAGGAACAGCACCTGCGTCGAGCCGAAGTAGATGAACAGCACCACCAGCAACTCGGGCAGGCCACGGATCAGCGTGGTCAGGGTGGCCACCGGCCACACAAATGCACGCTGCTTGCTGAGCTCGGCGGCGCTGAACGCCAGTGCCAATACCATGCCCCCGACCAGTGATGCCAAGGCCAGCCCGAGGGTCATCCAGGCTGCATCCAACAACAGGCTCAACATGGCTTACTGCGCGAAGTATTTGTCGAAGATTTTCTGATAGGTGCCGTTGGCCTTGATCTCGGCCAGCCCCTTGTTCAGCTGGGTCAGCAGCTCCTGATTGCCCTTGGCCACCGCGATGCCAAAGCCGGTACCGAAGTACTTGGCATCGGTCACTGGCGTACCCACCACCGCATACTCCTTGTGCTGCTTCAGCCAGTCGGCTGCGACAGCAGTATCGGCAAAGACACCGTCGGTACGGCCATTCATCATGTCGAGGAAGGCGCTCTGGTAGCTGGCATAAGGCACGGTCAGCAGACCCTTGCTCACCCAGTTATCCACCAGATAGGACTGGTGGGAGGTGCCGTTCTGCACGCCGACTGTCTTGTCGACCATCTCTTCCGGCCCCTTGAAGGCCCCTTTCTTGGCGACGAATACTGCCGAGTTCTCGTAGTAGATGTCAGAGAAGTCGACCTGAGCGGCCCGCTCAGGGGTTACGTCCATGGCGGCGATGGCGGCATCATAGCGACGGAATTTGAGGCTGGGGATGAGGCTGTCAAAGGCCTGGTTGTGGAAGCTGCACTCCAGCTTGGCCTGCTCGCAGATGGCGCGCGCCAGATCGATGTCAAAACCCTGAAACTCGTTCTTGTCATCCAGGTATTCGAATGGCGCGTAGGTGGCCTCGGTGGCGAACTTGATCTCTTTGGCCATGACGGAGGTACTCAACAGGCCCATGGCAGCAACCAACAACAGACTCTTTTTCATGACAGCTTCCTTATCGATTCAGTATCAATGCATCAAGAATTCGGCAAACCGGCTGGTTTGCGGGGATTGGAAAATGGCAGCGGTGCCGGATTCGATGATCCGCCCTTTCTCCAGATAAATCACCTGACTGGCCACCTTGCGGGCAAAGTCGACCTCGTGGGTCACCACCACCTGGGTAATGCCGGTCTGGCTCAGGTTACGTATGATCTCGGCCACCTCCTTGGTGATCTCGGGATCGAGGGCGGCAGTCGGCTCGTCAAACAGCAGCACTTCCGGGTCCATCATCAGGGTACGGGCAATGGCCACCCGCTGCTGCTGACCGCCGGAGAGACGGGCAGGCCAGGCATCGCGCTTGTCGGCCAGTTGCAACTGGGCCAGCAGATAGGCCCCCTTCTCGATGGCGGCCTCCTTGCTCATGCCGAGCACCTTGACCGGCGCTTCAATCAGATTCTCCATCACAGTGAGATGTGGCCAGAGATTGTACTGCTGGAACACCATCCCCACCTTGCGACGCAGCAGCTGGGACTGGCGGTTGAATTCGGCAGCAGAGAGGGAGCTCGGGAAAGAAAATTCACTTTCGCCAATCCGCAGAACACCCGCATCCGGGGTATCCAGCAGATTCATCATCCGTAGCAGGGAACTCTTGCCAGCACCGCTCGGGCCCAGCAACACCAAGGTTTCACCGGGGGATGTCCGAAAGCTGACCTGTTGCAGAACCGGCACCTTGTGCCAGGACTTCTCGATACCTATTAATTCAATACCCATACAGCCCAATTGAATAAGTTTTCAAAATTTCATCCCGATTCTATCCCTAATAAAGGTTGATGCAAGCCATTTTTGAATCAATATGCAGAACAAGCGCCGCTTCCTTGCAAAAAACGGCATATGAATGCAAAATGGCCCCGCTGTTCGTATCTGCCGCCTGTATCGCACAGGCCGCCACACCTCCTCATTCGTGAGACCAAGATGAAACACAACGACAAGCAAGAAAAACTGGCCAAGGCCTTTAAAGCCTTGCTGAAAGAAGAGCGCTTTGGCTCCCAGGCAGAAATCGTCACCGCCCTGCAAGAGCTGGGCTTCGAGAACATCAACCAGTCCAAGGTATCGCGCATGCTGAGCCGCTTCGGCGCCGTTCGCACTCGCAACGCCAAGATGGAGATGGTCTACTGCCTGCCGGTGGAACTGGGCGTGCCCACCACCTCCAGCCCGCTCAAGAATCTGGTACTGGACGTCGATCACAACGGCGCACTGGTGGTGATCCACACCAGCCCGGGCGCTGCCCAGCTGATCGCCCGCCTGCTCGACTCCCTCGGCAAGGCAGAGGGGATCCTCGGTACCATCGCCGGTGATGACACCATCTTCATCACCCCGACCAGCGACACCGATATCGAAGAGCTCTATCTCTCCGCCCTCGAGCTGTTCGAACAGACGCCGTAATGGCCGCTACAGCGTCATAGCGGTCACGCCAGAACGAAAAATCCCGGCCAAGGCCGGGATTTTTGTTTTCTGCAGCTTCGTCAGGCGGGCTTATTTGCCCTGCGCCATCAGAAAACCCTCCGATGGGGCGAAGAAAGCCGCGCCGGTCACTGCCTTGGTGAAGCGCAGCAGGTGGTCGAAGTGGCTGCCCTCCCCCTTGTACATGCTGGCCAGCATGGCGTTGAAGTGCTGCGGTGTGCGGCAGCAGGAGATGAAGTAGAGCCCCTGCTCGGTCATGGTGCCCCAGGGCATGCTCTGGCGCAGGATCTCCATGGACTCCCCTTTCGGGGTTTTGAGGTTGACCCGCTTGATGTGGGCGGTCAGCGGCTTGGCGGCAGATTCATACTCGATGTTGTCGGGCTTGGTGCGACCGATAATGTCTTCCTGCTCTTTTTGCGCCAGCTTCTCCCAGTCGCTCATGGCGTGGACCCAGCGCTGGACGTGAATGTAGGAGCCACCGGCAAACTCGCCTTCCGCCAGCAGCGCCACTTCGGCACGGTGCTCATCCTGCGGGTTCTCGGTGCCATCAACGAAACCGGTCAGGTCACGGAAATCCAGGTTGCGGAAACCGTGCACCTCTTCGGCCAGCTCGACCAGTCCGGCCAGCAGCGCCATCACGCGGTGACCGGCGTGGTGCAGCACATCCACCCGATCGGCGCGCAGCTGAATAAAGAGATCAAACGGGGTGTTGGGGGCTTCTTGACCGTTGGCGGATTGCGCCATAAAGCTGCGGAACTGGGGCGGACGGGCGGCAGGGTAGAGACCATCCCAGGCATCGGCGCCAACGGCAACCAGACCGCTGAAACCGACATCGGGGAAATCGGCGGCAACCGCCTGCCACAGGGCGGGCAGTTTGGCCAGACGGCCGACCAGTTCGGCGGCATCGCCGGTACGATTGAACATCAGATAGAGGGCGTGCAGATTCGGCTCTGCGCAGATCCCGGCTTGGGCTTTCATATATCTCTCCCCTGAGTAGGCGTTAGCGTTACGGGCTATTTGCGTTGCGCGATTATAAACCAGAGTGGATCCAGTTCTTTGATTTCACGACGATATCACGCGTTCAGGGCAAAGGGTCAAACAACACCAGCCCATGGGGGGCAACCTTGATCCGTGCCCGCATCCCATCAAGGGGCTCGCCAATGCTCGCCTCCAGTTGCAGATCGCCACACTCGAACAGCACCCGGCAGTGGTGACCGAGGAACTGCTGCTCCACCACCTTGAGCTCGCCATCTGCGGCGCTCTCCAGCAGCAGTTGCTGGGGGCGGAGCATCAGCTGCAACTGCTCACCCACTGCGCGGCCATGAGGCTCACTGCCACAGATGACCCCGAGCGCCGTCTGTACGCAGTAGCTGTCCACTACCTCGGCAGCCAGATAGTTGACCCCGCCGAGAAACTCCGCCACGAAGCGGTTTTGCGGGCGGCGATAGAGCTGCTCCGGCTGACCCACCTGCTCGATATGACCGGCGCGAAACAGCGCCAGCCGATCGGCGAAGGCGAACGCCTCCTCCTTGCTGTGGCTGACGAAGATGGCGCCGATCCCCTGCTGCTTGAGCAAGGTGCGGATCTCGAGGATCAGCTTCATCCGCACCTGGGTATCGATGTTGGAGAAGGGCTCATCCAGCAGCATCAGCCGCGGCTTGCACACCAGCGCCCGGGCGATAGCCACCCGCTGCTGCTGACCACCGGAGAGCTGGTGCGGATAGCGATCCCCCAGCCCCTGCAGATTGACCAGCGCCAGCGCCTCGTCCACCTGCTGCTGGCGGGCGCGGCGATCGAGTTTGGTCAGGCCAAAGCCGACATTGTCGGCCACCGTCAGGTGGGGAAAGAGGGCGTAATCCTGAAAGATCATGCCGATGTTGCGCGCCTCGGGCGGCACGCTGGCACCCGGCCCGTCGAGCAGGGTATCGCCGAGGCGAATAGAGCCCTCTGCCAACGGCAGCAGCCCGGCGATGGCCTTGAGCAACGTGGTTTTGCCGCAGCCACTGGCTCCCAGCAGGCAGACGATCTCGTTGTCTGCCACCGTCAGGGAGAGCTGCTCCAGCACATTGCGGCCGTTGTAACGACAGCTGACATTTTCAACCTGCAAACAGGACAAGGCTGACTTCCTCTCGTTTCTGGCGGCGCGCTGCCTTTCGGTTCAGCACACCGCATGCAATTTCATTGGCCGACGTGGCGACTCAGTGACCCGGACTGTCCAGACTGCGGTTGACCCAGATCAGCGGCAACAGCCCCACCAGCACGATGACGATAGCGCCCAGGGCACCGCGCTCCAGCATCTCGTCCGAGACGAACTGGTAGACGTGGGTCGCCAGGGTATCGAAGTTGAACGGCCGCAGCAGCAGGGCGGCGGGCAGCTCCTTCATGGATTCGATGAATACCAGCATGGCACCGGCAAACAGACCGCGGCGCACCAGCGGCAGATGGACCCGGCGCAGCATGCCGCCATCCCCTTGCCCCAGGGAGCGGGCAGCCATGTCGAGACTGGGGGAGATCTTACCCATGCTGCTCTCCACCGAGCCGATGGCGATGGCCACGAAGCGCACCAGATAACCGAACACGATGGCGGTGATGGTGCCGGTCAGCAGCAAGCCCGGGCCTTGACGCCCGAGCCACTCGGCCAGATCGTTGATGGCAAAGTCGAGGGCGGTGAGCGGTACCAGCACCCCGATGGCGAGCACGGTACCCGGCATGGCGTAACCCATGGCGGCGATGCGCAGGGGCAACAAACTCTTTATCCCGCCATCGAGGCGACGGAAGAAACCGAGCAGCAGGGCAATCCCCATCGCCAGCAGGGCAGTCAGCGCCGAGATGAGCAGACTGTTGCCGGCGAAGCGGACAAACTCCGGCGTCCACGACAACTCGAAGTAGCGCACCCCGTAATCGAGCAGGATGACGAACGGCAGGCCGAAACCGGCCAGCACCAGCCCCCAGCACCAGAGACCAGCTAGCCAGCGACTCATCCCCTTAAGCGGATAGCGCAGCGGCTGCTCATGGCCCATGGACTTCTGGAACACCTGCTGCCGACTGCGCGAGCGGCGCTCCAGCGCGATCAGCAGCACCACAACCAGCAGCATCAGGCAGGAGAGTTTGGCCGCAGTGGCCAGACTGCCGTAACCGAGCCAGGTGTCGTAGACCGCCGTGGTCAGGGTGTTGATGGCAAAGAAGTGGACGGTGGCGAAATCGGCCAGCGTCTCCATGGCCACCAGCGACACCGCCACCATGATGGCGGGGCGCGCCAGCGGCAGACTGAGGCGGCGAAAGCTCTGCCACGGGGTACAACCAAGCAGGCGGCTGGAATGAATGAGGCTGACTGACTGCTCCAGAAAGGAGGCGCGGGTCAGCAAATAGACATAGGGGAACAGCACCAGTGCCAGCACCCAGGCGGCGCCGCCAAGGGAGCGAATGGCCGGAAACCAGTAATCGGCAGGACTGTTCCAGCCAAAGAGTGCTCGCAACCCGGCTTGTAGCGGGCCCGAGTAGTCGAGCAGGTCGGTATAGACGTAGGCGACGATATAGGAGGGCATGGCCATTGGCAGCATCAAGGCCCATTGCAGGGCACGGCGCCCCGGCACCTGACACATGGCCACCAGCCAGGCGGTGGGTACACCAAACAGCAGGCTGAGCAGCACCACGCCGACCACCAGCCCCAGAGTATTACCGAGATAATCGAGCAACACGGTATCGGCGAGGTGGCGAAACAGCTCCCCCTCAGCCGAAAAGGCAGAGAAAAGCAGGGCTATAACCGGTAAACCCAGCAGCAGGGCGGTGGCCCAGCTGCCGGTCATCCATCCAAAATTTTTCATGAGACCACAGATGTTGATGGGGCCGTTGGCCCCATCTGATTACAAGTCGAACTTCACTTCATCCAGCAACTGCAAGGCGTCCTTGCGGTGCTTGGCGTAATCGCTGACCGGTAGTGCGTCAGACTTGAAACTGCCCCAGGACTTGACCATGGCGGAAGGCTCGACTCCGGCCTTGACCGGATATTCGGCGTTCACGTCCGCATACATGTGCTGGGCGGTGTCACCAGCCAGAAACTCCATCAGCTTCTGGGCCTCAGCCTTGTTCTTGGCATACTTGGTCATGGCCACGCCGCTCACGTTGACGTGGGCACCGCGGTCAGCCTGGTTCGGGAAGTTGATATAGACCGCATCCGCCCAGGACTTCTGCGCCGGATCTTTCAACATGGCGCCCAGATAATAGCTGTTGCCGAGCGACACGTCACAGATACCATCCTTGATCGCCTTGACCTGATCCCGGTCGTTGCCCTGCGGCTTGCGCGCCAGGTTGGCCTTGACCCCTTCCAGCCAGGTTTTGGTCTCGGCCATGCCGTGATGGGCAATCATGGAGGAGACCAGCGCCACATTGTACTCATGCTTGCCGCTGCGGGTGCAGATTTTTCCTTTGAATTCAGGCTTGGCCAAGTCTTCGTAGCTGATTGTGTCGAGCTTGCCGAGGCGATCCTTGCTGGAGTAGATGGCGCGCACCCGGGTGGTCAGGGCGAACCAGCGATTCTCCGGATCACGATAGATGGCGGGGATGTTCTCCTGCAGGATCTTGCTATCCACCGGCTGCACCAGCCCCTTGTCCACCAGATCGGTCAGACGGCTGATGTCGACGGTCAGCATCAGATCGGCCGGAGAGAGTTTGCCTTCCCGCTCCAGACGCTCGTTCAATCCCTCTTTGGCGAACACCACGTTCACCTTGATGCCAGATTCCTTCTCGAACTGCTGGATGATGGGCTTGATCAGCTCATCCTGCCGGTTGGAGTAGACATTCACTTCCCCGGCCGCCAATGCCGACTGAGCTGCCAACGCAGAGAAAGCCAGTGCCAACATCTTCATTTTCATCATCCATTCCTTGATTAGCTATACAGAGTGATAACGATTTCCGTTTGCATTCTGCATACATCTTATAAGCGGATCAAGAAAGCTCGCCGTCGCCACATCACATATTTAATCGCCCATAAATGAAAAGGGCCGGATGGAATCCCATTCGGCCTCTTCTGAGCAAAACGTTATGTTGATCAGGCTTCAATAAGCGCTCACTCCCTCGGGATGCCCGAGGTCGGGAGGTCAACAGATCTGTACGTCACTGATGCGGTTCATCACAGCGCCTCGTCGTCACTCTCGCCGGTGCGGATGCGCACCGCTTGCAGCAAGTCGTAGACAAAAATCTTGCCGTCGCCGATCTTGCCGGTATAGGCCGCCTTGCAGATCGCCTCAATCACCCCTTCCACGTTATCATCGGCGGTGGCAATCTCCAGCTTTACCTTCGGCAGGAAGTCGACCTGATACTCGGCTCCCCGGTATAATTCGGTGTGTCCCTTCTGGCGACCAAATCCCTTGACCTCGGACACGGTCAGCCCTTCCACCCCCAGGTTGGCAATAGCCTCGCGGACATCGTCCAACTTGAACGGTTTGATAATCGCACTAATCAGCTTCATCTGGTTGCTCCCAATCCATGGTGTGTCATGAATCGGGTTTCAATTCTTATGCCAAGTATTTTTATTGTTTTATTTCATATAGATAGAGTTTAATGCCTGCGCCATTCGTCAGGCACATCCCCATAACCGGCCAGTACGCCCCATAATGAGGCACCATGCTGCAGCGGTCAGCGGGTATGCACCAAACAAGAGCAAAACAGCATGTTAGTTATCTCCAACAGCGTCACTATTCCCTGGCATGAGCTGCAATTTCAGACCATGCGGGCACAGGGCAACGGTGGACAGCACGTCAACAAGACCGACTCCGCCGTCTGGTTGCGCTTCGATTACCGCAACTCTCCCAGCCTGACGCCCCTCTACAAGGAGGGTCTCGACAAGCTGAGCGACAGCCGGGTACACGATGGCTTTATCCTGATCCGGGTCGAGAGCCATCGCAGCCAGGACATGAACCGCAAGGAGGCGATGAGCCGTCTGGTGGAGTTGCTGAAAAAAGCAGCCTGGCGCCCCAAGGCTCGCCATGCCACCAAGCCGACCCGCAGCTCCCAGCGCAAACGGGTCGATGCCAAAAAGCGCAAGGGGGATATCAAGTCCGCCCGCGGCAAACCGGTTCTGGACTGAGCCAGCCCCCAGCCCCCAAAGGATGTCAGCCGATGAGATACAGTTTTTGCGACAGCGCCCGCGGCCCGCTGCTGGTCTCCATCGATCAGGATGGCCTGCGCCACGTGGAGTTTATGCACGGGGAGCGGCCCGTCATGCCGCAAACTGACTGGCAACGGGATGACAAGGCGCTGGCCCCCTATCTCGCCCAGTTCACCGCCTATTTCGCCGGAAAATTGCAGCAGTTCGATCTACCCATGGCAGCGAAGGGCACCCCGTTCCAGCAAACAGTGTGGAACGCTTTGTGTGATATCCCCTATGGCGAGACCGTGAGCTATCTCGAGATTGCCCAGGCTATCGGCAATCCCAAGGCAGTGCGAGCAGTAGGCGCTGCCAATGGCCGCAATCCGCTGAGCATCATAGTGCCCTGCCATCGGGTGATCGGACGCAGCGGCGAGCTGACCGGCTATGCTGGCGGCATTCCCATCAAGCGCTGGTTGCTGGCACTGGAACAGGAAGGCACAACATTCGAGCTGGCCCCATGACACGATGACCACCCCGGAGAGGGACGGGACAATATCGTGACCAGAATAAAAAGGCTTTCAGCCAGTGGCCACGCTTTGCTGACAAGATGAACAGAAAATGAAGAATCGCCTCAGAACTACTTCAGATTGAGCTTGGCATGATGGCTCCATACTTGAATGGCACGGCTCATTCGCTGATTCAAGTAGCACCCATGTGACGCTTCCAATCTGTCTTTTTCCCCGCGCCTCCTCTGAGGCGCTTTTTTTGTGCCGACACAACAGGCCACCACCCAAGCTGAATGGCCTGAACGCCACAAAATCTGCACCAGCCCAAAAACCAAGAGGCAAAGGATCATCCTTCGCCTCTGACGTAACAGCTGGCTACTCGCTCTGGGGCAGAAACTGCAGTTCCGGCGCCGAGGAGGTCAGCACATCGGCGCAATAATCCCAGGTCGAGATACGATAGTGCTGCAGATCTTCATCCAGATGCAGACCGTCCGACTCCTGATGGAACCAGCTGGCAAAACGGGATGGGGTGATGAGCTGGATCTGCTCTTCGATGGCATGACTATCCTTCCCCTCGGCCAGATCGCAATCTTCGATAACCCGCAGGGCGTATATATGGCGAAAATAGACCCGGCAGAGGATTTGCGGGGGCAGATCGATGCTGCGTGCCCGCCCCAGCATGATGGTCAGAGAGTCGCTCCAGAGATCCTGATGCAGCTCGGCAACGACCAGCCCAGGTGGGAGCTGGCGGGACGGAGCCCAAGGTACGGCAACCTGCCGAATGGCATTTTTCTGTTCCATATTCACCTCACGACGACTCGCTCCCTGTCTTGAGTCTATCTGAACCACATAGTCCCGGCGAAGGCAATCGATGGACAATAAAAACGGCAATAAAAAAGCCGACGTATCAAACGTCGGCGAATAAAAAGTGCTTACAACAGAGGATTCACATATTCAGACCCGTGGGTCGAAAGATTGGTTCCCTCTTTTTTTAATTAATTTTCGGCGCGTTTAAACATCAGGGTATTGGCGTCCGACTCTTCCGGTACGAAGTAGTAGCCCTCGGCGTTGAAACCGGTCAGCTGCTCCACCTCGGTCAGACGGTGCTTGATGATGTGGCGAGCCATCATGCCGCGCGCCTTCTTGGCGTAGAAGCTGATGATCTTGAACTGGCCGCTCTTCTCATCCTTGAACACCGGTGTGACAATCCGCCCTTTCAGGCTCTTGGGTCGTACCGACTTGAAATACTCGTCGGAGGCCAGATTGATCAGCACCTCATCCCCCTGCGCAGCCAGCGCGTCATTGAGATGGTGAGTGATCACCTCCCCCCAGAACTGGTAAAGATCCTTGCCGCGACTATTGTCGAGCTTGGTCCCCATCTCCAGCCGGTAGGGCATCATCAGGTCGAGGGGACGCAACACGCCATAGAGGCCGGAGAGCATCCGCAGGTGTGCCTGAGCGAAGTCAAAATCGGCCTCGCTAAAATCCTCCACCGCCAAACCGGTGTAGACATCCCCCTTGAAAGCCAGCAGTGCCTGACGGGCGTTGGCGGGGGTAAAGTCTGGCTGCCACTCGGCAAAACGGGCGGCGTTTAGACCGGCCAGCTTGTCGCTGATCTTCATCAGAGTGGCGATCTGGTCAGGGCTCAGTTGGCGGGCCCGGCGAATCAGTTCGGCGGAGTGATCCAGCAGCTCGGGTTGGGTGAAATGGGGTGTCACCAGCGGTGACTCGTAATCCAGCGTCTTGGCCGGGGAAACCACAATCAGCATAACGTTCCTTTATGGCGAGGGGCCGAACGGCAGAGCGGCCCCATGATTCATTCATCCAGCGTCACATTGTCCAGCGTGCCTGTGCCGAGCCGTTCGCGACCGGAGAGCTTGATCAGCAGTCGCAGGTCGTTGGCCGAGTCGGCGTGGGCGAGGGCCTCACTGTAGCCAATCTGGCCGGCGCAGAACAGGCTGAAAAGCGCCTGATCGAAGGTCTGCATACCCAGCTCGGTGGATTTGGTCATCACCTCCTTGAGGCGATGCATCTCTCCCTTGCGGATAATGTCGGTGATGAGCGGGGTATTGAGCAGGATCTCGAACGCAGCGCAGCGCCGCTTGCCATCCATACTCGGCACCAGCTGCTGGGCGACGATGGACTTGAGGTTGAAAGAGAGATCGAACAGGAACTGGCGGTGTTTGTCTTGCGGCACCAGATGGAGGATGCGATCCAGCGCCTGGTTGGCATTGTTGGCATGCAAAGTGGCGAGACAAAGATGTCCCGTCTCGGCGAATTGCAGGGCAAACTCCATGGTCTCCTGACTTCGGATCTCGCCGATCAGGATCACGTCCGGCGCCTGACGCAGCGAACTTTTCAGCGCCACATCGAATGACTCGGTGTCGATCCCCACCTCTCGCTGGGTCACCAGACTGCGACCATGCTGATGGACGAACTCCACCGGATCTTCCACCGTCAGAATGTGACCATCGGCATGCTGGTTGCGATAGCCGATCATCGCCGCCTGGGTAGTCGATTTGCCCGCCCCGGTAGCGCCGACAAACAGCACCAGCCCCCGCTTGGCCATCGCCACCTCTTGCAGGATCTTGGGTAGCTGCAGATCTTCAAAGGTGGGAATGCGGGTCTCGATACGCCGCACCACCATGCCGGGCAGCTCCTGCTGCCAGAAGGCGCTGACCCGAAAACGGCCAAGCGCTTCGCGATAGATCGCGTAGTTGGCCTCCTTGGTGCGGATATAGCGCTCGAAGTGATCGCTGCTGAGGGTATCCCTGACCAGCGTCAGCGCCCCCTTCTTGTCGAGCGCCTCACCCCCCAGCGACACCAGATGGCCATTCACCTTGAGGGTGGGCGGCGAGCCCACCGTCACAAACAGATCCGATCCCTTTCGCTCGACCAGCTCGCTCAGCAGATCATCCAGATTCATCATCTATCCCTCCCTGGGTGCGAGTCGCTTAAATGCTGTTGGGATCGACGGCCTTGGCCTTGGCATCGAGGGATGCCACCACGCCACGACTCACCAGCTGCTTGAGACTCTGATCCATGGTCTGCATACCGTGGGTCATCCCGGTCTGGATCACCGAGTAGAGCTGGGCGATCTTGTCCTCCCGAATGAGGTTACGCACCGCCGGAATGCCCATCATGATCTCGTGGGCCGCCACCCGGCCACCGCCAATACGCTTGAGCAGGGTCTGGGAGATAACTGCCCGCAGGGATTCGGAGAGCATGGAGCGCACCATGTCCTTCTCCGCACCGGGGAAAACGTCAATGATACGGTCGATGGTCTTGGCCGCCGACGAGGTGTGCAGGGTACCAAACACCAGGTGGCCGGTTTCAGCTGCGGTCATGGCCAGACGAATGGTCTCCAGGTCGCGCATTTCGCCCACCAGAATGATGTCCGGGTCTTCCCGCAGGGCCGAGCGCAGGGCGTTGCTGAAGCTCTTGGTATCCCGGTGCACTTCCCGCTGGTTCACCAGACAGCGCTTGTTCTCGTGGACGAATTCGATGGGGTCTTCGATGGTGAGGATATGGTGATGGAAGTTCTCGTTGATGTAGTTGACCATGGCCGCCAGGGTGGTCGACTTACCGGAACCGGTCGGGCCGGTCACCAACACCAGACCCCGCGGGAACTCGGCGATCTTGCGGAAGATCTCCGGCGCATCGAGATCCTCGAGGCTCAGCACCGTGCTGGGGATGGTACGAAATACCGCGCCCGAGCCGCGAGCCTGCTGGAAGGCGTTGACCCGGAAACGGGCCAGATTGGGCACCTCGAACGAGAAGTCGACCTCGAAGTTCTCCTCCAGCTCCTTGCGCTGATGGTCGTTCATGATGTCGTAAATGAGGGCATGCACTTCCCGGTGTTCCAGGGCGGGCAAATTGATCTTGCGAACCTCACCATCAACCCTGATCATCGGGGGAACCCCGGCCGAGAGGTGTAGATCCGAGGCTTTATGCTTTACACTGAAAGCCAATAACTCTGTGATATCCATAGACTTGTCATTCTCCCATCACAAGATCACTAACGAAATATGAACCAGATTGCCCAGCACCTGTTTCAGGTAAAGGAACGTATTGCCCAGGCCGCCGAACGGGCGAGCCGCAACCTGCAGCAGATCTGCCTGCTGGCCGTGAGCAAGACCAAGCCGGTCGAGGCCATCATGGCCGCCCATGCCGCAGGTCAGCGCTGCTTTGGCGAATCCTACGCTCAGGAAGCAGCGGCCAAGATCGATACCTTGCGCCAGCAGCCGGAATATAGCGACATAGAGTGGCACTTTATCGGCCCTTTGCAATCGAACAAATCCAAACTGGTCGCCGAACGGTTTGACTGGGTGCAGAGCGTGGATCGGGACAAGCTGATCGACCGCCTCAACAACCAGCGCCCAACAACAATGGCACCGCTAAATGTTTGTCTGCAAATCAATATTAGCGGAGAGAGCAGTAAATCCGGAACGTCGGAACAAGAGATTTTCCGCCTTGCCGAGCAGGTCTCTCAAAGTGAGCGACTGGTGCTGCGGGGACTGATGGCCATTCCCGAGCACACCAGCGACGAGGGCGTACTGGCCGCCCAAATGACCCGCATGCAGACTCTGTTCACCGAGCTTGCGCGACAATACCCCACGGTGGATACCCTCTCGATGGGGATGACCGAAGATCTCGAACTGGCGATCGCCCACGGTAGCACCATGGTGCGGGTCGGCACCGCCATCTTCGGCGCTCGTGACTACTCATAGGCAAGGCCAGCGGATAACCCATACGTCCGCCTCTTGCCGCGACTTCATCAACAGGAGCGTTTGATGGAACACCGAATTCTGGCGTCAGGTGGTGCAGGCAGCGCCAACCCCGCCGCGACCCCATGTGCAACAGGAGCATCTGATGCAGCATAGAACGCTGGCCTTTATCGGCGCGGGCAACATGAGCCGCAGCATCATCGCCGGACTGGTCAAGGCGGGTTATCCCGCTGGGCAGATCACTGCTGCCAACCCGAGCCAGCCCAAGCTGGAGGCGCTGGCGAGCGAACATGGCATTCGCATCACCCAGAGTAATGCCGAGGCAGCCCGAGGCGCCGAAGTGATCGTGCTGGCGGTCAAACCGCAGCTGATGGCCGGCATGCTGGCAGCACTGGTTGAAGAGCTGGGATCCCTTGAGGGCAAGCTGCTCATCTCCATCGCAGCTGGTATCAAGGTGGCGCGCCTTGGCGAGATGGCCGGTGGTCATGACCGCATCATCCGTACCATGCCCAATACCCCGGCCCTGCTGGGTCTGGGCATGACCGGCCTCTATGCGCCCGAGCATATTGGAGCCCACGATCGCGACTTTGCCGAGCAGATGATGCAGGCGGTTGGCAAGACCCTCTGGGTGGAGCAGGAGTCTGGCATCAACGGCGTCATCGCCGCTGCGGGCAGTGCTCCGGCCTACTTCTTCCTCTTTATGCAGGCGATCGCCGAAGAGGCAGAGGCAATGGGCTTCTCGCCCGAGCAGGCACGCCTGCTGGTGCAGCAGACCGCGCTGGGCGCAGCCACCATGGTGGAGCAGAACCCTGAGCTGGCGCTGCAGACCCTGCGTGAGCAGGTCACCAGCAAGGGCGGCACCACAGCCGAAGCCATCAAGACATTCCAGCAGCAGGGGCTGATGCCGCTGACTGCGCAAGCCATGCAGGCGGCCGTTGCTCGCGCCACCGAAATGGAAACCCTCTTCTAACAGGAGCCCAGATGAACACTGCTTACTTTCTGATTAACACCGTTTTCGATCTCTACCTGATGGTGATCCTGCTGCGCGTCTGGCTGCAGTGGGCCCGTGCCGACTTTTACAACCCGATGAGCCAGATGGTGGTCAAGCTGACCAATCCGCTGGTGATCCCGCTGCGCCGCGTTATCCCTGGCTTTGGCGGCATCGATCTCGCTTCCGTGGTGCTGGCGCTGGCCATCGCCTTCGCCAAGCTGGCCCTGCTCAAGAGCATGAACGTGCTGCTGGCGGACTGGCTCAGCATCAGCCTGTTTGCCGCGCTGACCGTGCTGAAGAAAGCGGGCTCGATGATCTTCTGGGTACTGCTGATCCGCGCCATCCTGAGCTGGGTCAGCCAGGGCCGCAACCCCATCGAATACGTGATGCATCAGCTGACCGAGCCGTTCCTCGCCCCTATCCGCCGCGTACTGCCGGCACTGGGCGGACTGGATCTCTCGGTGTTAGTCGCCTTTATCGGCCTGCAAGCCATCAACTACCTGCTGGGTGACCTGTTTGGCCAGCTGTGGTGGATGATTTGATGCCAGCCGTCCTGCAACAAGGGGATGAACTGGTACTGCATCTGGTGATCCAGCCCAAGGCGAGTCGGGATCAGATCATCGGATTGCATGGTGAAGAGCTGAAAGTGGCCATCACGGCGCCGCCCGTCGATGGCCAGGCCAACAGCCATCTGATCAAGTTTCTGGCCAAGCAGTTCAAGGTGGCCAAGGGCCAGGTAACCATAGTGCGGGGCGAACTGGGGCGGCACAAAACCGTCGCCATCGACAGCCCCAAACAGTGGCCACAAGAAGTGAGTGCGCTACTGAATGACACGCAAGGCTGAATGAATCGGCCTGCGCCAACCGTAGATATGAGAGGGATGACAGATGAAAACAGCCTGGATGAGTGGCCTGCTGGCACTGCTGATGACCCTGCCGCTCAAGGCAGAACAGATGAAGGAGCTGGGCCCCTGGCTGGTGCACTACAACGCCTTCAACTCCAGCTTCCTTACACCAGAGGTCGCCAAGGCGTATGGACTGGAGCGCAGCCGCTACAACGCCATCATCAATATCGCGGTACAGGACAAGCAGAAAGTGGCGCAAGCCGTGGGTATCACCGGTGAGGCCAAGAACCTGACCGGCACCATCCGCACCCTGAACTTTCAGGAGGTAAAAGAGGGGGATGCCATCTACTATCTGGCAACCCTCCCCTACCGCAACGAAGATACCTATCAGTTCACCCTGAAGATCATGGGCGGTGGGCAGCAACAGAACCTCAGCTTCCAGCAGACCTTCTACGTCGACTGAGCAGCAACAAGAAGCCCCGACCAAGGCCGGGGCTTCATTTTATCCATATGACAAGGGCGCCATCAGGGCGCCCTTGTTGCATCTATTCCGTACCGCAGCGGTTACAGGGCGAGGAACAGACCGGCCAGACAGGCACTCATCAGGTTCGCCAGCACGCCGGAGAGAATGGCGCGTATGCCGTAACGGGCGATGAAGGATTTGCGCTCCGGCACCATGGAACCCAGACCGCCGATCAGGATCGCCATGGAGGAGATGTTGGCAAACCCGCACAGGGCGAAGGTCACGATAGCCTTGCTCGACTCGCTCAGGGTCTGATCCTGCACCAGGCCGATAAAGGCGACGAACTCGTTGACCACGATCTTGGTACCGATCAGGGCGCCAGCGGCTTGTGCCTGATCCCAGGGCACACCGATCAGCCAGGAGACGGGGGCAAACAGCCAGCCCAGAATGATCTGGAAGCTCAGGTCCAGTCCTACCAGACCGCCAGCCCAGCCGAGCAGGCCATTGAGCATGGCGATCACACCAACGAAGGCCAGCAGGGTCGCACCGACCGCCACCGCAATATTGAGGCCGGACATGGCGCCATCGGCAGCCGCTTCAATCACGTTGGTGGCACGGGGGATCTCAACATCCTGATGGTGATCGACCTCTTCAGCTCCCGGCGGCACCAGGATTTTGGCCATCGCCAGACCGGCAGGGGCCGACATGAAGGCGGCAGCGATCAGGTATTTCAACTCAACCCCGAGGCTGGCATAGCCCACCAGAGTGCCACCGGCGACGGAAGCGAGACCACAGCTCATCACTGCGAAGAACTGGGAATCGGACATCTTGGAGAGGTAGGGTTTGACCACCAGCGGCGCTTCCACCATGCCGACGAAGATGTTGGCGGTCGCGGAAAGACTCTCGGCACGGCCGGTGCCCAGCAGCTTCTGCAAGCCACCACCCAGCAGGGCGATCACCCGCGGCATGATACCGATGTGGTAGAGGATGGCGATCACCGCGGAGAAGAAGATGATGACCGGCAACACATTGAAGGCAAAGATGAAGCCCAGCTTGAACTTGGCCAGATCGCCGAACAGGAAGGCGATCCCCTCCTGACCATAACCAATCACGCTGCTTACGCTCTCGCTGACCCCGTTTAGCACATGCTGACCGGCAGGCAACCAGAGCACCAAACCGGCAAACATGATTTGCAGGCAGAGGGCAAGGCCAACTGTTCGCAACGGGATACGACGACGATTATCAGAGCAGATGACGGCAAGCGCCAGGATACTCAGGATGCCGAGCAGGGCAATCATAGGGACTCCATCAGGTGGGGCAAAAGATGGGCGCGGATTCTGCGCCTCTCCCCCCGTCACTGCAAGTCCGCTTGGTTACAAGCCTGTTAGAAAAAACGTTTGCACGATATCGGTTGCGCCAACTGGCTGATTTGGTTCGATTTTAGTATCAGGAGAAATCGAGAGTTCTTATATGAAAACAATCATTCCTCACCACCGGACAATTTACCCCCAAGCCAGGGGGCCAGTCGCTGCTCCCAATAGGGTTCGGGGCCAAATCTGGCCTTGAGGAAATCGATGAAGAGACGGATCTTGGGATCCAGATGTTCGCGCCGGGCATAAACGGCGTGTACCGCCATCTGCTGGTTCGGTCGCCACCCTGGCAACACAGGGATCAGCTTGCCGCTCTGTAACTCCTTGTCCAGCAAGTAGTTGGCAATATAGGCGATACCGAGCCCGGCCAGTGCCGCATCGCGCACCGCCTCCGCCATATCCACCCGATAGTTGCCCGCCACCTGCACCGTCTGGCGCTCCTTGCCCTGGCGAAACGACCACTGGTGATAGCGTCGCTCCCGACTCTGGTAAGTGATGCAGTTGTGCTGGGCCAGATCCTTGGGATGAAGCGGCGTGCCGTGGCTCAGCAGGTAATCCGGCGAAGCCGCCACCACGAAGCCAATGTCGGCCAGCCGCTGTCCCACCAGCCCTTCCGGCTTGTCCTCATAGGTGGTGAGCCAGAGATCCAGCCCCTCATCCACCAGATTGGTTCTGTGGTCGAACAGCGAGACCTCCAGCTCCAGCTCGGGATAGCGATCCTGAAACGCCTTGAGATGAGGAATGACGTGCAAGCGGCCAAAAGATTGGCCCACCCCGAGATGGAGCACGCCACTCACCTTGCCACGCCGCTCGGCGATCATGGAGTCCGCCTCCTGCGCCACTGCCACCAGCGCATGGCAGTGACGGGCATACTCCTGACCCAGCTCGGTCAGGACGAAGCGGCGGGTGGTGCGCTGTACCAGCTGGGCGCCAAGAGTGGTCTCCAGCAGCGCCAGCTGCTTGCTGATATGGGACTTGGAGACCCCGAGACGACGGGCAGCGGCAGAGATCCCCTGCTCGCGCACCAGCGCATCGAAGATCACCATTTGAGGAAGACGTTGCAGCACAAGATAACCGGATTGAGTGGCGGGAGCCCATTATTCCAGAGCCGCCCGCCAAGGGGTAGGGTCAGAGCCCCAGCGCCCGGGTGATCTGCAGTTTGAGGGGGTCGTCAGCCGGATTCTGGTTGGCGCCGTAGCTGGCGATCAACTTGCCATCGCGCCCCACCAGATACTTGTGGAAGTTCCAGTTCGGCTCATCCCCATCAGCGGCCGCCGCCAACCCCTTGAACAGTGGCACAGCATCGGAGCCCCGCACCGCTACCCGATTGAACATGGGGAAGGTGACGCCATAGTCGCGGCGACACACCTCGGCGGTCTTGGTCTCGTTGCCAGCCTCCTGCCAGAAGTCGTTGGAGGGGAAACCGAGAATAATCAGCCCCTTATCCTTGTAGCTCTGGTAGAGCTTCTCCAGATCGCGGAACTGGCCGCTGTAGCCGCAGTAGGAGGCGGTATTGACCACCAGCACCACCTTGCCCTCGGTCAGCTGACAGAGGTTGTGGCGCTGAGAGTTGTTTAGCTCCCGCATCTCCACATTGAAATAATCGGGGCACGCCGCAGAGGCCGCGCCAGCCCCCAATAACAGCAACAGAGTGAACCATTTCATCGCCAAGACTCCTTTTGTTTTGTCCATCATACGCGGTTACCAGAGCCGCAGTTCACTCTCAATGCAATGGAATGCCGGTCAGCCAGCCGTGGCCCCAGAACACCAGCAGCGCGGTGGCAGCCAGGCCCGCCCCGACGCTGATGCCGGTGCCCGTCCAGTTGGCCGCAGGACGGGGATATCGCTGCCAGTCCCGCACCGAAATCCAAACCATGCTCACCAGCGCCCAGAGCCCGATGCCGCCAAACAACACCAGAGGTCGCGCCTCGCTGTTGACCAGCAGATGAGCCACCGCCCAGAGCAGGGTACCGAGCAGTTGGGGATGCACCAGCCAGCGGCGCAGATGGTTGGGCCCCTGGCCGGAGAAAAAGAGGATCAGCGCAAAGGGCATCATCACCGTCATGGTCATCGGCCCCCAATCCGGCAGGAAGTAGAGCGGCAGCGAGCTGGCCGAGCGCCAACCGGCGATGATGCAGGCAATGGCGACAAACACCAGCAGGGAGAAGAGCCCCTTGTAGCGATTCTCACCCAGCCGTTCTCTCAGTCGCGCCCGATGGGCCACCGCAAAACAGGGGTAGAGATGGATCAGGGTAAACAGCGCAACCCCCAGGGTCAGCAGGAACATGAGTCTCTCCTTGTACTTGGTACGACCACTATGCCGTAAAGGGAGATTTGCGCCTATCAAAACCGCGCTGACCCATAGAGTCAAAAGTGTGGCAAGACAAAGGAGCAGAAAGAAAAGAGCCGATCACGATGGATCGGCAAATAAGTGCCAGGGCAGTCAGACATCTCTCGGGATGGGAGATGCCCCAAACGGGGATATTGAGTGGCCGATGGGGCGCATCGGCCGAACCGGATCAGCCCTTGAGCTGATAGAGCGCCGCTACGTTGCGCGCGGTGAGTTGAATGTTGGTGCTGGCGCTCTCCAGCGCCTCCGGCAGAGACATGGCGCGGTTGACCACGGCGAATACCGCGTCCAGCCCGTGATCATGTACCACACCGCAATCGTCGGTCAGGCAACCGGAGATGCCGATCACCGGCTTGCCGAACTGCTTGGCGCAACGTGCGACACCGATTGGCGTCTTGCCATGGATGGTCTGGCTGTCGATGCGCCCTTCGCCTGTGATGACCAGATCCGCATCGGCCACTTCCTCGGCCAGTTTCAGCGCTTCGATGACGATCTGGATGCCGGGCTTGAGCTCGGCACCAAGCAGACCGACCAGTGCGGACCCCATGCCACCGGCAGCGCCCGCCCCCGGAATATCCTTTACCTGCTTGCCAAGGGCCTGCTCAATGCAGTCGGCATAACGGGAGAGGTTGGCATCAAGTTCGACAACCATCTCGGGCGTTGCCCCCTTCTGCGGGCCAAACACCGCAGAGGCGCCTTTCGGGCCGCACAGCGGGTTGTTCACATCACACGCCACCTCGATAACCAGCTCGCCCAGACGCGGATCCAGACCGCTCAGGTCGATGGTCTCGAGCTCACCGAGACCCGCGCCACCCAGCTCGATGGCAGAGCCATCGGCTTTGAGCAACTTGCCGCCGAGCGCCTGGATCATACCGGCTCCGCCGTCATTGGTGGCGCTGCCGCCGATACCGAGAATAAGGTGCTTCACCCCCATCTCCAGCGCGGCCAGGATCAGCTCGCCGGTGCCGAAGCTGGAGGTGAGCAGCGGATTGCGCTGCTCGGGCGCCACCAGATGGATGCCGGAGGCGGCAGCCATCTCGATGACGGCGCGCTCGCCATCACCCAGCAGGCCGACGAAGCCCTGCACCTTGTTGCCAAGAGGCGCGGTCACTTCGACCGGCAGGATGCGGCCACCGGTGGCATCGACCAGCGATTGCACCGTGCCCTCACCGCCATCGGCCATCGGCAATTTGACGTAGGTGGCGTTCGGCAGCACCTGCTTGAAACCGGCCTCGATGGCATCAGCCACCGCCATGGCGCTCAGACTCTCCTTGAATGAATCGGGGGCAATAACAATTTTCATATCAATTCCTTAGGCGAGGCCAAACACGCCAAACATCAGGGTGGAGACAGTGGCAATGGTCAGACCGACTGCAGTTTCGTAAGGGATAAGTTTCAGGCGCTCACCCACCCCCATGTGGACGCTGCCACCGGTGGCATGGAAGAAGGAGCCGTGGGGCATGTGGTCAAACACAGTGGCACCGGCATGGATCATGGCTGCTCCGGCCAGACTGCTGATCCCCAGTTCAATCAGGGTGGAGCTGAATACGTTGGAGGCCACCACGGTACCGGCGGTGGTCGAGGCGGTTGCCAGCGACATCAGGGCACCGGAGATAGGCGCCAGCAGGTAAGAAGGCAGACCGGAGGCGGTCAGGCCGCTGATCAGCACATCTTTCAGGCCGGAGTTGGCGATGATGCCTGCCAGGGTACCGGTGCCCAGCAGCATGATGGCGACCGGCGCCATGCGGGCGAGACCGGAGACCGCAAACTGGTTCACCTTGCTGAATTTACCCATCATCAGGGCACCGACCAGACCACCGAGGGGCAGTGCAATCAGCGGATCCACCACGATACCGGCGACCGGGCGCAAGGCCAGCAGCAGGATGGCGACCAGCGGTGCACTGATGGCGGCGGCAAAGCCTGGCAACTTGGCACCGGCAAAGCTCACCACTTCATCAGCAGCAACCTTGCTGCCCTTGTTGTTCAGCCGCTTGGCCAGCCAGTAGGCCATCACCAGACCGAACAGACCCGGAATGATGCCCGCAGCCATAACGGAGGTCAGGGGCAGATGGAAGGCATCAGCCGCGGCAATGGCGTTGGGGTTGGGGGACATGACGTTACCCGCCTTGCCGCCGCCGATCATCGCCAGCAGGATGGCCGCCTTGGAGAGGTCGGCACGGCGGGCAATGGCCAGCGCGATGGGGGCGACCGTGATAACGGCCACATCCACGAACACGCCGACCGCAGTCAGGATCAGGGTCGCCAGCGCCAGCGCCAGCAGGGCGCGGGTTTCACCCAGCTTCTTGACGATGGTTTCGGCGATGGTGGTGGCCGCGCCCGATTCGATCAGCACGCCAGCCAGCACACCGGCCGCCAGGATCCGCATCACCGCAGTGGTGATCCCCTGGGCACCGCCGATCATCAGGGCAACGGTCTGGGTCAGATCGGCACCGCCAATCAGGCCACCGGCCAGGGCACCCACGATCATGCCGTAAGCGGGCGGCACCTTCTTCAAAATGAGGATGATGGCGATGGAGAGCGCCGCGATGGCGCCAAGGGCTGTAACCGAGATCATGACGGACACCTTCAATGGGAGTGAATGGCCGCCATTATGGAGATCTGCAATCAGAATGCTTTGGCTTACAAACCAAAAATTGCGTCATGTAAAAGTGGTTTTTTGTCCAACTTCACAATCACAAGTCGAGATTAAGGCCGAGATAGAGCAAAAATTTGTCGTCTAACTTGTTGAAATTCAACCCGGTTATCTGCTCGATCCGGTTTAGTCGGTAACGCAGGGTATTGGGGTGAATGAACAGCGCTTCGGCACAGCGATGCAGATCACAATCCTGCAAGAAATAGTGGCGCAGGGTCTTCTGCAGCGCCCCCTTGCCATCTTCCCGGGCCAGTTTCTGCAGCGGTGTGCGCAGCTGATCCGCCTGCCAGGAGTCCGCCAGACTGCCCAGCAGCACCGGCAAACGGTAGTCCTCAAAGAAGTAGACCTGTTTGCGCGGCGCCTGCCGCATGCCACGGCGCAGGGTATCGCGCGCCGTCTGGTAAGAGCGCGCCAGCCCGCCGATCCCGGCGAAGTAATCGCCCACCGCGATATGCACCTTGAAGTGGGGAATTCGCGCCAGCAACTGCTTGATCCGGCTGCGCTCCTGCGCCGATTGCCAGACGCCATCACTCAATTGCGCCGGTTTGAGCACCACTATCTCGTCGAGCCCGTTGATGGCGACCAGATTGTCCCGCTCCGGGTTCTCCAACTGATGAACCAGCTCCCGCAGACGCGCCGGATCCGCTTCCTCCAGCGCCAGCACGGCCACCACCCTGGGCTGGGCCAACTCCAGCCCGAGAAAACGGGCCGCCTGCTGCAATTGATCGACTCGTCCCTCACCACGTATAAGCTGTAACACCAGCTCCTCTTTGTGGCGCTTGTCCCACTGCAACTGCTCGGTGAGCGCCGCCTGCTCCAGGATCAGTTCGGCGGTCATTCGCACCAGCTCGGCGTAAGCACGCACTTCCTCCGGATCGCCGGAGATGCCGATCACTCCGATCAGCTCCCCCTGATAGGAGATGGGCAAATTGATGCCGGGTCGCACCCCTTTGAGCTGCAAGGCTGTCGCTTCGCTGATCTCCACCACCCGGTTTTCGGTCAGCGCCAGCACGGCCCCTTCGTGGCGCTGATGGATCCGCTCCGGATTGCCGGACGCAATGATGAGGCCATGTTCGTCCATCACGTTGACCGAGAACGACAGGATTTTCATCGCCCGTGCGACGATCTGGCGGGCAAGGTTATCGTTTAGCTGCATAACATCTCCGGACAAGGGGCTGATCTGGCTACGTCACCACGAGGCGATTCAGGACACATGGGCGCAAAGATGCCACATCATCAAGACAAGCGAGAGGGGGATCGCTAGAATAGGCCACTTTACCCGATGTGTGCCCCGCCATGGAGCAGGAATTGCGTGCTTGCACCCGCCTGCCCGTGATGGCCCATCCCTCCGATCTGGACTGTGCTATGGATTATGAATTTCGCCGCGACCCGTTTGGTGGCTATCGCGCCCGGTTCTCCATGGGCCATGAAGCCATCGGTCAGTGGCTGATCGACGAGGTTGGCAAGGATGAGGAGAAGCTCGACGAGCTCTTCTCCATCATTGACCAGCTCTCCAACCGCACCCGAGTCGAATACCGGCTCAACGGCGGTGACTACTCCCTGCTGCTGACCCATGAAGAGGCGGAGGTGAAAGCCAACGCCCTCAATATCGAGCTGGGTGAGGATCTTGACGATCTCGCCTACTACGATGATGAACAGCTGGCCATGTGCGGGCTGGAAGATTTTGCCCAGGTGCTCACCTCCTGGCGCGCCTTTATCCGTAACGAGGATATGGGCTGATTGACCGAATGTCGGATTACTATGTCGGGCAAACGTGCCCTTTTGCCTAACTCAACAGGATTGACTATGTCTATTTACGATTTTGATGACGAACTGCCGGAAGAAGAAGAACAGGAATCCACCAAGAAAGCGGCTGCACCTGCCAAGAAGAAAGGCAAGCAGGTGATGAACACTCAGGTCAACCTGAGCCCGCGCGATGCCAGCCGCCTGAACGGCATGCACGTTGAAGCGATCGCCACACTGGACGACGTCAGCCTGCCGAAGAACGTCATCTTCAAGGCAGGCCTGATCGCCCTGGGCGAACTGGAAGCCAGCAAGCGCGCCGATATCATCGCCCGCGTGATCGCAGAATCAGGCCGCTAATCGCCCCTGAAGGCATAAAGAAAGCCGGAGCCACTGCTCCGGCTTTTTTTTTCCGCCCAGGCACTCTCAACGGCAATCGATCCCCTTTCCGGCTCGGGAGACCAGTTGGTCATAGCGACCATCGGCACGGGCGGCAGCCAAGGCATGATTGAAGCGCTCAAGCAGGCTGGCGGCCTCCGGGTACTGCCGTGAAATGATCAGATAAAAAGTGTCGCTCTGACGAAAGTGGGGCAATGCCTGCAGATGGCAGGGGTCGCCAAACAACTGACGGCTGGCATCCCGGGTCACCGTCTCGTTCATCGGCAGCAGATCGATCCGTTTGCGATCCAGCAATTGCAGGCACTGTGCCAGGGTCTTGGGGCGCTGCAGATCCAGCCCGAAACGCTTGATCACCCCGTCGGCATGGCTGGTACTCCACCCCAGCGGAATACAGACACGCAACCCTTGCCAGCGGCCAGCCTGAATGGCCTCGCTCCCCCGATAGGTGAACCAGGAGAGGCGATCAATATGAATGGGAGCACTGTAGTGGAAGAGCTTGGCCCGCTCGGCAGTCCAGGCGTAGGGGAAGGTGGCCGCAACCAATCCATTGCGGGTCAACTGATAGCCGCGGGGCCAGGGCAGGTAGTCGACCTGGAGCTCTCGATACCCGGCCTCTTGCAGCAGGGTCGTCACCAGCCGGGTGCTCTCGCCACCTTCAGGTAGTGCCTTGCCGGTATAGGGGGTGAACTCACCGGTCACCAGCAGCAAGGGTGCGGCCTGCAGCCAGACACACCAACAACACAACAACCACAGACAGTGCTTCATCAGCTGCTCTCCCTTTACCCTGTTGATGAGTATAGAGAAGGGATCCGACCACCTCCTGCGCGGTTGTCCTGCTGACGCCCTCTTGTTAAGGTTGCCGCCTGCCTCGTTCAAGGAGATCCAATGTTACCCCTCCCCGACTCATTTATCTGGGGCGCGCTGGCACTGGCCGTGCTGCTTGCCCTCTTCCGCCAGCGTCTTCCCGCCTTTGCCCTGCTGGGACTCTCCCTGCTGCTGGCCCTGTGGCTTGACCGAATGACGCTACCCGCCCTGCTGGTCTCGTTCGCAGGATTACTGCTGGCGTGGCGTGCGCCAACCCTCCCCGCCCGCTGGGCGATGGCGGCCAGAGTGGTGCTGATCCTCTGGGCGATTGCGCTGACCCTGCACCTGATCCCCGGCTTCAACAATCTCAAGGTGCTGGATCAGGCGCTGGCAGGCCCCGCCAGCGTGCCGTTCAACATGTATCTGAACCTCGACAAGCCGCTGCTGCTCTTTGGCTTGCTGCTGGCCTGCCCGATGCTGCTGGGCAAGGGGGGCGCAATCCGCTGGCGCCTTTTGGCCCTGTTGCTGCTGCCGCTAGGTGCCCTGCTGGTCATCGCCTGGCAGTTGGGGGCACTGAAACCGGAAGTGGGTCTGCCCCACTGGTGGTGGCTGTTTGCACTCAACAACCTGCTGTTCACCTGCGTGGCGGAAGAGGCGCTGTTTCGCGGCGCGATCCAGCAGGAGCTGACCGAGCGTTACCGCCCCTGGATTGGCATCGTCGTGGCCGCGCTACTGTTCGGAGCCATCCACCTGCCCGGTGGCCCGCTGCTGGCGCTGTTTGCGACCCTGGCAGGCTGCTGCTATGGCCTGGCATTCCAGCTCAGCGGCCGTCTCAGCGTAGCCATCGCAGTACACTTCGCCTTCAACTTCGCCCATCTGGCGCTCTTCACCTACCCGCTGGCCCACCGCTAACTTCTGAAGGCGCCTGACACGGGCGCCTTCCCTCGCCCCCCTCTCTCTTTAAGCGTGCTGCCTCGCTCGCTTTACATCTCCACAAAGCTCCAAACAAAACCAATTCATTTACTTGTAACCAAAATGTAAACAAACTGACCTCTGCATTCGCCATAAAAGTCACTTTCCATTGCCCTGCAACCAAAAGGATCCTGTGATGCAGAAAACCCTCAGTTATGCCGCCCTGCTGCTGGTCAGCCAGTTCCCGCAACTGGCACTGGCCGATACCGATGTCTACCTCACCAACAACAGTCCTGAACCGCTCCAGATCGACATCCGCCAAAGCGGCAGCGGCCAGCTGCAACCCGGCAGTCAGTGGAGCCAGCACCGCACCGAGCTGGGCCCGTGGGAGAGCGCCATGGTACTCAGCTTCAATCGCTATGAGGGGGTCAAGGCGGGCAAGAGCTATCTGTTCGAAACCCGCGTGACCACAGCGGGTGGCGACGTCTATCGGCTCAACCAGCTGATGGAGGGAACCTGGTGGAACACCACCTTGCAGCACGGTGGCGAGACGCCAACCAGCGCATCCGGCTGGCAAAACGATCGGGCGATCCACCGTGTTGCGGGGCCACAAGATCTGGCCTTTGCCGCCAAGTTCACCGGCCGTTACGACGATTTGCACTATATGATCACGCCTCCCCAAAAACGGGAGCAACCGGAACCGGCAGAAAACAGGCTCAAGGTGGCCAGCTACAACGTCTGGGCACTGCCGGTGATCGCCTCCAGCATCGGTGAGCGGTTGACCTTGCTGCCTGATTATCTCAAGGGCTATGACGCCCTACTGCTGCAAGAAGTATTCGATGGCCGCCGCGAGGGCTTTTTGCAGGCGCTGGCGAAAGAGTACCCCTACCAGACCAAGGTGCTCGACAAGCCCGGGATCAACGTCCACGACGGCGGCGTGGTGATCGTCAGCCGCTATCCCATAGTGCGAGAGGCCCAGCTGGTCTATCCCCAATGCACCGGTACCGACTGCTTCGCCGACAAGGGGGTGATGTACGCCGAGGTGATCAAGGGGGGCAAGGCGTGGCACCTGTTCGCCACCCACACCGCCAGCTTTGACACCGACGAGGCGCGCAAGCTGCGCCAGATCCAGTTCGGTCAGATCCGCTCTCTGGCAGCCAGCCTCAAGATCCCGGCCACGGACACCGTCATCTATGGCGGCGACTTCAACGTCAACAAACGCAAATTTGCCGATGACTACGCCAACATGCTGGCCAATCTGAACGCCCATGAACCTGCCTATGGCGGCTATACCGAAGCCACCTTCGATCCCAGGATCAACCCCTATGCCGGTGGCCCGCTCTCCGGTGGCGCCAACGTCGAGTATCTGGACTATCTGGTGGTGAGCCGGGAGTACGGCAGCGCCAGCCACAACCTCAACACGGTCTGGATCCCGCGCAGCAGCGATGGCAGCCTCTGGCCCGCCAGCAACCTCTCAGACCACTTCCCGGTCAAGGGAGAGATCAGCCGATGACTCGCCGTTACGGGATACTGGCGCTGGCGATCCTGACCCTTTTGCTGGTGAATCTGGGCTGGCAGGAAGAGCAGTCCCCGATATCGCCAGAACGGTCGGCGACGCCTTCTCCGGCCGATGTGCAGTTGCCAGCAGAACCGGGGAGCCCGCCTCCCCGCATGTCAAACGCTGAGGGGATGGATGGCAAAAGCAAAGAAGTGCCCAGCAGCTGGCAGGCGATGCCGGATGAACTGATCAACCAGCTTGCCAGCGAGATCAGCGACAGCGAGTTGCCGCTGGCGCAGCGTGTGAGCAATCTGGAAGCAACAGAGGCCGAGTGGCTGAACGAGGGGGAGAGTCTGATCCGGTTACAGGGGCGCTATGCCCTGGCGCTGGATCAGTTGGCGCAAGAAAACGAGCAGTTGCCGCTGGCCGAGCGGCTGGACGCCCTCAGCCGCTTGCAGGACCGGTGGGCAGCGGATCATCCGGATTTGGCGGTGGAGCTGTTCAACCCGGATGCCCGCCTGCAGCAAGCTCGTCAGCTTTGGGGAGATGAGGATCTGGCCACCCTGGCCCGCCACTTCCTGCCCGCAGAGCAGGCTGAAGCCACGCTGGCGTTTGCCGGGGCGCGCCAGCAGCAGCTCGATCAACGCAGCCGCTACCAGCGAGAGCTGGCCGAGCTGGAGCAGCAACTGGCGACCAGCCAACCGCAGATGGATCCTGCGCTGTGGCAACAACACAAGGAGGAGGTGTTGAGCCAGTGGCGTCGTGACTTCTTCGCGCGGGAGCAAGGCAAACCCTGAGGTCAGCGCTTGCCCTTGAACTGCTTGACGCTGCGTTTGGCCTGAGTACGGCGATTGGCCTGCTTGTCACGCGGGGGGCGCTTGCCCTCCCCGCTGGCAGGCTGGTCGGTAACCGGGAATCCCACCAGATCGCCCAACGGCAGCTCGCGGCCTGTCAGGGTGCGGATAGCTTGCAGCATGTCACTCTCGCCATGGCAGACCAGCGAAATGGCCAACCCCTCGCGGCCAGCCCGGGCGGTACGACCGATGCGGTGTACGTAAACAGGGGCGCTGGCGGGCAAGTCCAGATTGATCACCACCGGCAGCGCCTCCACATGGATGCCGCGCGCCATCAGGTCGGTGGCCACCAGCACCCGAATTTTGCCCTCTTTGAAATCGCCGAGCGCCTGCTCGCGCACCGCCTGCTCCTTCTCGCCATGAAGGGCGGCCACCGCAATGCCCGCCTTGGCCAGCTTTCTGGCAACCCCGTCGGCATCATCCCGCGCACTGATAAAGACCAGCACCTGCGGCCACGCCTGCTCCTTGAGCAAGCTGATGAGCGCCGGGACCTTGCTGCTCTTGTTGACCAGATAGAGCCGCTCTTCGATCTCGTGCACCACGCTGTTGAGGGGGTTGGCCTCGATACGGGTAGGCTCGCGCAGCAGGCCGTTGGCTAGCGCCTCCAGCTCGGCAGGCAAGGTGGCGGAGAAGAGCAGGGTCTGGCGATCCGCCGGAATAAAGCCGAGCAGCGCCTTGATGTCGGGAGCAAAGCCCATCTCCAGCAAGCGATCCGCTTCATCCAGCACCAGCAGTTGCAAACCATCCAGCCCCAACAGTTGCTGGGTCAGCAGATCCCGCAACCGCCCCGGCGTGGCCACCAGCAGCTGTGGCCCCTGCGCCAGTTCGGCCTGTTGCCGCTCCTGCGCAACGCCCCCACACAGCGTCACGATACGCAGCCCCAGCGCCTCGGCCCCCTCTTTAAGCGCGGCAGTGACCTGAGTCGCCAGCTCGCGGGTTGGCACCAGCACCAGACCCAGCACCTGACTGGAGGAAGGATCCAGCCGTTGCAGCAGCGGCAAGCCAAACGCCAGCGTCTTGCCGCTGCCGGTCTGGGCCAGCGCCAGCAGATCCTGCCCCGCCAGCGCCGCCGGAATCGCCAGCTGCTGGATGCGGGTCGGCGTCTGCAAGGTGGCGGGCAAAGAGGCAAGCAGAGCAGGATGAAGGGCAAGTTCGCTAAAGGTCATGGCGCTACGTCAACAAAGAAGTGGGAGGCGAAGTCTAGTGAGCGGGGGCCGAGAAGTAAAACCCTATCCATGATGGCCTGACCGAGGGGCGCTGGCGACGGGCTGACTACACTTTAGCTGACCCATCACCAAGAGAGACACGCCATGACCAGACACATCCCCCTTCTGCTGCTCGTGGTCACCCTGCTCGGCAGCGCCACCCTCGGCCTGTCGCAGACGCCGGGGAACGATGCTGCCCCCGAGCCGCCGGAACCGGTGCGCATCCTGAATGCTCACCTTGGCGAGCTGCCTGGGCTGATCAATGCCGACAAGACAGGCCCCTTTGTCGATCTGGTACACGCCATCGATGATCTCTACCCCGATGTGACCATCAAGATCACCATCTACCCCATCGCCCGTGCCATGGCTGGGGTGATCTCCGGCAAGGCTGACCTGGGGCTGCCCGCCATCCGCAACCTCAAGGATATCGATATGCTGGCTTATCGTTTCAGTACTCGCAGTTTTGGCAAGGTTGCCCATGTGATTTACAGCAATACCAGTTATCCAGTCACCACGGATATGGCCTATGGCATAGTGCCCACCAAACGGGATCTGCTGATCGAGGCCGTACCCGACTATATGCCCTTCCCGGTGCAGCGCTCGATGAGTATCGAGCAGTCACTGCGCAAGCTCTCACGCGGCCGTATCGACGCCTTTGTCTGGGCGCAAGAGGAGGCCGACCTGATGCTCAAGCAGCTGGGGCTGACCAATATCAGGCGAGAATTTTTCGGAGATTTCGAGGATGTCTTCATCATCCAGAAAGGGGCAGCAGGTGATGAGATGGACGAATTTCTCCGGCAAGCCATCGATCAGCTGGCTGCCACCGGCAAACTGGCCGAGATCTACGAGAAGATCCACCGCCCCTATGTGGAGTGGCAACCCTCCCCAACCGCCAAGGCTGAACCGGCGACCACCCCGCCAGCTACGCCCTGAACGGACAATTCCCGCATAAAAAATCCCGCCGAAGCGGGATTTTTTATGGCTTGCAGCCTTACAGCACGGCCAGCGCCGCAGCGTAGTTCGGCTCGTCGGCCACTTCGGCGACCAGCTCGCTGTGCAGCACCTTGTTGTCACCATCCAGCACCACGATGGCGCGAGCGGTCAGACCGACCAGCGGGCCGGAAGAGAAGGCAACGCCGTAATCTTCCATGAAGGCTGCACCGCGCAGGGTGGAGAGGGTCACTACCTTGTCCAGACCTTCGGCGCCGCAGAAGCGGGACTGGGCGAACGGCAGATCGGCGGAGATGCACAGCACGACAGTGTTCTCCAGCGCGCTGGCCTGCTCGTTGAACTTGCGCACAGAGGTCGCGCAGGTCGGGGTATCGACGCTCGGGAAGATGTTCAGGATTTTGCGCTGACCGGCAAAGCTTGCCAGGGTCACATCGGAGAGATCCTTGGCCACCAGGGAGAAGGGCTTGGCTTGCTCACCGGCGACCGGGAAGTGACCAGCGACGGAAACCGGGTTGCCTTGCAGAGTGACTGAGTTGCTCATGTGTTATGTCCTTTATTGGTGTAGTAAAAATCCGGGTGATCAGTATAGGGGCGGCGGGACCAGACAAACACCCGCGAAGACAAGGGATATAAAGGGGTTGACCTTGGACTTAACACCAAGGTTTAGACTCCTTCTCAGTAATCAGGGATCTCGCAGGGGCGGGATCCATCAAGAGGGACTCATCATGAGCAAATCCTGCTGCAATCATCAGCACGCCGCCCCCATCAAGGCCGTCAGCAAGGCGGCCCCCGGCCAGAGTGAGCATCACCACGATAGCCACTGCTGCGACAACACCACGCCCGTCAGTTGCTGTTCAACCCAGACGCCTCATGAGCACGCATCCCGTGACGGCAATGAATCCCCCGGGGATGAAGAGCCTCCCCGAGGAGGCTGTCACGCTCAAGTGTGCTGCAGCGCCCCCTTATCGCCAGCTCACGAGCATGAGCACGATATGCCACCTGCCGACCCTCTGGTTGCGCCTGCGCAAGGTAACAGTCGCCACAGCTGGCAGGTGATGGGAATGGATTGCCCCAGCTGCGCCCGCAAGATCGAGACCGCCGTCAGCCGGGTGAGCGGCGTGCAACAGGCGCGCGTGTTGTTTGCCACCGAGAAGCTGGTAGTGGATCTGGCCCCCGGCCTCTCCCCCGATCCCGTCACCGCCGCCGTGCTGGCCGCCGGTTTCCAGCTCAAAGGGGAAAGCGCTGAAAAGCAGGCAGCTGGCCGCAAGCAAGCTTCACAACAGCCCCTGCAAGGCAATCTATTCGGTAACTTTTTGGGCAAATATTGGCAGCCCCTGTCACTGGCCGGCCTGATGTTGGTCGCCGCCCTGCTGCCGAAAGAGCTCGGTCAGCCACTCTTTACCCTGGCGACCCTCTGGGGTCTGTGGCCCATCTCCCGCAAGGCGTGGGCGCTGACCAAAAGCGGCTCCCCCTTCGCCATTGAGACCCTGATGACGGTGGCCGCCCTAGGCGCCCTGTTCCTCGGCGAAACCGCCGAAGCGGCCATGGTGCTGCTGCTCTTTATGCTGGGGGAACATCTGGAGGCCTACGCCGCCGGGCGCGCCCGGGCCGGGGTGACCGCCCTGATGGCGCTGGTACCCGACAAGGCGCTGCGCATCCGTACCACTGCCGAGGGCGAGGTGCGCGAAGAGGTCGGCGCCGATGAGCTGCGTCCCGGCGATATCATCGAAATCGCCCCGGGTGCCCGCCTACCTGCCGATGCCCGTCTACTCGATGAGCTCGGTGCGTTTGACGAAAGCGCCCTGACCGGTGAATCCATTCCGGTGGAACGCCGTCAGGGTGACAAGGTGCCGGCCGGCAGTCTGGCTGCCGATCGAGTGCTGCGCCTTGAAGTCGTCTCCGAGCCCGGCAACAACGCCATCGACCGCATCCTGCACCTTATCGAGGAAGCAGAGAGCCAGCGCGCCCCCATCGAGCGCTTTATCGACCGCTTCAGCCGCTGGTACACCCCGGCCATGATGCTGATCGCCCTGCTGGTCGTCATTGTTCCACCGCTCGCCTTTGGCCAGAGCTGGGACGAGTGGATCTATCGCGGGCTGGCGCTGCTGCTCATTGGCTGCCCTTGCGCGCTGGTCATCTCCACCCCGGCAGCGGTCACCTCGGCGCTGGCCGCCGCCACCCGTCAGGGAGCGCTGATCAAAGGGGGGGCCGCACTGGAGCGACTGGCCCATATCGATACCGTCGCCTTTGACAAGACCGGCACCCTGACGCTGGGCAAGCCGCAGCTGACCGAACTGGTGAGCCTCAATGGCCAGCCGGAGACCGAGTTGCTGGCGCTGGCGGCTGCCATCGAGCAGGGCTCTCACCACCCGCTGGCCCGCGCCGTGGTCGCCAACGCGACCGAACAGGGGCTGACGCTGGCGGAGGCCCGCGACCTGCGCGCCCTGCCGGGCATGGGCGTTGAGGGACGCATCAACGGTGAACTGTGGCAACTGCTGGCACCGAGCCGGGTGGCGACCCTGAATGCGGAGCAGCAGACCCGGATTGAGTCGCTGGAGCGGCAGGGCAAGACCGTTGTGGTGCTCTGCCAGAGCAGCGGCGACCAAGCGCTGCCGGTCGCCCTGCTGGCGCTGCGGGATCAGATCCGGCCAGAAGCCGCCACCGCGCTGCAAGAGCTCAACCGGCTCGGGCTCAACAGCATCATGCTGACCGGGGATAACCCCAACGCTGCCGAGGCGATCGCCACCGAGCTGGGCATGGGCTGGCGCGCCGGTCTGCTGCCGGAGAACAAGGTAGAAGAGATCGCCAAGCTGGCCAGCACCCGGAAGGTTGCCATGATCGGTGATGGCATCAACGATGCCCCCGCCATGAAGCGGGCCAGTATCGGCATCGCCATGGGGGGCGGCACCGATGTGGCGCTGGAGACCGCCGATGCGGCGCTGACCCACAACCAGCTCGGTGGCATCGCCGCGATGATCCGGCTGTCGCGGGCGGCACTGGCCAATATTCACCAGAATATCGCGCTGGCACTGGGACTGAAGGCCATCTTCCTGGTCACCAGCCTGCTCGGCATCACCGGACTGTGGATTGCGGTGCTGGCCGATACCGGCGCCACCGCGCTGGTAACCGCCAACGCCTTGCGGCTGCTGCGCAAGCGTTAAGCCAGCCAATGGTATCCCAGCCAAAAGCCGTCCCCCAACCGGGACGGCTTTTCTTTTTCCTCTCACGGCACCCCGTAAAAGAAAAAGCGCGCCTGCCGGTCGGCAGTCGCGCTTTGCTTACTCTCTCGGAGTTATCCCACCCTTGGCAAGGTGGAATTCAACCCGGGGGTGCCGAGCCATCCCCCGGACTCAATGGCTTGCTTACTTGACGCTGCACTCCTGAATGACGGCTGTGCCCGCCTTGACGCCAGCCGGGTCAACCTTCACCAGCACACTCCACAGCCCCTGCGGCAGGGTGATGCTGTTATTGGCACTGCCCCCCTTGGAGAAGGCGAACGAATAGCCGGTTTCAGCGTTCACCGCACCGCCACCGTTGAGCAGGTACTCCTTGCTCCAGTCCTCGTTGGCCACCTTGAACTCGGTGCTGCCGGCGTAGTTGAACGCCGCCTGATAGATGGCGAGATCGCCGTCCATCCCCTTATAGCTCAGCTGGTACTGGGGCTGGGCATTCCAGCCTGAAAGCTCACCCTTGACGAACAGGTTGTAGCCGAGCGGATTGCCCGCCACAGTCTCCAGCACCTTGCAGCTCTGCACCGGCTCGGTGAAGCTGACGCTCAGGGTCGGTTTGTCCTTGTTCATGGCGGTAAAGACAAACTTGTAGCTGCCTGCCTTGGCCAGATCGACACCGATATTGCCGGTTTCTCCCCCCTTGCAAAGGGTCAGCGGAGTGCCGACCACCAGCTTGTCACCAGCGTTGCAGCTGCCGTAGTTGACCGGCCCCCAGCTGGCGTCAGCGATCTTGACGTTGGTGGTACCCAGCTTGTCGGTGCTCACCTCGGTAGTGAACTCGTACATGAAGTTGCCGCTGAAGGTCATCTGGTTGGTGTTGCCCCACTCATCGAGGAACCCCTTCAGATAAACATCGGTGTTGCCAAACGGTGGCAGGGTGCTCAGGTCGGTCTTCTTGCTGACCGGCAGGCCCGCGCCCTGTGCACCAGACTGCGGCTTGACGAACACGGCGGCAGACCAGGCCCCCAGCGTCAGCTGGCCGTTATCATAGGCGGCGCCGCTAGCGATGCTGTCGACTGCGCGATGCTTGCTGCTTAGCACCATACCGCTCAGATCGATCGGCTGATCGTTGCCGTCACGGAAGTCGCCGATGCTCTGGCTCTGGTTGCTGGCGTTGATCATCACCACCAGACCGTCGATGGCCGGATCCAGATCCGTCCCGGCACTGACGCCATCATCCACCGTCATGACGATAAGGCCGGGCACCTGATCCGGGCCGGTATTGCGAAAATCAACCCGCTTGATCACCTCGGCGCCACTGCCCAGACGCAACAGACGGGAAGAGTTGCGCAGCTCCGCCAGCTCCTGATAGAAGCTCACCATCTGCGCCATCTCGGCCGAGCCCGGCTTGGCATGCTTGCCGAGCACCTGCTCAATCAGCGGATAGTTGTCGCCATCCTTGTCCTTGCGCGGCAACCCCTTGTCGAAGTTGTTGTCGCCCAGGGTGTAGTCGACCTTGTTGTACCAGTCGCCCGAGTCATAGCTGTCCCGCTCCATGGATTTGGAACGCAGCAGCTCGACACCGGCGTGGGTGAAGGGAATGCCCTGACCCAGCATGGCTGTCGCCAGCGAGACCCCCTGCATCCGCACCAGATCGGCTCCGGCAGGCGCCTTGTAGATCAGGTTGTCGAACAGGGTCTGGTTGTCGTGCTTGTCGACATAGTTCTGCACTTCCACCGGATCCTGGGCATAACCGGCAGGCTGACCGTTGTAGTCGATCTCGGCGCCTTTCTTCGGCATGCCATCCTTGTCGGTCAGCACGAACTCCTTGAGGTTGCCCGCCATGCCGAGCCGCACCAGATCGGACTGATGCAAGGCCGTCGCCAGATCCACCTTGCTCATTTCGTTAGGATCGACGAAGGCACCGTTGCCAAAGCCCTGGGTCTTGCGAATGGTATCGCCACCGTCGAACGGACTGCCGCCGCGCACTGCATCGCGCAAGCGGTCAGAGAAGGAGCCGATACCGGTACCGCCCAGATGCTTCTGGGTCGCCTGCACGAAACGCTTGTCATCCTGCACTTCGCCGAAGTTCCACCCCTCGCCGTAGAAGTACATCTCGGGATTGACCTTCTTCACCGCGGCCAGCGCCTGCACCATCTGATCTTTCGGATGGTGGCCCATCAGGTCGAAGCGGAAGGCGTCGATCTTGTAGTCGCGCGCCCAGGTGACCAGAGAGTCATCCATCAGCTTGGCGAACATGGCGTGTTCCGGCGCCGTGTTGGAACAGCAGGTGGAGTTCTCCACCGAGCCGGTCTCCGGATTGAGGCGCTGATAGTACCAGGGCACTATCTTGTCGAGCACCGACTTGGGGCCGAGCCCGGATTCGTTGGTATGGTTGTAGACCACATCCATCACCACGTTCATGCCGATGTTCTGCTTGATGGCCTTGACCATCTCGCGGAACTCCAGAATACGTTTGGTGCCCTCGGCGTTGGTGGCGTAGGAGCCTTCCGGCGTGGTGTAGTGGTAGGGATCATAACCCCAGTTGAAGGAGTCGACGCCGCGCAGATAGCCGGAGAGCTCCTGCACCTGCGGATTATCCTTGCTGTCGCCCCCTTGCAGGTCGGCCAGCACATCTCCCACGGTCTGACCGCCACCGCAATAGCCACCAAATCTGGATGTTTTCACATCCGGATTGACCTGACAGAGCTTGCTGAAGTCATCGCCGAGATTGGCTACCTTGGCCGGATCCTCGTTGACGGTAGCGATATCGAACACCGGCAGCAGGTGCAGGTGGCTGACGCCGCTTTTGGCAAGCGCTTTCAGATGGTTGACCGGTACAGAGTCGGGCTGGGTCAGACCGACAAACTTGCCGCGCTTCTCTTCATCGGTGGAGGCATCGTTACCGGTCAGGTCGCGAATATGGGCCTCATAGATGGTGATGTCGGCGGGGCTCTGCTGGCTATGTGGCGCCTTGAGGCTGTCCCATCCTTCCGGTTTCAGGGCCGGATCGTCGAGATCCACTACCTGACTGAACTCGGAGTTCATCGCCAGACTCAGGGAGTAGGGATCGGTCACCTCGTAGTGCTCAACCTTGCGGCTCAGCGGATGGTAGACCTCCATGTCGTAGCGGTAGAACTGGCCGATCAGCTCGCTGCCCCCTTCGTAACTCCAGCTGCCGCTGGCGCTGTCGAAAGTCATGGCCACCTCACCACTCTTCTGGTGGCTGGCGTTGTAGAGGGCCAGCTTGACCGACTTGGCGGTCGGCGCCCAGAGGCGGAAGGTCACCCGGTTGCCTTCCACCACGGCGCCATAGCTCAGCTTGGTCGCCTCGGGAGCATAGAGCGCATCGAGGGCACCGGCGCTCTGCACCAAGGTGGCTCCTTGCAGGATACCGTCGGCATCGGTGCCGATAGCCACCAGTTCCCCCTTGAGCAGGGGCTTGAGATCTTTACCGGTTGGCAGGGCAAAAGCGGCGGCATCCTTGAGATGCGGATATTTGGCCTGCTGCTCGGCAGTGAGGCTGGTCGCGGTCAGGCTGATATAGGGGAAATCGAACACCCCATCGGTATTGGCCTTGATAGTGCCCGAGTCGGTGTAATAGAGGCGAACGTGGGGCTTGTCCTTGCCCCCTTGCCAAATCAGGGTATTGCCATCGATAAGATGAGCGCTGGCCCCCGCCACGCCAAAGGCGGCGGTAAAGGCTTCGGCACGGCTGCCAAACAGATCTTTCTTGCCCGCGACGATGGCCACGGTGCGATCCGGGTGCTCACTGAAGATCACCTTCATATCGCTGCCGGTCAGGTTGGCCAGATCGCCGTTGCGGGCGATAAAGTTGATGCACCCTTCCACATTTTTGAGCGGAACGACCCAGGCCGGACCAAAGCTGTCGGCGGTGGCCGGTGTCTTGCTCTTGTCATCCCACCCGGTATTCAGGCCGCTATCAGCGGTAGCGTTACAGGCATCGTTGTTCCAAAGGTGCAGGCTGTGGCTGTCAAACGGTGCCTTGGCCCCCTTGGCTGCCGACTGGGTATCCACCAGCGCAATGACCACCTGATTATCGCCGGCAACCAGCAACTCTTTCGGGGGATCCATCTTGGGCAGACGAGCGACAGGCCCATCGGTGACTTCAGGTGTAGGCGGTGTAGGGGGGACGGGGTTCACACCGGAGGCATCAGAGCTGTTGTCATTACAGCCAGACAAAAGCGCGAGCAGTGAGGCTGTTACCAGCGCCACTTTGGTCTTTTTCATATCCATATTTTTATAATTCCCGCTGTAGTTAGTCTCGATAGTCGAGCACCCGGTCATTGCCAGGCGGTGCCATATTAATCAGCGGCAATCGATTCAAATGTGAGCGGAAGGGCAAAAAACCCATCCAGTTTCAACAAGATAACGTTTTCAGACTGAAACTTCGATCCGGCTCACAGACCTCGTAGCCATTTGGCCTCATATCTGGAAAACGGCAGTCACGGGGTCAGAAAAGCAATGTCTGATCAAGTGGATAGACAAGGAGTAAACAATGAAACGGATTGAAGAGCAGGCAAGACGACTCGATCAGGAGTATCAGGCGATCGGGCAGCTGTTCGACCAGTTTTGCCAGCAGGCTGGCACCCTGGCCGAGCAGTATCACTTCTTCAACTGGCCCGATTATGAAGACTCGCCCCCGCTGAGCCGCGCCTTCACCCTGCTGGGGGCACCCCGCGAACTGCGGCTGCGCTGTCAGCCCGGTGAGCGTTCCGCCCTCAATGGCCTGATCCAGGTAGTCTCGGAGGATGGCACCATAGATGCAAGCCTCGGGTTTCGCGCCGATGGTCAGCTGCTGCTGGAGTCCGGCAATCTGCTGGACAACCCGCCCGGACTGCTGCTCAAGCTGCTGCTCGGCGCTGTGTGGCAACACAAGCCCCAGGATGAGATCACCGGGCAGCCGCACTGACGTCAGGGAACCAAGGCACTGAAACCAAGGGGGCCAACGGCCCCCGTTATTTATCCTGTTCGCTGGCGATCTCGATGGTCACATGCACCAGCTCTTCATGGATCGCCAGCCGTTCGCGGATCTGCTGCGCCGGTAGCGGATTGACCATCAGCAAAGAGAGCACGCAGGCATACTGCTGCTGCCCTACCCGCCAGACATGCAGATCGCGAATATCAGTGCCCGGCAGTTCGGCGATGACCTCGCGAATCTCTGCTACCAGCGGGGTATCCATCTCAGCATCCAGCAGCACCCGACCGGAGTCGCGCAACAGGCCCCAGGCCCACACCGCGACCAGCCCGGCACCCACTATGCCCATCAGCGGATCCAGCCAGTCAGCGCCCCACAGCATGCCCCCCACCAGCGCCAGAATCGCAAGCACGGAAGTGGCCGCATCCGCCAGCACGTGGATATAGGCGGCGCGCAGGTTGAGATCCTGATGACCGTGTTGATCGTCATGGTCATGATGATGATCGTGGCTGTGATGCTCATGATGGTGGTCATGCCTATGGCCGTGGTGATGGTGGCCGTGATCATCCTTGAGCAGCCAGGCACAGGCGAGGTTCACCAGCAGCCCCACCAGCGCGATAGCGATCGCCTGTTGATAGTGGATCGGACTGGGATCGAGCAGCCGGAACACCGACTCGAACAGCATCAACCCGGCTACTCCCACCAGCAACAGGGAGCTGGTGAAGCCACCCAGCACCTCGATCTTCCAGGTGCCGAAGCTGAATCTGTGGTCGCGGGCGAAGTGGCGGGCGGCGCGGTAGGCCAGCACCGAGAGACCGAGGGCCAGCGCGTGGGAGCTCATGTGCCAGCCATCGGCCAACAGCGCCATGGAGTTGTAGAACCAGCCGCCGCCAATCTCCGCCACCATCATGATGACGGTCAGCAATACGGCCCAGCGGGTCTTCTGTTCGGCCAGCGGATTGCCCTCGTGGATGACGGGTTGATGGCAGTGGGATTGAGCGAGGGATGACATGGATTTCTCCTGAGAGCGATGATGCAATATACTATACCCCAGTATAGTTTTATTGATCGAGAGGATCCGCCATGTCCCACACCATTCACGACAAAAAGAAGCTGCTGGCACGGGTGCGCCGCATCAAGGGACAGGCCGGTGCGCTGGAGAGCGCGCTGGAGCAGGAGAGCGACTGCACCGCCATTTTGCAGCAGATCGCCGCCATCCGCGGCGCCGTCAACGGCTTGATGCTGGAGGTACTGGAGGGACACATGCGCGAGCATCTCGGCGCCCCCGATGCCACCCCGGCCGAGCGGCTGGAGGATCTGGATCAGGTGGTCAGCGTCCTGCGATCCTATTTGAAGTAAGCAGGATCGCGGCGCCATCCCTTCAGGCTCGACCAGCGTCAGGCTTGAGCCACCGCCAGCTTTGCGCCATGATGTCCAGCCCGGCTGACCGCCGGTTTTACTGGACAGTCAATTTCAAGGATCCCCCATGTTTGAACACGTCGATGCCTATGCTGGCGACCCCATCCTGACGCTAGTCGAGACCTTCCACAAAGACACCCGCGAGCAGAAGGTGAACCTGGGGATCGGCCTCTATTACGATGAGCAGGGCCGCATTCCGCTGTTGCCGTCGGTGCAGCAGGCCGAAGCCCAGCGCGCCGCCGCCCCGGCCCCGCGCCCCTACCAGCCGATGGAAGGCGCCGCCAACTACCGCACTGCAGTGCAGCACCTGCTGTTCGGTGCCGACCATGAAGCGGTCAAGGCGGGACGTATCGCCACCATCCAGACCATCGGTGGCTCAGGCGCGCTGAAGATTGGCGCCGATCTGCTCAAGCGCTACTTCCCGACCTCCGAGGTGTGGGTCAGCAATCCCACCTGGGACAACCACAAGGCGATGTTCGAGGGAGCCGGCATCAAGGTGCATGACTACCCCTACTACGATGCGGCCACTGGCGGCGTGCAGTTCGATGCCATGATCGACTGCCTGAGCAGCCTGCCGGCCAAGAGCATCGTGCTGCTGCACCCCTGCTGCCACAACCCGACCGGGGTGGATCTCTCCCGTGCCCAGTGGGATCGGGTGATCGCACTGGTGGTCGAGAAGAACCTGATCCCCTTTATGGATATCGCCTATCAGGGCTTCGGCGACGGGCTGGAAGAGGATGCCTACGCCATTCGCGCCATGGTGGCTGCAGGCGTCAGCTTCTTCGTCAGCAACTCGTTTTCCAAGAACCTCTCCTTCTACGGCGAGCGCTGCGGCGGCCTGTCGGTCATCTGCAAGGATGCCGAAGAGGCGAGCCGCGTACTGGGCCAGATGAAGGCCACCGTGCGCCGCAACTACTCCAGCCCTCCTACTCACGGTGGCCAGATCACTGCGGCAGTGATGAGCCAGCCCGAACTGCACGCCCTGTGGGTCGATGAAGTGACCGAGATGCGCACCCGCATCAAGGCGATGCGCCAGAAGCTGTTCGAGGTGCTGAGCGCCAAGGTGCCGGGCCGCGATTTCAGCTACTTCATCAACCAGCGCGGCATGTTCAGCTACACCGGCTTCACGCCGGAGCAGGTAGATCGCCTGCGCGAAGAGTTCGCCGTCTATCTGGTGCGCTCCGGTCGCATGTGCGTAGCTGGCCTCAACAGCCGCAACGTCGACTATGTGGCTGACGCCATGGCGGCGGTGCTCAAGGGCTAATCCGCATCAGCCCCGCTTTGGCGGGGCTTTTTGTCTGTTGCGTTCGCAGTCACCTCTTGAGGAGTCTGCTCACCCTCCCCCTGCTGTGAGAGAATGCCAGCAGGTCACGCTGAATCTCCCTGATTCCAAGCCTGTTTATCTTCATCAATTTCAGGAGCCACTATGGATCTGATCGCTCTCTCTCGGCTGGGAGGTCGCCATCTGGTCACCCTGCACCTGCTGCTCGACAACCAGAGCGTCACCCGCACCGCCGAGCGGCTCTGCACCACCCCTTCCACCGTCAGCAAGACCCTCAACCAACTGCGGGATCTGCTAGGGGATCAACTGCTCTACCGCCAGGGCAACCAGCTACTACTCACCCCCATGGCCGAGCGACTGGCGCCCACCCTGCACCGGCTGTTGGGGGAGCTGAACGGCCTCACTCGCCAGAACGCCTTCAACCCGCAGCAGTGGCAGGGCAGCTTGCGGCTGGGATTGCGCGAGAGCGTGATGACCTGGCCGGTGGGCCCCATTCTGGGTCAGCTGATGAAAGAGGTGCCGGGCATGGCGCCGGAGATCTGGAACAAGGATGAGCAGGGACTGGAGGCGCTGGCAGCGGGCAAACTCGACTTCGTGATCCTGCCCCATGACCAGAGCCAGCCGTTGCCGCGCCAGCCCGGGCTGGTGTGGGAGACCCTGCGGGAAGAGAAACTGGTCTGCCTGCTGCGCAAAGACCACCCCGCGCTGGCCAAGCCCTGGGATCTCGATGCCTACCTGAGCTGGCGCCATATCGCCATCCGGGATCAGGAGCTGGCCAACCCCTTCTTCGAACAGAGCCTGGCCCAGCAGCAGGTGCGTCGCCAGATTGGCGCCACCCTGCCCGATTTTGCCAGCGCGGCGGCCCTGCTGCCCCAGACTGATCTGATCCTCACCGCCATCGGTGGCTGGGCGGCCTGCATGGCCAGTCAGCCGGATCTGGTGATGCGTCCGGCACCGTTCGATTACGGCAAGGTGAGTCACAGTCTGGTCTGGTATGGCCCGGCCGGTGATGGCTCGGCCCGTCACTGGTTCCGCCAGCGGATCCTGCAACTGGGTCGCGAATTGATTGAGCCGTGAACCGGGCGACAGCGAGAAGAGGTTGATGTTTCACCGCGGCGAAACATCAACGGCAAGTAGGGACTAGGGACGTTTGGTATAGATGGGGCTGGGGAAGGAGGCGACGTTGCTGCCCAGATCCGTGATGCGGGCAGCCCCCTGCTTTTTCACCTGATCGATGCGCAGCACCTGATGCATGGGGATAAGAGTCTGGCGCACATCGGCAAATTCGCTCTTGAGCTTCTCGTGACTGGGATCGACGATAAGCGCCGTATGGTTATCCCAGACAAAATCGGCAATCTCGATAAAACCGAACAGCTGGCCCTGATTGACTTCGCGCACATAGACTTCGTAGCGCTCGCTGTGGCAAATAAACTGAACCCGATATAACGCCTTGCTTTCACTCATGATTATCTGTCATTGAGGGGTAAGAAGATGGCCATTATTCTAGCCGCCGTTCTCGCCCCCTCCAATAGACAGAAATCACAGTTGCGGCCTTTCCATGCCGCACCTCACGCCATGACGGTCACCGGATGACGCAGCCTCTCAGCCCATCAAGGCAGGCAGTGAGACAGGCCCCAATCCCACTGCACGCAAACGGCTGGCCAGCTGTTCCAGCTCGGTTTGGTGAGCCTCTGGCCATTGCGCCGCCGCCCCCCGCACCCCGTGGTGGCGAAAGCCGTTGAGGCGAATGGGCACAGGCCCAAGCTGCTGCAAGAAGGCGGCGAGATCCGCGTCAAGCTCACCACTTGCATCCAGAAAATCGCTCTTGCCCGGCACATGGAGCAGCCGCAGTTCGGTCAGCTTGCCGTGGCGTGCCAGCAGTTGCAGCGACCCCAGCACCCGCTCGCGGCCATAGCCGGTCAGGGTGTGATGCACCGAGTCGCGCCACCCCTTGAGATCGAGCATGGCGCCGTCGAGCACCGGCAGCAGCCGCTGCCAACCGGTTTCGGCCAGCGAACCGTTGCTGTCGAGCAGGCAAGTGAGATGGGCCAGATCCGGTGCGGCCTTGATGGCAGCAAACAGCGCAACCACAAAGGGGAGCTGGGTGGTCGCCTCGCCGCCAGAGACGGTAATGCCGCTCAGCAGTGGGCCGTAGCGGCGCAGCAGGGCCAGCACGTCGGCCACCGTCATGGTAGCGGTCTTGGGATTGGCACCGCGCGGGCAGACATCCAGACAGGCGTCGCAATCGGTGCAGAGCGCCGTCTGCCATTGTACCTTGCCTTCGCTCAAGGTGAGGGCGCCGCTCGGACAGACCCCGAGGCAGTCGCCACAATCGTCGCACAGCCCTATGGTGTGCGGGTTGTGGCAGCCGGGGCAGCGAAAGTTGCAGCCCTGCAGAAACAGCACCAGCCGGTTGCCCGGCCCGTCGACACAGGAGAACGGCAGCACCCTGCTTACCAGGGCGCTGCGTGTTGGCAAGACATCAGCCATCGGTGCGAACTCAATACTCGCCGATGGTCGATTCGTGGGCGACCACTCGCGGAGCCCGCTGACGAATGGCGGTCACTTCACTCGCCTCGGCACCAAGACAGGTGGTCTGCAGCCGCGAGCCTTCTTCTGCGAAGCGGGCCACGTCGCTCTTGCGGATCATGTAGCCGGTCACCCGCACCAGATCGCTGTCGGCCACGTTGGCGGTGAACTCGCGCATACCGATGGCGAGCGCCCCTTTGCAGAGCTGCAACAGCGCCTGCGGGTTCTGGCGGATGGTGGGATCCAGCGTCAGGATCTCGCTGATCCCCGAATGGTAATAAGTGTGGTGCGGTGCCAGCGCCAGCACATGGCTGGCGGGATCCGGCTCATGCCCGTAGGGAATGCGCACCCCGGGGGTAACAGCCACATCGATGCTGAGGCCACCTTGCGAATGCAATAAAGCGCGACCACCCCAGGCATGGGTCTGCGGGGTCGTGGTCACATAGGCGGAAAGCTGGGCCGAGATGCGATAGCCAAGCTGGTTCGCCTCCTCGCCATGGCCGTAGCGATCCGGCAGATTCTCTTTATCCATCAGGATATTGACCGCTTCCGCCATGCCGTAGATGCCGAACATGGGGACGAAGCGATCCTCATCCAGCAGCCCCTCTTTCACCAGGAAGCTGTTGAAGAAGCCGGACTCCTGATGCAAGAAAGCGGCCCGCGCTTCGATCAACTGGGAGGCCAAGCGGCAGTAATGGGGCAGCAGGCAGCCGAGGAAGTCATCGATCCCCTGGCACTGCTCGGCGACCCGCTTGAGGGAGATGCGCACCAGGGTATTGGCGCCACCGGCCTGCGGCAGGGCGTTGTAGCAGCTGACGATGCCAAAACCACGCTGGTCAAAGGTATCGCGATGGATAGGGTAGTTGGCGATGTGCGGCTTGCTGCACTCGGCGATATTCTTCACCGCCTGCAGCAGCAGATCGTCCGGGGTCTGCTCCGGATCGTGGAAGAAGGTGAGGTTCGGCGCCACCTGCTTGAGCTCGTTGTCGATGCGCAGGATCAGGCGGCAGATGCGGTTATCATCCGGCCCGATGTTGACGTGCATGAAGGCGTCCGGCAGCACCCTGTCCAGATAGACCCAGAACCCCTTCAGCTTGCGATAGAGGGTCTCGTCATCCAGTTCGCCGACAAACGGCAGCAGCAGATGGTCGAGCCGACCCAGCCAGACCGGCATGCCGGTGACGGAGGGGACATGGTGATACAGGATGCGCAGGGCGTTGAGCGCCTCGTCGAAATCCTGCGGCGCCGCCAACTCCAGCCAGGCAGAGCCCTGAGTCAGGAATTTTTCATAGTCCGGCAGTACATAACGTGGCTTGTAAGGGACGTGCCCTTCGAACATGTCGCAGATAAATCCCTGCTCCATCGCCTCGGCGACTGCGGCAGGCAGGTCGGGGTAGGGCAACGCATTCTCGGCGGCCAGCGCCAGCGCGTGGCTCTTCTGGGCGGCGGAGAGATGGGGATCGCGCACGATGCGCTGACAGGTTTCGATCAAAGACATGGGACACTCCTTCACGGACAGAGCCCATATCCTCACCATTTGCAGGCTTTTTTTGAAGTGACATTCATGACATGACGGATGTCGAATAATGACATCCATTACACAAGATCACGGCTCGCGCTTCACCAAGGCAAGAGCTCGGCTATGCCTCCCAGCCAGCGCAGCAGGAAGAAGCCCCCCATTCCACCCACCACCACAACCAGAGTCGGCAGCCGCAACAGGGTCAAGAGCATCACCCACAGGGTGGCAGTCAGGTAGTCAGGATCCCAGTCAAGACCTATCCCCGGCTCGTAGCTAAAGACGATGGGCAACCAGATTGCAGTCAGCACCGACTGAGCCGAGAAGCCGAGAAACGCCCCCATCTCGGCACCCGGCTGATATCGGGTCAACCGAGAAAAGAAGGCGAAGCGGTTGAAAAAGGTGATCAGGGCCAGCAGGCCAATCATCAGCCAGCTCACGCTACCTCCTCATCCGGTGCAGCACATAGCCCACCACCATGCCAGCCAGAGCCGAGACGATGATGTGGATCTCCGCCAGCAGCGGCTTGGTAAGCAACGCTGTGCCGCCGCTCACCATAGTGGCCGCCACCATGGGCAAGTTTTTCATGGCGGGAATGGTCATGGCGATGAAGGTGGCCGCGATGGCAAAATCCAGCCCCATGCTGTCCAGTCCATCGATGTACTGGCCGGCCGCGATGCCGAGCAGGGTCGCCAGATTCCAGAACAGATAGAAGACGAATCCCGCGATGAGCGCGTAGGCCGGATCAAAGTGGCCGCTGCGCTCCCGGTCTTTCAGCGCCACAGCGAACATCTCATCAGTCAGGAAAAAAGCAAGGCTGGCCCGCCAGCGCAGGGAGAGCGGCAATACGTCACGGCGGAAGGTGAAGCCGTATAGCAGATGCTGGGAAGTGATCACCATGGTGGAGCTCATGATGGGCAGCAGGGGCGTGCCCGCCCCGAACAGGGTCGTGGCCGAGAGCTGGGCGGCTCCGGCGTAGACCAGCAACGACATCAGCTGAGCCTGAAGCGGACTCAGCCCTGCCTGCAACGCCAAAGCGCCACACAGGATCCCCCAGGGGATCACAGAAATGGAGAGCGGGAGCATATCCAGTGTGGCACGCCACCAGAGCATCCCCGTTCGCTCGGGCACGCTCGTTACTGACATCATGTGATCTTCCTTGTCACAGTCAAAGCGAGCCGAAAAAACTAGCACGGGACAGCAAGCGCTGTCACGTCATCACTGGCGGGAAATAAAACGCCCGCGGAGTCGCGGGCGTGCACAAGGGGATCAGGGCTCGATGACGATGGGCGTACCCGGGTCAACGGCGTCCCACACCTCATCCAGCTCGTGATTGAGCATGGCGATGCAGCCATTGGTCCAGTTGGAAGGCTGAACCCTGCGGTTGCCAATACTGTTGCGCTGGCCGTGGATCATGATCATGCCACCCGGACGAACACCCAGCTCATTGGCGCGCTTGATGTCATCCAGGTTCGGATAGTTGATATGGATGGCTTTGTAGTAGCCGGAATTGGTCTTCTTGTAGTCGAGGGTGTAGCGCCCTTCCGGCGTACGCTGATCCCCTTCCTGCTGCTTGTGCCCCTTGGGCGCCGGGCCCAGAGCAATCCAGTAGCGCTTCAGTTCTTTGCCATCCTTCATCAGGGTCAGGCTATAGGTCGACTTCTTGACCACCACCAAATCGGCTTTTTCGGTAAAGGCAAAACTCAATGCGGGCCAAAGCCCCAACAAACACAGTAATACGGCTCTCATTCCATCCCTCGACAAGCCTCTGGTGCGGGCTTTTCTTGTTACCAGATCATCTGAACGATGCCCGCCGAGCGGCGAGCGAGCGCCATGATATTGGATCGCCATCAATACTCAATATGCCCGGCAAAACATATCTTGCCGCAGCCAGGCCATCTTCCTTTAACACCGTCATTTGGCATTGGTAATTAACAGTTAAAACAACAAGATACAAAAATTATCGCGCTGGCACCCGGGGCAATGATCGGCGAAGATAACACTCCACTCCCCGACAGGATCATGCCATGCGCTCTTCGTGCCGCCTCGCCACCCTGCTGTTCTCGCCACTCCTGCTCTGGCTGCCTGCCAGTGTCGCCGCCGATGCACTCTGGCTGCGCGAGCCCGCCCTCTCCCCCGATGGCAAGCAGCTTGCCTTCACCTGGCAGGGGCGCATTTTTGTCGCCAGTGCCGAGGGTGGCCCCGCCACGGCGATCACCGGCAGCGACTACCTGAGCCAGCGGCCGATCTGGTCACCGGATGGCAAACAGCTCGCCTTTGCCGCCAATCTCTACGGCAATGAAGATGTGTTCGTGGTGCCTGCCAACGGCGGCGAGATGGTGCGCCTCACTCGCGATTCGCGCACCGATCTGCCGCAAGCCTTCAGCGCCGATGGCAAACGGCTGTTGCTGAGCAGCCAGCGCCTGGGCGCGCCCGATGCCGACCATTTTGTCGCGGAAGGCTACCAATGGGGCGAGCTCTACTGGACCCCGATCACCGGCGGCACCTTGCAGGCCGATCTGCCGCTGCCTGCGACCCTCGCCCGTCCCCACGGGGAGCGGCTCGTCTACCAGATGCCCGCGGCGGATCAACCCTTTCGCAAGCATCAGCACTCGTTCGCGGTGCCCCGTCTCTGGTTGTTTGATGGCAAGCAGCACAAGCAGCTGACCGAAGATCGGGTGGCGGCCACCGATCCGGTCTGGAGCGACAAGGGAGATACCCTCTTTTACCTGAGCGAGCGCAGCGGCGATTTCAACGTCTGGCGCCGGGATCTCGCCAGCGGCAAGGAGCAACAGCTGACCCACTATCAGGGCCATCCGGTGCGGGGGCTCAGCGCCTCTCGCAGTGGCGATCTGGTCTGGTCATGGCTGGGCGAGCTCTATCGCCTCGATGCCGGTAGCAGCGAGCCACGCAAGCTGACCCTCACCCCGCAAGTGGCGAGCGCGCCGGATGAGTCGAGCGAGGCCCTGACCCTGGCAGACGAAGCGCTGGTCAGCGAAGAGGCGGATGAGCTGATCCTGGTGAGCGAAGGCAACCTGTTTGCCGTTGACCCCGAGCGGGAGCGGGTGCGTCAGCTGACCCGAGATCCAAGCGAGCAGTCCAGCCCCCTCTTCGCCGAGCAGGGGCGCGCCCTCATCTATCTGTCGGAGCAGCAGGGGCACGCTGCCCTCTATCGCCTGCGCAAGGGGGATCCGGATCTGCTGTTCAGCGATCCCGGCACTCTGACCGAGAGCCTGCTGCTGGCCATTCCCGGCAAGGGGATCAGCCGTCCGGTGCTCTCCCCCGACGGCAAGCAGCTCGCCTTCGTGGTAGATGGCCAGGCCATCCACCTGCTGGATCTGGCGAGCAACAAGCAGCGGGAGCTGGTGCCTGCCAGCTTCAACCCCTCGCGCCACGAGGTGCATCTCGCCTTTGCCCCCGACTCCCGCCATCTGGCGCTCACCTTCCGCCCCGATGCGGCGGAACAGGAGATCGCGGTGATCGATACGGCCAATCCCAAGGCCAAACCGGTCAATGTCAGCCTCAACGGCTATCAGGATGGGCAACCGGGCTGGAGTCAGGATGGCGCCATTCTCTACTGGCAATCGACACGGTTTGGCGCACTGGGGCCCGATGGCGAGCCCCTCGTCACCAACCTGCTCGGCATCTACAGCAGCCGCGCCGCCAGAGCCGATGCCATTGCCGAGCTGGAGCCGCCGAAAGGGGGATACGGCTTTGAGAGCGATCGTCTCAACCATAGAGAAGCGCTGCTGCTGCAACCCACCGGCACCCTGCTCGCCAGCCGCATCATCGGCGACCAAGTGATCTATCTGGTGGAAGAGATGGGGGTCAACAGCGAGAGCGAGATCAAGGGCTACAGCCAGGATCTGCGCAAGGGCAAAACCAGCGAACTGTTTGGTGAGCAGCCCGGCCCAGCGCTGGCAAGCCTCAACCAGCAGGGCACCCTGGCTACCCTGGTGCGGGATGGGGAGATCACCCGGATCCATCTCGACTCCGGCGAGGCCACCAGCGCCCCCTTCGCCTTGCAACCCACCAGCCGCTGGCAGGAACGCATGACCGCCGCCTTCGATCAGATCGCCCGCCTAACTCGGGACGAGTTCTATCTGGACGATATGAACGGGGTGAACTGGGATAGCTATGTCGCCGCTTACCGCCGCCTGCTGCCGGGCATCGGCAACCCGCGGGACTTTGGCAACCTGTTGGCGGAGCTGGCTGGCGAGCTCAATGTCTCCCACACCTGGGGCAGCGGCCCCGCCCCCTTCCCGCGCATGGCGGACGAGACCGCCAGCCTTGGCGGCTACTGGCAGGATGGCGAGCAGGGGGTGATGCTCACCGCCCTGCTCTCTGGCGGCCCGCTGGATCAGGAGAGCGATATCGCCCCGGGCGCCCGCCTGCTCGCCATCAACGGCAGCCCGATTGCCAATCTGGCCGAGCTGGATCGAGCCCTCAACCATCAGGCTGGCGCCCGGCTTGCCCTCACCTTCCAGCAGGAGGGCAACAAGCAAACTGACGAGGTGGTGCTCACCGCCATCGACAAGCAGCAGGAGTACCAGCTGCAACAGGATCGCTGGATTGAGAAACGGCGGGGGCTGGTGGCCAGCCTGAGCGGAGGACGGGTCGGCTATGTCTATCTGCCGGCAATGAATAGCGAGGCCTACGATGCGGTGGTGGCGGATGCCCTCGGCAGACAGCGCAATCGCGATGCGCTGATCGTCGATGTCCGCTTCAACAGCGGCGGCTATCTCGCCAATACCCTGGTGGAGTTTCTGACCGGCAGCGGCAGCACCAAGGGGATGGCCAGCAGTTGGCCCCGTCAGGGCAAGGGTGAAACCGACGCCGCCACTCGCCAGTGGACCAAGCCTTCGGTGGTGCTGGTGAACGCTGGCAGCTACTCGGAAGGCTCCGCCTTCCCCGAGTACTACCGTACCCTGAAGGTCGGCCCCATCGTCGGCGATCCGGTACCCGGCACCGGCACCATGGTCTACAGCCACGACTCCCGGCTGATCCCGGGACTCTCCTACGGCATTCCGACCCTGGGGCTGCGCAAACCGGACGGTACCTTCTACGAGAATCAGGAGCTGATCCCGGACCAGCAGGTGCCCCTCACTCCGGCTGACATGGTGGCCGGGCGCGACCCGCAACTGGAGGCGGCAGTACAAGCCGCCCTCAAGCAGTTGCCAGCCAACGCCAAATAACGGCGCCCATCGAGCTCAACGAAAGCGAAACAGCTCGCGATGCAGATGCCCGTCCGGCAACAGCCGGGTCAGGGCATCTGCCATCCCCTCCGGCCCGCAAAACCACACTTGCTCGGGCGCATCCTGCGCGATGCGGGCCAGATCCAGCCGCCCGGCCGCCTTGTCCAGATGCAGCTGATAGCGCACGCCGGTGCGATGACAGAGCTCGGCCAACCGCCGGTGGTAGACGGCACCTGCCAGATCCGGCGCACACTGGATCAGGGTGATCCCCTCGCTGCGCTCCCCACGGGCAGCCAGCCCCTCCAGCCAGGCGACGAACGGCGTGATACCTATCCCGGCCCCCAGCCAGAGGGCTCTACCTCCCCCTTGCGGGGCGACAAAGGCGCCATAGGGCCCGGTCACCACCACCCCATCCCCGGCGCGAGCCTCTGCCACCAGCTGACGGGTATGATCCCCGAGCGCCCGTACCGCGATCACCAGCTGGCGCCGATCCGCCGACACCCGCACTAGGGTAAAGGGGTGCGGCCCCTCCTTGGCATCAAATTCGAAGAAGGCAAACTGACCCGGGCGGTAATGGGCGAGAGGCCTCTCCAGCTGCATGGTCAGCTCGCAGGTCTGATCCGCCAGCACCCGCACCGCAATGACCCGGCCCGGATGGCGATCCCGCGCTCCCACTTGTCCCAGCAGGGAGTAGAGGGCCCCGATAGCTCCCAACCCACCGATCAACCAGATCGATACCCCCACCGGGGTCATGGCCCCAATCTGAGGCAACAGGCAAAGCCCGTGTCCCCACCCCACCAGATAGATGATCGGCGCCAGCCGGTGGATCAGCCGAAAACGGCCATAACTCACCAGCGCCAGCAAGCTCACTACCACCAGCGCGATCAGCAGATAGAAACTCCACTCACCCAGGGTATTGCCAAGGGCATGGAGCGAGATGCCATTACCTGCACCAGCGCCAGCTGTACTGGCCCCAAGCCGCGCAGGACGACTCAGCCAACCCGCCGAGACTGCCCACTTGGGCACCTCCACCACCAGCCAATGCGCAGTGAGCGCCAATGCACCGCCGATGGCCGTTTGGCGGTGCCATCGCAACATCCGGTCCAAACCGCCACACCACACCTCCAACTGCGGCAGGCGCAACGCCAGCAACAGCGAAATCGCCATATAGGTCATCCCCAGCAGACCCGTCAGCAGCAACATCTCATGGCGCCAGGGCCACACCCCGTTGGCATCCCCCGCATAACCGAGCCACCAGACCCCGACCGCCAGCAGCGGCAACAGCCACCACATCCATTTGTTCGTCATAACATGCACCCTGGTTCCATCGCGGCAGGGCCTCATCTCCCTGCTCATGGCACCATTGCACACCCGTCCGGTCACAAGACTTTGCCAGAGGGGGAAGCTTGTGTGGCAATGTGTGACAAACGGAAACAAAAGAGGGACCGACTGACCCCTTGTGATCACCCTTGTTGGCTCGCCCCTCTTCACAGGAGATAGCGCACAATCCACCTCCGCTGTGATTGACGGTCCGCCAGCAAGAAGAATCAAATGGGGACGTTACATATCTGCGGCGGAAAACCTGCTGCCCACTCTTCTGGACAAGGAGATCCCCCTTGCTTTCATCCACCGAACAACGCTACTGCCCGAGTTGTCAGCGCGAGACCAACCATATCGTGGTGCTGGTCGACAAATCCTATGGAAAAGAGGTGAAACCAGAGCAAAAGCGCACTGCATTTATCAAAGACTTCATTACCGGCTGGGCCGCCGGCCCCTTTCTGGCCAACATGGATCGCTTTGAACGCCACGCCATCTGTGAATATTGCGGAAATAAAGTCATTGATGAATGAAAAAGGGGGGGCAATTGCGGGCGTCAATACATCAGCCACCTTTTATGGCCGAAATCCAAATGAAGGCGTTGCGATTCAGGATCACAACGCCATAGACATCAATCAAACAATACGGTCACCGGCAACCCTTCCACTTGCAGGTTCGGGGGTAATTTTTCATCCAGCGAGAGTGCGACCTTGAGGGTTGCTTTCTCCCCTTCAAACGGTGCTGCAAGCTGGGCTGGCAGCTTGTCTGCAAGCTCCACAGGTCTGGCAACCCTGGCCGCCAAACGCTCACCACTGGGCAACTTGACGATAGCCTTATGACCCGGCTTCATCGAGGAGAGGTATTTTGGCAATACGTAGGCAATGACCAACGGGTCTTCCCGCTTAGCGATCAACGCGAGGGGGGCCCCCGAGAAGACCCAATCCCCCTCCTGCACCAGCACATCTGAGACCTTGCCGGTAGCTGGGGAAAGGGGCTGCTGCTGCCTAGTGATAGCTTGCATCTCGGTTAGCTCCTGCTCCAACTGGTGGCGCGCACTGGCCAGTGGCCCTGTCAGGTGATCTTCTTTGATCTGCAACTCTTGCTGCATTTTTTCAGATCTTGCCTTCTGCAAATCGATACGAGACTGGGTCCAGCTCAGCAAGGCACTGGCATACTCGGCACTGGAAACCAGTTTCTCCTTCCTATACCCCGCGTACTCCTGATAGATCCCCTCCTGCTCATTAGCCCCCCGCTCTGCGATACGAATCTGCTCATCCAGGTTACTCAATATCGCCTGTTCGGCAGCGCTCTTGTCCAGCTCGATCGCTTTTAGACGTGCTTTACGCCCCTCTATATTGGCCCGTAGCGTCGGCGACTCGAATCGCATCAGGGCATCCCCTTGCGAGACGGCTTGACCGGGAGACATATAAATGTTGCGAATGAAGCCATCTCCATTGGCCACCACAAGTTGAGGTTCCGTAGTGATGATGGCAGGCGCCTGGGTCAGCCACCACTCTCGTCCCAGATACCAGAGCAGTATGATGACGGGGCTGAATGCCAGCAGCAGGATCAGATACCAGCGGGCTCGAAATGCGATGCGCTTGGCGGGGGCATAGAGCACCCGAATCCCTTGATCAGAGGTAGCGTCCTGTTTCTTGGGGGGATTGAATGTGACTTTCATCAGAATTTGTTTCCTCGTTTTAATACCCACCAGGGAGCCATACTGCTCTCCTCATGACCGCGACGGAAAATTTCGTTGAGCAGTGCCACGGCACACCATAGACGCATCAGCAGGGTATAGAGCGGATACAACAACAACCATGGCAACATACGCATATCCGCTTTAGGCCGCTCGGAAATGGCAAGCATAAACACCATAAAGTTGACCAGAGTAAGAAGCAGATAGACCTGGTAGAGGCACAGCATCAAGGCCGTAACGAACGGACCAGGATAACTTAACACCAGCCACCAGCTGTACCCCATGACCAACAGCGGCAACACCACGTTTTGTGCCACCCCGTAGATCAGAGTGAACAAAAAGGTCTTCCATCCCAAGATGCGCGGAGTCAGCGATAACTTGTGTTTGCGCAGGTAGAGAAACAGCAAATCCCCATCCCAGCGCAGACGCTGGTTTGCCAGGGTCACCAAATCTGCAGGGGCGTCCGTGTGACCAATGGCTCTGGGGGCAAAGCCGATCTTCAGATTGGGATGGCGTTTGAGGTAGTGCTTGATCCGCACCGTTAAATCCAGATCTTCTGCTGTGTGGGTATCCCACCCTCCAATCTGGCGCAGGAAATCGCGGCGAAAAGCCCCGAATGCCCCCGAAATATTGTTGATCAGGTTCCATTCGCTCAGACCCGTCTTGCCCCCCTGCATGGAGATCATGTACTCGATCCCCTGCATACGGGTCAGCAAACCATCGCGCAGGTTGCGCACCCGCAACGCCCCACCAACGGCGGGCACGTTCGGGTCATCGAAGCAGGCGACAATCTCATCGATCATGTTGTTGTCGAAGGAAGTGTCCCCGTCTGCATTCATGACTATCTCGCCGGTTGCCGCCGACAAGCCAGCATTGAGGGTCGATACCCGCCCGCCACGCTGCCACTTGGGCAGTAGCACCAGGGTACGTCTCTCACATCCCTCAAACTCGGCGATACAGTTTAGGGCCGCCTGATAGGTATGGGCATTGGCCTTGGCACCATCGATCACCGCAATGATCTCCAGATGGCCGCGATAGAGCTGTTCCTTGAGGGTCAGAATGGTCGAGCGGATCGCCTCCCCCTCACCGTAACAGGTGATGATGCAGGAGACCTTGGGACAACGATGTGACAGGGGTAAATCAGACTTTTTTGGCAGCTGACGGGCAAACCACTTGAGGATCCCAGTCAGGGTCAGCGCCATCAGGGGCACCTCCATCAGCAGCAACATGGGCAGCAGCAGCAGGATCATCCTGGGCGAAAACTGCAGGCTGCCCAGGATCTCGGTCAGGATGTACCGAACCGTACTCATCCACTCAGGCATCCTGAAGGCTCCCGTCCAGCCAGCGGCTCAACCAGAGGGCGGTATCTTCACCCAGCGTGGTAGGGAGCGGCTCTACCTGCACATTCAGCGTCAAGGCATCCAGCCCCTCGACATTGTTGAGCGCCAAGATCCGCCCCTGCAAGATCTGCCAATCCTCCACATTGGTGTGCGGCAGCAACAACAGCAGTCGATCATCGGCATACTGGCAAACCACATCGGTATCCCGAAACAGTGCCTGCAGACGAGCCAGCAAGGCCCCCAATCTCTGCTGAGTCTTCAACAGGCCCAATTCGGCGCGCAGCTCGGCGAGCTGCTCGATCTGGATAGCCAAAAGGGTATGGTTGCCGCCGTGGCGCTGCAGCAGCCGGTTGCTCCATTGCAGCAGCCAGGGGAAGTGATCCATCGCCATCGGAGCCCCCCAAGTCAGGGGCAGATGCAACTGCTGAGTACCCTCGCGAGCAATATGGCGAGCCAATTTGCCGATGCGGTACTCATAGATGGGAGACACCAACAGATCATCGGGTTTGTGAGCCCGCCCACACTCATGACATCGCGCCTGTACTGCCGCCTCCATGAAACGGGCATGGCAAGAGAGACAGCGGTACTTTTCCAATGGTCTGTCGTAGTCGACCCCTATATGACGCAGGGTTGTCACACACTTGGGACAACGCAGCAAACCCTGTTGCATGAAGACATCCTGATCGTCCACATGACCGCAGGTGAAACAGTGCACCGCAGGCTTGGCCTGGATGGCGATATGGGAACATTCTGGACATACGTCGACAAAATTGAGATGAGCAGAGCTGCAACTGCTGCACAGGCGTAGTCGATCGACCAGTTGTTCAATCTGCAACAGCCGCTCGGAGACCAGTTGCGGCAAGGATGCAGTTGCATCGGCCCCCAGCAGACAATCCAGCAGCGGGTAGCTGTAGCCCTGGCGACAACCTGCCTGCCAGCGAGGTAACAAACGGAAATGAGCCCTCGGCCAGCTGTACCAGGCCAGCTTCTCCATTTCATCCGGATGATCGCGAGGGGTCAATAACGCCAACCGTTCAAGCATGTCAGAGGCCCGTTCATCCAGCTGAGTCAGAAGACCGTCGGACAACATGGGGGAGAGAGAGCTCTTAACAACACAAAATACCGGCTGCAAATAACGTATCGGGTCACACCGCACAGCCTGCAACACACTGTCCTGCTCATCTGCCGGCAGGTTGAGCAGTAATACCGGCTGCTGCAATGGATCCCAGCGGGACAGGTCGAGAAGTGGCAAGGCTGCACGATCCACCGAGCCTCCCAGCAGCGCAATCTGACCAGGGTGTTCACTCGTGCTCATCATGGGGGAATAACCTCTTTCCATTCACTGACAAATAGATACTAAGCCAATAAAACGAACCAACCTGTTGTCATGCGCCGGCAGGCTCAGGCAATGTAACGAAATACGAATTGCCCTACACGGACAGCACTGCAGCAGTGTCAACGTTATCGACTGATAACATGAAGCTGGCGAACGCGCAGCAAAGAGTTGAGAGCTGACGCCATTTTCATGTGCGGCCCAGCCATCTCGAGGGGAAGAGATCTGAAACTTTCCGAACCCGACTCACATCGGGGGTGGCAAAGAGGGCGATTCTGCAGCTGTGGACAATTTAGTCAACCCAGAAAAATGGGAATGGTTCTCAAACAGATGAATAGATCAATCTTTATGCACAAAGGTGAGTACAAAAAACACTATTAACAAAATAAACAAATATGTGGGGCGATAAGGTTCCATGAGCTTATGGCCTACTCTTCACAACCCTATTCATATGAATACATATTTAATCTGAAATCTGCATACCAAAACCATCATGCGACAGTCTGTGTCGTCAACATATCTACAGCTGTACCAGCCATCACCGCGAGCATACATCAGAGCCACGCCAAGAGTGCCCCCGGCTCAAGAACCGGGAGCATTCCAGCTTACGCAACTGAGGCTCGTGCGCTGTGGCTCAGGATCCACGCTTCGAAATCGGCCAGCATGCGGGTTTCCGACTCGCTGTTGTCGGCGATAAGCTCGGCGCCGTGTACCACCCGGATATGGGCGTCGAGCGGGCTTCCCTCACCCGCCGCGGGGCGCTGCTGCGCGGCGGCCATGCAGGCTTGCGCCTGTTGCCACGCCTCGGCGGCGCTCAGGTTGCACGCCTCGGCCAGTGGCACGGCACTGAAGCCTTCACCAGTCAGGCTGCGCAGGGTCTCATCATGAGTCATGCCATTGCCCGGCCCCCAGTAGTGGGCAGCCAGATCCGGCCCGATGCGCGGGTTGTCGGTGAGGTGGCCATCACGCTTGAGGAAGTAGGCACGGGTCTGCTCCACTGCCATCAGCGCCAGCAGGTAGCCGTGATAGGCGCAGGCCGACTCCTGATTAAGGAGGTGTGGAATAGCCAGCAACGGGCGCGGGCTCTCGACCCCGAGGATCTTGCGCTCCCACTGGCGGGCCAGCGCCAGCACGGCATCCGGGGTGCGTTCGGCCTCATCCATGGCGTAGAGATCCCGCTCGAAGTAGGCCACCAGCGCGATCTGGCGCTCGTTGAAGGCGCGAAACGGCTGGCGCGCGGCGATCATCGCCTGGATGAGCGCATCGGGAATCGCCTCTCCTGCTGCGTTTCTGGCGTAGCGTTTGAGCCAGTCGGCATCGTCCAGCAGGCTGTCGCAGAACATCGACTGGGTCTCGGCATAAGCCATGGAGGTGGGCGGAAACTCCTGTGAGAAGCAGGGGGCATTGCCGGTGACATTGGCAAAATGCGCGGCATGGCCACCCTCGTGGAACAGGGTGTTGAGGCCACTCCAGCCGCTGCCCACCTGCGCCGGATCGGCCAGGCTGGTGAAATTGACCACAGCCGGCACCCACTCCCCCTGCTGGAAGAAGCTAGGTACCGGGCCGTGGCAGAAGCCGTTCTCATACTTCCCCTCCCGGGTCAGCAAATCCAGCGTCAGGGTCGCCCCGCGATACTGGATGCCGAGCCGGCGGAAGCTCTCGACCCAATCCCGCAGCGCCCGCGAGAAGGGCACGTAAGGATCGAGCTGGCGGGTCACATCGCCGCTCACGCTGTAACGCAGGTTGTGAGGCAGCAGTGCCGCCTCGCCCTTGGCGGCCTTCAGCTCGACCAGACTCTGCTGCAACCGGGCGTCGGTGCGGGCAATAAAGTCGTCGAGGATGGCGAAAAGCTGCTCCGGGCTCATCTGCTCGTTCTTGCGCACCTTGTAGTCGAAGTAGTCGCGATAGCCCATGGCGCGGGCAAAGCGGTTGCGGATCGCCACCACCTCGAGAAAACCGTTGCCGACCACCCACTGCTCCAGAGTGTGGAACATGGCGAGCGCGCTCTGGCGCACCGCCTCGTTCGGGCTGGCGGCGAGCGAGGTACTGGCGGCGGGCAGGCTGCCTGCGACCTGCTGGCCCTGCTCATCCAGCAGGGTCAGTTTCAGCCCCTTGCGGCGGGCGAACAGCTCCGCCTCGGCGGCTACCAGCTCATCCATCAGGGCGGCAGCGGCGGGATCTTCAATCACATTGCACTCGAAGAAGGCGATCCAGCCTTGCAGACCGCCCTTGAGGTCATCCTCGTCGGCCTGCACCAACATCTCCCGCAATTCGGGCAGACGGGCCGGATTGGCACAAAAGGCCTTGTAGGCCTGCTCGGCCGCGGTGAAACCGGCCTGATCATCGCTGGTGCCCATATAGGTGGACCAGAAGAGATCCTCCTTGCGCCTGTGCACCTGCAGGTAGTCGGCGTTGAGCTGGTTGAAGTAATTCCTGGCAATGGAACTCATAAATTCCCTCTTGTTATGGGGTCACCCGCAGCGGGGCCCACTCCTTTTTTTGAAGAAATGCCAAACCATTCACACTCTTTGGCAAAAATTGCGCTGGGATGCGCATCAACACGCTACCAAAAAGTGGGGGTTGCTGTCTGCTGACTATACTGATGTTAAAACGCTCATTTGAGAAAGCTCGGCAAGAGACTGAAAGTAAATGAGTTGTTAACTCTTACAAACTGGCTGACGCGGTACAGAGCCACATAAAATCAACAGGGAAATGAGGGTTTAGTCATGTTCAAGCTCGGTGATATTACCGTGAGCCGCAAATTGATCTTGCTGCTCGCACTGGCGTTTGTCGGTTTTGTCTCGCTGCTGCTTATCTCGGCCAACGCGCTCCAGCGCAATCTGATGAGCGAGCGAGAGGCGCGGCTCAATGCGGTACTGGAGCAGGCCATGAGCCAGATCCAGTTTCTGGCCAGCACCCTGCCAGCAGAGCAGGCTCAGCAGGAGGCGCGCAAGCTGCTGACCAACACCCGCTTTGATGGCAACAACTACCTGTTCGTCATCGACGAGAACCGCACCATGGTGGTTCACCCCATCCGTCCCGAACTGGTCGGCCAGAAGATGGGTGAAGGAGGTGCCGCCACCTCCGGGCAGTTCTGGTATCAGATGGTGGATATCGCCAAAGGGGGCAAACAGGGCACTCTGCAATATGTGTGGGTCGGCCCATCGGGTGAGACCGCCGACAAGCTCTCCATGGTATCCGGCTATCAGCCCTGGGGCTGGATCCTCGGTTCCGGCATGCTGCTGCAGGATATTCAGCAGACCATCTGGGCCCAGTACATGAAGATGGGGACCGCCACCGCCATCGTGATCCTGCTGATGGGGTTGCTGGGCTGGCGCATCACCCACTCCATCGTCTCCCCCCTCAGCCAGATCAACCACGCTATGCAACGAGTCGCCAAGGGGGATCTGGTGGTAAGCATCCCGGTACAGGGCAAGGATGAGCTGGGAGTGGTCGCCCGCTGCACCAACCAGAGTCTCGATGCCATCCGTCACGCCCTGCTGGAGGCCAGTCAGGGGGCTCGCAACGTGGCCGATGCCGCCCTGCGCATCGCCGCCTCCGCCGAGCAGACCAATCAGGCGGTCACCAGCCAGCGGGATCAGCTGGCCCAGCTCGCTACCGCCATGAACGAGATGAGCGCCACCATCTCCGATGTGGCTGGGCACGCCGAAAATACCGCGCGGGATACCCAGGAAGCGACCGGTGAAGCGGGTCTCGGCAACCGTGACGTTCATGCAAGCGTGCACGGTATCAAGGCGCTGGCCACCGAGGTGGAGCAGGCCACCCAGCAGGTCAACCAGCTCAAAGAGGGGGTGATGCAGATCAGCGAAGTGACCGCCGTCATCAGCGCCATTTCGGAGCAGACCAACCTGCTGGCCCTCAACGCTGCCATCGAAGCAGCCCGTGCCGGCGAGCAGGGACGGGGCTTTGCCGTGGTGGCCGACGAGGTGCGCCAGCTGGCCAGCCGCACTCGCCAATCCACCGAAGAGATCCAGAGCACCATTGCCCAGCTGCAGCAACGAGCCGTCACCGCCGCCAATGCCATGGACACCAGCCGCAAACTGGCGGAGAGCAGCGTCAACCAATCCCAGCAGGCGGGGCAGGATCTCACCCTGATCGTCAACCACATCCAGCATGTAAGCGACATGGCGACCCAGATCGCTACCGCCGCCGAGCAGCAGAGCATGGTGGCCGAGGATATGAACCGCAACGTCAGCGGCATCAACGACTCGGCGCTGGAGATGTCCCAGTCCGCCTCGCAACTGGCGCAGGAGAGCGAGCTGCTGGCCGGTCTCTCCCGCAGCCTGGATGAGCGACTTGCGGTGTTCAAACTGGGCAAGGAGTCCTCCACTGCACCAATGATGGCTCCCGTATCTCTCCCCTCCGGCGAGCAGCGCGCCCGTCATTGATGGCGTCAACCTGTGTCGCCTTGTCACCCGACCTGCCAGCCAAGCTGGCAGGTTTTTTTACGCCGCCAACACGCAATCAGCATGCATCTTATCGGCATATTCAACAGCATTCGACGCCATTCACAAATTAGAGAACAATTTAAAAACAGTCAGTTAGAATGAGCAATGTGCCGTTGAACGGTGCATTTAAACATTTAACTTCAAATAATTAATCAATGCAGTGCACAATGCTGATGGCCGAACATTTGGCCCATCAATAACCATCTAGTCATTTGGCAAACTGACCGAAAGGTCGGGACGCAAAGCCTCCGGTCTACAGACGTTTTGTCCAGGATAGCGGGGTTGCCACACGCAAGTGTGCATCGGGGAACTCCCTGGCCAACTGACTGCCCACATCTATCGAACAGAGGAATGTATGGCAGCAAAAATCCAACTCAATCACATCGCGGCGATGCTGGCCCTGCTGGCCAGCGGCAGCGCCCTGGCTCATGGCTACATCAGCCAGCCTGAGAGTCGCAACTACCTGTGCAAAACCGGTGGCAACAGCCAGTGTGGCGGCGTGCAGTGGGAGCCCCAGAGCGTGGAGGGCCCCTCAGGCTTCCCGCAAACCGGCCCGCAGGATGGACAAATCGCCTCGGCGGGTAGCCCGCGCTGGAGCGAGCTGAACATCCAGACCAGCGACCGCTGGACCAAGCGTGAAGTACAGCCCGGCCCCTTCGCCATCAGCTGGACCTTCACTGCCAACCATGTCACCCGCAACTGGCGCTACTACCTCACCAAGCAGGACTGGAACCCCAACCAGCCGCTCACCCGCGCCTCGTTTGACCTGACCCCCTTCTGCGTCATCGACGGCAATATGGTGCAGCCGCCCAAGCAGGTGACCCACAACTGTGTCCTGCCGGAGCGCACCGGTTATCAGGTGATCCTCGGCGTGTGGGAAGTGGGCGATACCAGCAACAGCTTCTACAACATCATCGATGCCAAGTTCAAAGATGGCAGCCAGCCGCCGCTGGAGTGGAGCCAGGCAGGCACCATCTACCCCTCCATCGACCTCGCGATGGGTGACAAGGCGATGACCCGGGTATTCGATGCCAACGGCGAGCGCCCTGATCTGCAAACCGTGCTGACCATCACCACTGCCGAGCAGGGCCAGAAGAACAACTGGGCCCATGCTCTCGCCAGCAAGATCAACGCCGAGCAGAGCCTGATCCGCGCCGGTCAGCAAGGAGCCGATGGCCAGTTCAATCCGGTCTACGGTATGAACCCCGTCTATCTGCATCGAGACAGCAAACTGGATCGAGTCGAGATTGATCTGCAACAGCTGCAGCCGCCGGTAGTGGACAACATCAGCGTCAGCGGTCTGGCCAGCGACTATGTGCTGGACAACGGCAAGGCCACCCTCGATTTCACCGTCACCGCACAGGGCGATCTGGCCGTCACCAACACCCTCTATGACCACGGCGGCGTCGCCAAGGGTGAAAGCAGTGCCGACATCAAGGACAGCAGCCACACCTTTACCATGGCGCTGGAAGGGCTCAAGGCAGGTCACCACCAGCTGGTGATCAAGGCCACCCCGAAAGCGGGCGGCGAGACCATTCAGCAGACCATGGATCTGATGTTCAAGGAGCAGAGCAGCGGCGAATACGACTTCGTCTTCCCGAACTCGCTCAAATCCTATGCCGCCGGCACCAAGGTGCAGCAGCCGAAAAATGGCAAGGTCTATCAGTGCAAGCCCTTCCCCTACAGCGGCTACTGCCAGCAGTGGACCACCACTACCACCCAGTACGAGCCGGGCATCGGCTCCCACTGGCAGATGGCGTGGGATGAAGTGAAGTAACTCGCCACCGGATAGCAAAAGGGGAGCCAATGGCTCCCCTTTTGCTCTTCTCTTCCGATTCAAATCTGGAAGTCGATGGCAGGCTCGCTGCCCATGGCGCGGGCCTGAATATCCGCCAGCGCCAGCTCGGGGTTGCAGAGCTGGATAAACTGCCAGGCAAAGTTGTGCTGGAACTGCCCCTGTTTGAGGCCGATCCAGGCGGTGTGGGGGGCAAACAGATGGCTGCCATCGAGCTGCACCAGCCCCTGATCGCGCTGGGCGTCGAACGCCATGTCGGCCAGTATGCCGACCCCCATCTCCAGCTCGACATAGGTCTTGATGACATCGGAGTCCTGCGCCGTCAGCAGGATCTGCGGCTCGATGCCCGCCGCAGCAAAGGCTTCATCCACCCGCACCCGCCCGGTCAACCCGGCTTGATAGGTGACGATGGGCCAGTTGGCCAGCGCCGCCAGCGTCAGATCCAGCTCGCCAGTAAGCGGATGTTGCTCTGGCACCACGATATTGTGGTGCCAGCGGTAGTAGGGAAATGCCACCACCCCTTCGCTCTTGTCGAGCTGCTCGCTGCTGATACCGATATCCACCTCGCCGGTCTGCACCAGCCGCACTATCTCCTCCGGGCTGCCCTGACGCAGCTCCAGCTGCACCAGCGGGAACTGCTCGCGAAACGCCTTTACCACCCGCGGCAAGGCATAGCGCGCCTGGGTATGGGTGGTCGCCACCAGCAAGCGGCCCGAGTCGCGGTTGGCAAAGGTGCTGGCCAGTTTGCGGATGTTGTTGGCGTCATTGAGAATGCGCTCGGCAATCACCAGCAACTCCTTGCCCGGCTCGGTCATGCCGAGCAGCCGCTTGCCGTAGCGGATGAACAACTCGATCCCCAGCTCCTCTTCCAGCTCGCGGATATGGCGACTCACCCCGGATTGCGAGGTAAAAAGGGCGTTGGCCACCTCGGTCAGGTTGTAATCCCGCCGCGCTGCCTCCCGGATAATTCGTAACTGCTGAAAATTCACCTTGTCGCCTCCTGCGAAGAGTGGGCGACACAATCTGGTCACCCCCTCATTTTTGTTATTTGGCCGGATCATGCCCCGGCAGAGCGCCTGAACCCGGGCAGCCATGCCACCCGCAACAAAACATCAAATCTGGTAATCGGGATAGAACTGCGCCTGTCTGGCCACCAGCCGTACCCCCTGTCCCGGAGCAAACTGCTTGGCCGCCTCCTTGCTCAGCTCCGCCTCGTAGTGGGCCCCTTTGGTTTCGCCATCGCCACGCAGCTCCACCCGAATGCGTGGCCCCATGGGCAGCAGACGGGTGATGGTGGCACGGATCCCACCCGGCGCATCGGCTGGCAGAATCTCCAGTTCATGGGGACGAACATATGCGATGGCGGCACTGCCGTGGGCCAGATGAGAAGCCGACGGCCCGCCGAGCAGCTGCTCGCCGATGCCGAATCCCTGCTCCGCCACCCGACCGCGGAACTGGTTCACACTGCCGAGGAAGCTGTGGACGAAGGAGCTGGCGGGCTGGTCGTAGACCTCGGCCGGGGTGCCGATCTGCTCGACCCGTCCGGCATTCATCAGCACCACCCGATCCGCTACCTCCAGCGCCTCCTCCTGATCGTGAGTCACGAACAGGCTGGTGACGTGCAGCTCGTCGTGCAGCTCGCGCAGCCAGCGGCGCAGCTCCTTGCGCACCTGCGCATCGAGGGCGCCGAAGGGCTCGTCCAAGAGCAACACCTTGGGCTGCACCGCCAGCGCGCGGGCCAGCGCGACCCGCTGACGCTGGCCGCCGGAGAGCTGGGTCGGGTAACGCTCGGCCACGTGGCTGAGCTGCACCAGATCCAGCAGCTCTTTGACCCGGGCACGAATGGCCGCCTCGGCCGGACGCTCGCTGCGCGGTTTGACCCTAAGGCCAAACGCTACGTTCTCGAACACCGTCATGTGGCGAAACAGGGCGTAGTGCTGGAATACGAAGCCGACGTTGCGCTCGCGCACATGGAGATCCGAGGCGTCCTCACCACGGATGATGACGTGGCCAGAGTCGGCCTGCTCCAGCCCGGCGATGATACGCAGCAGGGTGGTCTTGCCACAGCCGGAGGGGCCGAGCAGCGCCACCAGCTCACCGTCGTGAAAGTCGAGGTTGATGTCTGCCAGCGCCGCGTACTGATTGAAATGCTTGTTGAGTTGTTGAACCTGAATGCTCATGGCTGCCTCTTTAAAACGGTGATCAGTGAGATTTGGTGGGCTGGGCACGCAGCCGGGCCAACAGGGTTTCCCCGAGCAGGGTGAAGATCCCGAACAGAGCCAAGAGGCTTGCCACTGCAAAGGCGGCGCCGGTCTGGTACTCGTTGTAGAGGATCTCGATATGCAGCGGCAGGGTATTGGTCTGGCCGCGAATATGACCGGAAACCACTGACACGGCGCCAAACTCCCCCACCGCGCGGGCGGTACAGAGCAGCAGGCCGTACATCAGGCTCCAGCGAATGCCGGGAAGGGTGACGCGCCAGAACATCTGCAGACCGCTCGCCCCCAGCATGATGGCCGCCTCTTCCTCTTCCGGGCCACGCGCCTCCATCTGGGGCAGCAGCTCGCGCACCACGAAGGGCACGGTAATGAAGGTGGTGGCCAGGATGATCCCCGGGGTGGCGAAGATGATCTTGATGTCATGTTCGCTCAGCCAGTCACCGAACCAGCCGCGGCTGCCGAACATCAACACCAGCATCAGACCGGCGATCACCGGCGACACCGAGAAGGGCAGATCGATGATGGTGATGAGCAGTTGCCGACCGGGGAAGCGGAAACGGGCGATGGCCCAGGCCGCAGCAATCCCGAACAGCAGATTGAGGGGAACGGCGCAGAGGGTCACTAGTGCGGTCAGACCGAGGGCGCTCAGGGCATCCGGCTCGCTGATGGCGTGCCAGAAGAAGACCAGCCCAGGGCTCAGCGCCTGAATAAAGACGGTGGCCAACGGCAGCAGCAACAGGGCGGCAAACCAACCGAGACCCACCGTGATGAGCAGCCATTTGACCCACTGGGGCTCGCGGATCACCGGAGGAGCCTTGCGCACGGGAGCAACCTCCACAGGGGCGACTTCAAGGGCGAGTGTCGATGCGTTCATATCCGGCTCCCTCCGATACGAGACCAGCTCCAGGCCTGCAACTTGTTGATTAGCAGTAACAAAATGAATGAGATCAGCAGCATCACCACGGCAATGGCAGAGGCGCCGGCATAGTCGTACTCCTCCAGATGGCTCATGATCATCAGCGGTGCGATTTCCGAGACCATCGGCAGGTTGCCGGCGATAAAGATGACGGAGCCGTACTCCCCTACTGCACGGGCAAACGCCAACGCAAAGCCGGTGAGCAGGGCCGGGATCAGGGTCGGCCAGAGCACGTGGATAAAGGTCTGCCAGCGATCGGCGCCGAGGCTGGCGGCGGCCTCCTCCTGCTCGCTCTCAGCCTCTCGCAGCACCGGCTGCAGGGTGCGCACCACAAAAGGCAGCCCGATAAAGGTGAGGGCGATAACGACGCCGATGGGGTTGTAGGCGAGCTGGATGCCGAGCGGCGCCAGCAGATGGCCGATCCAGCCGTTGGGGGCGAAAATGGCGCACAAGGCGATGCCGGATACCGCGGTCGGCATGGCAAATGGCAGGTCGATCAGCGCATCCACCAGACGACGACCGGGGAAGGTGTAGCGCACCAGGATCCAAGCCAGGATCAGGCCAAACAGGCTGTTGAGCAGCGCCGCGACAAAGGCCGCACCGAAGCTCAGGCGAAAGGAGGCGAGCACCCGGGGTGAACCGATCACCTGCCAGAACTCGGCGGCGGTCAGGTTGTTGACCGCAAACAGCACCAGGGCCGAGAGCGGCAACAGCACCAGCAGGCCCAGATAGAGCAGGCTGAACCCCAGGGTGGGGCCAAAACCGGGCAGGACAGAATAAGAACCAAATCGCATAACACATCCATCTGTTATGAAGAATTTTCGATATGGTGATTCTGCGCACTCCCCTCATCGGCAACAAACATCAATTGCGACTTTGCTAATCACTTTTTTGTCTAACCGCAGAGTCACAAGGCTCTTGGCGCACTCCAAATAAAAAAAGGTCTTTTATATAAATAAAAGACCTAAGAAATGGAGCAATACGGAGCGCAACATTCAAAGAGCAGGGTTCGCAACAGCTCACCCGATAACATATCCCGCCATTGGTTAAGGGCCGATGGCAGAGACAACAACAGTTCTGATAGCCGAAGCCGCTTGCGGAGCAACCACCAGCTCGGCCCGGCGATAGAGAGAGCCAAGCAGTTCCAACCCCTGATGCCAGTCGCCATGGCCGGACTGGGCATTGATATGGCCCGCGTTGCCGGCGTCGAACAGGGGCACCTGCCACTGGCGACTCCAGTATTCGGCCCGCTCGAAGCTCATCCAGGGATCGTTGCGACTGGCCACCAGCTGGGCCGACACCTGCAGCGGCCCGGCCAAGGCCTCATCCGCAATGCCAAAACGGGCGGGATCGGCGGGCGCCACCAGAAAGATCGAGGCCACCTTCTCCGGCTGTAAGCGGGCCGCCGCGATGGCGGTCAGGGCACCGAAAGAGTGGGCCACCAGATGGACCCGGCTGCGGCGACGTTTCAGCTTGCTCGCCAGCTTGGCACTCCAGACCCTGAGGTCTGGCTTGTCCCACGGTAGCCCGGTCATCCGCTGCCATTGGGGAAAATGATCGTGCCAGCGGCTCTGCCAGTGATCCGGCCCACTGTTGTGCAGACCGGGAACCAGGAGGATCTTGTTCATCTTGGTGCTCCTATCGGCTGGCACAGGGGCCAGTTCAGTGATGGATAACGAAGCTATCAACGACCCGGCTGATAGATCTGGTCAAACAGACCGCCCTGGGCGAAGTGTTTCTTCTGGGCTTTCTCCCAATCCCCTTCCAGATCCTTGACGGTAAAGAGGGCAAGCTGCGGGAACTGGGCTGCCGTCTCCTTCAGGATCGCCGGGTTGCTGGGGCGATAGTGATGTTTGGCGACGATATGCTGCCCCTCGTCAGAGTAGAGATAATCGAGATAGGCCTTGGCCACCGCGTCGGTACCGTGCTTCTTGGCCACCTTGTCCACCACCGCGACCGGCGGCTCCGCCAGAATGGAGACCGAAGGCACCACCAGCTCGAACTTGTCGCTGGCACCCGCCTGACCAAGCACCAGCAGGGCTTCGTTCTCCCACGCCAGCAGCACGTCACCGAGACCGCGCTCGGTAAAGCTGGTGGTGGCACCGCGGGCGCCTGAGTCCAGCACCTTCACGTTCTTGAATAGATCGCCAACAAACTGCTTGGCCCCCTCTTCACTGCCGCTCTTCTTCAGGGCATAGCCCCAGGCGGCCAGATAGTTCCAGCGTGCCCCGCCGGAGGTCTTGGGGTTGGGAGTCACGATGGCCACATCCTTGCGCACCAGATCATCCCAATCCTTGATCTGCTTGGGATTGCCCTTGCGCACCAGGAAGACAATGGTGGAGGTATAGGGCGAGGCGTTGTTGCCGAGGCGACTCTGCCAGTCGGCAGCGGTCAGCCCCGCCTTGGCGATGGCGTTGACATCGTAGGCGAGCGCCAGCGATACCACGTCGGCTTCCAGCCCATCCACCACGGCGCGAGCCTGCTTGCCGGAGCCACCGTGAGACTGGCTCACCACCACGTCGTCACCGGTCTTCGCCTTCCACTCCTTGGCAAAGGCGGCGTTGTACTCCTGAAACAGCTCGCGGGTCGGATCGTAAGAGACGTTGAGCAGGCGGATCTCGGCGGCATTGGCCTGACTAAATGCCAGCAGAGAGAGCAGGGTCAGGGCGGTCATTCGCAGTTTCATGGTGATACTCCATATCTTGTTGGGTTGAGAACAGCATGCCGTGGAGTTGTTATGCCCAGAAGAAAGAAATAACTCTTTGCTTATCTCTTTTGCTCATATCAACTCAGCCACCCGCACCGGGAGCCGGACGCAGACTCTGTGAGCCATGCCCCTCAGTGACCTCAAGCGCTGTGCCATCATGGGAACAAGGCAGGCAGATGACGAAAAGGAAGTCGTTATGTGGATCAATGCAGAACCGGTCAACGGAGCCCTGGTCTCGCTGGCCATCGGCCTGATTATCGGACTGGAGCGGGGCTGGCAGGTGCGCCAGCTGGGGGATAACCAGCGCATCGCCGGGATGCGTACCTACGGCCTTATTGGCCTGCTTGGCGGGGTCTGCGGTTTGCTGCTGCCGACTCTGGGCCCCTGGCTGCCGCTGCTCGGCCTGTTGGCGGTGGTGATCGGCTGCGGCCTCTCGGTCTGGCTGGCCCAACGCTGGCAAGGGGAGTTCGGTCTCACCAGCTCGGTAGCCATGCTGCTCACCTATTTGCTGGGGCTGATGTCGGTGCTGCTGAGCCCGAGCGAGGCGGTGGCCTGTGCCGTGCTGGCAGCCCTGCTGATGGGCTTGAAGGGACAGATCCAGCAGGGGATGCTCTTTCTCAGCGAGACCGAGTTTCACGCCACCCTGCGCTTTCTGCTTATCTCGCTGGTGCTGTTGCCGGTGCTGCCCAACGAGGAGATGGGGCCCCTCGATGCTTTCAATCCCTTCAAAATCTGGCTGATGGTGGTGGTGATCGCCGGCATCTCGTTTTGTGGCCACTTCGCGGTGCGGCTGCTCGGTACTCGCGCCGGACTGGTGCTCACCAGCATACTGGCGGGATTGGCCTCCTCCACCGCCCTCACCCTGCAGTTTGCCCGCCTCAACAAGGAACAAGGAGGGCTGGAGCGGCTGCTGGCCACCGGCATCCTGCTGGCGGGGGCCACCATGTGGCTGCGGCTGCTGGTACTGGTGCTGCTCATTCACAGCGAACTGGCGATGCGCCTCGCCGCCCCGCTTGTGTTGCTGGCGACCACGGTGTACGGCTTTGCCTTCTGGTTCTGGCGCCAGCGCGAGGAGCTGACTGACGGCCCGGTACAGCCGGAAACCAGCAACCCGCTCGATCTTGCCACCGCCATCAAGTTCGGCCTGCTGCTGGCGCTGATCGGCTTTATGGCAACTCTGCTGCAAGACAAGGTGGGCAACTCCGGGGTCTATCTGCTGTCGCTGGTGTCGGGGATCACCGATGTGGACGCCATCACGCTGTCGCTCTCCCAGCTTTCCCACAAGGAGCTGGCGCTGGAGGTGGCGGCCCGCGGCATCCTGCTTGCCGGTTTGATCAACTCGCTGGTGAAGGGGTTGCTTGCCCTCGGCATCGGCGGGCGCAGTCTCGGGCTGCGGGTATTGCTCCCCTACTTCGTCTCGGCCCTGTTGATCCTGCCCCTCGTCTGGCCCACAGGTTGACGAGGATCACCTGCAACAAGTGACAGACTGACGGCGCCCCTGACAGTCACGTATACTGCCGGCTCTTGCAGCATGAGGAGGTAGCAATGGCGAGCGACTGGGACAAGGTACTGGCAGGCGGGGCACTGGATAGCCAGAGCGATGAGATAGCCAACGACCGGATCCGCGGTCAGGCGCTGCTGGCCCGGCTTAATGGTTCATCGGCAGGCGATGCCCCTCTGCGCCAGCAGATCTGCCGCGAACTGTTTGGCCACTGCCCCGACTCCTGCTGGATCAGCACGCCGTTTACCTGCGAGTTTGGCCGCAACATTCATATCGGCGAGAAGACCTTCTTCAACTTCAACGTCACCATTCTCGACGTGGGCGAAGTGCACATCGGCAGCCATGTGCTGCTGGCCCCCAACGTGCAGATCTACACCGCCACCCACACCATGAACTATCTGGAACGACGCAACTGGACCGCCTACAACAAGCCGGTGCGGATCGGCGATGACTGCTGGATTGGCGGCGGCGCCATCATCTGCCCCGGCGTTACCATAGGGCCGCGATCCATCATTGGCGCAGGCGCCGTGGTGACCCGCGACATCCCTGCCGACTCGGTGGCGGTGGGCAATCCGGCCAAGGTGATCCGCACCCTCAAGCAGGACGAGGAGCGCTGCTGGGAGCTGGCCCAGTGATGGCGCTGGCACTGCTGCCACTGGGCGCCGCCCTCTGGCTCGGCCTCGACGGCCAGCAGTGGTGGCCGCTGGCCGTGCTGCTCACCATGAGTCTGCTGACGGTGGCGGCCTACGCCTGGGACAAGCGACAGGCAGCGCGCGGCGAGTGGCGCATTCCCGAATCGAGGCTCCATCTGCTGGAGCTGTGCGGCGGCTGGCCGGGGGCACTGGTGGCCCGCCAGTGGCTGCGTCACAAGACCCAGAAGCGCCGCTACCGGCTAGTCTTCTGGTTTATCGTGCTGCTGCACCTCACCCTGTGGGCGCTCTGGGTCGGGCGGCCACTCTGGCAGCAATAGCTGTCTGCGTCACAAAGGGGCAATGGGCCCCATTGCTGCCGCCCGGCAGCTGTGAGAAAACAGAGCAGATCTCATCAGCGTTTTCGCCGTCTATAGACGACAAGGAGTCGTGACATGACCATGTGGACAGGTATAGTCCTGATCGTATTTATCAGCCTATTGTTCGGATACCTCGGCAAGCGGGCTCGCTACCAGATGGGGGATGCCCGCATCACCGACCGCCTCGGCAAGCAGGATCTGGTCATTCGGGAGCTGCAAGAACGGGTAGCCAATCTGGAGGCGATCGTCATCGAGGAAGAGAAACGGCGCCCGTTTCGGGAGCTGTGATTTTTCGCCATCAGGCGTCAGATAACCAAAATTCAAATCAAAGAAAGAGGGCTGCACGATGCAGCCCTCTCTTGTTTGAACTGATTCAGATTGCCAGCGGCAGCAACTCGGCATAGTCGCGGATCGCCGGAAAAGCGGTGATGCTCTGCTCCGGCTTGCAGCTATCCGGATTCTGGATCGCCAGCTGATAGCCGATACCATAGTCGGCGGCAGCCCGCAGGATCCGCTCGCTGTCATCCACAAACAGGGTGCGGGCCGGATCGAACGCCAGCCGCTCGGCCAGTGCCTGCCAGCAGTACTGGCTCTCCTTCGACCAGCCCAGCTCGTGGGTACTCACCATCAGATCCAGATGGTCGCTCAGCCCCAGCTGCGCATCCTTCACCGACAGACTGGCGGGGTGGGCATTGGTGAAAAGCACCAGCTGCTTGCCCGCGGCGCGCAGCGCGGCCAGAAAGTGGATGGCGTGGGGACGCCACTGGATCTTCGCCAGCAGCTCCTGCTTGAGGGCGCGAATATCGAGTCCCAGGGTCTCGCTCCAGTAATCCACGCAGTACCAGTTGAGGGTGCCGTTGACGGCGTGATAGTGGACATCGATCTGCGCTTTGGCTTCATCCAGCGGCAGACCGAGCCGCTCGGCGTAACGCTCCGGCACCAGCTGCTGCCAGAGGTGGTTGTCAAAATGCAGATCGATCAGGGTGCCATCCATATCGAGCAAGACGGTATCAATCTGGTGCCAGGGCAAGGTGGTGGAGCGGGAGTGTGGCATCGGGCCTCTTGATCGCGGATCTCGGAAAACGGGGCGGCAGTATAACGGATTTTTCCTCTCCCTTTCCCCTCCCTGCCCCGTGGTGTTCGGTGTGGGAGTCGTTTACTCTTGAAGCACGATTTTTTAACGAGCAGCCAGCGTCCGATGAGCGACCCCCACAAGAGCAAACCCGAGCACATCTCAGCCGACCAACTGGATCACCCCAAGAGCAAGCCGGAGATCCTCAAGGCAGAGATAGTGGCCGAGAGCCGGCTGTTCAGAGTGGAGTCCCTCCACCTCAAATTCTCCAACGGCGAGGAGCGGGTCTACGAGCGGATGCGCGGCGGCAATCGTGGCGCCGTCATGGTGGTGCCGCTGTTCGATGCCCACACCCTGCTGCTGGTGCGCGAATATGCCGCCGGCACCCACTCCTACGAGCTGGGCTTTCCCAAGGGGCTGATCGACCCGGGCGAAGATGCCTTCGAGGCGGGCAACCGGGAGCTGATGGAGGAGGCGGGCTTTGGCGCCAACAGCCTGACCTTGCTCAAGCAGGTGTCGCTGGCGCCCGGTTACTTCTCCAGCCGGATGGATATCCTGCTGGCGCGGGACCTCTTCCCCGAGCAGCGGATCGGCGACGAACCCGAACCGCTGGAGGTGATCCCCTGGCCGCTGAACCGGATCGACGAATTGCTGGCGCGACCCGACTTCACCGAGTCGCGCAGCATCAGTGCCCTGCTCTTGGCCCAAAAGTGGCTGGCGGAGCAGGCAGAATAGCCCGCAGACGGGCAGTTAACAGACAGAGGATAACGAGATGCTGGAGTTGTTGGCCTGGGTGCCGGGGGTCAAGGAGATTGCCCGCGAAGCCGGAAGGATCCTTCACGACATCTATCACGGCGGTCAGTTCGAGCGTCAGCTGAAGGAGGATGCGACCCCGGTCACCAGTGCCGATCTTGCTGCCGATGCCTACCTCAAACAGGCGCTCTCGGCGCTCACTCCCCACGTTCCCGTGCTGACCGAAGAGGCGGCCGACATCCCCTTCAGCCAGCGATCCAACTGGCGGCAGTACTGGCTGGTGGACCCCCTCGACGGCACCGGCGAATTTATCGCGGGCAGCGGCGACTTCGCCACCCTGATCGCCCTGGTGCGGGACAATGTGCCGGTGCTCGGGGTCATCTACGCCCCCGAGTCCAACGTGCTCTACTGGGCGGTGCGCGGCTACGGCGCCTTCAAGGAGGTGAATGGCGAGGTACTGCCCATCAGCGCCATGCATCACGAGCATGACCAGCCTGACTCGCTGGTGGTGGCTATCAGCCGCCGCCAGAAGCTGGAGAACCTCACCCGCCGCCTCAACCCGGCCATCAACTACGAGCTGATCCCGCTTGGTTCCAGCTCCCTCAAATCCTGTCTGGTGGCGGAAGGGGCGGCTGATTGCTACGTAAGGCTCGGCCCCACCGGCGAGTGGGACACCGCCGCCGCCCAGTGCATCGTCGAAGCAGCCGGTGGCCGCATCCTCAGCCTGGCGTTGCAGCCGCTCAGTTACAACGAAACCGAGTCGCTGGAGAACCCGGACTTTATCGTGATGGGAGATCCGGATCTCGCCTGGGGCAACATTCTGGCCCACTAGACGAGTAGCAATATCATCACTCCAGACATGCAGGCGGCCCGATGGCCGCCTGCTTTTTCAGGAAAGTATCCCCGAGTGATGGCCGGTGTGATCCGCTACCAAAGGCGCTTTTGAACAGCGTGATACGCTGGCAAAGAAGCGAAATGATAGTGAAACATCACAATCGGTCGGCGAGAAATGGTGCGATTTTTCACGTAATTCTGAAAACACCTGATTAGCCAAAATAAAAAAACGATCGCAGATAAAATTTTGGTTTTATATTTCACAAAAATCACCAATATCAGTTTTGTTTCATTCGGTGAACCAGATTCCATTCCCAATCTCGCTGGCTAAACCCCGCAATGGCAGTGATATGTTTCAGTCTCGCTTTTTGAGAATTAAATCCCGATAAACCACAATGAACTCAGATTAAAACACTAACAAAAAGTGAATTAGTAATGAGTTTATCTGTAGAGGCTACCAAGGAGCTATCCGGTTCCTGCTCCACCACTGCCAGCATCACCCGCTGGCGCCGTCACGACACCCACTGGGTTATCAGCCTGTTTGGCACCGCCGTTGGCGCCGGTATCCTGTTCCTGCCCATCAATCTGGGTCTGGGCGGCATCTGGCCTCTCGTCATCGTCGCGGTACTGGCAGGCCCCATGACCTTCCTCGCCCACCGCGGGCTGGCGCGCTTCGTGCTTTCCTCGTCACGCCTCCACGCCGACTTCACCGAAGTGGCGGAGGAGCATTTCGGCAAGATGGCTGGCCGCCTTATCTCGGCGCTCTACTTCCTCTCCATCTTCCCGATCCTGCTCATCTACGGGGTCGGACTGACCAACACAATGGAGAGCTTTATGGTCAACCAGCTCGGCATGGCGACCCCGGATCGGGTGATGCTCTCCGGCGTGCTGGTATTCGCCATGATCGCCGTGATGCTGGCGGGTGAGAAAGCGATGCTGCGCGCCTTCGCCTTTATGGTCTATCCACTGGCGGCCATTCTGGCGGCGCTCTCCTGCTACCTGATCCCTCAGTGGCAATGGCCGGAAGTGACGGCGTTTGAAGGGGTCAGCTTCCTCAACACCGTCTGGCTGGCGCTGCCGGTCACCGTGTTCGCCTTCAGCCACGCCGCAGCCATCTCCGGTTTTGCCAACGTGCAGCGCCGTGAATATGGCGAGCAGGCAGAAGCCAAGAGCGGCCTGATCCTGCGCAACACCACAGTAATGCTGGTGGGCTTCGTGCTCTTCTTCGTCTTCTCCTGCGTGCTGAGCCTCTCGCCAGCCCAGCTGGCTGAAGCCAAGGCCCAGAACGTCTCTGTGCTCTCCTATCTCGCCAACATCACCGATAACCCGGTGATCGTAACTCTGGGACCGCTCATCGCCTTTATCGCCATCAGCTCCTCCTTCCTTGGCCACTTCCTCGGTGCCCGTGAAAGCCTGAAAAGCCTGATCGCCAAGCCTACCGGCCTGCCGCTGGCCAAGGCGGACAAAGTCGGTATCGCCCTGATGTTCTTCTCTATCTGGGGGGCCGCCGTCATCAACCCGGGCATTCTGGGGCTGATGGAGACCCTCTCCGGCCCGGTCATCGCCATGATCCTGTTCATCATGCCGGTGATTGCAATCTACAAGGTGGAGGCGCTGGCCCGCTTCCGTCACGGCTGGACCAACGGCTTTATCCTGCTGACCGGTTCGCTGGCGGTATCGGCGCTGATCTTCAGCCTGTTGAAGTAACGACTCGCAGCAGATAACAAAAAGAGAGGCGACCTTGGGTCGCCTCTCTTCTCTCTGTTCGGGTGTGAACTCAGCCCAGCCTGGCGCCGTTCTCCACCTCCCGCTCGGGGATAGCCATCACTACGGCGCCATCCGGCCGATAGAAACCGGTCAGTAGAAACTCCGACTGAAACGGCCCTATCTGTTTGGTCGGGAAGTTGACTACGGCGATGATCTGGCGGCCCACCAGCTGCTCTGGCTGGTAGAGTGCGGTGATCTGGGCGCTGCTCTTGCGAATCCCCAGTTCAGGGCCAAAATCCGCCCACACCTTGTAGGCCGGTTTACGTGCTTCGGGAAACGGCTCGACCCGCACCAGGGTGCCCACCCTCAGCTCCACCACCTCGAAATCCTGCCAGCTAATCGTCTCCATTTCGGCTCCTGTTTATCGTGCACCTTGCATGACCCGCAGCATGGCCCAAAGAGAGCATCCCGTCTTCGGCGATCAGCCGTTTCGTTATGGCAGGTGGCCGTTTTGCTGGCGCCAGAGGGACGGAGTGAGCCCGCTCTCGGCCAGGAAGCGCTCGCTGAACGCCCCCTGATTCTGGTAGCCGCAGCGGCTGGCAATCTCGCCAACAGGCAGTTGCGTACCGGCAAGCAGGGTACGCGCCAGCGCCATGCGTCGACTGCGAATGTAGTGGGAGACGCTCATCCCCAGCTGCTGGCGAAAGGCGAGCTTGAACTGGCTCTGGCCAAGACAGGCGATGACGGCGAGTTGCTGATTGGTCAGCGGGGCAGCGAGGTTGGCCTCGATATGGCGTTGCACCTTGAGGATGCGGGCGGCAAGGCGTGGAATGGCTGCGCTCTGCATCCCCTGCCCTTCCGCCAGCAGGGAGAGCCACACCTGCTCCATGCCCGCCACCTGCCGCCCCTCGGCCACCATGCGGTGCAGAAACGCGAGGTAGTGGCGCTGAGGCTCATCCAGCTCGATAAAGGGGCGGACTGCCAGATCCCCGGGCAGCCAGTCGCTCTCCTGCACCAGAAACGAAAGCGCGGGATCGGCGGCGTAGTCGTGCCGCTCGCCGGGAGCGATGACGCAAGCAGAACCGGGGACAAGCCTGTGCCCCCGGCCCTGCACCTCGATCTCGAGGGGGCCGTCGAGGGGGATCACCAGTTGGGCAAAGTCGTGGCTATGACTGCAGACATGGTGGTGATAGTGGCGCAGGCTGAAGCGGGACATGGCTGATAGCAATGACGCGGCCAGGGCCGCGTCATTGGGGGTTATTCCTTGTCGAAATCTTCGATCTCTTTGCCCAGCGCCTCCATGATGGCGCGCGCTTCGGCCGGGACACTGTCCGGTTGATCCTTGCGCAAGTCTTCGTCGCAAGGGAGCGGCTGGCCGGTGAAAGCGTGCAGGAAGGCTTCACAGAGCAGCTCGCTGTTGGTCGCATGACGCAGGTTGTTCACCTGACGGCGGGTGCGCTCATCGGTCAACACTTTCAACACCTTGAGCGGGATCGAGACGGTAATCTTCTTGACCTGTTCGCTCTTCTTACCGTGTTCCGCGTAGGGGCTGACGTAGTCGCCGTTCCACTCTGTTCCCATGACTCACCTGTTCTCATTTAGCCGTGAGCGCGGATTTTAACCCTTAAGGAAATTAATGGCAATCCAACAGCAAAGCCATTTAGACGTCTAGAAGTGTTGACGGCTTTTTTAAGCTGGCGTAGTGTGGTTGTCCATGAGCCCGCAATGGCGGGATGGCGCGTGGCAGCAAGATGCCGGCGTGTAAAGAGACATCAAGGAGAGTGATATGACCCACAAGGCCACCCTGGCGGTTCGCACCGGGATTGAGACAGACACACAGCACGGTGCCGTGGTGCCCCCCATCTACCTCTCCAGCAACTACACCTTTGCCGACTTTGGCGAGCCCCGTCAATACGATTATGCCCGCTCCGGCAATCCGACCCGCACCAATCTGGCGGACGCGCTGGCGGCGCTGGAAGGGGGCGCTGGCGCCGTGGTCACCGGCACCGGCATGGGGGCCGTCCATCTGGTCACCACTGCCCTGCTCAAGGCGGGGGATCTGCTGCTCGCCCCCCACGACTGTTACGGCGGCACCTGGCGCCTGTTCGAGTATCTGGCGGCCAAGGGCCACTACCGGGTGCAGTTTGTCGATCAGGGGGATGAGGCCGCTCTGGCCGCCGCGCTGGCGCAGAAGCCTGCGCTGGTATGGGTCGAGACCCCCTCCAACCCGCTGCTGCGGGTGGTGGATATCCGCGCCATTGCCAGCGCCGCCCACGAGGTGGGTGCACAGGTGGTGGTGGACAACACCTTCCTCTCCCCCCTGCTGCAACAGCCGCTTGCACTTGGTGCCGACGTGGTGGTGCACTCCACCACCAAGTACATCAACGGTCACTCGGACGTGGTGGGCGGAGTGGCGATTGCCAAAGAGGCCACACTGGCCGAGTCGCTGGTGTGGTGGGCCAACTGTCTGGGGCTCACCTCCGGGGCGTTCGACTCCTACCTCACCCTGCGCGGCCTGCGCACTCTGGCCCCCAGATTGCGCACCCATCAGGAGAACACCGATCGCATCCTCGCCTTCCTGCAACAGCAGCCACTGGTGAAACGCATCTATCACCCCAGCCTGCCGAGCCATCCGGGCCACGATATTGCGCGCCGTCAACAGTCCGGCTTCGGCGCCATGCTAAGTTTTGAACTCGATTGCAGCGAGACAGGCATTCGCGCCTTCCTCGCGGCCCTCACCCTCTTCTCGGTGGCCGAGTCCCTCGGCGGGGTAGAGAGTCTGGTGGCCCATCCGGCCAGCATGACCCACAGGGCCATGACCCCGGCGGCGCAGCAGGCAGCAGGCATCAGCGCCCAACTGCTGCGGTTGTCGGTCGGTATTGAACACGGTGAAGACCTGGTGGCCGATCTGGCTCAGGCTTTTGAACAGGCGCAGCAGGCAGAACAGGTAGCGAAGTAATGGAACAGCAGCAACAAGGAGAGATCGCGGTGGCAGCAGAAGCAGGATTGAAGCGACGTCACGTCCACAAATTTGGTGGCAGCAGTCTGGCGGATCCGGTCTGTTATCGCCGGGTCGCCAGTATCGTTGAACAACAGGTGGGCGGGGATGAACTGATCGTGGTCTCCGCCGCCGGCAAGACCACCAACCGGCTGATCCAGCTGGTGGAGCTGGCCGAAGCGGGGGACGAAGCCGCCGGTGAAGCCATCTCTGCCCTGCAGGCCTATCAGCAGAGCCTAATCGACGGCTTGCTGGAGGGTGAACTGCAGCTCGATCTGAGCAAGCAGCTGGCCGACGACATGCAACTGATCGCCAAAACGCTTGAAGGGCAGTTTGATCGCTTCGCCCGCAACGGCCTGCTCGCTTTTGGCGAAGTGTGGTCGGCGCGCCTGCTGGCGGCCCTGCTCACCAGCCGCAGCGACAAGGCTATCTGGCTCGATGCCCGCAGTTTCCTGCGCGCCGAGGATGGCGCTCTGGTCAAGGTGGATACCGCCCTCTCCAGCGAGCTGCTCAAGGCGCGGCTGGCCGAACATGCCGGTCGCATCGTGGTAACCGGCTTTATCGCCGCCGACATGGAGGGGCGATCCCTGCTGCTCGGTCGCAACGGATCCGACTACAGCGCCAGCTTGTTGGCGCTGCTGGCGGACGGCGAATCCACCACCATCTGGAGCGATGTGGCCGGGGTCTATAGCGCCGACCCGCGCCGGGTGAAAGAAGCGCGTCTGCTGGAACGCCTGAGCCTCGCGGAAGCGAACGAGCTGGCCCGCCTTGGTTCTTCGGTATTGCACTCGCGCACCCTGCAACCGGTGGCCGACAGCCGCCAGCGCCTCACTTTGCGCTGCAGCTACAACCCGGACGAGGGCTGCACCCATATCCTGCGCCGCGCCCCCCGCTCCGGTGGCGCCCGCATCGTCTCCTCGGTGGATCAGATCGCCCTCATCGAGCTGAAGGTGCTGCCGCAGACCAACTATGAGCAGACGGTGGCCACCATCGAGGCCCATCTGGCCCGTCACCGCCTCAACCCGCTCACCCTGCAGCGCCAGCCGGATCGCCGGATCCTGCGCCTCGCCTACACCCTCGAGGTAGCACAGGGAGCCTTCGAGCTGCTGCGCGACTTCCAGCTGCAAGGGAGCTTCACCGGCCTCATTCAGAAAGAGGGGTACAGTCTGGTAGCGCTGGTCGGCGCCGGTGTCACCGACAACGCAGAACAGTGTCATCGCTTCTATCAGCTGCTGGCAGATCAACCGCTGGAGTTCGTCCAGGTGGCCCGAGATGGCCTGAGTCTGGTGGCCGTGCTGCGTCAGGTAGTGCTGGAGCCGCTGCTCATCGCCCTGCACAGCGCCCTCTTCAGCCGCCCGACCCGGGTCGGACTGGTGGTGTTCGGCAAGGGCAATATCGGCGGCCACTGGCTCAGCCTCTACGCCCGTGAAAAGGCACGGCTCGAACATGAGCTCAATCTGGCGCTCACCCTCTACGGGGTGTTCAGCTCGGAAGGGGGCCTGCTGGATGAAGAGGGACTCAACCCCCTCAAGGTACAGGACAACTTCAATCCCAAGCCGCTGATCTGGCCGGAGTTGCTCTCCCAGCTTGAACAGCACGGCTTCGATGCGCTGGTTGCGCTGGACATGACCGCCAGCGAAACGGTGAGCCGCTACTATCCGGATTTTGCCCAGCTCGGCATTCATATCATCGCCGCCAACAAGTTTGCCGGTGCCGCCGACAGCGAGTTCTACCAGCGCATCAAGCAAACCTGTCGCGACCATCAGGTGCAGTGGCGCTACAACGCCACCGTGGGAGCCGGGCTGCCGATCCAGTCCAGCATCCAGATGCTGCGCCAGAGCGGCGACCGCATTCAGGGGGTCTCCGGCATCTTCTCCGGCACCCTCTCCTGGCTGTTCCAGCAGTATGACGGCACCCGCCCCTTCTCCGAGCTGGTGGACGAGGCGTGGCAGCACGGCCTGACCGAACCGGATCCCCGCGAGGATCTCTCCGGTCAGGATGTGCGGCGCAAGCTGCTTATTCTGGCGCGGGAAGCGGGCTTCGAGCTCGACTCCGCCGATATCGAGCTGGAGAATCTGGTGCCCGTCACGCTGCGCAAGGTGACCGCCGATCAGTTCATGGACAGACTGAAAGAGCTGGATGGCCCGATCCAGACCGCCTTCGAAGGGGCCAAGCGCCTCGGCAAGGTGCTGCGCTACGTCGCCCGCTTTGAGCATGACGGCAAGGCGCGGGTCGGACTGGAGGCGCTGGAGCCCCACCACCCGTTTGCGAACCTCTTGCCGTGCGACAACATCTTCGCCATCGAGAGCGACAGCTACCGCACCAACCCGTTGGTGATCCAGGGGCCGGGGGCGGGTCGGGAAGTGACCGCCACCGCTATCCAGTACGATCTGTGGCAGATCTGCGCCAGCCTCTAAGGCTGATATGCAAAGGGGGCAGCACCTCCGCTCCCTCGCATGTCTAGTCCTGAAATAGGTTTACACATTTTCAACTAGCATTTCTCTACTCAGAACCCCCTATGTACCGCATCGGGGGTTCTGTATTTCAACGCATGATGCGGCCGCTCCTCGTTGTAAATATCCACCGCTTCACGCACCATTTCCCGCGCTTGCGTCAAATCCTGCGGGCTTTGCAACAATAACTCTCCTTTCAAAACCCCGTTCACCCGCTCCGCCAACGCATTCTGGTAACAGTCATACCCATCCGTCATCGAGCATTTCACCCCGTACCGTTCATGTAATGACTGATACAGTCCCGAGCAATACTGCACGCCGCGGTCCGAGTGGTGGATGAGTTCACCGCTGCCACGCCGTTGCTTCAGTGCTTTCTTGAACGCCATCGCTACCGACTCCGCGTGCATTCCTTCGTGTACGTGGTGGCCTACTATCTTGCGTGAATACGCATCCGTCACCAGGCTCAGGTACAGCGGCCCGCTCCTGGCTGGCAGATAGGTGATATCTGCGACCCAGACCTGCTCCGGGGCCACCGGTGTGACCTGCTCTGGCCCCGCCTTGAGCAAGTTGGGATGACGGTAGAAACGGTGAAAACTGTGGGTGGTCTTGTGATACGCCCGCCTGGGCTGCACCAGCAGGCGGTGCTCGGCCAATATCTGAAACAGCCTGTCCCCCCCGACCTTGAGCCCGCCATCATCCTGACCCTGCAGCAGATAATGCAGCTTGCGCGTGCCCACCCGAGGTTGTCGCAGTCGAACCTGACGCACGAAGCGCACCACCTGTAGCCTTTGTGCATGGCGTTCGTCGGCGACCCGATTGCGCTTGTAGTAAGCCTGCCGGCTTATCCCCAGAAACAGGCAAGCCCTGACAATGGTCAGCCTCTCGACTTGCCGCTGCGAGAGGACTTGCCGGGTCGCTTTTTTACGATGGAGACGCCGTAGTCATTCTTGAGTACATCGACGACGGCCTCAAAGAACTGGGCCTTCTGGCTCATCAGCGCCAGCTGCTGCTCGAGTTCCTTGATACGCTGTTCGGGTGTCTGGTTGTCGGGGTCAGGCATGGTGATGCTCCTGCCGGCACGAACAGAAGCCCCCTGGCTCCAATCTTGCCGACCATGTTTACGCAACCATACCAGAACGGTGGAGCGGCCCTGAATGCCATAACGCACCTGAGCCTGTTTGTAGGTGAGCTCGCCTTTTTCAATCTGCTCGACCAGCGCCAGTTTAAAAGTCAGCGAGTAATCGCGCTGTGTCCGTTTCACACCTTGTCCCATCGGGTTCTCCATTTATTGGGGGGAAAGGTGTAAACCATATTCAGGACGGGACAGCACAATAAAAAAAGCCCGAGTCGATGACTCGGGCTTTTTGCTGAATGCCGCTTCGATTAGGAGAAGCAGGCCTGCAGCACGTAGAAGATCGCGATAGCCAGAATGGCACCGGCAGGCAGGGTGATGATCCAGGAAACCACGATGTTGCGCAGTACCCCCAGATTCAGCGCCGCAATACCGCGCGCCAGACCGACACCCATCACAGCACCGACCAGGGTCTGGGTGGTAGAGATGGGAAGACCGGTACCGGAGGCAATCACCACGGTCGCGGCAGTGGCCAGCTGGGCAGCAAAACCACGGCTCGGGGTCAGGTGAGTGATGCCGGTACCGACCGTCGCCATCACCTTCTCGCCCATGGTCGCCAGACCGATCACGATACCGATACCGCCGAGCGGCAGGATCCACCAGGCAATGGCTGCCTGACTGGAAATCTCGCCACCGGAAGCCACGATAGAGGCCACCGCAGAGAGCGGGCCAATGGCGTTGGCCACGTCGTTGGAACCGTGGGCAAAGGCCATGGCACAGGCGGTGATCACCATCAGGATGCCGAACACCTTCTCCACGTTGGCGAAGTGCATCTTGCTGTCATCCTGCGGGTTGTACTTCTGGCCGCGAATGTAGATCCAGCCGGCAAACGCCACTGCGATGGAGATGGCGATGGAGAGCAGAATGCCCTCGCCATCGCTCAGGTGCAGACCGACGTGGGTCAGCCCCTTCTTGATGGTCACCAGACAGATCACCAGCGCAGTCAGGAACATGTAGAACGGCACATAGCGCTTGGCGTTGTTCAGGGGATCATCGGTGTTGAAGATAAGCTTCTGCACGCTGATGAACATGAAGTAGGCGATGACACCGGAGATGGCCGGGGTGATGACCCAGGAGCCGACGATGCCGCCAAACTTGCTCCACTGCACCGCTTCCGGGCCAATGCTCACCACAGCGAAACCGACGATGGCGCCGATGATGGAGTGAGTGGTCGAGACAGGCCAGCCGAAGTAGGAGGCGAGGATCAACCAGGCGCCTGCCGCCAGCAGGGAGGCGATCATGCCGAGCACCAGCAGATCCGGGCTATCGACAAACGCATTGCTGTCGATGATGCCGTTACGGATGGTGGCCGTCACTTCGCCACCGGCCAGATAGGCACCGGCAAATTCGAAGATCATGGCAATGATGATCGCCTGACGGATGGTCAGGGATTTGGTGCCGACCGATGTTCCCATGGCGTTGGCCACGTCATTCGCGCCAATGCCCCAAGCCATCAAAAAGCCGAACAAGGCCGCCACGAGCACCAGAGTGGTGCCGTAATTCGCGATAATGTCCATTAATAGTGTTTACCCAGTCAGTCGATTACGAACGAGCCAGCATCAGTTCCAGACGGGCGCCTACGCGCTCGGCCTGATCTGCCAGGTCACCTACCCATTCGAGGATCTTGTAAAGGAACATCACATCGATCGGATTGTAATTGTGCTCAACCGCTTGCAGCTGTTGACGCAGTCCGATCTGCATGGTGTCTGTATCGTCCTCGATCAGATCCAGCTGGTGGATCATCTCGGCAACCATTTCCACTTCCCGTCCTTTGAAGCCGGTCTCGAGCAGCTCGTCGAGCTCCCCGATCGCTTTCTCGGCCTGAGCGGTCGCATCAATACAACGTTTGAGGTAAGCCATGAAATCCGTCCGCATTTCGGCGGGGAACTCCATGCGACGACCAAGCATGCGGCCGGAGATATCCTTGGCACGGTTGGCAATCTTGTCTTGCTGGGTCAACAGCTCCAGCAGGTCGGTACGTGCAACCGGCAGGAACAGGCCGCGAGGCAGTTTCAGACGGATTTCACGCTTGAGGGTATCTGCCTCTTTTTCCAGTTGGGCGATCTGCTGCCGGATCTTCTCGGCATCTTCCCAACGGTCTTCGGCAACGGCGTCAAAGAAGGGAACCAACTGCTGGGAGCACTGGTGAACCTTGACGATATGCTTCTGCAGCGGCTTGATGGGGGACTTGGCAAAAAGCCCCAAAATAGTATTTACTGGCATGGCCAAACCTGTGTCGGTGAAAAAACACTCGATACGATTTTATGAGGCGCGCATGGTAACCGAACTGCGCCCTCAATTAAACCGCGAATTAATCTAGTCGTCTCGCGGGCATTATATCCCCGCGACCCGAATCCTGCCCCCCAAAGTTGCCTGCCAGCCCGGAATGACTATGCAAACTGAGATCGAGATAAAGTTTTTTGTCGCCCGCGACATTCAACCAGAGTTATCCAACCTGCTGAATTCTCTTGAGATTAAAGAATCGTCACAACAGCAGCTCGGCAACGTCTATTTCGATACGCCGACCCTTGCCCTGCGTCGTCTGGACATGGGGCTGCGCATTCGCCGCTGCGACGCCTTCGCCGAGCAGACCATCAAATGCCGCGGCCAGGTGGTGGGCGGCCTGCATGCCAGACCCGAGTACAACGCCCCTGTCAGCGGCGATCTGCCGACCCTCTCGGCCTTTCCCGATGAGATTTGGCCGACTCTGACCGAGCGTGACCACATTCAGCAGCAGCTGGTCGCCCAGTTTCGCACCGACTTCCTGCGCCGCCACTGGCTGATCGCCTTCGAGGGGACCGAGATTGAACTGGCCTGGGATCAGGGCGAGATAGTCGGCAGTCAGGGCAGTGCCACCATCAACGAGCTGGAGCTGGAGCTCAAATCAGGCGACACCGCGGCGCTGTTTGCGCTGGCCCGGCACCTCGCCAGGATCGGCGGGCTGCGCCTCGGCGCCCAATCCAAGGCCCAGCGCGGCTATCGACTGGCTGGTCTTGGCAAACCGCTGGCCCTGCAGGCGCTGGTCGAACATGAAGGTATGGATGGCATAACGGGGGTAAGCGAAGGGCTGCGCCACTGGCAGCATCACGAGCAGCTCTGGCTGGAGCATCCGCAGGATGAAGGCATTCAACAGCAGGCACTCGCGGCCCTGTACCAGGGGATCGATCTGGTCGCCCGCAGTGCGGCCGCGCTGCCACAACCAGTGCTCTGGCTACCCGCCCTGACCAACCTGCAAGCCCATCTGCAAGCCCAGTCGGACGAGCATGACGAGTGGCCTGCCGAGCTGGCCGATCTCTTCCTCTATCCGGCGTATGTCGAGTTGCAGCTGGCCACCGCCGCCTGGCTGCATCACGCAACCTGAGTAGGGCGATGTCGTAAATACAAAGGCCAGAAACAAAAGCCGAAAACAAAATGGGTGAGCCTTGGCTCACCCGTTTTGCACTACAGCAGGTTGAGCTGCTGCATGGCGTTGCGAATGCGCTCGCGGGTCGCTTCCGACAGTGGCATCACCGGCAGGCGACACTCCTCGCTGCAGAAACCGAGCAGGGAAGCGGCATATTTGGCACCAGCCGGGCTCGGCTCGGCAAACATCGCCTGATGGAGCGGAATCAGCTGGTCTTGCAGTTCACGCGCTTCTTGCCACTTGCCAGCCAGCGTGAGGTTCTGCACCTCGGCTACCAGCTTGGGGGCCACGTTGGCGGTCACAGAGATACAGCCCTGACCACCGCCGATGTTGTAGGCCACGGCAGTAGCATCTTCACCGGAGAGCCAGGCGAAGGGCTTTTTGATCAGCTGGCGCTCGGTCCAGGGGCGGGCAAGATCGCCGGTGGCATCTTTCACCCCGGCAATACGCGGCAGCTCGGCCAGACGGGCCAGGGTCGCCGGCTGCACGTCGACGATGGCACGCGGCGGAATGTTGTAGACGATGATCGGCTTGGCGGTGGCGTCGTGTACCGCCTTGAAGTGGTGGTAGAGCCCCTCCTGATTGGGGCGGTTGTAGTAACCGGCCACATGCAGGGTGGCATCGGCGCCCACCCGCTCTGCATGGAGGGTGTACTCGATGGCTTCGACCGGATTGTTGGAACCCGCCCCGGCGATCACCGGAATACGGCCAGCGACCTGTTTGACCACCAGCTCCACCACCCGGCAGTGCTCGTCATGGGTCAGGGTCGGGCTTTCCCCCGTGGTGCCCACCGGCACAATGCCGTGAGTGCCCTGTTCGATATGCCACTCCACCAGACGCAGCAGCGCCTCTTCATCCAGCTTTCCCTGTCGAAACGGGGTGATCAACGCAACGATTGAACCTTGAAACATGGGATCTCCTTCTCCTAAATGACGCGCATATGGCAATAAAAAACCCCGGTACGATGTGCGCAACCGGGGTTTGAAGCTTCTCAGGGATGAGAGGTTACGCGCGAACGTCGGCAGGCCCGAATTTCAGGCTTTTTTTGTGCTTTCGTTTCAACCCGTTGAACCGCATTTCGTCATCTCTGGTCAAAAAATGGTGTCTGGGCATATTTCGGGAACACGGCATAAATGTCAAGGCGAAAGGGGCTATGTATAATGGCCGTCCAAAATTGCGTGGAGAGACCCGATGAGCAGCCCTATCAGTGCCGTCAGCCAGATGCTGGAACGAAACCAAGCCCTCTTTGTCGGCAAGCGGCTACTTGTCTGCGGCGCGCTGGAGGATGACTACCCCCGCCAACTGGCGAGCCTGGCCCGGACCCTGACCGTCTTTACCACCGATTACTGCTACTACCGCAGCCAGCAGGCCGCCCTCGGCGAGGCTATCCTGTTCGACCACCAGCTAGGTGGTGCCCCGCGCTTCGATGCCCTGTTACTGCTGATGCCCAAGGCCAAGGCCGAGGCACAATATCTGCTGGCCATGATGACCCCCTTGATGGAAGCGGGTGCCGATCTGTTCCTCGCCGGTGAAAACCGCGGCGGCATCAATGGCGCCGACAAGCTGCTGGCCCCCTATGGCGAAAAGCCGATCAAGCGCGATTCGGCCCGCCGCTGCTCCCTCTATCATGGTGAGCTCTGCAAACCGGTCGCCCCGTTCGATCTGGATAGCTGGTTTGGCCGCTATCAGTGCAAGGCCGGTGATACCGAGCTGACCGTGCTGGCGCTGCCCGGCGTCTTCAGCGCCGCCGAGCTGGATCTCGGCACCCAGATGCTGCTGGCCGCCGTGCCGCCGATGACGGGCGAATTGCTCGATTTCGGCTGCGGCGCCGGGGTAATTGGGTCTGTGCTGGCCAAGCGCAATCCGGAACTGCAGGTCAACATGGTGGATATCAGCGCGCTGGCGCTCGAATCGAGCCGCCGCACCCTGGCGATCAACGGTCTGCAGGGCAAGGTCACCGCTTCCGATGTCTATTCGGATGTCTCCACCCGTTTCCAGCACATCGTCTCCAACCCGCCATTCCATGCGGGTCTCAAAACCTTCTATGCGGCAACCGAGCAGTTCCTGGCCAAGGCGCCGGAATTTTTGCTGCCAAATGGTTCGCTGACCATTGTTGCCAACGCCTTCTTGCGCTACCAGCCTATACTGGAGACACACTTCAAACGGACTGAAGTGATCAGCAGTGATGCCAAATTCAAGGTCTATCTGAGCAAAATGTAAATAAGTGTAAGCAGCACAAGAAAACAGCTAGAGAGCGCCATCCGGCATCTGATAAGGTATTAAGCACACGATAAAAACCACCCCTTTAGGGGTGTTTTTATACCGAACATTGAAAACCTTTTCATGTTGTTAATTCAGGGAGAGAAATACGATGGCAGGCATTTTGACCATGATCCTGGCTGGTGGCGAAGGTACTCGCCTGCAGCCTCTGACCACCACCCGCAGCAAGCCTTCCGTCCCCTTTGGTGGCAGCTACCGGCTGATCGACTTTGTCCTCAACAACTTCGTCAACGCCGACTTTCTGCGCATCTATGTACTGACCCAATTCAAATCACAGTCCCTCTACCTGCACATGAAGAAGGGGTGGAATATCGTCGGCATCACCGACCGCTTTATCGATCCCATCCCGGCCCAGATGCGGATGGGCAAACGCTGGTATGACGGCACCGCCGACGCCATTTACCAGAACCTCGGGTTTATCGAGCGGGCCGAACCGGATCATGTCTGCATCTTCGGCTCCGACCACATCTACAAGATGGATGTGAGCCAGATGGTCACCTTCCACAAGCAGAAGAACGCCGCCATGACGGTCGCGGCACTTCGCATGCCCATCGAAGAGGCGAGCGCCTTCGGGGTGATCGAGGTCGATACCGAAGGGCGGATGATCGGCTTTCAGGAAAAACCGAAACAGCCGAAACACATTCCCGGTGATCCCACCCAGGCGCTGGTCTCCATGGGCAACTACATCTTCGAGACCGATGCGCTCTGCCGCGAGTTGAAGCGGGATGCCGCGGAGGAGAACTCCAGCCACGACTTTGGCAAGGATGTGATCCCGAGCCTCTACCCGCGCGCCCCCGTCTATGTCTATGACTACAGCACCAACGTCATCCCCGGCGAGAAACCGCACGTCTACTGGCGGGATGTGGGCACCCTCGACTCTTATTGGCAAGCGCACATGGACCTGGTGGCCGACAATCCCCCCTTCTCCCTCTATAACCGCAAGTGGCCCCTGCACACCCACTATCCGGCGCTGCCGCCTGCTACCTTCATCGACAGCGACGAGTGCAAGGTGAAGATCGCCAACTCGCTGATCTCCGCCGGTTGCTTCATTCAGGGCAGCCAGATCCAGCGATCCATCCTTGGTTTCCGCTGCAATATCGGCGCGTGCAGCCATATCAGTGAATCCGTGCTGCTGGGGGACGTGAAGATTGGTGAAGGGTGCTCCATCCGGCGCGCGATCATTGATAAAAACGTTGAAATTGCGCCAGGCACCGTTATCGGTGAAAATCTGGACCACGATAGAGAGCGATTTACCGTATCCGAAGGCGGTATCGTGGTGGTACCTAAGGGAGCAAGAGTTGGCTATTAACCCACTGAAAATCCTGTTTGTTGCCTCGGAAGTTGAGGGGCTGGTCAAGACCGGGGGCCTGGCCGATGTCGCCAGAGCCCTGCCGATGTACCTGGCCCAGAAGGGACATGATGTCAGGATCATGTTGCCCTTCTACAAGACGATAAAGCGACGGGATGAGGCCAGACTGGTTGCGTCACGCTGGTTGCCAACCCACCCCGGGCTGCCGGATATCGGTTATCGCATCTACCAGATGGAGCTGGATGGCGTCTGCGTCTATCTGCTTGACTGCCCGCAATATTTCGATCGTCCCCAGCTCTACGCCGAGAACAATCAGGCCTATCCGGATAATGGCGAGCGCTTTGCCTTCTTCTCGGCCGCGGCCCTCCATGCCTGCGAGCAGCTCGGCTTTGCTCCGGATATCGCCCACTGCAATGACTGGCACACCGGCCTGCTGCCACTGCTGCTGAAAACCCGTCACGCCCACAACCCCTTCTTCCAGCAAACCCGCAGCGTGATCAGCATTCACAACGCGGCGTTTCAGGGGGTGTTTGGCCGCGAGCAGTTCTGGGCCATGCCCGAGATCGCCGACTACGAACGCCGCATCAACTACGACTACGGTCATGTCAATCTGCTCAAGTGCGGGGTGCTTTACGCCGACAAGATCAATGCGGTCAGCCCCAACTATGCCCAGGAGCTGCTGACTCACCTCGGCGCCCACGGCATGGCGCATATCTTCCAGCAACGGGCGGCGGATCTCTGCGGCATCCTCAACGGCTGCGACTACAAGGACTGGGATCCTGAGTTCGACGAATTCCTGCCTGCGACCTACAGCATCGACAACATGGCTGGCAAACAGATCTGCAAAGAGAGCCTGCAGCAGGAAGCGGGACTGGCCGTGGCGGACTTGCCCATCTACGGCATGGTTTGCCGCCTGACCGAGCAGAAGGGCGTCCCCCTGCTGCTCCCTGCGCTGGAGAAATTCCTCCACCATCAGGTACAAGTGGTGATCGTCGGCTCTGGCGATCCTGCGCTCGCCACGCAACTGCAAACCATGGCCCGGGATTATCCGGGCAAGCTCGCCTTCATCAACACCTATGACGATCGGCTGGCTCATCTGGTCGAAGCCGGTGCCGACTTCTTCCTGATGCCCTCGCTGTTCGAGCCTTGCGGCCTCAACCAGATGTACAGCCTCGCCTATGGTACCCTGCCACTGGTGCGCGCTGTGGGTGGTCTGAAAGATACCGTGGTGGATTGGGATGCAGATCCCGAGCATGCCACCGGCTTCTGCTTTAACGATCCGACTGCCGCCATCCTGCTCGATACCATGCGCCGCAGCCTGCTCTATTTCCTGCAGGACAAGGAGCGTTTTGCCAAGGTACAACGCAATGCCATGAACACCCGCTTCAACTGGCCTGACTCGGTCACCCAGTATGAACGGATGTATCAGAACGCATTGGGCCGTTACTGAATGCCAGACGTCGGCTAATTGCTGAAGTTTTGTACCCTTGGCGCCACTTTGGGCGTCAACAGCGAAAAAAGTCCCCTTTGGCTGTTGACGCTCCCCCAAAACTCTATAGAATCCCCCTCCGCAGTGATGCGAAGGTGGCGGAATTGGTAGACGCGCTAGCTTCAGGTGTTAGTGTCCCACGGATGTGAGGGTTCGAGTCCCTCTCTTCGCACCAATACTGCCATGCTGATTCAGCAGCATGTAAATCCAACTAGAAAACCCGAATGTGCGAAGGTGGCGGAATTGGTAGACGCGCTAGCTTCAGGTGTTAGTGCCCCCCGGGTGTGAGGGTTCGAGTCCCTCTCTTCGCACCATGCTTCTCCAGACAGCATGTAAATCAAAACTGGTAACACAATGTGCGAAGGTGGCGGAATTGGTAGACGCGCTAGCTTCAGGTGTTAGTGTCCCACGGATGTGAGGGTTCGAGTCCCTCTCTTCGCACCATGCTTTATCCAGACAGCATGTAAATCCAGACTGGAAACCCGAATGTGCGAAGGTGGCGGAATTGGTAGACGCGCTAGCTTCAGGTGTTAGTGCCCCCCGGGTGTGAGGGTTCGAGTCCCTCTCTTCGCACCATGATTCTGACATGTAAACACAGAGCAATGCGCTCCAACCGCATTTAAAAACCAGCTGGAGAAAATCAGTGTGCGAAGGTGGCGGAATTGGTAGACGCGCTAGCTTCAGGTGTTAGTGTCCCACGGATGTGAGGGTTCGAGTCCCTCTCTTCGCACCATTCATTACGCAAAAGGCCCATCACGAAAGTGATGGGCCTTTTGTTTTTACTCCTTGTTATGGCTATGCTTTTGACGACTCCCCGCTCATCGTCATGCCAAGGAACGCATATGATACTGGATACCGACATTCACAACTTTTACGAACATCTGGTGCTCAAGGAGATTGAGAAACAGGGGCTGCAGCAAAAGCTCAACAGCGATCAGATGGCAGACCTCTGCTGCCTTACCCTCAACCAGCTTCCGGCCCACTATATTCGCCACAATGTCGACATGATCTACTTCCTGACCGACGCCAAGCGCACCGAAATGGAGAAGCTGGTGGTCGAATCGCTCAAGGTGGCACAGCAGAAGATTAAGCAGGCTCCCGTCAAAAGCTCATAACCATGGCTGCTGCCAGAGCAGGGTAACGATACCGGTCAACCCGGCCACTGGCAGCAAGATCAGGGCGGGCCGCAATCCAGGCTCCAGCATCACCCAGGCAGCCAGCAGAAAACCTACACTCCAGGTGCCGTACTCTTTATCCTGACCCCATGCGAGTACGGCCACCGCCACCAGCAACATCATACCCCGCAATATCCAGCGCATTTTTTTCTCCCCAACCAACAATTGATAATAATTATCATCTTCATCTGCTGGGGATGCAAGTGGCGTCACAGGCAAGCTTCGTATGTGACCCCCTGTGTCAACAGGCCGCTCAAAAACGGGTTATGAGATCAACTAATTTGTGATTTTTTCAATCAAATGTGCTTTTTTGCCAATTTGATGGGGCTTTAACCCGCCGGGTTTGTGGTAGATTGCGGCCTCTTTTTGGGTTGCCTCCTCGGGATCGATGTATCCACAGGACGAGAGGGAGTGACCTTGGCGAGCAAGAGTTTAGGAAGTATCTATGCAAAACCAACAAAACCACATCCGACTACCGGGCATGGCACAGGTGTTTGCCTGTCTGGCCATTTTCCTGGCCCTGGCATTCTCGTTCACCAGCGTGCTCGATCTGCCGATCCAGCTGGCGCTGTTCATCGCCTGGTTCGTCATCATGGGACTTGGCATCAAACTCGGCCACGATTACAAATCCCTGGAGCAGGCTGCCGTTGACGGCGTTGCCAAGGGGATGGGGGCCATCCTGATCCTGGTCTCCGTCGGTGCTCTGGTCGGCACCTGGATTGCCGGCGGCATTGTTCCCAGCATCATCTACTTCGGCCTCAAGGTGATCCATCCGTCCATCTTCCTGCTGGCAACCCTGATCATCTGCTCCCTGACCTCGCTGGCCACCGGCACCTCCTGGGGCTCTGCCGCCACCGCCGGTATCGCCATGATGGGGATCGGCCACAGTCTCGGCGTGCCTGCGCCGCTGGTCGCCGGTGCCGTGCTCTCCGGCGTCTACTTCGGTGACAAGCTATCTCCGCTCTCCGACTCCGTGGTACTGGCCTCGACCATGTCCAACGTCGACGTGGTGGAGCATATCAAGGGGATGCTGCCCATCAGCCTGCTCTCCTATGTCATCACCGCCGTGCTGTTCACCGTGGTGGGCATGCAGTATTCAGGCAACGTCAGCCTGGAGCAGGTCAATCTGGTGATGGAGGCCCTCGACAACCAGTTCAACATCACCCCGCTGGCCATAGTGCCGGTGGTGCTGGTGCTGGGCCTGTTGGCCAATCGCAAGCCCGCCTTCCCGGTGATCAGCTTCGGCGCCCTGCTGGGCCTGATCTGGGCCATCGCCTTCCAGGGCATGGATCCGGTCAAGGCGATGCACTCGGCTTATAGTCCGTTTGCCATCACCTCCGGCATCGATTTTATCGACAACATTCTCGGTCGCGGCGGCATGGAGTCCATGCTGGGCTCGGTCGCGGTCATCATCTTCGGTCTCGGGTTTGGCGGTCTGCTGGAGAAGGTCGGCATTCTGGAAGTGATCGCCAGCGCCTTCGAGAAGCGCATCAATAGCGTCGGCAGCCTGACCAGCCACACCATCGGCACCGCGTTTCTGGCCAATGTGTTTGGCTCGGCCATGTATGTATCGCTGATCCTGACCCCCAAGATCATGGCCAAGAACTACGACCGACTGGGACTGGCGCGCAAGAACCTCTCTCGCAACGCCGAGTTTGGCGGCACCCTCACCTGCGGCATGGTGCCCTGGAGCGACAACGGCATCTTCATGGCCGGGGTGCTGGGGGTGGCAACCCTCGACTACCTGCCCTACATGTGGCTGAGCTTCACCTGCATCATTGTGACCATTACCCTCGCCTACATGGGCAAGGCGGTGAACCGGATTCCGCTGGTCGCGGCGGCAAGCTCCCGCTAAGCCATTCTGCAAACAACAAAGGCGCCATCAAGGCGCCTTTGTTGTTTCAGAGAAATGCTGTTTGATGGAGCGCACTGAGCACCACAAACAAAAACAGCCCTCGTTGCCGAGAGCCGTTTCATCAGACCGATACGCCGATCAGATGGAGAAGCTGGAGCCACAGCCACAGGTCGTGGTGGCATTGGGGTTGGTCACGGTGAAGCGTGAACCTTCCAGACCCTCGGTGTAATCCACACTGCCGCCTACCAGATATTGCAGGCTCATGGGATCGATCACCATGGTGACGCCATTCTTCTCGACTACGGTGTCCCCGTCGTTGATCTTCTCATCAAAGGTAAAGCCATACTGGAAACCGGAGCAGCCCCCACCCGTGATGTATACCCGCAGCTTCAGCTCGGGATTCTCTTCCTCGGTGATCAGGTTCTTCACCTTGTTGGCCGCCGCATCCGTCATCTGGATGGGCAGCGGGGCTTCTGCTACTGCACTCATTACTGACCTCACAACCATTAGATCCACAAACATGGAAACCGCGAAATTATCCAATACCCGACCATTCAGTTCAAGTATTCACCACGTTTAACCGGCCGCGGGAACCGGAGCAGGCGGTGCGGCGACCAGCGGCTTGATCACCTCGCCCCACTCAACCAGCAGCTCTTGCGCCGGTTGCCTGCCATCCTTGTTGATGGTGACACGGATCCGATCCGGCACAAAGCCTTCCGGCAACTGCCAATTCCCTTCCAGCAGCTGGAAATAACGTAGGGCATAACGCCACTCGCTCACCTTCATCCCAAGATCGCGGCCGGTTAGCGTCTTCGGCTTGTCAGCCAGGCTCCCCTCGACCCGGATCTGCACCTGACCACGGAACAGCTCCCGCTTCTTGGCAGGCTGGGTCAGGGCTAGACGGTAGTGGTAACGACCGGGAATGCTGGTCTCCTGCAGGGTCAGGTTGTCGATCACCACCCCCACCTGTTCGCCGGTGGGGCGCATGATCCGCTCGAAAAAGGCCAGCTGGCGCTTGAGCTCCTGCACCTGCGCCTCCTGACTTTTCAGGGTGGTCTGCAACTGCTCGAATGCCGCTTTCTGGGTCGCCAGCTGGGTATCTTTCACCCCCAATTCGGTCTTGAGCTGGCCGATAGCCTTGCCCTGACGATCCAGCGTCTCCTGCTGTACCACCAACAGACTACTCTGGGCCAGCTCCTGACGGTTCCCGACAAAGTAACCGATGAGCCCGCCAACGGCTAACACGACCAATAACTTCAATAGATTGGACATAGCCCCTCATCCCGTTATCACGCCATTTACGGCAGCGCCTCTCCCTTCACTATACCGCCCTGACCGGGGTCACAGGCGATAAAGGGAAAAATTAACTGGCCGTGGCGCTGCCATCACCCCGCTTTTGACGCGCGGCGAGCCGTAAAGTTCGCTCCAGGATCTGGGAATAGATGGGCCGCCCCCCCAGCCACTGGGCAACCAGAGTCGCACCGACCGTGGTGATCATCATCGGCAGGATCAGCTGATAGTTGTCGGTCATCTCGGTGACCAGCACGATACCGGTGATGGGGGCACGCACGGTGGCAGCAAACAGCGCCCCCATTCCGGCGATGGCAAAGGCGCCGGGCTCGATGCCAAGCTCGGGAAACGCCGCATGAAACAGATGGCCAAACACCACGCCAAACAAGGTGCCCAATGCCAGGGTCGGCGCAAACACCCCGCCCGGGGCACCGGAGCAGAAGCAGATGAGGGTCGCGACCAACCGCACCGAGAAGATGAGGAACAGGGTCGCCATCGCATACTCATCCCCCATCAGATGAGGAATAAGCTCGGTGCCGCCCCCCGTCACCGCGGGAGCAAACAGCGACAGCACGCCAAACGTTCCGGCGACCAGCATGCCGATGGCCACAAAACGGTGGCGCTTGTTCTGGTGCAGCGCCAGATAACCATCCTGACAGGCCAGCACCAGCTTGTTGAAGACAAAACCCAGCACCCCGAAGGTGGCCCCCATAAAGAGGAACAGCCAGAGCGCCTTGAGGGCTGGCGCATCGTAGTGGGGCAAGGTGATCACCGCCCCCTGCCCTTTCATGTTCTGCAGCATCAGGGTCGCCATAATGGCGGAGATCCCCACCGCCTTGATGGCCAGAAAGGAGTAGCGAAACTGCGGTCGCATCTCCTCCATCACGAACAGGATGCCCGCCAGCGGCGCATTGAAGGCTGCCGCCAGACCGCCCGCCGCACCGGCTGCCAGCAGGGCATGGCCATGCTCCTTGGGCAACCGGAAGATATCCGCCACCATCTTGCCGAGGTTGCCGCCGATCTGTACCGAAGGCCCCTCCCGCCCCAGCACCATACCGGAGCTCAGGGTACAGATGCCGCCGAAGAACTTGACCGGCAACACTCGCCACCACCGCACCGGGCGCAGATCGTCCATCGCCCCCTCGATCTCGGGAATGCCGGAACCACCCGCTTCCGGGGCAAAGGTATGAGTGAGGAAGTAACCGACAAATCCCAGCAAGGCGCTGAAGCCAAAGCCAAGCAGACCGAGCTGCCACCAGGGACGGTCTGCCAGCAAGGCGATGCGTTGTTCTGCCAGCCAGTGGACACCAGATTCGAACAGACCGCACACCAGTCCGGCCAGGGTGCCGACCAGCGCCGCCAGCAGCAGCACCAGCAAGGGCATCTTGTCTTGCCGGATAATGCGGGAAAGCGGCCCCCGCGCAGAGGTATCGGCTTCAGAGGAGAGAGCTTGTTGCGCCATCTTGTTACACCAACTTGGAAAAACCATATCGTCAGCTAGCTGAGATCAGGATCACCCGGCGCGTTGCTCGGCTGCCCAGGGCTGGGGCTTTCTGCTATAGTCGGCCCGTTAAATTTTTGTCACGGGAGCAGACCGAGAGTCCGGGTGGCGAGAGCGCAAAGCATACTCCTGATGCTCCGGCCTGCCGAGTCTCAATCGGCTGCAATCCCTTGTGTGACGACCAAAATCCCATTAAGGATGATCCATGTCAAAATCAGATCAGCTGTTTGAACAGGCCCGCCAGACCATTCCGGGTGGCGTCAACTCACCGGTCCGCGCCTTCAATGGGGTCGGCGGCACGCCCCGCTTCATCGATCACGCCGATGGCGCCTATCTCTATGATGTGGATGGTCAGGCCTACGTGGATTACATCGGCTCCTGGGGCCCCATGCTGCTGGGTCACAACCACCCGGCCATCAAAGCCGCCGTCATCAAGGCCGTTGAGAAGGGGCTGAGCTACGGTGCTCCGACCGAGATCGAAGTGCTGATGGCCGAGAAAGTCCGCCAGATCGTCCCCTCCATGGAGCAGGTGCGGATGGTCAACTCCGGCACCGAAGCCACCATGAGCGCCATCCGTCTGGCCCGTGGCTACACCGGCCGCGACAAGATCGTCAAATTCGAGGGCTGCTACCACGGCCACGCCGACTCCCTGCTGGTCAAGGCAGGTTCCGGCGCCCTGACCCTGGGTCAGCCCAACAGCCCGGGCGTTCCGGCCGATTTCGCCAAACACACCCTGACCTGCGTCTTCAACGATCTGGATTCGGTGCGTGAAGCCTTCACCCAGTACGGCAGCGAGATCGCCTGTATCATCGTCGAGCCGGTCGCAGGCAACATGAACTGCATCCCGCCGGTCCCCGGCTTCCTGGAAGGGCTGCGCGCCATATGTGACGAGTTCGGTGCCCTGCTGATCTTGGACGAGGTGATGACCGGCTTCCGCGTCTCCCTGCGCGGTGCTCAGGGTCACTACAACATCGACCCGGATCTCACCACCCTCGGCAAGATCATCGGTGCCGGCATGCCTGTCGGCGCCTTCGGCGGCAAGAAGAAGGTGATGCAGCACATTGCCCCGACCGGCCCTGTCTATCAGGCGGGGACTCTCTCCGGCAACCCGGTGGCCATGGCGGCCGGTCTGACCATGCTGGATCTGCTGCTGGAGCCGGGTCTCTATGAGCAGCTGAGCGCCAAGACAGCTCGTGTTGCCGAGGGACTGAAAGCTGCCGCCGCCAAACACGGTATCCCGCTCGCCATCAACTATGTGGGCGGCATGTTCGGCTTCTTCTTCACCGAAGAGAGCGAAATCACCCGCTACGAGCAGGTCACTCGCTGCGATATGGAACGCTTCAAGCGCTTCTATCACCTGATGCTCGAAGAGGGCGTCTATCTGGCGCCGAGCGCCTACGAGGCAGGCTTCCTGTCGCTGGCTCACGGCGACAAGGAGATTGAACACACTCTGGCCGCCGCCGAACGCAGCTTCGCCAAGCTGGCTGGCTAAATCGCCGCTGGTTGTCGCAAAAGGGCCCGTCACGGGCCCTTTTCTATTGCAGTGCCTCCATCACCACACAGGGCGGCAATACGCCCATTTCTGGTGCATTACTCCCTCGTCATCCACCGATTTGTCATTCTCTGGTGCAACTTGCCCCGCCATCCCTGTCATAAAGCAGGCCCACTATTTGCACATTCACCACAAGAGCCCACGTCACCGAGGTCCATATGGCAGAGATGAGCCCCATCGATGTGCTGCGGCGCTATCAGGAGTATCAGGAGGAGCTGACCCCGCTACTGCAGGGGCTGCTCAGTGCCCCCCTTGCCTCGCTCAAGGGGTATCCCTTTGTCGTCAGCATTGACCACTATCTGGGGCCGATGTGCATCCAGCCTGCGGCACCGGCGGCCCATAACCGGCTGCACCTTATCGTGCAGGGGCAAGGACGGGAGATCACCGTCTGTCTGAATCAGCTGATTGGTTGGTTGATGGGAGACAGGGAGCGCCGCCGCGCCATGCCCTGGTTCAAGGCGGTCTATGTGTTGCTCAGCATGGCGCTGTTTCTCATCGTCGCGACGCTCATCTGGCACGGGCTGGAGCAGCTCTACCAGCTATTGTGCGGCGAGCAGCAGAACCAGCTCGGCGCCTTTAGCGCCATCATCTTCCTGACGCTGGCACTGGCGGTGTTCGATCTGGGCAAGACCATTCTGGAAGAGGAGGTACTGCTGCATAAGGATATCTTCCGCCACAGCGCCATTCGCCGCACCATCACCCGCTTTATCGCCGCCATTCTGATCGCGGTCTCCATCGAGGGGTTGTTGCTGCTGTTCAAGGGTTCGCTCGGCCAGAGCGAGCTGCTCTGGCCTGCGGTCGGGGTGATGGGGTGTGCGGTGGGTTTGTTGCTGGCGCTTGGCCTCTATGTTTTTCTGGGGGCCAAGGCCGAAGCTGCACTGGTACAGGCTAGCCTGCGCTCTCCACCGTCAGCTGCACAGGGGAGCGACGCACCGTCCGCCAAGAGGCGTACATGGTCCAGGAGGTATAGATGACGATAAAGGCAACCAGCCACTTCAGCATCTCCATATCCATGGATTTGACCAGCATGGCTGCCAGCACCACACCGATGGGCCCGAAGATGGCTACCGCCAGCACCGCCTTGGCATCAAACGCCCCTTTGCGGATAAAGGTGCCTGCGGAGAAAACGCTAAGCACGGCGGTGGAGCCCATCATGATCGGAAACGCCGCCAGCGGATTCATCCCCAGCAGATAAACCAGCGTCATGCAGGGGGCAAACAGGCCTATACCGACATTCATCAGTACCCCGAAGATGAAATTGCCAAGCAGGGCAATCGCCAACTTGTAGCCGCTGAGCCCCATCGCATCGCCGCCTACAGGGAAAAGGCCCAGCAGACCGGCAAAGATAAGCCCTGCAACGACCAGTAAGGAGATAGCCATCACCAGCCGGATGGTCTGCCGATCAAACGAGGCCACATGACGAGCGCCCCAGGCTGCGCCAGCTGCGGCGGCCATCATCATGCTGATCAGCGTCAGCGGCTCCACTGCGACTGCGCCGACGAAGATCAGCGACTGAGTCACGGTCGGCAGCACGCACTGCCCATTTAGGGTACCCGGCAGCACCCGATCATCGATCAGCTTGAACTGCTTGTAACAGGCGGTCTTTACCGCAAAGCTGCCCACCCCCAGGGTATCGAGAAAGTTGGCAACCCCACCGATCAACGCCACCGGCCAGAAGGGGGTCGCCTCAAAGGATCCACTCTGCTTCTTCCGCCAGCAGGCTTGCACCAGCATAAAGATGAATACGAGGCCTCCGGCTATAAAAACCAGCCGTAAAATATCAACTAACATAGGGGTTTCTCCTGCAACGGGCGGCGATTCTAAGGCAAGCAGCAGAAAAAATCTTGACCGGAATTAAGCAATGCTCACGACACGCCTCTGCAAGGTGAAATATTTATCAATAGACTCCGAACGACTCTGCTAATACTTGTTACTGAGGCCAACAGGCCGGGTCCTGAGCACGTTGTTATGGTCCTTTCGCGACGACCACTTGTGCCAAAGGACATAATAAAAAAGAGGGCCGGTAGTGATACCGACCCTCTTTCTGTATCTGGCCGGGGCGCTGGGCCCTCGACCATGACAACTGCTTATTGAATGCTCTTGCCGGCACGCACGTCCTTGATAAACCCCTTCAGGCTGGCCAGATCACGGGGGGCACCGCGCAGGATCTGATCACCGATGATGAAGGCCGGGGTACCGGAGATACCGAGCGCTTCAGCCAGCGCACGGTTGGTACCGAGGTTCTGGTCAATGCTGCCATCCTTGATCTTGGCTTCCACCTTGCTCCAGTCCACACCGGCCGCCACAGCCAACTGCTTGACCTGTGCTTCATCAGCGAGCGGGCCCTGATGGGTATAGAGCTTCTCGTGGAACGCCTGGTACTTGTCAGGCTGACCCAGCTGGACAGCCAGCGCAGCACGAGCTGCGAAGTAGGAGGACTCGCTCAGAATGGGGAACTGCTTGTAGATGTAACGGATATCTTTATCTTCCGCCATCAGCTGCTTGACCAGCGGATGGGCCCGTTTGCAGTAACCGCAGTTGTAATCGAAAAACTCTACAATAGTCAGCGACGCCTTCGGATTCCCCATCTCGGGATCCTGATTGGCATAAAGCTGCTTGGAGTGAGCCTTGATCAGCGCCTTGTCACTCTCGGCCTGCTGGCTCTCCTGCTTGGCACGCAGGGCATTGGACATCTCGACCAGGATCTCGGGATTCTTGACCAGATAGTCGCGAACGATTTGCTCGACATCGCTTTTGGTAAGCTCGCTTGCATGTACCGGCGTCGCCAGCAGGGTCACACCAGCCAGCGCGCAAAACAGGGCATTTTTAATAGTCATAACGTTATCTTGCAGAGGATATGATAGAGGCCACTATAGTGGTTGAGTCTGTTTTCAAGTCAAGTTATCTGGCCAAAAAAGCGCTTGATGCGCCCTGATTGCCACTTTTTCATGTCGTTTCGTGCAATTAACCAGCAATCGAACCGGACGGGGATTTACAAGCCGGATCAGCATGGTAATATTCGCCGCACTGCTGCGGAGGGGTGGCAGAGCGGCTGAATGCACCGGTCTTGAAAACCGGCGATGGGCGACCATCCGTGGGTTCAAATCCCACCTCCTCCGCCATTCATACCGAGCCCATGCAACCATGTTGCGTGGGCTTTTTATTTGCCTGCGATTTGCCACTCCTCATAGAGCTCAACACATTAGTCTTCTTCAACTCCTTTCTTGATCTTCTCACCTGTGGGCTCAACAGCGGCCACAAGATCACCTATCAACATCGAACCTCTGCGTTCCTGCGAGCATCCCTTCCCATTTCCTTATTGCCCCAAACAACAACGACCCAACGCAGCGACCACGGCTCCTGCATGTTGCTACCGCCAATAACCCCTCTTCGGAATAAAGTCAGGGCCGGTTAACACCGTCATAGAAAAGCAGGGACGATGGGGTTGCGGCTTAAAAAGAGGGAGCAGCTAACTCAGGAAGCAGAGATCCCAAGCAAGAGATCACGACGTATAGGCGATCATGGGATTCACGGGTTATGGCGATGCCAGTCCTGCCATACAGAGTAACTGCTTTACATGAAGAAAGAGTAAAAGCGTAACATCAGGCTATTCGTTGAACCGAAAGACAACAGCGAGTAACAATAAAAACAGAAGAAAGGAATAAGTCAGGCCAAATATCAGACGATTCAATAAATTTAAGGCAATAAAAAACCCCGCTCGATGAGCGGGGTTTCTTGTATTGGGTGCCTGGCAGTGTCCTACTCTCGCATGGCGAATGCCACACTACCATCGGCGCTACCGCGTTTCACTTCTGAGTTCGGCATGGGATCAGGTGGTTCCACGGCGCTATGGCCGCCAGGCAAATTCTTCAATCTGAGAAAGCTGATGTAAGTAGTTCGCTTCGTATTTGCTACAAGCCTTAGAACACTTCTTGGGTGTTGTATGGTTAAGCCTCACGGGTAATTAGTATGGGTTAGCTCAACACGTCGCCGCGCTTACACACCCCACCTATCAACGTTGTGGTCTCCAACGGCCCTTTAGGACCCTCAAGGGGTCAGGGATGACTCATCTCAGGGCTCGCTTCCCGCTTAGATGCTTTCAGCGGTTATCGATTCCGAACTTAGCTACCGGGCAGTGCCACTGGCGTGACAACCCGAACACCAGAGGTTCGTTCACTCCGGTCCTCTCGTACTAGGAGCAACTCCCTTCAATCATCCAACGCCCACGGCAGATAGGGACCGAACTGTCTCACGACGTTCTGAACCCAGCTCGCGTACCACTTTAAATGGCGAACAGCCATACCCTTGGGACCGACTTCAGCCCCAGGATGTGATGAGCCGACATCGAGGTGCCAAACACCGCCGTCGATATGAACTCTTGGGCGGTATCAGCCTGTTATCCCCGGAGTACCTTTTATCCGTTGAGCGATGGCCCTTCCATTCAGAACCACCGGATCACTATGACCTACTTTCGTACCTGCTCGACCTGTCCGTCTCGCAGTTAAGCTGGCTTATGCCATTGCACTAACCTCCTGATGTCCGACCAGGATTAGCCAACCTTCGTGCTCCTCCGTTACTCTTTGGGAGGAGACCGCCCCAGTCAAACTACCCACCAGGCACTGTCCGCGGCCCAGATTCATGGGCCTGCGTTAGAACATCAAACATACAAGGGTGGTATTTCAAGGACGGCTCCAGCGCAACTGGCGTCACGCCTTCAAAGCCTCCCACCTATCCTACACATGTAGGTTCAATGTTCAGTGCCAAGCTGTAGTAAAGGTTCACGGGGTCTTTCCGTCTAGCCGCGGGTACACCGCATCTTCACGGCGAATTCGATTTCACTGAGTCTCGGGTGGAGACAGCATGGCCATGGTTACACCATTCGTGCAGGTCGGAACTTACCCGACAAGGAATTTCGCTACCTTAGGACCGTTATAGTTACGGCCGCCGTTTACCGGGGCTTCGATCAAGAGCTTCGCTTGCGCTAACCCCATCAATTAACCTTCCGGCACCGGGCAGGTGTCACACCCTATACGTCCACTTTCGTGTTTGCAGAGTGCTGTGTTTTTGATAAACAGTCCCAGCCATCTGGTCACTGCGACTCCCGACAGCTCCATCCGCAAGGGACTTCACTGTCAAGAGCGAACCTTCTCCCGAAGTTACGGTTCTATTTTGCCTAGTTCCTTCACCCGAGTTCTCTCAAGCGCCTTGGTATTCTCTACCCGACCACCTGTGTCGGTTTGGGGTACGATGACTTGTAATCTGAAGCTTAGAGGCTTTTCCTGGAAGCAGGGCATCAATGGCTTCCGCACCGTAGTGCGTTCGTCTCGTGTCTCAGTGTTGTGTCTCCGGATTTGCCTAGAAACACCACCTACGCACTTTCACCAGGACAACCGTCGCCTGGCCCACCTAGCCTTCTCCGTCCCCCCATCGCAATTACAAGTCGTGCAGGAATATTAACCTGCTTCCCATCGACTACGCCTTTCGGCCTCGCCTTAGGGGTCGACTCACCCTGCCCCGATTAACGTTGGACAGGAACCCTTGGTCTTCCGGCGAGGAGGCTTTTCACCCCCTTTATCGTTACTTACGTCAGCATTCGCACTTCTGATATCTCCAGCATACCTCTCGATACACCTTCGCAGACTTACAGAACGCTCCCCTACCACTCACACATAAGTGTGAATCCGCGGCTTCGGTGCCTGGTTTGAGCCCCGTTACATCTTCCGCGCAGACGACTCGACTAGTGAGCTATTACGCTTTCTTTAAATGATGGCTGCTTCTAAGCCAACATCCTAGCTGTCTGAGCCTTCCCACATCGTTTCCCACTTAACCAGAACTTTGGGACCTTAGCCGGCGGTCTGGGTTGTTTCCCTCTTCACGACGGACGTTAGCACCCGCCGTGTGTCTCCCGGATATTACTTACTGGTATTCGGAGTTTGCATGGGGTTGGTAAGTCGGGATGACCCCCTAGCCCAAACAGTGCTCTACCCCCAGTAGTATTCGTCCGAGGCGCTACCTAAATAGCTTTCGGGGAGAACCAGCTATCTCCGAGTTTGATTGGCCTTTCACCCCCAGCCACAGGTCATCCCCTAACTTTGCAACGTTAGTGGGTTCGGTCCTCCAGTTGATGTTACTCAACCTTCAACCTGCCCATGGCTAGATCACCCGGTTTCGGGTCTACACCTTGCAACTAGACGCCCAGTTAAGACTCGGTTTCCCTACGGCTCCCCTATACGGTTAACCTCGCTACAAAATGTAAGTCGCTGACCCATTATACAAAAGGTACGCAGTCACCCCGAAGGGCTCCCACTGCTTGTACGTACACGGTTTCAGGTTCTATTTCACTCCCCTCACAGGGGTTCTTTTCGCCTTTCCCTCACGGTACTGGTTCACTATCGGTCAGTCAGGAGTATTTAGCCTTGGAGGATGGTCCCCCCATATTCAGACAGGATGTCACGTGTCCCGCCCTACTCGAT
>NZ_CP147026.1:4082500-4222500 GCF_056632455.1 Aeromonas sp. MTB
CGCGAACTGCACGAGCCGCTCAAGGCTCGACTGGAGCAGGGTCGCGATCGCCTGCTGGAGATCCACTCCAGCGGTGGTGCCGCCGCCCAGCAGCTGGTCGACAAGCTGGCCGCCGAAGATGACGACACCGGCATGATCTCCTTCGCTCTCAAGATGTTCGACGAGATCGGCGTCAATCAGGATGACCGTGGCGAGAACGCGCTGGTGCTGACCCCCGGGGATCACATGCTGGTCTCCAGCTTCCCGGGCTTGCCGCAAGACGGCATGACCATCACCTTCGATCGCAACACTGCCCTGTCGCGGGATGACATGGCGCTGCTCTCCTGGGATCACCCCATGATGCGCGGCGGTATCGACCTGATCCTGGGCTCCGAGATCGGTGCCACCTCGGTCGCACTGCTCAAGAACAAGGCACTGCCCATCGGCTCCATCCTGCTTGAGCTGATCTTCGTTGCCGAGTCTGCGGCCCATCCCCAGCTCTACCGCTTCATGCCGCCGACGCCGATCCGTCTGCTGATGGACAAGAACGGCCAGAATCTGGGTGAGAAAGTGGCGTTCGATGCCTTCAACCGCCAGCTGACGCCGGTCAATCGCCACCTCGGCAGCAAGCTCGTGACTGCATCCCAACCGGTGATCCACGGTCTGATTGGCAAGGGCCAGGCCATTGCCGAAGAGCTGAAAGCCGGGATTGTCGACAAGGCCCGCACCCAGATGGCGCAGACCCTGCAGCAGGATCTGGATCGTCTGGAAGCGCTCAAGGCAGTCAACCCGAACGTGCGCGACAGCGAACTGGATTATCTGCGCAATCTGCAGGCAGAATTGCACCACCTGATCGATCAGACCCAACTCAAGCTGGATGCCATCCGCTTTATCGTGGTCACCCATAACTGACAAGGTACCGACCGACAGCGGCCAGACCCAGCTCAAACTGGATACCCAAGGCCGCTTTGTCGTGGTTACCCATAACTGATGGGGGCTTGCCCCCACCTTCTGATGCGAGACATTTATGTTTGAATACTCACCGCCTCTGGAACCCTGGCTCGATATCCTGTTCAAGGACAAGGACATCATGGTGGTCAACAAGCCCACTGGCCTGCTAAGCGTCCCCGGGCGCGGCCCCGAGAATGAAGACAGCGTCCTGCATCGGGTGAAACAACAGCACCCCAAGGCGGCGGCAGCTCATCGCCTCGACATGTCCACCACTGGCGTCATCGTCATTCCTCTCAATCCCAACTCTCATCGGGAGCTGAGTCGGCAATTTCGCGAGCGGGAGACCGAGAAGCACTACCTCGCCTGGGTGTGGGGTGAGCCGGAGGCAGAGTCGGGTCAGGTAGATCTACCGCTCTGCGTCGACTGGCCCAACCGCCCGAAACAAAAAGTTGACCACGAAGAGGGGCGTCACGCCCTGACCCTGTGGCAGAAACTGAAGGTGGAGAACGGCAACAGCCTGATCAAGCTGACCCCCATCACAGGTCGCTCGCACCAGTTGCGCGTCCATATGCTGGAGCTGGGGCACCCGATCCTGGGTGACAACCTCTACGCCCATCCGGATGCGCTGGCGGCGGCGCCCCATCTCTACCTGCATGCGGCCATGCTGACCATCAGCCACCCCCGTAGTGGCGAGCGGATGACCTTCGAGGCGCCGGCTCCTTTCCCGGTCTGATCCCGCAAATCGCAGAGATAAAAAAGCCCCCATCGCGAGATGGGGGCTTTTTCATTAGGGTCAGACGCGAATATCGATCTTGCTTCCCAGAGAAGCGCTGGCCGATGTCGGTGCAACCGGCGCTGATTGCGCTGCGTTTTGCAGCAGCTTCAGCGCAGCTTCGCCCTCTTGGGTCTGCTGTTTCTTGGCCAGACTGGCCGTCATCAGAGCAGAACCAAACGACGCATTTGCAGAACTTGATATATCCATAGGGTTCCTCCTGCACTCAACAGTATCGACCAAGCGGCCCCGAACATAAGCACTGAATGCAAAACAATCTGAAAGTCGCTTTTCTATCAATCAGATAGCAATAGCATTCATGGTCCCTGTTCACCGCTGGATGACGCCTTCAAGCTCCTGTGCCGTCATCGCCCGAAGCACCTTGCAAGGGTTGCCAGCCGCCACCACGTTAGCGGGCACATCTTTGGTCACCACCGAGCCTGCGCCTATAACGCTGTTGTCACCGATAGTAACGCCGGGGCAGATGACGACGCTGCCGCCAATCCAGACGTTGTGACCGACCCGCACCGGCTTGCCGAACTCGACCCCCCTGATGCGTGGCGCCACCGCCACCGGGTGAGCGGCGGTGTAGATCTGCACCCCGGGCGCCAGCAGCACGTTGTCGCCGATGTGCACCTGGCAGACGTCGAGGATGGTGCAGCCCACGTTGGCGTAGAAGTTCTCGCCGACGAAGATGTTGGCACCATAGTCGCAGAAGAATGGCGGATTGATGGCACACTCCTGGCCGCGGCCACCGAGCAGCTCGTGCAGCAAAGCATCCCGCGCTGGTTTCTCCTGCCAGCTGGTGTTGAAGGTGTGATAGAGCCGGCGGCAGCGCTCGCGCGCCGCTTTGAGCTCGGGGTCAGCCGCATCATAAGGCTCCCCCGCCACCATCTTCTGCCACTCGGTACCGCGCACCACCTTCTCCATTACCTACTCCATCAGCCAGATCAGGGATTCATAAGGGCGCAGCATACCCGATTGCGGTTGGGCCGGGCTATCGGGGTAGTTGCCGAGCAGCAGCCGACCTTGCCCGCTTTGCAGCTCGGCAGGCAAGGCAAACTCCACCGGCTCGCCGTAGAAGTTGCTCACCACCAGCAGGGTCTGACCGTTGGCACGGCGGGCATAGGCCCAGATCTGCGGGTGCCCCGTCAACAGCTCCTGATAATCCCCCTGAGTGAAGATGGGGTGCGCCTTGCGAAGGGCGATGAGATCCCGATAGTGCCAGAACACCGAGTGCTGGTCGGCCAGCGCCGCCTCGGCATTGATCTCGGGATAGTTGGCGGCAGGCTTGAGCCAGGGCGTCCCTTGGGTGAAACCGGCGTTGGGGGCGGAGCTCCACTGCATCGGGGTGCGCGAGTTGTCGCGGGACTTGGCACCGAGAATGGCAAGGATCTCGGCCTCACTCATCCCTTCCACCTGCTTGATGGCGAAGATGTTGCGACTTTCCACATCCTGATAGTCGTTGATGTGCTGATAGCCGGGGTTGGTCATGCCGATCTCCTCCCCCTGATAGATGTAGGGGGTGCCTTGCAGGCCGTGCAGCGTGCTGGCCAGCATCTTGGCGGCCACGACCCTATGCTCACCCTCATCGCCAAAACGGGAGACGATGCGCGGCTGATCGTGGTTGCACCAGAACAGCGCCGACCACCCCTTGCCGTGCATACCGCTCTGCCAGTGGTTGAAGATGCGCTTGAGTTCGAGGAAGTCGAACGGCGCCTTGGTCCACTTGTCGCCGTTGGGGTAATCCACCTTCAGATGGTGGAAGTTGAACACCATGGAGAGCTCGGAGCAGTCCAGCGCGCCATAGCGCTGGCAGTGCTCCAGCGAAGTAGAGGACATCTCCCCCACCGTCATGGCCCCCACCGGAGCAAACACGTCGCGGCTCACATCCTGCAGGAATTCGTGGATGCGCGGCCCGTCGGTGTAGAAACGGCGGCCATCGCCTATCTCGTCGTTGGGGAACGCCTGATCCTTGGAAATAAGGTTGATGACGTCGAGGCGGAAACCGTCCACCCCCTTCTTGGCCCAGAAGTGGATGATCTTTTTCACCTCGGCGCGCACCGCCGGATTTTCCCAGTTGAGATCCGCCTGCTCGCGGGCAAACAGGTGCAGGTAGTACTGACCGGTGGCGGGATCCAGCTCCCAGGCGCTGCCACCAAACTTGGATTGCCAGTTGTTGGGTACGCCGCCATCCACCGGATCGCGCCAGATGTAGTAGTCGCGGTAGGGGCTGTTTTTATCCCCCAGCGCCGACTTGAACCAGGCGTGCTCGGTGGAGGTGTGGTTGACCACGATATCCATCACGATGCGGATATCGCGCGCGTGGGCGGCGGCCAGCAGCGCCTCGAAGTCAGCCATGGTGCCGTAGGCGGGGTCGATGGCAAGGTAGTCGGCGATGTCGTAGCCGTTGTCTACCTGCGGGGAGACGTAAACCGGGGTCAGCCAGAGGGCGTCAACGCCCAGGGTCTTGAGATAGTCGAGGCGGGCCATGATCCCCTTGAGATCGCCGGTGCCACGGGCAGCGGAATCCTGAAAGCTCTTGGGGTAAATCTGGTAAATCACGGCACTCTGCCACCAGGGTGTTTGGCTCATGGGTCTTTCTCTTGTCTCGAATAGAAAATGGAGAGGGCGACCCACGGGTCGCCCTGATAATCAGTGTCAGGCGCTGGCTTGGGCCAACTTGCCAGCGGCTTGCTGGCGCTTGTAGACCAGCAGGGTCAGCACCACCGGCACCACGATGGCGACCAGCATGGCGATGGCAAACACCGCCCAGTATTGCGGCTGGATGGAGAGGATGCCCGGCAGGCCGCCCACCCCGATGCCGTTGGCCATCACTCCGGCGAAACCGCAGATAAGGGCCGCAAGGCTGGACCCAACCATGGCGCACAGCATGGGGAACTTGTACTTGAGGTTGACACCGTACATCGCCGGTTCGGTCACCCCGAGGTAGGCGGAGATGGCAGCAGGTACCGAGATCTCCCGCTCGTTCTCCTTGCGGCTAATCAGAATGATGCCGACGACCGCAGAAGCCTGGGCGATGTTGGAGAGGGCGATCAGCGGCCAAATCGGGGTGCCACCCATGCTCTGCATTAGCTGCAGATCCACTGCGTTGGTGGTGTGGTGAATACCGGTAATAACCAGCGGTGCGTAGAGGAAACCGAACAGGGCCGCGCCGATGGGAGCGAAGGAGCCGGTCATGGCAGCCTTGGCAGCGAAACCGACGCCATCACCAATCCAGCGACCGAACGGGCCGATAAAGGCGTGGGCCACGATCACTGCCAGCAGCAGCGAGACAAACGGCACAATCACCAGATAGAGGTAAGCCGGAATGATCCGCTTGAGGTTGGTCTCAACCCAGGCGAGGAAGACACCCGCCAGCAGCGCCGGAATGACCTGGGCCTGATAACCCACCTTCTGGATCACGAACAGGCCGAAGTCCCACACCTCCGGGGTCTGCTGACCGATGCCGTAGGCGTTCATCAACTGCGGCGACACCAGCGTGATACCGAGCACGATACCCAAGATCTCGGAGCCGCCCATCTTCTTCACTGCAGACCAGCAGACACCTACCGGCAGGAAGTGGAAAATCGCCTCGCCCAGCAGCCAGAGGAAGGCGTGTACCTGAGCCCAGAACTGGCTGATCTCGGTGAGGGTGTGAGTGCCATCGTCAAACATCTTGATGTCGCCGATGACGTTGCGAAAGCCCAGGATCAGACCGCCGGTGATGATGGCGGGCAGCAACGGAACGAAGATCTCCGCCAGATGGGAGATGCCCCGCTCCAGCGGATTCATGTTCTGGCGAGCCGCCTGCTTGGCGGTCTCCTTGCTGCCACCGCTGACGCCGAGCTGCTCGGTCAGCGCCTTGTACCACTGCTCTACCTCATTACCGATCACCACCTGGAACTGACCGCCCTGGGTGAAGCTTCCCTTCACTGCCGGAATGGTTTCGATGGCCTTGCTGTCGGCCTTGGCCGGATCGTTCAGGACGAAGCGCAACCGGGTCAGGCAGTGGCTGACGGTGGCGATGTTCTCCTTGCCGCCGATCTTGTCGATCAGGGTGGCAAGCTGCTGTGCGTTGATCTTGGACATGGGTCTTCCCTCTGTGACGCCATTGAATAGTGGTCTGTATCGCCATTTTGAGCCAGTCTGTCAGCCGGAGCGTTTTTGGTATCGTTCCCATTTAGCATGCCGACAATCTGGCCAGATCGAAATGGGAACGTTCCCAATTCGTGGCCAGCGTCACAAAAAGCACACTTTTTGTTCAGTCCGAAGTGATGGGGCTCACAGGGTTCGGCAGGGGGCGATTGTCACCAGCGGAGGCCGATCCTGCTCAATCTGGCCGAGCAGCTGACGCGCCGCCTGCTCCCCCGCCCCTTTGTAACCAAGATCGAGACTGAGGGCGTTGGGGAAGAGGAAACTGAGCATGGGGTTGTTGCCAAGGCCGGTCACCAGTACCTCGCTACGCCCTTGTTCTTGCAGGTATTTTGCCGCACCGATGGCGAGGGTGTCGCTGGCGCAGACCAACGCCTGGGTGGAGGGGGTAAGCAGCTCGGCCGCCAGCCGGTAGCCGCTCTGCAGGCTGAGATCGCCGAGGGCGGTGCGCGGGCGCAACCCCTGCTCTGCGCAGTAAGCGAGATAAGCATCTAGGCGGCGCTGGCCGGTGGTGAGATCCGAGGTATCCACCCCCAGATAGGCGATGTCGCGGGCGCCACGGCTTGCCAGCTGCGCCAGCATGGTGCGCACCGCACCGGCGTCGTCGAAGCAGACCGAGGAGAAACCGGGATATTCACGAGCGACCAGCACCAGCTTCTCTTTCAGCGGCGCCATGGCGGCATAGTCCAAGTTATTGAAGGCGAACAGGATAATGCCATCCACCCCGCGCCGCTCCAGCACCGCCAGATGCTCCTGTACCTTGGCGGGGGAGAACTTGCTCTCCATCAGCACAGCATCGTAGCCGCGCTGATAGAGGGTCTCCAGCATGCCGCGCACCGCCTGATTCTCCGAGCTGGAGTCGAGCCGCGAGACGATGATCCCCACCACCTGCTGGCTCTGGCTGCGCATGGCCCGCGCCGATTTGCTCGGCACGAAGCCGTGCTCGGCGATGACCTGCTCCACCCGCTCGCGGGTCTCCTGCTTCACCTTGGGATCCTGGTTGAGCACTCGGGAGACGGTCGACTTGCCGACGCCACTCAGTCTGGCGATATCGAGGATGGTCAGTTTCTTGTCCATGAATTGGCTCACAGGAGGCTAGGCGGTGGAATTGCCCACATTGTTGTGATTAACCCCTGTGAATACAAGCCCATGGCGTTAGAATGCCCTTTTTGCCCCGCCGTCAGGGTGTGTGGGCACAGCACAGGATGCCCATCATGGATCTGCTGGCCAGTCTGCTCTTCTCCCTCTCCATCACAGGCCCCATCTGCGTGGTGCTGCTGCTCGGCATCTTGCTCAAGCGGCTGGGGCTGTTGCCGGATCCCTTTACCGAATCCGCCTCGCGACTGGTGTTTCAGGTCACCCTGCCCGCTCTGCTCTTTCTCAGTATTCTGGGTACCAACTTCGCCACCATGCCGAGCCTCTGGTTTATCGGCTATGGCCTGCTCGCCACCGTTATCAGCTATCTGGTGCTGGAGCTGCTGGCCGGACGTTTTATCGGGGAGCAGCGACTGCGCGGCATCTTCGTGCAGGGGAGCTTTCGCGGCAACAGCGCCATTATCGGGCTCGCCTATGTGCAAAACGCCTATGGCCACGAAGGGTTGGGGGCGGCGGCCTTCTATGTCGGCGCTGTGACCGTGCTCTACAACATTCTCGCGGTGATCACCCTCACCCGCAGTCTCGGCGGCGCCACCGGCATTCGCCCCATCCTGCTCGGCATCATCAAGAATCCCCTGATCATCGCCATTGTGGCGGCGCTGCCCTTTACCCTGCTCGGTATCAAGATGCCGCAACTGCTGCTCACCACCGGCAGCTACTTCGCCAACATGACGTTGCCGCTGGCGCTGCTCTGCACCGGCGCCTCCCTCAGCCTGGATGCTCTGCGTGGTGGTGCAGCCATTGCGGGCTGGGCCAGCATCATGCGGCTCTGTCTCATTCCGGCTGCGTTCACTCTTGGGGCGGCCCTGCTCGGCTTCAGCCATCTGGAGCTGGGTATTCTGTTTCTCATCAGCGCCACCCCGACTGCCGCCGCCAGCTATGTGATGACCCGCGCCATGGGGGGCGACAGCGTGCTGGCCGCAAACATCATCGCCACCACCACCCTAGGTTCGCTGGTCACTACCAGCCTCGGGGCAACTCTGATGAACTACCTAGGGTTGATGTACTAACGGCTTGACCTTGCCGGAGGCGGCAGCTTTAGGCTGGCGCCCATCAACAGAGGAGATATTCCATGACCATCGAACTCACAGTGTCCGGCATGTCCTGTGGTGGCTGCGCCGCCAGTCTGCAAAAAGCCCTGCTGGCCCAGCCTGCAGTCACTACCGCGACCGTCGATTTCGCCAACAGCAAGGCCGTCATCGAGAGCGAGCTGAGCAAGGCCGAGCTGATCGCCCTGATCGAAGCCAAGGGTTTCTCTGCGAGTTAAATTATCTCCATAGAGGTATAAAACAGGTTAAAAATCTGTACTCACCTGTCTTTTGGTGAGTTTTATCACAGACCCAGGTTATTAAACGGGCAAACTTGCTGCGATTATTCCAACCATAAGGATTTGCAGCATGACCCTACCGATCCGCAAGACCCTGCTCGCCGCCGTCGTCGGCCTGACCCTCTCCCCCATGGCCATGGCCCTGCCCAACGTCCATATTCTGGCAACCGGCGGCACCATTGCCGGGGCAGGCCAGTCGGCTACCCAGTCCAACTACGAGGCTGGCAAGGTGGCCATCGAAACCCTGATCGCCGCGGTGCCCGAGATGAAAAACGTGGCCGATGTGCAGGGAGAGCAGGTGGTGAAGATCGGCTCCCAGGACATGAACGACGAGGTGTGGCTCAAGCTGGCCAAGCGGGTCAACGAGCTGCTGGCCAAGGATGACGTGGATGGCATCGTCATCACCCACGGCACCGACACCATGGAAGAGACCGCCTACTTCCTCAATCTGACCGTCAAGAGCGACAAGCCGGTGGTACTGGTTGGCGCCATGCGTCCCTCCACCGCCATGAGTGCCGATGGCCCGCTCAACCTCTACAACGCCGTGGTGACCGCCTCCGACCCCGCCTCCAAGGGCCGTGGCGTGATGGTGGCGATGAACGACACAGTGCTGGATGCCCGCGACGTCACCAAGACCAACACCACCGGGGTGCAAACCTTCGCCTCCCCCAACTTTGGCCCGCTCGGCTACATCCACAACGGCAAGATCGACTATCAGCGCAGTCCGGCTCGCCTGCACACCAGCAAGACCCCGTTTGATGTGAGCAAGCTCGACAAGCTGCCACAGGTCGGCATCGTCTACAGCTACGCCAACGCCACCGATCTGCCGGCCAAGGCGATGGTGGATGCCAAGTTCGACGGCATCGTCAGCGCCGGGGTGGGCAACGGCAACCTCTACCACACCCTGTTCGACACCCTGGCTAAGGCGAGCAAGGACGGCATCCGGGTAGTGCGCTCCGCCCGCGTACCGACCGGCTCCACCACTCTGGATGCCGAGATCGATGATGCCAAGTACGGCTTCGTCGCCGCCGAGACCCTCAACCCGCAGAAGGCGCGGGTGCTGCTGATGCTCTCCCTGACCCAGAGCAAGGATCCGGCCCAGATCCAGCGCTGGTTCCAGCAGTTCTGATAACGGTTGTCTGACAAGTGATAAGCAAGGGCGGGACTTCCCGCCCTTTTCACTCCTGCAATGCTGCCTCGCCCATTACGCCGTTTGGCGGGGTCGTCCCTCTCTTTTCCGGCCATCTTTTTCAGCCATCGCAAAGCGCTGTCATCAAATTAGCGAGCCGGATCACCCGCTTTCACAAGCGCATCGCCGCCAAATTCATTACACTGCCAGCGATCTTATCCACTCAAGGAGTGCTGTTGCTGTATGGAAATATTGATCCTGCTGGGATTGATTTTGCTTAATGGCGTCTTCGCCATGTCAGAAATCGCCATCGTCACCGCACGCAAGGCTCGCCTCGGCAAGCTTGCCTCTGAAGGCAACCGCTCCGCCGCCATTGCCCTCAAACTGGGCGAAGACCCGACCCATTTTCTCTCTGCCGTCCAGATCGGCATTACCAGCATAGGTCTGCTCAACGGTATCTACGGCGAATCCCTGCTGGCCCAGCCCTTCTCCCTCTGGTTGCAGGAGTGGGGACTCCCGGCCAAGAGCAGTGGCCTGATCGCCACCGTCATCGTGGTGGTGGTGGTTACTTACCTCTCCATCGTGGTGGGGGAGCTGGTGCCCAAGCGGCTCGGCCAGCTCAATGCCGAACGCATCGCCTGTCTGGTTGCCCGCCCCATGCACTGGCTCGCCACCCTGACCCGCCCCTTCGTCTGGCTGCTGTCGGCCTCCACCAATGCCAGCCTGCGGCTGCTGCGGGTCAACCAGAACGGCAGCGCCAACGTCACCGAGGAGGAGATCCACGCCATGCTGGTGGAGGGATCGGAAGCTGGGGTAATCGAGGATCATGAACACACCATGCTGCGCAACGTCTTCCGTCTCGACGAGCGCAGCCTCTCCTCCCTGATGGTGCCGCGCAGCGATATCCGCTATCTGGATCTGGCGCTGCCGCTAGAGACCAACCTGCAGCGACTGGTGGAGTATCGCCACAGCTATTTTCCGGTCTGCGACGGCAACCTGTCAGAATTGGTGGGTATCATCAATGTCAGCAAGGTGCTGCACGCCTATATCAAGGGGGAGCCCATCGATCTGGCTGCCCTGACCCAGGAGGGCAGCCTGCTGCCCGAGACCCTCAACGGCGTCGAGCTGCTCAACCACTTCCGCACCCACAGCGAACAGATGGCGCTGGTGGTTGACGAATATGGCGAGCTGCAGGGACTGGTCACCCAGCAGGATCTGCTGGAAGCGCTGGCGGGGGATTTCCAGCAGGAGGATGGCAAGGACAACTGGGCCTTCCGGCGCGCCGACGGCAGCTGGCTGCTCGATGGCCTGATCCCGCTGCCGGAGTTGAAGGACTGTCTGGAGCTGGTTCGTCTGCCAGAAGAAGAAAAACATCACTATCACACCCTCGGAGGGCTTATCATGCTGCTCCTTGGTCGTGTTCCACAAACCGGAGACCTGGTGACACTGGAACAGTGGCAACTGGAAATTGTTGACATGGATGGCCTGCGCATCGACAAGGTGCTCGCCATGCCCTTGACCGATCAACCCAGCTAACCTGCGGAGTTTGCAAGTATGGAGCAGTTTTACCAACTGGCTCACGCCTTTATGAATCACGATCTGAACACACTTTCCGATCCCAAGATGGCCTTCATGATCTGTGGTGTGATTCTGACGTTTCTGGTACTGGAAAACGGATTCATCCCTACCGCCTTTCTCCCCGGTGACAGCCTGCTGATCCTCACCGGCGTGCTCATCTATCAGGATGTATTGTCTCTCGGGGTGATCCCGCTGTTGATCATGGCCACCTTTGTCGGTACCTGGCTCGGTTACATGCAGGGGCGCTTCCTTGGCCACACCCAGCTCTACCATCGGCTGATGTCCCACGTGGAAGAGCGACACCAGCAGAAGGTCTACCACCTGCTGGACAAGTACGGGATCATCACCCTGATCACCGCGCGCTATATCGCCTTCGTGCGCACCGCCTACCCCTATATAGTGGGTGCCACCGAACTGCCCCAGGGGCGCTTCCTCATCGTCAATCTGATCAGCTCCATCATGTGGATCTGCCCGCTGGTCGGGTTTGGCTACTACCTGAGCCACACCAAGTTGGCAGCCGAATACCAGACCCAGTTCTTCAATATCATCATCTATCTGCCGGTGGCCCTGCTGGTGGGTGGCATGGTGGCGCTGGTCTGGCGCTGGATCAGCAAACGCAGGGCTGCGCAGCCGCGGGATTGACCCTCGCCCAACGCCCGACCCGAAAGCCCTCGCCAGAGGGCTTTTTTGATCGCCAATTTCGCGCAAATAGCAGAAATAGTCCCGCACCACCCTTGTAAAGCCGGGGTAAAAATGAGTGAATCTAGCGCCTTTTTTTTGGATGGGAACGGAGTCGGTTGTATGTGGTGTCGGATTCGCGCAGCAGCGCTGGTTGTCGGGTTGATGGGAATGCTGGGATTGCCTGCGGTCAGCGCGGCACCCAACCCTGCCAAACTGGAAGTACGCTCGAGCAGCGCCCTGGTCGTGGATGTAAAAACGGGCAAGACGCTCTACCAGAAGAATGCCACCAAGGTGCGTCCCATCGCCTCCCTCACCAAGCTGATGACAGCGCTGGTGGTGCTGGATGCCAAGCAGAATCTCAACCAGACCATCACGGTCGACAAGAACGATCTGGATCGGGTCAAACACACCCACTCCCGCATCCGCATGGGCACCAAGGTGACCCGCCGCGACGCCCTGCATCTGGCGCTGATGTCCTCCGAAAACCGGATGGCCTCGGCACTGGCGCGTCACTATCCGGGCGGTCGCAGCGCCTTCGTGCGAGCCATGAACAACAAGGCCAGACAGCTGGGTATGCGTAATACCCACTTCTACGACTCCACCGGCCTCTCCACCCGCAACGTCTCCACCGCCCAGGATCTCGGCAAGCTGGCCGCCGCCGCCTATCGTCAGCCGTTGATCCGCCAGTTCACTCAGGATGAGAACCGGGAGATGCGCTTCAGCGCCCCCGCCTACAGCCTGATGTTCAACAACACCAACCCGCTGGTGAAAAACCCGGATTGGGACGTGCGCCTCTCCAAGACCGGCTTCACTGACGAAGCGGGGCGCTGTCTGGTGATGCGCGCCAAACCGGACAGCCGCGAGCTCGCCATCGTGCTGCTCAACTCGGTGGGCAAGCGCACCCCCATCGGCGATGCCAACCGAATTCGCAAATGGCTGAAAAGCTGAGTAAATATCTCAACACAAAAGGATGCTGCGGCATCCTTTTTTATTGCCCGCAGAACGCCTCTGCAGGCCTTGCAGGATGTCGGTTAGCAAACACAGGGGGATGAGCGGCGTGGCATCTGCCGTTGCAACAGCAGGCATACAGCGCGCCTATAGATGAGGCAAAGGGTGGCAAGGGGTTGCACCGTTCAGAAGATCGCGACGCAATAACAGAAGGGGGTCTGAAAGAGGACAAGAACAGACTGGAAGGCCATCCAGCCGCTATAACGCGAACACGAATCTGTACCAAAAAGCTAAATGTCGCCCATAAAAAAACAGCCCCGACCGAAGTCGAGGCTGTCTATATGGTGCGCCCGAGAGGATTCGAACCTCTGACCACCTGGTTCGTAGCCAGGTACTCTATCCAGCTGAGCTACGGGCGCTCATAAACTTTTGGTACTGCTTTAAATATGGTGCGCCCGAGAGGATTCGAACCTCTGACCACCTGGTTCGTAGCCAGGTACTCTATCCAGCTGAGCTACGGGCGCTCATAAACTTTTGGTACTGCTTTAAATATGGTGCGCCCGAGAGGATTCGAACCTCTGACCACCTGGTTCGTAGCCAGGTACTCTATCCAGCTGAGCTACGGGCGCTCACAAACTTTTGTGTACTGCTTAAAAAATGGTGCGCCCGAGAGGATTCGAACCTCTGACCACCTGGTTCGTAGCCAGGTACTCTATCCAGCTGAGCTACGGGCGCCCTGTTTTAAAACGATAAAAAAAGCTTACTTATCAGTAAGCCTTTTCCAAAGTGTCGACTTGCTGATGGTCAACACATGACTCTTGCTTGAGTCGTAATATGGTGCGCCCGAGAGGATTCGAACCTCTGACCACCTGGTTCGTAGCCAGGTACTCTATCCAGCTGAGCTACGGGCGCAATGGCGGAGAAGGGGGGATTCGAACCCCCGATGCGGGTATAAGCCGCATACTCCCTTAGCAGGGGAGCGCCTTCAGCCTCTCGGCCACCTCTCCGTTTGCGGGGCTGATAATACTTCACAGGGATTTTTAGTCAAACACTTTTTTGGATAAAAAAGTGCGTTCGCTCAGCATTTGGTCAAAGCGTGGAATATTCAAACAATATCGGCACTTATCCCGCAGTTTCGCGCCCTGCAGGGCGATTTCAGGGGGCCGGAAAAACAAAAGGCGACACATGAGGTGTCGCCTTGTCACAGCCATGAAAGTGGCTTAGAAGCCCGGTTGGCCCGGAACTTTCTCGGCCTGGATGCGCTGGTAGATCTCTTCGCGGTGTACGGAGACCTCTTTCGGCGCGTTAACACCGATACGGACCTGGTTGCCTTTAACGCCCAGTACGGTGACAGTCACTTCATCACCAATCATCAGGGTTTCCCCAACACGACGAGTCAAAATAAGCATTCGCTTGCTCCTGTATCCTGTTTTGTTTTTATATCGATATGCGACATTATCTAACAAAGATACCGATATGGTAAATGGTTGAAACTAAATCAATCAGAGATTGTTAGCCCAAGGGCTGCTCTTGCGGTGCCTGATCCAACCCGAAAGCCGCGTGCAGGGCTCGCACCGCCAGCTCCAGATACTTCTCGTCAATCACCACAGAGATTTTGATTTCAGAGGTCGAGATCAACTGCATGTTGATCCCCTCCTCGCCCAATACCTTGAACATGGTGCGCGCAACACCGGGATGGTTCCACATGCCGACACCGACAATGGAAACCTTGGCAATTTCGCCATTTCCCTGCACGCAGGAGGCGCCAAGTTCAGTAGCTGTCTCCTCCAGCAGTGCCCGGGCGCGGCGATAGTCATCACGATTCACCGTGAAGGTGAAGTCGGCGGTGCCATCTCCCAGGGTGTTCTGCACAATCATGTCGACATCAATGTTGGCGTCGCTGATCGGATTCAGGATCTGCGCGGCAACGGTTGGTCTGTCCGGCACGCCCAGAATGGTCAGGCTGGCCTCGTTGCGGTTAAAAGCGATCCCGGATACCAGGGGAGCTTCCATCCTATCACCTCCATATGTGATTAAGGTTCCCTCTCCATCGATAAAGCTCGACAGCACCCGCAGCGGGACGCGGTACTTGCCCGCAAACTCCACCGAGCGGATCTGCAGCACCTTGGCGCCGAGACTTGCCATCTCCAGCATCTCCTCGAAGGTGATGGTGTCGAGACGACGCGCCTTGGGCTCGATGCGCGGATCCGTGGTGTATACCCCATCCACATCGGTAAAGATCTGGCACTCATCGGCCTTGATGGCCGCCGCCACGGCAACCGCCGTGGTATCCGAACCGCCGCGGCCCAGGGTCGTGATGGCGTTATGCTCGTCACGGCCCTGGAAACCGGCGATCACCACCACCTTGCCCGCAGCCAGTTCGGCATGAACCAGCTCGGTGTCGATGTGGGTGATGCGCGCCTTGCCATAGGCGGAATCGGTGTGAATCCGTACCTGATCACCGGTCATTGAGACCGCAGGACAACCGCGTTTGTTCAACGCGATCGCCAGCAGCGCTATGGTGACCTGCTCACCGGTGGAGACCAGTACATCCATCTCCCGCCGGTTGGCATCAGGATCCAGCTGCTGGGCCATGCCCAGCAGCCGGTTGGTTTCGCCCGACATGGCGGAGACAACCACCACCACGTCGTGTCCCTGGGCGCGGGTCTGCTCGACCCGCTCAGCTACCGCCTCGATCCGCTCCAGTGTGCCGACCGAGGTGCCGCCGTACTTCTGTACATAGAGTGCCACAGATCACCTCGCCCGATTACAGGCGCTCTTCCAGCCAGGAGTGAACGGATTGCAGCGCTGCCGGCACCGCCTCAGGCTGGGTACCACCCGCCTGTGCCATGTCCGGACGGCCACCGCCCTTGCCACCCACCTGCTGGGCAACCAGATTGACCAGCTCACCGGCCTTGACCTTGCCGGTCAGGTCGTTGGTGACGCCCGCGATCAGGTTGACCTTGCCATCGGCACAGGTGGCCAGCAGCACAACACCGGACTTCATCTGGTTCTTCAGCTCGTCCAGCATGCCGCGCAGGGATTTCGGATCGGCCCCTTCCAGCGCTGCAACCAGCACCTTCTGACCGTTGATCTCGATCACCTGACCCAGCAGATCGTTACCGGCCTGAGCGGCCAGCTTGGCCTTGAGCTGCTCCAGCTCGCGCTCCATCATCTTGGCCTTGTCCAGCATCTGGCGAACCTTGTCGGCGATGCAGAACTGGTCACCTTTCACCAGAGCGGCAGCCTCTTCGATCTGCTCGCCAACCTGATGCATGAAGTCGATGGCCGCTTTGCCGGTGACCGCTTCGATACGGCGCACGCCAGCTGCGATACCGCTCTCGGCGATGATCTTGAAGAAGCCGATATCACCGGTGCGCTTGGCATGAGTACCGCCACACAGCTCGGTGGAGTAGTCGCCCATGCGCACCACGCGCACGTCGTCTTCATATTTTTCACCAAACAGCGCCATGGCACCGGCGGACTTGGCCGCTTCCAGATCCATCAGCTGGGTGGTGATTTCGTGGTTGGCGCGGATCTGGTTGTTGACCAGCTCCTCGACCCGGCGAATGGTCGCCATAGTCAGCCCCTCGAAGTGGGAGAAGTCGAAACGCATGCGCTCGGCTCCAACCAGAGAACCTTTCTGGGTGACGTGCTCGCCCAGAGCCTGACGCAGAGCTGCGTGCAGCAGGTGAGTCACGGAGTGGTTCAGGGCGATGGCCTGACGACGGTCAGCATCCACCACGGCCTCGACCTCGGCCCCTTTCTCCAGGGTGCCCAGCTCCATGTAGCCCTTGTGGATGATCGCCTTGCCCGCTTTCAGGGTGTCGGTCACGGCAAAGATGCCGTCGTCCACTTTCAGGGTACCGCTGTCGCCAATCTGGCCGCCGGACTCGGCGTAGAAGGGGGTCTCCTCCAGCACGATGACCGCTTCGTCACCGGCAATAAGACCGCTCACCTCTTCCACACCCTTGTAGATACCGACCACGCGAGTGCGCTCGCTCAGGGTCTTGTAACCGGTGAAGGGGGTCTCGAAGTCGAGCTTGAGCATCTCGTTGTAGTTCACGCCGAAGCTGGACGCTTCCTTGGCACGAGCACGCTGCTTCTCCATCTCGGCCTTGAAGCCCTCTTCGTCGATGCCGATCTCGCGCTCGCGCACCACGTCGGCAGTCAGGTCAGCTGGGAAGCCGTAAGTATCATAGAGCTTGAACACCACTTCGCCCGGAATAACCTTGGCATCGCCCAGGTTGGCCAGAGCGTCTTCCAGCAGCAGCAGACCGCGATCCAGAGTGCGGACGAACTGCTCCTCTTCAATGCGCAGCACGCGCTCGACCAGCGGCAGCTGGGCGATCAGCTCGGCAGCGACATCCTTCATCTGCACTGCCAGCTCGGCAGCCAGTTTGTAGAAGAAGACATCGGTAGCGCCCAGCTTGCGACCGTGACGCACGGCGCGGCGGATGATGCGGCGCAGCACATAGCCACGACCTTCGTTGGACGGCATCACGCCATCTGCCACCAGGAAGGCGCAGGAGCGGATGTGGTCAGCGATGACGCGCAGGGACTGGTTGCTCAGATCGGTGGTGCCAACAATCTCGGCCGCTTTCTTGATCAGCGCCTGGAAGATGTCGATTTCGTAGTTGGAGTGGACACCCTGCATGATGGCGGAGATACGCTCCAGACCCATGCCGGTATCCACGGACGGACGCGGCAGCGGCTCCATGGTGCCGTCAGCCTGACGGTTGAACTGCATGAACACCACGTTCCAGATCTCGATGAAACGGTCGCCATCCTCTTCCGGTGAGCCGGGACGGCCACCCCAGATGTGATCGCCGTGGTCATAGAAGATCTCGGTGCAGGGACCGCACGGGCCGGTATCGCCCATGGCCCAGAAGTTGTCGGAAGCGTAAGGGGCACCCTTGTTGTCACCGATGCGGACGATGCGATCGGCCGGGACACCGACCTCTTTTTCCCAGATATCAAAAGCTTCATCGTCAGTCGCGTAGACGGTCACCAGCAGGCGATCTTTCGGCAGCTGCAGCACCTCGGTCAGGAAACCCCATGCAAACTTGATGGCATCCTGCTTGAAGTAGTCACCGAAGCTGAAGTTGCCCAGCATTTCAAAGAAGGTGTGGTGACGAGCGGTATAGCCGACGTTTTCCAGATCGTTGTGCTTACCACCGGCACGCACGCAACGCTGGGAAGTCGTCGCGCGATTGTAGGCACGCTTGTCTGCGCCAAGGAACACATCCTTGAACTGGTTCATACCCGCGTTGGTAAACAACAGGGTCGGGTCGTTATGCGGTACCAGCGAGCTGGAGGAGACAACCTGGTGCCCCTGGGAACGGAAATACTCGAGAAACGCAGCGCGAATCTCTGACGTGGACATATACATGGAAAATCCTGCTTGATTCGAATACGGACTTTTAACCGCATTAATGTAAGTTTTCTGCGGGGTAAAGTAAAACGGACAGGGCCGCCACGGGCGAAAAAGCGCACATAAACGGGCCAGATAAGAGCGCCGCTGCCCACAATGGCTTTTTTCACTGTCGAGAGGCAAAAAAGCAGCGCATAAAGAGAGATGAGATGAACAAAAGGTCGCTTTTTCGGGATTGTGCGCGCAAGCTACTGTACGGACAGGAAAAACCTGCCACAAGGAGAGGTGAAACGACGTTTGCCACGCAGTGGCGTTACTCCTCCCGCTCCTGCAGGGCCGAGATAGCATAACGGGCCTGATCCTGGGTAAAGCCGCGCCCCAGCAGGTACTTGAGCCACTTCATCCGCAGCTTGAAATCCGCCAGATCGGCCACTCGGGCGCGCCGTTCGAGCAGGGCAAACGCCAGTTCGAACCAGTCCAGCTCCGGCTGATCGAATGCGGCATCAATCTGCATATCGTCGAGCCCCTTGCGGCGCAGATCGAAACGGATCTTAATGGGGCCATGGCCCTTGGCGGCACCGGCCCGTACAGCCATACCGCCGTAACGTTCGTCATTGACCCAGTTGTAACCGCGGCAGTAGTCGACCACCGCCTCGATCACCTCTTCATTGAAGCCCTGCTGGCGCAGCCGGTTGGCCAGCTCTGACTCGGCACTCTCGCGACGGGCCAGACTGCGCATGGCAAAGGCGCGGGCGGCGGTAAGCTGCTCTTCAAAGGTCGGCTCGGCAGGCTCGACCGGTTCGGTAACGGATTCATCAACCATCATAAATAACAAGGCCGGGTATCTACCCGGCCTTTGTTCCTTATTCGAACTCTTGTTCGCTTTCGGCATCGAACTCGTCTGCCTCAACCGGAGCAGCCTTGTCATCGACTGGCACGGCACCGGAGAGCAGCAGCTCGCGCAGGCGGGCTTCCACTTCACCAGCCATCACCTTGTTCTCGGCGAACAGCTTCATCACGTTGGCCTTGCCCTGACCGATCTTCTCGCCGTTGTAGCTGTACCAGGCACCGGCCTTGTCGATCAGCTTGTGCTTGACACCGAGATCCACCAGCTCGCCCTCTTTGGAGATACCAGCGCCGTAGAAGATCTGGAATTCAGCCTGCTTGAAGGGCGGGGCCACCTTGTTCTTGACCACTTTGACGCGGGTCTCGTTACCGACCACTTCGTCGCCTTCCTTGATGGCGCCGATACGACGGATATCCAGACGCACGGAGGCGTAAAACTTGAGCGCGTTACCACCGGTAGTGGTCTCCGGGCTACCGAACATGACGCCGATCTTCATCCGGATCTGGTTGATGAAGATGCACAGGCAGTTGGCGTTCTTGATATTGGCGGTCAGCTTGCGCAGCGCCTGGGACATCAGACGAGCCTGCAGGCCAACGTGGGAGTCACCCATCTCCCCTTCGATTTCCGCTTTCGGCGTCAGGGCCGCCACGGAGTCGACGATGATGACGTCAACCGCGTTGGAGCGAACCAGCATGTCGCAGATCTCCAGCGCCTGTTCGCCGGTATCCGGCTGGGAGATCAGCAGGTCGTCGACGTTGACGCCCAGCTTGGCAGCATAAATAGGATCCAGCGCGTGCTCCGCATCGACGAAGGCACAGGTTTTGCCTTTCTTCTGGGCTTCCGCGATCACCTGCAGGGTGAGGGTGGTTTTACCGGAAGATTCCGGGCCGTAGATCTCGACGATACGGCCACACGGCAGACCGCCAATGCCCAGCGCCACGTCCAGCGAGAGGGAACCGGTAGAGATGGCTTCGATATCCATGGTCTTGCTGTCGCCCAGACGCATGATGGAGCCTTTGCCGAACTGCTTTTCAATCTGACCCAGCGCAGCCGCCAGTGCCTTCTGTTTGTTCTGATCCATGCCAATCTCCGCTGGAAATCGTGAGTAAGAAGTGAAGTTGGGCCAAGTATACTGTCTATTCATACAGTATCAAGCCCAATTTATCTGAGCAGGGCCAACAGACCCGACAAGGCCTGTCTCACCGCCTGCTGGCGTACCTGCCGGCGATCCCCGTCGAAGCGGGCCAGCAGGGAGTGGTGACGGCCATTGCGGTCGGCCCAGGCGAACCAGACGGTGCCGACCGGCTTGCCTTCGGTGGCGCCGCCGGGGCCGGCGATGCCACTGATAGCAACGCTGATGGAGGCAGACGAGTGGGCCAGCGCGCCGCGGGCCATCTCCAGCACCACCGCTTCGCTCACCGCACCGTGCTGCTCAAGGCTCTCGCTGCTCACCCCCAACATCTGCTGCTTGGCTTCGTTGGTGTAAGTGACAAATCCGCGGTCGAACCAGCCGGAACTACCCGCGATGTCGGTGATGGCGCTGGCCACCCCACCGCCGGTACAGGATTCGGCGGTCGCCGCCAGCCAGCCCCGCTGGCCAAGGGCCCGTCCCAGCTCGATGGCAAGGTGCTCTATCTCTGCATCCAGTTTCATCACGACTCCTTCTGATCCGCTCAAGAGGCACATTATGCGATCCTGCTAGCGCCGCCCGCAACCACGGCAGACCGCCCTTGCCTGCCGCAATGTGAGGTGCCGCACCTGTGCCATGCCTTCAATAGCGCAGAACAACCGCGCCCGGAACACCCGCTCCCCCGTCGCGGCGCTTATGTGTAGAATGGCGCCATCAAGCTCAAGGCTCATCACCGCAGACACTGGCCCGCAGAGGCCCCTTCTGGAACAGAACATGACCGCACAACACCAAGCCAGCGGCGCCACAGGCTCCGCTCCCGGCGCAAATCTGAGCGCCCACACGCCCATGATGCAGCAGTACCTCGGCCTCAAGGCCGAGAACCCGGAGATCCTGCTGTTCTACCGGATGGGCGACTTCTACGAGCTGTTCTATGACGATGCCCGCAAGGCCTCCCAGCTGCTCGACATCTCCCTGACCAAGCGCGGCCAGTCGGCCGGCAGCCCCATCCCGATGGCGGGGGTGCCCTATCACGCCATCGAGGGCTATCTTGCCAAGCTGGTGCAGCTCGGCGAGTCAGCCGCCATCTGCGAACAGGTGGGGGATCCCGCCACCAGCAAGGGGCCGGTGGAGCGCAAGGTTATTCGCATCATCACCCCTGGGACCGTCTCCGACGAGGCGCTGCTCAGCGAGCGACAGGACAACCTGATCGCCGCCGTCTACCACGATGGCCGCCGCTTCGGCTATGGCACCATGGACATCGGCTCCGGCCGCTTCTTCATCAACCAGTTCGAGAAAGAAGAGACCCTGCTGGCAGAGCTGCAGCGCACCAATCCGGCCGAACTGCTCTATCCCGAATCGTTCGAGTTCCTGCACCATATCGAGGGTCGCCGCGGCCTGCGTCGTCGCCCGGAGTGGGAGTTCGAGCTGGGCACAGCTCGCAAGCTGCTCTGCCAGCAGTTCGGCACCCAGGATCTGGTGGGCTTTGGCGTCGACAAGAGCGAGACCGCCCTGTGCGCCGCTGGCTGCCTGATGCAGTACGTCAAAGATACCCAGCGCACCGCCCTGCCCCACATCCGCAACGTACGCCTTGAACAGCCAGATCATGCGGTCATCATGGATGCCGCCACCCGCCGCAATCTGGAGCTGACCCAGAATCTGGCCGGTGGCTATGAAAATACCCTGGCCGAGGTGCTGGATCGCACCGCTACCCCCATGGGCAGCCGCCTGCTCAAACGCTGGATCCACCAGCCGATCCGCGATCGGGTGATCCTGAAAGGTCGCCAGAGCACCATCAAGGAGCTCATCGAGCAGAACCTCTATGACGAGCTGGGCAACCTGCTGCGTCAGGTGGGGGATGTGGAGCGGGTGCTGGCGCGCCTCGCCCTGCGCTCGGCCCGCCCGCGCGACCTCACCCGCCTGCGTCAGGCCTTCGCCCAGTTGCCAGAGTTGCAACGCCTGCTGGCGGACAACGAACACGAAGCGGTGCAACAGCTGGCCGAGCGGGCCAGCACTTTCCCCGAGCTGCTCGACCTGCTGGAGCGCGCAGTGATGGAAGTGCCGCCGGTGCTGATCCGCGATGGTGGCGTCATCCGTGACGGCTTCAATCAGGAGCTGGACGAGCTGCGGGATCTCGCCAACGGCGCCACCGCCAGCCTCGCCCGCATCGAGGAGCGGGAGAAGCTGCTGACCGGCATCAACACCCTCAAGGTGGGCTACAACAAGGTGCACGGCTTCTATATCGAGGTGAGCCGGGCCAACAGCCATCTGGTGCCGGCCCACTACATCCGCCGCCAGACCCTCAAGAACAACGAACGCTACATCATCGATGAGCTGAAGAAGTACGAGGACAAGGTACTCACCGCCCAGTCCCAGGCGCTGGCGCTGGAGAAACGGCTCTACGAAGAGCTGCTCGATGCCCTGCTGCCCCACCTCGGCGATCTGCAGGATTCCGCCGCCGCACTGGCGGAGCTGGACGTGCTGGCCAACCTGGCCGAGCGGGCCGAGACCCTCGACTACCGCTGCCCGACCCTCATCGATGAGGCTCAGATCCTGATCGAAGCGGGCCGCCATCCGGTGGTGGAGCAGGTGATGACAGATCCCTTTATCGCCAACCCTATCCGGCTGGAGCGGGAGCGGCGGATGCTGATCATCACGGGTCCCAACATGGGCGGTAAATCGACCTATATGCGCCAGACCGCGCTGATCGTGCTGCTGGCCCATATCGGCGCCTTCGTGCCCGCCGACAGCGCCCGCATCGGCCCCATCGACCGTATCTTCACCCGCATCGGAGCGTCAGACGATCTCGCCTCCGGCCGCTCCACCTTTATGGTGGAGATGACCGAGACCGCCAACATCCTCAACAACGCCACCGCCCGCAGTCTGGTGCTGATGGACGAGATTGGCCGCGGCACCAGCACCTACGACGGCCTCTCGCTGGCGTGGGCCTGTGCCGAACAGCTGGCGAGCAAGATTGGCGCCTACACCCTGTTCGCCACCCACTACTTCGAGCTGACCCGGCTGCCCGAGCTGATGAGCGGGCTGGCCAACGTCCACCTCGATGCGGTGGAGCACGGCGACACCATCGCCTTTATGCACGCAGTGCAGGAAGGCGCGGCCAGCCGCTCCTACGGTCTGCAGGTGGCGGCGTTGGCCGGGGTGCCGAAATCGGTGATCCAGCAGGCCCGTCACAAACTGCATGAGCTGGAGAACGCCACTCCGGTCGCCGCCGGTGAAAGCCGCCCAGCCCCGGTGGCCCTCGCCTCGCAGCCTCATCCGGTGGTTGAAGAGCTGGAAGCGGTGCGCCCGGACGAATTGACCCCCCGTCAGGCCCTCGACCTGCTCTATCGCCTCAAGCAGCTGCTGTAAGCAGCTGCCGCCGCGCAAGCATGCAAAAGGGGAACCGCGAGGTTCCCCTTTTTATGTTCAGCGCATCATATTCAGCACCCGGCAAACCAGTCAGGCCACCGCTCGCGCCTCTCCACGGGCCCGCAGCAGGCTCTGGCGCCCCTGCCAGTAACCCTGCAGATAGCCGGACTCCAGCTTGACCGGATCCTGGGTAAAACGGGAAACCATGAAATCGGCCGGTGGCGCGATCACCTCGATCTCGCAATCGGCAGGGGGATTGGCGATGAAATCGAGTGCCCGGTTGTAGGCGCGATCCCGCTCCAGCATGGCTTGCGCCAGCGCAGGCTGGGTTTTCAGCAAGGCTTTGACCATCCAGCAGAAACGGGCCGGCTTCTTGCGATAGCCCCAGGGTTCCGAGAGCACCACCGTCATCCGCCGCGCCCCGCGCCGATAGGCCTCGATCACCGGAATGGAGTCGCTGATGCCGCCATCGGCCATCGGGCGACCATCGACGCAGGGGGTATCGTGCTGCACCACCGGCAGAGCGCAGGTGGCAGTCAGCACCTCATCCATGTTGTCGGGCCGCACCGGCAGATAGATGGCCTTGCCGCTCGCCACATCGGTCGCCACCGCGTAGAAGGGAATGTCGCGGGCACAGAAGGTGTCGAGATCGAGCGGGAAGCGATGGCGACTGGCCTGCCACAGCCAGCCGATATCCACCAGATCGCCCCCTTTGACGAAACGCAGGGGATCGAGAAACCGGGAGCTGCAAGCCAGCTCGGTGATGATGTGGTGACTGCGGCGCGGCTGCTCGCTCAGATAGGAGACCAGATTGGTGGCACCGGCCGAGACGCCCATGACGAAATCGAACGGATAGTGATGGCTTTCCACGAAGGCATCGAGCACGCCGCTGGCAAAGATGCCGCGCATCGCGCCCCCTTCGACAATCAGGGCACAAGAGTGGGGATTAAACATAACAAGGCTCCGTCAGCTGTAATACCTGCCGGGATCGATCCCGGCCCAGTGATGGACGCCTTCATGCAGAACATCAAGACGCCGCAGCAGGACGATTCAAGCTCACTCGCACAAGCCAGAAGCAGTGCAAGGGCAAACCTGAACCGTGAAGCGACCACCAGTATATGCAGCGCACCAACCTTCAAAAAATGAATTTAAATAATAAAAAACATGCCTTTTTGGCATGATTAAGCGCATCGGTAGAGACGGCCCTTTATCCGCTAACAACACCATCAGGATCAAGGCAGCCCGGGCCCGAACGTCCCGTCGACGGGGTTGTAGTGGTACGCCCGATAATCAAAGTCCACCTTATCAAGGCGCGGATTGGCCAACTCGAACAACAGGCGTCTGGGGAGCTGCGCCTGCTCGAGGGAAGGTTTGAAGTGGCGCAGCCAGAGCTGTTGCAGCGAGCCATCCCGCCACGCCAGCTTGAGGCCGACCGAGAGGCGGCGGATGGCGGCCTGATTATCCTTGTGGGTGTAGAAGAGGTGGAGGAAGGGATAGTGCAGCGCCACTCGCCGATCCACGGTGAGGCCGGGCAGATCACTGTGCTGCTCCTGCTCGATGAAGAGCTCGTTGGCCCCGCGGCAGAAGAGATCGATGCGACCGCGAGCCACCAGCTTGAACAGCCGCTCGTAACCGTCGATCTCCTGCACCTTGAATCCCCCATGACGCAGGATCTCCGCATCCTGCCAGCCACGTCCCTGCCCGTGCAGAAATTGCTGCAGGTCGGTCAGGGTATTGACCTTTGCCACCGCGTCGGCCTGCTGCGGGCTGACAAAGCAGATGCGATAACCGAGGATGCCCAGCTCCACCGGAAAGCGGACGTAATCCAGCGCTTCGCTCTCTGCGGCCGGGCGCAGACTGTCAGCCACAAACAGATTGGGGTATTGCTGAGTCTGCACAATCTGTCGCATCCGGATACGGTTCATCGGCGGCGCGGTTCGCAGCTCGTAGTCACCGAAGCTGTCGCGGGTCTTCTCCAGCGCCAGCTGCAACAGATCGCGAAAATAGAGGGTACGCAAGTCCCGATCGCTTTCGGGGCTGATATGAGTGATGACGTCACTCGCCCGTAGGGGACTGGCAAGGAGGGAAAGACTACACAGCAGCAAGCAGGAAGCGAGGCGATGAAAGGTCATACTGCTCATCCCGGAAATACACGCTCACTAGAGTGTAGCGCCGGGACGAGCCGCCTTCTAAAGGGAAGCCCGGCCTACCAGAACAGCTGGCCCAGCAGGGGCGCCAGCAGCACGGTCACCATACCGGCGATCATCATCACCATGCTGGAGACCACCCCCTCTTCGTTACCCATCTGATAGGCCTTGGCGGTGCCGGCGCCGTGGGCCGAGGCGCCAAACCCCGCCCCCTTGCCGAGGCGACTGCGAATGGCCAGCACGGTGAGCACGCTCTCCCCCACCGCCATGCCGATGACGCCGGTCAGCACCACAAACAGCGCGGTGAGGTCGCTCTGACCGCCGATGGCGCGGGTCGCCTCCACCGCAAACGGCGTGGTGATGGAGCGCATCGCCAGACTGCGTTGCAGCATGTCGGAGAGATCCAGCCAGCGAGCCAGCAGCACGGTACTCCCCACCGCCATGATGACGGAAGCAACCACCCCCACCGACAGCGACAACCAGTGGCGGCGAATGAGCTGGCGGTTCTCGTAGACCGGCACTGCGAAGGCGACGGTGGCGGGGCCCAGCAGCCAGAGCAGCCAGTGGGATTCCGCCATGTAGTCCTGATAGGGGATGTGGAACAGCAGCACCACGGCCACCAGCAGGGTCGGCGCCAGCAGCAGCGGCATCAGCGGCAGAATGCGCTTTTTGCCATAGAGCCATTTGCTGGCGTAGTAGAAGAGCAGGGTGAGGGCGAAGCAGATCAGCCCGAGCAGGGTATCAGACATGACGACGACTCCGGCGGGCCAGTTTCAGTTCGAGGCGGTAAATCCGATCTACCACCAGCGCCGTGGTGCCGAGTACCAGGGTGGTGCTCACCAGCAGCACCACCATGATGCGCCACCCCTCCTGCAGCAGCAGATCCTGATAGTTGACCACCGCCACCACGGCGGGCACGAAGAAGAGCAGCATCTCCGCCAGCAGCCAGCGAGCCCCCGCGCTGAACCACTCGGCCTTGACCACCCCGAGCAGGATGCAGGCCAGCAGCAACAGCATGCCGGTGAGGTTGGCGGGCAGCGGCAGATGGAGGGTACGCACCGCGGTATCGGCCAGCAGCCAGATGGCTGCCAGCAACACAATCTGGAAGGGAGTCTGTAACCAGCGCAAGCAGAGGGCTTTCATGATCATCGTCTTTCTGTGAACCGGCTCACAGTATAGAGTTGAGCAAAACCTGCCAGAAATGAATTAAAATTATCGAATTCATGCCGCATAGGCATACTTCATCCCGTACCCGCCAACACGAGTCGAGAGAGTCCATGGATATTCGAGCCTTGCGCTATTTTGTCGAACTGGTGCGGGAAAAAAGCTTCACCCGCGCCTCTGAAAAGCTGTTCGTCACCCAGCCCACCATCAGCAAGATGATCCGCAATATCGAAGAGGAGCTGGGCCAACCCCTGCTCAACCGGGAAGGGCGCCGCTTCACCCTGACCGACAGCGGCCAGGTGCTGTTCAACCGTGCCCAGACCATCTTGGCGGAGATGCAGCAGCTGGAGGCCGAACTGGCGGATCTGCAGAGCCTGCAACATGGTCGCCTCACCCTCGGCATTCCCCCCATGGTGGGTCACGTCTATGCAGATCTGATCCGCGCCTACCGCACCCGCTACCCCAAGGTGGAGCTGACCCTGGTGGAGTACGGCGGTCGCCGCATCGAACAGGCGGTGCTGGAGGGGGAGCTGGATCTCGCCATCACCATGCTGCCGACCAAAGAGGGGGGCGCCCTCAGCGCGCTGGAGCTGGATCAATACCCGATCCGGGTGGTGCTGCCGGATCAACCGCGCTGGCATGGCGAAGCGCCGCTGCGGCTGGAGTCCCTGCAAGAGGAGCCCTTCCTGCTCTATACCCAGGCGTTTACCCTGAGCGAGCGGCTGGAGCAGGCGTGTCAGGAAGCGGGCTTTGTGCCGCAGGTGGCGGCGCGCAGCAGCCAGTGGGATTTTCTCACCGCCATGGTGCGCAGCGGCATGGGGGTCGCCTTTTTGCCGGAGCCGGTCTGCAACCGGCTCACCCCGGATGGTCTGGTGCTGCGACCGCTGGAACCAGAACTGAGCTGGCGACTCGGGGTGATCTGGCCGAGCGAGCGCTATCTGTCGCGCACCGCCGAGGCCTGGCTGGCCCTCTGCCGCCAGCGGCAGGCACCTCAGTAATCGCCGAAGCGATCGGTCTGCGGATTGTAGAAGTAGGGGCGGTAATCGAAGCTGATCCCGTCGAGGAAGGGATTATCCAGTCGCAACAGTCGGCGCTGGGAGAGTTTGGCAAAGGTGATGGCCGGGCCAAAGCTCTTGCGCCACAGCGCCTGTAGCGAGCCATCCTGCCACGCCAGCTGCAACCCCCGCTCGACCCGCTGCAGCGCCTCGCGATTGTTGGGATTGGTGTAGAAAACCCGGGGCAGCGGGTAGTAGATCAACAGCGCATCATCCACCAGCAGATCCGTCATCTCCTTGTGGGTCAGCTGCTCGCTGCGCAGCTCGCTCACCCCGCGGCAGAAGAGATCGAAGCGGCCCCGCGCCACCATTTTGAACAGCTTTTCGTACCCCTCCACTTCCACCACCTCCATCCCGGCGTAGCGCAGGATATCCACATCCAGCCACCCCTTGCCCTGACCGAAGGTAAACTGGCGCAGCCCCTTGAGGTCGGTCACTTTGCTCACCGCCGCCTTTTGCTGCGGGCTGACAAAACAGATGCGGTAGCTGACGATCCCCAGATGGATGGGAAAACGGACATAGGCGAGCCCCAGATCCTCGCGGGTGCTGCTGTAGCTGTCCATTACAAAGAGGTTGGGATAGCTGTCGAGCTGCATGCTGAGCCGCTCGCGCGCCTTGGTCATGGGCGGCGCAGGCTCCAGCAGATAGTCGCCAAACTGGTCGCGGGTCTTGTCGAGGGCGAGCCGCAGCAGCTCCCGATCATAAGTGGTACGCGGATCCCGCTCGCTCTCCGGGCTGATATGGGTAAACCGGGTGGCCGCCTGTCCGGTCAGCGACAACATGCAGAACAGAGCGGTGGCCAGCAGATGCAGGGGTGACATAAACCGCGCCTTGGTTGCAGGGGTACTTTCAGTGTAGCCCTGAGCGTGGGTGCCCCTCCGTGGCGCGGCCTGTGACAAGGATAAGCAACACGACAAACAGGAGGGCGCGGGCAGATATCCTCACGGGTCACATCGCCTCCGGACCACCACCGGCCCGGAGAGCAGGTTCACACCGTGCCCGGCACTACTCTTCGCCGATGGGAGCGGCGATCCACTTCATCAGCGTCAGCATATCCTGCGGCGCCACCCCGACCGAGAGGCCGCGCTTGCCGCCGCTCACCAGGATCTCGTCAAACTGCAGCGCCGACTCGTCGAGCACAGTGGGCAACAATTTCTTCTGGCCCAGCGGGCTGATGCCACCCACCTTGTAACCGGTCAGCTTCTCCGCTTCCGCCGGTTTCATCATCTCCACCTTCTTGAGACCGGTCGCCTTGGCCAGCTGTTTCAGACTGCACATGCCGGATGAGGGAACGATCGCCACTACCGCCTGCTTGTCGTGATGGGCGACCAGAGTCTTGAACACCTGCGCCTCCGGCAGCCCGAGCTGGGTCGCGGCATGCTTGCCGAAATCGTCGTGGGCTTCGCACTCGTAGGGGTAGAGCTTGTGGGGAATTTTGAGCTTCTTCAGCAGGTTGATGGCAGGAGTCATGATGGTTGCCTTGAATCGAATCGCATAAAAACAAGGCCAAACAGTCTGCGCCTCACTCTGGGGTGATGCAAGGGGGGATGGAAGTTGCAAGGGCCATTGACTGACCGCCATGCCATGCACGCTTGGTGAAGTCCAGCAATCCTTTCCCCCTCGGCCAAAGTGGCTGGAGTCCCTAAACCACCGCTCATCACCATGTCGAACCTCATTTTCCACAGTTAGGCTGATTATGTACGAGACACATCTAATACAAACACGTCTATTAGTCCTAATAAATCGGCGGGGAGATTATCCTCAATTCTTGATTTCAGCATTTCGGCAGATTCAATACCGTGCTTCTTTCGTCCTGCAACCTCTTCATTCGCACCAAACCAGATAACTAAAAATATGCCTTGCTGTTCAGCGTCTGGGTGGATGGAATAACGGTCATAAAGCTGGGCTGATGCGGCCGTGTAAAGCTCTCGATGCCATTGCCCTTTGACCTCAGTCACCAAGAGACGCCTCCGACTACCAATAATTTTGGCGACAGTGAAATCACTCCGGTTTCGAACTTTTAGCTGATGTTCCGGTGTAACTGTGATGCTCTGCGGCTCAAGGCGCAACTTGATACGTTCAGCAATGATCTCGGTTGAACGCACTTCATCCAACCTTTCACCTTTCTCGTAAAAGCGCTCTGCTGAATTGAACTCTCCCCCATTGATATCTTGTTGATATCGGTGCAACTCATAAAGAACCAGCTTGCGTAAGCCCTCCACTGTGACGACTTCATTACCATCCAGTAGCTTGATTATTTCTTGTGGCAACGGAGGTGTGAAATCTCGCAATGCCCTCCGCCTTAGCTGGGTCGCATAGATGCTCTGCAAGTCCATATGAAAATCGGAAATGCGGGAGTTTTTAAGCAGACGGTTAAGGACTGGTAGAGCATGACTAGAATCATCAAAGTTGATAGACCAAATCACCTCACTCAAAAATCTGTATGCTTTCTCTTCTTTAGGGCTCCCAGTACCATAATGATTCGGCAGCACGACCTTAGGCCAGTGGTCTATAAATGCTTCAAGAATAGCCTCAATCTTATTTGATGTGAGTATGGGCCAATATTGGCGATCACTGCGGTTTATTCGTCCTGATAGATCATATAGTATAAATACTGTATTCTTATCGTTCCTCAACCAACTCCAATATCCATCATGTATATCGGTCAAAAAGTAGAAAGCACGTACTAACCAGAATGTACGTCTCTGTTCTATCTCTTCGTCGCCAGTTAATATAGGCCACTTTGACATCAGTTCTTCACAGCGTAGTATAATAATTTTGTTCAATTCATAACGATTACCATATTGAGCTGCAATCTCAAAAAGTAAGTCCAGTGGTGAATTAGCCAACTCTGGAAAACGGACAAGCCATTCTATAGAAAGAGTGGGGCGCAGATGGCTAAAGGCCTCATCACGCTGAAGTAACCATACATCAGCAGTCATATATCCTGATTGAGCCAGTTGTGGCTCAATATATTCCCTTAGAAAACGCTCCGCGCTTCCGAGATCGGGAAATAGCTGGCGATCTACCTCTGACTTAAGTCTATTATTCTCCTCTTCCGAAATCGAGTCATACCCACGATAGATACCTACACGAAGAGCTTGTAGAAGTCGATATTCAACAGAATTAAGATTCCCTTGAACACGCATCGTTTCTATGCTTGCTGCATAAAGTACCATTTCAACATTGAAGTCTGATGAGATAGCCAGCCTATCTAATGTAGGTATTTTTGGAGACAATATTTCAAAACAGTTTTGCAACAATCCATGAAGCTTAGTACCACAACCAAACTCAGCCTCTACATTCTCTGGCTCCATCAACATGAGGAAGGCAAAATGCGAAAATATTGCAAACCCACGAATACTTTCAAGAGAAAATGCATCGTCATGTATGAACTTTAAATTTTCAGAGCGAACTTCAAACTGCCGCCTACGTTCACGGCGGAGTTGCTTTCTATCCAGCCGCGCATATGGTTCATTTCTTTCTTGATAGGCTTGAGTTGCAGCAGCCCGATTACGTCTCATCCATTCGCGCATAAAGGAAGGCTTTAATAAAGCGTGCCTGCGCATATGCCGTCTTATTGACTCTCTCTCTTTCGCTTCTGCTAATGAATAAAAACCATGAGTTTTGATGAAAAAACCCCATAGGACATGGTTGTTTATTTCAAAAGAAAAATCGACTATAAACTTATAATCCTCAGGTTGAAACACTAGGCCTGAGTGAGAAAACCGACCAAATTTATGCCGTAGCACATAGGATATGTCTTCAACTTCGTACAGTTTTGAAAAAACATGTAAAAATATACCTTGCCGTAAGTCATTATTTTTACAGAGAACTTTAACGGCGTGACTTTCATCCTGGCGTTTACTCTTGTGAAATCTCAAATTTTCAATCCATCCCCAGACCCTCACAGGATTAAATGGTGCCAGAGCTATTTTAAAATAATGATCAAGAAGTAAACCGACAACTTTACTTATACCATTTAGACAATCACAATCGTAGTATTTTTTGCCACAATGGCAGGCAAGGTATCTGGTCAATTCATCCAACAACCACTCGGTAGTTAACAAATCAACCTCGGCAATGAATTTTTTTATAAAATAGCGAGCACCTATGGTACGTTCTCGCACTTGGTGACCAGGATAAAGCGTTGCGCATATACAAAGAAATTCAGACAAAAATTTCTTTTCAAAGGTTTGATAACCTAGCGTAATAATGATTTCTGCCGCGATCTCCAGCGAGACCCCACTCGCTTCTGCAATAAGATTGGCCAAGTCTGCGTGGTGATCGCGGCCGGTTATCTTGAGCAAGCATCTCGTTGCCAGAATACGTGTATGGGCGTTTTCTTGCGAAGCTAATGCGAGTTGGTGCAATTCATCTTGCAGTGAGTCTATTGCCGAAGATCCCGCCAGCAATTCAAGAATCAAGTCGCGCAAATGTCCTTCATCACCAGTTGCTAACAGTCGCTTTAGTTCGTCTGCCACATCCTGCGTGAAGAAACCAGCGATGCTGAACCTGCGCCAGTAATCACCACGCCTGAAGTAGGGATCTTGAGCTGCAAATTTCCTCAATTGCGCCAGCAGCATTCGTTTTGAACCAGGAAGCAATTGGGAAGGATCTCCGTTGGCCAGCACAGCATAAGGGTCGATCCTGATGGCCTCTTCCTGTATAGCTCGGTCACCCAGTGCCGCCATCCAGCCCAATAGCCCCCGTAATTCATCTCGCACCGTATTGTTGGGTGCGATGACGGCGAAACAGCTTGCAAGCATCAGTGGTTTGGTTGGATCCGCAATCCGTTGAGTCAGATAGTGCGCTGCGCAATATTCGGCAACGATCTTATGCACTGGACGATGCAGATCCACTCGCTCACCAGGTTTAAAGAGCTGGGTTGCCAGAATGTCGTTTCTGGAAGCGATAGCGTGAAGCAATGATGCCAGCGTCGGGTAGGTCCGGTCTGCCGTAGCATCTTGGGTACTGACCCCCTCAGCCCCAGACAACAGTAGCTTGGCGAATACTTCTGCTGCCAATTCAATTTTTTGTTGTGAGGTCAGAGAGTGGGCTGCGCTCTTGACTCTGGAGTTGGCCTCTTTGGCCAGACGCTCGACTGCCGTGCTGAAAATGGATCGCTTGTCGATGAAATGTCTATCGCTCTCAATATAGGCACCCGCAAACAGTTGCAGGAACAGTGGATTGGGTAGTAATGGCTCCAGTTCAAATCGAATTACCTCTGAACGAAAGGCGATGAAGTCCTCTTCTGGGTAGTGATGCAGGAAAATAGCTTGCTGGTCGCTCTCATCAAATTCATACAGCCTGACGACCAGAGGTTGCACCCCAAAAAACTCGCCGAATGACTGGGTATCTGCATTGCTCCACTCACTGGAGCGGCTTGAAATGATGACTCGCGTTGCTTTTGCCTTACAGGCATTAGCTAGAACTAAGTGAATTCCTGACTGATCTATCTTGGCCAGTTCATCGAATGCATCGATCACCTGTGGACTATTTTCTACCTCTGCCCCCATATGCCGGAATCGGGTTGCGGTTACGGCTTTTGTCCCCAACTGCCGCGCAAGACTTTCCATCAGCTCGGTTTTTCCCCCACCAGGCTCCGCCAAGACGACAACAAACTTCGAAGCAGCCAATAGCTCTGCTTCTGTGTATATCTGGCTATCACTAGAAAGCTTGCGCGGGAGGTAAAACGTCGACGTCATAGGAACAAGAAACCTGTGTATTGGAATCGCTTGAGGGTCTTTCTTCGCTAGTTTGAAAGCCTCATCCAGAGTCAGTTATTTCCGATACTACGCTATTTATCAAATAGTTGGAGTGATTTCCCCATAAATGTTAGGAGGAGTCACATAAGTCAGATCGGCATTGCCCCCCCCTCTTATTCGCTGAGGCGAGCACGCTTGTCCAGGCCGCGAGACAGGATGTCGAGCGAGCGGCGCCGGGCCATGGATGGCCCGTCGCCGCGTGCCGTCGGACAAGCGGGTGAGCCGAAGGAACCCGACGAAGTCGGGCGAATAAGCGGGGAGAAGACCTTTGGTGACTTTGGGTCTTTCCAAAGTCACTCGCCCCGGCCCGAAGGGCGGGCGAAACCCCTTCGAGGCCAGCGGCCTCGCGTCCTGCACGGCGAAGCCGTGCCATCGACTATCCCCCGGACGATTACGCCTACCGGCTAATCGACCCTACGATTGCACGGCGCAGCCGTGCCTGCTTGCCACAGGCACGGAGTCTGGCTGGACGCCGGGATGCCACCAGCAAAGGGGGCGTGGCCGCCCCTATCGGCCCAAGAAGGGTTCCCAGTCCTTGAACACCGGCTGCAACCCCGCCTGCCGGACGGCGGCGGCCACTTCCCCCACCGGGCGGTCGTCGTGGATGGCGAACTGCTCCAACTCCTCTTTATCCCCTTCGGCATAGCCCCCCGGCTGGGTGCGCGACTCGGCCGACATCTGGGTGATGCCAAGGCGCACCGCACCGTTGCGAAAGGTGGCCGATTCGCGGGTCGAGAGGGACAAGTCCAGCGTGGGCGAGAAGAGGCGCCAGGCGCAGATAAGCTGGGCCAGCTGGCGATCCGACATGACTACGGCAGGCTCCAGCCCACCGGTGCAGGGGCGCAGGCGCGGAAAGGAGAGCGAGTAGCGGCTCTGCCAGTGGTGACGCTCAAGCCAGCTCAGATGCTCGGCAACAAAGTAGCTGTCGGCGCGCCAGTCCGAGGATAGACCGATCAGCGCCCCCAACCCGATTTTGTCAATACCGGCGCGGCCGAGCCGATCCGGCGTGGCGAGGCGCCACGCGATGTCCCGCTTGTTGCCGCGCAGATGGTGGCGGGCGTAGGTGGGGGCGTGGTAGGTCTCCTGATAGACCATAACGGCGTCGAGGCCGAGGCTCTTCAGTTCGGCATAGTCGGCCTGCGAGAGGGGCTGAACCTCCATCCCTACCGTGCTGAAGTGGCGGCGGATGATGGGCATCACCTCGCGAAAATAGGCGAGCCCCACCTTGTGCTCGTGCTCGCCGGTCACCAGCAGCACGCTGTCAAAACCGCGCGCCTTGATGGCCAGACACTCGCGCTCAATCTCCTCTGCATTCAGGGTCTTGCGCTTGAGGCGGTTGCTCATGGAGAAGCCGCAGTAGGTGCAGTCGTTGGCGCAGAGGTTCGACAGATAGAGCGGCACATAGAAGCCGATGGTGTTGCCAAAACGCTGACGGGTGAGCCGCTCGGCCTCGGCCGCCATCTGCGGCAGATACGCCTCGGCGGCTGGGGAGATCAGCGCCATAAAATCGCTCAGGGTGCGGCGCGGTGCGCTTAGCGCTCGCGCCACGTCGGCGGCAGTTTTGGCGCGGATCTGCATGCCGATATCGTCCCACTCCAGCTCCTGCCATCGGTCGAGAAAGGTAGGCTCCTTAGCCCCAACCCCCAACTCCTCTCCCTTATTTTGTGAAGAGCCGAGAGGGGGGCTAAACACATCCGCCTCGGGAGAAACCGAGAAAGAGGACATGGCGATTGGCTCTTGCCCCGAGCCAGCATCATGATTCATAACGCCCCCAGAAAATCGGTGAGCGGGCTGGAGGCTTGGGCCTGCAGGGCGCGGGCGCCGAGACCAGCTTCATAAGCGCTGCGCCCGGCGGTGCAGGCCAGCGCAAAGGCGCGGCCCATGGCGACCGGGTCGCCGCTCACCGCGATGGCGGTGTTGACCAGCACGGCATCGGCGCCCAGCTCAAAGGCGGCGGCCGCGTGGCTCGGCGCACCTATGCCCGCATCCACCACCACAGGCACATTGGCCTGCTCGACGATGATGGAGAGAAACTCCCGGGTCACCAGCCCCTGATTGGAACCGATGGGAGCGCCGAGTGGCATCACGGCGGCGCAGCCCACCTCTTCCAGCCGCTTGCAGAGCACCGGGTCGGCGCCGCAGTAGGGCAGCACCACAAAGCCCTCTTTCACCAGCAGCTCGGCGGCTTTGAGCGTCTCGATGGGATCGGGCAAGAGGTAACGAGGATCGGGGTGGATCTCCAGCTTCAGCCAGTTCGTCCCCAGCGCCTCGCGGGCGAGATGGGCGGCAAACACCGCCTCGGCGGCGGTCTTGGCGCCGGAGGTGTTGGGCAGCAGCTTGACCCCGAGTTGCAGCAAGGGGCTCAGGATATCGTCGTGGGCCTTGCCCGGTTCAAGCCGCTTGATGGCCATGGTGACAAGCTGGGAGCCACTCGCCTCGATGGCGGCGGCCATCAGTTCCGGTCGGGCAAACTTGCCGGTGCCGGTAAAGAGACGCGATGAGAAGGTGTGATCGGCAATTGTCAGCATGTCAGCCTCCTGCCACTGCGATAAGAAGAGATGAGGCCCCGCCGCAAGACAGAACGCTCGAAGATGGGACTGTGAGCATCATGGGTCAGCCTCCGGCAATGGCTGTAAAGAGGTGGAGTTCGTCCCCGTCATTGAGACGGGTCTCGGCCCAGCGGCCACGGGGCAACACGGCGCCGTTAAGGGCCACCGCCACACCCTTTGGATTAACGTCTTGCGCCGCCAGCAGGTCGGCCACGCTCTGCCCTGCCGTCAGTGGCTGGGCTTTATCGTTGAGTCGAATGGTCAAGGTCATGGGGTGATCTCCTTGTTCAAGCCGCAAACCGGGCAATCGGGGTCGGGAGCCAGAGTGAGGGTCTGCCACTGATGGGTCAAAGCATCGAAACGGCGCAGGGTGCTGGCGACCGGGCTCGGCATCCCGAGCAGCAGTTTCAGTGCCTCCAGCGCCTGCAAAGAGCCCATCACTCCGACCAGCGGGCCGGTGACGCCGCTGGTCTCGCAGCTCTGGGCGAGCTTGGTATCCAGCGGATAGAGGCAGGCGTAGCAGGCGTGATCGCTGCTGGTGCGCGCCATCAGCTGCCCCTGCCAACCCACCGCGGCGGCGGAGATCCAGGGCTTGCCCTGAGCCACGCAGGCGGCGTTGATGGCCTGGCGGGTGGCGAGGTTGTCGCAGCAGTCGATCACCAGATCTACCTCGGCCACAAACTCCGGCAGGCTGGCGGCATCGAGTCGCTGGTTGATGGCAATCAGCTCCACCAGCGGGTTGTGGGCGGCCAACCGCTCGCGGGCCAGCTCCGCCTTGGAGTGGTTGACCGCCTCGCTATCGAACAGGATCTGGCGCGGCAAGTTGCTGGAATCGACCGTATCGCCATCGGCCAGCCACAAGGTGCCCACCCCGGCGCCAGCCAGATAGAGGGCTAGCGGTGAGCCAAGCCCGCCCAAGCCCACGATCAGCACGGACTTATCTTTCAGCCGCGCCTGACCCGCCTCCCCCACTTCCGCCAGCATCAGCTGGCGGCCGTATCGCAGATACTCTTTGTCACTAAGAGAAGCGACATCAGAGCGCATGTTCTGCCTCCTGTATAACGGTGGCCGAGCGCGGCTCATCCCCCGCTCCCACGGCAGCGAGCAGCCGCTCGGTCGCCCCCTGCCAGTCATCGCTGGCAGTGATAGCCGAGACCAGCGCAATGCTGCCGACCCCACTCCCCTTGACCGCCGCCACCCGCTCCTCGCTGATACCACCGATGGCCACCGTCGGCCACTCCGCCATCAGGGCGCGGTAGCGGTGCAGCCGCACCAGCCCCTGCGGGCGCGAAGGCATCGCCTTGGTGTTGGTCGGGAAGATATGGCCGAGCGCCATATAGGAGGGGGCCAGCTCGCGGGCTCGCATCAGCTCGAAGTAGCCGTGGGTGGAGATGCCAAGGCGCAGCCCGGCCGCCTGAATAGCGGCGAGATCGGCGGTCTCCATATCCTCCTGCCCCAGATGCACGCCCCAGGCGCCCGCCTCGATGGCCTGCTGCCAGTAGTCGTTGATAAAGAGCCGCGCCCCATGGCGGCGACCGAGCTCTACCGCATCGCGAATGGCCGGTGCCACCTGAGCGGCGGGCAGATTCTTGATCCGCAGCTGGATGGTCTTGACCCCCAGCCCCAGCAGGCGACGCAGCCACTTGACCGAATCGACCACCGGATAGAGGCCGAGGTTGTGTTCGGTCGGCGCGAAGGGGCCCTGCGGCAGGCGGGCGCGGCTTGTTTCATACAATCCGAAGCGGCGATCGAGGGTTGAGCCTGCCAGCACGGCGCGAGGGAAGTGAGCCATCTCGGCGGGCCAGCCGAGATGGGCGATGGGCCCCGGGCCCGCGCCCACTCCCTGCGCTGCCGCCAGCCCCTGTTGCAGGTAGGCGCGAGCCAGTGTGATGGCGTCCTCTACCGGATAATCCTGCGCCACCACGGCGGCGATGGCGCTGGCGTAGCAGCAGCCGGTGCCGTGGCCGTGGCGGGTATTCAGGCGCGGCGCCGCCAGCCAGAATTCGCGGGTCTCGTCCTGGTAGTAGTCGAGGCAGAGCTCACCGCTCCAACCCAGATGGCCGCCCTTGACCAGCACGGCGCTGGCGCCGAGTTCGCGCAGCCGCTGGGCAGCGAAGCGCACCAGCACAGGGCTGGTCGCAGGAATGCCGGTCAGGGCTTCCAGTTCGGGGCCGTTGGGGGTGATGAGCGACAGACGTGGCAGCAGCTGTTCGCGCACCGCCTCCAGCATATTGGGCTCCGCCATCGGGGTGCCGCTGCTGGCGATGGCCACCGGATCGTAGACCACGAAGGGCGCCTCGATGGCCGCCAGTCGGCGGGCCAGCACCTCGACGTGAAGCCGAGTTGGCAGCAGGCCGATCTTGATGGCGGCGGGCGGCAAATCGACGCCGAGGGCGTCGATCTGGGCGGTGAAGGTCTGCATCAGTACTGGGTCAACCATCTTCACCGCCACCGAGTTCTGGGCGGTGATGGCGGAGATAACCGAACAGCCGTGCACGCCAAGGTCGTGCAATGTGTGCAAGTCGGCCTGAATGCCGGCGCCACCGCCGGAGTCTGAACCGGCGATGGTCCAGACAACCGGGCGGGAGTCGGTCACAGGCGGCAGATCGGCGGGGCTGACAGCCCCGCTTGCGCTGCTCACGCCTCCTCCCCTGCGGCCTGTTTCAGTGCCGCCGCCTGATGGTAGATCTCGCCACCGGTCTCCTTGAAGGTTTCCGCCATGCGGGCCATGCCGCTCTCCACCTGAGCCACTACCTGCTCCTGTTGGCCATCCATGCCGACCAGCTTGATCTCCACCGCTTCAAGCTTTGCGGCATAGTCACGCACGTCCTGAGTGATCTTCATGGAGCAGAACTTGGGCCCGCACATGGAGCAGAAGTGGGCCACCTTGCCGGACTCCTGCGGCAGGGTTTCGTCGTGGTAGGCGCGAGCGGTGTCGGGATCGAGCGCCAGATTGAACTGATCCTCCCAGCGGAACTCGAAGCGCGCCTTGGACATGGCGTTGTCGCGGATCTGGGCGCCCGGGTGACCCTTGGCCAGATCGGCGGCGTGGGCGGCGATCTTGTAGGTAATCAGCCCCTGCTTCACATCCTCCTTGTTGGGCAGCCCCAGATGCTCCTTGGGGGTGACGTAGCAGAGCATGGCACAGCCGTACCAGCCGATGAGCGCGGCGCCGATGCCGGAGGTGAAGTGATCGTAACCGGGCGCGATGTCGGTGGTGAGCGGGCCCAGCGTATAGAACGGCGCCTCGTGGCAGTGCTCCAGCTGCTCGGTCATGTTGCGCTCGATCATGTGCATGGGCACGTGGCCGGGGCCCTCTATCATCACCTGAACGTCATACTCCCACGCGATCTTGGTCAGCTCACCCAGGGTGCGCAGCTCGGCGAACTGAGCCTCGTCGTTGGCGTCATAGACTGAGCCCGGACGCAGACCGTCGCCCAGCGACAGCGCCACGTCATAAGCGGCGCAGATCTCGCAGATTTCGCGAAAGTGCTGGTAGAGGAAGTTCTCCTTGTGGTGGGAGAGGCACCACTTGGCCATGATGCTGCCGCCGCGCGACACGATGCCGGTGAGGCGCTTGGCGGTCATGGGCACGAAGCGCAGCAGGACGCCGGCATGGATGGTGAAGTAGTCCACCCCCTGCTCGGCCTGCTCCAGCAGGGTATCGCGGAACAGCTCCCAGGTGAGGTCTTCGGCGATGCCGTTGGTCTTCTCCAGCGCCTGATAGATGGGCACGGTACCGATGGGCACCGGGCTGTTGCGCAGGATCCACTCGCGGGTCTCGTGGATATAGCGGCCGGTGGAGAGATCCATCACGGTGTCGGCGCCCCAGCGGGTCGACCAGACCAGCTTCTCTACCTCCTCTTCGATGCTGGAGGTGACCGCCGAGTTGCCGATGTTGGCGTTGATCTTCACCAGAAAATTGCGGCCGATGATCATCGGCTCCGCTTCCGGGTGGTTGATGTTGCTGGGGATAATAGCGCGACCGGCGGCCACCTCATCGCGCACAAATTCGGGGGTGATGTTCTGGGGCAAACGGGCACCAAAATCGCGGCCCGGATGCTGGGTGCGCAGCAGTTCGGAGCGCACCCGCTCGCGCCCCATGTTCTCGCGAATGGCGATAAATTCCATCTCGGGGGTGACGATACCGGCGCGGGCGTAGTGGAGCTGGGTGACCCGGCGGCCCGGTTTGGCACGACGCGGTTTCGGCAGATGCTCGAAGCGCAGGTGATCCAGCCCCTCGTCGGCCAGCCGCTCCTGAGTGAAGGTGGAGCTGAGCCCCGGCAGTTCGTCGGTATCATCACGCTCCAGCACCCAGTTCTCCCGCAGGCGCGGCAGGCCGCGGCGCACGTCGATGGCGACCCCCTCCTCCCCGTAACGGCCCGAGGTGTCGTAGACCGGCACCGGCTCGTTGGGCTCGAACTGAGGAGCCTCTTTGGTGCCGCCGACGAAGGTGTCGGCCAGCTGGATCTCCCGCAGCGGGACACGGATATCGGCGCGGGAGCCTTCGATAAAGATGCGGCGGGAGTTGGGGTGAGCCATCCCCTTGAGGCTGTCGATAAAGGCCTGAGCGCTGGAACGCTGCTCGCGGCGGCTGGATTTGGCAGTATCAGATACAGAAGTAGACATAGCAAAACTCACATTAACTGGTTGAAGTTATGGGTATTTGCTTGTCTGGAGTTCGAGGAGAAGATGAACTTGCGGCGGGGTGTTTATCTCGGGAGGGAGTGCGTGCGGGATGGATCTCCGCGCCGCTGTACCGCCCCTTCCCGCTCTCTGCATGCTGTGGGCAAGGCGCCCCACGTGCTGGACAACCGGACGGGACAGACTCCCTCCTGTGCGCCCTGACCCATCAAGGGTGATCCCTTCGATGAGCGGAAGAGGCTTGTTCCTCCCCCGGCGCGGTAACCCGCAAGTTACCCTTGTTCCCTTCGCAGGTTTTAACCTGATCAGGTTCCACGGATCCCGAATTAACGGTCTCAGCTTCGCGTCGTTCGACGGTCAGCACTCCGACAAGATGGCGCCAGTATAAGGGGGAAAATTTAAAGCACAAGCCGTTAACAATCTGGCCAACACGCCTCTTTCAACAAATGAGTGAACGATGCTCGCTCACGGGGCCACCCCAAACAGAGGTCAAACCTGCGTTGGCATCACCTTGGCACACCACAGGTTCCCGCTGTGATCACTCAGGGACAAGAGGAGAAAAAGAGGGAAAATCGAGGGGCGCAGGGCAAGTGTATCGTCTTGCGCAGAACAGAAACAGGCCCCTATGAAAGGGGCCTGCGAGGGAGGTTATTGAACCGGAACTATGGTCAGGGATACATTGCCAAATCCTTCGTTGGCAAGGGCCTCCTGATCCAGATCCACACCAGTCAGAGCCACACCTTCAGCAGAGGCGTTACGCAACTGGGCAGAGGCCGCGGAACGAGTCTGGGGCTGACCGATTTCGATATCGCCGGCAAACTGGCTCTCGGCATAGAAGTCACCGGTCACCGCCGAACGGATCGGGCGCAGCACACGACCCAGGTTATTTTGCATGGTCGACAAACCATACTCGCTGATGGTCCAGTTCCAGTCCCACCACTTCACTTCACCCGGGATATAACGCTTGTCCCACTGGTAGCGGATGCTGCTCGCCTTGTCGCGGAACGGGCCGACGGCAAAGGTGTGCTCCCAGGTGGGGCGATTCTCCGGATGGGTATACCAGGCATTGCCGCCCCAACGCAGGAAGCCCTTCATGGTCAGGTCATAATTGACCTCGGCCTTGAACTCGTAGGGGTAGGAGATGTTGGACTTGTAGAGGGCAACCCGCACCGGCAGGCTGGAGTGAGGCGGCACCGTGGGGCGCGCTTCAACCGAGACGGTCTCGGTCGTCGAGCCTCCTTTCTGGGAAGCCCAGCTCTGGCTCGCAGCGATCTCGATAGCCAGTTCGGTTTCACCCACCAGCGGCCACTGAAACTTGTTCTTGGTGGTCACCTTCTCGCTCAGGCTGTAGGTATCGGTTTTCGACCAGTTGGTGGCCTTGTCGTACTTCAGGGTCACCACCACCTGCTGAGGCAGATCCGTGTAGTTGGTCGCATTGGCCGTGATGGTCTTGACCAGCTGCTTGCCGCTCTCGGTGACCTGACCATGGCTGAAGGAGTCGGGTTCCAGGGTATATGAGAAGTTGCTTACCTTGATGGAGCTCTTCTCCCCGCAACGATATCCGGAGCAACCGCCGTCATTATTTCCCTTTATCAGCCAGCCATCGCCAACCCGGGTAACATCCATATCTTCCCCGACATAGGGGCTATGATTTCCACCCACCCAGGCGTATCCCAAATAATGGGCGAGATAACTGACTGGCTTGATAAAATAATCATTGTCGTGGACAAGCCGCCATTGCACATCGACCTCATCACCCGCCGGAATATTCCAGTCAGAGAGTGTTGGTATTTCTCCGGAAACCGGTGAATTGGGATAACACCAGGTTTCTCCGGCAGTGCCCTGTTTGATTTCGCCATTATATCCCGACCCCATAATCACCCAGCGATCAGCCAGCCCGGTGATCTGCCACTGCCCCATGCGGCTGACCAGATTACCCTTGATACTCATGGCTTCATCACGGGTCAGAGGACGGTAACCACTGGCACAGACGCCCGTGCCAAGACCCGCCCACTTGACCTGATCAGGGTAGACAGGTTCAGCCGCCTGCACCTGAGCGAGCATCAATGAAGACGCCAAAAACGCCAGATTGGCGGTAATTATTCTATTCATCATTTATCCCTCTTTCAGACATACGATAATTGTTATTGTGTAGAAATATCCTTTTTCATTTGACAGGTATGGACTCCGACAAAACCTGACACAAATAAAATAAACCACCAAAAAACATCCATGACAAACAAAATAATGGTGGTATAAGAAAATAATTAGAGCGATGACTTTATTGAGGAATAAATCATAAATATTGTGGCAGCCATTATTTAATGGCTGCCACAATATGGTGAAACCATATTAAATAAGAAGATGCTGAATTACTCTTCCGGATTGATCACTTCAATTCCCTGCAATATTCCATCCGCCGAACGGATCAATACCAGCTCGCTCCCGGCATGCAGATCGGCGGCCGAACCGTTGACCCAGCGCACCTGCGGATTGAGTGGCACAGTGCCCAGAGTTGCCAGCGTGAGCTGCCGTTCATCGAAGGATTGCAGGCGATCTTGCGCCCGCTGCCAGGGCTGATTGGCCAGCGGGGCTCTGGCGGCCAGCAGCTCAATCCGGGTGGCAACGCCATCGGCCACCAGCAGGGCGAGCTGGTCGCCGGGTTTGAGTGGCTGTGGCCAAATCTCCCCCTGCCGCCAGACGGCGGCACTGCCCAGCTCCACCTCGGCCCCCTGAAATTGCAGGCGGATGCCGTCGCTGTACTCCAGCTCCACCAGCCACAATTCGTCGGCTCCCGCCTGCGCCGCCCAGAGCGGTACACCCAGCATCCATGCACACCACTTTCTCGATTGTTCCATCTTCGTTCGTCCCTGAACAAAAAGCCCATGCTGGACAAGCATGGGCTTCATTCGGGAGCATTTCTAATCGGAACGCAGAGATCGGATCAGTCATCCTCGCGGCAGCGGCTCAGACGCATGCCGTCAAACTTGCACTCCAGCTCGAGCCAGCGCCCTTCAAACGGCGCCAGACTGTTGTCCGAGGTGGTGTAGCCCCAGATCCGCCCCCCTTCCACCGGCCCCTCCAGATCCATTTCGTCCTTGTCATCTTCGTCGAGGGCCTCGACCTTGCGCACATAGCGCACGCCGTTCTCCACCACCCCCTTCATCTCGACCCAGGTACCGCCGAGGTCATCCTCGTTGAGCCAATCCTTGAAGCGAGTCTGGTCGTCGATCACGAACGGCATGCCGTTGACCATCAACTGGCCAAGCTGCCAGGTGGTGCGGCCGGTCAGTTTGAATTCGGTCGCCTGTGCGGTGCCAAGTGGCAACAAGATAAGCAGCAGGAGGGCGCAGAGAGACTTCTTCATCAGGGATCCTCGGGGTTACACTGGCAAACAGGATGCCGAATCCGGTGTGAAAAGAGCGTGAAACGCTCGCCAACCAGGAGAGCAAAGCATGAAGATTTTGGTAGTGGAAGACAATCCTCAGGTGGCGGAAACCATCATGGATTATCTGGAGCTGGCCGGTCACCGCCTCGATTGTGCCTATCACGGTCAGGCTGCGCTGCAACTGCTGGAGGATCAGCGTTTCGACGTCATCATCATGGATGTGATGATGCCGCGCCTCGATGGCCTCAGCACAGTGGCGCGCCTACGCGAGCAGGGGATTGCCACTCCCGTGCTGTTTCTCACCGCCCGCGACAGCCTGGAAGACAAGCTGGCGGGCTTCAAGGCGGGAGGGGATGACTATCTGGTCAAGCCGTTCGCCATGGAGGAGCTGGAGGTACGGCTGCAAGCTCTGAGTCTGCGTGGCCCGCGCGGCGATGTGGGGGCCATCAGCTTTGGCGATCTGACGGTCGATGTCGCCAGCGGCCGCGCCACCCGTGCCGGTGAGCCCCTCAAGCTCGGCAAGATCCCGTTCCGGATCCTCGCCCTGCTGGCCCGCCGCGCCCCCGCCATCGTCAGCCGTCAGGAGGTGCTCGACACCGTCTGGGGCGATGAGGAGCCCGACTCCGATGCCTTGCGCAGCCATATCTACGCCCTGCGCAACGCGCTCGACAAACCCTTCCCCACTCCCATGCTGGAGACCCTGCACGGCCAGGGCTACCGACTGGTGAGCGCATGAACCTGCCGAGCCTGCGCCGCCGCCTGATCATGGCGCTCGGCGGCGCCGGGGTGGTGCTGCTGATCCTGCTCTCCGGCCTGATGATGGTGGCCGAAGACAAGATGGAGGAGCTGAGCCTGCGCCACTGGCTGGAGGCGGAAGTGACCCGCTACAGCGATGACTGGCTGCGACTCGGCCCGGCTGCGGCAGCCCCGAGCCCCAGACAGTTCTCCAGCTACTGGACCGAGGCGGGCCGCCTGCCCAAGTGGCTGAAGCCCTATCAGACCCCCGGCTTTTTCGAGCACCAACTGGGCAAGGAGGACAAACACTTTCTGGTGGCCCGTCACCCCTCCGGCGAGGGACTGCTCTATCTGGTCTTCAACGACGACGCCGACGACTACCTCGACCCCTACGAAGACAAGCTGCATCTGGCGACCCGGCTGATCGGGGTGACCCTGCTGCTGGGCTGCCTCGGCTTCGGCATCTGGCTGGTGCGCCATATCACAGGGCCGCTGCAACGGCTGCAACAGAGGGTTGCCCACCTCACCCCGGATCAGGCGGATTTCGAACCCGACGCCCCTTGGCAGGAGCTGCGGGATATCGAGCTGGCACTGTTGGCCGGTAAACAGGAGGTGAGCGCGGTATTTGCCCGCGAGCAGGAGTTCAGTCGCTTCGCCAGCCACGAGCTGCGCACCCCCAACATGGTGATCCAGGGCTCGGCCGCCCTGCTTGGCAAGGTGACGGATCTGCCCGCGCCAGCGGCCCGCGCCACCACCCGCATCCGCGCCGCCGCCGACGAGATGGCGCTGCTCACCGAGACCTTCCTGCTGCTGGGCCGCAAGGAGGCAGTGGAGAGGCCACTGCAACAGGTGACCCCGCTGATCCGTCAGGAGCTGGCCCGCCTCACTCCGCTGTTGCAGCGGGAGGCACTCGATATCCGGCTTAATCTGGACGAGAACAGCGAAGTAAACGCCCCCCTCTCCCTGCTCGCCATCGCCCTCGGCAACCTGCTGAAAAATGCCCTGAGCTATGCAGAGGGACATATCGACATCGAGCTGTGCGGCCCGGTGCTCACCATCAGCAACCCGACGGCGGCGGCACCGGATCAGATCCTCGGCTACGGCTGTGGCCTCACCATCATCCAGCGCATCTGCGAGAAGCTGGGCTGGCAGATCGACACCCGGCTCGAGGATGGCGTATTTAGCGCCCGGCTGGCGATGATCACTGCCGAACAGTTCCCTCTCCCTTTGGGAGAGGGTTAGGGTGAGGGCGCAGTGGCACCGCCAACCCACCAGCCAGATAGCAACAAGGCGCCCGAGGGCGCCCTGTTGCTATCTGGCTACTGCAAGCCCGCGGCTCACTCCGCCGGTTTGTTCTTGCGGCTCGCCTTGAGTTCGAGAAACTCGATGATCTTGCCGGCCACATCCTTGCCGGAGGCGGCTTCCACCCCTTGCAGGCCGGGGGAGGAGTTGACCTCCAGCACCAGCGGGCCACGGGCGCTACGCAGGATATCGACCCCCGCCACATCCAGCCCCATGATCTTGGCGGCCTGCACGGCGGTCGCCCGCTCTTCCGGGGTGATCTTGATCGCCTCGGCGGTGCCGCCACGGTGCAGGTTGGAGCGAAACTCCCCCGGCTGGGCCTGACGGCGCATGGCCGCAACCACCTTGCCGTTGACCACCAGACAGCGGATATCGGCGCCATTGGCCTCGCGAATATACTCCTGCACCAGAATGTTGTTGTTGGTCTGGATAAAGGCCTCGATCACGCTCTCGGCGGCCTTCTGAGTCTCGCAGAGCACCACGCCAATCCCCTGGGTTCCCTCCAGCAGTTTCACCACCAGCGGCGCCCCGCCCACCATGGTGATGAGGTCGGGCACGTCGTGGGTGCTGTGGGCATAGCCGGTGATGGGCAGGCCGATGCCGTGGCGGGAGAGCAACTGCATCGCCCGCAGCTTGTCGCGGGAACGGCTGATGGCCACCGAGCTGTTGAGGGCCATGGTGTTCATCATCTCGAACTGGCGCAGCACGGCGGTGCCGTAGGCGGTAATGCTGGCCCCGATCCGCGGGATCACGGCGTCATAACTTCCCAGCTCCCCACCCTCGTAGTGAATGGAGGGGTTGTGGGAAGCGATATTCATATAGCAGCGCAGGGTGTCGAGCACCTCTACCTGATGGCCGCGCGCCTGTGCCACCTCGACCAGACGGCGGGTGGAGTAGTTTTTCGGCTCACGGGATAAAATGGCGATCTTCATGACAATTCCGCTAGAAGGCTGTGCCTGGGCAGGATGGGGCGGGAGAGTATAAGGTGCCACAGCGCCAAGACAACGCCAATTGTTTATCCTGACAACAAGACAAACCACACCAAACCGCACGCTACCACATCACTGTGACCAACAGGTTAAACGGCGGCTCTGCGCAGGTTGTTCAACCCGTGCAAGGATGCCGCCGTTTCTCGTTAAAGATCAACCGGTGTCACGCGGGAGTCAGCTCAGGTTTGGCCCCAACCAGCGCTCGGCCTCTGCCAGCGTCATCCCCTTGCGAACGGCGTAATCTTCCACCTGATCTTGCTGGATCTGCGCCACCGCGAAGTATTTGCTCTCGGGATGAGAGAAGTACCAACCCGATACCGCCGCCCCCGGCCACATGGCGTAGGATTCGGTGAGCTGCATGCCGATAGCCTGCTCCACCTTTAGCAGTTCCCAGATGCTCCCCTTCTCGGTGTGCTCCGGGCAGGCCGGATAACCGGGGGCCGGGCGGATACCCTGATAGTTCTCGCGAATGAGCTCCTCGTTGCTGAGGGCCTCGTCGGGAGCATAACCCCAATGTACCTTGCGCACCTGTTCGTGCAGATACTCGGCAAAGGCTTCGGCCAGACGGTCGCACACCGCCTGAATAAGGATGGCGTTGTAGTCATCGTGCTGCGCCTTGTAGGCCTTGGCGATGGCCTCCTCACCGATACCGCCGGTCACCGCGAAGGCACCGATCCAGTCGGGTTTGCCGCTCTCTTTCGGCGCCACATAGTCCGCCAGACAGTAGTTGGGGAAGCCCTGCTTCTCGCTCTGCTGGCGCAGGTGGTGCAGCACCTTGATGACCTCGGTGCGCGACTCGTCGCTGTAGACCTCGATGCTGTCCCCTACCGCGTTGGCCGGGAACAGGCCGATCACCCCGGCGCAGCGCACGCTCTGATCCTTTTCCAGCTGGTCCAGCATGGCGTTGGCATCGGCAAACAACTTGGTCGCTTCCTCGCCAATGATCTCGTCCTCGAGGATGCGCGGATACTTGCCCGCCAGCTCCCAGCTGAGGAAGAACGGCGTCCAGTCGATGTAGGGGCGCAGCACCGAAATGGCCACATCTTCGAACTTCTGCACCCCGAGCTCGCGGGGCTTCGGCGGCTGATAGCCAACCCAGTCCAGCTGATGCCGGTTGGCGCGGGCATGAGCCAGACTGACCGGGCGGGAGCGCGGCTGCTTGCGGGCATGCTGATCCCGGGCGATCTCGTACTCCTTGTCGATGCGGGCGACAAACGCCTCCTTGAGATCCGGACTAAGCAGGCTCTGGGCCACCCCTACCGCGCGGGAGGCGTTGGAGACATAGACCACAGGCTCCGAGTAGTTCTGCTCGATCTTGACCGCAGTGTGCGCCTTGGAGGTGGTGGCACCGCCGATCAAGAGCGGCAGCTTGAAGCCCTGACGCTCCATCTCCTTGGCCACGTGCACCATCTCGTCCAGCGATGGGGTAATGAGACCCGACAACCCGATGATATCGGCGCCGACCTCCCGCGCAGTCTTGAGAATGGTCTCGCAGGAGACCATAACCCCGAGGTCGACAATCTCGAAGTTGTTGCACTGCAGCACCACCCCGACGATGTTCTTGCCGATGTCGTGCACGTCCCCTTTCACGGTCGCCAACACGATTTTGCCATTGCTGGAGCCGCCCGATTTTTCCGCCTCGATATAGGGCTGCAGATAGGCCACCGCCCGCTTCATCACCCGCGCCGACTTCACCACCTGCGGCAGGAACATCTTGCCCGCACCGAACAGGTCGCCGACCACGTTCATGCCATCCATCAGCGGCCCTTCGATGACGTGCAGCGGCTTCTCGGCACCAGCGCGTGCCTCTTCGGTATCCTCTTCGATAAAGTCGGTGATCCCCTTGACCAGCGCGTGCTCCAGCCGCTTGCCCACCGGCCAGCTGCGCCACTCCTGATCCCGCGGATCCTCAGCCTGGGCACCGGCACCACGATACTTCTCGGCGATGGCCAGCAGCTCCTCGGTGGCGTTGTCATTGAGGTTGAGCACCACCGCCTCGACCTTCTCTTTCAGCTCCATCGGAATGTCTTCATAGATGGCGAGCTGACCGGCGTTGACGATCCCCATATCCATGCCGTTCTTGATGGCGTGGTAGAGGAAAACCGCGTGAATGGCTTCGCGCACCGGCTCGTTGCCACGAAACGAAAACGAGACGTTGGAGACGCCGCCGGAGATCATGGCGTGGGGCAGGTGCGTTTTGATGTCCTTCACCGCCTCGATGAAGTCCACCGCGTAGTTGTTGTGCTCGTCGATGCCGGTCGCTACCGCGAAGATATTGGGGTCGAAGATGATGTCTTCCGGCGGGAAACCGACCTGATCCACCAGGATCCGGTAGGCACGCTGGCAGATCTCGAACTTGCGGGCGCGGGTATCGGCCTGCCCCGCTTCATCGAACGCCATCACGATGACGGCGGCGCCGTAGCGGCGCAGCAATCTGGCCTGTTGGATGAACTTCTCCTCCCCCTCTTTCATGGAGATGGAGTTGACCACCGGCTTGCCCTGCACGCACTTGAGGCCCGCTTCCAGCACCTCCCACTTGGAGGAGTCGATCATCACAGGCACCCTGGCGATGTCCGGCTCACCGGCGATGAGGTTGAGGAAGCGCACCATGGCCGCTTCGGCGTCCAGCATCCCCTCGTCCATGTTGATGTCGATGATCTGGGCGCCGTTCTCCACCTGCTGCTTGGCAACGTCGAGCGCCTCGTCGTAAAGCCCCTCCTTGATCAGCCGCTTGAACTTGGCCGAACCGGTAACGTTGGTGCGCTCCCCCACGTTCACGAACATGGACTCGGGGGTGATGATCAGCGGCTCAAGGCCCGACAGACGACAGGCCACCGGCAGCTCGGGCAGCACACGCGGCTTGATGCCCGCCACGGCGTCCGCCATGGCGCGGATATGGGTAGGGGTGGTGCCGCAGCAGCCGCCTACCAGGTTGAGGAAGCCGCTTTGGGCCCACTCGCGAATATGCTCTGCCATCTCACCCGCATCGAGGTCGTACTCGCCAAACGCATTGGGCAGACCCGCGTTGGGGTGGGCACTGACGTAGGATTCGCTGATGCGAGACAGCTCCTCCACATACTGACGAAGCTCGTCAGGGCCAAGCGCACAGTTGAGGCCGAAGGAGACCGGTTTGACGTGGCGCAGCGAGTGGTAGAAGGCTTCGGTGGTCTGGCCCGAGAGGGTACGACCAGAGGCATCGGTAATGGTGCCGGAGATCATCACCGGCAGGCTGTAGCCCAGCGCCTCGAACACCCCTTCCACCGCGAAGGCGGCCGCCTTGGCGTTGAGGGTATCGAAGATGGTTTCGATCAGGATGATATCGGCGCCGCCCTCGATCAGGGCATGGGTCGATTCGGTGTAGGCGGCCACCAGCTGGTCATAGGTGACGTTGCGCTTGCCGGGATCGTTCACATCCGGCGAGATGGAGGCGGTGCGGTTGGTGGGGCCCAACACCCCTGCGACGAAACGCGGCTTGGCGGGATCTTTTGCCGTCCACTCGTCTGCCACGGCGCGGGCCAGACGAGCGGCTTCACGGTTGATCTCGGCCGAGAATTCTTCCATCTCGTAATCGGCCATGGCGATGCGAGTGGCGTTGAAGGTGTTGGTCTCGAGAATGTCGGCCCCGGCAGCGCAATACTGCTCGTGGATCTCGCGGATCACCGCCGGACGGGTCAGCACCAGCAGATCGTTGTTGCCCTTGATGTCGGTATGCCAGTCGGCAAACCGCTCACCCCGATAATCTGCCTCCCCCAGCTTGTAGCCCTGGATCATGGTGCCCATGGCCCCGTCGATGATCAGGATCCGCTCCCTGAGGCAGGCTTCCAGCTTCTTTGTTACGTCCGACTGCTTGCTCGGCTCTCTGCTCGACATTACGTTCGACACCGCGTGTTCCTCTTACATCCATGCAACTGCGTAGACAGCATCCTAACAGCAAACAAATAAAATGGAAATCTAGCCGTCTATCAGTCCAAATGCACCACCATATACTCATTTATGGGTAATGAGTAACATAGGGCCCGAGAGTAACCTATGCCCGTCCTGCATAGGGATACGTGCTTGCTGTCTACCAACGAGAAAAAAATAACTATGAGCGTCTACTACACACTCTGTTTTCTGGCAGCGTTGGCGATTTTTATCGCCTTTGCCAACCAGTATGTTGTGAAGATCCAGACCACCATCGCCATTACTGCGGGCTCCATGCTGATCTCCGCACTGCTGGTGCTGTTTGGCAAACTGGGTTGGTTCAATCTGGAACCTCTTGCCGTCAAGACCATGGAGAGCATCGACTTCCAGAACTTCCTGCTGAAGGGGATTCTGGGCTTCCTGCTGTTCGCCGGTGGCCTCGGCATCAACCTCAAGGCGCTGCGTAGCCAGAAGTGGGAGATCACCATTCTGGCCATCATTGCCACCCTGCTCTCCACCTTCCTCATCGGCTACGGCTTCTGGTTTATCGCCAAGCTGCTGGGCTGGGAGTTGCCGCTGGTCTACTGCATGCTGTTCGGCGCGCTGATCTCCCCCACTGACCCGATTGCCGTACTGGCCATCGTCAAGAAGATGAAAGCGCCACCCCAGATCGCCATCCAGATCGAAGGGGAATCCCTGTTCAACGATGGTGTTGGCCTCGTCATCTTCGCTACCGTGTTTGCCGTCGCCTTTGGCGGTGTCGAGCCCACCTTCGGTAGCGTGGCCGGCCTGTTCCTGCACGAAGCCCTCGGTGGCATCCTGTTCGGCGCCGTGCTGGGCCTCATCGCCCACGTGATGATCAGCGCCACCGATGACGGTTCATTGGAGCTGCTGCTGACCCTCTGCATCCCGACCGCCGGTTTTGCCTTTGCTAACATGATCGGCGTCTCTGGCGCACTGGCCATGGTGGTCACCGGCATCATGATCGGCAACTGGACACGTCACTCCGGCTTCTCCGAGCAGAGCAGCCATCACCTGGATCACTTCTGGGAGTTGATGGACCAGTTCCTCAACGCCCTGCTGTTCCTGCTGATCGGTCTGGCGCTGGTACTGCTGGATCTCGCCTGGCGTGACTGGATCCTGCTGGTCATTGCGGTGCCGCTCTGCCTGGGCGCCCGCTTTATCAGCGTGTCGCTGCCCTATGTGGCTTTCCGCCGATTCCGCAATTACAACACCTTCTCGGTGCGGATCCTCACCTGGGGTGGCCTGCGCGGTGGTCTGGCCATGGCGATGGCACTGGCACTCCCCTCCGGCGTCATGATGATCCCGGAACATGGCGTCGACCTGCGTCAGGTCATCCTGGTGATGACCTACTCGGTGGTGATGTTCTCCATCGTGGTGCAAGGCATGACCATCACCCCGATGATCACGGCTGCCAAGAAGGCCTGTGGCGACTACTGAGTCGGCCCACTGTGCTGATTGCAGAGTGAGAGAGGGCTCCCGTCGGGAGCCCTCTTTTTATGGCGGATAGCGGCGGATATTTGCTGCTGATAGCACCTTGATTACACAGAGGAAAAGCGTACTGACTTTAACATCGGCAAATTATTGTTTGCTTTTTATTCATTTCGAGGAGAGAATGCGCGTCGGCTAGTTAATCAGCCCTGTTTATGTTTACCCTGCAATGCTTCACCTCACGATGAATCCTGCCAGTACCCGCATAACCTTCTTCTGATTTACTCGCCTTGAGAACCGTCAGGCTGTCTGCCTGCGTTGCCCGGCTCTCACGGTGCAGACCCGATCTGCCCACCCAATTTGATTTATGCATCAGCATATTCCTTGAAAGTGCAGACGCCCCTTAACCGGGCTGGGTATTCCTGCGCGCTTGTCGTTCACCCAATCGACCGCGCCCATTGACCTGACATTTGCCAATACAAGGAGCAAACACCTAATTGATATAGAGAAATACCATGATGAAAGCAGTACAAACACACAAGCCCCTGCGTCGCAGCAAGCCCATCAACCTGCCTGTGCAAGAGCACGACAATGATGCGTTCCTGATCCAGTTCAGCACCCGCTTCAGCGGCGGTTTCGCCATCTCCTGTGATGGTATCGCTGGCGAGTTCTCCATCGAAGACCTCAACTGATCCTGCCTGCCCTCCGGCAGCGCCCGATGCAGACAGGCCGCAACTCACGGCGGCCTCTTTGCTTCTCTCACGCCTTTAGCCAGACCCGGCCTCTTGCTTGTCACTCAGCCTGACAGCTACCTCGCCATTCGCTTTTCAGCTCTCTGACCTTGATCACTGCTCCAGCAGCAGGCACTCATCAGTATCTTCGCTCAACTTGACCAGTCGACTGCGCACCAGCCCCAGCTTGGCCAACAGGCCGATGGATCGCTCGTTGCCCGGAGTGACGATGGCAACTACCTGCCCGATCCCCAACCGGCTTTTGCCATCGGCAAGGGCGGCCTGCGCCGCTTCAATGGCGTAGCCCTGACCGCGATATTGCGGCAGGAAGGCATAACCGATATCGACCTGCTCCAGGGTATCTCGCTTGATCAGGCCGCAGATACCGAGGCTGACACCGTCCTCCTTGCGCTCCACCAGATAGAGCCCGTGACCATAACGGGCATAGCTAACCGCCGGCCCCTGCTGGATATACTCCTGCGCCTGTTCGAGGGTGCGAATGCCACGATCACCGATGTAACGATAAAAGTCGCCGTCATTGAGCAGCTCAAGGATGAAGGGGGCGTCGGTGGCGATCATTTCGCGCAGGATCAGGCGGGAGGAGGCAATCATGGCAAGGGCTCTCAAACGGAAAGTGAAGGGCAAAGAGTGCCCCGTCACTCCCGGGCTGGCAAGCCTGTGGCACCATCGGCCATGAAAAAGGGGCCATGTTGGCCCCTGATGAGATGGGATAAACGGGCTCAGGCAGCCAGCAACCCGGCGTAGCCATTACCCTGCTCGCGCAGCGCAGTGAACTGGGCAGCACAATCGGCCCAGCTCAACCCCAGCGCATCTGCCACCTTGTGGGGCCACTCGGGTGGCGCCTCTTCCCCCACATCGGATTGCGCAGCCAGCACGATCGCCAGATGGATCAACCCGGCCTCGGGAGAGAACTCCTTGGCCAGCATGGGGTTGTAGTGATACTCCACCGCATTGCTGATGGTCTCGGGGAACTTCCAGTAACGTGCCATGGCCGCCCCGACCTGGGCATAGTTGAAGCCGACCACCAGCTCTTCCGCCTTGGCCCGTCCCTTGTGCAACTCCAGATCGTGAATGTGGTGAACTGTGTTTTCCGGCAGGCCCACATGCATCACCAGTCGGCCAAGATCGTAGAGCAGGGCGCAGGTAAAAACCTCATCTCCCTTCATCCCCTTCTTCACCGCCAGACGACGGGCCAGCTCAGCCACGTTGAAAACGCAGCCCCAGAAATGTTTGAGGTCAATGCCGGGCACCGCAGTGACCGATTCGGTGAGCCCGCAGGCCAGCACCATGTTGCGCACCATCGCCAACCCCAGCCGCACCGCGGCTTCATTGACGGTGCCGATCTGACGACTGCTGCCGAATTTGGCCGAGTTGGCCAACCGCAGCAACTTGGCGGAGATGACAGGGTCCTTGTTGATCAACTTGCTGATCTTGAGCAGATCCGGATCCTTTTCATTGAAGGTCTGGATCAAATCGCGCATCACTTCCGGGATCTGGGGCAGTAGCTTGGGCTCGGCCAGCAGGGAATCTATCGTGGGCATAGGCGTGTCCATCCATGTTATCTGTGTTCCAACCTGTTTGCCTTGGCAAACTCCTCCTAATTATGGGTAACAAATGGCCTCCCCATCGGATTGTTTATTCGCAGGCTGTTCAAGGTGTTAGCCCCATTCAGGCTATACTGGCCGCCACATTCACTGTTGCGGATATCCCATGAACGACACTCAGGAATTTTTTGATGAAGACGCGCTGCTGGAGATGGTGGAGAACCAGCTCAACGACGGTCACCCTCCCCATGTGAAGGCGACCCTGATGCGGCTGGTGATGAAGGGCACCCCGCGGGAAGAGGCGCTGCAATATATCGCCTGCGCCCTCGGTGCCGAGCTGATGGCGATGGAGGCAGATCAGGGCCCCTTCAATCTGACCCGTTACGGCGAGTTCCTCGACAGCCTGCCCGAGATGCCGTGGGCAGACGACTGACCCGAGCTGGATGACGGATGCAAAAAGGGCGGGTGCCAATGGCCCCGCCCTTTTGCATGGATCCACTCCGGATCAGAACTGGGAGTTGATGATCACCTCTTCCCCCAGCGCCCCTGCCAACGGCAGTGGCCGATAGCTGGAGTTGGCGGCCCGCAGCAGACGAATGCCGCGAATGCCGATCTCCTGCGCCGCCTTGATATCCCCATCGGCGTCGCCGTAGAAGAGCTTCATCTGCTTATCCTTGAGCCATTGCACCTTGGTGTTCTGGCCCGGCTGATCACCGGCGAAGATCACCGGATTGAGCTGGTCGGCCGGAATATTCATGGTCTGCTGCAAGGTCTGGCTCACGGTTTCGGTCTTGGTGGCCGAGCGGCCGGTGACGAAATAGATGTGGTCACCGCGCTTGAGGTGCATGGCGATGAGCGCCTTGCCCACCTCTTTCGGCATGCTGAACGCATCCCAGCCGTTATTCATCTTCTCCCAGAAGGCGGGGTTCTTCAGATAGCTCTCGTCGTTAGGCGAGAACTCCTGCTTGCCGCGATAAAAACCCGGGCTGGAGAAGAGCAGGGTATCGTCGATATCAAACCCGACTGCCATTGGCGGCAGGCCATCCAGACTCTTGGCAATCTGCTCCACCGATACCCAGTGGATTGGCGCCTGCTGGGCCAGAGTGACGGTAGTGACACCGGCAGGGATTGGCTGAACGGTAGCGGCTTGACCCGCGACGGCAGGCAGAGAGAGGGCGGCAGCCAGCAAGGAGGCAAGCAGCGCCGGACGAGAGACGTGTTTCATAAGGCAGGTTGTCATCTTCAATCAAAAGAGGGGGCCAATAGTGCCCCCATCCAGCCCTTCAAATCTGTGAATGCTCCTGCAAAAGGGAGCATTTGACGCCCGATAATTAATCTTCGATTGGCAGCAGATCGGTAAAAACAAAGCCGTCGCGCACCACTGTCTCGCCGACCCGAATGCCGAGCGGACGGGAGAACATGGGGCCATCATAGGCCAGGGTGTGAAACTCGCCGTTCTCGCCGCACGGATCGACCCCCTCCGGCAGCGCCGCCAGCAGTGCCTCGTCAAACTCATGGCCACCCAGGCTGGCATCCAGCTTGTTCGGGTCGAGAGCACTGATCCGCGCCTTCAACCCAGCGGCCACCATCTGCGGCGCCAGTTCACGGGTATTGCTGCCCCAGAGCGGGAACAGTGGTTCGATGCCGGTACCTGCCAGCTGCTTTTCACGGTAGGCGCGCACATCCTCGAGGAACAAGTCGCCAAAGGCCATATGGCGGATCCCCTGTGCCACCACATCGGCGATAAAGCCGGTCATGATGCGGGCGTAATCCTCGTTGCTGCAGGGCCAGGGCAGATCGATGGTGATGAGGGGCAGCCCGACGCAGGCGGCCTGCTCGGTCAACAGCTGCTTGCGCACGCCGTGCATCGCCACCCGCTCGAATGCCTGATTGAGGGTGGTAAACAGCCCCACCACTTCGATGGCGGGATCTTGCCGCAACTGATGCAGTGCCCATGCGCAATCCTTGCCGCTGCTCCAGGAGAGCAATACCCGTTTCTTTTCCATCATTCCTCCGCCAGCGGGGCACTCGGATTGCCCCAAAAAGATGCAAGACAGTGTTGCGAATTGCGCGATTTACACACAAGAGGCAGGCAGCATACTCTCGATCACCTGTATATGCCCCTTGCACGGGGTGACAATAACTAAAAAAACCGATGGGAAACATACGGATATGACCACGACCATACAACAACACGATCACGCCCGCCCCCTCAATCGACAGGATTACAAAACCCTGAGTCTGGCTGCCCTCGGCGGCGCGCTGGAGTTTTACGACTTCATCATCTTCGTCTTCTTCGCCGTGGTCATCGGCGAGCTGTTCTTCCCGGCCGATATTCCCGAGTGGCTGCGCCAGTTCCAGACCTTCGGCATCTTCGCCGCCGGTTATCTGGCCCGCCCACTTGGCGGCATCATCATGGCCCACTTTGGCGATCTCATCGGTCGCAAGCGGATGTTCACCCTCAGCATCATCATGATGGCGCTGCCGACCCTGTTGATCGGTCTGCTGCCCACCTATGCGGTGCTCGGCATCGGCGCACCCATCGCTCTGCTGGGACTGCGTATCCTGCAAGGCGCTGCCATCGGCGGTGAAGTGCCCGGCGCCTGGGTATTTGTCGCCGAGCACGTTCCTGCCCGTCGGGTCGGGGTCGCCTGCGGCACGCTCACGGCGGGATTGACGGCCGGCATCCTGCTCGGCTCCCTCATCGCCACTGCGGTCAACAAGAGCCTGACCCCGGCCGAAGTGAGCGAGTGGGGCTGGCGAGTGCCCTTCCTGCTGGGCGGTATCTTCGGCATCGTCGCCATGTACCTGCGTCGCTGGTTGCACGAAACCCCGGTCTTCGCCGAGATGAAAGCCAACAAGACCCTGGCTGACGAACTGCCCCTCAAGTCGGTGCTGCGCAACCACAAGAGCAGCGTGGTGGTCTCCATGCTGCTCACCTGGCTGCTCTCCGCCGGTATCGTGGTGGTGATCCTGATGACCCCGACCTATCTGCAGAAGGTCTATGGCATCAGCCCGGCTGACGCCCTGACCGCCAACTCGCTGGCGATCGTGGCCCTGACCCTCGGCTGCATCGTCTATGGCCGACTGATCGACCTACTGGGCAGCGGTCTCACCTTCATGTTCGGCTCCCTGCTGCTGGCGGGCTCCAGCTACGCCTTCTATCACGGTCTGGCGGCTGGTACGAGCCAGCTGGTGCCGCTCTATATGCTGGCAGGCTTTGCGGTCGGGATTGTCGGCGCCGTGCCTTACGTGATGGTCAACGCCTTCCCGCCGGTGGTGCGCTTCTCCGGTCTGTCATTCTCCTACAACGTGGCCTACGCCATCTTCGGCGGCCTCACCCCGATGGCGGTGACCCTCTGGATGAAGAGCGACATGCTGGCCCCCTCCCACTATGTGGTGAGTCTGTCAGTGCTGGGTTTCGCCATAGGTCTCTGGCTCTGGTTCCAGCAACGAGCCATCCGGCAGCAGCAAGCGCCGCAAGCGGCCTGACCCGAACAACAAGCCCCGGTATCTGCCGGGGCTTTTTTGTACTGCTTATGTTCAGTTTCGCCAGCATAAGATAGCCTCCCTCTGGGGCCTGCCACCCGCATCGCCCCATGACGTCCAACTCTTTATCCGAGGCTCAAGATGTTCTTTCAGGTCGTATTACTCACCTTGCTGGCACTGCTGCCCATGGTCAACCCGCCCACCACGGCCACCCTGCTGCTGGGGCTGAGCAAGGGGATGTCGCGCGAACACGTGCGCCGTCAGGTCAATCTGGCCGCCATCTATCTGTTCTGCACCCTCTGCATCACCTTCTTTATCGGATCCTCGATCCTGGATCTGTTCGGGATCTCCATTCCGGGCTTGCGCCTGGCCGGTGGCCTCATCATCGGCTTTATCGGCTTTCGCATGCTGTTCCCCGCCCCCAGCCAGCAGAGCGGGGTCGATATAAACCAGAGCATTGCCTTCGTACCGCTCACCATGCCCAGCATGTGCGGGCCGGGCACCATGGCGCTGGTAATAAGCGGTGCCGCCCAGATTGCCGAACTGCCTGACGAGTACAACCGCCTCACCATCTACGCCGGTGTAGTAACGGCGTTTGCCCTGATGAGCCTGATCAGCTGGGGAGTGTTGAAGCTGGCGGATCCGGTCTGCAAGATCCTGGGCGCCACCGGCATCGATGCCATGACCCGCATCATGGGCTTCCTGCTGGTCTGCATGGGTATGCAGTTTTGCATCAACGGCATCAAGGAAGTGGCACAGGATCCGGTCTTCCACGGCGGCCAGACCGTGCAAACCGCGCCGACACTACCGCAGGCTTCCGGCACGTTTGATCAGTTGCCGCAGAAGCCCACCGGCTCTGATTGAAAACGGTATCAAAAAGTCCCTGACGATCTGCACTGATCTTGTTCCTGATCATGTTATTGACACACAAATGAGTTAGTTTGTTTTTCATACAGACTTTATTCAGATGGACGCTGATAGGTTTGTTGATGAATACCCACTCAACTTCAGGAGAGTATGCAGATGGACAAGATGCTGACCGAAATAGGGAGCCATAGCCTGTTTCACGAGTACCTGAACGTGGTTGGGATTGCGAGCCCATCCCTCGCCAAGATCGAGCAACGCTGGGAATATAAAGATCAGGAGCAACTGGTTGCCAAAATCCAGATCGACAAACAGGGTAACGCTCGCTATTTCATCGACGCCCGCGCCATATCCGTCAACTGATACCGAATAACCCGCCAGCCCCGGTCCAACGACCGGGGCTTTTTGTTGCCTGTGATTCCCTGAATAGCAAAACCCCGGCAAGAGCCGGGGTTTGAATGCATCGGGTTACGCCGCTACGCGGCTAACCCGAACCTACGACGTGCCACCCACGGTGAGCTGATCCAGTTTAAGGGTGGGCTGGCCGACACCGACCGGTACGCTCTGCCCCTCCTTGCCGCAGATGCCAACACCGCGATCCAGCGCAAGATCGCTGCCCACCATGGAGACCTGGCTCATCGCTTCGGGGCCGTTGCCGATCAGGGTCGCGCCCTTGATGGGAGCTGTGATCTTGCCATCCTCGATGAGATAGGCCTCGGAGGCGGAGAAGACAAACTTGCCGGAGGTGATGTCCACCTGACCGCCGCCGAAGTTGGGGGCATAAATGCCCTTCTTCACCGAGGCGATGATCTCGGCCGGATCGTACTGACCCGCCAGCATGTAGGTGTTGGTCATGCGCGGCATCGGCATGGCAGCGTAGGATTCGCGGCGACCGTTGCCGGTGAGCGGCACACCCATCAGACGGGCATTCTGCTTGTCCTGCAGGTAACCCTTGAGGATGCCGTTCTCGATCAGCACGTTATAACCACCCGGCGTCCCCTCATCATCGATGGAGACGGAACCACGGCGACCCGGCAGGGTGCCATCATCGACGATGGTACAGTGCTTGGAGGCCACCTGCTCGCCGATGCGGCCAGCAAATGCGGAAGATCCCTTGCGGTTGAAATCCCCCTCCAGACCGTGGCCCACCGCCTCGTGCAGCAGCACGCCGGGCCAGCCGGAGCCCAGCACCACCGGCATGGTGCCTGCTGGCGCGTCGATGGCTTCCAGATTGACCAGCGCCTGACGCACCGCTTCACGCACATAGCCAAAGGCGCGGCTCTCCAGCCCGTCCAGTTCGAGGAACCAGTCGTAACCAAAGCGGCCGCCGCCACCGGCACTGCCACGCTCGCGGCGCTCGCCCTTCTCGGCGATCACGGTCACCGACAGACGCACCAGCGGACGCACATCGGCGGCCAGGGTGCCGTCGGTGGCGGCCACCAGCACCTCTTCGTAGACGCCGCTGATGGAGGCCATCACCTGATTGATGGCGGGGTCCAGACTTCTGGCGAACTTGTCCATCTGCTCCAGCAGAGCGATCTTCTGATGCTTGTCGAGGGTCTGCAGCGGATCCATGGCCGGATAGAGCAGGTTCGCTTCGGTGCGGGCCCACGCCTTCACCTTGCCGTGAGCACCTGCGGCGGCGATGCCGCGAGCGGCAGTCACCGACTGTTGCAGCGCCAGCAGGCTCAGCTCGTCCGAGTAGGCGAAGCCGGTCTTCTCGCCGCTGACGGCGCGCACCCCGACCCCCTGATCGATGTTGTAGCTGCCATCCTTGACGATGCCATCTTCCAGCATCCAGGACTCGTGCCAGCTGCGCTGGAAATAGAGGTCACCGAACTCCACCTGATGGCTCATCAGGCTGCCGAGCAGCTGCTGCAGGCGCCCTTCGTCGAGATCGTTCGGGGCCAACAGGGAGGCACTAACCTGGCTCAATAGACTCAATCTTCTTCTCCACTCTCGTAACGAGCTGTTTTAAATCGTCTTGCCGACGGGTTGGCAACAAGCCACACCATCACAACAAACGGGCATGCTCCAGCACGGACAAACGGCTGCGTTTCAATTTTTCACCACACCATCAGAGCAAACGGGCGTGTTGCAGCACTGGCATAGTGCGTTTCAATTTGTCGATAAGCCCGGGCTCCATCTGCGCCAGCACAGTGCCGCGCCCAGACTCTTTGCTCGCCAGCACCCGACCCCAGGGGTCGATCACCATGCTGTGGCCCCAGGTCTGGCGCCCTGTCTCGTGAGTGCCGCCCTGATTGGCAGCGACTACGTAGCACTGGTTTTCGATAGCGCGAGCCCGCAGCAGCGGCTCCCAGTGCGCCTCGCCGGTCACGGCGGTAAAGGCGGCGGGTACCAGCAGCACGCGGGCACCGGCACGGGCCAACTGGCGGTAGAGCTCGGGAAAGCGCAAATCATAACAGATCGAGAGGCCGAGGGGACCAAAGGGAGAGTCCACCAACACAGGCGCCTCCCCCGGGCTGAAGGTCTCGGACTCACGGTAGCGACCGTGATTATCCGCCACATCCACGTCGAACAGGTGGATCTTGTGGTAGTGGCCCCTGAGCTCACCGCTTGGGTCAAACACCAGCGAGCTGGTATGGATATGGTCGGAACCTGAGATGGTGGTCGGCATAGCCCCGGCCACCAGCCAGATGCCGTAATCGCGGGCCCATTTGGCCAGCTGCTGCTGGATCGGGCCCTCACCTATGGCCTCCGCGCCATCCAGATAGCCCTGCCGTTCGCCAAACAGGGCAAAGTTTTCCGGCAGCAGCACCAGCAGCGGCCGATCCTTGGGCAGCATGGCCAACTCGGTGGCGATCTGCTCCCGGTTATCCTGCCAGTGACGGCCAGATACCAGCTGTATTGCGGCTAACCACATGACGTTCTCCTTGTCGCTTGGGCCATCAGACGGTGACAGCATCCCCCGCCTGCAGGGTGTAATCCAGTACAATGATTCGCTCCAGCACAGGACGGAAGATAGCCTTGAGGGCATCGTGATCAGGATGGGGCAGATAGCGCTGGCGAGCCGCTTCGTCGGCGAAGGTCATCAGTACGCTGTGGGTAAAGCCACCATCCCTCCCCTCCGGGCTGTCATTCTCCCCCCACTCCACGGCGGTCACGCCGCTGACCTGATGGGGAATGGCGAGAAAAGCGTTACGCACCGCGTCTATCCGGGCAGGCTGGGTGCCCGGCTTGAAGGCGATCAGCAGGATATGTCGGATCATGGCTCACTCCTTGTGATGGTGCCGGGCCGCTCGTTCAGCGCTGAGCGGGCCCTGCGTGTTTGGGGCTCAGCAGGAAAGGGGTCACCTCTTGGGTCGGCAGGCTGGGGGCAACGGCGTCAACCGTCTCTTTCTGCTGCTGGTTGAGCTTGATGCGCGCGCGATCTCGTCCCGCCTCGATCAGCTTGGGTGCGTCGAGCGGGCCCGAGATGCGAAAATCGATACGGGTCACCACATCCACCACCGGCTCCAGCAGTTTGGAGAGGGCCAGAACATAGAGACCCGTGACCGGCGTGATGGAGAAGGCCGCCACCACCGGCAGGGTGCCCCCCAGATTGGGAGAGAAGCTCAGCTCGTAGTCGAGCCGCCAGCGCACCAGATCGGCGATCCCCTCACCGCGCAGGTTGCCTGCCGCCCCCTTCATATAGAAATCATCGTTGCTTACCTGCCCCTGCTTGATGGTGGCAGAGGCGGACATGGATTCGAAGTAGAAGCCCTTGTCGAACACATCGCGAAAATCGAGCCGCAGTTTGCGCAGCAGGGAATCGAGGCTGAGCAGGGAGAGCAGTCGCGCCCCCTTGTCATTGACCTCCCGCAGGGTGCCGCCCTCCAGCTGATAGTTGGCACTTCCCCCCAGAGTCGGTAGGTTCGGACGATAGGGCACATCCTGCCAGTTCAGATCAAAAGCGAGGGAGCCGGGGGCATCGCCGATGGGCGAGGTGTAGCCGAGCCGCTTGAGCAGCAGCTCGCTGTTGTTGCTGGTCAGCTTGCCACGGGCGCGGGTCTCCATCCGGTTGCCATTGGCCAGCCAGTCGACGCTGCCGGTGAGCTGACTCCCAGCCAGCCGCACATCCAGCCCCTTGAGGGTCACCTTGTTGGCGCCGGGCACCAGCTCCCCTTTCACTTCACCAAGAGGCAGCTCGCCAAAGCGGCAATCGACACAGCTCACCTTCAACCAGGGGATGGATGCCATGATGGCGTTGTCCTGCTGCGCATCGGGATCCGGGCTGAGATCCGAACTCTTGCCGGACCAGTAGATACGGGCAAACTTGGCATCCACCGGACGATTGGCTACTGCAGGCAGGCGGATCACCCCCATCACATCGGGACTGTCGATCATCACCTCGGTCGCCTGATTGGTCGGCCCCACGGTGAAACGCGCCGCCTTGAGGGTGGCACTGCCGATATAGGCGCGAGCCAGCTGTCCATCCACCCACCACTCCTGCGGCAGGAAGGCGGGGCCAACCACCGCATTGCCAGTCTGGTTGTGCGCTGGCAACCACTGCTTGAGTCTGGCCAGCCAGCCACCGACATCGGCCTCCTGCTGGTTGATGGCGAGCAGCATGGGGGCATCGCGCAGCACCCGGGCGCCCGGCTGACCCACATCGACCCGCACCCGGCTGAGATAAGGTACCCCTTCGCCGTAGACCAGTCGGGTCTGCATATCCACATCAGCCCCCAGTACGGCACGAATGTCGGCGCTGCCATCCCGGCCACGGGCGATCACCTTGAGCGGCAGCCGGCTGGCGCTGCTCTTGGCCAGCGGCAGCGGCAGATCCAGCGCCATCCCCTGCAGGTTGGAGTCGAGCGCCAGCTGGAAACTGAACGGCTTGCTGTCGGGCAGGGTCAACCCGAGCTTGCCGCCCCAGTTGCTGCGGCCGTTGAGAATGCCGAATGAAGAGATGGCGGCGGGTTGGCGGCGACTATCCCACTGCCCCTTGAAATCGAGGTCGACCTGATAGTGATCCGGATGCTGGCGCCCCTGATAGTCGAGGGTCAGCGGCTGGTTCCACAGGCTCGCCTTGAGGTTGCTGAAGCGGGTCTGTTCGTTGTCATATTCAAGGCGTCCCTGCACCTTCTCCAGCGGCAGATCCAGACTGGCGACCCGCACCTTGTTGTTGCTGAAGGTGGCATCGCCGCTCGCCTTCACCTCACTCTCGCCATCGAGAGGAATATCGAGCTTGACCGAACCGGCCATCGGGCCGCGGATCTCGATCTCCCGCAGCGCCTGACCTACCGAACTGCCCAGCGGGGAGTCCTGCAGGTAGTCGCTGATGGCCTTGCCTTCCCCCTGCACCTTGGCATCCACATAGAGGTGGGCGCCAGGGGAGAGATCCGGGATCCAGGCATGCACCGAGTCGGAGCTCGCCTTGCCGAGTTTGGTGGATCGGCTGCGCATATCGAGACCGGCATTCTGGAACAAGAGATCGATCTGCAGGTCGGTGAGCGGTTGCCAACCGGGGAAGAACTCGTAGGTGGCCTGCTCCAGCGGCACCGCCACCTGGAAGATGCCCTTGCCGTTGTCGTAGGGGAAATCCCGAAACTCCCCATACCAGAGCAGGTCGGCCCCCTTGGCCTTGCCCCCCTTGATGGCGCCGCTCAGGTAATCCACCAGCCCCTTGTCCATCGCCTGCAGCGGGAAGTAGCGATCCGCATGGCCCGCATTCTTCACATCGATGCGACCGGTCAGGGCGAGGAAAGGGTGCTCGAACAGATCGAGGCGGAAACGGCTGCACAGGGTCAGATCCGGGTTATCCAGCGCGATATCCTGCCCGTAGAGCACCCAGCCCTGTTCCTCACGCCACCAGTCGAGGCGGGCCGAGAAGTTGTCGACCGGGATCGGCATCTTGAAGTGACGGGCGGGATCCACCTTGTCGTTCGCCAGCGCCAATCTGGCGCTACCGCCGGTCGGGGTAAGCCAGAACTCGCCGTTGAGATCCTGCATCCCGGGTATATCCTGCCAGGCCTTGAGACGCACCTTGCTGAAGCGGCCACTGAGGGAGAGCTCCTGCCAGTCGGCATTGGCCAGCAGCGTCAGATCCTGCACCGAACCCTGCGGATTGGTCTGGCGCAGGGTCTCGCAGAGTGTGGGGTAGAGCGCCGAGACCAGCTGACTGATCTGGGTGATCTTGTCGAACTCTATGCTGGGCAGATAGCCCTGCACCCGATCCCCGATCCGTTCCAGTTGCAAGCGGCTCTGCAACCAGGGTTTGCCATCCAGCTTGAAGGTGACGTTATGGCTGGCCAGTTGCCAGTCGGTGCCCTCACGGCGCAGCTGGATCTTGCCGCCATCGAGGCCGAAACGGTGCATATCCCCTTTCTTGGGATCCTTCCAGATCAGGTAGTTGTTGCCAAACGCCAGCAGGGTATTGCCCAGCTTGCCGCTGTCAAACTCGCTCCAGAGCTGGAAGTCGAGCTGACCGGCAACCTTGGGTTCGCCCGCATGGATTTTGGCCAGGGTCGGTGTGATATCGAGCTGGCGGGCCCCCAGATAGAGTTGCCCCTTGAGGCGATCGAGCCGGGCCGTCGGGGCGTCCACATCCAGAATAAGATCGAGGGTGCTCTCGCCCACCCCGTTGATGAGGTAAGCCTTGCCTACCCCCTGATGGCGCTTGCCACTGTTCTGCCAGCGCAGTTGGGCGATGTCGAGGGCGCGCAGATCACCGAGGGAGGTGGTGACGCTGAGGCGGGTGTTGTGCACATCGAAGGTAGATAGCTGGGTCAGCAGAAAGCGCAGCAGGGCGCCCTGCTGGGGATCGCCGGAGGGGCTGTCATCAGCCGGTTGGCCCAAGTCGATGGTGATATCGCCATCGCTCAGGATCAGCTCGCCAAACACCGGCTTTAGCTCGTTAATGGTGCGCCAGAAGTCGAGATGCACCCAGGCTTTGCCGAGCTGTACGGCAAAACGCCCCGAATCCGGGGCGATGGCGAGTTGCTGCAGTTCGAGGGCGGGCCCGGACTGTGTCCAGTCCAGCCCCACTTGCTCCACGCTGACCTTGAGTTGTGAATCACCCAGCAGAGTGTGGATCAGACTCTCCCGGTATTGATTCAGCAAAGGGCCCCCGACCCGTACCAAGGTGACCAGCATGGCCATCAGTACGAACAGGACCCCCAGGGCCAACCAGCCCCGACTCAGCCAGCGATAGACCAATTACATCATCACCACGTCGAACTGCTCCTGACCACAGAGGGGTTCGCTCACTACCCGCACCTGCTTGCCGATGAACACTTCCAGCTCCGCCAGACTGTGGGACTCCTCGCCATGGAGGTAGTCGGCCACGGCTGGGGCCGCGTAGACGGTGAACTGATCCGCATCGTAGGCGCGATTGACCCGGATAATCTCCCGCAGGATCTCGAAGCAGACCGACTCCACCGTCTTGACCCGCCCACGCCCCTTGCACTCGGGGCATTCGGAGCAGAGCACATGCTCCAGACTCTCGCGGGTACGCTTGCGGGTCATCTCCACCAGGCCGAGCTGGGAGAAGCCATTGACGTTGGTCTTGGCGCGATCCTTTGAGAGCGCCTGCTCCAGGCTGTGCAGCACCCGACGGCGGTGATCTTCCGACTGCATGTCGATGAAGTCGATGATGATGATGCCGCCGAGATTGCGCAGGCGCAGATGGCGGGCGATGGCCGCCGTCGCCTCGACGTTGGTGTTGAAGATGGTCTCTTCCAGATTGCGATGGCCGACAAAGGCGCCGGTGTTGATATCCACCGTGGTCATGGCTTCGGTCTGGTCGATGATGAGGTAGCCGCCGGATTTCAGCTCTACCTTGCGCTCCAGCGCCCGCTGGATCTCGTTCTCCACGTCGTAGAGATCGAAGATCGGCGACTCGCCTGGGTAGTACTCCAGCTTGCTGGCCAGCTCAGGCACGTACTCTTCGGTGAAGCGCTTGAGCTGATCGAAGCTCTGGCGGGAGTCAACGCGGATCTTGTCGAGCTCGGCACCGACGAAGTCGCGCACTACCCGGAATGCCAGACTGGGATCCTCGTAGAGGATCTTGCAGGGTGGATACTTCTGCTTGCGTTCGAGGATCTTGCGCCACAGCCGTTTCAGGAAGGCAGCATCCTGCTCCAGCTCCTGCTCCCCCACCCCTTCGGCAGCGGTGCGGATGATGTAGCCACCCAGCTCGTCCACATAGCCAGCTACGGTACGCTTGAGGCGCTCCCGCTCTGCTTCGGACTCGATACGTTGGGAGACACCGACGTGGGCACTGCCCGGCATAAAGACCAGATAGCGGGATGGCAGGGTGATATCGGTTGTGAGACGGGCACCCTTGGTACCCAGTGGATCTTTCACCACCTGCACCATGATGTCCTGCCCCTGACGCACCAGCTCGGCGATGTTACCGACCTGGAACTGCTCCTTCTCCTTCACCGCCACACACTCGGTGTGAGGGACGATATCAGAGGCGTGCAAAAAGGCTGCCTTGTCCATGCCAATATCGACGAAGGCTGCCTGCATACCCGGGAGTACCCGGCTGATCTTGCCTTTGTAGATATTGCCCACTATGCCGCGCTTGGCCTGACGCTCTACATGCACTTCCTGCAGCAGACCGTTTTCGACCAGAGCGACCCGGGTTTCGGAGGGGGTAACGTTAACCAGCAGTTCTACCGACATAAGTAACCTTGCCTGTTCCAGTTTTGAATTCTATAGAGCCAATCCGGTACAACGCGCGCAAGGGAGAAACGCAGCAGAGCACAGCTGACGGGAAATTATTTGAGCTGTTCCAGATGATGCTTGATCAGCAGGTCTGTCTCCAGCAGGGGCAGGCCGACCACGGCGCTATAGCTCCCTTCGATGCGACTGACAAACTTGCCGGCAATACCCTGAATGCCATAAGCCCCGGCCTTGTCACAGGGCTCACCGGTCTGCCAGTAGGCCTCGATCTCGGCCTCGTCCAGCTTGCGAAACGCCACGTTGGTGGTGACCAGACGCACGTCACAACGATCCTTGCTGGCCAGCGCCACCGCCGTCATCACCTGATGCACCTTGCCGGAGAGGGACTCCAGCATATCTTTGGCATCCAGCAGATCGGACGGTTTCTCCAGTACCCGGTCGCCCAGCACCACTATGGTGTCGGCACCCAGCACCGGCAACGCCGTCGGCGCACACGCCACGCCCGCCATCGCCTTGTCACGGGCGAGACGGCAGACATAATCCTGCGCCTTTTCACCCTCTTCCCGCTGCTCGGGCACATCCAGTTTCAGCACCTCGAAGCGGTAGCCAATCTGGGTCAGCAGTTCACGGCGACGGGGAGAAGCCGAGGCGAGATAGAGTTGTGGTTCGTTGTTTTTGTTCATATTTACCTGATATTGAAGCGGCGCCGCACCTTGCGCAGCACCAGAAACACCCAGGGCCATATTAGCATCGTCGTCAACGTCGACCAAAAGTAGGAGAAGTTGAGACTGGCCTGGCTGAACAGATGCTCGGCCCAGAATACCGTCATTTTACCCACCAGCGAGAGGCCACCGATGATCAGTGCCTGCTGCCAGAGGGAGAAGTTGCGGATCTTCTGGAACTGGAAGGCCGCCAGATAGGTGGTGATGGCCATCGCCATCGCCCGCACGCCGAGGGTGCTGCCAAGCAGCACATCCAGCAGCAGGCCCGCCACCCAGGCGGTGCCAACGTTGGTCCGGTGCGGCAAGGCCAGTGCCCAGTAGATGAGCACCATGGCTAGCCAGTCCGGGCGGAAGGGGTCAAATTCGAAAGGAAGCGGCAGGATCGACAGGCTCAAGGCCAGCAGGATCGAGATCCAGATCCAGATCCTGCCGCTGGCGGGTTCTAGCATTAGCGGGTGGCTCCTGCGGCGGACGCAGCGGGAGCCGCCCGTTCGCCATCCTCATGATGTACTTCAGGCTTCTTGTCGGTCCACAGCAGCAGCAGATAGCGCAGTCTGTCCAGCTCCACCAGCGGCTTGGCCTCGACCTGGGCGAAGGGCTTGCCCTCCACATACTCGGAGCGGGTCACAGTCGCCACCGGATAACCTTCCGGGAAGCGGCCACCCAGACCCGAGGTGACCAGCAGGTCACCCACCTGAATATCGGTGTTGCGCGGCAGGTTGCGCAGTTCAAGCTTGTCTAGCTCGCCACTGCCGGAAGCAATGGCGCGCAAATCGTTGCGCAACACCCGCACCGGAATGCCGTGGCTGGAGTCGGTGATCAGCAGCACGCGACTGGTGGTGGAGCCCACGTGGAGCACCTGACCAATCACCCCCTGATCGTTGATCACCGCCTGACCGTTGTAGACGCCATCCAGCGCCCCCTTGTTGATCAGCACCTGATGGCTGAAGGGGTCGGAATCCACCGACAGCAGCTCGGCCACCATCTTGCGGGACTCCTTGTGCACCGGCGAACCCAGCAGCTCACGCAGCCGCTGGTTCTCGTGTTCCAGCTGATCCATTTTGAGCAGACGGGCACGCAGGGTAAACAGCTGCTGCTCCTGCTGTTTGGTCTGCTCGATGAGATCGGCGCGGGTTTGCACCTGGGTCGACATGGTGTCGAGCAGGGTACCCGGCGCATTGGCCATGTATTGCAGGGGACTGACTAACGAACTGAGGTAGACGCGGACATGGGTAAACACACCGAAGCGGGAATCCGCGACGATGGCAGCGATGGAGATGATGACGGCGAGAAACAACCGTAACTGAAGCGAAGGGCCTCTACCAAAAATGGGTTTCATGGGTCGTCAAAAAAGAGCCGGCACGCTGGCCGGCTTTGGGTCTTATTCGTAGTGGAACAGATCGCCACCGTGCATATCGATCAGCTCCAGCGCCTTGCCGCCGCCACGGGCCACACAGGTGAGGGGATCTTCGGCCACGACGACAGGAATGCCGGTCTCTTCCATCAGCAGACGGTCGATATCTTTCAGCAGTGCGCCACCACCGGTCAGCACCATGCCGCGCTCGGAGATGTCGGAAGCCAGTTCCGGCGGAGATTGCTCCAGCGCCACCATGACGGCAGCCACGATACCGGACAGCGGCTCTTGCAGCGCTTCCAGGATTTCGTTGGAGTTGAGAGTGAAGCTGCGCGGTACACCTTCAGCCAGGTTGCGACCACGGACTTCAATCTCGCGCACCTCTTCGCCCGGATAGGCGGAGCCGATCTCGTGCTTGATGCGCTCGGCAGTAGCTTCACCGATCAGGCTGCCGTAGTTGCGACGGACGTAGCTGATGATCGCTTCGTCAAACTTGTCGCCACCGATACGGACAGACTGGGAGTAGACCACACCGTTCAGGGAGATGATGGCCACTTCAGTGGTACCACCACCGATATCAACCACCATGGAACCGGTCGCTTCGGACACCGGCAGGCCGGCACCGATGGCAGCAGCCATAGGCTCATCGATCAGGTAGACCTCACGGGCACCGGCGCCCAGTGCGGACTCCTTGATGGCGCGACGCTCAACCTGGGTGGAACCGCACGGTACACACACCAGCACGCGCGGGCTGGGGCGGAAATAGTTGTTGTCGTGAACCTGCTTGATGAAGTGCTGCAGCATCTTCTCGGTCACGTAGAAATCGGCGATCACGCCGTCTTTCATCGGGCGGATTGCGGAAATGTTGCCCGGGGTACGGCCCAGCATCTGCTTGGCGGCATGACCGACAGCAGCGACCGATTTGGCGTTCCCGCGCTCTTGGCGAATGGCGACAACTGAGGGTTCGTTAAGGACGATCCCTTGATCTTTTACATAGATCAGGGTGTTGGCAGTTCCCAAATCGATCGACAGATCGTTGGAAAAAACGCCTCTGAGCTTTTTGAACATGGCTACGGGAAATCCTAAGAATTTGGAGGTGCAGAAAACCGGCTAACTTTACCAATGCCCACCCCAATGGGCAAGCGCTCAAACTGTCGCCAATCAATCAGGCGCGACAAAAATGCGAGTCATCACTCACTCGCACACGCTTGCAAACACTAATAAACAAGGATTTAGGGGGATGCTGTTGAGCCAACCCCCCTTACACATCAATTACTGCAATACTTCGCGCCGATAAATAATTCTGTCATTACCCCGGCTGGAGCCGAAAATGGCCTCACCTTGCAGGTTGCCGTCATTGGCACTCGTTGGGTCAGACAACCAGAGTGGCGATGATGGCTGTTTTGCCAAATCGACCTTGTAGGGAATGCGCACCGAGATGTCCGGCTTGGCAAAGTGGAACAAGATCTCCCCATCTTTCGCCAGTGCAGCATCCCCACCCGGTGCAGAACTGCCCAACCCCAGCTTGATCTTGCGACCCGCCCCCAAATTCAGCTCGCGAGTCGCCGCATCAAAGGTGTGACTCGGATTGAGGAAAGTGAACCCCTGATTGGCCAAAGAGAGCTGGGTACATTGATCTTCCTTGTTTTGCAGCCAGTTGCCCGCTTCGTAATATTGCATCTGCAGTGGAATGGCCAGCGGCGCCGAGGCCAGGCCAGCCGCCGTACCAGCCTGCAGGCGGCCGTACAACAGCTTTTGAGTACCCAGCAGCACCGCATTACACCCTTGCCCCGATTTGGAACAATCCCCTGCTACACCCGCATTCATATTCGGATTCGCCAACAGCGTAGTACCGCCATCCTGATCATCGACTTTGATACCAAAGCTCAACGTGGCAAACGGTGCTTCTGGACTCGCAGCACGATCAAAGCGGGTATTCAGCCCCAAAGGCGACTGCTGATTTATACTGGCGACGCCACTTGCCCAGCTGAGCGAGGGAGATAGTGTAATACGCTTGTCACGAGCAACCCCATCCAGAGCATTAGCCGCCACCATCTCAGCAACCCCTTTAGCGAACGCCCCCTGATAGTTCTGTGTCGTCCCTTTCTGCAGATTGCGTGCAGTGAGGACAAAACCGCTGGCAAAGGGCTGGCTCATGTATGTAAAGGCATTGCAGGCAGGCGTGATAAAGCCATTACTCAAACTGTAATCCCAAGGGACAAAACGACCGATGGGTACGCTCCATCGCAACACAGTCTCAAGTTGGGGTAATTCATCCTGATAAGCGGGATAAGGCACAAAGTTGCTGACGCCTAACCGGATCACCCCGACCTCAGACCAATTCGCCGTCACGTTTGCTACCCCGCTCGCCAACGTGATCGTGGTTGGCGAAAATGCTCCGCTGACGCCCGTTGTCGGCGCTAACAGGGCCCAAGAGAGCGTTTTATTACTGGTAGTAAACCCTGGGGTTAACTGATCCTGAGTATTGACTGCACTGGCTTGTAAAGTAAAAGGCTCGCCCGCTTTGCGATAGATAGGACAAGTGGCATAAGTACTGTCGTTATTTCCCGAGCACACACTCTGTCCTTGAGCCTGGAGTGCGATCGCTTTGGGAATCACGGCAACGGTATCACTACCGGTCAACTTGAGGGTGCCTGTGACATCCTTCTTAAGGAAAGTAGTATCCAGTCGCAACACACCGGCATCCGGATATTGCAACGTCAACTGGCCAACTCCATTGCTATCGAACGATACGTTAACGTTCCCACTTGGCGATATTGTGCTGCCATTGATCGTCGGCACTGCATTGCTGGCAGTATCAGACACGACCTTGGTAGAGCCGAATTGCAGGGTCTGATTTCCTGTCAATAATGGAACGCATACCTTGGTTGCTCCAACATCGCTGGATTTAATGGCTCGAATCGTCGAGTTTGTTGAACTACCGGCATAAAAGGTGGAGAAATCAAACTGCAGAGCAGCATCGGAAAAATTCATAGAACAACTGCTATCAAGCACACCATCGCGATAACAACGTAATAACGCCGAGGGATTTGCGCTTGATAACCCAATGACAACACTCTTGGCAGCCAGAGAAGATAATGTGATATCAGCTGTTCCTGAACTACCCAAGCTGACCGGGTTACTACTCCATCCGTTGCTCGGCGTCATACTGACACTGGCATTACCTTTATAAAGTTGGCTACAACTGTTATCAAGACACGCGGCAAGCCGAACCTGTGCGGGTTCACACGTCAATGAGGAAGAAGGATAATAAACCTCATAATGGTCAACAACCGCCGTAGCTGTACATTGGAAAGATTGGCTATCGATGCGCGAGTTATTGCCTAACACCACGGATTTACCATTCACGCGCCCCATTAAATATGAAGCAGAAGATAAGTTAATAGTTTTAGCTGAGCTATCTGCTTGATAGACCATCCCGGATAGGGTTGAACCATTGGCTAAATATGCACTATCATAAACAACCATCAGTAACTTGCTGATGTCACCGGAAATATTTGAGCCAGGACTGTTAATGTAGCTAGCCGATCCCATATCGAGATTTTTAACAAATATACGAACCGGGCCATCAACAATGATCGATGTATCATTATTCATCTTCAATGTTTCGATCCAGTAATCGCCAGCGGCCAACTTCACCGTATAATCTCTACCACCACGCCCACTTCCCAAGTCAAGAACTTTAATGCTAATACCCGAGTTCTCGATATTTATTTGTGACTGATGAGCTGTGCTAATTGTCCCAAACTGATTGCCCTCTACGGCAGTGAGAAAACGCGTTTCGGCAAAACCAACGGAAATGTTACTACCTGCACTTAATGGAAACCGGGAAGAGGGAGCGCCAGACCAGCCATTTACCATACCTGCAGCAACACAAGCGCTATTATCACAGTTTAGACCAGATGTACCTTTTATCTGACCATTAGGACCGTATCCAAGGCGACCCCCTTGAGAACCAAATAACTGCCCTGCCGTATAATTCGTATTCCCTGAGAAGTCAATTCTGTCGCTACTTTCTCGACCTTGGGCTGGATAAGGAAAAACCTGTGTACATAAATCATCAAGTACAGGAATATCATTTTTAGGCGTGTAACGCAGGATCATATCATCCCAGCTTATATCATCCCTATCTCTGGCATTTACTGTTTCGATCCATAATTCGTAATTACCAGCAGCAAGCTCATAGTTTATATTCCAATTGACATCCCCATTGCTATTGAAGTAATAAACCAATGGTGTATATGCACTACCAACTGGACGGATGAACATGCGTGAACCGTTATTCACTCCCCAATCACGCAAGTTATATAACGTGAGTGCATTCAATTGTGACCGCTTATTAAGCGTGAATTGATATAATATATAAGTACCGTTTGGCGCGGGGGGATACCAGCGAGTAGCATCAGTATTCTCACCTATATGGGAACGTTCAATAAAATGAAACGCTGTCGTAGCACCATTGGTTACCAACCTTATATCTTTGAATGAAAAGTCATCCCAGTCTCTACAATAAGGGTCATACGCCCCCCAATAGTACCCATTTGAAAAACAACCACCCCAAACAGCCATCTTGTACTCACCGGGGTTTAGCAACCATCCGCCATAACGAGATACCCTATCCCGTGAATAGTCATTAGCCCTCTCATTCAGCACTACATTTCCTAGGCTGTCCCAAATAACAAAATTAGCTCCTGCATCCAAACCAGTAGCGCTCTCAAGCCGGAGCTCGGATAAGGTCACAGGGTGACTAATATAAAAATGGATAGGGTTGACAGGTATGTAAGCCGAAAATCGAGTCGAAACCAAGGTAGTTGGACGAAGGGCATTACTTGTATTATCACCAATCAAAAACTGTCCAGGTAAAACAATATCTGCTCGAGCCAACTGAGAGACCAAAAGCAGCAGCCATAGCAAAAAACACTTCATTTTTTGGCTCATATCTGGCCTCCATCATAAGCTTCGACCATCAGGGTTCGGCTCACGGCAAAATCAGGGTTGGCACTGTTAAGGTCCGAGCTGCCACAGGTTCCGACACTCTCGAGACGATAGCCATTGGTCACAGATCCGTTATAGGTCACCGGCACCGTGGCGCAACGAACCACAGCCTGACAGTTGGTCAGCCCTGGATTGCTGGCAAAGCTCAGTGGGCTGCTTGCCAGGCAGACCGCAGGTGGGTTCGGTTGGGCAAGAGTGCGCTTGGGGAACAACCGATAGAGTGCCACTTCCAGACCGCTCTGGGCGGCCAGCAGGGCCCGCACGCTGCGCACCTCCACGGTATTTTTCTCGCCGCTATCGACCAGAAAACGGCCCATTGCAGCCGCCAGCAGCGCCATCACCACAATCACAAACAGGGCGATCATCAAGGCACTGCCTCGCATCCGTCCGAAAGCCTGTGGATCAGGGCACATTGAACACCTCTATCTTGTGGTTGAAGGTGACCGACTCCCCCTTGCGCTCGAAGACAAAGCGCATGCCAAACTCCCCTTCGGCGTTAAACGCCGAGGTTTCCCGATAGAAGGTGCCAATACGAAGGGAATCCGCCATCAACACGCCCTGTGCAGGTAAGGATGCTCCAATGGGGGCTGTGGCACGGGTCAGCGTGTTTCCTTCCACACAGTAGCGAACCTGCTGGTTGGCAAAGTAGACCCGGCTGCCTGGAGAGAGGCCAGTCAGACTCTCGGCACTGGTATAGCGGATGGTTTGCGCTCCGGATACGGGCGTCAGCACATCGGTAACCCTGGCTACACAACGGCCATAATCGCAGCCTGCAGTAAGCGAACCGACATTTTTGTCCGGCACGGGGAATACAATCAGCTGATCGTCTTTTTTAACGGCGGTGGCATCCACATCCAGCGGATTGGCAGCAGAAGCCGGGGTCGCCATCACCAGCTCAAGGGTGGCCGTGCTCCCCGACATGGCGCGGTTAAGCGCCAAATAGCGGCTGGAGGTGCTGATGGGCCAGAACCGCAAACAGGCACCGGTGTCGACCCATGTCCCGCCAGTCGTCTCGATCCGCTCCGAGCCCGGCACCGCATCGCGCAGTTCGCGGTTAAGCCGCTCCATGGCGAAGCGGGCATCGCTCATCAGTTGCTCACGGCTGCTGGCATCGCCATAAATCTGGGTACCGATACCGATAAACTGGCTGGTAAAGGTCGCCATTATCCCGAGCAGCAGGATGACCATCACCAGCTCGACCAGGGTAAAGCCACGATTACCCCGAGGTTTACGGTAGGTTCGATTGGCCGCCAGGCGTAATCGAACGCCGGAAGTGGTTACAGGCGCGGACATTCGGACAGGTAAGCAACACCCAACAGCGGAGCGATCCATCAGTAGTTCCCCCGATAAAAGGAGAAATCGAGCACGCTCTGATCCGGTAGCTTGATCTGCAGATCAATGCGCTTGCCCACAGAGCAGGGGGCGGCACAACTCTTGAAGGTGCCGTCGCTGAAATCGGCTCCACGCACCGCAATTTTCACCTGATAGTTGCGATACTCCTCGCTGCTGACTCCCACCTCAGTTTGGGTCAGGGTGTTGGCATCCACCCAGCCACCTGCGGTATCGAAATCATCCACATCGTTATAGGCATAGGATGCGGGCTCGCCATCCGGGCCATAACTGGTGGAGCAGGAAGAGATGGTCACCCCTGCCACCTGCTCGCCACAACGATAACGACCACCATTATGATCCGAATGTTCATCAAACGACTTTTGCAAGATCTCGCCGGAGAGGCGCTGGGCAAGCTGGGCGGCGCGTACCTGCTGCACCGGATCCACCGCCTGCGGCGCCTGATTGATGAGTAAACCGAGAATGCCGGTCAGCGCCACCGCCAGCAGCACTATGCTGACGATCAGCTCGATCAGGGTAAAACCACGCTTAAGGGATCTCATGAATAAACCCCTCTGACTCAATCTTGATGCGGCTGGTTTCGCGACCATCACTCACCAGCAAGGTACAACCGTTGGCACAGCTGCCTAGCGGTCTGCCCATCTGATCGAAGCGGAGTACGAAGCTTTTGTTGCTGTTCAGGGAAAGAGTGATTCCGTCAGAGGCGGTCACCAACCGACCACGGGTGCGCAGATTATCAGTCCAGCCAATGCTCAGATCATCGCTGGCAGGACACGCAGCATAAGTACGATGGGCAAAACGGGGAGAGGCAACCACCAGCTGGGTACAACGGCTGGCTGGCTCATGCATATTAACGGTCTGTACCAGCCGCAAGCGGGTCAGCAGTTCGTCACGCACGGTTTGAGTTTCAAAGCCGCCTTTGCCCAGCCATTTGGGCACGGCAAAGGCGGCCAGAATCCCGAGTAACAGGATCACTAGTACCAGTTCAATCAGGGTAAAGCCTCGATTTTGTTCTGGCATATCTAGCCCTTTAAAAAGATGGAGAGACAGTCGCTCTCCATCTTTGTGTGTATCAGGCTTATTTACAATCTTTAACTTCTGTAGTTGGCAAAGAGCCAGATGCTGCTTGGGTATAAGTAACAAAACAATTTGTCGCAGTACCAGCAGAAACTCCAGCTGGGAAAATTTTGATACTACTTGATGCCGGGGTACCAAAACTCCAATCGCCGGCACTCAAATCGAGCACCTTTTTCAGGTCTGCCTCAGTTGCTTTCGGGTAGCCATAAGCAATCGCGACATTGACACCGTTGCCTATATCCAAGGTCGTATCAGGCAACTTATCATTACCGGCGATAACTGATTTGCTATAAACCATCGCACCTGCGGAGTTCAGAGAACCCTCCACACCTTTTAGAGTTGATGTACGTGCATCATCCTGCAGATTCAGGAACTTGGGTGCAGCGGTGACCGCCAGAATACCCAGAATGATGATCACGATAACCAGTTCGATCAGGGTAAAACCCGCCTGTTTTTTCATTTCACTTTCCTCTGTTAATTAATATTTGTGGTCACCTGACCGGACGCCGGACGGTAACTGAAACTCATAAATGCATCAGTCTTGCCTTGCGGATCCTGATACTTGCCATCACTGCCCTTACTCAAACTATTGACCAAATAGTAACGGCACACCGAATCCAGTCCATTACTGCTCACTGTGGCATAGTATTTCAGGTCATTGCCGCTACCGCGCACTTCATTGAAGCTGGCCGTAGCCTTGGGCGGGTTTTGCAGTAACCCCTCCCAAATATTGAGACAACGTTCGGCGGTCAGATTAGCCGGATCCACATCGGGATTACCGCTTGCAACGGTATCCATGGGATAGCCCGGCGACAGCTCGCCGTTGCTGATCTGGGTATCGGTCGGAGTGGTCAGATAGAAGCGACTACCGTCATAGAGCACAGTGTTGAGGCTGTCCTGTTTGGCGCGACCTTCCGCCTCCCATTGCGCCCGCACCAGTGAAACGCCGGTAGCAAAACCGCCAGAGACCCCTTCCACGCTGGCCTTTTTCGCTTCGTCAGTCACATCGAGAAAGCGCGGCAGTGCAGTCACCGCCAGGATCCCCAGGATCACGATAACGATCACCAGCTCAATGAGGGAAAAGCCGGCAGACTGTCTCCTCATCCCGTTTTCCGGCATTGTTGGTGCCATTGGTTTCATTGTCATGCTCCCTCCGTAATGCCCCACATTATTTCATGCAGGCCCAAAAAAATCATGTAGTTGGGTCATATGATTAGTTTCATTCAAGGCTTTTTCATCACCCGCCCGTCAGAAAACTGATAAACAAGCCAATAACCATCCAACCCCATCTCGCAACCACTGCCATCGGGGCGGGCCAGAATCTGCAGAGGAGGCATGCCCCCCTTCGTCTCACCCATCAGAGCCAGCCACAACTGACGGCAATTTTCCGAAGGGGATTGCAGCGGCACTAACCCCAGGGGCCACCCTCGGGCATCAAACTGCCACCCCTTGCCGGCGACATGCAGTGTCTGCGGGCGCCGCTCATCGAGCCAAATGCCGTGCAAACGCTGTGCCCGCTCGGCAAATTGTTCCCCCAGCAAGGTGAGAGTGAGCTGCTGCGCCTCTTCCCGGTGGCCCTGATAGCTACGCACCAGGGTCGCCACGATCACCATCAGCAGGATGATCACGGCGATCCGCCTATATCCGGTCAGCCAGCGATCATCCTGCTGCGTCTGTCTGTTCATCCAGCCCTCGACTCCACCGCTCACTTGCCTCTTACGGCTCTCATCATGTCCCACCATTCAAGCGTGAAGATGCCGAGTTACTTGCCGCGAACTGCGCGCATCATGTCCCACATGGGGGTGAAGATACCCAGCGCCAGGATCAACACCATTACTGCCACGATCCCGATCAGGATCGGCTCGATGCGGGCGGTGAGACTCTTGAGGTCATAATCCACCTCGCGCTCGTAATACTCGGCCGCTTCGTGCAGCAGGTCATCGACCTGACCGGTCTCCTCCCCCACGGCGATCATCTGCATCACCAGCGGGGTGAACAGGCCGCTGCTGCTGGCGGTGCGAAGCAGGCTCTCGCCCCGCTCGATACCGGCGCGCATATCCCGCACCCGCCCCGCCATATAAGCGTTATCCACCGCATCGGCCACCAGGGTCAGCGCGGTGTTCAGCGGCACCCCTGCCTTGAGCATCATGGAAAAACTGCGGGCAAAACGGGCCAGCAGGGAGCGCTCTATGATGGTGCCGACGATCGGCAACTTGAGCTGCCAGCGGTGCCAGGTCAGCTTGCCCTTGGTGGTGGCGACCCAGCGGCGCCAACCGAACACCATCCCCGCCAGAATAGCGAGCAGCAGCCACCAGTAGTTGACAAAAAAGTGCGAGGTGGCGAGCAGAATGCGGGTCGCCAGCGGCAACTCCACCCCGAATTTGGCGAACATCCCGGCAAACACCGGGATCACCATGATATTGAGGATCACCATGGCGATACCGATGGCGATCATCACGAAGCTGGGGTAGCGCATGGCGGTCTTGATCCGCTTGCGAGTCTCCAGCTCAAGCTCGAAATAGTTGGCGAGCTGCAAAAAGGACTCTTCCAGCTGACCTGTGTTCTCACCCACATGGATGATGGCGACAAACAGGCTGCTGAATACCTTGGGGTGCGCCTGCATCGAGCTGGAGAGCGGACGACCGTTGCCGAGATCTTCCCCCAGCGAGTGCAGCGCCCGTTTGAGCGGCTTGCTGTGAGTGCTCTCCTCCAACCCGGCAATGGCACGCAAGATAGGGATCCCGGCCCGGGTCAGGGCATACATCTGGCGGCTGAAGATCACCAGCTCATCCAGCTTGACGCCCCCTTCCAGCAACAGTGACCAGTCGATGGCAGCGGATTTGGCCTTGCCCGGTTTGAGCTCGGTGGGCATCACGCCACGGCGCATCAGCTGCTCGGCGGCGGCCATCTCGTTGGCCGCTTCTACCACGCCACTGGTGGCGTTGCCCTGGCTGTCACGCCCCTTATAGGCAAAGTTAGCCATCGCTTACCCCAAATCCTCGGCCAGTCGCAGCACCTCATCCACCGAGGTGATCCCCTGACGGGCATAATCGAGGGCAGTGAGGGCAAGCGGCCGGTAGTGTTCGTGTTGACGGGCCGCCTTGGCGAACCCTTCCGCATCGTTGCGGCGCAGGGCATCCATCATCGGCTGATCCAGCTCCAGCAGCTCGTAGACCCCGATCCGGCCGGAATAACCGGTAAAGTTGCAGCTCTGGCAACCCCGGCCCTTGTGATAGGTGTGCTGGCCAGGCGCCTCGCCGGAGAGCACGGTGAGCCAGGTGGCCTGCCCTTCGTCGGGCGCCTTCTCCTCGACGCAGTGCTCACATACCCGCCGCACCAGCCGCTGGGCGACCACAGCCCGCAGGGCGCTCGCCACCAGATAGCCGGGCGCCCCCATGTCGATAAGGCGCAAGGCACTGGTCACCGCATCGTTGGTGTGCAGTGTGGTCAGCACCAGGTGACCTGTGATGGCACCACGCAGACCGATCTCAACCGTCTCGTTGTCCCGCATCTCCCCCACCAGCAGGATGTCCGGATCCTGACGCAGGGTGGAGCGCAGCACGTTGGAGAAGGTGAGGCCGATCTTGGGGTTGACCTGCACCTGATTGACGCGGGAGAGACGATACTCCACCGGGTCTTCTACCGTGATGATCTTGTTGCTGGACTGGTTGAGCTCGGAGAGGGCGCCATAGAGGGTGGTGGTCTTGCCGCTCCCGGTCGGGCCGGTCACCAGAATCATCCCGTGCGGGCGTTTGAGCTGGCGACGGAAACGGGTCAGGATCTCAGGCGGCATGCCGGTCTCGGTCAGCGACAGGATGCCAGAGGATTGATCCAGCAGACGCATCACCACCGACTCGCCATACTGCACCGGCATGGTGGACATCCGCACGTCCACATCGCGGCCGCGCACCTTCATGTTGAAACGGCCATCCTGCGGCAAGCGCTTTTCGGAGATATCGAGCCCCGCCACCAGCTTGAGGCGCAGCACCAGCGCCTGGGCGATGCGCACCTCGTTGAGGATGTTCTCGTGGAGGATGCCGTCGATCCGTTGGCGAATACGCAGCACTTTTTCATCCGGTTCGATGTGGATATCCGACGCCCCTACCTGCACCGCATCCTCGAACAGGGAGCGCAGCAGCTTGGCCACCGTCGCCTCTCCCTCGTCGTTGGCCCCCAGATTGCTGGAGCCCAGCTCGAAGCCGGAGTCCTGATACTCCTCCTGCAGCTGTTCGGCGAAGCTCTCTATCTCGCGGGTACGGCGATAGAGGCGGTCGAAATACTCCAGCAACTGCCCTTCCCGCGCCACCGCCAGCACCATGATGCGCGGGCTGAGCAGGGCGGCGACGGCATCCAGTGCGCTCAGATCCGCCGGATCCGACATGGCCACCGTCACCTTGTCGTCGGTGAGGTTGACCGCCAGCGCCCGATAGCGACGTGCCTGCACTTCGGGCAGCAGTGGCACCGCAGCGGCGTCGATGGTCAGGTTGTTGAGATCGAAGAAGGGCACATCCAGCTGGCGGGCGAGGAACTGCAACAGCTGCACCTCGCTGATAAAGCCGAGGTCGATGAGGGTGGTGCCCAGCTTGCGGCCGGTCTGACGCTGCTGCTGCAGGGCAAGCTGCAGCTGATCATCAGAGATGATCTGCTCTTGTACCAGCAGGTCGCCGAGGCGCATTTTCAGTCTGGGTTGTGCCATGTTTGCTCCGATCTCTGTTACTTCACACCCGTTGCCGCATCCGATTCCGCTTCGCTAATCGAACCTGCTGTTTATCAAGGGGTTAGTTGGCCAATTCGTTGTTCCAGCCAGTTGGTCGATGCCTCGCCGAGGTTGCCGTGCAGCAAGGCGTTGCGATAGGCATCGAGCGCCCGCTGGCTGTGACCCTGACCATCCTCGGCCACGCCGAGGCCAAGCCACCAGCGGCCCTGATCCGGCTGCTGACGCAGCAGCTTCACATAGAGCGCCGCCGCATCGGCATTCTGGCCCAGCTCCTGAGTCAGCCCGGCCCAGGTGGCGTAGTAGTCCATGTTGCTGGCGAGATCCGGCTGATAGCCGGACAGCCAGCCAAGCGCTTGCTGCTGCTGCCCCTCGCTGATGGCAAGGCGGGCCAGTAGCAGACGAAAATCGGCCTGTTGGGGATCGAGCCGGATCCCCTCTTCCAGCAGCTGACGCGCCTCGGTCAGGCGGCCCTCGCCGTAGAGCAGCCCCGCCAGCTGCTCGCGCGCCCCCTGGTTGTAGGGATCGTGGGCCAGCACCTGATAGTAGTTGTCCTGCGCATCCCGCAGGCTTCCCTTGGCCATGGCGGTGGTCGCCTTGCGCTCCGCCAGTGCCGCCAGCTCCTTGGCCGACAGCTCGACCGTCTCGATCTTCAATACGCTCGGCTTGCGCGGCGCGCTGGCGACTGCCTGCTGCTCTGCCGCCAGTTCGGCGTAAAGCTCGGGCTGCAGCTCTTCATCGGTCGGCTCGGACTCGTCAACATCGCTGGAGGCATCAAAGGGCGCACCGTCGGCCATGCTATCCGAGTCACTCTCGCCTGCCTCATCATTCACCTCGTCCTGACTTGGCAACGGCAGCGCGGCCGCCACCTCGACCGACTCGGGCTGGCTGACTGGCGCGGCGGCCCTTGCCACAACATCGGGAGTCACAGCATCGGGGGCGATCACTTCACTGGCAGCCGTCACGGGTTGGGTCTGCTGCCAGTAGATCCAGGTTCGCCAACCGAGGATCCCCAGTGCCAGACCGCAGATCAGGGTCAGCAGCAACATCCACCATCCCTGCTGACGCGCAGGGGCAATATAGACGGCAGCTCCATCGGATCCTTGCTGACGCTGATCCAGATCTTTCAGCATCTGGTTAATGACGCTCATGGCCAGACTCCATAAGCCAGGGCGCACCCCAGCAACAGTAACAGGGGCCACCAGCGCCGTGGCGCAAAGCGGCTGGCATCGTCGGTATCGCGAATGGCAAGCCGGACCAGACGACTGTCGATCTGACGCACACCCTGACCATAGGCCAGCATCAGGCACTTCTGCGCCAGGATATTGATAAGTCTCGGGATCCCTCGCGATGCGCGCCACAACAGACGCATGGCTCGACCTGCGAACAGCGGTGCCCCGCGATACCCGGAGACCTGCAATCTGTGCTCCAGATAGGCGCGAGTCTCGTCAAAACGCAGCGCCCGCAGGCAGTAGGAGAAGCCAATCCGCTGGCGCAGTTGGCGCAGATGCGGCTTGGCCAGTCTGGCATCTAGCTCCGGCTGGCCGAACAGCACGATCTGCAGCAGCTTGCTCGATTCGGTCTCGAGATTGCCGAACAGGCGGATCGCCTCCAGCGTCTCGTCCGGCAGCGCTTGCGCCTCGTCGATCAGCACCACCACCCGGCTGCCCTGCTGGTGCAGACTGATCAGGTGACGATGGATACGATCGGTCAGATCCAGCTCGCTCTGATCCCGTACCGCCAACCCCAGCTCCAGCGCCAGCGCGATGCGCAGTTCGGCCGGAGTGAGGTGGGGATTGGGCAACCAGGCAAGCCGCACCGGACGCGCTTCCGAGCCCAGCTCGCTGAGCAACTTGCGGCAGAGCAGGGTCTTGCCGGTACCCACCTCGCCGGTCACCTTGATAAAGCCCTCCCCCTGCGCCAGCGCCCAGTTCAACACCTGCAGCGCCTCTTCGTGAGGCGGCAGGCCGTAGTAGAAGCCGGTATTGGGGGTGAGGCTGAACGGCGCCTCCTGCAGGCCGAAGTGGGTCAGGTACATGAGATCTCACCTGCCACGACAAGCAAGCAGCCTGTGCTGGCAAGGCAGCACAGGCCGTTCGGGATAAGGGTGACCGCATCTGGTGTCATGGGTCAGCCCTTGGCCGGATACCACTTGTCGAGCAGCTCGGAGGAGCGTTGCAGCTCGTTTTGCCAGGTATCTTTCTCCACCACGGTCGGTTTGAGCATGATCACCAGCTCCACCTTCTTGGTGCTCTCGCGGCGGTTGGTAAAGGCTTCGCCCACCCAGGGAATATCCCCCAGCAGCGGCACCTTGCTGACGATCTCCTGCTTGTCGGTCTTCATCAGACCGCCGATAACGATGATGTCACCGTTATTGGCCTGCACCACGGTATCCGACTCGCGGATCGAGCTCTTGGCGAGCGGCAGTTGCAACTTGCCACCCGAGGTACCCATGTCGATCACCTTGTTTTGCTCTTCGGTATCGATAACCGAGGGATGGATATGCAGCAGCACCTTCCCCTCTTCATCGATCTGCGGCGTTACGTCCAGTGCGATACCGGAGAAGAAGGGGGTCAGCTCCACGTTAGGTGTCTTGTCTGTGCCCGTCGAGGTAGTGGTAATAGTGGTGGACGCATTGGTGACGTAATACTCGTCCGTCCCCACCTTGATCACCGCCTTCTGGTTGTTGGTTGCGGTGACACGGGGACTGGAGAGGGTATTCACATCGCCCTGGGTCTTGAGCAGGTTGACCGCCACATTGAAGTTGCCGTCAGAGATCTTGAAACCGGCGCCGCCCCCCAGCGCACTGAAGATCTGGTTGGGGGTGCTAGGCAGCTGAGTATTGGCAAGCGACTGCCCACCGGTAATCCCCTTGTTGCCATCCCAGCTGGCAGAAAGACCGCTCCAGTCCACCCCCTGCTCATACCCTTCATTGAGAGCAACTTCGATGATCCGCGCCTCCAGCACCACCTGCCGCTTGAGGTGACTCTCGGACTGGGTCAGGAATTCACGCACCGCCTTGAGCTCTTTCGGGTAGGCGCGAATGGTGACCAGACCTGCCTGCGGGCTGGTGATCACGGCGCGACCGTCACCCGTGCCAATCAGGGTCTGCAGGGAGTCGCGCAGATCAGTCCAGTAGTCGCTGTTGGTGTCGGTTTCGATACGGGTGCCGTTGTTGTTGTCACCGCTCGAGTTGTTGCTGGTTGAGCTGTTGCTGCCGCTGTTGTTGTTCGACGCACTGTCAAAACTGCTGTCGCTGCTGTTATTGCTGTCATTGGCCGTCACCCCGCCGGTGCTGACCGAGGTGCGGGAGAGGCCACGGCGGGACATCATCAGATAGTTGACCGGGATGGTTTCGGTGCGCAGACCCGCCGGATAGATATGGAAGACATTGCCCTTGCGCTGCACGTCGAAGCCGTACATGTCGCCCACCACCGCCAGCACCTCCGGCAGAGTCACATCCTTGAGCTCGACGGAGACCAGCCCGGCCACCCCGGGGTGAACCGCCACGCTGTAGCGGGAGCCCTTGAACAGGGAACCGAAAAACTCCACCGCCTCCACGTCGTGAGCCGCGATACGCAGCCGCTTCTCCGGCATGCCGACCGGCATCTGCGGCCGGTTCAGCTGCAGCAATTCACTTTGCACCGATTTGGGCAACGCGGTCAGCGGGGCAGCCTGTTTCTGCTGTTCGTTCATGGCCTGTTTGAGGGCATCCTTGGCCTGGGTCGGCTCGGGGTGCTGATACGTGGTACAGCCTGCAGCCATCATGGCCACGGAGATCAGACAGAGACGGTGTTTTTTCATGTAATTAGGGCACCCTGACTTGCAATTAAACTCGATAAAGCCGATTCACCTCTCGAGAGGCAAGCACGACTCAAACCCGGATCTTGCTGGCAAACAGTGTTACCGCATGGCGTTTTCCCGCCTTTTCCAGCACCACGGCATCGGCATTGATGGCCACCAGCGTATAGCCGTCCACCTGTTGTCCGACCCGATAACTCTTGCCATTGAGTACCGCCAGTGCCGGGCCATTGCCCAGCACCACACTCTGCAGCTTCGGCAAACCGGCACTGCTCTCGCCGGTCGCACGGGCGCCAGCCGCCACGTCCGCCAGCGGCGCGGTGGGATCCTGCAATACCTCGACCTGCTCCGCCTGTACCAGCAAGCTGAACAGGCAACAGCACAACGCAAACACTCTAGCCACGGATAAACTCCTTGCTGGTACTCAGGGTGTAGATCTCCATCTCCACCACCGCGCCGGGATAGGCTTTGACCTGATAGTCGAACTGCTTCCAGTAGAAGTGACGCGGCAAGGCTTCCAGCGCTTTAAGATATTGATACACATCGAAATAGCCGCCTTCAAGCTGAAGCCGGATACCATGCTTGTAGAGATTGACCTTCTGCTCTCCCGCCATCAGCGGGGTCGGCTCCAGCGAACTGAGCGCCAGCATGTGAAGGTTGGCGGAGCGGGAGAGCAGCGCCTCCAGCACCAGCGGCATCTCGTGCGCCGGGATCAGATCGACGGTCTGGGCCTTCAGCTCATCGTCGATCCGGGCCAGATCCGCTTCGACCTGCGCCAGCTGGTCGCGAACTCCCTGATTGGGATCCCGCTTGAGCCGGGCCTGCTTGCCGAGGTTTTCCAGCTCCATGATCTCGAGGTCACGCTCGGCGGCACTCAGGGCCATGCGATCCTGCTGCAGGCGAGTATCAGCGCCATCGAGCCAGCCGTAGAGTCCAGCCGCGCCCAGCAGCACCAGACCAGTCAGCAGGATCAACACCCGCTCCCGCTGGCTCAACACGGCGATACGCTGGCCCCATGCCTGCCATTGTGCTTTCAGGTTCATCAGGGTTTCTCCCGCGCAATGCCGCTCAACTGGAAGGTCAGACGACCCTCCTTGTCACGGCCGAGGGTCAGTTCACCAAACTCCTTGCCCACCAGACTCGGGGTCTGCTTGAAGCGGTTGACCCAGGCCGGCACATCCTGACTGCGTCCGGCAAAGCCGGAGAGGTTGATCCGCCCTTCGTTGATCTCGATGCGCTGCAACGAGAGGTTGCGGTTGCGAATGCGGGAGAGATCCGCCATCACGCTGGCGTAGCCCTGGGATTTTTGCAGGGTCAGGCTGCCCAATTGGCGCATCAGCCCCTGTTTGGCCGTCAGCTCATCCTGCTTGTTGACCAGTTGCTGTTGCAGCCGGGGATCTGCCTGATGGCGCGCCAGCTCGGCATCGAGCCGCTGCGCCTCGCTGCGCTTGAGTTCCAGCTCGGCAGAGCGCTGCGCCAGCTCCCGGCTGACCTGCTGCTGCTGCCAGCTGTAACCGACACCCGTCAACAGGATCAGCAGCAGCGCAAAGCCCCATACCAGCGCCATCTGATTGAGGCTGGCCCACTGCCGCTTGGGGCGAAACTCGGCGCCATAGAGGTTTATCTGACGTTTCATCACGCATCCTCCCCGATGGCGGCTGCGTAGGCAGAAAGGTATTCGACGCCAGCCAGCAACATTGTCTTGTTGACCATGGCAGCAAGGGGGAATAACACTCTCATTGATCATCCCCCAATGCGGCAGCATAAGCCGAGAGGTATTCGACGCCGGCCAGCACCGCCTTGTTGGCCATGGCGGAGACGGCAAAGCCGAAGGTCTGCTCCATGTGGCGCACCAGGGTACCGATAAAGGGCGAGGCGACGGCGAACTGCATCTGCCCCAGCTCGGGCAATTTCAGCTGGCCCGCCAGATAGTCGAGGGAGCGCTGGATCTCCAGCGCCAGTGAATCGAGCAGCATGCTGTCCGGCTCATGTTCGCCAGTCAGGCTGGTAAAACCGCGCAGCTGGCGGGAGAAGCAGAGCCCGCCCTGATGGAAGACCAGCAGTTGCAGATCCTGCCCCTTGGGCTGCCACAGCAGCATGCGCACCGTGTCATCCGCGTCATAGAGAGAGGTGAGCGCCAATTCGTCGCTGATGATGGATTGCAGGGTAGCGATGCCATTGATGGCATCGGCCAGCTGTTGCACCCGGCTCTTGGGCAAGCAGATCACATTGATGCGCGGACGACCGGCAGGCGGGGTGGGCAAGTCCACATAATCCATCGCCAGTTGCAGCACGGGTTCGCTGACATAGTCCTTGATGGCCCAGGGGAGCGCCCCCGCCATCTCGGCGTCAGGCACGGCAGGCTTGTCGATCTGGATCTGTTGATAAAGGCTGGCGGCGAGGGCCACCCGCACCGTAGACTTGGCCAGCCCATGACGGCTGAACAGCTCGTTCATGGCCACTGCCCACTCCTGTGGGCCGTTGATGGTGCGCGTCGCGAAGACGGGGGGATTGCCCACCGCAGCCAGCATGATCCTGTCATTGGCCAGCAAGAGCCCGACCTGGCGGCTTGGCGTCGACCGTCTGAACAGTTGTTTCATGTAAGCCCGCCCATCAATAGTGATTAAATGTATGAAATATTAACATAAACAGCAGATTAGCCTCCAGATTAAAAGACGGACTCACCATTGCAAGCCAGCCTTTCCGCCGAGTCAGAGGGTCAAGCCATCCTCCCTTCCCCCCTGCAACGCCTCCACCATCCGTTGCTGACCCGCTATGGCGTCGAGCTGTGGTGCAAGCGGGATGATCTGATCCATCCGGCCATCTCCGGCAACAAGTGGCGCAAGCTCAAGTACCACCTGCGGCATGCCAAAGAGCATCGCAAACGGCATCTGCTCTCGTTTGGCGGCGCCTACTCCAATCATATCCACGCGCTGGCGGCAGCGGGGTGCCAATCTGGTCTTCGTACTACCGGTATCATACGGGGCGAATATGACGCCGTCAGTAACTCTACCCTGCGGGATGCCCGGCGCTGGGGCATGGATCTCGTTTTTGTCGACCGCCAGAGTTACCGGCGACGGCAGGCTCCCGACTGGCTGGCCCAATTCGATGCCCCCGATACCCTGATCGTGCCGGAAGGGGGCAGCAGCCCGCTGGCCATACCCGGCGTGGCGGAACTGGTCGACGAAGTGCCCTTCTCGCCGGATCTCTGGGTACTGCCCTGCGCCAGCGGCGGCACTCTGGCGGGCCTGATCGCTGGCAAACGGGATCGGGAGCAGATCCTCGCCATTGCGGTACTGAAAGGAGGCGGCTTTATCGCTGACGAGGTGTGTCGCCTCCATCCCGCGGCTGCTCATATCCCCGGCTGGCGCATCGCGCTCGATCACCACGATGGTGGCTATGCCAAGTTCAGCCCGACCCTCTGGCAGTGGGTGCAGGATTTCAGCGCCACGACCGATCTGCCCCTTGAGCCTATCTACAGCGGCAAGGCAATGTGGGGTCTGTTTCGCGAGCTGGCGGCGGGCCGCATCGCCACCGGCAGCAAAATCGTCTTTATCCACACCGGCGGCATGCAAGGGCTCGCCGGGCTGCGGGAGCAGGGGCGACTGTGATCCCCGCCTGACGGCAACCGCAAACAGCATCGCAAACAACAGAGGGTCGCCCCAAGGCGACCCTCTCTCGTTTATCTCACTCACCAGCCGGTTCCAGCACCAGACGCTGGGGCTCGGCAAACCAGGGCCCCTGCCCGGCATGCACCCCGAGGTGGCGCAGCATCTTCCACTCGTCGCCACTCTCCACCCCCACTGCCAGCACCCGGGTGCGAGTATTGGCGCAGCCGCCGACCAGACTGCGGACCGCCATCTGGTTGACCTGACGGGCATGGATCTCCCGCACCAGGCTGGGGTGCAGCTTGAGGAAGTTGATCTCGAACTCCTTGATGTACTGGGTGCTCACCACATCCTGACCGGCATGATCGATGGCCAGCTGGCAACCCAGCATCCGCAAGGAGCGCAGCGGCCGCTTGAGCGCCTCGAAGTGGCGGGTCACCTGGGATTCGGAGAGTTGCAGGATCAGCCGCTCGTTGGTGCTGCGCGGCAGCTGGAACAGGGCGAAGAAGAGCCAGCGCTGGAACTCGCGGTTGAGCAGGCTCTGGGCACTGAGGGTCAGGCTGATGGGGCAGCTCTGCTCGGATCGTTGGCGCAGCAGAGTGAGAGTGCGCTCCGCCACCAGCCGATCCAGTTGCAGCAACAAGCCCACCTTCTCCGCCATCGGCATGAAGATCCCCGCCTGCAAAGCCCGCCCCTGCTCGTCGTGCAGATAGGTGAGCAGCTCCTGCTGCAACACCACCTGCCCCCGATCCTGCTGGATCGGCTGGGTATAAAATTCGATGCCGTGCTCTTCGAGACGGCGGCTGATCAGGGTGCGCCAGCGTACCGTGCCCTTGCTGCTTTGTTCCTCATCCAGCTGCTTCTCGTAGAGGAACCAGCCGTTGTGCCCCTGCAGACGAGCGCTCTTGAGGGCCAGCTCCGCCTCCTCCTGCACCTTGAGCAGGCTGTCTTGTGCCTGATAACAGACTGCGCCGAGATAGACCGCCGTCTCCGGATTGACCTCCTGCGGCCAGTGCAGCCGTTGCAGGCTCTTGAGCAGCTGGCTGGCGCTATCCACCATCTCGCTCTCGGACATGTTGGGCAGCAATACCGCAAAAACCTGACCGGCGTAGCGGGCCTGCAGGGCACCGTTGTGTTTGCGCACGAAGGCACCTATGGTGGCGCTCGCCTCCATCATCAAATCGTGCCCCAGCAGCTCGAACTGATCGGCCTCCAGCTCCTCCAGACAGGCGAGATCGATCAACAGCACGCCGCCGCTCATCACGCTCGCCTCCATGATGGCGCTCTCCAGCCGGTTGTCGAAAAACAGCCGGTTGCCGATGCCGGTCATCTTGTCGACGAAGGCGTTGCTGCGAATGAAGTTGTCGAAGCGGCTGCGCTCCTTGCGGGCATCCGCCAGCTCGGCGAGCAGATGATCGAGGGCCTGACTGGCGGCCACCGGCCACTCTTCGCCGGGGTCATGACTCAGTTTGGAGAGTTTGTCATCGAGGATAAGCTGGGCGCGAATGCCCAGCAGCTCGGCCCCGCGCAGCTGCTGGCGTAGCCAGCGGATGGAGTACCAGAGACCGAACACCACGATAAAGATGCCCAGCGAGATGCCGGACATCGCCTTGATGGAGTATTCCGCCTCCTTGAAGGGGCGCTCCAGTTTGAAGTTGGCCTGCATGCCGGCCTGATGGGGCAGCGGGTGGCTGTATGGCACCAGCAGCTGCTCGTCGACCGGATTGCGCACATCGCGGAACCAGTAGACCCGCTGGTTATTCTGGCGCACCTCCAGCTCGACCACATGGGCAGCCCGCAGCAGGGTAGGCAGCCAGTGGCTCATATCCTCCATGTCGTGAGCAACATCGAGCTGCTTGTCGATCACTTCGACCAGCGCATCGACCTTCTTTTGCTGCAACTCCATGCCCAGCTCGCGAAAGCTGAACACCCCGCCAATCAGCACGGTCGCCATGGCTGCGATCACGCAAAGGGTGATAAATGAGACAAGCTGTGTAGTAAGTTTCATGCGCCTTTCCGTATGCCCAGCATCATCCATGTCGCCTCATGGTAGCAGCGGCGATCGGGCCACAGCTATGGATGAAGATCCCGCTTCTGCAATTTAAGCGGGCAAGCATAACCCAAAGCAGAGGGAGAATACCAAAGATGACGGGCTACAGACGCGGGAAAGGGCGGGATGACAGACAGAAAAATGGTCCCTCAAAGGGGACCAAAAGGAACACTCATATCAAAACTAACACTCTGTGCTACTGACAAAAAACAGATACAGGAGTATTGAACACACGGTGAGTCAAACCGCAGGGCTACTCTAATGCAGTTCGGATAAGCTGAGCAATTGTCATTTATGACAGGTCAGCGATTGAATCTAGCCAAAGTTAATAATAAACACATTTAAAATCATGCAGTTAAAAAATCAATCAACAAGTGTGACAAGTCGGACTCAAATTGATTGCACTAATGCTCTATGATGGCTAAGTCCATTTGTGTCTCATGAAACTGGCAGGTACTTCCTTTGCGTAAATCACCCGTCTGGATCGCTCTGTTGCTGTTCGTCCTGCCTGTCGTGGGCAGCCAGTTTCTCGGCCTGTGGTTTGCCAAGCCGATGGCCTTTCATATGCTGGAAGAGAAGGTTGCCGAGCTCAAGGGAGCCATGGCAGTACGCCACCTGGAGCTGGATGCTGCCATCAACAAACAACTGGCACAATTTGAGTTCAACTGTGGCGCCAAAGACATGGAGCTGCTGCGCGATCCGCGCTTCTACAGCGCTCATATCCGCCTGCAAGGGCTGGAGCTCGCCTCCGGCAACAGCTGTTCCAGCCTGGGGGTGGAGATCCCGCTGATCAAAGAGCTCCAGAACAGCGGGCAGAAGTTTGGCAAGCTGGGGATCACCGCCACAGTGGCCAAATACAATACCGAGCAGGAGCTGATGGCCTTTTACCGATCCGGTGACAACCTCGCCTACTGGGTGCTGGATAACAGCTGGAGCCACGACCTGCTGCAACACCCCTGCAGCCACTGCTTCTATCTGGAGTTCAGCCGACAGGATGCCGATGCAAGCACAGTCCACTTTCCCCGTGGCGACAAGGAGATCAAACAGGAAGAGAGCAATATCAGCCTCAGTTTCTTCGATCCCAATGAACTCACCAAACAGACGGTCTGGGCGGGAAAAGCGCTGGAGCAATATGCCCATGACCAACTCAATCACTACGGTCTCTGGTTCGGTATCGCGCTCGGTACCCTGTTAAGCGTCACATACTGGCTGCTGCGCAGCTATCGGCGCTCCCTCAAGGGACTGCTGCAAACAGGATTGATCCGCAAGGAATTTATTCCCCTCTACCAGCCGATAGTGGATGCCCGTACCCACCAAGTGGTGGGATTCGAGGCGCTGCTGCGCTGGCAGCGTGGAAACGAGCTGATCCCTCCGGGCACCTTTATCGAATATGCAGAGGAGCAGGGGCTGATCCTGCCGATGACCGAACAGTTGCTGGAGCAGGTGATCACCGACCTGCCGCAGCTGGCGCCAGAGCAGTGGGTCAGCGTCAATCTGGTGGCGGCCCATATCGAGCAGCCCCTGCTGCGCACCCTGCTCGCTCACAGCCAAAACCCCTCACCCGCACGGCTCACCTTCGAGCTGACGGAGCGCAAGCCGATCCTCGACATCAAGGCGGCCACCGAGGAGATCACCCTGCTGCAACAAATGGGGTATCACTTCAAGCTGGATGATTTCGGTACCGGCTACGGCGGCTTTGCCTACCTGCAGAGCCTGGGGATCCGCCAGATCAAGATCGACAAGATGTTCGTCGATACCATAGGCACCAACGACCTCAAGCGCAGCGTGCTGGATGCCATCATCGTCTTCGGTCGGGAATCGGGCATGGAGATGATCGCCGAAGGGGTCGAGAGCCAGCTGCAGGTCGACTATCTGAGCCAGCACGGCGTCTATCTGATCCAGGGCTACTTCTTCGGTAAACCCATGCCGCTGAAGATACTGACCCACTGGCAACGGGAGTGGCAGTTGCAACACCAGCAGGCCAGCTAACGCAGATATGGCAGGATCTGGCCGTGAAACGGTTTGGCTAGCAGCTCGACATCATCAGGTTGATGCTGGCGGTAGCGCCGTAACCCTGCCCGGCCATCAGGCGGGTAAATCCCCCTGCAGACCCAGGCCCGGCTCAGTGGTGAAGTCGAACCACCTCCTGCCACCCCTTATTTACATTCAGCAACAAAATGATCTGCCCTGACGGGGATAACAACCTTTATCATAAGGAGCCGGTTATTGCGCAACCGATAACCGAGCAGCCTGTTTATGTCATCCGGTCGTCAAGACCCCCAATAGAGAACCATTGCCTATGAAGACAGTTATCCGGCAAGAGATTGCCCTGCCCGTTGGCCTGCTGACCCTGCTCTTTTTCAAGACCCAGGGCAGTGACCTGCTGACAGAGACAACTCCGCTCGGGATCTATCTTCCGGTTTCAGCGGCACTACTGGCCATCGTCACCTGGGCCATCTTCTCGGTCGTGCGCCACTCCGATGCCCTCGCCATCAAGCTGGGCGAGCCCTTCGGCACCCTGATCCTCACCCTCTCGGTCATCTCGCTGGAGGTGGTGATGATCTCCTCGGTGATGCTGACCGGCGAGCCCAACCCCACCATGGCCCGCGATACCATGTTTGCGGTAGTGATGCTGGTGAGTACCGGTCTGGTGGGCTTCACCCTGCTGTTTGGCGGCTGGCGCTACCACACCCAGAGCTTCAATCTGGACGGAGTGAAATCCTATCTGGTGGCCATCATCCCGCTGGCCCTGCTCTGTCTGGTGCTGCCCAACTTCACCGAGGGTGGTGCAATCGGCAGTATGTCGCGCGCCATGTCGTGGATGCTGATCATCATCTCGATCCTGCTCTACGGGGTCTTTCTGCTGATCCAGACCCGCAGCCACAGCCACTTCTTCGTCGACAGCGATCACGAGGACTACGAGGAGCACCACGGCCCGCTGCAGAGCAACGTCTATCACACCATCCTGCTGCTCGCCTACCTGCTGGTAGTGATCCTGCTTGCCAAGACCCTGGCCATCCCCATCAACTACGGGGTGCATGTCATGGACGCGCCCGCCGCACTGGGCGGCTTTATCGTCGCCTGCATCGTGCTGGCCCCCGAAGCAGTCGGCGCCATCAAGGCCGCCTTCAACAACCAGCTGCAGCGGGCCATGAACCTCTACTTCGGCTCTGTGCTGGCCACCATCGCCCTCACCGTGCCTGCCGTGCTCTTTATCGGCTCAATGCTGGATCAGGAGGTGCGCCTCGGCCTCTCCCCCGCCGATATGGTGCTGCTGGTCACGACTTTGATGGTCTGTAAAGTAACCTTCAGCAGCGGCCGCACCAATGTGCTCCATGGAGCGACCCATCTGGTGTTGTTTGTGGTCTATCTGTTCCTGATGTTCGAACACGAATAACTGCGTTAAACCAACGTCAGACACGCAAAGACCGCCCGATTGGGCGGTCTTTTGTTATCGGCTCCCGGCCCTCACCGGCGCCAGTGAAGCGGCGTCCCCCTCAACCCCAACCCTTCTCCCGCCAGGAGAGAAGGGTAATCAAGGCTTACAGACTGGGCAGCACCCCGGCCGGGATCAGGTCGTTGTAGCTGGCACGGCCCAGCAGGGCGGCGGCAGCTTCTATATCCGGCGCGAAGTACCTGTCTTTGTCGTAGAAGCTCACCTCTGTCCGCAGTCGTCCCTTGGCCAGCTCGATCAGCTCGGTACTGCGCAACGGTGCACGAAAATCGAGCCCCTGTGCCGCCGCCAGCAGTTCGACTGCCAGAATGCCGCGGGTATTCTCGGCCATGTCAGCCAATCGACGACCGGCGAAGGTCGCCATGGAGACGTGATCCTCCTGATTGGCGGAAGTGGGCAGGCTATCCACCGAAGCGGGATGGGCCAGAGTCTTGTTCTCGGAGGCGAGCGCCGCCGAGGTGACCTGAGCGATCATAAAGCCGGAGTTGACCCCGCCGTTGTTGACCAGAAACGCCGGCAGACCGGACATCCGCGAGTCGATCAACAGCGCCATGCGCCGCTCGGAGAGCGAGCCGATTTCGGCGATAGCCAGCGCCAGATTGTCGGCGGCGAAGGCCACCGGTTCTGCATGGAAGTTGCCACCGGAGAGGATCTCCTCGTCATCGGCAAACACCAGCGGGTTGTCGGAGACCGCGTTGGCCTCGCACACCAGCACCTCGGCGGCCTGACGGATCTGGGTCAGGCAAGCCCCCATCACCTGCGGCTGGCAGCGCAATGAGTAGGGATCCTGTACCTTCTCGCAGTTGTGATGGGACATGCCGATCTCGCTGCCATCCACCAGCAGGTGGCGGTAGCAGGCAGCTGCATCGATCTGGCCACGCTGACCGCGCACCTCGTGGATGCGGGCATCGAACGGCCGGCGACTGCCGAGCGCAGCCTCCACGCTCATGGCACCGATGGTGATGGCACCAGCGAACAGATCCTCGGCGTGGAACAGCCCTTCCAGCGCAAAGGCTGTGCTGGCCTGGGTGCCGTTGAGCAGCGCCAATCCTTCTTTGGGCGCCAGCGCGATAGGCTCCAGCCCGGCGATTTTCAGCGCTGTGGCGGCATCGATCAGCTCGCCCTTGTGGCGGGCCTTGCCTTCACCGATCAGCAGGCAGCTCATATGGGCTAGCGGTGCCAGATCGCCAGAGGCGCCGACGGAGCCCTTCTTCGGCACCACCGGATAGACTTCGGCGTTGATGAGGGTCATCAAGGCCTCAAGCACCGTCAGCCGGATGCCGGAGAAGCCCCGCGCCAGCGAGTTGAGCTTGAGCACCATCATCAGCCGCACGGTGGCGTCATCCATGTACTCGCCAATCCCTGCCGCATGGGAGAGCACGATGGAGCGCTGCAGCTCGTCCAGCTGCTCCACCGGAATGCGGGTGTTGGCCAACAGGCCAAAGCCGGTGTTGATGCCATACACCACCCGGTTCTGTTCGATCACCTTGGTAACCACGGCAGCGGAGGCGTGGATCCCCGGCAGGGCGGCCGGATCCAGTGAAACATGTACCGGCTCGCGGCTGACGCGGCGCAGGGTGGCAAGATCCAGCTCGCCCGGAGTAATAGTCAATTCAAACATGGTGTTACACCTTTCCTTTGACACCGTTGGCGCCGTCAATCATCGGCAGATCCAGTTTCGCCTCATGGGCACAGTTGATGGCAATCTCGTAGCCGGCATCGGCATGGCGCATCACGCCGGTGGCCGGATCGTTGCGCAGCACCCGACCGACGCGGCGGGCCGCGTCATCGGAGCCGTCGCAGACGATCACCACGCCGGAGTGCTGGGAGAAGCCCATACCGACCCCGCCGCCGTGGTGCAGGGAGACCCAGGTCGCGCCGCCAGCGGTGTTGAGCAGAGCGTTGAGCAGCGGCCAGTCGGAGACGGCATCGGAGCCATCCATCATCGACTCGGTCTCGCGGTTCGGGCTCGCCACCGAGCCGGAATCCAGATGGTCGCGGCCAATGACGATGGGCGCTTTCAGCTCGCCGTTTTTCACCATCTCGTTGAAGGCCAACCCGAGCCGTACCCGATCCTTGACCCCGACCCAGCAGATCCGCGCCGGCAGTCCCTGAAACGCGATGCGCTCGCGGGCCATGTCGAGCCAGTTGTGCAGGTGAGGATCATCGGGGATCAGCTCTTTCACCTTCTGATCGGTCTTGTAGATATCTTCCGGATCGCCAGAGAGGGCCACCCAGCGGAACGGGCCGATCCCCTCGCAGAACAGCGGGCGGATATAGGCGGGGACGAAGCCGGGGAAGTCGAAGGCGTTCGCCACCCCCTCCTCCAGCGCCATCTGACGGATGTTGTTGCCGTAATCCAGAGTCGCCGCGCCGCGCTCTTGCAGGGTCAGCATCGCCTCCACCTGACGGGCCATGGAGCGACGAGCGGCCAGATTCACCTCCTGCGGGGCACTCTGCTGCAGCTCTCGCCACTTGGCCACGCTCCAACCTTGCGGCAGGTAGCCGTGCACCGGGTCGTGGGCGGAGGTCTGGTCGGTCACCACGTCCGGGGTGATGCCACGGGCCACCAGCTCGGCGAACATGTCGGCTGCGTTGCCGAGCAGACCGACGGAGACGGCGGTGCCGCCCTGTTTGGCCTCCTCGACCATGGCCAGCGCCTCATCCAGGCTGTGAGCCTTCTTGTCCACATAACGGGTGCGCAGACGAAAATCGATACGGGTCTCGTCGCACTCCACGGCGATCATCGAGAAGCCAGCCATGGTGGCGGCCAGCGGCTGGGCGCCGCCCATACCGCCGAGACCGCCGGTGAGGATCCAGCGGCCCGCAGGCGAGCCGTTGAAGTGCTGGTTGGCCACCGCGAAGAAGGTCTCGTAGGTGCCCTGCACGATCCCCTGAGTACCTATGTAGATCCAGGAGCCGGCGGTCATCTGGCCGTACATCATCAGGCCCTTCTTATCGAGCTCGTTGAAGTGCTCCCAGTTGGCCCAGTGCGGCACCAGATTGGAGTTGGCGATCAGCACCCGCGGCGCATCCTTGTGGGTCTGGAACACCCCGACCGGCTTGCCGGATTGCACCAGCAGGGTCTGATCCTCCTCGAGCCGGGTCAGCACCTCGACGATCTTGTCGAAGCAGGCCCAGTTGCGGGCGGCGCGACCGATGCCGCCATAGACCACCAGTGACTGGGGATGCTCGGCCACCTCGGGGTCCAGGTTGTTCATCAGCATCCGCAGCGGCGCTTCGGTGAGCCAGCTCTTGGCGGTCAGTTCAGTGCCGCGCGGGGCACGGATCACGCGGTTAGGATCATGACGGGGATCCTGCTGTTGCACAGACATACACACTCCTTGTTGTATCAATAGGGTGCCTTCGGCGATGGGTGGCCAAAGGGTTAACGGGTCAACAGATGAACCAGCCGCGCGGCCACGCGGGCGCTGCGGTTATCCTGATCCAGCGTCGGGTTGTACTCGGCCAGATCGGCAAGCCTCAGCTTGCCGCTGGCCCGGATATGAGCGATCAGCGGTTCGATCACCGCCAGCTCCACGCCGCGGGCGGCGGGGGCGCTCACTCCCGGCATTACGGCTCCGGGCAGCACATCAAGGTCGATGGTCAGATAGAGGTGATCACAATGGGCGATAAAGGCGTCCAGTCCGCTTAGCAAGGCTGGCAGCTCGGTCTGGGTCATCGCCTCGTCCAGCACATGCCACACACCCAGCGCCTTGGCACGGGCAAACAGGGCTTGGGTATTGGCGGTCTCGGCTACCCCGAGGCAGGCGTAGTGAAACGGCGTGCCCTGAGCGGCACACTGCTCGGCAATCTGGAAGAAGGGGGTGCCGGAGCTTGCCAATTCCTGCTTCATGCGCAGGTCGAAGTGGGCGTCGAAATTGATGATGCCAACCTTGCCACTACCACCCAGATGACGGTTAAGGCCGCTCCAGCTGCCGAAAGCCACCTCGTGACCGCCCCCCAGCACCAGCGGGAAGTGGCCCAGATCGAGCGCAGCGGCGACCTGCTCGGCCAGACGGCCGTGGGCAGCGTCGAGATTGCCATCGGTACAGCTCACATCCCCGCCATCGTAGACGGGGCGACTCAGATGCCAAGCGGTGTTGGCCAGCAGCTTGCGCACCGCTTGCGGCGCACCGGCGGCGCCGACACGCCCCTTGTTGCGGCGCACCCCTTCATCGCAGGCAAAACCGAGCAGTACTACACCGGCAGAGTCTTGTGCTCCGGCGGTCCAGGGCAGCACCTTGTCGTGCCAGCGCTGGGCCAGTTCGCCATCTTCCGGATCCTGCCGCCCCTGCCAGAGCGACATGTCGATCGGGTTGAACTTATCCATGAAGGGTCTCCTCGCCGTTGAAGATGCGGCTTGCCAGCTGATCGACGCCAACCATGTAGCTCAGCTCGGCCGGATGGGCGCAGTGCCAGATCAGGAAATCGGCCGCCATGCCCACCCTGAGCTGGCCAAGGCGATCCTGCTCGCCAAGTGCTTTGGCGGCGTGACGGGTCACCCCGACCATGGCCTCCACCGGGGTCAGGCCAAACAGGGTGCAGGCCATGTTCATCGCCATCCGCAGCGAGACGATGGGGGCGGTACCCGGGTTGATGTCGGAGGAGACCGCCATCGCCACCCCCGCCTTGCGCAAGGCGGCAACCGGCGGCAGCTTGGTCTCTTTGAGGAAGTAGAAGGCGGTGGGCAGCAGGGTGGCGACCACGCCACGGTGGGCCAGCGCCAGGATCCCTTCCGGATCCAGATACTCCAGATGATCCACCGAGAGGGCGCCAAAGTGGGCGGCGAGGGTGCTGCCGCCGAGATTGGAGAGCTGATCCATATGCCCCTTCACCGGCAGGCCATATTGATCCGCCGCCAGATAGACCTGCTCGGTCTGGGCCAACGAGAAGCCGATGTGCTCGCAGAAGACATCCACCGCATCGGCCAGACCCGCCTCGGCGGCGGCCGGGATAATCTCCTGACAGATGGTCTCGACCCAGCTGTCGGGATCGTCGCGATATTCAGGCGGCACCGCATGGGCCGCCAGCAGAGTGGTCTTGACCCGGATCGGCAACGCCTCTCCCAGTCGGCGGGCCACCCGCAGCATCTTGAGTTCGTCATCCAGCGTCAGGCCATAGCCGGACTTAATCTCCACCGTGGTGACCCCTTCGCGGATCAGGGATGTCACCCTCGGCAACGCCAGCTCGAACAGTTGCTCTTCGCTGGCGGTGCGGGTAGCACACACCGTGCTGATGATGCCGCCGCCCCGACGGGCGATCTCGGCATAGGGCACCCCCTGCTGACGCAGCTCGAACTCCTCGGCACGGCTGCCGGCAAAGACCAGATGGGTGTGGCAATCGATAAGGCCGGGGGTGACCAGCTTGCCCTGCATATCCAGCCAATGGGCGGGATACGGCCCCTTCAACTCGGCCATCGGCACCAGCGCATGGATCTTGCCATCCTTTACGCCGATGGCGTGGAGCGGCAGCAGGCCGTAGTCGGCCAGCTCATCATTCAGGGTGGCGGGCGTCACGTTGAGCCAGACCCGCTCGCAGTTCAACAGTTCCTTGTTCATAGCGACCTCAAATGTATATACATATTCTTATAGTCGATCTCTATGACGAAAGGAAGAGCGAAATTCACATCCTGATAACAGCATCAAACTTAGAGTTTAAGCACAAAAAAGCCCACCAGGAGGTGGGCTTTGCAAAATCGAGCTGTATAGACATTTACTCCAGCTGAGTCTTGGAACTGAGCTTGTAGCGGGAACCGGGGGAGAGCAAACGGGCGTAGGAGACCAGATGCCCCTCCGACCAGGTACGCCGGTGCAACAACAGGCAGGGGGAATCTACGCGGATCTGCAACAATCCCGCCTCACCGGCGCTGGGTAACACGGCTTCCACTACGTGCTCCATCTCGGAGAGGGGGCAGACATCCATCAGATAGCGGTTGGGAGTTTGCAGGGTGAAATCCTGCTCGCCATAGCCAGGCAGGCGCCCGGCATCGACAAAGCGCTCCTCCAGCTGCAACGGCTCGCCATCGGCCTGATGGACGATGAGGCTGTGAAAGATGGGGGCGCCAACCCGCAGCCCCAGTTGCACCGCCACCTTCTCGTCGGCGGCCAGCCGCTGCAGCCGGATCACCCGGGCGCTGTACTCGCCGCCACGCTCGGCGATCTCGTCGGCAATATTGCGAATAGCCAGCAGCGGCGATTCGGTGCGCCGGTCCGCCACGAAGCTGCCAGAACCGGCGGTACGCACCAGCCACCCCTCAGCCACCAGTTCCCGCAGCGCCCGGTTGACCGTCATCCGGCTCACAGTGAACTGCTCGCACAGGGCCGCTTCGGTCGGGATCCTGTCCCCCGCCTGATAGTGGCGTTCGCGGATCCCGTCCAGAATGTGCTGTTTGATCTGCAGATAGAGGGCTGGCGCCACCATGAAGCTCCCTAGCGCCGACGGTGGGGCGGACGCATGTCCGGCCAGGCGCGATAGACGTCGGGGATCTGATCCGGGCCGCTGATGCAGAGATCGAGATCATGCAGCAAGCCATCCTTGATCCCGTAGATCCAGCCATGCACCGCCAGCTCCTGCCCCTTGCGCCAGGCGTTCTGGATGATGGTGGTGTGGCAGACGTTGGCGACCTGCTCGGCCACGTTCAGCTCGCACAGGTAGTCGAAGCGCTCATGCTCATCCTCGATGGCCTCGAGCTCTTCACCATATTTGAAGTAGACATCCTTGATGTTGCGCAGCCAGTTGTCGATGAGCCCCAGCTCCTGGTTCTGCATCGCGGCCTTGACGCCGCCGCAACCATAGTGACCGCAGACGATGATGTGCTTCACCTTGAGCACTTCCACCGCGTATTGCAGCACGGAGAGGCAGTTGAAATCGGTATGTACCACCAGATTGGCGACGTTGCGGTGGACGAAGACATCCCCCGGCAGCAACCCCATCAGCTGGTTGGCGGGGACCCGGCTGTCGGAACAACCAATCCAGAGGTATTCGGGGGCCTGCTGGGCAGAAAGAGTGGCAAAGAAAGCGGGATCTTCGGCTTTGATCCGTTCGGCCCACTCACGGTTGTTGGTAAACAGGTCGTTCAACAGTTTCACTTCTGCTCTCCCTAATGTGGCAGTGGCGGCAACATAACACACTCAAGGGTAACCAAAGCAAGGCCGACCAGATCCCTGCGAAACAAAAACAGGGCCATCAGGCCCTGTTTTTATGAGAGGAAGCATCAGGCTTCCATGGCATCTTTCAGCTTCTTGAGTGCGTTTTTCTCAAGCTGACGCACACGCTCGGCAGAGACGCCGTAGGTATCGGCCAGCTCCTGCAGAGTGGTCTTGCTGTCATCATCGAGCCAGCGGGCGCGGATGATGTGCTGGCTGCGCTCATCCAGGGTGGCGAGGGCCGAGCTCAGACGACGGGTCGCGTGATCGTCCCAGTTGTCGTTCTCGATGGTGGCGGCCAGATCGGAGGATTTGTCCTCCAGATAGTGAACCGGAGCGAAACCGCCCTCTTCCTCATCGTCACCCACCAGATCGAACGCCTGATCGTAGTTGGCCATCCGCGCTTCCATTTCGGTCACGTCAGCGGCAGATACGCCGAGATCGGTCGCCACGGCCTGAACCTCTTCGTGGTTCAGCCAGCCCAGACGTTTTTTGGATTTGCGCAGGTTGAAGAAGAGCTTACGCTGGGCCTTGGTGGTGGCCACCTTGACCATGCGCCAGTTGCGCAGGACATATTCGTGGATTTCGGCCTTGATCCAGTGCACGGCAAAGGAGACCAGACGCACGCCGACCGTCGGGTCGAAGCGCTTGACCGCCTTCATCAGGCCGATGTTGCCTTCCTGAACTAGATCGGCCTGAGGCAGACCGTAACCGGCATAACTCTTGGCGACATGAACGACAAAGCGCAGATGCGACATAACCAGCTGACGAGCAGCCTCGAGATCGCCATCCTGCTGCAAACGCTCAGCCAGTTCACGCTCTTCCTCTGCGCTCAGCACAGGAATAGAGTTTACTGCCTGGATATAGCCTTCCAGACTACCTTGCGGAATCAGAGCCATAGTGCGCTGCAATGAAGTTCCCATCTGTTACCTCTTACTTTTCAATCGAATCAGTCTAACACCCTGAGAGGGTCTGTCTACTGACCGGATGCCATTCTGCGGCGTGTATCAAAGAACATGCCCAGTTTTAGACCGGCTTATCTTAAGCCTGCAGGATGAATCATGAATGAACAGTCAAAAAAAGGGGGTCACAATGAAGGACCCCCGAAAAGTAGCATGCTAAGTCCATTGTTGCGGAGCTCGCAACCTTCACATGCTTGCCAAGTCTGACGAGCAAGGCAGAGGGGCCACACCCGTATAAATGCTTCAGCTTTAATAGACTGCTTATAAATCAGAAGGTTCACTGGATCTAGCGAAGATCCGGAAGATCATTGTTATTCAGAATACTCTGACTATGGGGGCCAAGCCAGAAACGGCCCCTCTTTTACTTGATCCGCCTCTCAAAATCCAGCGATTTACTTTGATGACAAAGTAATCAGGATGGTTCGATGTCGCGAATGTGGCGATGGACCGAGAACCAGGAGGCAATCAGCCCCAGCAGGGCGCCCAGCAAGATCAGATTGATCCCGTCTACCGCCCCCATACCAACCAGCCGGAAGTTACTGTTATACAAGCCCGCCAGCTCCTTCACCACCCCTTCGCTCCAGATCACCATCACTTCGGTCAGCCACCAGGCCAGCATGCCGCCGATCACCCCGAACCAGATGCCGGTATAGAGGAAGGGACGATGAATAAAGGAATCGGTCGCCCCCACCAGCTTGAGCACTTCAATCTCGGAACGCTGGTTGAGGATGTTGAGACGCAGGGTATTGCCGACGATCAGCAACACGGCGGAAAGCAGCAGCACCGCGATACCGGTAATGGTGTGGCGCAGCAGGTTCATGATCCCCTGCAACCGGGTCAACCACTGCAGATCCAGCTTGCCCTGTTCGACCCCCACCTCGTTATTGAGCTTGCTGAGCAGCTCGGCGGCCCCTTCCGGGTTCTGCCAGCGCGGATCCGGGATCACGCTCAGCACAGGCGGTAACGGGTTGCTGTCCAGATAATCGAGGGCATCGCCGAAGCCGGAGATCTCGCGAAACTCCCGCAACGCATCGTCACGGCTCAGGTAGGTGACCGAATCCACCTCGGGATAGAGCAGGATCCTGTGCTGCAGATCGAGAATGCTCTGCTCCGGCAGATCCTTGCGCAGGTAAAGGGAGATCTGGGAACTGCTCTGCCAGCTCCCCTCCACCACCTCGGCGTTTTTCAGCAGCACATGGAAACAGGAAGGCAGTGCCAAGCTGACGCCGAGCACCGCCAGCGTCATCAGGGAGGCGAGCGGATTGCGCCACAGCTCCCCGAGACTGGCAAACGCCTGCCGCACATGATCAACCCCGTACATCATCAGACGGCGCAGCGGCGGTTGTTTATGACGAACGATAGCCATCAGAGCTCCTCCCCAGCCGAATACATGCGACCCGCCTTGAGGGTCAGGGTGCGATAGCGCATGCGAGCAATCAGCCCCAGATCGTGGGTGGCAATCAGTACCGAGACCCCAAAATTGTTGAACTCCTGAAATAACCGCATGATGTCCATGGAGAGCTGGGGGTCCAGGTTGCCGGTCGGTTCATCCGCCAGCAGCAACGGCGGCTTGTTGACGATGGCGCGGGCGATACCGACCCGCTGCTGTTCACCACCGGAGAGCATGCGCGGCTGGTAACGCTCCTTGCCAAGCAGCCCCACCTTGTCCAGCGCCGCAGCCACGCGCTTGTTGATGTCTGCATGGCTGTAACCATCAATCACCAGCGGCAGCGCCACGTTGTCGAACACGGTTCTGTCCATCAGCAGGCGGTGATCCTGAAAGATCATCCCGATCTGGCGGCGAACATAGGGGATCTGGCTGCGCTGGATATGGCTGACATCATCACCATGAAAGAAGACGCGACCATCGGTCGGACGCTCCATCACGCTGATCAGTTTGAGGAGGGTACTCTTGCCCGCCCCCGAGTGCCCGGTCAGAAAGGCCATCTCTCCCTTGCGCAGGTGAAAGCTGACCTTTTGCAGCGCCTGATGGCCGCCGCTGTATACCTTGCTGACCTTGTCAAAACGAATCATAACGGTTCCCTGAAATTGACAAACCCCGACCGGAGTCGGGGCATGGAACACTTACTCATCACGGCTGAGCTGACTCATCGCGGCCGGACTTATTCATCGCGGCTAAAGAGCGCCTCGATGAAGTCGTTGGCAACGAAGGGACGCAGATCGTCGATCCCCTCGCCCACCCCGATATAGCGGATCGGGATCTGGAACTTGTCGGCCACCGCGAAGATGACGCCGCCCTTGGCCGTGCCATCCAGCTTGGTGAGAGTGATACCGGTCAGGCCCACCGCCTCGCTGAACAGCTTGGCCTGGCTCAGGGCGTTCTGGCCGGTGCCGGCATCCAGAGTCAGCATGATCTCATGGGGCGCCGCATCGTCCAGCTTCTTCATCACCCGCACTACCTTCTTGAGCTCTTCCATCAGGTTGCTCTTGTTCTGCAGGCGACCGGCGGTGTCAGCGATCAGCACGTCAGCTCCGCGGGAGCGGGCAGCCTCGATGGCGTCATAAATGACGGAAGCGGAGTCGGCACCGGTATGCTGGGCAATCACCGGAATGTTGTTGCGCTGACCCCAAACCTGCAGCTGTTCGACCGCTGCGGCACGGAAGGTGTCACCCGCCGCCAGCATCACGCTCTTGCCTTCAGCCTGGAACTGCTTGGCCAGCTTGCCGATGGTGGTGGTCTTGCCGACGCCGTTTACGCCGACCATCAGGATCACATAAGGTTTCTTGCTGGTGTCGATCACCAGCGGCTGTTCGACCTTGGCCAGCATCTCGCCCATGTCCTGCTTGAGCAGGCCGTAGAGCGCCTCGGCATCCTTGAGCTGCTTGCGATCCGCGTGCTGCACCAGCCCTTCGATGATGCGAGTGGTGGTATCCACACCGAGATCGGCGGTCAGCAGCTGGGTTTCCAGCTCTTCAAACAGCTCGTCGTCGATCTTCTTGCCACGAAACAGGCCGAAGAAACCTGAGCCGATATTCTCCTTGGTGCGCACCAGACTGCGCTTGAGGCGAGCAAAGAAGCCCTCCCGCTGCGGTTTGTCCTGGGTGTCGTCGTCCACCTTGGCGGCCAACGGCAGAGCAGCTAGTGCGGCGGCCTCAGCCTCCATCGCGGCGACCAGGCGCATATCTTCCGCGCGCTGGGCCTCTTTGGCGATACGGGCTTCTTCCGCAGCCTGAGCTTCGGCAGCAATGCGAGCCTCCTCCGCAGCGCGAGCTTCAGCAGCAATGCGAGCTTCTTCCGCAGCACGGGCTTCGGCAGCGATACGAGCTTCTTCCGCAGCGCGTGCTTCGGCGGCGATACGAGCCTCTTCCGCGGCGCGGGCTTCGGCGGCAATGCGAGATTCTTCCGCGGCGCGAGCTTCGGCGGCGATGCGGGCCTCTTCTGCGGCGCGAGCCTCGGCAGCAATACGAGCCTCCTCTGCAGCGCGGGCTTCGGCAGCAATACGAGCCTCTTCCGCTGCGTGGGCTTCGGCAGCAATACGAGCCTCTTCCGCAGCGCGGGCTTCGTCAGCAATACGAGCCTCTTCCGCTGCGCGGGCTTCGGCAGCAATACGAGCCTCTTCGGCTGCCTTGACCTCAGCGGCTTGCGCTTCTGCGGCAGTGCGAGCGGCGTCAGCGGCACGCTCCTCTTCGGCGATCAGCGCTTCGTTGACGATCACCGGCTCCAGATCGGAGGCGCACTCCTCCACTACCAGCGGGCCGTGGTCGTCCAGCTCGGTCGGCAGGCAGCAATCATCTTGCAAAACGGGATTCTGTGCGCTGGCAGGCACTTCGGGGGCAACAGCCGGCGTACTATCGGAAACAGTGGTATCGGAAACGGGAGCGGGGGTAGCAGTGACCTCGGGCTCAACGGTAACGGGGGTGGCTTGGGGTGTCTGTGGTTGGACAGCCTCAGCCTCTTCTTTCTTGCGGCCGAAACCCAGCCAGGAAAACAAACCTTTTGCCATCTAAAAATACTCACATCAAAGGCTGACTGCTAAGATAGCCGTCCCTTGGCGGGTCGGCATAAAAATGAACCGCCTTATACTACCACTTTATTTTCTGACGATGAAACGCGATGCCCAGAGTGAAATCCAGCCGTAGCAACCCGAGCAAGAGTCCCGCCCCGCAAGGAAAATCGGGCTTTGTAAGAATCATCAGCGGCCAGTGGCGAGGCCGCAAATTGCCGGTCAAGGATGTGGAGGGGCTCAGACCCACCACGGATCGCGTCAAGGAAACCATCTTCAACTGGCTGGCCCCCCACATTCGCGGCACCCGCTGCCTGGATCTGTTTGCCGGTAGCGGCGGACTCGGGCTGGAGGCGCTGTCTCGCTATGCCGAGCAGGTGACCCTGATCGAGATGGACAAAGGGGCCGCCGACCAGATCAAGAAGAACCTGACCGCCCTCGGCAGCAGTCAGGGTCAGGTGATCCAGTCAGATGCTGTGAGCTGGCTGCAAGGCCCGGCCACGCCGTTTGATCTGGTATTCCTCGATCCGCCGTTTCGCCGCGAGCTGCTGCCGCAGGTGTGCGAACTGCTGGAGCAGCGCGGCTGGCTGGCACCGGACGCCCTCATCTATCTGGAGCGGGAGAAGGAGATAGCCGATCTGGCGCTGCCTGCCAGCTGGCAACTACTCAAGGACAAACAGGCCGGTCAGGTCTGCTACCAGCTCTATCTGCGGGACACCAAGAATGATGCTGCAGTTTAAAGGGGGGATGGGCGAAGTGGCCCCTCCCCGTCAATTTGGACAATGGCTCAAGGACAAGCAGGTCGATCAAATCAGGTCTGCTACCAACTCTATCTAAGGGAGGTAAACAATGAAGCGAGTCTTTAATCTGTTGGCGATGGGGCTGATACTGTTCTTCTGGTTTGGCGTACTGGTGAGCCTGATTGCCCCGCTGCCCGGCAAACTCAACGGCTTTCTGCCGGTCTGCGGCGTGATCGTCGCCCTGCTGCACTGGCTGCAGGCCAGCATGATCAAGGCAGCTTGCAAACGCTACTTCGCGGTCACCAAAGCCGAATTTGTCACTGTGCTGATCTTTGGTGTGTTTGGCATGGTCGACATTCGTCAGCGCCTGCAAGAGATCGTCAACGCCGCCCAGCGCGGCAATCTCTCGGACAAACCATAAAAGAAAAGGGGACGGCGGTAGCCGTCCCCTAGAGTCGTGTCGTCCTGTCCGTAGAACTGCAATGCTCCCTGCAATCCCTGACGTTATCCTAATCCTTTGGAATATCCCCTTTCCAATCCGTTGGCGTGTCCTGCGGCGTTCCTGGCCTGGCAATTCATCCTGAACTGCTTCCCTGTCTCCATCCTGGAGGTGTCCATTACCACGTCCTGTGGGGTTCCTTGCGTCTTCCTGACAGATAACCATCCGGGTTATCTCACTTCATCCTGAAGTATTCCTCTCGCATCCGGCGAGGTCCTGTTCATCCTGAAGAACGAGGTTCCGTTCGTTCTGCTCCCATCCCGAGAGTGTCCTGCCGCATCCCGCGGTGTTCCTTTATTCATCCGTGACGATAATCATCCTGATTATCGAGCTCATCCTGAGGTGTCCCTTGTCCACATCCTGCGGACTATTCCATCTTTATGCGCTGTCCTGCATCCTGCCGAACCAGCTCCGTCCTTGTGAGACCCATACTAAGGAAATGCGCACCCCGAACAAGGGCCATCCGATGATAAAGATCCGATGCAGCTCCCATCTCAAAAAATGAACTTAAAAACTAACCCTTTAATATCAGCCACTTATTTAGTTTCACAGGAAAGCTCGATCATTCTGGCATGGCTTCGCGTACGGCTCAAAGCGCCAGCCTCTTACAGTAGCTATGGCAGATCTCTTACACGGGTTTCGCCCCCAAAAACGGGGCAGGAAAACGGTTCAATCCTGACGTTAAGACTTAAAAATTAGTTGAATAAATATGCTTAAAAAAACCGCAAAAAAAAGAGCCGAGACCAGGCTCGACTCTTCAACATTCCAATTTTTTAATCAGCTCAAGCGGTTGGCCGGATTGAGATAGGCCTTGCGCAGCGATTCCGGTGCCAGCACTTCCAGTTCACCGCCGATGTTATTCAACCAGCTGCGAAACTCCGGGGTGTCCTGCACTTCGGTCTCCACCACCACGCTGCGCTTGTCATAGCGGGTCATACGCGGATTGTTGCCGGGGATCTGGTTATCCACCAGCGACTGGCTGTTGGCATCGATCCGGCCGACGAAGCGGATTGGGCCGCTCACATCCTGATAGCCCTGATCGCGGATCAGCTTCTGGATATTGAAATCCTTCGGCTGGGTGGCGCTGAAGTTGGTCAGCTCCACGTTCTTGATATGGTCAAACGGGATGCCGTAGACCTTGGGATCCAGCTCGGACAGAGTGCAGAGCAGGATCGGACCGTCCGGCTGATTGAGAATGCCGAGCGGGTTGATACGGTCGTAGCAGAGCCACACGGTGCGCTCTTTGATCACGCGCTGGATCTCGGCACTGAACTTGCGACCACGCCAGAGCGCATCGCGGATCAGGGTGCTGCGGCGGATCTCCGGGTTGCCGGCAAACGGGCGCGGTGACTGGTGGACACTCTCCAGCCAGCGTTCGGCCAGTTCGCTCTGACTGTCGCGGATCACCTGACTCGCCTTGTCGACCAGCGGATTCAATTCGGTCAGTACACTCGCCGGCAACAGTTGGCTCGCCTGATCACTCCAAGTTTTCAGGGCCACCGCCAGCGAGAGCGGCATGATATTGGCAAAGTCGTTGAGGCCGTGGCGCTCGAAGCACCAGCCATGGGGTTTGCTGCGCTCGTCCGAGGTGAGGTCGAACAGTCCCATGCCGGACATCTCCTCCAGGTCCCGTTGCACGGTACGCAGACTGACGTGGATGCCTTCCTCTTCCAGTTTTACCTGGAGTTGGCTGGCGGTCAGCTTGTAAGGGCGGTGCGGGATGCAACGCGCCAAGGTCAGTTGTCGTAACAGCTTCTTGCTCATGGTGCTTGCCTTCACTGGTTTAGCGTTGACTGTATGCTAGTCGTGACTTGCGACAGTCTATGTCGCAAGTTTTGCTGCGACAACTGTCGCCATTTTCATACAAAACACACTAAACAATTGATTTACAAAGACAATACACTAAAAAAAGGAGCCGCTAGAGGCTAAAATTAGCCAAAAATCCCTCAAATGAAAGTTCTATGTTGCGATTTATTGTCAGCATAAAACTTCAATTAATTAATTCATCGCAGAATATGATTTCAGGGGAGAGCATGACTCTCCCCTTTGGCTCACATCAGCCACGACCAGGCTGACTTGGTGATGGCCGCACCGACCATGTAGCCAAACACCGCCAGCGCCGCCACACCGGCCACCAGCTTCTGACCGCGGGCCGGGCGCTTGAGCGCCATGACACCCAGACCGATATAGAGCACCAGGGCAACCAGCTTGGCCATCAGCCAGGGTTGTTGACCCGGGCTCAACTGCAAGGCCACCGCCAGCAACACACCAAACAGCAGCAGGAAGGTGTCGTTGATATGCGGGAGGATCTTCAGCCACTTCTGCTGCAACCGATCGCTGCCGGCCAGCGCCAGACTCCAGCGATAGATAAAGAGCAGCAGACTGACCAGCGCCAGCGTCATATGCAGGTGTTTGAACATGGGGTAATAGGCAATCATTTTGCTTCCTTGTCGTCGTCGGGTAGCCCGCTGTTCCAGTTGTGGGCATGGATACGCTCCTGCCCCTCCTCGTCGTCTTGCAACAGATCGGAGAGGATCTCCCGGTATTGCAGGCTCTTGTTGATATAAGTGTGTTCGTCATCCAGATAGTTGACCTGCTCACGCAACAGCCAGTTATCGTGCTGCTTGAAGGTCTGCCCCGCCCGCCAGGCCTGGTTGGCCCGAAAACCGAGCTGGGTCAGGGCTTCCCCCCCCAGATCGACCGCAGAGCCCAGGGTTTCCCGGTGAACGCTCTCGACCCCGTGGCGCAGGATCTCGTGGGCATGGGGTCGATCCAGCGCTCGCGCCAGGATCTTCAGGTGCGGGAAGTGCTTCTGCACCATCTCGATCACCGCCAACGAGGTAGCAGGATCGTTGATGGAGAGCACCAGCAACTTCGCCTTGTGCGCCCCGGCGGCATGGAGCAGGTCGATCCGGCTGGCATCGCCATAGAAGACCTGATAGCCATACTTGCGCAGGGTCTCTATCTGGCTGGCATCCTGCTCGAGGATGGTGGTGCCGATGCCGTGACCATGCAGCAGACGCCCCACGATCTGGCCGAAGCGGCCGAAGCCCGCGATGATCACCGGATGCTCCACCAGCTCAGGTTGCTCATGCTGCGGTGCGTCGCTCTGGTTACGGTAATCGAACCAGGGCTGGATCACCCGATCGTTGAGGATCAGCAGCAGTGGGGTGAGCGCCATGGAGAGCGCTACCACCAGCGTCAGCAGCGAGATGGTCTCACCGGGCAGCACCCGGTTCTGGGCGGCAAACGAGAAGAGCACGAAGGCAAACTCGCCCCCCTGCGCCAACGCCAGCCCGAAGGTCCAGCGTTGACTCGGCGAGATGCGGATAATGAAGCCAAGCGCCATCAACACCAGCCATTTGAGCACCATCAGGCCAACCACCAGAGTGGGTATCAGGAAGGGGTGCTCGGCAAACAGCCCGAAGTCGATCCCCGCCCCCACCGACATAAAGAAGAGGCCGAGCAGCAAGCCCTTGAACGGCTCTATGTCGGCCTCCAGCTCATGGCGATATTCGCTGTCGGCCAGCACCACCCCGGCGAGGAAGGAGCCAAGTGCAGGCGAAAGCCCCACCGACTCCATCAGCACAGCGATAGCGATCACCAGCAACAGGGCGGCGGCGACGAAGATCTCCCGCATATGGGACTGGGCGATGGCACGGAACACCGGCCGCATCAGATAGTGGCCACCCAACACGATGCCGGAGATGGCCGCGACTACCAGCAGACCATGCTGCCAACCCGCCAGCTCGGAGCCACCATTGCTGGCGACCGGCGCCATGGCCAGCAGCGGCAGGATCGCCAAGATCGGAATGACCGCAATATCCTGAAACAGCAGCACCGCAAAGGCGGAGCGACCGCTCTCGCTCTGCATCAGCTTGCGCTCCTGCAGGCTCTGCAAAACTATGGCGGTGGAGGAGAGCGCCAAAATGAGGCCGATGGCCAGCCCCTGTTGCAGCGGCAGACCGATCAGGTGCGCCACGCCGGTCAGCGCCGCCGTGGTGAGCAGCACCTGCAGGCCGCCGGTGCCGAGGATCGGCCCCTTCAGCTGCCACAAGAGGGCCGGACGCAATTCAAGACCGACCAGAAACAGCATCAGCACCACGCCAAACTCGGCGAAGTGCATCACATCCTTCTGCTCCCCCACCAGCCCCAGCAGAAAGGGGCCTATGATGATCCCCGCCAGCAGGTAGCCGAGCACCGAGCCCAACCCCCAGCGCTTGGCCAGCGGCACCGCGATGACGGCGGCGGAGAGGTAGATAAAGGCATCAAACAGGATCCCGTGGCCCATCAGTCGGCCCTCCGCATGAACATCTGATCCGGCTCATGAGCTCGGCCAACAAGCTGCCCGTGTGTCATCAGAGCACCTCCAGCAAGTCGCGCAGATAAGGACGCCCGGCCAGCTGCTCCGGAGTCAGCTGATCGTCACGCAAGGCGCAAAGCAGCTGACGGTAGTCCTGCCCACAGCGGCGCAGGGCGGCGGGATCCTTGATCTTGTGAAAGGAGTGCAGCACGAAAGGGGGCAGCCAGTTCATGCCGCACAAGGTGGCCGCCTGCTGAAATGGCAGCAGAAAATCGAGCAGCGGTCGGCTGTTGTACCCCTCGCTGCAGTAGGACTCCGGCGCCCCGCCGGTGGTGATGGCGCTCAGCCACTGCTTGCCCTTGAGGGCGTGGGCTTCGGGGCCGTAGGCGTAGCCATACTCCAGTACCAGATCCATCCACTCTTTCATGATGGCCGGACAGGAGTACCAGTAAAACGGGTGCTGGAAGACGATGATATCGTGCTCACAGAGCAGCGCCTGCTCCCGCTTCACATCGATAAACATGTCGGGATAGTGCTGATAGAGGTCGTGAACCGTGACCCCCTCCAGCCCCTCAATCGCCTGCAACAGCTGCTTGTTGGCCCGCGAGCTCTGCAGCGCGGGATGGGAAAAAATAACCAGAATGCGTTTCATGACCACATCACCCGAACAAAGCCTTGCTGTGCAAGGCGCGGTAAACAGAAAAGGGGAGTCTGGGGAACTGCATCGTAAAGGTGCACAGGAGAGCGACCTTATCAGGAAGCGCCATAGCCTGCCAACTCGGGGATCAGCTCCCGCAGCGCCGGATTGAGGGTCTGGTGGGCGGGATAGCAGAGCCCGATCCGGCGAAACATCCGCGGTCCGCTCACCGGCAGGGTACAGAGCCCCGCCTCATCCTCGACCAGCCCGTCCGGCAGAAAACTGATGCCGACCCCCGCCAGCACCAGCGCCATCACCAGCCCCTTGCTCTCGGCCTTGGCCACCAGATTGAGGGTAAGGCGGTCACAGGCCAGCAGGCCGATAGTCTGCTGATGGGCTTCGCAGGGCGGGCACTCAATAAAATCATAATGTTGCAGCTCGGCCAGCTCGATCCTTTCGCGACTGGCCAGGGGGTGATCGACCGGCACGCAGAGCACGTAATCCTCCTCCCACAGCGGCAGGAAGATCTCGTCCTCCCGGCGCAAGGCATCCAGCGTCAAACGGCAGTCGGCGGGTGTGGTGTAGTCGGAGAGGGTGAGATCCAGTTGCGGCAACACGCGCTGTACTTGCTGCAACAGCCCGGCCACCCGGCGGCGACTCAAGTCCGGCATGATGGCGATATTGAGCCTCGCACGCGTCGCTTTCTGGCGAAACAGCTCTGGCAAACGGCGCGCCTCCTCCACCAGCTTGACCGCGTGAGGATAGAGATAGTGGGCCGGATCTTTCGCCACCACCCCCTTTTTGCCCCGGACAAACAGGCTGTCACCGAGCGCCTCTTCCAGCTGGCGTAGCCCCGCCGAGAGGGAGGGCTGGCTGACGTGGCAGCGCTCGGCTGCCGCCGTGATGTTCTTCTCTTCATAGATGGCGATGAAGAAACGCAGCAATCTCAAGTCCAGCATAAACCAACCATAGTTTTTTCAGATGATAACCAGCGGAAAACAATATTTATCACTTATAGATGCAGTGACTATAGTGATTGGGTTCCGTGCTGGCCAGCCACCTGTTTGCTCAAACCGACTCTTGAATCAGAAGGAAAGACCCATGTCCAAATCTCTCGTCGTGATCACCGGTGCCTCTGCCGGGATCGGTGCCGCCATCGCCCGTGCCTTCTCTGCCGCCGGTCATCCGCTGCTATTGCTGGCCCGCCGGGTCGAGCCGATGCAGGCACTGAACCTGCCCGATACCCTCTGCATCGGGGTCGATGTGACCGACACCGCCGCCATGAAAGCCGCCGTCCAGCAGGCAGAAGCCAAATTTGGCCCGGTCGGCTGCATGGTCAACAACGCCGGTGTCATGCTGCTTGGTCAGGCAGATGTGCAGGATCCCGCCGAGTGGCAACAGATGCTCAACATCAACGTGATGGGGGTGCTGAACGGCGTCCACGCAGTGCTGGCAGGCATGAAGGAGCGCCGCAGCGGTACCATCATCAACATCAGCTCCATTGCCGGTCGCAAGACCTTCCCGAACCATGCTGCCTACTGCGCCACCAAGTTCGCCGTGCACGCCCTGACCGAGAACATCCGGGAAGAGGTGGCCGATGTCGGCGTGCGTATGGTGACCATTGCCCCGGGTGCGGTCGAGACCGAGCTGCTCAGCCACACCACTGACGAGAGCATCAAGGCCGGTTACCACGACTGGAAAGATCAGATGGGCGGCGTCATTGCGCCGGAAGTGATCGCCGATGCCGTGCTCTACGCCTGGAACCAGCCTGCCAACGTCTGCGTGCGCGAGATCGTGCTGGCGGCGACCCGTCAGCAACCTTAATCCTGGCTGACTGACACCATGGGGAGGGCTTGACCCTCCCCCGGGGCACAGGGTTACCATGTGCCCCTTGTTATTTTCGAGTCATTCCATGGTTCTCACCCGTCGCCAACTCGCTCACGCCCGTCGCTGGCTCCCCTTGTGGAGTCTGGTGCTGGTGTTGATGTCGTTTGGCAGCCGGGCCGCAACCGACCTCTGTACCCTGACTACCCACTGCAGCCAGAGCGAGCGTACCCTGGAAAAAGCGATGCCCTGTGGCAGCTTTACCACCGCCCTCTCGATGACGCTGATAGGCAGCGACAGCCTGACGGTCGCCGTGCTGGAACCGGATCCCCCCGACTTCGCCTCCCCCTCTCTCTTTATGCCGGACGCTCCGTGCGAGCGGCTCGAACGTCCCCCACGCCCCCGGATCTGAAACGCATCCCGTATCGGGCATCTTTTCTTTCAATCTGAGGTGAGTGATGTACAAACCCCTGTTACTGGCCATGCTGGCCGGTACCGTCAGCTTTTCGGCTCTCGCGGCCGAGAAGATGACCGTCTACAAATCCAAATATTGTGGCTGCTGCCAAAGCTGGAACGAGCACATGGAGCAGAATGGCTTCGAACTGGACGTCATCGAAACCGAACAGCTCGGCGCAGTGAAGCAGCAATACGGTATCGCGCCGGAACTGGCTTCTTGCCATACCGGTATCGTAAATGGCTATGTGATCGAGGGGCATGTACCGGCCGCCGATGTACAGAAGCTGCTCAGGGAAAAACCGGCGATCCGTGGCCTGACCATTCCGGGCATGCCCCAGAGTGCGCCGGGCATGGATATTCCGGGCCATCCCTATGAGGTACTGAGTATCAGCAACGAGGGCGCGACCAACCGCTGGTCGAGCTACCCCGGCTGACGAAAACTGGCCATGAGTGGGCACTCCCATATCATGTGAGGCACACCTGAGCGGACTCTTGCCGCTCATGGCCAGAGAAGGGGCCGCTATCGCGAGATAGCGGCTTTTTTTGATTACATTTCCTGCAATAACAAGGGATTGCTTGCAACCACCGGCAACAAGGGGCAGATTTAACGCCAATTCATGGAGCCGATGCTCAGGTCTACCAACCCTTTCCAGCGCCAAGGATGCGACATGTTTACCTTTTCCCGAGGAGTTCTGCTGCTAGCCTTTCTGACAGTTCTCCCCCCCACTTATGCCAATGAAGAGCCCGCCATGCTGACAAGCGAACATCCAATCCAGCCGCCCGTGGCCGCCAAACATCCCCGCACGCTGAAAAAACACGGGGATACCCGCATCGACAACTACTACTGGCTGCGTGACGACGAGCGGCAGAAGCCCGAGGTATTGGACTATCTCAAGGCCGAGAACGCCTATACCGAGGCCATCCTCAAGCCGACCCAACCCCTGCGCGAACAGCTCTACAAAGAGATGGTCGCCCGCATCCCCCAGCAGGATGAGTCGGTACCCTATGTGAAGAACGGCTACCGCTACCAGACCCGCTATGAGCCGGGCAAGGAGTACGGGATCTACTCGCGCACCAAGCTCGGTGAAGAGCAGTCGAGCCTGTTGCTCGACAGCAACCAGCGGGCAGAAGGGCACGAGTTCTATGCCCTCGGCGCCCTTGAGGTGAGCCGTAACAACCGCTGGCTGGCGGTGGCGGAAGATTTCCTCTCCCGCCGTCAGTACCAGATCCAGTTCCTCGATCTGGAGAGCGGCCAGTGGGCCACCGACAAACTGGAAAATACCTCCGGCAATCTGGTGTGGGCCAACGACAACAAGACCGTCTTCTATGTGCGCAAGCACCCGCAGACCCTGCTGCCCTATCAGGTCTATCGCCACACGCTAGGGACGGATCCGGCCACGGACAAGCTGGTCTATGAAGAGAAGGATGACTCCTTCTACATCAGCCTCTACGCCACCACCTCGGAAGATTTCATCGTCATCGCCCTCTCCAGCACCACCACAGGCGAAGCGCGGCTGATCGATGCCAACCAGCCGGAGCACGCCCCACGCCTGTTCCTGCCCCGTCAGGTGGATCACGAATACAGCCTGGATCACTACCGCGGCCGCTTCTATGTGCGCTCCAACAAGGACGGCAAGAACTTCGGCCTCTACGAGACCAAAGAGAGCCCGGTGGATCGCTGGAAGGCGGTGATTGCCCCCAATCCGGACGTGCTGCTGGAGAGTTACGCCCTGTTCAAGGATTGGCTGGTATTGGAAGAGCGCAACAAGGGGCTGACCCGACTGCGCCAGATCAACTGGCAGAGCGGTGACGAGAAGGAGATCGCCTTCGACGATCCCGCCTATGTCACCTGGCTCGCCTACAACCCGGAACCGGATACCAGCGCCTTGCGCTATGGCTACTCCTCCATGACCACCCCCGCCTCCACCTATGAGCTGGACATGGCGAGCGGCAAGCGCACCCTGCTCAAGCAGCAACCGGTGGCCGGCTTCAAGGCCGACCAGTACGCCAGCGAGCGGCTCTGGGTGACCGCCCGCGACGGCGTATCGGTGCCGGTGTCGCTGGTCTATCGCAAGGACAAGTTCAAGAAAGAGCAGGCTGATGCGCCCAAGAATCCGCTGCTGGTCTATGGCTATGGCTCCTACGGCGCCAGTATGGATCCCGACTTCAGCAGCTCGCGCCTGAGCCTGCTGGACAGAGGCTTCGTCTACGCCATCGCCCATATCCGGGGTGGTGAAGAGCTGGGCCGTCACTGGTACGAAGATGGCAAACTGCTGAAAAAGCAGAACACCTTCAATGACTTTATCGATGTCACCAAGGCGCTGGTTGAGCAAGGCTACGGTGCCAAAGATCAGGTCTACGCCATGGGCGGCAGCGCCGGTGGCCTGCTGATGGGGGCGGTCATCAATCAGGCGCCCGAACTCTATCGCGGCGTGGTGGCGCAGGTGCCGTTCATCGATGTGGTTACCACCATGCTGGACGAGTCCATTCCCCTCACCACCGGGGAGTATGACGAGTGGGGCAACCCGAACCAGAAGCGCTACTACGACTACATGAAGAGCTACAGCCCCTACGATCAGGTGAAGGCGCAAGCCTACCCCAACCTGCTGGTCACCACCGGGCTGCACGACTCGCAAGTGCAGTATTGGGAGCCCGCCAAGTGGGTCGCCAAGCTGCGCGAACTGAAGACAGATGATAACAAGTTGTTACTGAACACCGACATGGACGCCGGCCACGGCGGCAAGTCGGGCCGCTTCAAAGCCTACGAGGATATCGCGCTGGAATACGCCTTTATCCTGGATCTGGCCACCCCGGCCAACTGATCTCTCATGACTCCGGCCCTTGTCATTCAAGGGCCGCATAAGAATCCTCTCGTAGTTTTTCCCTCTTCCATTTCCCTTCATATCAAATTAATCTTCGGCAAGAAAATGAATGATCGAGGTCATGTTTCTCAAGATTTAACTCCGCTATTTTGCCATTTCGTTTGATTTATGTTGGGTGAATGTGCTTAATCGGAGTGCTTGCAACTTTTTATTTGGCCCCTCAGGGGCCAATTTATCTTCGACCGACAGGAGGTCGGTAGCCTCACCACAGGATGAGGGTGACTGCCGGAAAGGGGGTGATCAACTCCCCCGCTTTCGCGCAACGAGAAGAGCGGGCAAGCCCGGCGCAAAACGGGATTGCCATCAATTTATCCGGGGATCGGATAAACAAAATCAAAGAAAAGGGAGAAAAAATGAAAGGATTAACTTTGGCATGCGCCCTGTCGGCGGCTCTGGTCGGTGTTTCATTCGGTGGTCCTGTACAAGCGCAGGAGCGCTTCGTGACCATAGGCACCGGCGGTCAGACCGGCGTCTACTATGTCGCTGGCCAGTCCATCTGCCGCTTCCTCAATCGCGGCGCCGCCGATCACCAGATCAAGTGCAACGCCCCGGCCAGTGGCGGCGGTGTAGCCAACGTCAACGGCATCCGCAGCGGTGAATTCAACTTCGGCATCATGCAATCCGACCACCAGTTCAAGGCGATGAAGGGGCTGCCACCGTTCCAGGCCGAAGGGGCCATGGACGATATGCGCGCCGTCTTCTCCCTGCAGAGCGAGGTGTTCACCATCCTGGCTCGCCGCGATGCCAAGATCGCCAGCTTCGACGACCTGAAAGGCAAGCGCGTCAACATCGGCAACCCGGGCTCCGGCCAGCGTGACACCATGGAAGAGATCATGGCGGTCAAAGGCTGGAAGAAGGGTGACTTCGGTCTGGTCTCCGAGCTGAAACCGGCCGAACAGGCCTCCGCCCTCGGTGACAACAACATCGACGCCATGAGCTACTTCGTCGGTCACCCGAACGGCGCCATTCAGGAAGCCTCCACCACCACAGATGCAGTACTGGTACCTGTGACCGGCGCCGACATCGACAAACTGCTGGCCGAGAAGAGCTACTACAGCAAGGCCGAGATCCCGGGCGGCATCTACAAGGGCAGCGATAAACCGACCCCCTCCATCGGTGGCAAAGCGGTGCTCTCCACCAGCGCCAAAACCGATCCGGAAGTGGTCTATCAGCTGGTCAAGTCGGTGTTCGACAACCTGGATCGCTTCAAGCGCCTGCACCCTGCCTTTGCCGACCTGAAAGAGGCCGACATGATCAAGGTGGGTCTCTCTGCACCGCTGCATGAAGGGGCTGCCCGCTACTACAAAGAGCGCGGCTGGCTCTGATTGAAGGCCCCGGGGCCTTTGTCACTCTCTTCGACACCCGTCTGCCGCCTGATTGCGGGGGCGGGTGTCGCTCTTGTTGTACTCGTTGGCACAAGTTAACCCTATGCAAGATAAACAACTCTCTACCGAGGAACTGATCGCCCAGGATGTGGGCGCTCGCCTGCCGCTGGGCATCATGGGCTGGCTCATCACAGCGCTGGCGCTGGCCTGGTCGCTGTTCCAGCTCTGGATCGCCTCGCCACTCCCCTTCATGGTGGGGTTTGGCGTACTCAATGACACCGAAACCCGCTCCATTCACCTCACCTTTGCCCTGTTGCTCGCTTTTCTGGTGTTCCCGGCATTTCGCTCCTCGCCACGGGATCGGGTTCCCCTCGGCGATATCGCTCTCGGTCTGATCGCTGCTGGCGCCGCCTCTTACCTGTTTGTGATGTATGAAGCACTGGCGCTGCGTCCCGGCACCCTCACCACCGCCGATCTGGTGACCGCCTGCATCGGCATTCCGCTGCTGCTGGAAGCGGCGCGCCGCGCCCTGGGGCCAGCACTGGCGGTCATCGCTATCGTCTTTCTGATCTACAGCCTGGCGGGCCCCTGGATGCCGGGACTGCTGGCACATCGCGGGGTAGGCTTTACCGCGCTGGCCAACCACCAGTGGATCACCACCGAAGGGGTGTTCGGCATCGCCCTTGGCGTCTCCACCAGCTTCGTGTTTCTGTTCGTGCTGTTCGGCGCCCTGCTGGAGCGGGCCGGTGCCGGTCACTACTTTATCCAGCTCGCCTTCAGCCTGCTCGGTCACCTGCGCGGCGGCCCGGCCAAGGCGGCAGTGGTCGCCTCCGGCCTGACCGGCCTGATCTCCGGCTCGTCGATTGCCAACGTGGTGACCACCGGCACCTTCACCATCCCGATGATGAAGAAGGTAGGCTTCAGTTCAGAGAAAGCGGGGGCGGTCGAAGTGGCCTCCTCGGTCAACGGCCAGATCATGCCGCCGGTGATGGGGGCTGCGGCTTTCCTGATGGTGGAATACGTGGGTATCCCCTATGTGGAGATCATCAAGCACGCCTTCCTGCCTGCCGCCATCTCCTACATAGCGCTGCTCTACATCGTCCATCTGGAGGCGCTGAAACTGGGCATGCAGCCCATCGGCAACCATCAACCCAAACCCTGGCTGCGTCGCCTGACCGGTTTTGCCTTTGGCGCGGCCCTCATCAGCGGCCTGTCGCTGGCGGTCTACTATGGCCTCGGCTGGCTCAAACCTGCGCTGGGTGACTACGCCCTGCCGGGGATCTCGGTACTGCTGGCTGCCACCTATGTGGCTCTGTTGAAGATCGCCGCCAGCAATGAACCGCTGCCTGCCGAAGATCCCGACAAGCCGCTCACCGAGTTGCCCAACACCCGCGCCGTGCTGCTCTCCGGCCTGCACTTCCTGCTGCCGGTGGTAGTACTGGTATGGTGCCTGATGGTGGAACGCCTCTCGCCGGGGCTGTCGGCCTTCTGGGGGACCGTGATGCTGGTGATCATCCTGCTGACCCAGCGCCCGCTGCTCAACTGGCTGCGCAAGGACGGCAAGCACGACTACGGCACCGTCGCTGACGGCGTGGTGGATCTGCGGGAAGGGCTGGTCGCCGGTGCCCGCAACATGATCGGTATCGGCATTGCCACTGCCACCGCGGGGATTATCGTGGGTGCGGTCTCCCAGACCGGGGTTGGTCTGGTGCTGGCGGATCTGGTGGAGTTCCTCTCCATGGGCAACCTGCTGCTGATGCTGCTGCTCACCGCACTGCTGAGCCTGATCCTCGGCATGGGGCTGCCGACCACGGCCAACTACATCGTCGTCTCCAGCCTGCTGGCGCCAGTGGTGGTAACGCTGGGGCAGCAAAACGGGCTGATCGTGCCGCTGATCGCGGTGCACCTGTTCGTCTTCTACTTCGGCATCATGGCGGATGTGACCCCGCCGGTGGGACTGGCTTCCTTCGCGGCTGCGGCTGTCTCAAAGGGCGATCCCATCAAGACCGGGATCACCGCGTTCTACTACAGCCTGCGTACCGCGGCGCTGCCGTTCCTGTTTATCTTCAACACCGATCTGCTGCTGATCGACGTGGACTTCGCCCACGGGGTGCTGATCTTCATCGTGGCGACCATCGCCATGCTGATCTTCGCCGCCGCCACCCAGGGCTGGTTCCTGGTGAAGAGCCGCTGGTACGAGAGCGTGCTGCTGCTGCTGGTCGCCTTTACCCTGTTCCGCCCGGGTTTCTGGATGGACATGGTGCACGACCCCTATCGCGAGACCCCGCCTGCCCAGCTGGCCCAAACCATGGGTGAAGTGGAGGCGGAGAGCACCCTGCGGCTGCGGATCCTCGGTGAAGATGCAGTGGGCAAACCGCGCAAGTTCACCCTGCTGGTCGCCGTACCGGATGGGGCAAATGGCGAAGAGCGGCTGGCCAATCTGGGGCTGAGCCTCTATGAGCAGGATGGCAAGACGCTGATCGACAACGTCGCCTTTGGCAGCCCGGCCGCCACCATGGGACTGGAGTTCGATCAGGAGATCCTCACCGTCAAGGCGCCGACCGAGCGCTGGACCAAGGAGTGGATGTGGATCCCGGGCTTCCTGCTGTTCGGGGTGATCGTCTGGCTGCAGCGTCGCCGCAGCGTCAAGGCCGGTTAATCCACCGGGCAGATGAGACAGAGGGCCGCTATTGCGGCCCTCTTTTTATTGCCTTGTTATTGCCTTGCCCTCTGCGGCTCTTGCGATGAGCAACAATCATGGAAAAAGATAAACGGTGGCGAGCGGCCAAAAAAGTGGGGTGACATGTCCATGTCACCCCCTCGCAAATAGCATGTTCCATATTGGTGTCCGGCCACGCCGGGTCTCTGTTTCACTTTCCGATAGTTCGCGACCCATCTGAAGTGCGCGCCAATTGCAGCAATGCAACTGGCCAGCTACCCGTTACAACCTTCGTCCACACGGCAGACAAGCCGCCGTGTTTGTCCTTGCAACTGAAATATTACGCATAAAAACAAAATAAAAAACGTTTTTATGCTAATTCCATTCACATCAGAGTACAAAAAACAGCCTTATCATCACCACTAAATTGTTATAAAACAGCAAGATAGATTCATGCATGGTTATTCACCCGCAAAGGGTATCAGCAATGGCTTACAAGGCTTTGCGAGATCTCGCACAAAAAATGGCCGCCTCACAGCCAACGGCGCAGGGGCAACCAGTCACTCAGGCGTGCTATCAGTCGCCTTGACCACCCTTCGGGTTTGCGCGGCAATCCACCCGCCTGCTCCTGCCAGCGAGCCAGCCACATTCGCAGCGCCTCGCAGATCGGCGGGCAGTGCAGATGCAGCATCAGTTCGGTATTGAGAAACAGCGAGCGGGGATCGAGGTTGAGGCTGCCAAACAGCGCCCGCTCCTCCCCCAGCAGGATCAGCTTGGCGTGCAGGCTGCCGTGGCCGTGGTCAAACTCGGCAACACGGATCCCGCGCCGCAGCAACCAGCCGAGATAACGTTGGTAGGCGCCATAGACCAGTGGCACATCGGTGCTGGCCAGCGAGTTGGTGAGAATGTCGATGGCGACCCCCTGCTGGCGCAGCCGCGCCAGACGGTGCCGAAACCCGCGAGTAAGGATGAGGTAAGGGGTCACCAACCCCAGCGAGCCGGGATTGTCAGCCAGCTGGCGCCAAAGCTGGCGGGCAGTGGTGGGGCGGGAGATAAGCCCCTTGCCGGGATGGTCGAACCACACCTCGGCCCGCCCTTCATGCCACTGCAGCGGCAAATCGCTCTCGTCAAACAGCGCCGCAGGCAGATCGTAGACCGTCGCCACCGCCGGATCCGTCATGGTGAACAGGAAGTCGTTGACCACCTCTATTTCGGCGGGCAGCAGCTCGCGGCGCAGCAGATGGCGGATGGGATGACTCCAGCGGCTGTGCCAGAACTGCTCGAACCCCTGCTCCATCTGCTGGCACAGGCCCCCCTGACAGGCGAGATCGAGATCCACAAAGGGGGCTTGCGGATCCAGACCGAAGTAACGATCGCCTATGTTGCGCCCGCCGATCAGCGCCAGCTTGCCATCCACCAGCAGCAGCTTGTTGTGCATCCGGTGGTTGATGCGGCGAAAGCTGAGCAGTCCCTCCAGCAGCAGTGCCAGCGGGCGCCAGCCACGCAGCCAGAAGGGGTTGAATAGCCGCACCTCGATCCCCGGGTAGTGAGCCACCATCTCCAGAAAGCGGTTGTCACCGGCATAGAGATCATCCACCAGCAGCTGCACCTTGACACCACGCCGGGCAGCGTGGAGCAGCTCGCTCAGCAGCAACTTGCCGCTGCTGTCCTCCTCCCAGCTGTAGTACTGCGCCTGGATCCGCTCGCGGGCATGGCGGATCCAGTGGCAGCGCACCTTGAGCGCCAGCAGGGGATCGTCGATCAGGGCAAAGGATCCGGGGATCATGGTGTCATCCTGCTGTCATGGCCGGGTGTCATAACGCTGGCGAGCCTCTCACATACTCAAAAGGAGTTGCTGATGGAACTGCATGATACCCCGATGTTGCGCTATCTGGGCCAGCTCAGCCAGCCAGATCTCATCCCGGCCACCGGCCCCGCCCACTGGTTCCTGCAACACAGGGACGGTGGCTGGCAATTGCCGACCGTGCAGGCGACCTTGCCGGTCAACCGGCTCAGGGCTGAGCCGCTTCGATAGCGGCAGCCTTGCCCTCGATCTGGGGCAGGCTGAAACGATAGGCCACGTAGTACTTGTAGATGGTGCCGACATAGTTGATCGGCCCCTGTCCGACTTCGTTGGCCACCAGCTGATCCACGTTGCCGAACCAGACGTTGGGATCGAGCCCCAGCTTCTCCGCCTTGCCTCGCAGCGCCTGCACCCGGTTTGGCCCGGCGTTGTAGGCGGCGAGGGCAAACAGGTGGCGGTTGAGCCGATCCAGCTTGGGATCATTGAAGTAGGTATCGAGGATCAACCGCATGTAGCGGCAGGCTGCCTCCACATTTCCCTCCAGCGTGGTGAGTCTGGCGCCGTTGATGCCGACCTCCCGCCCTGTGCTGGGCAGCAACTGCATGAGGCCCACGGCCCCCTTGGGCGAGCGTGCCTTGGGATTGAGGCCGGACTCCTTGTAGCCAAGCGCCGCCAGCATCAACCAGTCGAGATCGTATTGATTGGCGTACTTCTCCAGCACCTTGCGAATGGTCGCGAGGCGCCCCATAGGATCCGGCGCCAGGATATTGCTCATCTGATCGCTGCGAACCAGCAACCGGCGCAGGGTCATGTCACTGTAAAGGCTGTTGCGGCTGACACTCGCCAGATAACCATTGACCGCCTTGAGCAGCTCGGGGCTGTTCTTGCGCAGCGCCCAGGCACTGGTGCCGTTGCTGCGCAGGGGGATCAACTTGTGGGCCTTGAGGCCGGAGATCATCCCACCCAGCCAGATCCGCCCCTTGTAGCTGTCAGTCACCGTCAGGGGAATAATGCCAGCGGCCACCATCTCCAGCAGATCGCCATCCTGCAGGTATTCGGGCACCGTCTCGATATAGACGGGGGGCAGCCCCAGCTCGCGAAACAGCCAGTTGAGCTGGCGCAGACTCTCGTAGTAGCTGGAGCTGGCGCGCACCCAGACCCGCCTGCCGGAGAGCTGGGTAATACGACTGAAGGCGGGCAGGCTCTGCTGGCTCACCACCCACTCCTCTATGGATGAAATGAGCGGCCGGGAGAAGGCCACCTGTTCACGCCGGGTCGGGGTCACCGTCATGGTTGCCGCCACCAGATCGCCACGCCCCTCGGTCAGATAGTCCAGCAGCTTGTCTTGGCGCACCGGGATGTAGACCACCTTGAGTTTGACCTTCTCTTTGGCGAGATAGGTCTTGTTCAGCCAGCGCTCGAACCCTTGCAACTGATTGACCAGAATGCCGTACTGGGCGCCGCGATCGAGAAAATAGAAGCCGCGCTCATAGACCACCAGAGCCCTGAGTTCGCGCTTTTGCAGAATGCTTTCGAGATCCCCGGGTTGGGGCAGACGCTGTGGCTTGAGTTCAGCCGCGAGCAGGGGAAAACAGCAGAGGGCCAGCAGAGCCCAGATCCAGCGTCGCATCACGATGGCTGCCCCTGTGCTGAGGTCACGCCCGCTGCCTGTTGGCAGCACGGATCACGATAGAGGGTGGGATTGGGGGCAGAGATCCATCGCTGCGTCATGATGTTTACGCCTTCTGTTGGCCGACTCGCGCCGGGCAAAAACGTCTGTGGGATAGAGTAACTATAGAACGCCGACCCACAGCAGAAGGGTCAACACGGCAGGCAAACCTGCCGCGTTATCAGACAACTCAGATAGAGCGGGCCCGCATTTCGAAAATCAGTTTTTCGGCGGTGCAGGTGAATTGCAGGCGGGCTTTCAGGATCACGCCGTTGGCGCCCTGAGTCAGTTCGCTGCTCACTTGAGCTTCGGCAGTGACCTGTTTGGCCAGTGCTTCATAGGCAGCCAGCTTGGCGCGGGCATCCGCCTCGGCAGCGGCTTCAATCACCAGATCCATCACATCGTCGCCTTCGCCGATGATGGTGCCGATCTCGGCAAAACAGCCACAGCTGTCACAGGTTTCGTTCAGTTCAACTTTCTCGTCTACAGACATTTTCTACTCCTACTGCTTATTTCGGATGATTTGCGTCGTCACGCATCGCCTTGCGAAAATCTTTGATGGCGGTACCCAGATCCTCACCTGCACTGGCAAGACGCTTGCTGCCGAAGACCAGCACAACGACCAGCAAGAGGATCAGCATATGCCAGATATGAATTCCACCGAGTCCCATAGGGATACTCCCTCACAAAGAGATATCTGTTACTTGTATCAAAATAGAGCGCAGGGATTGTTGGGCAAAATCAAGGCAGGTGCAAGTGAGCAAATAAATCATAGCCAAAAAATAGGGCGACCCTGAGGTCGCCATATTGATTGTGCTACATGTCCCCTCAACCGCTACATCCTGTACCAGTGGTTCATGCGAACCTGAGACCATTCGAGGATAAGATCGCCAAGATATGAAAACAAATGGTATAAATTCATCTTAGAATTGAAGAGGATTCATATCATGCTGCTGGAACAACTGGGTCGCATCGACCTCAATTTGCTGATTATCCTGCAGGTACTGCTGGAAGAGCGCAACGGCAGCAAGGCGGCACGCCGCCTTCATCTGAGCCAGTCCGCCGTCAGCAAAGCCCTCGGCCGCCTGCGCGATACCTTCAATGATCCCCTCTTCATCCGCTCTGCCTACGGGCTGGAACCCACCGGCCGCGCCCTTGCACTGCAGCAGCAGTTGCAACCCATCCTGCTGTCGCTGGATAACCTGATCCAGCCGCCCGAGTTCGACCCCGCCAGCTCGGAGCGAGAGTTCGTCATCGCCAGCATGGACAGCGCCTTTACCCTGTTTGCCCCGCTCTACCTGAGCGAGCTGAAGCGGCAGGCACCACGGATCCGCTTGCGTTACGAGGAGTGGACCGAGAACAGTCTGACCGAGATGAGTCAGGGACAGGTGGACATCGCCTTCGCGGTGCGGGAGAACTGCATCAGCTCCGATTATCGGCTCGATACCCTGCCCGACAGCATCTGTCAGCGAGTGCTGGCGGTCGATGATCTCACCTGTCTGGTGCAGCAACACCACCCCGCGCTGCGGGAGCCCAACTGGAATCTGGAGCACTACCTCAGCTATCCCCATGTGCAGACTTACTGCGAGGGGCGGGACCGCTGGATGCTGGATCACAAGCTGGCAGAGCAGGATCTCTACCGGCGTATCGAGGCAACCGTGCCCTCCTTCGAGGCAGCGCTGCGGATGGGGATGCACTCCGACATGATAGTGACCCTCTCCCGGCTCTACGCCCGCCACGCTACCCAGGTCTATCCGCTGTTACAGCTGCCGCTGCCCATCGGGTTGGACAGCATCTCCCATCTGCTCATCTGGCATCAGCGTCACAGCGAGGATCCGGGCCACCGCTGGCTGCGGGAGCTGCTGCTGTCCCTCATCATGAGCAAACTGGAACCTGCAGCGACCACTCACGGGTGACGGCACGCCTTCTCGGCAACAAAAAAGAACGGGGCTCTGCGTAGCCCCGTTTCATTCACTTCAAGATGTAAACCGCTCAGCCCTGACCGGTCACCGCCAGATAGTGATGTACCCCGTCCAGCAACATCTGGACCGAGATCATCACCAGCAGCATACCCATCAGCCGCTCCACCGCAGTGAGTCCCCGCTCACCCAGCAGCTTGTTGAATACCTCGTAGAACATCAGGATCACCGCGCTGGCGGCCCAGGCCATAAAGAGCGCCAGCGACCAGTCCACCATCCGGGCGGGCTCCTGATTGGCCAGCAGCATCAACGATGCGAGGATCGACGGACCGGCGATCATCGGGATCGCCATCGGTACCAGGAAGGGCTCCTCGCCCGCCGCCAGCCCGGTCACGCCCCCCTCACTCGGGAAGATCATCTTGATGGCGATCAGGAACAGGATAATGCCCCCCGCAATGCTGACCGCCTCCTGCCGCAGGTTGAGGAAACCGAGGATCTGCTGACCGACGAACAGGAACAGCATCATGATGGCCAGCGAGAAGAGCAGCTCACGCACCATCACCTTGCGACGTCGCTTGGGATCGATATGACGCAGGATAGAGAGGAAGACCGGCAGGTTGCCCAGCGGGTCCATGATCAGAAACAGCATGACTGCGGCAGAGAAAGTATCCATACAACGCCCGGGCTACGCCCTGAATAGGGAAAAGAGAGGGGGCGAAATATAGCAAAGGGCGAAGAATTGAGCGAGCGCCATGATGCGCTCGCAGCGGGATTAACCGTGGTTGCAGATCTTGTCGGCGCGGGTCTGGAAACCCTCGGCCGAGTCGATGAATTTGCCGCGGGCGGCTAGAAAGTCGATCAGCGCTTCTGCATCCATCTCGCTGGCGCTGCAGGTATGAAAACGGGCCTCGGCACCGAACCGCTCGGCCATCGCCTGTTTCAGGCTGGCACGGGTAAATTGCCCCCCTTGCGCCAGCATCATCTCCATCACTTCGTGACCATGAACCGATTGCGACATCTCTCACCTCAATAATGAACATATTTAATGCCAATTAAATATCTCCCCGCCCGGAGGGATCTTGATATAGGCCAATAAATTGCGCATTACCTGGTCAGGGGAGTGGTCACCGCCACCGCTTTGTCGATAATGTGGCAACCCGCGTCAGGGATCGCTACACTGGCGCCCCTTTTTGGCCATCGCAGACAATGTATAAGGATATTGGCGTCATGCTGTTCCATGGAGAGGCTCTCAAGCCCTGGCAGATCTGGACCCGCCGACCACTCTGGCTCAAGACCCTGATCGGTATGCTGACAGGGGTGGGTCTGGGCGTTGGCTTTGAAGAGCAAGCCCTGCTGCTCAAGCCCCTTGGCGTCCTGTTCGTCAACACCATCCAGATGCTGATGGTGCCCCTCATTTTCTGTTCGGTCATCGCCGGCCTCACCTCGCTGCTCAAGGGCAAGGCCCTCGATCGCATCGGCAGCAAGGCGATCTGCCTCTACTTCTGCTCGACCGCCATCGCCATCTGCATCGGCCTGATGATGGGCTGGCTGCTGGAACCCGGCATGGGTGCCGACATGGGCCCCTATGAGCGGATCGGTATGTCGGAACCACCTACCCTGGCCAGCGTGCTGAGCCATCTGGTGCCGAGCAACCCGGTACAGGCGATGGTGGATGGCAAGATCCTGCAAGTAATCGTCTTTGCGGTGGCGCTGGCGGTCGCCCTCAATGCCAGCGGTCGCCGTGGCCGTCCCGCCATCCTCTTCTTCACCTCGCTGGCCGAGGGGATGTTCAAGCTGACCCAGATGGTGATGGCGCTCGCGCCTTACGGTGTCTGCGCCCTGATGGCCTGGATGACCGGCAAGTACGGCCTCGACCTGCTGCTACCGCTGCTCAAGGTGATCGGCGCCGTCTACCTCGGCTGCCTGCTGCACGTGCTCGGGGTCTACAGCACTCTGCTGCTCCTGTTGGCACGGCTCAATCCGCTGCACTACTTCAAGAGCATCGTTGATGCCCAGGCGGTGGCCTTCACCAGCAGCTCCAGCAACTCCACCCTGCCCATCAGTCTGGCATGCGCCGAGAAGCGGCTGGGAGTCTCCCCCGCCATCACCGCCAAGGTGCTGCCCATCGGCGCCACCATCAACATGGATGGCACAGCCCTCTATCAGGGAGTGACTGCACTGTTCGTGGCTCAGGCATTCGGGGTGGATCTGCACATGGTCGATTACCTGACCATCATCAGCATCGCCACCCTGGCCAGTATCGGCACCGCAGGCACCCCGGGCACCGGGTTGATGCTGCTGACCCTGACCCTGACGGCGGTGGGCTTGCCGCTGGAAGGGGTGGCACTGATTGCAGGCATTGACCGGATCCTCGACATGGCGCGCACCACGGTCAATGTATCGGGGGATATTCTGGTGTCGGTGCTGATCGCCCGCAGCGAAAACGAGCTGGATCTGGCGACCTATCACGATGCCAGCGCAGGGGAAGATATCGAGTTCCCGCCGCGCTAGCGGAAGAGAGATCAGCTGTCGTGGGGATCGTGATGACAGCGCCAGCAGACGTCGAAGTTGGCGCCGTTCTCCTCCCCGCACTGGCCGCATAGCCAGCCGTTACCCTGACGCTGCTGGTAACGCTCGATGACCCGTCCCGCCTTGCTGCGATCCTCGGCTCGCACCATCAGGGTCACCTGCAACATGTCGACCGGCAGTTCGCCAAGGGCGCCAGACAGCCCCTCGCCATTGAGGCGCACCAGCACCCCTTCCGCCTCCAGCGCCCCTTTCAACGCGTGCGCCTCCAGGGTGTGTGAGGCGCGATAGAGATTGATCCAGTTATCCATAGCTCCCCCTTACAACAACTTGTCGATGCCAAACCCGGCGCCGTTCTCAATCATGAAGTCGATGAAGGCCCGCAACTTGCGCGGCATCAGTTGCCGCTCCGGAAACAGCAAATAAATCGGCACCCTGGGTTGCTGCCACTCTGGCAACAGGATCACCAGCTCGCCGCTGGCCAGCTCATCCTGACAGAGCATAGCGGGTAACGAGGCCAACCCCAGCCCCGCCTTCGCCGCCTCCCGGGCACAGGTAATATTATTGACCCGAAAACGGGATGGGGGGTCAACCAGCACCTCTCTGCCATCCAGCTCGAAACACCAGTGAGAGGCGAGAAACCCGCTACTTACCGTCACCCGCTCGTGGTTGGCCAGATCCTCCGGCTGCTCGATGACCGGACTACGGGCCAGATAGTCCGGGCTGGCACAGAGCAGCCTCCCGGTGCTCCAGAGTCGGCGCGCCGCCAGATTGGAGTCGCTCATGTCGCCAATACGCACCACCGCATCCAGCCCTTCACTGATGGGATCCACCACCCGGTTGGTCAGTTCCAGCTCCACCTGCAGGGCGGGATAGGCCTGCAAAAACTTGGCGACCAAGCGCCCAACCACCAGTTGCCCCGTCTCGATGGGCACCGCCAGTTTGAGAGTGCCGGTCACCTCCTGCTGGCTGGCGCTCAGCATCAGCTCGGCTTCGGTCAGGGCATCGACCGCCTTGCTACAGTGCAGGTAGTACTTCTCCCCCTCCTCGGTCAAAGTGAGCTGACGGGTGGAGCGATAGAGCAGACGCACTCCGAGCCGCTGTTCCAGTTCGGCGATGCGGCGGCTGACCATCGCCTTGGTCATCCCCAGCTCGCGGGCAGCCCCCGTAAACGAGCCCTTGTCGACGATACGCACCAGAATTAACGCGGCATTGAGATCCATTGTTGCACCAGTGAAACTGTATATCTCGTGAACCAATACTAATCGAAACAGTTGACCAGTGTTAGCCTGCGCCCCTTAAGTTCAGGAATCACAAAAATGAGTCAACACAAGAAAATTCCCCTGCTGGCAGCCATGATATTGACGCTGCTCGGTCTGCTGTTCGCCGGTTACTGGTATCTTCACGGCCGCTATTTTGAAAGCACCGACAACGCCTATCTGCAAAGTGAAGTGACCGGGATCAGCTCCAAGCTGCCCGGCTATATCCGCGAAGTGCTGGTCACCGACAACCAGCCGGTCAAAGCGGGCCAACTGATAGCCCGTCTCGATGATCGCGAATACAAAACCAGGGTCGCGGAGGCCGAAGCCGACCTGCGCCTCAATCAGGCGACGGCCGAAAATTTGGCGGCCACCCGCACCCAACAACTGAGCCTGATCCAGCAGGCCGAGGCCAAGGTCGCCTCCGCCAAGGCCGAACAGCTGCGCGCCAGCCAGCAGGTCAACCGGATCAGTCAGCTCAACCAGCGCCACTACAGCTCGCAAGACAGTCTGGACGAGGTGCGTGCCGGCCTGCAGGTCAATCAGGCGCAAGCCCGGGAGGCCCAAGCCGCCCTGCAGGCGGCCCGTGAGCGACTGCTGGTACTGGATGCCGAGCGCAAACAGAATCTGGCCAAGCTGGCATTGAGCGAAGCACAACTGGAGCAGGCCAAGCTGGAGCTAGGTTATACCGAGCTGCGGGCACCGGCCGATGGCATCATCGGCAAGCGCAGCCTGCGGGAAGGGCTCTACGTCCAGTCCGGTATGCAGGTCGCCAGCCTGGTGCCGCTGCAGCAGGTGTGGGTCGAGGCCAACTTCAAGGAGACCCAGCTCGCCCATATGCAGCCGGGCCAGAAGGTCGAAGTGGTACTCGATGCCTACCCGGATCAACCGGTCGAGGGGATCATCGACAGCCTGGCCCCGGCCACCGGCGCCAAATTCGCCCTGCTGCCACCGGAGAATGCCACTGGCAACTTCACCAAAATCGTGCAGCGGGTACCGGTGAAGATCCGTATCCCCAAGCCAGGCCCGCTGGCAGGCAAGCTGCTGCCTGGTCTCTCGACCGAAGTGATCGTGGATACCCGCACTCCAGATCCCGTGGTGGCTGCCAACTGATGGAACCCATTCCACGTCGCAACTGGATCGCGGTCATGGGGGGCCTTATCGGCGCCTTTATGGCCATCCTCGATATCCAGATCACCAATGCCTCCCTGAAGGATATTCAGGGGGCCCTGTCGGCCACCCTGAGCGAAAGCTCCTGGATCTCCACCTCCTATCTGGTGGCGGAGATGATCGCCATCCCCCTGAGCGGCTGGCTGAGCCGGGGGCTGAGCGTGCGCCGCTACCTGCTCTGGACCACCGGCGCCTTTATCGCCGCCTCCGTGCTCTGCTCGTTCAGCTGGAACCTCACCAGCATGATCGTCTTCCGGGCGCTGCAAGGCTTCACTGGCGGGGCGCTGATCCCGATGGCCTTTTCCCTCATCGTCACCCTGTTGCCGTTACAGAAGCGGGCCACCGGCATGGCGCTGTTTGGCCTCTGCGCCACCTTCGCCCCCGCCATCGGCCCAACCCTCGGCGGCTGGCTCACCGAGCAGATGTCGTGGCACTACATCTTCTATCTCAACGTGCCGCCAGGATTGCTGGTGATGGCCATGCTGGCCCACGGGCTTGATAAAAAACCGGTGGACTGGGCCGTGATCAAGCGGGTGGATCTCATCGGGATTGTCACCATGGCGCTTGGCCTCGGCTTGCTGGAGGTGGTACTGGAAGAGGGCAACCGGGAAGACTGGTTCGGCTCAAGCTTCATCGTGCGACTGGCAGTCATTTCGGCGGTGGCGCTGGTGTTCTTCGTCATCAGCCAGCTGATCCGCCGTCACCCGCTGGTCAATCTGCGGCTGCTGCACAACCCGCGCTTCGCGCTGGCCTGCTTCGCCTATCTGATCCTCGGCATGGCGTTGATGGGCTCCATCTATGTGCTGCCGCTCTACATGACCCAGATCCACAACTACAACGCGCTGGAAATCGGCGAGGTACTGATGTGGATGGGGCTGCCGCAACTGCTGGTGTTACCGCTGGTGCCCAAACTGACCCACAAGATAGACCCGCGCTATCTGGTGAGTTTCGGCTTCCTGATCTTCGCCGTCAGCTGCTTTATGAACGTCAACATGAGTGCCGACTACGCCGGGCCGCAGCTGATCCAGTCACTGATCGTGCGGGCGCTGGGGCAGCCCTTCATCATGGTGCCGCTCTCCCTGGTCGCCACCGCCAGCCTGAGCCACGACGAGATCCCCTCCTCCTCGACCCTGCTCAACGTGCTGCGCAACCTCGGTGGCGCGTTCGGTATCGCCATCATCGCGACCCTGCTCGACAACGATACCCGCACCCATGTGCTGCAGATTGGCAGCACTCTGGCCGCCAGCAGTATCGAGGGGCAAAACTATCTGCTGCAACTGGCCCAGAGCATGATGGCGCAGGGTTCAGGCCCCGAGATTGCCCAGCAGCAAGCACGGGCCATGCTGGCCAATACCATCAACCGGGAGGCGGCCATCATGGCCTACAACCAGGTGTTCTACATCATGGGGATCTTCCTGCTGATCGCCAGCGGCCTGATGCTGTTGCTCAAATCCCCCGCCCCACGGGCAGCGGATGCCGAACCGCTAGAGGCGTGAAAAACGCCGGGCATAAAACGAAAAACGGGCCAATGCCCGTTTTTCGTTATCTGTTACCTGCACTCAACCAGAAGGTGTTATCCCGCCAGCGACCCTGCAATCAGGAATTGCGCTGCGAAGTAGCTGCTCATCACCCAGGCGCGGGCGTGGGGAAAGGGGCGACGGAAGCGATCGAGCGCCAGCATGCTGTCGGAGAAGAGGAACATCAGCGCCCCCACCAGAGCGGCGGCCGAACCAGCAGTGAGAGAGGCGTGCCAGGCACCTGCGGCCACCCAGGCCATGCCGATGATCACCAGCATGTAGCAGAAGACCGGGATCCGCATCTCCCCCAGCTTGCCCCACAGCAGGCCGAATACCATGCCGGAGATCAGCAACAGCAGCAAACCATCCACCAGATTGAGCAGCAATGGTCCTTGGGCAAAACCGACGATATAGCAGAGATGCGCGACAAGAAATGCCGCCAACCCCTGAATGAAGCGATCGCTTGGCAGCATCAGCAGCACATCGCCCGCCAGCGAGAGACAAAGGCCAAGCAGGATCCAGGCGTGTGAACCGTCGTGGTCATAACTCTGGTAGCCGAACGCCAACGCGATGATAAGCAACATGGTCAGTGGCTTGCTGATATAGAACTGGCGGCTGTCTGAACCGTAGGCAGCACGGATGTGCCACCAACCTGAAGCGATGATCAAGAAACTCAATAACATGCCCTGCTCCTCACCTGTTGCTCGCAGTCATACGGCAACCGTTTTTATCATGGTGCAGGGTAACAAATTCCCTCCCCCAGTGGCAGGGGTGCTTATCAAATGGGCAGGCTAAGCCTAAAGTCTAATTGCCGCACCGAGTGGTTCAGGGCATAAGTGACGGGTCTGGAGGATCACCATGGAAGAAGCTATGAAGAACTATCTGCCCGCCATCGATATCATGATGTGCCATCTGGGGATCAGCTTTGAGCAGGCCTGTGAACAACTGGGTCTTAGCCAGCAGGAGCAACAGGCACTGGATCAGCTGCAGCAGCAACAGCAGAGCCAAGCCAACTAAGCCCTCCCGTTATTGGATATCATGATGCGCCATCTGGGGATCTGCTTTGAGCAGGCCTGCGAACAGCTGGGTCTCAGCCAGCAGGAGCAACAGGCACTGGATCAGTTGCAGCAACAGCAGAGCCAAACCAACTAGCCCGTTCAAACATGCATACCAAAGAGAAGACCGCCAGCAGGCGGTCTTCTCTTTTAGTCTGTGTGATACCTCGGCAAGGCATCATGCAATACCTGCCAGCAGGCGACTCCAGTTGCGTTTACCAGCGATGAAGCCGTCCCGCAGGGCCCGATACTCCAGTTGCAGCTTGAGGCGGTCATAGCGCGCCAGCGCCTTGCGCTTGCGCAGCTCCAGCAGCCGCTTGCGACTGGCATAATAGTGTTGCAACTGCTGGCTCAGCTTGTCGTACTCCTCCTGCAGCAGCACCTGCCACAGTTCTAGATCTTCCTGCTTGCGCAACTTGGCTTGTGCCCGTTTCAGCTGCATCTGCAGCCGGGCCTGCTCGATACGCTCCTCCGGCGAAGATCTGAGATCTCCCGCCAGACCACACCAGGAGGCGAGCCGGATCAACCACTTGGTCGGATCGAACTGCCACCAGTGAATGCCGTTGCGGTAGTCATTCTCGAACAGGTGGTGAAAGTTGTGGTACCCCTCGCCAAAGGTGAAAAAAGCCAGGATGCCGTTATCGCGAGCGGTATTGCGATCGGTATAGGGCTGACTGCCCCAGATGTGGGCCAGCGAGTTGATGAAGAAGGTAGTGTGGTGAGTCATCACCATCCTCAGCACGCCCACCAACAGCAACATGCCGAGCAAGTCCCCGTGCCACAGGCCAAGCAGCAGCGGCAGCCCCAGATTGGCCGCCAGTGCCAGCGTCAGATAGTGACGGTGCTGAAACGCGACCACCGGGTTGTTTTGCAGGTCTCGCACATTGCTGTAATCACCATAGCGATCTCCCTGATGCTCCCGCAACATCCAGCCGATGTGCGAATACCAGAAACCGCGCCCCGCGCTGTAGGGGTCTTTATCGTTGTCATCCACATGACGATGGTGACGGCGGTGATCGGCCGACCAGTGCAGGGCCGAATTCTGCAGCGCCAACGCACCGCCGATGGCAAACAACCACTGCAAAGCGGGGTGCGCCTTGTAGGCCTTGTGCGACCAGAGCCGGTGATAACCTGCGGTGATGGAGAGACCACTCAGGCAGAACAACAACAGGAAACTGGCCCACTGCCAGAGATCGTAACCGTGACTCATGCCGTACCAGGGTACGACAATCAACGCCACTATCCCGGAGAGGGAGAACAGCAGGGTATTGGTCAAAATAATGGGGGGTCTGGCCATCTCATTGCATCCTTTCAGCGAACAGCTGTTAGCCATTTTCTATGGTGATTTCCTCACGGTCAATGGTAAAAAAGTAGGATACAAACCTGATCCTGAGGCGCCTTCGGGTTATCATTTGTCCTCGTTAAGCTGAAGGTGACTGATTTCGTGGGTATTCGCGCTCAACAAAAAGAAAAAACCCGGCGTACATTGATCGATGCTGCATTCAGCCAACTGTGCGCCAATCGGAGTTTCTCCAATCTCAGCCTGCGGGAAGTCGCTCGCGAAGCGGGTATCGCGCCCACCTCTTTCTATCGCCACTTTCGCGATATGGAGGAGCTGGGCCTGACCCTGGTTGACGAAGGAGGTCTTACCCTGCGCCAACTGATGCGACAGGCACGCCAGCGCATTGCCGGTGGTGGCAGTGTCATCAGCACCTCGGTGCAGACCTTTATGGAGTTCGTCGAGAACAACCCCAACATCTTCCGGCTGCTGCTGCGGGAACGCTCCGGCACCTCGGCCGCCTTTCGTCAGGCGGTGGCTCGAGAAATCCAGCACTTTATCGCAGAGCTGACCGATTATCTGGAAGCCACCACAGAAGCACCACGGGAAGATGCCTACATCCAGGCAGAAGCCATGGTCACCATCGTCTTCAGTGCCGGTGCCGATGCACTCGACATGACCAGCGAAGAGTGCCGTGCACTCTCCGATCGCACTATTCGCCAACTGCGGATGATCGCCATGGGCGCCGAGGTACAAAACCAGAAGCGCCGTGAACCTCACCCATGACCACAGGATGGAGAACGACATGCCTGAACAGCTTATGATCCCGAAAAAACCGCTCGCCATGGCCATGCTGATTGGTATCTGTGGCGATGCCTCTCTGGCCGTACTGACAAACTCAGTCGTGCCCTTCTCCTTCTTCCCGCTGATTGCCCTCTGGCTGGCGGCCTATCAGCTGTTCCAGCACTATCGCCATGAACCCATGGTGGGCAACACCCCCATCTGCACCCTGCTCTGCTTCTTTATCGGTGTCTTCGGCCACTCCGCGCTGCTCAAGGTGCAATACCCGGAGCTTGGCAGCAACTTCTTCTCCCTGATCATGATGCTGCTGTTACTGGCAGCACTCTCCATCAAGCTCGGCCTGAGCATTGGCAACAAAGAGAAGCGCTGATAAATCGACCGAGTGATGGTAATCAGCTGATAGATAAAGCAAAGAGGCCTTCCCGTCGAGAAGGCCTCTTTGCTTGAACGGTACCTGATTAATCCGGCAATCTCGGTATTCCCAACCTCGCCAAGCGGCTTGGCTTTAAGATCGACGTGCAAATGGAAGAGGGGGTGGTCAATATGGAGCTGCCCTGTAGTCAGCAGGCAGCAGAAGGCTGATTTGGCCGCCTGTAAACTCGCTCAAATGGCTGATAAGGCTCGGATATAGCCAGAAAATGGTGGAAATAACCGGCTATCTGGCACTCTTACTTGGCAGGGAAAAGCCAGATATTGGTGGTTTAAGGCGCTAAAAATACAAAAGCCCAGTCGAGAGACCGGGCTTTGTGTTGGTTCTTGCGTACAAATCTGTGGGACTTATGGGCAAGATCGCACATAGCAAAAAGGCCTTCCCAATCGGGAAGGCCTTCAAATTAGTGGCGGAGCGGACGGGACTCGAACCCGCGACCCCCGGCGTGACAGGCCGGTATTCTAACCGACTGAACTACCGCTCCGCATTCGGTTAGCTTGCGCTAAATCTTCTGCTGCTTCTTCTGAGGTGTCATCCTCGCAGCCGGCTATGTGTTTTCACATCACCGTTTAATTGGGTGCCTGGCAGTGTCCTACTCTCGCATGGCGAATGCCACACTACCATCGGCGCTACCGCGTTTCACTTCTGAGTTCGGCATGGGATCAGGTGGTTCCACGGCGCTATGGCCGCCAGGCAAATTCTTAATCTAGAAAGCTGACGTGAATAACGACTTGGCTACTGTGCTTTGTCATTACCACTGAATTTGAGTAGTTCGTTCTATTTGCTACAAGTCTTAGAACACTTCTTGGGTGTTGTATGGTTAAGCCTCACGGGTAATTAGTATGGGTTAGCTCAACACGTCGCCGCGCTTACACACCCCACCTATCAACGTTGTGGTCTCCAACGGCCCTTTAGGACCCTCAAGGGGTCAGGGATGACTCATCTCAGGGCTCGCTTCCCGCTTAGATGCTTTCAGCGGTTATCGATTCCGAACTTAGCTACCGGGCAGTGCCACTGGCGTGACAACCCGAACACCAGAGGTTCGTTCACTCCGGTCCTCTCGTACTAGGAGCAACTCCCTTCAATCATCCAACGCCCACGGCAGATAGGGACCGAACTGTCTCACGACGTTCTGAACCCAGCTCGCGTACCACTTTAAATGGCGAACAGCCATACCCTTGGGACCGACTTCAGCCCCAGGATGTGATGAGCCGACATCGAGGTGCCAAACACCGCCGTCGATATGAACTCTTGGGCGGTATCAGCCTGTTATCCCCGGAGTACCTTTTATCCGTTGAGCGATGGCCCTTCCATTCAGAACCACCGGATCACTATGACCTACTTTCGTACCTGCTCGACCTGTCCGTCTCGCAGTTAAGCTGGCTTATGCCATTGCACTAACCTCCTGATGTCCGACCAGGATTAGCCAACCTTCGTGCTCCTCCGTTACTCTTTGGGAGGAGACCGCCCCAGTCAAACTACCCACCAGGCACTGTCCGCGAGCCCGATTCAGGGCCCTGCGTTAGAACATCAAACATACAAGGGTGGTATTTCAAGGACGGCTCCAGCGCAACTGGCGTCACGCCTTCAAAGCCTCCCACCTATCCTACACATGTAGGTTCAATGTTCAGTGCCAAGCTGTAGTAAAGGTTCACGGGGTCTTTCCGTCTAGCCGCGGGTACACCGCATCTTCACGGCGAATTCGATTTCACTGAGTCTCGGGTGGAGACAGCATGGCCATGGTTACACCATTCGTGCAGGTCGGAACTTACCCGACAAGGAATTTCGCTACCTTAGGACCGTTATAGTTACGGCCGCCGTTTACCGGGGCTTCGATCAAGAGCTTCGCTTGCGCTAACCCCATCAATTAACCTTCCGGCACCGGGCAGGTGTCACACCCTATACGTCCACTTTCGTGTTTGCAGAGTGCTGTGTTTTTGATAAACAGTCCCAGCCATCTGGTCACTGCGACTCCCAACTGCTCCATCCGCAAGGGACTTCACTGTCAAGAGCGAACCTTCTCCCGAAGTTACGGTTCTATTTTGCCTAGTTCCTTCACCCGAGTTCTCTCAAGCGCCTTGGTATTCTCTACCCGACCACCTGTGTCGGTTTGGGGTACGATGACTTGTAATCTGAAGCTTAGAGGCTTTTCCTGGAAGCAGGGCATCAATGGCTTCCGCACCGTAGTGCGTTCGTCTCGTGTCTCAGTGTTGTGTCTCCGGATTTGCCTAGAAACACCACCTACGCACTTTCACCAGGAC
>NZ_CP147026.1:4227500-4402500 GCF_056632455.1 Aeromonas sp. MTB
CCTACTTTAACGATACCGCGCTCTACACGACCGGTAACTACGGTACCACGGCCAGCGATGGAGAATACGTCTTCGATAGGCATCAGGAACGGCTGGTCAATCGCGCGCTCCGGCTCCGGGATGTAGGTATCCAGGTGGCCAGCCAGCTCGATGATTTTCTCTTCCCACTGAGCGTCGCCTTCCAGCGCTTTCAGTGCGGAACCGCGAACTACCGGCAGGTCATCACCCGGGAAGTCGTACTCGGTCAGCAGTTCACGAACTTCCATCTCGACCAGTTCGAGCAGCTCTTCGTCATCAACCATGTCACACTTGTTCATGAACACGATCATGTACGGGATACCAACCTGACGACCCAGCAGGATGTGCTCACGAGTCTGCGGCATCGGGCCGTCAGTCGCTGCTACTACCAGGATCGCGCCGTCCATCTGGGCAGCACCGGTGATCATGTTTTTAACGTAGTCGGCGTGACCCGGGCAGTCTACGTGGGCGTAGTGACGGGTAGCGGTGTCGTATTCTACGTGGGAGGTGTTGATGGTGATACCACGCTCACGCTCTTCCGGTGCCTTGTCGATCTGGTCGAAGGCGAAAGCTTTACCACCGAAGTGCTTGGCCAGCACGTTGGTGATAGCTGCAGTCAGGGTGGTTTTACCGTGGTCAACGTGGCCGATGGTGCCGACGTTTACGTGCGGTTTATTACGCTCAAATTTTTCTTTAGACACGACGTAGTCCTTCTAGGTTAAACCCGCCTACCGTCGTAGGCGGGGAATCTTAAATTACTTGGATTTGCGCTCTTCGATCACGGCTTGTGCAACGTTGGTCGGTGCATCGTGATACTTGGCGAATTCCATGGCGTAGGAAGCACGACCCTGGGTAGCGGAACGCAGTGCAGTTGCATAACCGAACATTTCGGCCAGCGGCACCAGAGCACGTACGATCTTGCCAGACGGGCCATCTTCCATACCTTCGATCAGGCCACGACGACGGTTCAGGTCACCGATAACGTCGCCCATGTAATCTTCCGGAGTTTCAACTTCTACTTTCATGATCGGTTCGAGCAGAACCGGGTTGGCTTTCATGAAGCCAGCCTTAAAGGCCATGGAAGCAGCGATTTTGAACGCCAGTTCGGAAGAGTCGACATCGTGGTAAGAACCGAAGTGCAGACGCACACCCAGATCCATAACCGGGTAACCAGCCAGCGGACCAGATTTGAGCTGCTCACGGATACCTTTATCAACACCCGGGATGAATTCACCAGGAATGACACCACCTTTGATGTCGTTGACGAATTCGTAGGCTTTGCCTTCTTCCAGCGGGTACATGTCGATAACAACATGACCGTACTGACCGCGACCACCAGACTGCTTGGCATGCTTGCCTTCGATGTCTTTAACAGTGGTACGGATGGTTTCACGGTAAGCAACCTGCGGCTTACCTACGTTGGCTTCAACCTTGAACTCGCGACGCATACGGTCAACGATGATGTCCAGGTGCAGCTCACCCATACCAGCGATGATGGTTTGACCTGACTCTTCGTCAGTCCATACGCGGAAGGACGGATCTTCCTGAGCCAGACGGCCCAGTGCCAGACCCATCTTCTCCTGGTCAGCCTTGGTTTTCGGCTCAACAGCGATAGAAATTACCGGCTCCGGGAATTCCATACGCTCGAGGATGATCGGTGCGTTCGGGTCACACAGGGTGTCACCAGTGGTCACGTCTTTCAGACCGATAGCAGCAGCAATGTCACCAGCGCGTACTTCTTTGATCTCTTCACGCTTGTTGGCATGCATCTGAACGATACGGCCAAAACGCTCGCGCTTGTCCTTGACGGAGTTCAGCACGGTGTCACCGGAGTTAATCACGCCAGAGTAGACACGGAAGAAGGTCAGGTTACCAACGAACGGGTCGGTAGCGATCTTGAACGCCAGAGCAGAGAACGGCTCGTCATCAGAAGCGTGACGCTCGTCTTTGGTCTCGCCGTCCATTTTCAGGCCGTCGATAGCAGCAACGTCGGTCGGAGCCGGCAGGTACTCGATCACGGCATCCAGCATTGCCTGTACACCCTTGTTCTTGAACGCGGAGCCACAGGTTACCAGGATGATTTCGTTGTTCAGCACGCGCTGACGCAGAGCACCTTTGATCTCTTCCTCGGTCAGCTCTTCGCCGCCCAGGTATTTTTCCATCAGGTCTTCAGACGCTTCAGCAGCGGCTTCAACCAGATTCATGCGCATTTCTTGCGCCTGTTCCAGCAACTCGGCCGGGACGTCTTCGTAATCGAAGGATACGCCCTGATCAGCTTCATTCCAGTTGATGGCTTTCATCTTGACCAGGTCAACAACGCCCTTGAAGTTCTCTTCAGAGCCGATGTTCAGCTGAAGGGGAACCGGAGTACCTTTCAGACGGGTCTTGATGTGCTCAACGCAGCGCAGGAAGTTGGCGCCGGTACGGTCCATCTTGTTGACGAACGCGATACGGGGAACCTTGTACTTGTTAGCCTGACGCCATACGGTTTCAGACTGTGGCTGTACGCCACCTACGGCACAGTACACCATCACGGCACCGTCCAGAACACGCATTGAACGCTCTACTTCGATAGTAAAGTCAACGTGGCCCGGGGTATCGATGATGTTGATACGGTGCGGTTGGAACTGTTTACCCATACCGGACCAGAAAGCGGTGGTCGCGGCGGAGGTGATGGTGATACCACGCTCTTGTTCCTGTTCCATCCAGTCCATGGTGGCAGCGCCATCGTGAACTTCACCGATCTTGTGACTTACACCGGTGTAAAACAGTACGCGCTCGGTAGTAGTAGTCTTACCGGCGTCAATGTGAGCGGAGATACCGATGTTACGATAACGCTCAATGGGGGTTGTACGAGCCATTGTCATCCTCTTACTAAGGCGCTTGTCCCTAGATAATTAAAGGTGCGCAGAGTCAAAAGACCCTGCGCAAGCGGATTACCAGCGGAAGTGAGCGAAGGCTTTGTTCGCTTCAGCCATACGGTGAACGTCTTCACGTTTCTTGACAGACGAACCCTTATTGTCAGCGGCATCCAGCAGCTCGCCAGCCAGACGCTGAGCCATTGATTTTTCACCACGTTTACGAGCGGCATCAACCAACCAGCGCATTGCCAGGGCATTGCGACGTACCGGACGAACTTCTACCGGCACCTGATAGGTTGCACCACCGACGCGACGAGATTTAACCTCGACCGCCGGACGAATGTTATCCAGAGCTTCTTCGAATACGGCCAGGTGCTCTTTGCCAGATTTGGTGGCAATGATGTCCAGGGCGCCATAAACAATGGCTTCTGCAACAGATTTCTTACCGTCAACCATTACTACGTTGACAAATTTAGCCAGCAGCTCTGATCCGAACTTGGGATCTGGCAGGATTTTACGCTGACCAACAACACGACGTCTTGGCATTTCAAATTCTCCGTAACTTCAGGGATTACCCAAAACTAGAAAGCTATCTAACTAGAAACGAATTAACGTTTGGCCTTACTTAACGGAGAACCATTAAGCTTTAGGACGCTTCACGCCATACTTGGAGCGAGCCTGCTTACGGTCTTTAACACCGGCACAGTCCAACGCACCACGAACGGTGTGATAACGAACACCTGGCAAGTCTTTTACACGACCGCCACGGATCAGAACAACAGAGTGCTCTTGCAGGTTGTGACCTTCACCACCGATGTAGGAGGTGACTTCGAAGCCGTTGGTCAGACGTACACGGCACACTTTACGCAGTGCAGAGTTAGGCTTCTTCGGGGTGGTGGTATATACACGAGTGCATACGCCACGCTTCTGAGGGCACGCTTCCAGCGCCGGCACGTTGCTTTTCACAACGAGCTTGATGCGTGGCTTGCGAACCAACTGGTTAATAGTTGCCATCAAAAGGCTCCTGATAATGACTTCATAAACGTGTGGAAAATCCTCCCCGCAGATACGGGGACGCGAAATTTTATGCCCTGTTGTCTGGGGAGTCAAGATTTATACAATTTGCGTCACAAAAGGGCAATTCAGATCCGTTTGATTTCACAACATCACCTTGAATTTTCTTGAAAATATGCTTCTCAGCCACCCCAGGTGCGCGGAGAACCTTTTTGCGCAATCAGTGCCACCAGACCCGCCATATCGAGCACATTGCCCACCCGATGCTGCAAACCGCGAGCTTGCAGATCTTCCTGCATCACATAAAGCGGGATACCCGCCAGCCGCGCGCTCCACTGGGGAGCCGATGCCGCAATCACGGCATCCTGCATCAGTACCAGCTCATCCTCGGGCTGAAGGTATGAGAGCGCCTCTGCCAGAGCCTGACTCTGAAAAGGGGAGTTCAATATCAGATGCAACATGGAGACCTCAAAAGCTGATGTGAGTCGAACACTGTGCCCAGCGCCGAGCCAGTTCCTGGCGCGGCAGACTCTCGACGGGGATCAGCAGATCATCCACTGTCACGCCACGCTCTGCCAGCGAGTCAGCACAAACATAGACCTCTTCGATGTCGTAGAGTTCCAGCATTTTGAAGGTGGGCGCGTAGTGGCGCTGCAAAATGGCGGCAGGCTGCTGCTCCTTGAGCAGTTGCAGCACGCCGTCCCCAATCAGGAAGAGGGCCAGCTCATCGGTCATGGCCGAGGTGGCCAGCAGGGCATCCAGTCCTTCCCGACCGGCGGCATGGCCATGGGGGCCACGACTGCAGATAAAGGCGATTTTCTTGCTCATGACTCCCCCTAGAACTGAACCAGCCGATCGGCGGTGAGCGCCGCCTCGGCCAACTGGCCCAGACCGCTCAGGCAAAATGGCGCTTGCAGATTGAAGTGCACCTGCCCTGCCCCCTTGGCCTCCTGCTCATCGAGCACACCGCGCCGCATGGCGGCGGCGACACAGACGTCGATACGGATCCCCTGCTCTTCTGCCAGCTCTCGCCACAGACGCACCAGGTCAGTCTCATCGGATGCAGGCAGATGCAGACCGTTGCCGTTGCAGACCCCATCCTGATAGAAAAACAGGTGGGACAAGGTATGCCCCTGTGCCAACAGGGTGCGGGCAAAACGATAGGCGGTGCTGGCCGATTGGGAGCCATAGGCAGGCCCCGTGACCAGGATGGCAAAACTCAGACTCATAGCAGGGCTCCTGTGCTGACCCGGTCCATTTTACGCCAAAAACAAAAAAGCCCCTGCCAGGAGGGGCTTGATTCGATCTGTTGATCAGAGATGGGCAATAGCCTCAACTTCGACTAGCACATCTTTCGGCAGACGGGCCACCTCTACGCAGGAGCGAGCTGGCGCCGCATCGCCAAAGTAGCGGGCATAGACCTGATTGAAGGCAACGAAGTTGTTCATGTCGCTCAGGAAGCAGGTGGTTTTGACCACTTTGCTGGCATCGGCACCCGCAGCGTGCAACACGGCAACCAGATTCTTCATCACCCGCTCGGCCTGCTCTTCGATGCCGCCGGCCACGATCTCCATGGTGGCAGGATCGAGCGGGATCTGCCCGGAGGTGAAGATCATCTCGCCAACCTTGGTAGCCTGAACATACGGACCAATCGCGGCAGGCGCCTTGTCGGTTGCAATCACTTCTTTAGCCATTCATCTATCCCCTTCTGGAATGAGTTACTCGTTCTCGTCTTCACCCTGCTTGCGCTGTCGGATGTAAAGATAAACGGTATGTTTTGAAATATTGAGTTTGTCCGCCACCAGATTGATCGAATCCTTGATGTCAAAAATGCCCTTCTCGAACAGCTGGGTCACGATGAAGCGGTTCTTGGCATTGTTGGCCACGGTGGGATCGCGATTGATCTCGTCGATGGTGTTATCCACCGTCTGGGCAACCAGCTCTTCCACGCTGTTGGCGAAGGTCTCTGGTGACTGGCGCGCCGCCTGCTGGGGCGTCGGGAAAAATTCGGCAACGAACTCGTGGAAAGGCGCATTGATGTGCAGGTTGATGCAGATAAGCCCCACAACTTGCCGCTCGCTGTTGCGAATGGCGATGGTGCTCGACTTCATCAGCGCGCCGGTACGGCTGCGAGCGAAATAGCTCTGGGTGTAATCCTGGCCGGTGCTCTCGATGTCCTTGAGCATGCGCAGGGCGAGATCGGTGATGGGCGCCCCGAGGGTGCGTCCGGTATTGAAGCCGTTGGCGATCTTGATCACCGACTCGTGCAGATTTTCCAGGGAGTGGAGTACCACTTCACAATGCTTGCCGAACAGCTCGGCCAAACCATCGATGAGCCCATCGTATGAGCGCAACAATTCCCTGTCTTCATCTGTAAAAGTGCGGCTGATCAGCTGTTCTTCGGGAAGCATGGCTTCCTCGATACCGACAGTCATGTTCTACCCCTGTAATAACCATTCAACTTTCCCGAGTTTTAAATTGCAGGGGAGTAAAGTCAACTTTTTTTGATTTTTTACTCTACAACTTTGCTCTGGATCATCCTGAAACCCGCGCTGCGTCTACCTTTGCCGAGGAATTGGCCAACAAAAAGGGCTCCTTGAAGGAGCCCTTTTTAATCACGGATGACGAGTTACTCTTCGTCGAAGCTACCGGCTGCGTTCAGCAGATCCGCCAGGTTCTGCTCCGCTTCATCAGCGGTCACCTGCGGGGTACCAACAGCACGAGCTGCGGCAGCACGCTGGTTGATCCGGCTATGGTGGTAGGCAAAGCCGGTACCAGCCGGGATCAGACGACCCACGATGACGTTCTCTTTCAGACCACGCAGTTCATCACGCTTGCCACCTACGGCGGCTTCGGTCAGAACGCGAGTGGTTTCCTGGAAGGAAGCCGCGGAGATGAAGGACTCGGTGCTCAGAGATGCCTTGGTAATACCCATCAGAACATGACGGTAGGTCGCAGGGGTCTTGCCCTCGGCAACCAGCTTACGGTTGGCAATCTTCACACGAGCAACTTCAACCTGTTCGCCTTCGATCAGATCGGTATCGCCAGCGCTCAGGATCTCGCACTTGCGCAGCATCTGACGAACGATGACTTCGATGTGCTTGTCGTTGATCTTAACGCCTTGCAGACGGTAAACGTCCTGCACTTCGTTGGCGATGTAGTTGGCGACCGGGCTGATACCGCGCAGACGCAGGATGTCGTGAGCAGACTCGGGACCGTCCGCCAGCACTTCACCCTTCTCAACTTTTTCACCTTCGAACACGTTCAGGTTACGCCACTTCGGAATCATCTCTTCGTAGACGTTGCCACCATCGGTCGGGGTGATGACCAGACGGCGCTTGCCCTTGGTCTCTTTCCCGAAGGAGATGGTACCGGAGATCTCGGCCAGAATTGCCGGTTCCTTCGGTTGACGTGCTTCGAACAGATCCGCAACACGCGGCAGACCACCGGTGATGTCCTTGGTACCGCCGGACTCTTGCGGGATACGCGCTACCGCGTCACCCACGCCCACGTTGGCACCATCTTCCAGGTTCACGATCGCCTTGCCCGGCAGGAAGTACTGGGCGGCTACATCGGTACCCGGGATCATCACGTCTTTGCCGTTCAGGTCGACCAGTTTCACGGTCGGACGCATCTCTTTACCGGCGCTCGGACGCTCGTTGACGTCCAGAACAACGATAGAAGAGAGACCGGTCAGCTCGTCGGTCTGACGAGTGATGGTCACGCCATCGATCATGTGTTCGAACTGCAGGCGACCTGCCACTTCGGTGATGATCGGGTGGGTGTGCGGATCCCAGTTGGCAACGGTCTCGCCAGCGCTCACGGCCTGGCCGTCCTTCACTTCCAGCACGGAACCGTAAGGCAGCTTGTGGCTTTCCTTGGTACGGCCCATGTCGTCCATGATGGTCAGTTCGGTAGAACGTGAGGTGATAACCAGTTTGTCATCGCTGTTGTGAACGAACTTGGCGTTCTGCAGCTTGATGGTACCGGTGTTCTTGACCTGGATGCTGCTTTCAGCAGCGGCACGAGATGCAGCACCACCGATGTGGAAAGTACGCATCGTCAGCTGGGTACCCGGTTCACCGATGGACTGGGCGGCGATAACACCGACAGCCTCACCCTTGTTAACCAGGTGACCACGGGCCAGATCACGGCCGTAGCAGTGAGCACAGTTACCGAAGTCAGTTTCACAGGTGATGGCAGAACGCACCTTCACACGGTCAACGGAGTTGCGTTCCAGCAGGTCACACAGCTGCTCGTCGAGCAGGGTGTTGCGAGCAACCAGGATCTCGTCCTCGGTACCCGGCTTGATGACATCTTCTGCCACCACACGACCCAGCACGCGCTCACGCAGCGGCTCGACCACGTCGCCACCCTCGATCAGCGGAGTCATCCACAGACCGTCGGTAGTGCCGCAATCGTCCTCGGTGATCACCATGTCCTGCGCCACGTCTACCAGACGACGAGTCAGGTAACCGGAGTTCGCAGTCTTCAGTGCAGTATCCGCCAGACCCTTACGAGCACCGTGGGTAGAGATAAAGTACTGCAGTACGTTCAGACCTTCGCGGAAGTTCGCGATGATCGGGGTCTCGATGATGGAGCCATCGGGCTTGGCCATCAGGCCACGCATACCGGCCAGCTGACGGATCTGGGCGGCGGAACCACGCGCACCAGAGTCGGCCATCATAAAGATGCTGTTGAACGAGGCCTGCTCTTCTTCTTCACCCAGCGAGTTGACGTTACGCTCTTTGGACAAGTTCTCCATCATGGCCTTGGAGACACGCTCGTTGGCGCTGGCCCAGATATCGATAACCTTGTTGTAACGCTCGCCCGCAGTTACCAGACCTGACAGGAACTGGTCCTGGATCTCGGCAACTTCGGCTTCGGCTGCTGCGATGATGTCTTTCTTGGCATCCGGGATGACCATGTCATCGATACCAACGGAAGCACCGGACAGGGCCGCGTAGTGGAAACCGGTATACATCAGCTGGTCAGCGAAGATAACGGTGTCCTTCAGGCCCTGCTTGCGATAGCAGGTGTTCAGCAGACGGGAGATGAGCTTTTTGCCCAGCGCCTTGTTGGATACGCACTTGATCCAGTTCTGCGGATTGGCATCCAGATCAGCCTGTTCTGCAGCAGTCAGCACCTTCGGCTCGTCGATCAGGGCGTATTCCATGCCTTTCGGCAGGATCAGGCTCAGGATCGCACGACCAACGGTGGTGTTCTTCATCTCGGTGTGTTCACGCAGAGAACCGTCTTCCTGACGTAGGTATTCGGTAATGCGTACTTTCACACGAGCATGCAGATCGGCCAGACCGGCGCGATATACTTTCTCGGCTTCTTTCGGGCCGGCCAGCACCATACCTTCGCCTTTGGCGTTGATACGGGCACGGGTCATGTAGTACAGACCCAAGACCACGTCCTGAGAAGGAACGATGATCGGCTCACCGGAGGCAGGCGACAGGATGTTGTTGGTAGACATCATCAGCGCACGCGCTTCCAGCTGGGCTTCCAGGGTCAGCGGTACGTGGACCGCCATCTGGTCACCATCGAAGTCCGCGTTATACGCAGCACAAACCAGCGGGTGCAGCTGGATTGCCTTGCCTTCGACCAGAGTCGGTTCGAATGCCTGGATACCCAGACGGTGCAGAGTCGGTGCACGGTTCAGCAGAACCGGGTGCTCGCGGATCACTTCGTCCAGGATATCCCAAACGACAGCTTCCTCGCGCTCCACCATCTTCTTGGCGGCCTTGATAGTGGTCGCCAGACCGCGGGTTTCCAGCTTGCCATAGATGAACGGCTTGAACAGTTCCAGCGCCATCTTCTTCGGCAGACCGCACTGATGCAGACGCAGAGTCGGGCCTACGGTGATAACGGAACGACCGGAGTAGTCGACACGTTTACCGAGCAGGTTCTGACGGAAACGACCCTGCTTACCCTTGATCATGTCGGCCAGGGATTTCAGCGGGCGCTTGTTGGAACCGGTGATGGCACGACCGCGACGGCCGTTATCCAGCAGCGCATCGACGGACTCTTGCAGCATGCGCTTTTCGTTGCGCACGATGATGTCCGGAGCAGCCAGATCCAGCAGACGCTTCAAGCGGTTGTTACGGTTGATCACGCGACGGTACAGATCGTTCAGATCGGAAGTCGCGAAACGGCCGCCGTCCAGCGGTACCAGCGGACGCAGGTCCGGCGGCAGCACAGGCAGCACTGTCATGATCATCCACTCCGGCTTGTTGCCGGACTGCAGGAAAGCTTCCATCAGCTTCAGACGCTTGGTGGTCTTCTTGCGCTTGGTCTCGGAGTTGGTTTGATCCAGCTCCTCACGCATGGTTTTGACTTCACCTTCCAGATCGATAGCGCGCAGCAATGCCAGGATTGCTTCGGCCCCCATCTTGGCGTCAAATTCGTCGCCCCACTCTTCCAGCGCATCCAGGTACTGCTCTTCAGAGAGCATCTGGCTGCGTTCGAGGTTGGTCATGCCCGGCTCGATTACGACGAAAGATTCGAAGTAGAGCACGCGCTCGATGTCGCGCAGGGTCATGTCCAGCAGCAGACCGATACGGGACGGCAGGGACTTCAGGAACCAGATGTGGGCAGTCGGGCTGGCCAGCTCGATGTGGCCCATACGCTCACGACGGACCTTGGTCTGGGTCACTTCAACGCCGCACTTCTCACAGATCACACCACGGTGTTTCAGGCGCTTGTACTTGCCGCACAGACACTCGTAGTCCTTCACCGGTCCGAAGATACGGGCGCAGAACAGACCATCACGCTCCGGCTTGAAAGTCCGGTAGTTGATGGTCTCAGGCTTTTTGACCTCACCGAATGACCAGGAGCGGATCATGTCAGGAGAGGCCAGACCGATCTTGATACTGTCAAACTCTTCGGTCTTGGTCTGAGCCTTCAAAAACTTGAGTAAGTCTTTCACGTGTTTCCCCTGTCAGGAGTCTAACCTCGGCGCCCCGGCTGCCAAAACAGCGGGGCGCCCACGTCAATTCTCGAACAATAAGAGCGAGCTCTTACTCTTCGTCCAGCTCGATGTTGATACCCAGAGAGCGGATTTCCTTCAGCAATACGTTGAAGGATTCGGGCATGCCCGGCTCCATACGGTGGTCGCCATCCACGATGTTCTTATACATCTTGGTACGGCCATTCACATCGTCAGACTTGACGGTCAGCATTTCCTGCAGGGTATATGCCGCACCGTAAGCCTCCAGGGCCCACACTTCCATCTCACCGAAACGCTGACCACCGAACTGAGCCTTACCACCCAGCGGCTGCTGGGTAACCAGGCTGTAAGAACCGGTAGAACGCGCGTGCATCTTGTCGTCGACCAAGTGGTTCAGCTTGAGCATGTACATGTAACCAACGGTTACTTTACGCTCGAAGCGGTTACCGGTACGGCCATCGAACAGATCAATCTGACCGGATTCCGGCAGATCGGCCAGCTTCAGCAGGGCTTTGATTTCGCGCTCTTTGGCACCATCAAACACTGGAGTAGCAACCGGCAGACCCTTACGCAGGTTACCCACCAGGGTACGTACGTCGTCATCAGACAGTTCGGCGATGTTCACTTGCTGGGTGTCCTTCTCGCCCAGGTCATAGACCTGTTGCAGGAAGTTGCGCATCTCGTGCAGCTCACGCTGCTCTTTGACCATGCGATCGATCTTCTCGCCGATACCCTTGGCCGCAAGGCCCAGGTGCACTTCGAGGATCTGACCGATGTTCATACGGGATGGTACGCCCAACGGGTTCAGTACGATGTCGACCGGACGGCCGAACTCGTCATGAGGCATATCCTCGACCGGACAGATCTTGGAGATAACACCCTTGTTACCGTGACGGCCCGCCATCTTGTCACCCGGCTGGATGCGACGCTTGACTGCCAGATAAACCTTGACGATTTTCAGTACGCCCGGTGCCAGATCATCACCCTGGATAATCTTGCGACGCTTGTTCTCGAATTTCTTGTCGAACTCGGCTTTCAGCTCAACGTGCTGTTCAGCGATCTGTTCCAGTTCGGTCTGCTTGCCTTCATCTTCGATGGCCAGTTCAAACCACTTGGAGCGATCGAGCTTGTTCAGACGATCTTCGCTGTAACCGGCGGCCAGCAGCAGGTTGCGGGAGCGGCCGAAAATGCCGTCTTCCAGGATCTTGAACTCTTCGGTCAAGTCCTTCTTCGCTTCCTTCAGCTGCATCTCTTCGATTTCTTTGGCGCGCTTGTCTTTTTCCACGCCATCGCGGGTAAAGACTTGCACGTCAACCACGGTACCGTACACACCGTTCGGCACACGCAGGGAGGAGTCCTTCACATCGGACGCCTTCTCACCGAAGATGGCGCGCAGCAGCTTCTCTTCCGGCGTCAGCTGGGTTTCACCTTTCGGGGTTACCTTACCGACCAGAATGTCGCCGCCCTTCACTTCGGCACCCACGTAGACGATACCGGACTCGTCCAGCTTGGACAGAGCGGCTTCACCCACGTTCGGGATGTCAGCAGTGATCTCTTCCGGACCCAGCTTGGTGTCACGGGAGATACAGGCCAGTTCCTGGATATGGATGGTGGTCAGGCGATCTTCCTGAACAACACGCTCGTTCACCAGGATCGAGTCTTCGAAGTTGTAACCGTTCCACGGCATGAACGCGACGCGCATGTTCTGACCCAGCGCCAGTTCACCCAAGTCGGTGGACGGGCCGTCAGCCAGTACGTCGCCAGCCATGACCGGCTCACCCAACATCACGCAAGGACGTTGGTTGATACAGGTGTTCTGGTTGGAACGGGTGTATTTGGTCAGGTTGTAGATGTCGATACCGGCTTCGCCTGGCATCAGCTCATCTTCATTGACCTTCAGGACGATACGGGAGGCATCGACATAGTCGATTACGCCACCACGCTTGGCCACTACGGTTACACCGGAGTCAACGGCCACAGCGCGTTCCATACCGGTACCTACCAGCGGCTTGTCAGCACGCAGAGTCGGTACAGCCTGACGTTGCATGTTTGAACCCATCAATGCGCGGTTCGCGTCATCGTGTTCCAGGAACGGGATCAGAGCCGCTGCCACAGATACGATCTGCTGCGGGCTCACGTCCATATACTGGATCTGGTCGGCGTTCATAAAGGTGGATTCACCTTTGTGACGGCACGGGATCAATTCATCTTTCAGACGGCCATCTTCGGTGGTCGCGGCGTTAGCCTGTGCGATCACGTACTTGCCTTCTTCAATAGCAGACAGGTAGTCCACTTCGTCGGTGATCACACCGTCAATGACCTTACGGTACGGGGTCTCGAGGAAACCGTACTCGTTGGTACGAGAGTACACGGACAGAGAGTTGATCAGACCGATGTTCGGACCTTCAGGAGTCTCGATAGGGCACAGACGACCGTAGTGAGTCGGGTGTACGTCTCGGACTTCAAAGCCGGCACGCTCACGAGTCAAACCGCCCGGGCCCAGCGCGGAGATACGACGCTTGTGGGTCACTTCGGAGAGCGGGTTGTTCTGGTCCATAAACTGGGACAGCTGGCTGGAACCAAAGAACTCTTTGACTGCGGCGGAGATCGGCTTGGCGTTGATCAGATCCTGCGGCATCAGGGTGTCCAGGTCGCCCAGGGAGAGACGCTCCTTGACCGCACGCTCGACACGCACCAGACCGACGCGGAACTGGTTTTCAGCCATTTCACCGACAGAACGGATACGACGGTTACCCAGGTGGTCGATATCGTCCACTTCGTCGTTACCGTTACGGATGTCGATCAGGCGCTTCATCACATCGACGATGTCGTCTTTGGTCAGTACGCCCGCGCCAGTCTCGTCTTCACGACCCAGACGGCGGTTGAACTTCATCCGACCTACGGTAGACAGGTCGTAACGCTCGGCGGAGAAGAACAGGTTTTCGAACAGCTGTTCTGCAGCTTCGCGAGTAGGCGGCTCGCCCGGACGCATCATGCGATAGATCTCGACCAGCGCTTCCAAACGGTTGGAGCTGGAGTCGACACGCAGGGTCTCGGACATGTAGGCACCGTGATCCAGTTCGTTGGTGAACAGAACCTCGAAATGCTTGAAGCCGGCTTGGGACAGGTTGGCGATCGCTTCCAGGCTCAGCGCCTGGTTGGCGGTCACGACCATCTCGCCAGTTTGCGGATGTGCGTAGTCCTTGGCAGCAACTTTGCCAACAACATACTCAACCGGTACCTCAATCTGGGTAACGGCATCTTTTTCCAACTGACGGATGTGACGCGCAGTCACACGACGACCGGTCTCAACCACCACGGCGCCATTGGCCACGATGTCAAAGGTCGCAGTTTCACCACGCAGACGCTCCGGCACCAGATCCATCATCAACTTGCCATCTTTTACTTCAAAACCGATGGTCTCGAAGAAGGTGGCCAGGATTTGTTCGGAAGTGAAGTCCAGGGCGCGCAGAATAATGGATGCTGGCAGTTTGCGACGACGGTCGATACGGACAAACAGGTTGTCTTTCGCATCAAACTCGAAGTCCAGCCAGGAGCCACGGTAGGGGATAACGCGAGCGTTATACAGTACCTTACCGGATGAATGAGTTTTGCCTTTATCGTGGTCGAAGAAGACGCCCGGGCTGCGGTGCAGCTGGGAGACGATAACCCGCTCGGTACCATTGATAACAAAGGTGCCGTTCTCGGTCATGAGCGGAATTTCGCCCATGTATACTTCTTGTTCCTTGATGTCTTTGACGGTGCCGGCAGCTGCTTCACGGTCGTACAGAACCATACGAAGCTTGACACGCAGCGGCGCGGAGTAGGTCACTCCACGGATCTGGCATTCTTTTACGTCAAATACCGGCTCACCCAGGCGATAGCTGACATACTGAAGCTCAGCACTACCGGAGTAACTGGTGATCGGGAAAACGCTACGGAAAGCGGCCTCTAGGCCATATTCACCTTCCGGGTCAGCCTCGATGAACTGCTTGAAGGAGTCCAGCTGAATGGACAACAGATAAGGCGTGTCCAGTACCTGGTCTCGCTTACCGAAGTCCTTACGAATGCGTTTTTTTTCGGTATAAGAGTAAACCATAGGGTTCCTCAGCTCGCTGATAAGTGACCCACTCTGTCCCGCGGGACAGCTCTGTCTCAACACCGTTTTGTGTTGGCCCGGACGAAAGAAGACAGTCCGGATTGCTGGTGCACCGAGAGTCGTAAACGGTGTGAAATGCTCTCAGTCTACAGCGCAAAAAGGCTGGTGAACAAAAATTCACCAGCCCTAGCCTGTTTTATCAGGCTAATCTACATAAATGCAGATTATTTGATCTCAACAGAAGCACCGGCAGCTTCCAGCTCTTTCTTCAGAGCTTCAGCTTCGTCCTTGGACACGCCTTCCTTCAGGTTAGCCGGAGCAGCTTCTACCAGATCTTTGGCTTCTTTCAGGCCCAGACCGGTAGCGCCACGAACGGCTTTGATAACGGCAACTTTGTTGGCGCCAGCAGCAGTCAGAACTACGTCGAACTCGGTCTTCTCTTCTACTGCTTCAGCAGCAGCCGGGCCAGCCATTACGGCAGCAGCGGCAGAAACACCGAACTTCTCTTCCATAGCTTCGATCAGCTCAACAACTTCCATTACGGACATGGAAGCAACGGCTTCGATGATTTGGTCTTTAGTGATAGACATGACAAAAATTCCTGATGTTGAATAAACTCAAACAGCCTAAATAGGCGAGAATCAAGCAGCAGCTTGTTTCTGGTCGCGAACAGCAGCGATAGTACGAACCAGCTTGCCAGCAGAGGCTTCTTTCATAGTCGCCATCAACTTCGCAATTGCTTCTTCGTAAGTCGGCAGCGTGGCCAGACGATCAATTTGTGCTGCGGCGATAAACTCACCGTTAAAAGCGCCAGCCTTGATTTCGAACTTTTGGTTCGCTTTGGCAAACTCTTTGAACAGACGAGCAGCAGCGCCCGGGTGTTCGTTAGAGAAAGCAATCAAGGTAGGACCGGTAAATGCGTCGTTCAGGCACTCGTATTCGGTACCTTCTACCGCGCGACGCAGCAGGGTGTTACGCACAACGCGCATGTACACACCGGCTTCACGAGCGGTTTTACGCAGGACGGTCATCTTGTCTACAGTTACACCGCGAGAATCGGCAACAACTGCAGAAAGAGCGCCTTTGGCAGCTTCGTTGACTTCAGCAACAATTGCCTTTTTGTCTTCGAGTCCCAATGCCATTGGCTTAACTCCTGGATTGAATCCGGGTCTATTGACCCAGTACTGACACATCCCCCCTACCTTTACAACAGAGGGGAACGATGCGGTAGCAGGATTCCAGAAGAGAAAGAATCTTTCTCGCTGGGTTTCCGGCACCGTCTACGCAGGAAACATTAAGGCTTTGCAGCCTCCTGCGGTCTTGGACGGAGGTCGAAACCCCCAACCAATCAAGGCGCAAAATTATAGATTAAATTTTGCGCCTTGTAAAACCCATCAATTAGGCCTGAGCTTCCAGAGAAGCTTGGTCTACGGCAACACCGGCACCCATGGTGGTGGAGATGCTGACTTTCTTGATGAATTGACCTTTGGCGGAAGAGGGCTTGCCTTTTTTCAGGGCAACCAGCAGAGCTTCCAAGTTTTCTTTCAGCTGAACTTCGTTGAAAGAAACCTTACCCAGAGTGGTATGGATGATACCATTCTTGTCGTTACGGTAACGAACCTGACCAGCCTTGGCGTTCTTGACAGCTTCGGCAACGTTAGGAGTTACAGTACCAACTTTCGGGTTCGGCATCAGGCCGCGCGGGCCCAGGATTTGACCCAGTTGACCAACAACGCGCATGGCATCCGGGGATGCGATAACTACGTCGAAGTTCATCTCGCCTTTCTTAACCAGATCGGCCAGGTCATCCATACCTACCAGGTCAGCACCGGCAGCTTTAGCTGCTTCGGCGTTGGCACCTTGGGTAAATACGGCAACGCGTACATCACGACCGGTACCGTGCGGCAGTACAGTAGCACCACGTACGTTCTGGTCAGATTTACGAGCGTCGATACCCAGGTTGACAGCAACGTCAACGCTTTCAACGAACTTGGCGGTAGCCAGTTCTTTCAGCAGGGCAATGGCTTCGTTGATGGAGTACTCTTTGGTACCGTCAACTTTTTCGCGAATAACGCGCATACGCTTGGAAAGTTTAGCCATTGTCTTAATCCTCCACTACCAGACCCATGGAACGAGCGGAGCCTGCGATGCAACGTACTTTTGCATCCAGATCGGCACCAGTCATATCCGGCTCTTTGGTCTTGGCGATTTCTTGCAGCTGAGCAACGGTCACCTTACCAACCTTGTCTTTGTTCGGCTTGGAAGAACCAGACTTGATGCCAGCAGCTTTCTTCAGCAGGAAGGAAGCAGGCGGAGTCTTGGTTTCGAAGGTGAAGGAACGGTCGCTGTAAACGGTGATCACGACCGGAGTCGGTGAACCTTTTTCCAGCTTCTCTGTACGTGCGTTGAACGCCTTACAGAATTCCATGATGTTAACACCGTGTTGACCCAGTGCAGGACCAACGGGAGGAGACGGGTTGGCTGCACCAGCAGCAACCTGCAGCTTGATATAAGCTGTGACTTTCTTAGCCATTAGGAAAATACCTCAAAAATGGGTTCTAGCGCCTCGGAGACTTGCTCCTGCAAACGGCTCCCCAACTAATAAAGGGGCAGCGAATTATAGAGATATTCGCTGCCCCTGACAACCGTTAAACGTACAGAATTCAATCAGCCCTTTTCGACCTGACCAAAATCCAGTTCAACAGGAGTAGAACGACCGAAGATCAGTACAGAGACCTTCACGCGGCTCTTCTCATAATCGACCTCTTCAACGGTGCCGTTGAAGTCGGCAAACGGACCATCGGCAACCCGCACCATTTCACCCGGTTCAAACAGGGTTTTCGGACGCGGCTTGTCGTGGGCATCCTGCAGACGGTTCAGGATGGCATCGGCCTCTTTGTCGGAGATCGGTGCCGGACGGTCGGAAGTACCGCCAATGAAGCCCATTACACGCGGTACGTTACGCACCAAGTGCCATGTGGTTTCATCCATGATCATCTGGACCAGGACATAACCCGGGAAAAACTTGCGCTCACTCTTGCGCTTCTGGCCAGCACGCATCTCGACCACTTCTTCGGTCGGGACCAGTACTTCACCGAACATGTCTTCCATGCCATGCATCTTGATATGTTCACGCAGGGACTTGGCTACACGGCCTTCATAGCCGGAAAAAGCCTGCACGACATACCATCTCATACGTTGTTCACGTTGTTCAGTCATGGCTTATCCTTACACACCGGTAATCAAGTTGACCAACCAGACCAAGGCACCGTCCAGAACGAACAGCAGCAGCCCCATCACGGCGGTCACCGCCAGCACAATCAGGGTTGTCTGAATGGCTTCCTGACGGGTCGGCCATACGACCTTGCGGACTTCCAGGCGAGACTCACGGGCAAATGCCAGTGTTGCCTTTCCCTTGGTGGTTTGCAGGGCTACTGCACCGGCAGCAGCAATGACAACGACCACACCCAAGGCGCGGACGGCAGCGACAACATCGTTGAGCAGGTAATTACCCACTACAGCGGCCGCCAGGATAATGAAAACCAGGCCCCAAAGCAGGGTATCCTTGCTTCCGCCCTGGCTCTCAGAACTAACACTCATACAACCCACCTGTATCTGACGTAACCAAAGACACAAAAGCCCCGTACGAGACGAGGTATATGGCAGGGGCGGCAGGACTCGAACCCGCAACCATCGGTTTTGGAGACCGCTGTTCTACCAATTCGAACTACGCCCCTACACAAGAAAGCCCCTATTATAGGGGCTTTGCTTTATTTATGTAAGCCAAAGATTAAGCGATTACGCTGGCTACAACACCGGCACCTACGGTACGGCCACCTTCACGGATAGCAAAACGCAGGCCGTCGTCCATTGCGATCGGAGCAATCAGGGTAACAACCATCTTGATGTTGTCGCCCGGCATTACCATCTCTACGCCTTCCGGCAGTTCGATGGTACCGGTCACGTCGGTAGTACGGAAGTAGAACTGCGGACGGTAGCCTTTGAAGAACGGGGTATGACGACCACCTTCTTCTTTGGACAGTACGTACACTTCAGATTCGAACTTGGTGTGCGGCTTGATAGAACCCGGCTTGGCCAGTACCTGACCACGCTCTACGTCTTCACGCTTAACACCACGCAACAGCGCGCCGATGTTCTCGCCTGCACGACCTTCGTCCAGCAGCTTGCGGAACATTTCAACACCGGTACAGGTGGTAGAAACGGTATCTTTGATACCAACGATTTCTACGGTCTCACCTACTTTAACGATACCGCGCTCTACACGACCGGTTACTACGGTACCACGGCCAGCGATAGAGAATACGTCTTCGATAGGCATCAGGAACGGCTGGTCAATCGCGCGCTCCGGCTCCGGGATATAGGTATCCAGGTGGCCAGCCAGCTCGATGATCTTCTCTTCCCACTGAGCGTCGCCTTCCAGCGCTTTCAGCGCGGAACCACGAACTACCGGCAGGTCATCACCCGGGAAGTCGTACTCGGTCAGCAGTTCACGAACTTCCATCTCAACCAGTTCGAGCAGCTCTTCGTCATCAACCATGTCACACTTGTTCATGAACACGATCATGTACGGGATACCAACCTGACGACCCAGCAGGATGTGCTCACGAGTCTGCGGCATCGGGCCGTCAGTCGCTGCTACTACCAGGATCGCGCCGTCCATCTGGGCAGCACCGGTGATCATGTTTTTAACGTAGTCGGCGTGACCCGGGCAGTCTACGTGCGCGTAGTGACGGGTAGCGGTGTCGTATTCTACGTGGGAGGTGTTGATGGTGATACCACGCTCACGCTCTTCCGGTGCCTTGTCGATCTGGTCGAAGGCGAAAGCTTTACCACCGAAGTGCTTGGCCAGCACGTTGGTGATAGCTGCAGTCAGGGTGGTTTTACCGTGGTCAACGTGGCCGATGGTACCCACGTTAACGTGCGGTTTATTACGCTCAAATTTTTCTTTAGACATGATCGTCCCTCTAAACTAACGCTGAGTACGCGGTGGCAAGCTAACCACAGAACAGTTTATATGATGGATTTGAATCTGGTGGGAAAGAGAGAGGTACTGATGGCTGGTTCGCTTGCCGAACTCACCCTAGGGTGTGGCTCTGCTAACGCCTGAGCCATATCAGCATCTTGGAGCGGGCAGCGGGAATCGAACCCGCATCATCAGCTTGGAAGGCTGAGGTAATAGCCATTATACGATGCCCGCATTTCTCTAACCCAAAGAACTCAAACCGCAGAGAAATATGGTGGAGGGAGAAGGATTCGAACCTTCGAAGGCAGAGCCGTCAGATTTACAGTCTGATCCCTTTGGCCGCTCGGGAACCCCTCCAGACGCCAGATTGTCACAACGGTAATTCTGCTTGCACCCGTTGTGTTTATCGTTTTTGCACGGCAAATAGACGACAGACAGTCAAGCGTCGCGCATTTTATTGTAAGGTTTTGGGGGATGCAACCATTGAACCCGGCAAAATATGCTTTATTGCTGGGAAGTTTGCAAAAAAGCGGGGGCAAACAAGCCAATCCTGCTGCGTCCCTTGTCGCTCCCCCACCCTTGGTGTATGGTCGCCGTGCCCAAGAAACAGTGATGACACCATGACGACAGAGCATAACCCCTATCTGCAATTCACCCGCGAACAATGGGCGTTATTGCGCGATTCGGTCCCCCTGACCCTGACCGAACACGATCTGCAGACCCTGCGCGGGATCAACGAGAAGGTGTCATTGCGGGAAGTGGAAGAGATCTATCTGCCTCTCTCCCGCCTGCTCAATCTCTATGTCAAAGCCAAACAGCGTCGCAGCCGGGTGCTGGAGCAGTTCCTCGGCCAGTCCCGCGGCAAGGGCACCTATATTATCAGCATTGCCGGCAGCGTGGCGGGGGGCAAAAGCACCACGGCCCGTATTCTGCAGGCCCTGTTGGAGCGCTGGCCGGAACATCCGCGGGTGGAGCTGGTCACCACCGACGGCTTCCTCTATCCCAACAAGGTACTGGAAGAGCGCGGCCTGATGCGCCGCAAGGGGTTCCCGGAATCCTACGACATCCGCCATCTGGTGGAATTTGTCGCCAACATCCGCGCTGGTCACGAGAAGGTCGAAGCGCCGGTTTACTCCCACCTTATCTACGACATCATTCCCGATGAGAAGAAGGTGGTGGAGCAGCCGGACATCCTGATCCTGGAAGGGCTCAATGTGCTGCAAAGCGGCATGGACTACCCTCAGGAGCCCCATCGGGTCTTCGTGTCGGACTTCGTCGACTTCTCCATCTATGTGGATGCCGATGCCGAACTGCTGCGCACCTGGTATATCGAACGCTTCCTGAAATTCCGCAGCGGCGCCTTCTCGGATCCCGACTCCTACTTCCATAACTACGCCAAGCTGGCGGAGAGTGAGGCGACCCAGATCGCCAGCAACATCTGGCAAGATATCAACTATCTGAATTTGCAAGAAAATATCCTGCCAACGCGTGAGCGTGCCAACCTGATCATGACCAAGGGCCATGAGCACGCCATCGAACAGATCAAGCTGCGCAAATGATGACTGCAGTTTCCGGATAACGAAGAGGGGGCCCGCGGGCCCCCTCTTCTTGTTTGGTATCATGAGCAGCCTTGCTGGCCCTCAGTCGCCCCGGCGCAGGGAGAGCTCGCCGCCCAGATAGAATTTGATCCCTTCACCTGTCTCCAGTCGCAGGGCGCCGCGATCGTCGATACCACGAGCGATGCCGCGGATCTCCTGATCCCCCATCAGCAGGCGCACCGGGCGACCGGCAAAGTGATCGAGCCGGTTCCACTCATCGACAAAGCTTGCCAACCCCTGCTGCTCAAAGGTGTGCAGCGCCCGCTGCAGATGGACGATCATCCGGGCCGCCAACTGATTGCGATCGACCAGCTCGGGATTGATGTGGCGCAGCTCGGCCCAGGCCTGATCGATCTTCTCCCCTTCACGGGCAGGCATCGCCAGATTGAGACCGATGCCGATCACCAGATGACAGCTGGCCCCGGCGCTACCGCTCATCTCCACCAGTATTCCCGCCAGCTTGCGGCCCTGATAGTAGAGGTCGTTCGGCCACTTGAGCTCGACGCCTTGATAACCAAGGCTCTCCAGCGCTTCAACCACTGCCACGCCGACCGCCAGACTGAGCCCCATGGCGGCCGCCATGCCTTGTTCCAGCCGCCAGTACATGCTGAGGATCAGCTGGCAACCGAACGGCGAAATCCAGGGTTTGCCACGACGACCGCGCCCGGCGGTCTGACACTCGGCCAGACAGCTCTCGCCGGAGCGCAGCTCATTGACCCGATCCAGCAGGTGTTGATTGGTCGAGCCAATGACCGGAAAACAGTGCACCGGCGCCATCGGGGCCAGTACCTGCAAGGTAGCCTGATCATAGAGCGCCATCGGTACCGCCAACCGGTAGCCTTTGCCGGTCAGGCTAAAGAGATCCAGCCCCAGCTCCTTGAGCGCCGCCATGTGTTTGCTTACCGCAGCCCGGCTGATGCCGAGCTGCTCGCCCAGCTGTTCGCCGGAGTGAAACTGGCCGTCGCTAAGCAGGGTGATCAGGGTCTGTCTGATGGGGGTCAACGTCATGAGAGCACCTCGTCGAGCCAGGTTTCACCGTGCGCGCCCATAAAGCGCACCTCATGCTCCAGCACCACGCCAAACGTCTGCTCCACGCTGTCACGGACATGGGCCGCCAGTGCGATCAGCTCCATGGCACTGGCGCCCCCCAGATTGACCAGCACCAGCGCCTGCTCCTGATGAACAGCGGCGCGGCCGATGGCGAAACCTTTCAGACCGCACTGATCGATGAGCCAGCCTGCCGCCAGCTTGGCCTGCCCTTCTCCGGCCGGATAGCAGGGCATCTGCGGATAGCGCGACTTGAGCGACTCCGCCAGCGCGGCAGGCACCACCGGATTTTTGAAGAAGCTGCCGGCATTGCCGAGTACGGCGGGATCCGGCAGCTTGGCCATGCGGGTGGCACAGACGGTATCGAAGATGGCCTGCGCCGAAGGCGCGTCACCGAGCGCCGCCAGCGGGCCATAGCCCAGCACAGGTTGCCACGCCTTGGGCAGTTTGAGCCCGACGGCGGTGATCAGGTGGGAATCCTGATACTCGTGTTTGAAGATGCTGTCGCGATAACCGAAGCGGCACTCTGCCGCCGCGATCCGCTCAATCTCGCCGCTCTGCCAGTTGAACGCCTCGACATAGGAACAGAAGTCGGCCAGCTCAACGCCATACGCACCGATGTTCTGCACCGGCGCCGCACCGACCGTACCGGGAATGAGCGCCAGATTCTCCAGCCCGAACCAGCCCTGTTGCAAGGTATGGCGCACCAGCTGATGCCAATCCTCACCCGCCGCCACATGGAGCAACCAGTGATCACTACCATCTTCAGCGGTAATCCCCTTGAGCCGGTTGAGCACCACCAGACCGAGAAAATCGGTGGTGAAGAGCATGTTGCTGCCGCCGCCCAGATTGAGGCGAGGCAACTGGTTGAGTTGTGGCTCAGCACGCAGGGTCGCCAGATCGGCAACCTGCTCCACCTCGGCCAGCCAGAGGCAGTACGCATCGAGGGCAAGGGTGTTGAGCTTCAACAAGGAGGCGTTGGCATTCAGTTTCATCGGTCTATCCCGGCTTGGTGCAAGGGCGCAGTCTACCTCAAGTTACCCCATGACGAAAAACCCGAGCCCTTTTCGGGGGAATAGCAGTGGTTTAGAGTAGGCGACTTCAACTGCTGAGGAACAACTCATGAACAACCAGTTTGCCGTCATCGGCCTGGGCCTGTTTGGCAGCGCGCTGTGCGAAGAGCTGCAACGGCAAGATGCCGAAGTACTGGCCATCGATATCGACGAGAGCAAGACCCGGCAAATCGCCGCCCTCTGCAATCACGTTATCGTGGCGGATGCCACCGACGAGGCCACCGTGGCCGAGCTGGGACTGGCCAATTTCGATATCGTCTTCGTTGCCATCGGTGACAACCTGGAGACCAGCATCCTCACCACCCTCGTCTTGAAAGAGGCGGGCGTGAAGAAGGTGTGGGTCAAGGCGCGCGACAAGTTCCACGCCAAGATCCTGCAGAAAGTGGGCGCCGACAAGGTGATCAACCCGGAGTGGGACATGGGCCGCCGGGTCGCCCAGAGCATGCTGGACAACCGGCTGTTCGACTATCTGGAGCTGGGCCACGACATGGTGCTGACCGAGTTCGTGATTGGCCTGCAACAGAATGGCCGGGAACTGGGCGACTTCCACCTGCTGCAACAGAGCGATTTCCAGCTGCTCGCCATCAAGCGTGGTGACGTGCTGCACAACGTACTGACCGGCAAGATGGAGCTGCAACTGGGCGACATCCTGATCCTGGCGGGCAACAAGCACGCCATCGACCACTGGCTCGAAACCCTATGATCAACTGGCGCAGCAGCTACGCCTTCGCCCTCCATCGGGAGCAGGACTCTCGCTGGAGCGAAGCCCGGCTGATCCTCGGCAGCTTTCTGATCATTCTGCTGATTGGCACCATCTTTCTGGTGCAACCCTCCAGCCACAATGGCGAGGTTACCTTCGTCAACGCCCTGTTTACCGCCACCTCGGCCATCAGCGTGACAGGTCTTGGCGTGGTGGATACCGGCACCGCCTTCACCCTGCAGGGGCAGATTTTCCTGCTGATGCTGATGGAGATCGGCGGTCTGGGCCAGATGACCATGACCCTGCTGCTGATCGCCATCTTCAGCAAGCGGGTCGGTCTGCGCCAGCAGGTACTGGCCAAGGAGGCGCTGGGACAGGAAGGCTCGGTCAACATCATTCAGCTGGTCAAACGGATCGTGCTGTTCGCCTTTATTGCCCAGCTGATCGGCACCGGCATCATGGCGATCCGCTGGGTGCCCGAGATGGGGTGGGTGCACGGCCTCTATGTCAGCTTCTTCCACGCAGTATCGGCCTTCAACAACGCCGGATTTTCGCTGTTTGCCAACAATCTCATCGACTATAGGGACGACCCCATCATCAGCCTGACCATCGCCGGCCTGCTGATCCTGGGGGGGATTGGCTTTACCGTCATCGTCGATCTGGTGCGCAACCGCCGTTGGCGCAAGCTGAAGCTGCACAGCAAGCTGATGCTGCTGATGACCCCGGCGCTGCTGCTGGCCGGTACCCTGATGTTTTGGCTGCTGGAACACAACAACCCCGGCACCCTCGGCAAGGCCGGTGTCGGTGGCCAGCTGCTGGCTGCCTTCTTCCAGTCTGCCAGTGCCCGTACCGCCGGTTTCAATACCATAGATATCGGGCTGATGACCCCGGCGGCGTTGCTGTTCCTGATGATGTTGATGTTTATCGGTGCCGGTGCCACCTCGACCGGTGGCGGTATCAAGGTGACCACCTTCGCCGTCGTGCTGCTGGCGACCAAGGCGTTTCTGACCAAACGACCCCATGTCACCGCCTTTGGCCGCACCCTGTCGCCCCAGATCGTGACCCGCTCGCTGGCCATCATCATCGTCAGCACCATGGTGCTGATGCTGGCGATGTTCCTGCTGATGGTGACCGAGGATCTGCCGTTCGACAAAATCATGTTCGAGACCATCTCGGCATTTGCCACCGTCGGCCTCTCCACCGGCATCACCGCCTCCCTGAGCGAGCCGGGCAAGCTGATCCTGGTGCTGGTGATGATCTGCGGCCGTCTCGGCCCCCTCACCCTGGCCTTTATGCTGGCCCGCCCGGTCGAGACCCGCATCCGTTATCCGGAAGAGAACGTCTATACCGGCTGACCGGTTATGAACACGGGGCAGCCACTAGCTGCCCCATTTTTTATTCGGCTTGTTGTTGCGCCTTGAGCCAGCGCCCCGGGCTCACCCCCAGGTCCCGCTCGAATGCCCGACCAAAGGCAACACTGCTGCCATACCCCGCCCCCAGCGCCACCTGCACCATGGGCTCCCCCGCCAGCAGTTGCTGGCAGGCGCGCGCCATGCGCCAGTGGGTCAGATAACCAAGCGGCGCTTGACCAACCCGCTCCTGAAACCTCGCGGCAAAGCGGGCCCGCGACATGCCGGCCTCCCGCGCCAGCGTGGCCACCGTCCAGGGTTCATCCCCACGCTGATGCATCACCGAGATCGCCTTGGCCAACTGGGGATCGGAAATACCTGCCAGCATCCCCTGCTGACACACCCCTTGCTCGACCAGATGACGCAGCAGCAGGATCAACAGTACCTCCAGCAAGCGGGAGATCAGCGGATCCTGCCCGTAGCGGGGGTGAAACGCCTCGTCAAACAGCTGACTCAGCACCGGCGTCAGGGCAGGCAACTCACGTAGCGGCAGCACCAGCGAGCCCGGTAATGCCAGTTGCAACGGCGATGCGCCCCCCTTGCCGAATGCGACATTGGCGCACACCAAATCACAACCCCCCAGCGTTCTGGGTTCAAGCTTGTGGGGACGTCCCCGAGGGAACAGGATCAGGGTCGGCTCCTCGAGCAGCAAGCTGGTTCTCCCCTCTTCACGCAGCATGACGGCACCGCTGCGCAGCAGATGAAGATGTCCGCCACTCGGATAATCATCACTGGAGGAGTTCTGGCACAGGTTGCCGGCGAAGAAGATCTTGGCTTCGGGGGAGGCATGAACCAACAGGGCAGAGAGCGGATCCATATTTGAGACGAATAGTATTTATTTGCAGACGATGAGTGATAAACCGTATCACGAATGACGGCACACTGTCTCCCGTACCTTCACTACCACAGGAGAAGATCATGAGCCGTATCCAACCCGTATCCCAACCGCAACCCGCAGCCGCCCAGACCCTGACCACCCTGCGCCGCAATCTGGGCATGGTACCCAACCTCTACGCCACCCTGGCCCACTCGCCAGCCCTGCTCAATGGCTTCCTGGCCTTTGCCGAGGCGCTTGGCAAGGGGCGCCTCACTGCCCCACAACGGGAGTTGCTGGCACTGGCCATAGGTCAAGCCAACGCCTGCCAATACTGTTTGTCTGCCCATACACTGCTCGCGGGCAAGGCCGGATTCTCGGCCCAGGAGATCCGGGCAGCCCGACTCGGCCAGGCCTCGGCTCCCCTTGATCACGCCCTGCTGCAACTGGCAACGGCACTGGTCAACCAGCGCGGGGTGATCAGTGACGAGCAGCTTGCTAGCGCCCGTGCCGCAGGTGTAGATGACGAGCTGCTGCTGGAGGTGCTCGGCCAGGTGATCGTCAATACCCTGACCAACTATGGCAACCACCTGGCGGCGACCGAGATCGACTTCCCGCCCGTCACTCTGACCCCTTAAACAAGGAGCCCCCATGCAGCAACATGACAAAGGCTTTCTGGTCGCTCTGGCGGGCGTGGTATTGACCCTGCTCTGGATCGGCGTCTTCAAGTTTACCCCGACAGAGGCAGCCGCCATCAAACCACTGGTAGCCAGCCACCCCTTGATGAGCTGGCTCTATGGCCCCCTGTCGGAACAGAGCGTATCGAACCTGATCGGGGTGGTCGAGATAGTGATCGCCATCGGACTGGTCGTGGGTCTGTGGCAACCTCGCATCGGTTACTGGTGCAGCATGGGGGCTATCGTCACCTTCCTGGCGACGCTGAGCTTCCTGCTGACTCTGACAGGTGTCTGGAAAGTGGTTGATGGCGTGCCAGTCACCGAGTTCTTCCTGTTCAAGGATCTGGTGTTTCTCGGTGTGGTTCTGCACTACCAGCACAGGATCCGTGCCAGCTTGTCCACTCAGGCAGCCTGACAACAATGCCTTTGGCGCCCGGGATGGGCGCCTTTTTTCGTTATACAGCCCTGGTATGGCGCTTGCTGGCCGTCTTGCGCGGTCGGGGCCCGCCAGTCGTGCTGGCCGCCGGACTCTTGCGCCTGGTAAAACGCCGCTTACCGGCACCCGGCGCCTCCTTGGGCAGGGCGCTGAAGCTGGCGCCGGAGTCCTGCCGCGCCCCCTCGATCAGGCCGTTGAGCTGCTCGGTGAGCGGGCCCATAAACTGCTGGTAGCTGCCGTGACGCTCGGCGATCTGGCCGAGGCTCTGCTCCCACAGCGCCGTCATATCCGGCGTGGTGGCGGTGGCTGGCAACGCCTGCACCAGCGCCCGCCCGGTCGGGGTCGCCTTGATGCTCTTGCCCTGACGCACCAGAAAGCGGCGCTTGAACAACAGGTCGATGATGCCAGCCCGGGTCGCTTCTGTGCCGAGGCCATCGGTGTCGCGCAGGGTCTTGCGGATCTCGGGATCCTGCACATAGCGGGCGATGCCGGTCATGGCCGCCAGCAGGGTGGCATCGGTGAACGACTTGGGCGGCTGGGTCATCTTCTCCTGCAGTTCGCCCCGCTCACAGAGCAGTTGCTCTCCCTCTTTCAGGGCAGGCAGCGTGCCCGCCTTCTCTTCGTCGTCATCCTCCTCCACCCCGAGCAGCGCCTTCCAGCCCGCCTTGAGGATTCGCCGCGCCTTGGCCTGAAACAGGCCACCGGCGATGCGCAGCAGCACCTTGCTGTCATTGTATTCGAACGGGGGATAGAACTGCAGCAGATACTGTCGGGCAATCAGGCCATAGAGCTTCGCCTCGTCGGCCCCCAGCGTGGCGGGGTTGCCCTGCTTCTCGGTGGGGATGATGGCGTGGTGGGCATCCACCTTGCTGTCGTTCCACGCTTTGCTGCGGATCTTGCCGTCTGCCTCGCTCACCGCCTTGGCCAGCGCAGGCGCTGTGGCGGCGATGGCACCGCGCACCTGCTCGGCCCGCTTGAAGTGGTCGGTCGGCAAATAGCGGCTATCGGAGCGCGGATAGGTGATGAGCTTGTGACGCTCGTAGAGGCTCTGGCAGATATCGAGCACCCGCTTGGCATCCATGCCGAAGCGCTTGGCGGCATCGATCTGCAGGCTGGAGAGGTTATAGGGCAACGGCGCCGCCTGCTTGCGGGCCTGCTCCTCCACCGATTCGACCTGAGCGGGCTGGCCGTTGATCCGGCTCACCACCTTGTCGGCCAGCGCCCGATTGAGCACCCGCCCCTCCTCATCCTGCCACGGCAGGCAGGCTTCCGATGGCAGCCACTTGGCGGTGAAGCGCTCGTTGCTATCGGTCAGCAGATGGGCCAGCACCTCGTAGAAGGGTTTGGGCACGAAGGCCTCGATCTCGAGATCCCGCCGCACCACCAGCCCCAGCAGCGGGGTCTGCACCCGACCGACCGAGAGCAGTTCGCTGCAACCGGCCTTGCGGCCGAGCAGGGTGTAGGCGCGGGTCATGTTGATGCCGTAGAGCCAGTCGGCCCGACTGCGGGCCAGTGCGGAAACCGCCAGCGGCACGAACTCCTTGTTATCCCTCAGTTTGTCGAGGGCGCGGCGCACCGCGGGCGGGTTGAGATCGCTGATGAGGCAGCGCTGCACCGGTTTGGTTTTCGGGTAGCCGAGAAAGTCGATCACCTCATCCACCAGCAGTTGCCCTTCCCTGTCCGGGTCACCGGCGTTGACCACGCAGTCGGCCTGCTTGATCAGCCGCTTGATGACGGTGAGCTGGGTTTTGGTCTTGGGCTTGGCCACCAGCTGCCACTGGGCGGGGATGATGGGGAGATGCTCCATCCGCCACTGCTTGAAGGCGGCGTCATAGGCATCGGGCTCGGCCTGCTCCAGCAGATGGCCGATGCACCAGGTGACCACATCCCCCTGGGCTGTTTCGATAAAACCGTCGCCCTTCTTGTGGGGCTTGGGCAGGGCATCGGCAATGGCGCGGCCCAGCGTGGGCTTCTCGGCGATAAAGAGTCGCATCGGTGGCTACCTGCAATACTGTATATGCAGACAGTATACAACTGCCGCCGCGAAAGCCCAACTGCCCCTATTCGTCGAACGGGTGCTCGTGGATGGCGGCAAACAGCCGCGCCTGATTGAGCAGCGGCGCATAGTGGAAGGCATTTTCGCCATCTTCAGCCAGCAGGTAGTCGGTCAGCTGTTCGCGCACCGCCTCTTGCAGGGTCTCCAGCTTCCACGGTTTGGCAAGGTAGTAGTGCAACCCGCCGCGATTGACCGCTTCGACGGTGGCCTCCAGCCCCGCTTGTCCGGTCAGCAGCAATTTGCGGCTGGCCCGAGTGGTGGCACGCCGGTTCAGCTCCACCAGAAAATCGACCCCCAGGGTTCCCGGCATGATGTGGTCACAGAGGATCAGCGCCAGCTTGTTGCCGTCGCGCTCCCACTCCTCCACCACCGCACGCGCCTCATCGACGCTCTCGGCGGCTTCCAGTTCGAAGTGGGAACGGAACGGGGCGAGATCGTGGATCACCGCATCCAGCACCTCACGCTCATCGTCCACACACAGGATCAGATAGTGTTTGTTCATTGCTCCTCCTTGGCGACATGGTTTGGCACGCCGCGCGATTGATGCTGGCGACGGCTCAGGCCGCATGCTCCTTGTTGTTTTGAGGTTCGCCCCCGTAACCGGCCTGCCCCATGCCGTCCAGCGGCAGACAGACCCGCATCCGGGTGTAACGGCCCGGTTCGGAGGCCACCTCGATCCGGCCGTGGTGCTGTTGCACTATCTGCAGCGAAACGCTCAGACCAATCCCGAGGCCGAAATGTCCCTCCCGCTTGGTGGTGAAGTTGAGATCGAAGATCCGCTGCCACAGTTCGGGCTCGATGCCGCAACCGCTATCCTCGATCTCTACCATGACCCACTCGGGATCCAGCAATCCGGTGCGGATGGTGAGCCGCCCCGGGCCGCTCATGGCATCCAGACTGTTGGCGATCAGGTTGGTCCACACCTGTTGCAGGGCGATAGGGTGACAGCGCACCAGCGGCAACGGCTGGTACTCCTTGCAGAGCTCATGATGCTTGAGGCGGTTTTCGAAAATCATCAGGGTATCTTCCAGCCCCTCGTGCAGGTCTACCAGCGAGGGCTCGTCCCGATCCTGCCGGGCATACTGCTTGAGGCTCTTGACCAGATCGCCGATGCGACGGGCACACACCTCGATGTTGCGCAGGAAGCTGCCGGTCTGCTGGAACAGCTCCAGCCGGGAGAGCAGCGCCTCCCGCTCGTCGGCAGTGCGGCTGGCAAACCAGCGCTGCCAGTTAAGCTCGTCATCCAGATTCATCTGCACCGCCAGCCGCGCCTGCTGGCGATCACCAAAGCGCCCCTCTGCCTGCCGGGTCTTGTCACGGATCTCGCGGGTCGAGACCGGCTGGGAGGAGAGCGCCTGACAGAGGGTCTGGTTGCCCAGACCCTTGATGGGGGCAGGCAGTTCGAGATTGACCAGGTCAGGGATGGCGGCCCGCAGGGTCTCGCTGCCACGGATAATGGCCGCCACCGGGTTGTTCAGCTCGTGGGCTACACCGGCCACCAGCTGACCCAGCATCGCCATCTTTTCGCTCTCCACCAGCTGGGCGTGAGCAGCATCGAGGGAGTTGAGGGTCTGTTGCAGCCGCATCTCGGTACGGATGCTGTTTTGCAGGCGACGGTTGAAGTGGCGCAGCAGCAGGTTGGTAAAGGAGGGGAGCAGTTCGCTGCGCGCCTGCATCACCCGGGAGAATTGCAGCTTGTCGAGCTTGATCACCTCGGCACCGGTCAGAGTCACCCCGGTGGTGAAGGCGGGTTCGCCAGTCACGAAGGACATGCCCCCCACCAGCGAGCCGGTACGGTAGTGCACCACCTCCTGATCGACCCCCTGCTCGTCCCGCTTGCGCAGCACCACCTCCCCCTTGGCGATAAACCAGAGGAAGCTGTTGGGCTCCCCCTCGCGGGTCAGCACATGGCCCGGACTGTAGTGGCGGCAGACCCGCTCCTCGTCATTACCCTCGAAAAACTGATAGAGGCCGTCGATCACCACCCGGGAGAGTTCTTCATCGCTGCAGTGGGTGTAATCCATAAAGCCCTGCCGATAGGCAGCCAACTGGCGATCGACGTGGGCTCGCAGCAGCTTCTGGTTATCGAGCACGGCGGCATAGCTCAGCAGATCCGCATCGGGACGTTGCAATACAAAGTGGCTCGCCTGCTCGATCACCGCCCGGCGCAGGCTGCCATCGCGCCAGGGGCGTTGCAGGTAGTAGTCGAGACGACCGAGGTTGACCGCCTCGATGATCGATTTCATCTCCGGCTGGTTGCCGAGCAGGATCTTGCGGCACGCCTCGTGACGACTGCCGAGGCGGATCAGAAAATCGGCCCCTCGCCCATCCCCCAGCTCGCTGTCACACACCACCACGGCGGGTGGCTGCCCCTTGCGATCCAGTTCGTCCAAGGCCAGCTCAGCCGACCCCTGACCGACCACCACCACCAGCGCGAAATGGCCGAGCAGCGGAGCCAACTCCTGTTCGAATTCGGCCAGCAGTTGCACGTTGGCAGCGACACACAGCAGTGAGAAAGGGCTCATCAGCGACACTCCGTTGAGGCTCACTGCTCACTATATCAGCGAATCTTGTGGGGTTTTGCGAGGGGGCTAACAGCTGTCGCGGAAAGTGCACAAATAGATATAACAGAAAAAGAATGAATTTAATTCGATAATTAAATCAATAACAAAATAAAAGACAAAATGTGACAGCAATCAAAAATATAAACCATGATGGAGGTCAACGCCTTATCCCTATCATTACTACTACTATTGGACTAGTACTATGTAGGTAATTATTGACCTTAGGAAAACGCCGCCATGATTGGAAAACTGATAAGAAAAACCTGGTTCTGGCTCCTGCTGCTCGGGGCCCTGCTGGGTGTCGCGGCACTGGGTGTCACCGTGACCGTGCTGCACAAGACCAGCTCCACCGAATTCTGCGTCTCCTGCCACTCCATGCAGACTCCGCTCGCCGAGTATCAGGGCAGTGTCCACTTCCAGAACACCAAGGGGATCCGCGCCGAGTGCGCCGACTGCCACATCCCGGGCGCCCCCACCTCCTACCTGTGGACCAAGCTCCGCGCAGTGAAGGATATCTATCACGAGGCGATCGGCACGCTGGATACCCCGGAAAAGTATGAAGCCCACAAGCTGCGGATGGCTCAATCCGTCTGGGACGAGCTGAAAGCCAACGACTCCGCCACCTGCCGCAGCTGCCACAGCTACGAGGCGATGGACATTCTGGCCCAGCGCCCCAATGCCCGTGCCGAGCACCCGGTCGCCATCAAGGAGGGCCAGACCTGTATCGACTGCCACCGCGGTGTCGCCCACATCATGCCTGACATGAGCGGTCTGGCTGCCGCCGGTGCCAGCGAGCTGGCGCAGGCTGCGGCCCAGACTCCGGCCAATGTCACCACCCGCTACGCCATCGCCACCACCCCGCTGTTCCTCGATGCCGCCGCCAAGACCGACGAAGGCACCCTGATGCCCTCCACCAAGGTGGAAGTACTGGCCAACGAAAACGGCCGCGCCAAGGTGCAGATCGAAGGCTGGCAACAGGATGGTGTGAGCGAAGTATTCTACGCTGCACCGGGCAAACGGATCCTCAGCGTACTGGTCGGCGATGCCGCCAAGAAAGCGCTGGTCACCGGCCAGAGCGAAACCGACAGCGCCACCAACCTCACCTGGCATCAGGTCAAGCTGACCGCCTGGGTCGACCAGAGCCAGCTCATCGGCGATCAGGGCAAGCTGTGGCAATACGCCTCCACCCTGATGTCCAACAACTGTACCGGCTGCCACGGCCTCACCGCGCTGGATCACTTCAATGCCAACCAGTGGATCGGCGTCATCAAGGGGATGGAATCTCGTACCTCCCTGACCCCGGAACAGGCTCGCATGTTGACCCAGTATGTCCAGAAACACGCCAGTGACATGAGCGCGGCCCACTAAGGCTGGCACAGAGGATAACCGTTATGACTTTTTTCAATGACAAGAAGACCAATCTGTCCCGCCGCAACCTGCTCAAGGGGCTCGGCGCCTGCGCAGCCCTGCCCCTGCTCGGCGGCATTTTTCCCAAGAGTGCGCTGGCACAAGCCATCAGCACCGCATTGAGTCAGTTCCCGACCCTGGTGCCCGCCCAGAAGGGCATTCTGACCGGCGCCCACTGGGGGGCTTTCGAGGCGATCGTCGAAGATGGCCGCATGGTGCGCGTCCAGCCGGTGGCCGATGATCCGGCGCCGAACGATCTCATCGATATGGCGCCGTTCCAGGTGCACGCCAAGAACCGCATCAAATACCCCATGGTACGCAAGAGCTGGCTGGAGCATGGCCCGGGCGCCAAGCCGGAGCTGCGCGGTGCCGACCAGTGGGTGCGAGTGAGCTGGGACAAGGCGATCGAACTGGTAGCCGGTGAAATCCAGCGCGTGCAGAGTGACTTTGGCCCGCAGGCGATCCACGCCGGCTCCTACGGCTGGAAAAGCGTCGGCATGTTCCACAACAGCCGTACCCTGCTGCACCGCCTGATGAACCTCTCCGGCGGCTTCACCGGTTATGCCGGTGACTATTCCACCGGCGCGGCTCAGGTGATCATGTCCCACGTGATGGGTTCCATCGAGGTGTACGAGCAGCAGACCGCCTGGCCCAACGTGGTGGAGAACGCCGAACTGGTGGTGCTGTGGGGGGTCAACGCCCAGGTCACCCTGAAGAACAGCTGGAACATGCCGGATCACGAGGGTCAGGCCGGCTTCATGGCCCTCAAGGAGAAAGGTACCCGCGTCATCAGCATCGATCCCATCTACAACGAGACCGCCAAGCTGGTCGGCGCCGAGTGGATTGCCCCGAACGCCTACACCGACGTAGCCATGATGCTGGGTGTGGCCCACACCCTCTACAGCGAGAAGAAGCACGATCAGGCTTTCCTCGATCGCTACACCGTCGGCTTCGACAAGTTCCTGAACTACCTGCTCGGCAAGGATGACGGCCAACCGAAGAGCGCCGAGTGGGCGAGCACCGTCTGCGGCGTCGATGCCAAGGTGATCCGCCAGCTGGCTCTCGACATGGCCGCCAAGCGCACCATGATCATGGCCGGTTGGGGGATGCAGCGTCAGCAGCATGGTGAACAGCCAAACTGGATGCTGGTCACTCTGGCCTCCATGCTGGGCCAGATCGGCCTGCCGGGCGGCGGCTACGGCTTCAGCTACCACTACTCCTCCGGTGGCAGCCCCACCGCCAAGGGTGGCATTCTGGCGGGTATCTCCGCCGGCAACGCACCGAAGAACAGCCCGGCTCCGATCCCGGTGGCCCGCATCGCCGACTGTCTCGCCAATCCGGGCAAGACCATCGACTTCAACGGCCGCAAGGTGACCTATCCGGACATCAAGCTGGTCTACGTGGCGGGCGGCAACCCCTTCCACCACCATCAGGACACCAACAACCTGCTGCAAGCGTGGCGCAAGCCGCAGACCGTGATCGTTCACGAGCCTTACTGGACCGCTACCGCCAAGCACGCCGATATCGTGCTGCCGGTCACCACCAGCTACGAGCGCAACGATCTGGAGATGGGCGGCGACTACTCCCAGCGCTATGTGTTCCCGATGCACCAGTGCGTCCCGCCCCAGCACGAGTCCCGCAATGACTTCGACATATTCAGCGCCATCGCCGCCAAGCTGGGCGTGCAGGAGCAGTACACAGAAGGGAAGGACGAGATGCTGTGGCTCAAGCAGATGTACGACGGCATGGCGGCGCAGGCCCGCGGCGCCCGCGTCGCGCTGCCGCCGTTCAACATGTTCTGGGAGTCCAACAACTACATCCGCTTCCCGATCCCCGAGGCCAACCGCCAGTGGATCCGTCACGCCGATTTTCGCGAGAATCCGCTGCTCAACCCGCTCGGCACCCCGTCCGGCAAGATCGAGATCTTCTCCAACACGGTGGCGGGGATGGGTTACGCCGACTGTGCCGGCCATCCCAAGTGGTATGAGCCCAAGGAGTGGGTGAAGAGCGAGGTGGCAGCGCGCTATCCGCTGTCGCTCAACACCTCCCACCCGACCCAGCGGCTGCACTCCCAGCTCGACAACACCCCGCTGCGGGACAAGTTCGCCATCGCCGACCGCGAGGCGATCATGATCCATCCGCTGGATGCCAAGGCTCGTGGCATCGCCCAGGGGGATCTGGTGCGCGCCTTCAACGAGCGCGGCCAGATCCTGGTGGGCGCCCTGCTCTCCGAGGATGTGCGCCAAGGGGTGGTGCGGATCTGCGAAGGGGCCTGGTACGACCCAGCCAAGCCGGGTGAAGTGGGTAGCATCTGCAAGAACGGCAACGTCAACTGCCTCACCTTCGACGAAGGCTCGTCCAGTCTGGCTCAGGGCAACTGCGGCCACATGGCCCAGCTGCAGATCGAGAAGTACACAGGCTCGGTGCTGGCCAACACCGCCCACGCGGTACCGGCCAACGGCTAAGGCGATTGCCACCCAATAAAAACGGCGCCATCAAGGCGCCGTTTCTTTATCTGTCTGCCAAAGCGCAGGCATGGTCGGGACGGGTTTAGAACTCCCCCTCCTCCATATACTCCTGCGCGCATTCAACCAGCTGCGGCCACAGCTCTTCCGGCACCCAGGCGTCCGGGTCATCTTCATCCCCGTCGTACTGGCTCCAGAAATAGCGGCGCAGGCCGGAGGCAAACTCGTCGCTGATCTCGGCCAGCTCCGAGAGCGGCCCCAACCAGGCGATGCGGCGCAGGCCGGAGGCGAGATCGTTGATGGCATCCATCAGGGTGCGATCGTCGAAGCTCTGCTCCACCAGCAGGGTGAAGCGCTCGCGCGCCTGCTCGGTCTGCTCCTCGTCCAGCTCGCCCACATCGGCCAGCAAGTCGACAAAATCTTCCAGAAGGAACGCGATCAGGCCATCCCTGTCTTCAAACCACTGGATCTGGGCGCCCTTGACCCCCAGCACAGAGGCATCAAACGAATCGTCAAGGTGACACAGTGCCCACGGATCGTCGGTCATGCTTCTCTTCCTCAGGCTAAAACAAATGCCATATGTTATGCCTAGCTCTCGACTCTTGCCACCTTGGGCAACGAGAGGGAGGCGGCCAGACCGCCCAGTTCGGCGCGGCCCATGATGAAACTGCCCCGATAGGCTTCCGCCAGATCGGAGACGATATTGAGGCCCAGGCCCGAGCCCGGCACCTTCTCGTCGAGCCGCACCCCGCGCAGCACCGCCTTGGCGATCTGATCCTCGCTCATGCCGGGGCCGTCATCCTCGATACGCAAGGTGATCCAGCCCCCCAGCTCGGCGCTGGAGATGCGCAGCTCGCTGGCGGACCACTTGAAGGCGTTCTCCAGCAAATTGCCCACCATCTCGTCGAAATCCTGCTCCTCCACCCCGACCGCCAGATTGGCGGGCACTTGCAGATCCACCGTCTTGCCCGGATAGAGGCGGGAGAAGGCGCGGCAGATATACTCTACCCGCGCCCGCACCGGGGTAGAGACCCCGAGGATCTTGGCGGCGCCGGTCACCCGTGCCTTGCCGAGGTGATAGTCGATATGGCGCTGGATCTGGTCGAGCTGCTCGCCGATGGCGGCCTGATCCTCCGGCGGCAACTGGGCCACCTGATTGCGCATGATGCTGAGCGGCGTCTTGAGGGCGTGGGCCAGATTGCCGGTATGAGAGCGCGCACGCTGCAGCAGCTCGCCGTAGTGGTGCAGCAGCCGGTTGATATCCTCCACCAGCGGCTGGATCTCCAGCGGATAGCGCAGCCGGAAGCCCTCCTGATGGCCCTCGTGAACCCGCCCCAGTTCGCGGCGCAGCAGGTGCAGCGGCCGCAAGCCGTAGACGATCTGGAACATGAAGCCGAGTACCAGACCGGCAGCGGCAAAGCCGAGACCGAGAAACAGGCTGATCCGGGTCTTGTTGAGGGTCTGGGTCAGGGCGCTGCTGTCCTTGGCCATCACCAGAGTGAACACCCGATCCGAGCCTGGTAGCAGTACGGTACGGGTCATGATCAGCAGGGGCTCCTTGTTGGGCCCCTTGCCGACGAAGAGGTCAGGATCGCCAAACGCCGACTTGAGGCCGTCGCTCTTCAGGTTGGTATCCCACAGGGAACGGGAGCGCCCCACCACATCGCGGCCCAGCTCCAGCTGCCAGTAGTAGCCGGAGTAGGGTTGATTGAAACGGGGATCTGAGAGGGAGCCGGTGACCACCGGCAGGCCGGTTTTGGCCACTTCCAGCCGGGAGAGCAGATCATAGAGCTGCAGGCGCAGACCGTCGGCCTCCGCCTCCTGCCAGTAGTTGCGCATCATGGTCTGCAGACTGAAACCGGTGGCGAACAGAAACAGCCCGCACCACACCAGCGCGATGGCGACCAGTCGCCCCCGCAGGGTTCTGACCAGCCTCATTCGTTGATCCGGTACCCGAGGCCGCGCACTGTTTCAATCAGGTCTGGGTTGGTTTTCTTGCGGATCCGGCCGATGAACACCTCCACCGTGTTGGAGTCGCGGTCGAAATCCTGAGCATAGATGTGGTCGATCAGCTCGCTGCGCGACACCACCTTGCCCCGGTGCTGCATCAGATAACCCAGCACCCGGAACTCGTGGGCGGTCAGCTTGATGGGGGTTCCTTCGTACCACACCTGCGACGCCGCCATGTCGAGCCGCACTCCGCCAATCTCCAGAATGGAGCTGGCGTTGCCTGCCGCCCGGCGCACCAGCGCATGGACCCGCGCCACCAGCTCGGCCACCTGGAACGGCTTGGTCAGGTAGTCATCGGCACCGGCGTTGAGCCCCTCTATCTTCTCGTGCAGCTGACCACGGGCGGTCAGCACCAGCACAGGGGTATCGATCCCCTTGCTGCGCCACTCCTTCAGCACGCTCAAGCCATCGCGCCCCGGCAGGCCGAGGTCGAGAATGATGGCGTCATAGGGTTCGGTCTCGCCGAGGAAACCGGCCTCGTTGCCATCGTGGCAGAGGTCGGTGACAAAGCCGGAGAGGCGCAGCTGTTCGGCCAGCTGGCCAGCCAGAATTTTTTCGTCTTCAACAATCAGAATTCGCATGAACAGGCTTCCACACAGGGGTTATTCATCATCCTCGACCGGGGGCTTTGGCGGTTCGAACAGCCGCTCCAGATGGTGGCCCTTGGCCCACACCAGCTCAAGGTTGTCGGCCCGATAGGCCACCTTGATCACGCTGTTCTCCCGATCGATGACTCGCAGTTCATAGAGCCAGATACCATCCTCTTCCCCCAGATCCACCCGCAACACCCGCACCGGCAATCTGGCCGCCACCTCCATCATTTCATGGAAGGGCCGAACCCGTCCCTCATGGACAGCTTGCTGCAGCTGGGCTTCATCAGGCGTGACCGCCTGTGTCAGCACCGGCAGCAATAACCCAAGCAGAGGGAGCGCTCTATTCATGGATGATTCATCTCCAAAAACCTAACATAATGGCGTTTATAGTCTGCCAGCCATGAATCCGGAATGAATATGATCCCGCGCAGTTTCCTGCTGATCCTTTGCCTGTTGAGTGCCACAAGCTGGGCGGCCCAGAGCCGTCTCGACATGGCCGGGCTGGTCAAACTGTTGCTGGCGCAAGGGTATCACGACATTCGGGAAGTGGAGCTGGAAGGGGACAAATTCGAGGTCAAAACCCTCAATCGCCAGGATCAGAAGGTGCATCTCATCGTCGATGCCTACACTGGCGAGATCAAACAACAAGAGGCCGATTAGGCCTCTTTTGCATTCCAGCGTCCCCGCATGGGGCGCAGCAGCTTCTCCCGCCTCGGCCAGAGCAAGGCGCAGGCCAGCAGCAGGTAGACGAGGGGCTCCCCCCAACCGCTCTTGAGCGACCACCAGTAGTGCACCGGCACCAGCAGGGCGATGGCATAGATCCAGTTGTGCAGTTTCTGCCATGCTGTGCCCATTCTGCGCTGCAATGCGGGCAGCGAGGTGATGCTGAGGGCGGCCAGCAGCAACAGGGCCACCATCCCCACCACGATATAGCTGCGCTTGACCAGCTCGCCGCCAATCAGGCCCCAGTCAAACTGCAGATCCAGCCCCAGCCACGCCATGAAGTGGAGCAGCGCCCAGGCAAAGCACCAGAGCCCGAGGGGGCGGCGCAGCTTGATAAGCTGCCCCTGCCGCCAGCGCTTGGCCAGCGGCGACACCAGCAGGGTGAGCAGCAGCAGGTTGAGCGCCCCCTTGCCGAGGTAGTGGATGAGCTCGGGCACCGGATCGCCCCCCAGCAGGCCTGCCGGAATGGCAAAAACCAGCCAGAGCAGGAAGCCGAGGGAGCACAGATGCACCAGCGCCCGCAGGCCGCTGATATGGGCCGGTTTCAATCTCAGTACCATTGGCGCAGATCCATCCCCTGATAGAGCGAGGCGACTTCGTCACCATAGCCGTTGAACATCAGGGTCGGCTGACGCTTGGCGCCAAACACTCCGCCCTCGCCGATGAAACGCTCGCTGGCCTGACTCCAGCGCGGGTGATCCACCTGCGGGTTGACGTTGGCGTAGAAGCCATATTCGTTGGGAGCCAGCAGGTTCCAGGTGGTCGGCGGCATCTCCTCCACCAGCCGGATCGAGACGATGCTCTTGATGCTCTTGAAGCCGTACTTCCACGGCACTACCAGCCGGATCGGCGCGCCATTCTGGGCGGGCAGGGTCTTGCCGTAGAGCCCCATCGCAAGGAAAGAGAGAGGGTGCATCGCCTCGTCGATACGCAGCCCTTCGACGTAGGGATACTCGATGCCGCCCCCCAAACTGGAGGCCTGCCCCGGCAGCTGTTTCGGATCAAACAGGGTTTCGAAGGCGACAAACTTGGCACGACTGGTGGGCTCGGCACGGCGGATGATCTCCGCCAGCGAGATGCCATTCCAGGGCAGTACCATGGACCAGGCTTCGACGCAGCGCAGCCGGTAGATCCGCTCCTCCAACTCGCTCTTGTTGATGAGATCCCACACATCGAGGGTAAAGGGCTTGGCCACCTCCCCCTCCACCTTGAGAGTCCAGGGTTCGGGCTTGAGGTAATGGCCGTTGCGAGCCGGGTCGGACTTGTCGGTGCCGAGCTCATAGAAGTTGTTGTAACTGGTGGCCTTCTCTTCCGGTGTCAGTACCAGATTGGCCGGGCGCTCGGCAGGCTTGCTGTTGAGCGGTTTGGTGGCTAACTGGGGAGCATCCTCTTTACCGCGCAGCAGATCGAGTACACCGGCCTGAGTGGGAAACGCCAGGGTGGCCGCGCCCAGACCCAGCCCCTTGAGAATAAGGCGGCGGTCCTGATAGACGGCTTCCGGGGTGACATCCTGTTCGGTGAGGGGGTGGGCGGTACGACGCTTGATCAACATGAAAAACTCCCGGGGCTGAGTGAGGCAGTATGGATAAGACCCGCCCCGGCAGATTTTTATTTCACACAAATTTACATCATGTGGTGCAGGGGCAGTGCCTTGGCCATGGTGCCGACCAGAAACAGGACTACGAACACCAGCAGGGGAACGATCACATTTGGCGCCATCAGACTCACTCCATGAGCAGGACAGGGCCTCTAACTATGGCCGACTGTCAGGCCGGTCACCAATGAATTTTTTTCGCGAGCGCAAGCGTATTCCTGAGTTGAAAAGGGTGATGAAGATCACACACAATTCGGCCCCCGCTTGCCGCCCCGATTGCCGGGGGTAGGCTGCCCATTTTGCGAAGCCAACTGAAGAGTCGCCCCATGAGCCCACTGATCGCCATCGCCATCACCACTGGAATTCTCTCCGCCGTCTGGGGCTGGATTGCCGTCGCGTTCGGCCTTATCTCCTGGGTCGGCTTTCTCGGCTGCACCAGCTATTTCGCGTCAAGCGGTGGCTACAAGGCGCTGCTGCAGACCATCTTCTGCAACACCAGCGGCATGCTGTGGGCACTGCTGTTGATCCATGGCGACAGTCTGTGGGGAGCGGGTGTGGCGGGTTATGTGATGACGGGGGTAGTCGCCACCCTGATGTGCGTACAGGCCAAGCAGCAGTGGCTCGGCTACATTCCCGGCACCTTTGCCGGTTGCTGTGCAACCTTCGGGGCGGCTGGCGAGTGGCGGCTGATCCTGCCCTCCCTCATCATTGGCGCCTTGTTCGGTTACCTGATGAAGGCGAGCGGCCTCTGGCTCTCCCATAAAACCCAGAAAGCTGACGCCGCTCCGGCAGTAGTTGATCCCGCCTGATTTATCCCTTCGATTTGAAGTTTGCTGCTTCAATACCGTGCCGATTCAATAACTTGTAGAAATCGGTACGGTTTCTGCCCGCCATGTTGGCCGCCAGGGTCACGTTGCCCTCGGTGGTGCGCAGCAAACGGATCAGATACTCCTTCTCGAATTCGGCCCGCGCCTCGTTGAACGAGGGGATGCCGCCGCCACCACCGCTCAGGGCGGACTCCACCATGGAGACCCCGATCACCGGGCTGCAACAGAGGCTGGCGAGCTGCTCCACCACGTTGCAGAGCTGGCGCACGTTGCCGGGCCAGGCCGCGGCAGCCAGCATCGCCAGCGACTCGGGCGAAAAACCCATGGCGGCGCAGTCACTGTGGCGGCTACGGTAATCGTCGAGCGCCTGACGGGCCAGCAGGGGGATATCCTCGCTGCGGGCACTGAGAGACGGCAAGGTGATATTGGCAACGTTGAGACGGTAGAAGAGATCTTCCCGAAAGCGCCCCTCCTCCATCGCCCTGACCAGATCCTGATGGCTGGAGCTGAGCACCCGCACCTCCGGCGTGCCCTGACCATACTCCTCCATCACCTGCAGCAGCTTGGCCTGCAGGGATTCGGAGAGGCTGCCAATCTCGTCGAGAAATAGGGTCGCCCCCTTGGCCTGCTCGAACAGCCCTGACTGGCCATCTTCACCAAACAGCTGCAAGTCGAGTGACGCCCACGGAATGGCGGCACAGTTGATGGTATGAAGCGGCTTGTCGCGCCGCTGGCTGGCCTGGTGCAGCGCCTGCGCCATCGCCCCCTTGCCGGAGCCTGACGGCCCCATGATCAGCACCGGTACCTCCATGGTCGCAATGCTGTGGGCCTGGATCAGCAGCTGTTCCAGCTGGGGATTGCGGGTCAGGATCAGCGATTGCCACTCCTGCTGCTGTTTCGGCCGGGTCAGGCTCAGCGCATGTTCGATGGTGGCGAACAGCTCATCCTTGTTGATGGGTTTGGTCAGAAAGCTGAATACCCCGGAGCGGGTCGCCTGAATGGCGTCCGGGATGGTGCCATGGGCGGTCATGATGATCACCGGCAAACCCAGCCACTGGGCCTGGATCCGCTCGAACAGCGCCAGACCGTCCATGCCGGCCATCCGCAGATCGCTCAGTACCAGATCGGCCCGTTGCTGACGCAACCGGTCGAGAGCCCCTTCCGCGCTGTCGGCGGTATCCACTTCATAACCCTGACTGCGCAGCCGCATGCTCATCAGTTTGAGCAGGCTGACGTCGTCATCCACCAACAGGATCCGGCTCATGGTATTACCTCACGATTCTCGTTCAGCTTGCGCTGGTTGAGCTGGTCGTCGATAGCGGTCAGCTGCTCGATCTGGCGGCGCAGCCGCTGGATCTCCTGACTCTGGTCATCGCGACGGCTGTCGCGAGCCAGCAGCTGCTCGCCTAGGGCGATCCAGCTGCGCAAAAAGGCCTGCGCATCGAGACCCAGCTCGGGCAACATCTGCTTCAGGCGCGCCAGACCGGCGGTGCGATTGGCCACCGACTCGGCGGGGTGGGAGTCCACCATGGCCAGACTGACCCGGCTCTCCAGATCGTCGGCCCCTTTCAGACGCTGACGCTCCTGCACCCGTTGCTGGGGGTGACTGGCCAGCAGCCAGTCGGAGTATTGCAGACGCACCTGCATCTCCTTGTTGGCAAACTCCATCCGCTTGGCAAAAGCGATATCGGAGGACTCCCGCTGTGCCTGTTGCGGCAGCAAGGAGCAACCCGCGAGCAGCCCTGCCATCAGAGCTGGAAATACGCGTTGTATCTTCATAGTCCTCATTTCAACGTCAACCTGAAACAGACATCAGCCTGTTCATCCTCTACCAGAACCAGTTCCCCCCCCAGGCTGTTGGCAGACTCACGGGCGATGGAGAGGCCCATGCCCGAGCCTTTCAAGAGACCTTGCCGCACAGTGCTGCCCTGCTCGAAGGGTTCAAAAATACGTTGCTGATCGGCCACGGGGATCTTGGGCCCCTCGTTGGCCACTTCCAGCCAGCTTATCTGTTCATTCTGCCCCGCCCTGATCCAGATATTGCCCCCGCTGGCGCCGTAACTGACGGCGTTGGAGAAGAGGTTATCGAGGATCAGTCGTAGCCGGTAGGGCTCCGCCCACAGGGTAACCGGCACGGTCGGCAAGTGTACACGGATCTGCTTGGACTCCAATGCCAGCCGGTACTCGGCAGAAAGTTCCGACAACATCGGCAGCAGGGGGACGGGCTCCAGTTCGAAGGCCTCCTGCTGACTGAGCCGGTTGAAGTCGAGCAGCCGCTCGATCAGGGTCTGCAGGCGCCGACTGTTCTCATCGAGCATCTGGCAGATCTCCAGCTGATCCGGCGTCAAAGGCCCGACCAGCTGCTCGCAGAGCAGATCCGTCCCTTCCCGCAGCACCGCCAGCGGGGTCTTGAGCTCGTGGGATACATGGCGCAGGAACTGGTATTTCTGCAGCTCCAGCTCCTTGAGTTTGTCGTGCAGCCAGACGATCCGCTCCCCCAGCAATACCAGCTCGGCAGGGCCGTCAACCGGCTTGGGATCGGGTTCGACCCCGGCACCCAGGCTCAAGATGCGCGACTCAATCTGTCGTACCGGGTGGATGATGAGGTAGGTGAAGATAAAGACCATCAGCAGGCTAAGCGCCGCTACCGCTCCACTCACCCACCAGAGCTCGCTGGTCAGTCCGGCGATGGTGAGCTGCACCCGATCCATGTGTTCGTCAACCCGGCTGCGGGTGACTATTTCGAGCTGCTTGTTGGCATCGTTGAACTGCTCCAGCTTGTCCCCCGCTACCGCCGCCCGGGCCAGCGCGGCATCCTGCAGGCTATCGAGCCAGGCCAGCCCCTGATCGAGCCCGCTGTAGAGCTGGCCGTCGGTGATGGAGTTACGGTGTTCCGCCAGCAACACCCGATACCCGTCGAGTTGCTGCTGGTAGCTGGTGAGACTACGGCGATCCCCCAGCACCGCGAAGCGGCGCAAGGTGCGTTCGATATCGATGGCTTGCGCCGTCAGCAGGGTGGCGCGGCGGGTATCCTTGACCGCCCGCTCCATCTCGTCGCTGGTGAGCTGACTGAGGTGGGCAAGGGAGGTGCTGTTGTGCCAGATCATGCCGCCCAGCGGCATCAACACCAGCACAAATCCCATCAATACCACCTGCAGCAGGGAGCGTGGGCGAACCTTGGTCATCATCTCTACTCTTGCATTCTCACCGGTGCGCCAGCATAGCCGCACCGCCCCAAAAAACAAAACCGGCCAACAGGCCGGTTTGTATTATCTGGATTGTGGTGATTCACGCCAACGCGACAGAGGCCAGACAGATAATCATGATCATCGCCAGCGCGCCCGAGGCGGTCAACAGCGCCCATTTCAGCTCCACACTCATGCAAACCTCCTTTCTGCCAATCAGTGCCGGATCACAATAGATAAGACAATGTTAAGCCATAGTTAATCCGATAACCGTGAGCTGCGTATACATTTCAGATGAGCCCAACCCCGGGAAGGTGAGCATGTTCTATCTGTGTAGCATTGGTTCCAATATTGACCCGCATATCCATGTCAGCCGGGCGCTGGCCGAGCTGTTTGCGAACGTCGGCCCCCTGCGGCTGAGTTCGGTGATCCGCACCAAGCCGGTGGGAATGCACTCCAGCCACGACTTTCTCAACTGCCTGCTGGTGGTGGAGAGCCCGCTCGATGCCACCAGCCTCAAGCAGCACTTTGTCACCCTCGAGGTGGCGCACGGCCGGGATCGAAGCGATCCGCTCTGCAAGGTGCACGATCGGCCGCTCGACATCGATATTCTGGCCAGCAACAGGAGCGGTGACTTTGCCTCGGCAGAGGTCGATTCCTATCTGGCGGAGCTGCTGGCAGAGCTCTATGGCCATGGCGAGGTGCATGACCCCAAGGTGGCGCTGCAAGTGACGCTCCCCGCCCCGTCGGGCAAGCTCAAACCCGGCAAGGGCTTGCTGACCCGGCAGGTCGGGCTGGAGCCGCTGGTGCTTGGCAAATCTTCAGAGAGTGGCCAGCGCACGCCCGCCATCTACCTTGATGCTGGCCCCCGTCATATAACTGCTCCCCATCAGTAACTGCACCGCCTGCCAGATGGGCTCAAGTCCCCCCTCCCGCGCCAGCGGCGTTTTCGCCAACACCTGCTGGCGCCACGCCTCGTCATGCTCGTCGAGAAACAGGATGGGGCCCGGCTCTATGGTGTTGACCCGGATTGCCGGGGCCAGCTCGCGGGCAAAGCTCATGGCCAGCGAATGGGCTCCCGCCTTGGTGGCCACATAGCTGGCAAAACGGGGGGCCGGGGCATGGATATAGATATCGGTGATATGAATGATGCTGGCGTTGGGATTGCTGGCCAGCTGGGGGGCCAGCGCCCGGTTTAGCTGGAAGGGGGCCGCCATGTGTACCCGGTAAAACTGCTCGAACTGGGCCAGTTGCGCCGCCGGATCAGTTGCCTGCGGCTCGAAGGCCGAGGCGTTGTGGATCACCAGCGTCAGATCCTGATGGGTCGCCAGCACATCGATCAGCTTGCCAACGTCCTCTTCCCGACCAAAATCCGCCTGCACCAGCTCGACCCCCAGTGCCGCCAGCGTGGCCAGCTCCGGCCGCTCGCTGCGATAACTGCCCGTCACCTGCCAGCCCGCTGCCACCAGCTGTTCACAGAGATAAAATCCGAGTCGACGGCCGCAGCCCGTCACCAATGCACGCATACGATCTCCTTTCCCTTTCATGGTCTTGCATGAACGAAGCCCGCCAGCCAGCGGATCACCGCCGATGGCTTGTGCCTATCAATCCCTGCGGCACAAGCCATTGGTCGCGTGCCACCCACCCGCGTCATAGTGGCGGCATCCCCCTCTTGCGGAGTCACCACCATGCTGAAAGTACACCACCACATGGGTCGCCTGACCCACTCCCTCACAGCTGGGCTCGGCCTGGCCGAGGCGCTGGATCGCCTGCATCAATCGGGTCTTGGCGGCCTGCCGGTGCTGGATGAGCAGAAACGGCTGATCGGCTTTCTTTCCGAACAAGATTGCATCCCCAGCCTGCTCACCGGCAGCTACCACTGCGATACCCGCACCCGGGTGGAGGATCTGATGAACCGTTCGCCCCTCTCGGTAGGGCCGGATGAGAGCATTCTGGATCTGGCTCGCCAGATGGCCGATGCCAAGCCCAAGATCTACCCGGTGCTTCAACAGGGCAAGGTGATCGGCATCATCAGCCGCCGTCAGGTGATGAAGGCCCTCAACCAGCAGATGAAGGTGTGCCAGCAGACCTAGATCTGATAACGCCCCTTGTCACCGATATCGAAGTGCAGGGGCATTCGCCACTTGGCCAGCGCCAGCAAGGTCAACAGGGCCCCGCAGACCAGCGCCACCAGTGCGGCGGCCCACTCCACCCGCAACCACTCCAGCAGCCATAACGCCGGCAGCAATACGGGCACCAGCTTGATGCCGGGAATGGCGAAGCAAAACTGCTCCTTGAACGCCAGCCCGGAGAGGGTCGCCAACGCCGCCCCCAGCACCAGCGCATCCGGTGCCCCCACCGCTGCCAGGGCCAGTGCGCCCCACCCAAATCCCTGCAGAATCAGGCGAATCCGCTTGTCGTAGATATGCAGCGAGAAGCCGCATATTGCGCTTGCCACTGCCAGCGACATCAACCATTGTGCCAACGGGAGCAATGCCATCCCGCTCAGCAGCGCCGCACCGCGGCAAAGCAGCAAAGCAGCAACAAGGCTGCCGCACTCAAGCCAAGGCGGTAGAGCGAGACGGTCAACTTGTCGATCCCGTCCAGCGGGCTCTCGATTTCAGGATTTGCCATAAACAGTCGCTTCTAACGGATCAGGTGCCATCCAATATACTGGAATCAGGTCTTGGAATATCTTCAAACGGGCTCAGGATACGTAGTTTGCGTGTGATCCCCCTGTTTTGGTTGCTGTTTCCACTCGGATTGCCCGCCAAAGAGCTGGTGATCTGCGGCACCATGGAGCCCCCGCTCAAGTTTCTCGATGCCGATCAGAAACCTCGCGGACTCGATATCGACATAGTCACCGCCATCTTCGACAAGCTGGAGACGCCTTTTAGGATCGAGCTGGCCGACTCCGGCGCCCGCCTCACCCGCAACGCCGAAACCGGCGCCTGCGACCTGGTGATGACCCACTCCTACAAGGCGGAGCGGGAGAGCTATCTCATCTATCCCCAACAGGCACATCTTCGCCACAGCTGGCACTTCTTCGTGCGCAAGACTGACCTGCTGAAGATCCGCTACGAAACGCTGGCCGATCTCAAACCCTGGCGCATCGGTGTGACCAAGGATTTCTCCTATACCCCTGAACTGGCAGCGGCCATGACCGACCCGGCCTATCAGTTCCAGGAGATCACCATGAACCAGCTGCAACTGCGCAAACTGCTGGCCGGACGCATCGATACCGTGCCCATGCCACTGGTCACCGCCTTCACCCAAATCAAGGAGGAGGGGCTGACAGGCAAGGTCGATTACCTGCCCAAACCGCTCAAGAGCAGCCCCTACTTCAACACCTGGGCCCGCGCACGGGCGGATGCACAAACCCCCGCCCTGATGGCGGCCTACGATGCCGAACTGCTGCGCATGAAACGCAACGGCAGCCTCAAGGCCCTCTACGACAAGTACGCCATCCCCTATATCGAACCCTGATCAAGGGGTCAGGGTTTCACATCCCGCAGGATCGGGTTTTGCAACGAGATCAGGGTTTCAGTGGACTGGATCTCGTCGATGGTCTGGATCTTGTTGATCAGCACTATCTGCAGCTCGTCGATGGAGCGGGTCATCACCTTCATGAAGATGCTGTAGTGGCCGGTGGTGTAGTAGGCCTCCACTACCTCGTCCAGCGCCTGCAGCTTGGCCAGTGCCGAGGGGTAATCCTTGGCACTCTTCAGATTGATCCCGATAAAGCAGCAGACGTCGTAACCCAGCTTCTTGGGGTTAACCTGCACCCGTGTCCCCTCGATGATCCCCGCCTGTTTCATCTTCTCCACCCGCACATGGATGGTGCCCGGGCTGACCGCCAGTTGTTTCGCAAGTTCGGCGTAAGGGATCCGCGCATTCTCCATCAGAGCGGTAAGGATGGCCTGATCGAGATTATCGATCCGGTAATTTTCCGGCATTTTTTTGCACTCCCGTTGACGATACCTCATTAAACAACAGCTTATTTTGAAGAAAAAAATACACAAAGCCTATTTCTATTATCGAATATTGAATTTAGTTGGCATTCCGTTGAAGAATCACCACATCCAACGGGGTTTGAAACAGGAATTCAGCATGAAACAGCACTACATTCGCAGCCAACAGCAGATCAGCTTCGTCAAAGAGATGTTCTCCCGCCAACTCGCCCAACAACTGGGTCTGATGGAGGTGCAAGCCCCCATTCTGAGCCGGGTCGGTGATGGCACTCAGGACAACCTATCTGGCCATGAGAATGCAGTGCAGGTCAAAGTGAAAACCCTGCCGGAGCACAGCTACGAAGTGGTTCATTCACTGGCCAAATGGAAGCGCCAGACTCTCGGTCGCTTCGGGTTCGGCCCCGGCGAAGGGATCTACACCCACATGAAGGCACTGCGTCCGGACGAGGATCGCCTCACCCCCATCCACTCCGTCTACGTGGATCAGTGGGACTGGGAGAAGGTGATGCCGAGCGAGCGCCGCGATCTCGCCTATCTGCAAGAAACCGTGCGCGGCATCTGGGCCGCCATCAAGGCCACCGAGCGCGCGGTCTGCGCCGAGCACGAGCTGACCCCCTTCCTGCCGGCGGAGATCCAGTTCCTGCATAGCGAAGAGCTGCTGGCCCGTTACCCGGACCTCGATGCCAAGGGGCGCGAGCGCGCCATCGCCAAAGAGCTGGGCGCCGTGTTCCTGATCGGCATCGGCGGTGCCCTCTCCCACGGTGAGCGTCACGATGTGCGTGCCCCGGACTACGACGACTGGAGCAGCCACAGCGAGCTGGGTCTGGCGGGTCTGAACGGTGACATTCTGGTGTGGAACCCGGTGCTGCAAGACAGCTTCGAGATCTCCTCCATGGGGATCCGGGTCGATGCCGAGGCACTGCGCCGCCAGCTCGCCATCACCGGCGACGAGGATCGCCTGCAGTATGACTGGCATCAGGATCTGCTGGCCGCACGGATGCCGCAAACCATCGGTGGCGGCATCGGCCAATCCCGTCTGGCCATGCTGTTACTGCAAAAAGAGCATATCGGGCAGGTTCAGGTTGGTGTGTGGCCAGCCGAGATGAAAGCCGCCATCCCGGGCATGCTGTAAACGCGTTGATTTCATCGGTCTGGCCTGCGCGCAGTGGCTCGCGAGTCAGCCCTGAAGGTGTGTGGCGGTGCGGACTGAACGAGCGCAGTCCGGACATGCTGTAAGTCGCGTGGTCATCCCTGATGGCCCACGGCGAAACCGGGGCTTGCCCCTGCGACCCGCTCAACCCACGTCAGGTCGCGTCACTACATTCCTCCCGGCAATCTTCGGATTGCCGTTTTTTTTGCGCCCGAATCCCCGCCACCAGATATGACAACGCCAGCCCGAAGGCTGGCGTTGCAAACATCGACACGAGATCGGTTACTGGGTCATGGTAAGGCCGTTGCTGTCGGCCCCCAGCACCAGTTTTTTGCCCGGCACGATGCGACCGGAGAGCAGGGCCTGCGCCAGCGGGTTCTCCACCTTCTGCTGGATCGCCCGTTTGAGGGGACGCGCCCCGTAGACGGGGTCGAACCCGGCATGCACCAGCTTCTCGAGCAGCGCTTCGCTCACCTCCACCTCGTAGCCCTGAGCCTCCAGTCGGCCCATCAGGCTCTTGAGCTGGATGCGGGCGATGGACTTGATGTGATCCTCGCCGAGGGGATGGAACACCACGGTCTCGTCGATCCGGTTGATAAACTCCGGCCGGAAACTGCGGGTCAGCACATCCATCAGCATGGCCTTCATCTCGTCGTAGTCCTTCTCGGAGTGGTGCTCCTGAATCAGATCCGACCCGAGGTTGGAGGTCATGATCACCACCGAGTTACGGAAATCGACGGTGCGACCCTGACCATCGGTCAGGCGGCCATCATCGAGCACCTGCAACAGGATGTTGAACACATCGGGATGTGCCTTCTCCACCTCGTCCAGCAGGATCACCGAGTAGGGACGACGGCGTACCGCCTCGGTCAGATAACCACCCTCTTCATAACCCACGTATCCGGGAGGCGCCCCCACCAGACGGGCCACGCTGTGTTTCTCCATGAACTCGGACATATCGATCCGCACCATGGCATCCTGGGTATCGAACAGGAACTCGGCCAGCGCCTTGCACAGCTCGGTCTTGCCCACCCCGGTGGGCCCCAGGAACAGGAAGGAGCCGATGGGGCGGTTAGGGTCGGAGAGACCGGCACGGGAGCGACGAATGGCGTTGGAGACCGCATCGACCGCCTCCTCCTGACCAATCACCCGGCTGTGCAGCTGATCTTCCATCCGCAGCAGCTTGTCGCGCTCCCCTTCCAGCATGCGGGCGACCGGAATACCGGTCCAGCGGGCCAGCACGTCTGCAATCTCCACGTCGGTGACCCGGTTGCGCAGCAAACTGGTCTCCTGCATCTCCGCCTGAGTGGCGAGATCCAGTTGTTTCTCCAGCTCGGGAATGCGGCCGTACTGCAGCTCGGACATCCGGCCCAGGTCGCCTGCGCGGCGTGCCACATCGAGATCCTGACGGGCCTGCTCCAGCGCAGCCTTGATATGCTGGGTGCCGGCGAGGGCGGCCTTCTCGGCCTTCCACACCTCATCTAGCTCGTTGTATTCCCTATCTTTCTCGCCAATCTCCTGATTGATCAGCTCCAGACGCTTGCGACTGGCGTCATCGTCCTCCTTCATCAGCGCCTGCTGCTCCAGCTTGAGCTGGATGATGCGCCGCTCGAGGCGATCGAGCGCCTCCGGCTTGGAATCGATCTGCAGCCGGATGCTGGCCGCCGCCTCGTCAATAAGGTCGATGGCCTTGTCCGGCAGCTGGCGATCCGCAATGTAGCGGTGGGACAGCTGGGCCGCCGCCACGATGGCGGGGTCGGTGATCTGCACATGGTGGTGCAGCTCGTAACGCTCTTTCAGACCGCGCAGGATGGCGATGGTATCTTCGACTGTCGGCTCCTCCACCAGCACCTTCTGGAAACGGCGCTCGAGGGCAGCATCTTTCTCGATGTACTGACGGTACTCATCCAGGGTGGTGGCGCCGACGCAGTGCAAGTCACCACGGGCCAGTGCAGGCTTGAGCATGTTGCCCGCATCCATGGCCCCCTCGCCCTTGCCGGCGCCAACCATGGTGTGCAGCTCGTCGATAAAGAGGATGACGTTGCCCTCCTCCTTGGCGAGATCGGTCAGTACGGCCTTGAGCCGCTCTTCAAACTCGCCGCGATACTTGGCCCCGGCCACCAGCGCCCCCATGTCCAGCGACAGCACCCGCTTGTTCTTGAGCCCTTCCGGCACTTCGCCGTTGATGATGCGCTGGGCCAGCCCCTCGACGATAGCGGTTTTACCGACACCGGGAGCACCGATCAGCACGGGGTTGTTCTTGGTGCGGCGTTGCAGCACCTGAATGGTGCGGCGGATCTCGTCATCACGGCCGATCACCGGGTCGAGTTTGCCGATTTCGGCCCGCTCGGTCAGATCGATGGTGTACTTCTCCAGCGCCTGACGGTTCTCCTCGGCGTTGGCATCTTCCACCTTCTTGCCGCCACGCACCTTGTCGATGGCCGCTTCGAGTTTTTCCTTGGTCAGCCCCTGAGCGCGCAACAGCTCGCCCAGCGTTCCCTTGTCGTCGAGGGCAGCCAGCACGAACAGCTCGGAGGAGATGAACTGATCCTTGCGCTGCTGGGCCAGTTTGTCGCAGACGTTGAGCAGGCGGCCGAGGCCGTTGGAGAGCTGCACGTCCCCTTCTACGCCGCTGACGCGCGGCAGGCGATCCAGCTCCTCACCGAGGCGGGAGCGCAGGGCGTTGATATCCATCCCGGTCAGGGTGAGCAACGGACGGATAGAGCCGCCATCCTGATTGACCAGTGCGGTCATCAGGTGAACGGGTTCGATGAATTGGTGGTCACGACCCAGCGCAAGAGACTGGGCATCGGAAATAGCAATCTGGAATTTGCTGGTCAGGCGATCGAGGCGCATTGCACTCCCCCTTCAAACAGGCAGACGCCGCTTGCGCGGCAAACAACATAACTTTCTGAGATGAAAGATGAGGCCCGTACGGGCTATTTCAAGGGCATGGGCTGGTTATTTTTTCTGCAAAGCGGGGAGAGGGCAGGATCCCCGCCTCTCTCATACGGATCTGTTCTTGAGAGAGACGGGCTATTACTTGGCGGGTGATTGCTTAGCGGGCCAACCAGATGAGGGAGGCCATCCGGCCGGTCTGACCATCGCGACGATAGGAGTAAAACTGCTCGCTATCGCTGAAGGTGCAGTATTCGCCGCCATAGACGGCGGTGACGCCAGCACGGGCAAGGCGCAACCGCGCCAGCTGGTAGATATCCGCCAACCATTTGCCGTCGTTGGCGGAAGGCACGAAAGCCGCGACCGATTCAGCCTGCTCAGCCATAAAGGCCTCGCGCACCTCTCCCCCCACTTCAAATGCAGTGGGGCCAATGGCCGGGCCAAGCCAGGCCAGGATTTCACCCGGCTCGCAGCCCATGGCGGCGATGCTCGCCTCCAGCACGCCCTCTTTCAGTCCACGCCAGCCTGCGTGGGCCGCTGCGACCACGGTACCTGCCCGATCGCAGAACAGCACCGGCAGACAGTCGGCAGTCATCACGATACAGGCCTGATCCGCCTCATGGGCGCAGGCGGCATCGGCATCCGGTGCTTGCTGATAATGGCTGCTGACCTGATGAACCACGGTGCCGTGCACCTGATTAAGCCAGTTGAGGGGCCCCGGGATGGCGGCCGCCTGCTGCAAGCGGGCTCGGTTAGACTCGACTCGCGCCGGTTCGTCACCCACATGGGCGCCCAGATTCAGCTCGGCGAAAAACCCCTCGCTTACCCCGCCATCCCGAGTAGTTGACAGGGCTCTGACATTGGCCGGAGCAGGCCAGTCAGGTTCGATCCATTTCATCTGTGACTCCTTCAATTTCACCGATATAAAAACGGGGCTCCTGCAAGGGAACCCCGTTTGGCATCTGTTCGGGCCGGATGACGCCAGAAACCGACGCAGCAGGCCCGATCACATCAGTTCCAGACCAGATCGTCCGGATTGGCGAGAGTATCCGCGCGCAGCACTTCCATCAGCTCCACCATGTCTTGCGGTGTAGCTGAATGCCACTGCATCACTTCACCCGTGATGGGGTGAGCCAGTTGCAGCATGGTGGCATGCAGCGCCTGACGGTTGAAGTTACGCAGTGCCTGAGTCAGCTCGGGGGTCGCGTTGCGCAGCGGGCGCAGACGGCCACCGTAAGCGGGATCACCCACCAGCGGATGTTTGATGTGCGCCATGTGGACACGGATCTGGTGGGTACGGCCGGTCTCCAGACGCAGACGCAGACGGGTGTGGCCACGGAACTTCTCGTGAACCCGGTAGTGAGTCACGGAAGGACGACCATTGGGCACCACGGCCATATGAGTACGCTGGGTCGGGTGACGGCCTATGGGCGCATCGACGGTGCCACCTGCGGTCATGTGACCGATGGCGATCGCTTCGTACTCACGGGTGATCTGGCGCGCCTGCAACGCTTCCACCAGATGGGTCTGTGCGGGTACGGTTTTGGCAACCACCATCAAACCTGTGGTGTCTTTATCCAGACGGTGCACGATACCGGCGCGAGGTACCTCGGCAATGCCGGGGTAGCGGTGCAGCAGGGCGTTGAGGATGGTGCCATCCGGCGTACCTGCGCCCGGGTGAACCACCAGACCGGCCGGTTTGTCGATCACCAGAATGTGTTCATCTTCATAAACGATGTTGAGCTCGATATCCTGGGCATCCCAGCGAGTATCATCTTCCAGCTCGACATTCACATGCACCTGCTGCCCGGCCAGAATCTTCTCGCGCGGGGTGTTGGCAACCTGACCGTCCAGGGTCACTCTGTCCTGTAAAATCCACTCCTTGATGCGGGTGCGGGAGTAGTCTGGAAACAATTCGGCCAGGGCCTGGTCGAGTCGCTGCCCGAATTGGTGATCCTGGAATTCGCCTGTCAGTTCAATATGCTGGCTCATGTATGGTCTCTTGAGCGGGGGGTATCAATTCGAAATAATCCGGGTATTCTAGCTTTTCTTTTAGCCAAGCATAACGGATACTTTGCCAATTTCGTGGAAATGGACCGGATGTTGTTGATGGGAAAGAAGTCTCACCTGCTGATGTCGCTCGCCTTGGTCGCTACCTTGATCACAGGCTGTTCCAGCACCAAACCCAAGGTACCCGACGAACCGCCGGAGACCCTGTACCAGAAAGCACGCCTCAAACTGGACGTTGGCAATTACGTGCAAGCCACTGAATTGCTGGAGGCTTTGGACTCTCGCTACCCGTTCGGCGCCTACTCCAATCAGGTGCAGCTTGACCTCATCTATGCCTACTACAAGCAGGATGATACCGCTCAGGCGATCGCCAATATCGACCGTTTTATCCGCCTCAATCCGGCGCATAAAAATATCGATTACGTCTTCTATATGCGCGGCCTGACCAACATGGCGGCGGATTACAATTTCTTCCAGAGCCTGTTCGGTATCGGTCGTGACGACAAAGACCCGGCTTATGCCCGTCAGGCATTCCAGGACTTCAAGACCCTGTTGCAGAACTACCCCAACAGCGTCTATGCCGCCGATGCCCGCGCCCGCATGATTGGCCTGAAGAATCGTCTGGCCCGATATGACCTGAGCGTCGCCGAGTATTACGTGAAGCGTGATGCACTGGTCGCGGCCGCCAACCGGGCCAAGCTGATTGTCGAAACCTACCCCGACACAGCCGAAACCGAGAAGGCGCTGGAGATCATGGTCGAGTCTTACGATGCTCTGAAGATGCCGCAGTTGGCCAAGCACGCCCGCGAAGTGCTGGCCAAGAACTACCCGGAGAATCGCCTCGGCCGTGGCTGAGTGATACGGATAAACCGGTAACAAAAAACCGATGCCTTGGCATCGGTTTTTTTATCGCTGCAATTTAGCCACTGACATTACCCGCAGGGGCTCTGCAGAGCTGGGTCAGCGTGACGGCGCCTTCCCAACGCCGTCCGTCATCGCAACGCTTACTTCGCTACATTACCCGCCACGTTCAGGGCATCCCAGGTGCGGGAGAAGGGCGGCGCGTAGGCAAAGTCCAGCATGCCGAGCTGCTCGGTGGTCACTCCCATGGTGATGGCAACCGCCAGCGCGTCGATGCGGTGGACCGCCCCCTTGCGACCGAGGATCTGGCCGCCCAGCAGCCGCTTGCTGCCCGCCTCATAGACCAGCTTGACGTGAATGTCGGACTGACCCGGGCAGTAGTTGGTGTGGCACTTATCCTTGATCACCACGGTGCGATAGTCGATGCCCATCGCCCTGGCTTCCTGCTCGGAGAGGCCGGTACGGCCCGCCTCCAGCCCCAGCACCTTGAGCGCCGCAGAACCGAGGGTACCCGGGAACTCCTGCTCGGCACCCGCCAGGTTCTCGCCCACCATGCGGCCTAACTTGTTGGCGATGGTGGCGAGCGGTACATAGACCTGCTGCTGCTTTACGCTGTGCCAGACGCTGGCACAGTCACCGGCTGACCAGACGTTGGCCAGCGAGCTGCGTCCCTGACGATCCACCTTGATGGCGCCGTTGCCGAGCCGCTCGATGCCGGTATCGGCCAGAAACTCGGTGTTGGGCTTGACTCCGGTGCAGACCACCACGATATCTGCCTCGTACTCGCCCTGGCTGGTGCGCACGCCGGTCACCCGGCCATCCCCCAGCAGCGCTTCAACTCGCTCACCCAGATGGAGAGAGACCCCCTGCTCGCGCAGTTCGGTTTCGATGTGTTGGGTGATCTCGCCATCAAACGCGTCGGGGATGACCCGATCCGCCAGCTCGATAAGACGCACCTCTTTGCCCTGATGGACCAGCGCCTCGACCACCTCCAGCCCGATAAAGCCGGAGCCGATCACCAGGGCGCGGCGATTGTTCTTGTCTTGCACCGCCGCCTTCAGCGCCAGCCCGTCGGCCATCCGGCGCAGACCAAATACCCCTTGCTGCTGCAAGCCGGGGATGGGGGGCATCACTTCGCGGGCGCCGGTGGCGATCATCAGCCGATCGTAGCGATCGGTGAAGGTGTCGCCGTTGTGCTCCACCACCAGAGTCTGGGCAGCCGCATCGACGCTCAGCACCCGATGGCCAATCTTGACCTCGATCCCCTTGGCGGCGAACTGCTCAGGGGTGAACTCGGCCATGTAACCGGGCTCCTGAAACTCGTCGCCGACGAAGTAAGGCAGGCCACAGGCACCGAAAGAGATCACTTCGGAGGCCTCATACACCACGATCTCCGCCTCTTTGGCCAGTCGGCGCGCCTTGGCGGCCGCGCTCATACCGGCGGCTTCGCCACCGATGATCAGAATTCTCATAGTTTTTCCTCTCAATGGCGCAGGGAGGGCATGCCCTCCCTGCGGTCTATGACGGGAAAGAGTCGCCCCTTTCCACGGGCAGATCAACCGACAGCAAATCAGACGGTGGACTCTTCGCCGTCCAGACTCACTTCGTGATCGCTGTTGAACACATGCATGTCGGTCTCGCCCATCAGGCGGCTGGTGACCGTCCCTGCGGTGATGGAGCCGGAAACGTTGAGCGCGGTACGGCCCATGTCGATCAGCGGCTCGATGGAGATGAGCAGACCGGCCAGCGCCACCGGGAAGTCCAGCGCGGAAAGCACGATCAGCGCGGCAAAGGTGGCGCCGCCGCCAATCCCGGCCACCCCGAAGGAGCTGACGGTGATGATGGCGATCAGGGTCATGATAAAGCCGGGATCCATCGGGTTGACCCCGACGGTCGGGGCAATCATCACGGCCAGCATGGCCGGATAGATACCGGCACAGCCGTTCTGGCCGATGGTGGAACCGAAGGAGGCGGCGAAGTTGGCGATCCCCTCAGGAATACCCAGCGACTTGGTCTGGGTCTGCACGTTCATCGGGATGGAGCCCGCACTGGTGCGCGAGGTGAAGGCAAACGCCAGCACCGGGGTGATCTTCTTGAGGAAGCGCAGCGGGTTGATGCCGACCATGCTCACCAACAGCAGGTGCACGACAAACATGATGGCGATGGCGCCGTAAGAGGCCATCACAAAGCTGAGCAGGTTGAGAATATCCGCATAGTTGGAGCCGGAGACCACCTTGGTCATCAGCGCCAGTACACCAAACGGGGTCAGGCGCAGCACCAGGGTCACCATTCGCATCACGATGGCATGAGCCACGGCCACGAAGTGGCTGAAGCTGGCGAAGATCTCCGGCTTCTTGCGGGCGATGCCGGTAGCGGAGAGGCCGATGAAGATGGAGAAGATCACCACGGCGATGGTGGAGGTCTTGCGCGCCCCGGTCATGTCGAGGAAGGGGTTGGCGGGAATGAACTCCAGCATCATCTTGGCGAACGACATGCTCTCGACGCTACCGAGGGTGGTCTGCAGCGCGGCGCCACGGGCGCTCTCGGCGGCACCGGAGGTGAGCCCTTCAGCAGTCAGGCCAAACAGGTTGGACATCAGGATGCCCGCCCCGGCGGCGATGGCGGTGGTGAAGATCAGCACGCCTATGGTCATGGCGCTGATCTTGCCCAGCGCAGTGCCGCCATTGAGCTTCAAGATAGCGCTGATGATGGAGACCATGATCAGCGGGATGATGATCATCTGCAGCAGCTTCACATAGCCGCTACCCACGATATCCAGATAGTCGATGGTCTGAACAATGACGGGCGAACCTGCACCGTAAAGCAGTTGCAACGCGGCGCCGAACAGAATACCTAGCCCCAGACCGGCAAATACCCGGCGGGTGAAGCTCACATGTTTTTCCTGTAACCGGTAGAGAAAGAACAGCAAGATGGCGGCGATGGCCAGATTGCCGATAACGCTAAATGTCATGGTATGACTCCCCAAAAAGCGGGCTTGCGCCCGAGAAACAAGATCAAGCGCCATGCTTGCCCTGGCAACCGTGTCAGACGGTCTGCGCCGTCGTGACAAGAACAAGGGGGTCTATCGCCCCCTTGTCACAGATTCACTGCTTCTGCTGTTTCGCTCGCATGATGTTGATGATTTCGATGTCGGTATCCAGCATCCCCTCTTTGGAGAGGCGACCCAGATTGGCGATGGTCTGATCCACGTCATCGGAGACGATCCCCTCGCTCTGGGGGACATGCAGGTTGTTGATGGCCATCAGCGAAGACTTTACCGCCGCCGAGGTGGAGGTGGAGACCTTCATGGAGCAGGCGCTGCCCGCACCGTCGCAGATGATGCCGGAGACATCGCCAATCATGTTGTTGATGCAGTGGCTGATCTGCTGATACTGGCCACCCAGCAGCCAGGTGATGGCGGCACCGGCACCCATGGCGGCGGTACTGGCGGCACAGAGGGCTGACAGCTTGTTCTGATAGGTCTTGATGTAGATGGCCACCAGATGGCTCATCACCAGTGCCCGGGTCAGCTGCTCGTCGCTCGCCTTGAGGAAGCGGGCAGCCGCGACCACCGGCATGGTGGCGGCAATGCCCTGATTGCCGGAACCGGAGTTGGACATGGCGGGCAGCATGGCACCATCCATCCGTGCATCGGAGGCAGCGGAGGAGAGGCGCATCGCCAGAGTCATCAGGTCATCGGAGAGCAGCTTGCGCTCCACCTGCTCGGTGAGGATCTTGCCGATCTTCAGGCCGTAACCCTGCAACCCTTCATCTGCTAGCGCCTGATTCATGGTGGCGGCCTCGCGGATAAAGTCGATCTCCGCCAGCGGCACTTCCAATGCAAAATCGACGATCTCCCGCAGGGTCATGGCCGGTTTGGCGGATTTGGCTGGCTGGATCTGCACGCCGGGGGCGCTGTTCTGCTCCATCAGCACCTCGCCATCCTTCTCCATCAGTATGATGCGGGTGTGGTCGGTACAGATCACCACCCGGGCGTTATGGCCCTCCACTTCGGCCAGCACCTCGGCGTAGAGCACGTCCGGCACATCCTTCACATCCACCTTGATCACCGGCAGCAACACCTTGGCCGCTTCCACCTGTTCTGGTGTGAGGGTCTTGAGCACCTCCAGCCCGGCATCGGGATTGCCCCCTGTGATGCCGACCGCAGCGGCCACCGGCAGACCGATCATGCCGGTGCCCGGTACTCCGACCCCCATGCCGTTCTTGAACAGATTGCCACTGACCCAGACGCTGATGCGGGTCGGGGTCTCCCCCAGCAGCTTGCGGCAGTTGGCCGCCGCCAGCGCCACCGACATCGGCTCGGTACAGCCCAGGGCCGGCACCACTTCACGCTTGAGCAGGGTAATAAAGTCGGTCCATTGTGCTTTCATCGCAGTGTTTCTCATGTTCAGGGTGCCCGCAGGCAGTTATTGCTTGTTCAGATCCGCTTTGTGATTACGGATATGCAGATAAACAGTATGACGGGAGATGCCGAGCATCCGGGCAACCAGCTGGGCCGCCTCCTTGATCTCGAAGATCCCCATGTCGAAGAGCCGGGTCACTATCTCCTTGTTGCGCACCGTACAGGAGAGCGAATCGTCCCGATCCACCTTCTCAATCACCTGAGTCACCAGATCGTCCACCGAGCTGGCAAAGGTCTCGTTGTTGAGCGGCGCCGGTGCCGCGGGCAGCGCAAAGGTATCGAGCAGGCAGCCAAGGGAGGTATCCAGACTGAAGTTCACGCAGAGCATGCCGATGGGCTTGCCCTGCCGGTTGCTGATGGTGATGGAGGAGGACTTCATCAGCGTCCCGTCGCGGGTACGGCTGAAGTAGCTGTTCCACTGGCTGCCCGCCTCCCCCTGCAAGCGGTTGAGGGCAAAGTCGGTGACCGGCGCCCCCTCCCGGCGACCAGTGACATGGCCGTTGGCAATCTTGATAACCGATGCATCCAGCGTATCGAACGCATGCAACACCACCTCGCACCCTGCGCCAAACAGCGCGGCCAGCGCCTCGACCGCGGGCTCGAAACTGGCGATCAGATGACGTTCTTCATCCGTTAACGAATTGATCTGGTCAGTGGTGGCTGCTGTGGACATATATGAGTAACTTTGAGTAAACCGCAGTTGATTCTACTATCAACAAGATCAACTAATGTTGAGCGGCATCCCCTTTTTGTTCGCCATTATGCCCACCTTTTAACAAAGTGCGACAAATTGTGAAGCGGCGCACAGCAGGGCGGCAACTCAGAGGTGATAGCGGGCCAGCAGTTGCTTGTAGGCGGGAGTCTGTTTGAACGCCTTGAGGGCAGAGGAGAAGCGGATAGCCAGCTGGTCGTGGCCGGGCTTGTGGGTAAACGCGAGGAAGTTGCGGTTGTCGTCGGTCAGCAGACGCGAGCCGTGGCTCACCTGATCCTGCAACCCCTGGGTATGCAGCAAATAGCGACCGACCCGCTCGTTGAGCACCACCCCGTCCAGCCGACCTGCCATCATCAGATGCAGCTGTTTGATGGCATTCCCCTCCCCCGTCATCGGCATCCGGATCACCCCGGGATCGGTCAGAAAATCGGGGCTGTAGGCATAATCTTCCTGAATACCTATCCGCAGACCCTTGAGGTCGGAGAGCTGACTGAAATCTACCGGACGAGCCGTCGGATAGAAGAGCACTTCACCGCTATAAGAGAGCGGCTCTTCGGGGTAGTGGAGCCAGTGCTGGCGGGAAGGTTCAAAGAAGACATCGAGCACCGCATCCCCCTGCCTGAGACGGGCCTGCTGCAGAACCCGCTTCCAGGGCAGCACCCTGATTTCAGTGCGATAACCCATCTGGCGCAACACGGTACAGGCCAGATCGAGATCGGCGCCAGCCAGCTCGCCATTGTCACCACGCATCACATAAGGGGGCCACAGCTCGGTCAGCAGCGTCAGAGTCGGCGGCTCGTTCGTCGCCACGGCCGAACCAGCACCAAACAGGGAGGCCAGCAGCCAGCCGTACAACCCGATCATTCGCCAACCCTGACACCACATCATGGAGATCCCTCATGGTCCGTATGGATTGAGGATATACAAGGGATGGGCAATAAAAAAGGAGGCCGAAGCCTCCTTGAGATCCACTCTCTGAATGGCACTTACAGTGCTTTCAGGATTGCCTCGACGCTGGCCTTGGCATCGCCAAACAGCATCTGGGTATTTTCCTTGAAGAACAGCGGGTTCTGGACACCCGCGTAGCCAGTGTTCATGGAGCGCTTGAAGCCGATGACGTTCTGCGCTTTCCACACTTCCAGCACCGGCATACCGGCGATCGGGCTGCCCGGATCTTCCATCGCGGCCGGGTTGACGGTGTCGTTGGCACCGATCACCAGCACGGTATCGGTATCGGCGAAGTCCTCGTTGATCTCGTCCATTTCCAGCACGATGTCATACGGTACTTTCGCTTCCGCCAGCAGCACGTTCATGTGGCCAGGCAGACGACCGGCAACCGGGTGGATACCGAAGCGCACCTTGACGCCGCGATCACGCAGCTTCTGGGTGATTTCAGCCACCGGATACTGGGCCTGCGCCACCGCCATACCGTAGCCCGGGGTGATGATGACGGAGCTGGAGTTCTTCAGCAGGTCAGCCACTTCCTCGGCGCTGGTTTCGCGGTATTCGCCCATCTCCTGATCAGCCGTGGAGGCCACGCCATCGGAGCCGAAGCCACCGGCGATCACGGAGATGAAGGAGCGGTTCATCGCCTTACACATGATGTAAGAGAGGATCGCACCGGAGGAGCCAACCAGAGCACCGGTGACGATCAGCAGGTCATTGGAGAGCATGAAGCCCGCCGCCGCTGCCGCCCAACCGGAGTAGGAGTTCAGCATGGAGACCACCACCGGCATGTCTGCACCACCGATGGAGGCAACCAGGTGCCAGCCGAAGGCGAAGGCGATCAGGGTCATCACCAGCAGGGCGAAGGTAGAGCCGCCCGCGTTGACGAAGTAGATCATCAGTGCCAGCGAGGCGACCACGGCCAGCAGGTTCAGCTTGTGGCGGTGCGGCAGCATCAGTGGCTTGGAGGAGATGAGACCACGCAGTTTGCCGAAGGCAACCACGGAACCGGTAAAGGTTACGGCACCGATGAAGACGCCCAGGAAGATCTCGACCAGGTGGATGTTCAGCATGGCGCCGGTCAGGTGCTCGACCTGAGCAACGCTGTTGGCCTGCTCGAACGCCGCACGGGCGGCTGCCAGGGTGGCATCCAGGTTGGAACCGACGGAGACGACGACCTCAGCAGGTGCAGATGGGTGCAGATCGATGAAGCTGTTGAAGCCTACCAGTACTGCCGCCATACCCACGAAGCTGTGCAGCACGGCCACCAGCTCGGGCATCTCGGTCATTTCGACCTTGAGTGCCAGACGCACGCCGATGGCACCGCCGATCACCATGGCCAGGATGATCCAGTGAACACCACTGGTCTCCGGGTTGAATACGGTGGCGAGCAGGGCGATAGCCATACCCGCGATACCGAACAAGTTGCCATGCTTGGCCGTTTCTTGCTTCGACAGTCCCGCGAGACTGAGGATGAAGAGCACGGCGGCAACGATATAGGATGCTGTTACCAGTCCTTGAGACACGTTAAACCCCCTTAATCCTTACGGAACATCTTCAGCATGCGCTGAGTGACGGTGAAGCCGCCGAAGATGTTGATACTGGCAATCAGCACGGCGACGAACGCCAGCGCGGTGACCAGGGTCGACCCTTGCCCGATCTGCAGCAGGGCACCGACCACGATAATGCCGGAGATGGCATTGGTGACCGACATCAGCGGCGTGTGCAGGGCGTGAGAGACGTTCCACACCACGTAGTAACCGACCACACAGGCCAGGATGAATACGGTAAAGTGGGAGAGGAAGGCTGCCGGGGCAACGGAGGCGATCCAGCCGAAGGCGGCGATGCCGAGGGCACCGAACACGAACTTCTTGTTGGAGGGCTTGGCCTCTTCCTTCTTGGCTGCCGGTTTAGCGGCGGCCGGTTTCTGCGGGGCAGCAGAGACAGAGATGGCGGGCGGCGGGAAGGTCACTTCACCGGCCTGGATCACCGTCATGTTGCGCTGAACCACGTCTTCGAAGTCGATGGCAACGTTGCCGTCCTTCTCCTTGCACATCAGCTTCATCAGGTTGACTAGGTTGGTACCGTAGAGCTGGGAGGATTGGGCAGGCAGACGACCCGGCAGATCGGTGTAACCAATCACCTTGACGCCGTTGTCGGTGACATGCAGCTCACCCGGCACTGTGTATTCACAGTTGCCGCCAGCCTGAGCGGCCATGTCCACGATGACGGAGCCCGGCTTCATGCTGTCGACCATCTCTTTGGTGATCAGCTTGGGAGCCGGCTTGCCCGGGATCAGGGCGGTGGTGATGATGATGTCCACCTCTTTGGCCTGCTGGGCAAACAGCTCCATCTCGGCCTTGATGAACTCATCAGACATGACTTTGGCGTAACCATCGCTGGATGCGCCGTCTTCGCCACCGAAGTCCAGCTTGAGGAATTCCCCCCCCATGGATTCGATCTGCTCGGCCACTTCCAGACGGGTATCGAACGCACGCACGATGGCGCCTAGGGAACCGGCCGTACCGATGGCAGCCAGACCGGCAACACCGGCACCAATCACCAGTACCTTGGCAGGCGGCACTTTACCGGCTGCGGTGATTTGACCGGTGAAGAAGCGACCGAACTGGTGCGCAGCTTCAACCACGGCGCGATAGCCACCGATGTTGGCCATGGAGGAGAGGGCATCGAGGGACTGGGCACGGGAGATCCGCGGCACCATATCCATCGCCATCACATTGATGTTGCGCTCGGACAGCTTCTTGACCAGCTCAGGGTTCTGGGCAGGCCAGATGAAGCTCACCAGAGTGGCGCCATCTTTAATTTGTGCGATCTCGGCATCGGTCGGCGCATTGACCTTGAAGATAAGGTCGGCTTGCCAGACATTCGGCACCACGCTGGCACCGGCAGCCTCGAAGGCGGCATCATCGAAGCTGGCCGACAGGCCTGCGCCGGTCTCGATGGCGACCTCGAAGCCGAGCTTTTTCAGCTGCTCGACGGTAGCCGGGGTCGCTGCGACCCGGGTCTCACCGGCGAGACTCTCTCTCGGTATTCCAATCTGCATGACTATTCCCTGATGGTTAATAAACAATCGCTGCCCAGTGTCTCACTTCTGACGAAACAAGACATGACCAAAGTGCAGGTCCAGGGCTCTTTGTTATGAAAATCAGTAGGCTTTACCTCAACCTCCTGTCATGGTCAGGCCCCCGCTTTTCAGGCGCGAAGGTGATTAGTATCAAATTTTGGAGTTTTATTACAACCGCAGTCCCGACGGCACTCGTACAGAATTCAGCCCATCCCTGGCTACGATTAAAAAAAACAAACCAAATTAGAGGCTTATACCAGTAAAAACGGCTGAAAAAAGTGATCCAACCAGTCAAAAAAAATGTTTTACCGGCCCTCTATCTTAGCGTTTTTTGTTCTTACGAAATCCGCTTTCGTCTCACTTCTCGCAGCGAAACGCCGAAAAGTAACATTTTCCCAACAAAAGCGGGGCCGCTCAGCCGCCAGATAGCGGGAGAGGGCCCCGGCAATTCAATCGTTTCGCCCGTTTGGCACCGATTGGCGGCCCTTACCAGGCCGCTTCATAAATATGCTGGCTCTGCACCAGATCGATATCGCCGTGCTCGCCCAGACGGGTCATACCGTGCTCACCCAGCTTGCCGATCAGGGTGTCGATACCCAGATCTTTCAGACCGTAGTCGCGCAGTCGGGTCTTGACCCCCATCCGCTCGAAGAAGTCGCGGGTCGCGGCGATGGCATCATCGATGCGCTCCGCTTCGCTGCCGCTGTTCAGACCCCACACCCGCTCTGCGTATTGCAGCAGCTTGGCATGTTTCTGTTTGCGCTTGGCCTGCAGCAGGGCGGGCAGCACCACCGCCAGAGTCTGGGCGTGGTCGAGGCCGTGCAGGGCAGTCAGCTCGTGACCCAGCATGTGGGTGGCCCAATCCTGCGGCACACCGGCGCCGATCAGGCCGTTCAACGCCATGGTGGCGCTCCACATGATGTTGGCGCGCACCTCGTAGTTGTGCGGCTCGGCCAGCGCCTTGGGGCCCTCTTCGATCAGGGTCAGCAGCAAGCCTTCAGCGAAGCGATCCTGCACCTTGGCGTTGACCGGATAGGTGAGGTACTGCTCCACGATGTGGACGAAAGCATCCACTACCCCGTTCGCCACCTGACGCTCGGGCAGGGTGTAGGTGAGCACCGGATCCAGCACGGCGAAACGCGGCATCACGAACGGCGAGAAGAAGTGCACCTTGTCGCCACTGCTGCGACGGGTGATGACGGCGCCCATGTTCATTTCGGAACCGGTCGCCGGCAGGGTCAGCACCGAGCCGAGCGGGATGGCGGAACGCACTTCGCTGCCGACGGTCTCGAGAATGTGCCAGGGATCCTTGGCCAGATCGTAGTGCGCGGCAGCGGCGATAAACTTGGTGCCATCGAGCACGGAACCACCGCCAACGGCGAGCAGGAAGTCGACCCGCTCGGCACGGGCCAGCTCCACGGCGCCCATCAGGGTCTCGTAGGCCGGGTTCGGCTCGATGCCGCCAAATTCAAACAGGGTCATGCCGGCCAGCTCGTTGCGGATCTGCTCCAGCAGGCCGCTGCGTACCACGCTGCCGCCGCCATAGGTGATCATGACGCGGGCATCGCTCGGAAGCTGCTCGCGCAGCTGGGCGATCTGCCCTTGGCCGAACAGGATTTTGGTCGGGGTATGGAGAGTAAAGTTGTTCATCGACATTGCCTTCTTCTGATAGTCAGGGCGGCCTGGCCGCGAAATCGTGATTGCATTTTTCTCCAGAACCACCCTACCATCAAGGCAACATCCTGCTTTATTCTTGCCTATTTCTACAAAGCAGCGAAAACTGGAACTGTCGAATCAAAGAGCGCCCATGCAAAACCGTTACAGCGACCTCGCAACCAGATTGACCCGCCACGTCACCGCCCCCGGCATCACCCCATCACCGGTGAAACAGGTCAACCTCATCTATACCACCGAACACCATGGCCGCACCCCGGTGCTCTACCAACCGCGGATGATCGTAATCCTGCAGGGGCACAAGGTGGGTTATCTGGCGGATCAGGTGTTTCGCTACGACCCCAACCACTATCTGCTGATGACCCTGCCGCTCCCCTGCGAGTGCGAGTGCTTCGCCTCCCCCGAGCAGCCGCTTATCGGTTTTACCATCGAGATCGATCTGGTCACCCTGCAAGAGCTGCTGCTGGAGCTGGGCGATGCCCTGCCCGCCCCCGCGCCGCAAAAGAGCGGCGTCCACTCGGTCCCCCTGTCCGAAACCATGTTTTGCGCTGCCGAGCGACTGATCGAGCTGATGGACAACCCGCTGCACGCCAGGGTGCTGGGGCCGCAGACGGTACGCGAGATGCTGTTCCACGCCCTCACCGAGGGGGGCGGCCCGGCGCTGCAAGCGCTCGCCAATCGCCACAACCATGTGGGCCAGATCGCCCGGGTGCTGCGTATGATAGAGTCCCGTTATGCCGACAACCTCACCATGGAGGAGCTGGCGCGGGAGGTGAACATGAGCGTCTCCGCCTTTCACCACCACTTCAAGGCGGTCACCGCCACCTCGCCGCTGCAGTACATCAAGTCGTTTCGCCTGCACAAGGCGCGGATGATGATGCTGCACGACGGCATCAAGGCGGGCACCGCGGCGGCCAGAGTCGGTTACGAGAGCAACTCCCAGTTCAGTCGGGAGTACAAGCGCTTCTTCGGCAGCACGCCGACGGATCAGGCCTCCCGCTTCCGGGATGGCCAGCTGCGCATCATTGAGGGATAACAAGAGAGGGATTACTATGCGTTCACTGCTTTGCCTGTTCACCGCTTTACTGCTAACGGCCTGTACCGGGATTGCCGATGGCATCCGCCCCGTCACCGGCTTCCAGCTCGATCGTTATCTCGGTACCTGGTACGAGATTGCCCGCCTCGACCACAGCTTCGAACGGGGGCTGGAGCAGGTGAGCGCCACCTACAGCCTGCGGGACGATGGCGGCGTCAAGGTGCTCAACCGCGGCAAGCAGAGCGATGGCAGCTGGCGCGAAGCCGAAGGCAAGGCCTACTTCGTCGGCAACCCGGACGAGGCGCGACTCAAGGTGAGCTTCTTCGGCCCCTTCTACGGCGGCTACAACGTCATCGACCTCGACCCCGATTACCAGCTCTCGCTGGTGACCAGCTACAACCACGACTATCTCTGGATCCTCTCCCGCTCCCCCAATCCGCCCAAGGCGAAGGTGGATGCGCTGGTCGCCAAGGCGAAGTCGCTGGGCTTTGCTACCGACCAGCTGATTTGGGTCAAGCAGACCCCTTAAGCCAGTCGTAAAATAGCAAAGGGCAGCCCGCGGGCTGCCCTTTCTGTTGCTGGCGTGGCGGGATGTCAGAGCCGGAAGCGGCCGATCTCCTGCTCAAGCCGCTCGGTCAACGACTTGAGTTCGGCCGCCTGCGCCGCCTCGCTGCCCGCCTGCTCGGCCAGCTCTTGCGAGACGTGGCGGATATTCTCGGTATTGCGGCTGATCTCGCCGGTCACCGAGGTCTGCTCCTCGGCCGCTGCGGCGATCTGGGTCGCCATGTCGCTGATGGAACCGATCGCCTCGTTGATCCGGGCAAGGCTCTGGTTGGCGGCTTCCGCATCCTCCACGCTGGTACCCGCCAGCTGACGGCTGGTCTCCATGCCACCCACGGCGCGACGGGTAGTCTGCTGCAGGGTCTCGATCATCTGCTGGATCTCGTCGGTGGAGTCGTGAGTGCGGCGCGACAGCACCCGCACCTCGTCCGCCACTACCGCAAAACCGCGGCCCTGCTCACCGGCCCGGGCCGCCTCGATGGCGGCGTTGAGCGCCAGCAGGTTGGTCTGCTCGGCGATGCCGCTGATGGTCGCCAGAATGCCGCTGATCTTCTGGGCATGGCTGTCGAGCTCATTGATGATCTGGCTGGCATCGGCCACTTCGTCCGCCAGACCGGTAATGCTGCGCTGACTCTGGCCAACCTGGGATTGACCGGCGACCGCCAGTGCAACCGCATCGGTGGCGGTGGTGGCGGCAAACTCGGCGTTACCGGCGATCTCCTGAGTGGCGGAAGCCATCTCAGTCACCGCGGTCGCCACCATCACGATCTCGTCCTGCTGCTGGCGCACCCGCTGACTGCGAGCCTGCGCCCCGGCCGCCTGGGCACGGGACTGGGCCGCCAGCTCGACGGTCACATCCCGCAACCGGCTGACGATACCGTGCAGCCGCGCCACAAACTGGTTAAAGTTCTGGGCCAGCTGACCCACCTCATCCTTGCTGTGAGTGTTGATGTGAACGGTGAGATCCCCCTCGCCGTGGGCAATGTCGTGCAGGGCGTGCGCGACCCGACCGAGATCGGCGAACAGGTATTTGAAGGTGGCGGTGAGCAGGGCGCTGAACACCAGCATCAGCACCAGAGTCAGCCCCACCAGCTCCCACAGCAGGCTGCTGAGCGGCGCCTCCAGCACATCGCGATACATCACCATGGCCAGCAGCCAGTCGGTGCCCGGTACCGGTTGTACCGCCAGCAGCACATCCCGCCCGTCGAGGGTGGCGGCGTGCAGCTCGCTGTTTTCACGGCCCCACTGCTGGAAGGTGGCGGCAGAGAGTCCCGGCGCCAGCTCGGCGATGGGCTTGAGCGCCAGATCCTTCTGCGGATGACCGACGATGAGGCCACTGCTGTCGAGCAGCATGGCATAGCCCTCACCCTGCACCTTCATCGCCAGCACTTCATCGATCAGCTTGTCGAGCGCCAGGTTGGCCCCCACGGCGCCGACCAGCTCCCCCTGATGGCGTACCGGCTCGGAGAGGGTGACTACCAGCTTCTGCATGGTGACGCTGACGTAGGGGGCAGTGACGATGAGCTGCCCCGCCTTCACCGCATCCTGATACCAGGGGCGCTCGCGCGGGTCATAGTTGCCGGTGTTGAGGGAGGGATCCTGCCGGGTCATCACCCCCTGCGCGGAGCCAAAATAGGTGAGGCCGAAGCCGCCGGAGGTGTAGGCCTGCTTCAGGTGCGGCACCAGCTCGGCTTGGGGGTTATCGCTGATCAGGTTGACCAGCGCATGGACGGTGTTCTTGCGATCCGTCATCCAGTCGCCGATGGCGACCGAGTAGGCGTGGCCATAGTTGACCGCCTCGCTCTGGATGGCGCTCATGGTGCGGGATTTTAGGGTGTGAAAGGCAACGATGCCGAGCAGTGATGCCATCAGCAGCACCACACCAAGACTGGTGGCCAGCAGCTTGCCGCGCAGAGAGAGGGTCATGACGACGAATCCTTGTTGTTGTGTCAGGCAGGGAAAACCCTGATGTATCAAAGGCTATCGGCCGCAATATGAACAGACTTTAGTGAATCTGTATATTTTCCCATCTATCAACAACAGAACACGCTATTCGTGTGAACCAGATCGCTATTCCATGCTACTGACTCTTGTAACAACAAAGCAGCAGGCCGCCCGAAGGCGGCCTGTCACTTACCCCTGATATGCACCGGCGGAGTAGGTCAGCTCATAGCTGTGGCTGTAGATCTCGACGATATTGCCGAAGGGATCTTCCATGTAGACCATGCGGTAGGGCTTCTCGCCCGGGTAGTACTCGCGCACCGGCATCCGCTGCTTGCCGCCCGCCGCGACGATGCGCGCCGCCAGCCCCTCGACATCCGGATCCTGAACGCTGAAGTGGAACACACCGGTCTTCCAGAATTCGAAGTTGTTCTCACGGCGCTCGCTGTTGGGGAACTCGAACAGCTCGATGCCGATCTTGTCGCCGGTAGAGAGGTGGGCGATGCGAAAAGAACCCCAACCCGGGCCGAACACGTCGTTACACATCACGCCGATGGCGGAGTCATCCTCGGTGATGGTGGTGGCCGGCATGATGAGATACCAGCCCATCACCTTGGTATAGAACTCGACCGCTTTGTCGAGGTCAGTCACCGTGATGCCGATGTGGGAGAAGTTGCGTGGATAGGTCATACGTCACCTTGAAATTGTGTGTGGGAAACAGGTGACATGATAGGAAGGGGCGACATAATGAAAAATAAGGTCAAACTAATGGAATGCATAAATTAAATTTATGGTTAATCCACTCTGGCTCCATACCCTGGTGGTGGTGCATGAAACCGGCAGCTTTACCCGCGCCGCCGAGCGGCTGGATCTCACCCAGGCCGCCGTCAGTCAGCATATCTCGCGTCTCGAGGCCGAATTTGGCCCTCTGCTGCTGCGCAAGCCCCGTCAGCTGGAGCTCACTCCGCGCGGGTTGGTGCTGCTCGACTTCGCCCGCCAGCAGGCGCAGGCCGCCGAACAGCTGCGGGCGCGCCTCTCTGACGATGACCCTCACCGCGGCGCCATCACCCTGTCCACCCCGGGCAGCATCGGTCTGCTGCTCTATCCTCTGCTGCTCGACCAGCAACAGGAGCACCCCGGACTCACCATCCAGCATCGCTTTGCCCCCACCCCCGACATAGTGCAGGCGGTACTGGCGGGGCGCAGCGATCTGGGACTGGTGGATCAGCCGCCGGAACACCCCAGCATCGCCGCCGAGCCCTTCGCCCGCGAACCCCTCTGTCTGGTGGTGCCCAACGACGGCGAGGAGCAGAGCTGGCAGCACCTCTGCAAGCTCGGCTTTATCGACCACCCGGATGGCCGCAGCATGGCACAACGCCTGTTGGGACGACGCTACCCCGGCCAGCGCGTTGACGAGATCCCCCTGCGCGGCTTTACCAACCAGATCGGCCTGATCCTGGAGCCGGTCGCCCGCGGCCTCGGCTTTACCGTGCTGCCCCGCTTCGCCGTCACCGCCTTTGCCCAGCAGGAGAAGATCCGGGTGATCCAGAGCAGCATTGAAGTGATCGACACACTCTGGCTGATCTACCGCGCCGAGTGGCCACTCCCCGCCCGCCACCAGCGGCTGGTCACCGTCCTGAAACAGCGGGTTGCTGCACATTGAACGCTCTTGCAGCAGACATCGAGATCAATGTGACCACAGTCACCGAGGGCTAGCGGCAAGAAGGAGAAGAGAAAGGAGAGAGGGATAAATTGGCGAACGCCGGAAATGCGAAAGGCCAGCTCAATGAGCTGGCCTTTCTGAAAATGGCAGGGGCGGCAGGACTCGAACCCGCAACCATCGGTTTTGGAGACCGCTGTTCTACCAATTGGAACTACGCCCCTGCAACAAACGAGGCGTAGTATACAAAGTGGAGATCAAAGGTAAAGGCTTTTTTTACGCTTTCGATGCAATTGCACAAATCCCGAACAAGTCGCGGTTGTTTGTGCAGCAAAGCGGGATAACTTGCTGTATTTGCAGCCCTGCCGGGGTAGGAATGGGACATAAATGGGGGTAGGGTGAAATCAGGTACCGGGAGGCCACTTATGCTCAATTACCGATTGCTCCAACAACTGGCGCCCCTCAACTTCAGGGATGAACGCAAGACAGAGTCCCTGCCAGCCTATCTTGAACGGGTCGCACCACTGGTGCCCTTTATTCCTGAAAATGTGCTTTCCCAGTGGATTTACCGCCATTGGCGCGGTTTTGAGTCCAACTGGAGCTTTATCGATCTCGCCAGCCATCAGTTCACCTGTGAAAGCTGGCCCACCGCGCAACTGGTGGATCAGGTGGACTCCCGCCATATGGAGGTGATCGAGCGCTGGGGCGAGATGCTGCGCAGCAACCGCTATGTGCGTCGCTCCTGGCTCGGCGAGAAGATGCTGAGCGAAGGCACCTGGCCCGAACCTGTCATCGTGCTGGTGCCGGAAGAGGGAGCCAGCTACCCGAACGGTCATCCCCTACCCCGCCCCTACTGCCTGCTGGAAGGACACCACAGACTCGGTTATTTGCGCGCCATGGCCCGCGATGGGGAATCGCTGCAAGAGACGCACAAGGTGTGGATTTGTCGTCATGTTTCCGCCACTTAAACGTTTTTTATGCTGAAATTGGCATCGGAAATAAAATTTTGACAATTAAAAAAGCGGCCCTATAATCTGTCCGGTTTTGAAAAAGGTCGGGAAGAAACGATGCAGTTTTTGATTCAGAAAACAGCCTTGCAGACGGGTGGTGCGCACCAGAGCGGCCCCGTTGTTTCCGGTTCCCACCCCAACGATCCCCAGTTATTTTTAAAAAAAGCCCCTGTTTCAGGGGCTTTTTTTTGTGCCCGAAAAACCTCCAATGATGTCAAAGGGAATGCAGACGATGACCAATCCACTCTATAAGAAACATGTCATCTCCATTTCGGACCTGACCCGGTCAGAAATGGAACTGGTAGTCTCAACCGCACAACGGTTGAAGGCTGAACCTGACACCAGCCTGTTGAAAGACAAGCTGGTTGCCAGCTGCTTCTTCGAAGCCTCCACCCGCACCCGCCTCTCCTTCGAGACCGCGGTACAGCGCCTTGGCGGCAACATCATCGGCTTCGCCGACGGTGGCAACACCAGCGCCAAGAAGGGCGAGACGCTGGCTGACTCCATCAAGATCATCGGCTCCTACTCGGATGCGGTGGTGATGCGCCACCCGAAAGAGGGCGCGGCCCGTCTGGCCTCCGAGTTCTCCCGCGTGCCGGTCATCAACGGCGGCGACGGCTCCAACCAGCATCCGAGCCAGACCCTTCTCGACCTGTTCACCATCCATGAGACCCAGGGTCGTCTGGACAACCTCAACGTCGCCTTCGTCGGTGACCTGAAATATGGCCGCACCGTGCACTCGCTGGCCCAGGCCCTCAGCCTGTTCAACTGCCGCTTCTTCTTCATCTCCCCGGAAGCGCTGGCGATGCCGGACTACATCTGCGAAGAGCTGGAAGAGAAGGGTATCCAGTTCAGCGTCCACCAGACCATGGAAGAGGTGATGCCGGAGCTGGACATCCTCTACATGACCCGCGTCCAGAAAGAGCGCTTCGACGAGACTGAATACAAGCACATGGCTGCCAAGTTCATTCTGGAGCTGGCGACTCTGGAAGGGGCCAAGCCCACCATGAAGATCCTGCATCCCCTGCCCCGCGTCGACGAGATCGATGTGGCGGTCGACAAGACTCCCCACGCTTGCTACTTCCAGCAGGCGGAGAACGGGGTCTATGCACGCCAGGCGCTGCTGGCACTGGTACTGAACGAAACTGTCTGAGCTTAGGGGAATATCATGTCTGACAAGAACCAACTGCAAGTCGAAGCCATCCGTCACGGCTCCGTCATCGATCACATCCCCGCTGGCCAGGGCATCAAGATCCTCAAGCTGTTCCAGCTGGTTGAAACCCAGGAGCGGATCACCGTCGGCTTCAACCTGAAATCCGGCGCGCTGGGCAAGAAGGATCTCATCAAGATTGAGAACACCCGCCTGACCGAACAGCAGGCCAACCAGCTGGCGCTGTTCGCCCCCAAGGCGACAGTCAACATCATCGAAGACTTCAATGTTGTGAAGAAGCACCTGCTGGAGCTGCCGGAGTTCATCGCCGGGGTGTTCCACTGCCCCAACTCCAACTGCATCTCCCACAACGAGCCGGTGGACAGCTACTTCCGGGTGCGCGAAGTGAAAGGCGTGGTACGGATGAAGTGCAAATATTGCGAGAAGTCCTTCACTCAGGACATCGTCAGCGAGCGTTACTGATATCTGATTGGGCCCCGCGGGGCCCATTTTTGAACCCTGTCACATCACCGAATTTCCAGTCAGCTATAATTTGCCATCGCAAGATGGTAATGCCCGCTCATTCCCTGCATATAGATGGATTATCAGTGTTTTTGCCTGATAACTGACTGCTATGGCAGATATCGCGCGTTTACCTCCGGTCATCATCAAAGGAATTCGCCGTGGTCAAAACCCTCAGTCGTCCCGTTGCCCAAGAGCCCGATCTGGCCCAGCTGGATGCCTGTCGCCAGATCATCGGTCAGCACTGCTACAGCACCCAGGAAGAGATCCGTCGCGAGCTGTCGGAGCGCGGCTTTGCCGACATCAGCCAGTCCACCATCTCCCGCCTGCTGCGCCGTCTCGGCGTCGCCAAGGCGCAAAATGCCAACGGCAAGAAGGTCTACACCCTGGTCGATGAGCAGCTGGAACCCGCCGGCAGTACCCGCTCGATCCACGACATGGTGCGCGAAGTGGTACACAACCAGCAGATGGTGCTGATCCACACCACCCCGGGGGCCGCCACCGTGGTGGCCCGCCTGCTGGATCGCAACGCCAATCCCGAGATCATGGGCGCCGTCGCGGGCAATGACGTGGTGCTGGTCGCGCCGCGCCATATCAGCCGCACCCGTCAGGCCCATGCCGCCGTGGTGCGCACACTGGCGCAGGCCCGCTAAGCTCTCTCCCCAAAATGCACTGAGGCGACCCGCGGGTCGCCTTTTTGTTACCTGCTACTTTGTGCCCATCACTTCTTGCGCCCATAAAAAACGGGAGCCCGCAGGCTCCCGTTTCATCTTGCTTGTTATCCCTCAGGAGAGCACGGCGCCCAGGCTCAGGCAGACCACGATCAGCACGGTCAGGATACCGAGCAGCGGAGCCACCCACTTCAGCCAGCGCACATAAGGCACCTTGGCGATGGCCAGACCGCCCATGACCACGGCGGAGGTCGGGGTCACCAGGTTCACCAGACCGGAGGCAGACTGGTAAGCAGTCACCACCAGATCGCGGCCCACGTTGGCGAAGTCGGCCAGCGGCGCCATGATCGGCATGGTCAGTACGGCCAGACCGGAGGAGGACGGCACCAGGAAGGAGAGCACCACTTCCAGCACGAACATCACGTTGATAAAGACGATGGTGGAGAGGCCGGTCACGATCCCTTCTGCACTGTGCAAAATGGTGTGAGTGATCATGCCGTTATCCATCACTACCACGATACCACGGGCGATACCGATGATCAGCGCCACACCCAGCAGGTCGCGGGCACCGTCGATAAAGTTGGAGGTCAGCTCCTCCTCGCTCATGCGGGAGATAAGACCAACGATGATGGCGGCAGCCAGGAACACGCCGGAGATCTGCGCCATCCACCAGCCCAGCACGGCCACACCGTAGATCATCACGGCAAAGGCGGCGACGAAGATACCCAGCACGATTTTACGGGTCAGGGTGAACTCCAGCATCTGGTCGCTCTTGTTGCCAAGGAAGTGGGCACGGTTCTCTTCCCACTTGTCAGCCACCAGAGATTTGCTCGGATCGCTGCGCACCATCTTGGCGTAACGCATGACGTAGGCAACACAGAGCAACCAACCGGCGACCAGCATGGCGACGCGCAGCCAGATACCGTCGGTGAAGGAGATACCGGCGGCGTTGGCCGCAATAACGGTCGCAAACGGGTTGATGGTAGAACCGAGAGTACCGATACCGGCCCCCAGCAATACGGTTGCAGCAGCCACCACAGGGTCAAAGCGGGCGGCCATCATCACCGGCACCAGCAGGGTGTAGAACGGCAACGACTCTTCGGCCATGCCGTAGATGGTGCCGCCTGCGGCGAACAGCGCCATCAGGATCGGGATCATCCACTCTTCCCGGCCGCGCAGGCGGTCGGTCACACGTTCAATACCGGCATCGATGGCACCTGTCTTGGTCACAATGCCAAGAAAACCACCGATGATCAGGATAAAGAGGGAGACGTCGATGGCGCCTGCCTCATAGGTGTCGTGGTTGTAGAGGCCATCGATAGGTGCCAGCAGCACGTCGACGATCCCCTGGGGATTCCCCTCCACCAGTTTGTAGGTACCCGCCACCGGCACTTCTTTGCCGAGGGCTTCGTTCATGGTCATCTCATATTTGCCGGCCGGCACTATCCAGCTCAGGGCGGCCACCAGGGCGATCAGCACAAACAGTATCGTGTAGGCTGACGGGAACTTGAATTTGGTCATGGTCCAGCTTCCTTCTGTGGGTGTGGTATCCATGCAGGCTGCGGGTTGTAGGGTTAGAGGTATTATGCCGCTGTCACATGGTCGAAAAGCCGGGGGTCGCCCCCCGGCACCACTACTGCGACCTTAGTCGCCCAGCGTAGCAACCATCACTGCCTTGATGGTGTGCATCCGGTTTTCGGCCTCGTCGAACACGATGCTGTGCTCGGATTCGAACACATCCTCGGTCACTTCCAGGCCTTTCATGCCATATTTGTCAGCCACTTCCTTGCCCATGGTGGTCTCGTCGTTGTGGAATGCGGGCAGGCAGTGCATGAACTTCACATCCGGGTTCTTGGTGGCATTGATGACATCCATGTTGACCTGATACGGGGTCATCAGTTTGACGCGCTGATCCCAGGCTTCTTTCGCTTCACCCATGGATACCCAGACGTCGGTGTAGAGGAAGTCAGCACCCAGAACACCCTCTTTCACATCTTCGGTCAGGGTGATGCGTGCGCCGGTCTCTTCGGCGATCAGGCGACACTTGGCAACCAGCTCCTCTTCCGGCCAGAAGGCTTTCGGCGCGACCAGACGGATGTCCATGCCCATTTTGGCAGCGCCGACCATCAGGGAGTTGCCCATGTTGTTGCGGGCATCACCCAGGTAGGCGAACTTGATTTGATCCAGACGCTTGCCCTTGCCGTGCTCCAGCATGGTCATGAAGTCAGCCAGGATCTGGGTCGGGTGAAATTCGTTGGTCAGGCCGTTCCACACCGGGACACCGGCGTAGGCGCCCAGCTCTTCCACGATCTCCTGACCGTAGCCGCGGTATTCGATACCGTCATACATGCGACCCAGTACACGAGCTGTGTCCTTCATGGACTCCTTGTGACCGATTTGGGAACCGCTTGGGCCAAGGTAGGAGACCTGCGCGCCCTGGTCGAAGGCCGCTACTTCAAACGCACAGCGGGTACGGGTGGAGGTCTTCTCGAAAATCAGGGCGATGTTCTTGCCGACCAGATGCTTGCGCTCGTAGCCACCGTATTTGGCTTTCTTCAGGTCGATGGCCAGGTCGATCATGTATTGGATTTCGCGCGGGGTGAAGTCCAGCAGTTTCAGGAAGTTACGGTTACGCAGATTAAAAGCCATGATGAGTTCTCTCTATATATGTTTCAGACCAGTTCGGGCAGTAGTGTTGACTACGCATTCTCAGTACAGATATCGGTAATTACGCATGTACGGTGCGGGTGGCGACGATATTGGTGCCGGCTTCACCCTTGAGGATGGCGAGGCCATCTTCCAGCGAGCCGATGCCGACCATGCCGCCGGTCGCTTTGACAAATTCACAGGAGGCTTCGACTTTCGGCCCCATGGAACCTGCGTCGAACTTGACCCCGGCCAGCTCGTCCGGGCTGGTGACTCGCAGCGGACGCTGGGTCGGTTTGCCCCAATCCAGATAGACGGCATCGGCATCAGTCAGGATCAGCAGGGCGTCAGCCTTGATCTGCTTGGCCAGATAGGCGGCAGACATGTCCTTGTCGATGACGGCTTCGATACCGGTCAGGCTCTGGCCATCCCAAGTCACAGGGATGCCGCCACCACCGGTACAGATGATGAGGTGACCCTGGGCAATCAGGGTTTCGATGGCATCGCCTTCAACGATGCGCTGAGGCAGCGGGGACGGCACTACGCGGCGGAAGAACTTGCCGTCAGCCTTGACCACCCAGTGCTTCTCTTCTGCCAGGGCGCGGGCTTCAGCCTCTTCGTAGACGGGGCCGATAAATTTGGTCGGGTTGGCGAATGCCGGATCCTTGGGATCAACCTGCACCTGAGTCAGCAGCGCGGTGACGTTGCGGCTCGGCATCAGGTTTTTCAGCTCCTGGATCAGCATGTAGCCGATCATGCCCTGGGACTCGGCACCCAGCACATCCAGCGGATAGGGGGATACCTTGGTGTAGGCGCTGTTTTGCAGGGCCAGCAGGCCGACTTGCGGGCCGTTGCCATGCACCAGCACCACGTTGTACTCCTGAGCGATCAGGGCGATGGTTTTGGCGGCAGTGGCGATGTTCTTGCGCTGGATATCCGCTTCCAGTGGCTCACCACGACGGAGCAGTGCATTGCCACCCAGAGCGACGACGACAGTTGGTTTTTTCATAGTGGTTAATCTCGAGTTTGGTTCTGTGTGGCGCCAGCTTCTGCCGGCGCCACGCCGTCTCATCAGATGCTGTCGCGTTCCATCGGGCAGCTCATGCAGCGGGCGCCGCCGCGGCCACGGCCCAGTTCATCACCCGGGATGGAGAGAACTGTGATACCGGCTTTGTCATATTTCTCGTTGGTGTAGGTATTGCGCTCGTAACCCACCACCACGCCGGGACGTACGGTCAGCACGTTGTTGGCGTCGTTCCACTGCTCACGTTCTGCTTCGAAGCTGTCACCGCCAGTGGTGATGATCTTCAGCTGATCCACGCCCAGTGCTTTCTCGATAGCGGTGACGAAGTAGCCCTCTTCCTTGATGTTCATGCCGGTGGCGCCGCCCGGAGTCAGGCTCCAGCACTGCACATCCTTGCGGATCACTTCCGGATAAACGGAGAAGGTATCGACATCCATATGGGTCATGACGGTATCCAGGTGCATGCAGCTGCGGTGCTTCGGCAGCTCCATGGCGATGACCTGTTTAGCCTGACCGTGTTTGAACAGGCTGCGAGCCAGGTGCTCGACACCTTGTGGGGTGGTGCGCTCGGACATGCCGATCAGCACGGCGCCACGGCCGATAACCAGTACGTCGCCACCCTCGATGGTGGAGTTGTCGTAGTCGCGATCTTCATCACCGAAGTACTTGATGAAGTCCTGACCGGCAAACATCGGGTGCCAGCGATAGATGGCCTTCACATGGTTGGTCTCGCGGCGACGAGCCGGTTTGGCCATCGGGTTGATGGAGACGCCACCGTAAACCCAGCAGGAGGTGTCACGGGTGAAGAGGTGGTTGGGCAGCGGCTCGATGATGAAATCGGTCGGAGCGTGCATGCCCACTACCATGTTGACGCCGCTGTAGGGCATCTCGGAGTAAGTCAGGCCGCCGGAGAGAATGCGGGCTAGTTCGCGGTGCGGCATGTCAGCCAGGAAGCAGCGCACGTCGTTGGCAAAAGAAGAGCCGAGGCGGTAGTCGGAGACCTGATGTTGCAACAGCCAGGTTTTGGCTTCCGGCACATCCAGGGTTTCCGCCAGCAGATTGGTCAGCAGGAAAACTTCGACATTCTGATCGCGCAGTACCTGAGCGAATTTGTCGTGCTCCTGACCGGCGCGTTCAACAGACAGGACGTCATCGAACAGCAGATCCTGGCAGTTGGAAGGAGTCAGACGCTTCAGACTGAGGTTGGGGCGGTGCAACATGACACGGCGCAATTGGCCAACTTCAGAACCTACATAAAATTTGCTCATGATTATATTCCGTCTAGCAGTGGTCCCTGCGAGTGATTGAATAGATTCCTTCTATTCATGCTCGTGGCTAAGGCGGGATATTCTTTATGTAGGGTAATCGGCTTATGTTCTATCCTGCCCTTGCCTTTCGAGACCGAGGTTAGCCCTGCGAATCACGACAAACTTAGACATTGATCACATTCACTCAGAACTGAATATATTCACCATCCAATCTATGACCCCGGTAGCAAATTGCGCATTTTCCAAACAAATCGCACCGAATAACCATGCAAAACCACCCTGCTATATTTCAGGTTGATTCATTTTTTATTCATGCCAGTTCACTGGAGTGATTAAATGAAAATAACAAAAACTGTTAAAAATCATCACTATAAATAACTTTACAAATATAATTTGAATATTACTCCCTAAGTATTGAATACATCGCCGTGACGGGAGGAACACGGGAGAAATAAATACTCACATCGACCACATTCACTGCATAAATCTTTTCTTGTTCCAGATCATGGCATTGATGCCAACCCCATCAGGCTCGGCCTCATCAGTCACCACCTCTTTGTGCGGTTCAACTTAATATGCACAAAGTCCGCATCAAGGTGGGCAGCCATCCTCGTCGGTCACCACAACGCCTTTTGATACTTTTTTCATTAATTGAATTTATTCGTCTCACCTTGCACTGGCGCCAACCTCGACTTAACTCAGAAAGTGATCCAGATCACACAGGAATGGCACTACCAAGGAGTTGTTATGAAGATGAAACCCATGCTGTTGCTCGCGACTTTGCTGCTCTCTGCGCTCCCCACCCTCAGCCAGGCTGAAGGAGCCCCTGCCATGCCCATGGTGGTATGCCATGTCGACAAGGCCCCTCAAATGCTGGTGCCTGACTATGTCTGCCGCTGGCAGGGAGGCAGCGTTCATTACTAGTCGAAACAACGAGAGGAGCATCACTCCTCTCGCCTTGTGATGAGACTAGCCCCTCCTATACTGAAATCAGCGGTTTTCTCATGGATAGGGGAACGTCATGATCTTGTTGGTCGGTGGAGAGAAGGGGGGGAGTGGTAAGAGCTGCCTGGCACAAAATCTGGCGGTCTACCTCAGATCCCAATTTCAGGGGGAGGTGTTACTGGTCGACTGCGACCCGCAGCGCACCACCTCTGACTGGATTCAGGAGCGCAACGACAACCCGGAGCTACCACAAATCAACTGCGTACAGCTCTATGGTAATATTCGCAACGACCTGCTCAGCCTGAAAAACCGCTACGACTACGTCATCGTCGATTGCGGCGGGCAAGACAACCGGGCGCTGCGCTCTACCATGGCTGTCGCCACCCACGCCCTGATCCCCTTGCGCCCGAAACGTCGCGACCTCAAGACCCTGCCCCACATGGAAGATCTCATCACCACCTGCAAGATGGTCAACCCGACCCTCAATGCAGCCGTAGTGCTGACCCAGTGCCCCGCCCTGCCCAATCAGGTAAAACGCATTCTGGAAGCGAAAGAGGTTTGCTCCTCGTTCGGTGTCGACGTCCTGAACGCCATCACCTATGGCCGCAACGTCTATGACGACAGCGAAGAGAAGGGACTGTCGGTGATGGAGATCGAGCCGGATGGCAAATCCGCCGAAGAGATCCGGGCCATCGCCAAAGAGTTCCTGCAAGTGGGGGTGTGAGATGGGTCTGGCCGATCTGAAGAAAAAGCACCAGCTGCATCACCAGAAGAAGTTCACCGTCGACGAATTTATCGAAGATGCGGAGTTCTACGCCAAGGGCAAACCCAAGGTGGTCAGCCTTGAACTGGGCCTGCATCGTGATGAAGCCTTGTCGGCGCTGGCCTTTATCGAGAGTGGTGAGCACCTGAAGCCCAGCTACAAAAAAGCCACCTTCTCCATGAGCACGGTGGCCATCGACGAGCTGGGTAACCTGACCCAGCAAGACGGCATGAACAAGTCCCTGTTGCTGCGCCTTTTTACCCACTACTTCTCTTCGCTCACCCCGGAAGAGCGCCAGACCATCTATGAGCGGCTCAACCAGCGCTCATAATTTCTCCATTCAACCGCTCTTTGTGTGCCTCACCAACTCACCATGAATGACCATCATCAGACTGCAACATCTGTTTCTGAAGCAACCAAAACGCCATGTAAGAGATCTGCCATTCCACATGTAAGCCAACAGCCGAAAAGATCCCCGAGATAATCGGAAGATAAGATCTTAAAACATGAAGATGACAAACTTAAGTGGCTGTTTATAAACGAATAAATCGAAACCCATCACTTTCGAAATAGCTAATGACAAAAACGTTTTCCAATCTGGCGTTGTAGCCGGTTAGAAAATCCTTATAGTTACTCATGCACGGACGCAATGAAGTCGGTCAGGAAGACTGGCTGCCAAGGTTGGGCAAATGGACTCACCACAGGATGTGGTAAAGGACACCTCCCAGGACGGAGAAAGTGCGACGGGACAGGATGACTCGTCAGGCCAAGATGGCTAAAGGACACCCCAAAGGATTGGGAAGGGGAAACCTAAAGGAAGAGGTAAACAGTCAGGGATTGCAGGGAGCAACTTCGTTCAAGGATCTGAGCGATACGACTACCGGGGGCGACGCAAGTCGCCCCCATCTTTTTATCTGCATTTCACCGTCCCCTTGCTTGGCTCTCAATTGCTTGCCTCAGCGCAGAGACTTCTTACCAGAACCTTCCCGACCCGCTGCTTAAGCAAAAATACATATGAAAGGGGCGCCACGATGGCGCCCTTTTCTGTTTTCTCATCGGCAAACAAGCTTATATCACGCGAGAGAACTGCTGCTGACGCGCCTTGTTGCGCAGGTACACGTCGAAGCACATGCAGATATTGCGGATCAGCAGCTGCCCCGTGGAGGAGACTTCCAGACCATCCTCCGTCATACGCACCAATCCATCGTTGATGAAGGTCTGCAGCAGCTTGAGATCATCGGCAAAATACTCTCTGAAATTGAGCCCGTGCGCCTGTTCGACAGCAGCAAAGTTCAGACGGAAATCACAGATGAGCCGCTTGATCACCTCACGTCGGATCAGGTCATCCTGATTGAGCGAGCAGCCTTTCCACTGGGCATGACCCAGCTCTGTAACCTGAGCGTAATAGGCCTTGAGCTCTTTCTGGTTCTGGGAGTAGGCATCACCGATCATGCTGATGGAGGAGACCCCCAGTCCCAGCAGATCGCAATCACCTTGTGTGGTATAGCCCTGGAAGTTGCGGTGCAGCTTGCCCTCGCGCTGCGCGACCGCCAGCTCGTCATCGGGTTTGGCAAAATGGTCCATACCGATGAACTGGTAACCCTGACCGGTGAGGAAGGCGATGGTGTCCTGCAGCATGGCCAGTTTCTCCTGCGGCGCAGGCATATCCACCTCTTTCAACTTGCGCTGGGCGGCAAAGCGACTCGGCAGATGGGCATAGTTGAAGATGGAAAGGCGCGCCGGATCCGTCTTGAGCACCTCTTCCAGCGTATGGTGGAAGCTGGCACGATCCTGATGCGGCAGGCCATAGATAAGGTCGAGGTTGGTCGAGCGGAAGCCAAGTTCACGAGCCCGCTCCAACATGGCTTTAATAAAGTCGTTGTCCTGCTCGCGGTTGACCGCAACCTGCACATCCTTGTTGAAGTCCTGCACCCCAAGGCTGATGCGGTTGAAGCCGATGTCTCGCAGCACATCCAGCATGGTAATGGCAATCTCGCGCGGATCGACCTCGATGCTGAACTCCCCCTCTTCGGCGAAATAGAAGTGCTCACGCAGCATGGCCATCAGACGGCGCGTTTGCGCTTCATCCAGATAGGTGGGTGTACCGCCCCCCCAGTGCAGTTGGGTAACCAGACGATGCTTGAAGAGCGGGGCTTGCGCCTTGATCTCCTGCTCCAGGTAGTCGAGATACTCGTCAGCCTTGTGCTGATGGCGGGTAATGACCTTGTTGCAGCCACAGTAGTAGCAGAGCTTGTGACAGAAAGGGATGTGCACGTAGAGCGACAGATTGCGCTCGGGATACTGGCCGGCAGCGCGGACAAAATCCGGATAGCCGAAGCTCTCGTTGAACTCCAGCGCAGTGGGATAAGAGGTGTATCGCGGGCCACTGTAGTTATATTTTTCGATCAGGGCCTGATCCCACACAATCTGTTCTGCTTGCACGCTCGCTTCCTCTCTTGTTGTTATTGTTGGCTCACCGACCTAACTGAAAATCCTTCAGCTGGGCCACATCCTTGAGGATCTGAGCCTCCAGCTCGGCCTCGTAGCCGCTGCGTTCGAGATCCATCTTCATCACTTCATTGCGCTTGAGGGCGCGTCTGGCCTCATGAGTCGGCATATCTTTCACCTTCTCATACAGCCCGTACAGACCCGGGAACTCGGCAACGAACGCTCGCCCCCCCTTGATCTGCAACGCATCCAGCAGATTGGTCAGCCGAATGGCGCCTTCGGAGTAATCGCACTGCCCCTCCTGCACCGCATGGGCAATGACCCGTACGCTCTCCAGAATTCGCTCATTGCGAGCGGTAATCGCCTGCCACTGCATCGCTTGCTGTCGTCTCAGCCTGGCCAGCAGCATGCCTGCATAGATGGCCAATCCTGACAAAATCAGGCCGCCCAACAGGGCGGCCAGCATCCATCCACTCATCACTTTTTCTTCGGCTCAGGCTTGGGTTCCGGCTTGAAATCGACCTGGTTGAAACGGTCCCACAACTCCTCTTCGGAGGCCGGTTTCTGCTCGTCGAACTCGGCGTCATCGCCATCATCAAACGGCAGCTCATCATCTTCATCATCGTCGTTGTCGATGATGCCCAGCTCATCCATCAGCTCCTGATAACGGTCGACACGCTGATCAACCCAGGCCTGCTCGGCCGCTTCCAGGGTTTCGCCGGCATCAAGACGATCCAGCAGATCATTCAAGCGGTCATCGTTTTCGATGGAAGCCAGCTCCTGCTCGGGCGTCATCACCAGCTTCTTCTCTTTCACCGCCTTGGGTGCTGCCGGCTTCTTCTGTTTGTCATCCACCACCAGAACTACCGGCTTGCGGGAACCGATACGCGGATCTTTGGACTGGCTGTTGCCAGACTTGTTCTTCGGCTGTTCAACTTGCTGACGAGAACCAGCCTTCAGGCCCTTGCGCTTGGCAGCCCGTTTACGCTCACGGCCTTCCTGAGCACTGACATCAGATTCTTTGCGCTTGCCAGTAGGCTTGCGAGTGGGTTGTTTGGCAGACATGAATGGCTAACTCCGAAAAAAAAAACTGGTTTGACCCGTACCCGGGATGATCTCACCCGGTGGGATACGATGCGAGGAACAGTAAGGCTGGAACAAGAGCAGGATCCCGCACCAATCAGGCCCAATCAGGCCACTGAACACCGCAGGATCGGTATCCTCTGGGCATGTTGCTGGTATTTTGACACAGAATGGCTAATCGGGTTAATGACCCAAAAGAAAAAAGGCAGCCGAAGCTGCCTTGATATGTTCATGCGTGCGCCATCCTGAACGGCAAAACAATCTATTTCGTCCTCTCCGTGACAACTTGTCGCCGCATCATATCGTTGTGTGGTCATCCTGACCTTATATTGGTCGTTCCTGAATGTGCGTGTGCCTGTTTGACCCGTCTCGACCGCATCCTGCCATCGTGCCGGGGAGTCTGCATCCCGCAACCCCATCCCGCTCCGGAGATGGTCACCATCCTGATCCTTCAATCCTTTGCCAGCTCATCCGAGCCCATGGCATCCCGCCACGCCAGCCATCCTCTGCTCACAACACCCTGTCGTGAAACCGCCACCCAATCCGTGGGTGAATCCATTAAGCCTACTGTACCAACTCTATAAAGCGGCTCAATCCACTCAAAACATTCTCAACATGTCGAAAAATATCAATATTCATATAATTTATTGATAAATAATGATTATTTAATATTTTATGCAATTTTATGAGCCTTGGCCTGCCTTGAGAATGGGAGATCTCTTACAGAACGGGGGGATTAAACCGAGAATTATCTGAAAGCCATAAAAACAACGGGGAGCCTAGGCTCCCCGTTTCAACTCAAATCGACCGTATCGACTATATCAGTGCAGACCCGCCACATATTTGGAGAGGGCTTCGATATCCTGATCAGTCAGTTTCTTGGCAACGTCCCGCATCATACCGTTCGGATCGTTGTCACGCGTGCCGGCACGGAATGCGGTGAGCTGAGCTTTGATATAGGCAGGATGCTGGCCGGACAGGTTGGGATACTTCGCCTGTTCGACACCCGAGCCACGGGGACCATGGCAAGCCGTACAAGCTGCCAGACCGCGACTCATGTCACCACCCATATAGAGTGCCTTGCCCGCTTCGACCACGTCGTCAGGGACAGCGATAGGGGTAACCTTCAGGCTGGAGAAATAAGCCGCCAAGTCATCCATGTCCTGTTCCGACAAAGGTAACGCCATCGGCCCCATCACTGGCGCAACCCGGCCAATTTGACCAGAAGCGGCAGCCTTCAGTTCAACTAACTGCTTTTTGATATATGATGCGTGCTGACCAGCAATTTTGGGGTACATATCAACCAGGCTGTTTCCGTCCGGTCCATGACAAGCCGCACAAACGGCAGCCTTGGTCTGTCCCGCAGCGGCATCGCCCTTGGCTTGTGCCATCCCCGTTACGCCAACCATCAGAGCAAGAGTAATGACTAGGTTCTTCATGGCGTTCCAACTTTTCGTTATTAGGCTTCCAGATCCCATGCCGCTGAAGGCATGTTAAAATAAACGCGTTTAAGCGACGCTATTTTACACCATTTTACAAAAAAGTAACTCTATAACCCTCTATCTCCATGGGGAATTTACGTTGGATACACAAACTCTGAATTTCAATAAGGTGCATTTTGTGACCAGCGCACCCGACATCCGTCACCTGCCAAATGATGGGGGTGTCGAGATCGCGTTTGCCGGCCGTTCCAACGCCGGTAAGTCATCTGCATTGAATACCTTAACCAAACACAAGAACCTGGCGCGCACCAGTAAGACACCCGGTCGTACCCAGCTGATCAACCTGTTTGAGCTGGAACCGGGTAAGCGTCTGGTCGACTTGCCGGGTTATGGTTATGCGCAAGTTCCGCTGGAAATGAAGCTCAAGTGGCAAAAGTCACTGGCAGAGTATCTGCAGCGCCGTGAGTCATTGAAAGGTCTGGTGATCCTGATGGACATCCGCCACCCGCTCAAAGATACCGACATGAACATGCTGGAGTGGAGCTCGCACCGTCAGTTGCCCGTCATGCTGCTGCTGACCAAGGCTGACAAATTGAGCCCCGGCCCGCGCAACAACCAGGTGATCAAGGTGCGCCAGGCCGTTGCCAACCTCGGTTCCCAGATCCAGGTCGAAGCGTTCTCCTCTCTCACCCATATCGGTGTGGAGAAGCTGGCGCAAACCCTGACCGAATGGTACGTCAGTGGTGACGATACCGACCTGCTGGACGCTGATGAACAGCAACCTGCCGAGGAGTAATCTACTCCTCGCTCTCCTTGCAATTGGCGGAGCACTCCTCCGCTGATTGAAAGGGTTTCAGATTGCCGCTTTCACCTGCCTCACGACAAATACCCCGCATTCGCCTCCCCCTGCTATATCCAATACTGCTTAAAGTTCATATAGATAGGCAGTTAATTCACACGAATAATTAACTTAAGTAGGCGTTGATAGCGTTTTCAAATTCGTTCTTTCAAAACGAACAAGAATCACAAAAAGAGACAAAAATGAAATTTAATTACAAGGTATAACCGAAAGGGATAAAAATGAGGCCGGACGACAGTGATGCCATCCAGCCTGAAATAATAAGTTCAAAAAATTGGGAAGAAGCTGAATCTTGAGTACCAGACGACAGGTATTCCTCAAGAAGCAGCCTCATTCTATCAAATGCATCGCCAATTTAAAGCATTTACTCTAAATAGCACGCATAAAAAAACACCCCGACGAGAACCTCATCGGGGCAGCTATTCAGCCACATTCAATTACGTGAAATAAAAGGTCTGAAAGATAGAACATCTTACCTCTGTACCCTACGCAGACAACTGTACAGCAAAGCAGCAGAAAGTGAAAGTAATTTATGTAATTTAGTTTCACAAATTACAGATTAAGAAAAAACCTTTTACTTTCATGCAGATAAAAAAATCCCCAGTACGAATACCGGGGAGTTATAAAGGTGACTAGCTAGCACTTCCTCAACTATCTAGTTAGTCAGCGCCATTTCAAAGTAGTTCCGCTACAAAACAAAAAAACTTTGAAAAATCAGAGGTAGATAGCGCCATCTTCAGCAAACTCTTGTTCTTCAATGAGTTTTTCAGCCATGTCTTCAATATCAAAACGTACACTTTCGAAGGCTCTGACGATATCATCCTCCCTCGTCAGCGCCAGACCTGTCATTCTCTCCAGTCGCCGCTGGCTAATGTAACAATCTATCAGCGCCCCCATCTGCTGGGCAGGAAAACGCACCCGCTGTTCGTCAGCCTGCCACTCCATCAGATCAGGAAACAGAATACCCTGGTTCATATCACCCCCAAGTTACGCTTCAACTCTCTCAATACCTGTTTAGTCCCGGGACGAATTCCGCGCCACACGGTAAACGCTTCGGCGGCCTGTTCCACCAGCATGCCGAGCCCATCCATGGTTTGACGGGCCCCCTGCTGCTTGGCCCAACTGATAAAAGCCGTATCCGAGGCGCCATACATCATGTCATAGATGGCAATATCAGTGTGGATCAGGGCTGGGGCCAACGGCGGCAGCTCTCCTTGCAGGCTGGCGGAGGTAGAGTTGATGACGAGATCGAATGGCCCTGCCAACTGCTCATAGGTCTGGGCAGTCACAGGCCCCAGATCGCAGAATTCGGCAGCCAACTGTTGCGCTTTTGTGTAGGTGCGGTTGGCGATCACCAGCTCGCTCGGCAACTCAGCCAGCAGCGGCGCCAATGCACCACGAGCCGCGCCACCGGCACCCAGCAGCAGGATCCGGCTATCCGCCAGCGTCACACCATGGGACTTGAGATCGGCGACCAATCCGGCACCATCGGTATTATCCCCCAGCAACACGCCATCATCGGTCAGCTTGATAGTATTGACCGCGCCCGCCCGCTTGGCCCTCGGGCTCAAGCGATCGACCAGAGTGAATGCCTGCTCCTTAAAGGGAACGGTGACATTGCATCCCTTGCCCCCTTGGTCAAAGAAGGTGCGCAGGGCTTGGGCAAACTCGTCGACGGCGGGTTCAGCCAACCCATACTCCAGCTCTTGCTGGGTTTGTCTGGCAAACAGGGTGTGAATGAAGGGGGACTTGCTGTGGCGCACCGGGTGGCCAAAAACCAGATAACGATCCATCAAAGAGTTCCATCAGAGGGCAATATTCCGATTTAACGGGTTTTCACTCTCGGGAACAAGCCGAATATCAGCCAGTAAAAAGGGACCATCATGGTCCCTCGGGTCACAGCCACTCTCGCGGCGTAAGGTAATCGGTGTAGAGCAAGGCTTCAGGAGTGCCCGCCTCCGGCTGCCAGTCATACTCCCAACGTGCCAGAGGTGGCATCGACATCAGGATCGATTCGGTACGTCCGCCGGTCTGCAGCCCGAACAGGGTGCCACGGTCATACACCAGATTGAACTCCACATAACGGCCGCGACGATAGAGCTGGAACTCCCGCTCCCGCTCGCCATAGGGCAGAGCCTTGCGTCGCTCGATGATCGGCAGGTAGGCATCGAGATAACCCCGACCTACCGCCTGCATAAAGGCAAAGCAGTCGGCAAAAGGCCAGCGATTAAGATCGTCAAAGAAGAGACCGCCCACCCCTCGCGTCTCGTTGCGGTGCTTGAGGAAGAAGTAGCGATCGCACCAGGATTTGAACTCGGGGTAGATCTCATCACCAAAGGGCTGGCAGAGATCACGGGAGACCTGATGCCAGTGCTGCACATCTTCGGCAAACGGGTAGAAGGGCGTCAAATCGAAACCACCGCCAAACCACCAAATGGGCTCTTCACCCTCTTTCTCGGCAATGAAGAAACGGACGTTGGCATGGCTGGTCGGCACATAGGGGTTGTGCGGATGGATCACCAGCGACACACCCATCGCCTCGAACTTGCGACCGGCCAACTCTGGCCGATGGGCTGTAGCAGAGGCAGGCATGGCATCGCCATAGACATGGGAGAAGTTGACGCCCCCCTGCTCGATCACCGCGCCGTGGCGCAGCACACGGGTGCGACCACCGCCACCGCCTGCACGGCTCCAGGCATCTTCCACAAAGTGTCCACTGCCATCGGCCTGCTCCAGACCACGGCAGATCTCGTCCTGCAACTGCAACAGGAAGGCCTTGACCTGGGCCACATCCGGTTTGCTCATCTTGTCTCCAGTCAGGCAGGATCGTGAACGCCCTGTCAATTTTTATAGTTAAATCAATCAGATGAGCTCACCGCTCAGCGGATTGATGGCAAATCATGACGTATCCGCCTGCTCAGGAGGGGCGAATAATGGCGCCGGTTCGGGCGTCCTTGATCTCGGAGGGATTGGCTTGACCACCCACTTCACCGGGCAGGATATAGGCTAACTTGCTTGCCAGCCGCTCACCAATATCGGCCACCCGACGGGCAGGCTCCTCACCGGTCAGGTTGGCGCTGGTAGAGACCAGCGGCTTGCCAAAGGCACGGCACAACGCCTGAACCTGAGGATGAGCCGTCACGCGTACCGCGAGGGTCTCGAACTGCCCGGTCAGCCAGGCTGGCGTCGTTGCACGGGCAGGCATGATCCAGGTAAAGGGGCCGGGCCAGCTGGCTTCAACCCGAGCCAGTTGTTCACCGCTAAGTTGGCTCAGATCGATGTAATCCTGCAATTGCTCTACGTCGGCAGCAATCAGGATCAACCCCTTCTCCACCGGACGCTGTTTGATGGCCAGCAGTCGCTGCACCGCCACTTCGGAGTCGGGATCACATCCCAGACCAAACACGGCCTCGGTCGCATAAGCAATCACCCCTTCCTGCTGGAGGGCGGCAACCGCCTGTTCAAATTCATTTGGCATAGGAAAAATGCGGCAGCCAGGCTGCCGTCTCGTCACTTAGTAGCAAATTGAATCCATACGGCGGCGACCATGGCAAAGTGACGTTTTGCTGTTGCACAGGAAAATACGACACATCAGGATCGCCACCCGTTCACTTACTTGAGTTGAGCCTGCAGGGCGGCATCCTTGGCCATCACCTCTTCGGCATTCTTCTGGCGTTCGGCCCGAACCTTGGCCGCCAGTTCATCATCGGCTACTGCCAGCATCTGGGCTGCCAGATAACCTGCGTTCTTGGCACCGGCTTTGCCGATCGCCACTGTCGCTACCGGTACACCACCCGGCATCTGCACGGTGGAGAGCAGCGCATCCAGCCCCTTGAGCGGGCCACCATCGATGGGCACCCCGATCACAGGACGAGTCGTGATGCCGGCTACGGCACCCGCCAGATGCGCCGCCAGACCGGCAGCACAGATAAAGACCTTGCAGCCACGGGCCTCGGCATCGGTCACATACTGATGGGTCGCAGCCGGTGTGCGGTGTGCGGAGGTGACTTTGACTTCCACTGCGATATCAAATGACTTGAGCACCTCGAGGGTGGTCTGCATCACAGGGAAATCAGAATCAGAGCCCATCAATACGGCAACAAAGGGTTTATTCATGGTGGGAATTTCCTTACTCCAAGTGGGGGGTTGAAGTTCACCGAAAACGTTTCAATCCGGTTGCGGCGGCGGGATTATACCTGCTCACTTTGGTGGCCGCATTTCTTTTGCGGACAGACCCAACGCAGAGTTCCCCTCACTTTTTTCTCTACCATGATGCCCCAACCACACGCGGGGCAAGGCATGGGGATCGGTTTGTCGTTCACCACATATTTGCAATGGGGATAGCCATCACAGGAGTAAAACTGCTTGCCGTAGCGGGAGGTACGGCTCACCAGATGACCCTTGCCGCACTCGGGGCAGAGGATCTGGGTATCATCGCTCTCCTGCAGGGATTCGATGTGCTGACAGGCCGGATACTGGGTACAACCGACAAACAGACCGTAACGCCCCTTCTTGATCGCCAGCGGCTCTCCGCAATCGGGACAGGCAGAGCCTTCGAGCACCTTTTCGATGTCGCGGCCGGATGGCGTCAGGGAGCGAATGTAATCACAGGCAGGATAGGCAGAACAGCCGAGAAAGGGGCCATGTTTGCCCTGGCGTATCACCAGCTCGGCCCCGCACTGCGGGCACGGCTCGCGCTCGAAGGCATGTTCGTGGGCTGAAAAGAGGTGATGATCGATTTTTGACATGGGCCGCGCCTTGAAATCCAGATGGCCTGAATTCTACCAGCGCGGCACCGGACTGTCAGTGAATGACGCCGTCTGACTCATCAAACACCAGCTCTTCCATCTGCTGGTAGGCATTTTCACTGCCCGGTACGTTGAACAGCACCATCATGACGACCCACTTCAGGTCATCCAGCTCGATATCCGGCTTGTCCAGCTCGAGCAGGCGCTCGATACAGATCTCGCGGGTTTCGGCATTCAACACCTGGGCCTGTTCCAGAAAGAGCAGGAAGCCGCGGCACTCGGTGCTGAGGCGTGCCAGCTCTTGCGGAGCATAGATACGCATCGAGCCTTGCGCGCTGGCGGTAACATAGACCTCCCGCTCGCTATCGTGCAGATTGGCCAGCCGCTCCAGCCAGTCGAGCGCCTTGTCGATCTCTTCTTTATCGAAACCGGCCCGGCTCAACTCGTCGGTGAGCTCATCCTGCTCGACCATCACATCTGCATCGCTGTGGATGTAGGTCTCGAAAAGGTACATCAATACATCAAACATGATTCGCCCTCCTCGCTCTGACGTATCCACCGGCTACCGCCATCACTGCACCGGCCAGCTCCAGCTCTACCAACCTGCCCAATACCACTTCGACAGGAAGCTGGGCCCGCTCGGCAACGGTATCCACGCTCGTGGTCTCATAATCTACGTTATCCAACAAATCGGCATAAGGCAATTCGCTATTATTCGGTTGCTCAGATGGTATGACCGACGAATGTGGCCGTGCGACCCACTCTGGCAGCTCTTCCACTATATCGGCCGCACTCAGCACAAGTTTGGCCCCCTGCTGAATTAATCTGTTGCACCCTATCGCCTGGGCATTTTGCGGGGCGCCGGGTACCGCAAACACTTCGCGCCCCTGTTCAAGCGCATAGCGAGCGGTGATCAGCGAACCGCTCTGCTCGGTCGCCTCCACCACCAGGGTTCCCAACGACAGACCACTGATAATACGGTTGCGACGAGGAAAATGTTCAGCCAGCGGCCCTTTATCCGGCGCCAGCTCGGAGATAAGCAAGCCGCCGCTCTCCAGAATCTGGCCTGCCAGCCCCTGATGGCGTTTGGGGTAGAGGCAATCCAGCCCGGAACCCAACACGGCAAGGGTGATACCGCCACCAGCCAGCGCCTGCTGATGGCAAACACCATCGATACCGAGCGCAAGGCCCGAAGTGATGGCTAACCCGCATCCAACCAGTTCGCTACAAAGGCGGGAGGCATTATCTTTGCCTGCATAGGTAGGATGGCGTGTCCCCACCATTGCCAGCTGGGATAGCGACAGCGCAGCAAGATCACCACGACAGTAGAGCAACAGGGGGGCCGCGGGAATTTCCCGCAACAAGGGTGGATAAATCGGGTGATCTTGCGGAATAAGGAGATTGTCAGGCAAAGCGGCCCAAGCCAGGCTCTGCTCAACCACCGGCGAGGGCCAGCGCAGTTGCCTGACCTGCTCTGACGACAGCCCCATACCATACAGTTGCGCTTCATCGCTCTGAAACAGGGCCTCAATACTTCCCCCAGCCCGTTCCAACAGACGTGCAGCGGTCACCGGACCAATACCGGTGACCGCATCGAGAGTTAGCCAGAGCGCCAGACGCGCGTCGGGGTAGTTCACGTCAGAAGTGAGTGACCTGATAGCCCGTACTCACCATGTCGTTACTCTGCATGATGAGACCGTAACTCAGCTTGTCATACACCTTGAACAACATGACACGGGCAATCGCTTCAGAGGGCAGTGGTGCCTTCTTGTTGCTGCTGTAAAACACCCGGTTAAAAACCGACGAGAGCTCCTTGTACTGTACATCGCCATTCTTGGTGACCAGAGCAGCACCGGGCCGTCTGACATCCAGTACATCCCCGGCGACTAGCTGATCGCGGCCACCCCGGTTGATCAGCACCACATCAAACTTGCCACCGCCCCGGGTCTTGTTCGGCAAATCGATGATATAGCCCGGCGTGATGGCAGGTGCCGCTTTCGGTGTGAAGACGGCGGACATGTTCTCCTGAGCGGGCAGCGGCATCACCTTGTCGCCCTGCAGCACTTCGCGCTGGTTATGAGTCAGCATCACCTCGGTCCGATCGCCATCAAGACGCGCAACGGCCCGCACCACACCGGCAAAGATCGCCTCCTGGCCCAGCAGTTCACCGGTTTCGCGATCCTTGTAGACCACTCCGGGGTGATAAATGCCATAGACCTGCCCCGGTGTCAGGGAGCCCTGTACATAGAGGGTGTCCCCCTCCAGCATGCCGATATGTTTCTGATCTGACCCCAGCAGATACGGCAAGGTTTTCTGCTGCTGGTTGTCAGCCAGAATATGGTCGGTTTGCAGGAAGGGGCCTATCTCGCTGATAGGCAGGGTCGGAATGGGGTTGGCCTTGTTCTCGTAACGGGTTTTCGGGCCGAGACGGATGACTTGCTTGCCACCCTGCATCGCCTTGCCGAGCCGGGGTTCACCATTGACCCAGCTCAGATGCAGTACATCACCGGGGTAGATCCAGTGAGGATTGGCAATCTGCGGATTGATGTTCCAGAGACGGGGCCAGAGCCAGGGTTCGGAAAGATACTTGCCGGAGATATCCCACAGGGTGTCGCCTTTTTGCACTACATAGCTTTCGGGGTAACCCGCTTTCAGCCTCAGCTGATCGGCCAGTGCTGCCTGACTCACGGTCACCAGCAGGCAGGCGAGGATGGTTTGCTTCAGATACATAACACTCCCTGTTACTTCTGTACGCAAAGTGTTGCTGTTTTTTGTCGGCGTAAATGACTAGAATTACGCCAATATTGACTGCATTTATACGAAACTAAAGAAAAAACTATGGCCATTCTAGATGTATTGCGTTTTCCCGATGAGCGCCTGCGCACCGTTGCAGCCCCTGTCGAGACCTTTACACCCGAGTTACAACAGATTGTAGATGATATGTTCGAAACCATGTACGCGGAGGAAGGCATTGGCCTGGCCGCGACTCAGGTCGACATTCACCAGCGCATCATAGTGATCGATGTCTCTGAAAACCGTGAAGATCCTCTGGTATTGATCAATCCGGAGGTCATCGAGCAGTGCGGCAGCACCGGCATTGAAGAGGGTTGCCTCTCCGTGCCCGGCAGCCGTGCTCTGGTGCCTCGCGCTGAACAGATCAAAATCCGCGCCCTGGATCGCAACGGCAAGCCGTTCGAGCTGGAAGCCGACGATCTGCTCGCCATCTGCATCCAGCATGAGATGGATCATCTGGTCGGCAAGCTGTTTGTGGATTACTTGTCCCCGCTCAAGCGCCAGCGCATTCGCCAGAAGCTGGAAAAGATGGCCCGTGAAGATCGCAAAGTCCTCTGAGGATCTGCCCCATTGAATAAGCTGAAACTGATTTTTGCCGGTACTCCCGACTTCGCCGCCCGTCACCTGGCGGCGTTGTTGTCTTCCGACCACGAGGTCGTTGCCGTTTATACCCAGCCTGACAAGCCTGCTGGCCGTGGTCAGAAGCTCACCGCCAGCCCGGTCAAAGAGCTGGCACTGGCCCACAACCTGCCGGTTTACCAACCTGCCTCTCTGCGCAAGGAAGAGGCGCAAGCCGAACTGGCCGCCCTTGGCGCCGACCTGATGGTGGTGGTTGCCTATGGCCTGATCCTGCCCAAAGTGGTGCTCGATACCCCGCGGCTGGGCTGCATCAACGTCCATGGCTCCCTGCTGCCGCGCTGGCGCGGTGCCGCACCAATCCAGCGCTCTATCTGGGCGGGCGATGCCGAAACTGGCGTCACCATCATGCAGATGGATGTGGGGCTGGATACCGGCGCCATGATCCGCAAAGTGACCTGCCCCATCGCCGCCGACGAGACCTCCGCCAGCCTCTATGACAAGCTGGCCGAGCTGGGCCCGCAGGCTCTGGTCGACACCATCAATGCCATGGCCGTCGGTGAAACCGCTGCCGAGGTGCAAGATGATGCGCTGGCCAACTACGCCGAGAAGCTCTCCAAGGAAGAGGCCCGCATCGACTGGTCGATGGAGGCGGTTGCCATCGAACGCTGCATCCGCTCGTTCAACCCCTGGCCCATCAGCTGGTTTGAAGTGGCTGACCAGACCGTCAAGGTATGGCAAGCCGCCGTCATTGACAGCGACCACGGCCAACCCGCCGGCACCCTGCTCAAGGCCGACAAGCAGGGGATCGATATCGCCACCGGCAAAGGGGTATTGCGCCTGCTGACCCTGCAACCGCCCGGCAAGAAGGCGATGTCCGTTTCGGATCTGCTCAACTCTCGCCGCGACTGGTTTGAACCCGGCACGCAATTGAATTGAACTGGATTGAATTGACACAAGCGGGGCCCAGGCCCCGACTTGCGCATCTAAGGTAACTCTATGAAAACACGTGCACAGGCCGCTCTCGTTATTCAACAGGTGCTGGATCAGGGTCAATCCCTCTCCGCTGTTCTGCCTGCTGCCCAAGAGAAAGTTGCACCTCGCGATCGCGCTCTCCTGCAAGAACTCTGCTACGGCACCCTGCGCTGGCTGCCCCGCCTCGATGCGGCAGTCAACGAGATGATGGACAAGCCGCTCAAGAACAAGAGCCGCATTTTCCACTACCTCATCCTGGTCGGTCTCTATCAGCTCATCTACACCCGCATTCCGGCTCACGCCGCGGTGGCCGAGACCGTCAACGCCGTCAAACTGCTCAAGGGTACCTCCCTGCGTGGCCTCATCAACGGCGTGTTGCGCAACTTCCAGCGCAGCGCCGAAGTCATTCTGCTGCGTATCGACCGCGTTCCCAGCATTCGCCTCGGTCATCCGGAGTGGCTCACCAAGCGCCTGCGTCAGGCCTATCACGATGAGTGGGAATTCATCATGGAGGCGAACAACCAGCGCCCTCCCATGTGGATCCGCAACAACAGCCAGCGCCAGAGCCGCGATGCCATGCTGGCTCGCATGGCCGAAGCCGGCATCAATGCCGTGGCCGGTGAAGAGGGCGAGGATTGCATCCTGCTGGAGCATCCTTGCGATGTGACCAAGCTGCCCGGCTTTGAAGTGGGTGACTGCTCGGTACAGGATGGCGCAGCACAACAGGCCGCGGCACTGCTCGACCCGCAACCGGGTGAGTGGGTACTGGATGCCTGCGCGGCACCCGGTGGCAAGACTGCCCACCTGCTGGAGCGTCAGCCCAAGCTGGCTGGCGTGGTTGCCGTCGATGCCGACGAGAACCGCCTCAAGCGGGTGCAGGAGAACCTGGATCGCATCGGCCTGACCGCCAAAGTGATCCACGGCGATGCCGCGGCACCGGAACAGTGGTGGCCGGAGGGCCAGTTCGACCGCATCCTGCTGGATGCCCCCTGCTCCGCCACCGGCGTCATCCGCCGCCACCCAGACATCAAGTGGTTGCGCCGTGATCAGGACATCCGCGAGCTGGCCGAGCTGCAGCGCCGTATTCTCAATGCCCTCTGGGGCAAGCTGAAAAGCGGCGGCACCCTGCTCTACGCCACCTGCTCCGTCCTGCCGGAAGAGAACCGCGAACAGATCCGCGCCTTCCTTGCCGCGACCAAAGATGCCAAATTGGTACCGTTGCACGAACAGGACACTCCGGACTGCCCGGGTCGCCAGTTCCTGCCGGGTGAAGCCGAGATGGATGGCTTCTACTACGCCAAGCTGGTCAAGCTGTGACGCTGACATGCTTCTTCCGGGGCAATCGCCATGCAGGCGAAATGCCCCTTTACTGCCTCAACGCGAGTAGACGTTCCCTATGAAAATCATCATTTTGGGAGCCGGCCAGGTCGGCGGCACTCTGGCCGAGAACCTGGCCGGAGAGAACAACGACATCACCATCGTCGATACCGACAGCGAACGCCTGCGCGAACTGCAGGACAAGTTTGACCTGCGGGTGGTCAACGGGCACGGCGCCCACCCAAAGGTGCTGCGTGAAGCGGGTGCTCAGGATGCCGACATGCTGGTCGCCGTCACCAACAGTGACGAGACCAACATGATCGCCTGTCAGGTGGCCTACTCCCTGTTCAACACCCCGAACAAGGTGGCGCGGATCCGCTCGCCGGCCTATCTGACCGAGCGGGATCGCCTGTTCCTGCCAGAATCGGTACCGGTTGATCACCTGATCGCGCCGGAGCAGTTGGTGACCGACTATGTACGTCGCCTGATCGAATACCCGGGCGCCCTGCAAGTGGTTGATTTTGCAGGTGGCCGCGTCGGTCTGGTAGCGGTCAAGGCCTACTACGGTGGCCCGCTGGTGGGCAACGCCCTCTCGACCCTGCGCGAGCACATGCCCAACATCGAAACTCGGGTAGCGGCCATCTTCCGTCAGGGCCGCCCGATCCGCCCGCAAGGTACCACCATCATCGAAGCGGATGACGAGGTCTTCTTCGTCGCCGCCGCGGGCCATATCCGTGCCGTGATGTCAGAGCTGCAGCGCCTAGAGAGCCCCTACCGCCGCATCATGATCGTCGGTGGCGGCAACATCGGCGCCGGTCTCGCCCGCCAACTGGAGAAGCGCTACAGCGTCAAGCTTATCGAGCGCAATCAGAAGCGGGCGGAGCAGCTCTCCGAACTGCTGGAGAACACCATCGTCTTCTGCGGCGATGCGGCGGATCAGGAGCTACTGGCCGAGGAGCACATCGACCAGATCGACGTCTTCATCGCCGTGACCAACGAGGATGAGGCCAACATCATGTCGGCGCTGCTCGCCAAGAAGATGGGCGCCAAGAAGACCATGGTGCTGATCCAGCGCGGCGCCTACGTGGATCTGGTGCAGGGTGGCTCCATCGATATCGCCATCTCGCCGCAGCAGGCCACCATCTCGGCCCTGTTGACCCACGTGCGCCGGGCCGATATCGCCAACGTCTACAGCTTGCGCCGCGGTGCTGCCGAGGCGATCGAGGCGATTGCCCACGGTGACGAGAACACCTCCAAGGTGGTCGGCAAGACGGTGGGCGAGCTCAAGCTGCCGCCGGGCACCACTATCGGTGCCGTAGTGCGCGGAGATGAAGTACTGATCGCCCACGATCGCACCAAGATCCAGCAGGATGACCACGTGGTCATGTTCCTGGTGGACAAGAAGTATATCCCGGAAGTGGAGCGGCTGTTCCAGCCAAGCCCCTTCTTCCTGTAACGTCTTCATGCGCACAGGCTGTCAAACCAGACCCGGCTCAGCTCCCCCAAGGGGATGGTCCGGGTCTTTTGTTAATCAACGACCAGGTTATCGAACATGATCAAGCTGCGTCCCATTATCTTCACCCTCGGGCTGGTGCTCTCCAAGCTGGCGCTCTTCATGTGGCTGCCCACCTTGCTGGCACTGCTCACCGGGTCAGAGGGATTTGTCGAGTTTCTCAAGTCCGTGCTGATCACCCACGGCGCCGCCCTGCTCTGCCTCCACTATGGTCGCAAGGCGGAGTTTCATCTGGGGGTGCGGGAGATGTTCCTGCTCACCACCTCGGTCTGGGTGGTGGCCTGCGCCTTCGGCGCCCTGCCCTTTGTCTTCATCACCCACATCAACTTCACCGACGCTTACTTCGAGACCATGTCGGGGGTGACTACCACGGGCTCTACCGTGCTCTCCGGCCTCGACAACATGGCACACAGCATCCTGTTGTGGCGTTCCATCCTGCAGTGGCTGGGCGGGGTCGGCTTTATCGTGATGGCGGTTGCCGTGCTGCCCTACCTCAACGTTGGCGGCATGAAGCTGTTCCAGACCGAGAGCTCGGACTGGTCGGACAAAAGCGCACCGCGTGCCAAGACGGTCGCCAACAACATCGTCGTGGTCTATCTGGTGCTCTCCATGCTCTGCTTCATGGCCTACTGGGCCAGCGGCATGAACATGTTCGAGGCGATCAACCACGCCATGACCACCCTCAGTACCGGCGGCTACTCCACCTCCGATCAATCCATGTCCCACTTCTCCAACTCGGCACACTGGATTGGCACCCTGTTCATGTTCCTCGGCGGCCTGCCCTTCCTGCTCTATGTGCAGAGCCTCAACCACAGGGACAACAGCCTGTTCAAGGACGCCCAGGTGCGAGGTTTCTTCTGGCTGGTGGTGTGGGTCACCGTCATCATGACCTTCTATCTGTGGGAGAGAGACCTGTTCGGCTTCTGGGATGCCCTGCGCATCAGCTGCTTCAACATCGTCTCGGTGCTCACCACCACCGGCTACGGCCTTGGTGACTTTGGCACCTGGGGGCCGCTCGCCAGCATCGTCTTCATCGTGCTGCTGGCTCTTGGGGCCTGCTCCGGCTCCACTGCGGGCGGCCTCAAGATCTTCCGGGTACAGGTGGCGTTTGCCCTGTTCAGAAAGCAGATGCGCCAGCTGATGCACCCCTCCGCCGTGTTCCCGCAGAAGTACAACGGCCGGACAGTCAATGACGCCATCATCCGCTCGATGATCTCATTCGTGCTGGCCTACTTCGCCATCATTCTGGTGATAGCCGCACTGTTGGGCGCCATCGGGCTTGACCCCCTGACGGCTATCTCCAGCTCCATCACCGCTGTCGCCAACGTCGGCCCGGGCATGGGCCCGGTGGTCGGCCCCAGCACCAACTTTGCCAGCCTGCCGGAATCGGCCAAATGGCTGCTGTCATTCGGCATGCTGCTGGGACGACTGGAGATCCTGACGGTCGCCGTGCTCTTCTTCCCCTCCTTCTGGCGCCAGTAATCCCTCACTGCAAGCCAGCAAAAAGCCGCAGCGTTCACCCGCTGCGGCTTTTTTATCTCACCCATCCCCACGACCTTCGCTCACCGCTCATCAGCCCCATTACCGGATGGCCTGAACGAGCTCATCAGGATGGCCAGAGCGGATCACTGACATAAAAAAACGGACCCAAACCAGAGGTTTGGGTCCGTTTATCAGTGAACCGTCAGCGGCCACGAAGGCTGCCGAGGCTCAGCACATGGCATTAACCACGGCCAGAGCGCTTGCGATCCAGCTCAGTCAGCAATTTCTTGCGGATACGGATGTTCTTCGGAGTCACTTCTACCAGTTCGTCGTTATCGATGAACTCGAGAGCCTGTTCCAGAGTCATGCGGATCGGCGGAGTCAGCACTTGAGCTTCGTCGGTACCGGAGGCACGCATGTTGGTCAGCTGCTTGCCTTTCAGGCAGTTAACAGTCAGGTCGTTGGAACGGGAGTGAATACCGATCACCTGGCCTTCGTACACTTCGGTCGCGTGACCGATGAACAGACGACCGCGGTCTTGCAGACCGAACAGGGCGTAAGTCAGTGCCTTACCGGTAGCGTTGGAGATCAGCACGCCGTTCTGACGCTCACCGATGCTGCCACCCTTGTGCGGACCGTAGTGGTCGAAGGTGTGGTACAGCAGACCGGTACCTGAGGTCATGGTCATGAACTCGGTCTGGAAGCCGATCAGGCCACGGCTCGGGATCATGAAGTCCAGACGGACACGACCCTTGCCATCCGGGGTCATGTTGGTCATTTCGCCTTTACGCAGACCCAGTTGCTCCATCACGGAACCCTGGTGCGCTTCTTCAACGTCCACAGTTACAGTTTCGAACGGTTCTTGCAGAACGCCATCAACGGTACGCAGGATTACTTCCGGACGGGACACAGCCAGTTCGTAACCTTCGCGACGCATGTTTTCGATCAGGATGGAGAGGTGCAGTTCACCACGACCGGATACACGGAACTTGTCCGGATCATCAGTCTCTTCCACGCGCAGGGCCACGTTGTGGACCAGCTCCTGGTTCAGACGCTCCAGAATGTTACGGGAGGTCACGAACTTGCCCTCTTTACCGGCGAACGGTGAGGTGTTGACCTGGAAGGTCATGTTCACGGTCGGCTCGTCAACGGAGAGCGGCGGCAGGGCTTCAACGGCACCGTTGTCACAGATGGTGTCGGAGATTTTCAGCTCGCCCAGACCGGTGATAGCGATGATGTCACCCGCTTGCGCGTCGGTAACTTCAGTACGGGACAGACCCAGGTAACCCAGCACCTGACCGACTTTACCGTTACGGGTCTTGCCGTCAGCACCAACGATGGTGACTTGCTGGTTGGTCTTGACGCGACCACGAGTGATACGGCCGATACCGATAACGCCCACGTAGGAGTTGTAGTCCAGCTGGGAGATCTGCATCTGGAACGCGCCTTCGGTGTCAGCTTTCGGGGCTTCCACGTTGTCGACGATGGCCTGGAACAGCGGCTCCATGTTCTCGGACTCGACGTCCTGATCCATGGTGGCCCAACCGTTCAGTGCAGAGGCGTAAACAACTTTGAAATCCAGCTGTTCGTCAGTCGCGCCCAGGTTGTCGAACAGGTCGAATACCTGATCCATTACCCAGTCAGGACGAGCACCCGGACGGTCAACCTTGTTGATGACCACGATCGGCTTCAGACCCTGAGCGAACGCTTTCTGGGTCACGAAACGGGTTTGCGGCATCGGGCCGTCTACGGCGTCAACCAGCAGCAGCACGGAGTCAACCATGGACAGTACGCGCTCTACTTCACCACCGAAGTCGGCGTGACCCGGGGTATCAACGATGTTGATGCGGTAGTCATTCCAGCGGATCGCAGTGTTCTTGGCGAGAATGGTGATGCCACGTTCCCGTTCCAGATCATTGGAGTCCATGATCCGTTCCTGGCCTTCCGTGGAGCGGTCCAGGGTGCCGGACTGCTGCAGCAGCTTATCAACCAGAGTCGTTTTGCCGTGGTCAACGTGCGCAATAATCGCAATATTGCGTAAATTCTCTAACATTCTCGCCTCAATCACCGGGTAAAATTGGGCGCTAATTGTACTCTTGCCTTTGTGATCTGCCTAGCAGAATTGCAGTACATTCGCGCATAACAACAGATCTGGATCATAGACCTCTCTGACAAACCCTGCTTAGATGGGCGGTGACCGTATTTCGCGCACCATTACAGTGCACCAAAACGATCCACCATCGCACTAAATTGATGCAACGCGAGTCGAGATCGCCTGATTTTGGGGAGCCTCTTCTGCGAGATTGCCCTGAAATCAAGCTGTCACAAACTTGGCACGATACTGGCTTATGTGAATACGACGACGCATTCACCCAGAGAGTTTTAACACCGGAGGTTACTTAGCATGTCAGCCCAGAACGTTTTGGCCCTGATCCAGGAACACGAAGTCAAGTTTGTTGATCTGCGCTTTACCGACACCAAGGGTAAAGAGCAGCATGTATCCATCCCTGCTCACCAGGTTGATGAAGATTTCTTCGAAGACGGCAAGATGTTCGATGGTTCCTCCATCGGCGGCTGGAAGGGCATCAACGAATCCGACATGGTACTGATGCCGGACGCAGCCTCCGCCAAGCTGGACCCGTTCACCGAAGAGACCACTCTGAACATCGTTTGTGACGTGCTGGAGCCTGCCACCATGCAGGGCTACGACCGCGATCCGCGCTCCATCGCCAAGCGTGCAGAAGATTTCCTGAAGTCCAGCGGCATCGCTGACACCGTGCTGTTCGGGCCGGAGCCGGAATTCTTCATGTTCGACAACATTACTTTCTCCAACACCATGGGCCACAGCTTCGTGAAAATCGAATCTGAAGAAGCCGCATGGAACTCCGGCACTGCCTATGAGCATGGCAACAAGGGTCACCGTCCGTTCGTGAAAGGCGGTTACTTCCCGGTTGCACCGGTCGACTCTTCCCAGGATATCCGCGCCGCCATGTGTCTGGTGCTGGAAGAGATGGGCCAGGTCGTTGAAGCTCACCACCACGAAGTGGCCACTGCCGGTCAGAACGAGATCGCTACCCGCTTCAACACTCTTACGCTGAAAGCTGACGAAGTACAGGTACTGAAGTACGTGATCCACAATGTGGCCCACGCCTACAACAAGACCGTGACCTTCATGCCGAAACCCATGTTCGGTGACAACGGCTCCGGCATGCACTGCCACCAGTCTCTGGCCAAGAACGGCGTCAACCTGTTCGCTGGCGACCTGTATGGCGGTCTGTCCGAGATGGCGCTGCACTACATCGGCGGTATCATCAAGCACGCCAAGGCCATCAACGCCTTCGCCAACCCGACCACCAACTCCTACAAGCGTCTGGTTCCGGGTTATGAAGCACCGGTCATGCTGGCCTACTCTGCCCGCAACCGCTCTGCCTCCATCCGTATCCCGGTGGTACCGAGCCCGAAAGCCCGTCGTATCGAAGTGCGCTTCCCGGATCCGGCTGCCAACCCGTACCTGGCCTTCGCAGCCCAGCTGATGGCCGGTCTGGACGGTATCATCAACAAGATCCATCCGGGCGATGCCATGGACAAGAACTTGTACGACCTGCCGCCGGAAGAAGCCGCAGAAGTGCCGACCGTTGCCGGTTCTCTGGACGAAGCCTTGGCCGCTCTGGATGCTGACCGCGAGTTCCTGACCCGTGGCGGCGTGTTCAGCGATGACTTCATCAACTCCTATCTGGAACTGAAACAGCAGGATGTTGACCGTGTGCGCATGACCCCGCACCCGCTGGAGTTCGAACTGTACTACTCCGTCTAAGTCTCAGCAGACTGGCCGTTTAAATCAGGTCAGCTTGCTTAATCGTGACAAAACCCGCCATCTGGCGGGTTTTTTCTCTGATAGGATTAAGCAAAATACCGTCAAGGAGAGATGGATGAACAACAAGCATGGCATAGGGGTGCTCAGCCTCCTGTTGCTGACCTCGTTCGGTACGGATGCGGCCAAGGTCTACTCCTGGGTCGATGGCAATGGCATCACCCACTACTCGGATGCGCCACCACCCGGCAAAAACGCCAAAGAGGTCGATCTGCGGGTCGCCCCGCTGCTGGGCAGCAGCGCGCCCAGATCGGTGCAGGTGGATAACTTCAACAGCCTGACCGGCGCCGATGCCAAGAAAGAGAAAGAGGCGGCCAAGCTGACCATCGAACTGCTCTCCCCGGAACAGGGCAGCACCCTGCGCGACAACACAGGCAACATCGTCTTTCAGGGCACCATCAGCCCCAAACCTCCGACCCAGTATGATGTGCGCCTGACCCTGGATGGCAAAGCCGCCCCCATCGTCAGCAACAGCCTCTCTGTCCGCGTCGAAAACGTCGATCGCGGCGCCCACGAGGCTCAGCTCGAGCTGCTCGCTAAAGACGGTACGATCCTTGCTAAATCCAGTGCAGTCACCTTTTACCTGCATAGAGCGAGCGTGACGCCGGCTCCCAAACCCACCCCCAAAGCCGACTAGGGGTGATATAGCGCACCGATGCGGGTAAACTCTATGCACCATATCGGTGCATAACAGGTGTGTAGCACCGTTTTAGGGAGAAACCTGTGCCAACCCGCTCGGACAACGCCAAAACACTCTTGGATAATTTGCTGACCGCCGTGATCCTGATGGATGAGCGGCTCTGCATCCAATTCGTCAACCCGGCGGCTGAACAGCTGCTCTCCCTCAGTGAACGCAGGCTGATCGGCATCGAACTGCCCCATCTGCTGGAACATATCTCCCTCGATTTGCAGCGGCTCAAGCAGTGCCTCGCGTCAGGGCAAGGCTTTACCGATAGCGAAGTGACTCTGGTGGTAGAGGGAGAACCGCGACTGGTGGAGCTGAGCGCCACCCCGATGGCCGACCACGAACAGCGTCTGCTGGTGGTGGAGCTGCGCAAGATCGACCAGCAGAAGAAGATCAGCCAGGAGCAGCAGCAACATGCCCAGCAGCTGGCGGCCAAGGAGCTGGTGCGCGGGCTGGCCCACGAAATCAAGAATCCCCTCGGCGGCCTGCGCGGCGCAGCCCAGCTGCTGCAAAAAGAGCTGCCGGATCCGGCGCTGCGCGAATATACCGGCATCATCATCGAACAGGCCGATCGGCTGCGGGTACTGGTCGATCGGCTGCTCGGCCCCCAGCGCCCCGGCCGTCACCAGATGCACAATGTCCATTCGGTGCTGGAACAGGTACGCCGACTGGTGGAGCTCGAACTCCCTCCCTTTGTTCGCATCGAACGAGATTACGATCCCAGCATCCCCGAATTCGAGATGGAGCCGGATCAGCTGCAGCAGGCGTTTCTCAACATAGTGCGCAACGCGGCCGAAGCACTGGGCGATCAGACCGGGCTTATTCGTATCAAAACCCGTACTGCATTCCAGATCACCATCCACGGTCAGCGTTACCGGCTGGCAGCGGAGATCAAGATCATCGACAACGGCCCCGGCATTCCCGATGCCATTCGCGACACCCTGTTCTACCCGATGATCACCGGCAAAGAGGGGGGAACCGGGCTCGGCCTCTCCATCGCCCAGAACCTGATCGACCAGCACAAGGGGCGGATTGACTGCATCAGCTGGCCGGGTCACACCGAATTCACCATTTTTCTACCGCTTCGCAAGTAAGGGAACCCCATGACCGCCAAAGTGTGGATCGTCGATGACGACAGTTCTATCCGCTGGGTGCTGGAGCGCACTCTCGGCAGCGAAGGCTTCAACTGCGAGAGCTTTGCCGATGGCGAAGCCCTGCTGCACGCCCTTGAGCTGCGCTCGCCCGATGTCATCCTCTCCGATATCCGGATGCCCGGCATCGATGGTTTGAGCCTGCTGGAGCAGATCCATCGCCGTCAGGCCGATCTGCCCATCATCATCATGACCGCCCACTCGGACCTCGACAGCGCGGTCAACGCCTACCAGCGCGGCGCCTTCGAGTACCTGCCCAAGCCGTTCGACATCGACGAAGCGGTTACCCTGGTGCGCCGCGCCGAGAATCACCTCAAGGAGCAGCGCACCAAGCGCAAGTCTCGTCAGCAAGAGACCACCGCCACTCCCGAGATCATCGGTGAAGCACCGGCGATGCAGGAGGTGTTCCGCGCCATCGGCCGCCTGTCACGCTCCAGCATCTCGGTGCTGATCAACGGTCAGAGCGGTACCGGCAAGGAGCTGGTCGCCCACGCCCTGCACAAGCACAGCCCGCGCGCCCACAAAAACTTCATCGCCCTCAACATGGCAGCCATCCCCAAAGATCTCATCGAATCTGAGCTGTTCGGTCACGAGAAGGGGGCCTTCACCGGCGCCAACAACATCCGCCACGGCCGCTTCGAACAGGCCGACGGCGGCACCCTGTTTCTCGACGAGATCGGCGATATGCCGCTGGATGTGCAGACCCGACTGCTGCGGGTCTTGGCCGATGGCCAGTTCTACCGGGTCGGCGGCCACCAGCCGGTGCAGGTGGATGTACGGATCATCGCAGCCACCCACCAGAATCTGGAGAAACGGGTCGCCGATGGCGAGTTTCGGGAAGACCTGTTCCACCGTCTCAACGTCATCCGCATCCACATCCCCGCCCTCAAGGAGCGCCGTGAGGATATCCCCCAGCTGGCCCGTCACTTCCTGCTGCGCGCAGCCAAAGAGCTGAATGTCGAGGCCAAGAGCCTGCACCCGGATACCCAGGCCTATATCAGCCGACTGCCCTGGCCGGGCAACGTGCGCCAGCTGGAGAACGTCTGCCGCTGGCTTACCGTGATGGCCTCGGGGCAGGAGGTTCTGGTGGGCGATCTGCCTGCCGAGCTGCTCACCCCCATCACCCACAACGCCGAACCGGGTCAACCGGCGTTGCCCGGTTGCTGGCAGCAACAGTTGCAGGAGTGGGTGGCCAGCAAGCTGGCGCTGGGAGAGACAGACATCCTGGCCGATGCCATGCCCCAGTTCGAGCGGATCATGCTGGAGACGGCGCTGGAACACACCCACGGCCACAAGCAGGAGGCGGCGCGCCTGCTCGGTTGGGGCCGCAACACACTCACTCGCAAGCTGAAGGAACTCGATCTCTCCTGAGTCCCGGGGAAAAACGATTTCCATCACGCCCTGACAAATCACCGTCCGCCATAACCCCGTTTAACCATAAACGGGGTATCTTTTTTGAAAGCCCCGCCTAGAATGGCAGGCTTTCAAACCTGACTCGACGAGGGCGCCCCCATGATTGACAGATCTCTCCCCCTGACCGACCTGCACCGCCATCTGGACGGCAACATCCGCCCGCAAACCATCCTCGAGCTGGGTCGCCAACACAATATCCAGCTGCCCGCCTTCGAGCTGGAAGTGCTGCGTCCCCACGTGCAGATCGTCGAGAACGAGCCGAGTCTGGTTGCCTTTTTGAAGAAGCTGGATTGGGGCGTGGCCGTGCTGGCTGACTATGAGGCCTGCCGCCGGGTCGCCTACGAGAACGTGGAAGATCTGCTGCGCGCCGGTATCGACTATGCCGAGCTGCGCTTCAGCCCGGCCTATATGGCAATGGCCCACAAGCTGCACCCGCAGGGCGTGGTGGAAGCCATCATCGACGGCGTGGCCGCGGGCAGCCGCGATTTCGGTATCAAGACCAACCTGATCGGCATCATGAGCCGCACCTTCGGCACCGAGCAGTGCAATCAGGAGCTGGCCGCCTGTCTGGCTCACCGCGACAAGCTGGTCGCCATCGATCTGGCCGGTGACGAGCTGGGCTTCCCGGGCGAACTCTTTGTCGACCACTTCCGCAAGGTGCGTGATGCAGGCATGCGCGTCACCGTACACGCCGGTGAAGCCGCTGGCCCCGAGAGCATGTGGCAGGCCATTCGCGAGCTGGGCGCCGAGCGCATCGGCCACGGCGTCAAAGCGATTCAGGATCCGGCCCTGATGACCTATCTGGCCGAACACCGCATCGGCATCGAATCCTGTCTCACCTCCAACGTCCAGACCACCACAGTGGCGAGCCTGACCGAGCACCCGATCCGCCAGTTCCTTGCCGCCGGTGTGCTGGCCTGCCTCAACACCGACGATCCGGCAGTGGAAGGGATCGACCTGCCCCACGAATATGAGGTGGCCGCTCCGGCCGCTGGCATGACGGCGAGCGAGATCCGCACCGCCCAGCAGAACGGCCTGACCCTGGCCTTCCTGAGCGATAGCGAGAAAGCCGAGCTGAGCGCCCGCGCCGCCAGCCGCTGATCCACACCGGCACTGCAAATAGAAACGGCCCACTTCGGTGGGCCGTTTGCTTTGCGGATTTCTGATGATGAGTAAGCACTGGGCCAGCTGGCAGATAGCAAAAGACCCAAACAGTGTTTGGGTCTTTTGCTGATGTCGGCGCAGGTAGAAACTACTCCCGCTCCTTGTCACGATCCAGCGCCCGCTCCACCAGCGGCTCGGGCAGGGTCTTGGTCACCTCCACCCCCAGCTCGCGGAAACGCTCGACCTGGGCAATCAGGTTGCCACGGCCGTTGACCAGCCGCCCCATCGCCTTGTCGTAGCTCTCCTGCGCCTTGTGCAAGCTGCCGCCCATCTGCTGCATCTCCTCGACAAACAGCCGCAGCTTTTCGTAGAGGCGACCGGCCCGCTCGGCAATCTGGCGGGCATTCTGGTTCTGCCGCTCGTAGCGCCACAGGTTCTCGATGGTGCGCAGCGCTACCATCAGGTTGGTGGGGCTCACCAACAGGATGTTGTTGTCGAGACCGTAACGCACCAGCGAGGGATCGGCCTCCATCGCGGTGAGGAAGGCGGGCTCCACCGCCACGAACATCAGCACATAGTCGAGGGTGCGCACTCCGGGCAGCTGCTGGTAATCCTTGCGACCCAGCTCGCGGATATGGTTGCGCACCGAGGCGACGTGCTCCTTGAGCGCCACCGCCTTCTCCAGCTCGTCCTCGGCGTTGTACCAGCGCTCGTAGGCGGTCAGCGACACCTTGGCGTCGATGATGATGTCCTTCTCCTGCGGCAGGTGGACAATCACGTCGGGCTGGTAGCGCTTGCCCTTCTCCACCTCGATATTGACCTGGGTGTGGTACTCGTGGCCCTCGCGCAGGCCGCATTCGCTGAGGATCCGCGCCAACACCACTTCCCCCCAATTGCCCTGCTGCTTGCTGTCACCCTTGAGGGCGCGGGTCAGCGCCGCCGCCTCTTCGGTCATGCGGGCGTTGAGCTCGGCGAGACGTTCCAGCTCGAACTTGAGGCTGTGGCGCTGGGCCGTCTCCTGAGCATGAGTCTCGCCTACCTGACGACGAAAGCCCTCCAGCTGCTCTTTGAGCGGTGTGAGCAGCAGATCGAGGCTGTTCTGGTTCAATTCGCGGAAGTTGCCGGAGTTTTGCTCGAAGATCCGGTTGGCGAGGTTCTCGAACTGCTGACTGAGGCGCTGCTCCGCCTCCTGCTGCAGTTGCAGCTTCTCGGCGGCGGCCAATCGTTCGCTGCGCAGGGTCGCTTCCGCATCCTTGAGGCGGGCGGTGAGCTTGATCAGCAGTGTCTGCTGCTGATCAAGCTTCTGCTGGCCCTGCATCCGCTCATCCTGCAACTCGTCGAAGCGATCCTGCAGCGCCTGATAACGCTCCTGCGCCAGCATCAGCTCCTGAGCCTGCGCCGTGGCGGCCCGTCGCCCGATCAGCCAGCCAAGCCCGAGGGCCAGCACGGCGGTGGGCAGCAAGATCCCCCAGAGCCCGGGGTCGATCATTTGCGGCTCCGCTGACGCAGGAAGAGTTCGAGATAGCGGTTAACCAGGATCCAGAGCACCACGTAGATAAGGTAGGCGGCCAGCACCACCCACTTGTGGGTGTTGACGCCGGTATCGAGCTCGGCGAACTCGATATCCTTGATGCGGCAGTAGGCCCACATCAGCAGGGGAAAGACATAGAGCAGGGACGCACGCCAGAGAAATAGCCACATATGATTTCATTCAACCACGTAAAAAGACCCGCCTAGCTTACACAAGGGCAACTGTGCTTGCGATCCTGACGGCCGCTATTCTCTGGCCTGCTTGCCGAAACTTCGATAAAATTAACCCCTAATAGGTATCAGGGGCGAGCATGACTCACTATTTCCTCCGTTGGCTGACACAAGGTTGGCAAGCTTCCCGCAAGCCCGCCGTGGTTTGCCATGAAGCGCGCCCGCCGTGGGCCATCGAGGAGTCCCAGTACCTCTCCCTCTGCACCCGCTGTGGCGAGTGTTTCAAGGCCTGCCCGCGCGGTCTGCTCAAACCGGCCACCCAGGAGGAGTACGAGGGGAGCCCCATCGCCGGTACGCCGGTGCTCGATCTTGCCTGCGGCCAGTGCAGCTACTGCGGCAGCTGCGCCAGAGCCTGTCCCACCGGCGCCCTCGATCTGCAACTGGGTCGACAGGTGCAGACCCGGGTCCAGATTGAAGAGAGCTGTCAGGCACGGCAGGGCTTCTACTGCCTGCTCTGTGAAGATGCCTGCCCACAACAGGCGATCAAGGCCACCGCCGACGGCATCAACGTCAATATGGATGCCTGCAATGGCTGCGGTGCCTGCGGCCTCGCCTGCCTGCACGGCGCCATCACCCTGATCCGCCAGCCAGGCAGTCGTTAAAAACCATCTGCGTACAAAAGCAAAAGGGGCCATCAGGCCCCTTTCACATCTTGTTCGTTATCCCGCGCCCCGTCAGGCCATGGTCACAATCGTCTCTTGCTCGATACCCAGCAGGTGGCAGAGACGGTTGGGATCGCGCACCGCATCGGCCAGGGTGTACTCGCCCAGCACTTCGAGAAAGGCGTTCATGGCGCGACGCAGAATGCCCTGAATACGGCAGCCGCCGGAGAGACGGCAGTTCTCCCGCTTGCAATCGACCGGACAGAGCACATGCTCCATGTCCATCACCACATCCCGCAAATTGATGGAGACCGCCGAGCGACCGAGCCGGATGCCACCGTGCTTGCCGCGTACCGTCTCGATGTACCCCTTGATGCCAAGCTGGTGCACAATTTTGACCACGTGGTTGCGAGAGATGCCGAAGGTATCGGCCACTTCGGTAATGGTCGACAGACGATCCCCCGGCTGAACCGCCAGGAAGGTCAGGGTACGCAGGGCGTAGTCGGTAAATCGTGTCAGTTGCATGGTCGCACTTGCCTCTTACTACAAGCCAGGAATCAGGACGACAACGTTGAGCTAAGAGGCAGGAGACAACCGGTTTGCCTCTGTTTGCCCATTGGTTCGCCAGAGGGGGGCCTGTCTCTTAATCTGAGTTGCGGAGTGACAGGTTAAGAGCAGCACAACCGGGTGTCGATGAAGATGCACATAAATCGACACTTTCTTTGATTGATCGCAAACTTGCCGGGTTAGCCCGGCGTTTACCCGCTTTATGGCGGGTAAATCTCCCGAACAGTCCCCCTCACCAAGCCCATTCGACCAGCAGCCATATGGCCCGCGAACCGCCCCTGAATTGACAGCCAGAGAGGTGGTTCAGTGAGGCTGTTTCAGCCAGTTTTTCAGCGCGACCGATGGGATGGAGCTCTCGGAGGCGACGGCAAACGCGCCCCAGTCCACCGCGCACTGCAACGCATCCTTGATGGCCATGCCCCGCGCCAATCCGTGGATCAATCCACCAGCGAAAGCATCCCCCGCCCCTGTGGTATCGACCACCGAAACAGGACGGGCGGCAACCCTAATCTGCTCGTCGCCGTGGATGGCCACGGCGCCTGCCTTGCCTTCGGTCAACACCAGCCATTCGAGCTGCTCCCCCGCCAGCTGACGGGCATGTTGCCAGGGGTCGCTCACCTCGCCGAGATCGGAGCGGGAGGCCACCAGCACATGGCAGGGACGGCGCGCTTGGCCGCCCTTGGGATACTGGGCCACCACGAAGCTCTTGCCGAGCATCTGGCGCATGTAGCAGATGATGGCGGTGCCGGGATAGTTCACATAGAGGCAATCCACCCCCTCCAGCGGCAGATCGCCGGGCAGATCGGGACGCCGCGGGCGGCGCAGTATGGTGCGCTCGCCAGTGGAGTCCACCAGGATCAGCAGCTCGCCGGTCTCGCCGCCAAAGCGCTCCACATGGCTGCAATCCAGCCCGTAACCGGCCGCCTGCTCCAGCAGCCAGTCGCCGGTCTCGTCCAGCCCGATGCGTGAGGCAATGGTCACCTCGTGACCCGCCCACACCAGCCCGATGCCGGTATTGGCGGCGCCACCGCCCAGCCTGCGCCCCTGATCCACATATTGCAGCCGGGCCCCCGCCACCAGCGGTTCGGAGAGGGAGAGCACATGATCACAGTTGAGATTGGCAAGCAGCAGAATGCGGGACATAGAGACCTCGGACGATGGAGATAGCCCAAAAGAGACAGGCTGAACCCCGAGTAGAGCCCAGCCTGACAGAAGAGACAACCGGCAGCGATCGGGAATCCGATCGGGATCAATAGATGGGCAGCTCCACCCCGGCCAGCAGCTCGTCGATGCGCGCCTGACTCGGCTGCTGCATCACGCTCTGGATCACCTCTTTGGTGAGGTGGGGCGAGAAGGAGCTGATGAAGTCATACATGTAGTTCTGCAGCAAGATGCTCTTGCTGAAACAGATCTGAGCCGGACAGGGCTTGAACAGGTGCTCCAGATTGATGGAGACCAGCCCGGGGCTGTCGGTGTCGTTGGCCACCAGCGAGGAGATGATGCCGATGCCAAAGCCCAGCTCCACGTAGCGCTTGATCACCCCGGCGTCCATCACCGTCATGTAGTAGCTCGGGGTGAGACCGGCGGCATGGAACACCTCGTCCTGCACCTGACGGCCAGTGGCACCACTCTCGTAACTGAGGATCGGGTAGTGGCAGAGCTGCTCCAGGGTCGGCTTCTTCACCTTGGCCAGCGGGTGATCCTGCGGCACCACCAGCGAGAGAGTCCAGAGGTAGGCGGGCAGCGCGATCAGCTCCTTGTCGAAGCCAATTTCGTGGGCAACGATGGAGAAATCGGAGTAACCCTTGCTGATCTGCTCCTTGCTCGCCGACATCACCGGATGGAGGTGGAACGAAATCTTGGGATACTTCTTGGTGAAGTAGGTGACCGACTTGGGCAGCAGGTAGCGGGCGATGGTGTGGGTGGTGTGAATATTGAGGGTGCCCACGGTCGGGTCAAGATACTCGCGGGAGATCGCCTTGATCTTGCTCTCGATGTTGAGCATCGCCTCGGCACACTTGATGATCTCTTCCCCCACCGGCGTGATACGGTGCAGGTGCTTGCCACGGCGCTCGAAGATCCGCACCCCCAGCTCGCTCTCCAGCAGGCCGATCTGTTTGCTGACCCCCGGCTGACTGGTGAAGAGCGCATCGGAAGCCACGGACACATTGAGGTTGTGGTCCCGGATCGCGATCAAATACTTCAATTGCTGTAGTTTCAAGGCGTCACACTCTCACACTGGTTTGGCTCAGACAGGTTTGGCTCAGGCCGGGACGGCAATCAAGCCAGACAAACAGGCCGCCACATGGGCGGCCAGTGTACCATCCGATCCCGACATCTCAGCGCTTGATCCTTCATTTTGCTACAAAATCTAGCATCCGAAGGGGTGGCTGACAAACCGGGCTCAGGCCGCGCCAGCCCGCAGCGGCAGGATCCCCAAAAACTGCAGCAGCCACTGCATCATGGTCGCCGAATCCACCTCCCCCTCCAGCGAGGAGAGGCTGCTCTGGTAGCGCTCGTCGGGCAACAAGCCACGGCGCCGCTCGATCAGCGCCCGGTTGTACTCCACCGAGAACTCCGGATGCCCCTGAATGGCGACGATGTGATCCCCCTGCAAAAACATGAAGTTGGGACAAAAATCATTGCCCGCCAGCCGGGTTGCCCCCGGCGGCAGCAGGGCCACCTGATCCTGATGGCTGGCCAGAATGCGGATCTGATCTCGCGCCGGCGCCATCCAGGGCGCATCCGCCAGCATGGGATGCACCGCCACCCCCAGCCCCCACCCCTTGGTGGACTTCACCACCTCGCCGCCCAGCGCCTGGGCGATCACCTGATGACCGAAGCAGACACCGGCCAGCTTGACGTCGGCATCGTGCGCCTGGCGGATCCACGCCCGCAGTGCCTGAATCCAGGGGATATCGCTGTAAGCATCGTGGCGCGAGCCGGTGATGAGCCAGGCATCGCACTCGTGCAGATCCTCCGGCAATTCCCCATCAAGAGCCGACCAGACCCGAAATTCCAGTTCGGGGGCCAGGGCAGCAAAGCCCCTGATAAACATCTCGGAGTAAACGGGGCCAAAACGATCCGCCAGATCGGGATCGAGCCGGTCACAATCGAGAATTCCCAATCGCATCTGTTGTTCCTTTACAGAGTTCGCCCCCGCCAATCATTGACCGGCGGGGGCAAGAGGTTAGGCCATGAGCACGCGCCAGCGCGTCACTTCATGGTCGGCATGGAGAACTCGGCACCACTGCGCAGGCTCTGGGGCCAGCGCGCCGTCACCGTCTTCATCCGGGTATAAAAGCGAACCCCGTCCGGCCCGTGCATGTTGAGCGGCCCGAAGATGGAGCGCTTCCAGCCGCCAAAGCTGTGAAACGCCATCGGCACCGGAATGGGAACGTTCACCCCTACCATACCGACCTGCACCCGCGCCGTGAAGTCCCGCGCGGTATCCCCATCACAGGTAAAGATGGCGGTGCCGTTGCCGTACTCATGTTCATTGATGAGGCGTAGCGCCGTCTCGTAGTCCGGCGCCCGCACGATGGCGAGCACAGGGCCGAAGATCTCCTCGCGGTAGATACGCATCTCTGGCGTCACCTCGTCAAACAGGCAGCCCCCGATAAAGTAACCCTCGTCGTGGCTCAGCGTGCGACCATCGACCCGCAGCGCGGCCCCCTCGGCTACCCCCTGATCAACGTAGCCACGCACCTTGGCCAGATGCTCCTTGCTGATGAGCGGCCCCATCTCGTTCTCCGGGCTCTGGCCCAACCCCGGGCCCACTCGCAGTTTTTCCACCAGCGGTGTCAGCTTGGCCACCAGGGCATCGGCGGTCTCGTCACCCACCACCACGGCCACCGAAATGGCCATGCAGCGCTCGCCCGCCGCCCCATAAGCAGCCCCCATCAGGGCGGAGACCGCCTGATCGAGATCCGCATCCGGCATCACCACCATGTGGTTCTTGGCACCGCCCAGCGCCTGCACCCGTTTGCCGTGGGCCGAGGCGGTGGCATAGATGTACTGGGCGATGGGGGTGGAACCGACAAACGACACGGCTCCGACCCGTGGATCAGTCAGCAACACGTCCACCACCTCCTTGTCACCGTTCACCACGTTGAGCACGCCATCCGGCAGACCGGCCTCCTTGAGCAGCTCGGCCATCCGCAACGAGAGGGAGGGATCCTTCTCGGAGGGCTTGAGAATGAAGGTGTTGCCGCAGGCGATGGCGACCGGGAACATCCAGAGCGGCACCATGGCTGGGAAGTTGAACGGGGTGATACCGGCGCAGACCCCCACCGGCTGCATCATGGAGTAGCTGTCTACCCCGCGCCCGACGTTGAGGGAGTGCTCCCCCTTGAGCAGATGGGGAATGCCGCAGGCAAACTCCACCACCTCCAGCCCGCGGGTCAGCTCACCCTGCGCATCGGAGAAGACCTTGCCGTGCTCGCGACTGATAAGCTGGGCCAGCTCGTCCCTGTGCTGCTCCATCAACTCCTTGAAGCGGAAAAAGACCCGGGCCCGCACCAGCGGCGGGGTTTGAGACCAGTCGGCAAAGGCGCGCTCGGCGATGGCGATCGCCTCCTGACACTCGGCGGCGCTAGAAAGCCCGACGCTCCCCTGCTGCTTGCCGCAGGCGGGATTGAAGATGGCCCCCTGGCGCTCGCTACGACTCTCCTGCAGCTGGCCATTGATGAAGTTGCTGACCCTGTATGTCATGTATCCTCCGTGATGACTGATTCGTGGTGGCGCAGCGCTCGTCAAAACGAGGCAACGCAAAGCCCCGCCAGAGCGGGGCCACCAAATGGGTTAGGGTTGGGCCTGCAGGACATCCTGCAGCAGGGTGAAGAGATCGTCGATCTGGCTGCGCTCAATGATGAGAGGTGGCGACAGAGCGATGATGTCGCCGGTCACCCGGATCAGTGCTCCCTTCTCGAAGCAGCGCACGAACACCTCGTAGGCACGCTTGCCCGGCGCATCCGGCATAGACTCGAGCTCAATGCCCGCCACCAGCCCGTAGTTGCGCACATCCTTCACATGCTTGCAGCCCTTCAGCGAATGGGCCGCCTCCTCCCAGTAACCCGCCAGATCGGCGGCGCGGCTGAGCAGGTTCTCGTTGCGATAGATCTCGAGGGTCGCCAGCCCGGCTGCGGCGGCCACCGGGTGACCGGAGTAGGTATAACCGTGGAACAGCTCGATGGCCCCCTTGCCTGCCGCCATCATGTCGTCATAAATGTGCTTCTGCACCAACACCGCCCCCATGGGGATGGCGCCGTTGGTGAGCCCCTTGGCGCAGGTGATCATATCGGGGATGACATCGAACTCCTGTGCGGCGAAGGGGGAACCGAGACGGCCGAAACCGGTGATCACCTCGTCAAAAATCAGCAGGATGCCGTGCTTGGTACAGATCTCCCGCAGCCGCTTGAGATAGCCTTTGGGCGGCATCAGCACGCCGGTACTGCCAGCGATGGGCTCGACGATCACCGCCGCGATATTGCTGGCATCGTGCAGAAAGACGATCTTCTCCAGCTCGTCGGCCAGCGCCACATCCTCCTCGGGCAGCCCTTTGGTGAAAGCGTTCTTGGCGATATTGAGGGTATGCGGCAGATGATCCACCCCGGTCAGCAGGGAGCCGAACCACTTGCGGTTACCGGGAATGCCCCCCACCGAGATGCCGCCAAAGCCGACCCCGTGATAGCCACGCTCGCGGCCAATCAGTCGGGTGCGAGTGCCCTGACCGCGAGCCCGCTGCCAAGCCAGCGCGATTTTTAGCGCGGTATCGACCGACTCGGAACCGGAGTTGGTGTAGAAAACGTGGCCAAAGCCCTTGGGAGCGATCTCCACCAGCCGGTTGGCCAGCTCGAACGGCAGGGGGTGGCCCATCTGGAAAGTGGGGGCGAAATCGAGGTGGGAAATCTGCTGGGAGACCGCCTCGGCAATCTCGCGCCGACCATGGCCCGCGTTGCAACACCAGAGTCCGGCTGTGCCATCCAGTATCTTGCGGCCATCCTCTGAGTGATAATACATCCCCTCTGCCGACTTCAGGATACGCGGCGCCGCCTTGAACTGCTGGTTGGCGGTGAACGGCATCCAGAAGGCGGACATGTCGGAGGGCGTATTGATGTCGCTGATCGGTTTCATGGTCACCTCATCCTTAAGGTGTTTAGCAACTGTCGGCCAATGCCTATTAAATTAAACACCTGAATCCATAAAAAAGGGCCCGTTATCGCCCTGTCTGGTGCCACCCCTAGCTAGACGCATCAGCAGGGTGGTATAAGATATTTAACACAATTTTAATAATAGTAAACAGTCAAGGAGTGTCTATAGATGGATATCGGTCACCGCCTCAAGGCGGTTCGCACCAAGGCGGCCCTCTCCCAGCGCGAGCTGGCCAAGCGCTCCGGTGTGACCAACGGATTTATCTCCCAGATCGAGAAAAATCAGGTGAGCCCCTCTGTCGCCTCCCTGCGCAAGGTGCTGGAAGGGATCCCCATGTCGCTGGCCAGCTTCTTCACCGAAGAGACCGAAATGGGCACCGAAGTGATCTTCCGCGCCGCCGATATGCCGGATCTCGGCACGCATCCCATCAGCTACCGGCTGGTCGGGCACAGCCGAGCCAACCGCGCCATCGGCATGTTGCAGGAGGTGCTGCCACCGGGCGCCGACACCGGCGACGACATGCTGAGCCACGAGGGTGAAGAGTGCGGCATCGTCATCAAGGGCGAAGTTGAAGTGACCGTGGGCGAGCAGATCTACCTGCTGGGCGCCGGGGATGGCTACTACTTCGACAGCCGCACCCCCCACCGTTTTCGCAATAGCGGCGAGCAGGAGTGCGTGCTGATTTCGGCCAACACCCCCGCCAGTTTCTGACATTCAGAGGCGCATCGGCAGGGGGGCAATGTTTAATGAATTGTTACAAGGTGGATTTACAAGCGGCAGGATGTTTAGCATATTGATACGCGGAATCTGACTTTTGCCGGTTCAAGGAGTGAACATGAGTGACCTGACCCTGGCCCAGTGGCAACACAAGGCCGCCCATCTGACCCTGCCCTCGCAAGCCTTTATCAACGGCAGCTATCGGGATGCCGTCAATGGCGCCACCTTCGATTGCATCAACCCGGCCAACGGCAAGCTGCTGACCAAGGTGGCTGCCTGCGATGCCGCCGATGCCGAACTGGCGGTACAGGCTGCGCGTGACGCCTTCAACGACAAGCGTTGGAGCGGCCTGCCGCCGAAACAGCGCAAACAGATCATGCAGCGTTTCGCCGAGCTGATGCGCCTCAACAAGGTTGAGCTGGCGCTGCTGGAGTCGCTGGATATGGGCAAACCCATCGGCGACGCCATGGGCTATGACGCCCCCGCCGCCGCCAACTGCATCGCCTGGAACGCCGAAGCGATCGACAAGATTTACGATCAGGTCGCCCCGGTGGAGGAGTCAGCACTGGCGCTGGTGACCCGCGAAGCGCTCGGGGTGGTCGCCGCCATCGTGCCCTGGAACTTCCCGCTGGTGATGGCCTGCTGGAAGCTGGGCCCAGCGCTCGCTACCGGCAACTCGGTCATTCTCAAGCCTTCCGAAAAATCCCCCCTGACCGCCCTGCGTATCGCAGGTCTGGCCAAGGAAGCGGGCATTCCGGACGGTGTGTTCAACGTGCTGCCGGGCTTTGGCCACACCGTGGGCGAGGCGCTGGCCATGCACATGGACGTGGATTGCATCACTTTCACCGGCTCCACCAAGATCGGTAAACATCTGGTGGAGTGCTCCGGCAAGTCCAACCTCAAGCGCGCCTTTATGGAGTGCGGCGGCAAGAGCCCCAACATCATACTGGCCGACGCACCGGATCTAGACGCTGCGGCCAAGAGCGCCGCTGGCGCTATCTTCTACAACCAGGGCGAGGTGTGCACCGCCGCCTCCCGCCTGCTGGTACAAAACAGCATCAAACCGCAATTTATGGAGCGACTGCTGGCCCATGCCCGCGAGTGGATCTCGGCCAACCCGCTCGACCCTGCGACCCGCATCGGCGCCATGGTGGATCACATCCAGATGGAGCAGGTGCTGCGCTATATCGAGATTGGCAAGCAGGAGGGGGCCAAGCTGCTGCTGGGTGGCAACCGCACCAATATGGAGAGTGGCGGCTTCTATATCGAACCCACTATTTTCGACGACGTGACCCCGCAGATGCGCATATTCCGCGAGGAGATCTTCGGCCCTGTGCTGGCGGTGACCGGCTTCGATACGCTGGAAGAAGCCATTGCGCTCGGCAACGACACCGACTATGGGCTGGCGGCGGCGATCTGGACGGCTGATCTCAACAAGGCGGTGAAAGGTTCCCGCGCCCTGCGCGCCGGTACTGTGTTCGTCAACAACTGGGACGGTGGCGACATGACCATGCCGTTTGGCGGCTTCAAACAGTCCGGTAACGGTCGCGACAAGTCACTTCATGCGCTGGAGAAGTACACCGAGCTGAAAAGCACCTGGATTCAGCTGGATTAACACGACAAAGCAGCAGTATCTGTCTAGTCCTGAAATAGGTTTACACATTTTCAACTAGCATTTTTCTACTCAGAACCCTCTATGTACCGCATCGGGGGTTCTGTATTTCAACGCATGATGCGGCCGCTCCGCGTTGTAAATATCCACCGCTTCACGCACCATTTCCCGCGCTTGCGTCAAATCCTGCGGGCTTTGCAACAATAACTCTCCTTTCAAAATCCCGTTCACCCGCTCCGCCAACGCATTCTGGTAACAGTCATACCCATCCGTCATCGAGCATTTCACCCCGTACCGTTCATGTAATGACTGATACAGCCCCGAGCAATACTGCACGCCGCGGTCCGAGTGATGGATTAGCTCCCCGCTGCCACGTCGTTGCTTCAGCGCTTTCTTGAACGCCATCGCCACCGACTCGGCGTGCATCCCTTCGTGCACGTGATGACCACTATCTTGCGTGAGTACGCATCCGTCACCAGGCTCAGGTACAGCGGTCCGCTCCTGGCTGGCAGATAGGTGATATCAGCGACCCAGACCTGCTCCGGGGCCACCGGCGTGACCTGCTCTGGCCCCGCCTTGAGCAAGTTGGGATGACGGTAGAAACGGTGAAAACTGTGGGTGGTCTTGTGATAAGCCCGTCTGGGTGGCACCAGCAGGCGGTGCTCGGCCAATATCCGAAACAACCTGTCCCGCCCGACCTTGAGCCCGCCATCATCCTTACCCTGGAGCAGATAATGCAGCTTGCGAGTACCCACCCGAGGTTGTCGCAGTCGAACCTGACGCACAAAGCGCACCACCTGCAGCCCTTGAGCATGGCGCTCGTCGGCGACCCGATTGCGCTTGTAGTAAGCCTGCCGGCTTATCCCCAGAAACAGGCAAGCCCTGACGATGGTCAGCTTCTCGACTTGCCGCTGCGAGAGGACTTGCCGGGTCGCTTTTTTACGATGGAGACGCCGTAGTCATTCTTCAGTACATCGACGACGGCCTCAAAGAACTGGGCCTTCTGGCTCATCAGCGCCAGCTGTTGCTCAAGTTCCTTGATGCGCTGTTCTGGCGTCTGGTTGTCGGGGTCAGGCATGGTGATGCTCCTGCCGGCACGTACAGAAGCCCCCTGGCTCCAATCTTGCCGACCATGTTTACGTAACCATACCAGAATGGTCGAATTGCCCTGAATGCCATATCGGGCTTGTGCTTGCTGGCAACTGAGCTCGCCTTTTTCAATCTGCTCGACCAGTGCCAGTTTAAAAGTCAGTGAGTAATCGCGCTGTGTTCGTTTCACACCTTGTCCCATCGGGTTCTCCATGTATTGGGGGGAAAGGTGTAAACCATATTCAGGACGGGACAATCGGATCAAAAAGGGGGAGAAATCCCCCTTTTGCATTTTTGGCCTTCCATCACCGGGCTCAATCCTTATAATGATAAAAAAGCCAACATGTTAAATATAAAGACAAAAATGCTATTTTTTCTGGGAAGCGTACTTTTTCTGGTGATCGGTTTGCCCCTGCTGTTCTTCGTGCTGGGGCACGGCGAGGCCTACGTGACCTGGGGCCCCTGGATCTCCGCCATCGCCCTGATGCTGTGGCTGTTGATGGATGTCGACAAGATCCGCCGCGGTAAAGGCTGACCGGCCAGCCACACTCCTCTTATCCCTCAAACTTCGTTTATTCGCTTCTTTCCCCGCAAAAGGATCGCTACACTGATTTTTTGCGATGTTTTCCCGCATCCAACGCTTCAGTAAAGGTCATCCGCATGCCGCAACAGATCCAGCGTCAGGGCGTCATCTACGCCCTGTGCGCCTATACCCTTTGGGGCATAGCCCCCATCTATTTCAAGACCATCTCTGCCGTTCCGGCCGCCGAAATCCTGACCCACCGGATGATCTGGTCCTGCGTGCTGCTGATGGTACTGACCCTGGCAGGCCGTCAGTGGCACAAGGTGCAGGCGGTGCTGCGCCAGCCAAAAGTGTTGCTCACCCTAGCGTTTACCTCGGTTACCGTCGGCGGCAACTGGCTGCTGTTCATCTGGGCCATCAACAACGGTCACATGCTGGATGCCAGCCTCGGCTACTACATCAACCCGCTGTTCAACGTACTGTTGGGAATGGTGTTTCTGAGCGAGAAGCTGCGCCGCCTGCAGTGGTGGGCGGTGGCGCTGGCCTTTGCCGGGGTGGCGATCCAGCTTATCGCCTTTGGCTCCTTGCCCTGGATTGCGCTGGTGCTGGCGTCGAGTTTCGCTATCTATGGGCTGGTGCGCAAAAAACTGGCCCTCGATGCCCTCACCGGTCTGCTGATCGAAACCATGATCATGCTGCCGCCAGCGGCCATCTATCTGTGGGGCTTTGCCGACAGCCCCACCAGCCATCTCACCCAGAACGACTGGCACCTCAACCTGCTGCTGATCGCCGCAGGCGCCGTCACCACGGCCCCCCTGCTTTGCTTCACCGCCGCCGCAACCAGGCTCAAGCTCTCCACCCTGGGCTTCTTCCAGTACATAGGGCCCAGCCTGATGTTCATCCTCGCGGTCACCCTCTATGGGGAGGCGCTGGCGATGGACAAACTGCTCACCTTCGCCTGCATCTGGAGCGCGCTGGTACTGTTCAGTCTGGATGGGCTGCGCAGCGGCAAAGCCGCGCCAAGCCGGACCTGACACCGCCTCACCACCATCGACCCCGGCTCATCAGCCGGGGTTCTTTTTCGTGCCACCGGCGGTTTTCAGACTGCGACTTCCCCTTCTCCAGAGCCGACTCGCCATCAACAGACCACACCCGAGTCTCACTATCCCGCCAGAGAGCTATGCTATCCATGAACGGAGCCGAATGGAGGCAACATGCTCAAGCACATTCACGACAGATCCCTACTCTTTGGTCAGATTCTGGGGATCATGGTCATTATCACGCTGATCTCCATCAGCTTTTTCGGGCTTTATTCGGTCCGGATCGCAGCCGATCAGATGGGACATGGGAAGGATGTGGTAGCCGATATTCTGCCGCCGCCCCTCTACCTCATCGAATCCCAGTTGCAGGTCTACACCCTGCTCCATGCCAAACCGGAGGAGCGGGAGCCCCTGCTGCAAACCCTCACCCGGCTTCAGCAAGAGTTCGAGAGCCGTAACCGCTTCTGGCAAGAGAGCAACCTGAACGAGCCCCTCAGAGAGCTGCTGCTGGGGGAGCAAAAAGTGCAGGGGGAGCTGTTCTGGCAGTTGCTCAACGACAAGTTTGTCCCCGCCATCAAGGTGGGGGACCTGGTGCAGGCGGGCACGATTGCGGCGCGCCTGCACACCCTCTATAACGCCCACCGGCTAGGGGTGGACGCCACCGTCATCCGCGGTAACGAGTATGCCGCCGAGCAAATGGCCCATCTCGCCAACACCACCCGACTCTGCTACGGCCTGCTGTTGTGCGCTGCACTGCTGGGGGCCGGGCTCATCTTCTGGCTGGGACGCCCCACCCAAAAGCGGCTGCTGGCCGCTGGCAAGGCCACCGCCGCGATCGCCGAAGGGGAGTTGAACCGCCCCATGCCGGAGCCGGGCCTCGATGCCATCGGCGAGCTGATCCGCCAGATCGGGGCCATGCGTGACCAGCTGGCAACCCTGGTGGAGTCCCTGCAGCGCAGCGCCAGTACGCTGGATGATCGCGCCACCAGCCTGACCACCATGGCACAACGGCACACCGATGACAGTCAGGCGCAGGTCGGGGCGGCCCACCATATCGAACAGGCCATCGAACAGCTCACCCACTCCATTGAACAGGCGGGTAGCCAGCTGCATCAGGTAGGGGAGCAAACCCTGCAGTCAGCAGAGCGGGCACAAGAGGCGATGATCGCCATCCACACCGTGGAACAGGTGATCGGGGAGCAAGTCACGGGAGTGAAGCAGGTCTCCCATACCATTTCGGATCTGGCTGGCCTCTCGCAGCAGATTGCCGGGCTGGCGGGCGCCATTCACGATATTGCGGAGCAGACCAATCTGCTGGCGCTGAACGCGGCCATTGAAGCGGCGCGGGCAGGCGAACAGGGACGCGGTTTTGCCGTGGTGGCCGATGAAGTACGCTCGCTGGCGACCCGCACCGGCAGCGCCACCACAGAGATCAACACCATCATCGGCAAGATCCAGGATGTCAGCCTGCGCGCCGCCAGCGAGATGGATACCGAGCTGGCTCGGGTCGAACAGGCGGTCACTCACACGATGACAGCGCGCCAGAGCGTCGCCCGGATCGCGCAGAGCTGCGAGGAGATCAACCAGCGCATCGCTCAGGTCGATCAGTTGATGAGCGATGAGACCCGGCTGGTACAAGGGATCCACCATCAGGTCGGCGAGATGTCGCGGTTGGCGGCCGAGGCCAACCAGAGCGCCAGTCAGGCCGCCGAAGAGGCGACCATGGTCGCCCAGCACGCCCGCATCCTGACCAGGCAGACTCACCACTTCCATCTCGACACCACCCGCCATTGAGCCCCGGCACTGACGGGAGTCAGCGCCCCCCTTTTTCTCTGCACTGGTTAAATGGGTAGCATTAGACTCCATGAGGGAATAGGATCCGCCCCTCTGAAAACCAACTGCAAGGATCAACTGACATGACTCGAAAATGGTCGCTCCCCATCGTGGTAATCGCGGGGGGAGCGTTACTCTGGCTTGGCAACACCTTTGGTATGAAATGGGCTCTGATGGCCCTGATCGGATTCGGCTTCGGCTTCACCCTCTCCTTCAGTCGATTCGGCATCGTATTCGGTTGGCGCGAAATGCTGACCAAACGCAACAGCTACTACGTGCGGGTTCACCTGCTCACCATCGCCATCGAAATTCTGCTGTTCACCACCTTCCTCTCCTTTAGCCACGCCCTGTTTGGCGATGCCATGGTGGGTAACGTGATGGCTATCGGCATTCCCTTCATCGTCGGAGCCTTCCTGTTCGGCATCGGCATGCAGCTGGCAGGCGTCTGTGCCACCGGCACTCTTTACTGCTGCGGCGAGGGACAACCCCGCTTCTGGCTGGTGCTGATCTGCTACGGCATCGGCACCCTCATCAGCAACCAGTTCCGCCCCGAACTGGAGGCTACCTTCTCCAGCCATGTGGTGCTGGCCAAGGATTTGACCGGCAATATCTGGAGCGGCATGCTGCTCAATCTGGCGCTGGTCGCTGCGCTGTTCCTGCTGTTTCGCAACAGCGAACTCAAGCGCACCGGGGAGCTCAAGCCCCTCTTCAGCGGTGGCAACCTGTTCTGGCGCGATGGCCGCTTCACCGTGCTGACCGGCGGCATCATCATAGCTCTGCTCAACTCGTCCGTGGTCGCTCTGCACGGCTCGGCCTGGACCATCACCGGCGCCGTCTATGACATGGCGCTGCGCGGCGCCTCCCTGTTCGGCCTGTTCGAGGGCAACCCCAAGCTGGCCCAGCCACTCTTTATCAACCCCATGGTCGGCATGTTCTGGCTCGGGATTCTGGGGGCCATGCTGGCGCGCTGTTTGAGCGGTGGCGGCACCTTCGCCCCGATGCGGATCGGCAACAGTCTGGCCTCCATCATCGGCGGCCTGTTGATGGGGATGGGCGCCATGTACGCCGCCTGCAACCTCGGCGGCTTCTTCGATGGCACCGCCTCTGGCAGCCTGCACGGCTGGGTCTGGATGCTGATGGCCCTCGCTGGCAGCCTCATCGGCATCCGCCTGCGCCCGCTGTTCGGGCTCTGAGGCACGACATCGTAAACACCCCATAAGAAACGGGAGGCCAAGCCTCCCGTTTTTACATTTATTGCTCCCGTCGCTCTGCTTATTGAACAGGCTGGGAAACCCCTTCCAGATGGATTTCTACCCGGCGATCCGGTGCCAGACAGGCGATCAGCTCTTGCTTGGAGCGGCTGGCACAGCTGTTGCCAGTGACCGGATTGGCCTTGCCACGCCCCTCGACCCGTACCTTGTCGGCATACAAGCCTTTGGATACCAGATAGCTGGCCACACTCTGGGCCCGCTTCTCGGATAGTGCCAGGTTGTAGTTGTCGGAACCGATGCGGTCGGTATAACCGATGACAGTTGCGACGCCATCTTTCGGATTGGCAGCCACAATCTGGCTGAACAGGGCATCGAGCGCCTGATTGGCAGCCGGTTTCAGGGTCGCCTTGTTGAACTCGAACAGCACATCGGAACTCAGGCTGAAGGTTTTGGGCTCAACCACGGCTACAGGTGCCGGTTCGGCTGCCGGAGCGGGCGCCGGTGCAGCGACCTCGCCACCTTGCTGACCGAAACGATAGAGCATCCCGAACGAGATCAGGCCGTTATCCATCTCGATACCGGAGCGATCGAGAGAGGCATCTCCCAGCGGCGTGGTGTACTGGTACTCCAGACGGGCAGCCCAGTCACGATCGATGGCATATTCGGCACCCAGCGCACCAACGAAGGCGGCGCCATGCTTCTTGCCGGTCTCGCTGGTATTGGCGAAGCTAATCTCGCTATCCGTCCAGGCATAGGCACCGCCCAGTCGGCCATAAAGATCGAGCACATTCGTTGCCGGGAAGCTGATCTTCATGGTGGCCTGAATCATCTGGCCTTTGGCTTCGGTATTGAGGGTATTGGCGCCAGTACCCGAAGTGGTGTCGTATTTGCCAAGCCAGTCATAGCCCAGCTCGAAACCCAGGTTGGGGTTGAGCTGGTAACCGGCAAACAGGCCCAGGCCCAGATCATCCGTGTTCTCGCTGGTATTACCCAACGTCTGGGCAATCGACTCGGCATACTGGTTGTGGTCAACGCCATAGTAATTGGACCAACCGGCCTTGCCACCGACATACCAGGTATTGTCCTGAGCGGCGGCCTGCACGGCTCCGGCCGCCAGCAAACCACTGACCAATACGGCAAGCATGGATTTATTCATATTTTCGCCTCTGCAATAAGTCGTTATGGGCGCCTGAGTGCGCACTTTCCCTGTGTGAAGCCGTCAGGCGGCCTCTCCGCTATTCAGGGTATCCCATCCGAACGCAGCCTCAAATGACCAAGCCATCAGGAGTGTGAGCTTGCCAGCAATATCCGGCGTAAAAATCACCTGTGTACCCATTCACACTGTTTTGCCAGTTAAACCATGACGTTGCGTCGTACGGAGTGGACCTATCCACACGCAGCAATAGAAAAGGGAGGCATAACGCCTCCCTTGAAGCCTCCCTTGCTCAACTGGCCAGGAACAGCCGGTAGGCGGGGTCGTCGCTCACCTCTTTCCAGCCGTAGCCAATCTCGCGCAGGTAGTCGTGGAAGGCGGCCACGTCCTCGTCCGGCAGCTCGAACGCACAGAGCACCCGGCCGTAGTCGGCGCCGTGGTTGCGGTAGTGGAACAGGCTGATGTTCCAGCGACAGCCGAGGGTCTCGAGAAAGCGCATCAGGGCACCCGGCTGCTCCGGAAACTTGAAGCTGTAGAGACACTCACCAAGGGGCCGGGCCGGGCGGCCGCCAATCATGTAACGCACGTGGTTCTTGGCCAGCTCGCTCTCGGTCATGTTGACCACCGGATAACCGTTGCCGCCGAGTTGATCGATGATCTGGCCGAGCTCTTCGTCACCGCCGGTGAGGCGCACCGAGACAAACAGCGACGCTTGCTCCGCGTCCGCATAGCGATAGTTGAACTCGGTCACCATGCGCGGCCCAAGTTGACGGCAGAAGTCGAGGAAGGCCCCCTTGCGCTCGGGGATGGTCACCGCCAGCATGCCCTCGCGCTTCTCGCCGATTTCGCAACGCTCCGACACATAGCGCAGGCTGTGGAAGTTGACGTTGGCACCGGACAAAATGGCCGCCATCCGGCCCCCCTTGACCTGCTCGCGCTCGCTGTAGGCCTTGAGGCCCGCCAGCGACAGGGCCCCCGACGGCTCGGCAATGGCACGGCAGTCGTCGAAGATATCTTTCAGCGCGGCGCAGATCTGGTCGTTGGAGACGGTCACCACCTCGTCCAGATACTGGTTGCACAGGCGGAAGGTCTCTTCGCCGATGCGCTTGACCGCCACCCCGTCCGCAAACAGCGAGACCCGCTCCAGATTGACCGGCTCGCCGGCCGCCAGCGCGGCCTTGAGGCAGGCGGAGCCCTCCGCCTCCACCCCGATCACCTTCACATCCGGCAGCAGCTGCTTGATATAGACCGCCACCCCGGCGGCCAACCCGCCCCCTCCCACCGGCACGAACACGTGGGTGAGGTGGGTATCCTGCTCCAGCAGCTCCTTGCCGATAGTGCCCTGCCCGGCGATCACCTCGACGTCGTCAAACGGCGGGATCAGGGTGTAGCCCTCCAACTCGGAGAGGCGGCGACTCTCGCCATAAGCCTCGTCGAAGCTGTTGCCAAACAGCATGACGTTGCCGCCCTGACGGCGCACCGCGTCGATCTTGATGTCCGGCGTGGTCTTGGGCATCACTATGATCGCCTTGATGCCGAGTTTGGCGGCCGACAGAGCGACCCCCTGGGCGTGGTTGCCGGCGGAGGCGGCGATAACGCCACGCGCCTTCTGCTCCTCGGTCAGAGTGGCGATCTTGTGGTAGGCGCCGCGCAGCTTGAAGGAGTGGACCGGTTGCAGATCCTCCCGCTTCAGGCTGACGTGATTGCCGAGCCGCTCGGAGAGTTTCTTCAGGGTTTGCAAGGGGGTGACACGCGCCGCCTCATAGACGGGTGAGAGCAGCACCTTGCGTAGATAATCCGCCGCAGAGACCATGATTTATACCCCCAGCATTGAGCGATCGCGCCACACCAACACTTTGTCGGCGCAAAGACCGACCAATCGGGTCGATTGCTCATATTTCATATTGGCATTCATCTTTATTCCCCCAGCATCGAACGGTCACGCACCGCGCCTTTATCGGCGCTGGTGGCGAACATGGCATAGGCGCGCAGGGCAAAGGAGACCTGACGCTGGCGATCGAGCGGCTTCCAGCCACGGGCTTCTACGGCGACACGGCGGGCAGCCAGCACGCAGTCGGCCACCTCCAGCACCATGCTGCGGGCCGGGATGTTGATGCTGATGATGTCGCCATCCTCCACCAGACCAATGGTGCCGCCGGAAGCAGCCTCCGGCGAGACATGGCCGATGGAGAGGCCCGAGGTACCGCCGGAGAAGCGGCCATCGGTGATCAGGGCGCACGCCTTGCCGAGCCCCATGGATTTCAGATAGGTGGTGGGGTAGAGCATCTCTTGCATGCCCGGGCCCCCTTTCGGCCCTTCGTAGCGGATCACCACTACCTCGCCCGCTTTCACGGTGCCGTCGAGGATACCGTTCACAGCGCTCTCCTGACTCTCGAACACCCGGGCCGGGCCACGGAAGGTGAGGTTCTCCTCATCCACGCCTGCGGTCTTGACGATGGCACCATTGACCGCGAGGTTGCCGGAGAGTACGGCAAGGCCGCCCTCCTGGCTGTAGGCATTTTCCAGCGAGCGGATGCAGCCTTCGGCGCGGTCCAGATCCAGCTCCGGCCAGCGGCAATCCTGACTGAACGCCTTGGTGGTGCGGATCCCGGCCGGGCCAGCACGGTAGAAGTCCACCACCTCCTGACTCGGCTGGCGGCTGACGTCATACTCATTGAGCTGTTCGACGAGGGAGCAACCCAGCACGGTACGGGTATCTCCATGCACCAGACCCGCTTTTTCCAGCTGGCCCAGAATGGCGACCACACCACCGGCACGGTGCACATCTTCCATATGGTATTTCTGGGTGGAGGGCGCCACCTTGCAGAGCTGTGGCACCTTGCGCGACATGCGGTCGATATCGGCCATGGTGAAGTCGACGCCCGCCTCCTGCGCCGCCGCCAGCAGGTGCAGCACGGTATTGGTGGAACCGCCCATGGCGATATCGAGCGCCATGGCATTCTCAAACGCCGCCTTGGTGGCGATATTGCGCGGCAGGACGGTCTCGTCATCCTGCTCATACCAGCGTTTGGTCAGGGTCACGATGCGCTGACCCGCCAGCTTGAACAGCTGCTCGCGATCGGCGTGAGTCGCCAGCATGGAGCCGTTGCCCGGCTGGGAGAGGCCCAGCGCCTCGGTCAGACAGTTCATGGAGTTGGCGGTAAACATGCCGGAGCAGGAGCCGCAGGTGGGGCAGGCACTGCGCTCCACCTGTTCGCTCTGGGCATCCGACACCTTGGGGTCGGCACCCTGGATCATGGCGTCCACCAGATCCAGCTTGATGATCTGGTCGGAGAGCTTGGTCTTGCCCGCTTCCATCGGGCCGCCGGAGACGAAGATCACCGGGATGTTGATGCGCAGGGCGGCCATCAGCATCCCCGGGGTGATCTTGTCGCAGTTGGAGATACAGACCATGGCGTCGGCGCAGTGGGCGTTGACCATGTACTCCACCGAGTCGGCGATCAGCTCCCGCGATGGCAGGGAGTAGAGCATGCCGCCGTGGCCCATGGCGATGCCATCATCCACGGCGATGGTGTTGAACTCTTTGGCAACGCCCCCCGCGGCTTCGATCTCGCGCGCCACCAGCTGGCCCAGATCCTTGAGGTGGACGTGGCCCGGCACGAACTGAGTGAAGGAGTTGACCACGGCGATGATGGGTTTGCCGAAATCCTGATCGGTCATTCCGGTGGCACGCCACAGGGCGCGGGCCCCGGCCATGTTACGTCCGTGGGTGGTGGTGGCGGATCTCAACTTCGGCATGTCTCTACTCCCTGAATGCCCATATGGGCTCGATGCGTTATGCAGTGATGATACGAGTGGATCGGAATCGATCCTGGTGAGGGCTCCTCTGGGAAGCGCTCACCGGAAGCGACTCGGGGAGGCATGGTGCCTCCCCTCTCTCATCAGTCGTTGACGGGCGTCAGCCAGCCCCACTTGTCCTCGGTCTGGCCGTTAAACAGGCCGAAGAAGGCGTTTTGCAGCTGCTCGGTCACTGGGCCACGGCTGCCAGCGCCCACCTTCATCCGATCCACCGAGCGTACCGGGGTCACCTCGGCCGCCGTGCCAGTCATGAAGATCTCGTCTGCGACATAGAGCGCTTCACGGGGCAGCGCCTGCTCGCGCACCTCGTAACCCAGATCACGGGCCAGCGTCATGATGGTGTCGCGGGTGATGCCGGGCAGGATGGCAGCGGTAGCGGGCGGGGTGAACAGCACGCCGCTCTTCACCAGAAACAGGTTCTCCCCCGCCCCTTCGCTCAGGTAGCCGTTCACATCCAGCGCCAACCCCTCGGCAAAGCCGTTGCGCTTGGCCTCGCGGCTGATCAGCTGGGAGGAGAGATAGTTACCGCCCGCCTTGGCGCCAGTGGGAATGGTGTTGGGAGCGAGCCGGTTCCATGAGGTGACGCAGACATCCACCCCATTTTTCAGCCCCTCTTCCCCCAGATAAGCGCCCCACGGCAGAGCCGCGATCATCAGATCTGCCTTGGCATCGAGCGGCGGATGCAGCCCCAGCCCCACGTTGCCGACAAAGGCCAGCGGGCGCAGGTAGCCGCTCTTCAGGCCGTTCTCGCGCACCACAGTGCGGCAGGCCTCATTCACTTCGGCCTCGCTGTAGGGGACGTCCATCCAGTAGATCTTGGCGGAGTCGAACAGGCGGCGGGTGTGCTCCTGCAGACGGAAGATGCAGGTGCCCTTGGGGGTGTCGTAGGCGCGCACACCCTCAAACACCGAGGAGCCGTAGTGCAGGGCGTGGCTCATCACGTGCACCTGGGCATCCTGCCAGGGCACCAGTGTGCCGTTGAACCAGATGTATTGGGGGTGAGTGGCGGATTGGGAAGGCTGTGACATTGGCTTGGCTCCTTAAGCTCTGATCCGGGGTTGCTGTTCCAGTGCATCGACCCGGGAGACGTCCACCAGCTTAACCAGCTGGCTCCACAACTGCTGGATGGGACGCACCGACTCGACAGTAACCGTGATCCGCAGCTGTTGGCAATCCTGCTCCATATTAAGGGCGCAGAGATTGAAGCCGCGGTGACGTACCACCCGCAGCACCCGCTCCATCACTTCGGGTCTGGGCTGGGCGTGGATATGCAGGGTGTGCTGTGCAAATGCTGGCTGGGCAAGGGTGTGCGGATTCATGGGCGTTGCTCCATCATCTGGTGGTTGGCGACTCCCGGCGGAACCAGGGGCCAGACGTTTTCTTCCTCTGAAATGGCCACATGCAGCAGGTAGGCACTCTCGCTTGCCAGCAGGCGATCGAGGGCACCGGCTATCTGCTCCTTGTATGTGATGGTCTCGCCCGGAATGCCGAAGGCGGCAGCCAGGGCGACGAAATCGGGGTTGTCGGAGAGGATGGTCTCGCTGTAGCGGCCGTCGAAGAACAGCTCCTGCCACTGGCGCACCATACCGAGGCGCTGATTATCCAGCAGCACCATCTTCACCTTGAGCTGGGCGCGGCGGATGGTGCCAAGCTCCTGCACATTCATCATGAAAGAGCCGTCACCGCTCACCAGTACCACTTCATCCTCCGGACGCGACATCTTGGCGCCGATGGCGGCGGGCAGACCAAAGCCCATGGTGCCGAGACCGGCGCTGGAAAGGTGGTTGCGTGGGCTGGTGAAGCGCATGTGTTGGGCGACCCACATCTGGTGCTGACCCACATCGCAGGCCACCACGCTGCTCTCCAGCAGCCGGGCAGAGAGCTGCTTGAGCAGAGCCGGGGCATAGATGGCCTGACCAGGATGGTCGTAGCGAAACGCATATTCACGGGCCATGGCGGCACAGTGTTCACGCCAGGGGGCAATGTCGAGAGTCATGGCGAGGCGCGGCAGCACCTGTTTGAGATCCGTGGTGATACCCACCTCGGCAGCGCGGCGCTTGCCGAACTCGGCAGCATCCACATCGAGATGGATCACCTTGGCCTCGGGAGCGAACTCTTCCAGCTTGCCAGTCACCCTGTCGTCGAAACGGGCACCCACCACCAGCAGCAGATCGCACTGCTGCACCGCGTAGTTGGCGGCCTTGGTGCCGTGCATGCCGAGCATGCCGAGATAAACGGGGCTGTCGGGGTCGAGTGCACCGATCCCCTTGAGGGTGGTGACCGCTGGCATGCCGGTGGCGGCGGCAAAGTCACGCAGCTGCTGCTCGGCATTGGCCATGCCCACTCCGCCACCGACGTAGAGTACCGGGCGCTTGGCGGCAGCCAGCAGGGTGCGGGCTGCGGTCAGCTCCGAGGGGTTGAGTACCTCCGGCTCTTCCACTGCAAACAGCGGGCTCTGGGTAGGCACGGCGGCCAGTTGCACATCCTTGGGGAGATCGATCAGCACAGGGCCGGGGCGACCTTCGGTGGCGATGGCGAAAGCTTCTGCCAGCACACGCCCCAGATCGGCGGCATCGGTCACCATGAAGGAGTGCTTGGTACAGGAGAGGGACATGCCGAGCACGTCGACCTCCTGAAACGCATCGGTACCGATGGCTGAACAGGGCACCTGACCGCTGATGGCCACCAGCGGCACCGAATCGAGCAGCGCCTCCGCCAGACCGGTTACCAGATTGGTAGCGCCGGGGCCGGAAGTAGCGATGCAGACCCCCACCTGACCGGAGGCGCGGGCATAACCGACCGCGGCCATGGCGGCACCCTGCTCGTGGCGGCAGAGCTGATGGGCCAGACCACCGTCATACAGAGCATCGTAGACCGGCATGATGGCCCCGCCCGGGTAACCAAACACCTGGGTCACACCCTGTTTCTTGAGAGTCTGTACCAAAAACTGCGCGCCGTTCATGTGGAAAATCCTGTCCTTTGGTCGAAAAAAAACCCCCGGGCTGTGAGGCTCGGGGGTCGCTTGTTTCGTTCTGTCCGGTAGTGGGTCTATCCCTTGTTCCGTGCAGCTAAACGAGCCCCGAGCGGTGAGATAATAATCACCACTAGGACCACAATAATGCTGACGAAACGGGAGGCCATGTTCATAGTTACAACCGGAAATGCTGTGAAATTGGGGCGGTTTCTACCGCGAATGGCTATTAGAACTAGCACGGTGGTTTTTATTGGGCAAGCCTTTTTTCTGTGACAACCCACTGATTTTGGCTATTCCTCAGCCGGAACTCTGGAATAAAAAACCAACAACAAGCAGTTAGTCAGAACATATATCAACTCAAGGACGGGATTTATGTCATTAGCTGTGGTTTATAGCCGTGCCAGCCTCGGGATCGCGGCCCCGCAAGTTACAGTAGAAGTTCACCTCTCCAACGGCCTGCCCGCCTTCAACATGGTCGGCCTGCCGGAAACCTCGGTGAAGGAGTCGCGGGATCGGGTCCGCAGTGCCCTGCTCAACGGCAACTTCGAGTTCCCGAGCAAACACATCACCGTCAATCTGGCCCCCGCCGACCTGCCCAAGGAGGGGGGCCGCTTCGATCTGGCCATCGCTATCGGCATTCTCGCTGCTTCCAAACAAATACCCGCAAAATACCTGCTCGATCACGAATTTTTGGGGGAGTTGGCCCTGACCGGAGAGATCCGCCCTGTGCTCGGGGTGCTGCCCGCCGTGCTCGCCTGCCGGGATGCGGGGCGCACTCTGCTGGTACCGCGGGAGAACGGCCCCGAAGCGTCCCTCATTCAGGATGCCGAAGTACGCACCGCCCATCAGCTGCTAGCCGTCACAGCTTGGCTGGCAGGCCAGTACGAACTGCCGCTGCCAGATCCTCAAAGCGCGGAGAGCCTGCCCGATGTGCCGGACCTGCAGGATGTGATCGGCCAGTCACAGGCCAAGCGGGCGCTGGAGATCGCCGCCGCCGGCAGCCACAACCTGCTGTTCATCGGCCCGCCCGGCACCGGCAAGAGCATGCTGGCCAGCCGATTGCCCGGCATCTTGCCGCCGCTGAGCGAGCAGGAAGCGCAGCAGACCGCCGCCATCCACTCCATCGGCGGCCTCACCCCGCGCGCTGGTCACTGGCACCACAGACCCTATCGCACACCCCACCACAGCGCCTCGGCGGTGGCGCTGGTGGGCGGTGGCAGCCACCCGCGGCCCGGCGAAATTTCGTTGGCCCACAACGGGGTGCTGTTTTTGGATGAATTGCCCGAATTCGAGCGCAAGGTGCTCGACTCCCTGCGTGAACCGCTGGAGACGGGCCACATCACCATCAGCCGGGCCGCCCGCCAGGTGGATTTTCCCGCTCGCTTCCAGCTGGTGGGCGCCATGAATCCCAGCCCCTGCGGCCACTATGGCGACGGCCAGACCCGCTCCAGCCCGGATCAGATCTTGCGCTACCTCGGCAAGCTCTCTGGCCCCTTTCTCGACCGCTTCGACCTGACAGTTGAGGTGCCGCTGCTGCCCAAGGGGAGCCTTACCGGCAAGGCGGAGCGGGGGGAGTCTAGCCAGCAGATCCGCGATCGGGTGCTGTCGGCACGAGAGCGTATGCTGAGCCGCAACGGCAAGCTCAACAACCTGCTGGATAGCCGCGAGATAGAGGATATTTGCCGACTATCAGTGCAAGATGCCGAATTTTTGGAGAATGCCATCCAGAAGCTGGGGCTCAGTATCCGGGCCTGGCACCGCATTTTGCGGGTGTCACGCACCATCGCCGATCTGGCGGGGCAATCCGCCATCGGCAAGGAGCATCTTATCGAGGCGCTCGGTTATCGCGCCATGGACCGGCTGCTGTCGCGACTGCGCAGCAGCTGACAGGAGGGAAAAGGGTGAGTCCAACCCCCGTAACGGCTCTGAATGGTCTCACGGGCAATCGGCTGATATTATGGCCACAGATCTGACCACTTGATGGCCCTTTATCGACAGCAAGACGGACCCGACTCATGCCCAACAAGCTGACAGAGCGACTGCGCGGCAGCCTCTCCACCCTGCTCTATTTTTTCAACACCCTCTTCTGGTTTGTCCCCATCTTCTCGCTGGGTCTGCTCAAGCTCCTGCTCCCCCTCAAGGGGTGGCGCACCCTCTGCAACTGGCTGCTGGATGGCTGTGCCAGCTGCTGGATCGGTTTCAACAATCTGATCCAGAAAACCATCATCAAAACCCCTTTCGAGGTGGTCGGAGTGGACAAAGGGCGCCGGAATGAGTGGTATATGGTGATTGCCAACCATCAATCCTGGGTCGACATACTGGTACTGCAGCGGGTTTTTAACCAAAAAATCCCCTTCCTGAAGTTTTTCCTCAAGAAAGAGCTGATTTGGGTACCTTTTCTCGGTCTGGCATGGTGGGCGCTCGACTTCCCCTTCATGCGGCGATATTCCAGAAAATTTCTGGAAAAACATCCCCATCTGAAGGGAAAAGACATTGAAACGACCCGTAAGGCCTGCGCCAGGTTCCGCCACATTCCGGTGAGTGTGATGAACTTCGTCGAAGGCACCCGCTTCACCGGCAGCAAGCATCAGAAGCAGGGCTCGCCCTATCGTCATCTGCTGCTCCCGAAAGCGGGGGGCATCGCCTTTACCCTGGCCGCCATGGGTGACCAGTTGCATCAACTGGTGGATGTCACCATCGCCTATCCGGACGGCATTCCCAGCTACTGGGACTTCATGTGTGGCCGGGTCGGGCAAATCAAGGTTCAGGTCCGCTATTTGCCGATCGACCGCAAGCTGGTGGGGGATTACTTCAATGACCCCGAGTTCCAACAAGAGTTTCAACAGTGGTTGAACGGGATCTGGCACGAAAAGGACCAGACCCTGAGCCAACTGCTGGCAACCAAGGCGCAGTAAACATTCATGCTATCCCTGCTTCCCGGCCCGCTGGTGCTGATCATCAGCGCGGGCCTGACCATCCTTTTCACCGCCTTGTGCGCCAGCCTGATCCTGCTGGTGTCGCTGGCCAAACTGCTGCTGCCGATCCCGGCCTTTGGCCGCGCCTGCAGCCGCCTCAACAACCGCTTCATGCGTCTGTGGCTGGCCTGCAATGCGCTGGTGATCCGCCTCACCACCCGTATTGACTGGCAGGTGGAGGACAATACCAAGCTGCGCAAGGATGGCTGGTATCTCATCATCAGCAACCATATGAGCTGGACCGATATCGTGGTGCTCGGCCACATGTTCCGCGATAGGTTGCCGGTGCCCAAGTTCTTTATGAAGCACGAGCTCATCTACATCCCGCTGTTGGGGCTCGCCTGCTGGGGGCTCGATATGCCCTTTATGCGCCGCTATTCGCGAGAATTTTTGTTAAGAAATCCGCACCTGCGCGGCAAGGATATCGAGACCACCCGCAACGCCTGCGAGAAGTTTCGCCACATCCCCACTACCGTCATCAACTTCGTGGAAGGGACCCGTTTCACCGAGCAGAAACGGGATGCGGCCCGCTCCCGCTATCGTCACCTGATGCCGCCCAAGGCGGCAGGACTGGCCTTTACGCTGGCCGCCATGGGCGAACAGTTCGACAGCCTCATCAACGTCACCATCCGCTATCCGGACAACGCCGAGACCCCGTTCAAGGACTTCCTGATGGGGCGGGTAAAACGCATTCAGGTGCGGATCGAGGAGCTGCCGGTGGATGAGGCGCTGATTGGGGATTACTTCAACGACAAGCAGTTCAAGCGCGGTTTTCAGGAGTGGCTAAACCAGCGCTGGCAGGAAAAGGACGATGTGCTGGAGGAGTGGCAGAGCGGTCAGGCGCCGCTGCCGCTTGCCGCCAAATCCGGGGAGGAATCCAAAGAGAGCGCAGAAGCCAACTCGGCCAACTGATCTTCGGAGAACACCGCAATACCGTGGCGGCGCAGCAGGGCGGTGGTCTTGCCCTCGCCCGCAACAGAAACACCTTCAAAGCGGCCGTTATAGATACGGCCGCTGCCACATGAGGGGCTCCCCTCTTTCAGCAGGGCGAAGCGAATGCCCTGCGTCTGACAGATTTCCAGCGCCAGCTCGGCGCCACGGTCGAACTCGGCAGTCACATCCAGCCCGCTCGCCGTCACTACCAGCTCGCCCTGCCGCTCGGCAGGAGGGCGCGGGGTCGGCAAACCGCCCGCCACTTCGGGGCAAAAGGCCAGCGCCCGTCCTTCGGCTCCCAGCGCACTCAGCCAGTCGCTGACGATCCCCTTGCTCTGACCGTCGTAACGCACCGGCTGACCCAGCAGGCAGGCGCTAACTAAAACCTTCCCTCTCATACTTCTGCTCTATGAATTTTATTGAACCCAACCCATCCGGAATTTTTTGCTGTTTCAATAATGAAATCCATGTCTATCAAATCACCATCGGACAATAATTCTTCACTCATTTCTACAGAACAATAAAAGCACTGTTCATTGTCTGCCCACCCAACAGTCGCTAGTGTGTAGACTTGCATATCTTCATGCAAACGGAGCCCAACAAATGGAACGAAGGGCAAGCTAAGCTCTTTGGCGCCAGCACAAAAACAGGTTTTATCCACATCTCGCACAATTAGCGAAAGTTTCACTTTGTAATTCATAGCAACAACGATCTCTCTTTTACGCTTCTGCTCCGTGCATCACCTGATCGAACATCACGCAGCAGGGGCTCTCCAGCCGATAGAGAATGGCGGGGCGCTGTTTGCCGGTGCGCTTGCGGCCGGTATCCACCAGAATGTCGGCGCGATGGATCCGCTTGCGAAATGCCGCCGTATTCATGGGTGTTTGCAGGATGATTTCGAAGGCGCGCTGCACCTCGGATAGGGTGAACTCGGGCCCCAGCAGTTGCAGCGGCAGGGTGCTGTAGCGGCTCTTGATCCGCAGCCGCTCCAGCCCCTTGGCGATAAGCTGGACATGGTCGAAGGCGAGGCTCAGCCCCGGCAGGTTGGCGAGTGGATGCCAGCAGCCGTGGATCGCTTCCACTTCCGGATCCACAAGGCAGAGATAGACCAGGGTCGTGGACCAGCCGCGGGGATCCCGTTCCAGATTGCCGAGGGTGCAGACCTGCTCGCTGTAGCAGTGACCGAGCCCCCACTCCGCCAGCAGACGGCGCTGGGCGGCATCCAGATCCCGATCCCGGGTCTCGTCGATGCGCAGCGCCGGCAGTTGCCAGCAGTGGGCAAAGGGGGGGCGATCGCGGGTCTCGAGGAGCAGCTCGAGCCGCTCCTCATGCAACCGCAGCACCACCATATCCAGACTCATTCTCAGCATGCCGATCGCCCTGCTCGCCTTCCATTAATGTTTGGTAGATAATATCACACGAATAGTATGTGCAGGAGCCAATCATGGGAACCGTCGCCAGCCTGGATATTGATGCGCAGAAGGGCTTTACCCCCCTCTGCCCGAACGAACTGCCCGTCGCGGGCGGTGATGATATTGTGGCTGCGCTAAACGCTCAGGCCACCCTCGCCACGCTGCGGATCGGCAGCAAGGACTCTCACCCTGCCAATGCCGACTGGGCCGTTTCTGACCCCGCCGGCATGCTGCTGCCGCTGGATCTGCCCAACGCCGACCTCACCTGGCCGGTGCACTGCGTACCGGGCAGCAAGGGCTTCGAGCTGCTCGACGGCCTGCCCGCTCCCATCGACTATGACTTCTTCGTCTGGAAGGGGGTCGAACCGGATCTCCATCCCTACGGCACCTGCTTCCACGACCTGGCCGAACGGCGCAGCACCGGACTCATCGAATTCCTGCAAGCCCGCAAGGTCGATACCGTACTGGTCGGCGGCCTCGCCACCGACTACTGTGTCAAAACCAGCGTGCTGCAACTTCGCCGCGCCGGTTTCCGGGTAATCGTCCATCTCGATGCCTGCCGTGGCATTGCACCCGCGACGGTTGCCAGCGCCCACACACAGATGATCGAGGCTGGTGCCGAACTGGCCCAGACCCTGATCGATGTACAACGCCTGCTGGACGCCTGATATGCCACCGATTCTTACCAGCCTGCTCGACACCGACGCCTGCACGTTACATATGCGGCAGGGGAGCTCCATCGTGCTCACCAGTCTGCGAGGAGCCTGATATGCCCCCAATCCTCACCAGCCTGCTCGACACCGACGCCTACAAGCTGCATATGCAGCAGGCGGTGTTCCATCGCTATCCGGATGCCGAGGTGGTGGCCGAGTTTCACAGCCGCAATGAAGAGGATCTGCTGCCCATGATGGGGCAGATCGAGGAGCAACTGCGCCTCGCCGGCTCCCTGCGACTGACCAAGCCAGAGCTCGATTTTCTGGCCGAACGCCCCTTCTTCACCCCTGACTATCTCGACCACCTGCGCCGCAAGCCGCTCGATGCCTCCCTGCTCAAGGTGTTCGAGCAGGATGGCCGCATCAATGTGCGGGTCGAGGGGCCCTGGCAGGATGTGATCCTGTGGGAGATCCCGGTGCTCGCCATCATCAGCGAGATGCGCAACCGCTTCCGCTACCCCCAGTTCGGCGTCAGCCATGCGCTGGATCGGCTCGATCAGAAGATCGACAAGCTGGAGAAGGAGCTGAGCAGCGATGAGATGAGCGAGTTCAACCTCATCGACTTCGGGACCCGCCGCCGCTTCTCTCACGCGGTACAGGATGCGGTAGTGGGTCGCCTCAAGGAGCGGCTGCCGGCGTTTCGCGGCACCAGCAACTACATGCTGGCCCAGAAGTACAAGCTGCCCGCGGTCGGCACCCAGGCCCATGAGTGGTTCCAGGCGCACCAGCAGCTTGGCTTCCCGCTGGAGCACAGCCAACGCGCAGCCCTCACCAGCTGGCTGGACGAGTTCACCGACCATCTCGGTATCGCCCTGACCGACTGCATCACCATGGATGCCTTCCTGCGGGACTTCGACTTCGAGCTGGCCAGCAGCTATCAGGGCTTGCGTCACGACTCCGGCGATCCCGTGGTGTGGGGCGAGAAGGCGATCAGCCACTATCAGCGTCTCGGCATCGATCCTACCGACAAGACCCTGGTCTTCTCCGACGGGCTCAACCTCGACAAGGCGGTGCAGCTGTTCCGCCACTTCCGTGGCCGCATCAACACCAGTTTCGGCATCGGCACCAAGCTCACCTGCGATCTGCCCGGTGTCAACCCGATGAACATCGTCTTCAAGCTGATCGAGTGCAATGGCGGCCCGGTTGCCAAGATCTCCGACAGCCCGGGCAAGACCCTCTGCCGGGATGCAGAGTTTATCCGCAACCTCAAGCAGGCGTTCCACGTCGGGGTCTGATCTTTCCGAGCACCAGAAAACAAAAAGCCCGCCGGTTCGCACCGGCGGGCTTTTTTATCGACTCAAGGGGTATCAGTCTTTCTTGGCCAGCAGGAACTGCACCAGCTTGTTGAACTGCTCTTGAGAGGTGATGGATTCAATCTTCACCATGTACTTGCCGTTCACCAGGAAGGCCGGTACACCGCGAATGTTGTAGCTCTCGGTGTTGCGATCGAACTGGGAGACCATGCCGGAGACGGCGAAGCTGTCGACAGCACCGTCGAACTCTTCAGCCGGTACGCCGTTGTCCACGAAGATCTTCTTCACGTCGTCACGGCTCATCGGCGGCTGACGCTGGGTGTGGATCTTGGTGAAGATGGCCGGAGTCAACTTGGCTTCAGCGTTGAGCAGGCTGGCAACGGCATAGGCACGCTGCATCTCGGGGCCCATCTCGCGGCCGAGGAAGGCAACCGGGTTCTTCTTGAGGGGCACACCCTCTGGCAACCCGGCCTTCAACTGTTCAACGATCGGTTCGAAGGTAGCGCAGTGCGGGCAATAGTAGGAGAAGAACTCCATCACTTCCGGCTGAGCACTGCCAGTCTGTTTGACCACATCGTAGTTGACGCCTTCCTTGAACTCGGGGGCGGCGTGAACCATGGGGATCATCAGCATGGCAGCAAGGAAAAATAGAACTTTTTTCATGATGTTTCCTGTTAAGGGATCACTGTGAGGCACGCCCGGCGAACCGAAGCAGTGCCAAGCCTATTGTTTCGCCATGCTGACGTCAATGGTCAGGGCCGGAGATCGAGTCCCGCTTTCCTCGCAAGATCCCTTCTATTTCACCAGTTTGGCATCAGACTCAACGGCGGCGCCTTGAGTGCCTCCAGCTGATCGTGCAGTGTCGCTATCTGTTGACGCCAGTAGTGATCGGTATTGAACCAGGGGAAGTGACGGGGGAAGGCGGGATCTTCCCAGCGCCGTGCCAGCCACGCCATGTAGTGAACGATGCGCATCGCTCGCAGCGGCTCGATCAGCGCCAGCTCCCGCGAGTCGAACTCCATAAACTCCTCGTAGCCCGCCAGCAGAGTGTCGAGCTGGATCTGCTGCTCGTGGCGCTCGCCGCTGAGCATCATCCAGAGATCCTGAATCGCGGGGCCGGTACGGCAATCATCGAGGTCGACAAACATGGGGCCATCACGCCACAGGATGTTGCCCGGGTGGCAATCGCCATGCAGGGAGATCTGCGCCACATCGAGGGTCATGGCGTCGCTGACATGCTTGATCAGCTCATCGAGTACCCCGAAGAATTGCTTCGCCAGCCCGCTTGGCAGCCATTCGCCAGACGCCAGCAGCTGACGCGGTTCGTGCAGCATGCTCTCCACATCGAGCCGCACCCGATGGTGAAACGGCTTGCTGGCGCCGATCTGATGAATGCGACCGAGGAAACGCCCTACCCACTCCAGCTGATCGAGGTTATCCACCTCGAACTGACGCCCACCGACGCTCTGCCAGATGGCAAAGGGGTAACCCTCGTGCTCCAGCAGGGTCTCACCCGCGAAGGCGAGCGGCGCGGCGACCGGGATCTCAGCCTCTGCAAGGCGGGTGGCAAACTCGTGCTCCTCGAGGATCTGGGCCCGGCTCCAGCGGCCGGGACGGTAGAACTTCACCACATAGCGGCGACGATCCTCATCCTGAAACTGGTAGACCCGGTTTTCGTAGCTGTTGAGCTCGATAAGGCCGGAGTCGAGCCGCAGGCCACTGAGATCGAGCGCATCCATGATGAGGTCGGGATTGAGGTCGGAATAGTTGAAACGCATGTCATCCACCATAAGAAAGGGGCGCCGTTGCGCCCCATTCTATCACTACTGCCCGCCATTGCCGTGCTCGCTGGTGACCGGACAGGTGTCACGCCCCGCCCGCAGCCACACGCAGTTACAACCGGCTGATAAACTTGCTGCCCTGGCGCAGGTTGCCCTTGCTGTCATCGGGCGCCGCCCCCTCCCGTTTCAGCACGAACTGGATATCCAGCGCCGGCCGTTTCAGGTTGTAGGGATCGACCGCCAGACTGACCGGCAGGGTGTAGATCTCGCCCGCCTTCAGGGTCACTTCACGGGGGCCGAACCACTGATACTCGGGCAAGCCCTCCACATCCAGCTGGTAGGTCTGGGACTGCAGGGTCTTGTTGAGGATCTTGAGGGTGTAGGTGTTCTCAATCAGCCCCTCGCTATTTTCGCGGAACAGCTGGTTGCGATCCCGCAAGATATCGAGCCCCATCGGCATGATGGACATGGCGTTGTAGACAAATACCCCCAGCATCACCGCCATCACCAGCCCGTAACCAATCAGCTTCGGCCGCGCCACATGGGTCGAGTCGTTGGCCAGCTTGTGCTCTGTGGTGTAGCTGATGAGCCCTTTCGGGTAGCCCATCCGCTCCATGGTCTGGTCGCAGGCATCGACGCAGGCACCGCAGTTGATGCACTCGTACTGCAGGCCATCGCGGATGTCGATACCGGTCGGGCAGACCTGCACGCAGAGATCGCAGTCGATACAGTCGCCCAGCCCCATCGCCTTGGGATCCGCCTTGCGGGAGCGGGCGCCACGGGTCTCGCCACGCTTGGTGTCATAGCCAACGATGAAGGTGTCCTTGTCGAACATGGCGGACTGGAAGCGGGCATAGGGGCACATGTGGATACACATGATGGCACGCATCCAGCCAGCGTTGCCGTAGGTAATGATGGTGAAGAAGATCACCCAGAACAGCACCCATCCGCTGGCCTGCAGGGTGAAGAGGTCCGGCACCAGTTCAGTTACATTCTGGAAGTAGGCGACGAAGGTCAGGCCGGTCACCAGCGAGATCGCCAGCCAGGCCAGATGCTTGGCCCCCTTGCGAGCCAGCTTCTCGCCGCTCCAGGGCGCCTCGTCCAGCTTGCGCCGCTTATTGGCGGGCCCTTCCAGCTTCTCTTCAAACCAGATGAACATGAAGGTCCAGACCGTCTGCGGGCAGAGATAGCCACACCAGACCCGACCGAGGAAGGTGGTAATAAAGAAGAGTCCGAAGGCGGCGATCATGAAGAGCCAGGCGAGCAGGGTCAGATCCTGCGGCCAGATGGTGGCGCCAAAGATATGGAACTGCTGGTGACCGAGGTCGAACAGCACCGCCTGTCGCCCGTCGTAACGCAGCCAGGGCAGCAGCACGAACAGCGCCACAAAGAACCAGCCCATGGCCTTGCGCATCCGCTGCCAATACCCTTTCTGGGCCCGCACATAGATGCGGTTGCCCGGGTTGAATCTGTCGTCGCTGGCTTTGAACGTATTGGGGTTGAAGGTCCCGGTTACGCCCTTGTCGGTGACGTCCTTGATATCGATTTTATCGTGGTCGGCCATTGCAAGACATCGCTCCCTTATTTGTTATGGAGCGGATTATATCTTAAACAGCATGCTAATTGTGTGGATTAGATGTATCTAATATTGGGGTTGGATCGCAATTTTCGGCAACAAAAAAGCGCATCACCCCGAGGTGATGCGCTTCCGTTAAAGATTCACTTGATTCCGCGAGCCTTGAGCAGTGCCTCTTTGAAATCAGGCACATGATCCTTGGCCAGACCGGGGATCATCGCCTGCTTGTCGGATTCCCGCATCTTGAGGTGATAGATCAGCATGTCGTCGGTCAGCTCGGACAGAGGCCCTTCAAATCCCGCTTCTTGGGCCAGTTTGGCAACAAACTGCACCAGGCTGAGATCCTGTTCCTTGATCCAGGCAGGCTGCAACAACTCCAGCAGCTCTTCGATACGATGACATTGCATAGACAACCTCTTTAATCTGTCACGTTAAATTCAGGCAACCTTACCCATCAAGGCTACTTCGATTCGATCCCGCCCATTATGCTTGGCCTGATAGAGTGCCGCATCCGCTTTTTGGATCAAATCGGCGATTTTCATGCTGTTGTCCGGTATCAGTGTCGCAACACCAAAACTACATGTGACCCGACCGGAGACCAGTGACTTCTGGTGCGGGATGGCCAGCTCCTTGAGCGCCTGCCGCACATTGTCCGCCACCTGCAATGCCCCCTGCATGCCGGTGCAGGGCAGCAGCAAGGCGAACTCTTCGCCCCCGTAACGGGCCGCCAGATCGTCCTCGCGCCGCTCCACCTCGGCCAGCAAGCCCGCCACCTGTTGCAGGCAGTCATCCCCCAGCTGATGGCCGTAGAGATCGTTGAACTGCTTGAAGTAATCCACATCCACCAGCACCAGCGACAACGGCGCCCGGGCGCGATGGCAGCGCCGCCAGGCCCGCTCCAGAGAGTCGTCGAGATGGGCACGGTTGGCGATGCCGGTCAGGCCGTCGAGGCGAGAGGTGAGGCGCAAATGCTCGGAGACAGCCTTCAGCTCGGCCACCAGCTCGGCGTTGGAGAAACGGTGGTGGAGCGAGGCGATCTGATCCCGCCGCATCCGGCGCAACAGGGTCGGCAGAAAGACAAACAGATAGCCCGCCAGCATGCAGGAGACGATCCGCTCCTGCTCGTTGCCATTGCCCAGCTCGAACAGCATCGCCATGCCCAGCGGCAGGGCGGAACCATAGAGGGTACGGCGGCTGCCAAACAGCATGATGGCGCTGCCGGTCAGAATGAGGCTGGAGAGCATCATCATGGCGGCCCGGTAGGTATCGGGCAGCTTGTCCATGTAGAGCAGCACCCCGAGGGCCCAGATGATGGAGGTGATAGTGGCTCCGATAAAGAGCTCCCGCTCCAGCACCGGCAACGGCGTCTGGTGCAGGCGGGTTCGGCGCCAGCGCAGGTGCCAGCCCCGACCCAGCAGCCACAGGAAAGTGCCAGCCAGCCAACCGAGCGCTTCGATGGCGGGTAGATAGTCGTGAAACAGCAGACTCCAGCCAAATGCCAACACGCCCAAACAGGGGAGACTGAACGATGCATGGGTATAGAGCTGGGCCATAATGGCCTGCTTAACCTGGCGTGTCACACTCTGGGTCAACTGAGTACTCCTGTACAAGAGCCGAGCAGTCTACCATTACCCCCTGACCCGCAACAATAAAGCGCCGCTTATTAAGAAGTTAATCAATCAACAACGATTTCTTCTGCGCTGGCAGGTGAGTCTTTGCTCACCCCTTCTCCAATTCGTCGAGGATCGGGCACTCTGGATTTTCATCCCCGTGGCAGCAGCAGACCAGCCCTTCCAGGGAGGTAAGCATGGCCTGCAAGCCGGCAATGCGGGCGCGCAGATCGACGATCTTCTCCTGCGCCAGCTTCTTCACCTGGGCACTGGTTCTGTGCTCGTCCCGATAGAGTGCCAGCAGCTCCTGACACTCCTCCAGATTGAAGCCGGTCTCCCGCGCCCGTTTGACGAAACGCAGCTCGCGCAACGCCCCCTCGGTGTAACTGCGATAGCCGTTGTCACTGCGTACCGGGGCGGTGATGAGGCCAATGCTCTCGTAATAACGGATGGTCTTGGCGGTCAGCCCAGTGGCCTTGGCAACCTTGCTGATGTTCATTTATGCCTCCTTACTGATCGGGTTGGATGCTGGCCCGTGCGCCGCCCTGGGCTGCCAGCGTTTCAATAACAGGGAATTGCTCAAAACGGTAATGCTGCTCAGGGCCATGGCCGCCCCCGCCAGCTCGGGGCTGAGGTAGCCCAGCGCCGCCAGCGGAATGCCGATGATATTGAACACGAAGGCCCAGAACAGATTCTGCTGTATGGTGCGCCAGGTCGCCGCCGAGATGTCGATGGCATCGGCCACCAGCCGCGGGTCAGATCGCATCAGGGTGATGGAAGCAGTCTCCATCGCCACATCGGAGCCGGAGCCCATGGCGATGCCGACATCCGCCGCCGCCAGCGCCGGGGCGTCGTTCACCCCGTCCCCCACCATGGCCACCAGCCCGCGGGTTTGCGCCCGCAGCGCCGCGACCTTCTCCACCTTGCCCGCTGGCAACACGGAGTCGAAGGCCCCGTCCAGCCCCAGCTTGGCGGCGATATGGGCCACGGGGGCCGGCGCGTCGCCGCTCACCAGCCAGCTGGCAATGCCACGCTGTCGCAGGGTGGCGATGGCTTCCGGACTCTCGGGGCGCAGGGTATCGGCCAGCGCCGCGATGCCGGCCACCACGCCGTCGATGGCCACCCAGACCCGGGTCGCCCCATCGGCGGCTTGTTCATCCTGTTGCGGCGGTTCAATGCCGAGCTGGGCCAGCAGGGCGCCATTGCCGATGGCGACTGTGTGACCCGCTACCTGACCGACAATACCGGCACCGACCCGCACCTCCACTGCCTCCGGCTGGGGCAACGCCACTTCTGTGCCGACGGCCTCCCGCATCGCCAGCGCCAGCGGGTGTTCACTCGCCTGCTGCAGGGCGGCAGCGAGGCGCAGCTGCTCGTCGTTGCCACTCCAGCTGGCCAGCACCGGCCGGCCCTGGGTCAGGGTGCCGGTCTTGTCGAAGATAAGCGCCTTGATGGTGTGGGCCCTCTGCAGGGTATCCACATCCTTGATCAGAATGCCGTGGCGCGCCGCCACGCCGGTACCGGTGACGATGGCCGCAGGCGTTGCCAGCCCCAGCGCACAGGGGCAGGCGATCACCAGCACCGCTACCGCCGCCAGCAGCGCCTGACCGAAGTCGTTGCTGATGGCGTACCACACCAGCAGGGTGAAAAAGGCGATGGCCATCACCACAGGTACGAACACGGCAGAGACCTTGTCCACCAGCTGTTGTAGCGGGGCCTTGCCCATCTGGGCGCTCTCCACCAGGGCGATGATCTTGCTGAGGCTGGAATCCTCCCCCACGGTAGTGGCTTCGATCTCCAGCACGCCGGAGCGGTTGATGGCACCGCCCAGCACCTTGTCGCCCTCGCCGCGCGGCACCGGCAGGCTCTCGCCGGTGAGGATCGACTCGTCCAGCTCGCTGGCGCCGCTCACGATTTTGCCGTCCACCGGCACCCGCTCACCCACCAGCACCCGCAGCCGATCACCGCGCAGCACCTCGTCGATGGCGACGCTCTGCCAGCTCTCGCCACGCCAGACGGTGGCGGTTTCCGGCCGCAGCGCCATCAGTTCACGAATGGCGGACTGAGTGCTGCGTCTGGCCCGAGCTTCCAGCAGTTTCCCCAACGAAATCAGGGTAATGATGATGGCGCTCGCCTCGAAATAGAGCTTGCCGCTGGCGGCCATCCCCAGCGTCAGCAACAGATAGAGGCTGTAGAAATAGGCGGCGCTGGTGCCGGTGGCCACCAGCACATCCATATTGGCTGCGCGGTTCTTGATGGCGAGCCAGGCGCCGCGATAGAAGCGGGCCCCGATCCAGAACTGCACCGGGGTGGCGAGCAGCAGCTCCAGCCAGGCGGGCAGATGCCAGGGGAACAACCCGGCCATGGCCAGCATCCCCACCAGCAGCGGTAGGGTGAGCAAAGCCGAGACGATGACCCGGGTTTGCGCCTGACGGGCAGTGGCGGCCTCCTGCGCTTCCCGCTCCAGCAACTGCTGGCGGCGGCCGCTGGCCGAACCCTGTGCCAGCTGGGCGCCAAAGCCGAGCGCTTCAATCTGCTCGCGCAAAGCGGCCGGCGTCTGCATCCCGGGGACCAGCACGATGCGGGCCTGTTCGATAGAGAAATTGACCTCGGCCGAGATAACGCCGGGCAGCGCGGCCAGCATCTTGTTCAACCGAGCCGAACAACCTGCGCAACTCATGCCGGTAATTTGAAACAAAAAGGTCTCGCTGCCGTAGTCGTAACCCTGACTCTTGATGCTGTCGAGCACCGCAGGCAGGCGGTCGGGGCTGGCCAGCTCGATGGCAGCCTGCTCCAGCGCGAAGTTGACGGTGGCCGATACCCCGTCGAGTTTGTTGAGACTGGCCGCGATACGGCCTGCACAGTTGGCGCAGCTCATGCCGCTGAGCGGCAATTGCAGATGAATGGGTGATTGAAGATGAGTGGTCATGTTGTTCCTCCCCGGAACCCGTCGGCACCACAAAACGCCGACTGGCAAACCCTAACCTTTACTGTAAGGGCAAGCTCAAGCCACATGACCCACTTTTTGCAGATGAAAAAAAACGGCGCCCGTTTGTTGCCAGAGAGCAAACGGGCGCCGCATTCAGCTATTGCGCGGTGTGAGCGGAGCTCAGATACCGTACTGGGCGCGGTAAGCCTTCATGGCCGCCAGTTGCGCCGCCAGCTCCGGCTGCTCAGCCTGCTTCTCTTCAAGATAGGCGATGAGATCGCTCATCTGGATGATGGCGATGATGTGGGCGCCGTAGTCACGCTCCACCTCCTGAATGGCGGAGAGCTCGCCCTTGCCCTTCTCCTGACGATCCAGCGCGATCAGCACGCCCGCCAGCGAGGCGCCGTTGGCCTGGATCAGATCCATGGATTCGCGGATGGCGGTGCCGGCAGTGATAACGTCATCCACCAGCATGATGCGTCCCTTGAGCGGGCTGCCCACCAGATTGCCGCCCTCGCCGTGATCCTTGGCCTCCTTGCGGTTGAAGCACCAGGGCACGTCCACGTCGTGCTGCTCCACCAGCTGCACGGCAGTGGCAGAAGCGATGGGGATCCCCTTGTAGGCCGGGCCAAACAGCACATCGAACTCGATACCGGCATCCATCAGAGCGGCGGCATAGAAGCGGCCGAGACGGGCCAGATCGCGGCCGCTGTTGAACAGACCGGCGTTGAAGAAGTAGGGGCTTTTACGACCGGATTTCAGGGTAAATTCACCGAATTTGAGGACCTGTTTCTCCAGGGCGAACTCGATAAATTGACGCTGGTAGGCTTTCATTCTGGCTCCTTGCTTGGCTTGTCGTTGTCTTGTGTGGGGGTATAAAAAAACGCGGACCAGGCCGCGTTTGCAGGATCTGTTGACGCTTCGTCACAGCCGCGACGGAGTCGGTTTTTGCGCAGAACTAGGCATGAGATGCGAAGTTTGGTAATCCAAACGAGGCATCGAATAACGACGTTATGCACAAAAACCGCCCCGTCCCTACGGGTTGCGTGGCAAAGGATGCCATGCGTTGTTGCAGGACTTGCCAAGGGAATAACCATTGGCGGCATCCTGCGCCTAGCCTGGCATCCTTTGACACTGCAACGCGACTTGTGCCGAAACATCAACAGGTCCTGGTATCAGGAGAGCGACTGCTTCTGCAGCGCAATGATGTCGGCGATGCCGCCCTTGGCGAGCGCCAGCATCTCCAGCAGCTCTTCATGGGTGAAAGGCTCGGCCTCCGCGGTGCCCTGCACCTCGATGATGCGACCATCTTCGGTCATCACCACGTTCATATCGGTCTCGGCGGCGGAGTCTTCGATGTACTCCAGATCGCAGATGGCTTCGCCCTGATACATGCCGACGGAGACGGCGGCGATCATCTGCTTGAGCGGGCTCTGCTTGATCATGCCCTTCTCAACCATCCAGTTCAGCGCATCCACCAGCGCCACGCAGGCTCCGGTAATGGAGGCGGTACGGGTGCCGCCATCGGCTTGCAGCACGTCACAGTCTACTGTGATGGAGTGCTCGCCAAGGGCTGTCAGGTCTACCGCAGCGCGCAGGGAGCGAGCGATAAGACGGGAGATCTCCAGAGTGCGGCCACTCTGCTTGCCGGAGGCCGCTTCGCGGTTCATCCGGGAGTGGGTGGAGCGCGGCAGCATGCCGTACTCGGCGGTGACCCAGCCCTGATTCTTCCCTTTCAGGAAGCGCGGCACGCTGGTGTCGACGCTGGCGGTGCAGAGCACGCGGGTGTTGCCGAATTCCACCAGCACGGACCCTTCAGCATGCTTGGTGAAGTGGCGGGTAATGGTGACCGGACGAAGCTGCGCGGCAGTGCGATCGCTTGGACGTGACATGGGACGGACCTCTGGGCTGGCTGAATTGGCGCAGGAGTATAAGCCATCGCGGCCCAAATATCAGCCGCTAAAACCAACACTTCGGCTGACGCACCGGCCCCCGCTGGGTATAATCCAGCCACACTTCATCAAGCCCGGAACAATCAATGATTCACAGCATGACCGCCTACGCCCGCAAGGAACTCAAGGGCGACTGGGGCACAGCCGTTTGGGAAATTCGTTCGGTCAACCAGCGTTATCTGGAGACCTACATTCGCCTGCCGGAGCAACTGCGCAGCCTGGAGCCGGTTCTGCGTGAGCGTTTCCGCGCCAAGCTGCAGCGCGGCAAGGTGGAGTGCAACCTGCGCTTCGAGGCCGCTCAGGCCGCAGCCAGCCAGCTCCATATCAATGAAGAGCTGGCCAAGCTGATCATCGACAGCGCCAGCTGGGTAATGAAAGAGGCGGGTCAGGGTCAGCTCAATCCGGTCGATGTACTGCGCTGGCCGGGCGTCATGGCTGCCGCCGAACAGGACATGGACGCGGTCGCCACCGAGCTGCTCGGCGGTTTTGACCAGACCATGGAAGATTTCCTCGCCTCCCGCGCCAGCGAAGGGGCCAACCTCAAGGCGCTGATCGAACAGCGTCTGGCCGGTATTCAGGTGGAAGTGAAGAAGGTGCGCGTCCATCTGCCGCAGATCATCGAGTGGCAGCGCCAGAAGCTCACCGACCGTCTGGCCGAAGCCAAGGTGGAGCTGGATCCGGCCCGCATCGAGCAGGAGATCGTGCTGCTGGCCCAGAAGATCGACGTGGCCGAAGAGCTGGATCGTCTGGAGATGCACATCAGCGAAACCAACAAGATCATGAAGAAGGGTGGCGCCTGCGGTCGTCGTCTCGACTTTATGATGCAGGAGTTCAACCGCGAGTCGAACACGCTGGGCTCCAAGTCGATCAACGCCGAAGTGACCCAGTCCGCCGTCGAGCTGAAGGTTCTCATCGAGCAGATGCGCGAGCAGATCCAGAACATCGAGTGATCGATTAACCCTCGCTTACCAATAAAAAGAGCCCCTGATTTCTCAAGGGCTCTTTTTTATGACTACGGCAAAAGCGGTAGAGGCAGCTTCTCAGCCGGGGTGGTGATCTGCTCGCTGCACTGCCACCTCGGCAGGCGATCTGGGCTGCATGATGATCAGTGCCATTACCCCCAGGATCACCGCCAGCATCACCGAACCGAAGCGGATCAGACCATCGCTCAGCGCATCGATGCTGGTCGAGGTGATCGAGTAGAACACCAGTACCACATAACTCGAATAGAGCAGCTGGATCGAGTTGTAACTGGCCTTTTTCTCGACGGCGTGGATCCCCATAAACAGGGCGCACACCAGAGTGACCCCCAGTTGCCCAATCAGGTTGGTTTGAAATACGCACATGATCAGGGGCGGCACGGCATAGAGCACGCTGGCATAGGTGGTCAGCAACCGCCGGATACCGTAGTTGTGCCCGAGCGCCGGATTGGGATCCTTGATAATCAGCGCGACCACGATGGCAATGATGGTGCTCTGCTCCAGATCCAGGGTGATGCCGACACAGAGAGTCGTCAGCACCAGTACCGCCTTGAACAGGGTGTGCCAATCCTGATGAGGCGTCTTGCCTGCACCATTGGCTGCAGCAGCGGCATCCGTTAACGGCTCACCACCCGGGAAGATGAAATAGGCCAGATACGCGGTAAACCCTGCCACGAAGATGTTCTTCAACAGCGCCAGCGGTATCTGGTCGACCGAAATCCCCTTCTGTTTGACGAACACCGCAATCATGGCAGTCGCCACGATGAGCAGGATCGCTATCAGGTCCTGCGCGTTTTTCCGGGTACGGTCCATGCACCAGTAGAATACGCCCAGCAGCGCGAGGTAATAGACATGGGGGTAATCCAGCAACAAGGTTGCCAGCCATGCCTGTATCCAGGAGGTCAGATACAAGACCCCGGCCATCAGAAATACCATGATGAGCGGTGGCGGGTTATGGGTGGTGGTGAGAAATACCGCGCACATGGCCGGGGCCAGCAGCGGTAAATCCGTACCAAAGACAAATTGCCAAAACAGCAGTAGCACCGGAAACAGCGCTACCCGCAGCAAGGCATTGGCTGGACTATGAAACATAGCTTATGTAGCTCCATGCCCATATCCAGATATCTGCCAACCGCTCACCCAGATAGGACTCTCCCGGGTAGAAGGCGACGACAGCACGGCCACCGAAGCGCGGGTTCACGCCGGGCGGAAGGTCATCAAACTGGATATTGACCGGGAAGCGCTGGGCGCTCGGCTGGGAGGTAGGGGAATCCAGCAACCCGGTGCCGGTATTGACCTGCAGGCTGCCATTGCCACTGCTGCCAAAACCGATGGAAGTGATTTTGCCGGTGAAGACCTTACCCGGATAAGCATCAAATACCAGCTTGACGGCATCATCCCGCTTCAAATAGGCCAGCGAGTTCTCCCGCACCATGGCGGTCAGCCAGAGCTTATCGGTATTGATGAACGTCAGCAGCGGCTGGCCTGCGCTGGCATAGTTGCCTTTGGCCAGCGCCAGATTGGTGATGACGCCATTGGCGGGCGCCTTCAGCTCGGTATGTTCGAGATTGAGGCGGGCCTGGGCACGCTTGTTGAGCACGGCCTGAATCTCGGGGTTCTCTTCACCGCGCGGGCCAATCTCAAAACGGGCCTTTTCCAGCGCAGAGACGGTTTGCGCCAGATTGGCCTCGGCAGTTTGCAGCTGGGTCAGGCTGTCATCCATCGCTGCACGGCTGATGGTGCCCTTTTTCAGCAGGGCCCGATATCGCTCCACCTGCAATCTGGCGTTGTTGGCCGCAGCGCGGGCGGAAGCCTCATTGGCTTTCGCAACCTTGATGGAGGCAGAATCGGCATGATAGGACTGGGCCGCCTGCTGCAAAGCGAGCTCGGCCGCCTTCTCTTCCAGCTCAAACGGCGCTTTCTCGATAGTGACCAGCAGCTGCCCTTTCGACACTTCATCGTTATTGGCAGCATGGATGCTGGCCACCGGGCCGGATACCTGCGGAGCAAGACGGATCACTTCGCCATTGACCCTTCCCATATCGGTCATGGGGGTCACCCGATCGGCCCACAGGCTGTAAATCCAGAGAATAAAAACTGCCAGGAAAATACCATAAGTCAGCGAACGGGCCTGCTTGGTCTTGTCCTGTGCGGCAGGCACGGTAGCGGCCGTTTTCTCGGTTGCCGCGCTCTTCGGATCACTCATGAGGGTTATTCCTTTTCTGAAATAAATGGGGAGGCAGAATCAATCCAGAAGGCTGACTTTCTTGAAGATCAGATTCTGCTTGGTGCGATATTCAATAAACAGGGTGATAACAAAAGCAAATCCACCGACCAGAATGGCGGCCCAGAAGCTGGAGACGGCAATTTCACCCATGTATTTGGTCCAGATCACCGCCAGCGCCACAAACCAGCCGAACAGGGCGGCACACTGGGTAATCGCGATAGGCAGCATGGTGCGCAAGAACGAGGGATTGAAGCTGCTTTGCAGCGCAGGACGAGCCTTGTGCAGATGGTTGACGAACAGCTTGGCGGTGATCAGCGACAGTATGATCCCCAGACCGAAGGTCAGGGATACCGCCTCGCCCCACACCGATGTCTGCTCGTGGGCAATGGCATTGACCGACAAGGGTACAGAATCGACCCCCTTGAAATGCCAGTGTGCAATCAAGCCGTTGATCACACCGTTAATCAAGCCTGCGACAAGAGAGTCCTGAAGCCGGATATCTGGTTTTGACATTAATAAACTTCCTCATCACTGAATACAAAAATGGCTACAAATGCGAAGAGCCGACTCTGACATATTCACAGCTCGGCCTGCTTCCATCTATCTGATTGGGGATGATACTCGATTCTTGATGACCCTGTTATGTATACGAGCTTCCACTGAAGCCCGGCATACCCTAACCAATCGGCATCACCAGCGCCGGTTGGTGCGGGTCGCTCAGCCGCTCGGCCAGATAGTCCACCAGCAATCGCACCTTGGGGGAGAGGTGGCGGTTATGGGGATAGAGGGCCCAGATCCCCTCCGCCGGGGCCCGCAGCTCGGGCAGCAGCTCGATCAGCTCGCCACGGGCCAGATGGTCACTCACGTAGTAGTCAGGCAGCTGGATGATGCCGATCCCCTTGAGCGCCGCATCCAGCAGGGCATGGCCGCTGTTGCACTGTAACAAGCCGCGCACCCGCACGCTGTGGGAGCGGCCATCCATGGTGAAGTGCCACTCGTCGCTGTTGCCCACCAGACAGGTGTGGCGAGTCAGCTCGGAGAGGCTGTTGGGCATGCCGTGGCGGGCGGTGTAAGCCGGTGAGGCGCAGACATAGGGCACCCGCTGCGCCAGCTTGCGCGCCACCAGCGTCGAATCCTTGAGATGACCGAGCCGCAGCGCCAGATCGTAGCCCTCATGCACCAGATCCAGCAGCTGGTTGGTGAGATTGAGGGTCACCTCCAGCTGGGGGAAGCGCACCATGAAGTCGTTCACCAGCGGGGCGATGCGGCTCTCGCCGTAGGAGACGGGGGCCGTGATGCGCAGGGTGCCTTGCGGCACCGCCTGATGGCGCCCCACCGCCAGCTCCGCCTCGTAGAGGTTGTCCAGCAGCTGACGGCAGTGGCGATAGTAGATCTCGCCAAGTTCGGTGAGTCGCACCTGACGGGTGGTGCGCAGCAGCAGCTTGGCCTGCAGCCGATCTTCCAGCTGCGCCACCTGACGACTCACTTGCGCCACCGACACTCCCAGCTTGCGCGCCGCCGGGGTAAAGCCCCCCTGCTCCGCCACGCTGACAAATTCACAGATCCCTTCCCAGCCGAACATTATTACCTGTGTGTAAAAGTGATTTGAGATTTGCCCTCATTATCACCAAATCGGCGGGAAACTACACTGACTGTCCGAACTCATCTCTGTTCACCCAGCTCAACAAGAAGGATGTCATTCATGGCACAGGTTCAAAGCATCAAGTGTAAAGCCGCCATCGCCTGGGGTCCGGGTCAGCCCCTCTCCATCGAAGAGGTCGAGGTCATGCCGCCGCAAGCGGGCGAAGTGCGGGTGCGCATCGTCGCCACCGGCGTCTGCCACACCGATGCCTTCACCCTCTCCGGTGAAGATCCGGAAGGGGTCTTCCCCTGCATTCTCGGCCACGAAGGGGGCGGCATCGTCGAATCGGTCGGCGAAGGGGTCACCAGCGTCAAGGTGGGGGATCACGTGATCCCGCTCTACACCCCCGAGTGCGGCGAGTGCAAATTCTGCAAATCCGGCAAGACCAACCTCTGCCAGAAGATCCGTGCCACCCAGGGCAAGGGGCTGATGCCGGACGGCACCACTCGCTTCTCGAAAGATGGCCAGCCCATCTATCACTACATGGGCACCTCCACCTTCAGCGAATACACGGTACTGCCGGAGATCTCCATCGCCAAGGTGGACCCGGCCGCCCCGCTGGAAGAGGTCTGCCTGCTCGGCTGCGGCGTCACCACCGGCATCGGCGCCGTGATGAACACCGCCAAGGTGAAGGAAGGTGAGAGCGTCGCCATCTTCGGGCTGGGTGGCATCGGCCTCTCCGCAGTGATCGGTGCCCGTCTGGCCAAGGCCGGTCGCATCATCGCCATCGATATCAACGAGAGCAAGTTTCCGCTTGCCCGCAAGCTGGGCGCCACCGACTGCATCAACCCGAACGACTACGACAAGCCCATCCAGGAGGTGATCGTCGAGCTGACCGACGGCGGCGTCGACTTCTCCTTCGAGTGCATCGGCAACGTCAAGGTGATGCGCGCGGCGCTGGAGTGCTGCCACAAAGGCTGGGGCGAGTCGGTCATCATCGGCGTGGCCGGAGCGGGTCAGGAGATCAGCACCCGTCCGTTCCAGCTGGTGACCGGTCGGGTCTGGCGCGGCAGCGCCTTCGGCGGGGTTCGCGGTCGCAGCGAACTGCCGAGCTATGTGCAGCGCTACATGCAGGGTGAGTTCCGCCTCGATGACTTCATCACCCACACCATGGGGCTTGAGCAGATCAACGAGGCGTTCGATCTGATGCATGAAGGCAAGAGCATCCGCACCGTCATCCACTACTGAGCATGATCACCCCGCCCGCCATCGTGGGCGGGGTGCAGGAGTCCTTTGATGAATCTGGAGATTATCAGCAGCAACAAGAGCTTCGGCGGCTGGCACAAGCGCTATCGCCACAGCGCCAGCGTGCTCGGCTGCGAGATGAATTTTGCCATCTATCTGCCGCCTCAGGCTCTCACCGGCCAGAAGGTGCCCGTGCTCTACTGGCTCAGCGGCCTCACCTGCACCGATGAGAACTTTATGCAGAAGGCGGGTGCCCAGCGTATCGCCGCCGAGCTGGGCATAGCACTGGTAGCGCCGGACACCAGCCCCCGTGGCGACGGCGTGGCCGACGATCCCGGTTATGACCTCGGCATGGGGGCAGGTTTTTACGTCAATGCCAGCCAGAGCCCCTGGCAGGCTCACTACCAGATGTATGACTACGTCACCCGCGAGCTGCCCGACTTGATAGAGACCCACTTCCCGGTCTCGACCCGACGCGCCATCAGCGGCCACTCCATGGGCGGTCACGGAGCACTGATCGCCGCGTTGCGAGAGCCGGGTCGCTACCGCTCGGTCTCGGCATTCAGCCCGATCTGCCACCCGAGCCGTTGCCCCTGGGGCCAGAAGGCGCTTGGCGCCTATCTCGGCAGCAATCCTCTGCTGTGGCAGGAGTGGGATGCCTGCCAGCTGCTGCGCCACCAGCCGGTCACGCCGCTACCAACCTTGGTGGATGTGGGGCTGGATGATCCCTTCCTCGCCGAGCAGTTGCATATCGATGCGCTGGCCGAGGTGGCGGCCAGCAAGGGGTGGCCGCTGGAGCTCAACCGCCACGAAGGCTATGACCACAGCTACTACTTCGTGGCGAGCTTTATCGAGGCGCACCTGCGCTTTCACGCCCGCCATCTCTGATCAACACAGGCCCGTTGCGGGCCTGTTTCAGTTGTGGTGATCGGTTGGCTTCAGCTGCCCGCGCGGGTCACCCCGCCGGAGCCCACGATTTGCTGCTCCACCTCGGGGTCACCCCAGTAGGTGATATTGCCGGTGCCTGCGATGCCGATCTTGAGCGTTTTCTGGGCCCGTACCTCCACATCACCGCTGCCGGCGATATTGACCTCGACCTCGTTGCCACGCATTTCGCTGCCCAGCACATCGCCAGCACCGGCAATGTTCAGCTCGATGCTAGTGGCAGAGCCGCTCCCCAGATCCAGGCTACCTGCACCAGCGATATTGCCTTTCAATCGCTGTACCTCCAGCTGGCTGGCGACGATACCACCGGTTCCAGCCACCGACAGTTCCAGCGCCTCGCCCTTGAAGCCACTCAGATCGCCGTTGCCGGTACCTGCCAGCGCCATTTCACTGAGCTCTGGCAGGGTGATGGTGATCTCCAGCGGTTCGGTAGGCCGCAGTCGGTAACCATCCTTCACCTCGATCTCCAGCTTGCTGCCGCGCTCACTCAGCTCCAGATAGGGCAAGAGATTTGCCTGCCCCTTGATCAGGATCCCGCGCTGCTCGCCCGCCACCAGATGGAGGGTGGCCGGAGTTCCCGCCAACACCCGGGTCACCCGCTCGCCCAGCGCCTGCTGGCGCTCGACCACAGCCCCCGTTCCGGTCACTCTGGTCTGATCCAGCCAGTGACAACCACTGAGCCCCGCCATCAACATGACAACCATCATCCATTTCATCGCTACTCTCCTCCTTATGTGTTGGCCATCCAGGGCCAATTGGTTTTCATGCTTTGCAAAGCGTGAGCCAAAAATTAACTTAATGATTCAAAAGGAAATAACCATTAAACCCAGAACAAACCGAAGAATCCAGAGAGCCATTTAGACCATATTTTGGTGAAAATAACCATTCTCGAACGGATATGATTGTGGCTGATTGGCGGGTCGCCCTGCCGGTCACTATGCTGACAGCCCGTGGAAGTTTTTAATTGCCCTGCCGGTCTGTTGAGCCAATAGTGGTACTTCGTGCGTACCAAGCTCTCCATTGCGGTAATGTAATTACCACTGTCTTGTCAGTCTTCACTGCCAACAAGGAGTCAGAGCGTGACCCAAGCAAGCCCTCTCTATGCCACCGCCATCGGTCTGCCGGAACCGACTCGCACCCCGCTGCTGACCGGCAGCGATCCCGAGCAGAAACGGCGCGAGCTGCTCACCTACTTTTGCCAGACCTTCGATCTCTACGATTCGCTGTTCGACTGTCTGGCCGATGAGCGGGCCTGGTTCAACAAGGCGATCCCGCTGCGCCATCCGCTCATCTTCTACTACGGCCACACCGCCGCCTTCTTTATCAACAAGCTGCTGGCGGCACGCCTGATCGATCAGCGGCTGGATGCCCGCATCGAGGCCATGGTCGCCATCGGGGTGGACGAGATGAGCTGGGACGATCTGGACGAGACCCACTACGACTGGCCCAAGGTTACCGAGCTGCGCAGCTATCGAGCCAGAGTCCGTACACTGGTGTGCGACTTCATCCGGCAGATGCCGCTCACCCTGCCCATCGACTGGCAGAGCCCGGCCTGGGTGATCCTGATGGGGATAGAGCACGAGCGCATCCACCTCGAGACCTCCAGCGTGCTGATCCGCCAATTGCCGCTCGCCTGGGTGCGGCCGCAGCCTTATTGGCCCGCCTGCGCCGAAGCACGCCGCCACATTGATCAGGTGCCCGCCAACAGCCTGCTGCCGGTGGCCGGCGGCAAAGTGCGACTGGGCAAACGGGACGCCACCTACGGCTGGGACAACGAATATGGCGAACGCCATATCGAGCTGGCCCCGTTTCAGGCCAGCCGCATGCTGGTGAGCAATGCCGAGTACCTCGCCTTCGTCCAGGCGGGCGGCTACGGCCAGCAACAGTGGTGGGATGAGGAGGGATGGGGCTGGTGCCAGTACGCCAAGGCGCAGATGCCCACCTTCTGGGTGGGTGATTCCACCAAGCCCGAACAACTGCAGCTGCGGCTGATGACCGAGCAGGTCGCCATGCCCTGGGACTGGCCAGTCGAGGTCAACCAGCTGGAGGCGGCTGCCTTCTGTCGCTGGAAGGCGGCCCGGACCGGGCTCCCCATCCAGCTGCCGAGCGAGGCAGAGTGGCAGTTGCTGCGCGAGCAAGTTCCCGGCGATCAGCCGGACTGGACACAGGCCCCCGGCAATATCAATCTGGCCCGCTACGCCTCCCCCTGCCCGGTGGATGCCTGCCCGCAAGGGGAGTTCTTCGATCTGGTGGGCAATGTCTGGCAATGGACCAGCACCGCCATCGATGGCTTCGACGGCTTTAAAATCCACCCGCTCTACGACGACTTCTCCACCCCCACCTTTGATGGCAAGCACACCCTGATCAAGGGCGGCAGCTGGATCAGCACAGGTAACGAAGCGCTCAAATCATCCCGTTACGCCTTCCGGTGTCACTTCTTCCAGCATGCGGGTTTCCGCTATCTGGTCTCCCGTTATCAGGAACCCGTTATCGTGAATCCCTATGAAACCGACACGCTGGTCGCTCAGTACCTCGACTTCCAGTACGGCCCGAGCCACTTCGGGGTAGCCAACTACGCCAAGACGCTTGCTGATCTTGCTGGCGACCTGTGCAGCAACCACCAGCGGGCGCTGGATATCGGCTGCGCCACCGGCCGCGCCAGCTTCGAACTGGCCCGCCACTTCCAGCATGTGGACGGGGTCGACTACTCGGCCCGCTTCATCGATGTGGCGCTGGCCCTCGCCAGCCAGGACAGCTTCCGCTACGCCATTCCGCTGGAGGGTGAACTGGTGGAGTATTGCGAGGCGCGCCTGTCGAGCCACGGGCTGGGGGCGAGTCAGGCTGAGCGCATCCACTTCAGTCAGGGGGATGCCTGCAACCTCAAGCCCAAATATGACCACTATGATCTGGTGCTCGCCTCCAACCTGATCGATCGGTTGCGGGAGCCCGCTCGCTTCCTGCGGGATATCGCCCCCCGGCTGCGCAGCGGTGGCCTGCTGGTGCTCACCAGCCCTTATACCTGGCTGGCGGAATATACCCCGCCCACCAACTGGCTCGGTGGCATTCGTGAAAACGGCGAGGCGCTCACCACCTATCAGGCGCTGCAACGGCTGCTGGCGGCGGAGTTCGAGGAGCACTGCCCGCCGCGGGATGTGCCCTTCGTCATCCGCGAAACAGCCCGCAAATACCAGCACACGGTGGCGCAGCTGACCGTCTGGCGCAAACGCTAGTCCGCCGATCGGCATGCAGATGAGAAGAGGGAGGCCAACGGGCCTCCCTCTTGTTATGGCAATAAAAACGGCGCGAGTATCAATGCCCCTGCTCGTGATAGCGGCGCGCCAGCACGGCGCAGACCATCAGCTGGATCTGGTGGAAGATCATCAGCGGCAACACCATCACCCCGACGCTGACGGCCGGGAACATGACGTTGGCCATCGGCACCCCGTTGGCGAGACTCTTCTTGGAGCCGCAGAAGACGATGGTGATCTCGTCCGCCTTGTCGAAACCGAGACGACGGCTGATCCAGACGTTCCAGCAGAGCACCAGCGCCAGCAAGACGCAGCTCAGCAGCACGATACTGGCCAGATCGTACCAACCTACTTGATGCCAAATCCCCTGCACCACCGCCTCGCTGAAGGCGACATAGACCACCAGCAGGATGGAGCTCTGATCCAGCTTGCCGATGAGCGGACGATGGCTGTCGACCCAGCGACCGATGAGTGGACGTGACAGGTGGCCGACCACGAACGGCAGCATCAGCTGCATCATGATGGACTGGATGGAGTGCCAGGTGTCGATCCCCTCCCCTTGCACGTGGATCATCATCCCCACCAGCACCGGCGAGAGGAAGATGCCGAGGATGCTGGAGGCCGAGGCGCTGCACACCGCTGCCGACACATTGCCCCCCGCCATCGAGGTGAAGGCGATGGCCGACTGCACTGTGGCAGGCAGAGCGCAGAGATAGAGGAAGCCGAGGTAGATGGCCGGGCTCAGCCAGCTCGGTACCAGTGGCGTGAGCAGCAGCCCGAGCAGCGGAAAGAGCACGAAGGTGCTGGCCATCACCACCAGATGAAGCCGCCAGTGACCGAGGCCCGCCAGCAGGTTCTGGCGTGACAGCTTGGCGCCATGCATGAAGAACAGGAGCGCCACCGCCAGCTTGGTCAGCAGACCGAACCAGACAGCCACCTGCCCCTCGCAGGGAAAGAGGGAGGCTAGGGTGACCACCGCAATCAGCACAACAGTAAAGGGATCCAGACGCACGAAAGGTCTCCATCAGAGGGCATCCTGCTACCGTGGCGGCAGTCAGGATTGGGGAGGACAAGAAACAGAGCGGGAGATGTCTGGCACCTCCCGCTAAAACGAACCTCCAGCTTACCCCGATAACGGAGAGGCGCAACGTTGTGCAGCGGTTAATTGTTCATCAATGCTTAACGCCTTTGCTTTGTCGAATAGCGGAAGTTGCTGACCCGCGGCCAGATAGCGCCAAACCGGGGCTAAATGGATAAAAAAAACGGGCGACCCAGGCCGCCCGTCACGCTTTTTCATCCAGCCGATCAGCGCTGGCTGGCCAGCTTGCCGTTGCCGATTTTCTTGTCATTGCCGGCGAGCTTGCGGGCCTGCCGCTTCTCGAAGCGGGAGATCCACCAGTAGGCCAGTGCCGAGAAGACCGCGGTCATAAAGACGTTGATGAAGAAGGCGCGCACCAGATCCACCCCGGCCGGGAATGCGGAGGCGCTCATGCTCACCACGAAGATGGCGATCAGCACCGACACCACACCCATCCCGAACTTGCGCGACCCCATGCGGAAGTCACGGGGGGTGTCGTCATGTTTCCAGCGGAACACGAAGTAGGCCACCATGATGAAGATCGGTGGCAACATGGCAGTACCGGCGGTGAGGTTGATGGCGGTGTTCATCATCTGCTGCACCGACTCGGAGCCGAAGCCGTTGACCACCAGCATCGCGAACACGAAGACAAACTGCCACCAGGCGGCGCGCACCGGCACACCGTGCTCGTTGAGCTGGGTGGTCTTCTCGCCGTAAACCCCCTGCGGGATCTCGGAGAAGTGGATCTTCACCGGCGCCGAGGTCCACATCATCATGGAGCCGAACATGGCGATAAACAGCACCACGCCGACGAAGCGGCCCACCAGCGCCTCGGAGAGCCCGAAATACTGCGCCATGCCAGTGAAGATCTCCACCATGCCGCCGGCATAAGTGAGGCTCTCACGCGGTACGAACACGTTCACCAACAGGGAACCGACCGCATACATGGCACCGATGACGATACCGGCGCTGATGATCACCTTGATGAAGGACTTCTGGCCGCCCTTCACATCATTGAGGTAGGCCGCTGCGGTCTCGGCACCGCCCGCCGCCTGGAAGATCCAGCACATGATGCCGAGGGTCGCCCAGTTGACGGTGGGGGTCATCGCCTCCAGCGTGATGGGCTGGGCCGGCACATGATCGCCACTCAGGGCCATCAGGGCGCCCAGCACATAGATGGCGAACAGGGCAAACACCCCGTAGGCCACTATTTCGGCAATCTTGCCCAGCCAGCTCGCCCCCTTGGTGGAGATGTGAGTCGCCGCCGCGAACAGCACGATGGAGATGATCGAGGTGACCATGGGGGAGAAGCTGTACTCATAGCCCAGCATGGCGTAGGAGGCGTAGGCGATGACGTTGGGCAGCAGAGATACGAACCAGAACAGGTTCACAAACCAGTAGAGAAACGAGCCCAGATAGGCCATCCGGGTACCGAGCGGCTTTTTCAGCCAGTCGTACATCCCCGACTCGGAGTTTTTGTTGGCCGAAACGAACTCGGCGATGATGAAGACGAACGGAATGAAGTAGACGATGGTCGCCAGCAGGAAGATGGGGGCGGAGCTGAGCCCCAGCTCGATGTTGTTGTTGACGATGTTGCGCACGTTGAACACGGCGGCAAAGGTCATCGACAGCAGGGCAAACTTGCCTATGGTGCCGCGTACGGATTCAGACATGGTGTCCTCCAGTGGACTTGCGCTCCCTGCGGGTAACGCTGTGACTCTGTGATGTGTTCAGCAAGGGTCTGTCGGCCCCGCGCTTTACTCTCTTGTTATGATCGGGCCGCGTGGACGGCCTCGTTGCTGAACCGGTGCCGTCTCCCGCACCGGCTCGCAATACCAGTCAGACGATCGGGGTGCCCGGCGCCATCGGCACCCGCGGCTGCAGCAGCACGCTCTGGCTCTCGTCCGGGGTCTCGGCACAGAGCAACATGCACTCGGAGCGCTCACCGCGCATCCTGGTGGGCTTGAGGTTGGTCAGCACTACCACTTCGCTGCTCATCAGCTCCTCTTCGCTGTAGTAAGGCACCAGACTGGTGACGGTCTGAAGCGGCCGCTCGCCCCCCACGTCGATCTGGACGATGTAGAGTTTGTCGGCACCGGGATGACGCACCACCTCCAGCACCTTGCCCACCTTCATCTCGACCCGTTTGAATTCGGCAAACTCGATCGTCTCGCTCATGCTCTTTTCCTTTTCTGGTTCAACGGTTTGCGGGTGGCCAACGGCCACCCGGTTTGATTGGGATTAAAAGCCGTGCCTATGGCGTCTGCATGGCAACCTGCGCCGTCGGCTGGGCCTCTTTCGCGCGCGCTTCGGCGCTGAGGGAGGCCTCGTATCTGTTGTATTTCCACCAGGCGAAGCCGAGGAAGATCACGATCCCGCCGACGTTGTAGAAGATGATGGTCATGATGTCGGCGCCGGTCGGGAAGGTGGAGGCGAGGAAGCCCACCGAGAAGATGGCGATCAGCACCGACACCACGGCGATGCCGGTGGTGCGCGACCCCATCTTGAACTCCCGTGGCAGGTGGTCGAGCTTCAGGCGCAGATTGAGGTAGGCCAGCATGATGAACAGCGGCGGCAGCATGGAGGCGGCGGCGGTCATGTTGATGACGGTGTTCATCAGATCCTGCGCGGTGTTGGAGCCCAGGGTCGGGATCACCATCAGCGGCAGCACTATGAGGTACTGGATCCAGGCTGCCCGGGCGGGTACGCCGTTCTCGTTCAGCTCGACGGTTTTCTTGCCGAAGATGCCGGCCGGGATCTCGGAGAAGAAGATCTTCACCGGGGTCGCCGTCCACATCAGCAGGGAGCCGAACATGGCGGTGAAGGAGACCAGCCCGACGAAGCGGTTCATCAGGATCTCCGGCAGGCCGAAGTAGGCCGCCAGCCCCTCAAATACCTGCACCGAGCCGCCGGTATATTTCAGGGTACCGCTTGGTACGAACACGTTGATCAACAGCGATGCGATGGAGTAGAGCACGCCGATAAAGATCCCGGCGATGATGATCACCTTCACGAAGGATTTGGAGCCCCCTTTCACGTCATTGACGTAGACCGCCACTGACTCGGCACCACCGGCTGCCATAAAGATCCAGGTGGTGATGCCGAGGAAGGCCCAGCTGAAATCGGGGATCATGGCCTCTACCGTGATGGGGTCAGCCGGTTGCACGCCGCCCACCAGTGCCGCTCCCGCCAGCAGGATGTAGGAGAGGGTCAGCAGCAGCATCAGGGACGAGGTCACCGAGGTGATGGGGCCGAGCATCTTGGCGCCGTTGGTGGAGACGTAGGTGGCAAAGGCAAACAGCACCATGCTCAATGCCGTGGTCGCCACCGGAGTGAGAATGTACTCGTAGCCGAGAAAGGCATAGGAGGCGTAGGCGATAACCCGCGGCAGCAGCGAGGTGAAGAAGAAGAGGTTCACGAACCAGTAGGTATAGGCGGAGATAAAGGCCCAGCGCCCGCCGAGGGAGCTCTTCACCCAGGCATAAACACCCGCTTCGGAGTTCTTATTCAGTGACACAAATTCCGCAATGATCAGGCAAAACGGAATGAAGTAGAAAATGGTGGCCAGAAAGAACATCGGGGCCGAGGCCAGACCGATTTCGATGTTGTTGTTGATGACGTTGTTGAAGCTGAATACCGCCGCGAAGGTGAGCGACAGCAAACCAAACTTGCCTATCGTATTGCGTTTGGAATCAGACATGGTGCATCTCCAGACCTGTAGTTATTGCCGCGAAAGAGCGGGGCATGATTTGTAGGGTGAGCCCCGCCCTTCCGGCTTTTATCAGTGCAGAACCAGCGGCTTGTTATTTGTTCTTGAAGTAGCCGCCTTCGACGGTGACCTTGATGATCACTTTGCGCACCGGCGCATCGCCGACGAACCGGTAGGCTTCATCGTTCTCGAAGATCACCACCTGACCGTTGCCGACTTTCTGGCGCTCACGCACCTCGCCTGCCAGCCACTCGCGGTCGGTGGTGTCGTCATAGGCCTGCTCGACCGCCAGCTCGCTCTTGGCAGCCCACTCCACCGTCTCTTCCCCTTCCAGGTAGTAGTGAACGTCGAAGTAGCGGCGCTGCCCCTCGAACAGGGAGGTGGCCGGGCTGGCCCCCTCCTGCAAGCGGTAGGTGAGGGAGTCACCGATGGAGTGGCAGATGCCGGGCTTGAGGTTCGGCAGGTTGTTGATGGCCTCCACGCAGCGGCCCCACTTCTTGCCCTCCCGGTAGATGTTTTTGAACAGGGTCAGGTTGTCCAGAGTGATCATGCGAGGTTCCTCCCGCCGTTGATGGAGAGATCGATCCCGGCCAGCGCAGCCGGATTGAGGTTGCCACGGGCGATGGGCAGCAGGGTCAGGCCGAAGCTGAATGGCTCGAAGCGCACCCGCCAGGAGTCCAGCACCTCGGAGCCCCAGGAGTTGGAGCCTAGCCCCAGTACCTTGTGATCCAGATTGAGGGTGAGATAACCGCTCGGTTCCAGCTCGTTGATGTGCTGCGCCGCGTGGATATGCTCCCAGCTGTAGGGCCAGACGCTCAGGTTGATGGGGGCATCGGGCCGCACGTAGAGACCGGCGCCGTGGCGGTTGGTCAGGGTCGCCCAGCGCACCTGCTGACGGTTGCCGTTGTCCTGCGGGAAGGGGTAGTGCTCCCACATCTCGCTGACTGTGCTCTGGAAGCTGTCGATCCAGTTGCTCTGGCGGCTGTCCTGATAGTTCTCGCCCGGTCCCATGCCGTAGTAGTGCACCCGGTCGAGATCCTGACGAATGCCCAGTTCGAAGCCGATCTTGGGGATGATGTCGTCGTAGCCGCCGTAAGGCTGACCAGAGAGCGCCACGTGCAGCTGACCATTCGGGCTCAGGGTGTAGACGTAGCGGCAGCGCATGCCGAAGTCGAACACCGGCGGCGCGATCAGGCTCTCCACCGTCACCTCGACCGCCTCGCCCAGCTGACGCCAGCTTAAGCCACGGAAGTGCTCCTGCATGATCTGCAGGTGGCTGGGGTACCACAGGCTCTCGTACTCCTGCTTGTGGTTGTCGATCATCGGCTTGAAGAAGGTGAGGCGCGGCGAGCGCTCAATCAGCTCGATACCATCCTGCTGCCAGCTCACCAGCTTGCCGTCGAGGCGCGAGAAGCGCAGGGCAAAGCCGCTGCCACTTAAGACAAGCGCGAGGCGCTCATCGGCAATCTGCAGCGCAGTAGCGTTGGGGTTGGCAAAGGGTCGCAGCTGGCGAGTCGACTCTTTCAGCTGGAACTGGTACTGGCCCAGCTCGTGTTCCGCCGCGCTATAGCGGGTGGCGGTGGCCTTGATGACCCGCAGCTGGACAAAAGTTTCCCGCCCATCGAGGGATGGCAGCTCGAGTTGCAACTCGGTGATGGCACCGGGGGCAATACCTTCCAGCCGGATTTGCTGGCTGGCCAGCAGCTCGCCCTCGGCCTTCACTTCAACCAGCAGGCGGATGTCGTCGAGAGTGGAGAACCAGTAGCGGTTTTCCACCGCCAGCTTGCCGCAGGCCAGATCCAGAGCCCGCACCTTGACCGGGCAGATCACCTGCTTGTATTCGCGCAGGCCAGGCCCCGGGGTTTGATCCGGATAGATGAGGCCATCCATGCAGAAGTTGTAGTTGTTGGGGTAGTCGCCGTAGTCGCCGCCGTACTTGTAGACGGGGCGGCCCTGCTCGTCCTGATCCAGAATGCCGTGATCACACCACTCCCAGATGTAGTGGCCCTGAATGTGGGGATGGCGGTCGAACACCTGCTGGTATTCACTCAGGCCACCCGGGCCGTTGCCCATGGCGTGGGCGTATTCGCAGAGAATGCGCGGCTTCGCCATCGGGAACTCGCCGAAGCAGTTCATCTGGGAGACGCGCGAATACATGGTGCTCACCACATCCACCACCTCGGCATCGCGATCCTCTTCGTAATGCACCAGTCGGGTCGGGTCGATCGCCTTGCAGCGCTGGTACATAGCTCTGATGTTGCAGCCGTAGCCGGACTCGTTGCCGAGCGACCAGATGATGATGGAGGGGTGGTTCTTCTGGGCGTGCACGTGGCGCTCGATGCGATCCACGAACACCGGCTCCCAGAAGGGGTCGTCGGTGATGCGGCTGAGATCGCCAACGTTGGCAAAACCGTGGGTCTCCACGTCGGTCTCCGCCATCACGAACAGACCGTACTGGTCGCACAGCTCATAGAAGCGAGGATCGTTCGGGTAGTGGGCGGTGCGCACCGAGTTGAGGTTGTGCTGCTTCATCAGCACGATATCGCGTTCAACACGATCCATGCCGACTGCGCGACTCTTGAGGTGGTCGTTGTCGTGACGGTTCACCCCGTGCAGCTTGAGGTAGTGGCCGTTGACGTAGAAGAGGCCATTCTTGACCTTGATTTCACGCACCCCGACCCGCTGCGGGATCACTTCCAGCAGCTCACCCCGACCGTTGTAGAGGGAGAGTTGCAGCTGGTAGAGGTAAGGATCTTCGGCGCTCCACAGATGGGGATTGGCCAGATCCAGCGTGAAGCGGCAATCACACTTGCCGTCGATGGCGAGATGGTCGAGGGAGCCGCTGGCGATCTCGCTGCCCTGATCCAGCAGGGACCAGACCAGACGGTGATCACGGACGGGCGTCCCCAGATTTTCCAGCTGAATGTCGCAGCTCAGGGTGGCACTTTGATTGTCATCGGCCAGCGCGGTGCGGATGAAGAAGTCCTGCACATGGGCGGCCGGTTTGCCCACCAGATAGACGTCGCGGAAGATCCCCGCCATCCACCACATGTCCTGATCTTCGATATAGGTGGAGTCGGCCCACTGCATCACCCGCACTGACAGCAGGTTCTCGCCAACCTTGGCGTAGGCGCTGATATCGAACTCGGCGGTGAGACGGCTGCCCTTGCTGAAGCCGACGTAGTGGCCGTTCACATAGACCTCGAAGTAGGTCTCCACCCCGTCAAACTTGATGATCACCTGCTCGCCGTCCCAGGCCGTGCTCAGCGTGAAGCTGCGCTGATAGGCACCGGTGGGGTTGTTGGTCGGCACGAAGGGCACATCGATGGGGAAGGGAAAACCTTCGTCGGTGTACTGCAGCTGGCCATGTCCTTCCATCTGCCACATGTTGGGCACGGTGATCTGGCCCCACTCGCTCATGGGGCTGTGATAGAAGGCCTCCGGCACCTGCAGGGGGTGGTCGAAGTAGTGGAACTGCCACTGGCCGCCAAGGCTCAGAAAACGGCGGCTCAGCTCGCGCTGCATGGTGGCCGCCAGCGCGTGGTCGGCATAAGAGAAGAAGTAGGCACGCGGGGCCAGCCTGTTTTCACCAACGAATTGGACGTTTTCCCAGTTATTCACATGTCCTCCCGGAACAAGGCAACGTTAACTGAGTAAACCTTAGATAAACATTTACTAAATATCAGTTTTGAGTTGGTAAAGTTTTAACCTGATCACAATGAACAGATGGTTTTGTGAGCGAGATCAGAGGCGGGAGATAAAGGAAGGCAAGATATGGAGGAGTGGCATGGATGTTGATAAGAGTTGGCTGATTATCAATAAAATCAATTATAAAACAATATTATATGAAGTTGCTGGATGATATGGGAAAGAGGTTTGCTTGAGAGAGGTGTCGCACCACCGCAAGATGGCGCGACTAAAAAGCAGATTATTTTACTAAAATTAGCGAGTAGTGCCACGCAGGGTCAACTTGCTCGGTACCAACACCCGGAGTGGAATATCACGATCGTCACGCAGCCGTTCAACCAGCAAATTGACCCCCTGGGAGCCCATCAACTCGGAGTGGATCCGCACAGTGGAGAGCGGTGGGAAGGTGAACTTGGCGGTTGGAATATCGTTGACGCTGATAAGCTCGATCTGCTGGGGAATCGCCAGTCCCTTCTCATGAATGGCACGTAACACACCAATCGCGATGGAGTCGGAGGCGACAAACAGCGCCTTGGGCCAATCCCCTGCCAGCATCTCCTTCGCCAACTGGTAGCCGGAGGCGCTGGAGAAGTCCCCACGATAGAGATCGCTCTCCTGCACCACCCCCAGCCGCTGGCCATAATCCCGGAAGGCCAATTCACGCAGATCCGGATTCTCATCCTGGCCACCGATATAACCGATACGCTGGTGTCCCTGAGCGATAAAATAATCCACCACTTGCTGGCTGATCAGGGCGAGATCCACATCGACCGAGTCGAACTCTCCCTGTGAACGGCAGTCGACAAACACCAGCTGGCTGGAACAAGCCCTTAGCTGGGCGAGACGCTCGGTTGTGAGGGTGCCGACTACCAGAATGCCATCCACGGCGCTCAGCTCACGCCCTTCACCGCAGTTGTAGAGATGGGTCAGCTCGATATTGAGGCGGGCACTCTGGGTTTCGATACCATAACGGATGGCGAGATAGTAAGGGTCGTTGACCTCGGTACTCTGGGGATAGGCATAGACCACCAGAAAGTGCAGCTTGCTCTTGTGTACCCCCTTGCGGGCGCTGCTGGTCTTGTACTCCAGCCGTTCGGCAATCTCGAAGATCCGCTGCTTGGTCTCTTCCTTGACGCTCAGGCTGGGATCCTCGTTCAGTACCCGGGATACCGTGGCGAGAGAAACCCCCGCTTCCTGTGCAATTTCCTTCAACGTAGCCATCAATACCTCGCTGGCAGCATCACGTGTTAATCGGCAACGGCTAAAGAGTAACGGGCAATCCCTTGATAGCCCAGCACTTTTACTAAAATGCCGGCGGCATGACAGATTTTTGGAACGCAGAAATGCAAAAAGGCCTCCCGAATGGGAGGCCTTTTCTAAATAGGTGCCTGACAGTGTCCTACTCTCGCATGGCGAATGCCACACTACCATCGGCGCTACCGCGTTTCACTTCTGAGTTCGGCATGGGATCAGGTGGTTCCACGGCGCTATTGCCGTCAGGCAAAAGCTTTTAAAACTAACTTGAAAATGGTGCTGATACCCAGAATCGAACTGGGGACCTCATCCTTACCAAGGATGCGCTCTACCGACTGAGCCATATCAGCACACTAACCGGTAAAGACCACGCTGGGCGTAATCTTGAAATTGGGTTCCTGGCAGTGTCCTACTCTCGCATGGCGAATGCCACACTACCATCGGCGCTACCGCGTTTCACTTCTGAGTTCGGCATGGGATCAGGTGGTTCCACGGCGCTATGGCCGCCAGGCAAATTCTTTAATCTAGAAAGCTGACGTGAATAACAACTTGGCTAGTTTGCCTTGTCACTATCACTGAATTAGTAGTTCGCTTGGTATTTGCTACAAGGCCAGAAACACTTCTTGGGTGTTGTATGGTTAAGCCTCACGGGTAATTAGTATGGGTTAGCTCAACACGTTGCCGCGCTTACACACCCCACCTATCAACGTTGTGGTCTCCAACGGCCCTTTAGGACCCTCAAGGGGTCAGGGATGACTCATCTCAGGGCTCGCTTCCCGCTTAGATGCTTTCAGCGGTTATCGATTCCGAACTTAGCTACCGGGCAGTGCCACTGGCGTGACAACCCGAACACCAGAGGTTCGTTCACTCCGGTCCTCTCGTACTAGGAGCAACTCCCTTCAATCATCCAACGCCCACGGCAGATAGGGACCGAACTGTCTCACGACGTTCTGAACCCAGCTCGCGTACCACTTTAAATGGCGAACAGCCATACCCTTGGGACCGACTTCAGCCCCAGGATGTGATGAGCCGACATCGAGGTGCCAAACACCGCCGTCGATATGAACTCTTGGGCGGTATCAGCCTGTTATCCCCGGAGTACCTTTTATCCGTTGAGCGATGGCCCTTCCATTCAGAACCACCGGATCACTATGACCTACTTTCGTACCTGCTCGACCTGTCCGTCTCGCAGTTAAGCTGGCTTATGCCATTGCACTAACCTCCTGATGTCCGACCAGGATTAGCCAACCTTCGTGCTCCTCCGTTACTCTTTGGGAGGAGACCGCCCCAGTCAAACTACCCACCAGGCACTGTCCGCGAGCCCGATTCAGGGCCCTGCGTTAGAACATCAAACATACAAGGGTGGTATTTCAAGGACGGCTCCAGCGCAACTGGCGTCACGCCTTCAAAGCCTCCCACCTATCCTACACATGTAGGTTCAATGTTCAGTGCCAAGCTGTAGTAAAGGTTCACGGGGTCTTTCCGTCTAGCCGCGGGTACACCGCATCTTCACGGCGAATTCGATTTCACTGAGTCTCGGGTGGAGACAGCATGGCCATGGTTACACCATTCGTGCAGGTCGGAACTTACCCGACAAGGAATTTCGCTACCTTAGGACCGTTATAGTTACGACCGCCGTTTACCGGGGCTTCGATCAAGAGCTTCGCTTGCGCTAACCCCATCAATTAACCTTCCGGCACCGGGCAGGTGTCACACCCTATACGTCCACTTTCGTGTTTGCAGAGTGCTGTGTTTTTGATAAACAGTCCCAGCCATCTGGTCACTGCGACTCCCGACAGCTCCATCCGCAAGGGACTTCACCATCAAGAGCGAACCTTCTCCCGAAGTTACGGTTCTATTTTGCCTAGTTCCTTCACCCGAGTTCTCTCAAGCGCCTTGGTATTCTCTACCCGACCACCTGTGTCGGTTTGGGGTACGATGACTTGTAATCTGAAGCTTAGAGGCTTTTCCTGGAAGCAGGGCATCAATGGCTTCCGCACCGTAGTGCGTTCGTCTCGTGTCTCAGTGTTGTGTCTCCGGATTTGCCTAGAAACACCACCTACGCACTTTCACCAGGACAACCGTCGCCTGGCCCACCTAGCCTTCTCCGTCCCCCCATCGCAATTACAAGTCGTGCAGGAATATTAACCTGCTTCCCATCGACTACGCCTTTCGGCCTCGCCTTAGGGGTCGACTCACCCTGCCCCGATTAACGTTGGACAGGAACCCTTGGTCTTCCGGCGAGGAGGCTTTTCACCCCCTTTATCGTTACTTACGTCAGCATTCGCACTTCTGATATCTCCAGCATACCTCTCGATACACCTTCGCAGACTTACAGAACGCTCCCCTACCACTCACACATAAGTGTGAATCCGCGGCTTCGGTGCCTGGTTTGAGCCCCGTTACATCTTCCGCGCAGACCGACTCGACTAGTGAGCTATTACGCTTTCTTTAAATGATGGCTGCTTCTAAGCCAACATCCTAGCTGTCTGAGCCTTCCCACATCGTTTCCCACTTAACCAGAACTTTGGGACCTTAGCCGGCGGTCTGGGTTGTTTCCCTCTTCACGACGGACGTTAGCACCCGCCGTGTGTCTCCCGGATATTACTTACTGGTATTCGGAGTTTGCATGGGGTTGGTAAGTCGGGATGACCCCCTAGCCCAAACAGTGCTCTACCCCCAGTAGTATTCGTCCGAGGCGCTACCTAAATAGCTTTCGGGGAGAACCAGCTATCTCCGAGTTTGATTGGCCTTTCACCCCCAGCCACAGGTCATCCCCTAACTTTGCAACGTTAGTGGGTTCGGTCCTCCAGTTGATGTTACTCAACCTTCAACCTGCCCATGGCTAGATCACCCGGTTTCGGGTCTACACCTTGCAACTAGACGCCCAGTTAAGACTCGGTTTCCCTACGGCTCCCCTATACGGTTAACCTCGCTACAAAATGTAAGTCGCTGACCCATTATACAAAAGGTACGCAGTCACCCCGAAGGGCTCCCACTGCTTGTACGTACACGGTTTCAGGTTCTATTTCACTCCCCTCACAGGGGTTCTTTTCGCCTTTCCCTCACGGTACTGGTTCACTATCGGTCAGTCAGGAGTATTTAGCCTTGGAGGATGGTCCCCCCATATTCAGACAGGATGTCACGTGTCCCGCCCTACTCGATTTCACATCAAGGTCGTTTTCGTGTACGGGGCTATCACCCTGTATCGCCGGCCTTTCCAGGACCGTTCCACTAACTTCCAAGATGCTTAAGGGCTAATCCCCGTTCGCTCGCCGCTACTGAGGGAATCTCGGTTGATTTCTTTTCCTCGGGGTACTTAGATGTTTCAGTTCTCCCGGTTCGCCTCTGTTACCTATGTA
>NZ_CP147026.1:4405000-4452500 GCF_056632455.1 Aeromonas sp. MTB
GGTTATCGACGAGGTTGTTTGCGTTGCCGCTTGCCCTGTCGATGGAGGCGCATTATAGGGAACAGATTCTTTCTGGCAACCCCTTATCGGCAATAAAATTGCAAAAAACCGCACTTTTTTAGTTATTCATATCTAGACACAGCTTTTATACAAGCTTATCCACAGAAACAGCCTTCAGGTTGCTAGAATGGCCGAAAACAAGGAGGCCAAGATGGACTTGCGACTGAGACCCTACAAGGGAAAACGCCCGCAACTGGGCAAAGGAGTATATGTAGATCCCTGCGCGACACTGGTGGGCGATATCGAACTGGCCGACGACGCCAGCATCTGGCCCATGGTGGCGGCACGGGGGGATGTGAACCATATCCGCATCGGCGCCCGCAGCAACATTCAGGATGGCACCGTATTGCACCTGACCCGCAAGAGCGCCAGCAATCCTACCGGCTATCCGCTGCTGATCGGTGAAGATGTCACCGTGGGTCACAAGGCGATGCTGCACGGCTGCACCATCGGCAACCGGGTGCTGGTCGGCATGGGTGCCATTCTGCTTGATGGCGTCGTGGTTGAAGATGATGTGATGATCGGCGCAGGTTCGCTGGTGCCACCGGGCAAGCGACTCGAATCGGGCTTTCTATATATAGGTAATCCCGTAAAACAGGCTCGCCCGCTCAAACCCGCCGAGATCGCCTTTCTCAAAACCTCAGCCGACAACTATGTCCTGCTCAAGGATGAGTATCTGCAAGAGACCTGATAGGGCTGGTAGAAACAGGAAGCCCGGCATGATGCCGGGCTTCGCGTCTTATATAGCTATATAACCGTGCAAAACGGCTGACCGGAGATCAGTGGGCCTGATCCCAGTTGTCACCGGTACCCGCTTCAACCAGCAGCGGCACATGCAGTTCGGCTGCGGCCGACATCTTCTCCTTGATGATGGCGGTGTACTCCTCAAGCTTCTCTTCGCGGATCTCGAACACCAGTTCATCGTGTACCTGCATCAGCATGCGGATCGACTCATCCTCGATACCGCGGATCCAGCTGTCCACGTTGATCATGGCGCGCTTGATGATATCGGCGGCCGTGCCCTGCATCGGGGCGTTGATGGCGGCCCGTTCGGCCGCCTTGCGCAGACCGGCGTTGCGGGACTTGATATCCGGCAGATAGAGGCGACGGCCAAACAGGGTCTCGACATATCCCTGGGCTTCCGCCTGCTGACGGGTGCGCTCCATATACTCCAGCACGCCCGGATAGCGTTCGAAGTAGAGATCCATGTACTTCTGCGCTTCGGCACGACCGATCCCCAGCTGCTTGGCCAGACCGAAGGCACTCATGCCGTAGATAAGGCCGAAGTTGATCGCCTTGGCGCTGCGGCGCATGTCGGTGGTGACCGCATCGAGCGCCACGCCGAACACCTCGGCAGCAGTCGCCTTGTGGATGTCTTTGCCCTCGGCAAAGGCGGTCAGCAGCCCCTTGTCACCGGAGAGGTGCGCCATGATGCGCAGCTCGATCTGGGAGTAGTCCGCCGCCACCAGCTTGTAACCGGCGCTCGGAATAAAGGCCTGACGGATCCGGCGCCCTTGCTCGTTGCGCACCGGGATGTTCTGCAGGTTGGGATCAGACGATGACAAACGGCCGGTGGCAGCGACCGCCTGATGATAGGAGGTGTGTACCCGCCCGGTCTGCGGCTTGATCATCAGCGGCAGCTTGTCGGTGTAGGTGGACTTGAGCTTGGCCAGCCCACGATGCTCCATCAGCAGTTGCGGCAGCTCGTAGGTCTCCGCCAGCTCGGCCAGCACCTCTTCTGCGGTGGATGGCGCACCCTTCGGAGTCTTTTTGATGATCGGCAGGCCCAGCTTGGTGAAGAGGATCTCCCCCAGTTGCTTGGGCGAGGAGAGGTTGAACTCCTGCCCGGCCAGCTCGTGAGCCTGCTTCTCCAGCTCCGCCAGCCGCAGCTCGATCTCCTGACTCTGCTGGTGCAGCAGCTTGGGATCGATGGTGGTGCCGAGCAACTCCATCCGCGCCAATACCGGCAGCAGCGGCAACTCGATCTCGCTGAATACTTTGGCGAGGCCCGGCTCGGCAGAGAGCTTGCCCCACAGCGCCTGATGCAGACGCAGGGTGATGTCGGCATCTTCCGCTGCGTAAGGAGCCGCCTGCTCCAGCTCGATCTGGTTGAAGGTGAGCTGCTTCACCCCCTTGCCGGCGATATCCTCGAACGAGATGGTTTCGACGTTCAGATACCTGCGGGCCAGTGAATCCATATCGTGACGACTGGCGGTGGAGTTGAGCACGTAGGATTCCAGCATGGTGTCGTAAGCGATACCTTGCAGATCGATGTCGTGGTTGAGCAGCACGTTACGATCGTACTTGAGATTCTGCCCCACCTTGAGGCGGGTCGGATCTTCCAGCAGCGGCTTGAGCTTGCCCAACACCACGGCCTCGCTCAGCTGTAGCGGCGCCCCCAGATAGTCATGGCCAAACGGCACATAAGCAGCCTTGCCCGGCTCAACCGCGAAGGAGACGCCGACGATCCGCGCCTCCATATAGTCGAGACTGGTGGTTTCGGTATCGAAGGCAAACAGCGGTGCCGATTTCAACTGTTCCAGCCAGCCGTCAAACTCGGCTTCGTCCAGAATGCAGCGGTAGTCGGTTTCGATGGCGGCAACCGGAGCAGCGCTCTCATCGCCAGCTTCGTCCTGTCCGGCGCTCTCGCTCCCCTCATCACCACCGGATTCCAGCTCCTTGATTAGGTTGCGCAGCTCGTATTCGCGGTAGACTGCCAGCAGGGACTCCTTGTCGACCGGCTGAAGCAACAGCTCTTCCAAACTCTGTTCCAGTTCAACGTCGGTCTTGATGGTCGCCAGTCGATAGGAGAGACGAACCTGCTCCTCCTGCTCGCGGAACTTGTCGGCGAACGCCTTGGAGCCTCGGAAGCCGAGCGCAGCCACCTTGTCGAGGTTGGCGGCAATCTCGTCGATGCTGCCAATCCCCTGCAACAGGGCCAGCGCGGTCTTCTCGCCGACACCGGTCATGCCGGGAATGTTGTCGACCTTGTCACCCATCAGGGCCAGATAGTCGATGATGAGCTCGGGCGGTACGCCGAACTTCTCGATCACCCCTTCCCGATCGGTCTTCACATCTTTCATGGTGTCGATCAGGGTGACATGGTCGGAGACCAACTGCGCCATATCCTTGTCACCGGTGCTGATCAGGACCGGCAGCTGCTTCTCGGTCGCCTGGCGGGCCAGGGTGCCGATCACGTCGTCGGCCTCCACCCCCTCCACCATCAGGAAGGGGAAACCCATCGCCTTAATCATCTGGTGGATCGGGGCAACCTGGCTGCGCAGATCGTCCGGCATGCTGGCGCGGGTCGCCTTGTATTCGGGATAGATGTCGTCGCGGAAGGTCTTGCCCTTGGCATCAAACACCACGGCCACATGACAGTCAGGATATTGCTTGCGCAGGCTGCGCATCATGTTGGCCATGACACGGACGGCGCCGCTCGGCAAACCGGTCGATGTGCGCAGATCAGCCTGCTGGGAGGCGAAGAAGGCGCGGTAAAGATAAGAGGAGCCGTCGACCAGAATAAGGGGGTTGCTAGGGGCCATGAAATCGTCCTGCCAGAGATAAACAGCCGCTAGGATGCCACAGGGCCCCCCTCACACCAAGGGGCGCAGCAACAGCACACAGCGCCTGATAAAGGGACTCAATCTGTGGATAACTCTGTGTTCAAAAATGGGGCGCATCAGGACGAACAGTGATAAAACTGTGCATAAGAATATAAAAACCCATTAAAAACAATGCGTTGGTATCGTAAAAACCGATCGTGAGACAGTTAGAATGATCTCGATCAATGTGGAAAAAGATTTAAGGGAGTAGGTACGGCAGGATCCAAAGCGAAACAATCCTAGCACAGCAAGATGACTTGACCAGCGGAGGGCGAGCGATAACCATACAAAAGTACAACAATCCATCCTGGCTCACATTTTCAACAACGAGGAGTTTGCCATGAAAAAAGTGGCCGTGATTTTGAGTGGCTGCGGTGTCTTTGACGGGGCCGAAATCCACGAGGCCGTCATCAGCCTGCTGGCGTTGGCCCGTCAGGGAGCCGCCGTCCAGTGCTTCGCCCCGAACGTGGCGCAGCTCCATGTCATCAACCACCTGACCGGTGAAGTGAGCGAGGGAGAGAGCCGCAATGTGCTGGTCGAAGCGGCCCGCATCTGCCGTGGCCAGATAAAGGATGTGGCCGAGCTGGATGCGGCCGATTACGACGCGCTGCTGGTGCCCGGCGGCTTTGGCGCGGCCAAGAACCTGTGCGACTTCGCTATCAAGGGGGCGGAGTGCCAGATCCAGCCCGATGTGCTGAAAGCGTGCCAGAGCTTTGCCAACGCCAACAAACCGGCCGCCTATATCTGCATCGCACCCGCCATGATCCCGCTGATCTATGGTGCCGGGACGCTGGCGACCATCGGCCATGACGAGAGTACCGCCAACGCCATCGAGGCGATGGGCGGCAGCCATCTCAACTGCCCGGTCAACGAATTCGTGGTGGATCAGGAGCGCAAGGTGATCTCCACCCCCGCCTACATGCTGGCCAACAACATAGTCGAAGCGGCAGACGGGATCGAGAAGACAGTCAAGCAGCTGCTGGCGCTGTAATTCCCATCCCGCCAAAAACAGACGGGCCGCTCATGGAGCGGCCCGTTTTCAATTCTGCCTGAAGGCAATGAATTAGATGGTTTCGCCCATCTGATCCATTTTACCCAGCAGGGCACGCAGACGCTCCTGCCATGCAGTGTGCTCGTTGCGCAGCTGATGGTTCTCGTCTTGCAGCTTGCTGTTCTGCTCTTTCAGCTCGTCCAGCTCCATCTTCAGCAGGGAGATGTTGTCGACGGCGGATTGTACTTTGGATTCGAGTTGCTCAAGGACTTCTAGTGACATATGCATACCTGTATGTTCAATTGCGATGCCCCACAGAGGGCGATTCAAGCGCGTGAAGCCAGCATACCCCGAGCGCATCGGCACAAACAAGCCAGTGCGCTGTAAAATGCGCCTTCCATAGATGTATTGTCTAAATATGCGTCTATTTTTCTCGCATCCTGCGCCCGAGCCGCGACAACACACTGAACCGTGCGTAAAAGACCCCGCCGCCCGCGCATCATTTGTACCCTCTCGACGGAATCGCCGTTATCCATGCAAGGCGATATAAGCCCCCAGCAACAGACAGGCGACGACATACATCAGCAGGCCGTAGAGCAGGTTCCAGCGCAGGATCAGCCCGGCACTGAGGTTGTAGCGGGAGGCCAGCGCCAGATTGGAGCCGGAGAGCGGACTGGTGCCGGTGGCAAGCCCCCATCCCAGCAGGAAACACATGCCGAGCAGGCTGGGATCCGGCGCCAGCGGCCAGAGCAGCGGCGCCAGCCCGGAGATACTGATAAGCGGATGCACCCCGACGATGGCCACCAGCAGTATCAGCAGCAGAGTGAGGGATGCCTCAAGCCAGCCAAAGTGATTGAACAGCGGCAAGCCGTGACCGGCACCGAGATCGATGACCGACAGCGCGCTGTTGATGCCTGCCGCCAGCAAACCGGCCCCCAGAAACAGCACCAGCTGACCGCCGATGGCGGGAAAGCGTTCCACCACCTGCCGCTTGAGGGCCGCCTTGCGCCCGGCCCTCGGCATAAAGAGCAGCGCCAGCAGCGGGGCCACCAGTGCGATCACCGCCAGAATGCCGAGCTGGGGCCAGATCTGCTTGATGAGGAGCACCAGCAGCGCCAGCGTGACCGGCAACCCCAGGGTCTGCAACCGCAGCGGATAACCGGCAAAGTCAGCCACCCCGAGCCGTTCCACCTGCCAGGCGGTCAGTCCCATCGCCAGCAAGGCGGCGAGGATCCCGAACGGCAGAATATGGGAGAGCTGCAAGCCCGGCGCATAGGTGAGCGCCACCGCCATGGCGACAAAGAAGGGTGACCAGAAGGCAGCGGCACAGAAGATCCGGCTCAGCACCATCACCTGACGCCGCTCCAGGGTGCCATTGCGCTCCAGCCGATCGCCGATGATGAACAGCACCGAGAGGTTGATGACCGCCCCCAGCAGATTGAGGCTGGCCATGGTGCTCCACAGCCCCTTGCGTCCGGTCCAGGAGGTGGTGCCGGTCAGCAAGCCGGAGGTGGCAAGGTTGAGGGTGCTCACCGCGGCAAACATGGTGAGCATATTGATGTTGGGCAGCAGCCAGTCACCGGCGGTGAGGGTCGCTCCCTGCCACCAGGATAAGAAGAGCAGCAACAGCGCCGCGCCATACAATGCCAGCGCCTGCCGCTTGGCGGCCCCCACCAGCCAGGGCCAGGTGAGCAGTGACGCCCCCCAGGCCGCCATGGCCGCAGGCCAGGGGGAGAGTCCCAGATAGAGATGCAGCAGGTTGAGCAGCCACATCCCCAGGATCAGATAACCCGACCAGCGTTTGACCATCGACTACTCCGGCCGGGAGATCAGAGACACTGATCCATATCCAGGGAAGGCTTGTCGCACTCCGGACGGCCGACGATCTTGGCAGGTACGCCAGCGACCGTGGTATGAGGTGGCACCGGGTTGATCACCACGCTGCCCGCGCCAATCTTGGCGCCCACGCCCACTTCGATATTGCCGAGCACCTTGGCGCCCGCCCCTATCATCACCCCTTCGCGGATCTTGGGATGGCGATCGCCGCTCTCCTTGCCGGTACCACCGAGGGTCACGCTCTGCAGGATGGAGACATCATCTTCAATCACCGCCGTCTCGCCCACCACTATGCCGGTGGCGTGGTCAAACATGATCCCCTTGCCGATGCGGGCGGCCGGGTGCACATCCACCCCGAACACCACCGAGATCTGGTTTTGCAGATAGAGTGCCAGCGAGCGGCGCCCCTGGCGCCACAGCCAGTTGGCGACCCGATAACCCTGCAGGGCATGGAATCCCTTGAGATAGAGCAGCGGGGTGGAGAAGAGATCGACCGCCGGATCGCGCTCCTGCACGGCGCAGATGTCGGCCGCCACTACCGTCAGCAGCTCGGGCTCGCTGCGCAGGGCCAGCTCGATCACCTCGCGCAGGGCGATGGCGGGCATGGTGGCGCTGTCGAGTTTGTTGGCCAGCTGGAAGCTGAGGGCCGAACGCAGATTCTTGTGATTGAGAATGGTGGAGTGGAAGAAGCTGGCCAGCATCGGCTCCTGGGCCGCCATGCACTGTGCTTCTTGCTGAATTTTGTGCCAGGTTTTGGCAACCAGTTCATCCATGTTGCAGCCTACTGTTGTTCTGGGTGAGGGCTCTGTTGTTCTTTTGTCAGCACCGAGATGGGGTCCATGTGGATGATGACATCCATCCGCTCGAATGCCTGGCGTACCGCCAGTTCGGCTTCATCGGCGATCTGATGGGCCTTGACCAGGGGGATCTGATCATCCAGTTCAAGATGCAACTGTACGAATCGGGTCGGCCCGGATTGACGGGTGCGCAGGTCATGTACGCCGTGTACACCTTCTACGGCACAGCAGAGCGCCATTATTCTCGCTTGTTCTTCCGCTGGCAACTGACGATCGAGCAGGGCCTGCACCGACTCGTAGCCGATGTGTCCCGCCCCCCACAACAGGAATAGCCCGATCAGGATGGCAAACAGGCCGTCGGCCCAGTACCACCCCTGCCCCGCCAGCACCAGCGCCAGCAAGACACCGGCATTGAGCAGCAGATCGGAGCGGTAGTGCAGCATGTCGGCCTTGATGGCCACACTGTTGGTCTTGCGAATAACGAAACTCTGAAAACTGACCAGCAGCAGGGTCAGCACGATGGATCCGCCGCTGACCCAGAGACCCGCCTCCAGCCGCAGAATCGGCGCCTGATTGAGCAAGGATGAAATTCCGTGCATCACCAGCAGCAGGGCGGAGCCGGAGATAAAGGCCGACTGGATGAGGCCCGCCAGCGACTCCGCCTTGCCGTGACCGAAACGGTGTTCGTCATCGGCTGGGGCCAGCGCATAGCGAATGGCCAGCAGGTTGATGATGGAGGCACTCACATCCATGAAGGAGTCGGTCAGCGACGCCAGCAGGGTCGACGAGTCGGTCATCAGCCAGGCGATCAGTTTGCCGATGATCAGCAAGGTAGCGGTGGTGACCGCCGCTATGCTGGCAAAGGTCACCCAACGGGAATATTGTTGATGGCTCAAAACCGGCTTTCCTCTGGCGATGAAAAACTTATTATACCCTGACCCCGGCGTCAGTTTGGCGCGAAAATCTGCGGAATAACACCAGATGAACAGAATACTCCTGGTCGACGACGATCTTGAATTGACCCAACTGCTCACCGAAATTCTGACCCTGGAGGGATTTCAGGTCACGGTCGCCGAGGATGGTGAAGAGGGGCTGCAACGGCTGGCGGAGCAGAGCTTCGATCTGGTGTTGCTGGACGTGATGATGCCCAAGCTCAACGGCTTTGCCATGCTGACCAAGCTGCGCAAGACCCACGACACCCCGGTGCTGATGCTGACCGCCCGCGGTGACAGCCAGGATCGGGTCAACGGTCTGGAAGCGGGTGCCGACGACTATCTGGCCAAGCCATTCGATGACAGGGAGCTGCTGGCCCGGGTACGCGCCATCCTGCGCCGTACCCAGAGCGCCCCGCCCCAGCGCGGCAACTCCTCGGACGAAGTGCACTTCATGGATATCGTGCTGCAACCCGGCCTGCAGCAGGCCCGCTGCGGCGAACAGCTGCTGGAGCTGACCGCCACCGAATTCGGGCTGCTGGAGTGCCTGCTGCGTAATCCCGGCCAGATCGTCAGCAAGAGCCACCTCTCCGAGCAGGTGCTGGGCAAGAAGCTGGAACCCTTCGATCGGGCCATCGACATGCACCTGAGCAACCTGCGCAAGAAGCTGCCGGACCGCACCGATGGCCAGCCCCGCTTCAAAACCGTACGGGGGCGCGGGTACCTGTGGCTAGAGCAAGAATAGAGCGCATCAACTCCCTCAACGGGATCTCGACCCACATCTTCCTCTGGTTCTGGTTCATGCTGCTGGTGATGCTGGCCGCCGTGATCAGCCTGCCGACCCTGGATCCCCGCAACCAGATCCCGCTGCCGACTCACGAAGTCGCGCGGATGCAGAACAACGTGCAGGCCCTGCTCAACGCCGCCGAGCCGGATCAGGATTTCGATCTGGCCAAGGCGATGGACAAGATCGCCATGCTGCCGGTGGATAACGTCTACCTGCGCGACGAGAAGGGGCAGATCCAGTCCACCACCCATCCGCGCAAGTTCGTGGTGCGCTTTATGGTGGATGCCGATGACCCGGCCAATCCCATGCTGGGCAACGAGGATCGCAAGGCGATCGCCGGCCCCTTCCTGATGGAGCACCACGGTCATCGCTATCACGTCTATTTCGGCCTCAATGCCGAGAATCCCTACCTGTTCCTGTTTATTCAGGTGCTGGATCACCCGATCCGCATTCTGGGCATCTCGATGCTGGTCAGCACCCCGCTCTGCCTGCTGCTCGCCTGGCGGCTGACCCGCCCCATCCTGCAGTTGCAGAAATCGGTCTCCCAACTGGCGGCCGGCAATCTGGAGGTACAGATCCCCAACCTGGGAAGGGGCGACGAGATCGGCCAGCTGGCGGATAACGTCAGCCGCATGGTGGAGACACTCAAGAGCATGATCCAGAAGCAGAAACAGCTGCTTTCCGATATCTCCCACGAGCTGCGCAGCCCCCTCACCCGGATGCAACTGGCGCAGGCGCTGATCCGCCGCAAGCAGGGTGACAGCGCCGAGCTGGCGCGGATCGAATCGGAGATCGGACGGCTGGACAAGCTGATCGGCGATCTGCTGGATCTGTCGCGGGTGCAGCAGCATGTGGAGGCACCGGTGGTGCACCCGCTGGCCGACCTGCTGGAACCCATCCTCGAAGATGCCATGTTCGAGGCAAACCAGAGCGGCAAACAACTCAGACTGCCGCCGCTGCCCGCAGAGTCGATCCAGATGTGGCCAGAGCTGTTGGCCCGGGCGGTGGAGAACCCCCTGCGCAACGCCCTCAAATATGCCCGCGAGTTCATCAAGGTGGACTGGTATCGAGAGGGGCAGGAGTGGGTGATGACCATTCGAGATGACGGCCCCGGCGTGCCTGACGAGCAACAGGCGCTGCTGTTCCAGCCCTTCTTCCGGGTCGATGATGCCCGCAACGCCAAGACTGGCGGCACCGGGCTGGGGCTGGCCATCGCCTCGGAGGCAATACAGCGCCACGGCGGCACCATTGCGGCCAGCAACAATCACCCGACCGGGCTGACCATCACCATCCGCTTGCCCATCGCCTGATCCTTTTCATCCGGACGGGCGCTGGGTATGCTGGCGCCCCTTCTTGGCTTTACATCTCTTTGCAGGAGCTCGTCATGCTCGATATCGTCCTCTACCAGCCGGAAATTCCGCCCAACACCGGCAATATCATCCGGCTTTGCGCCAATACCGGTTACCGGCTCCATCTGATCGAGCCGCTGGGGTTTGAGTGGGATGACAAGCGGGTAAAGCGGGCGGGACTCGACTATCACGAATTTGCCGAGGTGAAGCGCTGGCCGAGCTATGAGGCTTTTCTGGCTGCCGTGGCGCCCAAGCGGGTGTTTGCCTGCACCACCAAGGGCCGCACCGCACACTCGGCAGCACAATATGCCCTTGGCGACGCCCTGCTGTTTGGCCCGGAGAGTCGCGGCCTGCCCATCGAGATCATCGAGAGTCTGCCATTCGAGCAGCGGCTACGCATCCCTATGGTACCCCAGAGCCGCAGCATGAACCTCTCCAACGCGGTGTCTGTCTTTGTCTACGAGAGCTGGCGCCAGCTCGGCTACGACGGTGCCATGTAAGCGCCACCGATGATCAGTGGCGGGCGTCGAGCAGATGCCCGCTGCGCTCCAGCCGCCAGCAAGTGACCCCCAGCGACAGGCCGCGCCCCACCATCAGCGCTGCCATCGCCGCCCATAACGCGGCCACGCCCCACGACTGACAGAGCCACCAGATCGGGAAGAAGCCGCCAAACGCGGCCAGCAACATGCTGTTGCGCATCTCCCGCGCCCGGGTCGCCCCGATGAACACGCCATCCAGCAGGAAGCACCAGACCGCCAGCAAGGGCATGGCGATCAGCCAGGGAAGCTGACGATGTGCCTCCGCCACCACGGCCGGAATGTCGGTGATATAGCCGATAAGGTGGGCACCGAAGAGGGCAAACACCAGGGTAAAACCACTGGCGATGAGGGCGGCCCAGCCCAGATTGAGCACGATGGCCTCCCGCAGTTTCTGCCGATCCCGCTGACCGATGGCTCGTCCTACCATGGCCTCCACCGCATAGGCAAAACCATCGAGTCCGTAGGAGATGAGCATCAGGAAGTTGAGCAGCACCGCATTGGCGGCCACCGCCACATCCCCCAGCCGCGCCCCTTGCAGAGTCATGAAGGCGAAGCAGAGCTGCAAACAGAGGGAGCGCAGGAAGATATCGCGGTTGAGGCCGAGCAGCCGCACCATGGGCGCGAGCTGCCGCCAGCGCTGCCAGCCATCCTGCCACACCGTCGGTGCCAGTTGCCGCAGCTGACGGCGTACCAGCCAGATCCCGACCGCCAGCGCGCAGTAGTCCGCCATGACCGAGGCCGCTGCCACACCCCGCACCTGCCAGCCGAGCCCCAGCACAAACAGGGCATCGAGCGCCATGTTGACCAGATTGGTGAGGATCAACATCACCATGGGGCTGCGGGCATCCTGCATCCCCAACAGCCAGCCCATGACCACCAGATTGCAGAGCGCCGCCGGGGCGCTCCAGATCCGCACCGCCACATATTGGCCCGCATAAAGCTGCACCTCGGGCGAGCCGCCACTCAGGGCGATCAGTCGTGGCAACAGGGGGAAGAGCAACAACAGCAGCGCCAGACCGAGAGCAATGGCCAGCCCCAGCGCCCGCAGCAGGGTATCGAGCTGGGCACGACCATCGGCGGCGCCGTGCGCCTGCGCCGTCAGCCCGGTGGTCGACATCCGCAAAAAGCCGAGCAGCCAGAAGATGAGGTTGATCAGGGTCGCACCGACCGAAACGCCCCCCAGAAACCAGGCCTGACCGAGATGACCGATCACCCAGGTGTCCACCAGCCCCAGCAAGGGGGTGGTGATATTGGAGAAAACCATGGGCAGGGCGAGCGCAAAGACAACGCGGTGGCGAGAGGGATCTCGCCACCAGGGGGCAACAGCTAGGGTCACGCTTAGTGGCCTGTCAGCTTCAGAATGCGGGCGAAGTCAGAGAGCATGGTAGCCATCTGCACCCGGGGCACCTGACCCGGCGCCACCTGCGGGCGGAATACCGCCTGCAGCTTGCCCTTGGGATTGATGAGCACGATGGAGGCGGAGTGATCGATCAGGTAATCCTTCTCCCCCTGATTGGCGATGGAGTAGATGAGCCCCAAATTGCGCACGAACGGGAACAGCTTGTCGTGGGGGGCAGTGGCCGCCTTGAATTCGGGATTGAAGAAGGCGGTATAGGTCTTGAGGCGTGGAATATCGTCACGCTGGGGATCCGCCGAGATAAACACCACCTGGCTGTCGGGCGCCATCTTCTTCAGCTGGTCATAGACGGAACGCATATCTGCCAGCGTGGTGGGGCAGATATCAGGGCAGAAGGTGTAGCCGACAAACAGGAAGGTCCAGTGCCCCTTCAGGTTGGCAGGGGTAAACGGCTGGTTGTCCGCATCGGTAAAAGCGAAATCATTGATGTCCCGCCCCGCCGGATAGTAGTCAGCCTGTTCCGGTTGCTCTGGCTGCGTGGCGTAGAACACCAGGATCAGGCAGGCTGTCAACAGCAGAAAGAGCAGGGGATAGCGGAGCTTCATCATAACAAGAGACCCTTTCAGTTCGAGGCAGATGGCCAGCAGTGACCGGACAAGAGGGAGGCATTGTACCCCAGCGAGCCGCCAAGGTGGTTCAACCTTGTGCAACGCCCTGTCAGGAGTCGACCATTTGGCATAATTAATCGCCAGTTGCGGCCATAAAAAAACCGGCCCCCTTGGGTGCCGGTTATGGATGGATTTGTTTGTCTCTTCTGCTCAGGGGCGAGCGTTACGCCCCTGCTGCAACATCTTGCCGATGGCCCGCACGCCGATGGGAATCACGGGTGCCAGCCAGCCCTCTTCCCCCTGGCGGTCACCGTGACCCCGTTTGAACAGCAGCACCAGACGCACCACCTTCTCTTTCGGGCATCCCAGCCAGAGCGTCCAGCGCGACCCACGATGGTGCAGCCAGAGACCGTAAAACCAGGTCATCCGGCTACCTTTGACGAAACGGGTGATTGACGATTCCGCTGGCGCAGCCCCAGCCTCTGAATCCCATGGCGATCTTGATGCCATACCAGTCCTCCTTGACCGACAGGTCATGTTGCTTCGTCGGCCTGAACTGGGAACAGGCCCGTCACGACTATCTGCAACCATTACGAGTGGTCCCCTTTGCCCGACAAGGCTCGGGATCTCCCCACTCCCCCTCATATCCCGTGAAGGTGTACTGCCCGATTCTCGTTGTTACCGGCCCTCCCGTCCCGGCGCATTGCGATGGTCAGAGGGAGGCGCCAAGGCCTGTCTCGGCGACAGGGCACTGATCTGAGCATATATCTGAAATGGATGATTGGTAGCCGGTCGCGCAGGACAAAAATGCCGCCGCCGATGATCTGTTTGATATGACAGGGAAAGTGCGCCAGAAACAGCACGGCCTCCCGAAGGAGGCCGTGTGGCAAACGCAGTTGGCGGGGATGATTACATCCAGTCAGCGTTGCGGATCACCCCGACAGCCAGTCCTTCGATGGTGAGCTGCTGGCAAGAGAGATCCACCTCGATGGGGGAGAGCTCTTCATTCTCTGGCAGCAGCCATACCTGACTGCCCTTGCGCTGGAAGCGCTTGACGGTGACATCCTCATCGAGACGGGCGACCACTACCTGACCGTTGCGCACCTCCTGGGTCTTGTGCACCGCCAGCAGATCGCCATCCAGAATGCCGATGTTCTTCATGCTCATCCCCTGCACCCGCAGCAGAAAATCTGCGCGCGGATGGAACAGGGCGGGATCAACCTGATAGTGGCTCTCGATATGCTCCTGAGCCAAGATAGGTTCACCGGCGGCAACCTTGCCGATGAGCGGCAAGCCGCTCTCTTCCAGCACCTCTTCCTCTTCGAGCAACAGGCGAATGCCGCGGGACGTGCCCGGCATGATCTCGATGACCCCTTTTTTGGCCAGGGCCTTCAGATGTTCTTCGGCCGCATTGGCCGACTTGAAACCAAGCTTCTGGGCGATCTCGGCACGAGTCGGCGGCATACCGGTCTCGCTCATATTCACCTTGATCAGCTCCAGCACTTCGGCCTGGCGGGGGGTAAGGGGTTTCATAGAATTGGCACCTGTCTTTTTATACAGCACACTGGCAGTATATACAGTGCAGTGGCCAAGGCAAGGCGCAGCTGACATTTGTCGCGACCAACCCCTCATTTACTGCTGTTTTGATCCTGCGCAGCTGACTCATCGTACCTCTCGGCGACAAGGGGCTGTCGATTTGCTATGCTCACGCCGCATTTTTTTGGAGAGCAGACGCACATGTCCCTAGGACAGAAGATTTCCAGAGCCATCTTGCAATGGCCGGTCAGCGGCTTGGTCAATCACAAGAGCCTGCCGGAAAATCCCATCACAGAACTCAATCTGGATCCGGCCAGACCCATCGTCTATGCCCTGAAAACCAGTTCGATCACCGACCTGATGACCCTGCAGCAGTGCTGCGAGGATCTCGGTCTGCCCGGCCCCTTCACGCCGCTGGAACTGAACGGCCAGCTGCTGCCGCGCTATGTCTGTCTGGATCGTCCGCCTCCCCTGTTTGGCAAACGCAGCAAACCGCTCCCCTTCCTGCAGGAGTTCCACCAGCTGCTGGATCTGCACAAGCAGGATCCCGAGCTGGATATCCAGGTAGTGCCCGTCACCCTGTTCTGGGGCCGCGCTCCGGGTCGGGAAGGGGAAGAAGCCTCCGGCCTCAACATCATCAGTAGCCTGGCGCCGAACCGGCTGAAGAAGGCACTCATCGTGATCCTCAAGGGTCGCGAAAATCTGGTGCGCTTCTCGCCGCCGCTCTCCCTGCGCTACATGGCCGACAAGCACGGCACTGACGAGGCCATCGCCCACAAGCTGGCACGAGTGGCCCGTACCCACTTCAGCCGCCAGCAGCTGGCTGCCACCGGCCCGAAACTGCCGAACCGCAACCTGCTGTTCAAGCAGTTGCTCGACTCCGCGGTGATCCAGCAGGCGATTGAAGAGGAGGCCCAGCGCGAGGGGATCAGCCTCGAGAAGGCGCAAAAGCGTGCCCATGGCTACATGGACGAGATCGCCTCCAACTTCTCCTACCGGCTGATCCGCCTGGGCGAGAGCTTCCTCGGCTGGCTGTGGAACAAACTCTACCGCGGTTTGTCGGTCAATGGCGCCGAGAAGGTGCGCCAGCTGGCGCAGGAAGGGCACGAGATCGTCTATGTCCCCTGCCACCGCAGCCACATGGACTACCTGCTGCTCTCCTACGTCATCTACCACCAGGGGATGGTGCCGCCCCATATCGCGGCAGGCATCAACCTCAACTTCTGGCCGGCGGGCCCCATCTTCCGCCACGGCGGCGCCTTCTTCATTCGCCGCACCTTCAAGGGCAACCCGCTCTACAGCACGGTATTCCGGGAATACCTCAACCTGCTGTTTGCCAAGGGTTACTCGGTAGAGTTCTTCACCGAGGGGGGGCGCTCCCGTACCGGCCGTCTGCTACCGCCCAAGACCGGCATGCTGGCGATGACCCTGCAGGCGATGATGCGCGGGCTGGACAGGCCGGTCACTCTGGTGCCGGTCTATCTGGGTTACGAGCACGTGATGGAGGTGAACACCTACCACAACGAGCTCAAGGGGAGTCGCAAGGAGAAAGAGAGCTTCCTGCAGGTGCTCGGCATTCTGCGCAAGCTGCGCAACTACGGCCGTGGCTTCGTCAACTTCGGCGAACCGCTGACCCTCAACAGCTACCTGAGCGAACATATCCCCGACTGGAAAAAGCACATCGGGGAAGAGGAGCGTCCGGAGTGGATGGCGGGCACCGTCAACAATCTGGCCGAACTGCTGATGACCCGCATCAACGGCGCTGCCGCGGTCAACGGCCTGACCCTGAGTGCGCTGGCGCTGCTGGCCGCCGAGCGCCACGCCCTGACCCGCGACGAGTTGCAGGCCCAGCTCAACACCTATCTGGATCTGCTCAAAGCGGTGCCCTACAGTCCGCAGAGCACCATTCCGGATGAGGATGCCAAGACCCTGCTGGATCAGGCGATGGAGCTCAACAAGTTCGAGGTGAGCGAGGACAAACTGGGGCAGATCATCAGTCTCGACCGCTATCAGGCGATCCTGCTGACCTACTACCGCAACAACATCCTCCACCTGTTCGCCATGCCCTCTCTGGTGGCGGCATTGATCGAACGGTGCGAAGGGATCTCCCGCAGCGAGATCATGGCCCGTTGCATCGACATCTATCCGCTGCTCAAGACCGAGCTGTTCCTGCGTTATGAAGAGGAGGAGCTGCCGGCGCTGGTCGACAGCCTGCTCGACGCGCTGCAGACCCAGCAACTGATCGAGACCCGCGATGACGGCTACTGGGTCAATCCGGCCAACCAGATGCGCCTGCTGCTGCTGGCGGAGAGCATTCAGGAGACCCTGCAACGCTACGCCATCGTGCTGACCCGGGTGCTGGCCCAACCCCATATCGAGGCGGAGCAGCTGGAGGCGGACGGCCTGATGATGGCAGAGCGCCTCGGCACCCTGCACGGCATCAACGCCCCCGAGTTCTTCGACCAGAAGCTGTTCAGCACCCTGATCCACACCTTGCGCAAAGAGGGCTACCTCTCTCCCGAGTGCAAGCCGGATCTCGGCCGCTTCCAGGCGCTGGCCGACAACATAGTGCCGCTGCTGAGCAACAAGATCCGCCGTACCATTCAGGCAGGCAATCAGCTCTGATCTGCAACGCAAACAAAGAAGGCCGCATGATGCGGCCTTCTTTTTTATCGGAGTCTGCGCGGGAACATGTCACGCCAGCAGGTAATCGAGCACCAGACCGGCAAACACCAGCGCCCCCACATAGTTGTTGTTGAGAAACGCCTGGAAGCAGGCTTCCCGCTGCCGCTCGCGAATGAGCCGCTGCTGATAGACAAACAGCACCGCCGCCCCCAGCAATCCCCAGTAATACCAGCCCCCCAGCGTCATCAGCTGCCCGACCGCCAGCAACAGCAGCAGAGTCGAGAGTTGCAGTACGCCAATGATCCGCTTGTCGTAACGACCAAACAGGATGGCGCTGGATTTGAGGCCAATCTTGAGGTCGTCATCCCGATCCACCATGGCGTACTGGGTGTCGTAAGCCACGGTCCAGAGCAGGTTGGCGAAGAAGAGCAGCCAGGCCACCAGCGGCAGGGCATCCGCCTGCGCCGCATAGGCCATCGGGATCGACCAGGAGAAGGCCATCCCGAGCACCAGCTGAGGGTTCGAGATAAAGCGCTTCATGAAGGGGTAACTCACCGCCAACAGCAGGGCGACAAACGACAGGCCGATGGTGAGCGGATTCATGGTCAGCACCAGACCAAACGAAATAAGCGCCAGCACGAAGAAGAGCGCCAGCACCTCCCACGGCTTGACTCTGCCCGTGGGCAAGGGGCGACCGGCGGTGCGTTTGACATGGCCGTCGAAGTTGCGATCCGCATAGTCGTTGATGACGCACCCTGCCGAGCGCATAAGAAAGACGCCGACCACAAACACGGTCAGCACCCAGAGATTGGGCAGGCCACCAGCGGCCAGCCAGAGCGCCCACAGGGTTGGCCACAGCAACAGCAGAGTGCCTATGGGCTTGTCGACGCGGGCCAACTGCATATAGGCAAGTCCCCGCTCCTTGGTTAACAGATTCACTCCAGCTCCTTGTCACAGACGAGAGAGGGCAGAAACAGCTCGTGCACCAGCAGTGGCCACTGCCCCAGAAACAGACGGGAACGACGCCCCCAGACAGTGGCGGCCGGGCAACGGGGATTGGCGGCAATATCGAAACGGGCCAGCTGCAGGTGATCACGGCGGGCAGGCTCATGGCCAAATACCCGCTCACCCAGCGGCTGCTCGCCAAGCTCGGCAATGCCGCTCCCTTGCAGTGCGTCATCGGCAAACAGGGTCCAGCCCAGCACGGCGGGCCCACGATCCCCATGCAGGATCACCTCGCGGCAGGTACCGGCCGGCGAGGCCGAATCCACCAGCCACTGCTCATCGGCAGTAAGGGCGACCGGGTGATTGCCCAGCCACTCCACCGAAAAGTGGCGATTGTGCTGACGCAGACGCCGGGTCATGGAGCCGGGCTCCAGCAGCCAGGGGCGCAAGCTGGTGGGCAATTCGCAACATTCGGGGGCCAGCCACCCGCTTAACGGCGTGAGGGGAACAGTCAACTCGGACTTCACAGCTTCACCATCCAGAGATTTCCGTGTTCAGGTTAAAATCCGGTTTATTATCCGTAAATCAATAGCGAAATGTAAGAACATCCGTGCTTGACGGCCCCGATGGCAACATCAAAAATGGGTTATCTCTTGCTGATGAGCCATCTATATGAAGATCTTCAAAATTCTGCTGGTGTTGTTACTGAGCTGTGGCGCCCTGCAGCAGCAAGCTCTGGCTGAAGATGAGCCGCCCGCCGAGGGCGCAGAGGGGGCTGCCAAGCCCGGTTTCTCCTACCACGCGCTCGATCCCGACATCATCACCAACTACCTGAGTGATAGCAAAACCCTCGGTTATATCCGGGTCACGGTAGAGCTGATGGCGGAAAACGAAGCCGACCTCAAACTGCTGGAGCAGCATGACCCGCTGATCCGCGATGCCATCATCCGTCTGATTGGCAGCAAAAATGCCGATCAAGTGAAGTCCCTGACCAACCGAGAAGAGCTGCGCAAGGAGTGCGAGACAACCGTCAACGAACTGCTGGTGAAAGAGACCGGCAAGAAAGCGGTGCGCGAGCTTATCTTCACCAAGTTCCTCTACCAGTAATCCCTCCCGAAACAATCGCTTATTGGCATATCGGCCAATAAGCGAGCTTTGCCGGTTTATTCGAAATGAAAATCGATTACAATACGGCCGTCAAGTCGTAGAGGTAGTCGTTATGGGCAGCAAAACCCTGTGTGAATGGCGCCGTCACGAGATCCCCACCGATCTCAAGGCGTTGCGCAAGATAGTCCGCAAACCCAAGTTTGTCTGCAGCAAGTGCGCCCGCAGTGCCAATGACAAGGGTTACCTCTGCCAACCGCTGCGCTTGAAAGAGGAGTAACGCCCCTCCCTGTCAGGGCGTTATTGGTCGGTCCACCCCTGACGTCCCTGTTCGAACAATCTGCGCGCCTGGGTATCATTCGGACAGACACCGCGATACTCCTCGCCTGAACGGCCAGCCAGATAGAGATGCTCGGGGCGGCAATACCATGCCAATCCCTTCTGATGTCCCTGCTTCCACAGTTCGGGATCCACCTTCTTGCCACACTGGCCCTGATGGAACTCGATCCGCTCGGTGGTGAAGCCCAGCTTGCCATCCGCCTCCCCAACCTCACTCCACACCTTCTCGCAAGGGTCATCGTTGGAGACACAGCCACCCAGCAGGGCAGCCAACAATATGATGGAGAGTCGCATAGTCATCCTTGAGCGTCATTTGGGCAGTTCATTCTACCCAGCGCCCCGCCCCTGACCAAGGACGAACGCTCAGCCGTGTGAGCGCGGCAAAAAAATCAGGCGGGCCCAAAGCCCGCCTGTTCGTTCAATGCCGTGGTTCACTGGTCATCGAAAGTGTCATCATCCTGCCAGCTTTCATCTTCCCACTGATCCAGCTCTTCTTCCCAGGAATCCGGCTCCCAATCATCATCAGAGGAGTCGTAATCCGGCTTGTGTCCACCCATCTTCACTCTCCTTGGATAGTTCACCCGCACTCCAATTTTATCCGGAATTGTCGGGCTCGCCAGTCAGAGAGAGTTCAAAGTTTGACCAGAGTGCGACCTGCGATCTGGCCTTGCGTGATGGCCTCGGCGGCCTCCACTACCTGCTCCAGCCCAATCTCGGTAACCGCCTGCTCAAAGAAGCTGGCAGGAAGATCCCGTGCCAGTCGCTGCCACGCCAGTTGACGACGTTCAAACGGGCACATCACCGAATCGACCCCCTGCAACCGCACATTGCGCAGGATGAAGGGCATCACACTGGTCGGCAGATCGAAACCGCCCGCCAGCCCGCAGGCCGCCACAGCGCCGCCATAATTCATCTGGGCCAGCAGCTTGGCCAGCACCTGACTGCCGACGGTATCGATGGCAGCGGCCCACAGCTGTTTTTCCAGCGGTTTGGCAGGCACCAGCAGCTCGCTGCGCGGCACGATGCGGCTGGCACCCAGTGCGGTCAGCATGGCGCCCTGCTCTTCGGGACGACCGGTCAGCGCCGCCACCTGATAGCCAAGGGCTGCCAGCAGGGCAACCGAGGTGGAGCCCACACCGCCTGCTGCACCAGTGACCAGCACCTCGCCGCTTGCGGGAGTAATACCCGCCTCTTCCAGTGCCAGCACGCAGAGCATGGCGGTGAGACCGGCGGTACCGATGCACATGGCCTGCCGCTCATCCAGCCCGGCGGGCAACGGCACCAGCCAGTCCCCCTTGACCCGCGCCTGTTCGGCCATGCCGCCCCAGTGCCCTTCGCCCACACCCCAACCGGTCAGCACCACCTTGTCGCCGGGCTGATAGCGGCTGTCGGCAGACTCGAGCACGGTACCGGCAAAGTCGATGCCGGGCACCAGCGGCCACTGGCGCACGATCTTGCCCTTGCCGGTGATGGCCAACCCATCCTTGTAGTTGATCGAGCTGTAAGCGACCGCCACCCGCACTTCACCTTCCGGCAACTGGCTCTCGGCCAGCCGGGTCAGAGTCGGTACGGTCTTGCCGTCTTGGTTTTCCAGTAACAGAGCCTTGAACATGGTTGCCTCTTTGATGACGTGTGAAACGGGGATCAGCTGCTTTGACGCTTTTGCAGTTGAAAATCGAGAGCCAGCGCAGTGCCCATCACGGGCTCCCCGGCCAGTTGGCGCAGGATCAGCTCGGCAGCCTCCTGCCCCATTTTCCGATAGGGGATCCTGACCGAAGTAAGGGTCGGATAACAGGCGCGCGCCACATCCAGATCGTCAAATCCGGCGATGGCGAGTTTGCCCGGCACATTCAAATGGCGGCGCTGGCACTCGAACAGCACCCCGGCCGCCAGTTCGTCGTTGACGCAGATCAGCGCGTCCAGCTCGGGCCAGCGCAGTAGAAACTCGCCCAGCATGGTGGCGCCAGTGCTGAAGCTGGGCCGCTCCGAGGTGTTGATGATGGCATCGGGGGAGAGGTAGTTGTCGAGCAGCGCCTTCTGCCAGCCCTGCATCCGCTGTTGTAGCATCCACTGCTCCTGACGGGCACAGAGAAAACCGATATTGCGGTAGCCCCGCTCGATAAGGTGGTGGGTGAGCTGATAACCGGCATCGAAGTTGGAGACTCCCACATTCATGTCGATGGGACTGCGGGCCATAGCACCCACTTCCACCACCGGCAGGCGGGAGGCTTTCAGGCGAGTACGGATCGTCTCGCCGGGATCGCCACCAAACAGCACCACCGCCGCCGGATTGTGCTGCAAAAAGCTGGTCAGCAGGCGCTCTTCCTGCTGTTTCAGATGCTGGGCATCCCCCAGCATGATCTGGTAACCCTCCTCGAGCAGGGTCTGTTGCAGGCCAGCGATCATCTCGCCACAGCCCGCTTCCGCCAGACTCGGGACGATCACTACGATGGTCTGGGAAGTCGCAGAGGCCAACGCCCCGGCGGCCCGATTGGGGATATAGCCGAGCTCTTCCACCGCAGCTTCGATGCGCTCGCGCATTCTGTCGGAGACCATCTCCGGCGTGCGCAGGGCACGGGAAACCGTCATGGCCCCCACACCAGCCAGCTGGGCCACATCGTTGAGGGTCACCCGACCCGTACTACGGCGCTTCTTTGCTTCTGACATCCATCCCATCCTCGACTTGCGGCTGCTCACTTTAAGGCAAAAGAGCGCCACTGACCATTTGCTCAAGGCCGATTCTACTCTCTTTCCCCCACAATGAGGGCAGGATGACTCCCGTTAATGGGTGAAGTGATAGCGCTATCACAGTTTGATGTTAGCGCTATCTGATAGCGCTAACTTTCGCGATCACCCTCACAGTTTCACCACCGCAAGATCGATAGATTGGCGCCATCTTAACTAGCCGGATCACCACCATGCTGACTCAACTGCTGACCGAGGATGTCATCCGCATCGAACCCGCCGCCCGCGACTGGCGCCACGCCATCGAGCTGGCCACGGCGCCCTTGCTGGCCAATGGCACCATCGAACCCTCCTACGTGGCGGCGCTGTTTCGCTCTCATGAAGAGCTCGGCCCCTACTACGTACTGGGCCCCGGTCTGGCGATGCCCCATGCCCGCCCCGAAGACGGCGTCAACCGGCTGGGTCTGGGGCTGACCGTCATCAAGCAGGGGGTCAATTTCGACTCCGAGGGCAACGACCCGATCCAGCTGCTGATCACCCTGGCCGCCAGCGACAGCAACTCCCACGTGGAGACCATAGCCCAGCTGGCCGAGATGTTTATGAATGAAGAGGACGTGGCGGCCATCATCGCGGCCGACACCAAAGGCGACATCCTGCGCATTCTGGCGCGCTACTGATCTGCGCCACTGCGCACCTGACAGAGGAAGAGACAATGAAAATTCTGGTTGTATGCGGTCACGGTCTGGGCACCAGCCTGATGATGGAGATGAGCATCAAGAGCATCCTGAAAGAGCTGGCAGTCACCGCCGAGGTGGATCACCGCGATCTGGCCTCCGCCGGCAGCGAAACCGCCGAGATCTTTGTCGCCACCCGCGACATCGCCGAGCAGTTACAGAGCATGGGCGTCAACGGCCGTCTGGTGGCCCTCGATAACATGGTCGACAAGGCCGCGATGAAAGAGAAACTCGCCATCGCCCTGCGCGAACTGGGCGCCCTCTAAGGACCCTCCATGCGGCCTGCGGGCCGCATCTTCCATTGCCAGGAGCTGACCATGGAATTTTTCAACTTTCTGATGTTTGACGTGCTGTCCGAGCCCGCCGTGCTGGTCGGCCTGATCGCGCTTATCGGCCTTATTGCCCAGAAGAAACCGGTGACCGAGTGCATCAAGGGCACGGTCAAGACCATCATGGGTTTCGTCATTCTGGGAGCCGGTGCCACCCTGGTGATCAACTCGCTGGGTGACTTTGCCGTCATCTTCCAGCACGCCTTCGGCATCAAGGGGGTCGTCCCCAACAACGAAGCCATCGTCTCCATCGCCCAGACCTCGTTTGGCAAGGAGATGGCGATGATCATGTTCTTCGCCATGCTGGTGAACATCCTGATCGCCCGTCTGACCCCGTGGAAATTCATCTTCCTGACCGGTCACCACACCCTGTTCATGTCGATGATGGTGGCGGTGATCCTCTCTGCCGGCGGTATGAGCGGCGTGCCGCTGATCGCGGTGGGCAGTCTGGTGGTCGGTGTCGCCATGGTCTTCTTCCCGGCCATCGCCCACCCCTTCATGAAGCAGATCACCGGCTCCGATGACGTGGCGCTGGGCCACTTCTCCACCTGCTCCTACGTGCTCTCCGCCCTGATCGGCGCCAAGTTCGGCAACAAGGCCCACAGCTGCGAAGATGTGCAGGTGCCCAAGAGCCTGCTGTTCCTGCGCGATACCCCGGTGGCCATCTCCTTCACCATGGGCATCATCTTCCTGGTGACCTCCGCCTTCGCCGGCCCCGAGTTTGTCTCCAGCGTCGCCAAGGGCAAGCACTGGTTCATGTTCTCCCTGATGCAGTCCATCACCTTCGCCGCCGGTGTCTACGTCATCCTGCAGGGTGTGCGGATGGTCATCGCCGAGATCGTTCCGGCCTTCAAGGGGATCTCCGACAAGCTGGTGCCGAACGCCAAGCCGGCACTCGACTGCCCCATCGTCTTCCCCTACGCCCCCAACGCCGTGCTGATCGGCTTCCTGTCTAGCTTTGCCGCCGGTCTGGTGGGGATGGCGCTGCTCTACGCCATGGGCCTGACCGTCATCATCCCGGGCGTGGTACCGCACTTCTTCGTCGGCGCCGCTGCCGGGGTGTTCGGCAACGCCACCGGTGGTCGTCGCGGCGCCATTCTGGGCTCCTTCGCCAACGGCCTGCTGCTGCTCACCATTCTGCCGGTCTTCCTGCTGCCAGTGCTGGGCGACCTCGGTTTCGCCAACACCACCTTCAGCGACTCCGACTTCGGTGTGGTCGGCATCCTGCTGGGGCTGATCGTTCGCTAATTCCGGTCACCGCCAAAAACAAAACGGAGCGCATCGCGCTCCGTTTTTTTATGGCTGAGATGTATGAAAGGCTGAAACTCAGTCGTTCTCCAGCGCGGTGAGACAATGAGAGAGGGTGCGCGCCAGGGCTCCCTGATTGCGCAGCACCACGGCGCGGGCCTGCTCGCCCATCTCGCGGCGGACGTTGCCGTCGGCAAACAACTGGCTCACCCGCTCGCCCAGCTCGGCGGCATCGGCCACGATGGCGGCGCCCCCCTGAGCCACCAGCTGACGAGTGATATCGCTGAAGTTGAAGTAGGCGGGCCCCGTCAGGCAGGGCTTGCCGAGGGCTGCCGGCTCCAGCAGGTTGTGACCGCCAATCTTCACCAGACTGCCACCGACAAAGGCCACATCGGCCGCCGCCAACATCAGTGGCAGCTCGCCCATGGTATCGCCGAGATAGACCTTATCCTCCGCACGCACCACAACACCATCAGTGCGCCGCACGCAGCCGTAAGGGGCACACAGCTCGGCCACCCGGTCGAACCGCTCGGGGTGGCGTGGCACCAGAATGAGCAGCGCGTCGGGATGGCGTTTGAGCAGCAGATCGAAGGCGGCCAGCACCTGCTCGTCCTCACCCAGATGGGTGCTGGCGGCGATCCAGACCGGCCGCTCGGCGCCCAGCTGCTGGCGCAGGGCGCGCCCTTTGGCCCGTACCTCGTCACCAAACTGGATGTCGAACTTGATGGAGCCGGTCACCGCCAACCGCGAACGATCGATGCCGAGGCGGGCGAAGCGGTCGGCATCATCCTGATGTTGACAGAGCAGATGGGTCAGCGGCCGGCTCAGGGCGTCGAAGGCGCCGTGGAAGCGGGCATAACGCTGGCAGGAACGCTCGGAGAGGCGGGCGTTGATGATGGTCACCGGCAGGTGACGCGCTTCGCAAGCGGCCAGCCAGTTTGGCCACAGCTCGGTCTCCATCACCCAGAGTGCGCGCGGCTTGAAGGTGTCGAGAAAGGCAGCAATGGCCCAGGGGTAGTCGAGCGGCGCGTAGCGATGGATCACCAGACCCCCCAGCCTGGCAGCCTGATCGGCGCCGGTGCGGGTGGTGGTGGTGAGCAGGATCGGCAGATCGGGCCGCTCCGCCTTGAGGGCACGAATGAGCGGCGTGATGGCCAGCGTCTCCCCCACGCTCACCGCATGGATCCAGAGCGGCGCCTCCTGTCCGGTGGCGGGCAGCCGCCCGAGATGCTCGGCCCAGCGCTTGCCAAAGCCGGGCTTGCCTTTCTTAGGCTTATAGAGGGCCAGCAGCGCCAGCGGCAATCCCAAGTGGATCAGCAGGTTGTAGAGCAGACGATAGGGCATCTTACTGACTCTGCTCCAGCTTCTTGCAGGCATCGACCACCTGCTCCGGCGCCAGATCGATCAGGCACTTGAGATGGCCGAACTTGCAAGTGCGCTTGAAGCAGGGGCGACACTCGATGTCGGTGTGGACGATCTCGACCCGATCCGCCAGCGGCGGGGTGTAGAGCGGCGAAGTGGAGCCATAGACACCCACCAGCGGCCGGTTGAGGGCGGCGGCGATGTGCATCAGGCCGGAGTCGTTGGAGATGACCCGGCCGGCCAGCGCCATCAGATCGATCGCCTCGTGCAGGCTGGTCTTGCCCGCCAGCACGTGGCAGTTGGGGCGAGTCAGCAGGTTGACCCGATCCCGGATGGTGTTGGCCACTGGTACATCCTTGTTGGAACCGAAGATCCACACCTGCCACCCCTCGTCCAGATGCTGTTGGGCCACCACGGCGTAGTGCCCTTCCGGCCAGCGCTTGGCCGGGCCGAACTCGGCACCGGGACAGAGCACCAGCACCGGGCGGGCGCGATCCAGCCCCAGCCGCTCCAGCGCCTTGCTCTGGTTTATCAGATCGACGTGGAGCGCCGGATGCGGAATGGTCGGAATATCGGCCCGGCTCTTCATCTGCGCCTTGGGATAGGCGAGCGCCAGATAGCCCTCCACCATCAGCGGGAAGGCGGACTTGTTGCTGCGCATATCGTTGAGCAGGCCATAGCGGCTCTCACCCTTCCAGCCGGTACGCACCGGAATGCGGGCAAACCAGGGGATCAGCGCCGACTTCATGGAGTTGGGCTGGACGATGGCCTGATCGTATTTTTCGGCGGCCAGCTGCTTGCCGAGGCGGCGGCGTGCCACCAGCTTGAAGTCACCGTGGCCAAGGGGCATGGTGATCGCCTTGTCCACCTCCGGCATCCGCTCCAGCAGGGCACAGCACCAGGCGGGGGCCATCACGTGCAATTCGCACTGTGGATGGTTGGCCTTGATCGCCTTGTAGAGGCTCTGGGACATCACCATATCGCCGACCCAGGAGGGGCCGATCACCAATATTTTCATCACGCGTCTTCTCTCGGGACTGGCCCGGCGGTTAATCATCACTGGGCGAGATTATGCCCCAAGAATGACTGGATAAATAACAGAAGATCCTTGGCAGACGCTGCCGTCACCCCATTTTTCCAGCGGTGCCCCTCTTCCAACCGGACGAGACGAGACAGGCAAACAGCTGATAGAAACGGGCAATGGCGGCTCTCTCTTTGACCCGTTTTTCCGTTAGAATGGCCCATCAATACGCATTCGACCCGCCAGCCGGGCAATAACCGTGAGCCCACATTCGTGAAAAAACCGACTCTGGCTGCCGTTCTGATCGTCAAGAATGAAGCCGACAACCTGCGCAAGTGCCTCGCCTCCCTCGACGGACTGGTGGACGAGATCGTCATTCTGGACTCGGGCAGTCAGGACGAGACCCCGGCCATTGCCGCCGAATTTGGGGCCCGTTTCTTCGTCAACGCCAAGTGGCCCGGCTTTGGCAAACAGCGCCGGCTGGCCCAGTCCCACGTGCAATCCGACTGGGTGCTGTGGCTGGATGCCGACGAGCGGCTCACCCCCGAGCTGAAAACCGCCATAGCCAACGTGATGACCAATCCGGCCAGCGAAACCATCTACTCGATCCCGCGCCTCTCCTGGGTGTTTGGCCGCTTTATCCGCCACAGTGGCTGGTATCCGGATCGGGTGCTGCGCCTCTATCCCAAGGCACTCACCAGCTACAACGAGGCGCTGGTGCACGAAAAGGTGGAAGTACGGGCCAACATGAAGATCGTCAATATTCATGGCGACCTGCTTCACTTCACCTATCGGGATCTGGAGCACTATCTGGTGAAATCCGCCGGTTATGCCCGCGCCTGGGCCGATCAGCGCACCGCTCGCGGCAAGAAGGGCTCCCTCAGTCAGGGGCTGATCCACGCGGTCGGCTGCTTCCTCAAGATGTACCTGCTAAAAGCCGGTTTCCTCGATGGCAAGCAGGGGTTGCTGCTGGCGATCCTCTCCGCCCACTCCACCTTCGTCAAATACGCCGACCTCTGGGTGCGCCAGCAACCGCAGCAGCCGGAATAACCGTCATACGAAACAGGGCCCCGCGGGGCCCTGTTTGCATTGTTGCATACGTTATTTGCGCCAGAAAGGCGCCGCCCAGCGGGCCATCACCGGCACCATGGTCTTGGGATCGAGTTGACTCATATCCTCAGGATGGTCGCTATCCTCCGGCGGGCTGAAGGCGAGGTGACGCCCTTCGCTGTTGAGGGGCTTCCAGCGCAGCGGAGTCGCGGAGCGGCGCATCGGGAAGAAACCGATAGTCGGCACATCGAGCGCACCGGCGATATGGAGCGGGCCGGTACTGCCAGCGATAAACAGGGCTGCGTTGGCCAGCACCTGACAGAACATCGGCAGACCATCGCTGGAGCGGTAGATCCAGCCATTGCCACCGTGGGCCAGCAACTCGGCCGCCAGCTGTTCGGCCATCTTCTCCTCGCCCGGGCCTGCGGTCAGCACACACTGCAGCTCGGGGCAGGCCTGATTGAGCTTGATGATGATACGGGCATACTGCTCGATGGAGAGGTTGTTGGCCGAACCGCCGCTACCGGCATGCACCATCAGCCAGGGGCGGCTGGCATCGAGCTTGAGCTTGAGTGCCAGCTGTTCGCGCACCTGCCGCAGAGTCTCGTCATCGAACCGCAGGAAGGGGGTCTGGGGCTCCACCACGGCCATCTGCTGATCGGCCAGGAAGCGGCGGATCAACTCCAGATTGTACTCGGATTCCGGCTTCTGGGAGCGGGAGCGACGCTGCACCAGTCGCTGGTTGTAGAGCACTTGCGCCAGCTTGGTCGCCGGGGCCAGCCGGTAAGGGATGTGCGCCTTCCACACCAGCATGGCGTTGCGGGAGTTGGAGAAGAGGCAGATGGACGCGTCGAACGCCGCCGCCTTGATCCGCGCCAGCAGCGCTCGCTGTTGCTCCTTGTCGGCCCGCACGCCCGGATCGATGATCACCTCGTCAATCCAGGGGCAGAGCCGGGCCAGCGGTGCCGTGTAGGCCGGAACCAGGGCAGTCACATGACACTCCATGGATCCTTTGAGCATGGCGAAGCTAGGCCACGCCAGCATGAAGTCACCAATCTTGTCATTGCGAACGACCAGAATACGTTTCATAAAAAATCCCTTTGCTCCCTGTCACCAATGCAAGGAGGCTTGATGCGCGATGGCGTATTCTTGCCTGATGCACTGCTATTCTCAAGCGACGACCTTATAATGCGACCAAATTTCCAGGTTGCAGGACCGCAAAGATGACTACCAGGGTAATTTATCCCGGGACGTTTGATCCCGTTACCAATGGCCACGCCGATCTCATCGGCCGGGCCGCCAAGCTGTTTGACGAGGTGGTGGTCGGGGTCGCCAACAGCCCGAGCAAGCGCCCGCTGTTCGATCTGGCAGAACGTGTCCAGCTTGTCCAGCAAGTGACCAGCACGCTTCCCAACGTCAAGGTGGTGGGCTTCTCCGGCCTGCTGGTCGATTTTGCCAAAGAGCATCAGGCCAACGTGCTGATCCGCGGCCTGCGCGCCGTCTCCGACTTCGAGTACGAGTTCCAGCTGGCCAATATGAACCGCCGCCTGATGCCGGAGCTGGAAAGCGTCTTCCTCACCCCGGCAGAGGAGAACTCCTTTATCTCCTCCACTCTGGTGAAAGAGGTGGCGCTGCACGGTGGCGACATCCGCCAGTTTGTCGATCCCGTGGTGGCCCAAGCCATCGCCGCCAAACAGAAAGGGTGATCCCCTTCTACACTCGCCATTCCTGACGGCAACAACGAACAAGGGCTACCCACGGGTAGCCCTTGTTGTATCTGTCTCGTTATAGAGAGGTCAGCCTGCTTGCCGGTTACTGACGGGCAAACCGCTCATTCATCTCCTGCACCAGCAGATCGAGCCACTCGTAGCGGCGCCGATACATAGCCCGCTTCTTGGAGGCGATCTCCTCCAGCGGCTTGCGCGGCTGGGCTTGCAGGGCGACGAAGTTGGCATCCACACCCCGGGCGTCGAACTCCTGCCACAGCTCGTCATAATCGGCCTGCAAATTGGCTTTCTGCTTGCTGCTGTAGCGCTTGGCCTGAAACACATGGGCCCGCTTGCGCACCGCCAGCACCTCCGCCGCCCCCATGGCCTGTGCCAGTTGCAGCACCAGCTGCACCAGCAGGGATTTGGGCCGCAGGCCGTGCCCCTCTTTGGTCAGCTCGCGCACCCGCTCCTGGGCATTGTCGACTGCAGGCTCTGGCCCCTGCATGGAGCCGATCATCAAAATCAAACGATCCGCACTGCCCGCCAGCGAAAAGGCGCAGCTGTAGAGGCGCTGCCCCTCGCCGTTGACGATGGAGAGCGCCAGCTCGGCCTCGCGGCGGAAGGTGCCATCGTGGCGCAGCAGAATGCGGCAGCCGCTCTGGGGATAGTGCCCCAGCGCGATCCCCTCGCCCAGATAGAGGGGGTCGATCAGCTGCGGGTAGCACTCCAGCAGCAACCGATAGTGATTTTCCAGCATCTCGGCCCGCTCACGGGCGCTGGCACAGGCGAAGCGATAGGGTCGCATCGGCTTGTCGAGCAGCTCGGGATAGACAGCTGGCAGTGCCTTGAGCGAGTCGCACTGAAACAGACTGAAGACCCGACTCAGCGACTTGCGATAGAGCAGGCTGCGCAGCACAAACTTGCCGCGATTGAAGGTTTTTCGGTCACATCCCTCGGGGTAGAGGAAGCGGGCCATGGATTTTGCGCAATAGCGCTCCTGCCGGGATAAATATTCCCAGTCTATTGATTTAACTGTCATTTTTATATTCTCAAACCGCCTGAACGGTCGGGATACTAGTGACAGCTGTGCAAATCTTCAACAGAGTGGAAATACGCTGTTACAACTTCCCCCGGATCGGGGCAAAAAGTGCGCTCAGCGCTGGCAATGACTGCAAAAAACCGTGGTGCGCTGGCCCATTCTTGTCTCGGTCAGCAGGGTGTGACAGTGGAAACAGGGCTGACCGCCACGGCCGTAGACCTGCAACTGCTGCACGAAATAGCCCGGCTTGCCATCGGCACTGGTGAAATCCTTGAGAGTGGTGCCGCCCTGGCGAATTGCCTCGGCCAACACGCGCTTGATCTCGGCCACCAGGGTTCCCAGCCGCTCGGCACTGATATTGCCCGCCGCCCGTTTGGGGTGAATACCGGCAGCATAGAGCGCCTCGTTCGCGTAGATGTTGCCCACCCCGACCACCACCTGATTGTCCATCAGGAACTGTTTGATGGCGGTGCTGCGTCCCTTGGCGCGCTCACGCAGGTAATCAGCACTGAAGGCATCGGTGAGCGGCTCGGGCCCCAGCTTGGCGAGCAGCGCGTGGGCTTCGGCCGGTTCCCGGGTCCACAACAGGGCGCCGAAGCGGCGCGGATCGTTGAGCCGCAGCAGCTTGCCATTCTCCAGCTCGATATCCACGTGGTCGTGCTTCTCGGCCGGGGTGCCGATATCCAGCACCCGCAGGCTGCCGGACATCCCCAGATGAAGGATGGCGGTGCCGAAATCGGTCTCCAGCAGCAGGTATTTGGCACGGCGACGCACCCGATGGATGGTGAGATCCACCAGCTCCTGAATCTCACCGGGGATCGGCCAGCGCAGGCGGCCATCCCGCACCACCACGCGCGTCACCTTGATACCGGTGAGCCAGGGGGAGACCCCCTGACGACTGACTTCAACTTCTGGCAATTCGGGCATTGGCACCTCGCAAGGAAAAGGAACTCAGGGGGCAGGACGCAGCAGATCGCGATACTGTTCGGCAGTGAGGGCGAGCCAGAGACCGGAGGGCAGCTGGGCGCCATATTGGCCGCTGTTCTGATAGAGGCCGATCTCGACCGGATCGCTCTGGCCGGCAATCCACACCTTGATGGTCACCGGGGTACCGCGCACCACCTCGCCGGGGAGCAGCAACCAGCTCTGCCAGCGCGCCAGACGGGCATCCAGCTGAGCCGTGTCGAGCCCCAGATCCGGCATGCTGCGCCAGCCCTGACCGATCCGCTCAATCTGCCAGCTCGGCCCCTGCCAAGTGAGCACCACAGACGCATCCGGCAACAAGGGGCGAGCCCGCTTGGCGCTGTTCTCCTGCTGGGCAGTCTCCATACGATGCAACAGGGTGATCACGATCAGTACCACCACTATGATCACGTTGTTCCAGCCTTTGCGGCTCAGTTTGAACATGACAAGCCTCCCTTTGAACCGGCAGTGTACTGAATTCGGCGCATAAAAAAACCCGGCACAAGGCCGGGTTTTTGGGAATGCAGCATCAAGTAATTACTTGATTTTGCCTTCCTTGTAGATCACATGCTGACGAACAACGGGATCAAACTTTTTGATCTCCATTTTTTCGGGCATGGTGCGCTTGTTTTTGGTAGTGGTATAGAAGTGACCAGTACCGGCGCTGGAGTTCAGGCGAATTTTCTCGCGAATACCTTTAGCCATGATCTAATTCCTTATACCTTAACACCGCTGGCGCGCAGTTCAGCCAGAACCACTTCAACGCCACGCTTGTCGATGATACGCATGCCTTTTGCGGATACGCGCAGGCTTACGAAGCGTTTTTCACTCTCAACCCAGAAACGGTGAGTGTGCAGGTTCGGCAGGAAACGACGCTTGGTAGCGTTGTTAGCGTGCGAACGGTTGTTACCAACTGCCGGGCGCTTGCCGGTTACTTGGCATACTCTAGACATGTCAGTCTCTCCAAATCTTACTTCATTGCTCGAGCAAATATCTGCCCCGCTGGCCTTCGATTGCGGGGCAAACAGAAGGCGGCATTTTATACAGCATCCGTGATCAAAGATCAACTAATACGGTGCCAGAGCACAGTTATAGCCAACCGCGCTCGGCAAAAGAAACCGTGATGCCATCACCGATCACCAAGTGATCCAGCACTCTGATATCGATCAGGGCCAAAGCGGCCGTGATCCGATCCGTGATCTGGCGGTCGGCCCTACTGGGCTCGGCGACGCCGGACGGGTGATTATGCGCCAGAATCACCGCGGCTGCATTATGTTTGAGCGCGATCTGCACGATTTCTCTTGGCCAGACGCTCGCCGAATCGATTGTGCCGTAAAAAAGCTCAACAAATTGAATGACTCTGTGCTGATTGTCGAGCAGCAGCAGGGCAAACACCTCGCGCGGCCGATCCCGCAGCTGGGCTTGCAGATAGTCGCGGGTCAGCTGGGGCGAGGTGAGCGCATCACCCCGTTGCAACTGCTGCGCCAGATGGCGTTTGGCCATCTCCAGCACCGCCTGCAACTGGGCATATTTGGCCGGGCCAAGGCCGTGGGCCTCGCAGAAAGCGCGCTGATCCGCGCCCAGCAAGCTGCGCAAAGAGCCGAATTGATTCAATAGATTACGTGAAAGATCCACTGCACTCAGGCCATTGACGCCAGTGCGCAGAAAGATGGCGAGCAGCTCGGCATCGGAGAGCGCCGCGGGCCCCTGACGCAGCAACTTCTCTCTGGGGCGTTCATCTTCCGGCCACTCTTTGATGCTCATTTGTCTCTCCCTCATCCCTGTTGAGAAAAAACATAGCAAAAAATTGCGCGCGCCCGACCACACCCCTTGATGCCAACCCCTGTCGTCATCCATTGCCTGTGGTATCTTAGCCGACCAGTCAGAATGAGCCGGATAGAGAAACAGCAGATGAGATTGGCCGATAAACGCATCCTGTTGGGTGTCAGTGGCGGGATCGCCGCCTACAAGAGTGCCGAGCTGGTACGCCGCCTGAAAGATCAGGGCGCCGAAGTGCGGGTGGTGATGACCCGCTCCGCCAAGGAGTTCATCACCCCGCTGACCCTGCAGGCGGTCTCCGGCCATCCGGTGGCGGACAGCCTGCTGGATCCGGCTGCCGAAGCGGGCATGGGTCATATCGAGCTGGCCAAGTGGGCCGATCTGGTATTGATCGCCCCCGCCAGCGCCAACCTGATGGCGCGCATGGCTGCCGGCATGGCCGACGAACTGCTCACCACCCTCTGTCTGGCCACCCCGGCACCGGTCGCCCTGGCGCCCGCCATGAACCAGCAGATGTACCTCAACGCAGCCACCCAGGCCAACCTCAAGACCCTGGCCAGCCGCGGCGTCCTGCTGTGGGGGCCAGACTCCGGCAGCCAGGCCTGTGGCGATGTGGGCCCGGGCCGGATGCTGGATCCCCTCGAACTGGTGGAGCGCTGCTGCCAGCTGCTGGCCGCCGAGCCCTTGCTGGCGGGCGTCAAGCTGCTGCTGACCGCCGGCCCGACCCGCGAGGCGCTCGATCCGGTGCGCTACATCAGCAACCACAGCTCCGGCAAGATGGGCTACGCCATCGCCCGCGCCGCTCGTGAAGCGGGCGCCGAGGTGACGCTGGTGAGCGGCCCGGTAGCGCTGGCCACTCCGGCAGGCGTCACCCGCGTCAATGTCGAGAGCGCCGAGCAGATGCATCAGGCGGTGATGAGCCGGGTGGGAGAATGCGATCTCTTCATCGGTTGCGCCGCGGTGGCCGACTACCGCCCCGAGCAGGTCGCCAGCCAGAAGATCAAGAAGAGCGGTGACAACGATCAGATGGTGGTGAAGCTGGTGAAAAATCCCGACATCATCGCGGCCGTCGGCGCCCTTTCAGACAAACCCTTCACCGTCGGATTTGCCGCCGAAACCGTGGATGTGGAACAATACGCCCTCGACAAGTTGCAGCGTAAGCGGCTGGACATGATCGCCGCCAACGATGTGTCCCGCGAGGGGCAAGGCTTCAACGCCGATGACAACGCCCTGACCGTGTTCTGGCAAGGGGGCCAGGCCCCGCTGCCGCTGGCCGACAAGCTGACGCTGGCCCGTCACCTGATCGCCCTGATTGCACGCCACTACCGGCACTGAGCGTCCCGAAAGAACAAGACTCACGGCGCCCCGCCTGCCAAGAGGGACGCCAATACAAGATCCAACTGAAAAAGCGATTCATGACTACACAAATTGAACTGAAGATTCTGGATGCCCGTATCGGTACCGAGTACCCGCTGCCCGCCTACGCCACACCGGGCTCTGCCGGTATGGATCTGCGCGCACTGCTGGATGCGCCGCTGACTCTGGCTCCGGGTGATACCACCCTGGTGCCGACCGGTCTGGCCATTCACATCCAGGATCCGGGTCTGTGTGCCACCATCCTGCCCCGCTCCGGCCTCGGCCATAAGCACGGCATCGTGCTGGGCAACCTGGTCGGTCTGATCGATTCCGATTACCAGGGTCAGCTGATGGTATCGGTCTGGAACCGCGGCAAAGATGAGTTCACCATGCAACCCGGCGAGCGCATCGCCCAGCTGGTGATCATGCCGGTGGTTCAGGCCAGCTTCCAACTGGTCGATGAGTTCAATCAGAGCGAACGGGGTGAAGGCGGTTTTGGTTCTTCTGGTCGCCAATAACAGACCACACCAGCCCGATGGGCGGTGCCTAATAATAGAATCAAGCCATTGTTTTTTTTAGGGGAATCCATGGCAAGCAGTAATCAGAAACAGAGTCGGCGCGATCAGATCCTGCAAGCGCTCGCCCATATGCTGGAAACCAGTCCGGGTCAGCGCATCACCACGGCCCGTCTGGCGGCCGAGGTCGGCGTCTCTGAAGCAGCCCTCTATCGACATTTTCCCAGCAAGGCGCGGATGTTCGAGGGGCTGATCGACTTTATCGAGGATTCCCTGCTGTCACGGGTCAATCTGATCATGGCGGAAGAGAAGGACACCATGGCGCGCTGTCACCATATCCTGCAGCTGCTGCTGGTGTTCGCCGAGCGCAATCCCGGCATCACCCGTATCCTCAACGGCGACGCCCTGCTGGGTGAGCACGATCGGCTGCGGGATCGCATCAGCATCCTGTTTGACAAGCTGGAGACCCAGATCAAGCAGGTGCTGCGCGAGAAGCGGCTGCGCGAGGGGCAAGGCTTCCAGCTCGACGAGACCATGCTGGCCAATCTGCTGCTGGCCTACACCGAAGGCCGCATCAGCCAGTTCGTGCGCTCCGAGTTCAAGCTCAAGCCGACCGCCGGTTTCGAAGATCAGTGGCAATTTATCCGCAGCCAGCTGCTGCAGAGCTGATGTTCTTTTCGCGTCATTCAGCAAAAAGAAGGGAGGCTTTGGCCTCCCTTCTTTTTTGTGTCAGGTTTTTATGGCAGAAAAGAAGTACCAGATGCGACCCGTACTGTCGCGCTGCGGTGTTAGATTTATCCACCATAAACCTTTTAGAACCTGACAGGACATCCTATGGAACCCGAAATCATTACCGAAGCGCAGACCTGGCTGGTCAATAATCAGGGACTGCTGATCGAATACGGCGTCAATATCGCCGCCGCCCTGCTGACCCTGCTGGTCGGCTATATCGCCGCCAACCTCGTCAGCGGTGGCGTGGTCAAGGTGATGCAGGCCCGCAAGCTGGACACCACAGTCACCCACTTCGTCGGCAGCATCCTCAAATACGCCATTCTGGTGTTCGTGGTGATCGCCGCGCTGGGACGTGTCGGCGTGCAGACCGCCTCCTTCGTCGCCATTATCGGTGCCGCCGGTCTGGCCATCGGTCTGGCGCTGCAAGGCTCGCTCTCCAACTTCGCTGCCGGCTTCCTGCTGATCATCTTCCGCCCCATCAAGGCGGGCGAGTTTATCGAAGTGGCAGGCACCGCGGGTGTGGTGCAGTCCGTTCAGCTCTTTACCACCACCCTCACCTCCGGTGACAACAAGATGGTGGTAGTCCCGAACTCCGCCATCCTCAACGGCACCATCGTCAACTACTCGCGCATGGATACCCGCCGCGTCGATATGACCTTCGGTATCGGTTACGGCTCTGACCTGCGCAAGGCCAAACAGATCCTCGAGCGTCTGGTAAGCGAAGAGCCGCGCATCCTGAAAGATCCGGCCGCTACCATCGCCGTTGCCGCGCTGGCCGACTCCTCGGTCAATATCGTGGTGCGCCCCTGGGTGAAAACCGCTGACTACTGGGGTGTCTGGTTCGACTTCCACGAGAAGGTGAAACTGACCTTTGATGCCGAAGGCATCGAGATCCCCTTCCCGCAGATGGTGATGCACATGCAAAAAACGCAGGCGTGATCGCGGTTCTGCTGCAACAGACAATGCCAGCCTTCGGGCTGGCATTGTCGTTTCTGGCCCCAGCCCATGGCCATGTCGGTGCATAACCACGCCAACCGGATGAAAACAATTTCAGGCTATCGGGGTGGCCCCAATCATGAGCAAGCGCAAGATCCGCCTTGCTTTCGTGACACATAATCCCAATGTTCTGGTTGTATGCTCCCGACAGTGACCCATTGCGGTAAAAGACAATCGGTAAAAATCTGTTACACGGGCCGCCCGTTCGGCTCGCTATAATGCTCGGATAATAAGGTTTGGCGGGACCTTGCCTGCAAGGTTCAAACACAACTTGGCATTTCAGGAATCCTATGAAAAATATCAATCCAACCCAAACCCAGGCCTGGCAGGCACTGGAAGCCCACTTTGCAGCAAACAAAGAGACCCGACTCAAGGATCTGTTCGCGCAGGACCCGAAGCGCTTTGACAAGTTTTCCCTTACCTTCGGCGGCGACATCCTGGTTGATTACTCGAAGAACCTGATCACCGAAGAAACCCTCAAGTTGCTGGTTGATCTGGCCAAAGAGACCGATCTTCGCAGCGCGATCGATGCCATGTTCAATGGCGACAAGATCAACATGACCGAAAGCCGCTCCGTACTGCACGTGGCCCTGCGCAACCGCTCCGACCGCCCCATCGAGTGCGACGGCAAGGACGTGATGCCGGAAGTGAACGCCGTACTGGCCAAGATGAAAGGCTTCTGCGAGAAAATCATCTCCGGCGAGTGGAAAGGCTACACCGGTAAAGCGATCCAGCACGTGGTCAACATCGGTATCGGTGGCTCCGATCTGGGTCCGGTGATGATCACCGAGGCTCTGCGTCCCTACAAAAACCACCTGCAGATGCACTTCGTCTCCAACGTCGATGGCACCCACATCGCCGAGACCCTGAAGAAGATCGATCCGGAAACCACCCTGTTCCTGGTGGCCTCCAAGACCTTCACCACCCAGGAGACCATGACCAACGCCCTGACCGCCCGCGACTGGTTCATCAAGATCGCCGGTGACAAGGCCCACGTTGCCAAGCACTTCGCAGCCCTCTCCACCAACGGCAAGGCCGTGGCCGAGTTCGGCATCGACACCAACAACATGTTCGAGTTCTGGGACTGGGTTGGCGGCCGCTACTCCTCCTGGTCTGCCATCGGCATGCCCATCGCCCTGTCTGTCGGTTTCGAGAACTTCGAAGCCCTGCTGCAAGGCGCCTTCGAGATGGACATGCACTTCGCTACTGCCTCCTATGAGCAGAACGTGCCGGTACTGCTGGCGCTGATCGGCCTGTGGTACAACAACTTCTACGGTGCCGAGTCCGAAGCCATTCTGCCGTACGATCAGTACATGCACCGCTTCCCTGCCTACTTCCAGCAGGGCAACATGGAATCCAACGGCAAGTACGTGGATCGCAACGGCAAGCCAGTTGACTACCAGACTGGCCCCATCATCTGGGGTGAGCCGGGCACCAACGGCCAGCACGCCTTCTACCAGCTGATCCATCAAGGCACCAAGCTGATCCCCTGTGACTTCCTAGCGCCAGCCATCAGCCACAACCCGATCGGTGACCACCATCCGAAACTGCTGGCCAACTTCTTCGCCCAGACCGAGGCGCTGGCCTTCGGCAAGAGCAAGGAAGAGGTCGAAGCCGAGTTCCTGGCGGCAGGCAAAACGCTGGAGCAGGTCAAGGATCTGGTGCCGTTCAAGGTGTTCGAAGGCAACCGCCCGACCAACTCCATCCTGTTCAAGAGTCTGACCCCGAAAACCCTGGGTGCCCTGATCGCCATGTACGAGCACAAGATCTTCGTACAGGGCGCAATCTGGAACATCTTCTCCTTCGACCAGTGGGGCGTGGAGCTGGGCAAACAGCTGGCCAACAAGATCCTGCCGGAGCTGGGCAACAACGAGGCTGTCACCAGCCACGACTGCTCCACCAACGGTCTGATCAACACCTGGAAAGCGTGGAAAGCCTGATTTATCCAGCCTTTCTGAATGCAAAAGCCCCGCTCGATGAGCGGGGCTTTTTTATGGCTGTCAGGCTGATTTTTCTGGCTGGCCGGTCGGGTGTCCAGTCCGACCAGCGACGGGGATCGTCATCCCCGCCCCTTCATCATCCAGCCCGATGCGGGCTTAACCGCCAACGGCGATGCGTTTCATGTCCTTCATGTAACCGCGCAGTACCTGGCCGATCTTCTCGATCGGATGGTTGCGGGTCGCCTCGTTGGCCGCCAGCAGCGCCAGGTTATCGACGCTCTGCCCTTCCGCCTTGCTGGCACCCAGATCGCCCGCTTTCAGGGTCGGCATGAAGTGCTCACGCAGCAAGGGCACAGCAGCGTTGGCGAACAGGTAGTTACCGTACTCAGCGGTGTCGGAAATAACCACGTTCATCTCGTACAGACGCTTGCGGGCAACGGTGTTGGCGATCAGCGGCAACTCGTGCAGGGATTCGTAGTAGGCAGACTCCTCGTAGATGCCGGAGGCCACCATGGTCTCGAACGCCAGCTCGACACCCGCCTTGACCATGGCCACCATCACCACGCCATTGTCGAAGTACTCCTGCTCGGCAATCTTGCCTGCAAACGCCGGGGCGTTTTCGAAGGCGGATTTACCGGTCTCTTCGCGCCAGCCGAACAGCTTGGCATCGTCTTCGGCCCAGTCAGCCATCATGCCGCGGGAGAACTCACCGGCGATGATGTCGTCCATATGCTTCTCGAACAGCGGGCGCATCAGGGTCTTGAGCTGCTCGGAGAGCTCGAAGGCGCGCAGCTTGGCAGGGTTGGAGAGGCGATCCATCATCAGGCTGATCCCGCCCTGTTTCAGGGCTTCTGTGATGGTCTCCCAACCGAACTGGATCAGCTTGCCGGCGTAGGCCGGGTCTGTGCCTTCGGCAACCAGCTTGTCGTAGCAGAGCAGAGAACCGGCCTGCAGCATGCCGCAGAGGATGGTCTGCTCGCCCATCAGGTCGGATTTCACTTCCGCCACGAAGGAGGATTCCAGCACTCCGGCACGGTCGCCGCCGGTGGCAGAGGCCCACGCCTTGGCGATGGCCATGCCTTCGCCTTTCGGGTCATTTTCCGGGTGAACAGCGATCAGGGTCGGTACGCCGAAACCGCGCTTGTACTCTTCACGCACTTCGGTACCCGGGCACTTCGGCGCCACCATCACGACCGTGATGTCGGAGCGGATCTGTTGACCCTCTTCCACCACGTTGAAGCCGTGGGAGTAGCCCAGCGCAGCACCCTGCTTCATCAGCGGCATCACGGTTTTCACCACGTCAGAGTGCTGCTTGTCCGGAGTCAGGTTCAGCACCAGATCGGCGGTCGGGATCAGCTCTTCATAGGTACCGACCGCGAAGCCGTTGTCGGTAGCCTTCTGCCAGGAGGCGCGCTTCTCGGTGATGGCGGCCTTGCGCAGGGCGTAGGAGATATCCAGCCCGGAGTCGCGCATGTTCAGACCCTGGTTCAGACCCTGGGCACCACAGCCCACAATCACCACCTTTTTGCCCTTCAGCACGTTGCAGCCGTCCGCGAACTCTTCGCGCTGCATGAAACGACACTTGCCCAGCTGGGCCAACTGCTGACGCAGGTTCAAGGTGTTGAAATAGTTAGCCATGGTGATTGCTCCGTTCGATTGATTCCATGCCGGATAGCGGCGTTGTCTGAACCACTATAGCGCGGGACACTTATTGCCTGAACTGATATATTCGAAACAGTACGTTGCAATAACTGAAACGCTAGCCTTTCATAATCGCCTGCTGAATGTACCGCGAGATGGCAGAAACAAGCCGCCAACCGCTGGATATCGGGCACACAAGCCGCGCCAGGAGCTGAAAGATGGACCTTCGCAATCTCGAGCTGTTTCTCCACCTCGCCGACTCCCTTCATTTCGGCAAAAGCGCCGATGCCATGGCGGTCAGCCCCTCCACCCTGAGCCGCGCCATCCAGCGACTGGAACAGGAGACCGGCTGCATCCTGTTCGAACGGGACAACCGCTCGGTTCGGCTCACCCCCGCCGGCGAGAAGCTGCGCGAATTCGGCGGCGGCCTGTTACAGGAGTGGCGTCAGCTCAAGCAGGAGCTCAAACGCAGCGATGAACCGCTGCAGGGGCGGCTGCGGGTCTTCTGCTCGGTCACCGCCAGTTACTTTCTGCTGCCCGAGGTACTGGAGCGCTTTCGCCGCCGCTACCCCCAGCTGGAGATCAAGCTGGAGACCGGCGACCCGGCGCTGGCGGTGGACAAAATCCTGGCCGACGAGGCCGATCTCGCCATCGCCGCCCGTCCCGATGCCCTGCCCGCCAAGCTGGAGTTCGCCAGCCTTCAACTGGTACCGCTGGTCTTTATCGCGCCGCGCAATGCTCCCCAGCTGAACCAGTGGTTCCGTCAGGGCGAGCCGGATTGGGAGCAGTTGCCTGTCATCCTCTCCGAGCAGGGGCTGGCCCGCAAACGCAGCGATCAGTGGTTTCGCAACAAGGGGATCGCCCCCAACATCTATGCCGAAGTGGCGGGCAACGAGGGAATCGTCGCCATGGTGGCGCTCGGCTGTGGCGTAGGATTGGTGCCGGCAGCGGTGATCGACCATAGCCCGCTCGGCGACAAGGTGCGGATCATCGACCTCAAACCCGCCTTCAAGCCATTTGATGTGGGGATCGGGGTACTCAAGAAGCGGCTGGAAGAGCCGCTGATCCGCGCCTTCTGGGATACCGCGCAGAATCAGGGCTCACTGCGCTGACACCGGATTATAGATAAGGGCCGGATCGACCATCATCATACGGCTGGGCAGCGGCAAGTCGGGGTTGTGCAGCTCGAGGCGCACCCGCTCATCCAGTTTCAGCCGCCGAATGGTGCTGCCAAATCCCTCTTCAAAGACCCGGTCAAAAGCGCCGGATTGCTGTGCCCGCAGCAAGCCGAGCTCGATGCGCTGGGCCAGCTCCGGATATTTTGGCGAGACAAAGAAGAGCAGCGCCAGCGGATAGCGAAACACCAGACGGGGCTCGATGGCGAGATCCGGATGCTGCCTGAGCTCATCCTCGATCTCGATGACCGAACGCAGGAAGCAGTCAAAGCGCTTCTTGCGCAGCATGTTGAAGAGCGCCTCATAAAGATTGCCCACCGTCACCTTGAGACCGTTGGCCCGCAGCAACTGGGTGTCTGGCCAGGACCTGTGCTGGCCGATGGAGAGCCCGGCACGATGCCAGTCCGCCAACGACTCGATCGCGGCAAAACGCCCCTCATCCCCCTGCCGAACCAGACACACCCGCCAACCGAGCAGCCCCTTGGCCAGCGGAATGTGGATTGCCAGCAACTCCCGCTCTCGCTCACCATCGGGGGCAAAGACACCGACCTGAACCAGCTCACCGCTGCGCAGCTCCTTCACCGCCCGCCCCTGCTCCATCTGCGAGCTGGATACCAGCTGATAGGGGCCATATTCGGGCACGGTGAGATCGAGGGAGAGGCGCAGCAACTGGACGACGGCGGGGTTGGGATGATCCAGCAGCAGATTCCAGGCGCGGATAGGCTGCTCGGTTGCCGATACGCCAACCGTCCACAGTGCCATGCACCACCACCAAACTCTGATCATCCTGTGCACCATCCGTGCCTCGTGCTCCTCGCCATACTATAACGCCAGCCAGCGCCTCAACGGCGCCCTCTCTGAAAGATGTGTGAGCGCTCTCGTGTCAAATCTCATGTCAAAAGTGACAATAGGCAAACCCGACAAGTCATCGCAGACTGGGCGTTCATCAACAAACGCCAAGGCGCAGGGAGGAGAGCCATGAAACAGCATCTGCTAGAGATCAAGGGTTCAACCCTGTTTGACGAGTATCTGCAAAGCATGGGCGTACCCAGCACGGCGCTCGATCGGGAGCAGGATATCTATCTGCAGGAACGCCACCTGGGAGCCATTCGCCGGGTGCAGGGCGAACTGCGCTTTTATCTGCGTGCCAATGCCCTCAACAAACGGTGATCAGGATCCGGTCACAGAACCCGCAGCAAAGGCGTATTAGACTGGTATCTTCCCCCTTTTGTCGGGAGTGCCCATGAAAGCAAGCGGTCTGGATCGGCTGTTCAAACCCCACTCAATCGCCGTGATCGGCGCCTCGACCGACCCGCTCAAGGCGGGTCACGTAATCGTGCGCCACCTGCTGGCGGGCCAGTTCAAAGGGCCTATCCTCCCGGTAACCCCGCGCAACAAAGCCATCGCCGGCGTGCTGGCCTATCCCGATATTGCCAGCCTGCCGCTAACCCCGGATCTCGCCATCATCTGCACTAGGCGGGAGCGGGTCCTGCCATTGCTGGAAGCGCTAGGCCAGAAGGGCGCGGGGGCAGCCATCATACTGGCCGCCGACTTTTCCCCCGAGGAGCGGCTGGAGCTGAAACGGGTCTGCCAGCAATACGGTATTCGCCTGCTCGGCCCCAACAGCATGGGGATGCTGCTGCCCGGCCAGGGGATTAACGCCAGCTTTTCACCCATTGCTGCCAAGCCGGGGCAGGTCGCCTTTCTCTCGCAATCCGCCGCCGTCAGCACCACCATTCTGGATTGGGCCAAGCAGCATGAGCTGGGCTTCTCCGCCTTCATCTCCCTTGGTGATCACTGCGATATCGACTTCGGCCAGCTGCTGGATCAGCTCTCCCGCGACAGCGTCACCCGCGCCATCTTGATCTACATGGACAAGTTGCACGACGCCCGCCACTTTCTCTCGGCTGCGCGGGCAGCATCGCGCAACAAGCCGATCCTGGTGCTGAAAAGCGGGCGCCACGAACCGGCCCACGGCCTCGACAATGTCTATGATGCCGCCATCCGCCGTGCCGGCATGCTGCGGGTACGGGATACCCACGAACTGTTTGCCGCGGTGGAAACCCTCAGCCACTCCATGACCCTCAAGGGAGAGCGACTCGCCATCATCTCCAACGGCCGCGGGCTGGCCAATATGGCGGTGGATGTGCTGCTGGAGCGGGGCGGCAAGCTGGCTCGCCCGCCGCTCGACATTGGTAGCGATGCCACCATCACCACCTATCAGGAGGCGCTGGACAGCGTGCTGCAAGAGGATGGGATCGACGCCATCCTGATCATCCACGCCCCCTCGCTCACGGCACCGAGCGCGCCGCTGGCCAGCCATCTTATCGCCCATCTGAAGCAGCATCCCAGAGCGCGCCGTTTCAATATCCTCACCAACTGGGCGGGCGAATACTCGGCGCAGGAGGGGCGCAAACTCTTTACCGAGGCGGGCTTCCCGACCTACCGTACGCCGGAAAGCGCCATGGCCGCCTTCATGCACATGGTGGAATACCGCCGCAACCAGAAGCAGTTGATGGAAACCCCGGCGTCACTGCACGGCAACCAGCTCAATGTCGAGCTGTGCCAGCAGCTGATCCGCCAAGCGCAGGAGCGCAAACAGCTAAGATTGGATACCCATCTGGTGCACCCGATTTTACAAGCCGCAGGTCTCTCGACCCTGCCAACCTGGATCGTCACCGACGCCATCGAGGCGACCCTCACCGCCGAGCAGATCGGCTATCCAGTGGCGGTAAAACTGCGCTCGCCCGATATCCTGCACAAGTCTGCCGTACACGGGGTGGTGCTCAATCTGCGCACCTCGGCCGAAGTGGCACAAGCCGCAGATGCCATTCTGGACAGGGTCAAACAGCATGATCCGGGCGCCCGTATCGAAGGGCTGCTGGTACAGCGCATGGCTCGCCGCAGCGGCGGCCTGGAGCTGCGGGTGCGGATCCAGCAAGACGCCATCTTTGGCCCCGTCATTCTGCTGGGCGAGTCGGGCGCCGAACCGCAGGAGATGGTGGCAGCGTTACCGCCGCTCAATCAGGCGCTGGCCCGTTACCAGATCATCGGTGCACTCAAGAGCCGTAAAATCCGCGAACAGGCGACGCCGGAACGACTGGATATCGATGCCTTGGGCCAAGTGCTTTGCCAGCTCTCCGAGCTGCTGCTCGCCTTTCCGGAAATTCAGGAGCTGGATCTTCACCCGCTACAAGCGTGCGGTGCCGAGATGGTGGTGCTGGATGCCAGCCTCACACTGAGTGACCCTACCATCCCGACAATCAACCGACTGGCGATCCGCCCCTATCCCACCGAACTGGAGGAGGGTGCCTGGCTTAAAGATCAGCGCCATATCCTGCTGCGCCCAATCCGGCCGGAAGATGAACCGGCTCACAAGCAGTTCGTGCTGCAGGTCTCCGATGAAGACAGGTACAAACGCTTCTTCGCCGATGTGGGCGAGCTGGGCCATGAAGAGCTGGCTCGCATGACCCAGATCGATTACGACCGGGAGATGGCCTTCGTGGCTGTGGGGCAAGATGGCGAGCTGCAGGATCAGATCCTCGGCGTGGTACGCGCCATTTCGAGCCCGGACCAGAGCGATGCCGAGTTTGCCATTCTGGTGCGATCGGACTTGAAAGGGGTGGGGCTCGGCAAATTGATGATGGAGAAGATCATCCGCTACGCCAAAGAGCAGGGGATTGGCCAGCTATCCGGCATGACCATGCCCAGCAATCGTGGCATGGTCAACCTCGCCAAACGGCTTGGCTTCAAGATCGATGTGCAAATGGAAGAGGGGGTGGTCAATATGGAACTGCTCTGTAGCCAGCAAGCGACAGAAGCCTGATTTGACCACCTGCAGAGTCGTTCAAATTGCTGTGAATGAAACTGATAAGACTCTGATATAGCCAGAAAATGGTAGAAATAACCGGCTATCTGGCACTCTTACTTGGCAGGGAAAAGCCAGACATTGGTGGTTTAACGCGCTAAAAATACAAAAGCCCGGTCGTGAAGCCGGGCTTTTGTATTCGTTCTGGTATGCAAACCTGTGGGTCTTATGGACAAAATCGCCCATAGCAAAAAGGCCTTCCCAATCGGGAAGGCCTTCAAATTAGTGGCGGAGCGGACGGGACTCGAACCCGCGACCCCCGGCGTGACAGGCCGGTATTCTAACCGACTGAACTACCGCTCCGCATTCGGTTAGCTTGCGCTAAATCTTCTGCTGCATTTTCTGAGGTGTCATCCTCGCAGCCAGTGACATGATTCTTCACATCACTGTTTAATTGGGTGCCTGGCAGTGTCCTACTCTCGCATGGCGAATGCCACACTACCATCGGCGCTACCGCGTTTCACTTCTGAGTTCGGCATGGGATCAGGTGGTTCCACGGCGCTATGGCCGCCAGGCAAATTCTTTAATCTAGAAAGCTGACGTGAGTAACGACTTGGTCATTATCACTGAATTAGTAGTTCGTTCATTCGCTACAAGGCCAGAAACACTTCTTGGGTGTTGTATGGTTAAGCCTCACGGGTAATTAGTATGGGTTAGCTCAACACGTCGCCGCGCTTACACACCCCACCTATCAACGTTGTGGTCTCCAACGGCCCTTTAGGACCCTCAAGGGGTCAGGGATGACTCATCTCAGGGCTCGCTTCCCGCTTAGATGCTTTCAGCGGTTATCGATTCCGAACTTAGCTACCGGGCAGTGCCACTGGCGTGACAACCCGAACACCAGAGGTTCGTTCACTCCGGTCCTCTCGTACTAGGAGCAACTCCCTTCAATCATCCAACGCCCACGGCAGATAGGGACCGAACTGTCTCACGACGTTCTGAACCCAGCTCGCGTACCACTTTAAATGGCGAACAGCCATACCCTTGGGACCGACTTCAGCCCCAGGATGTGATGAGCCGACATCGAGGTGCCAAACACCGCCGTCGATATGAACTCTTGGGCGGTATCAGCCTGTTATCCCCGGAGTACCTTTTATCCGTTGAGCGATGGCCCTTCCATTCAGAACCACCGGATCACTATGACCTACTTTCGTACCTGCTCGACCTGTCCGTCTCGCAGTTAAGCTGGCTTATGCCATTGCACTAACCTCCTGATGTCCGACCAGGATTAGCCAACCTTCGTGCTCCTCCGTTACTCTTTGGGAGGAGACCGCCCCAGTCAAACTACCCACCAGGCACTGTCCGCGAGCCCGATTCAGGGCCCTGCGTTAGAACATCAAACATACAAGGGTGGTATTTCAAGGACGGCTCCAGCGCAACTGGCGTCACGCCTTCAAAGCCTCCCACCTATCCTACACATGTAGGTTCAATGTTCAGTGCCAAGCTGTAGTAAAGGTTCACGGGGTCTTTCCGTCTAGCCGCGGGTACACCGCATCTTCACGGCGAATTCGATTTCACTGAGTCTCGGGTGGAGACAGCATGGCCATGGTTACACCATTCGTGCAGGTCGGAACTTACCCGACAAGGAATTTCGCTACCTTAGGACCGTTATAGTTACGGCCGCCGTTTACCGGGGCTTCGATCAAGAGCTTCGCTTGCGCTAACCCCATCAATTAACCTTCCGGCACCGGGCAGGTGTCACACCCTATACGTCCACTTTCGTGTTTGCAGAGTGCTGTGTTTTTGATAAACAGTCCCAGCCATCTGGTCACTGCGACTCCCGACAGCTCCATCCGCAAGGGACTTCACCATCAAGAGCGAACCTTCTCCCGAAGTTACGGTTCTATTTTGCCTAGTTCCTTCACCCGAGTTCTCTCAAGCGCCTTGGTATTCTCTACCCGACCACCTGTGTCGGTTTGGGGTACGATGACTTGTAATCTGAAGCTTA
>NZ_CP147026.1:4457500-4530000 GCF_056632455.1 Aeromonas sp. MTB
TGCATGAACAGGATCATAAAACGCATCACCTTGATACCGCCCCCAGTACTGCCCGCGCAACAGCCGATAAAGGCGGAGAACATCAGCAACATGGGCAGGAACGAGGGCCAATCTGCATAGGTCGTGGTGCTGTAGCCGGTGGTGGTCCCCAGAGAGACCGCCTGGAAAAGACCGTGGTTGAGCGCCTCTTGCCAAGTGGCGTAGTGTCCGTGGGTCAGCAAGGCGACAAAGCAGATCATCACCAGGGTCGCCTGAATGGCCAGGAACACCTTGAGCTCCGAATCATAGAGGTAGCGCCCGAGCCGCACCGGACGGTGAGAGAAAACGGTAAAGTGGAGCGCAAAGTTCACGCTAGCCAGCAGCAGGAACACCACGGTAATCAGGTTGATGACCGGACTGTTGAAGAAACCGATGCTGGCATCGTGAGTGGAGAAGCCACCGACCGACAGAGTCGAGAACGAATGGCACACCGCATCGAACAGCGTCATTCCGGCGAGCCAGTAGGCCAGCGCACAGAGTGCGGTGAGCAGCAGATAGATGAACCAGAGCGCCTTGGCTGTTTCGGCGATGCGCGGCGTCACCTTGGTATCCTTCACCGGCCCCGGGATCTCGGCGCGATAGAGCTGCATGCCCCCGATACCCAGCAGTGGCAGAATGGCCACCGCCAGTACGATGATCCCCATCCCCCCCAGCCACTGCAGCAACTGGCGATAGAACAGAAACGCCTTGGGCAGGTTATCGAGCCCGGTCAGTACCGTTGCGCCAGTGGTGGTCAGGCCGGAAAAAGATTCGAAGAAGGCCTCCGAGACCGACATATCCGGCACATCGCTCATGATGAAGGGCACAGCCCCCACACTGCCCAACACGGTCCAGAACAACACCACAATCAGAAAGCCCTCTTTCGAGCGCATCTCCTTCTTGTGATAGCGATTGGGAAACCAGAGCACCACGCCGAGCAGCAGGGCGATCAGAAAAGAGCTGACGAACTCGGCACCACCACCATCCCGATAGCCAAAGGCCACCAGTGCAGGCAACAGCATGGTCGAGCTGAACAGCGCAACCAGCAGGCCAACAATGCGAATAATGCTCAGAATGTGCATTACAGCTCCCTTTCCCCAATTAAAGAGCGATGGATTCTAGCCATCTAAGGGGCTGAGGGATACCCGCCCATGAGTCCGGTCGGTCAATTCACGGTCCACCTGAGCCCAAACCGAGGACTCCCAGGCCACCTGCAAGGTGACCTGCTGACCGTAATCGGCCGCCAGCAATTCGCCATTATGGCTACTGATCAGCGACTCGACCGTCCCCATGTCACCGTAATCGCAGTGAATGAGAGAGGGAGTGCGTGGCACCTTGAGCAGGGTGGGCAGTTGCTTGAGGGCGGCACCGACGCCGCCTCCATAGGCTTTGACCAGCCCACCGGTGCCAAGCTGGATGCCGCCGTAGTAACGCACCACCACGGCACAGATTTCACCGATCCCCGAACCCATCAGCTGGGCCAGGATCGGTTTGCCCGCAGTACCGGAAGGTTCGCCGTCATCGCTGAAGCCATAAACCTGACTATCTTGCGGCGCGCCCGCCACAAAGGCCCAGCAGTGGTGGCGAGCGGCCGGATGTTGGCGCTTGATCTCGTTGACCCACCCCTTGGCCGCCTCGACGGTCGGGGTGTGGGCGATCAGGGTAATGAAGCGACTCTTCTTTATCTCTTCGGTCAACTCCAGCGGGGCAGCCGGAATGGAGTACGCTGCCGCCATCAGAGCCCTGCTTGTCTGGTCATGTTCTCCACCCCGTTGGCGTGCAGCACCACGTTGTCTTCGATGCGGATGCCGCCGAACGGACGCAGCGCCTCCACCTTGTTCCAGTTGACCCGTTTGCCCTGTTCGCCCTGACGCAGCGGCTCCAGCAAACTGTCGATGAAGTAGAGGCCCGGCTCGATGGTGAACACCTGACCCACCTCCATCACCCGGGTACAGCGCAGATAGGGGAACAGCTCGGGCGCCGCCAAGTGGGTGCCGCGCTCATCCTGCATGAAACCGCCCGCATCGTGCACCTGCAAACCGAGGAAGTGGCCGAGGCCGTGAGGGAAGAAGACGTTGGTCACCCCGGTGTTGATCATCTCGTCTACCGACATATCCACCAGCTCGGTCGCTTGCAGCAGGCGCGCCAGCTTGTGGTGCATCTGCAGATGCAGCTCGCTGTAGCGGCGACCCGGCTTGATCTCCTTGATGATCTCCTGCTGCTGCTCGTCGAGGGCAGCAATCAGATCGGCAAACTCGCCGCGCCGCCACGCCCAGGTACGGGTGATGTCGGAGGCATAACCGTGAAAATCGACGCCGGCATCGATCAGGAAGGAGTGACGTTCCGCATCGGGCACCCGCACGGCGGACAAATGGGTGTAGTGAAGGATGGCCGCATTGCGGTTGATAGCGACGATATTGCCGTAGGGCGCCTCATTGGCTCCCTGCCCGACCGCCTTCATGTAGGCCAGATTAATCTCGAACTCGCTCGCCCCCGCCATAAAAGAGTCCTTGGCGGCGATATGGCCGCGAACCCCGATCCGGTTCGCCTCGCGCAGACACTCCAGCTCGTAGGGGGTCTTGTAGGCGCGGTGATAGTGCAGGTAGTTGAGCACCGCCTCCGGATTGGGCTGGGTCAGACCAAGCAGCTCGGCCACTTCCAGATGGCCACCAAGATAGGCCCACTCCTGCTTGTTGGCTGGCAGATGGTCGGCCACCTGTTCCGGCCGGGTCAGGAAACGGATATCAAAGAACTCGACCCAGAAGGCATTGGGCAGATCCGCTACCTTGTGCCAGAAATCCACCGGGCGGTAGAACAGCAATACCGGCTTGTTCACCCCGTCCACCAGCAGCCAGCAGTGGGGATTGTCCAGTACCGGCAACCAGGCCTTGAAGTGCGGGTTTACCTTGAACGGGTAATCCTGATCATCGAGGAAGATGCGGTGAGTCTGGCCGGAGTGGATGGCCAGTCCGCTGAGCCCCTGTTGTTGCAGAATGTCGCGGGTGCGCTGCTGCAAGGTATCGAGGTGCTGGGCAAAAAGTTGGCTGTAGCTGCTCATGGCGTCCTGCTCCGAGGTGAATGTGATTGCAGCATAACATCAAGCGCTTGGCGGCTCGACCCGTCAAGCTGCCGCTTCGTGAGGTAACGCATACGTTACAAACGTGTTTGTTATCAACAGAAAACCAATCATTAACAAATCAAAAACAATTCAATACACTGCCGGTAGATACATGAAGTCAGGGATTACTCATGGACAACCTCTGCCTGTGGCAACCGGATCCGCTCGGGATGCAGCAATCCAACCTCTACCGTTTTATGGCGGAGGTAAACCGTTTCCACGGCTTGCAGTTGCAGAACTACCCGCAGCTTTATCAATGGTCGGTGGAGAAGACCACCCGTTTCTGGCCGCTGGTATGGCAGCACTGCGGCGTCAAAGGCGAGCTCGGCAACATAGTGGCGGAGAACCGTCAGGATATGCAGCGCACTCGCTGGTTCCCCGACAGCCGCCTCAACTTCGCCGAAAACCTGCTGCGCCGTCAGGACGAGAGCCCGGCCATCATCTCCCGCATCGAAGGGAGCCCAAGCCGTACTCTTAGCTGGGGTGAACTGGGGGAACAGGTTGCCCGGCTGGCTCAGTGGCTGCGTCATCAGGGGATTGGTCGTGGCGATGTGGTCGCCGCCTACCTGCCCAATATTCCGGAAACCGTGGTTGCCATGCTGGCAACCACCAGCATTGGGGCGATCTGGACCTCCACCAGCCCCGACTTTGGCGAAGCCAGCGTGGTAGAGCGCTTCGGCCAGACCCGGCCGCGGGTGCTGTTTGCGGTGGATGGCTATCGCTACAACGGCAAGGCCATTGATATTCAGGACAAAGTGGCAAGGGTCGTCAGCCAGATCGACAGCATAGAGCAGACGGTGATGATCCCCCTGCTCGGCAACCCGCTGCAGCTTGGTCACGACTGGCAACAACTGCTGGCGAGCCAGCCGGACGCCGGCCTCCAGTTCGAGCCGATGGCCTTCAACGATCCGCTCTATATCCTCTACTCCTCCGGAACCACCGGCAAACCCAAGTGCATCGTGCACGGCATCGGCGGCACCCTGCTGCAACATCTGAAAGAGCACCAGCTGCACTGCGACATCAAACCGGGGGAGCGGATCTTCTACTTCACCACCTGCGGCTGGATGATGTGGAACTGGCTGGTGAGCGCCCTCGCCTCCGGCGCCACCCTGGTGCTCTATGACGGCTCGCCGTTTTACCCGGATGGCAACGTGCTGTGGGATCTGGCCCGCGACGAGCAGGTCAGCTTGTTCGGCACCTCGGCCAAGTATCTCGATGCACTGCACAAGCAGGGTTATGCCCCCATCAAGAGCCACGACTTGCCGCACTTGCGGCTGATCTGCAGCACCGGCTCTGTGCTGTCGCCGGAGGGATTTGACTACGTCTACCAGCAGATCAAGCAGGATGTGCAGCTCAGCTCCATCTCAGGCGGCACCGATATCTGCTCCTGCTTCGTCATCGGCAACCCGCTCAGCCCTGTCTATCGCGGCGAGAGTCAGGGGCGCGGCCTCGGTCTCGCGGTGCAGGTATTCAACGAAGCGGGCCAGCCGGTGCAGGGGGAGAAGGGCGAGCTGGTCTGCACCAAGCCGTTCCCGGCCCAGCCCATCTACTTCTGGGGCGACGAGAATGGCGACAAGTACCACGCAGCCTACTTCGAGCGGTTCGACAACATCTGGTGCCACGGCGACTGGATCGAGCTGACCCCGACCGGCGGTATTCTATTCTACGGCCGCTCCGACGCCACACTCAATCCAGGGGGAGTGCGCATCGGCACCAGCGAGATCTATCGCTACGTCGAACAGCTCGACGAAGTGGAAGAGAGCATCGTCATCGGCCAGCAGTGGCAGCAGGACGAGCGGGTGGTGCTGTTCGTCAAGCTCAAGGCGGGCTGCAAGCTGGATGAGCCGCTGCGCGAGCGGATCCGCCAGCAAATAAAGCAGCACTGCACCGCCCGCCACGTGCCGGCCCGCATCCTGCAGGTGGATGCCATCCCCCGCACCAAGTCCGGCAAGATCGTCGAACTGGCGGTGCGCGAAGTGGTGCACAACAGACCGGTCAACAATACCCACGCCCTCGCCGATCCCGAGGTGCTTAACCAGTATCGAAACCGGCCGGAACTGGCCAGTTGATAACAAACTCACATTCATCCGAGGCGCCGCAAGGCGCCTCTCTTTTGCCCGTTTTGTGATGAGGAGCTTTTACCCGATAACTGTTAAACAAATGTTTTAAATAGGTGTTGAAAATGTCTCCTTTTGGATCAATAGTGAGCCTCGCCCCCTGCTGGGGATTAAGGAGCACCACTCCCCACTGAGTGGGAACAAGGAGACACTCTCATGATCTACCAAGGCGAAACCCTGTCGGTCAGCTACCTCGAAAACGGCATTGCCGAGCTGAGGTTTGATGCCCCGGGTTCAGTCAACAAGCTGGATCGCGCTACCCTGCTCTCCCTGAGCGAAGCGATCGCCGCATTACAACAAGAACGTGAACTAAAAGGTCTGATCCTCACCTCCGGCAAAGACGCCTTTATCGTCGGTGCCGACATTACCGAATTCCTGGAACTGTTCGATCTGCCGCAAGAAGATCTGCTCGGCTGGCTGAAAAAGGCCAACGACATCTTCAATGCCATCGAAGATCTGCCGGTTCCGACCCTCTCCGCCATCAAGGGCCACGCCTTGGGCGGCGGCTGCGAGACCATTCTCTCCACCGACTTCCGTCTGGCTGACACCAGCGCCAAGATTGGCCTGCCCGAGACCAAACTCGGCATCATGCCGGGCTTTGGCGGCACCGTCCGTCTGCCGCGGGTGATCGGCGCTGACAACGCGCTTGAGTGGATCACCACCGGTAAGGATTACCGTGCCGATGACGCCCTCAAGGTGGGTGCCATCGACGCCGTGGTCGCCCCGGATGCACTGCAGAGCGCTGCGCTGCAGATGATCAAGGACGCCATCGCGGGCAAGCTGGACTGGCAGAGCCGTCGCGCCGCCAAAAAAGCGCCGCTGCGCCTCTCCAAACTGGAAGCCATGATGAGCTTCACCACCGCCGCCGGCATGGTTGCCGCCGTGGCGGGCAAACACTATCCGGCGCCTATGACTGCGGTGAAAACCGTCGAAGCCGCCGCAGGTATGGGCCGTGACGAAGCGCTGGCCGCCGAGGCACAGGGCTTTATCAAGCTGGCCAAGACCGACGTGGCCAAGGCGCTGGTCGGGATTTTCCTGAACGATCAGCACATCAAGGCGCTGGCCAAGAAGGCGGCCAAACAGGCGAGCAAGGCCACTGGCCACGCCGCCGTATTGGGTGCCGGCATCATGGGTGGCGGCATCGCCTACCAGTCTGCCAGCAAGGGCATTCCGGCGGTGATGAAAGACATCAACGAGAAGGCGCTAGCACTTGGCATGGGTGAAGCCACCAAGCTGCTCAACGGCCAGCTCGAAAAGGGCCGCATCGACGGCATCAAGATGGGCCAGGTGCTCTCTGCCATCACTCCGACCCTCAGCTATGACAACGTCAAGCATGTGGATGTGGTGGTCGAAGCCGTGGTCGAGAATCCCAAGGTGAAAGCCGCCGTACTGGGCGAAGTGGAAGGGATCATTGGCGAAGACGCCGTGCTCGCCAGCAACACCTCCACTATCCCAATCTCCCTGCTGGCCAAAGGGCTGAAGCGCCCGCAGAACTTCTGCGGCATGCACTTCTTCAACCCGGTGCACCGCATGCCACTGGTGGAGATCATCCGCGGCGAGCAGACCTCCGATGAAACCATCAACCGCGTGGTGGCCTATGCCGCCGCCATGGGCAAGTCCCCGGTTGTGGTCAACGACTGCCCGGGCTTCTTCGTCAACCGCGTGCTGTTCCCCTACTTCTTCGGCTTCAACAAGCTGGTCGCCGATGGCGCCGACTTCGCCGCCGTCGACAAGGTAATGGAGAAGGAGTTCGGCTGGCCCATGGGCCCCGCCTACCTGCTTGATGTGGTCGGCATCGACACCGGTCACCATGCCGGTGACGTGATGGCGCAGGGCTTCCCGGCGCGCATGAGCAAGGAAGGTCGCACCGCCATCGACGTGATGTACGAAGTGAACCGCTTCGGTCAGAAGAACGGCAAGGGCTTCTACGCCTACGAGCAGGACAAGAAGGGCAAGCCGAAGAAGGTGGCCGATGCCACTGCTTACGAGCTGCTGGCCCCCATCGCCAAGCCGAAACAGGATTTCGACAAGGAAGCCATCATCGCTCGCATGATGATCCCGATGATCAACGAGGTGGTGCTCTGTCTGGAAGAGGGCATAGTCGCCACGCCAGCTGAAGCCGACATCGCACTGGTCTACGGTCTGGGCTTCCCTCCCTTCCGCGGCGGCGTGTTCCGCTATCTGGACACCATTGGTCTGGATCGGTACGTGGCCATGGCCGACCAGTATGCCGACTTGGGCCCGCTCTACCGCGTCAGCGACCGCTTACGCGAGATGGCCGCCCAGGGCAAAACCTTCTACTGATTGCGGAAAGGAGATCCATTCATGAAAGACGTAGTCATTGTCGACTGTATCCGGACCCCGATGGGCCGGTCCAAGGGCGGCGCCTTCCGCAACGTGCGTGCAGAAGATCTGTCCGCGCACCTGATGAAATCCATCCTGCTGCGCAACCCCAATCTCGACCCGAACGAGATCGAGGATATCTACTGGGGCTGCGTACAGCAGACCCTGGAGCAGGGCTTCAACATCGCCCGCAACGCCGCGCTGCTGGCCGGTATTCCGAAGCAGGTAGGGGCGGTTACCGTCAACCGCCTGTGTGGCTCCTCCATGCAGGCGCTGCACGACGCCTCCCGCGCCATTCAGGTGGGTGATGGGGATATCTTCATCATCGGCGGCGTCGAGCACATGGGCCACGTGCCGATGAGCCACGGCGTTGACTTCCACCCCGGCATGGCCAAGTCGGTGGCGAAAGCCTCCGGCATGATGGGGTTGACCGCCGAGATGCTCGGCAAGCTGCACGGCATCAGCCGCCAGCAGCAGGACGAGTTTGCCGCCCGCTCCCACCGCCGCGCCCACGCCGCAACCGTGGAAGGGCGCTTTGCCAAGGAGATCGTCGGGCTAGAAGGCCACGACGCCAGCGGCGCCCGCTTCTTCTACGACTATGACGAGGTGATCCGCCCGGAGACCACGGTCGAAACCCTGAGCCAACTGCGCCCGGTGTTTGACCCGGTCAACGGCACCGTCACCGCTGGCAGCTCCTCGGCCCTGTCCGATGGCGCCGCCGCCATGCTGGTGATGAGCGCGGATCGCGCCAAGGCCCTCGGCCTCACGCCGCGCGCCAAGGTACGTGCCATGGCCATCGCCGGCTGTGACGCCGCCATCATGGGTTACGGCCCGGTGCCGGCCACCCAGAAGGCGCTCAAGCGTGCCGGTCTGACTGTCGGTGATATCGACCTGTTCGAGCTGAACGAGGCGTTTGCCGCCCAGTCCCTGCCTTGCGTGAAGGATCTGGGTCTGCAGGATCTGGTAGACGAGAAGGTAAACCTGAACGGTGGCGCCATTGCGCTGGGCCACCCGCTCGGCTGCTCCGGCGCCCGCATCTCCACCACCCTCATCAATCTGATGGAGGAGAAGGATGCCACCCTGGGGGTTGCCACCATGTGTATCGGTCTGGGCCAGGGCATCGCCACCGTGTTTGAACGGGTGTGATAACCAGCCGGATCGACGGGATGCACTACTGAGAGTTGTCCCTTTTCGGGGCCAGTCTGACTGGCCCCTTTTCAAGTCTGTGACGATCGCCACACGGGGTGCTCGTCAGTGGTCAGAAGCTGTCTGTTGGCCGTCCCGTTTGGGTCGGCCTTTTTTCGTTTTAATCTTATCAATAGGCTGTTATTGCCTTAAACCTCACATTAGATAGGGGGCTTGCTTGCTTTTTACTCCCCCGACAGGTTCAATCTGCACAAAAAAATGGGTGGATGCACATACATATGTCAATGAGCAAACAACTGCTGATCGTCGATGACGACCAAGAGATCCGCGAGCTGCTCAATGAGTACCTGACCCGGGCGGGCTTTCAGGTATTGACGGCGGCGGAGGGCAACGAGATGCGTCAGCAACTCGCCCAGCACAGCCCGGACCTGATTATTCTGGACATCATGATGCCCGGCGAGGACGGTTTTACCCTCTGCCAGCAGATCCGTCGTGACTCCCAGGTGCCCATCATCATGCTGACCGCCGCCTCCGACGAAGCGGATCGGGTGATCGGCCTGGAACTCGGTGCCGACGACTATATCGCCAAGCCGTTCAGCCCCCGTGAACTGCAGGCCCGCATCAAGGCACTGCTGCGCCGCGCCGAATTCCGCCAGCCGGAAAAAGAGAAAGAACCAAGCCGCCGCCTGCGTTTCGCCGAGTGGACCCTCGACACCCTGAGCCACCAGCTGACCCATGATGATGGCAGCCTGCTGGATCTCTCCGGCAGCGATGCCATGCTGCTCGGCATGTTCCTGCAACAGCCCGGCGTGGTGCTGGATCGGGACACCATCTCGGATGCCACCCGCGGCCGCGAAAGCCTGCCGATGGAGCGCGGTATCGACGTACAGATCAGCCGTCTGCGCCAGAAGCTGGGCGACAACGGCAAGAGCCCGCGCATCATCAAGACCATCCGCGGCAGCGGCTACATGCTGATTGCCGAGGTACACGAACTGCCATGAGCAACAAGTGGTCCTGGGGGGCGCTGGTACCCCGCTCCCTGTTGTCACGGATGATCCTGCTGCTGTTGCTGGCCATCCTGCTCTCCCAGACCATTCTGACCGGCATCTGGATGCAGCAGATCCAGAAGCGGGAGCTGGAGGGGATGCTCAGCACCACCCGCAACCTCGCCATGTCTGCCGCTTCCACCGTCAACTTCTTCAAATCCCTGCCGCTGCAGTATCGCCATATCGCGCTGGACCAACTGCGCAACATGGGGGGCAGCCGCTTCTTCGTCTCGCTCAACGAAGAGGAAATCCACATCAACGCCATCCCCGACAGCGAACGCAAGACGCAGGTGCTGGAGGAGGTGCAGGGAGTGCTGACCCGCAAGCTCTCCGACGCCATGGCGATCAAGGTGGACTTCTCCCGACCCGATGACCTCCACGTCTTCAATAACGACACCCTGCTGGCGGATCTCCCCTCCTCCTGGGCCCGCTACACCCTGTCGCTGGAGCCGCTCAATCCGCCGGTGCTGGTGACCCAGATCGAGATTGAAAAGGGGGAGTGGCTCTATCTGGCAGCCCTGCTGCCCGCCCCCTACATGACCCTCGACGATACCGTGATGCCGAGCAACCAGGTGCGTTTCATCGCCCTGATGACGGTGTTCCTCTGCTTCTTCACCTTTATGCTGGTGCGCTGGCAGACCCGCCCGCTGCGCCGTCTCGCCAAGGCGGCGGTCAATCTGGGCAAGGATATCGACCAGCCTTCGCTCAAAGAGGAAGGGGCGTCGGAAATCGTGGCGGCCACCCGCGCCTTCAACATCATGCAGCACCGCATTCGCCGTTATATCGATGATCGGGAACGGCTGTTCAGCTCCATCTCCCACGATCTCAAGACCCCTATCACCCGACTGCGGCTGCGGGTCGAACTGCTCGACGACGAGGTGCAAATCGCCAAGTTCAACAAGGATCTCGACGAACTGGAGCTGATGGTGAAAGGGGCGTTGCAGACGGTCAAAGAGACCGACATTCACGAGAATATCGAGGATATCGACATCAACGCCCTGCTTGAACAGATGGCGGAGTCGATGAACCTGCACGACGAGCGGCTGACCATCGAAGGCCACTGCAAGTGGCCCTATCGCGGCAAGCTGCTGGCGCTCAAGCGCTGCATCGGCAATCTGGTGGACAACGGCATCAAGTACGGCCAGAAGGTGCGCATCATCATCATGGATGACGAGGAGATGCTGATCCTCTTTATCATGGATGAGGGCCCCGGCCTGCCGGACGATCAGTTCGAGCGTATCTTCGAGCCCTATTACCGGCTCAGTACCGATCAAGCCGGCACCGGCCTCGGCCTTGGCATCGCCCGCAACATCGCCCACGCCCACGGCGGCGATCTGGTGCTGGAAAATCGTCCGCAAGGTGGCCTGCAGGCCACGCTCTCCCTACCAAGGCAGTAACCTTATGAAGTGGTTGTCTTTTTCTGTTATCGCCCTGCTCTCTGCTCCCGTTGCCGCCTCCCAAGTGGAGGTGCTGCACTGGTGGACATCCGGCGGCGAAGCGAAAGCGGTCGAAGTGCTCAAATCCGAGTGGACCAAACAGGGCAACCAGTGGAACGACTTTGCGGTACAGGGCGGCGGCGGCAAGAGTGCCATGACGGTATTGAAGAGCCGGGCACTGGCGGCCAACCCGCCCGAAGCGGCCCACCTCAAGGGCTATGAGCTCAAGGAGTGGGCCGGACTCGGCTTTTTGCGCGATCTCAGCCCGATGGCCGAACACCTCGGCTGGTACAGTCAGATGCCGCCCATGGTGCGTGCCACCCTCAGCCAGAATGGCGCCCTGATGGCGGTGCCCACCGGCATCCACCGGGTCAACTGGCTGTGGCTCAACCGCAAGATCTTCGAGCGCAACAAGCTGACTCCGCCCACCGACTGGGCCCAGTTTGTCACCGTCGCCGACCAGCTTAAAAAACGGGGCATCACCCCGCTCGCCATTGGCAACGAGCCCTGGCAGCTGGCGGTGTTGTTTGAAACAGTGGCACTCGGTGAGGGCGGAAAAGAATTCTATCGCAAGGCGTTCCTCGAACAGGACAGCGCCACCCTGACCGGCCCCGACATGGTGCGGGTGCTGACCCGCTTCCAGCAGCTGCGCGCCTATGTGCCGCAAAAATACGCCGGTCTGAAGTGGCATCAGGCCACCAATCTGCTGGAGAGCGGTGGCGCCGCTATGCAGTTGATGGGGGACTGGGTGAAGGGGGAACTGAGTGCGGGCAACTACCGACCGGGTGAGGATATCGCCTGTCTGCCAAGCCCGGGCAGCGCCGGACTGTTCAGCTACAACCTCGACTCCATCGCCATGTTCAAACAGCGGGATCCGGCCCAGCTGCAGGCGCAGGGGGATCTGGCCCAGCTGCTGATGACGCCAAAATTCCAGGAGGAGTTCAATCGGGTGAAGGGGTCTATTCCGGCGCTGACCAATCCCGACATGAGCAAGTTCGACCGCTGCGCCGTCCGTTCCTATCAGGACTTCCTGCTGGCGGAAAAGCAGGACAACCTGCTGCCCAGCATGGCGGAAGGGATGGCGACGCCGACCAATATGCGGCAGGCGATCCTCGATGTGCTGAGCAACTTCTTCAACGACCCCAAGGCCAACCCGGAGCAGACGGCGCTGCATCTGGAGCGGGCGATGCGCTCGACCCGCTAATCCGGGCACATTGCCAAACGGCAGAAATGACAAAGGCGGAATTGCTCCGCCTTTGTTGTTGAATCGTCATCCGATTCAGGATTGATCGTTCTCGTCCTCATCCTCGTCATAGTAATCGCTGAGCTCGATCCAGAGCCCCAACCCGACCATCACCATGGAGCCGAACCAGGTACCGGTATTCCCGATCGGGCTGCCCATCACTATCATGGCGAAGGACAAGAACCCCATGCCTGCATAGGCTTGTAATCTGCCGTAGGAGACCTGCATATTCACCTCCTTGTTGAATATGGTTCAATTTTTATATTACTCGTCCAGCGCAAGCTGGATAGGGTCGAATAACATTTCGGTTACATATGCTGGTGAATGGGTCGTTTGTTTGATTATTTTTTAGCCCTGAGTATCATTGGCAGCCGAATAGGTTGAAGGTTGATAATAGATGAGTGATTTATTCTGCGGCGCAACTCACGAGTTGGACGCAATCGGGCTTCGTTGCCCGGAACCCGTTATGATGGTTCGCAAGAAAGTGCGGCTGATGGCGGATGGCGAGACCCTGCTGGTCAGCGCCGACGATCCTTCAACCACCCGCGACATCCCCAGTTTCTGCCGCTTTATGGATCACACCCTGGTCGCCAGCGAGACAGAGCAGGCCCCCTACCGCTATCTGATCCGCAAGGGTCAATAAGCCCCCGTACCGGAGCACTCCATGACAACCATTACCCGAATCGGCACCACCCAGCGTTGGTCAGACGTGGTCATCCACAATGGCACCCTCTACGTGGTGGAAGTGCCCGTCAGCGAAGAGGCCGACATCCACCAGCAGACCCGCGAAGTGCTGGCAAGCCTGCAGCGCCTGCTGGAAGCCAACGGCTCCGGCGTAGACAAGATCCTGATGGCCAATATCTATCTCAAAGACATTGGTGACATCGCAGCCTTCAACGAGCAGTGGGATGCCTGGATTCCGGCTGGCACCGCCCCCGTGCGCGCCTGTGTACAAGCCCGCCTCGCCCACGAAGGCTACAAGGTGGAAGTGCAGCTGACAGCGGCTGTCTAAGAGGCGCTTATCCCCCTCATCCCCACCCCTTCTCCCACGAGGGGAGAAGGGAGCAAACAACAAGGCGTCATTGCTCGCCACGGCGCCAATAGAAAGGCCCCGCCATCACTGGCGGGGCCTTTTCGTTACCGAAACCTGAACGACTTAGGCGGTCGGGGTCAGGGTAATGGTCACGCGGCGGTTCTGGGCTTTGCCAGCGGCGGTGCTGTTGGTAGCAACCGGCTGATCCGGGCCCACGCCGGTGGTGGAGATGCGGCTACCTGCTACGCCCTGACCAATCAGCTGGGCGGCAACGGCATCGGCACGATCGCGGGAGAGCTTCATGTTCAGATCGCGGGAACCGGTACTGTCGGTGTGACCGACCACGTTCAGGCGGGTCTTGTCGAACTCGGCAACGACCATGGCCACGCCGGAGAGGGTGTTGGCACCGGCCGCTTTCAGCTGGGAGCTGGAGCTGTCGAAGGTCACGTTGTTCGGCATGTTGAGGATCAGCTCATTGCCATTGCGGGTCACGCTGACGCCGGTGCCCTGCAGCTTCTCGCGCAGCTTGGCTTCCTGCACGTCCATGTAGTAGCCGATACCGCCACCCAGCGCCGCGCCGGCAGCAACGCCGGTCAGGATGCCCTTCTTGCGGTCACCCTTGCTGGAAGAGAGCGCACCTACGGCCGCACCGGCAGCGGCGCCAGCCAGCGCGCCCCAGGCACCTTTGGAGGTCTGGGATTCACCTGTGTAGGGGTTGGTGGTACAGCCGCTCAGGGCAACGGTCAGTGCCAGAGCAGGCACCAGGATCTTGGCTCGCATGAAAAAACCTCTGTGAAAACAATCCGGCACCATGCCGGGGGCCGGATTGTAACGCGCTGGCACGCCATTGTCTGACGCAAGCCTGAACAGATGGCGAGAGTGGTGTTTTTTTGTCCAATCGGCGGGTCGTCAGCGCGGTAACTGACACTCGGCGTGGCAAGGACAACTGACCAGATGATCGTTCACCATCCCCACCGCCTGCATAAAGGCGTAACAGATGGTGCTGCCGACGAAGTTGAAGCCGAGCTTCTTGAGCGCTTTCGACATGGCATCCGACTCCGGCGAGGTCGCCGGAATATCGCCGTTGCCCTGCCGCTGGTTGACGATGGGGGCGCCGCCGACAAAACCCCACAGGTAGTCGGCGAAGTCGATCCCCTGCTCCTGCAACGCCAGATAAGCGCGGGCATTTCTGATGATCGACTGCACCTTGAGCCGGTTGCGGATGATGCCGGTGTCCTGCATCAACCGCTCTACATCCTGCTCGTCGAAGCGGGCAATCTGCACCGGATCAAAGTCGGCATAGGCGCGGTAATAGCTTTCGGTGCGCTTGAGGATGGTGATCCACGACAGCCCCGCCTGCTGGCCGTCGAGGCAGAGCTTGGCAAACAGCTCGCGGGCGTCGTAGACCGGCCTGCCCCACTGTTTGTCATGGTATTCAATGTATTCCGGGTCTTTGGTCACCCAGGCGCAGCGCAGTTCCATTTCCTCTCCCTCGTTATTTCAGCGGTTTGCCCGACCCTGCCCACTCTGCAGGCGGCACTGCTCACATCATATACCGGACATCCAGCCCGACCAGCCACAGCGCAGCACCATCCCGCGAATCCGCTGCAATTTCGCCTATTATCCGACCATGCCAGACGGTATACTCCCTCGGTTCACATTCAGCAAATCTTGCTCTGATTTTCACTTCGCGCGAAAAAAATTATGCAAAAATTCGATGTCAAAACCTTTCAGGGCCTGATCCTGCAGCTGCAGGACTATTGGTCCCGCCAGGGCTGTACCATCATTCAGCCGCTGGATATGGAAGTGGGTGCCGGTACCTCCCACCCCATGACCTGTCTGCGTGCCCTGGGCCCGGAGCCCATCGCCTGCGCTTACGTGCAACCGTCCCGCCGTCCGACTGACGGCCGCTACGGTGAAAACCCGAACCGCCTGCAGCACTACTACCAGTTCCAGGTGATCATCAAGCCTTCCCCCGACAACATTCAGGAACTCTATCTGGGCTCCCTGAAAGAGCTGGGCATGGACCCTGAAATCCACGACATCCGCTTCGTGGAAGACAACTGGGAAAACCCGACCCTGGGTGCCTGGGGTCTGGGTTGGGAAGTGTGGCTGAACGGCATGGAAGTGACCCAGTTCACCTACTTCCAGCAAGTTGGCGGCCTCGAGTGCAAGCCGGTCACTGGCGAGATCACCTACGGTCTCGAGCGTCTGGCCATGTACATTCAGGGCGTGGACAGCGTCTACGATCTGGTCTGGTCTGACGGCCCGCTGGGCAAGACCACCTACGGCGACGTGTTCCACCAGAACGAAGTGGAGCAATCCACCTACAACTTCGAACACGCCGATGTGGAGTTCCTGTTCCACTGCTTCGAGCAGTACGAGAAGGAAGCCCAGAATCTGCTGGCACTGGAAAAACCGCTGCCGCTGCCTGCCTACGAGCGCATCCTCAAAGCCGCTCACTCCTTCAACCTGCTGGATGCCCGCAAGGCCATCTCGGTCACCGAGCGTCAGCGCTATATCCTGCGCATTCGCACCCTGACCAAGGCCGTGGCAGAGGCATACTACGCCTCCCGCGAAGCGCTGGGCTTCCCGATGTGTCAGCGCAGTGAGAACAAGCAAGGTTAAGGAACGGACATGGCACAACATACATTTCTGGTAGAGATCGGTACTGCTGAGCTGCCGCCCAAAGCCCTGCGCTCCCTGGCCGAAGCCTTTGCCGACAACTTCAAAGCCGAACTGACCAAGGCCGATCTGGCCTTCGGCGACGTCGAGTGGTTTGCTTCACCGCGCCGTCTGGCGCTGAAGGTAAGCCAGCTGGCTGGCGAACAGCCGAGCAAGAGCGTCGAGAAGCGCGGCCCGGCCGTGGCTCAGGCGTTCGATGCCGAAGGCAAGCCGACCAAGGCTGCCGAAGGCTGGGCCCGTGGCAACGGCATCACCGTTGAGCAAGCCGAGCGTCTGGTCACCGACAAGGGTGAGTGGCTGGTTCACACCGCCAAGGTCGAAGGCCGTCCGGCCGTCGATCTGCTGGGCGAGCTGGTTAGCCAGGCGCTGGCCAAGCTGCCCATCCCGAAAATGATGCGCTGGGGCGACAAGACCATCCAGTTCGTGCGTCCGGTCTTCACCGTGACCCTGCTGCTGGATGGCGAGCTGGTTCCCGCCCATATTCTGGGTATCGACTCTGCCCGCACCCTTCGCGGCCACCGCTTTATGGGCGAGAGCGAATTCACCATCGACAACGCCAGCCAGTACCCGCAGATCCTGCAGGAGCGCGGCATGGTGATTGCCGACTTCATGGCGCGCAAGGCCAAGATCAAGGCTGACGTCGAAGCGGCCGCTGCCGCCTTCGGTGGCGTAGCCGATCTGGACGACGCCCTGCTGGAAGAAGTGACCGCACTGGTCGAGTGGCCTGTGGTGCTGACCGCCAACTTCGAAGAGAAGTTCCTGGCCGTGCCGGCTGAAGCGCTGGTTCACACCATGAAGGGTGACCAGAAGTACTTCCCGGTCTACGACAAGAACGGCAAGCTGCTGCCGAAGTTCATCTTCGTCACCAACATCGAGTCCAAAGACCCGAGCCAGATCATCAGCGGCAACGAGAAGGTGGTTCGCCCCCGTCTCTCTGACGCCGAATTCTTCTTCAAGACCGACCTCAAGCAGACCCTGGCCTCTCGCCTGCCGCGCCTTGAAACCGTGCTGTTCCAGCAACAGCTGGGCACCGTCAAGGCCAAGGTCGAGCGCATCGAGACCGTTGCCGGCTTTATCGCCGAGCGTATCGGCGCCGACGTAGCTCAGGCCAAGCGTGCCGGTCTGCTCTCCAAGTGTGACCTGATGACCAACATGGTCGGCGAGTTCACCGACACCCAGGGTGTCATGGGGATGCACTACGCCCGTCACGATGGCGAAGACGAAGCGGTGGCCGTGGCCCTCAACGAGCAGTACATGCCGCGCTTTGCCGGTGATGCCCTGCCGTCTGGTCTGGTTGCCTGCGCCGTCGCGCTGGCCGACAAGTTCGACACCCTGGCCGGTATCTTCGGCATCGGCATGCTGCCGAAGGGTGATAAAGACCCGTTCGCCCTGCGTCGCGCCGCCATCGGTGCCCTGCGCATCATGACCGAGAAGCAGCTGGATCTGGATCTGGTTGAACTGGTTGAAGAAGCGGTACGCGTCTACGGCGACAAGCTGACCAACAAAACCGTCGTTACCGACGTGGTCGACTTTATGCTGGGCCGCTTCCGCGCCGCCTATCAGGACGAAGGCATCGGTGCCGACGTGGTGCTGGCCGTACTGGCCCGCCGCCCGACCCGTCCGCTCGACTTCGATCGTCGCGTCAAGGCCGTCAGCCACTTCCGCACCCTGGATGCCGCACTGGCACTGGCTGCAGCCAACAAGCGCGTGAGCAACATTCTGGCCAAGGTCGAAGGCGAATTGCCGACTGCCGTCAAACCGGAACTGCTGGTCGATGCCGCCGAGAAGGCGCTGGCTACCCAGGTTGCCGAACTGCAAGCCGAACTGGCCCCGCTGTTCGCCGCCGGTGACTATCAGGCTGCCCTCACCCGTCTGGCCGCCCTGCGCGAGCCGGTCGACACCTTCTTCAACGAAGTGATGGTGATGGCCGACGACGAAGCCCTCAAGGCCAACCGTCTGGCGCTGCTGAACAACCTGCGCAACCTGTTCCTGCAAGTCGCGGATATCTCCCTGCTGCAGTGATTTGGGTTGGGTTGAGTGATATATAAAACGGCGCCGTTAAGGCGCCGTTTTTTATTATATGGATACACGAAATAGGGTGTGTAAGTTCTTATCGGCATATATGAATAACGGCAATATGACTGAAAATAAAGTAAAATCCACAACTTCCTTTTAGAAGGACACAAAATAATCTAATGTCATAATTAATAAAATTAAAGTTACATCACATATTTAATTAAAATTTTTGATATGAATAAAAGACTATAGTAGTATTTTTCTCAACTCATTATTTTATATGGGAATGTATGAAAATAAATAACCAAACCAATCCGATTGAAATTAAATGTGTTGCAGACGCAATATGGCTAGCGACTTCAGAAAAATCACACAACTCTAAAAATTGGTGGTTTAGGGGGCACTCTAACTCAAGTCATAAGCTTATCCCAAGTCTATTCCGCCCCGTCAATGGTAATTACTATGATGAAAATAAACTAATCAGTGAATTTGTTAGAATTCATCCAGAAGCTAGAGAACGCCACACCGATACATTAGAGCTTTTGACATATGCACAACATTACGGATTACCAACAAGACTTCTTGATTGGACAGAAAACGTATTAGTTGCTCTATATTTTGCTTGTTCTGGAGATAAAGATATCGATGGGCGACTATTCTTCTTACCAGATTACATAGAGGATATATATTCCTTTGATTATTACAACTTTAATTTCGGCGAAATACTAACAAGAGAATTGATATTATTCAATGATGCTGATGATTTAAGAGAACTTTTCATTAAAGTTTTCAATATAATAGATGAACGTAACATTAGCTTCATTCGAAATCAGATAGCAATAAATAACAAGCCACTTGAGCAGCTATTGACACCTCAAGGTAACTTCCGCGGACAGCCCATAAATGTAGGCTTCGATTTAATTTTCAATGAGCTTCGTGGTGGTACAAACTACAGAATAAAACATGCAGGCTTCATGTATTCACCTAAACGTTTAAATAAAAGACTAATAACCCAACAAGGCTGTTTCACCTGTCACACTGGAAAAATACTAGCGAACAGACAATACATTAAGATAAATGATGAGTTTGATAAAATGTCTCGCTCTTTTGTTATACCTAAAAAATTCAAAGACAAAATATTAAAAGAGCTTTCCTTCTGTGGGATCTATGAGGCGTCATTATTTCCTGAGTTGGAGTATCAAACAAAATATATTAAAAACTATTCACTTTTCGATACAAAATGGTAGCCCGTAGGTTCGATTAGCCGTCAGGCGTAATCGGACGTTAGCGTAAATAGGATCTCCCGCTATCACAGCCAGCCGAATTTTCCCCTCCGGCTGGCCGACGCTGTTGCACGGCAACAACCGCAATCAAAGCTTCTCGTTCGTCCGATTACGCTGAGCTAATCGCACCTACAGAAAGTGGTAGCTTGTGGTATGTCTGCCTGACGCCGATCAACTATGGCTGGCACCATTCACACTGCTATTATTTTCTTTATAAATACCTGTTTAATAATGGGGCAGTTGAAACTCCTGAATAGTGGGCTGCATCACAATAACAGCAAAAACAACTTGGTTAATTCTCATCGAAAACTTAGTGTATAAAAATCAGAGGTTGAATATAAAAACCTCCATAAAACCATTCCTTTTCCGATAAAAAAATAACGCAAAAGACAGCATTTTCTATAGAGATATTTATGAACAAACTATACAGTCTTTTTTTCATTGGGGCGCTAACACTTCCACTCTGTGCCAATGCTCAGGATGGGCGAGCCAACAACAACCAGAACAGCCGTGAAGTGGCCAGCGCCATGAACGGGTTACCCAACAAGGTGTTTGCACAAAATAAAGGCCCATCCATCACTGTTGCCACGTTCAATATTGGTGCGGCAAAAGTGTCAAATATCAGCTCTATTGCAGCAGCAATAAAGGCTAGTTCAGCTGATATTGTTGCATTGCAGGAAGTTGATCAACTAACAAAGCGCAGTGGTAATATCGATCACTTGGCTGAATTAAAAAAACTCACCGGCATGAACGGTGTGTTTGGTGCAGCAATTGACTTTGATGGTGGTAAATATGGTTTGGCATTCTTGTCAAAATATCCGATCAAAACCAAAGAAATTGTACAACTGCCATCCGGTAACAGAGAACAACGAATAGCGCTGATCACCGAAGTTTCCGTGCCGGGCTTCCCGGCCACTATTACCGCAATCAACACCCATCTGGATACCAAGGAGAATCCAGAAATACGGATTGGCCAAATCCAGGAGCTTAATGACCGGACAATTGAAATTCGTGGCATAAAAGTGCTCATGGGTGATTTTAATGACACGCCAGAAACCACCAGCATCAAGGAAGTCACAAAATACTGGAACTCGATCACCCCACTAAATCGGGAGCATCGTACATGGCCTGCAAATAATCCTGAAATCGGGGTTGATTACATTTTTACCAGCAATGCGCAGCGCTGGAATATCAAAAATGTCACCATTCCAGCCAAGACTGGTGTTTATGCTGGTATCAATTGGCCAACCGTCAGCGATCATTTGCCAATTATGGCGACACTGCAATTAACCGAACAGTAATTTGGTGGTCAATTCCTGAGGCTTTTTGCTTTTATAGCATGCTCTTCTGGATATCACGCCCCGAGAGGAAAATACTCTCGGGGCTATGACATATCCCTCTTGCCAACCCATAGCCATTGATTAGCTGAAGATCTAACTTGTTGTATATCGCTCTTTCCTCTACAGCTATCCCCGATTTCCCCCCTCCGGCTGGCCGCAACTTACTCACTGAAACAGCCGAGCCCCCCCCCCTAGCGAGTCCGATTTCGCTGCACTAAGCGAACCTACAGGCCTGCGGAGTATGCAACTTGGTACTGATTGGTCATTGTCGAATCCATCATGGCCCCGGCTTCGAAACCCTGCCCGAGGTGGATTTCGCCAGCCTCTAAGCCATATCAACCGCGGCTGCGCAAACATCCGGCTCCATAGCGCTGGATGACAAGCGGTTTAGCCAGCACCACTGCTATGATGCTGGCACCTGTTCATCAACGACCGAGATATCATGAAACGCAAAACCATGGCCCTGCTGCTGGGCACCCATCTGCTGGTCGCGGCGGCAGGCTTTGCCGCCGGAGTCTACACCCTGCCGATCCTGATCGCGCCACCCGCACCTGATACCGAGCAGGTAGCGGCCAGCCAGCAGCAAGCGAGATTCCACGGCACCTTTCGCCGGGATCTGAAAGACAGCGATCGGCTGCACTGGGGGGAAGGCAAGGTGAGCATAGGGCCGGATGCCGTCAGCTTGATGGGCAAGCTGGCCCCCGGGCCGGACTACCAGCTCTACCTCTCCCCCGAGTTTGTCGAGACCGAAGCCGATTTTGCCCGCCTCAAGGATCAGATGGTGCGAGTCGGGCCGGTGAAGACCTTCGACAACTTTATCGTGCCGCTGCCCGCCACGATCGATCCGGCCCGCTTCAGCAGCGTGATCGTCTGGTGTGAAACCTTCGGCCAGTTCATCACCGCCGCCCGTTATCAGGATCTGCGTCCGGAGCAGTAACCTCGCCCCAGACCCGCACCTTGAAAAAGGGCTGACATCGCTGTCAGCCCTTTGGCTATCCGATCCGCTCGTCATTAACGCTCCGGCTTGGTCATCTCCTGCAGCAGCTGATCGATGCAGCCCACTACCTGCTCTGAGTTCTGCTCGATCTCGCGATAGAGAGCCTCTGCCTCTTCATGCTTGTGCTGATTTTTCAGCTCGATAATCTGCTGGATCACCTGATGCAGTCTGGCGTGGGGGGCGGCCATCGCCCTGAAGGCGGGTTGATCGCCGCAGCATGCCTGCCCTTCGCTGAAGTACCAGTGGCCAAGGCGGCACTCCTTGTCACTGACCGCCTCGCTGCGCGACAACCCCTCCTGCCCATCTAGATAGGCGCGCACCCGGGTCTTCCAGCCCATATGAGCGGCGCGGGCACGACTCAGCACCATCCGCACGTTGGAACCATCCTGGAACTGTCCGGCCAGATCCCCCAGCTTATCCACCAGGGTCGCCACATGGCTGGCGATATGGGCGGTATCCCGCGCCACCAGCGTGGTGGCCTGGGAGATCTCGTGGACACTGACGATATTGCGGGTGATCTCGTCGCTCACCGAGGATTGCTCCTCCGAGGCAGCGGCGATCTGGGTGTTCATGTCACGAATGCTGTTGACCGCCCCCTTGATCCGGCCGAGGGCTTCCCCCGCCTGATTGGCCCGCTCCACCGACTCCCCCGCCCGCGAAACGCTGTGTTCGATCATGGTCACCGTGGTGCCCACCGCCCGTTGCAGCTGCTCGATGGTGCCACGGATCTCGGCGGTGGAGTGCTGGGTGCGCCCGGCCAGCGAGCGCACCTCGTCGGCCACCACCGCAAAACCGCGCCCCTGTTCCCCGGCCCGGGCCGCCTCTATGGCGGCGTTGAGGGCCAGCAGGTTGGTCTGCTCGGCGATGGACTGGATCACCGCCAGCACCGAGCCAATCTGCTCGCTGGCCTTGGCAACCTCTTTCACCGTGTTGCCCGCGCTGGCGATCTCCTCGGCCAGCTGTTCGATCATGTTGACGCTCTGCTGCACCACCTCATCACCGGTGACCGCCTGATTGTCCGCTTCGTTGGCCGCTTCGGCCGCCTGTGCCGTGTTGTTGGCCACCTCGTGTACCGTGCTGGTCATCTCGGTCATGGCGGTGGCGAGCTGGGTGGTCTGCTCCTGCTGGCGCGTCATGCTGCCAAGATTGCCGGCCGCACTGCGCGACAACCGCTCGCTCTCGCCAGCCAGTTCGCCCAGAGTGGCGGTGAGCTGGCTGATGGTGTCGCGGATCTTGGCAACAAAGGCATTGAATGCCGACCCGAGCCGGCGGATCTCCTCCGGCCCCGCCACTGGCAGCTTGCTGCCGAGATCGCCGGAGCCATTGGCCAGCGCCTCCAGCGCCTTGACGCTGTCGAGCAGCGGTCGATTGATGCGATTGAGTGCGAACGCCATCACCATGGCAATCACCAGAGCTCCTACCAGAGAGATGATCGCCATCTGCCAGCCCTGACGAGCCAGATCGGCCGCGACCAGACTGTGATCCCGGGTCAACTCGATGATACCGACCGCCTTGCCGGAGTAATCGCGCAGGGGCGCCGCCATCACCAGCAAATCACTCCCCTGCTGCGTCATATTGACGAAGCGTTCCTCACCGGCCAGTACCGGCTGATACCACTCCATCGCCTCACCAAGCCGGGATGTGCCAACCAGCGTCACCAGCTTGCCCTGCTCAAACAGATAGATGGCGAGCTGCACCTGCTTGTCCAGCAGTTGGCCAAACAGCTTTTCATCCAGAGCACGACCGAACTCCACCGAACCGACCGGCTGCCCGTTGAAGGTGACCGGCACGACCCCGCGCAAACCGGTACCAGCCACGCCAATCTCCAGCCCGCCAACGGCATGATGCTCGCGATTCACCTCAACCACAGTGGGGCGAATGGCAGAGAGGTCATCACCGTGTTTTTCCGGCTTGTGTACCCGATAGAGGGAAGTAGCTGGCGGCAGGTGGAACTGGAACTGCTCGATCCCCTGCGCCTTGAGGGCGGGCCAGAGCGGATCAAACAGATTGGCGAGGGTCTGCCAATCCTTGTCGGCCACCGCCCTGGCTGCATCCGGCCGCTGGGCGATCAGAGTCGCCGCCAGCACGGTTTCATGGCTGGTGTTTTTGATCACCGCTTCCACGTTCTGGAGCTGGCTACGCAGTGCAGCCTGCTCGGCCGCGAGCGCCCGCTGGCGATTTTCAAACAGGTTAAAGGTAAGCAGCACCACGGCGAGCAATACGATGCCGCCGATTGCCAGCAGCGTGATCTGGTGACCCAGCTTGCGAGGGGGGAACATAAGACACCATCCTTGACAGTCATACCCAACCTACAGGATGGAACGGTTAAGTCGGGAGTCCATCAGAACTTAACCCTTTGTTGATATTGATCAAACGATTAACAGGCAAAATGCGAGACAGCTCAAACGAGGGGAATATCCACCAGATAGAGGGCCATTCCCTGCTTCGTGAAAGGCCCTGCATCCAGACAATAACCAACCCGCAGGCTGGCGAGCGGATTAACGAAAACGGTGCAGGTGGTAGTCGACATGGTAGTCGTTACCATTGCGGAACATGATGGAGTAGTTGAGGAACTCTCCGCTCTCGCTGTATGAGAGCGAGGTGAGCCGCAGGATAGGGGCCCCCTGCTCGATATGGAGCAGCTCGGCAGTAACCCGATCCGCCAGCACGGCACTGAAGCACTCATAGTTACCCGCAATCGCGATGCCGCACTCCCGTTCGATGTAGTCGAATTTGGACCCTTCCAGATGGGCGACCGACAGATTGCGAAACAGTCTGACCGGCATATAGCTCTCTTCCAGCAGCAGAGCCCGACCATCCACCGAGCGGATCCGGCTGGAGTAATAGACGGGTTCATTCACCTTCACCCTCAGCTGGCTGGCGATGGCCGGTGGCGCAGGCATGGTGCGAAATTCCAACACCTGGCTGGTCAACGTGCGCCCCTGCTCGCGCATCAGTTCGGTAAACCCGCTCAGCCCTTTGGTCTCATGCTGGACATCCTTTTTCGTCACATAGGTGCCGCTGCCGTGGCGCCGCTCGACCAATCCCCACTCGATCAACATGTCTACCGCTTTGCGAATGGTCATGCGGGAGACACCATACTGTTCTGCCAGCGCTTTTTCGCCCGGCAACACATCTCCCACCCGGCACTCGGCACCGTTTACCCTGATCCTGAGTCGATCAGCCACCGATTTATAGATCACTGCTAGACATCTCCTGTGGTCACAACGCCAACCATCTTATTCTCAATCAAGTAGCTAAATTGCTTAAAAACAATAACTTAACTTTCAACTAAAGCTGCAAGAACATCACGAAACCAAGAGGTACAACAATATCGCAAAAGTTAGACATCTTTGTCTAAATAACTGCATGCGTCAGATCACATTATTCCAAGATATTTCATGAGGTCTCTTTTTATCGTTGCTAATTTGCATCTGGCAACACCGGCAAGGATTCGATTAGCTATTTCAACCAAGGGACAATATATGCTCAGTCAAATTCAACGTTTTGGCGGAGCAATGTTCACTCCTGTACTGCTTTTTCCTTTTGCAGGTATGGTAGTAGGCATTGCAATTATGCTGAAAAACCCGATGTTTGTCGGTGAATCACTGGCAAACCCACAAGGATTATTCTTCCAGATCATCCATATTATTGAAGAGGGTGGCTGGACAGTATTCAGGAATATGCCGCTGATATTTGCCATTGGCCTGCCAATCGGTCTGGCAAATAAGGCTCAAGCCAGAGCCTGTCTGGCTGTATTGGTCAGTTTCATGACCTGGAACTATTTTATCAACGCCATGGGCATGACCTGGGGCAGTTATTTCGGGGTCGACTTCAGTCAGGATGTGGGGGGGGAAAGTGGCCTCACCATGGTGGCGGGGATCAAAACCCTGGATACCAGCATCATAGGGGCCATCGTCATCTCCGGCATCGTGACGGCACTGCACAACCGCCTGTTTGATCGCCAACTGCCGGTCTTTCTCGGCATCTTTCAGGGCAGCTCCTTTGTCACCATTGTCGCCTTCTTCGTGATGATCCCCTGCGCCTGGCTGACCCTGCTTGGCTGGCCAAAAGTACAGATGGGCATCGCCTCCCTGCAGAATTTCATGCTGGTCTCGGGTCCGGTCGGGGTGTGGGTATACACCTTCCTCGAGCGGATTTTGATCCCGACCGGCCTGCATCACTTTATCTACGGCCCCTTCATCTTCGGTCCAGCGGCAGTAGAGGGGGGCATTCAGCTCTATTGGGCACAGCACATGCTGGAGTTCAGCCAGAGCACTCGCCCGCTGATTGAACAGTTCCCTCAGGGTGGCTTTGCCCTGCACGGCAACTCGAAGATTTTCGGTGCCATGGGGATTGCTCTGGCCATCTATGCCACGGCAGCCAAAGAGAACAAGGCCAAGGTGGCAGGCCTGCTGATCCCGGCCACCCTGACCGCCATTCTGGTCGGTATCACCGAGCCGCTGGAGTTCACCTTCCTCTTCATCTCGCCGCTGCTGTTTGCCATCCACGCCCTGCTGGCAGCCACCATGTCGACTGTGATGTACCTGTTTGGTGTGGTCGGCAACATGGGTGGAGGTCTGCTCGACCAGTTCCTGCCGCAGAACTGGATACCCATGTTCCACAACCATGCGGGAATGATGTTCACCCAGATCGCTATCGGGTTGGTCTTTACCGGAATCTGGTTCCTGATATTCCGCGCGCTGATTATCAGACTCAATCTTAAAACACCGGGCCGGGAAGACAGTGAAATAAAGCTTTATTCCAAGTCAGATTATCAGGCAGCCAAAAACCAGCGTGGCAGTGATAGTGCAACACAAATTATCGAAGCGCTTGGTGGAGTCAAAAATATACGCAGTCTGAATAATTGTGCCACCCGCTTAAGAATATCGCTGGTTAACAGCAAGCTAGCCGCTGCAGATGAGGAGTTTATTAAATTGGGGGCCCATGGTGTCGTCCGCCATGGCGATAGTATCCAGGTAATTATCGGTCTGCATGTACCTCAGGTACGTGAAAATATGGAATCGATTATGAACAACAGTCATCAACAATCGTCTTTAGTAATGGAGTCATGATCATGAAAAAATTCTCTGTAGTCATTGCCGGTGGTGGCAGCACTTTTACTCCTGGTATCGTTCTGATGTTGCTGGAAAATCAACATCGCTTCCCGCTCAAGGAGATCAAATTCTACGACAACGATGGTGCCCGTCAGGAGATCATCGCCGAAGCCTGCAAAATCCTGCTGAAAGAGAAGGCTCCCGAGATCGCCTTCAGCTATGGCACCGACCCCAAAGCAGCGTTTAGCGATGTAGATTTCGTCATGGCCCATATCCGGGTTGGCAAATATCCGATGCGCGAGCTGGACGAGAAGATCCCGCTGCGTCATGGCGTGGTCGGTCAGGAGACCTGCGGCCCGGGCGGTATCGCCTACGGCATGCGCTCCATCGGCGGAGTGCTGGAGCTGGTCGACTATATGGAGCAGTACTCACCCAATGCCTGGATGCTCAACTACTCCAACCCGGCCGCCATTGTGGCCGAAGCGACCCGTCGCCTGCGTCCCAACGCCAAAATCCTCAACATCTGCGACATGCCGATCGGGATCGAGGGGCGCATGGCCCAGATTGCCGGTCTCAAATCCCGCAAAGAGATGCGGGTACGCTACTACGGCCTCAACCACTTTGGCTGGTGGACCCGCATCGAGGATCTGGAAGGTAACGACCTGATGCCGAAGATCAAGGAGCACGTCGCCCGCCACGGCTATGTGCCCAATAGCGCCAGCCATGCCGAAGCAAGCTGGAACGATACCTTCGCCAAGGCAAAGGATGTATGGGCGCTCGACCCGGATACCCTGCCCAACACCTATCTGAAGTACTACCTCTACCCGGACTATGTGGTGGCCCACTCCAACCCGGAACACACCCGCGCCAACGAGGTGATGGAGCACCGCGAGAAGCAGGTCTTCACCGCCTGTACCGACATCGTCAAGGCAGGCAATTCAGCAGCGGGCGAGCTGGAGATCGATGAACACGCCTCCTATATCGTTGACCTGGCAACCGCCATTGCCTTCAACACCCAAGAGCGGATGTTGCTGATCGTTCCCAATCGCGGCGCCATCCCCAACTTTGACCCGGAAGCCATGGTCGAGATCCCCTGCCTGGTCGGCAGCAGCGGACCAGAGCCGCTGCAGGTGGGCAGCATCCCGCTGTTCCAGCAGGGCATGATGGGTCAGCAGGTCGCGGTCGAGAAACTGGTGGTCGAAGCCTGGGTCGAGCACTCTTACCAGAAGCTGTGGCAAGCGATCACCCTATCCAAGACAGTGCCCAGTGCCTCGGTAGCCAAGTCCATTCTCGATGACTTGATAGAGGCCAACAAAGCCTACTGGCCGGAACTGAAGTAAACCGCCCATAAACAAAAACCCCCTCGTGACAGAGGGGGTTTTTCGTTTTGGCAACGGGTGCGGATTAACGCAGCGGTTTGACCGAGCGACGGACGATCAGCTCGGGCTGTACCGTCATCGACTCCACTTCCAGCTCCTTGTTGCGGATCCGGCTGACCAGATGCTTCACCGCCAGCTGGCCCAGTTCGGCCTTCGGGTGGCGGATGGTGGTCAGCGGCGGGCTGGAGAAGCGCGCCATCTCCACATCGTCGTAACCGATGATGGAGATATCGTCCGGCACCTTGACTCCCGCTTCCCAGGCAGCGCAAATCGCGCCGATCGCCATGGGATCGTCAAAGGCAAAGACCGCGGTCGGACGAGGCTGCAGGGCCAGGATACGCTGCATGGCATCGAAGCCGCTCTGGCTCTCGTAGTCCCCTTCAAAGACCTGTTCATCTTTGAGGGTCAGACCATGTTCACCGAGCGCATCACGTACCCCGTCCAGTCGCTGCTGGGTGGTCGGCTTGGAGAGCTGGCCAGTGATGCAGACGATATCGCGGTGCCCCAGCTCCAGCAGATGGCGAACGGCCATGCGGGCGCCGATGCGGGCGTTGTCGTTGATGACGTTGGCGAAATCGCACTCCGTGCCCCAATCCAGTACCACCTGCGGCACGTTCTTGTGGATGCGCAGCATGTCGCGCAACGGGGTGTCGATATCGGTACCCAATACCAGCAGGCCATCCACCCGTTTTTCCATCAGCATTCTCAGGTAATGCTGTTGGCGAGGCGGCTGGTTTTCGGTGTTGCAGAGGATCAGGCTGTAGCCCTGTTCGAAGCAGTACGCTTCAACCCCTTGCACCACTTCTGCGAAGAAGGGGTTTACGCTGGTGGTGACCAGCATACCAATGGTCTTGGTCGAATTTATTTTAAGACTGCGCGCTACCGAGTTGGGCGCGTAGTTGAGTTCTGCCACCGCCTCAATCACTTTCTGGGTCGCGTCTTCGCTGACCCGCCGAGTGTGGTTGAGCACATGTGAGACGGTGGAGATGGATACGCCTGCGCGCGAGGCGACATCCTTGATAGTGGCCATCTCTGTCTCCTGACTGTCAAAGGCGGAACATTAGCAGATTTCCCGAATAAAGGCTTGGTTTTAACGAGCTCTGCCACGGAATTGTCAATGCCGGCTAATTTAGGCGCTCATTTCTGTTTGCGCAAATGGATTGTGGTCAAAATGGGAGCGCTGTCAGAGTAAAATATCGCCAGATTAATCCTCTGGCGTTTGTCAGAATCGCCTCTCGTTACCAAGATGTTAAGTCAACAAATCAAAATTAAGCTCTGATTAGCCGAAAATAACAGGTCATTTATTTCAAAATCCGCCCATCCAACCCCCTCTGGTTAGTATCTTTAACAGCTTGTTATTGCCCCGTGAGGAATGATAGAACCATACCTATAGCCGGATGCACGGGATGTAGATCCGGAATGGCACACGGAAATGAAACAATCCACTGATTAAGGGACGAATCAATGCATAAGTTGAGCAAAATCACAGTTGGCGCAGCGGTTTCTTTGGCTCTGTTTGGATCGATCTCCATCGCCCACGCGGCAGACACCATCAAGATAGGTATCGCAGGCCCGGTCACCGGCCCGGTCGCCCAGTACGGGGACATGCAGTTCACCGGCGGCAAGATGGCGGTCGAGCAGATCAACAAGGCTGGCGGCATCAATGGCAAGCAGATCGAAGCGGTCGTCTATGACGATGCCTGCGATCCCAAACAGGCGGTGGCCGTCGCCAACAAGGTGGTGAACGACGGCGTCAAGTTTGTGGTCGGCCACCTCTGCTCCGACAACACCCTGCCCGCCTCCGACATCTATGAAGACGAGGGGATCCTGATGGTCACCCCCGCCTCCACCAACCCCAAGATCACCGAGCGCGGTTACCAGCTGACCCTGCGCACCATCGGCCTGGATAGCGATCAGGGCCCGACTGCCGCCAAGTACATCATCGAGCAGGTCAAACCCCAGCGCGTGGCCGTTATCCACGACAAGAAGCAGTACGGTGAAGGGATCGCTTCCAGCGTCAAAGCGGCGCTCGACAAGGCTGGCGTGAAAGTGGTGGCCTTTGAAGGGATCACCGCCGGTGACAAGGACTTCTCCGCCCTGATCGCCAAACTGCAGAAAGAGAACGTCGATTTCGTCTACTACGGCGGCTATCACCCTGAGCTGGGTCTGATCCTGCGTCAGGCTGGCGAGAAAGGGCTGAAAGCCAAGTTCATGGGCCCGGAAGGGGTGGGTAACAAGGATATCTCCGCCATCGGTGGCCCGGCTTCCGAAGGCCTGCTGGTGACCCTGCCGAACAAATACGATCTGGTACCTGCCAACGCCCCGCTGGTGGCGGCGTTCAAGGCCAAGGGTCAGGACTCCTCCGGCCCGTTCGTCTGGACCACCTATGCAGCGGTGCAAACCCTGGCAGCCGGTATCGCCAAGGCGGGTGAAGATGACCCGGCTGCAGTTGCCGCCGCCATCAAGGCTGCGCCGATCGATACCGTGATGGGCCCCCTGACCTGGGCACCGAACGGTGACCTGAAAGGCTTCGAATTCGGTGTGTTCCAGTGGCACGCTGACGGTACTTCCAGCCAAGTCAAATAATCTGCCGATCGGGGGTGAGTACGCTCACCCCCTCCTCTCTTTGCGGGCAAGTACAGGGAACGCAGTATGTCCGAACACCTCCTCTATCTGGTTCAGCAACTGCTGAACGGATTAACCATAGGCAGCACCTATGCGTTGATCGCCATTGGCTACACCATGGTCTATGGCATCATCGGCATGATCAACTTCGCCCACGGCGAGGTTTACATGATCGGCTCCTATGTCGCTTTTATGGTGATGGCGGGGCTCATGATGATGGGCATCGACAGCACCTTTCTACTGCTGGGGGGCGCCTTCCTGGTCAGTATCATCATCACCGGCACCTATGGCTGGAGCATCGAGCGGGTCGCCTACCGGCCACTGCGCGGTGGCAACCGGCTGATCCCCCTCATCTCCGCCATCGGCATGTCGATCTTCCTTCAGAACATGATGCGAATGGCGCAGGGCTCACGGGATATCGCCATGCCCAGCCTGATCTCCGGTGGCTGGACCCTGGGGGGTGAAGATGGTTTTCAGGCCAGCCTCTCCTATATGCAGCTGATTATCTTCGTGGTGACTTTCATCACCATGCTGGCACTGACCCAGTTCATCGGCCGCTCCCGCATGGGCCGCGCCTGCCGCGCCTGTTCGGAAGATATCAAGATGGCCAACCTGTTAGGGATAGACACCCACGTGGTCATCTCCATCACCTTCGTGCTGGGGGCCGCGCTGGCCGCCGTCGCCGGGGTGCTGCTCGGCATGTATTACGGCGTCATCAACCCCTACCTCGGCTTTATGGCCGGTCTGAAGGCCTTCACTGCCGCTGTATTGGGCGGCATCGGCAGCATTCCGGGCGCCGTACTGGGCGGCCTGCTGCTCGGTGTGGTTGAAGCCCTCACCGCCGGTTATCTCAGCACCGAGTACAAGGATGTGATGGCGTTCGCCCTGCTCATTTTTGTGCTGCTCTTTATGCCGACCGGCATTCTGGGTCGTCCGGAAGTGGAGAAAGTGTGATGAAACATCAATTTATCCACGCCTGTATCGCCAGCCTGGTGCTGCTGGTTCTCTCTTTCTGGCTGCTCGGCTTCAAGCTGGAGACCGATGGCTCCAGCCTGCAGGTAGTGAGCCGCCTCGATGTGTCGCTGGCCTGGCTACTGGGGGGCGCCACCCTCGTTTTCTGGTTCCAGATGCTGCGCGGCCAGATTGCCAAGCTGTTTCAGGCCTCCATCAGCGGCTTCTCGGTCGGCTTTACCAAGCTGGTGCTGCCGAGCCCGGAAGAGGCGCCCAAGCTCTATAACCTCACCGCCGTGCTGGTGCTGCTGTTCGCGGTGAGCTGGCCCTTTATGGCCTCTCGCGGCGCCATCGATCTCGCCACCCTCACCCTGATTTACATCATGCTGGGGCTGGGGCTGAACGTGGTGGTCGGCCTCGCCGGTCTGCTCGATCTCGGCTATGTCGGCTTCTACGCGGTCGGCGCCTACAGCTATGCCCTGCTCAACACCTACTTCGGGCTGAGCTTCTGGGAGTGCCTACCCATCGCCGGGCTGATGGCCGCTACCTTCGGCTTCCTGCTCGGTTTCCCGGTGCTGCGGCTGCGGGGGGACTATCTGGCCATCGTCACCCTGGGTTTTGGCGAGATCATCCGCATCCTGCTCAACAACATGACCACCCTGACCGGCGGCCCGAACGGCATCTCCGGCATTCCCAAGCCGACGCTGGGGGGGCTGGAGTTCAACCGCACCGTCAAGGATGGGGGCTTTGATACCTTCCACAACTTCTTCGGCATTACCTACAACGCCAACCACAAGGTGATCTTCCTCTACCTGATGGCGCTGGTGCTGGTGGTGGTGACCCTGTTCGTCATCAACCGCCTGCTGCGGATGCCCCTTGGCCGCGCCTGGGAAGCGCTGCGGGAAGACGAGATCGCCTGCAAATCGCTGGGGCTCAACCCCACCATCATCAAGCTGACCGCCTTCACCATAGGCGCTACCTTCGCCGGTTTCGCAGGCAGCTTCTTTGCCTCGCGGCAGGGCTTTATCAGCCCGGAATCCTTCGTCTTTATCGAGTCGGCCATTGTGCTGGCGATTGTGGTGCTGGGTGGCATGGGCTCCCAGATCGGGGTGGTGCTGGCTGCCATCGTGATGACGGTGCTGCCGGAGCTGGCCCGCGAATTCAACGAGTACCGCATGCTGATGTTCGGCCTCTTGATGGTGTTCATGATGATCTGGCGGCCACAGGGATTGCTGCCGATGACCCGTCCGCATCTGGAGTTGAAGAAATGAGTACACATCAGAAGTTAATGGAAGTCTCTGATCTGTCGATGCGCTTCGGGGGCCTGCTGGCCGTCAACGGGGTCAAGCTGGATATCGACAAGGGCGAGGTGATCTCCATCATCGGTCCCAACGGCGCGGGCAAGACCACCATCTTCAACTGCCTGACCGGCTTCTACAGCCCGAGCGGCGGCACCATCCGCTACAAGGGTGAGGAGATCCAGGGGCTGCCCGGCCACCTCATCGCCCGCAAGGGGATTGTGCGTACCTTCCAGCACGTGCGGCTGTTCAAGGAGATGACGGCGGTGGAGAACCTGCTGGTTGCCCAGCACCAGCACCTCAACACCAGCTTTATCGCTGGCCTGTTCAAGACCCCGGCCTTCCGCCGTGCCGAGCAGGAGGGGCTGGAGCGGGCCGCCTTCTGGCTGGATAAAGTGGGGCTCAAAGATCTCGCCAACCGCGCCGCCGGCAACCTGGCCTACGGTCAGCAGCGTCGCCTCGAGATCGCCCGCTGCATGGCGACCCGGCCCGAGCTGCTGATGCTGGACGAACCTGCTGCCGGCCTCAACCCGAAGGAGACCGACGAGCTGGACGAGCTCATCATGAGCCTGCGGGACGAGTTCGGGGTCTCGGTGCTGCTGATCGAACACGATATGAAGCTGGTAATGGGCATCTCCAACCGCATCTTCGTGGTCAGCCAGGGCACCCCGCTGGCCCACGGCAAGCCGGATGAAATCCGCAACAACCCGGCAGTGATCAAGGCCTATCTGGGCGAGTCGTAAGGACAAAATGATGTTAGAACTTCGCAACGTATCGACCCACTACGGCAAAATTCAGGCGCTGCACGATGTCAGCGTCGAGGTGAAAGAGGGTGAAATCGTCACCCTGATCGGTGCCAACGGCGCCGGCAAGACCACCCTGCTGATGACCCTCTGCGGCGAACCCAAGCCCAGCAGCGGCTCCATCTGGTTTGAGGGGGAACAGATCAGCTCCCTCACCACCGCCCGCATCATGCGCAAGGATATCGCCGTGGTGCCGGAGGGGCGCCGTATCTTCGCCCGCCTGACTGTGGAGGAGAACCTGCTGATGGGCGCCTTCTTCGTCGACAAGGCCGAACAGCACGGGTTGCTGGACCAGGTGTTCACCCTGTTCCCGCGCCTGCACGAGCGCCTGCAACAACGGGCGGGCACCATGTCCGGCGGCGAGCAGCAGATGCTGGCCATCGGCCGTGCCCTGATGAGCAAACCGCGCCTGCTGCTGCTGGATGAACCCTCGCTGGGGCTGGCCCCCATCGTCATCCAGCAGATCTTCGACACCATCGAGCAGTTGCGCCAGAAGGGGATGACCATCTTTCTGGTGGAGCAGAACGCCAACCAGGCGCTCAAGCTGGCCGACCGCGGTTATGTGCTGGAGAACGGCCACGTGGTGCTGCAAGACACGGGCGCCGCCCTGCTGGCCAACCCGGCGGTGCGGCAGGCCTATCTGGGCGGTTAACCCACTGACAAGCATGCCATATCGACAAGGGAGCCGCAGGCTCCCTTATCTTTTGTGGGGTTAGTTTGCGCCCAAGCTTGCGGTACACTGGCCCGTAATCAACCTATTCGCAGGACATCCCGATGGACCAGTTTGCCCATATCAATGCCCATGATGCCCACCAGAAACTGAGCGCGGGTGAAGCCCGTCTGGTGGATATTCGCGACCCGCAGTCCTTTGAAGCGGCCCACGCGGTCGGCGCCTTCCACCTCACCAACGGCACCCTGGTGCGCTTTATGAACGAAGTGGATTTCGATACCCCGGTCATCGTGATGTGCTACCACGGCAACAGCAGCCAGGGGGCGGCCCAATACCTGCTGCAACAGGGTTATGACGAGGTCTACAGTCTGGATGGCGGCTTCGAGGCGTGGCGCCGGGAGTTTCCCATCGAGGCAGGCGAGGCATGATCCAGCTGCTGGTTCTCGACAACGCCCGCATGGCGCAGGCGCTGGTGGACTATCTGGCGACCTTGGGCATCTCCTGCGAGCTGACCCAGTCCGAGCTGGGGGTCACCATCTGGCTGGCGGACGAGCAGCGCCTCGCGCAGGCCCAGCTGGAGGTGAAGCGCTTTCTGGCCGAGCCGGGCCATCCGCGCTACATGGAGGCCTCCTGGCAATCTGGTAGCGCCGATGCCCGCATCGACTACAGCAAGGGGATGACGGATCCCATCACCGACTTCCTCCATCAGGCAGGGCCACTGACGCTGGTGGTCATCATCGCCTGTCTCGCCATCTACGGGATCGAGGCCATCGGCCTGCCCATCTACGACGAACTGGCATTCCACCCGACACTGGCCCAGTTCACCGACTGGCAGGCGTGGCGCTATTTCACCCCCGCCCTGATCCACTTCTCCGTGCTCCATCTGGTGTTCAACTTGCTGTGGTGGTGGTATCTCGGCGGTCAGATCGAACAGCGCCTCGGCAGCGGCAAGTTGCTGATCCTGCTGCTGGTGGGCGCCGCCCTGCCCAATATCGCCGAGTTTTTTGCCAGCGGCCCGCTGTTTGGCGGCCTCTCCGGCGTGGTCTATGCCCTGCTCGGCTACTGCTGGCTGCGCAGCAAGCTGCAACCCGCCTGTGGCCTGACTCTGCCACCGGCGCTGATGGGCTTTATGCTGTTCTGGATGGTGCTCGGCTTCTTCGACATGCTCGGCACCAGCACCGCCAATATCGCCCACCTGACCGGCCTGCTGGTCGGCCTGCTGCAAGGCTGGCTGGATCGCAACCACCAGCCGACCTGATTTTTCAGCAGCCGCAGAAACGAGAACGCCGCCCCGAAGGGCGGCGTTTTTTTACGCGCTAGGCAGTTACTGCTTGATCAGGGTGTCGTCAGTCACCTTGACCGCCGCACCGCCACTCATAAAGAAGCTGGCGAACTGGGTCTGGATCTCGGTGGTAACCGCGCCAGCCTGATCGAAGTTCTCGTCAGGAGCCAGCAGCGAGCTATGGCCCCCTTTCAGGAAGCGCGCAGCATGGTGACCCGCCGGGAGCACGCCGGAACCCTTCAGCTCTTGCAAACCCAGCACACGGAACAGCGGCTCGGTGCCACCCAGCGGCGCAGAGGCGATGCTGTTGGGGATCACCTGATCCGGCAAGCTGAGCGCACCATCGCCAACAATTTCGGTGGCGAACAGCGGGAAGCTCTTGGCGACGCCACTGCCCAGATTGATCGGGTCCGCAGAGTCCAGCACTGACTGGGCGGCAAAGGTATAGCTCTGCAAGGTGCTCGCTGCACCCGCCTGCGTGGCCGCATCCAGACTGGGCAGGAACTCGTTGACGAAGCAAGTGGCGGCAGCCGTTTTGCAATTCGGTGCATAGGCGGTAAAACCCGCTTTCAGCGCCGGACTGCCCGAGGTAAGCACGCTCATCTTGATGGTCGGCCCGAAGCTCGGCGAGTTGAGCAACAACGGCGCGATGCCGCCACCCGGCATCGCCAGACCACCGGTATCGAACTTGAACAGGGCATCAGCCTGAGCACTGCCGGTGGTCTGGTTGGCGACAGCCAGCAGATTGGCCCCGGTAATGGCACCGAGTGAGTGACCAAGGAAGTGAACTTTCAGACCGGCACCACCCAATTGGCCACCCAATCCCTGGGTGTTGGCCAGACCGACAGCCAGTCGCAGTCCCAGCAGATCGGCCACGCTCTGTTTCAGATTGTCCCGCGCCACCGTCAGATAGTTGAGGTTCAGATAGGGGAGCGGGTTCTCCGATGTGGTCACCGTCGCCATGCTGTTGCTCAGGGCGTAGCCACGTTCGCCGTGCAGCGGGTGATCGATCACCACCACAGCAACCACCTTGTTCACTGATGGGTCTAACCCGGCACCTATCTGGCCCAGCGCCAGCGCATAGGCGTTCTCCTTGATGGAGGTAACCCCGTGTTGATAGATGATCACATCGGTAATGGTATTGAGCGGTGCAGCGGCGAAGATCCGCAGCGGTACCGATTGTACTTCGCTCAGGGTCGGCAACGGGTTGAAACGGCCGATATTGCGCTCGGCATCCAGCGGCTTGCCACCGGAGGTGAGAGTCACCCCGATCAGCTTGCTTGCCTCGGTCAGCAGTTCACTCTGACGGCTCGGGTCGGCGATCAGCTCACCCAGCAATGCCGGGTTCACGCCCGCCCCGACCAGTCCACCGATCACCTCGCTATCGCCCGCTTTCAGCGCGTTGGCGATGGCATAGAGGCTTGGAATGGCGCCGTGCCAGGATTGGGTCTTGGCCTTGTCCCAGGAGCCGGCTATCGCTGGAGTAGAGAGGAAGTAAGGGAGTTTGACGGTACCGGTATACACCTTGGTTAGCTGGGCAACCCCGTTAAGCGGCGTACCAACACCAAAGGCGGCTGTCAGTGCATCTTTCTGATCCTGCGGCAAGAATGGCTCATTCGCCAGCTGGGTCAGAAAATCCACCCCGCCATTAAGACCGTTGATGGTATAGGTTGCTGGCAGGCTGGTGTTGCCCTTGGCATCCTGTTTCCACAGCACCGCGGCGTCCAAGCTCGGGCTCTTCAGCACCGAAGCGGCGGCACTTTTCACTGCCAGCAGCACATCGGCACCAGATTGGGTGGCAAACCAGTCGGAGAAGATCACCCGATCGCTGGTGATCCCGGTGGCCGCTTTGAACAGACCTTCCTGCAGCGAGATCAGGCCGTTGATGGTCTGCTCCTGAGTAGTTGCGCCAGCTGTCGATTTGAAGCTGCTGTAATCGCCTCCCGCCTTGAGCGGTGTGCCGCGACTGTCCTTGAGGGCATCGGTCGCCACGATCATGTAGTAAGAAGAGGGATTGAGCGGCTTGAGCGGAACCAGATTAAGCTTGCCGTCCCCACCGGTGACCACAAAGTCGGTCCCATAAACCAGTGGCTTGCCGCCCTTGACTCCGTTGGGTTGCAGAGTGACCGGATCCAGCGTGAGCTCGAGCAGGTAGAGGGGCGCAACGGCAGAAGCATACTCGCTGGCCGCCGGTGCCGGCACAGAGACACCGGTCACGGTCGCCGGTACCAGCTGGATGGGTTGGGTGGTTGACCAACCATCCAGAGTGGAGAGGGCAGATACCGGGTTCGACAGATCAGCCGTTTCTGTCGAAAACTTCAGGGTACCGTCGCTGGCACGAGGGGCCAGCACGCTCGGGCGCACCCCGTTGGCGCCACTCAGGACGTAGTCGAGGGAGCTGGTGGTGTCTCCCTTGTTGTCATCTCCACCACATCCGGCCAGCAGGGCGCTGACAACAGCTGCATAAATTAGCTTCTTCTTCATTTTTTATTCTCTTTTTATAGGGTTGTTATCCATCACAAGCCAACGGGGTCATCACGACCTCGACTGCAAAACGTTAACATAAAACCAACACCAAATAAGACTCATGCCGGACAGTTCTGGCTCAGCTTTGTGGTGCATGTCATGGTTTCAGGTTAACAAAGGGGCGCAAGGGTAGCAGTTGTAGCCCCATCACCAGACCCGACCAGCCAGCGGGCACCATCACGACTAAAAAGCCGCCGCGATCTCGGCAAAGTGAGGGAATTGTCGGTAGAATGTCCGCCAACGCTTAAGGAGGACATCATGATCGACCCGAAGAAACTGGAAGAGATCGCCAAGCAGGTGCACAACTCCCTGCCGCCCGGCATTCGCAGCATGGGTGAAGAGGCCGAGAAGAAGATGCGTCAGGTACTGCAAGCCCAGCTGGGCAAGCTGGATCTGGTCAGCCGCGAAGAGTTCGACGTGCAGACCAAGGTGCTGCTGCGTACCCGTGAAAAACTGGCCGCCCTCGAAAGCAAGCTGGCTCAGCTCGAGCAGCAGCTCGGCGCCAAAGGCGAATAACAAAAACCCCAGCTCGGCTGGGGTTTTTGCTTTGAATTGAACCTGTAAAAAGCATCACACCTGAAGCAGATACCAGGCCCGCTTGCCGCGTGCCTTGGCCTCATACATGGCACGGTCGGCCACCTCCAATGCCTGTCGGAAGCTCAATGGCTCCTCCTCCCACAGGGCGATGCCGATACTCAGCCCCACCCGTTGCGGGCAACCGGGTTTGGGCACATAGCCGTGCATCCGGCTGATCAGGGCGTCAGCCAGTTGCGCCAGGCCATGGCTCGACACATCCCGGTGCAGATGCACCACAAACTCGTCGCCGCCGTAACGGCCACATAGCGCCGAGCCAGGCATAATAAGGCGCAACCAGTCCGCCATCTGCTGCAACACCAGATCGCCGCAGGCGTGGCCCAGCTGGTCGTTGATCCCCTTGAAATCATCCAGATCGATAAAGAGCAACGCCCCCGCACCTTGCGGCTGCAGCTGGGCAAACGCCTTGCCAAACCCCTGCCGGTTGAGCAAGCCGGTCAGTGCGTCGCTGTTGGCTCGCTCAGCCAATCGCTGCTCATAGGCCTTGCGCTGGGTGATATCGATATGGGAGCCCATGATCCGCAGCGGCTTGCCATCGCCATCCCGATCGACGACCCGTCCCCTATCCCACAGCCAGGTGACCTCGCCTTGCGGATTGATGGTGCGGTATTCGGCTTCATAGAAGGGGGTTTTCCCCTCAAGGTGGGCAAAGTAGCTGCCCATGGCATGGGCGCGATCGTCGGGATGGAGCTTGGCGCTCCACTGATCGAAATGAGGGGCCATGTCACCGGCCTGAAAGTTCTGCAGATTGAAGACCCGCAGCTCGCCGGTAGGAATAGTGCCCTGCCAGAGACAGATGCCGGTGCCATCGAGGGCGGCATTGAGCTTCTCCTGCAACAGGCAGTTTTCATGCTGCAAAGCGGCGATCTCTGCCTGCAAACGGGCTATTTCACCGCCATGAGGGGACGGGTTCAGCGTTGCGACCCGCTCGATAGAGCCGGTCTCTCCCCTGTCATCCTCCGCAGATGCCCTGCCCTCTTCACTCAACACTGCGCCTCCTTGTGCTTGCTCTATGGATGCTCTTGTCAATCCTCCACAAAGATGCCATCAGCTAGGCTCGATTAGTAGCCATTCATAGCCAAAATATTGAAAAATAATGGGATAACGCCGCGATAATCCAACCATTCGGTACGATCAGGTACTGCGGCAGCCACAAAAACAAAAGCCCCCGGCAAAACCGGGGGCTGCGTCATCCAAGCGGGGATCCCGTCAGATAAATTCGTAGGCGTCACCGAAGATGCGCTCCGGCTCGGCGCCGAGGATCTTGAACTCCTCACGCGCGGCCCCCGCCATCTCGAAACGGCCGGCGACATAGATGTCGTAGTCGTGGAGGCTGACGAAGTCATCCATGATCGCCTTGTGCACCAGCCCGCTCTTGCCGGTCCAGTCAGCCTCAGGCTCCTGCACCACCGGGATAAAGGTGAGCGGCGCATAGTCACGCTCCCACTGCTGCATCTGCTCCAGTTCGTAGAGCCAGTGAGCCTGACGCACACCCCAGTAGAAGAACACCGGACGCTTGCTGCCCGTGTCGATCAGGTACTCCAGAATGGAGCGGGCGTAAGAGAAACCGGTGCCGCCCGCCATCAGGATCAGCGGACGGGGGGATTCATCGCGCAGGAACGCCTTGCCAGCCGGCAATTCGACCTCGATCTCCCCCTGCTCGCGCATGCGGGCCAACACCTGACCGGCGTAGGCGTTCTCGGGAGTGGCACCAATTTGCAGCTCCAGCACGCCCGGGCGGGTCGGCGAGTTGGCGATGGAGAAGGGGCGCTTGTCCGAATCGCTCATCACCACCAGCAGATACTGGCCCGGCTTGAAGCTGATCGCTTGCTGCGGCGTCAGGGCCACATGCCAGATGGTGTCGACATATTCGCGCAGTTCCTCTACGCGGCATTTGATACGTTGCATTCTTGTCCTTGTGGCGGGCTCGCTCGGCCCGCTTCGCTCATTGTTTCACTATGGAGTGACGACCAGCAGCCCTGGCCCCGTCAGTCGAGAATACTCAAATCAGTGCGGATCGCATCACTTTTTGCAGCAAAGCTGTCATGTTTGCCTCATCCGAGGATATTGAGCTCATCCCAGATGGCATCGACCTTCTGCTTTACCGCCTCATCCTGCACTATGGGCTGACCCCACTCCCGATTGGTCTCGCCCGGCCACTTGTTGGTAGCATCCAGCCCCATCTTGGAGCCGAGGCCGGAGACCGGCGAGGCGAAGTCCAGATAGTCGATCGGGGTGTGCTCGATCAAGGTGGTGTCCCGTGCCGGGTCCATCCGGGTGGTGATGGCCCAGATCACATCCTTCCAGTCGCGGGCGTTGACGTCGTCGTCACACACCACCACGAACTTGGTGTACATGAACTGGCGCAGGAAGGACCAGACCCCCAGCATCACCCGCTTGGCGTGGCCCGGGTAACGCTTCTTGATGGTCACCACCGCCATCCGGTAGGAGCACCCCTCCGGCGGCAGATAGAAGTCCACAATCTCGGGGAACTGCTTCTGCAGCAGCGGCACGAACACCTCGTTCAGCGCCAGACCCAGCACCGCCGGTTCATCGGGCGGACGGCCGGTGTAGGTGCTGTGATAGATGGCATCGCGCCGCTTGGTGATGTGGGTGATGGTGAAGACCGGGAACTCGTCCACCTCGTTGTAGTAACCGGTGTGGTCGCCATAAGGGCCTTCCGGCGCCATCTCGCCCGGCTCAAGATAGCCTTCCAGCACAATCTCGGCGCTGGCGGGTACCTCCAAATCGCAGCTGATGGCCTTGATCACTTCGGTACGGCTGCCGCGCAGCAGACCGGCAAAGGCATATTCGGAGAGAGTATCCGGCACCGGCGTCACCGCGCCGAGAATGGTCGCCGGATCGGCACCGAGCGCCACCACCACCGGGAATCGCTCACCGGGATGGGCCTCCTGCCACTCGCGAAAATCGATGGCACCGCCACGGTGATCCAGCCAGCGCATGATCAGCTTGTTTTTGGCGATCTTCTGCTGGCGATAGATGCCGAGGTTCTGGCGCTTCTTGTAGGGGCCGCGGGTGATGGTGAGGCCCCAGGTGACCAGCGGTGCCACATCGCCGGGCCAGCAGTGCTGGATCGGGATCTGGTCGAGATCGACCGCATCTCCCTCCTGCACCACCTGCTGGCAGGGGGCGGAAGAGAGGCGCTTGGTCGGCATGTTGAGCACCTGCTTGAAGATCGGCAGCTTCTCCATCAGCTCCTTGAATCCCTTGGGCGGCTCGGGCTCCTTGAGATAGGAGAGCCAGACCCCGACCTGACGCAAGGCGCCCACATCGGGCTGGCCCATGCCCATGGCAACCCGTTCAGGGGTACCGAACAGGTTGGTCAGCACCGGCATGGTGTAGCCTTTGGGATTTTCGAACAGCAGAGCCGGGCCACCCGCACGCAGGGTGCGATCGCTTATCTCGGTCATCTCCAGATAGGGATCTATCTCGCGGGTGATGCGCTTGAGTTGTCCGTTTTGTTCCAGCTGCGCGATGAAATCACGCAAATCCTTGTATTTCATGCAAGTTCCCAACCGGGTTCAGGAGGTCACGCATTATAACCCTGGCTGCCCATCGGGTGTACCCGAATCGGGTAGCAGACTCGGTGCAATGGGTGGCATGTCACGCTGGCCAAGGCGTCTGGCCAGTGCAGAGAGCAGCTGGGGCTCGTCCACCTCCATCAACAGACCGGCTACCAGCGCCCCGTATTGACGGTTGGAGAGTTCCGCCAGCAAGTATTTCTGGGCTTGTGGCGGCAAGGGCGAGAGCGCGCTCAGCTGACGCAGGGCGGCCCCCTTCAACCCCTCGTTGCCACTGGCGGCAATCAGCAGATCGCTGGCAGCACTGCCGTGATGGAAGCGGTTGATGGTAGAGAGTGCACGCAGCGCATCCTGATCTGCCGGCCGCCGCCACAACATGCTATAGAGCGCCGGTTCCCCGGTGCGCTGCAACAGATGGAACAACAGATGATTGTCCGGCAGATAGATATTCTGGCTGGCCAGCACTTGCGCCTCCCGCATCCAGATCGGTTGCGGCAAGCTGTCGAGGGCCAACAACAGGGCTTGTTGCTGCATGGCGAGATCGGGGTTACTGCTGTAGTAGATGGACTTTAGCTGGAAGCTGCCCTGGGCAAGCTGCTGCCGATAGCGCTGCATCAGTGATTGCAGCTGCCACGCCCCCAGCAGCTGACGGGCCTGCGCGGCAAAATCATAGACAGGTTGCTGCACCAGAAAACCGTCGACCTGCTGCTCCATGAGCCACTCGGGTGCCTTGTCGGCCTGAGCCTCGACCCACTGTTGCAACGCAGGGGATGCAGGGGAGGTAGCGGGAATATCCCGCAGCAGTTGCAACAGCAGGAACTCCCGCCGCTCGCGACTCAGGGTCGCCAGCAGAGAGTCGATGGCTGCGAATTGCCCCTCCTGCAGACGGCCCGCCAGATAGCGCTGGTGCGTCTGCAACGTCTCGGCTGTCACCGCGACCGGTGCACTCTGCGCGCAGGCTGGCATTGCACTCAGCAACCCCAGCAATAACCAGAAAACAGGCTTCATGACGTCTCCATCCATGTGACATCGGGATCTCATACTACTAGGGCGACCGGAAAACAGATAAACAAAAACCGCGACCAGGGCCGCGGTTTCGTCATTTTCTGACCGGACTTACTTCTGCTGGCGCCGCATGGCGTCGAAGAACTCGTCGTTGGTCTTGGTCATCGCCAGCTTGTCGATGAGGAACTCGATACCGTCGATCTCGCCCATCGGGTGGACAATCTTGCGCAGGATCCACATCTTCTGCAGCTCGTCACCTGAGGTGAGAAGCTCTTCCTTACGGGTGCCTGAGCGAGTGATGTCGATGGCCGGGTAGACACGCTTCTCGGCAATCTTGCGCGAGAGGTGCAGTTCCATGTTGCCGGTACCCTTGAACTCTTCGTAGATAACCTCGTCCATTTTGGAACCGGTATCGATCAGCGCGGTAGCGATGATGGTCAGGCTGCCGCCCTCTTCAACATTACGCGCGGCGCCGAAGAAGCGCTTGGGACGGTGCAGGGCGTTGGCGTCCACACCACCGGTCAGTACCTTGCCGGATGACGGGATAACGGTGTTGTAGGCACGGGCCAGACGGGTGATGGAGTCCAGCAGGATCACCACATCTTTCTTGTGCTCGACCAGACGCTTGGCCTTCTCGATCACCATTTCGGCAACCTGAACGTGACGGGAAGCAGGCTCGTCAAAGGTGGAAGCGATCACTTCACCTTTTACCATGCGCTGCATCTCGGTCACTTCTTCCGGACGCTCGTCGATCAGCAGAACGATCAGTTCACAGTCCGGGTGGTTGTAGGCGATGCTCTGGGCGATGTTCTGCAGCAGCATGGTCTTACCGGCCTTGGGCGGCGCCACGATCAGGCCGCGCTGGCCTTTACCGATGGGGGATGCAAGGTCCAGTACACGGGCGGTGATATCTTCGGTAGAGCCATTACCCCGTTCCATACGCAGACGTTCGTTGGCATGCAGGGGGGTAAGGTTTTCAAACAGGATCTTGTTGCGGGAGTTTTCCGGACGGTCGTAGTTGACCTCGTTAACCTTGAGCAGTGCGAAGTAGCGTTCGCCCTCTTTCGGTGGCCGGATCTTGCCGGAGATGGTATCGCCGGTACGCAGGTTGAAGCGGCGGATCTGGCTCGGGGAGACGTAGATATCGTCAGGGCCAGCCAGATAGGAGCCGTCTGCACTGCGCAGGAAGCCGAAACCATCGGTCAGGATTTCCAGCACACCGTCGCCAAAGATATCTTCACCACCCTTGGCGTGCGCCTTGAGGATTGCAAAAATAATATCTTTCTTGTGCGCCCGAGCCAGATTTTCCAACCCCATGGATTCGCCAAGCTTGACCAGCTCGGACACAGGAGTGTTCTTTAATTCAGTCAGATTCATAGTGGTGAAAGTCTGTAAGCAAGGATTGAAATGAGGAGACAGTCTGCTGGATTGATGCTGATCGGATTTGATTGCCAGGCTGTGGTTAGCAAAGAGTCAGGCAAAAGGTTAGCAAACGAACGATAAACTAGCACCAATCGGGATGAGCGTCTAGGTGATAAAACAGAAGGAGCGCATTATTGCAATGCGCTCCTCTTTAATTATTACAGGTTGCCGTCCAGGAACTCTTTCAGCTGAGTCTTGGACAGTGCACCGACCTTGGTCGCTGCCACTTCGCCATTCTTGAACAGCAAGAGGGTCGGGATACCACGAATGCCGTACTTGGGCGGAGTATCAGAGTTATGGTCGATGTTCAGTTTGGCTACGGTCACGCGACCTTCGTACTCTTGGGCAACTTCTTCCAAGATCGGGGCAATCATCTTGCACGGACCACACCACTCGGCCCAGAAGTCGACCAGAACGGCGCCATCGGCTTTGATTACATCTGCCTCGAAGCTGGCATCGCTCAGCTGAACAATCTTGTCACTCATCTCCAACTCCAGTCAGTAATTAAGGCTTTATTGACATATCAACAAAGGCAATAGTTGCCCTATTTGAAATGATCCTGTTTATTATTGCAAGCCTAACCTGATAACCTACCGCCATGAGCAAAACACACTTAACGACCGACAAATTCGCCCAAATGGGCCTCGAACCCGAAGTTCTGGCTGGTCTGGAATCAAAGGGATTTCACTATTGCACGCCCATCCAGGCACTGTCTCTGCCACTGCTGGTAGAAGGTCATGACCTCGCCGGTCAGGCCCAGACAGGAACCGGCAAGACCATTGCCTTCCTGGCCGCGACATTCAACTATTTGCTGACTCACCCGCTGACCAAGCCCCGTCTGGTTAACCAACCCAGAGCCATCATCATGGCACCCACCCGGGAACTGGCAGTACAGATCTATAACGATGCCGACAGCATCGCCGCTTCTACCGGCTTGAAACTCGGCCTCGCCTACGGTGGCGAAGGTTACGACAAGCAGCTGGCCGTGCTGGAGCAGGGCGTCGACATCCTGATCGGCACCACCGGCCGCATCATCGACTACTTCAAGTCCAAGGTGATCGATCTGAGCAACATTCAGGTCGTGGTTCTGGACGAAGCGGATCGCATGTTCGATCTGGGCTTCATCAAGGACATCCGCTTTCTGTTCCGCCGCATGCCGCCCGCGACCGAGCGCCTGAGCATGCTGTTTTCCGCCACCCTCTCCCTGCGCGTGCAGGAGCTGGCCTACGAACACATGAACCACCCGGAACATGTGCAGGTAGAGCCGGAGCAGATGACCGGCGTGCGGATCAAGGAGGAGCTGTTCTACCCCTCCAACGAAGACAAGATGTTGCTGCTGCTCTCCCTGATGGAAGAGGAGTGGCCGGAAAAAGCGATCGTCTTCGCCAACACCAAGCATGTCTGTGAAGACGTCCATGCCTGGCTGGAAAACGACGGCCACCGAGTCGGTCTGCTGACCGGTGACGTGCCGCAGAAGAAGCGGATGAAGATCCTCGAGGATTTCACCAAGGGTGCGCTCGATATTCTGGTCGCCACCGACGTGGCCGCCCGTGGTCTGCACATCCCTGACGTGACCCACGTCTTCAACTATGACCTGCCCGACGACGCCGAAGACTATGTACACCGTATCGGTCGTACCGGTCGTGCCGGCAAGAGCGGTCACTCCATCAGCCTGGCCTGTGAAGACTATGCCTTCAACCTACCGGCCATCGAGGAGTACATCCACCACGCCATTCCGGTCAGTAAATATGATCGTGAAGCGCTGCTGGATGACGTGACCCCGCCGAAACGGGTGTTCCGCAACCGTCAGCCGGTGAACCGCAACATGCGGGATCGCCAGGGCGGTGGAAACAGCAACAACCGTCGTCGTCCGCCGCGCAAGAGCTAAGGACAGGCCCGTTGCACAACTCGCCTCTCTATGCCGCCATCGACCTCGGCTCCAACAGCTTTCATATGCTGGTGGTGCGCGAGGTCGCCGGAGCCCTGCGCACCGTCGCCAAGGTCAAGCGCAAGGTTCGCCTCGCAGCAGGGCTCGATCCGGAATTTCGTCTCAGCCGTGCCGCCATGGAGCGGGGCTGGGACTGTTTGCGTCTCTTCTCCGAACAGTTGCAGGACATTCCGGCCGACAATATCCGGGTGGTGGGCACCGCAACCCTGCGGCTTGCCACCAACGTCGACGAGTTCCTCAGCGAAGCTGAACGGGTACTCAACCACAGCATCGAGATCATCTCGGGCGAGGAAGAGGCCAAGACCATCTATGAAGGGGTCTCCTGGACCTCTGCCGGGGAAGGCAACCGGCTGGTGATCGACATCGGCGGTGCCAGTACCGAACTGGTGATTGGCGAACATAGCGAAGCAAAACTGCTCAACAGCCTGCACATGGGCTGCGTCACTTGGCTCAACAATCACTTTGGTGATGGCGAGCTCTCTGAAGCCCGTTTCGAGCAGGCGATTGCTGCCGCCAAGGCGGTGCTGGAGAAGGTGGCGGAAGATTACCGCATCCTCGGCTGGCGCACCTGCGTTGGCGCCTCAGGCACGGTACAGGCGCTGCAAGAGATCATGCTGGCGCAAGGGAAGAGCGAACGGGTCACCCTGCCGAAACTGCAGGAACTGATGGGTCAGGCCATCGCCTGCGGCAAGCTCGACCGGTTGCAGCTGGAAGGGCTGGCGGCCGAACGGCTGACCGTGTTCCCCTCCGGCCTCGCCATCCTGATTGCCATCTTCGAAACCCTCGATATCGAGAGCATGACCCTCGCGGGTGGCGCCCTGCGTGAAGGACTGATCTACGGTCTGCTGGGCAACAATCACGACTGTGATGCCCGGGATCGCACCGCCGACAGCCTGATCAGCCGCTATCAGCTGGATAAAGAGCACGCCGAACGGGTGCGCGATACCGCCGTCGAGGCGTTCAACCAGCTGCAACCGGCCTGGCGACTCTCCAAACGCTACGGTCGCCCGATCTTGCGTTATGCCGCCCTGCTGCACGAGATCGGCCTCTGTATCGAATACAAGAAGGCGCCGCAACACGCCGCCTACATCATCGACAACATCGATATGCCGGGCTTTACCCCTGCGCAAAAGAAGCTGTTGTCGGCCCTGCTGTTCAACCAGCGGGACGAATTCAAGCTGGAACCACTGGAGAAACAGGGTGCCGTCACCGGTCGTCAGGCGATCCGGCTGGCCCGTATCCTGCGCATCGCGCTGATCCTCTGCATGCGCCGCACCCAGGGCACAGTGCCCAGCTTCACCCTGCAGGCAGAAGAGGAGTCACTGACCCTGACCCTGCCCAAGGGCTGGATGGATGAACACTACCTGCGTGCCAGCGAGCTGCGCTTTGAAGTGGAACGCCAGCAGAAGATGGGCTGGCCGACCCGCGTACAGGAAGCCTGACTCAGCAACCTGCCTGTTTTGGAGCCGATCATGCCGGATTATCAACCCATCAGCTGCGATCTCTACGACTGGCTCGAAATTGCTGCCAGCTGGCAACTGCCGGTGACCCTCACCAGCCGCGATGATCACCAATGGGATGACAAGATCCGCACTATCGAAGCCAGCGAAGGGGTCGAGTATCTGTTGCTGCACAGTGGCGAGCGGCTCAGCCTCGCGGATCTGGCGACCCTGCGCCTAAACTGGCAAGGGGAAGATAAGCTGATCCGCTTCGCGCCAACCAACTGAATCCAGTAAGACAAAAGAGGGCCAACATGACGTTGGCCCTCTTTTTTGCATCCGCAACTCGCACTGGCTTTTAACCCGCAGCCAGCGCCGCCATTACGTAGACATCGAAGCGGTTGCTCTTGGTCTCGATAGCCATGCTGGGCTTCTGTTCGTTGAGCCAGCCGGCGTAGTCCGGCCGCTTCACCACCACCCGCTTCTCTGCCATTTGAAGCGCAGCTGGCAGCAGAGCATCCGCATCGAGATCCGGCCCCACCAGCGACTGGAATACCCGCATCTCTTTTTTCACCAGCGCCGACTTCTGCTTGTGGGGGAACATGGGGTCGAGGTAGATCACCTCTGGCCGCTCCGGCAGCGCCAGCAAGTTGTCCACCGCCGGGCCTTGCAGCAGGTGCATCCGCTCGCTGACCCAGGGGCCAATCTCGGGATCCTGTGCCGCCCGCGCCAGCCCGTCCTGCAACAGAGCAGCCACCACAGGGCTGCGTTCGATCAGGGTCACCTTGCAACCGAGGGAGGCGAGCACGAAGGCGTCGCGCCCCAGCCCGGCGGTGGCATCCACCACGGTCGGAGTGGCTCCGGCCTTGAGCCCCACCGCCTTGGCGATGGATTGACCGCGACCGCCACCAAACTTGCGACGATGTGCCACCGCCCCTTCCACGAAGTCCACATAGACGGCACCCAGCTTGGGCTCGTCCAGCTTGCGCAGTTCCAACCTTTCCGGGGTAAACACCAGGGCAAACTGGGGAAGGTCGAGCTGGGCAAGCTGGCTGGCCAGCGCGTCTGCCTGCGCGGCCTTGGCGGGATCTTCGAGGAGGATTTGCATGGTCTTTGGATGCGTTCTAAGTTCAGTGAACCGAGTGTACCACAGCCCCTTCAAGTCGCTGTAGGGAGGAAATCCCATGAACCTGTTCATTGCCCTGCTCCTCGCCGCCCAGAGCGGCACAAACCTGAAGGTCTGCGGCGTAGATTGGCCTCCCTTTTCCTATGCCGAACAGGGCAACCTGAAAGAGGGCATTTCGGTGGAGATCCATCAAGAGGTGGCGCGCCGCCTTGGCATGAATCTCACCCTGCTTGAACTGCCTTGGGGGCGCTGCGAGCAATATGTCAGCACCCAGCTGGCGGATGGCATTCTCGACAATGCCCCTCTCCCCGGTTGCTATCACTCTGACCTTGCCACCGCCTTCTATCCTCTGGCCGCCTATGTGCGTACCGACAGTCCGTTACAGAACTTCTCGTGGGAGATGGCCAAGGAGCTGAAAGTAGGGATGGTCAGGGGGTATGACTATACGGCCAAGATCAGGAACTTCACCGGCTGGGAGCCCATCAAGGTTCACTCCGACAAACAGCTGCTACTGATGCTGGAAAAGAGCCGGGTCGATATGATCATCCTGGACTACTTCTCTGCCCCCATTCTGTCGAGGGAGCAGGACGTCAGGATCCGCGCCCTCACCCCCTTTATCGATTCCACGCCGCTCTACCTCTGTTTTGGCAAACAGAAGGCTGACCTGCTGCCTGCCTACAACAAGACGCTGCAACAGATGCAGGATGAGGGAGTACTGGATCGCATCTATTTGCGCTATCTCGGCGAGGATTACCGGACATTGAAAACTAAACAGGAACAGATGACATCGAAGGAGTAAGCGCCACTAGCTGATCTGCAGAAACATCCCTTTGTCATTGAGCTGCAGATATTCGGTGAGATCGTCATAGGCCAGCGGGCGGCTGAGCAGATAACCCTGAGTGAAGGCACACCCCTTCTGGCAGAGGAAGTTGAGCTGCTCGCGGGTCTCAACCCCCTCGATCACCACCTGCATGCCCAGGTTGTGCACTATGTTGATGATGCCGTCGAGCAGCATCCGATCCTGCTCGTTGAAGGGGATATGGCGCACGAAGGAGCGGTCGATCTTGACCAGATCGACCGGGAAGGTGCGCAGATAGTTGAGCGCCGAGTAGCCGGTACCGAAATCGTCGATGGCCAGCTTGCAACCTGCCTCGCGCAGGGCATCGATCCGCACCCTGTGCTGATCGCTGCTCTCCATCAGCAGAGATTCGGTGATTTCGATGACGATGTCGGCAGGATCGAGCCCGAAGTGCTGGATCACCTTAAGCCACTCGCTCGCCTCGGGGTCAATGGTCTGGAACTCCATGGTGGAGCGGTTGATCGACATCTGCAGATCCGGGAAACCGGACTGCTGTAATCGCGCCAGATCCCGGCACGATTGCCACAATACCAGTGCACCCAGCCCCTGAATCAATCCCGCCTCTTCCGCCAGCGGAATAAACTCGGCAGGGGATACCTGCCCCCAGTGGGGGTGATACCAGCGCACCAGCGCCTCCAGCTTGGCGACCCGTCCGCTGCGGTTGTCCCAAATCGGCTGGTAGGCCATGGTCAGCTGCTCCAGCTTGATCGCTTCGGCCAAATCCTGCTGCATCTGGTGGCGCTGGCGCACCTCTTCCCGCATGGATGAGCAGTAGGCACCGAGCAACCTTCCCTGCCGCTTGGCCGCAAACAGCGCCTGTTCGGCATTGCGCAGCAGCTCGTCGCTCTCGCTGCCATCGACCGGACAGAGAGTCATGCCGATGGTCGCGGTCACATAGAGATGCTGGTTGGCCAGCATAAAGGGGCGGGCGAAACTGCCGATCACCTGCTTGGCAAACACCTCGGCCTGACGGCGGGTGACGATGCCGGGCACCAGAAACGCGAACTCATCGCCACCGATGCGGGCCACCAGATCTTCGGTGCGCACCCGGCTCACCAGCCGATCCGAGACCTCCCGCAGCAGGGCATCGCCAGCATGGTGATCCATGCTGTTGTTGACCGCCTTGAAGTTGTTGAGGTCGAGCACCATGAGCGCGAAGCGCTCGCCCCGCTCGCAGAAGCGGGTGAGGCAGCGGCCAAACAGCCAGCGGTTGGGCAGGCTGGTGAGGTTGTCGTAGTTGGCCTGGGTCGCGATCTTCTGCTCGGCCACTTTGGTCTGGGAAAGATCGCTGAAAATGGCGATATATTGCTGGATTTTGCCGGCTTCGCGCAGGGTGCTGATCATCAGCTGCTGCGGATAGAGCTTGCCGTTCTTGCGCTTGTTCCACACCTCGCCACGCCACACCCCCACCCGCTCCAGCGCGTGGTACATGTCGGCATAGAAGGTCTGATCGTGCAGCCCGGACTTGAGCATGCTGGGACGCTGGCCCCGCACCTCGTCGCTGCTGTAGCCGGTGATCTGCTCGAAGGCCGGGTTGACCGAGATGATGCGGCTGTCGGCATCGCACACCAGAATCGCTTCGGAGAGGTTGTCGTAGACCCGGTGGGAGAGCTTGAGCTGCTCCGCATGGCGCTTGAGGGGATCGATATTCTCCAGCAGCACCATCAGGTAGTCCGGCTGCTGCTGCTCGTCGCGGATCAGGGTGACAGTCACCCGCCCCCACAGGATCTCGCCCCCCTTGCAGAAGTAGCGCTTCTCTTGGGTGAAACTGCTGCGCTCGCCGCGCCGGATCTCTTCGTAGCACTCAAGGCTGCGCTGCCAATCCTCCGGGTGATTGATGTCGGAGATGGAGCGATGAAGCAGCTCGTCGAGGGGATAACCCAGCATCTTCTCGATGGCCGGGTTGGCCCAGAGAATGCGGCCGGTGAGATCGAGCTTGCCGATCCCCACCGGGGCCTGAAACAGCATGCTCTGCAGCACATGGGGGGTATCAGGCAAGAGTTGCGGCAGCTGGCGTTGCAGCATCAGCGCCAGTTCGCGACCGGCCAGCGGCCCCAGCAACCGGAGCAGCCCCATCACCTTGGTCATATTGGCCTGCGGCTGACGATAGAGCAGGCAGCAGATGCCTATGGTCTCGCCATCCGCATCCTTGAGGGCGATCCCGGCGTAGGCCTGGGCCTGCCACGCATCGGCAAGCGGCATCGCGGGGAACAGCTGCAACAGACGATCGCTGAACCAGGCTTCCCCCTCCTGCCAGGTAATGGCATCGGGAGAGTCAGTGATTGGCAGCGTCAGGGTATCGGGGTCAAGAGAGGAGGGATGGGCAGCCTGAACCGTCAGGTGGGTAGCATTTGATTCCCTGCTGGCGATCAGGACGACATCAGCCATCACAGCAGCGGCGATTTCACTCACAAAGGTATCGAAATATCCCTGGCCGCTCGAATGAGCCAGACTTGAGATGATTTGATAGACGGAATCGAGTGCTCGCCTCATGGCAAGTGGCTTTCTCTCCTTGAAGGTTAGAACACGACTCTACTGAAGAGCCGTGGGCAGTGCAAATATGCAATCAGCAAGATATTAAAAAGCCTTGAAAAAAGGGACCAAAAGGTCCCTTTTTGTCGCAGAAATCACGACTCGATCCCACTATGCCGCAAAACAGTGTACCTGCTTGAAGCTCACACAGGCGGCGGGTCAGGAATCTCAGGCAGCGATCCCGCTGTGTCGCAACAGTGCATCCACCTTGGGCTCACGACCACGGAAGGCTCGGAACAGCTCCATCGGCTCCTTCGAGCCCCCCTTCTCCAGAATATTCTTCAGGAAGGATTGGCCGGTGGCCGGGTTGAAGATCCCCTCCTCCTCGAAGCGGGAGAAGGCATCGGCAGAGAGCACCTCGGCCCACTTGTAGCTGTAGTAGCCCGCCGCATAGCCGCCCGCGAAGATGTGGGAGAAGCTGTGCTGGAAGCGATTGAACGCCGGTGGCGTCATCACTGCTACCTGACTGCGTACCTCATCCAGCAGCGCCGGAAGCTGCGCCGGATTGGCCGGGTCAAACTCCTGATGGAGACGGAAGTCGAACAGGGCGAACTCCAGCTGGCGCAGCATCTGCATGGCGGCCTGGAAGTTGCGGGCGGTCAGCATCTTCTCCAGCAGATCGGCAGGCAGCGGCTCGCCGGTCTCGTAGTGGCCGGAGATAAAGGCCAGCGCCTCGGACTCCCAGCACCAGTTCTCGAGGAACTGGCTCGGCAGCTCCACCGCATCCCACGCCACGCCGTTGATACCGGCGACACCGGCCACATCGATGCGGGTCAGCATGTGGTGGATGCCGTGGCCAAACTCGTGGAACAGGGTGACCACTTCGTTGTGGGTGAACAGCGCCGGTTTGCCATCCACCGGGCCGTTAAAGTTACAGGTCAGGTAGGCCACCGGTTTTTGCAGCGAGCCATCCTGACGGTAGCGACGGCCCAGACAAACATCCATCCAGGCCCCGCCCTGCTTGTGCTCGCGGGCGTAGAGGTCGAGATAGAAGCTGCCGCGCAGCTCGTCGTCGGCATCGAAGATGTCGTAGAAGCGCACGTCCGGATGCCAGGTGTCGATGCCGAGACGCTCGCGCACCTTCATGCCGAACACCCGCTTCACCACCTCGAACAACCCCTTCACCACCTTGCTGGCGGGGAAGTAGGGGCGCAGCTGCTCGTCGGAGATGGAGAACTTGTGCTGTTTGAGCTTCTCGGCGTAGTAGGCGAGATCCCAGGCGGCCAGCTCGCTCTGACCGTGTTGTTCGGCGGCGAAGGCGCGGATCTCCTCCAGCTCGGCCTTGCCTTGCGGCAGGGATTTGGCCGCCAGATCGGTGAGGAAGCTCACCACCTGTTCGGTCTTGTCCGCCATCTTGGTGGCCAGGGAGAGCTCGGCATAGTTGGCGAACCCCAGCAACTGAGCCAATTCTCGGCGCAGGGTGAGCAGCTCGCTCATGATGGCGGAGTTGTCCCACTTGCCCGCATTGGGGCCCTGATCGGAGGCGCGAGTGGTGAAGGCTTCGTACATCTCGGCCCGCAGCTCGCGGTTGTCCGCGTACATCATCACCGGCAGGTAGGAAGGGATATCCAGCGTGAACAGCCACCCCTCTTTGCCTTTAAGTTCCGCCATCTGACGGGCAGCGGCACGCACGCTGTCGGGCAGACCGGCCAGCTCGGCTTCATCGGCCACCAGCTTGTGCCAGCCTTGGGTCGCATCCAGCACGTTGTTGCTGAAACGGGAGGCCAGCTCGGAGAGGCGGGCCTGAATTTCGCCGTAACGCTGCTGCGCCTCGGCAGGCAGACCGATACCGGAGAGGCGGAAGTCACGCAGGGTATTCTGGATCTCCTTGCGCTGGGCACCGCTCAGCAGCGGAAAATCATCGCTCTCGGAGAGGGCCAGATAGGCCTGATAGAGCCCTTCATGCTGACCGACATAGGTCTGGAATTCGGAGAGCAGCGGCAGGCAGGCGTCATGGGCCTCGCGCAGCGCTTCGCTGTTGAGTACGGAGTTGAGGTGGCTGACCGGTGACCAGATCCGTGACAGGCGGTCATTTACCTCTTCCAGCGGGGCAATCAGGCTATCCCAGGTATGGGGATCACGCTGGGCCAGCACATCGCTGATCTTCTGCTTGCAGTCAGCAATAGCCTGAATCACGGCAGGCTGAACCTGCTCCGGCTTGATCTGGCTGAAAGGGGGCAGCGAATCCATTGTCAGCAAAGGGTTATTCATCCCGGTTACCTCTTGTTTGGTCTTGAACAGACCGCTTTAGCAGCTCTGTATGGCTTTCTAACATGTGGCCAAGCCACGCAATAATCAAGCGGGAATCCACCTCTCGGCACTGTTTTCCCCTCTTTGTGAGCTCAAACACCTCTCTGCCAGATACTGGACGGCAACAGCATGAATAATCGGTACTTTTTTGCTCTTTTTGCGGCTTTTTCAACTCTCGAACCACAAGGGAGCAGACCAAATCCAATCGACAAAAGAGTAGGTTACAGCGGCCTATCACCGGCCCTTTCCATGCTTGGAAAATAACCAATCAACAAGTTAATAACCAAAACAAATCATACACATACGTTGATTAATTTATTTTTAAGTGCATATCATAAGCAGCCTGTTACTCAGGTCACTTGATTCTCTGTGCTGCACAGAAATCGGGTGAAAAAGGCAAAGTGACCCGAAAGGGCGCGACGCAAAGCCACCGGTCTAAGGGAAAACACCTATGACAGCGGGGCTGCCCCCGGGAGCGTTCGGCCATAGCTGTACGCTCCGTTTGTACTGTATGGAGATATCAAGATGAACAAATTGAAGTTATCCCTGCTGGGCTGTCTGCTCGGCATGGGCGCCCCCATGGCATATGCCGCCAGTGCCGGTCAGGCGATGGTCAACCCCCAGTCCGGCGTAGTGGTCGGCTATTGGCACAACTGGTGTGACGGCTCGGGCTACAAGGGCGGTATCGCCCCCTGCGTCAAGCTCGATCAGGTCAACCCGCAATACAACGTGGTCGATGTCTCCTTCATGAAGGTCTATGGCAGCGATCCCATCCCCACTTTCAAACTCGACCCGGCCATCGGCATGAGCGAAAGCCAGTTTATAGAGCAGATCGCCGAGCTGAACCGTCAGGGCCGTGCCGTGCTGCTGGCGCTGGGCGGTGCCGATGCACACATCGAGCTGCGCAAGGGTCAGGAGCAGGCCTTTGCCGACGAGATCATCCGTCTGGTGGAGACCTATGGCTTCGACGGGCTGGATATCGACCTGGAACAGGCCGCCATCACCGCCGCCGACAACCAGACCGTGATCCCGGCGGCCCTGCGTCTGGTCAAGGATCACTACCGCGCCCAGGGGAAAAACTTCCTCATCACCATGGCGCCGGAGTTCCCCTATCTGACCCAGACTGGCGCCTACATCCCCTATATCCGCAATCTGGAAGGGTACTACGACTGGATCAACCCTCAGTTCTACAACCAGGGTGGCGACGGTATCTACATCGATGGTATCGGCTGGATTGCCCAGAACAACGATGCCCTGAAAGAAGAGTTCATCTACTACATGGCGGATTCGCTGAGCAACGGAACCCGCGGCTTCTACAAGATCCCCCATGACAAGCTGGTGTTCGGCATTCCGACCAACATTGACGCCGCCGCCACCGGCTATGTGCAGGATCCGCAGAAGCTCTACAACGCCTTCAACCGCCTGAAGAGCGAGGGGCAACCGCTGCGTGGCGTGATGACCTGGTCCATCAACTGGGACATGGGCCGCAACGCCGCCGGTCAGTCCTACAACGAATCCTTCATCAAGAGCTACGGCCCCTTCATCCACGATCAGGAGATCACGCCGCCGGTCGACAACGGCAAGCCGGTGTTCAGCGGCCTGAGCGATACCCGCATCAAGCAGGGTACCGCCTTTGATCCGCTGGCCGGTGTCAGCGCCAACGACAAGGAAGATGGCGACCTGACTGGCCAGATCCAGGTAGAAGGCTCGGTAGACAGCCAGCGCATCGGCCTCTACCCCCTCACCTACAAGGTGAGCGATCGCGACAACAACGTCACCGAGCAGGTACGTACCATCGAGGTCTACAGCATGAAGCCGGTGTTCAGCGGTGTCACCGACACCACGCTGGAGCTGGGTACCGCTTTCGATCCGATGACCGGCGTCAGCGCCCATGATGAAGAAGATGGCGACCTGACCGCCCAAATCAAGGTCAGCGGCAACGTCGATAGCAGCAAGGTCGGCCGCTACACCCTTACCTATCAGGTGAGCGACAGCGCCGGTCAGCAGGTAACCCAGCAGCGCAACGTGACCGTCAGGGAGCAGGGCGCCGTCTGTGAAAACAGCTGGGATGCCAAGAAGGTCTACGTGGGTGGCGACATCGTCAGCCACAACGGCAAGAACTGGCTGGCAGGCTGGTGGACCCAGAACGAAGAGCCGGGCACCACGGGTGACTGGGGCGTCTGGCGCGTACAGGGCGACAGCGACTGCGGCGGCACAACGCCCCCCGCCGAAGGCAGCAGCGACTTTACCGTCAGCGCCATGGCGAGCGAGTACACCATAGTCAACGGTCAGGTCAGCATCCGCTTCAACCTGACCACCGCCAACCCGGTACAGATCACCGCAACTCTGGAGCAGAGCGGCCACAGCCACGGTACCACCAGCAGCCAGGTGAACGGCACCAGCACCCTGGTACTGCTGGGCAGCAATGTCACCGATGGCAGCTACGACGTGGTGATCACCGGTCTGGCAGATGGCCAGCAGCCGGTGGTACAGCGCTTCCCGGTTGCGCTGACCGAAGAGAACAGCGGCGGTGGCGAAGGTGACTACCCGGCCTATGCCCCCAACACCAGCTATCAGGCTGGTGATCGGGTCAGCAATGCCGGTGGCAACTACGAGTGCAAACCCTGGCCCTACAGCGGCTGGTGTAGCGGCTCGACCAGCCACTATGCACCGGGTACCGGCAGCGCCTGGAGCGATGCCTGGATCAAGCTCTGACCTTGCCCCAACCACTAACGGGGGCTGACAGGCCCCCGCCCATATCCTGCCCGTCGGCCACGCTGCCGATGGGCAGGATGCACTGACCCGGACGGGTTAGCCCCTCTCTTTTACATGCTTGCCAACCACCAAAAAAACATCCAACAACAACCAAGATAAGGAAATCACCATGCCAAGAACCACCAAGCTTGCCACCCTGCTCGGTTTGCTGCTGTCGGCCCATGTCGTGGCCGATGAGCGCGAACAAGCCTATTTCAAACAAACCTATCAGGAGCACTACGAGCAGATGACGGCGCTCCTCGCCGCGCTGCATCAGAGTGCGGCTGACGAGCAGAATGTGATCATCAAGGATGGCAAGCGCCACCTTGCCATCAACGGCCTGCTCTACCCGCTGACGGCGGATAACCACATCCTGTTCGATCTGCCCAAACCCCACTTTTTCGACGAAACAGCCATTCGTAACGTCTTTGATTTCTTCGATGAGGAGTGGGAGCTGACCTGGTACGACGGTGGGGTCGTAGCGGTCAACAAGCGCTTTGGCAACTATGACTACGGCAACGGCTGTCTGCTGGAGTACTTCCCCCACGGCCAGATCCAGAATGGCGAACGCACCCGGGTGGTGATGGAGACCAGCTCCTGCAGCGTCAACTCGTTTGCCACCTCGCTGCAATATATGGACAAAGGCGAGGAGCTGGCGGCCGACCAGCTGGGGCTGGACGCCAGCCTGATCACGGCGGTCGAGCGCTATCAGGATCGGCTCTATGTCAGCCAGAACGGCAATCCGGGCCATGTGGCCATTATCGATATCCCGAGCCGCCAGCAGATTGGCGAGATCCGCGGCACCGAAACCGGCAATGCCACGGCCTACAACCAGGTCAGTGAACTGTTTGTCCGGAACAACCTGCTCTACGTGGTCTCGCGCTACTCGCACCGGGTCGATATCTTCGATCTGGCCGACGAGCATCGCCATGTCACCACCCTGGGAACCGGTCGGGATTCCGGCAGCAACAGCCTGCACCGAGCCCAAGCAGTCTTTGCCAATCAGGATTACGTGCTGGTGGCCGATGCGCTGAGCGAGATCAAGGTCTACCGCCAGCAGGATGTGACGCCGGAGAACAGCCTCAAGACCCCCATCGCCGGTCGGCTCGCCTTTGAAGGAAAATACAGCCACCGTCTGGTGCAACTCCATCAGGTGGGTGACTATCTGCTGGCCCACACCGCCGGCAAAAACTACTACATCTATGACTTGCGCAAACTGGCTGATGCCATCGCCAGCAACACACCGCTGGCGCCTGAGCAGGTGATCGCTGACAGCAATCTGCAAAAAATCGACATGGATGGCGATCGGCTGGTGGTGAACTTCAAGGACCGCATCGAGTGGCATGATGTCGATACCCTGATCGCCAACGACTTTCAGTTCAAGAACCCGACCTTTACTGTCCGGGAGATCAACCGGCAGCCCGTGGCGGCACTGAAAGATCTCCAGCTGGCGGGCTCGGCGCTTGTCACCGCCAACGAACGCGGCCTGGGTTTCAACCAGCTGCTGAGCAAGGAGATCAGCTTCACGGCCGACGAGCAGTTGCCGGCTCGCCCGCTGATCTTCGATCAGCTGATGCCGGCCGCAGTCAGCTACATACTGCGCAATGATGAACCCTACGAGGTGTTGATCGATCGCGCCCAGCGTTCGGTCAATATCAATTCGCTGGTCAAGACCGAGCTGCTTGATAACGACACGGTGCGCATCACCAACTATGCCGCCAGAGAGCTGCATGACATCAATATCGAGTCACGCCTGAACGGTATCAACAAGTGGCTGATCCTGGGCCAGCTCGATCGCCTGCCCGCCTATGCCCAAATCACCCTACCACTGACCGCCTTTGGCGAGCAGGGACGCTTCAACAGCGCCAGCCGCGATGGCGTGTTTGATCTCAACAACCTGCTCGACAACAGCATCAATCTGCCTGCCCAGTTCGAGCACAGGTTCAGCTCCAACTCGGATCCGTTTGCCCAGAAGCTGGCACGCCTCAAGCCAAGCTGGAACGTGCGCTTCGCCACCAACACCAGCGGCTCCTGGCGCCCCATCAACGCCCTCTACGCCCGCGAGTGGCTGATCATCGCCACCAACCTGGCCTACATGGTCTCGACCGAGGAGTTCAAACACGTCTGGTACAACTTCAAGGCGGTGAACGGCTACGAGATGTTCGGCAATGGCGGCAACAGCTATGTGCCGAGCGGGATCTTTACGGCAGCCGATTATGACTACTACTACCACAGCCTGATGAAGCGCCCCTACCTCAACCTGGGGATCACCGCCATGGGGGGCGGGCTCGGGAGTGGTGGCATCACCGGGGTCGATACCTTTAACTTTGTCAGCCACTACTACGGCGGCTGGGGCATCATTGCCCACGAATTTGGCCACGGCTTCGATGGGAAGTCCTACAGCCATGAGAGCGCGTTTGCCCGTGGCAGCCACGGCTGGCATCCCCTGATGACGGGCATGGCCAACTACCATATCCGCAAGGGCGACCTGCCCTATCTGGACGATGATCTCAATGGCTTCCACAAGCCGGAAAACGACATCTATCGCTACAACTCGGTCAGTCAGGGGGCTCGCAAGCACCGCGCTGACAGCCACATGTACTATACCGACCACTACTTCATGCAATTCTCCACCATGCCGCAAGGCTGGGTAGCCAACGGCAGCGACTTCAGTGCCGGGCAGCTGGCGGCCCTGAACAATCAGGAACGACTGCTGATGGGCTGGATCCCCAAGGAGTCGGAGAAACGCAATCTCTGCCGGTTCACCTTCCAGGATGGCGAGCAGTACTACGGCTACGTCGAACAGCAGGCTGATGGTCTGCTCTGTGATGCCGGTTCCCTGATCCGCTATCGTCAGCCCGATGGCCAGTTTGTGCCGCTGGTCTCGGCCATCAACCAGTTTGACTGGCTGTCACTCCACCACAAGGGCAAGCTGGACCAGCCAGTGCTGCACCAGAATGGTCGCCAGCTCTGCTACAAGAATGTGGCGGGCTTTTACGGTATCGGCTTCGTCAATGACAACAAACAGTGCACCCAGTTGCCCAACGTCTATCAGACCAATGGCAAGCACTGGCTGACCAGCTCCGGCTGGACCGGTCTGACCTACCTGAGCGGAGACTTCATCCTGCCCACTACCGGTAGCAGCAGTGACTTCACCGTCACCGACCTGGCGTCTGAATATTCCATCGTTAACGGCGCGCTCGACTTCAGCCTGACGCTGACCACCGCCAACCCGGTGACCGTCACCGCGACCCTGTTGCAGGATGGCAATCCGGTCGCTACCGGCAGCGCTCTGATAGATGGTCAGGGTTCCCTGCAGCTGACGCAGTCAGGCCTAGCGGCCGGCAGTTACGAGCTGTTGCTGGCGGGCATGGCGGAGGGGAGCAAGCAGGGCTTCGAGCGCCGCTTCACCCTGACGTTGGTGGAACAGGCTCCAGGTGGTGACAGTGACGGTGGTAACGGCAGCTACCCGGCCTATGTTGCGGGCACCGCTTATCAGAGTGGTGAACGGGTCAGCAATGCCGGTGGCGACTACGAGTGCAAACCCTGGCCGTACAGCGGCTGGTGTGGCGGCTCGACCAGCCACTATGCCCCGGGTACCGGCAGCCACTGGAGCGATGCCTGGACCAAGCTGTAATCAGCCGCTCGTGACCAAAAGAGAGCCATAACGACAGAGGGGGAGCCATCGGCTCCCCCTCTCGTTTCTCTCTTCAACCCGGCTTAACGGGCATCTTCCTTCAGCCACTGCGCCACGCGCTTGGCGAAGTAGGTGAGGATGCCATCGGCCCCGGCCCGCTTGAAGCAGAGCAGGGACTCCATGATGGTCTCCTTCTCTTTCAGCCAGCCGTTCTGGATCGCTGCCATGTGCATGGCGTACTCGCCGCTCACCTGATAGGCGAAGGTCGGCACGCCGAACTGATCCTTCACCTGACGAACCACGTCCAGATAGGGCATACCCGGCTTGACCATCACGCTGTCGGCCCCTTCCTGAATATCCAGCGCCACTTCGTGCAGGGCTTCGTTACTGTTGGCCGGATCCATCTGATAGGTGGCCTTGTTGCTCTTGCCGAGGTTGCCGGCAGAGCCAACCGCATCGCGGAACGGGCCGTAGTAGCAGGAAGCGTACTTGGCGGAGTAGGCCATGATCTGGGTGTTGATGAAGCCGTTCTCTTCCAGCGCGGCGCGGATGGCACCGATGCGGCCATCCATCATGTCGGACGGCGCGACTATATCGACCCCGGCTTCGGCGTGGGAGAGCGCCTGCTTGATCAGGATCTCGGTGGTGATGTCGTTCAGCACATAGCCTTCGTCATCGATGATGCCGTCCTGACCGTGGGTGGTGAACGGATCGAGCGCCACGTCGGTGATGACCCCGAGCTCTGGGAAGCGAGCCTTGAGGGCGCGCACGGTGCGCTGGGCCAGCCCGTTCGGGTTGTAGGCCTCTTCCGCCATCAGGCTCTTGCTCTCCAGCGGGGTCACCGGGAACAGGGCGATGGCAGGCACGCCCAGCTCCACCAGCTCGGCAGCCTCTTCCAGCAGCAGATCGATGGAGAGACGCTCCACCCCCGGCATGGAGGGAACGGCTTCCCGACGGTTCTCCCCCTCCAGCACGAACACCGGATAGATGAGATCGTTGACGGTCAGTACGTTCTCGCGCACCAGACGACGGCTGAAATCATGTTTGCGCAGACGGCGCAGGCGGCGGCCCGGAAAGGCGCCCGGAAGAGTTGTAGCCATGAATCACTCCTGGAGAGGAAGTTGGAAGAACGCGGCGGAGGTGGCCCGGGTGTGGGCCAGCAAGGCCTCGGGCGCTTCACCACGACAGGCCGCCACCACCTGGGCGATGTGCGGCAAAAAAGCGGGTTCGTTGCGTTTCGGGCGCGGTTTCAGATCCCGCGGCACCAGATAGGGGGCATCGGTCTCGATCATCAGCCGACCGGCCGGAATGCGGGCTACCTGTTCGCGCAGCAGCTGACCACGGCGCTCGTCGCAGAGCCAGCCGGTCACCCCGATATGCAGCCCCAGCGCCAGACACTCGTCCAGCTCCTCATCGGAACCGGTAAAGCAGTGCAGCACGGCTCCCGGCAGCTTCGGCAACCAGGGGCGGAGGATCTCGATAAAACGGGCGTGCGCATCTCGACAATGCAGAAACACCGGCATCCCAAGCTCGGCGGCCAGTGCCAGCTGGGCGTCGAACACAGCGTCCTGCACCGGACGGGGTGAGAAGTCGCGGTTGTAGTCGAGGCCGCACTCGCCAATAGCCACCACCTGCGGCAGCGCCGCCAGCTCACGCAGGGCGGGCAGGGTCGCCTCATCGATACTCCTGGCATCGTGAGGATGCACCCCGGCGGTGGAGAAGCAGTAGCCCGGCCAGCGGGCGGCCAACCCGGCGCTCTCGCGGCTGCCAGCCAGATCGGTACCGGTGAGGATCAGCGCTTCCACTCCGGCGGCGCGGGCACGGGCCACCAGCTCAGGCTGTTCACCGGCGAACTGGCTGCTGGTCAGGTTTAAACCGATATCGATCATGGAATGAGACGTTCCGAACAAAAGGAATACATATCAGGTATTTGAAAACCATCTACCGAATGGGGTCTTACCATACGCCTCGAATGGGAGCATGAAAAGAGGAAGGGAGCCTCAGCTCCCCTCGCTCTGCTATTCCTGCGGACTTCGTCATCCTCTCGCCGTCCGGCAAACAGGTGACGAACAGAGCTTCAGCTCTCCACATCCGGTTGTTCCTGTTGCTCTTCATCCTCTTTCTTCACGTAGAAGCGGGCGAAGAACAGACCAATTTCCCACAGCGCCCACATCGGGATGGCGAGCAGGGTCTGGGAGAAGACATCAGGCGGCGTCAGCAGCATGCCGACCACAAACACCCCGACGATAACGTAGGGACGTTTCTCCTTCAGGTTTTGCGGTGTGGTCACGCCGGTCCAGCAGAGCAGTATGGTAGCCACCGGAATTTCGAACGCCACCCCGAACGCGAAGAACAGGGTCAGTACGAAGTCCAGATAGCTGGCGATGTCGGTCGCCACCGTCACCCCGGCAGGGGCGGTACTGGTGAAGAAACCGAACACCAGCGGGAACACCACGTAGTAGGCGAACGCCATCCCCGCATAGAACAGCAGGGCACTGGAGACCACCAACGGCATGATCAGGCGCCGCTCATGCTGGTACAGACCGGGGGCGATAAAGGCCCAGGCCTGATAGAGCAGATAGGGGATCGCCACGAAGAAGGAGACCACCAGGGTCAGCTTGATCGGCGTCAGGAAGGGGGTCGCCACATCCGTCGCGATCATGCTGGTCCCTTCCGGCAACTGGCTGAGCAGCGGCTGGGCCACGAAGTCGTAGATGTTGTTGGAGAAGTAGATCAGCGCCAGAAACACCACGAGGATGGCGGTAATGGAGCGCAGCAAACGGGTTCTCAGCTCAACCAGATGGCTGATCAGGGGTTGTTCGGCCTGACTCATGGCTTCACCTCCCCTTTTACTGCGGAGTCGCTGACCGGCACCGGCTCACTCTCCCGCAGGCTGTTGACCGGCGGCACGTCGTGGCTCAGCTGCACCGCAGGCTCAACCGGCGTGGCAGGCTCAGCCTGGGCGACCGGCTCGGGGCGCGGCGGACGGATCTCGTTCTCCACCTGATAGGGGCGATTGACCGACTGGGCCGCCGCCTTGAGCTGTTCGATGGACTCCTGCAGCTCGGGGCTCAGGTTGCTCATCTGCAACTGTTCGGCCTTCTTCAGGTCGTTATGCAGCTCTTGCAACTTGAGCTCCTGCTCCAGCTCGGACTTGACCGAGTTCGCGGTCGAACGAATGAGGCGGATCCAGTGGGTAGCCGTGCGGATGGCAACCGGCAGCCGCTCGGGCCCCAGTACCACCAGTGCTACCACACCGATAACGACCAGCTCCCAAAAACCGATATCGAACATGGCTTAGGCCTGGTCTTTGTCTTTCTGCTTGGCGGTCTCACTGCTCTGAGTGGCCGCTTCGTTCAGCTGTTTCGGGGGAAACTCGGCATCTTTCTGCTCGGCCTTGGCATCAGCCGGCTCGTCGGAGAGGGCTTTCTTGAACCCTTTGACCGCCGCGCCCAGATCACCGCCAATGCCGCGCAGTTTCTTGGTACCGAACAGCAGCACGACGATGACTGCAATGATCAACAATTGCCAAATACTGATACCACCCATGATTTTCTCTCCAGAACAGGCGCCTGACGGCGCGGTTGTTGATTAATGGGAACGGGTTCGCAACCAGCCGACCAGCCAGCAGAGGGCTGCACCGGCGAGACTGGCTTGTCCCCACTCAATGTGTTGTTTTTGGGTCAGCAAGAATACACCCGCCAATAGCAGGCTGGCTCCAACCCCTAAGAGGTAGCGGGCCTGCCCCTGCCGACGGCTGTGACGGCGGAACTCGGCAAACATCTGGTCGAAATGACGCTGCTGATGACGGGTCTGACGCAGGGTCTCATAGACCAGCTCCGGCAGCTCCGGCAGCTTCTCCGCCCAGAATGGCGCCTTCTCCTTGATGGCGTTCAATACCGACTTGGGCCCTACCTGTTCGTGCATCCAGTTTTCGAGGAACGGCTTGGCGGTCTGCCACAAATCGAGCTGCGGGTAGAGCTGACGCCCCAACCCTTCCACATAGAGCAGGGTCTTTTGCAGCAGCACCAGCTGCGGCTGCACCGTCATATGGAAGCGACGCGCGGTGTTGAACAGGTTGAGCAGCACGTGACCGAACGAAATTTCGGAGAGCGGCTTCTCGAAGATGGGCTCCAGCACGGTGCGGATGGCGAACTCGAACTCGTCCACCTTGGTGTCTGCCGGTACCCAGCCCGACTCCACGTGCAGCTCTGCCACCCGACGATAGTCTCGGTTGAAGAAGGCGAGGAAGTTCTCCGCCAGATAGCGCTTGTCTTCCCGGTTGAGGGTACCGACGATGCCGCAGTCGATGCCTATCCAGAGCGGGTTTTCCGGATGTTCGTAAGAGACGAAGATGTTGCCCGGGTGCATATCGGCGTGGAAGAAGCTGTCGCGGAACACCTGGGTGAAGAAGACCTCCACCCCGCGCTCGGCCAGCAACTTCATATTGGTGCCGTTGGCTTCCAGAGCCGGGATATCGGAGACCGGAATACCGTAGATGCGCTCCATCACCAGCACCTGCTCGCGGCAGAGGTCGGTGATGATTTCAGGCACATAGAGCGCCTCTGAGCCGGTGAAATTGCGGCGTAGCTGGATGGCGTTGGCCGCTTCGCGCATCAGATTCAGCTCGTCGAGGATAGTCTTGCGATACTCCTCCACCACCTCGATGGGGCGCAGTCGCGCGCTCTGGGGCACGAAGCGGGCCACCAGACGGGCCAGCGCCTGCATCAACCGCAGGTCAGCCTCGATGACCGGCTCGATGTCGGGACGGATCACCTTGATGACGATCTCGCGGCCACTCTCCTTCAGCCGGGCAATATGCACCTGCGCGATGGAGGCCGATGCCAGCGGCGTCTCGTCGAAGTCGTCAAACAGGGTTTCGATGGGACAACCCAGGCTCAGCTCGATCTGCTGGCGCGCCGCCTGACCACAGAAGGGGGGCACCCTGTCTTGCAGCAGGGCAAGCTCTTCGGCGATATCCGGCGGCAGCAGGTCGCGGCGGGTCGAGAGCATCTGGCCAAACTTGATGAAGATGGGGCCAAGGGCCTCGAAGGCGAGGCGAATACGGGCACCGCGACTGAGATCCGGTTGCCTGTTCTTGAGCCAGAACAGGGAGCGACGGGCCAGACGACCCGGCCAGGGTTGATAGCGGGCGGGCACCAGCTCGTCGATGCCCTGCTCCAGCAGGATGGTGATGATGCGATAGAGGCGTTTGAACTCCTTCGGGGTCATCAGGTCACCTGCTGTTCGAAGCGGGCCAGCCGCAGTTCGACGGCCTTGAGCTGCTGGGCCAGCACCTCGACGTCATCGTTGAAACTCGCCACTTCCAGTGGGCCGGGGGCGAGGCGGGCCTCTTCGGTCAGATATTCCGCCAGCTGGCTGCGGGTGCGGCACAGTTCGCGGCCGACCAGACGACGCGCCTGACGGGCACCGCTGAACAGGGTGTGGGCCAGCACGTCGCCGGTATAGCGCGACAGCTCCTCCTCCCAGTCGATATCCAGCTCACCCAGCAGCACGCTGAATGCCTGCACCAGCTGGGGATCACCGCTCAGATCCAGCTTCTCCTCGCGGATATAACGGGTCAGGGCGGACGGGTCTTTCAGCAGACCGAGGGCGGTCAGGGAGAGACTGAGCACCGCATCCGCCTCCCCTTCATGCTGGGCCAGCACATCCAGCCGACGCTCGGAGAAGACGAACCAGAGCGGCTTGAGTTCACGCAGCTCCAGCTTGAGCACCTTGCCCACCAGTTTGCGCAGCCGCTCCGGACTCTGTTTGTCCAGCACCAGCAACTGGTTGAGGCTGGTTTCGATCACCGCGGTGACCATGGCATCCATCGGCATAGGCAACCTTAAAACTTGTAACCGCGGTGCAGGGCGACCACACCCTGAGTCAGATTGAAGTACTCCACCTGCTCGAAACCGACATTTTCCATCATGCCAGCCAGGGTCTGCTGATCCGGGTGCATGCGGATGGACTCTGCCAGATATTTGTAGCTTTCACTGTCGTTCGCGACGATTTCGCCCATTTTCGGCAGCAGTTTGAAGGAGTAGAGGTCATAGAGCTTGGCGATCACTTCACTGACCGGCTTGGAGAACTCCAGCACCAGCAGACGGCCACCCGGCTTGAGCACCCGGAACATGGAGGCGAGCGCCTTGTCCTTGTCGGTGACGTTGCGCAGTCCGAAGCCGATGGTAATCACGTCGAAGTGGTTATCCGGGAAGGGGAGCGCCTCGGCATTGGCCTGCACGTAGGAGACGTTGTTGGCGACCCCCAGATTACGCAGCTTGTCGCGGCCCACTTTCAGCATGGAGTCGTTGATATCCGCCAGCACCACCTGACCGGTCTCGCCGACGATGCGGGAGAACTTGGCGGTCAAGTCACCGGTACCACCGGCCAGATCCAGCACCTTCTGGCCCTTGCGCACACCGGAACAATCGATGGTGAAGCGCTTCCACAGGCGGTGGATGCCGAACGACATCAGATCGTTCATCAGATCATACTTGGCTGCCACCGAATGGAAGACACCTGCTACCAGAGTTTCCTTCTCGGTCGCGGCCACGGTTTTAAAGCCAAAATGCGTTGTCGTTGCTTGTTCTGACATCCCTTAAACACCCATAGAGCAAAGAATGGCCGCCAGTTTACCAGAGCCACTGGCGTCCGGACACCTTAAACCCGGCTCGCAACCAACTGCATGCCCAGCACCACCATGGCCAGACAGAGGAAGAGATTGAGACCGATATTGAGCAGTGCTTTCAGATAGGCCCCATGTTGAGCCAGCACTACCGTATCGAGGGCAAAGGAAGAAAATGTGGTCAGGGCACCGAGGATCCCCACCATCAGCAGCGGCTTCATCGGGTGTTCCACCACGTGACCATGGCTGATGAGGGCGAACGCCACCCCCATGATGAAAGAGCCCACCACGTTGACCACCAGAGTCCCGTAAGGAAAGTGGCGCCCCAGCAGCAAGGCCATCAGTTCGGCAATCCCAAAACGAAGGCAGGCGCCGATGGCGCCCCCTGCAGCAACATAGAACCAGGTTTGCATGGTGTCACTCCCTCAGGGTCAGACCGCCATTATGTCGCAATGGCGGCCCTTGTGCCCAGAGGCGGAACTAATCGCCATCCGGCCTGATTGAAATCTCAGCGGCGAAAATCGATGGGCTCGGGCTCACCCAGCACGATTTCGGTCTGGGCCGGGCGGGTCTGGGCAATCACCTTGCCGTGGCGGATCGAGTAACGCACCGGCACTTGACGGCGCACCGCATCGAAGCCGTTGTCGGCAGGCAGGATCAACAGGTTGGCCGGTTTGCCCACCTCTATGCCATAACGATCCTGCACGTTCAGGGTGCGGGCGCTGTGGCTGCTGATCAGCTTCAGACCGTCGTTGATCTGCTCGTAGCCCATGATCTGGCAGACATGCAGCCCCATGTGCAGCACCTGCAACATGTTGGCGGTGCCCATGGGGTACCAGGGATCAAACACATCGTCGTGACCGAAGCAGACGTTGATGTTCGCCTCCAGCATCTCCTTAACCCGGGTAATGCCGCGACGTTTGGGATAGGTATCGAAGCGCCCCTGCAGGTGAATGTTCACCAGCGGATTGGCCACGAAGTTGATGTCTGCCATCTTGAGCAGCCGGAACAGGCGGGAAGCATAAGCGCCGTTGTAAGAGTGCATGGCGGTGGTGTGACTGGCCGTCACCCGATGGCCGATACCCCGCTCGTAGGCGAGAGTCGCCAGCGTCTCGATGAAACGGGATTGCTCGTCATCGATCTCGTCGCAGTGCACATCGACCAGAACCTGATACTTCTCCGCAAGATCGAAGATGTAGTGCAGACTTTCGACCCCATATTCCCGGGTGAACTCGAAATGGGGAATAGCACCGATCACATCGGCCCCCAGCTTGAGCGCCTCCTCCAGCAGTGCCTTGCCATTCGGGTAGGAGAGGATCCCCTCCTGCGGGAAGGCGACGATCTGCAGCTCCACCCACACCTTCATCTCCTCCCGCACCTCCAGCATCGCCTTGAGCGCGACCAGATTGGGATCGGAGACATCGACGTGAGTACGGACAAACTGGATGCCGTTGGCGATCTGCCACTTCAGCGTCTGGATGGCACGCTGTTTCACATCCTCATGGGTCAGCAGCGCCTTGCGCTCGGCCCAGCGCTCGATCCCCTCGAACAGAGTGCCGGAGAGATTCCAGCTCGGCTCGCCCGCCGTCTGGGTGGTATCGAGGTGAATGTGGGGTTCGATAAAGGGGGCAATCGCCAGACCGCCCTCCCCGTCCAGCACCCGACCGGCGACGGCATGTTCGTCATGGGGTTCGATGGCGGTGATGACCCCATCCTGACAGCGGATCTGCCAAAACCCTTCCCGATCGGCCAAACGAATATGTTGAATCAGCATTTGTTAGCTTCCTGTACCAGAACCGGCCGCTGGGTGAGGCGAACCAGAATGAAATAGGTGAAGGCGGCGCCCAATACCGCGTTGAGTGGCACTATGCCCGGCAACCACTTGCCGACAACCACCCCGACTGCCGTGGCGACCAGCGCCTGCCAGCGGACCGTCTCGAACTGCTGATCGGCAAATTGACGGTAACGCTCACGATTGAGCAGGAAATCCATGATGATAATGCCACCGATCGGCGGAATTGCCGTACTCAAAAAGGCCAGCCAGCCGACAAAGTTGTTGTAAAGCCAGAGGGCGCAAGCCGTACCGATGAGGCCGTTGATCACGCTGAGGGGCTTGCTCTTGAGACCGGTAATATTGGCAAAACCGAGGCCGGAGGCGTAGAGAGCGTTGTCGTTGGTAGTCCAGATATTGAGGCCCAGCACCAGAATGGCGGGGATCAACAGCCCCTGCATCAGCATCACTTCCGAGATATCGGCCTGACCGGTCACGGCCGCACCGGCAGCACCGAAGACGAACATTAGCGTGTTGCCCAAAAAAAACGCCACCATGGTAATCATGACGGCGCCCCAGGGTTTGCGACCAAAGCGGACAAAGTCGGCGGTCAGGGTTCCTGCACTGATAAAGGAACCGACCACCATGGTCAACGCCGTGGTGAACTCGATGGGATTGCTTGGTTGTACCTGCTGCAGTGCAGCCATGCCACCGGTCGAGGTCACCGCCAGCCAGACCGAGTAGCCACCGAGCAGGGCGATAGCTGGCACGGCCACAAAGCTCAGCACCATCAGGGCGGAGATGCCGAAGTAGACGGTCACCGTCATCAACATGCCCGAAATGGCGATCAGCCAGTTCACATCTATGCCGGTCGCCTTCTGCACCGGCAGGGCAAACATCGCCACGCCAACACCAAACCAGCCGACCTGAGTACCGCCGAGCAGCAGGGATGGCAGCCAGGAACCTTTCACCCCAAAGGAATAACGAGCCAGCAGATGGGTAGAGAGGCCGGTTGAGGCACCGATATAACCGAGACAAGCGGTGTAGATACCCAGCAACAAGTTGCCGATAAGTACTGCCTTGATGAAGTCATCGAATACCAGCCCGGTACCCAGCGCACCACCGGTCCACATGCTGGCAGAGAAGAAGGTCAGGCCGAGCATCACCAGCATCAGCGAAAGCACACCTTTGCGCCCTTTGGCGGGTACCGCCCCCAAACAGTATTCGTTATCCTGCGCCATGCTCTCTCTCCACGTAATAGGCAAAACGCGCCGGATTTTACATGTAAAACGTTTTACGTCAATCAATCATGGTTAAATCTCTGGATAAAACCATCAATAGCAGTCAAATGAGTAACACACAGGGACTCAAATCAGCAGATAAACTGTGTCGACTGCAAGCAGAGGGGGGGTGCGGGAATAGGGAATGTAGGGGGATATAAGAAAACTGACAGATGCAAAAAAGCCTCCCTTTTCAGGGAGGCTTTCTATTTAATGGTGCTGATACCCAGAATCGAACTGGGGACCTCATCCTTACCAAGGATGCGCTCTACCGACTGAGCCATATCAGCATACTAACCGGTAAAGACCACGCTGGGCGTAATCTTGAAATTGGGTGCCTGGCAGTGTCCTACTCTCGCATGGCGAATGCCACACTACCATCGGCGCTACCGCGTTTCACTTCTGAGTTCGGCATGGGATCAGGTGGTTCCACGGCGCTATGGCCGCCAGGCAAATTCTTTAATCTAGAAAGCTGACGTGAGTAACGACTTGGTCATTATCACTGAATTAGTAGTTCGTTCATTCGCTACAAGGCCAGAAACACTTCTTGGGTGTTGTATGGTTAAGCCTCACGGGTAATTAGTATGGGTTAGCTCAACACGTCGCCGCGCTTACACACCCCACCTATCAACGTTGTGGTCTCCAACGGCCCTTTAGGACCCTCAAGGGGTCAGGGATGACTCATCTCAGGGCTCGCTTCCCGCTTAGATGCTTTCAGCGGTTATCGATTCCGAACTTAGCTACCGGGCAGTGCCACTGGCGTGACAACCCGAACACCAGAGGTTCGTTCACTCCGGTCCTCTCGTACTAGGAGCAACTCCCTTCAATCATCCAACGCCCACGGCAGATAGGGACCGAACTGTCTCACGACGTTCTGAACCCAGCTCGCGTACCACTTTAAATGGCGAACAGCCATACCCTTGGGACCGACTTCAGCCCCAGGATGTGATGAGCCGACATCGAGGTGCCAAACACCGCCGTCGATATGAACTCTTGGGCGGTATCAGCCTGTTATCCCCGGAGTACCTTTTATCCGTTGAGCGATGGCCCTTCCATTCAGAACCACCGGATCACTATGACCTACTTTCGTACCTGCTCGACCTGTCCGTCTCGCAGTTAAGCTGGCTTATGCCATTGCACTAACCTCCTGATGTCCGACCAGGATTAGCCAACCTTCGTGCTCCTCCGTTACTCTTTGGGAGGAGACCGCCCCAGTCAAACTACCCACCAGGCACTGTCCGCGAGCCCGATTCAGGGCCCTGCGTTAGAACATCAAACATACAAGGGTGGTATTTCAA
>NZ_CP147026.1:4535000-4604116 GCF_056632455.1 Aeromonas sp. MTB
CGGTTTTCAGCACTTTGCTTCATCTGTCCCTTGGCCATGGCCGCTTCCAGCAGACGGGCTCCACGATAAGGCAGCCCTTGCCAGGCATAGAGACGGATCAGCTGATTGCGGGCAGACGCATCATCCATCAGTTTTCTGTCAATAGCTGTTTGCAACAGAGCCAACGCCTGATCGCCACGTTTGGCGGAGAGGCTGAGCGATACCGCCTGTTGCCACCATTTGCTCTCTTTGGGTTCGTGGCTGATCAACTCGGCCGCCTGATCGGCCGCCACGCCATAACGTTGCTGAGCGGTGAGGGCGGAGAGACGAATAATGGCGGCCTGCTTCTGCCAACCCTTCTTCAACAACTGTTCGCTCTGGCTGGCGGCGTCACCGTACTGCTTGTTGTGGTAATAGAGGCCGGCCAGACGCAGGCGCAGTGCATCGTCTTGTTTGAGTGCCAGTGCCGCCTTGTAGCTGGCGATGGCGCCAGACCAGTTGGATTGCTGGGCCTGAATATCGCCGCGCAGTCGCAACAGCTGGAGCTGTTGCTGCTCGGGCCACTCTTTATAGGCAAGAGCCTGTTCGACATAACGGCTCGCCTGGGCGGTCTGTTGCAGATTGGCCGCCAGCGAGGCTTGCAACTGCGCCAGCCAGGCACGCTCGGCATCGCTATTTGGCTTGAGGCCGGATGCCTTGCTCTGGGCTTGTTGCCACTGACCGGACTGATAGAGCTTCATCACGGGTTCAAGCTGACGGGAGAAGTGAGGGCTGACCTCCATCGCCAGACAGGCTTGGCCGACCAGGGCCAGCAGACAGATCCAGATCCGCAACATAGTTATGACTCCAGTTTGAATTTGAGCGTGATGACTTGCACCAGCTTGTCGGTGGCGCCCGGTCTCGGCTGATAGCGCCACTTGTTGATCGCCTGAATGGCCGCCCGCTCGAACTGACGCTTGGGTTTGGCCTCGACCACTTCCACATCCTGCACGCCACCTTCGGCATTCACGCTAAAGCGCAGGGTGACGAATCCTTCGATCCCTGACTGCTGGGCACGATAGGGGTAGACCGGCTCGATCCGTTGCAGCGGCATCAGCATGTCACCTGCGCCGATACCCGCCCCCTGCTGCTGGCCGTGGTAGTTGCCACTCAATACCGGTGCGGTACTGGTCGCCACTCCGGGGGCATAGACCTGCACCGCGCTGAGGCTGGAAACCAGATCCAGACTCGGCTCAACGGCCGCCAAGGGGGCCGCGGCAGGCATCGGCAGCGGTGTCGAGGCCAATGCCGCGGGAGGCTCTGGCAGAGGCTCGGGTTCCTGCGGTACCGGACGCTCGCGCACCTGCACCTCGGTCACCTCGTTCTGCATATTGATGACGATGGGCTTCTGCTCGCTCGCCACCTTTTCGCCTCGGGGCGGTTCAACCAGGGTGGCCATGAACAGCAGGATACCCAGACTGAGGGCAATCCCCAGCCCCAGGCTCATCAGCTTGTATTTCATTTCGGCGCCACCGCCACAGCGATATTGGCGATGCCTGCCGCCTTGGCCTCATCCATCACCCGCACCACCTTGCCATGGGGCACTCGCTCGTCGGCCTGGATCACCAGGCTGGCATCGGGCTGCTCCGCCAGCAGGCGGGCGATGGTGGCCTGTACCCGCTCCACATCGATCTGCTTGCGGTCGAGGAAGATCTGACCCTGAGCCCCGATCGCCAGCATGATGCTGGAGGATTTCTGCGCCTTGGCCTGACTGGCCTGGGGTCTGTGTACCTCGAGCCCGGCTTCGCGCACAAAGGAGGTGGTGACAATAAAGAAGATCAGCATGATGAACACGATATCCAGCATGGGGGTCATGTCGATCTGCACTTCGTCACGCTGGCGTTTGGATTGCCGTCTCATTGCATTACCTTCTCTTCTCGCAGGCCGTCCCTGGTCTTGGCCAGCGCACGCTTGGCCTGACTCTCGAGCCGACTGAGTAACAACACGCCGGAGAGGGCCACCACCATGCCTGCCATGGTGGGGATGGTGGCGCGGGAGATCCCGCCCGCCATGCTCTCCGGGTTAAAGCGGTTGGCCGCAGCCAACGCATCGAATACGCCGATCATGCCGGTCACAGTGCCCAGCAGCCCCAGCATGGGGCAGAGCACCACCAGGGTGCGGATGAAGATCAGATGACGGTTCAGTTCCAGCTCCGCCTGCGCCAGCCAGCGGCTGCGGATCGCCCGGGCGTGCCAACTGTGGCGCTCGCTGCGGGCCTGCCAGCGGCCGAGCAGCTGTTGCTGCAAGGGGCCAAAACCCAGATTGAGGTAGAGCAACCGCTCGATCATCAAAATCCACATCAGCACCAGCAGGGCCAGAATGACCCAGAGCACAGGGCCGCCACGGCCCATGAAACTCTGCAGCTGTTGCCAGATGTCGAGCATCATGCTGCTCGCTCCATCCCGCCGTTATTGCTCTCGGCGCGCTCGGCCAGAATGCCGGCTACCTGCTGCTCCAGCACATTGGAGAGCTCGGTGAAGCGCGATTGCAGCAGGCTGTGGGCCAGGATCAGCGGAATGGCCGCAACCAGACCCTGTACCGTGGTAACCAGCGCCATGGAGATGCCGCCCGCCATGATCTTGGGATCGCCGGTGCCAAACTGGGTGATGGCCTGGAAGGTGCCGATCATCCCGGTTACGGTACCGAGCAGACCCAGCATGGGGGCGATGGCCGCGATCACCTTGACCATGCCGATGCCGCGCTCAAGGCGGGGCGTCTCTTGCAGGATCGCCTCATCAAGCCGAAGCTCGAGGGTCTCCATGCTCAGATCGGGGTGTTTGTCCGCCACTGTCAGCACCCGACCGAGGGCGTTGTCGGCGTGATACTCGCCGTTCTTAAGCTGGCGACGCACCCGTGATAGCTCGCGGGAGAGGTGCCACAGCCGTACCGCCGCAATCCCCAAGCCGATGGCGGCCAGCAGCACGATAATGGCACCAACCTGACCACCTTGTTGTACCTGCTGCCAGAAGGTGGGGGCCTGCGCCAGCATCGCCAGCAGAGTGCCATGAGAAGGATCCAGCGGCAGCGCTTCCCCTTCCTGACCCTGATAAGCCGCAACGGCAGAGAGCACGCTACCGGGCAGACCCAGTACCGGGCTCAAGCCTTCGGCGGTCGGTTGCAGGAAGCCTTCGCTCCCCAGCAGGGCAAAACTGCCAACCCGGGTCAGCGACTGCTCGCTGGCAGCCCCCTGGGCATCGAGCACCTTGCCGTTGAACTGAGCAATCCGGCCAGATTCGCGGATCTCCTGCAGCAGCGTGGCGGGCAGCAGGGCGAGAGCGGCACGATCCGGCACCTGTTTATCCTGTGCCATGGCTTTCAGCGGGGCGAGACGTTCCGGGTACTGGCCCTCAACGGCGGATTCGCTCAGCAGCTTGACCGCATCGCTGGCGCCCTGACGGGTGACCGCGAAGATCTCGTTCATGTCGCCGGAGGCTTGCTCCCACTGGGCGTTGAGCTCGACCAGCCGCTTCTCGTTGCTGGCGAACTTGCCGGCCAGCTCCTTGCTCAGGCGCTGGGCCTCGGCCAGTCTGGCGCGGGCAGTGCCGAGCTCCCTGGCAACGGTCGCCAGATCTTGCTGAGCCTGCTGTTCACGAGCCTGTTCCTGCTGCTGCCACTCATCGGCGACAGCGGCGTTGGTACCGCAGGAGAGAGCAATAAGGAGGGGGAACCACTTCATGGTGACTCTCATGATTGGGCCTCCTGACTACGGCTGACAGAGAGGGGGACATTGAGCAACTGGGGAACTTTCTTGTCGGCGGCCACATCCATCGCCTCGGCGATGGGGGAGAGCCACTGGCTATCGAGGGCTTGCCACTGCTTCGCCTCGGCAGACCAGCGCCATGCCTGACTGCGATCGGCCGTCATTGCCAGCAGGGAGACCCGACCCAGCGCCAGCACATCGACTCGACGCGGAGCACCATCCAGCTCCAGCTCGGCGGAATAGCTGTCCATCCGGCTGCCGTACTCGGCTTCAATCTGATAGGCCTGCAGCAGCTGACGGAATTTCTCTGCCTCGCTAACGTCTGCGCGAGCCAGGGTCGCTTTTAACTGTTCAACCCGCGCCAGCCGATCTTCCTTGCGCAGCGGGATGTCGTTTTGCACCAGCTGTTCCAGATCTGCCTGCATCTGCAACATCAGCGGGATCAAGCCCTGACGGGTCTCTTGCACCGCTTCCAGCTGTTGGCTCAATTTACCCAGCTCATTTTGCTGATCGGCCACCAGAGATTGCATGTAGCGGTTGTAGGCTTCGAGGTCGCGCAGTTGCAGCTGGGCATTTTGCAGCTCCAGTCGTGCGGCAACAGCGGCATCGGCGGCTTTTTCCACCCGCTGCTGGGAGGCTTTCCCAGCAGCTATGCTGTTCTTGAGGGCGGGAGCAACCAGCTCATCCCCGATGGCAGCAAAGTGGACTGACAGTGGCAGCAGGGCCACACCCCATAATTTGTTCATTGAAATACATCTTACTAATGATAACTATTATCATTATCTCAAATGCAGGGCGGACTGGCAACGAGAGGATTTTCTTGGCCTTTATGCACAAAAACAGGATAATTTTTAAGCACGCACGGAATAAGTGGCGCCAATAGCCACAGCACAAATATAAATAACGATAAAAAATCTTTTCGATCAGTGTGATAGAGATCGAAAAAGGAGAAAGTAATGCTCAACGATGCGATCTGGGAACATATCGACAAGTTCACCAAGGCAACAAAAACCAGCGATATCCAGCAACTGCTGGAGCGCTTCAGTCATCAAATGGGCTTCGATTACTTTCGGCTGCTGATTATTTTCCCCATCAGCATGCAAAAATCCCACGTGGCACTGTTCAACAACTGTCCGACCACCTGGTTTGACGCCTATAGCGAAAACCAGTATCTGACCCAGGATCCGGTGGTCTATCTGGGGCTGAAACAGACCCAGCCGATCTTCTGGAACAAGCTCGACTGCGACTCGCCCTGGCTGCCCAGCGCCAGCCGCGACGTGATGAACCTGGCCGCCGATTTCGGGGTACGCAATGGCGTCTCCTTTCCGCTGCACACCCCGCAGGGGGAGCACGGCATCCTCTCTTTCATCACCAAGGAGAAATCCAACTCCGATCTGATGTTTGAAAATGTTCCGCTGCTGTCGTTCTGTGCCAGCTACATCTTCAACTCCGCACTGCAACTGATCAAAAGCAGACCGGATATGATGAAATACCTGACCGAACTGTCGGATCGGGAGAAGGAGTGCCTGTTCTGGGCCAGCGAGGGCAAGACCTCCTGGGAGATCGCCACCATCCTCGGCATCAGTGAGCGGACGGTCAACTTTCACCTGACCCAGGTGACCAACAAGACCGACTCAAAGAACCGCAGTCAGGCCATCGCCAAAGGGATCACCAGCGGCATCATAGTGCCCTCCCTCGACGAGGTCACCATCACCAACCTGCGGCTGTCGTAACTCCTCAGCCGAAACAAAAAGAGCCGCAATTGCGGCTCTTTTTCATTTGAGAGAGTGATTTACTCGACGGTCACCGATTTTGCCAAGTTTCGCGGCTGGTCGACGTCGGTGCCCTTGATCAGGGCAACGTGGTAGGAGAGCAGCTGCAGCGGCACGGTATAGACGATGGGGGCGATCACCTCTTCCACATGGTTGAGGTTCATGACCCGCATGGTCTCGTCGCTCTTGAAGCCAGTATCGGCATCGGCGAACACGTAAAGGATACCGCCACGGGCGCGCACCTCTTCCACGTTGGACTTGAGCTTCTCCAGCAGATCGTTGTTCGGCGCCACCACAATGATGGGCATCTCGGCATCGATCAGCGCCAGCGGGCCGTGCTTCAGTTCGCCAGCGGCGTAAGCTTCGGCGTGGATGTAGGAGATCTCTTTGAGCTTGAGCGCCCCCTCCATGGCGATGGGGTACTGGCTGCCACGGCCGAGGAACAGGCTGTGCTGCTTGTCGGCAAACTCTTCGGCCAGGGTTTCGATATCCTTGGCCAGCGCCAGACTCTCTTTAATACGCAGCGGCAGGGCTTGCAGCGCCTTGACCAGTTCGGCTTCGGCGGCGGCGCTCAGGTGGCCACGGCAGTGACCGACCGAGGCCACCAGCATCAACAGGCCAGCCAGCTGGGTGGTGAACGCCTTGGTGGAGGCTACGCCGATCTCGGCACCGGCACGGGTCATAAAGGCCAGATCCGATTCACGCACCAGCGAGGAGCCCGGCACGTTGCAGATGGCCAGCGAGCTCATGTAGCCGGATTCCTTGGCCAGACGCAGCGCCGCCAGGGTATCGGCGGTCTCGCCGCTCTGGGAGAGGGTCACCAGCAGGCTGTTGGGGCGCACTACCGATTTGCGATAGCGGAACTCGGAGGCGATCTCCACATCGCAGGAGACGCCAGCGATCTCTTCGAACCAGTAGCGAGCCACCATGCCGGAGTGATAGGAGGTGCCGCAGGCGACGATCTGCACGTGCTCGACCTTGTCAAAGATGGCGCGCGCACCGTTGCCGAACGATTCGACCACCACGTGATCGCTGCCCAGACGCCCTTCCAGGGTGTTGGTGATCGCTTTGGGTTGCTCGTGGATCTCCTTGAGCATGTAGTGACGGTATTCACCCTTGTCACCGGCATCGTGGGAGAGTTCGGACTCCTGCTCTTCACGCACCACGGCGTTGCCGTTGGTATCGAAGATGTACACGTCGCGGCGGGTCACTTCGGCCACATCACCCTCTTCCAGGAAGATGAAACGGCGGGTCACCGGCAGCAGCGCCATCTGGTCGGAGGCGATAAAGTTCTCGCCGATACCGCGGCCGATCACCAGCGGTGAACCAGAGCGGGCCACCACCACGCGGCTGTCGTCGCGGCTATCCATCACCACGGTACCGTAGGCACCGCGCAGCTGCTTCACCGCAGTCTGCATGGCGGCCAGCAGGCTGCCGGCGCTCTTCAGCTCATGATGGACCAGATGGGCAATCACTTCGGTGTCAGTGTCGGAGCTGAACACATAGCCCAGCGCCTTCAACTCTTCCCGCAGCTCTTCGTGGTTCTCGATAATGCCGTTGTGCACCACCACGATATGCTCGGAGACGTGGGGGTGGGCGTTGCGCTCGGAGGGCTCGCCGTGAGTGGCCCAGCGGGTATGGGCAATGCCGGTACCACCGTGAACGGACTGCTCGTCGAGCGCCTTGGCCAGCTCGGCCACCTTGCCCAGACGGCGAACCCGCTGCAACGGCTGGTTGGCGTTGAACACGGCCACACCGGCTGAGTCATAACCGCGGTACTCCAGACGGCGCAGGCCCTCTACCAGAATTTCAGCCACATCACGTTGGGCAACAGCCCCGACGATGCCACACATACACTTCTCCTTGAGATGCAAATCGTAAAGTCAATTGGATGGTTCAGAGCTCGTGTCAGCAAGTGACCGGGGCGCAGATAAGCGTCACCCCCTGGGCTTGAATCTGTTCTCTGGCCTCGCTGGCCAGCCCCTCGTCGGTTACCAGGGTATGGATGCTCGACCAGGGAAGTTCGAGATTGGGGATCTTGCGGCCGATCTTTTCCGATTCGACCATCACAATGACCTCCCGCGACACCTCTGCCATGACCCGCGACAGGCCCACCAGCTCGTTGAAGGTGGTGGTGCCACGCTCCGGGTCGATGCCGTCGGCACCGATAAAGAGCTGGTCGAAGTCGTAGGAGCGCAGCACCTGTTCCGCCACCTGCCCCTGGAAGGATTCGGAGTGAGGGTCCCAAGTGCCACCGGTCATTAACAAGGTAGGCTCATTTTCCAGCTCGCGCAGGGCTCCGGCCACATTGAGGGAGTTGGTCATCACGATGAGGCCGCGCTTGTTGCCCAGCATGGGGATCATGGCGCTGGTGGTGCTGCCGCTGTCGATGATGACGCGGTTGTGATCACGCAGCCGCTCGGCCGCCGCACGGGCAATGGCTAACTTTCGGTTCGAAACTTGTTCAGGGTTGACCTCGACCACCATCTCGCTCGGCAAAGGGACGGCGCCACCGTAACGACGCAGCAGCAGACCGCCGGTCTCCAGTACAGCCAGATCTTTACGGATGGTCACTTCGGAGGTAGAAAAGTGTTTGGCGAGGGCGTCGACACTCACTTCACCCTGCTCTTGTACCAGGGTCACTATGGTGTGGCGGCGTTGTTGAGTATTACGTTTAGTCATTTTTAAGTTTCGATTCGAAAGAACATCGAAATATTAGCCCCTTTTTCGGAAAAATAAAACAGCAAATAGGATCCGATTTGGTTCGATGCCAGAATGGGGTGCCAATTTGCGACGAGGATGCCATGCAAAAGAGAGTCATCTGGCTGGTGGAGGATGAGGCCAGCATCGCCGACACCCTGATTTACGCCCTGCAGACCGACGGGTTCGAGGTGGAGTGGTTCATGCTGGGCCAGCAGTTGCTGACACGACTGGAACAGACGCGACCCGACTTCCTGATCCTCGATGTGGGGCTGCCCGACATCAGCGGCTTTGAACTCTGCAAGCAGGTGAGGGCGCTGACCGATATCCCCCTGATGTTCCTCACCGCCCGCAGCGAGGAGATAGACCGACTGATCGGGCTGGAGATCGGTGCCGACGACTATGTGGCCAAACCCTTCTCGCCACGGGAAGTGTGTGCCCGGGTGCGGGTCATCCTGCGCCGCAGCCAGCCCGTCGCCCCCCAGCCCAGCGCCCTGCTGGTGCTGGATGAGGAACGGGCCCGCATCCATTTTCGCGGCCAGCCGCTGGCCCTCACCCGCTACGAATATCTGCTGCTCAAGACCCTGATGCAGGCGCCGGGCCGGGTCTACTCCCGCCAGCAGCTGATGGATCTGGTGTGGCAGGATGCGGAGGAGAGTCTGGATCGCACCGTCGATACCCACATCAAGACCATCCGCGCCAAGCTGCGCGAACATGATCCAGAAGCCAACCTGATCCTCACCCATCGCGGGCTGGGCTACAGCCTGGAGCTGGCATGAGACTCGGACTGCAACTGCTGTGCGGCCTGCTGCTGATCTTCGCGCTGGCCGCCTGGTTCGTGCTGGAGATCTTCGTCGAGGAGATCAAACCGGGAGTGCGCAGCGCCACCGAGGATACTCTGGTAGACATGACCCAGCTGCTGGCACCGCTGGCGCTCGATGATCTGAAAGAGGGCAATATGATGAACGGGCGGTTGGCCAGCGCCTTCGCCCGCCTCAACCAGAATCCCATCAATGCGATGATCGATGGCCACCTCAAGCAGCAGGCGGAGTACCGCATCTATGTCACTGACCAGAAGGGTATGGTGATTTACGACTCCGACGGCACGGATCTGGGCAAGGACTATTCCCGCTGGAACGATGTCTACCGCACTCTGCGCGGCCAGTATGGCGCCCGCAGCACCCGCACCGATCCCGATGATGCCGCCAGCTCGACCATGTATGTGGCGGCACCGCTGCGGGAAGGGGCCGAGATCATCGGCTCCCTCACCGTCGCCAAACCCAACCGCACCCTGATGCCTGCCATCGAGCGCGGGGAACAGGAGCTGCTGCGGGCCGGCGGCCAGATGCTGCTCATCTCGCTGCTGATCGGCAGCCTGCTGGTGTGGTGGCTAAACCGCGCCATCGGCAAGCTGGTGCACTATGCCGACTCGGTCAGCAAGGGGGAGGCGGCACCGCTGCCGCAGTTGCACACCGTCGAGCTGGATCGGCTCGGCCGCTCACTGGAGACCATGCGCCACCAGCTCGATGGCAAAAGCTACATCGAAGCCTATGTTCACAGCCTGACCCACGAGCTGAAGAGCCCGCTGGCCGCCATTCGCGGGGCAGGGGAGATTTTGGCCGAAACGCCGCCCCCCGAAATTGCCAAACGCTTTATCGGCAACATCAATCTGGAAACCGCCCGCATGCAGCAGCTGATCGAGCGAATGCTGCAACTCGCGCGGCTGGAGTCGGGGCAGGGGCTGGATCGCCAGTCGGTGGAACCGGCAAAACTGGGCAAGCGCACCCTCGACGCCCGCCAGATCATTGCCCAGCGCCGTCAGGTCGAGTTGATGGCCGAGCTGGCCAGCGCGCCGAAACAGAAGTGGGATCCGCTGCTGGTGGAGCAGGCCATCGGCAACCTGCTGGATAATGCCATCGACTTCTCTCCCGCCTACGGGCTGGTCACCCTGAGCGGCAGCCAGCAGGAGGAGGGCTACTGTTTTCGGGTCACCGACTGCGGCCCCGGCATTCCCGACTACGCCCTGCCGCGCATCTTCGAGCGCTTCTACTCCCTGCCGCGCCCGGACAAGGGCAAGAGCAGTGGTCTCGGGCTCAGCTTCGCCCATGAGGTGGCCCACCAGCATGGCGGCCGTCTGACCCTGAGCAACCGGCCGGAAGGAGGCGCGCTGGCGGAACTCTGGCTGCCGTTCGCCTAGTCCCCCCGCAACTTCACATTCCCCACACAAAGCGGCATTAGACTGCCGCTTTCTCTCATCCATTTGCTCAAGGAAATGCTATGTCCCGCCTGCTTCTCTCCAGCCTGCTGGCTGCCGGTCTGCTCGCAGCCCTGCCTGCCTCCGCCGCCAGCGGCTGCTTTCTCTATGCTGACGGCAACGGCCAGACCCTATCCAGCGAAGGGGACTGCTCCAGCCAGCTGCCGCCCGCGTCCACCTTCAAGATCCCGCTGGCGCTGATGGGTTACGACAGTGGCTATCTGGTGGATGAAGAGCATCCGGCACTGCCTTACAAACCGAGCTATGACGGCTGGCTGCCCGCCTGGCGTGAAACCACCACCCCGCGCCGCTGGGAAACCTACTCGGTGGTCTGGTTCTCCCAGCAGATCACCGAATGGCTGGGGATGGAGCGCTTCCAGCAATACGTCGACCGCTTCGACTACGGCAATCGGGATCTCTCCGGTAATCCGGGCAAACATGACGGCCTGACCCAGGCCTGGCTCAGCACCAGCCTCGCCATCAGTCCGGAGGAGCAGGCTCGCTTCCTCGGCAAGATGCTCAGCGGCAAGCTGCCGGTCTCGGCGCAGACCCTGCAGTACACCGCCAATATCCTCAAGGTGAGCGAGATCGACGGCTGGCAGATCCACGGCAAAACCGGCATGGGCTACCCGAAGAAGCTGGATGGCAGCCTCAACCGCGATCAGCAGATTGGCTGGTTCGTCGGCTGGGCCAGCAAACCGGGCAAACAGCTGATCTTCGTCCATACCGTGGTGCAAAAGCCCGGCAAGCAGTTCGCCTCCCTCAAGGCGAAAGAAGAGGTACTGGCTGCCCTGCCTGCACAACTTAAAAAGCAGTGAGCTCGCTTCCCGCCAGATAAACCCCGATAACCACGGTCAGCCCACCAGCGACGGGCTGACCGCCATTCGTAAACGAGACAAACATGAAATTATTTCTATTGCTGCTCTGGCTTCCGGCCAGCATGGCGCTGGCTGCCTGTGATCTCTCCGACCGCCTGACGCGGCAGGGAGAAGTCATCCATGATCGGCTAAACCAGCTCGAATGGCAGGCGTGCAGCCTGGGCAGCGAGTGGCAGGAGGGGAAAGGGTGCGTGGGCACACCGGCCCTGCTGACGCTGCTTGAAGCCAAAGAGGAAGCTGCCCGCCTTGGCGAGGGGTGGCGACTCCCCACCATCGAGGAGCTCTTCACCCTGCTCGACGAAAATTGCCGGGCGCCGATGACAGACCCGCGCTTCTTCTCCGATATCCATGACAACGGGGAAAATTCAGCCCCCTACTGGACCTCCAGCTCCATTGAGGAGATGCCGGAACTGGTCTACTACATCGACTTTATGCACGGGCTGATCGACGGCCACACCGATCGTTTCGCACAAGCCGCCCGACTGGTGCGCTCCCGCCCCTGAACAATCCCACGGCGCCTGATGGCGCCGTTTTTCAACAGTTCACCGTCACTTCACACAAGCCCATCACCACTTCATGCCGGACTGACAGACTCACTCCATCCAACAAGGAGACGTGTCATGGTAAAACAGATATTCACCCACAAGATCTTTCTGCTGCTGTTGCTCAGCCTGTTGTTGATGGTGCCGGTGCAATCCATCATGGAGCTCAACCGGGAGCGTCAGGCTTACCGCAATCAGGCCATTCACAGCATCATGGCCAGCAGCAGCGGCCCGCAACGACTGATGGGGCCCATTATCGTGCAGCCCTATACCCGTTCGGTGACGGTCGAGCAGGAGGGCAAGCGCTTCGTCCGTCAGGAGCAGATCTACCGCTACCTGCTGCCGGAGCAACTGGATATCAGGGCCAACATGGAGGTGACCCCGCGCAAGCTGGGCATCTATCAGGCGCAGGTCTATCAGACCCGGCTCTCCCTCTCCGGCCGCCTGCCAACCCGGCAGAGTCTGCTGAATGACGCGACCTCACCGCTCGGTGAAACGGCCGAGCTGGTGGCGGGCAAACCCTACCTGAGCCTGGTGCTCTCCGATGCCCGCGGTATCAACAGCGTCCCCGAACTGCAACTCGGCACACAGCGGATCCCGTTTGCCCCCGGCGCCCGCCTCGGTGATGCGCTCGCGGGTATCCATGCCCCAATCGACAGCCTGCCGCAGCAGGATGGCACCTTTCATCTGGAGCTCAATCTACAGGGGATGAACGCCCTCGACATAGTGCCGCTGGGCAAGGAGAGCACCCTGCAGCTGGCGGGCAACTGGCCCCACCCCAACTTTATCGGTGACTTTCTGCCGGGCAGTCGCACCCTGAGCCCGCAAGGGTTTGAGGCCAACTGGCAAACCAGCTGGTTCGCCAGCGACATGGAGACCCGTTTCAACCGGATGATGAACGGTGGCGATAGCAATCTCTCCACCTTCAGCGTCAGTCTGGTGCAGCCGGTGGATCACTATCAGCTCAACGAACGGGCAGCCAAATATGCCCTGCTGTTTATCGGCCTCACCTTTATCAGCTTCTTCATGTTCGAGCTGCTCAAGGGGCTGCGGGTTCACCCGATCCAGTACGCGCTGGTGGGCATGGGGCTGGCCATCTTCTATCTGGTACTGCTGGCCCTGACCGAACACCTCGGCTTTGGGTGGGCCTATCTGGTAGCCGCGCTGGCCAGCGTACTGCTCAACGGTTTCTACCTCAGTCATGTGCTGGGTGGCCTGAAACAGGGGATCGGCTTCGCTGCGCTGCTCGGGCTGGTCTATGCCATCCTCTACAGCCTGCTGCAGGCCGAAGAGATCGCCCTGCTGCTCGGTGCCGTGCTGTTGTTCGCCACTCTGGCACTGATCATGATGCTGACCCGCAAGCTCGACTGGTATCAGGTGATGGACTACAGCGCACCCGCGACCACATGGGCGGCCCCCCCAGTCATCGACCAGTGACACCAACCATCAGTCATAAGCCCAAAAAAACCGGCGCCATCAGGCGCCGGTTCTATTTTATTGATCGGGCATCACTTCTTCTTGACCGGACGAGCCCAGTTTTTGATGTGACGCTGGGGCACCCGGGTGATCACCAACTCGTTCTCGGCCACATCCTTGGTGATGGTAGAACCCGCCCCCAGAGTCGCCCCCTTGCCGATGCGCACTGGCGCCACCAGCTGGGTATCGGAACCGACAAACACATCATCCTCGATGATGGTCTGGAATTTGTTCACCCCGTCGTAGTTGCAGGTGATGGTACCGGCACCGATATTCACCCCGGCTCCGATCTCGGCATCACCCAGATAGGTCAGATGACCGCACTTGGAACCAACCCCCAGACGGGCCTTCTTCATCTCGACGAAGTTGCCAACGTGGGCATCCTGCTCCAGCACGGCACCCGGGCGCAGACGGGCAAACGGGCCGACCGAGCACTGATCCGCCACCTGAGCCCCTTCAACGATGGAGTAGGGCTTCACTTCGGTGTGATCGCCAATGACACAATCCTTCAGCACGGCACCGGCACCGATACGGACGTGGTTGCCGAGAGTTACCTTGCCTTCGATGATGACGTTGACGTCGATCACCACCTCTTCACCGATCTCGAGGGTTCCGCGCAGATCAAAGCGGGCAGGGTCAATCAGGGTGGCACCGGCGATCATCAGCTTCTCGGCCTGCATCTGCTGATAGCTGCGCTCAAGTTGGGCCAATTGCACCCGATTGTTGGCCCCTTCAACTTCAGCGGCACGCTCTGGATGCACGGCGGCAATCGGGCAATTATCGCTGTGAGCCATGGCGATCACATCCGTCAGATAGAACTCGCCCTGGGCGTTTTTGTTGTCGAGACGAGACAACCATTGACGCAACTGGCCCCCATTGGCCACCAGCACGCCGGTATTCACCTCTCGGATCGCCAGCTGTTCGGCATTGGCATCCTTCTGCTCGACGATACCGACCACCTGACCGTTTTCACGGACGATACGGCCATAACCGGTGGGGTTGTCCAGTACCACGGTCAGCAGTGCCATCCCGTTTTCAGCCTTGGCAGCCAGCAGTCGCTGCAGAGTCTCTGGCTGGATCAGCGGGGTATCGCCGTAGAGCACCAGCACATCGTCTTCATCCTTCCAGAACGGGATGGCTTGGGCGACGGCGTGACCAGTCCCCAGCTGCTGAGCTTGCAGCACCCAGTTCACACCGGCCGCCACAATCCGCTCTTTCAGCAGTTCAGCACCGTGGCCATAAACCAGATGCAGCTGCTCGGCACCGACCTGACGTGCAGTATCGATCACATGGGAAACCATAGGTTTGTTGGCTACCGGGTGGAGTACCTTGGGCAGGGAAGAGCGCATGCGGGTACCTTTACCCGCAGCCAGGATCACGACGTTGAGGGACATAAATTGGCCTTTGGAACATGAGAAATACTCGGCGGAGTCTATCCAACGGGTAAAAAAAGCGACCCGAAGGTCGCTTTTTACATCACCGTTATTAGCGGTAATTCTTTTTGACGATATCGATGACTCGCAGTTGAGCCATAGCCTTGGCCAGCTCGGTGGCGGCCTGGGCGTAGTCGATATCACCATGGGAGCTGTGGATCCGCTCTTCGGCTGCGCGCTTGGCTTCCTGGGCTTTCGCCTCATCCAAGTCGTCAGCACGAATCGCGGTGTCCGCCAGCACGGTCACGGATTCAGGTTGTACTTCCAGCATACCGCCGGAGATGTACAGCACCTCTTCAGTTCCGTTCTGCTTCACCAAGCGGACCAGGCCCGGCTTGATGGCAGTCAGCAACGGAGCATGACCGTGGCGGAGACCCAACTCACCTTCGGAGCCTGATACCTGAGCGGATTGCACGCGACCGGAAAACAGTTTTCCTTCGGCGCTCACCACGTCCAGGTGAAAGGAGATCATCTCTGCCATGGGCCCTCCTGTCGAGGCTTACAGTTTCTTGGATTTCTCGACGACTTCGTCGATACCGCCAACCATGTAGAACGCCTGCTCGGGCAGATCGTCATACTCGCCTTTAAGGATGCCCTGGAAACCACGGATGGTCTCTTTCAGCGGCACGTATTTACCCGGAGAACCGGTAAACACTTCTGCTACGAAGAACGGCTGGGACAGGAAACGCTCGATCTTACGGGCACGGGCTACGGTCAGTTTGTCTTCTTCTGACAGTTCATCCATACCCAGGATGGCGATGATATCCTTCAGCTCTTTGTAGCGCTGCAGTACGGTCTGAACGCCACGAGCGGTCTCGTAGTGCTCTTTGCCAACCACCAGCGGATCCAGCTGACGAGAGGTAGAGTCCAGCGGGTCAACGGCCGGGTAGATACCCAGTGCCGCGATTTGACGGGACAGTACGACGGTCGCATCCAGGTGGGCGAAGGTGGTCGCCGGAGACGGGTCAGTCAAGTCATCCGCAGGCACGTAAACGGCCTGTACGGAGGTGATGGAACCGGTCTTGGTGGAGGTGATACGTTCTTGCAGAACACCCATCTCCTCGGCCAGGGTCGGCTGGTAACCTACTGCGGAAGGCATACGGCCCAGCAGTGCGGATACTTCAGTACCGGCCAGGGTGTAACGGTAGATGTTGTCCACGAAGAACAGCACGTCACGACCCTCGTCACGGAACTTCTCGGCCATGGTCAGGCCGGTCAGCGCAACGCGCAGACGGTTTCCGGGCGGCTCGTTCATCTGACCGTAAACCAGAGATACTTTGTCCAGTACGTTGGACTCCATCATCTCGTGGTAGAAGTCGTTACCCTCACGGGTACGCTCACCAACACCGGCGAACACAGAGTAACCACTGTGCTCGATCGCGATGTTACGGATCAGCTCCATCATGTTTACGGTTTTGCCTACACCGGCACCACCGAACAGACCAACCTTACCACCCTTGGCGAACGGGCATACCAGGTCGATAACCTTGATGCCGGTCTCCAGCAGATCGTTGCTGTTGGACTGATCTTCGTAGCTGGGGGCAGCGCGGTGGATAGACCAGCACTCTTCTTCACCGATCGGACCTTTTTCGTCGATTGGCTCGCCCAGTACGTTCATGATCCGACCCAGAGTCGCAGTACCGACCGGAACCTGGATGGATTTACCGCTATTCACTACTTCCAACCCACGACGCAGACCGTCGGAGGAGCCCATGGTGATGCAACGAACGACGCCGCCACCGATCTGTTGCTGAACTTCCAGCACCAGACCCTGGCCTTGACCTTCGCTAACGACCTTCAGTGCATCGTACACCTGGGGCACGGCATTCTGCGGGAACTCGATGTCCACCACAGCGCCGATGATTTGGACGATGAAACCGTTACTCATGTCAAATCCTCTAAACCTTTGATAACCCTTGCCTTACACCGCAGCAGCACCGGATACGATCTCTGTCAGCTCCTGGGTAATACTGGCCTGACGGGCCTTGTTGTATACCAGTTGCAGATCGTTAATCAGGTTACCGGCGTTGTCAGTCGCGGCTTGCATGGCAACCATTCGGGCTGCCTGTTCACTTGCCAAGTTTTCCACTACACCCTGGTAAACCTGAGATTCGACATAGCGAACCAGCAGGGTATCCAGCAGCTTCTTGGGATCCGGCTCATAGAGGTAATCCCAGTGGTGTTTCTTGGCGAGCTTGCTGTCTTCAGTTACGGGCAAAGGCAGCAGTTGATCGACCCGTGGTTGCTGCACCATGGTGTTGACGAACTTGTTGTACACCAGATACAGCTTGTCAATCTCACCGTTGTCGTAAGCCTTCAGCATGACCTTGACTGAACCAATCAGGTCATTGACGCTCGGACTATCGCCCAGTCCTGCGACATGAGCTTTAACCTTGGCGCCGTGCCGTTCAAAGAAGTTGGAGGCCTTGTTACCGATCAGTGCCAGGTCAACCTTGGCACCTTTCGCGCTCCATTGCTTCATATCATTGAGGGCAGCCTTGAACAGGTTGATGTTCAGACCACCACACAGGCCACGGTCGGTGGAGACGACGATGTAACCCACTCGCTTGACCTCACGTTCGATGAGGTAGGGGTGCTTGTATTCCAAGTTCCCCTGAGCGATATGGCCGATCACCTTGCGCATGGTTTCAGCGTACGGACGGCTGGCAGACATGCGTTCCTGCGCACGGCGCATTTTGCTTGCTGCCACCATTTCCATAGCGCCGGTGATCTTCTGAGTGTTTTTCACACTCCCGATCTTGTTACGTATCTCTTTTGCGCCGGCCATCTCTTACTCTCCATCAAGTGGCAGCTCACGCTGCCACACACGCTTACCAGGTCTGGGTTGCTTTGAAGCTATCCAGCAACGCAGTCAGCTTGCCAACGATCGCGTCGTTGTAGTCGGCTTTGGCATTGATTTCAGCCATCAGCTCGGCATGCTGGGTATTGGCGTAAGAGAGCAGAGCGGCTTCGAAGTCGACGATCTTGTTCAGCTCGACATCGGAGAGATAGCCTTTCTCGGCGGCGAACAGCACCAGAGACTGGTGAGCCACGCTCAGCGGAGAGTACTGCTTCTGCTTCATCAGCTCGGTCACTTTCACACCGTGATCCAGCTGCTTGCGAGTCGCCTCGTCCAGATCGGAAGAGAACTGGGCGAAGGCCGCCAGTTCGCGATACTGGGCCAGCGCGGTACGGATACCACCGGACAGCTTCTTGACGATCTTGGTCTGAGCAGCACCACCTACACGGGATACGGAGATACCCGGGTCAACCGCCGGACGAATACCGGAGTTGAACAGCTGTGAAGTCAGGAAGATCTGACCATCGGTGATGGAGATCACGTTGGTCGGAACGAACGCAGATACGTCACCCGCCTGGGTTTCGATGATTGGCAGTGCGGTCAAAGAACCGGTTTTGCCTTTCACTTCACCCTTGGTGAACTTCTCTACGTACTCGGCGTTAACGCGAGCAGCACGCTCCAGCAGACGGGAGTGCAGATAGAAAACGTCACCCGGGTAAGCTTCACGTCCTGGCGGACGGCGCAGCAGCAGGGAGATCTGGCGATAAGCTACGGCCTGCTTGGACAGGTCATCATAGATGATCAGCGCGTCTTCACCGCGGTCACGGAAGTACTCACCCATGGAGCAACCGGCATACGGAGCCAGGTACTGCAGAGCAGCCGCTTCGGAGGCAGAGGCAACCACCACGATGGTGTTGGCCAGGGCGCCGTGCTCTTCCAGCTTGCGCACCACGTTGGCGATGGTGGAGGCCTTCTGGCCAATCGCAACGTAGACACACTTAATGCCGGAATCTTTCTGGTTGATGATGGTGTCGATCGCGATGGCGGTCTTACCAACCTGACGGTCACCGATGATCAGCTCACGCTGGCCACGACCGATTGGGATCATGGCATCGATGGCTTTCAGACCGGTCTGGACCGGCTGGTCAACAGACTTACGCTCGATAACGCCCGGTGCGATCACTTCGATCGGCGAGAAGCCGTCGTTGTCGATCGGACCTTTACCGTCGATCGGCTGACCCAGGGTGTTCAACACCCGGCCCAACAGACCACGACCTACCGGCACTTCCAGAATACGGCCAGTACCTTTTACTTTCATTCCTTCTGACAGACCGTCATAGGAACCCATAATCACCGCACCGACGGAGTCACGCTCCAGGTTCAATGCCAGAGCGTAGCGGTTGCCCGGCAGCTCGATCATCTCACCCTGCATGGCATCAGCCAGGCCGTGAATACGAATGATACCGTCGCTCACAGAGACGATAGTACCTTCGTTACGCGCTTCGCTCTTTACATCAAACTGCGCAATGCGCTGCTTGATCAGCTCGGCGATTTCAGTGGAATTCAGTTGCATGCTCTAATACCCCAATCAAGATTGCAGCGCGTCAGCCATGCGATCCAGCTTACCGCGGACTGTGCCGTCGATTACCAGATCACCGGCCTTGATGAGCACCCCGGCCATCAAGGACGCATCGATGCTGCAATTCAGCTTCACTTTGCGCGCGAGACGTTGTTCCAGAGAAGCCTGAATATTGGCTTTCTGCTGGTCGGTCAGTTCGATCGCCGAAATCACGTCAGCCTGAACCTCTTTATCCAGTTCAGCTTTGAACGCTACAAATTCAGCAACGACCGCCGGCAGCACACCCAAGCGACCATTCTCGGCCATCACCCGGATCAGGTTCTGGCCATGCACGTCGAGTTGCTCACCGCAGACACCGACAAACAGCGTTGCCAGCTCTTCGGCGGCCACAGAGCCGTTTACCAGGTTGTGCATGGTCTCGTTTTCCACTACTTGCGCAGCGAAACCGAGCATACCCAGCCACTGGTCAACCGCCTTGTGCTCAACGGCAAACTCGAAAGCAGCCTTGGCGTAGGGGCGAGCGATTGTAGTCAGTTCAGACATAGCCCCGTTCCCGTTACAGTTCTGCTACCAGTTTGTCGACGATGTCGCTGTTGGCAGCCTGGTCGATTTGACGCGCCAGGATCTTCTCTGCACCAGCAATGGCAAGAGCAGCAACCTGCTTACGCAGTTCTTCTTTGGCACGATGACGTTCAGCTTCGATCTCGGCACGGCCCTGAGCCAGGATTTTTTCCCGCTCAGACTGGGCACCAGCGGCAGCTTCATCAATGATCTGGGCTTTACGTTTGTTAGCCTGCTCAATGATTTCAGCAGCCTGCAGCTTGGCTTCTTTCAGCTGATCGGTGGCGTTGGCCTTGGCCAAATCCAGATCTTTCTTGGCACGCTCGGCAGAAGAGAGACCGTCAGCAATAGCTTTCTGACGGGCTTCGATGGCAGCAATCAGCGGCGGCCATACGTACTTCATGCAAAACACTACGAAGAAGAAAAAAGCAATTGCTTGGCCGAGGAGGGTGGCATTGATATTCACAGCCGATGTCCTCTTAAGTTAGTTAATGGGTTATGCCTGGAGAGTCGTAACGACTTAGCCAGCAACCGCAAACATCACGTACAGACCCAGACCAACGGCGATCATCGGGATCGCATCCACCAGACCCATTACGATGAAGAACTGGGTACGCAGAACAGGGATCAGATCCGGTTGACGAGCAGCACCTTCCAGGAACTTGCCACCCAGGATACCGATACCGATGGAAGCGCCGATAGCAGCCAGACCCATCATCATTGCAGCAGCGATGTACAGCAGGTCCATGTTCAAGTTTTCCATGAGGATCTCCAGTTATTTAGATGTAATTGATTGTATAAAAAGGATTATTTGAGTTGCATCAACCATGGTCTTCCTGCGCCATCGACAGATAGACGATGGTCAGAACCATGAAAATGAATGCCTGCAATGTGATGATCAGGATGTGGAAAATTGCCCAAGGCACGGACAGGATCCACTGTGACCACCAGGGTAACAAACCAGCAATCAGGATAAAGATCAGTTCGCCAGCATACATGTTGCCGAACAGTCGAAGACCCAGAGAAACAGGTTTGGAAATCAGCGTAACAGTTTCCAGGATGAGGTTAACCGGGATGGCCGCCGGGTGGTTGAAAGGCTGAAGCGTCAGCTCCTTCACAAACCCGCCGATACCCTTGACCTTGATGCTGTAATACAGGATCAAGAAGAACACGCCCAAAGCCATGGACATGGTGATGTTAACGTCAGCAGAGGGAACCACACGCAGATAGGGAATACCCATCAATTGTGCAGCGTGAGGGATAAAGTCAACGGGGATCAGATCCATGAAGTTCATCAGGAAGATCCACACAAACACCGTCAGCCCCAAAGGTGCGATGACCTTGTTGCGACCGTGAAAGATGTCTTTGACGTTACCATTCACAAACTCGACCAGCATCTCCACAAAGCACTGCAGTTTACCCGGCACCCCGCTGGTAGCGTTAACGGCTACTTTGCGGAACAGCAGGATAAACAGGGCGCCTAGCACGACGGAAAATACCATTGAGTCGATATTGACCGTCCAGAACCCGGACCCGACTTGAAGGTGGGTCAGGTGGTGGGAGATATATCCCTGAGGAGTCAGGACTTCTCCGGTTGCAGACATGAGTTTTCCTAATAGTGGTTGTTAAGCGTGAATGAAACCATCCACTGTACAACGAGGGCGAGGATATAAGTGGCGAAAAACGAGACGGTAACGACCTCGACTCCCGCACCAAACATCAGGGCGAATAGACCTGTTGTAGAAATGAGCTTAATCCCTGCCCCACCATAAAAGTCCCGCAAAACCAGGCCCACACTCTCGGTTGTCACCTTGCGGCGCAGCACCCAGACAGTAAACAAGGCTTGAGGAACCCAGTACATCCCCCCTCCGTAGAGGGCGGAATAACCGGCGCTGGCACCAGTCAGGTAAAACCAGACGGCACTCATCGCCAGGATCAGGATGAGCTGACAAACGAGCATAACCAAGGCCAGAGTCAAACCTTCCAAGGCTATTTTCTGCTTCACCAACCTACCCCTGAACATTACAGAACTGTAAAAAATCGGGATCCGAAGACCCCATGTTAACAGCTCTTAAAGCCGGTCAAATTATACCCTTGAGGGCAGCTATTGCAATATGACAAAAATCCTTAATTTTTGCGGCTTTCCGCGGCAAATCAGGGTTATGGTCATATCAAAAGGAATGGATGTTTTATTACTACAAAAAGCGTAAAAATCACGATTCCGACACGCCAAAATAGCCCAATATACGGTCCAAATCGGACAAATTCTCGTAACTTATTACTAACTTCCCGCTATCCCGCTTGCCAGGCTGAAGTTGCACCTGATTGCCAATTTTTTCTGCCAGTTGGCGCTCCAGGTAGCCGATCTGCGGATCACGGGCCGGTTCGACCCTGGCTTTTGCTGGTTCGAGCGCTTTTTGCACCAGCTTCTCGGTATCGCGTACGGTCAGCCCTTTCTGGGCAACTAGCTTGGCCAGTTCAGACTGGGCCTGGCCGCTCAGGGCCAGCAGGGCACGGGCATGGCCCATGTCGAGGTCGCCATGCTCGACGAAACGCTTCACGTCGTCGTTGAGCTGGTTGAGACGCAACAGGTTGGTCACCGTGGTGCGGGACTTGCCCACAGCCTCGGCCACCTGCTGGTGGGTGAGTTCGAATTCGGTCAGCAGTCTTTGTAGTGCGACCGCCTCTTCGATGGCATTGAGGTCTTCCCTCTGAATATTCTCAATCAGCGCGATGGCGACGGCAGCCTCGTCGGGTACATCTTTGACGATGCAGGGCACCACCTCAAGCCGCGCCAGCTGGGACGCGCGCCAGCGCCGCTCACCGGCAATGATTTCGAAGGATTGTTCGCCGAGAGGGCGTACCACGATGGGCTGGATCACCCCTTGGGCGCGGATGGAGTTGGCCAGCTCTTCCAGTGCATCCTGGGACATATCCTTGCGGGGCTGGTACTTGCCGGACTGCAACCACTCCACCGGCAGCTTGCGCAGCTCGCCCTGATTGGTGGGGGCCATGGCCTCTTCAGTACGTTGATCGCTCATCACCTGTTTCTGGCGGGCAGCCGTGCTGGTACTGAGCAGGGCATCCAGCCCCTTGCCCAGTCCACGTTTTTTCGGAGTCATATGCTCTCTCGGTCTGCGATGGTCGCCTGACGTTCCTGCTCCTGGCGGCGCAGGATCTCGCCAGCCAGTGCCAGGTAGGCCTTGGCGCCCACCGATGATTTGTCATAGTGCATGGCCGGGGCACCGAAACTCGGGGCCTCAGCCAGTCTAACGTTGCGGGGAATGATGGTGCGGTAGACTTTGTCGCCAAAGTGCTGTTTTAGCTGATCGGACACATCATTGGCCAGCCGGTTGCGGTGATCGAACATGGTGCGCAGCACCCCTTCGATCTTGAGCTCCGGATTGACCACGGCGGCCAGCTTGCTGATGGTGTCGACCAGGGCGGTGAGCCCCTCCAGCGCGTAATATTCGCACTGCATGGGCACCAGCACGGAGTCTGCGGCGGCCATGGCGTTCACGGTCAGCATGTTGAGAGAGGGCGGGCAGTCGATGAAGACGTAGTCGTATTTGTCCCGCACCGAGGCCAGCGCATTGCGCAGGCGGATTTCGCGGGCGAAAAATTCCATCAGACGGATTTCGGCCGCGGTCACGTCGGCGTTGGCGGCAATCAGGTGATAGCCCCCGGTGGTTTCGGGGATGATCACTTCGCTGATGGGGGCATCCTCGATCAGCAGCTCATAGGCGGTGCGCTCGACGTCATACTTGTCGACACCGCTGCCCATGGTGGCATTGCCCTGCGGATCCAGATCGATCACCAGCACCTTGCGCCGGGTGGCAGCCATGGAGGCGGCCAGATTCACACAGGTGGTGGTTTTACCCACTCCACCCTTCTGGTTGGCTATGGCGATGACTTTTCCCACACGATCCCCTAAATGAAACTGCGACCCTATTCGGGCTGGATATGTTTGAATTCCAGCAGATGACGTTCGCCTTCCAGCTCCGGCACCCACAACTCATGACAGGCTACCAGACGGATATTGGCAGGCAACTGGGCCAGCTCCTGCTCGGGATATTGTCCCTTGAGAGCCAGGAAACAACCCTGTTCTGACGGCAGGTGGTGACACCAGCTCAGCATGTCCTCCAGCGAGGCAAATGCCCGACTCAGTACACCATCAAATCCCACCTCGGGTTGATACTCTTCCACCCGGGATTTGACCGGCGTCACATTGGTCAGACCCAGCTCCTGGATCACCTGACGGATGAAGTTGATCCGCTTGCCCAGACTGTCGAGCAGGACGAACTGCTTGTCCGGATTGATGATCGCCAGCGGCAATCCCGGCAGGCCGGGACCTGTCCCCACGTCGATGAAGCGCTCACCGTGCAAGTGGGGGCTTACAACCAGGCTATCGAGGATATGCTTGACCAGCATGGCGTCCGGATCTCGCACCGAGGTGAGATTGTAAGCCTTGTTCCACTTGTGCAGCAACTCGACCAACTGCACCAGTTGGCTCTTTTGGGTATCGGTGATAACAATTTCGGCCTGCTTGAGCAGGCCGTTCAATCTTTCCAGCATGGGATTCCTCAGGCGGTTTTACGCAGCAGGCCGTGTTTTTTCAGGTGAACCAGCAGGATGGAGATGGCCGCCGGGGTGATGCCGGAGATGCGGGAAGCCTGACCAATGGTCTGCGGCTTGGCATCGTTCAGCTTGGCTTTCACCTCGTTGGAGAGGCCGTTCACCTCGCGATAGTCCAGATCCAGCGGCAGCAAGGTGTTCTCGTTGCGCAGCTGCTTTTCCACTTCATCGTGCTGACGCTCGATGTAACCGGCGTACTTGATCTGGATCTCAACCTGTTCGGCCGCGGCAGGATCAGTCACGGAAGGGCCAACCCCTTCGATGGCCATCAGCGCATCATAGGTCACCTCGGGGCGACGCAGCAGCTCTTCCAGACTCTGTTCGCGGGTCAGCGGGGTATTGACCAGGGCGTTGACTGCCTCCAGTGACGGATGTTGCGGGTGGATCCAGGTTGAACGCATGCGCTGACGCTCCAGCTCGACCTGTTCCATCTTGGCGTTGAACTTGCTCCAGCGCTCGTCATCCACCAGACCCAGTTCGCGACCAATGGCAGTCAGGCGGATATCGGCGTTGTCTTCCCGCAGCAGCAGGCGATATTCGGCGCGGCTGGTGAACATGCGGTAAGGCTCGCGGGTCCCCAGGGTGGAGAGATCGTCCATCATCACGCCCATGTAGGCCTGATCCCGACGCGGGTTCCAGGGATCCTTGTCCTGGGCACGCAGGGCCGCGTTCAGACCGGCCATCAGGCCTTGTGCCGCCGCCTCTTCGTAACCGGTCGTCCCGTTGATCTGGCCAGCGAAGAACAGGTTTGGAATGCACTTGCTCTCCATGTTGGCCTTGAGATCCCGCGGATCGAAGAAATCATATTCGATGGCATAGCCGGGGCGGGTGATATGGGCGTTCTCGAAGCCGCGCACAGAACGGACGATCTGCACCTGCACGTCAAACGGCAGGCTGGTAGAGATCCCGTTCGGATAGAGTTCGTGGGTGGTCAGGCCTTCCGGCTCGACGAAGATCTGGTGCGCCGTTTTGTCGGCGAAACGGGTGATCTTGTCTTCGATCGACGGGCAGTAGCGCGGGCCGATCCCCTCGATCACCCCGGCATACATGGGGCTGCGATCCAGGTTATTGCGGATCACCTCGTGGGTACGCTCGTTGGTGTGGGTGACGTAGCAGGGCACCTGACGGGGATGCTGGCTGGCATTGCCGATAAACGAGAAGACCGGACGCGGATCGTCGCCGTGCTGTTCCTGCATGACGGAGAAATCGACGCTGCGGGCATCGATGCGCGGCGGGGTGCCCGTCTTGAGACGATCGATGCGCAGCGGCAGTTCACGCAGGCGCTGGGCCAGGGCGATCGAGGGAGGATCCCCGGCACGGCCGCCCTTGTAGTTTTCCATCCCGATGTGGATCAAACCATTCAGGAAGGTACCGACCGTCAGCACCACAGTCTTGCCACTGATGCGGATCCCGCTCTGGGTGACCACACCGGCAACACGATCCCCGTCCATGATCAGATCGTCACAGGCCTGCTGGAAGATCTTCAGGTTCGGGTAGTTCTCCAGCATCTGGCGAACGACGGCCTTGTAGAGCAGGCGATCCGCCTGGGCACGAGTGGCTCGCACTGCCGGGCCCTTGGAGGAGTTGAGGGTGCGGAACTGGATCCCGCCAAGATCGATGGCACGCGCCATGATCCCGCCGAGTGCGTCAACTTCCTTGACCAGGTGTCCCTTGCCGATCCCACCGATCGCCGGATTACAGGACATGTGTCCCAGCGTATCGATATTGTGGGTCAGCAACAGGGTATTCATGCCCATACGGGCTGCCGCTGTTGCTGCTTCGGTTCCGGCATGACCGCCACCGACGACGATCACATCAAATTGTTCATGGTATTGCATTGGGATCACCTTGATCTGCACGCCTGAAGATCTTTATTTGCCTGGGCTAAAGGGCGGAACATTCTATCTGTTTCGCGTCCTGAGGGGAACGTCTACTTAACGTTCAGTATGAAGGGAGGATCCACTAATTAGATCTTAAGGATCTTTAGATCGATCTTTTACTGGATCTCTTATTAGGATCCGCCCTTTCTGTTGATAAGCACTTTTTGATCATAAATATCATTAATTTAAGGACGATCCTAGCTTGTGGAAAAGCTTGGATCCTGGCCCGGTGAACGAGGGGATAACCAGGACTTTTATACACAGAGGTCTGTCGGTCTGGATCTAATACATGGATAACTATAGGTTTTTCAGAGTTTTACACCGTAGTTATGCACATTACCCCTGGGCGTTGTGGGTAACCTTGTAGAACAACTCCCCCGGATCAATCTGTTAATAACATGGTGGATAGTCGATCTGGGGATAAGTGGGGAGATCAAGCTTTTTTTCAGGATCTCCCGCACTCTGATCAGGCGATCATCGTCATCCAGTCGCGGATCCACACTTCTGCTGCATCTTCGGGGATCTCGTGTTGGGTCACATCGATGTCGAGCCGCTCGCCGATCCGGCTGGCACCGCACTCGGCCAGCAGCCGATCCAGCGTCTTGCCGCCCTGGCAAAAGGTGTCATAACTGCTGTCGCCAAGGGCGATCACGCCATATTTCAATGAATTAAGATCCGGATGCTGCTCGGCAAGATCCTTGGCGAAGGGTTGCAGGTTGTCGGGCACATCCCCGGCACCATGGGTGGAAGTGACCACCAGCAGGATGGATCCCGCATCATCCAGCACCTCTGCCAGCTTGGCCGGGTTGTGGATCCGGGTCTGGTGGCCAGCCTGTTCCAGTAGGTTGGCGACGTGGTCTGCGACATATTCGGCGGCGCCCAGCATGGAGCCGACGACGAGATTGAGTTTGGCCATGGAATGGATCCTGATTTCAGACAAAGAAACGGAAAGCCGGATTCTACCGCCAAAGGGTGTGGATAAATATGGATAAAGCTTGGGGATAATGGATCCAGTCAGATAATGCCGCCGGATCCATCCTGCCGATCTTTTTTCTGCTTCTTTCTATTCCTCTTCATTTTCTTCTCCGCTAATGGCTCTCCTGATGACGTCCATCCCCCGCGAAATCCTGCCAACGATGCAGCTAGATAACAATGTAGGTGCAAATGATTAGCAATTATTGAATCGATTCGATCACGGCTCCTGTAGTAGGATTGCGCTGCTTTATTCGCCCATGGAACAGGGTGATGTCGTGACAAACGACCACAAATAACAATTAAAACAACATAACTCATTGATAAACGAGACTTTAATATGATTGCGCAAAAATACACTACAGGACCCGGCAAGAAGGGCGCCTTCGGCGTGCTTTCGCTCTCCGGTTTGCTCGTATCCCTGCCGCTGATGGCCGAACAAACCACTGCTGAGCTGCCCAAAGCCAGAGAAACCATGGTGGTGACCGGTACGGCCATGAAGGTGGAAGTACCGATGGCCGAGACCCCTCGCGCCGTTTCCGTGGTTAATCGCGAGGAGCTGGATCAGCACGCCGTGTTGCAGCTGGATGAGGCGCTTCGCTACCGTTCCGGCGTATTGACCGGCCTCTATGGTTCCGACAACAACACCGACTGGTTCAAGGTGCGTGGCTTCGATGCTGCCTCTTATCTGGATGGCAACCGGCTGTTTGGCACCGGCTACTACGTCTGGACGCCGGAACCGTTCGGTCTGGAGAGTGTGGAAGTGCTGAAGGGGCCAGCCTCGATCCTTTACGGTGAGGCGCCTCCGGGCGGGGTGATCAATGCCATCAGCAAGCGACCGACCGCCACGCCGCAAGGGCTGGTAGATCTGCAGCTTGGCAGCCGGGATCATCGTCAGGTCGGGGTGGATGTCTCTGACGCGCTCTCCGACAACAGCCGCTACCGCATGGTTGCTCTTTATAAAGAGCGTGATGGGGTGCTTACCGGTACTTACAACGATCGGGTTTATCTGGCGCCGAGCGTCACCTTCGATCTTTCGGATCGTACCAGCCTGACCCTGCTGGCCAGCTTCCTGCACGACGAAGGGGTCCCGACCAACGGCTTCTTCCCGGTCTATGGCACCCTGAATACGTCAGGTGGCCAGATTGATCCCTACACCAATCTGAGTCAGCCGGATTACGATCGCAACCGCAATACCCAGATCTCCACCGGTTACGAGCTGGCCCACCAGCTCAACCAGACCTGGGAGTTCAAGCAGAACGTCCGCTTCAACTACAACGATCTGCTGCTGCGCCAGACCTATATCTTCCCGACCTATGAAGGCACAACCGCCAGTCGTGGCCTGGTTTACCGCGATGGCAATACCAAGAGTGCCACCATGGATAACCAGATGGTGGGCTACTGGAACACCGACAGCACCGAGCAGACCTTGCTGCTGGGGGTGGATCTGCAGCGTCACGTCAATGAAGGGGTCGAGGCCGACAACTACGGTATGGGCTCCATCAATACCATGAACCCGGATTACAGCGGCTTCCCCGGTTTTGACGAGTCGACCGCCACTCACCAGAAGAGCTCCAAGGGCCAGAGCGGCCTCTATGCCCAGCACCAGATCCGCTGGGACGATCGCTGGTTGCTGACTGCCGGTGGCCGTTTTGACTATGTGGAGACCCACAACACCAATACCAGTAAGGACGAGCGCCAGTACGATCACGAGCTCTCCCTCTCGGGCAGCCTGATGTATCTGGCTGACAACGGCCTCTCTCCCTACTTTGCCTATGCCGAGTCGTTCGAAGTGCTGCCGGGGATCGATCCTAACACCCGAAACTCCTACAAGCCGCTCAAGGGAAAGCTCTACGAGACCGGCGTGAAGTATGCGCCAGCCTTCCTCGATGGTTACATCAATCTGGCGCTGTTCGATCTGGCCCAGACCAACTCGCTGGTCTCTACCGGTTCCGGCCAGCAGACCCAGGCGGGTGAAGTGACCTCTCAGGGGGTTGAGCTGGAAGGGAGCGTGCAGGTGACAGATGCGCTGCGTCTGACCGCTGCTTATACCTACACCGATGCCAAAACCAACGACACCGGCAGTGGCGATCGCCGTGCCAGCCTGATCCCGCGCCACCAGGCCTCCTTCTGGGGCAACTACAAGGTGCAGCAAGGGGTGGCTTCGGGTCTGGAGCTGGGTACCGGTGTGCGTTATATCGGTTCCAGCGTGGGTATTGGCGCCGTGAATGCGGATTACACCCCCATCTACGGCTCTGCCGAGGTGCCGGCTCATACCGTCTGGGATGCGATGATCGGGTATGACTTTGCCAAGAACTGGCGCGCCCAGCTCAACGTCAACAACCTGCTGGGTGAAACCTACGTGGCCAGTTGTGACTACTACTGCTACTACGGCGAGCCGCGCAGCGTAGTGGGCAGCATCAACTACCGCTGGTAATCGAAGTTGGGCGGGAACCCGGTTCCCGCCCTTCTTTTCACCCGCAGTTGTTCTGATCTCTCTGGAATACCGGTCCGTTATGGAACTCTTGTCTCTGGTTTATCGCCAATATCGTTGGCCTTTTATCGCTATCACCCTGCTCAGTCTGCTCAGTGCCGTCAGCGGGATTGGCGTCATTGCTTTTATTAATCAGTCTCTTATCGAATCTATAGGTGATCCGCTGCCGATCCTCGGTCAGCTGGTCGGCCTGATTGTGTTGCTGCTGGTGATCACCCTCGGATCTCAGCTGGCCCTGACCACTCTCGGTCACCATTTTGTCTACCGGTTGCGCGGACGCCTGCTCAAGCAGTTGCTGGATACTGATGTCGCCCGCATCCGCCAGATTGGTCAGGGGCCGCTGCTGGCTTCCCTCTCCAGCGATATCGGCCAGATCACCATCGCCTTCGTGCGCCTGCCGGAGCTGGTGCAGGGGCTGGTACTCACGCTGGGTTCTGCCCTTTACCTTGGCTGGCTCTCTCCTGCATTACTCGGGGTGACCGCGCTCTGGGTCACGATTACCATGGTGGTGGGCTGGTTGCTGGTGAACCGTGTTTATCGCCATCTCTCCCACATGCGTCAGGCCGAAGATCGGCTCTATCAGAACTATCAGGCCATCATCGCCGGCAGCAAGGAGCTGGCGCTCAACCGCGAGCGGGCTCACTTCGTTTACCACCAGCTCTATGAACAAAATGCCCGTGACTACCGCCAGCAGATCATCCGCGCCGACACCTATCACCTGAGCGCGGTGAACTGGTCGAATATCATGATGCTGGGGGCCATCGGTCTGGTCTTCTTTCTGGCCAACGGCCTTGGCTGGGCCAACACCAATGTGGCCGCCACCTTTGCGCTGACCCTGCTGTTCCTGCGCACCCCGCTGTTGCAGGGGATTGGCGCCCTGCCGACCCTGCTTGCCGCTCAGGTGGCGTTCGACAAGATCGCCGCCCTCAATCTGGCCGAGCCGGATGCGGACTTCCCGCTGCCGCCCGCCATCCGCCCCTGGCAGCGTATCGAGCTGGAGCAGGTGAGCTTTCACTATCAGGGGGAGGGCGGTTTTGCCGTTGGCCCCATCGATCTGGTCATCGAAAAGGGGGAGCAGATCTTCATCATCGGTGGCAATGGCTCCGGCAAGTCGACCCTGGCCATGCTGCTGACCGGCCTTTACCTGCCGGTATCGGGCCGGATCCTGCTGGATGGTGAACCCGTCACCGATCGCAATGGCTATCTGGCGCTCTTCTCCGCCATCTTTACCGACTATCACCTGTTCCAGCACCTGCTGGGGCCGGAACCCAAGGATGAGCTGGTGGCCGAGTGGCTGGAGCGGTTGCAGATGGGCAGCAAGCTCACCATCGAGGATGGCTTTATCGCCGATATCGATCTCTCCCAAGGGCAGCGCAAGCGGGTCGCCCTGCTGCTGGCGCTGGCCGAGCAGCGCGAGGTGATGCTGTTTGACGAGTGGGCTGCGGATCAGGATCCCCAGTTCCGCCGCATCTTCTATCAGGTGCTGTTGCCGCGCCTCAAGGAGATGGGCAAGACGGTGATTGCCATCAGTCACGACGATCACTACTTCCCGCTGGCCGATCGCCTGCTGGAGATGCGTCAGGGCCAGCTCACTGAACTGACCGGCGCGCGCCGTGCCGCAGTGAGCCGCGATGCGATCGCCCATCTGGATTGCGAGGTGCCGGCTTGATGCCGGCACCGATGAGACTGGCGGCAAGCCAGCACAGGAATTGCTTATGTTCGAGATGAAATCAGCCAGCTTCACGGTCAATGACCGCACGCTGCTGCACCCCACCGACCTGCGTTTCGAGCAGGGACAGGTCTATGGCCTCATCGGCCACAATGGTTCGGGTAAATCGACCCTGCTCAAGCTGCTGGCTCGCCAGCAACCCCTCAGCGACGGCGAGATCCTGTTCGATGGCAAGCCGCTGCCCGACTGGGGCAACCGGGAGTTTGCCCGTCAGGTGGCCTATCTGCCCCAGCATCTGCCGAGCGCCGAGAATCTGCTCGGGCGGGAGCTGGTGGAGATGGGCCGCTACCCCTGGCGTGGCCTGCTGGGCCGGATGGGGGCGGAGGATCACCGTCAGGTCGATCGGGCCATCGCCCTTACCCATACCGAACGCTTTGCCGATCGGCTGGTGGATACCCTCTCCGGCGGCGAGCGGGGGCGGGTCTGGCTGGCGATGCTGCTGGCCCAGGAGAGCCGCTTCATCCTGCTGGACGAGCCGCTGGCCGCGCTGGATGTGGCCCATCAGGTGGAGGTGCTCACGCTCGTCAAGCAGTTGAGCCGTCAGCTTAACCTTGGGGTCATCATCGTCATTCATGACATCAATATGGCCTCCCGCTTCTGCGATCGGCTGGTGGCGCTCCACTCCGGCCGCCTGCTTACCCACGGCGAATCGGAGGGGATCATGACCAGTGAGACCTTGCACGCCATCTATGGCATCCCGATGGAGGTCATTCGCCACCCGGCCCATGCTCATCCCATCGCGATCGTCTGACCGGGGGGCTCTCTTGAACCGTTTATTGAAGAAGATGGCACCCTGCCTTATCAGCCTGCTGCTGCCACTAGCGGCGCAGGCCGACACATCTCCGATCGCCTCTGCATCGCTACCCCGTATCGCCACCGTCGACTGGACCATTGCCGAAACCCTGCTGGCGCTCGGGGTGACGCCGCTGGCGGTGGGGGATGCTGGTCCCTATCAGGCATGGGTTGGTGAGCCACGGCTACCCGCCGGAGTGGTGGATATCGGCCTGCGCACCCAGCCCAACCGTGAGCTGCTGGCGGAGCTCAAACCCGATCGCATCCTCATCTCGCCGCTGGCGGCCCCGCTGGCGCCAACTCTTTCCCGCATCGCGCCGGTGAGCACCATCGCCCTCTATGATGGGCAAACCGATCTGTGGCTGCGGCTGCACGAGGTGACACTGACCCTCGCCCGCATGGTGGGCAAAACCGCCGAGGGCGAACGGCTGCTGGCCGGGCTGGATCGGGATCTCGCCAGCATGCAGGCCAGATTGCCTGCGGATCTGCCGCCTCTGCTGGTGGTGCAGTTTATCGATGAGCGCCATGTGCGGGTGTTTGGTCGCCACAGCCTGTTCGATGCGGTGATGACGCGGCTTGGGCTGAGTAATGGCTGGCAGGAGCAGACCAATGACTGGGGTTTCTCGGTGGTCAGCATCGAGCAGTTTATGACCTTGCCAACCGCGCGGCTGGTGGTGGTCGATCCCATTCCGGTAGGGGTGAGCGAACGGCTGCAGGAGCCTGGGCTGTGGCAGCATCTGCCGCTGGTACGGCAGGCGCCCGTGCTGCATCTGCCTGCGGTCTGGAGTTTTGGCGGCGTACTTGCAGCCCGCCGTTTCGCCGGTCTGCTCAGCGATGCATTGCTGCAAGATGCCGAGCGTATGGAGGCGAGCCGATGAAGCGACTGCTCACATCGCCGCTGCTGCGGCCGGTCTCGATCCTGCTGGGGTTGACCCTCTTGCTCGCGTATTGGGAGCTGGCTCGCCAGCTGCCCGGTGCGCTCTGGTGGCAGAGCCTCTTCTCCCCCAATCTGGATGATGTCAGCCAAGCGGTGGTGCATTTCAGCTGGCTACCCCGCTTGGCGGTCACCCTACTGGCTGGGGCGGCGCTCGGGCTGGCGGGTACCCTGATGCAGCAGGTGCTGCGCAACCCGCTCGCGTCACCGACCACCTTGGGGGTGGCCTCCGGTGCCCAACTGGCGTTGATGATGGTGACCCTGTTTGCCCCCTCCTGGCTGTTGCTGGGGCGGGAGTGGATCGCCATGGCCGGTGGCAGCCTTGCGATGGCACTGGTGTTTGCCCTTGCCTGGCGTCGCCAGCTCAATCCGGTGGTCATCGTCTTTGCCGGACTGGTGATAAACCTCTATCTGGCGGCCATCAGCATGGGACTCTTGCTGTTCTTTCAGGAGGAGCTGAAAGGCTTGCTGGTGTGGGGTAGTGGCTCGCTAGTGCAGAACAGCTGGAGCGGGGTGAGTTACCTGTTGCCCCGCCTGCTGGCAGCTGCGGTGCTGGCCGCTGTGCTGGTACGCCCGCTGGCGGTGCTGGAGCTGGATGATGCCAGCGCCCGCAGTCTGGGGGTCTCCCTGCAGCATCTGCGTTTTGTCGGACTGGGGCTGGCGGTGTTTGTCACCGCCTGTGTGGTGAGCGTGGTGGGGCTGATCGGCTTTATCGGGCTGGCGGCGCCCGCCATGGTGCGGTTGCTCGGGATCCGCCAGCTTGGCCAGCGGTTGTTGTGGGCTCCCATACTGGGTGCCTTGCTGCTGGCGGCGACCGATCTGCTGCTGCAGAGCCTGAGCCGCTTCTGGCCGGTATTGATCCCCACCGGCGCAATGACCGCCCTGCTGGGGGCGCCGCTGCTGCTCTGGTTGATCCCGCGCCTTGGCATCAAGTCGGGTACGCCGAAGGCAAACGCCGGCCTGCTGGTGGCTCGCCATCCGGCTCCGGCTCGCCTTATTGGCCTGTTGCTGGTCGGGCTGCTGCTGGCCGTGGTCGCCTCCCAGCTGTTTGGGCAGGGAATGACGGGCTGGAGCTGGCCAAGCTGGCTCCGCTGGCAGGCCCAGCTGGAGTGGCGGCTGCCGCGCACTCTGGCGGCGGGGGCGGCTGGCGTACTGCTGGCGCTGGCGGGCACCCTGTTGCAGCGGGTCAGCAACAATCCTATGGCGAGTCCGGAGCTGCTGGGGGTGAGCGGTGGCACCTTTATGGGGGTGATAGCGACGGCCTTACTGCTGCCAGCTTTGCCGTTGCCCATCATGCTGCTGGGCGGCCTGATCGGGGCCTTCGCTTGTCTCTTGCTGCTGGTGCTGGTCAATCGCAAGCACGGCTTCCAGCCGGAGCGGATCCTGCTCTCCGGCATCGCCATCACGGCACTGTTTGAGCCGCTGCAGGCCATTGCGCTGGCCAACGGTGACATGCGGGTGCAGCAACTGCTCTCCTGGATGTCCGGTTCCACCTATTACGTCACTCTGCCGGTGGCCTATGGGCTGGTGGGGCTGGCGCTGTTGATGCTGGCCGCCTGCCTGTTGGTGAGCCGTTGGCTTGATCTGCTGCCAATGGGGGCGGCGGTAGCCACCGCACTCGGCATTCGCCTCAACCGTGCCCAGCTCGCCATCCTGCTGCTGGTGGCCGTGCTCACTGCCAGCGCCACCCTGGTGGTGGGGCCGCTCTCGTTCGTCGGTCTGTTGGCGCCACATATGGCCAAGCTGATGGGGTTGGTGCGGGCACGCTGGCACCTGCTTGGGGCCGCCGCTTCCGGCGCCCTGTTGATGGTGTCGGCGGACTGGGTCGGCCAGCAGATCCTCTTCCCGCAGGAGGTGCCTGTTGGGCTGGTCTCCACCCTGTTAGGGGGCGCTTACTTCATGTGGTGCCTGCGTCGCCTCTAGGTTTACGGACAAAAAACGCACAACAAAAAGCCCAGGATGAACCCGGGCTTTTTGTTGTCTGCCAGACCGGCTTACTTGCCGATGCAGAATGTAAATAATCTATTATCTTCAATGTGTTAGTGACTTTTCGGGGGCCACTTGGGGTAAAAGTAACTAAAACAGCATATTGAGAGGCCGCTCACGGGTTTCTGCCATCGTGCAGCGTTCCCACATAGTCCATTCTCGATCGTGCAGCCTTCCCATATGAATCAACGCGATGCCACCACACGCAGTCAAAGCCGCTTTTTAGGTGAGTTTTGAACATATTTTGAACCGACTATAGCATCGTCCGGTGCCTAGAAAGCCGCTTTTACTCTTCGAACCGTGCAAACTTCACATAGGTGGTTTGGCTAACCGTGCAATCATCCCACATACCGCCAATTTAATCCCAGCCCTTTATCAGCCTGGCTGAGCGGGCTTTTAGGCCCTCTAGAATGGTGCTGCTGATGGCATCGGGGAAGCCCGCTGGCAATTGCTGGGTAACACGCTCAATAACATCATCAACGGAGTTGGCCAGTTCTGTCAGGATCTCTTCCATAGCAGAACGCTCAAATCCCACAGCTTTCGCCGTTTGGAAGAAATGACGCGGGAATACCTGCTCAATGGCGTATTTCTTTCCCTTGCTGCTTGCTAGGCCCATAGCGAGCTTGGCGTCCCTTCGGTTGAGGCCTCGGCCGCCAAACACTGGATAGACAGATAGGATGTCGTAAAAAGGGGTCAGGCGAAAACGCCCTTCCGGTCCAATAAAGACCGAGAAGTTCTTTGCATGGCCATCGGTGGCCGCCAGCAGCCAGAACAGGACCTGAGATTTCATGAACAGGTAGCGATCCTGTTCTGGTGTCACAGAGCCCAGCAAGGTTTTCATGATGTCAGTGATCCCTGGTCCTCCATGGCTCTCGTATTTCCGTGCTGACGGAACATTCAATACCTGACAGAAATCTTCTTGGGGAAGGCGCATGATCCAACTGCGATCGGCAGCGTAACGTCTGTCGAAGCGTTCCACAGCCAGTGCTTTGACCTGGCCAACCTGCATCATGAAGCAGTTAGGTACGGGTAGACCAAACTCCTTGGCAATCAGAGTGCAGAGATATTCGTTTTCTACGCTCTGGGAGAGGTCTATCGAGTAGGAGTGGCTTTCAATCTTGCCGATAGGGAGTTTGATTATGTGGGTTGTCGGCGTTGCATTGAGTGGCAAGTACCAACGGCCATCGAGATAGAGCAGTGCAGTCTTTTCTTGCGCCCCGGCGATAGAGATCCGGAACTCCTCTTGCTCCCTGACCATCCCCAAAGGGATTCCTGATTTGTAGCTGGTCAGGATCTGCTCGAGCTCGTCATCGGAAAGTGCCTTGTAGTCGATTCGCCTGACATCTGGAACATCGTGCCCTTCGGTAACCAGCTGTAATGCCCCTACGCTATCCTGGCCAATGCAACTGAGCAGATCGAAGGGCTGGGTTGATACCGCTTGATAGCGTGCTACAACCCTATTCCTCACCTCTGTATTATCTGGCAGCAGGTTGTCAAAGAAGTTATAGGCTTCATCGCCCCGGTAGGCCTGATGGCGCAATGGCATGGAGAGTGAGATGGGACGGCTGCCCGGTTGTGCTAGCCATGACTCATGGTACTGAAACTGATGGGCGCCGCTGGTAGTTTTGGTGAATGTGCCTACCCGATAGCCGTTCATGTAGACAGCCAGATTGGCCATTACCACTCCTCCTTCCAGCCCGATGCCGGACTCTCGGATGACTCATTGCGGGGTTTGATGTCCAGTGACAATTCGAGTGCCGCGAGGATCTTGAACAGGGTCTCCAGCTTGGTGGACTCAGGATTGAGCTCGAAGCTGGAGACTGTGTCTTGCCTAATCCCTACTTTCTCGGCCACTTTGCCTTGAGAGAGCTTTTGAGAAAGCCTGGCATCCTTGATACAGGCGCTCAGCTGCTTGGCGCTGGTTACTTTCATGATTCGACAACCTGGTAGCGTGCCTTCTTCCAATTTACACGCTATGGCAGGTACATCAAGTTTTACCTGCTGTGGCGGGTAAAGGTTGTTTACACGCTATAGGCAGTATTTAAGATTTATCCTATATAGCGGGTAAGCAGGAGGTTAGCAGGGGAGAAACTTGAGCCATCCGAGTTAATGTAGGCTGTGTACTGACATAACAGGATCCGAAAGAAACGAGTATTATCAACAGTCAGTTCGAGCGGCTGTGAGATGATAGTTCTAGCCGGTTCTTCGCATTTGTAGCCATTTTTATATTCAGTGATGAGGAAGTTAATTAATGTCAAAACCAGATATCCGGCTTCAGGACTCTCTTGTCGCAGGCTTGATTAACGGTGTGATCAACGGCTTGATTGCACACTGGCATTTCAAGGGGGTCGATTTTGTACCCTTGTCGGTCAATGCCATTGCCCACGAGCAGACATCGGTGTGGGGGAGGCGGTATCCCTGACCTTCGGTCTGGGGATCATACTGTCGCTGATCACCGCCAAGCTGTTCGTCAACCATCTGCACAAGGCTCGTCCTGCGCTGCAAAGCAGCTTCAATCCCTCGTTTTTGCGCACCATGCTGCCTATAGCGATTACCCAGTGTGCTGCCCTGTTCGGCTGGTTTGTGGCGCTGGCGGTGATCTGGACCAAATACATGGGTGAAATGGCCGTCTCCAGCTTCTGGGCCGCCATTCTGGTCGGTGGATTTGCTTTTGTTATCACCCTGTTTATTGAATATCGCACCAAACAGAATCTGATCTTTAAGAAAGTTAGCCTTCTGGATTGATTCTGCCTCCCCATTTATTTCAGAAAAGGAATAACCCTCATGAGTGATCCGAAGAGCGCGGCAACCGAGAAAACGGCCGCTACTGTGCCTGCTGCACAGGACAAGACCAAGCAGGCCCGTTCGCTGACTTATGGTATTTTCCTGGCGGTTTTTATTCTCTGGATTTACAGCCTGTGGGCCGATCGGGTGACCCCCATGACCGATATGGGAAGAGTCAATGGCGAGGTGATCCGTCTTGCGCCGCAGGTATCCGGCCCGGTGGCCAGCATCCATGCCGCCAATAACGATGAGGTGTCGAAAGGGCAGTTGCTGGTCACCATCGAGAAAGCGCCGTTTGAGCTGGAGGAGAAGGCGGCCGAGCTCGCTTTGCAACAGGCTGCCCAGTCATACCATGCCGATTCTGCCTCCATCAAGGTTGCGAAAGCCAATGAGGCTTCCGCCCGCGCTGCTGCTAACAACGCCAGATTGCAGGTGGAGCGATATCGGGCCCTGCTGAAAAAGGGCACCATCAGCCGTGCAGCCATGGATGACAGCCTGACCCAGCTGCAAACCGCCGAGGCCAATCTGGCGCAAACCGTCTCTGCGCTGGAAAAGGCCCGTTTTGAGATTGGCCCGCGCGGTGAAGAGAACCCCGAGATTCAGGCCGTGCTCAACAAGCGAGCCCAGGCCCGCCTCAATCTCGAACACACCGAGCTGAAGGCACCCGCCAATGGTGTCATTACCAATCTGGCGCTGGCCAAAGGCAACTATGCCAGCGCAGGCCAGCCGCTGCTGACGTTTATCAATACCGATAAGCTCTGGCTGACCGCCATGGTGCGGGAGAACTCGCTGGCCTATTTGAAGCGGGATGATGCCGTCAAGCTGGTGTTTGATGCTTATCCGGGCCAGGTTTTCACCGGCAAGATCACTTCCATCGGTTTTGGCAGCAGTGGCAATGGCAGCCTGCAGGTCAATACCGGCACTGGGTTGCTGGATTCCCCTACCTCCCAGCCAAGCGCCCAGCGCTTCCCGGTCAATATCCAGTTTGATGACCTTCCGCCCGGCGTGAACCCGCGCTTCGGCGGTCGTGCTGTCGTCGCCTTCTACCCGGGAGAGTCCTATCTGGGTGAGCGGTTGGCAGATATCTGGATATGGGCATGGAGCTACATAAGCTATGTTTCATAGTCCAGCCAATGCCTTGCTGCGGGTAGCGCTGTTTCCGGTGCTGCTGCTGTTTTGGCAATTTGTCTTTGGTACGGATTTACCGCTGCTGGCCCCGGCCATGTGCGCGGTATTTCTCACCACCACCCATAACCCGCCACCGCTCATCATGGTGTTTCTGATGGCCGGGGTCTTGTATCTGACCTCCTGGATACAGGCATGGCTGGCAACCTTGTTGCTGGATTACCCCCATGTCTATTACCTCGCGCTGCTGGGCGTCTTCTACTGGTGCATGGATCGCACCCGAAAAAACGCGCAGGACCTGATAGCAATCCTGCTCATCGTGGCGACGGCCATGATTGCGGTGTTCGCCAAACAGAAGGGGATTTCGGTCGACCAGATACCGCTGGCGTTGCTTAAGAACATCTTCGTGGCAGGGTTTACCGCGTATCTGGCCTATTTCATCTTCCCGGGTGGTGAGCCGTTAACGGATGCCTCTGCAGCAGCCAGCAGTGCAGGCAAGACGCCTCATCAGGATTGGCACACTCTGTTCAAGGCGGTGCTGGTGCTGGCTACTCTCTGTGTCGGCATCACCCTGGATCTGGAGCAGAGCACCATCATTGCCATCGTGGTCGCGCTGATCATCAAGGATCCCAATCCGGCGCTGGGGCACAACTACGGTATCCGGCGGTTGCTGACCACCTATGCCAGCGTGCTCTATGCCGTGCCGCCCCTGATCATGTGCGTGTTTCAAACCAACCTGATTGGGCAACTGGGGGTCACTCTGGTGTGCGCCCTGTTTATGGGGATCCACGCCGTCGAGAGAAAGGCCAGTTACAACTCGATTCAGCTGCTCTATTCAAGCTATGTCGTGCTGGTGTTCTACTCGATTACCTCGACCAGCATCGATGCGCTGAGCGATGGCATGATCCGCTTCGGCTCGGTGATGCTGGCGGTGATCCTCGGGGTAATGGCACTGATTATCATGCAGCCCAGATCGCCTGCCGAGGTGGCAGTGCAGCGAGCCGACCACCACCCTGGCTGAGAACCTGCCTCTACTGCTTCAGCCGTAGTCATAAAAAAAGAGCCCTTGAGAAATCAGGGGCTCTTTTTATTGGCAAGCGAGGGTTAATCGATCAATCGATGTGATAGATCTGATTGTATGACTGTAAATGGCTATAAAAATCATAGGAATGATGTAATTTTTCTTATTTTTTTAAGAAACACTACCCAGGCAATGATGACTGCCCCGGTTTATGGTTAACCATCCCCAAAGGGATTCCTGATTTGTAGCTGGTCAGGATCTGCTCGAGCTCGTCATCGGAAATGGCCTTGTAGTCGATTCGCCTGACATCTGGAACATCGTGCCCTTCGGTAACCAGCTGTAATGCCCCTACGCTATCCTGGCCAATGCAACTGAGCAAATCGAATGGCTGGGTTGATGCCGCTTGATAACGTGCTACAACAGGCAAACAGAAAGATGATGTCGAAGTTTCAATCAATATGGGCAGCCAACCAGTCGAGACCTTGCTTTGCAAACGTAAACAGTTGGTCGCTATAGCCAGGAGTAATCACACTGAGAATTATCTCGGGGTCAATATTCAGATAGTCTTGCACCAGCGTATTGCGAAGGCCAATGAGCTTGCTCCAACAGATCAAAGTGTCGGGGCATAGCTCACCACGTAGGACAAGGAACTCGAATGCCTGATTGGCATCCTGTGGGGTATGGCCTGCCAGTGTTTTGGCCCAGTGTTTTGCCACGCCAATACTCGTTTCGATAGAAACCTGCAGGATTCGCTCGGCGGCGCGGTACTCCAGATTGGAAAGGGTACGCTGCGCCAGAATTGCCCGGATCTCTGACAGCTCCGCCTGGTAGCGCGACAAGCTGGTGCGCAAAGCGCCGATATAAGCGTTATCGCTCATCTCTACTTCTCTACTTAAATCGATAACCGAGAGTTTCCCCCAGAACTCATTGCACTACAGCGCCAGCAGTTCTTCAGTGCTGTATCCAGTAGTCCACTCTGTTTAGTCGGAGCAAAGGCCACCGCCAGATCCCAGTTGGTGCTCGGGCAAGCTGTCCCCTTGGTACGGTCATTTGGTAGTTTGAGACAGAATACTTGTCAGTATGGTGTCACATGGTTGGGATTTTGTACGTAACGTTCAATAGCCTGCCGCGCTGCGCTTGGCTGCTGGCTTGTTCGGTGAGTCGAAAAGATGACTCACCGAACAAGCCCAGCTTCTGTAGATTTCCTCCTTTGGCATCCCATTCAGCAGATCAGGAATGGTGAGCAACGTCGCTTAAATACCCAAATACAACTCAAAAGCGACTTTGTGATGACGGATCACACTTAAAGTTTGTGCTGTCAGATCAAAAGGCTATCGAAAGGTTGTGTTTCGATCGTCATGTGGTGGTTCTAAAAAGGTATACCCCATAAAAACCACTTAATACCCTCTCGAAAATCATATTGAAACCATTTATATTGAACTAATAATTGGGAACCAATTTAAACAGACCGATGGGGGTTTCAATGTTCATAAGGGCGTATTTACGTGCATCGACAGTGGAACAGGATGCTGAGCGGGCACGAGAGCTGCTGATTGGTTTTGCTGCTGAGCATGGCCATCAGATTGCCAGTTTCTATGTAGAGAATGAGTCGGGGGCGACGCTGGACAGGCCTGAGCTTATGCGGCTGATCCGTGACGCTGCAGATCGTGACATTGTGCTGGTAGAACAGATTGATCGTCTGGCTCGCCTCAATCAGACGGATTGGCAAACACTGAAGCAATTGCTTGCGCAGAAACAGCTCTCCATCGTTTCTCCTGAGCTTCCTACTTCCTGGGTGGCGTTACAGGGGGACAGCCGCTCCGAGTTCACCAGCGCCATCTTGCAGGCTGTAAATGGCATGCTGCTGGATATGCTCGCAGCAGTAGCTCGCAAAGACTATGAAGATCGCAGACGCAGGCAACAGCAGGGTATTGCCAAGGCCAGGGATGAGGGGAAATACCGTGGTCGCCAGAAAGATGAGAAGAAGCGTCAGCACATCACACAGTTATTGAGCACCGGACACAGCTACTCGGTGATCCAGGAGATGTTGGGTTGCTCCCGCCATCTGATTTCGTGCGTGGCAAAAGAGGTCCGTTCAGCAAAATAGCGGGTCATTTATCCGAAGCACCCATACGACGCTTTTCGATATACAGCCATGCGGCAAAGGCGCCAAAGCCTATCAGGAATGCAAACAAGATGCTCAGGATGACGATGCTGTTCATGGTTATGAGCTCGTAATTAGGTGATCGTGTGACAAAATTCCATATCACCATGGACTCTGCTCAGGAAAAAATCAACAACGTACTGAAAGTATTGAATTTTGTTCGCTCGCGTCAAACATGGTTGCGTGGAATCACGCAGAATGTGTAGCCATGGAATGAACACTGTCATTCCCAACCAATTCCCGTCCAGTTTCTTTCCACATAACTATCTATCTGGAAAAGTGGTGCGAATTTTCCACATAGTGGAATGCCTGCTCAGAACGAGTTATGTGGAATCCTGATCGAAGATTTCCTATCTATCTGGAAACTTCGTGCCGTTTTTCTCTCTGGAATGTTGGCCATCTTGTTTGAAGGGGGTGAGATACCTTGGTGTGCTGGAATTGATGGGGGCGGATTCTTATCTATCTGGAATATTGCTCCCCCAAATTCGGACTGCATCTCATGCTGTTTCAGGATCCTTATAGGCTCGAGGAGAGGGTTAGCTTTACAGGTTTTGTCTACGCCGCCCGAAAACTGACCCACTCTGGCTAATTTCGCCGATTCACTTCTAGGCGCAGCGTCTGGCTCAAGGCCATCAGGCGTTCATGCTGCAAGTTCATTCGTTCACCTCCAGCTGCGCCTGATATACCGATCGCGGATGCTGCAAGCTCTCCAGCGGCATGGGGCGCGCCGTGGCCGTGGTGCAGGGACTGACGAGCAGCACCTGTGACAGGGGGAGAAAATGATGCAGCTCATGCTGTAATCGGATCGGATAGCCGGGGCTTCACCGGTGGTGCCATGACTAGGGGAGCCCGCAGAATTCGGAAAAAATCGTACGCTAAGGTTTTCCGGGCATCCGTAAGGGCCGAAACTTCCCGTCTTCCAGTCTGCGGCTCTGCCGCCAGACGTAATCGCCGGTTAGGTTGATGTGCTCCCAGCCCAGCGGCGACAGGAATTGCAGCAGCTCGCCGTCCACCGGCTTGCCGGCCTCGACCAACCCCTGGGTGGCGCGTTCCAGGTACACCGTGTTCCACAGCACGATAGCCGCCGTCACCAGGTTGAGGCCGCTGGCCCGGTAGCGCTGCTGCTCGAAGCTCCGATCCCTGATTTCCCCAAGGCGGTTGAAGAACACCGCCCTGGCCAGCGAGTTGCGCGCCTCACCTTTGTTCAGGCCGGCATGCACGCGGCGGCGCAGTTCAACACTTTGCAGCCAGTCCAGGATGAACAGCGTGCGCTCGATCCGGCCCAGCTCGCGCAGGGCCACGGCCAGTCCGTTCTGGCGCGGGTAGCTGCCGAGCTTGCGCAGCATCAGCGAGGCGGTGACGGTGCCCTGCTTGATCGAGCTGGCCAGGCGCAGGATGTCGTCCCAGTGGGCACGCACGTGCTTGATGTTCAGGGTGCCGCCGATCAGCGGGCGCAACGTCGGGTAGGCTTGCACGCCCTGCGGCACGTACAGCTTGGTTTCGCCGAGGTCGCGGATGCGCGGCGCGAAGCGGAAGCCTAGCAGGTGCATCAGGGCAAAGACGTGATCGGTGAAGCCGGCCGTGTCGGTGTAGTGCTCCTCGATCCGCAGGTCGGACTCGTGGTACAGCAGGCCGTCGAGCACATAGGTGGAATCGCGGACGCCGACATTCACCACGCGGGTGCTGAACGGCGCGTACTGGTCGGAGATATGGGTATAGAACAGCCGTCCCGGCTCGCTACCGTACTTCGGGTTGACGTGCCCGGTGCTCTCGCCCCGGCCACCCGCGCGGAAGCGCTGGCCATCGGAGGATGAGGTCGTGCCGTCGCCCCAGTGGGCGGCAAAGGCGTGGCGATACTGGTGGTTGACCAGCTCGGCCAAGGCCGCCGAATAGGTTTCGTCGCGGATGTGCCAGGCTTGCAGCCAGGACAGCTTGGCGTAGGTCAGGCCGGGGCTCGACTCGGCCATCTTGGTCAGCCCGAGGTTGATCGCATCACCGAGGATTGCGGACAGCAGCAACGTCCTGTCTTTGGCCTCGGCCCCGTCCTTCAAGTGGGTGAAGTGGCGGCTGAAGCCCGTCCAGTCGTCCACGTCCATCAGCAGTTCGGTGATCTTGATGCGCGGCAGTAACTGGCTGGTTTGGTCGATCAGCGCCTGCGCCCGATCCGGCACCGCCGCATCCAGCGGGGTGATTTTCAGCCCTGACTCGGTGAGGATGGCATCGGGCAGCTCGTTGTCCTTGGCCAGGCGGGTGACGGTGGCCAACTGCTCGTCCAGCAGCTGCAAACGCTCTTCCAGGTACTGGTCGCTGTTCGGGTTGATCGCCAGGGGCAGGGCCTGCTCGCGCTTGAGTGCGGCGAACTTCTCGGCCGGCAGCAGGTAGTCGTCGAAGTCGCGGAACTGCCGCGAGCCCTTGACCCAGATGTCGCCGGAGCGCAGGGCGTTCTTCAGCTCGGACAGGGCGCAGATTTCGTAGAATTTCCGGTCGAGGCCTTCCGGGGTGATCACCAGCGGCTTCCAGCGCGGCTTGATGAAGGCCGTGGGTGCATCGGCCGGCACCTTGCGCAGGTTGTCGGCGTTCATCTCACGCAGGGTCTGCACGGCTGCCAGCACGCCTTGCGCGGCCGGCGCGGCGCGCAGTTCCAGCACCTCCAGCAAGGCCGGCGTGTAACGGCGCAGGGTGGCGAAGTTCTCGCCGACCAGGTGCAGGTGGTCGAAGCCTTCCGGCCGGGCCAGCAGCTCGGCCTCGCTGACGCTCTCGGTGAACTCGTCCCAGGGAATCACCGCCTCGATGGCGGCATAGGGGTCGCTGCCGCTTTCCTTCGCTTCCAGCAGCGCCTGGCCGATCCTGGAGTACAGGCGCACCTTGTCGTTGATCGCCTTGCCCTGCTTCTGGAACTGCTGCTGATGCTTGTGCTTCGCGCCGCTGAACAGCTTGACCAGGATGCGGTCATGCAGATCGACCAGCTCATCGATCACGGTCGCGGTGCTCTCCAGCACCACGGCGGCCAGGGTCGCGTAGCGGCGCTGCGGCTCGAACTTACCGAGGTCTTTGGGCGTCATCTGCCCACCCTCGCGGGCCAGCTTGAGCAGGCGGTTCTGGTGGATGTGCCGGCCCAGGCCTTCGGGCAAGTCCACCAACTGAAATGTCTTCAGCCGCTCGATGTGTTCCAGCATGTGCCGAGAGTTGGGTTTCAGCGGTGCCTGGCGCAGCCAGGTCAACCAGGTGATGCTGCTGCCGGCCTTGAGCTTCAACAGCTCGTCCAGCTTGGCCCGATGCGAGTCCGTGAGTGGTTCGACCAGGGCGCGGTAGACCCGCCGATTGGCTCGCGCAATGGCTTCCGAGCAGGCCCGGTCAATCACGCTCAGCGCCGGCAGGATGCGTCGTTTCTGCCGTAGGCTCTCCAGGGCCTGACCGGCCAGCAGCAAGCCTTTGTCGGTCTGCTGGGCCAGCTCGGTTAGCTCGCGCACCAGGGCGCGGAAGTCGGACAGGCCGAACGGGGCCAGTTGCAGGTAGGTGCGCAGTTCCTGGGCATGCTCGCGACGGGTCACGTCGCGCTCGCCGTACTTTGCCCAGCTCGCCGGCTCGGCCTGGACTTGCTTCGCCACCCACAGGATGACCGGCTCGGGCAGCTCGCTGTCGGTTCCCAGCGCGTAACCGGGGTAGCGCAGCAGGCAGAGCTGCACGGCGAAGCCGAGGCGGTTGGCGTCGCCGCGTCGCTGGCGGATCAGCGACAGGTCGGAGTCGTTGAAGGTGTAGTAGCGGATCAGGTCATCCTGGCTTTCCGGCAGCGCAAGCAGGGTGTCCCGCTCCGTGGCCGAGAGGATCAAGCGACGCGGCATGTGTCAGTCGTCCGTGCGGAGGTACTGGTAGAGGGTTTCCCGGCTGATGTTGAACTCGCGGGCAAGCTGCGCCGGCACTGTTGCAAAGTTAGCGATGAGGCAGCCTTTTGTCTTATTCAAAGGCCTTACATTTCAAAAACTCTGCTTACCAGGCGCATTTCGCCCAGGGGATCACCATAATAAAATGCTGAGGCCTGGCCTTTGCGTAGTGCACGCATCACCTCAATACCTTTGATGGTGGCGTAAGCCGTCTTCATGGATTTAAATCCCAGCGTGGCGTTGATTATCCGTTTCAGTTTGCCATGATCGCATTCAATCACGTTGTTCCGGTACTTAATCTGTCGGTGTTCAACGTCAGACGGGCACCGGCCTTCGCGTTTGAGCAGAGCAAGCGCGCGACCATAGGCGGGCGCTTTATCCGTGTTGATGAATCGTGGGATCTGCCACTTCTTCACGTTGTTGAGGATTTTACCCAGAAACCGGTATGCAGCTTTGCTGTTACGACGGGAGGAGAGATAAAAATCGACAGTGCGGCCCCGGCTGTCGACGGCCCGGTACAGATACGCCCAGCGGCCATTGACCTTCACGTAGGTTTCATCCATGTGCCACGGGCAAAGATCGGAAGGGTTACGCCAGTACCAGCGCAGCCGTTTTTCCATTTCAGGCGCATAACGCTGAACCCAGCGGTAAATCGTGGAGTGATCGACATTCACTCCGCGTTCAGCCAGCATCTCCTGCAGCTCACGGTAACTGATGCCGTATTTGCAGTACCAGCGTACGGCCCACAGAATGATGTCACGCTGAAAATGCCGGCCTTTGAATGGGTTCATGTGCAGCTCCATCAGCAAAAGGGGATGATAAGTTTATCACCACCGACTATTTGCAACAGTGCCCTTTCGACTACCTCCCCTCAAAGCCATATCACGTACGTTAATCCTGACTTCATTAAAATCAGTGGTTTCACTGAGGAAGAACTATTAGGCCAGCCTCACAACATCGTAAGACACCCAGATATGCCGCCTGCTGCATTTGAGCATATGTGGAGTACATTAAAATCTGGCCGCTCATGGATGGGGCTAGTAAAAAATCGCTGTAAAAATGGCGACCACTATTGGGTAAGTGCTTATGTAACGCCAATAGCTAAGAATGGTTCGATTGTTGAATACCAGTCTGTAAGGACCAAGCCTGAACCTGAGCAGGTTTTGGCTGCGGAAAAATTATATGCTCAATTGAGAAGCGGGAAGGCCGCGCGTGCTGGTGAGCAGGGGCGTGGTTTTGCTGTTGTCGCCGATGAGGTTCGCAGTCTTGCTGCTCGCACACAGCAATCGACAACGGATATTCAAAGCATGATCAGCGCTCTACAAGAGCGAGCGCAATCCGCTGTTACAGTCATGGAGCAAAGTAGTCGGCAAGCGCACACGAGTGTAGCTCACGCAGAGGAAGCAGCTACAGCTCTTGATGGAATTGGCCAACGCGTTAACGAAATTACCGACATGAACGCGCAAATAGCGACTGCGGTCGAGCAGCAGGGAGCAGTAAGTGAAGACATAAACCGCAGTATTATCAATATACGCGATGCTGCTGATACCAATGTACAGACCGGGCAGAATAATTTGCAAAGTGCGAAATCTGTCGCTCAGTTAACTAGCGCTCTGAGCGAACTGGCAAAACAGTTTTGGGAAAAACGAGGATAACGCTTTTCAGTATCTCGACAGGGATAACTTACTTTACCATCGGTTATCCCTTTTAGCCGCACAAATTTTAGCCATGGCTTTTCAGGAAGTCAGGGCTATCAGAATGGCCTTAGAAAGCCTAGTCAAAGAGCTGTCACGAGAACACCGTTAGCTTAGCGTACGATTTTTTCCGAATTCTGCGGTTCCCCCTGACTACGCTAGTTGGCGATGTCTTGCAGCCTGGGACCGATATGGGCGTTGGCGGTTGACACATCCAGCGCCAGCCCTGCCTTGTTGAGGGTGGTAGCCTGTGGTGTGACAAAACTGCGCTTGAGGTAGCCCTAGAAACGCTCGACCTTGCCTTTGGTCTGGGTCCAGTAGGGATGGCTGACGCGGGGGCGAAAACCGAGCTCTTCGGCCAGGGCGAGCAGGGCCGGGTGCCAACGATAGTCGCCGTCACCATAGGCATCCCGCTTGCGGATAATGGTGAAATCGACCTGCATCTGTTTACCGGGGGAGGGCAAAACGGACGATGGTGCCTAGAGCATCATGGTGCTGAGGTGATACCAGGTTGAGCTGGGAGAGCCCACCAGTGTAACCACGCTCTCGCAGTTCCCTGAGCAGCATCGTCGCCGGAATCCCGTATGGTTTCGCAGCCTGGATACGCGCTTGCAGATAGGGTTTGAAGGGGGCGATCTTGGTTGGGCGAGCTGCTCGGCTGGGATAGATTGGCAGGCCCAGGTTACGCAGATACTTGCGCTCCGTGTTACTGGACACCCGCAATTGCTGGGCGATAGCCCGGATGCTCATGCCCTGACGGGCCAACACTCTGATTTCCACTGATAACTCCTGGGTCAAAATGGGGGCAGCTCAAAAGCCACGATCTTGGCCCAGGTGGGTCAACTTTACTCCGGCGTTAGTGGGGCATTTTTACATCGGCGGTGATAAGGTTTATCGATTGCATCAAGTAAAAATGAGCAAGCAGGGAAGTATGTGTACTCCTTACCCAATTAACTTGGAAAGTTGTGGATTATTGCGCATCAACAAGCACCAACGAGCGACAGCCGATAGTTCAGCTGTCGGGCTGGTCATTTCGCGCACGCGAGCTCGAACTTCGGTAAGCTTCGCTTTGGCTGCTGGATTATTGCCTGTCGTGCAGCGGGCTTTAGCTTTTGTAAAGTCATCGATTAGTTTGTCCACTTGCTGCCAGACTTTGCGGCGAGCTTCTGCTAGGGGGGGATGCTCATTGAGTTTGAGTCGCTTTACCGTCTCGTTGACTCGCTCCTGCTCCCAAGCAGAGGAACCAGGCATAGGAATGACCTTCCCTTCTTCGTCAAAGGCGATAAGCGCAACGTCATCGTCATCAATAGGATCGAGTAGATAACGTGTTTCGGATTCCTCACAGGGATCGGTGTAGGTAGAACACAGTGAGCCGCCCTTGAGTGGAAACCATCCACCTTTTTTACGGTTACCTACATTACCGCACACGCGAAAATTCATGTAGTCAAATGCCAGCCACCAGTAACCATCACGCAGGCTTGCATCCAATGCCTTAGCTTCTTTCTTGGGTCGAAAATGCTCCACATCGTAATGTGAGTACAGCTCGCGAACCTCTGAAAACCAGCACTTACCCGCTGACAAAGCTAACAGCCATTCCTTTAGTGCACCCCAGTGCGCACTGTTGGAATCAATTAGCGTGTTGCGTTCATCTCGTTTCCCTGCAGCATCCAAAGCGGCCAACGCTGCTATTAGTTGGGCCGATTTCGCCAACCAAGCATCCCATTTCTCTTGTGTCCATGGTGTCCAGTTCGGGATGTCAGTATCGGTCGGTCGCTTGTGCTCTAGGTCAATCCAGATCATTGGGCTCCTTCCTCACGCAATATTTCGTCAATGATGGCATCGGCAATCGCATCTTGTTCGGCCTGCTCTTGCGGTGTGAGAGTGGATTTACGGAAGCGTCTGTGTTGCGCCATCTTGCGCACGAATAGCGCGTAATCCGGGTCGCGGAAGTCGGAGGTTGAAAATCCGAGGTCAGCCAGTTCGGCAGAAAGTCGCGATAGCTCGGCATCTTCTTCAGGGGTGCGAGGAGACTGTACGAAGAGTTCATTTCTGCGGAACAAGCGGCGCTCGGTCTCTATGTCCAACGTGGACGACAAACCAAACAAGTCGCTCTTGAGTAGCCCTGTTACACCCATCCCCTGAGGATGTTCATCCGGATTATCGACAAGGGTGCGGTTACCATCACGACGTAGTATATGTACCTGCTCTCGCTTCAAGCTGCCCACCATCATGGGGTCGTGGGTGGTAATGAGGATTTGCGAATGTCCGGTGGATGTATCAAAGGCACTGCTACTAAATGCACTGCTGAAGCCACCTTCATGGGTATTGCCCAATACTCCTTCGATATCGTCAAAATAGCGAAGCTTCCAGATCGGGTTCAGGTGGGTATCTGGTTCATCAAGCAGAAATAGGCAGTGGTTTTCGCGAGTGATGCGCATCAGTCCCAACACGGTTAGCATTTGCAGCTCGCCTTCTGACAGATGCGTAAAGTTCACCTTGCCGCCATGTTCATCGCGTTTCTTCACCGTGATGCGCACTTCTTCGATTAGGTCACCAATGTAGGCTCCTTCTGCATAGCGGAAGAAACTGTCGGTGCTGCCGATTAGTTCGCCCAGTTGTTTGAGCTTTTCCTGACTTGGCACGAAAAGGTACAGCTGTTTTTGCTTTTCGGTGCGGCCACGAAAGTCGATCTGTTTGGTCGCCTCTTGCTCAATCGGTGCCCAAGACACTTGCCAGAGTTTGTCTAGGAACTCGCTTACCACATTACCACGGGCATACCAGAAGCGTGGATCGCCCTCGTTCAGCTCTTGTTCGTCGAACTTGCCACCACGGCGCTTTTCTCGCAGGCGGTGCGGTTCTTTCAGCACAAATAGTGCTGATTCCAGCGACTCAATGTGCAGATTTTTGAGTACCTTCTGAAATACGGGATCGTCCGATAGTAGGCAAGCCAGCAACACCAGCTGACTGTGGCCGCCGCGACAATAAAACAGGCGGCGCAACCGGTCGTCGCCTGATTGTTTCAGTCGTGCATCACTGCGGCGTTTGGCTTCTTCAATTGCACGTATATTCGCATCGGATCCGGTAAAGTTTTCCAGCAGCTGTTCGGGCAGGACTTCGTCAGTGGTGATTTCCTGGCGCTGGTTGAAACGACGTTGGTGCTCTTGAAACAATGCCTCGATACGCTCGTTGCGACCCGAGTAATAGGCAAAAATATGCGCAGGCAGTAGCTCACGGTTTTTCAGCAAAAAGCCCTGTGATTCAGCTTTACTGTCTACCCATACATAGGGGCGCTTCTGCTTGGCAGTATCGGCCTCAATACGTACTGCATGGCCGCGAATGCTGTATTCCAACGTATAATCGAATGCTGCTTCACGGTCGAGATCTACATCACGGAAGATGGTGATCAACGCCTCGATCAGGTTGGACTTGCCTGTGCCGTTCTGGCCAATCAGTGCATGGCTACGGATAGGTTTCGGAGGTGCATCTGTTGCGCTTACTGCTGGCTTCAAATGTGTTGCAAAATCGATGTCGAGATTGCGCAGATTGCGGAAGGTTGGGATGCGGATGCGCAGCAGTTGCATATCAGGCTCTCAGCGTGTTGTCTGGTTTTTCACGCACTTCGGCGGGGGCTGGTTCTCGGATCCAGCCGTGTGCCACTTCTATTTTCAGCTGCGCGTAGAAGGCATCAATCTCGCCGCCGAAGCGCTGCCACAGATCCTTGGCGCTCATTTCGCCGTTGTGGCGGGCTAGAATGGTGGCCAGCGGCGCTTGGGCTTTGATGTCGGGTGGTGTGCCCAAGCATAGTGGGGCGATCAGCTCGGTTTGAGGGGCTCTCATGGGTTCCTCTTCTTGTTCGATGGTGAGGCCTGTCAATGTTGAAATCACGGCATTCGCCAGAAGCGCGGATAAGGATTGTTTCCTCTGTAGTTGGTTACGCCATTCGGTGCACTGTGAGGTAAGCTCAGCAAGCAAAGTGATAATTCGCTTTTGCTCGTCAAGAGGTGGGATCGGTAATGCAAAGCTACGGAGCTGCGTCATATTGATCGATGCAAGATTTGTTGTCTGCTTAGACGCTCCAGCAAAATAGTCTCGTCCGATATTCGAGTTGAAAACTAATTCAACCCATTCATTAAGCAGTTGTTTGCTGGGGACACGCGCTTTGAACACGTGATTTTGATGTAGACAGTTCGTTATACCACCACGCCAAATTGCAGTGCGTCCGACCTTGTCCCAATCCCCACCTTCTGTGATCAGAAGATCGCCCTTTTGAACCTGATACTTCGCCAGTTCGTCAGCAGCAATTTCAATTGTCTTCAAACCATCGAGCTTGAAATGACCACGCTGAACATTAGCCACTGCCAAGTACGGACAGACCATCATTTGTTTACCACGAAGGTTGCGTCCTTTGGTAACACCTCCAATAACTATTGCCACCTCATCGAAGGGGGCGATCACCCAATGATTGGGATAGATCGTTTCGTACTCGGCCATGCTAACCAACTTTTGACGCCGCATCAGACCATCATTGATGTACTCCACCCGCAATTGTGAACAATCTGCTTTGATTGCTTCTAGGTCAGCTGATGTTACAGATGCCTCCACAAGCAGGCCGCGAACAGCCAGACTCTTCAATGCAGCGATAACGTCATCAACATCCTCTGGTGCATGAAAAAGCCGCATGAAATTGTCGGCTAGGCGTGCCCATGTAGTTTGTAGTTCTTGTGAGCAGGTGGCGTTGGTGAGGGCTTGTAATATAGCCTGACGCAGGGCGTTTTGTAATTTGCGGCGCTCTTGCTGCTGCGTTTCCAGCTTGTAACACAAGGCCATCAACTCATCGACTTTGGCAACGATGCGCGATTGTTCTTTGATTGGGGGGAGGGGGATCTCAAATTGTTCGAGCACCTTCTTACTGAGGCCTTCTCTCGCCATTCCTACTTGGCGACTCCAAATCATGCTTTGGAGTAGGGGCGATAGAAAGCATATATGCAAGTAATGTCGAGCAGTGGCGTCCAGTAATCGAATGATAGTTACATGTTGGCTGACATTGGCTGGGACAAGGTTCGTGGGTACGACCGCACAGCGCCCCAATGATGCTCCAGTGATGTTCAGCAGTAGATCATGCGCCTGGAGAATTGTGCCACCCATATTCTGATTCGTCTCTGGAGTGATGTAGGCCACATCGTCGAGTCGAATGCCGTCGTTCCAAACATTCTGTGAGCGCAAAAAAGGAATGCCTTTTTTGACATAAGTTTGGCTTCCGCCGCGCGGAGTACTTCCTGAGCCAATCTTGGATGTGAAACGTCCAAGGCGTGCAAAAGACCACCCGGGTGGGGGAGCAAATGGCATTTCTTCTGGGGCAATATCTAACATCTGTTTTGGTTTGGGAATTTTTTTCTCGGCGTAGAGTTTTTCCTTCATCTGATCGCAAGCCTGTAGCCATTCAGATGCTGGTTGGTCTTCGCTATTTTGTTCGACAAGCCTACCAGTTACAGCCAGAGACAAGATCAGCTCACGCAGCTTATCAACTCCCCCCGGCGCATTAGCAATATGCCCAAATTCCGCCAAAAACTGTTTCGTGTCCATCAAGCATCCTCACCAGAAAAGTGGTGAGCGAGAGCGGCGGCCAACTCGCTTTTGAGCTGGTTTTCTGTTTCTTCAATTTCGCCCAACAGTTTTTTGTACTTCTCCAGCAGTAGGTCCGGGTTGTGGGTTTCTGCTTCTGGTGTGTTAGGGTTTTTCAGATCGAGGTTGAAGATGGGCCAGTAGAGGCGATCTCCCACGGTTTGCGCATCACGCGCTTGCAAGTCCAGTCCATCCGCGACGTCTCGTAGACGGGTTACAGAATTTTCCAGCAGAGAAATAACTTGCTGAGTGCTTTGACACTCAATTGCAGCTTGTAATTCCTCTATGAGCACTGAGACATAAAGTCGCCCATTCTGATCAACTTTCTTTAAGTCGCTCTGTAAATCCGTTAGTTGCTCCTTCAGGTATTCCACTAGTTCTGGATCACTACGTCGCCCGGTCAAACTGTCTGACAGGTATTTTGCCTGACGACGTTTCAATCCAGCGCTGACTTGGAGTTGCTCAGCTTTTTCCCAATGTGGCTGTGCTGCCGCTTCAGCCTGATCGTGCATGGTTTTGAAATCAACCTTCCAGGCAAATTCATTTTCCACTCGGTCGGCAAAGTCGTTTTCTTCCGATCCCCACCACTCTTGCTCGGGTTTGAATTCTTCGAGACGAATGGGCTTGGTCTTGGAATAGCTCTTGTAGCCCGGTGGGTAGGGGTGTTCGTAAAACCAGATGGTGTCGGTGTGGAAGTGCTCGGTGCCGTCATTGACCATGTTGCCCTTGGTGAAGAACAGCAGGTTGGTCTTGATGGTGGTGTATGGTGCAAACACCCCCTTGGGTAAGCGGATGATGGTGTGCAGCTTGCAGTCGCGCAGCAACAGTTTTTTTAGAGAGCCTTTGATTCCATCGCCAAACAGAAAACCATCGGGTAGCACCACGGCGGCGCGGCCGTTTTCCTTCAACAGTTTCTTGATGATGAGCGCCATGAACATATCGGCGGTTTCACGGGTGCGCAGGTCAGCCGGGTAGTCGCTGCCGATGCCATCGTCTTCATATCCTCCAAATGGGGGATTGGTGATGATGCAATCGACTTTTTGGTTGGCGCTCCATTCGTTCCAGCCGGTGCCTAGCGTGTTTTTATGCTCGATCTGGCTTGGCACGTCAATACCGTGCAGCAGCATGTTGGTCGTGCAGAGCAGGTGCGGCAACTGCTTCTTTTCGATACCGTGGATCAGTTCTTCAATGGCGCGCTTATCTTCCGGACGCGGTGATTTCATTGTCGATAGTTGGTTGCGGAAGTGGTCTATCGCTGCGGTCAAGAAGCCACCTGTTCCACAGGCTGGATCCATTACAGTCTCACGTTTGTCTAGACGCGGATTGACTCTATCTGCCATAAAGGCCGTGATGGCGCGCGGGGTGTAGAATTCCCCTGCATTACCTGCGCCACGCAAATCGTTGAGTAATTGCTCGTATACATCGCCGATATTGGCGCGGATTGTAAAATCGTGGAAATCGATAGCGTCTTCCAGCTTCTCTATCACGGCCAGCATCTGTGAGCCGGATTTCATATAGTTATTCGCATCCTCAAAGACACTGCGGATTACTTTGTGCTGGGGGCTCTTATTGGCATCAATCTCTTTGAGCGTTGGGAATAACTCATTGTTGATGAAGCTGATCAATTCACTGCCGGCAATTTGTGGTTTCTTTTTGCCATCAGCATCGACTATATAGGCTGCCCAATTACGCCAGCGGTACTCTTCAGGCAAGGGAGATGTGTACTCCGGGTTATCATCCGCCCATTCCTCCTCACGTTGATCAAACACCTTGAGGAACAACATCCATGTGAGCTGGCCGAGACGCTGTGCGTCGCCATCGACGCCGTCATCCTTGCGCATGATGTCTTGAATGGATTTGATGGTACTGCTGAGATTCATCTGAGTGTTCGCTAGTTGGTGGCTTGCTGTTTAATCAAGCCTGTTTTGATTCAGATATGTCGTAGAGAGCCAGTTCCAGCTCCTGTACGGCTTGGGTGTACTGCTCTACGCCACCAAAAATGCCCCGGCGGATTTTTGTTTTGCTGCCAAATTGGTCAAATGGCGGCAACTCCAGCACTTTGGCATCCTCTATGTCTTGTATGCCGTGGTCGGCAAACTTCTCGAGTAAGGCTTCCAGTACGCCTTTGGCTTGCCCACCGTACTTGCCAAACACATCGCGCTTTTTCACGTTGTTGGCTCGTTCCCGCCGAGTGAGTGGTTTTTGGTCAAAAGCTAAGTGGGTTACCAGATCAAACGCGTCCAGTTCGCTGCCGTTTACGACAGCCTGTTGCAGGAGTTCTAATGGTACGCCATGTTTTTCCAATTCTTCTAGCACTGCTTGTTTACGTTCGGCGCAGCTCCAGCGGCGCAGGAAATCGGTTAGGCTACCGAATTTCTCTTGCAAAGCCTTTCTTAGGTCGCATTTGAGTAAAGCTCGGTAGTCCTCAGTGATGAGTTTGCCGTCGATATCAAGGTACTGCGAGCGTTCTACAGCTAAGCGCACATTGACGTCATCAATCACAAACCTTACTCGACCTGAACTGCCACCAGTCTTATCTGTGAGACTCGGATCATAGGGTAGCGGTTCGGGCTCGTCTATACCGGGGGGCGTGACGACATCTGGCGGTACTACAGGGTCCTCAAGGCTAGGTTCGTAGATCACTACAGGTTCGCCGTCGAAATCGGGATCAGCAAACAGTCGTGTAGCGCCTTTGAAGTCCATGATGGTGAAATAGAGTTTTTGATAGTCTTCGCGCAGACGAGTACCGCGGCCAATGATCTGTTTGAACTCCGTCATCGAAATGATGCTCTGGTCCAAGACAATCAGCTTGCAGGTTTTGGCATCTACGCCCGTGGTAAGAAGCTTTGAGGTGGTCGCAATAACCGGATAAGGCTCATCGTTGTCGATAAAGTACGAGAGCTGTGCTTTCCCTTCGTTATCGTCCCCGGTAATTCGCATGACGTAGCGGCGATTGTTTGCGGCAGCAGGGATGAGCTTGACCAGCTCTTGCCGCATCCGTTCGGCGTGGTCTTGGTCGTCACAAAACACGATGGTTTTGGCCATGGGGTCTGTTGCTTGGAGGTATTCCCATACCTTGTTGGCGACAAGAGCTGTGCGTTTCTCCAGTACCAGATTGCGATCAAAGTCTTTGGTGTTGTACTGCCGTTGCTCAATGGTCTGACCTAGCTTGTCGATTTTTCCCTTCTCAGGTGTGTAGCCGACTGCATCAACATCGGTTGCAATGCGGATAACCTTGTAGGGGGCAAGAAAACCGTCCTCAATACCCTGCTTGAGTGAATAGGTGTAAATGGGGTCTCCGAAGTAGGTGATGTTGCTTATTTCTTTGGTTTCTTTCGGTGTGGCGGTCAAGCCGAGGTGGGTGGCAGTAGTGAAATAATCGAGTATATCGCGCCATGCTGAGTCTTCCGCGGCGCTTCCACGATGACACTCATCAATCACGACTAAGTCGAAGAAATCCGCTGGAAACTGGCGATAGATCTGCTTCCATTCTTCCTTCCCCGTTACCGCTTGGTAGAGAGCAAGGTAGATCTCGTAATTCTTTTTGACTTCACGGTTGGTAACCTTGTGCATTACCTCGCCGAAGGGGGCGAAATCTTGCTGCATGGTTTGGTCGACGAGGATATTGCGATCAGCCAGGAACAAAATTCGTTTCTTGGATTTTGCCTTCCACAAGCGCCAAATGATTTGAAAAGCTGTGTACGTTTTCCCTGTACCGGTGGCCATAACCAGCAACACTCGCTCTTGGCCTTTGGCTACCGCTTCAATGGCACGGTTGATTGCAACTCGCTGATAGTAGCGTGGCTCACGGCCGCTACCATCGGTATAAAACGGCTGTTCAATCAGTTTTACAGCCTCAGGCGCAACTAATCCTTTCCATTGTTGATATACCGTCCACAAGGCGGCCAAGGTCGGGAACTGGGAAAGCTGAAGCTCTCGTTCGACAGGCAGGGTGAGACCAGTTCGGTCATGGAAGAGGAACCCATCGCCATTGCTACTGATGGCAAACGGCGCGTCTAACATCTCGGCATAGGCTAGCGCTTGTTGCATACCGTGACCAATTGAGAACTTCGCCTGTTTAGCCTCTACAACTGCAACTGGGACGTTTGGGCTTGCGTAGAGCACATAATCAGCACGTTTTGGACCGCCTTTGGCTTCGGGGTTTTTTACTCTAGAAGCCAGCTTTCCGCGAACCATTACACGACCATCGGTGAGGTTTACTTCTTCACGGAATTGATGCTGCTGCCAGCCAGCTTGTTGAATGGCCGGTGTAATGAACTTGGTGCAGATATCGCGCTCACTGAGCAGTTTTTTATCCATGACAGTCGGCTCTCCTGAAGTTCGGTGTATGCACCTTATGTGTTTCTAGTTTGAGAGTTGTTTACTGCGGTCACTCTTCCAAAAAGTAATCAGAATCCAGTGCTTTGATGGTAAGAGTCTGGCGGGTAGTGACTCCGACACCATACTCAATCATCAATGCAGCGAGGCGCTGCCCGTCGATAAGCACGATACGCTTTTCGATCAACCCGACATACTCCATAGCTTCGCGGCTAAAGCTGGAGGTAGTGATAAAAACCCCCTTGCGAGCACGATGTAGATCGAGCGCACCTGCGAAGGCCTGGATCTCGGGGCGGCCTACTGTTTTTTCGGTATAGCGTTTGGCCTGCAGGTAGATGGAATCGAGGCCCAGCCGATCCTCCTTGATAATGCCATCGATTCCGCCATCACTCTGGTAGCGGGTGGTCTGGGCGGCATCCTGCTGGCTGCCGCCATAACCCATGGCGACCATCAAATCGACGACCAGCTGTTCAAAGAAGCGTGGTGGCATGGCCAGTATCTCGGACAGTAGGTCATCGGCCAGCGACTGGTTAAGGGTTGTCATGGCCTGTTCTATCTGTTCTTGAGGGGTATAGACTTGAATCTGCTCCTCTCTTTGTTGCTCTAACCCAATCTGGACGCGGGGCGAGTATTGGTGATCGGTACTTTCACTGGACGCCAGAGTGAAGGCAACAAACTCTCCAAACTGTGCCAGATATCGGTTATCAATGGTTTGTCCTGATGTGAGAGCTTCCAGGCCCCGCTGGGTGATCACACACAAGCCCCGCTTGGGCTGAGTAATTAGCCCTGCTTTGACCAGATAAGTTTTTGCCCAGCCTACACGGCTGCGGATTGTCGTTTGACGACCGCTGGGGAGGGTGTCAGCCAGCTGATCTGGGGTAAAGGCGTAGTGTTGACACACCAGCTCGAATACCTCACGTAGAGGGCGTGCCTGACCATCAGCAAGGCTCGCAAGTACGGCTGGCATCATGGCTTCGTAACTTGGCAGGTTCATTGATGCTTGGCTTGAGTTTGTATCGATAGAACATCTTGCCACATAGGTTCTGTTGGAACCATTCATGTCACTTCTGTATGTGCGCGAGCTGACATATTTTCTGCTACACACTAGCCAAAATTTCACATGTGAAATTTTTCCCGAAAACGCTGTAAGTGCCCAAAACGGGCTCTTACAGCGCTCTGGATTTCGTTAGGTCCTCGGTACGCTTTGCATGTTGATGTTTGTTACAGGGAGATCATCTGCATGCGTGAGCAAAATCCGTCAGTTTACAGCGATCCTAACGGGTCAATTCTGAAAGAGCTTTATGAGCTTAAGCAGCTGGTAATCCAGCAAGTACTGGCGCAAAAAGAGGTGCTTTCTGCCGAGGAGTGCGCCGAGTTGCTGGGGGTTTCTGTCAGCTATGTGTACCGGCTGACCAGTGAAAAGCGTCTGCCGCATTACAAGCCACAAGGCAAAAAGATCTACTTCAAGCGCGTTGAGCTGCTGGACTGGCTGCTCTCCCACCGCATTTCACCGGACGCCGAACTCACTGAGCATGTAACCAAGCGTGTGCGGCAAGCTAGCCATGGGCGGTTGTGAGGCTGTTATGGAGCGAGATCTCATAACATCTCACTGGCCCCAGGATCTCCGGTCGGCTTTTATTGAACCTCCGAAACCCCTCGATTTTGTCCTCCCGGGGCTGCCTGTTGGCTGCGTTGGTGCTTTGGTGTCACCGGGAGGGGTGGGCAAATCGATGTTGGCATTGCAACTAGCAATGCAGATATCCGGTGGGCCGGATTGGATTGGGCTTGGCAATCTGAGCAGGGGGGCTGTGCTCTACCTGCCTGCCGAGGATCCTTGGCCTGTACTGCACCAGCGCCTGTTTGCCTTGGGCGGATATCTTGACCCTGAACTTCGTGCCAACGTTGAGCGAGACCTTCGCCTCATACCGCTGCAGGGATCCAGTCCGAATGTGCTGGATAGCCATTGGTGGGAAGCGATTGCTATATGGGCTGAAGGGGTGAGGTTGATTGTCATCGATACTTTGAGGCGTTTCCACGATGCCGACGAGAACGCGGCCTGTGCCATGACGCAGGTACTGGGTCAGTTGGAGCGGCTGGCCATGAGGCTGAGATGTGCTGTGTTGTTTGTACACCACACCAGCAAATCCGCAGTATTCCAAGAAGCTGGCGATCTGCAGCAGGCAAGCAGGGGGTCGTCAGTTCTGGTGGACAACGTCCGCTGGCAGGCCTATCTCGCCACTATGACCAAGAAAGAGGCGCAGCAGCTGGGCGTATCGGCAGAGCTGAGCCAGCTTTACGTGCGGTTTGGAGTAAGCAAAAGTAATTATGGGCAGCCACTACCGGAGCGCTGGTTGGTGCGGAGGGAAGGTGGCGTGCTGCACCCCGCCAGTTTGGACGTAACACGCCGGGCTGGAGGCAAACGTGCCTTGCTTTGAACTAACTCATGCCCGGCACGACCATATGCACTGTCTGGCCCCAGGATTGTTCAGAGCCATAGCTCCTGGTCAGCGCCGTCGAGACAAGCTGGCGGTGATTTACCGCTTGGATAACGGTAATCAGATTGAGTTTTCTGGGCCAGAACCCTTGGGGGCCGACGATTTGCGAGTACTTCAAGGGTTGGTTGCCCTAGCTGGGCTTGAATCACAAGGTGGCAAGATTGGGCCTGTTGCGAGTGGTGAAACCGGAGATATATTGCGAGACCTACTTCAGCTGCGTGGGATTGCCAACCAGCAGGATGTCTTGGTGGTCAAAAGCAGCTTGCGCAAACTGGCCAAGGAGATTGGTTACGCCAACCCTCGTGACACCAACACGGTGCGCCGCAGTGTCGAGCGGCTGTGGAAGGTGTCGGTAATAGCACAGGTGGCTGGCCTGCGTAGCGGTTTTCGTCTGCTGGCGAACTATGCCAGCGATGCCTTGACCGATGGGCTCTTTGTGGCGCTAAATCCCTTGCTGACCAATGCCGTGTTGGGGAATGGCCGATATACCTATATCGATCTGGCTGAGGTACGGCAACTGCGTAGTAGCACTGCTCGGATATTGCATCAGCGGCTTTGCGCCTGGATTGATTGTGGCCGCAGCAAGCCAGTAGGTTTAGATAAACTGGTCTCTTACGCTTTTCCTGATAAGTCCAGCGCGGCCACCGATCGAAAGCGGCAATCGCGAGTCCGCAAGGCTCTGGATGAACTGGCTGAACTGGGTTGGTCAATCAGTGAATATGCCAAGGGGCGGTTCACCATAGGTCGGCCTGCGCTATCACGATAATGGTCACGGACTATCACGAAAGTGGTCACAAAGTTCATGATATTGGTCACAGGCCTCATCAGATAAACCCCAGTGCTACCTGAGCTGCAGGGCGATCCTGAAATCCGATCTATATTATCTAAGATAATCTAGGCCAGCGCATGGCCGCGCTGGCCTATTTGTTGGCTCTTCCTGGCCATGATCTCGTCGAGGGGGCGTCCCATCTTCTATCACCCCAAGACATTGGGGAAATCGAGCATGGCATCTCGGCGCCGCGATTCAAGAATGTCGGCGTAGATCTCGGTGGTTCTCAGCTCACTGTGCCCCAGCAAGCGGGAGAGGGCATAGATATCAACGCCGCGGTTAAGCTGGATCACGGCGAAGGTATGACGCGCGCTGTGGAAGGTTACCTTCTTGGTTATACCCGCCTGCAACGCCCACCGGGTGAGCTCCATGTTGTGCCAAGCCGAGTACTTGAGGCCCTTGAAGATCCGCTCTGTTGCCTTGCCTGGGCGCCCCATCAGCTGCATCGCCATGTCATTCAAATCCAGGTATTGCAGGCCGCTGGTCTTTTTCTGGGTGAAGACGATACGGTAATGGCCATAGAAGGGCTCCAGCTCTGCCCAAGTCAGCTTGTGAATATCTGACCAGCGCAAGCCAGTGCAGCAGGAGAATAGAAAGGCGCGCTTAAGAACGTCGTAGCGGCACTCGGCCTGGGCCAGGGCTCGAACTTCGTCTTCGGTCAGGTAAACCCGCTTGTTTTTCTCCCCCTGGATAGCTTTGACACGTCGTACCGGATTATCCGGTAGCAGCCGCTCTTGCTCTGCCTGGTTCAGGGCTGCCCTTAACTTGTTGAAATAGGCACTCTGGGTATTGCGGCTCAGTGGTGTGCCGCTTTTGGTGCGAGCTTTGTGCATCAGGTAGTGCCGAAACCCCTCCAGGAAGAGCTGATCTACTTCCTCGAAAGTCAGCTCCGGCAGCTTATGGTACTGGCGTAAATGCTTGAGGGCTGATATCCAGATGGAGTGGTTGCTCTTGCTGCCTGCTGCTTTTTGGTCTGTAACCTCTTGGAAGTACTCGAAGAAGCTGGCCTTGTAGGCGTTCGAGAAATCCAGATGGTGTTTACCTGTCTCGTACTCGAAGAGCCGCTTGGCGCGGATTGCTTCGGCTGCTCGCTGGGTTTCTTTGTTGTGGAGCCGCTGTGCCGGGGTACGCGGCTTGTCGTACAGGAAGAGATCCAGGGGCTCTCTGCTGCGTTTGTGCTTGCGGATGCCCGTGGTTGGGTCAAGGTAGGAGCCGGCGTAGTAGGTTAAGCGCAGAGCGCGCTTGCCTTCGGCGTCCGGTTCGCGGAATTCGATGCTGATCTTCATAAGTGTGTCCCCCGAAAGTACCCCGAGAGGTTACTTCGGGGTACTCTCGGGGTAAATTCTCACGAAACAAGATCAGGCAAGAACAGCCAGTAAAAAACAAAGTCCAATATTTACAATGTCTTATGTTCTCACTGGCTGCTTTTTATTGCTGATTTTTCACCACATTACTTGCCGATGCAGAAGCTGGAGAAGATACGGCCCAGCAGATCGTCGGAGCTGAATTCACCGGTGATCTCGGAGAGGGACTCCTGCGCCAGGCGCAACTCTTCGGCCACCAGCTCGCCAGCCACGAACACTTCCAGCTGCTCTTTGGCTACCAGCAGGCGCTCGGCGGCACGCTCCAGCGCATCCAGATGGCGGCGGCGGGCCATAAAGCCCCCTTCGGTGTTGCCCTGGAAGCCCATGCAGGCTTTCAGGTGCTCGCGCAGGGCAGGCAGCCCCAACTCGGTCTTGGCTGAGATGCGGTAGACGGCGTGGCCCTGCTCCTGACTCGGTGCCAGATCTTCGCCAGTCAGGTCAGCTTTGTTGCGAATGACGGTGAGGCCGATGTTTTTTGGCAACCGATCAACAAATTCCGGCCAGATCTCTCGCGGGTCAACCGCATCCGTGGTGGTGCCATCCACCATAAACAGCACCCGATCGGCCTGTTCGATCTCGGCCCAGGCGCGCTCGATACCGATCTGCTCCACCTTGTCCTGAGTGTCGCGCAGACCGGCGGTGTCGATGATGTGCAGTGGCATGCCATCGAGATGGATGTGCTCGCGCAGCACGTCGCGGGTGGTACCGGCAATCTCGGTGACGATGGCCGACTCTCGCCCCGCCAGGGCATTGAGCAGGCTCGATTTGCCGGCGTTGGGACGACCGGCGATCACCACCTTCATCCCTTCCCGCAGCAGGGCGCCCTGTTTGGCTTCCCCGCGCACGTCGTCCAGCTCGGACATGATGGCGTAGAGGTCGCCCGCCACCTTGCCGTCGGAGAGGAAGTCGATCTCCTCGTCCGGGAAGTCGATGGCCGCTTCCACATAGATACGCAGCCGGATCAGGCTCTCCACCAGTTGCTGGATTTTGCTGGAGAACTGCCCCTGCAGGGAGTGCATGGCGCTGCGGGCGGCCTGTTCGCTGGAGGCTTCGATAAGGTCAGCGATAGCTTCGGCCTGGGCCAGATCCAGCTTGTCGTTGATGAAGGCGCGCTCGCTGAATTCGCCGGGGCGGGCAGGGCGGATGCCGTCGATTTTCAGAATGCGGCGGATCAGCATGTCCATGATGACGGGGCCGCCGTGGCCCTGCAGCTCCAGCACATCCTCGCCGGTGAAGCTGTTGGGGGCTTTGAACAGCAGGGCGATGCCCTGATCCAATACCTGGCCTTGCTCATCCTTGAACGGCAGATATTCGGCGTAGCGCACCCGCGGGAGCTTGCCGAGCACTATCTCGGCGACCTGTTCGGCGGCGGGGCCGGAGACCCGGACTATGCCGACGCCACCACGGCCTGGCGCGGTGGCCTGGGCCACGATCGTATCTGTTGTCATCTTGCTTGGCTCGTTTGTTCGCTGATAGGAAAACGTAGTGGGAGACATTGTAATAAAAAAGGCGGCCCGAAGGCCGCCTCTTTTGTCATCACGGGAAGATTAGCTGCGTGAATGCAGTCCTTTCTTCTCCAGCTGACGATAGATGATGGTCTGCTGGATGATGGAGATGACGTTGCTCACCAGCCAGTAGAGAGTCAGGCCAGCCGGGAACCATAGGAACATGAAAGTGAAGATGATCGGCATGAACTGCATCACTTTCTGCTGCATCGGGTCGGTTACGGTGGTCGGGCTCATCTTCTGCAGATACCACATGGAGGCACCCATGAGGATTGGCAGCACGAAGAAGGGATCCTTCACTGACAGGTCAGTTATCCACAGGGCAAACGGCGCGTGACGCAGTTCAACGGACTCCATCAGTGCCCAGTAAAGGGCGATGAAGATCGGCATCTGAACCAGGATCGGCAGGCAGCCACCCAGCGGGTTGACCTTCTCCTTCTTGTACAGCTCCATCATGCCCTGAGACATCTTCTGGCGGTCATCGCCGAAGCGCTCGCGCAGGGCCGCAATCTTGGGTTGCAGCATGCGCATCTTGGCCATGGAGGTGTACTGGGCCTTGGTCAGCGGGAACATGATGCCGCGCACCAGCAGGGTCAGCATGATGATGGCCAGACCCCAGTTCTGGACGAAACCGTGGAACACGGTCAGCAGCCAGTGCAGCGGTTGGGCGATGAACCACAGCCAGCCGTAGTCGACGGTCAGGTCGAGGTGGTTAGCCACCTTGGCCATCTGGTCTTGCAGCTTGGGACCAACCCACAGCTTGCTGGTCACTTCGGCCTGTTGGCCGGCAGCCACGTCAACCAGCGGCGCCTTGTAACCGATGATGGCCTGGCCTTTACCAGGGATCACACGGCTGTAGAAGCTGTTGGTATCGTCGGCATTTGGTGCCCAGGCAGAGACGAAGTAGTGTTGCAGCATGGCGACCCAACCACCCTTGGTGGTCTTGTTCAGGTCGGCATCCTTCATCTCGTCGAAGGTGTACTTCTTGTAGCGGGTATCTTCAGTGGAGAAGGCACCACCACGGTAAGCGCTGGCTACCATGGCATGACCTTCCTGATCCTTCGGCGTTGCTACGGTCTGCTTCAGCTGACCATAGAACTGCACCTGAACCGGCTCGGCAGATTTGTTGTCGATCTTGTAATCAACGCCAACGGCATAATCGCCACGCTTGAGGATGAACTCCTTGGTGAAGACCACGCCCTTGCTGTCGGTCCAGGTCATCGGAACGACGACTTGATCCTGACCATCGGCCAGCTGATAGCTGGTCTGGGCGGCTTCATAGGTAGGACGACCTTCGGCCTGACTGTCCGGACCGTTGCGACCCACCAGACCGCTCTGGGCGATATAGAGGTGCTCAGGCTTGCTGGTCAGCAGCACGAACGGTTGGTCCTTGCCCTCTTCCAGTTTGTGAGACAGCAGTTCGGCAGACACGACGTCACCACCCTGGGTGTCCAGGGTCAGCTTGAGCACGTCAGAGGAGACGGTGATCAGCTTGCGTGCGGCAGTCGCATTAGCTTGCTCGGAAACCTGAGGAATATCACCGGTCTGACCGGCTTCAGGTACGAAATGTTCGGTTTGGGCCACGGTAGTCGGGGCCGGCTTCGGAGCCTTGTCGGACTCCCACTGTTGCCAGAGCAGAAAGCTCACGAACAGCAAACCGATCAGGAGTAGATTGCGTTGTGATTCCATAGTTTTCAGTTTCTTCGCTTTGGTTGCGGAACCGGGTCATAACCACCCTCGGATAAGGGATGGCATTTTAATAGACGTTTGCTGGCTAACCAAACGCCTTTTATGAAACCGTGAAGTCGGATGGCTTCTATCGCAAATTGGGAACAAGTCGGGGTAAAACGGCAGCGCGGCCCGAGCAGAGGGCTAATGATTAGCTGATACAGGCGTATCAGTTTGATAGCTACCCATTGCAACGGCGTGACAGGGTGCGCCATAGCTTTTCCAGTAACTTGAACAGTTCCTCGTTATCCATCTCTTTCACACCGGCCTTGGCGATCACCACGATGTCGATAGCGGGCAGCTGATGTTGTTTGAGGCGGAAACTTTCCCGAACCACCCGTTTGACACGATTACGCCAAACGGCACGCTTGAGTGCTTTTTTGGGCACAGCGAGACCAAGACGAGGGTGTTCGAGCGAATTGGGAGAAGCGAGAAGGGTAATCTGCGGAGAGGCGGCCCGGACAGGCTCGGCGAAAACGCGTTTGAAGTGTTCGGGAGTTAACAGACGTAACTCCCGAGAGAAGGTGTGCTGGGTAGGCATTAGACTACCAGGCGGGCACGACCCTTGGCACGACGAGCGGCCAGAACTTTACGACCGTTGGCAGTTGCCATGCGGGCGCGGAAACCGTGAGAGCGCTTGCGCTTCAGGTTGGACGGTTGAAAAGTACGTTTCATGATTCGATTCCGTATTTCTGTACAGTTTTGATTGTCACACTTAGCCGACGCGCCAGCTATAGCGTGTGACGACTAGCAAAAGAGGCCGAATTCTAAACAGAGTTCGGCTTTTAGTCAATCCGCCGTTCCCTCTCATCCTGCCGTGGTCTTGAAAAGGCCACTGCCGAGCGTGAGGATCCAGAGGATCAAGGGCTCCGGATTATACTGGCAACCCGGGGTTAAACAAGGGATCCCTCAATAAAAAAGGCGGCCAGGCCGCCAAAGAGAGAGCTATTTAAGGACTTTCCGCAAGAACTCCCGGGTACGGGGATCCTTGGGATCGACCAATATCTGATCCGGCGGGCCCTGCTCGACGATCCGCCCTCCTTCCATGAAGATCACCCGATCGGCAACATCACGAGCAAATTCAATCTCATGAGTCACCACCACCATGGTCTGGTGCTGGCGGGCCAACTCTTTCATCAGTCCCAAAACCTCGTCGACCCACTCGGGATCGAGGGCCGAGGTGGGCTCATCAAACAGGATCACCTTGGAGTGTGCCGCCATGGCGCGACCAATGCCGACCCGCTGCTGCTGGCCGCCGGAGAGGGAGGCCGGATAGGCATCCTGCTTGTCGGCGAGACCAATATCTTTGAGGATGCCGAGCGCTGTGGCGCGGGCCTCCGCTTTTGGCTGCTTCCAGACGGTGATCAGCCCTTCGGCGATGTTGTCGAGCGCCGTCTTGTTGGCAAAAAGGGCGTAGTTCTGGAACACGAAGGAGGCCCGTTTGCGCAGCTCGATCGCCTGCTGTTCACTGGCCTTGGCCAGATTGAGCTCGAGATCGTCGATGGCCAGGGTGCCCACATCCGGGGTCTCCAGCAGGTTCAGGCAGCGCAACAGGGTCGATTTTCCGGTGCCGGAGGGGCCGATGATGACGACAATTTCCCCCTTTTTGACCTCCAGATCGATGCCGTTGAGCACCTGATTGCCGTGATATGCCTTGGAGAGGCCGGTTAGCTTGATCATGAACGCCCTCCTTTAATAGGCACGGTTGAGACGGACTTCCAGCAGATGCTGCAAGCGGGTAAAGAAGATCACCACCACCCAGTAGATCAGCGCCACCGCCATAAAGCTCTCGAAGAACTTGAAGGAGGAGGAGGCTTCCATCTGCGCTTTGCCCATGATCTCGGCTACTCCCAGGGTGAACGCCAGCGAGGTGCTCTTGATCATGTCGATGAAGTAGTTCATCAGCGACGGGGTGGCGATGCGGGCCGCCTGCGGCAGGATGATCCGCTGCATCGCCTGATAACGGCTCATGCCGATACTGAGCGCCGCTTCCATCTGGCTTTTGTGAATGCCGAGGATGGCTGCGCGGATCGACTCGGCCATATAGGCGGCGAAGTGCAGGGTCAGACCGACGATGGCGGCGGTAAAGGCATCCATCCCCACGAATATCGGGAATAGTTGCGGCAGTCCGTAGTAGAGCAGGAACAGCTGAACGAGAAGCGGTGTACCCCGAAAGAACGAGATATAGAGCATCGCCAGCCAGTGAATCGCAGGGACGCGAAACACCCGTACTATCGCCAGGGCCAGCGAGAGTACGAGTGCCAGCACGAATCCCCACAGGGCCATTTCCATCGTGGTGCCCAGGTATTTGAGCAGGATGGGAAACAGCCCCAGCGTGTATTCGAGGTCAAATTCCATCATTTATTTGTCGGTGATGTCGGAAGCGAACCATTTCTCGGAGAGCTGACGCAGGGAGCCATCCTTGCGCATGGCGGTCAGGGCCTCGTCGACCTTCTTCAGCAGCGCCTGTTTCTCCGGGGTCTTCAGGAAGGGCAGGGCGTTCTCGATAGTCTCGAACGGTGCGCCAGCCTGTTGCAGCGGCAGCTTGGACTCCTTGATCAGCTGGGCGGTGGAGACGCGGTCCATCACGAAGGCATCGATGCGACCCAGGGCGACATCCTGCTCGAAGGCGGAGTCATAGGTGCGGATGTCGATCTTCTTGTTCGGGTCGTTCTTGCGCAGCAGCTCTTCAAAGTTGGAACCCAGGTTCACGGCCACCTTCTTGCCTTCCAGATCCTTGATGCCATGAATGGTGCTGTTGCCCTTGCGTACCACGATCTGGGCGCCGTCATAGACGTAAGGCTGGGAGAAGTCGTACTTGGCCTTGCGCTCGTCGGTGATGGTGATCTGGTTGGAGATGGTGTCGATGCGGCCGGTTTCCAGCATGCCGAACAGGCCGGAGAAGCTGGCGGTCACGAATTCGACCTTGTAGCCGGTGCGCTCGCCGATCTGGTTCCACATATCCACTTCAAAGCCTTGCAGCTTGTCCTGCTTGACGAAGGTGAACGGGAAATATTTGCCAGACATGCCGACCTTGATGGTCTCCTGGGCGATGGCCTGACCGGACAGGGTGGCGAGCAGGATGGCTGCGCCGGAAATCAGTTTGATGGATGTTTTCATGGTGTTTCTCTCTCTCAATGTCTTGTATTTGTAGTTGTAATAACTGGTTTGGCCCTGATGTTATTGGAATAAAATTTAAAAAATAAATGACATTTGGTTATATGAAATAACAGGAGAGAAGCACGGGATCGACCAATCCGGACGGTGGATCAAGCTGTGGGTAACTTTGGGGATGAAATCCGATCCAAAGGCGCTGGATCCTTGAAAGTCAAGGATCTTATTTGCTGGATCCACCGGGCGATGGCTGGAGATCCGGCGGCTAAAAACGTAGAATAGCCGGTCTTTAGTTAATCAATCGACAGGAGTTTAGA